>JAFKEU010000008.1 GCA_017308475.1 Alphaproteobacteria bacterium
GATCCCGACCGCCGGAGCGCCGTCCCGCACGAGCGCGATGTTGACGGTGAAATCGCGACGGCGCCTCACGAACTCGCGCGTGCCGTCGAGCGGATCGACCAGGAAAAAGGGACCGTCGAGCGCTACGGGCAGGATGCCGGCGGAGGCTTCTTCCTCCGCCACGCAGGGAACGCCGGGGTACGCCGCGCGCAGCCCTTCGAGGATCAGCGCCTCGCTGGCCCGGTCGGCGGCGGTGACGGGAGAGGAATCGGCCTTTTCCTCCACGTCGATGGCGCCGTGGAACACCTCCATGATCGCCCTGCCCGCATCAAGCGCGAGCCGCGTGAACAGGGCGAGCAATTCGGCGTCGTCAGATTCCGGCGCCACTGCTGTACTCGTCTTCGGCGAGATCCTTCTCGATCAGCCAGTCCTCGATCGTCTCGACCATCTCCTCCGGCGGGCGGCCGGTGGTCCGCAGATGGATTTCAGGCTTTTCCGGCGCCTCGTAGGGAGAATCGATGCCGGTAAAATTCTTGATCTCGCCGGCCATCGCCTTCCTGTAGAGCCCCTTCGGATCGCGCCGCATGCACTCCTCGATCGGCGTGTCGACGAAGATCTCTCTGCCGCTCCGCCCGGAAGGGCGAAATGAAGGAGACGAGCACGATGATGCCGGCGTCGGCCATCAGCCTCGCCACCTCGGCCACGCGCCTGATGTTCTCGACCCGGTCGGCGTCGGTGAAGCCGAGGTCGCGGTTGAGGCCGTGGCGGACGTTGTCGCCGTCCAGCATGTAGGTGTGGCGGCCCGCCGCATGGAGCTTCCGCTCCAGCAGGTTGGCGATGGTGGACTTGCCCGACCCGGAGAAGCCGGTGAACCACAGGACCTTCGGCCGCTGGTGCTTGATGGCGGCGCGCGCCTTGCGGTCGACATCGAGCGCCTGCCAGTGGATGTTGTCGGCGCGGCGCAGCGGGCCGCGGATCATGCCGGCGGCCACGGTCGCATTCGTCAGGCGGTCTATCAGGATGAAGGCGCCGGTCGTGCGGTTGTCGCGGAAGACGTCGAAGGCGAGCGGTGCCTGCGTGGCCATGTGGGCGACGCCCACCTCGTTCATGTTCAGCGTCTTGGCGGGTGCTCCGCTGAGATCGTTGATGTTCAGCCGCGCGGCCAGTTCCGTCACCGTCGCCGAGACCTGGCCGGTCTCGGTGCGCAGGATGTAGTTGCGTCCCGGGAAGAGCGGGCCTTCGTGGAACCAGACGAGGCTCGCCGCGAAACGGTCAGCGACGTGCGGCCGCGCGTCCGGCGCGACGAGCATATTGCCGCGCGAGACGTCGATCTCCCTGTCGAGGAGCAGCGTCACGGCCGCGCCGGCGACGGCTTCGGGCAAATCCCCATCCTGTGTGACGATGCGCTTGATGCGCGCGGAACGCCCCGATTTCGCCACCACGACCTCGTCGCCCGGACGCGCGACACCCGAGGCGATCGTGCCCGCAAAACCGCGGAAGTCGAGGTTCGGCCGGTTCACATACTGCACCGGGAAGCGGAACGGCCGGCCCGCCGCGTCGTCGGCGACCGGGACGGTCTCCAGATGGTCGAGCAGGGTCGGCCCCTTGTACCAGGGCGTGTTGGCCGAGCGGTTGGTCACATTGTCGCCGAAGCGGGCGGAAAGCGGCACCGGCACGATGGAGAGGAAATCGAGGGAATCGGCGAAGGCCCGGTAGTCCGCGGCGATCCGCTCGAATACATCGCTGTCGAAGCCGACGAGGTCGATCTTGTTCACCGCCAGCACGATGTGCCGGATGCCCAGCAGCGACGCGATCACGGAATGGCGGCGCGTCTGCGACAGGATGCCCTGCCGCGCATCGACCAGCACCACCGCGAGATCGGCCGTCGACGCGCCGGTCGCCATGTTGCGCGTATACTGCTCGTGGCCGGGGGTGTCGGCGACGACGAATTTCCGGCGCGCCGTGGCGAAGAAGCGGTAGGCGACGTCGATCGTGATGCCCTGCTCGCGCTCGGCCTCCAGCCCGTCGACCAGAAGGGCGAAGTCGATATCCTCGCCTGTGGTGCCGAACTTGCGGCTGTCCTTTTCCAGCGACGCCAGCGTGTCTTCGAACAGGAGCTTGGTGTCGTAGAGCAGACGGCCAATGAGCGTGGACTTGCCGTCATCGACGCTGCCGCAGGTCAAGAAGCGCAGCAGCGACTTCTTTTCCTGCGCAGCCAGAAAACTCTGAAGGTCTGTCGGGGCGTTCACTAGAAGTACCCCTCCTTCTTCTTCTTTTCCATCGACGCCTTCTCGTCGCTGTCGATCAGGCGGCCCTGGCGTTCGGAGGTGCGGGCGGTGAACATCTCGGTGACAATGGCTTCCAGCGTATCGGCGCCCGATTCGATCGCGCCGGTGAGCGGATAGCAGCCCAGCGTGCGGAAACGCACCAACCGCTCCTCGATCCGTTCACCGGGCAGCAGCGCCATGCGGTCATCGTCCTTCATGATCAACGCGCCGCCGCGTTCCACCACCGGACGCTTCCTGGCGAAATAGAGCGGCACGATGGGGATGTTCTCGGCCATGATGTATTGCCAGATGTCCAGCTCGGTCCAGTTGGACAGCGGGAACACGCGAATACTTTCGCCCTTGCTGATGCGGGTGTTGTAGACGCGCCAGAGTTCGGGCCGCTGGTTCTTTGGGTCCCAGGCATGGGTGGCGGTGCGGAAGGAGAAGATTCGCTCCTTTGCCCGGCTCTTCTCCTCGTCGCGGCGTGCGCCGCCGAAGGCCGCATCGAAGCCATATTTGTCCAGCGCCTGCTTCAGGCTCTCGGTTTTCATCACCTGGGTATGCAGGGACGAACCGGAATCGAACGGGTTGATGCCGCGCTTTACCCCGTCTTCATTGACATGGACGATCAGGTCCAGCCCCAGCCTCCTGGCCGTGGCGTCGCGGAATTCGATCATCTCCCGGAACTTCCAGGTGGTGTCGACGTGCATCAGCGGAAAGGGCGGCCTGGAAGGATAAAATGCCTTCATCGCCAGGTGCAGCATCACCGACGAATCCTTGCCGATGGAATAGAGCATCACCGGGTTGGTGAATTCGGCCGCCACCTCGCGCATGATATGGATGCTTTCGGCCTCCAGACGGCGCAGATGCGATATTACAGTCTTGTTCGTGGACAAATTCAGCTATCCCAGGTCCGGGCTGTGAAATAGGGGGAATGCCGGCTAGATGCAAGCCTGTCCCCGCAATGCAGCCTGGGCGGGCGATTTTCCTCAGGCGGCATCTACCCCCGCGCGGGATGCGCCAAATCGCCCCGCAACTGGCCCCGGAACCCGCCGAAAGCCCGTCATCCCCAGCCACCGCAGGCCCAGGCCGATGACAGGCTCGACTTCCTTCTGTCACACCAATAGCTTGACGGAAGTGGCGGCGCTGGAGCGCCCGACAGAAGAACATTATTGGGGGCATTGGATGGCCGACGTCGAAGGAGCGGTCCTGGATATTATCGCCGAAAAGGCCAAATCGGACCGCAGCAGCCTGACACCCCAGACGGAGCTTACCACCCTGACCCTGGACTCGCTGGATATCGTGGAGATCATCTTCCAGATCGAGGAGCGCTTCGACATCTCCATCCCCTATAATGCCAACGAAAGCGTGGACGCGGCGGGCGCCGGCTTCAAGACCGTGGGCGACGTGGTTGCGCTGGTCCACCAGCATATTGGCCAGGGCCAGCAGCCGGCGTGAGACATTCCATCATGCCTGACCTGCCGCGGCACAAGGCGGCGTCCAGATGACCAGTGTCGTCGTCACCGGCATGGGCTGCATTTCGGCCATCGGGCGCAACACCGCCCAGATGGCCGCTGCGCTGAGGGCCGGGCAATGCGGCATCGGCCCGCTGACCGTCACGCCTACCGACCGGCTGATGGTGAAGATCGGCGCCGAGGTGGCCGGCTTCGATCCCCTGGAACATTTCGACGAGAAGCGCCTTCTGCTGCTCGACCGCTTCAGCCAGTTCGCGCTGGTGGCGGCCCGCGAGGCGGTGGCGGCCAGCGGCCTGGATTTCCGCGGACCCGTGGGCGAGCGCGCAGCCGCAATCCTGGGTTCGGGCGTAGGCGGCATGACCACGCTGGATGAAAGCTTCCAGCGCCTCTATCTGGAGAATGCCAAGCGCTTCCAGCCCTTCATCATCCCCAAGCTGATGATCAGCGCCGCGATCAGCCACATCACCATGGAACACGGGATGCGCGGTCCCGCCTTCACCACCGCCAGCGCCTGTGCTTCGGCCAACCATGCCATCGGCACCGCCTTTCACATGGTGCGCGCGGGCATGGTGGATGTGGCGCTGACCGGCGGCGCCGAGTCGGTATTCACGCCGGGCACGCTGAAGGCGTGGGAGGCGATGCGCATCCTGGCGCCCGACACCTGCCGCCCCTTCGCAAAGGGGCGCAAGGGCCTGGTGCTGGGCGAAGGCGCCGCCATCCTGATCCTGGAAAGCCGGGCGCATGCGCAGGCGCGCGGCGCGCCCATCCTGGGCGAGATCGTAGGCTTTGGCATGAGCGCGGATGCCGGCGACATCGTACTGCCGTCACTGGACGGGGCAGTGCGGGCCATGCGCGCCTGCATCAAGGACAGCGGACTTGCGCCCGAGACTTTCGAATATGTCAATGCACACGGCACCGGCACGGCGATGAACGACGTCACCGAAACAAGGGCGATCCACGAGGTCTTCGGCGACCATGCCCGCCGCCTGGCGGTTTCCTCCACCAAGTCGATGCACGGCCATGCCCTGGGCGCTGCCGGCGCGATCGAGGCGGTGGCGACGCTGCTGGCAATGCGGGACGGATTTATTCCGCCCACGGTCAATTACAACGAGGCCGATCCCCAGTGCGACCTCGACTATGTTCCCAACATCGCGCGGGAACAGGCGTTCGACGTGGCGCTGTCCAGTTCCTTTGCCTTTGGCGGGCTGAACGCGGTGCTGGCGCTTCGGCGCTAGCCGCCCGGTTGCGGCTGAGAAGAATATCGACTAGCGTTTTTGACGCGCCGCATAAGGGTTTACGGCGCACAGCAGAGCACCAAAGACGGGGCCGGAATATTGTCTGACACGCGGGTTATCGAGATGCAGCAGGCCACGCAGAGCGCCCGCGTGAGCTGGGGCGAGAGGTTGAGCTGGTGCCTGCCGCTGGTCTTCGTCATCGGGGTGCCGTCGGTACTGATCACCCGCCTGATCTTCCTGCACTATTTCCCGGACCATTTCGTCAATGATTCCCCCACCATCAGCGAGACCGCCTCGCGCTGGCCGTCGGACATCTTCTTCGAATGGACCATGGCGCTGGTGACGCTGTTCATCATCGTGTCCTGGTCGCTGAACATCGTGCGCAACCGCCGCCGGCTGTTCCATTTCGCGCGCGCAGGCGTGCCGGTCAAAGGCCCCGCCATCCTGTTCGCGCTGGCCAGCGCGCTGGGCATCGCGGCGGGCCTGTTCCTGATGCTGGTCGCCATCTTCAACCTGCATGACGGCCATGATGTGCACATGTACGGCTCCTGGGCCTTCTACATCAGCCAGGCGCTGGCCATCACGATCGACATTCTGTTCGTGCTGTGGCTGCGCCGGCTGGTGGATGAGCCGTCCGGGCGCGACGGGATCGTGAGCCGGGTGCTGGTCGCCGCCGGAATCTTCCTGGGCTCCTGGTTCTTCCTCTACATGTACGAGACCAAGGGCCTGGCCGCGCCGGACCACAAATATGCGATCCAGCTTGTCTATGTGGGATCGGAATATTTCGTCGCCACGATGTTCCTTGCCTATCCGATGACGGCCTTTGCGGAGATGCGGCGCCATTTCCGCGAACTGGCCGGCGCCAGCGGGCAGGAATAGGATAGCAAGCGGGCGGCCCATGCGGGCGCCCCGACGGGGACCATGGCCGAGACGGCACAACGCAGCACCATTCCTCAGCTTCTGGGTTTCCTGAACCGGGAAACGCGCGGATCGCGGCTGCGCATCATTGTGCCGTCGGTGGCGGCTGGCCTGGCGCGCGGCGCGCTGCTGGCCGCGTTCAATGCCGCCGCCGCACAGGCCGGCAGTGGCGGCGGGCTGAACCTGAAGCTGGCGGGCGGCTTCGCCGCCGCGCTGGTGGTCTATCTGGCCTCGGCCTATTTGTCGGCGGTTCTCAGCGACAATCTTGTGCGCAGGCTGCTGCACCGCCTGCGCCTGCGCATCTGCGGCAAGCTGATCCATGCGCCGCTCAGGCTGGTTGAAGCCCAGGACCCGGGCAAGATCTTCACCCTGATCGGCCATGAGTCCGAACGGCTGGCCAGCGTGGCCAAGGATTTCATCATCACCTTCCAGGCCGCCGTGGTGCTGGCGGTGGCGCTGGCCTATCTGGCGTGGCTTTCGCCCGCCAGCTTCGCCATCGCAACCCTGACCATCGCAGCCGGCGCGGCGACCTATTACTGGCACGAAAACAAGGCCAAGCAGGCCTATGCCCGCGCCCGTGAAAAGGAAGTCGAGTATTTCGACACCATGTACGACCTGCTGCACGGCTTTCGCGACCTGAAGCTGGACCGCGCCCAGCAGGACGAGATCATGGGACATCTGAAGACCGTCTCGGACGAATTCTGCAACCTGGGCGCGGCTTCGGCCCGGCGCTACCAGATCAGCGAATTGGTGTCGCACGCCTTCACCTTCAGCCTGATTGCCATTGTCGTCTTTCTGATCCCCCTGCTGCTGCCCAGCGGCGCCGGATCCACCTATCAGCTGCTCGCCACTGTGTTGTATCTCCTGGCGCCGGTGGAGCAGATGGTGGCCGCGGTGCCCTTCTTCTCAAAAGGCGCGGTGGCGCTGGGCAATATCAGCCGCCTGGAAGGGTCATTGTTCGCCGAAACGCCGGAAGGCCCGGCGCGCGAGGCGGCGCCCGCCCTGTTCGACCGCATCGAACTCAGCAATGTCCGCTTCGAATTCCGCTCCGCCATGGCGGAGGAGAATTTCGACCTCGGGCCGCTGGACCTGACGCTGAAGCGGGGCGAGATCCTTTTGATCTGCGGCGGCAATGGCGCGGGCAAGACCACGCTGCTCAAGCTGCTGGCCGGGCTTTATCATCCCGCCGCCGGACAGGTGCTGGTCGACGGCAAGCCGATGGACGGCGTGCGCAATGCGGGCTACCGCGAGATGTTCGCGGTGATCTTCAGCGATCCCTATCTGATGCGGCGTCTCTATGGCCTGGGCGATCTCGATCCGGACACGGTCAAGGCGCTGCTGACGGAACTGGAACTGGACCGCAAGACCACGCTGACGGGGCGGCAGTTCACCTCCACCCGCCTGTCGGCGGGACAGCGCAAGCGGCTGGCCTATGCCATCAACCGGCTGCGCGACCGGCAAGTCTATGTGTTTGACGAATTCGCCGCCGACCAGGACCCGCAGTTCCGACAGTATTTCTATACCGTGCTGCTACCGCGGCTGAAGGCGCACGGCAAGACGGTGGTCGCCGTCACCCATGACGAGCGCTGGTTCGGCGCAGGCGACCGGCTGGTGAAGCTCGATTACGGCCGCATCGTGCCGGTGGATGCGCCCGAGCGGCGGCCCGAGGCCCAGAGCGCCTGATCGGCCGCGCCGTCAGCCGCCCTCGGACGCGCGGATGCGGGTCCGCGCCCGCCAGAAGCGCTGCAGCGCGGTGATGTGCGAGAAGGCCGCAATCACCACCAGCGCGACGAGAAGCGGGCCGGGCCAGCCGGGAAACTTCAGGAACGGATCGAAGATCAGCCCCGCGCACAGCACGATGATGCGCTCCAGCCGCTCCATCAGGTCGGGCCAGGCGGTGTTGTCGATGGGAATCTCGATGGCCGTGCGCGCCTTGTTGTAGCTGGTCAGGAGCGAACCGGAGAGCGCCAGGAAGCACAGCGGCCAAAGGCCGGTGACAAGGGCGATGGCAAAGAAGACGGCGATCTCCTGATAGCGGTCGATCACAGCGTCCAGATAACCACCGAACTTGCTGGATTTTCCGGTGCGGCGCGCCACCGCGCCGTCCAGCCCGTCGAAGGCGAAGGACAGCGCCAGGCCCAGCCCGAACCAGAAGGGATTGCGGTGGGCAAGATAGGCGCCGCAGTTTGCCGCCACCAGCACCAGCCCCAGGAACGTCACCTGGTTGGGCGAAAGGCCCGCCGCCACGAGGGGCGTGGCCAGCGCATTCCATATCCGGTCGGACAGGGCGCGGTTGGTGGAATCAAGCATGGTAGGTCCTTACACCTGGGACGGACGCCATTTTTTTACGCGCGGATAATAGCCCGTGTAGCGGCCAAAGCGCGCCGCATAGAGCGCCGCGCGCGCGGGATCGGGCGCAAAGACCCTGGCTGGCCGGGTCATCGCCGCCGCATCGGCCAAGCCGGGATACCAGCCCGCCGCCACCCCTGCCGTCATCGCCGCCCCCAGCGTGCCGCACTGGTCCGGGGTCTCCACGGTTTCGACCGCGCGCCCCAGCACATCGGCGAACATCTGCGCCCAGAATGTGCTGCGTGCCCCGCCGCCCAAAAGGCGCAGCGTCTGGCCTATTCGCCCCGACAGCTTGTCGAAGGATGCCATCGCCCAGCGCAGGTTCAGCGCCACGCCTTCATAGACGGCGAAAGCCATCGCCGCGCGCCCGCTCTCGATGCCGAGATTGGCGAAGGCGCCGCGGATGCGCGGATCGTCCACCGGCACGCGCTCGCCCGTCAGCCAGGGAAAGAAGAAGGGCCCGTCGGCGGTGGGCGCGTGGCTGCGCGCCAATGCCTCGAACCCGGCGAAATCGTCTTCCGCGAGCCCCAAGAGCGCCATCGCCCAGCGGATCGAGGCGCCGGCATTTTCCTGGGTCGCGATCAACAGATAGTCGCTGCCGTCGGCGAAGCTGAGGCTGCCGATGCTGGTCCCCGGATCGACGCGCGAACGCGCGATGCGCGCGGCCAGCCACAGGCTGGTGCCCAGATAAAGATGCAGCGAGCCCTCTTCCGGGTTGCCGGCGCTGATGGCGGCGGCCGCCACATCGCCCGTGCCCACCGTCACCGGCGTGCCGGGACGAAGGCCAAGCTCTGCCGCGGCCCCGTCCGATAGACCGCCCGCAACGTCGCATGCCCCGGCAATGTCGGGCAGGCGCGCGGCGGGAAGGCCGATCTGTTTCAGCAGCGTGGGCGACCAGCGTTTGCGCCCCGGGCGTGCATCGAACAGCCAGGTCAGATGCGCGCTGTCGAAACTGGTCACAAAGCGGCCGGTCAGGTGCGCCAGAAGGTAATCCTTCACGTCCAGAAGCTTGTGGACGCGCGGCCACAGATCGGGGCGGTGACGCTGCAGCCAGACGATCTTGGAAATCGCATCCTTGCCCGACAGGCTGGGCGCGCCGCCGGTCAGGCGCAGCCAGCGGGCCAGCTTCAGCGGTCCATATCCGGCGACGCGGATCATTCCGCCCGTGAGTTCCCGCGCAATATCCGCCGAACGCGTGTCCAGCCATATCAGCGCATTGTGCAATGCGCTGCCCTCCGCATCGACCGGCACCACGCCGCCCATCTGTGCCGAAAGCCCGATGGCGGCGATGCGGCCGCCGGCGTCGGGCACCGCGTCCACAAGCGCGCGCGTTGCCGCGGCCATGGCTGCCCACCAGTCTTGCGGGTCCTGCTCGGCCCAGCCGCGCTCTGGCAGGATCAGCCGATAGCCTTGCGTTGCGGCAGCGACGATCGCGCCGTCCCGCGCGAACAACGCCACCTTGACCGCTGAGGTGCCGAAGTCATACCCGAGTAGAAGATCCTGTTGCGCCACCAGCCCCTGCCCTGTTTTTCCGGAAAATCCGGTCGCGGCTTCAAACGAAGCTATGTCATAATGGCTGGCGTTCAACTTTGCGAGCCCGATGCTCTGGCCCTACCTGGTGCCGCCGCTTCTGATCGGCGCATCGATCCGGACCTACAATTTCTTCGAAGGCGAAAGGCTGGTCCAGGACCTGTGGCGGGAATATCGCCTGGCCCAAGCCGACATCGCGGCGCTGGACCGGGCCTGGGCGGCGCGCGCCGACCGGTCCGAGATGATCGTCAGCCTGACCACCATCCCCAGCCGCATCGGCATGATCGCCGATACGCTGAAAAGCCTTCTGACCCAGACCCGGCCGCCGAAAGAGATTCGGTTGAACCTGCCCGCCTTCAGCCGCCGCGAGAACCGGCCCTATGACGTGCCCGACTGGCTGCGCGATTTGCGGGCGGTGCGGCTGGTGCCTTGCGAGGATTACGGCCCGGCCACCAAGCTGCTGCCCGCGCTGGCCGATGCCGCGCCGGACCAGGCGATCCTGGTCGTCGATGACGACCGCATCTATCCCGTCAGCCTGATCGCCGAGCTCGAAAAGGCGTCCAGGGCGCAGCCGAACGCGGCGCTGGGGTTGGGCGGCTGGATCGCGCCGCCCGACCTGACGGATCGGCCAACCACCATCCTCTCCAACCTGCTGATGCGCCCGCCCGCGCCCATCCGCAGCGCGCGCATCGGAAGGCCGGTGGCGGTGGACATCTTGCAGGGTGTCGCGGGTTATCTGGTGCGGCCGGACTTTTTCGACCTGGCGGCAGTGACGAACTACGCTGCGGCGCCGCCCGCCGCGCGCTTTGTCGATGATGTGTGGATCAGCGCCCATTGCCGCGCCGACAAATTCGTGATCCCCGCGGCGCCCAACTTTCCGCCCAAGCGGCATCTGGCGCAGTACAAACGGTCCAGCTTGGGCTGGATCAATCGCGGCAGCGGGGGCGATGAGAACCGCAACAATTCCATCATGCTGAGATATTTCGCCGGCGCCTGGAAAGTCGGCGGACCGGCCGCCGAGAGCCGCCCCCTTCATGCCTGACATGCCGACCGACATCGTCTACACCTGGGTTGACGACACCTGGCCCGGCTATGCCGACACGCTGGCGCGGTATGCCGCGACGGGCCATGACCTGAATCCCAACCGCACGCGCGACAATCTGGACCTGCTGAAATACAGCATGCGCTCGCTGGTTCATTGCCCCTGGGTGCGGCGCGTCTATCTGGTCACGGCGTCGCCGCAAATTCCCCGCTGGCTGAACCCGAACGCCGAGGGGCTCAGCGTCATCCATCACGATGCGATCCTGGAACCGCGCTTCCTGCCCACCTTCAATTCCTTTGCCATCCTGTCGGCGCTGTACCGGCTGGAAGGCCTGTCGGACCGCTTCGTCTATGTGGAAGACGACATGCTGTTCGGCCGGCCGGTGACGATGGCCGATTTCCTGACCGAGGACGGCAAGGTGCGGCTGTTTCCGCGCCTGCGCTTTGCCCAGCCGCCCGCGGCCGCGGACCGGGCCGACCTGTCGCCGTGGAACCGTTCGCTCGCCTACAGCAACGCGCTGCTGGATGGCGCGTTCGCGCCCGCGCGGCGACGCGAGGTCAACCACGTACCGCTGCTGATCGACAAGAGATGGTGGGCGCAAATGTGCGACCGCTGGGCGGGGGACTTCGAGCACACGCGCGCCTCGCGGTTTCGCGCCTCGCGCAATGTGGTACCGGAATATCTCTATCCCTGGTTTCTGTACTATACTGGCCGGGGCACGATGATGACGCCGGCGCGCACGCTGGCGGACAGTGCCTATGTCCCGCTTGAGAACACGCCCTTCATCACGGCGCTGGCGCTGTGGCGCGCGGGCGCTTTGCACCCGAAATTCATCGCCCTGAATGACGGCTTCGGCGCCCATCCCCGCAAAGGCGTGGAGCGCGCGGCCCGGCACTGGCTGGAACGGGCTTTTCCCGTCAGGTCGCGCTTCGAGCTTTGAGACGCCCGGCTTTAAGGCGGTGCGCGATTATCGCATCGCGGAAAATCTCCACCAGGCTCGGCGCCCGCGTGCGGCAGTCATAGGATGGCGCCGTGGCCCTGCCCCAGGCGCCCAGGCGGGCGCGAAGGTTTGAATCCTGCACCAGTGTCCTGAGCGCGTCCGCCAGCGCCGGCACATCGCCGGGCGGCACCAGGAAACGCGCGGCCTCGTCCGTCAGTACCGTGCGATATCCGGGATTGGCCGCGGCCACCACCGGCTTGCCCGCGCTCATCGCCTCGGCGATCACGATGCCGAAGCTCTCGCCATAGGGCGAGGGCGCACAGAAGATGTCCGCCGCCGCAAACCAGGGCGCGGCATCGGCTGGTGCGCCGACAAAGACGGCATCGGGCAAATCCGCCGCATAGGCGCGCAGGGCCTGTTCTTCCGGCCCCGCGCCCGCCACGATCAGGCGCACGCCCGGCACTGTCTCGCAAAGCTGCCTGTAGGCCTGAAGCAGGATGCGTGCGCCTTTGCGTGGCTCCAGTCGTCCCAGATAGAGAATGTTCAGCGGGCCGCCCGTGAAGCCAGGCTGCGATGGGGATTGGCGGAAGCGGCGAAGATCGGTGCAGGGTGGAAAGACCTCCATCCGCTGGCCGGGCGCCGCCACCAGGTGGCCCTGGGGCGATTTCGATGGCGTAAGGATGGCCTCAAAACGCGGCAGCAGCATCTTGCTGATGCGGCGGAACAGCGCCGACATGATCCGCCCGACGGCCCCGTCGCCCGGCGTATCATGGAACATCGCGATGGCGGGACCGGGAAAATACTTGAGCGCCAGCGGCGCCAGGAACGGTGTCCATGCCGTGTGGAAACAGGCGATATCGAAGCCGCCGGTCTGCATCAGTGTGCGCAGGCGGCGGCGCTCCGCCCCCAGTGGAAGGGAAATCTCGAACCGCGTGCCGCCAAGGCCGATGACGCGTGAGCGGCCCAGCCGCTCGATCGCGACGCCGGGCGGCGGAGCCATGGGCGGCGTTGCCGTCAGGGGCGCCAGCAGGGTCACGTCATGGCCCAGCTCGGCAAGTGCCGCCCCGGTATCCAGGATGTGGCGCTGCACGCCCCCCGGCCTGTCGATGTCATAGGGGCAGACGACCAGGATCTTCATGGCTTCAGGCCATGCGGCGCAGCGCCGCGACCTGGGTATAAAGAAAATCCAGCGTCGCATAAGCCAGAAGCCACAGCACCAGCCAGCCCATGCCGCCGGTCACGCCCAGCACAAGCACCGCCAGCGGCATCAGAGAATCAAGGCCGCTGATGGCCGAGAACAGCAGGGTGAAAGGCTCGCGCCTGGCAGGTGCGCCATAGGGCGCCGCCCCCGACATCTTTTCGGCATAGACGCGGCAGAGACGCGCGGCGATGGCCAGGAGCGCGGCCACCAGCGCCAGCGGCAGCGTCCAGCCCTTCAGCCACAGGGGCGTGGCGCCGGCGGCCAGAAGACCGATCGCAGCGTAGAAGCCGGCGCGAAAGATGATGTCGGTGACGAAGTCCAGATAATGGCCGGTGCGGCTGACGCTGTTGCTGGCCCGCGCGATGGTTCCGTCCAGGCAGTCCAGGACGCCGGTCAGGACCGCGATCAGCCCCACCGCCACCGCGCCCCAGACCCACGCCACCAAGGGCAGGCTGAGCGCCAGCAACAGCGAGCAAAGGGTGACGACCGTGGCCGGCACGCCCAGCCGCAGCAGCACAGGCGCCGCCAGGATGGCTGCGGGCCGGTAGAGCAGTGCCGCGCCCCATTCACCGTGCCATTCCTCGCCCGCCTTGTCGGCGGCATAGGCCCGAAAAAGCGCCGCCACCGGGTGGTGCCGCCCTGTCCTGCCGATTTTTGCGTCTGTTTCCATGGCGCGGGATCATACACGCACGGGCGTTGACCAGAAGGGGTGGGGTGGGTAGCTTGCCCTTGAGAAGCGCAGGAGCCGGCCGCAAGGCCTGTCACGGGATCATCCGGGCGCGAGGGGGACCCAAGAGCAGGTGACGGAGTTCAAGAGCCACGGCCAAGGCGCGTATCCCCACCCGGCGCATATCCATCCATGAGCAGAAAACTTCGAGTCGGTATTGTCGGCGTGGGCAACTGCGCCTCTTCGCTGGTGCAGGGCGTCAGCTTCTATCGCGACGCGGCGGACGACGATGCCGTGCCGGGCCTGATGCATGTCAATCTGGGCGGATATCGCATCGGCGACATCGAATTTGCCAGCGCCTTCGACGTCAGCGCGGTCAAGGTGGGCCGTCCCCTGGGCGAAGCCATGGCGGCCGAGCCCAACAACACGATCCGCTTCGCCGATCCGCCCGCCAACGATGTGGTGGTGTCGCGCGGTCCGACCCTGGACGGGCTGGGCAGCTACATGAAGGACGTGGTGAAGGAGAGCAACGCCGCGCCGGTCAACGTGGCCGAGACGCTGCGCCAGAGCCGGACCGACGTGGTGGTCTGCTACCTGCCGGTGGGATCGGAAAATGCCGCCCGCTTCTATGCCGGCGAGGCGCTGGCCGCGGGCTGCGCCTTCATCAACTGCATTCCCAGCTTCATCGCCTCCAGCGGCGAATGGGCCGAGCGCTTCCGCGCCGCCAATCTTCCCATCATCGGCGACGACATCAAGAGCCAGGTCGGCGCAACCATCGTCCACCGCATGCTGGCCGAACTGATGCATGAGCGCGGCGTGCACCTGGACCGCACCTATCAGCTGAATGTCGGCGGCAATTCCGACTTCCAGAACATGCTGGAGCGCGAGCGGCTGCACAGCAAGAAGATCTCCAAGACCCAGGCGGTCACCAGCGTGGCCGGCATCGAACTGCCGGCCGGCGACATCCATATCGGTCCCAGCGACCATGTACCGTGGCTGACCGATCGCAAGATCGCCTATATCCGGCTGGAAGGCACCGGCTTTGGCGACGCGCCCTTTGCCTGCGAGGTGAAGCTGGAAGTCTGGGATTCGCCCAACTCCGCCGGCGTGGTGATCGACGCCGTCCGCTGCGCCAAGCTGGCCAAGGATCGCGGTATCGGTGGCCCGCTGATCGGGCCATCCAGCTATTTCATGAAGTCGCCGCCGCGCCAGTTCCCCGACCACCAGGCGCGCGCCCTGGTCGAAGACTTCATCGCCGGCAAGGACACCTGAGGCCGCCCTTCAGACAAGCCTCAGCGCCTTCAACGCCAAAAGCGCGGGCGCGGCGAACAGCAGCGAATCATAGATGTCCAGCAGGCCGCCATGGATCAGGGCCAGCGGCCGGAAATCCTTGGCACCGCGCGCCCGCTTGAGCGCCGAGACCAGAAGATCGCCCGCCAGCCCCGCCAGCAGCGTGGCGGCGACCGCGACCAGTGCGGGCACCGGCGCCAGGCCGATCAGGCACCGGGCGATGACGAATCCTGCCCCCGCCCCAGCCAGCATGCCGCCCACCAGTCCCGCCAGGGTCTTGCCCGGACTGAGATTGGGGAAGGGCCGCGTGCGCCCCATCAGCTTGCCCACCAGAAGGGCGAAGGAATCGTTGGTCTCCACAACGCCCTGGACCAGGAACAGCCACAGAAAGCCATCTGGGCCCGCGCGAAGCACACCGGCGAGGCTGACCAGCGCCACGGGGAATACCAGGCTGGCCAGGGTGAGTGACAGGTCCCCGCGCGCGCCCGATGCCAGCCCCGCCAGCGCCACGGCCAGCAGGACCGCCGGCAAGGCTGCCGGCAGTTGCTCGGGAAACAGAACGCCCAGCGCGGCAAGTCCCGCTCCCGCCATCAGCGCCAGCTTTTGGAACAGCAGACGCGGCGCCCGGCCGAACAGGTCCAGCAGTTCATATTGGCCCCGCGCCGCCATCGCGGCCAACGCCACGGCAAACGGCCAAGGTCCCGCCGCCGACGGCAGCAGCACGGCGCCGACGATCAGGAACTCGGAACGATAGAAGGGCCAGAGTTCAGCCGCCACCTTGCGGCCGGCAGGCACCAGCCCGGCGATGGCGATCAGCGCTCCGCCCAGGGCGAAGAGGCCGCCAACGACCAGAAGCACGATCATCCTGGCGCGGTGCCGCCGCCGTCCCTGCCATGCATCTTGGCGATCACCGGATCGAAGGAGAAACGATGCAGCAGCGGCCCAAGGAGGCTGTGCAGCCTGTTGAGCAGCCCCATCTCCCAGCCCGGAGCGATGGTAAAGCGGCCCGATTCGACCCCCTTGAGGATGGCGTCAGCGACTTCCTCGGCGCTGTGCACCCGCGCGCCGCCCGCGATCTTGCTGGTGATGGCGGGACGGATCTGAACCTCTTCGCGAAGCTGGGGCGTGTCGGTGTCGGGGGGGTAGACGATGGAGACCGCGATGCCTTCGGGTTTGAGCTCCCCGCGCAACGCCTCGGCCAGGCCCCGCACCGCGAACTTGGTGGGCGCATAGGCGGTATAGCCATAGAGGCCGATCAACCCCGCGCCGGAGGAAACCAGCACGATGCGGCCCGCCCGACGCGCCAGCATCGCCGGCAGCGCCGCGCGCACAAGGTTGAGGGTCCCGTCGTAATTGGTCGTCATCGTGTCGTGGAAGGCAGCGGCGGGAAGCTGCTTGAACACGCCGGGAATGACGATGCCGGCACTGGCGACCAGAAGGTCCGGCGCGCCGTGTTCGGCGATGGCCGCCGCCACCGCGTCGCCCACCGCAGCCTCGTCGCGCACGTCCGTGGGTGTCACGCGCACTGTCGCGCCCGTCTTTGCCAGGGCGGACCGGGCCTCGGACAGGCGTGCGGGGTCGCGGGCCAGAAGCGTCAGGGCATAGCCCTTTGCCGCCAGCCTATGCGCCAGGGCAAGGCCGATGCCGCTGGACCCGCCGCTGATCAGGGCGTGGGGATTACTGGCCAAGCGCCGGCAACAGCTTCAGCTCCCGCGCCAAGACGGGCATGGTGGCGCGGAACTGCTCCTCGGTATGGTCCCGCGTGATGAAGAAGCGCAGGCGCGCCGACTTCAGGCCCACGGCCGGATAGACGATGGGCTGGACATAGATGCCCTCGGCCAGAAGGCGCTGCGACAGCAGCATGCATGCGTTGCCATCGCCCACGATCAGCGAGGCGATGGGCGAACCATCATCACCACGGAAAACCAGACCGGCTTCCCGCGCCAGCGCATGGAACAGCCGCGCCCGCTCGCGCAGTTCGGCCAGGCGCGAGGGCTCGCGCCTTAGCACCTTCAGCGCCGTGAGGGCCGCGGCGGTGTCGGCCGGCGACAGACCCACGCTGAAGATGAAGCCGGGCGCCAGATAGCGCAGGTACTCGATCAGGCCGCGATCGCCCGCGACATAGCCGCCGGCACTGGCCAGCGCCTTGCTGAGCGTGCCCATATGGATGTCGACAGTGGAGGGCGGCAGGCGCGACCACTCGCAGATGCCCCGCCCCGTGGCGCCGATGGTACCCACCGAATGGGCTTCGTCGACCATCAGGATCAGGTTGTGCTTTTCCTTGATCTCGGCGGCGCGCTTCAGGTCAACGATGTTGCCGTCCATGCTGTAGACGCCCTCGCAGACCAGAAGGCCGCGGCGGAAGCTGTCGCGCCTGGCGGTGAGAATCTGGTCCAGCCCGTCCCAGTCGCCACCGGCATAGGTGATCATCTTGGCGCCGGACAGGCGCGCGCCGGTCATGATGCTGTTGTGCGAGTCGCGGTCGAAGATCACCGCATCGGCCTTCGACAGCAGATGGCTGATCACCGTCACGTTGGTGAGATAGCCGCTGACGAAGGTGATCGCGTCCTCGGTGCCCAGGAAATCGGCGATCTCGCGCTCCAGGTAGCCGTGCAGGTCGATCTGACCGGAGACGATGCGGCTGGCCGAGACCGAGGTGCCGTATTTGTCGATGGCGTTCTTGGCAGCCTGCGAGATTTCAGGGTTCCCGCACAGGCCCAGGTAATTGTAACCGGAATAATTGACCAGCGGCTGGCCGCGCCAGGTGATCACACTGCCGTTGATGCCATCACGCGGCTCGAAAAACGTCATTTCGCCGACATGCTTGTCGATGTCGGCAAAACGTCGCTGCAGATTCTGATAGGGTGCGAAATCGGTAACCGAATTGCGCCGGGGGTGCGTGACACCCAACGCCGGGTCGGCCCCGTGCGGCTCAGCCTTCTTCATACCGTTATCGCCCCCATGAGGATGTCGCGAAACTAACATAATAATTTCGCCACAACAGCGAAATTTCCGCCATATGGAGGCTAAAAACGGAGCGATTTCAACAGGACAGCATTGCGTGGACCAGCATCGCCCCCCTCCACCACCAAGGTACCTGTCACAAGCCGCAGGGCCGCCAGATTCAGGGCGCACTCCAGCCGCGCCTCGATCAGTGCGATTCGCGCGTCGGTGCGCTGGTCTTGAAGCCCGCGCAGGGTTGCCAAGTCCATGCCCCCCGAATCGACCGCGCTCTGCGCGTCAGCGGCCACCTTGGTCAGGGTTTCTTCGGCGCGCCGCCGGTCGGCCAGTGCGGCCAGGGAACTGCGCAGCGCCGCCACCCCCTGCGAAACATCCTGACGAATCTGGTCCTTCATCTGCGAGAGATTCAGTCGCGCTTCGCCCGCCTGGGCCGATGCGGCGGTGGTGGCGCCCTGTTCGGCATTGCCTTCCAGGCTGTAGGTGAAGGTGACGAAGAAGCCGTTGGGGTCGATCACCAGATTGAGCCTGGGATCCTGCGAGGCGCGAGCCGCCGCCAGCTTTTCACCCGCCGCGGTAACATATTGTTCCAGCGCATGCAGATCGGGCCGGTTGCGGTAGGCAGTATCAACAAGGGAGGTTTCGCGCAGCGCCGCCGCGTCGGATGACAAACCGTCCATCTGCGCGAAGGCCGCGGCCAAGGTGGGCAGCTTCATGTTGGAATCGCGGCCCAGCAGCGCCGCCAGGGTGGCGCGACATTGAGCGCCCGCGCTGCGTACGGTATCGAGCCGTCGCACTTTCGCGTCCTGCGCGGCGAGCGCCTTCTCCAGCGCCAGCGGCGAGATCTGGCCGGCAGCCATCAGCTTGCGCTGGGTATCGATATAGGTCTGCTCGTCGAGCAGATTGTCCTCAAGATCGTCCTCTTCTTCGCCGGCAGCCAGGCACCGCCAATAAGTCTCGGCCGACTCCATGGTGGATTGCTGCTGGGCGGCGCCGCGCTCCAGCTTGGAGGCATCCACCTCTTCCAGGCTGGCACGCTCATTGGCGGACGCCTCGTTGGTGCCGTCAAAGCCATGCAACAACGGTATCTGCAGATTGAGGTTGGGGCGGGGGCGCGTCAGGCCGATGGTCTGGGCGCTGGAGGCCGCGGAGCCGGGATAGAAGGTGATTCCCGGCTGGATCTGGATGCCGTTGCGGAACAGCTTGCTGGCGCCGGCGGTGATCTCCGGATCCCAGCTGCTTTGCAGATCGTCCGTGAGCACGCGCGCGCCGCCCACGGTCTGGACCTTGGGATAGTAAAGCCGGGCCCAGCCGCCGCGCGCGCTGGCGCGCCAGTCGAAGGCGCCCGCCGCCTGCTGGGCGCGGCCTTGCGCCTGGGCCAGCCGGAAATCGGCGCGCGCCACCTTGGGGCCGTGATCCAGCGCCGCGGACACGACGGTGGAAAGATCGAGCGGCTGCGCCGCGGCTGGTGCTACCGCAGGCGCCTGATTCGGGGCCTGGGCCAACGCCGGTTGCGCCAGCAGCAAGGTCAAGGCCGCCGCCTTTTTCATCGACCTGCTCATGTGTCGCTCACCAGCCGGCCGTCCTGCAGGCGCAGGACGCGGTCGGCCATCCCGAAAATCCGGTCGTCATGGGTGACGACCAGGGCGCTGGCGCCGGTGGCGGCGAGATGCCGGCGAATCACGCCGATCACCATCTGCGAGGACTGGTGATCGAGCGATGCGGTGGGTTCGTCGCCCAGGATCAGCTGCGGCGCATTGATCAGCGCGCGCGCCACCGCCACGCGCTGTTTCTGGCCGGTGGACATCTGGCGCGGCAGGGAATGCAGATGCTGCCCGATGCCAAGCTGCTCCAGAAGCTCGCGCGCCTCTTCCAGCGCCGCTTCGCGCGAAGGTGGTTCTTCCGTCAGCCCCGTGGCCAGCCACAGGGTACGAAACACGGTCAGGGCCGCGAACAGATTGTGGTCCTGGAAGATGAAGCCCACCTTGCGGCGCACTTCTTCCTGCGCGGCAGTACCGCGCCCGCCCAGTTCCAGCCCCAGCACGTTGATGGCGCCATCCTGCAGGCTGCGAATCGCTCCGATCAGGGTCAGAAGCGTGGTCTTGCCGGCGCCCGAATGGCCGGTCAGCACCACGAACTCGCCGCGCCGGAGGGTGAGATCGACATTGTCCAGCACGCGCTTGGGCCCGTTCTCATAGCTGTAGCTGACCCCCCGGACCCGGACGGGAACCTCGCGTGCCAGGGCGGATGCGGGCGCCATCTCAGTACAGTTCCGCCGGCTCGAACGAGCCCAGATGGCGGGCGGCGAACAGGCCGCCCAGATGGGTCATCGCCCCGGTCGCCACCGCCACGAACAGCGCGGCGCCGGCGTGCATCTGCATCGCAAGGCCCGTGGCGCCCGCCAGGAAGCGATAGGTGATCAGCGCCGCCAGCAGCCCGATCAGGAAACCGCCCGCAGCCAGAAGATAGGCTTCCTCCAGGATCAGGCGGCGGAAGAACCCCGGGCCGAAGCCCATGGCGCGCAGGGTGGAAAGTTCCTTCTTCAGGTCCACCACTTCATTGAACAGGATCTGGTAGCAGATGATGGCGCCGATAAAGGCGCCGGTCGCAACGCCCGCGCCGAAGATGATGCCGATGGGCACCGAGCGGAAGGTGAAGCCCACTTCGCGCCAGTAAATCTCCCGCGGCGTCATCACCGCCACATCCGGCGGCATCGCCACCTTCAGCCGCGCGCGCACATCTTCCAGCTTCGCTCCCGGCGCCAGCCGCAGCACGCCCATCACCGGCTGGGCATTGGGATCGGCCGAGAGCCAGGCGCCGTCGCTGAGGACAACCGCGCCGTCCATCACGATGTCGGGGCCGATGCGCGCAAAGCCCGCCACGTTGAAGGACCGGCCGTCCAGTTCGATGGTGCGCCCCGGCGAAATGGGGCCATAGATGTCGCGCGAAAGCCGGTCGAACAGCACCGCGCTGGGACGCGACAGCGCCCTGCGCACCGTGTCAGGGTCGCCCACCTTCAGCGGCTGGGTTTGGCCATCCATGGCGAAGGCGATGATGCGGTGAACCCTGCGCTCGGGCGGGTTGCGCAGCAGCATGCCGCTTTCATAGACGCCCATCGCATTGGCGACACCCCGCACCGCTGCGGCCTCTGCCAGGCGAATGCGCGCAATGCGCGTCCATTCATGCAGGTTGGTGCGCGCCGAATTCATGATCACCAGGTCGCCGTCGATCAGCCCGGCCAGCGCCGACTGCGAGCCCAGGATGGCCTGCAGCAGGCCCAGCTCCACGAACATCACCAGCACCGCCATGGCGATGCCGCCGGTGGCGGCCGCCAGCCGGCCGCGATTGTGGGAGACGAAGGCAAGGCCGAGCCCCCGGTCCGGGCGCCCTGCCCCGACCAAGTCTCTGAACCATTCAAGGACCGGCCTAGCGATTGATGGTGACATCGACCTGCATCCCCACCAGGCGCGAAGCGGGATCGGCACGATCGAGCCGGATGCGCACTTCGCCCAGCCGCGACTGGGTCTCGACCATGCGGCCCACATCTGCGATGCGTCCGTGCAAGCGCTGGGCCAGGGGCTGCGCGCGGATGGTGGCGCCCATGCCGGGCTTCAGCCGCAAGAGGTCGCCTTCGTAGATCTGGCAGACCACATACATTGTGCGGACATCGCCCATCTGGATTGGCGGATCGCCGCCCACCTGTTCGCCCACCTGGCGGGCGATCTTCAGGATGGTGCCGTCGATGGGGGCGCGCAGTTCGGTGCCGGCCAACGCCGCCTCGGCCTGGCGTCTGGCGACATCAAGGCTGGTCTGGCTCTGGGCCTTGGCCACCCTCAGCCGGGCCTCTTCGGCGCGCAATGTGGCGCCGGCATCGGCGGCGGCGTGGGAAAGATCGCTCATCTCTTTCTTCGAGGTGATGGAGCTGCCCATGCCCTTGTAGGTATCCAGCGCCGTCTTCGCCTGGTCATAGCGCGAGCGGGCCAGCGCCACGGTTGCGGTCTGCGCCGCCACCTGCTGCACGGCAAGTTCCTCGGCCGCCTTGAGCTGGCGGCGCGCCAGGTCGGGATCGCTGTCCGGCGTGGTGGCTTGGGTACGCATCAGAAGCGTGCCTGCCTTCACCACCTGGCCGGTGTGGACCAGGATGGCGGTCACGCGCGAGGCCGGTGCGGCAAAGACGCCGACCACGCCGCTGGCGGGCGTGATGCGGCCCACCGCGCCGGTGGTCTGATCCGCCGCGGCGGCGGGGCCGCCACAGATCACCAGGGCAAGACCCAGCCCCAAAAGGCCGGCGCCGGGGCGCAGGGCCCTCGCCCGGAAAAATGCAAATCGCTTCAAGATCCTGCCTCCCGCCTGGCGATCTTAGCATGCGCGTCCAGTATGGGAATATCGCCCGCGGCCGGGTCGGTACACCGATACTTCCGGTGGCCCGTCAGAACAGGTTGGCGGGCTGGGCGCGGGCGATGCGGCGGGCGACAGACGCGGCACAGAATCCGCACATCACCAGCACGATGCCCAGCACCTTCAGGATCAATCCGGGCGTGGCGGCCGCCGGCAGGTGCGTGGCCCATTCCAGCAACTGCAGGATCAGCGCGCCCACCAGCATCGCGGGCAGGAATGCGGCCATGCCCAGAAGGAAGGTCTCGCAGAAACCCACACCCAGCACGAAGGGCGCGCCGAAACCCATGGCGCTGAGGGTGGCAAATTCGTTGATCCGGCGCATGATTTCGGCCGACAGCACCTGCCACAAGACCACGATGCCGGCCAAGAAGGCCACCGCCATGCCCACCGTCACCATGATGCCCAGGGGCTTGGTGGAAAGAAAGAAATCCTGTTCGCCATCGATCAGCTCATTGCGCGTCAGCACCTGCACATCGGGCGGAAGAGCCTCGATCAGCGCCGCCTTCGTTCGCACCGGATCGGCGCCCGGATCAAGCGCGATCAGGCCGATGTGGACATCGCGGCTGCTGGCCCCCGAGAGCGGCGGCAGGAAAACGTTGCGCATGATGGCGGCGCCGTCGGCATAAAAGAACATGCCCAGCGAGAAGTGGCCGGCGATGGTGACGGGATGGTCGTCGAGAAAGGCATTGGTGCCCGGTGCCAAGGGGCCGAAATTGGCGCTGGAATAGCGGTCCACCAATACGTCCGCGCCGGTGCCCAGCGCGGAAAGGCCGGCGCGGATTTCCGCATCGCGGATGAAGCGGGGCTTGTCGTCGATGCCGATCACGATCAGGGGCGAGCGCTTCTCCGCCGGCCCGGTCCAGGCGCCGCCATCGACATTGAGGGCGAAGGTGTCGGCGACGCCATCCACAGCCTGGGCCTGGGCCAGGCGCACACTGTCGAAGACGCCGCTGGAGAACATGTATTCATACGTCACTGGCAGCAGCGCGATGTCGAAATCGAAATCATTGTAGAGCCGGGTGACCTCGGTGCGCACGCCCTGGAGCAGCGCCATCTGCAGCAGGACCAGCAGGATCGGCACTGCCGTTCCCGCCACCGCGATGGCAAAGCGCAGCCGGTCCTGGATGAGGTTGGCGACAGCTATGGACAGGCAGTCGGCGATCCGGCGCAGCCGGGCGTCGCGTCCGGCCCTGCCTTCGATCCAATCCGTCCCGATCACCAGCCTGTCCCCGAAAGCGATGGATGCTAGCGGCGCGCCGTCAACTGGACAACAGGACCGAAAAGCCGCAGGAATGATTCATGTCGCAACAAGGGGCCACGCGGCCACTCATCCTGCTGCTGGCCGTCAACGCGGCCTGGTGCGCCGTCTGGGTGTGGTACCGAATCGCCATCGACGTCCAGTTCCTGCCCTACCCGCATTTCCTGGTCGATTACAGCTTTGGATTCATCCGGCGCGGGCTGGTGGGGGCGATTACCGCCGTGTTTTTTCCCAAGGTGCCGATCACGGTGGTTTTCGTCTTCGGTGTGGCGAGCAGCCTTCTGGCCCTGCCGCTGTACCTGGTGCTGTTCCGGCGCGATTTCGGATTTTCGCGCCGCACGCTGCCGCTGCTGGTGCTGGTGGTGGGCTCGCCCTTCTTCATCAAGAATTTCTTCTACAATCTGGGCTATTTCGACGTGCTGGGGGCCATCGTGGCGCTGGCCGCCCTGCTGCTGCCGGTGGGCACGGCCTATCCGCTGGCGCTGGCGGCGGCGTCCGTCGCGCTGATCTTCGTGCACCACATTCATGCGCTGCTTTACATTCCCACAATCACGTTCGTCATGCTGGTACGCTATGTGGCGGCAACGGGACGAATCGATGCCCGGCGGCTGGCCTGGTGCGGCGCACTGTTTTTGTGCGTGGGTGCGGCCTTTCTGTTCGTGATGGCCCATGCCACCCCGCCAATACCGGAAGCCGCCTTCCTGGCTCATATGAAGGCGCGGGCGCTCGATCCTTTCCATGAGCCTTTTGCGGAAGTGTGGTATCGCACGCCCGGCCGGGAATGGCAGGACACGCTTCAAATGCTGCCGCGCAATCTGATTCAGGCGCCGCTTTACATGATCATGCTGGCGGCCCACTGGCCGCTGTTGCGCTTCGCCCGCCAGAGCCTGGCCGGGCTGTCCGCCTTCGACCGGCGCCTGGCCCAACTCGGGCTGGGCGTGATCGGCGCCGCCTATCTGGTGATCTTCGTCATGGTGTTCGACTATTCACGCTGGGTGTCGAACGGGCTTGTCTGTGCGTGGCTGGCGCTGCACGCCATCCGCACCTTGCCTTCGGCAAAGCCTGCACCGCTGCCCGAACCCTCGAAAGGCACGCTGACGTCCGCCATCCTGGTCACGCTGCTGGGACGGGTGGGAACGGTCACGCCTTTCTAGACACGGAACTTGTATTCGCGCCCGGGCTCGCGCTCGACATCCGGCGGGAAACTCAGCCGCTTGTCGTGGAAATATTGGGCGCGATGGTCGCCGTCCGAGAGCCGGTTGTAGGTGAGATAAAGAATGCGCCTCTGGCTATCCGACCGGTTGGGTTCGGACGCATGGGCGACGAAACTGTCAAAGAAGATCACATCACCCGGCTCGGTCGGCACCGACACCAACCCGTGACCGCCAAGATCGGCCGCCGACAGGGGCTTCCACTCCTCGCCCAGAATGGCACGCGGCCGCGGCATGTCGGCAATCTTCAGGCAGCCATTGTCCTCGGTGGCGCGATCGATGGAGATCAGCGCGGTCACGAACAGCGGCGCATAGGTGGACCAGCCGGCCTGCTGGTCCTGATGCAACTCAAAACCGGTGCCGCCCGGCTTCTTGAAATTGATCTTGTCCTTGAATAGCACCGAAGGCGCCTCCATCAGCGCATCGACAGCCGCCATCAGGGGGCCCCGGCGCACCAGCTTGTCCATGCCGTCGTGATAGGGGCAGAAATTCTCGATCCGCTGAATCAGCCTGCAGCCGGGATCGGTCAGGGATTTTTCCCAATAAACCATGTGGCGGCCCGGCTCTTCCGGCATTGCACAGATCTCATCGGTCCAGCGCGACAGGTCCCGCGCCGCGTCCAGCGAAAAGAAGCCACGCGCCGCAACCCAGCCGCGATCGCGGAAATGCGCCAGGTCGGCACCGGAAAGAACATTGCCCACCGGCGCGCTCATGCCACCAGCCTCGGCATGATTTCCTGACGCGCTCGGGCCAGGTCTTCGGGAAAATCAATTTCCGTCCAGGGCAGGTCGCTGATGTCTTGCGCGTGGAAGACGCCGGCATCGGCCAGGATCATGTCGCGGATGGCTTCCTCATATTCGGTCGCCGTTTCTCCCGCCGCGATGCGGCGCGCACAGGCCCTTGCCAGCCCGGCGCTCGCCACCGGAGAGAAACGGAAGAAGCCCACCGACTCTCCATGCCAGTCGTGGGCATGTTCCGGCTTCTTGCGGAAATCCACAATGGTGTCGCCCCGGAAGCATATCTTCACCGGCTCGTCGCCCGGTTCGATCGTCCGGTCCACCAACATTACCGCCTCGCCCGGCGCGGTAAGAAGGCTTTGCATCATGCGCCGGTCATAGAGCACATCTCCGTCCATGAGGATAAGAGTCTTGCCGGATTGCAGCAGATCGCGCTGTGTCCACAGCGAGATCAGGCTGCCGTCGCGGTAGCGCGGATTTTCGACAAAGCGCACCAGATCGGAAAAACCCGCATCGGCCACGGCCTTTCGGATCAGCTCGCCATGATGGCCGATGGTGATGGCGACCTCATCGATGCCTTCACCGGCCAGGATCGCCAGATGCCGCTCCAGAAGCGTCTGGTCTTCGATCCGGGCGAGCACCTTGGGTCCGTCCTGGCCCAGGCGACGGCCGACCCCAGCCGCCAGAAGGATGGCGGTCGTGCACACCGCTTTGGTATTCGACATTTTTGTGGCACCCAAACCCGGGCTGGCGTAGCGTCGGCACGCTATCAAACAAGCAGGCTCGGGAACAAGGATGCTGGGGAAGGGTACGGGTTTGGCTGTGGAGCGCGTCAATCTGTCCGGCGCGCGGGAGCCCTCGCGCTTTGCCGCCCTGCGCGCACTGATCACTTCGCCCGCGCTGAGCTTCCTGATGGAGGCGCATAACGGCCTGTCGGCCAAGATCGTCGAGGAAGCGGGATTTCAGGGCATCTGGGGTTCGGGCCTGACACTGTCGGCGTCGATGGGCCTGCGCGATTCCAACGAGGCATCCTGGACCCAGGTGCTGGAACAGCTGGAACTGATGGCCGATGCCACGCGCCTTCCCATCCTTTTGGACGGAGACACCGGCTATGGCAACTTCAACAATGTGCGCCGGCTTGTGCGCAAGCTCTGCGACCGCAAGGTCGCGGGCGTGTGCATCGAGGACAAGCTGTTCCCCAAGACCAATTCCTTCATCGGCGAAGCCCAGCCGATGGCGGACATGGACGAATTCTGCGGCCGTATCAAGGCCGGCAAGGACAGCCAGACCGACGACGATTTCGTGCTGGTGGCGCGGGTGGAGGCGCTGATCTGCGGCCACGGCATGGCCGAGGCGCTGCGCCGGGCCGAGGCCTATCATGCGGCGGGGGCCGATGCGATCCTGATCCATTCCAAGCAGTCAAGCGCCGCGGAAATCCTGACCTTCGCCGAGCAGTGGCAGAACCGCGCGCCGCTGGTGATCGTGCCGACCAAATATTACGCCACCCCGACCGAGCAGTTCCGCACGGCGAAGATCTCCACCGTGATATGGGCCAACCACATGCTGCGCACGTCCATATCGGCGATGCGCGAGCTGGCCCAGACGGTGAAGAGGCAGGAAAGCCTGATCGAGGTGGAGCACCGCGTCGCGCCGGTGAACGACATCTTCAAGCTGGTGGGCAATGATGAACTGGAGGAAGCGGAGAGCCGCTATATCCCCCGCAAATCCTCTGCCCGCGCCGTCATCCTGGCGGCGTCGCAAGGCGCGCTGGGCGACCTGACGGACGACAGGCCCAAATGCATGGTCGATGTGCGCGGTCAGCCGCTGCTGCAGCGGCTGGTGACCACGCTGGCCTCCAGCGGCGTGCGCAACGTTACCGCTGTGCGCGGCTATGGCAAGCAGACGGTGCGGCTGGACGGACTGCGCACCGTCGACAATGACCGCTTCGCCGAGACGGGCGAACTTTATTCCCTGTCCTGCGCGCTGGATGCGATCGAGGGCGAAACCGTGATCGTCTATGGCGATGTGCTGTTCCGCAAATACATCCTGGACAATCTTCTGGAGTGCGGCGCCGACATTGTTCTGGCGGTGGACCAGAGCCCGCGCGCCGGCGCCAATATCCGCGACCTGGTGGTGGCGGACCGGCCCGCCTCGCGCGACTATCTGGACGAAGGCGAAACCCGGCTGGTGCGGATGGGCGCGGACATCAACCCGGCCCATGGCGAATGGATGGGGCTTGCCGCCTTCAGCGCCACGGGCGCGGGGTGGCTGCGCGAGGAAATCGCCGCGGCCAGGGCCGACGGCACGCTGGAAACCGCCGACCTGCCGGCGCTGTTCACCCGCCTTGCCGCCAGGCACAAGGTGCGGATTCTCTATTTCAACGGCCACTGGATGGACGTGGACACGCTGGTCGACCTGGCGGCGGCGCGCAATTTCAGCTGAACATGATCCGGGCCGACCAGTTCATCGACGAAGCCGCCGGGCGCGGGTTTGATTTTTATACCGGCGTGCCGTGCAGTTTCCTGACGCCGCTGATCAATGGCGTGATTTCCGACGACCGCCTGGCCTATGTCGGTGCCGCCAGCGAGGGCGAGGCCGTTGCCATCGCCGCGGGCGCCTGGCTGGCGGGCAAGAAGCCCATCGTGATGTTCCAGAATTCCGGGCTGGGCAATGCGGTCAATCCCCTGACTTCGCTGAACGCGCCGTTCCACATTCCGTCGCTGCTGATCGCCACCTGGCGGGGCGAGCCGGGCCGGCCCGACGAGCCGCAGCATGAGGTGATGGGCCAGATCACGCACGATCTTCTGTCGCTGATGGGCATTGCCCATGCCCCCCTGCCCAATCGCGCCGACACCTTGCCCGCCGCGTTCGAGAAGGCGGACGCAGTCATCGCGCGGGACGCTTGCTATGCCTTCGTGATGGCGGACGGCAGCATGGAGACGACGGGCCTGAAGGCGGGCCCAGCGCGCGCGCACCGGAGCGTGGAGGCGGTGCGGGCGCTGAAAGGCGGCGTACTGCCGACGCGAGCGGAAATTCTGGAACGCTTTCTGGCGCTGACGGGCGAGGACCGCGCGGTGATCGCCACCACCGGCAAGTCGGGCCGCGAACTCTTCATGCTGAAAGACCGGCCGCAGCAGCTTTACCTGGTGGGATCGATGGGGGGAGCCGCCGGCGTGGGCTTGGGCGTGGCGCTGAACACAGGCCGGCCCGTGGCGGTGCTGGACGGCGACGGCGCGGCGCTGATGAAGCTGGGCACACTGGCCACCATCGGCGCCCAGGCACCCACCAACCTGATCCACATCCTGCTGGACAATGGCGTGCACGACTCCACCGGCGGCCAGCCCACCGTTTCGGCGGCGATCGATTTTGCGGCCATCGCCGCGGCGTGCAGCTACCGCAACGCCGCGACCTGCGACAGCGTCGAAGACTTCGCCGAACTATTTGAGTCCCTGAGCGGCAAGGATGGCCCCAGCCTGCTGCATGTACGCATCGCGCCCGGCTCGCTGCCCAAGCTGATCCGTCCCACGGTGAAGCCGAGGGATGTGGCACGCCGTTTCCGCGCCTTCCTGGCTGGAGCTGCGCCATGATCCTGCTGACCCCCGGCCCACTCACCACCGCGCGCGAGACGCGCGAGGCGATGCTGTCGGACTGGGGCTCGCGCGATGGCGCCTTCATCGCGCTGACAGCGCAGTTGCGCCGCCGCCTGCTGGCGCTGGTGCATGGCGAACAAACCCATGTCTGCGTGCCGATCCAGGGCAGTGGCACCTATGTGATTGAGGCGGCGATCGGATCGCTGATCGGACCGGACGACAAGCTGCTGGTGCTGGAAAATGGCGTCTATGGCGCGCGCGCGGGCGCCATCGCCGAACGGCTGGGGCGGCAGGTGAGCTACATGCACTGGCCGCAATCCGCGCCTGTCGATCCCGAGACGGTGCGCGCCGCACTGAGGGCCGATCCGTCCGTTACCCACGTCCTGCTGGTTCATTGCGAGACCACGACAGGTATCCTCAATCCGCTTCAGGCCGTGGCGGACGCAGTCGCCGCGGAAGGCCGCGCCCTGATCGTCGATGCCATGAGCAGCTTTGGCGCGTTCGATATCGATCTCAGGCGCACGCCTAGCACCGCCATTCTCGCCAGCAGCAACAAGTGCCTGGAAGGCCCGCCCGGCATCGCCTTCGCCATCGTGGCGCGCCAGGCGCTGGAAGCAGCCGGGACCGCCGCATCCGTCAGCCTGGACCTGAAGGCACAATGGCAGGGCTTTGAAAAGAATGGCCAGTGGCGCTTCACCCCGCCGGTTCAGGTGGTGTCGGGAACCGTGAAGGCGCTGGAACTGCTGGAAGCCGAGGGCGGCCCGCCCGCGCGCCTGGCACGTTACCGCGACAATTTCGCCGTCCTGCTGGCGGGCATGAAGCGGCTGGGCTTTTCGCTCTATCTGGACGAAACCGTGCAATCGCCCATCATCGCAACCTTCCACATGCCAAAGGCCTGGGGACTGACTTTCGCGGCCTTCTATGACGCGCTGGCAGCGTGCGGTTTCCTGATCTATCCCGGCAAGCTGACCGGCGAGGAGACATTCCGCATCGGCTGCATCGGGGCCATAGGCCCGCGCGATTTTGAGAGCCTGCTCGCCGCCATAACCTCCATCCTAGATGCCAAGGCGCCCGGCGCGGGACCGGGAAACCCCTGACATTTCAATTGCATGTTGCGCAGCTCTCGGGGGATAGTCGACCTTGCGAGCAGCAAGGGGTGATCGCTGAACCGGCGCGATGGCGGGGCCATTGCCGGGCGGGCATTCGGCGATGCTCGCCAGTCACGATGACGGGATTTTTCATGTCGGGCCGCCGCGGCGCCATACTGGGGCTTGTCTTTGCCTGCCTTTTCGGCACGGGCATGCATTCGGCTTTTGCCTCGCCCTGGGCCGAGGTGGGCGATGAGCGCCTGCGCTCGGACATCGAGATACTGGCCACCGCCCGCATGGTGGACGGGATCACCAGCCAGTGGCCCATTTCTTGGCGCGGACTTTATGCCTCGCTGGACAAGGATGGCGGCGCGCTCGATCTGCAACCGAATTATGTCGCCGCCGCCGCCGGGAGGGTGCGCACGCAGGCCATGCAGCAGACCAGTGCCGGCTTCTCGGCGATCGCCATGTTGGACGCCACCAACCAGCCGTCGGTGGTACGGGATTTCAGTGCCTTGGGGCGCGAGAATGCGCAGGCGCAACTGTCCATGCAGTACAATATGGACACGACATCCATCCGGCTGAATGTCGGCGCGCAGACCACGGACCGGTACGACCATCAGACCCTGATGCTGGATGGCAGCTACATCGCACAACTGGTGGGCAATTCGATCGTCTATGCCGGCTATCTGCCGCACTGGTGGGGGCCAGGCTGGATGACGGCCCTGTCTCTGTCGAACAATGCCCGCCCCTTTCCCCATGTCGGCATCATGCGCGCCGACACGTCGGCCTTCACCTGGCCGGTGCTGCGTTGGCTGGGCCCGTGGCAGGCGGAACTCTTCGTGGGCCTGCTGGATGGTGACCGGATAACCCGCAACACGATCTACAACGGCTTGCGGTTTTCCTTCAACCCGCTGCCGGGACTGGAAATCGGCATAGCCCGAATGGACGAAGTGTGCGGCTCGGGCCGTCCTTGCAGTCCACTTTCAGAGTGGTTTCACTTCAGCAACAACAGCAAGCAGGTGAACCAGACCAACGACGAAGGTCTCATCGACATCCATTACAGCGGCCATATCGGTCATCTCCCGTTTTCGCTCTATGCCCAGGAAATGAACGAGGTCCAGAGCAACCCTCTGCCTCAGTCCGTGAGCCATCTATACGGTGCATCCGCGTGGTCTCCGGTGCATGGCGGCATCATGCGACTAACGCTTGAGTGGGCGAGTTCTATCCCGACTTATCAGCTGTTCTGGGGCTATTCGGATCATGGCTTCGCTTACAATAATGGACAATATCCCGACGGCATGCGCTATCGGGGCCGCAGTTTGGGCTTCAGCCTGGACAGCGACTCCCAACTTCTGTCGTTATCCGGCGACTGGCAGAGCCCCCACGGTTACGAGTACCGACTGACGCTGAATCATGCGGACGTTTCCAATCCCTACATCGATGTGCAACAGCGCGGTTTCTACAATATCGTCACCACGGCACCCGTCCGGATCAACATGGTGGAGGGCAAGATCTCCCTGCCCGTCCGCAACATGATGGTCGATCTGGCGGTCCGGGCCCAGGATGACCAGCCGCGCCCGGACCGCGGCTTCACCGCGGCGGCGGAAGTGCGGGTGCGCGCGGCGCTCTAGCCGCCGGCCTTCAGCGTCCGAACCGTCACCGCCGGCGGGACCGCCTGTTCCTCCACCGCGAAGCGCACCCGCCCTATGCTGCGACCGTCCGACGTCTCGATATTGACGCGCCACTGGCCGGGCCTAGGCCCCGTCTTGTAGGTGTACCAGCGATAGCCGTCCTGACGGCCGCCCACGATGTTCACCACGAGCCGCTGCTGGCTTTCCCAGGCGCCCGTCTTCGGATCGCGCCACTGCCAGTCATGCACGATCAGGGTTTGAAGACCGCGCGGCGCGAACACCGCATTGTAGATATAGACTCGCGCGCCCGGCTGGATATGCAGCAGGGGGAAGGTGCCGAACAGGGCCCGCCATTCGGGCGGCTCCTCTTCCGAGCCGACACGGTACCCGCCGCGCACCCGCTCCACCGAGTGATAGACGCCCGCGTCGGTCAGGACCAGCGGCAGCGGCGGCAGCAATTTGGTGAAATAGGCGGCATTGATGAAGACCGTGATCAGCACCATCCCGGCCAGAACCTGCATGCGTGCGCCGTGATAGCGCTCATGCCCCAGCCGCGCCAGGGCGCGCATGTAGATCGCGAAAAGGACCACCGCTATGACGCCGCTGATCAGGAAGGGCAGCCGCCCGATGCGCTGCACCACCAGCGGCACCAGCAGGATGGCGTAGGAATAGAGCGAGAAGAAGAACAGCAGGGCAACAAAGACCAGGCGGGTGTGGTAGCGGCGCAGATATTCGTTGCCGACGAAGATCGCGACCATCGCCAGCAGGAAGGGCCAGGACGAGGTCAGCGAGGCGCTGCGGATATAGAAGACGCAGAAGCCCGACAGCAGGCAGCCCAGCGCGAACTGGGTGATGAGGATCACGATCGCGCGGGCCCGGTCGGAGGGCCGCCGTTCTTCCGGGCGGGATTCCAGGGTGTGCAGCACCGCGATCGCGATGCCCGCCACCAGCAGGTAGACGATGAAAACCGCCTGGGTCGCGGGCCGGTCGATCTGGCCGAAGGCCCAGGAATCGAAAGCGAAACCACCAGCCAGCGAGACCGCCGAAATGTGGTTCTCATACCGGCGCAGCCAGCCGATGGTGCTGGCGGTAAGATAGGTGGCGTCGAAGTTGCGCATGGCCGGCGGTTATGAGGACCTGCCCCGCCGATAACAAGAGCCCGGGCCGGAATTATGGCGTCCGGCCAGGGTACGCCTGGCGCCTCAGCCGGTATTGAAGCGGCGCTCCCAGTCGATGGCCGAGCGGACGATCTCATCCAGGTCGTCGTGCCGGGGCGTCCAGCCCAGCGCCCGCTTGATCCGTGATGGATCGGAGATCAGCACCGGCGGGTCGCCCGGCCGGCGTGCGCTTTCCAGAACCGCCAGGCGGCCGCCGATGACCCGCTCCACGCCGCTGATGACGTCGCGCACCGACAGGCCGCGGCCATAGCCGCAATTGTAGACCGCCGAGGGCGCGCCGGCCCGCAGCGCATCCAGCGCCAGCAGGTGGGCTGCCGCCAGGTCAGCGACATGTATGTAATCGCGCACGCCGGTTCCGTCGGCGGTGGGGTAATCGGTGCCGAAAATGTCCAGTTGCGGCACCCGGCCCAATGCGACCTGGGCGGCGCGCTTGATCAGGTGGGTGGCCCTTGGGCTCGACTGGCCGGTGCGGCCCTGGGGATCGGCGCCGGCGACGTTGAAATAGCGCAGCACCATGTGACGCATGGGATGGGCACGGGAAACATCTTCCAGCATCCATTCGGTCATCAGCTTGGAACGGGCATAGGGGCTGATCGGCGCCTTGCGCTCGTCCTCGGCCAGGGGCTGGGGGGCCTCGGCATCATAGACGGTGGCGGTGGAAGAGAAGATGAAATGCTCCACCCCCGCGCCAACGCAGGCCTGGATCAGGGCGCGCGAGCGCACGACATTGTTCTCGTAGTAGCCCAACGGGTCGGCGACCGATTCCGGCACCACGATGGACCCGGCGAAATGCAGGACCGAGCGGATCGCGTGGTGGCGCAGGAGCGAGCCGACAAGACTGTCGTCCGCGATGTCGCCCTCAACGAAGACAGCATCTTCACCGACACAGGCCCGGTTGCCGGTCGAAAGGTTGTCGAGCACGACCACCTGTTCGCCCCGATCCAGCAAGGCATGGCCGACATGGCTGCCGATATAGCCCGCGCCGCCGGTGACAAGAACCGCCATGGAATCCTCCAGGGCGGATAGTGCCGTTCGATCCTTAAGAACCGGCTAGGCCGGCGCAACCCCGCAGTTTGAAGCGCAGAACATGCTTAACGCTATCCTAACCGGCGCTAGAGCGCGACGCGCAGGGCCGCTTCGATGCTGGCGGCAAAGCCCTTGTCCGGGCGCGGCTGGTCGTCCTGCAGCCTTGCCGCCAGATCCAGCTTCATGCCCGACAAGGGAAGGCTGACCCGTGCTTCGCCGATGTTCGCGATGACCGGAGCCGTCGTCACGACATTGTAGCCCTGGGATACAAAGCTCTGGATATTCGGATTGGAAATGACGGCGTGATGCAGGCTCAGTTCGTAGAAGCGGCCGGCGCTGTCCGTCCAGCTACCCTGCAGGGACAAGAGCCGGGAGTCGCTATCCAGGCTGAAACCCAGGCTTCTGTCGCGATAGCGCATGCCATCGGGATAGGTGCCGTTGTTGTAGGCAAATCCGTGCATGACGTCGCCGAAACCGAAAATGTCCTTGGTGGCAACGCTGTCGGTATATTCGATGGTCAGCCGAACCGGATTTCTGCGGGTGGGCAGGAAGACCGTAGTACCAAACAGATGGCTGGACCCCGAATGGGAGATGGGATCGGAATCTTCGTTCATCACCTGCAAGTAGCTCTGAACGGGAACACCGCCCACGCGGTAGCTGTATTTGATGTCTATCAGTCCCTGGTCGTTCGTGCGGTTGACGTGTGTGGGATCATTGTTGAAATCAAAATAATCGCGCAGCGGCGAACAGGGATGTCCCTGTCCGCAAAATTCCTCGGTCCGGGCCAGTCCGATTTCCAGTCCGTCCAGCGGATGAAAGGTCAGGCGAAGTCCGTTGTAAAAGGTATCCCGCTGCATGCGCGGGCCATCCAGCATCCCCACCAGGAATTCGGCCTGCCAGGGGCCCAGCCAGTGCAGGATCGGCCAGCTGGAGGCCGAGGTATCCAGCCGCTCGATACCGATCTGGGGCATGGGCCGGGCATTGTTCGACAGCGACAGCGACGAGATCCACCCCGGTCCCCACCAATGATCGAGATAGCCGGCATAGACCAGCGCGCCCTCGCCGATGGTGGAGGCGAAATAGGTGCCTTCCGGCATTACCTTGTTGTCGCGGCTGTTCAGCGAAGGACTGAAGGCGCCCAGCGAAATCCGCGAGGAGAAACCGGTGGTGTTGTAGCCCAGCGAGAACTGCGCCGCCCCCTCGCCCCGGCCCATGCCGTCAAAGCCGTAGACGGTGGCGGCCTGGTTGGTCGCGTCCGCGAACAGGGAGGCTGAAAAGCCGCCGGCGGTGCCCTGCCTGGCATCTGCCATTACGCGCCTGGCAGCGTCCTGGACGGACAAAGGCTCGGAAGAAAGGCTCTCCTCGCCCAGCGTTTCCACCAGGGAATTCCACGGCAGCGGCCAGTGCGTTGAGATGTCATCCACTGCACCCGACGCGGCCAGCAGCTCGATGTCGCCGCGGAGCTGGTTGTCGCCCACCTCGGCCCAGGGCGACGCCGCTGCCCGATCGGCACAAGCCCAAGCCAAGGTCCAGGCCAGCAGGGCCGTGATTGCAATTTTTGGTGCCATGATCCGCATTCGTAGGTGCGGCGCACCATAAGGCGTTTGATCGGCGGCGCAAGTGCCTGAATATGAAGCAATTATTTCGGAACTATCAGGCAGTCCAGCCGTTTTTCGGCCAGCCTGTCGCAAAGCGCCTGGGCCCCTTCCGGGCCGGGCGTGACCCGCAGCCTGTAAAAGCGCCCCTTCCCCGGCAGGTCTGCCGCCTGGATGATGCTGACCATTCCCTCCAGGGCGCCATCCGATTTGCGTATGGCCTGGTTCCAGCCGGCTACCGCATCCGCCCGGCTGCGCCACGCGCCCAGTTGCACCAGGGATACAGCGGGCGCCGCTGCCTCACCCTCGATGGCCGGGCGCAATGGGGGCGCCTTGCGCGGCATGGGGGCGGGGGCCTGGGTAGACGTGGCCGCGACACCCGGCCGTGGGCTCGGCGCCACGGGCGGGTCCACCGGCGGGGGGGTGGCGCCGGACGAGCGCAGATGCACCCCCACAGGATCGGCCGCGGGATCGGGCGATCCGCCCAGCGCTGCCAGGCGCTCCGCAGCCAGGACATAGTGCGCATTGGCGGCGGCAGCCTTGGTGTAAAAGCGGCGCGCCGATTCGATGTCTCCTTCGGCCTCCGCGATCTGGCCAAGGCCGGTATAGGGATACTCAGGGTGGGGGTTGTCGCCGTCCAGCGCGGACAGATAGTCGCGCCTGGCTTCCCTGAAGCGGTTCTGGCGGCGGTAGATGCTGGCCCGGTTGTTGAGCGCCGCCTGGGCGGAGTCCGGTGCCAGCCGGATCGCCGCCGTGTAATCGCCAAGAGCGTCCTTGAGGCGCCCCTGACTGTCCTGCAGGAACCCCCGCTGCAAGAGCGCCTGGGCCTGTTCGGCGATTGGCAGTGCATGGGCGTCGATGGCTGCGGTGAAATCCACCAGCGCTAGTTCGTGCGAACCCATGAGTTCGAAGGCCAGTCCCCGGTCCACGAGCAGACGCGCCCGCTGGACGGTCTCCAACCCGGGCCGCTTCAGTTCGTCGTCCACCAGGCGCCGGGCGTTGACGGCGTCACCCGCATCCAGCGCGGCCCTCGCGTCGGCCAGAACTGTCTCTGCGGAACCGGTCGCGCGCGCGGGCGTTCCCGCCCAGAGGACGCTCAGAAGAACCGTTAGGGCAGCCTTCCGCATGGGGCGATTTCCCGCAAGCCTTGGAAAACTGGACATTAATGGCCTCGCCATGCCATGAAACAGACCCTTTCGTAATCCGTCCCCGGAAATTTCACCCCCTCGGAATCACGAATGTCCCCCACCAGACCTGTTCGCAAAGCCGTTTTCCCCGTCGCCGGCATGGGTACCCGTTTCCTGCCCGCCACCAAGGCCGTCCCGAAAGAAATGCTGCCGGTCGTCGACAAGCCGGTGATCCAGTACGCCGTCGAGGAGGCCCGCGAGGCCGGGATCGAACAGTTCGTGTTCATCACCGGGCGCGGCAAACACATCATCTCCGATCATTTTGACCATGCCTATGAGCTGGAATCCCTGCTGGAGCAGCGGGAGAAAACGGCGGAACTCAACAGCCTGCTGGAGATGTTGCCCAAGTCCGGTTCGGTCGGCTTCATCCGCCAACAGAAGCCCCTGGGCCTTGGCCACGCGGTGTGGTGCGCCCGCCATTTCGTGGGCGACGAACCTTTTGCCGTGCTGCTGCCCGACGACCTGATGGTAGGAAAGCCCGGCGCGCTGGCCCAGATGATCGAAGCCTACAATCGGGTGGGCGGCGGTCTGATCGTTGCGGCCGAGGAAAAACCGAAGGATGAGATCAAGCGCTATGGCGTGGTCGATCCCGGCGCCGCCAAGGGCAATGCCACCGAGGTGAAGGGCCTGGTGGAGAAGCCCGCCACGGGCACCGAGCCTTCGAACCTTTGCATCATCGGACGCTATATCCTGCAGCCCGAGATTTTCACCATCCTGGACCGGCAGGAGCGCGGCGCCGGCAACGAGATTCAGCTGACCGACGCGATGGCCAAGATGATCGGCAGCGCGCCTTTCCACGCGGTCAAGACCGAATGCGCCCGCTATGACTGCGGCGACAAGGTCGGCTTCCTGCATGCCAATATCGCAGTGGGCCTGGCGCGGCCCGACATCGCGCCGTCGCTGAAGAAGATTCTCGCCGACCTGTCCTGACGGAACAGCCCCTTTGCCGGCATGCGGGTCCTGTCGGCCGCATTCCGCCCGCGAGCCGGCTGCCGATCATTCCTGTTGCTTGTCCAGGCTATTGCTTGGACAGGACTGCGATGGACGCAATCGACACCGCGAACTGGCTGAATATCTGCGAGACGTCGATGATGGTCTGGCGCAGGTCCAGCGGCGTGACATCGCGCGGCACCACGACGGAACTGCCCGGCGGCAGGTAGGCGACATCGAAGCTGAGCCAGGACTTGTTCACACGCCGCGCCTCGCCATTCGGCAGCACAAGATAGGTGTGTGATTCATCCGCGGTCGAGGCGTAGCCGCCGGCCTGGTCGATATAGTCTTCGATCGTCGCGCCCTTGCGATAGGCGAAGTTGCCCGGCTGCAGGACCTGGCCCAGAACCGCAACGGTGCTGGGACGCGGCGGGATATAGACCACGTCGCCTGCTTCCAGCAGCGGATCGCGGGCGGGGTTGGCGGCCAGCTTCCGCGGATCGGCTTCGATGGAGATACGCCCCAGCGCCTGGCGGTTGCGCAGTTCAGACACGAATGTTTGCATCGAAGAGAAGGTATTTGGATCAAGCTTGCTGGAGCCCACCCGCGTCATGGCGATCACCAACTGGTTCTGAACCTCGTCGGCGGCGCGGGCATAGCCTTCGCGCTCGGCCTGGGCTGCCGACTGGCGCAGATAGACCGTGCCATCCGGAAAGGCCGTGCTGGTCAGGCCGCCGGCGCGTGCCAGAAGGTCGGACAGATGTTCGCCGCGCAGGATGGGGAAGCTGCCCGGGAAGCGCACTTCACCCTGCACAGTGACTGAGCCAAGACCGACATCGGTGCGAATCTGGCTGAAGCGGAGCTGGTCGTATGGCTGCACGATATAGCTGGCCAGCATGCCCTTGTGCAGCGGCAGAGCCTTGAGTCCAGTGATGGCGCGGCCCGTGGCCCGGTCGGTGACGGTGGAGATGAGTTCGACGCCGCTCTCGTCGGCCCAGTTGACGGTGCCGCCCGCAGCCTGGACCAGATCGTCGAGCGTAGCGCTCGGACCGACGAAATAGCTTCCGGGACCGCGTACTGCACCATCCAGCTGGACCCGGTGATCGATCAGGAAATTGACCAGGATCAGCGGATCGACATCGAGCTGGCGGGCCAGCTGGCCGAAGGTCTGGACTTCGCGGTTGGAGGCATAGCCGCCGGGCGGGACTGCCTGTTCCGTGTAGTTCTGGGTGGATTCCTCGCCGTTGCGGCGGCCTTCGGGGGGTGGGAAATTCGGGTTCGTCCCCGAGGTCCCGAAACCGCCGTAGCCGGCATTACCCTCATAACTGCCTGCGCCGGGCCCCTGGCCATAGCCGGGTCCCTGGCCATAGCCGGGTGCCTGGCCATAGCCGGGCCCCTGGCCATAGCCGGGCACCTGGCCGTAGCCGGGGAACTGCCCGGCGGCCTGTCCACCGGCCAGGACAGCGCCTGGATTAGCGCCGGGAAACTGGGTCGATCCCTGATCGCCCAACGGGGTGCCTCCGCTCTGCGCCGCAAACTGGCGGGCCTGGGTGTCTTCGAAAATCCGCCGCTGGCGATCCGCGCGTTCCCGCGCCAACTCCGAGTCCGGCGCCGGAATATTCAGCAGCGCCGTGATATCCTGACGCTGGATGATGGCCGGCACACTGGACAAATCCGCCAGTTCGGCGGTCTGGCGGTTCTGGTCCTGCAACTGGTTGACGAGGGAATTCCTGACGTCAGAGGAAGCTCCCAAGGGATTGCGGATTCGGTTCTGATCTTGCGCGAGCTGGGTCAGGTAGGACCGCACGACGAAATTCAGGAGCCGAACCTCGCTGACCGACAGCACGCGCACGACATCGTCGCCCTGCAGGGTCTTGTCCTCGTGACCGTTCAGCACGGCAACGGGGGTGAAGGCCTCCAGCTGGCGAATCAGCGTCTTGGGGTCCTTGCGCACGATGATGCCGAAGGGGGTGTAGGGCGATGGCCCAAGCGCGCCGGGCGCATTGAGCAGATCCGAGAGCTTGGTGCCGCCCGCAATAGGATAGCTGCCCGCCAGGCCCGTGCCACCGGACAGGGTTGCCCGGCTGACCGTCTGGTCGGCACCAAGCTGGACGAACAGGATTTCGCTGTCCCTCACCTGCCCGCTTTCGCCGGTGAGCGGCACCAGCTGGCTCTGGCCGCTGGGCAGAATTTGCATCAGGGAGAGCCGGTAGTTGCCCCGCACTTCCTGGCCGCCGGCCAAGTTCATCAAGTCGCGCACCGACAATGCCGATCTGCCCGGAGGCAATTCATAGATGCCCGGGCGCCGCACCATGCCGGCGACGGCGACGGTGGGGCCGAGCGGCGGAACCACAATTCGGTCGCCATCGGCCAGGCGCAAGTTGGACGCGCTGCCCCGATCCGTCAGAATTCCATACAGGTCCACCGGGAACTCCCGGTTGCCGCGCCATATACGGACATTGCGCAGCGACCCTGTCTTTTTTACGCCACCCGAAAGCACCAGCGCGTCGACAACCGAGGAAAGGCCGGTAACGAGCCGGGGGCCGGCATAATTGACCTCGCCAGAAACCTGCACGGAAATCTGGCGGACACGCGCCACTGCGACCGACGCCGTGGTCGCCACATATGCGCGCCGCACAGCCTGCTCGATATCCCGGCGAACGCTGCCAAGCGTTCGACCCATGGCGGCGATCGGGTTGAGGCGCGGAAGGACGACCTGCCCGTTACGGTCCACCGGAACACGGAATTCGTTATTTTCCTGGCCACGCAGCGAAACCGTGATTTCGTCCCCCGGTCCCAGAACATAATCGTCCTGGATTGCGCCCGCCTGCGGGATCGTTACCGGCCGGCCAGTACCCAGTTGGTCGTAGCCGAACTGGGACAGCTTCACATGGGCGCGTGCCGAAAGGATCTGCTCCAGCCGGGAATCCGGCAGCAATTGCGGAATTGGCGGCACTGCCGGCTGAAGCACCACCGGCTGCTGCTGCTGTTCGTTGAAGACGGACCCCGTGCCCTGGCGTTGCTGCATCTGCTGCTGCAACTGCTGAAGGGAATCCAGGGGAATCTGCTGGGCTTGCAACGGTTCGGCCAGCAGGGACAGCAGCGCCAGCACGAACGGAGCAAGAAACGCAGCCATGGAGACATGGCGACGCTGCAGCCGCACCAGTTTCATCAGAAAACCCTTGCCCGTTGAGGTGGTTGGTCGACTGCCATGTAGCATAGCATCGAGGCCTCAGTGAAGGAAAAATATTTCTCTGTCAGTCGCTTACGCCAAACCGCGCGCGCTGGGCTTTCCATCTTACGGAGCCCCGTACGATCCTTGAAATGCCAGAGGAACGGCGTAGTGGACCCGGGTGATCGCCCGCCGCCTTGGGCGCATGGCATACCCTTGGCCCGAACTGCTTTTGCAACGGCATCGAGCTGGCAATCGCCGCGTTTTGCGCGACATCTTACCGCTGGCGGCAACTGCGGCCGCACAACAAAGAGCCTTGGCAGGGCGGGCTTGGCGCGACTGATAAAGACGGGTTAGAAGATTGGGCAAAATACCGTTTGGCCTGGTTGATCCTCGGCACCCTGACATGATCCTCGTGACCGGCGGAGCCGGATTCATTGGCGCCAATTTCGCGCTGGACTGGCTAGCCCGGTCCGACGAACCCGTGGTCAATCTGGACAAGCTGACCTATGCCGGCAACCTGCAGACGCTAGGGCCACTCCAGGGCGATAGGCGGCACATCTTTGTGCGGGGAGATATTGGCGACAGGGCCTTGGTGACGCAGTTGCTGGCGCGGCACAGGCCCCGCGCCATCGTACATTTCGCCGCCGAATCCCACGTCGACCGTTCCATTCACGGGCCAGACGCGTTCATCCAGACCAACATCATGGGCACCTTCAACCTGCTTGAATGCGCGCGCGACCACTGGATGTCGCTGACGGACGAAGACAAGGCGAAGTTTCGGTTCCTGCACGTCTCCACCGATGAAATTTATGGCACGCTGGAGCCGGAAGACCCGCCTTTCACAGAAACCAATCCCTATGCCCCCAACAGCCCTTATGCCGCGAGCAAGGCGGGAAGCGACCATCTGGTGCGAGCATGGCATCATACCTATGGCCTGCCGGTCATCACCACCAACTGCAGCAACAACTACGGCCCCTATCAGTTTCCCGAAAAGCTAATCCCCCTGGTGATCCACAATGCGCTGGCAGGAACGCACCTGCCCATCTATGGCGACGGCAAGCAGGTGCGCGATTGGCTCTATGTCGGCGACCATTGTGCCGCCATCCGTCGGGTGCTGCAGTCCGGAAAACCGGGGGAATCCTACAATGTGGGCGGCTGGAACGAGAAGCCGAACATCTCAGTAGTGAAAACCATATGCGCCACCCTGGACAAGCTGCGCCCGCGCAATGACGGCCACTCCTACACCGATCAGATCCGGTTTGTCGCGGACCGGCCGGGACACGACCGGCGCTATGCAATAAACGCAGGCAAGATCGAGCGCGAGCTTGCGTGGAGGCCGGAAGAGAGTTTTGAAACGGGCATCGAAAAGACTATCAACTGGTATCTCAATCATGGCGACTGGGTGGAAAACGTCACCTCCGGCGCCTACCGCGATTGGGTCACCCGCCAGTATGGGACGGCAGAGTGAGAATTCTCGTTACCGGCAGCACCGGCCAGGTCGGGCGTTCCCTGGTTCCGGCACTTTCCCGACTGGGTGAAGTCATCGCGCTCGATCGCGCCACCTGCGACCTGTCCGATCTCGCTGCGATCAATCGTGCTCTCCATGCGGTGCAGCCTGACGTCATCGTCAATCCGGCAGCCTATACTGCCGTGGACAAGGCCGAGACCGAACGCAATGCGGCGTTCGCGGTCAATTCCCGAGCGCCGGGTATGCTGGCCCAACTGGCGGCGGAACGGGGCGTGCCGCTAATTCACTATTCGACCGACTATGTCTATGATGGTCGAAAACCTACGCCCTATGTCGAGGACGATCCCACAAATCCGCTGTCCGTCTATGGCACCAGCAAGCTTGATGGCGAGGAAGAGATTCGCGCTAACCTGCAGCGACATGTCATCCTGCGGACGAGTTGGGTCTTCAGCGAACATGGTACGAACTTCTTAAAGACCATGCTGCGCCTGGGGATGGAGCGTGATACGCTGAACGTCGTGGCGGACCAGATCGGCGCGCCGACGCCGGCCCATTTCATCGCCCAGGCGACCGCCACCATTATTCAGAGGCTGCAGCAAGGCGATGCGCCCTTCGGGACCTATCATCTGGCCAGCGCGGGACAGACCAGCTGGCACGGTTATGCCGAATTCCTACTGACCAACGCGCGCAGACTTGGAATCCCGCTAAAAGTGAATGTGATCAATCCCATTCCCGCCGCGGCCTATCCCGTGCCAGCCGTCCGGCCCGCGAATTCACGGCTCGATACTTCCAAGCTTGCCCGCGACTTCGCAATCACACCGCCACCGTGGCAGGATGGCGTCGTTCAGGTTCTGGAGCGTCTGTCCGCCTCATGACTCAAGCGCGCAAAGGTATCATTCTGGCCGGTGGTTCCGGGACCCGCCTCTATCCACTGACCAAGGCGGTATCCAAACAGCTGATGCCGATCTACGACAAGCCGATGGTCTACTATCCGCTGTCGGCCCTGATGCTGTCCGGAATCCGTGACGTGCTTATCATCTCCACACCGCACGACCTGCAACACTTCCGGCATCTGCTGGGTGACGGCAGCGATTGGGGCATGCGCTTTGAGTACGCCAAACAGCCCAAACCGGAGGGCTTGGCGCAGGCGTTGATAATTGGCGAGAAATTCCTGGATGACGCGCCCTGCACCCTAGTGCTGGGAGACAATATCTTCTTCGGCCATGACCTGCAGCTTCAACTGGATGCTGCGGCCAGGCGCACCGATGGCGCCAGCGTCTTCGCCTATCATGTCGTCGACCCGCAGGCCTATGGCGTAGTAGAATTCGATGAGAAACGCCGCGCAGTTTCAATCGAGGAAAAGCCAAAGGCGCCCTGCTCGGATTATGCCGTAACCGGTCTCTACTTCTATGACAGTGACGCACCAGCCTTGGCGCGCACCCTGAAGCCATCACCGCGCGGCGAGCTGGAGATCACCGACCTCAACCGCAAATACATGGACGCGGGTAAGCTGCATGTCGAGGTACTCGGTCGCGGCTTTGCCTGGTTCGATACTGGTACCCATGAAAGCCTGATCGAGGCCGCCATGTTCATCGAGACACTCCAGCGCCGCCAGGGTCTGATGATCGGATGTCCCGAGGAAATTGCGTTCCGCAGGGGCTGGATTGGTGCGGCTGATGTCGAAAAGCTGGCCAAGCCGCTACAGAAAAACAATTACGGCCGATATCTGATGAGCCTGCTAAACAACTGACATGCCCTATACCGTCACGCCCACCACCCTGTCAGAAGTTCTGGTTCTCGAACCCAAGGTTTTTGGAGACGCCCGCGGCTTTTTCTATGAGAGCTTTAATGCCGCGGACTTCGCGCGCATCACCGGGCTGGATGTGCCCTTCGTGCAGGACAATCATTCCAGGTCGGAACGGGGCGTCCTGCGCGGCCTGCATTATCAGATCCAACACGCTCAAGGGAAATTGGTGCGTGTCACCCTGGGGGAAGTCCGGGATGTGGCGGTCGACATCCGCAAATCCTCGCCCAACTACGGAAAATGGGTGGCGGTGAATTTGTCGGCGGAGAACAAGAAGCAGGTCTGGGTTCCGCCAGGATTTGCTCACGGCTTCCTGGTTCTGTCGGAGAGCGCGGAGTTTCTCTACAAGACCACCGACTATTGGCATCCGGAATTCGAGCGCTCCATCCTGTGGAGCGATCCGGACCTGACGATTGACTGGCAGCTTGATGGCATTGTGCCGCAATTGGCGGCCAAGGATGCGGCAGGTGCCCTGTTCGCCGTTGCCGAGACCTACGCCTAACTATTCGCGCCGCTCCGCATCAGTCCCCGCTCCTTCAGTTCAGCCAACGAACGGTCGAAGCCGACATCGGCGGCTGTGTGTGTTTCAGCCCAGGCGAGGAACGCCCTGAGGCCGTCAGCAAAAGACCAGCGAGGCTGAAAGCCGGTGAGCGCGGAAATGCGGCTGATATCCGCGAAATTGTGCCGTATGTCGCCCAGACGGAAGGCGCCCGTCACCTCAACCTGCACATTGGCCTTGAAATAGCGAACAATGGCGTCCGCCACCTCCAGAACGTCAGTACGCACACCAGAGCCCACATTCAGGGCCATCACGCCGTGCACATCGTCGCGGGCGCAGACGGCGGTGGCCTCAACCACGTCGTCGATGAAGACGAAGTCGCGGCTTTCACGGCCGTCCTCAAAGATATTGAGGCCTTTGCCCTGGCGTACCAGGTTAGAAAAGATCGCCAGAATGCCAGTATAGGGATTAGTGAGACTCTGCCCGGGACCATAGACATTCTGATAGCGCAAGGCGAAGCCGTCCAGGCCCAGCGTCTGCGCGAACATAAGCACCATCTGTTCCTGAACCTGCTTGGTGAGGCCGTAGAAGGACGACGGACCGAAGGGTGCCGCCTCGGTCGTGGCCAGCGGCGTCACGCTCTTGCTGCATACCGGACAGCGCGGCTCGAAGCGGCCAGCAGCCATGTCGACGGCAGTCCGGGCGTGCGGAAACACCCGGCCATGCGCAGCACATTGATATTCGCCCTCACCATAAACGGCACGTGAAGAGGCGACGATCAGTTTCTTCAGATTGGGAGGCTTGTCGTTGACAATAGCGTCCAGCAAAATCGCCGTGCCTTGCATATTGACCTGGCCGTATTTCTCGACCGCGTACATGGATTGGCCCGTGCCAGTTTCCGCCGCCAGGTGGACCAGCACATGCGCATCCATAAGCAGTTGGGAGACTAATGCCCGATCACACACGTCTCCGCGGATGCAGGTAGCCACCTTTTCAAGTGCACCGGAAAAGGCGGCGCCCACTCCATGGATCTGGGGACTGAGCGTATCCAGAATAGTGACGGTGGCACCCTGTCCGGCCAGTCTGGCCGCCAGGCGCGACCCGATGAAGCCCGCGCCACCAGTAATCAAGACCTTCATGAGGGGCCTCCTGACTGCGGCGCGACAAAACTACGAACCGCACGCTTTTTCAAGCCAAGGATGGCTGGATGCAGAAGAAGACATCAAGGCAGCACGTCGTCCAGCCAGCCGGATAGGCTATAGCGATAGAGAATGTCGGCGGCGACGGGCTGGTAGGGCGCCTCCAGGTAGGAGGCCGCAATCTGCGGGGCAGCGCGGTCAATCACCAGAATATTGTCTGGGTTGTAAAAATCGGCGTTGGCAACCTCGGCATTGGTGGTGATGAGCTTGCGGCCCGATCCCAGCGCCTCCAGCGTCCGCATGGTGTAGCCACACTGCACGGGCCGCTCAATATCCACCACGATACGCGACCGCGCCAGGAGTTCTAGCAGCTCGGCCCGGCTCTTCGGGGTATAGATAAAGTCTCCCCGATCCGCCCTCAGCATGGCAGGGTAGCGGGCGGCATGGATAGCGAACAGCCACTTTGCCGGAAAATAGAGGAATTTCTCGAATCGGACGCTAGGCGGTAGGGCGCGGGCAATTCGCTGCAGCACCGGGAAGCGGTCCCCATGCATGGTGCCGAAGAAAAGCACATCAATGTCCTGCACCACGCCAGGCAATTGGGCGAAGCGGTCCACAAAGAATAGCGGGCGGTATATCAGCGTCTCGTCCTGACCCGCATCTCGCGGGTCAAAGCTCAGTACCCTGTCGAATAGGGCCGCTTTGGCGCGGCTGTCGGCAGGCATATTGCCATAACTGTCCCAGAAATAGAGCGTGAAGCGCGCATGCGGAAAAGCAGTACGCAGCCGCCGCACGGTGTCTGGAGAAAAGCCTTCCGCCTTCACCACCAGCACGTCCCGGATGGGTTTGCCCCGCATCCGCGCAATGATGCCGTCGAAATAGCGTTCAGTCTGCGCGCGCACCAACGACGGCGCCAGGCGGAGAGTAGCCTTGGACAGGCTGTCGGTCGCGGGACGGTCGTCGAAGAGGGCGACACGGCGACCTCGAGCCTCCAGCGCATGCCGGATTTCGCTGGCATAACCAAAAAACCCGCCGCAGAAAAGCAGCAGATCTGGGCTATCGGGCATGGCAGTCATTCCGGATCCGTAAGGCATTTCTGGAATCGGTCGGGGCAAGGCGTGCTTTTAGGCGGGAAGAATACGACCTGACAAGTGACCGTCTACCTCAGCCCCCCCCCCGCTGCGCTGCTTGAGTACCCGAACGGTGAAATCCCAAGCTCCATAGTGGTGCGACAGTTCCACATCGAGAGAAAGTCTGGTGATACAGAAATCCAGCACCTTCCGTGGGTCGGCGTAATATAGTGCCGGGCTCATGCGATCGGCATCGGAATAGGACGTGAGAAAGTTGAAAGCACATGTCTTTTCACAGGCTTCGAACATGACGCGCATCGTGTCCTGCACATGAGCTTCCCAGGTGGCGCGGTCAACGCCCGCCCTGACGTTGAAAATGCCGCTCGCAACGACATGCTCGTAGCCGGGGCGCGGCTGCGATCCCACTTCAAAAACGCAATCGGGAAGGTCCGCATGCAGGGTGCGCGCTTGCGCAATCATCGGCCCCGAAATGTCGAGGCCAAGATAGCGGACGACCTTTCCCTCTCCGACGAGATAATCCCACAGCGCGCCATAACCGCATCCCAGATCGAGTACCGAATTTGGGCCCTCGCCAATATTGCAAGTCAGCTGGCGGAACCGCTCGCGTTGCCGCTCGACTGAACTCCAATCGACGCCGCTGGGATGCGGTCCATGCTCCGCGAGCTTACTGGAATAGTAGTCGCGGACACCCTGCAGCAGCGTCAGACGGGGATCTGTCATGCCAACTCTTGACCGTTTGTAATGGCCGCGTCACGGCTCAGATAGGAAGCTGCGTCATCGCCGCAATTTAGCAGCAAATCCACGATGGACAGGTTCGGGATAAATACGCCCCAGCATTGGGGATAGTTGCGATAGCCGCTGTAATCCATCCATTGCACCGCGATGCCGCGCTGCTGGAAGGGTCGGTAATCTAGATAGGCCTGCGCGGCTGGACCGCTAATATAGCGGCTCGCCTTTACCGCACTCGCCAGCACAGCCAACCTCTCGCTGGCATCAATAGACGTCAAATCCATATCCGGAAGTACCTCGCGATCGAATCGGATAGGCACCTGAATGCCAAGTCGGGGGCACAGCGCCTCCAGCAGAAAGCGATTCACCTGCGACAGCAGGGCGCGCCCCGCGGCCTGGCGCAAGAGATCGAACAACCAGGGCGCGACGGCATCGAAGTTCGCTGCGCGGCGGTAGTTCTGTTCCAGCGCACGCACATGGCTTTCAGCCCAGCTTGGATCGAAAATCGCAGTGGCGTCGATTGTTTGCGCATAGGCGCCCTTGCTGCCAACCGGGATGGTGAGCCATTGCGGCCCGCCCGGCGTCTTGATGCGGTTGCGATTGCGCCAGTCCCGCCGCGTGTATTGCACGCTGTCCAGCAGGATCAGTTCATCCGCCTGCCGGATGAGATCGAAATAGCCGCGCCAGGGAATGTAGTTGGACTGAGTGATAACGACGGTCCTGGCCATATGGTCACGATCCCGCAAAGAAGCCCATCGAGGCAGCGATGACCCGTTCCAAGTCTTCAGCGGGAATGTCCGCGTACAGCGGCAGCCGTACCAGGCATTCGGCGGTCCGGTCGGTCACCGTCATCGCCGTTGCCGTGCGGCCCAACTTCCGACCCGCGGGCGAGGAATGCAGTGGCACATAATGGGTGTGAGTTGGAATTCCTGCTCCAGCCATCCAGGCGCGGTAGCGGCGCATCTCGTCGCCGTCGCGCAGGCGCAGGAAGAAGATGTGACCGTTCGGCGTCGCACCATCTGGCACCACGGGACGACGCACCAGCCCACGCGCCTCAGCCTCCGCGAAAGCGGCATAATAGCATCTCCAGGCGGCGAGGCGGCTCCGAGTAAGCTCTGAGGCCACTTCCAACTGCGCCAGCAGCACCGCCGCGGTCAGATCGCCGGGCAAGTAGGACGACCCAACATCGAGCCATTCGTATTTATTCACCTTGCGCTGGAAATAGGCCGTGCGGTTCGTGCCCTTTTCGCGGAGGATCTGCGCCCGCTCCATCAGCATGCTGTCATTGACGATCAGCGCACCGCCCTCACCCGACACCACGTTCTTGCTGACATGGAAACTGAGACAGCCCAGTTGCCCAAAGGTGCCCAGCGCCCTGCCCTGATAACCCGCCATCAGGCATTGCGCCGCATCCTCGATGATCAAAAGGCCTTTTGCCGCGGCCAGCGCGCATATCTGCGTCATCTCGCAGGCCATGCCGGCATAGTGCACCGGCACAATGGCGCGCGTTCTCGCAGAAAGCGCCTGCTCCAGCAAGGTCTCGTCCAGGTTCAGCGTATCATCGCGGATATCGACGAATACGGGCACCGCCCCGCGCAATGCAACGGCGTTCGCGGTGGAAACAAAAGTATAGGACGGCATGATGACTTCGTCGCCCGGCCCCAGCCTGGCGAGCATCGCCGCCATCTCCAGCGCCGCGGTGCAGGAATGGGTAAGCAGTGCCGGCGCTTTCAGCTGCGCGGCCAGCCAGGCATGGCATCGTTCCGTAAAGGGGCCGTCGCCTTCCCAGATGGTGCTTTCAAGCCCGGTGCGCAGATAGGCAAGCGTCTTTTCCGGTATGTTTGGGCGATTGAAAGCAATGGGCATCGGACACACCAGCGGAGCCATGACAAACTATTTCAGTGGCCGGAGCCTGACAACTGGCTCGGCCCCGCCGCCATTGGGATGACCATCGCGACAAGCCCTCCGATCACGACGGTGGCGATGGTCACGGCCGACATCAGCCCCCCCAGCACCATGCCATGCTCGAAGGACAAACCCACCGAGCGGAAAAGCAGACCAAAACCGATCTCGCGCAAGCCGACACCGGATATGGAAATTGGCGCAAGCGAGGCAAGCCAGACGAGCGGCGTAAAGATGAAATAGACACCCAGTGGCGCCTTGATGTCGCAACTTAAGCCCAGAAGACTGACGCATAAGATATTGATGGTCTGCGACACCAGGGACAGGACGACGGCCGGTGCAAAAACCTCGCGGCTGACGATACCCTGGCGGACCCGCGCTCCCATATCCTTGACGAGGTGCACCAGTCCCGCAAACAAGCCCGTGCGCCGGGAGGGGAGATCGCGCAACCGGCTGCTCAATATCGCCGCCACCGTCAGGATGAGCATCGGCAGTACGAGGACGGCACCGAGTGAAAGCGCCATCCAAGCCGGAGCGAGGTCCATGGCGACAACAATGACTAGGCCCGGCATTCCCGCCAGGCCGATGGCAACGAGGCCATAAAACCGGTCCAGATAGATGCTGGCGCCCACAAGCCCCCAGCCCGCGCCGGATCGGCGCAGCAACGCCGCCCGCGCCACATCGCCGCCCACCGAAGTCGGCAGGATCACTCCCACGAACGCCGACTTGAAGCAGAGATGCACGACCCATGGCAATGGCAGGGTCAGGCCCATCCGGTTCAGGATAAGACGCCACCGCAGGCAGACGAGGGTAGAGGCCATCAGGAATAGCAACATGGCTGCTGCCAACGGCAGCCATCGCACCTGTATGACCGTGCTGAACACGCGATCTATGTTCGCGGCCTTGAGCGCAACGGCAACCAGGACGCCGGAGATAATCAACCGTGCAGCAAACCTAAACCTGGCGTCGGCCGCCAGGCGACCAAGATAATGCCATATCTGGGCAAAGGACATGAGCGGTCGGTTCGCGGCCAGTTGTTACTTTAGGAATAAGGACTTATACTATTTGGGCTTTGAATCAAGGGATTTGGGTAGGCATGGAAGTCAACCGGCAGGACTTGGCAGCAGCCACCTGCAATTGCATCGCTTCCGCCATACCAGTCCCTCCCGCTCCAAGGCACGCAAACGTCGTCGCTAAGCAAACGTTCGTGGTAGATCCGTCCATATCCATCTGCCAGCGCATGAGCAAACACCGGATTGCGCCGTGAACAGACCCCTCGTGATCTTCGGTACCGGCGACATTGCCGAACTTGCGGAATACTATTTTCGCACTGACTCTGATCGGAGCGTAACCGCCTTCACCGTCGACGGTGCCTTTGTAAAAGAAGACAGTTTCAAGGACCGCCCCGTCATTCCGTTTGAAGCTATCGAAAGCGAATTTCCGCCCAGCAAGTTCGATCTCTTTGTCGCCGTCAGCTACGCCGGACTGAACCGTTTGCGGTCGGAAAAAATGGCGGCAGCAGAAGCAAAGGGATATGCGCTTGCCTTCTATCTCAGTTCGCACGCCTTCATCTGGCGGGGCTTTGCGGCGGCCCCCAATCTTTTTGTGCTGGAAAACAATGTGCTCCAACCCTTCTGCCGGATCGGCCGCGGCGTCACACTGTGGAGCGGAAATCATATCGGCCACCATTCCGCCATCGGCGATCACTGCTTCATCGCCTCGCATGTCGTTATCTCCGGCGGGGTCGAGATCGGCGACCACAGCTTTATCGGCGTCAACGCCACCTTGCGCGATCACATCAAAATCGGCCGCAGCTGCGTGGTGGGAGCCGGAGCCGTGGTGCTGTCCGACGCCCCCGATGAAACCGTCTTCCGCGCCACGCCGTCCGAGATTGCCAAAATACCAAGCTCGCGCCTGAAAAGGATCTGAGCGATGGGGTGGCGCAAGCTCGGCCTCGTGTTTTGCCCCGATGGCGCGATCCCGTGGATGCACAGCCACGCCGCCCTGCCCTTTGCGGTCCCGCTGGAACAGGACATCGTGCGCGTCTTCTTCAGTGCCCGCGACCGCGAGCGACGCTCTCATGTCGGCTTTCTCGATATGCAAATCGGAGCGCGGCCCAAGGTGCTGATGGTCTCCCAAGTGCCGGCGCTGGCACCGGGCGCTGCGGGCGCGTTTGACGACAGCGGCATCGGCCTGGGCTGCGTGGCGGATATCTCAGGGCAGGCTCATCTCTACTACATGGGGTGGAACCTGGGCGTCACCGCGCCATGGCGAAACAGTATCGGATTGGCGCTGGGCGACACGCGTATCGGCGTATTCGAGAGAATCTCGCCCGGCCCCATCATGGACCGTTCACCGCAAGACCCCTACACCCTTTCCTATCCCTGGGTGCTGCGTAATCGCCATGGCGGCTGGCGCATGTGGTACGGTTCCAATCTGAGTTGGGGGGCGGACGCGGCTGACATGAACCATGTCATCAAATCCGCGACGTCGGCGGACGGCATTACTTGGCAGCGCGACGGCACGACCGTGATCGGTGCCGCTGCTCTTGGAGAAATCGCCTTTGCCCGTCCCTGCGTATTGGACGACGGCGATCTTTTTCGGATGTGGTATGCGTTTCGTGGTGAGGCATATCGCATCGGCTATGCCGAATCGGTGGATGGGCGAAATTGGGAGCGCCGCGACGCCGACGTCGGCATCGACGTGTCACCGTCAGGGTGGGACAGCGAGATGCTCTGCTACCCTTGCGTCTTCAACCATGGCGGCGCACGCTATATGCTGTACAATGGCAATGGTTATGGCGCCACCGGCTTTGGCTTGGCGATCCAAGACTAGCCCTTACCAAACTTCGGTTCGGTCCTCGACCACGTCCAACACATATAGCGGACGGCGTTTGATCTGTTCGAAGATGTTTCCGATATAGATGCCGATGACGCCCAATCCGGTTAGGATTGCGCCAGTACTGAAGACAATCAGCACGGCAAGGCTCGTCCAGCCGGGCACGGTGCGGATGAATATGTGTCGCCCGATCAGGAACGTCCCTCCGGCAATTCCCAGCAGCGCCAAGAACAGACCAAATCCTACGATCCAGCGCAGCATCGCCGCAGTCTGGAAGAACACCCCGTTTATTGCGTGGCGAAACAGGGCGAGGAACGTATAGGAGCTTTTCCCCGCCGCGCGTCCCTCCTGCGAATATTCCAGAATACCGGCATTGAAGCCCAGCCAGCGCAGAACAAAAATGTAGTGCTGGCCTGTTTCAGAAAAATCCAGATAGGCATCGACAACCTTGCGCCGGAGCATGCTGAAAGAGCCGTAGCTTCCATCGATCTTTACATGCGCCAGCACGCTGATGACGCGGAAATAAACATGGGCCGCCGCCACGCGGAACCATCCATGCGAGCGCTCCGCCCGGCGGGTTAGGACCAGGTCATGTCCGTTCTGCAACTTGGCGTGGATGACGGAAATGAACTCCGGTGGGTCTTGCAGGTCGCAATCCATGACTACAACGAGATCACCCTTGGCCACCGATAGGCCTGCGCGGATCGCCATCTGCTGGCCGAAATTGCGGCTGAGCCGCACAGCTGAAACGAATGGCAGCCGGCCTTGCAGCGACCGGATCAGCGGCCAGGCATTGTCTGGGCTGCGGTCATCCACGAATATGATTTCGAAGCGGTCGCTGATGCGGCGCAGAACGGGCTCCAGCCGTGCCACCAGAGGCTCAATGCAATCGGCACATCGATAGACCGGCAGCACGACGCTGACCGATTGCCTTTCGATGGGGCCGACAGGGATTTCATCAGCAGCCATTTTGTCCTTTTATCAGGGCCCGGAACGAACTCAATCCCTGCAATCCAGTACGGGGCACCAGAAGACGAGATCCCATCCGAACGCGCGGTGGTGGATGTGCCCCACAGCCCTGTAGTCGCCGCTGACGGCAATGCCGCCCCCCCGCAAGGTGGACGGCGTGATGGCATCGCCGCCTTCGCCGGTGATAATCCAGGCATGCGCCAGAGAGTCGCGATTTACGCGGATCGCCTCACGAGAATAGGCCGTGGGCTTCTTGCCTTCCCATCGCAGCCAGGCCAGACCCGGCGAAATGCCGCCTAGGGCGAACGGCAAGCCCGGACCGGTCTCGGTGGCATTGATGATTGTGGTTCGCGGCTTCAACCCGTGGGAGGCGGTAAGCTGCTGGGCTTGCTCGAGAAAATCGGCGGTCGTGGCTGACACCAGCAAATGCGCCTGCGCTGGCCCGATCACGACTTCCTCGGACTGCTCCCAAAGGGGTTCGCCGATACGGCCCGGCGCCGCGGCGACACCCGCCAGCATGCCCGCCGTGACGGTGGTGGAAAGAAGGGCGACCGCCACGATAGCGCGTTCCCGGGCTATGCCCGGCAACAAGGCGCAGAGCAGGATGGCCGAGGCCATCCAGAAGACCGATGACTGCGCTGCCGCCAGATAGATCGGGACATCGGTGCCAAAGGCAAATGCGAATGGCACAAGACCGGCTATGATTGCCCCGCTGAAGATGCCGCCGCGGTGCGCCGATGATGTTCGCCATGCCGGCAAAGTCCACAGGACAACCGCGCCCAATACGGCCGGCACGGCGAAATACCAGGCGTAGGCGACCAAGTTTACCTTCGGATCATGGATGTTCTGGATGCGCCACCAGGCAATAAGACAGACCAGGCCAAGGGCGACAACCACGGCCAAGCACCGCCGCCCCACCAAATGTGAGCCTTCCCGGTCGGCGAGCACGAGCGTCACATAGGCCATGCCCGTCAACAGGAGAGCCGCAGCACCGACCGCCAGCGATTTTAGGATGTAACGCGCCAAGAACGGCTGGACGATGGAATTGCCGATGCCGTGGAAATCGCCGCTGCCGGTTTCACGCAGAGTCTGCACGTGATAGGCGTCCTTCAGGGACTGGATGAAGATGGGTATGCTTCCATCCATGAGAATGGCCGCGATGGCAAGCACCGACAGGCAGCTGATGGCAGCCACGGTCAGGCTGATCATCCCATTGCGGGGGCGCGTCAGCCAAAGCCATGCCAGCGCGAGGACTACCATGACGACGGCGGAGGATGCCTTGGTCAGGCCAAGAATGGCCAAAGACACACCGGCCACCAGCGCCGCGCCGATCCCATGGCGCAAGGCCACAGATGGGCTCTCATCCGGGGCGGGACGCAACAATAACGCTGCCATCAGCAGCATCAGTCCCGAAAGCATCAGGCTGTTGTAGTTTGGGGTCGGCAGCCACTTGTAATACCGCCATAACACGCCCGACAGCAGCGTGGCGAAGATCGCGGCTTTCATAAGCCGGGAGCAACCATCGGGAAATGCAAACTGTACAAGCGCCCAAGCGAAGACTGAGCCGCAAATGCCCAGCACCACAACGTCGGTCAGCCGCAGGAGCGTGATGTCGCCACTGACCAGGACATAGAAAGGATACCACAGCCTGCCATAGCTGCTCAGCAGCGCACGGAAACTTCCGGCATAGGCAATGTCAGCAAGCGCTGCGGCGTCATCCGTAAAGTCGAAACCCCGCGGGCTGGCCCAAACGATGAAGAGCCAGCACAAGGCGGTAATTGCGGCCGCCAACCACACAGATCTATTCGCTGCCGCAGGCGCCACACCACCATCAATCTACTAGCGTCGGCCGCTGCGACCTTAGGACAATTACACGCCCAGCGCACCCTGCAGAAGCAGCCTTATTGCTGGCACCAGATGTGTTGTCAAGTTTGGCAGGGGGCTGCAAAACGCCGTGCAGACCTGAGCCTGATCGTTTCCAAGTTTAGCTCTCCGTTAGGAACATCAGCTTATCACGCTTCTTGGTTCAAGCGTGGCTCATGCCGCCTAAACGTAGCAGCCTTGATCGTCGCACAGACGCGCGCTCCATCCCAATAATAACTCCCGGGTCTACCCCACATGGCCAGAAAAGGCTCCGCAGAAAAATGTGATCTTTCTGTACTTTTATGTCCCGCTTGCTATTTTTGGACAGCGTGGGCCAGAATCAGTACCCCGAAAGGCTTGCCAAAACAGGGCCTTTTCCGCTAGATGCCCTTGCAATTCCCTCCAGGTATCCGCGCCCAATGGGCCCGCTGATCCCAATTGAAACCATTACTTATGGGGGTCACACCTTGGCCCTAATTCTGCGTGCATCATTCCGTGAGCCGGGCGTGCATTTTGTCACCCCGGACGAATCGGCGCAGCAGGTGGGCTACATGCACCACCCCAAGGGAACGGTGATTGAGCCTCATATACACAACGAGGTGGAGCGTCGCATCACCGTGACCCAAGAAGTTCTGCTCATCCGCCGCGGGCGGCTGCGCGTGGACTTTTATGATTTCGAACGCACCTATCTGGAAAGCCGAGTCCTCGAAGAAGATGACGTCATACTCCTGTGGACGGGCGGACATGGCTTTGAAGCGCTGGACGAGCTGGAAATGATCGAGGTAAAGCAGGGGCCTTATGCCGGCGGCCACGACAAAATCCGCTTCGGAGCCAAGCCGGAAAAGATCATTCTTTCCAAAGAAATCTAAACCCCATGATCCCCGTCAACGAACCCGTGATTGGCGCGCGCGAGCGCGAACTTGTGCTGCAATGCCTGGATACGGGCTGGATATCCTCTGACGGCCCCTTCGTTGGTCAATTCGAACAGCGCTTCGCGCAAGAAGTCGGACGAAGGCACGCCATCGCCGTGATGAACGGATCGGCGGCGCTGGATGCGGCGGTTGCGGCACTCGATTTGAAGCGCGGCGACGAAGTGGTGATGCCCACCTTCACCATCATTTCATGTATTACTGCAGTCCTCACAGCCGGAGCAGTGCCCGTCCCGGTGGATTGTGATCCAGTCACCTGGAATGCAACCCCTGAAGCCATTCTCGCTGCAGTAACCCCGAAGACCAAGGCGATCATGGCCGTGCATATCTATGGCCTGCCCATGGACATGGACCCTATCCTGACCTTTGCGAAAGAGCGGGGCATCGCCGTGATCGAGGACGCCGCCGAGGCGCATGGGCTGACCTATAAAGGTCGCCCCTGCGGCTCGCTGGGCGACGTCTCGACCTTCAGCTTCTATCCCAACAAGCACATCACCACCGGCGAAGGCGGCATGATTGTCACCGATAGCGATGCCATCGCCGAGAAGTGCCGGTCACTGCGGAACCTCGGCTTCAACCCCAAGCGTCGTTTCGTGCATGACGAGCTGGGCTGGAATTTCCGCATGACCAACCTGCAGGCGGCGCTCGGCCTGGGCCAGATCGAGCGGCTATCGGACAACATCGCTAAGAAGCGCGCCATGGGCAAACGTTATCGCGAGCTGCTGCAGGGCGAGAACCGCCTGCAGCTGCCCGCCGAGCGCAGCACCGGCGCGGAGAATGTCTATTGGGTGTTCGGCATGGTGCTGGACGACAGCGTACCCTTCGATGCCCAGGAAATGATGCGCCGCCTGACCGAATGCGGCATCGGCACCCGCCCCTTCTTCTGGGGCATGCACGAGCAGCCAGTCTTGCGCAGGCGCGGCATGTTCCAGAATCTTTCCCTGCCAGTGGCCGAGCGCATCGCCCGGCGCGGTTTCTACGTTCCTTCGGGTCTGGCGCTTACAGACGCGCAGATGATCGAAGTCGCCAGAGCGGTTCGCGAGGCATTGGGATGAGCTTCGGTCAATATTATGCGCGTTCATATGACGCGTTCTACAGGACCAAGGATTATGCGGTCGAAGCACAGTTCGTGCACGACCGCATAGGCCGTATCTGCGGAGGCGGCCCCTTACGCATCCTCGACATCGGGTGCGGCACCGGACTGCACGATATTGAGCTGCTCAAGGCCGGGCATGACGTCACGGGGGTGGACATGTCCCCGGCTATGCTAGCGCATGCCGAAGAGAGGTGGATCGCCCTGCCCGCCCCCGACCGAGAGCATCTGCGCTTTGTGCAAGGGGACGCGCGCACCCTGCGCACCAGCCAGACCTATGATGCGGTCATCTCGCTTTTCCATGTCATGAGCTACATGGCAGGCGATGGCGATTTCACTGCTGCTTTGAAGACTGCGCGCGCGCATCTTGCGCCGGGCGGCGCCTTTCTCTTCGATTTCTGGTATGGCCCGGCTGTCATGGCCGATCCGCCCCAGGCCCGGGAACGCGTCGTGGAAGAAGAGGGTCGCCGTATTCGCCGCACCACCACGCCCTATTGGGACCGCGACAAGGACCGGGTCCGCATTCTGTTCCATGTCGAGGAGGACGGAAAAACTACCGCCTCCGAGGAGCATGTCATGCGCTATTTCTTCGCCGACGGTCTGGCGACGGCGTTGCTCGCCGCGGGCCTCGAGATCGTGGAGAGCGGCGAATGGCTCACCGGAGCCACGCCGCATGAGAAGACGTTCGGCGTCTATGTCCTGGCAAGAGCGACATGAGCGTGCCCGCGAGGCGCCCCCGCGCTTCGATTTTCTTCTTCGACGGCTGGATCAGTATATCGGTCAGCGTGGTCGGCGCGGCAACGGAGCTTCTGGCGCGCGGCTATGACGTGGACCTGTTCTTCAACCGGCCCCAGGGCGAATTGCCGTCCGCGGACCTGCCCGCCGGCATTGCCCTGCATGAGTATGTTCCCTGGACCCGGCGGCTGACCGGAAAGCTGCTGAGCCGGCTGCGCCGCCGGAAGCTGGAAGAACTCAGCAAGATCACGGCCGACGACAATGTCCGCAAAAAAAGCGCGCGACTGCGCGCGCTGGCCAAGGCGGTGCTGGGCCTGATCGAGATTCCGCAATTCGCCCTTTATTGCCGCCGGCATGCGAGGAAAACCGATCTGGCCATCGCCTTTGACATGAACAGCCTGGTGGCGATGGACTTTGCGCTGCCGCGCGCGACACCATTCATCTACTGGTCGCTGGAAATATGGCGGCTGACGGACCTGGCCGATCCCTTTTCGCGCGCGGTGAAGCGGCACGAGATCCGGCGGCTGGGGCAGGCGCTTGCCGTGGTCGTGCAATCGCCCGTGCGCCGCGCCATCATCGAGGAAGACCTTCCCGCGCCGCTGCCCAATTATGTGGAAGTGCCCAACGCGCCGTCCGTGCCGATGCCCGCCAGCCTTCAGCGGGATTTCTACAGCCGCCGCTTTCCCATTCCGCCAGGCGCCTGGGTGGTCCTGCATTCCGGCTTCATCAGCACCTCGCTGATGAGCCTGGAAATCGCCAAGAGCGTCCCGTCATGGCCGGAGGAATTCGTGCTGGTCTTTCATGAACGCCAGCCGCGCGATCCGCAGGAGCCTTATCTGCGCGCCGTGCAGCAGGCCGGCGGCGCGCGTACATTCCTGTCGCTCAAGCCGGTGCCTTTCGCGGAGGTGGACAATGTCTACGCCGGCGCCCATATCGGCCTCGTCTGCTACCAGACTGCTGAAGTGAACGAGGCGACGGCCTGGGCGTCGTCGGGCAAGCTCGTCTATTACCTGCGCCACGGCCTGCCGATCATCGTGATCATGCCGGAATGCCCACCCATTCTCAGCGAATGCCGGTGCGGGGAATGGGTTTCGGACTTCGACGGCATCGGCCCCGCCCTGGCCCGCATCGCCGCCGATTACGACTCCTATGCGGCGCGGGCGCGCGCCACCTATGACAAGCTGTTCAATTTCCACGGCGCGTTCGACCGGCTGATGCAGGCGGTGGGGCACGGCTAGGTGAGCCTGCGGGCTTCCCAGACGACGCTGCGCCGCTTGCCTTCCGGCCCCTTCACTAGCGTGAAGACAAGCCCGCTGTCGCCGAACTGCTCCTGCAAGTCCGGGCCGAAATGCCAGAAGGCGAGGATGCCGCGCGGATCCAACGGATCTGCGTGATATTCCGGCTCGGCCAGGTGGCGCAGCGCGCCATCCTCGATGACAGCGCGCCGGATTGTGCGCGGCTCAAACGGCACGGTGAACACATGTGCGCCGCCCGGACGAAGCACACGGAAGCTTTCGCGAAAGGCCGCAGCCGCATCGGGGACATGCTCGAGGACATCGCTGGAGACGATCAGGTCAAGGCTCCGGTCCGGCAGGGTCAGCGCCGTGATATCCTCCATCACCGAGCCATCCGGCCGCATCGTGCCCGGCTTGTGGCCCGGACGGAAATAGGTCCGCCGGTAGCTGCGGCCCTTTTCCAGAATGGGCCGCAGGCAGGAATTGGGATCCAGCTCGAGAATGTCGAGCATTTCGGGGCGGAAATTGTCACGCAGGTATTCCGCCTGCAATTCGTAGCGCAGATTGGCGGTGCAGCGCAGACACTTGCTGTATTCCTCGTCGATGCCGAATTGCAAATGCAGCGATGTGCGCTGGCAGCAGCGGCAACGGCGCACCTGCCAGGTACGCAGCAATATCCCGATATTGGGCAGGACACGCTTGCGCAGCCGCCGGGCCATGCCGGAGCCCACATAGCGCTGAAACAGGTTCAAGAGCCCGCGCCTTCTGTCTGGATCAGATCGCGCACCTGGATCGTCGCGCCGCTCGCAATATCGATGAGCGGCATATCTGCGATGATCTCCAGGCGCGCGCGGCCCGCCACATACGTCAGATTGCCTTTGCGGTCGCGCGATTCCCGGTAGGGCGATTCGACATAGGCTTGTTCGCTGGTGAGAGCGGGCTGACCGTTGAGCCGATCGCGCTTGACGAAAAAGCAATTGTTGCCGGCCTTGTTGCAGCCGACCAAGGCATAACCCTTCCGGGCGCCGAGCAGCTCGAGCGCCTTCAGCGAACAGCCCCAGTAAAGGCCGGAATAATGCTTGTCAAGCCGATAGAAGCTGGGATCGTAGGGCACGGTGACGCCGCGGCTCGGGCCAAAGACGCTGTTGAATTCGGCTACGACGATAACCGGATTTACGACATCGATCTTGTCCCACACCCAGTAATCGACCCCATCGATATCAATGCTCAGCAATCCGATCTTGCCGCGAAATCCGGCATTGCCGATGAGATCGTTGACATTCTCGGCGGTGATGAACGAGGCGACCGTGCTAATGTCGCGTTCCCAGAAATAGGGCTGCTTGCGGATCGTGGCTATGCTCTTTTCGCTGCCATCCATCAGAAGTGCGCGCCAATAATCCTGCATCACAAGAAAGCGGGTGTTGGCCTCGCCATAGAAATCCGAGCCAAATTCGACCAGCACGCGCTCTTCCGGCGTTATCTGCGCCCTGTGCACCAGATACTGGATGATACCATCCTCGCCGAACTGCGAGAAAACCTTGAATTCGGTTTCCTTGATGTCCGCGATCACACCACGCTGCCGCATGGCGTCGACCAGCAGCTTGGCGGTCAGCATCTTGGCTTCATTGATCGTGCGGCCGACCATCAGGAGCGCGCGCAAATAAATCGTCAGTCTACTGAGAATCTTTCTTATCATGGCGCGCTCTGCAGGAAGGAAAGGTGGCTATAGCATGGCCAGGAATCGGCAGCTATGATTTTTGATGCCAGAAAACGTCATCAATATCAATATATTACGCTGAACCGGTGCGGCATTGCGCCGATCTGCCCAGTCCCTTTTCCTGACGGCCCGGTTTCTGTATCAAGACACCGGGCGAAGGCGGATTTCGGTTCTAAACGCCGCCCTTGCTGGAGACCGCCTTGCGCATTCTCATTCTAACGGCCGATTACGAAAGCTTCCTGAAATGGCATTACCTGCGCCATCCGGGGCTTGAACACGCCCCCTATGCCGGCCAACTGCGGGCGCGGTTCGACACGCTTTTTGGCGTTTCCGACTTCTATTCGCGCGGCTTTGCAGCACTCGGCCATGAAGCCGAGGAAATCTACGTCAACAATATCTGGCTGCAAAGCGCCTGGGCCCGGGAAAATGGCGTGAACGTGCCCGACCCGGCGCCGCCCACGGCGCTGGCGCCGACCGACGCCAACGAACTCATCATGCGTCTGAAGCGGAAGCTCAGACCCTTCCGCCGCTTCCTGGAACCGCTGGCCAGGAAGCTTGGCTATATCATGACGCTCACGCCGGTCGAGCGGCAAATCCTGATGGCGCAGATCGCGCGGGCCAACCCGGACGTCATTCTGAACCAGATTCCGGACGTGGTCACCTCAGACATCATGCATAAGGTCAAGCGGCCGGGCCGCACGATCATCGTACAGCATGGCAACCATCCGCCGGAAAATTTCGACGCCTCGCCCTACACGTTCGGCGTCTCATTGATACCAGCGGTCGTGGAATATTTTCGATCTCGCGGTATCCCGGCCGAAAATGTTCATCTTGCCTTTGATTCCAGTGTGCTGGATCGACTTGGTCCTCCCCCGCCCCGCGATATCGACATCTCCTTCGTCGGCGGACTGGCGTCCAACCATGGCAAGCGCATCGAACTTTTGGAGGCGATCGCTCGCGAACTGCCGATCGAGCTTTACCTGTCCAGCTTCAAGGGCATCCCCTCTTCCTCGCCCTTGCATGCACGCATGCGCGGCGAAGTCTGGGGAGTGGATATGTACAATATCCTTCGCCGCTCCAGGATTACCCTCAATTCCCATATCGACGCCGCCAAGGGCATGGCCGGAAACATGCGGCTTTATGAGGCGACGGGAGTGGGAACCTTCCTTCTGACCGACAATCTGCCCAACCTGCCGGCGCTGTTCCTGCCCGGCACGCATGTCGGCGTCTATGACAATCCGCAAGACTGTATCGCCAAGATCAAATATTATCTGGCGAACGAAGCAGAACGCGAAACTATCGCGCGCGCGGGACAGAAGCATGCACTGGACCAGCACTCCTACCGTCATCGGATCGAAGCCTTGCTGGGCCTGATCGAGAAATACCGGAAATAGCGCCGCGTCGCCTTTCGCGATACGGCGCCGAACTGCGAACAGAGGAATTCATGTCAGCCAAATCCAAAATCGCCTTCATCACAGGTATCACCGGCCAGGATGGAGCGTATCTGGCGGAGCTGCTACTCGCCAAGGGCTATATCGTGCACGGCATGAAGCGGCGGTCATCGTCCTTCAATACCGGACGCATCGATCATCTGTTCCGCGACCCGCATGAAAAGGATGTCCGGTTGTTCCTGCATTATGGCGACATGACCGACCCCACCAACATCGTCCGCCTGATCCAGGACATCCAGCCGGACGAAATCTACAATCTGGCAGCGCAAAGCCATGTGTGGGTCAGTTTCGAGACACCGGAATATACCGCCAATGCCGACGGCATCGGCGCGCTGCGCATTCTGGAGGCGATCCGCATCCTGAAGATGGAAACGAAGACTCGCTTCTACCAGGCTTCGACCTCCGAACTATATGGCAAGGTGCAGGCGGTGCCGCAGAACGAGGAAACCCCCTTCTATCCGCGCAGCCCCTATGCCGCCGCCAAACTCTACGCCTATTGGGTCACGGTCAATTACCGCGAAGCCTATGGCATGCACGCCTCAAACGGCATTCTGTTCAATCACGAGGGCCCGACGCGCGGCGAAACCTTCGTGACCCGCAAGATTACCCGTGCCGTCGCAGCCATCCATCACGGCCGCGGCTCCAGGCTCTATCTGGGCAACCTGGATGCCAAGCGCGACTGGGGTCATGCGCGCGACTATGTCGAGGGCATGTGGCGCATCCTGCAACAGAACACGCCGGACGATTACGTACTCGCCACCGGCGAGACGCACAGCGTGCGCGAGTTTGTGGAACTGGCCTTCGCGGAAATCGGCCGCAAGATCGTCTGGAAAGGCACGGGCGTCGAGGAGAAGGGCCTGGATGCCCAGAGAGACGAAATTCTGGTGGAAGTCGATCCGGCCTATTTCCGTCCCACCGAAGTTGACTTGCTGCTCGGCGATCCCGCCAAGGCGCAGCGCGTGCTGGGCTGGAAGCATCAGACGAGTTTCGCGGACCTGGTGCGGGAAATGGTCGCCGCCGACATCAAGCTGGTTCCCACCGAAGACCGCAGCCTCGGCGATTGACGCTCTCGCATCGGAACGGCGAAACTTGACCAGCGGAAGCATTTGCTTCCGGATCGGGGTATGTCTGTGCGTTCCGGTTTTCTAGCTTTTCTGATCCTCACATTTCTGGCCGCCAATCCGGTGTCGGCGGCAGTGCACCTTTATCCCGCGCCCCAGGACGGAGAGGCTATGGCTGCCCGGGACGTGCAGGTCACGGTCAATGGCCAGCGCAGCTTCACATACGGCCTGATCCAGAAGGATATCGTCTGGCGCCGCATCCAGCTGGTGGCAACAAAGTTCTCCAGTTTCGACTTGGATGACGGCGACGCGGATATAGCAATCCGTTACAGCGGCCCGCCGGTGCAGCACGCATCGGTTCGGCGGCTGGCGGCCAATGTTCCCGTGCGCGTCGAAGGCGGCACCGTGCATTTTCGTATCGACCGTCCCGGCGCCTACCAGGTGGATGCCGGCGCGCCCGGCGGTCATGAGCCAGTGGTGATATTCGCCAACGCGCCGCGGGACTGGACCGCGCGGCCCGGCGACATCCGCTTTGCGCCTGGCAAAATCAGCGACATCGGCGTGCTGAGCCTGCGCCGGCCGGGCCAGCGTGTCTATATTCCCGGCGGAGCGGTGGTGCGCGGCATTATCCGGGTTGAGGCCCCAAATGTCGCCCTCGCAGGAAACGGCTTGCTGCTCTACGACGACGCGGTCGCGGCCGATCCGCGCGTCAAGGCACTGGATGACGACAGCCCCATCCTGGCCACAGAAGCGAACGGATTGCAGATCGATGGCCTGACCGTCGTCGTGGCGCCGCGCAAATTTGCCAGAACCGACGGCGACGGCCCGGTAGCGCCCTGGGCCGTGCACCTGCTTCGCAGTTCCGGCGTCACGATTGGCGACCTGAAAATCATCAATTCCCTGCGCGACGGGCTGGATATCGACGGCAGCGATCATGTCGCCATGCACGGAGGATATGTCCAGTCGATGGATGACAGTCTTTGCATCAAGTCGACCAATTACGGCCCGGGCGGCGGCGCACATGACCGCAATGTCACCGACGTGACATTCGACGGGATCATGGCGATGAATGCCGGGGCCGGGCGAGTGCTGATGATCGGAACGGAACTGCATGCCGCCGAAATCTCCCGCATCGCCTACCGCGATATCGACATTCTCCATGCCCTGCCACCGCGCGGCGTTGCCGTCAGCATCGCCAATGGCGACCGCGCGGATGTGCACGACATCCTCTATGAGGACATCCGGGTCCTGGACCGGCCCGACAGGCTGCTGAATTTCACGGTGGAGGTGGACGGTTACAGGCCCGACACCTTACGCGGCCGGATACGCAATATCACGCTGCGCCGCCTGACCGTTCCGGCGCAGACCGCAACCTCTGTGATTCACGGGATGCCCGGCCGGAGCGTGGGCGAGGTGCGCTTCGAGGATCTGCGGATCGCAGGAAAGCCTGCGCCCAACCAACTGCCGGGCCTGATCGTCGGCTACGCCAGCGCGCCACTCTACCAGTGAGCGGACCGAGCCCGCGGGCGCGGGTCAGTACCCGGCTGCCCGCTCTCGCCGAGCCGCGCGCACCGCCAGCCAGCCGCCCAGTAGCGCGCCAAACACCAGTGCCAAAAAAAGCAGCATGGTGCTCTTGGGCGCGGTGGGTTGCGCCGAACGCGCGGGCGCACTGAATATCTGAGCAGCGAAGGATACGCTGTGGGCGCTCGCCATCATGCGGGTCTGCTCCTGCTCAGCAAGATGGGCCGTCAGCGCAGCGCGGTATTCGGCCACGGTAGTCTTTCCGATCTGCGCATTGAGATACTGGATATAGCCGTCGGCACGCGCCAGCGCCCGGGCGCGCAAAGTGCTGTCCACCACGTCTGCGAGCTTGAGCAGGAACAGCCTTGCGGTATTGGGATCTGAGCTTTGGATTCGCAGGGCGACAACCGGCGCCTGCGGATCATCGTCGATCTGCAGGCTGCTGCTCAGCAGTTCATACACCTGCTCACCATTCGGCGGGTGCCAGGGCTCCACCGGAATACCCAGCATGAACTTGACGGTGCGGATTGCGCGGCTGATTAGACCCGGTCCCTTCCAACGCTGCTTCTCGATCGACCATTGGTTGTCGAAAAGGCGATGCATCAGGTTCTGGTCGCGTGCCAACCCATCGGCGGTGTCGCGCGTCGTCAGTGCACTGATGAACAGCCGGAATTGCCCCGCTGAATTATTGAGACCGGCCAAATTGACGCCGCCAAGCCGGGCCAGTGCACCCAGGCTGCCGCCGGCCTGGTTGCTGCTGTCGGTGATCGGACCTACGACCATGGTTACGGTATATTTCGGCGCACTGAAATGCAGCAGCACAGCCGTCAGGACGAAGACACTGCCGGTGACGGTCAGGAAGAGGAACAGCTTCTTCCGGATATCGGAGACGATCGCCCCGATATCAAGCTCCCTCGTGGTCACTGCGCCCTCCAAACTATCCAGACCCGCCTGCAGGGCAGGCTGACGGTCGGGAATACAGCATGAAGCTCTGGCCAAGGCCAGAGCCAAACCAGCGATCCAGCGCTCTTGCCGCGCCGCCGAAGGCATATTATCTTCAACGTCTTCCGACAACATTTCCGTGAGAAATGATTTCTGCGGCTGCTGACATCCGCGCTGAACCGGCTCCCCCGCTCCTGGAGGCAGGCCGCCTGAATCTGGCCGAAGCCGCGCGGTACCTGTGGCTTTACGCCTTTCTGGTGATCTTCAGCTTCGGGCTGAAATACGCCCTGGCCGTCTATCTGTCGGATTGGTATCGGTACTTCCATATGGAGTACGATACGTTACGAGAGCATGTGTATGTCTGGCTCTGCTTTCTGACTCCGCTGGCGCTCCTGCCCGCCGGAACACGGCTGGAAACCGGATCGCAGATCATCTTCACGATGTTCAACACATTCGTTGCGATAGGCTCGCCATTCTTCCTGGTCGGCTACACCTCGCCCGACGTCTTCTGGAATTTCTATGCCTATCTTTTCGTCTGCTACCTGCTATTGGCAGTCGCAACACGCATCCGGTTCCGGCCGATCCCCTCCCCTTTGACCAATAGGGGCTACAAGATATTGTTGGGCGTGACACTGCTGGCCTTTGTCGCAGTACTTGGCATCGGCGTGACGCAGAACTTCCACATCGTCTCCTTCTCCGATCTTTATAACGTCCGTTATTCCGAAGAAATGCAGTCAGCTGCCTATGTCCAACGCTTCGCCAACATGTTCATGTTCGGCTTCGGCGGGCTGGCCGTGGGCCTTTGCGTCGCGTTCCGCCGCTACTGGTTGGCGCTGCTGTTCCTGTCCGGCTACATCATCTGTTATGGACTGGTGCAGTACAAGGCGGCGGCCCTTTCGCCCATGTGGTTCATTTACCTGTTTCTCGCCTTCCGCTATTTTGTTGGTAATTCCACGCTCCGCTTTTACATGGTGTTGACGCTCCCCTTCTGGGTGGCGCTGGCGATCTACTGGTTTTCACCCGTCAATACGGGGCTGAAGTTCAATCTCGTGGTCTTCGGCATTCTCAACCTGATGCTGTTCCGCCAATATGGCGTCACGCCCAATGCGCTAGGCCTCTACTACAACTTCTTCCAATCTCACCCCGTGACCTACTGGTCCCACATCACGGGTCTCAATGCCTTCCTGCACTACCCCTATGGTGATCACACCATCGCCATCGAGATGGATCGCGCATATGCCCTGGGCAATTACAATTCCAGCTTCCTCGCCACGGAGGCGATCGGCTCCTATGGGTACCAGGCCCTGCCCGCAGTGGGCATCGTCGTGGCCACCTTCTTCATCCTGCTTAATACCAGCACGCGCGACATTCCGGTCCGCATCCTGATACTGATGATGATCATGCCCGCTCTGATGCTCGATGAGCGCCCTCTGGGCACGAGCCTGCTAACCGGCGGCATCATTTTCCTGGTATTCTATCTGGCGTGGTTACCCCGATCTTGGCTGAAGAACGGTTGATCGCAATCCGGGTTTTTCCGCGCTCTTAGATGCCGGTCATGTGATGTACGCGCCGCTATCGGCGGCCCCACAATCCGGGGGCACTAATGATGGCGTCGCGACAGCGGACGCGTGTCCACCGTTTCGGTGCGGTGAGGTTGGATGAGTGGCTGCGTCAGGATGGCGCGCGTCTGGCATCGGCGCTTGCGGGCGAAGTAAACCGCCCCCCCGCATAAGGGCCTCAACCTGCCCGAAGCTGACGACGCGCGCGCAGGAAGAGCCAGCCCGCCAACAAGGGCATGCCGCTCGCAACACCGATCGCCATGCCGGTCGCGCCCCATCTGAGGCAAAGAAGCGAGCCGATCAGAAGCGCTAAGAGACCGAGCAGCATGCTGCCGCGACCCGAACCCGCCAAAGCGCCCATGGCAGAGAGCAGGAAGAACTCCAGTTGGATGACCGCCATGCCGAGGAAACAGGCCGCCGCACCCGCAACCAGCGGGCCCGATACATGAATGGATGGGCCCATCCACTGCCGCACCACAAAGGGTCCGATCGTGCCGCCCAGCAGGATGGCAGCTACGCCCACCGTCAACACCAGCGAAAACACCCGCATGTGGTTACGCTCCATCCAGGCGTAGTCGCCATGGCTGTGGGCATTGGCCATGGCCGCGTTCAGGGGATGCAGGATGAGGTTCAGGCCACTGATGCCAAGGACAACCAGCTGCAGCACACTACCGAATGCGGCAGTCTGGTCTGGGGTGCTGAGATGGGCCACGACCAGGGTCGGAAGATAGAGCACCAGGGCGAACTGGATCTGGTAGGCGATGGCATTGCCAGAGGGAGCGGCGATCTTGCGGAACGCGGCCTTCATGTTCGCGTGGCCAAGCGCCAGATAGGGGCGCTGCAGGAACAAAAGACCGATGTCGCCCAGAAAGGCCAGCGTGATAGGCATGTAGAGCACCAGGATGAAGGCAGTGATGGTGTCCTGGTGCGACGATAGGTACAGCAGTCCAAGCGCCATCAGGATCGAGGCAGCGGCAGCGCAGACGTTAGAGTGATGGTTTTCCTGATAGCCGCTGCGCAACGGTTGCTGGATGCTGGAAAAGAGCTGCAATGCGTTGACCGCCACGGCGGTGAAATAGGCTACGACGAGTTCCTCTCTCGGACCCGATGGCCCAGCAGCAACCAGCCGCCCAGGCGGCACCATCAGGCCAACCGCGGACATCAGCAACAGGAGCGCCAGACAGGACAACAGCATGAGCAGCAGCGCGGCACGGACCAAGCTGCGCTCGGCGGCCTCGTCCTGCTCGACATGCGCCGCCGCAATATATTTGGGTAGAGAATATAACAGGCCGAAGCCGAAGATTCCCACCCAGGAGAGAAAGGATTGCAGTGCCAGGAATCCGGCATAGCGCTCCGTGCCCAGAGCATGCAGCGCCAGCGGCAGGGCGAAAAGCTGCACCCCCACAGCCATGACCTTGGCCAGGCCCGATGTCGCGAATCCCAGCAGCAGGCGCCTGCGCCGGAGCGCGCCCGCCTCCATCTGGAATTCAGCGGCTCTGCTAGAAGGGTCTGCCATTTTCCGTTGTCAGAAACATGTCGGCTGGTGAGCCCGGATGGTCTCGAACCATCGACCCTCTGATTAAAAGTCAGATGCTCTACCGCTGAGCTACGGGCTCGCACACAACGCCAATTCCCGTCGGGGAAATCGCGCGGGACCATATGTTCGCAGCACAATCAGGTCAAATATATTCCCGCGCCGATCTCCAAACTTTGATCCGGTCCTCGGCCATCGGCTCATCTTTTTGGGTTTTTTCACCTAATCCGCTGTTATACATAGAAAAATTGGCGAGGCTCGCGCAGGAGGTGCGCGTTTCGACTTGCGGAAACATGCCAGTAAGCGGCGGCCCCGCTTGCGCGGGTTACGCGTCAGCCCGATTGGGTGATCTCCTGCCGGTCCGCAAATTTCTGCGCAAAGGCCGCCAGCGTCCGGTTGGTAATCGCCTCCCGCAACGCTGCCATCAGGTCCTGATAGAATGTCAAATTGTGCCACGTCAGAAGCATGGCGGCGATGATTTCACCACTTTTGACCGTATGGTGCAGATAGGCCCGGCTGAACCGGCGGCAGGCCGGGCACCGGCAGTTGGCGTCGAGCGGCCCGCCATCATCCGCGTGGCGCGCGTTCTTGAGGTTGAGTGTCCCCTGCCAAGTGAAAGCCTGGCCATTGCGCCCAGAGCGGGTGGGCAGTACGCAATCGAACATATCGATGCCGCGCATCACCGCGCCGACGATATCTGCTGGCTTTCCCACCCCCATCAGATAGCGCGGACAATCCTGCGGCAGGTGTGGCACCGTCGCCTCGAGCGTGTCGAACATAGCCGCTTGCCCTTCCCCCACGGCAAGCCCGCCCACCGCATATCCGTCGAAGCCGATCTCAAGCAGCTTCTGCGCCGACCTCTGCCGCAGGTCGGCATAGGTTCCACCCTGGACGATGCCGAAACAGGCGCGGTCCTGCCTTTCCGCGTCGGATTGCTGTTCGAATGCCGCCTTGGAACGCCTGGCCCAGCGCATCGACAACTCCATCGATTTCTCAATCGCGGCATGTGTCGCCGGCAGTGCCGGACATTCGTCGAAGACCATCTGGATGTCCGAACCCAAAAGCCCCTGTATCTCCATCGCACGTTCGGGCGTAAGGAATTCCTCGTGGCCATCGATATGGGACTTGAACCGCACGCCATCTTCCGTGATCTTGCGCAGGGCGGATAGTGACATCACCTGGAAACCGCCGCTGTCGGTCAGAATCGGGCGCTGCCAGGCCATGAATTTGTGCAATCCGCCCAGCCGGGCGATTCGCTCGGCTCCCGGCTTCAGCATCAGGTGATAGGTGTTGCCCAGAAGGATGTCGGCGCCGGTTTCCCGCACGCTTTCAGGCATCATCGCCTTTACCGTGGCGGCCGTCCCAACCGGCATGAAGGCGGGCAGACGGACTTGGCCTCGCGGCAGTTGCAGTACCCCCGACCTCGCTTTGCTGTCCTGCGTTACATTTTGATAAAGTTTCATTTGCCAAGATGGCTCCGGGAAGCCTTATAAGCCATTGTCACAAAAATGATTTTATTTAGGAGCCGCAAAAGGTCCTAAATGAGCTCAAGATGCGGGATTCAAGAGACGATCCACGGCATATTGCATATGCGAAGGAAATTTGCCTATTGTTTTCGAGGTTGGGTCCAGCTCTACACAACCCTCCAGAATAAAGGTACGCCCAATAAGAAACCGTGCCTCACCCCAGAGCAGGATAGAGCACCCGACAATGGTTGGTGACGTTGGACACGATCACTGAATACCCGCTGCTGGAGACGGGCAGAAGCGACCAGTTTTCACGCCGCGTCAGCCGGTTCCGCTTTTCCCAGCACGTCGCTTGCCACCTGCTGGCCGCGATGGAGGTGGTCTGCATCGGTTACGCAGCGTTTCTGCTGCTCCAGACAGGCGCGATGGCGCACGCCAATATCCTTTTCGTTCTCAGTAGTGCGATCGCAACGGCGGCCGTCTATGCCATCCTGGTCTTTGCTGGGCGCGCGGCCACGCATGACCATTATGGCAGCGCCTTGTCCATACTTCCGGGGGCGGCCGCAGGGGCCGCCTATATTGGCTGCGCCGCGCGCATGGCCGGGGCCGGCTGGCAAGACGCTGCGTTGTGCGCAGGCGGCCTGCTGGCCTGCATTGGTGTTGTCAGGCTACTCGCTGCTGGGATCAAGTCGTGGCTCACGCAGCGGGGCACGCTGATTCGGCTTGTCGCCATCGCAAGCGACAATGCGGAACAACGTAGCGCCATGATAAGGCTGCTGCGCCAGCGTGAGGATGTCGAAATCGTCTTCGCCGGATCACCTGCGGAATTTGAAGCCCTGCTTCGTCTGGTGCAGGCCAACCTGCTCGATGAAATTGTCCTGTCCAGTCAGGAGCCGGCCGGAGATGCCGCAGTCGCCCTGACAGATTTGGCGGTCACGGTGGTGCGGGCCGCCCCGGAAGTCGGAGGCTATTATGGGCGCGACGCGCGCCGCAGGCGGCAGCGGCTTTGCAGTCCCTGGAACATGCCGGCGGCGGTCATCTGCGAACCACCCTTGGCCGGTTGGGGTGGCGTGATAAAGCGGCTGATGGACATCGCGGGGTCCGTCACGGCGCTCATAATCCTGTCGCCGCTGATGGTCGCCTGTGCGATCGCAGTGAAGCTTGACAGCCCTGGCCCCATCCTCTTCGTCCAGGAGCGGGCGGGCTATCGCAACAAGACATTCCGAATGCTGAAATTCCGCTCGATGCGGACCAACCTTACCGACCCGACTGGTTCAAAACTGACCGACCGCAACGATCCCCGTGTAACCCGCGTCGGCGCCTTCCTGCGGCGGACCAGCGCCGACGAGTTGCCGCAGTTGTTCAATGTGTTGCGCGGTGAAATGTCACTGGTGGGGCCCAGACCCCATCCGAAAGGCGCCAAGGCCGGCGACGTTCTCTATGACCTTCTGATTCCCAATTTTTATTCGCGCTATCGGGTCAAGCCAGGTATCACAGGCTTGGCCCAGATCAGTGGCTTGCGGGGCAATACCGAGACCGAACGGCACCTGATTGATCGTTTCGGGCGTGATCTGCAATATGTGGCGGAATGGTCGGCCTTCCTCGATATCTCCATCCTGATGCGTACCGTCAGCCATCTGCTGAAGGGTACGAACGCGTTCTGAACCCGCCTTTCTGCTGCTCATGACGCGGGTCGTTCTCCGGGGCTCACACAGCTTTATTGCCGGCGCCGTGGCGGACGCTGCCGCAGCCCGCGGCCTTGCGGTCCTTGCCCTGCCTCACGATGCAGCGCTTGACGGCCTGACCGGGACCGACTGCCTGATCAATTTCGCCCTTCACCCTGCCTATCGCACCGGTCCCTACGGTGAGGACATCGACTGCGACCTCGCCGCCGCCCGGGCGGCAGCCCGGGTGGGCGCGGCATTCATCATGCTCAGTACACGGCGGGTCTATGGCCCTGATGTTCGCTGCAACGCAGCAGAAAATTGCCCGGCGGAGGGGGACGAAACCGCCTATGGCCGCAACAAGGCGCGAAGCGAAAAGGCTGTCCAGGCGGCCATGTCCGGCGGTGCGGGAATATTTCGCCTTTCAAACATCTTCGGATACGAATATGACCCAGACTGTCCGCGAAGGTCCTTTCTGGGCATCCTGCTCACGTCGCTGAAGCGCAAAAACAAGATCTATTTTGACATGAGCCCGGCGACCCGTCGCGATTTCCTGCCCGTCGAAACCTGCGCGGATCTGCTGTTGGACCGGGCCGTCCGCCGGACCACAGGAACCTACAATCTGGGCAGCGGCGTCGCCCTGCCCTGCGGCGATTTGGCGGACTGGATTCGGGAAGGCTATGGCGGCGGCGAACTGGTATGCGATCCCGACATTGTGCATGACGAGTTCTTCCTAAACATGGACAAGTGGCGCAGCCAATTCCCGCTGCCCATGAACAGCGGAATATTGCGGGAATATTGCATCGACCTTGGTAGGAGTTTGAAGTGCGAAAAATCCTGATTACAGGCGGCGCCGGCTTCATCGGGTCGCACTTCGTGGACGCTCTGGTCGATGCCTATCCGGCTCACCGGATCATCGTGCTGGACAAGATGACCTATGCCGCGGACATCAATCATATCAGCGCGCATCTCGAACAACACCGCGTTCAGCTGGTGATGGGCGACATCTGCGACTACGACATCTGCCGCAAGCTGATCCAGGATTGCGACCTGGTCGTCCATGCTGCCGCCGAGAGCCATGTCGACCGCTCCTTCCATAGCTCAATCCTGTTCACGCATACCAATACGCTGGGCACGCACACGATCATGGAAGCGTGTCGCGATGCCCAGGTGCCGCGCATCATTCATGTCAGCACCGACGAGGTATATGGCGAGGTCCTGTCCGGAGAGGTCAACGAAAACGGAGAGATGAATCCGACCAATCCCTATTCCGCCTCGAAGGCGGCGGCCGAGATGATCGTCAATGGCTACCGCCATTCCTTCAACCTGCCGGTGGTCGTGGTTCGCGCCAACAATGTCTATGGCATCCGCCAGTTTCCGGAAAAGCTGATCCCGCGCAGCATCATGTCGCTGATCGACGGCAAGAAGATTCCCCTCCATGGCGACGGTTCCAATGTGCGCCACTATCTGGCGGCGCCGGACTTCGCCTCGGCCCTTGTGCTGCTGGCGCGTGAGGGCAAGATCAACGAGACGTACAACATCGGCTCACGCGAGGAATATTCCAACCGCGACGTGGTCCGCATGCTCTGTGAACAGTTTAATGTCTCCTTCGACAGCAGCGTCGAATTCGTTGCCGACCGGCCCTTCAACGACCGCCGCTACTCCATATCCTGGGAGAAAATCTGCGGACTGGGCTGGAAGCCGCGGCACAACCTGAGAAACGACATTCCCGTGGTCGTCGACTGGTATCGCAAGAATGCCGACTCGATGCGGGAAAAGCTCAAGGAACTCTGCTGAGCGGCATCAGCAAGCAGGCATCGCCATAGGAATAGAAGCGGTAACCGCGCGCAATGGCCTCGGCATAAGCCCGTTTCATCACATCCACGCCCATCAGGGCGCTGACCAGCATGAACAAGGTCGAGCGCGGCAGATGGAAATTGGTCAGCAGCGCGTCGGCCGCGCGGAAGCGATAGCCGGGCGTGATGAAAATGTCAGTCTCGCCAGTCCGGGGGTGCAGGCGCCCCACCTCGTCCGCCGCGCTCTCCAGCGTGCGCAGCGAGGTCGTGCCGACAGCCACGATTCGTCCGCCGGCGTCATGCACGGCATTGAGACGCGCCGCCGCCTGGGCCGACAGGGTCGCGTGCTCGGCATGCATGCGATGCTGCGCCGTGTCGGCCGCCGTCACGGGCAGGAAGGTGCCCAGCCCCACATGCAGCGTGACGGTCTCGCGCAACGCACCGCGCGCCGCCAGCGCAGCCAGCAACTCCGGCGTGAAGTGCAGGCCCGCCGTCGGCGCCGCGACCGAGCCGGCCTCACGGGCGAAGACCGTCTGATAATCCTCGGTATCACGCGCATCGGTCTTGCGTCTGCCCGCGATATAGGGCGGCAGCGGCATCTCACCGCGGGCCGCGATGGCAGCGTCGAGTTCGCTTCCGGAAAGGTCGAAGGCAATCTCGGCTTCGCCGCCTTCGCCGCGCGCGGTGACGCTGCCAGTCAGATCGCCGAATTGCAGCCGGTCGCCCACTGCCAGCTTGCGCGCCGGCCGCGCCAGAGCCTGATAGCGGCTGGGCGAGAGACGGCGGTGAAGCAGCAACTCGATCCTGGCCGGGCCCGTCTCGCGCAACCGCACTCCGTGCAGGCGCGCCGGAATGACCCTGGTATCGTTCACCACCAACGCATCGCCGCGATTCACATAGTCCGCCAGATCACGCACCGTCCGATGTTCGAGCGTGCCGTCATGATGGACCACCAGCAGGCGGGCACGGTCGCGCGGCGTTGCCGGCCGCAATGCGATGCGGTCTTCGGGCAGGTCAAAATCGAACAGGGATATGTCCATGGAGCGGGCGCCTAGCACGATCCCGGACAAATGTCAGGCCGGCGTGGCACTGCGGGGCCGGAAATAGGCCTGGGTGTTGGGATGGACATCCGCGGCCGCAATGATTTCTTCCGGCATCATCCATTTCATCGCCCGATGCTGATCGTCCGCCGCGATCTCGGGCCGCGACGCCAGTGCCAGGCGAAAGGTGTTCACCACATAATGCGTGCCGTAGCCGGGCTCGGTAAATCGATTTGTGTCGTAAAAATGCTCGAAGACGCCGACATGCTCCGCCTCGGACATCGCCCGGGACAGGCCGGTCTCGGCCGTCAGGATTCGGCCGAACGCCGCGGCCAGGCGCTCTCCCTTGAAGATAACGCCCCCTGGCACGAACCAGCTTCCTCGCGCCGGTTCATTGTTGCGCAGTCCCACCAGGACTGCGCCCGCCGGATCGACGAGCAGAAGATCGATGGAAACCAGGGGCGTATGCTGAACGACAAAGCGGAACTGGTCCGCGCTCAGCGGCCGGCTAGAAGACATTACCCCGCGCTCCAATCCATGCCGGGCAAGCAGGCCGTTGGCTCAGGGCACCACGTATAATGTATCTCAAGCAGGCTTCTTCTCCTCCGGCACCCGGCCATAGGTGTCCTCGAAGCGCACGATGTCATCCTCGCCGAGATAGGAGCCGGACTGCACCTCGATCAGGCGCAGCGGAGTCTTGCCGGGATTCTCCAGCCGGTGCCTGGCTCCCAGCGGGATAAAGGTGGACTGGTTTGGCTGCAGCAGAAATTGCCTGTCATCGCAGGTCACCAGCGCTGTGCCCTCCACCACGATCCAGTGCTCGGCGCGATGATGATGCATCTGCAGCGACAGCTTTTGCCCCGGCTTTACCATGATGTGCTTGACCTGGAAATTGGCGCCGGAATCTATGCTCTCATAGGTGCCCCAGGGCCGGTGTACCACCGGATGCAGGATATGGCGGTCGCTGCCGCGGCTGCCCAGCAGGTCAACCACTTTCTTCACGTCCTGGGTGGCGTCGCGATGACTGATCAGGACGGCATCCTTGGTGGCGACGACGACCATGTCCTCGATTCCGACCGTGGCAAGCATGGGTCCTTCGCTGCGCAGATAGCAGTTTCGGGTGCGTTCGGTCAGCACATCACCCTGGATGGCGTTGCCCTCGCCCGTCCGCTGGGCAATGTCCCACAGTGAGCGCCAGGAGCCGACATCGTTCCAGCCCATGGATACGGGCACCACGGCCGCCCGCGCCGCCTTTTCCATCACCGCATAGTCGATGGAATCGGACGGACAGGCGACAAAGGCGGCTTCGCCCAAGCGGATGAAATCCATGTCGCGATGGGCATGTTCCAGTGCGGCGCGGCAGCAGTCCAGCATGTGCGGCTGAAGCCGCGCCATTTCGTCCAGAAAGCTTTGGGCGCGAAACAGAAACATGCCGCTGTTCCAGAAATAGCCGCCCGCCACAAGATAGGCTTCGGCAGTTGCCCGGTCGGGTTTTTCCACGAAGCGCTCGATCTTCAGCGCGCCGGGCGCTTCCGCCATGGCATCGGCGCCCTTGATATAGCCATAGCCCGTCTCGGGCGCCTCCGGCTCGATGCCGAACGTGACCAGCGCGCCCGCCAACGCCGCCTGGCGTGCCACCGCCACGGCCCGGTGAAAGGCCGGCTCGTCCAGAATGACATGGTCGGACGGCATCAAAAGGACCAGGCCGTCCGGATCGCCATCTGCGACAAGCAAGGCGGCGACCGTGGCGGCGGGGGCCGTGTTGCGGCCTACCGGCTCCAGCACGATGCGGGCGTCCTTGATGCCGGCGGCGCGCAACTGCTCGGCGATCAGGAAGCGGTGATCCTGGCCGGAAATCACCAGCGGCGCGGCAAAGCCCTCGCCCCGGGCGCGGGCCGCCGTCTGCTGGATCATGGTGCGCTCGCCGTTCAGGGCCAGCAGCTGCTTGGGCAGGGCCTTGCGAGACAGCGGCCACAGCCGGGTCCCCGAGCCGCCCGACAGGATGACGGGCACGATCCGCCCGGGACTTTTCGGCATGGCAGCCTCCAGCTTGCTGGCCATTAAGCTTCCAGGCCACTATCGCCAGATCAGGCGAGGCCAGGTCAAGTCCCGTTTAGACAATTGCGGGAAAAGGGAAATCCGGTCTCGCGCCTATGCCACCAGCTTGCGGTAAAGGTGCCAGGTGGCGTGGCCCAGGACGGGAACGGCCACCACCAACCCCACAAAGACCACTGCCATGCCTACCAGCAGGATGGCAGCCACCAGAAAGCCCCACAGCGCCATCGGGCCGGGATTGGCCAGCACGGCCCGGAAAGACGTCTTGATCGCCGTATCCAGCCCGGTGTCGCGGTCCAGCAGCAGCGGGAAGCTCACCACGCTCAGCATCATGGCCAGAAGGGCGAACAGGAACCCCACCCCCATGCCCACCACGATCATGGTCTGGCCGTCGGGGGTCAGGAAAACATCGCGCAGGAAGGCATCGGGCGAGGCCGGCACCGTCGGTCCCAGGGTGTTGTCAAAGATGATCCAGGCCGCCGCCAGCCAGAGCAGGAAGACCGCAATCAGGATCATGCCCAGCGCGGCGATGCCGGCGATGGCCGGAGCCTTGAGCACGTCGAAGACATTGGCCCAGCCGACTTCGGCACCTTTCTCGCGCATGCGGCTCATCTCATAGAGGCCGACTGCCGCCAGCGGGCCAATGATGGCAAACCCGGAGGCCAGCGGAAACAGCAGCGGCAGAAGAGCGGTCCCAAAAGCCAACCGCGCCAACACCAGCCCCACCAGCGCATAGGTCGCGCACAGGAAGATCACATCGCTGCGATAGGCTTGGAAGTCGGCGAAACCTTCGCGCAGGGACTGCCACACATCGCTGCCGGAGATGCGGCGCACTGCGGGGGCCGGCGAATGGGCCGTATCCTGCATATGATGAACGGCATTGCCGATCTGGTTGGCGGCATGGGCCGCCGACGCGATCTGGGCTCCGCTCCATTCGATGGGGTTCCTGATGGTCATGGCGTTCCTCCCGCTGAAGCGGGACGCCTTGGCCAGGCGGTCTGCCCCCGGAAAAGGGCGAAAAAGGCCGTCGGTCACGGCATCCCGTGGACCTACGGGTGCGACAATAGCGCACATCCCGGCCCTGATGCCAGCCCTCGGGAAAGTGAAACTTCAGGCCACGCTTGCCAGCGCCGCCGCCACGATGCGGCCCTGGGTGGCCTCGTCCAGATAGGGATGCATGGGCAGGCTCACCACCTGGCCGCTCAGTTCCTCGCTGACCGGGACCGGGGCGGATGGGTACTGGGCGTAAGCCTTCTGGCGTGACAGGGGGATGGGATAATAGACGGCAGTAGGCACGCCCCTCTCCTTCATCCCCGCCTGGAACTTGGCGCGGTCGGCGACTTTCAGCGTGTACTGCGCCCAGGTGGACCGGGCACCCTCGATCACCGTTGGCGTGATGATGCGGTTGTTTCCTGCAAAGGCGTCGTTGTAGCGGCGGGCCACAAGCTCGCGCATCTCGATCTCGTCCGGGAATATCTTCAGCTTTTCGATCAGGATCGCGGCCTGGATGGTGTCCAGGCGGGAATTGTAGCCGACATGGACATGCTCATAGCGGTCGGCGCCCTGGCCATGCATGCGCAGCGACAGCAGAAGATCCTTCAGACCATCGTCATTGGTGAAACAGGCCCCGCCGTCGCCATAGCAGCCCAGCGGCTTGGCCGGGAAAAAGCTGGTGCCGGCCGCATCGCCGATGGCGCCGGCGCGCCTGCCGTGAAGAAGCCCGCCGAACCCCTGGGCGGTATCGCAGAACAGCTTCAGGCCCTCACGCACGGCAATGGGCGCCAGCGCGTCATAATCGGCCGGCTGGCCGAACAGGTCGACCGGCATCACCACCCTGGGCGTCAGCCTGCCGTCCTTCTTCACCAGCGCGATGGCCGCTTCCAGGCTGGCGGGGTCCATGTTGAACGTATCGGGCAGGACATCGACGAAGACCGGGCTGGCCCCGGCCAGGGCCACCACTTCGGCGCTGGCGGCAAAGGTGAAGGCGGGCACAAACACCGCGTCCCCCGGCCCCACGCCCCAGGCCCGCAGGACCAGCAGCAGGGCATCGGTGCCGTTGGCGCAGCCGATGGCGTGCTTGACCCCGGCAAATGCCGCCAGGTCCTTTTCCAGCTGTGTCACCTGGGGCCCCAGGATCCACTGCCCACCCTCCACCGCAGCCGCAATGGCAGCCTCCAGCGGCGCGCCCAGCCGGCGTCGCTGGGCTTGCAGGTCGATAAAGGCAATGGGGGCGGACATGCTACGCAAACTCCGTACGGAACCGTCCGCTTTTAGGATGCGCCCGCCGGACGGCGCCATACACCAAATGTTGCCGAATTCGCGCGCCCTGCTACAAGCGCGAGCCAAACGGGTCAGTCGCTTTCGATCCGCGCCTTGACGATCTTGTCCGGCTCGCCGCTGATGGCGCCGTTGTTATGGTCGCCGCCTTTCTTGATGGCATCGACATGGTCCATGCCGTCCACCACCTGGCCCCACACCGTGTACTGGCGGTCCAGCCAGGGCGCGTTGTCGAAGCAGATGAAGAACTGGCTGTTGGCGCTGTTGGGACTGGCCGAGCGCGCCATCGAGGTCGTGCCGCGCCTGTGCGGCTCTTCCGAAAATTCCGCCTTGAGGTTGGGCAGTTCGCTGCCGCCCATGCCGGTGCCGGTGGGATCGCCGGTCTGGGCCATGAAACCGGGGATGACCCGGTGGAACACCACGCCGTCATAGAACCCCTCTCCTGCCAAGGTCTTGATGCGGCCGACATGCTCGGGGGCGAGGTCGGGGCGGAGCTGGATCTTCACCGACCCGGTCTTGAGATCGAGGATCAGATAATCGGCCATCAGGATTTTTCCTTGCTGCGTTTGACGAGTGCCCGCGCGACGGCGGGCGTGGTGAAGGGCGCGATGTCGCCGCCCAGGATGGCGATTTCCCTGACCAGGCGGGACGATATCGCCTGGTGCATGGGATCGGCCATCAGGAAGACGGTCTCGACCTCGCTGCTGAGGCGCTGGTTCATCGCCACCATCTGGAATTCATACTCGAAGTCCGACACGGCGCGCAGGCCGCGCACGATCACCTGGGCGCCGACCTCGGCGGCAAAATGGACCAGAAGCGTGTCGAAGGGGCGAACCTCGATGGTGGCGGGGCCGGCCACCTTTGCGGCTTCCTCGCGCAGCATGGCGACACGCTCGCCCAGGGTGAACATCGGCGCCTTGGCGGCATTGGTGGTCACCCCGATCACCAGATGATCGACCAGCTTTACCGCGCGGCTGATGATGTCCAGATGGCCCAGGGTGACGGGATCGAAGGTACCGGGGTAAAGGCCGACCAGCCTGCGTCCGTTCATGACGGACTGCCGTCGTCGGCGATGCGCTCGACCGACACCACCCGCTCGCCTTCTTCCACGCGGAAGACCGTCACGCCCTGGGTCGCGCGGCCGGCCACGCGGATGCCGGCCACGGGCACGCGGATGGTCTGGCCGCCCTCGGAAATCAGCATCAGGTCGTCGCTTTCCTCCACGGGGAAGGACGCAACGATCGCCTTGTTGCGGTTCTTCATGTCCATGGCCCATGTCCCCTGGGCGCCGCCGCGGCCCATGACGCGATACTCATAAGAACTCGTGCGCTTGCCGTAGCCGGAACTGGAAATGGTCAGCACGAACTGCTCGCGCGCGCCAAGTTCGGCATAGCGCTGGGGCGACAGCGAAATCTCCTCGCCGACCATCTCCGTCTCGTCGCCCGCATCCTCGGCACCCTGCTCCACTTCCTCGCCGGTGACGGCGCGGCGGGCGGCGTTTGACTGCCGCAGATAGGCCTGGGCCTCTGCCGGGGTGATGTCGGTATGCCGCAACAGGGCCAGGCTCACCACTTCGTCGCCCGCTGCCAGCTTGATGCCGCGCACGCCGGTCGACGCCCGGCTCTGGAATACGCGCAAGTCCGCCATGGCAAAGCGGATGCAGCGGCCGTTGCGTGTGGTCAGCAGCACATCGTCGCGCTCGGTGCAGGTGGCAACGCCGACGATGCCGTCGCCCGCCTCCAGCTTCATGGCGATCTTGCCGTTCTTGTTGACGTTTATGAAATCGGACAGCTGGTTGCGCCGCACGTCGCCCGAGCGGGTGGCGAACACCACGTTCAGTTCTTCCCACTCATTCTCGTTTTCCGGCAACGCCAGGATGGTGGTGATGCGCTCGCCCTGCGCCAGCGGCAAAAGATTGACCATCGCCTTGCCCTTGCCGGCGATGCGCGCTTCGGGCAGGCGCCAGACCTTGAGCTTGTAGGCCATGCCGGTGGAGGAGAAGAACAGCAGCCACGCATGGGTCGAGGCGACGAACAGCGAGGTGACGAAATCCTCGTCACGGGTCGCCATGCCCGAACGGCCCTTGCCGCCGCGGCCCTGCACGCGGTACTCGGCCAGGGGCGTGCGCTTGATATAGCCGGCGTGGGTGACGGTGACAGCGACATCCTCGCGCTCGATCAGCGCCTCGTCCTCGATCTCGATGTCGGCGTCGATCAGCTCGGTCCTGCGCGGGGTGGCGAAACCCTCGCGGACCTCGGTCAATTCGTCCCGGATGATGGTCAGCACGCGCCCGCGGCTGGACAGGATGTCCAGATAGTCGGCGATCGCCAGGCCCAGCTTCTGGGCTTCGTCGTTGATCTCGTCGCGGCCCAGCGCGGTCAGCCGTTGCAGGCGCAACTCCAGGATGGCGCGCGCCTGTTCTTCCGACAGGCGGATGGTGCCGGCCTCTTCCACCTTGTGGCGCGGATCGGCGATCAGCTTGACCAGCGGCGCCACATCATCCGCCGGCCAGTCGCGTGCCATCAGCTGTTCGCGCGCGGCGCCCGCGTCGGGGGCGGCGCGGATCAGGCGGATCACCTCGTCGATATTGGCCACCGCCACCGCCAGGCCGACCAGCACATGGCCGCGGTCACGCGCCTTGCCCAGTTCATACTTGGTGCGGCGGGTGACGACTTCCTCGCGGAAGCCCACGAAGGATGCGATCAGCTCCTTCAGGTTCATCTGAACCGGACGGCCGTCATTGAGCGCCAGCATGTTGACGCCGAAACTCTGCTGCAGGTTGGAGAAGCGGTAGAGCTGGTTCAGCACCACCTCGCTGGAGGCGTCGCGCTTGAGCTCGATCACCATGCGCATGCCGCTGCGGTCGCTTTCGTCGCGGATGTCGGAAATGCCCTCGATCCGCTTGTCGCGCACAAGTTCGGCGATGCGTTCCATCAGCACCGCCTTGTTCACCTGATAGGGCAGTTCGGTGACGATGATGGCGTCGCGGTCCTTGCGAATCTCCTCAACCGCACAGCGCGCGCGCATCAGGATGGAGCCGCGGCCCCTGGCCAGCGCGGCGCGGGCATTCTGCTTGCCGATCAGAAGCGCGCCGGTCGGAAAGTCCGGGCCCGGCACGATCTCGGTCAGCCGCTCCAGGTTGATGGCCGGGTCCTCCATATAGGCCAGGCAGGCGTCGATCACCTCGCCCAGATTGTGGGGCGGGATGTTGGTGGCCATGCCCACCGCTATGCCGGCCGAGCCGTTGACCAGCAGATTGGGAAAGCGCGAGGGCAGCACCGACGGTTCCCGTTCGGTGCCGTCGTAATTGTCGCGGAAATCGACCGTGTCCTTGTCGATATCCTCAGTCAGGAAATGGGCGATGCGGGCGCGCCGGACCTCGGTATAGCGCATGGCGGCGGGCGGATCGCCATCGACAGAGCCGAAATTGCCCTGCCCGTCGATGAGCGGGGCGCGCATGGAAAAACCCTGCGCCATGCGCACCAGTGCGTCATAGATCGACTGGTCGCCATGGGGGTGGTACTTGCCGATGACGTCGCCGACCACGCGTGCGGATTTGCGATAGGCCTTGTTCCAGTCATAGCCGTTCTCGTGCATCGAAAAGAGGATGCGCCGGTGCACGGGCTTCAGGCCGTCGCGCGCGTCGGGCAGCGCGCGCTGCACGATCACGCTCATGGCGTAATCGAGATAGGAGCGCTTCAGCTCGTCTTCGACGGCAATGGACGGCGCGGGCTGGCCGCCTTCGGGGGGCGGTGGCTTGATCTCGGATTCGTCGCTCAAAAACTGGCCTCGAAAGTCCCCTGTCCTGGTCCCAGAAAGCCGGGAGGACGGGGCTCGAACTGGGCCGTTTTTGTAGCATTTTTGACGCCGCCAATGCCAGCGAAATGGCCGGCCCGGACGGTGTCATAAGGCGTTGATTTCAAATCGTATTTTGACCGCGCGCGCGGCCCCGTGGAAAGCCCCGCCGGGCGCATGCGAAAAGCGCTGCCTAGAACGGAATCTCGTCGTCCATTTCGTCGCGCTGGAAGCTGGCCGGCTGCTCGCGCGCGCCTCCGCCATAGCCCACTTCGCCGCCGCCGCCACCACCGCCGCTGCGGCCGTCCAGCATGGTCAGTTCGCCGCGAAAATTCTGCAGCACCACTTCGGTGGAGTATTTCTCCTGGCCGTCCTTGTCTGTCCATTTGCGGGTCTGCAACTGGCCCTCGACATAGACTTTGGAACCCTTCTTCAGATACTTCTCCGCCACCTCGGCCAGGTTCTTGTTGAAGATCACCACCCGGTGCCATTCGGTCTTTTCCTTGCGCTCGCCACTGGCCTTGTCGCGCCAGGTCTCGGAGGTGGCCACCGACAGGTTCACCACCGCATCGCCGCTGGTCATGCGGCGCACTTCCGGGTCCTTGCCCAGATTGCCCACCAAAATCACCTTGTTGACGCTGCCGGCCATGACCCATCTCTCCCGAATTCCGCCTGGACCATAGGACCCGGCGCGACACTATGCATTGGGCATAGCATGTTCGTTCCTATTATGTTCTAGTCAGATTCGAGTCAATCCCCAACTAATGTGCACCGGACGATCGCCGTCTTGCGTATCCCCGGTTCCGACCCCATCTGTGGCCTTCCCATGCTCAAAAACATCTCCATTCGCGGCGCGCGCGAGCACAACCTCAAGAACGTCGATGTCGAAATTCCCCGTGACACCCTGACGGTGCTGACGGGGCTTTCCGGCTCGGGCAAGTCCAGCCTCGCCTTCGACACCATCTATGCCGAGGGCCAGCGGCGCTATGTCGAAAGCCTGTCGGCCTATGCCCGCCAGTTCCTGGAGCTGATGCAGAAGCCGGACGTGGACCATATCGAGGGCCTGTCGCCGGCCATCTCGATCGAGCAAAAGACCACTTCCAGGAACCCACGCTCGACCGTGGGCACGGTGACGGAAATCTACGACTATCTGCGCCTGCTGTTCGCGCGGGTGGGCGTGCCTTACTCGCCGGCCACCGGTCTTCCTATCGAAAGCCAGACCGTCAGCCAGATGGCCGACCGCATCCTGGCGCTGCCCGAAGGCACGCGGCTCTACCTGCTGGCGCCCATCGTGCGCGGCAGGAAGGGCGAATACAGAAAGGAACTGGCTGAGCTGCAGAAAAAAGGCTTCCTGCGCGCCAAGGTAGACGGGAAATTCTACGACATCGGCGCCACCCCGGCGCTGGACAAGAAGCTCAAGCACGACATCGAGATCGTGGTCGACCGCATCGTGGTCAAGGGGGATCTGGGCAACCGCCTGCCTGATTCCATCGAGACCGCGCTGAACCTGGCCGACGGCCTTCTGGTCGTGGAATTCGCCGACGAAAAGGAAAAGGACGGCAGCGCAAGACAGATGCTGCTGTCGTCGAAATTCGCCTGCCCGGTCTCCGGCTTCACGATACCTGAGATCGAGCCGCGGCTGTTTTCCTTCAACAACCCGCACGGCGCCTGCCCGGAATGTGATGGCCTGGGGGTGCAGAACTACTTCGACGAAGCCCTGGTGGTGCCCGACGAGAGCCTGTCGCTGAAAAAGGGCGCCGTCGCGCCCTGGGCCAAGTCATCCTCGCCTTATTACCTGCAGACGCTGGAAGCGCTGGCGCGGCACTACAAGTTCAGCATGAATGATCCCTGGGAGGACCTGCCCAAAAAGGCGAAACAGGTGATCCTGCATGGCTCGGGCGAGGAGGTGATCAAGTTCACCTATGACGACGGCATGCGCCGCTATGACACCAAAAAGGAATTCGAAGGCGTCATTCCCAACATGGAACGGCGCTTCAGCGAAACCGACAGCGCCTGGATGCAGGAGGAACTTGAACGCTATCAGGCCGAGGCACCGTGCGAGGTCTGCCAGGGCTATCGCCTCAAGCCCGAAGCGCTGGCGGTGAAGATCGGCGCCATCCATATCGGCCAGGTCTGCGAAATGGCGATCCGCAATGCCGACGCCTGGTTCCAGGGCATCGACCAGAAGCTGTCGAAGCAGCAGAAGGAGATCGCCGCGCGCATCCTGAAGGAAATCCGCGCCCGCCTGAAATTCCTCAACAATGTCGGGCTGGACTACCTGACCCTGGCACGCGGCTCGGGCACCCTGTCGGGCGGCGAAAGCCAGCGCATCCGCCTGGCCTCGCAGATCGGCTCCGGCCTGACCGGCGTTCTCTATGTGCTGGACGAACCCTCGATCGGCCTGCACCAGCGCGACAATGGCAAGCTGCTGGAATCACTCAAGGGCCTGCGCGACATGGGCAACACCGTGCTGGTGGTCGAGCATGACGAGGATGCCATACGCCAGGCCGACCATGTGATCGACATGGGTCCGGGCGCGGGCGTTCACGGCGGCCACATCATTGCCGAAGGCACGCCGGACGACATCATGGCCAGCAAGAAAAGCCTGACCGGCAAATATCTCAAGGGCGAGGAATTCATCGCCGTACCGGAAAAGCGGCGCAAGGCCGTGCACAATCGCTGGCTGAAGATCGTGGGCGCGCGCGGCAACAACCTCAAGAACGTCACCGCCCAGATCCCGCTGGGCACGCTGACCTGCATCACCGGCGTGTCGGGCGGCGGCAAATCCACCCTCACCATCGAGACGCTCTACAAGGCGGCGGCGCGCAAGCTCACCCAGGCGCGCGAGCACCCCGCCTCCCATGACCGCATCGAGGGGCTGGAATTCCTCGACAAGGTGATCGACATCGACCAGAGCCCGATCGGGCGCACTCCGCGCTCCAATCCGGCCACCTATACCGGCGCCTTCACCCCCATTCGCGACTGGTTTGCCGAACTGCCCGAGTCCAAGGCGCGCGGCTATGCCCCCGGCCGCTTCAGCTTCAACGTCAAGGGCGGGCGCTGCGAAGCCTGCCAGGGCGACGGCGTCATCAAGATCGAGATGCATTTCCTGCCGGACGTTTACGTCCAATGCGATGTCTGCAAGGGCAAGCGCTACAACCGCGAAACGCTGGACGTGAAATTCCGCGACAGGTCGATCAGCGACGTGCTGGACATGACGGTGGAGGCCGGCGCCGAACTGTTCAAGGCGGTACCCTCCATCGCCGAGAAGCTCGAAACCCTCAAGCGCGTGGGGCTGGGCTACATCTCCGTCGGCCAGCAGGCCACCACCCTGTCGGGCGGCGAGGCCCAGCGCGTGAAGCTCAGCAAGGAACTGTCGCGCCGCGCCACCGGCCGCACGCTCTACATCCTGGACGAGCCGACCACGGGCCTGCACTTCCATGACGTAAAGAAGTTGCTGGAGGTGCTGCACGAGCTGGTCGACAACGGCAACACGGTGGTGGTGATCGAGCACAACCTTGAGGTCATCAAGACCGCCGACTGGATCGTCGATCTGGGGCCGGAAGGCGGCGACGGCGGCGGCGAGATCGTCGCCCAGGGCACGCCCGAGGATGTGGTGAAAGTGGCCCGCTCCTATACCGGCCAGTATCTGAAACAGCTGCTGAAGTCCCGCGCGCCGGCCAAAAAGCTCAAGGCGGCGGAATAACCCGCCGCATGTTCACGCCGGCTGTACGGCACTCTCGCCCTTCAGCGCCCGCCAGGCCGAAACACTGGCGCCGCAGAACAGCGCGATCAGCACCGGCGAGAACAGAAAGCCCAGCCCACTCATCAGCGGCAGCACCTGGCGCGCGCGCATCAGACCCGACAGCATCAGCATCTTGTCGCCCGCGGTGCTGACTACGGGCGCCGGGCCCGCCAGCAGCGTCTCCGCCACCGATGCCACCGCCAGCACCGGCACGAACACCGCCATCAGCACCGCCAGCAGGCGCCAGTAATTGCCCGCCGACAGCCCCCAGCTGCGACGCAGCGCCGGCGCCGTCTCGGCCACTGCCACCGCGGGCAACAGCATCAGGAAACGCGGCGCACCCGCCAGCAGCAGCCCATACAGCATCAGCATCAGCAGATAGCCGGCCTGGGCCTCGCCCACATGGCCGCCGATCATCAGCGCCAGCAGCGGATTGCTTACCAGGACCAGGGTCAGCATCAGCAGAATTCCAAGGCCCACCAGCCCGGCCAGGGCGCGGAACATGCGCCATTCCAGCGCGCCGAAGGAGAAGTGCACCACCGCCCCGCCCTGGCGCTGGCCCAGCGCCAGTTGCACCACCGAGACCAGCATCACCGCATAAAGCAGCAGCGCCGCCATCAGATAGCCCAGCATCATCAGGATGGACGGGCCCAGGCTGGCGGCATTGCCGGCGGCCAGCGCGTCGATCAGGTCATTGTAGTAGCGCTGGAAGGTGAAGAACCCCATGACCGTGGTCAGCAGCATCGGCACCCAGATCAGGCCGATCACCGCACCCAGATGGTGCATGGCAAAAAGATATGCATCGCGAATGATCACGATGACGGACAAGCGCGGCATCAGATGCCCTTAAAACTCATCGAACGGGCGCAGATCGTCGAACACCGGTGCCCTGGGGGCAGTAGCCTCGTGCCACAGGCCCAGGGCCCAGGCGGTTACGGCAGCGACCACGGGAGTGCGCGCCAGATCGGTCAACGGCCCCGTGACGACGGCCAGCTTGCGGCGCGGCACGAAGGCGGCCACGCCGATCGCGGCGGCGGCCAGAATGCCGGCGCCCAGCGCCAGCCTTGCGTAATTGGTACCCTTGCCGGTATCGGCCATCTTCTTCATTCCTTTTGATGGACTATAGGCGCCGCGCCTGCTTCCTGTCATCCGCAACTGCTGTTTCCTCAAGGCATTTTTGCCGCGCGTCATCTCCTGGACACGCTTTGACCGCCGTTATCGAGCCGGCGATGAAAAGGATTAAACCGCAACAATATTAAGGTGTTCCAAACTAGGAATTTTGTCCGGATCGCGCCTGCCGCCTCGACCTGCTAGAGCCCTCGCCATGAACAAAAAGCTTCACGTTATCGGCGGCGGGCTGGCGGGCTCGGAAGCGGCCTGGCAGGCGGCCGAAGCCGGCGCCGATGTCGTGCTGCACGAGATGCGGCCCACCCGCGCCACCTTCGCCCACCAGACCGATTCGCTGGCAGAACTGGTCTGCTCCAACTCCTTCCGCTCCGACGACGCGCTGAACAATGCGGTCGGCCTGCTGCACGAGGAAATGCGCCGCGCCGGCTCGCTGGTGATGCGCACGGCCGACGCCCACAAGCTGCCCGCGGGCGGCGCGCTGGCGGTGGACCGGCATGGCTTTTCCGCCGCCGTCACCCAGGCGATCGAGACCCACCCGCGCATTACCGTCGCACGCAAAGCGGTGGAAACATTGCCTCCGCCCGAATGGGGCCGCACCATCATCGCCACCGGCCCGCTGACCTCGCCCGCACTGGCGGCCTCGATCGCCGAGGCTACCGGCGAGGAGCACCTGGCCTTCTTCGACGCCATAGCGCCCATCGTGCACCGGGAATCGATCGACTTTTCCATCGCCTGGTTCCAGTCGCGTTACGACAAGCAGGGGCCAGGGGGCGGCGATGCCGACTATATCAACCTGCCGCTGGACGAAGCGCAGTACCAAGCCTTCGTCGCCGCCCTGCTGGCGGGCGAAAAGACCGATTTCAAGGAGTGGGAAAAATCCACGCCCTACTTCGAGGCGTGCCTTCCCATCGAGGTGATGGCCGCCCGCGGGCTGGACACGCTGCGCTTCGGGCCGATGAAGCCGGTGGGCCTGGCCGATCCGCGCACCGGCACGCGGCCTCATGCGGTGGTGCAATTGCGCCAGGACAATGCGCTGGGCACGCTGTGGAACATGGTGGGCTTCCAGACCAAGCTGCGGCACGGCGAGCAGGTGCGCATCTTCCGCACCATTCCCGGGCTGGCCGATGCACAATTCGCGCGGCTGGGCGGGCTTCACCGCAACACATTCATTAATTCGCCGCGCCTGCTGGACGGGCAACTGCGTCTCAAATCGCATCCCCATCTGTCCTTCGCCGGTCAGGTGACGGGCGTCGAAGGCTATGTCGAAAGCGCGGCCATCGGCCTTCTGGCGGGCCGCTTCGCGGCGTGCGAGCTGGCGGAACAAAGCGCCCTGCCGCCGCCGCCCACCACCGCCTTCGGGGCGCTTCTGGCCCATATCACGGGGGGCGCCGATGTGGCGACCTTCCAGCCCATGAACGTCAATTTCGGCCTGTTCCCCGAGCTGCCGAAATCGGCCCGCATCCGGGGCCGGGACCGCAAGCAGGCGCTGGCGCGGCGCGCGCTGGACGATGTTGACACCTGGCTGGCCAATCGCCCGGCAAACCGCAACGCCGCCGAATAAGGCAAGGCAAACCACACCGGGGGGACTGGCGAAACCCGCCCCCAATCCATACGTTTGGAAGGAAGCAAGCGTATGGACACCAGCATGGACATCCCCCTGGAGCTCTCCTTCCACAACATCGAACCCTCCGACGCGCTGAAAGAGGCGGCGCGGGGCCACGTCGCCCGGTTGGAGCAGTATCACGACCACATAATCGGCTGCCGCGTGGTGATCGAACTGCCGCACAAAAGCCAGAAGGCCAGCGGCAACCAGCCCGATGTGCACATCGTGATCCGCGTGCCGGGCAAGGAGATCGTGGTCAGCCGCGGCCTTAACCACAACGGCCACAAGAAGGCCGACAACGACGCCTATGCCGTACTGGATGAAGCCTTCACCACCGCCCAGCAGCAGCTGAAGGATTGGCGCCGCGTGGCCCATGGGGATGTGAAATACAAGAGCGGCGAACCCCGCGGCGCTGCCGGCGACAGCGGCCTTGAAAGCTAGGTTGTATCGACATTCATTGCACACTTCCTCTCCCCTTGAGGGGTCCGAAGGACGGGCGTGCGGCCAAGCGCGCCCAGTGGAGGAAGAAAAATCATTGGGTTAGCGGAGCGATAGCGACGCTCAACCCATTGATTTTTCAGGTGAGGGGTGCGTTGGGATGTGCCCCCTCAAGGGGAGAGGGAAACCGGATTTCTCGAATGTCGATTGGTCCTAGAGCCGCCGCTTCATCGCGGCGCTGAGCAGAGCCATTTGCCGTCGATGTATCGACACGTCGCGCGGCTTTTCCAGATTGCGCAGATAGACCGGCACCAGCGCCGCCGGCAGGATGGCGGCAAGCGCCGCGCCGGGCCTCGGCCCGCGCCGCGCTGCCAGGAAATGATCGCGCGCGCGCAACGCCACCTGACGCACCACCGCGGTCCGGCGCGCTTCGCCCCGCTCCAGGTGAAAGAATTCCTCCGGCGTCACACTGATCGCCCCCAGAAGATCCAGTGGCAGGTAAAGCTTGTGTCTTCCATTGTGAAAAGCCAGCGAACGCAGGATGCCGGTCAGGCCATAAGCCAGCCCCGCCTCCTTTACCCGCGCCGGATCGCCGCCCAGGATGGTGGCGGCAATGCGCATCAGGGCGCCGCTGGTCGCATCGAGATAATTCTCCAGCGCGCCGAAGTCGGCGAAACGGTCGGCGGATGAATCGAAGGCGCGCGCGGCGATGATCGCTTCAAGGTCGCCCAGCTGCACCGCAGATGCCTTCAGCAGCGCTTCCAGCCCGAAGGCCACGTCATGGTTGCGTGGGCGCCCCCTTGCGGCACCTTCCGCCGTCTCGCGCCACCATTCCAGCCGGATCGCCCCCAGCATCGGCTCGCGCACGCTTTGCGCGACGCGCGCCACCTCGGCGTTGAAGGCATAAAGCGCCGTCAGATGCGGACGCAGGGGCGCCGGCGCGAACAGGGTGGCGAAATAGCGGTCGGGATCGGCCGAACGCAACGCGCCCGCAAGCCTGTTGGCCAAGGCGTTATCGAGGGCCGCGTCCGCCGGCAAGTCAGATGATCAGCCTGCGCGGGCGCGCCGCGTTCAGCCAGCCAATCACGATCAACCGTGTGACCATCACCGCGGTGAAGAAGCTGGTGATGATGCCCACGCCCAGCGCCACGGCGAAGCCCTTGACCGGACCGGTGCCAAGCTCGAACAGGATCAGCGAGGCGATCAGGTGGGTCATGTTGGCGTCGATGATGGTGGCCATGGCGCGGCGGAAACCCTGGTCTATCGAGGCCAGCATGGAGCGGCCATTGCGCTGCTCTTCGCGGATGCGCTCATAGATCAGCACATTGGCGTCCACCGCCATGCCCATGGTCAGGACGATGCCGGCGATGCCGGGCAGCGTCAGGGTGGCGCCGAACAGGGTCAGGACTGCAAGCAGAAGCACCACGTTCAGCGTCAGCGCGACGTTGGCGAACAGGCCGAACAGGCCATAGCGCAGGAACATGAACAGCGCCACCAGCACCAGGCCCGCAATCGCCGAATAGCGTCCGGCCTTGACCGAGTCGGCGCCCAGTTCGGCACCCACGGTGCGCTCTTCCAGGATCTTCAGCGGCGCGGGAAGCGCGCCGGCGCGCAGCAGGATGCCCATGTTGTTGGCGCTCTGCACGGAGAAGTTGCCGGTGATCTGGCCGGTGCCGCCCAGGATCGGGCTGATGATCACCGGCGCGGTGACGACCTGATTGTCCAGCACGATGGCAAAGCGGTGGCCGACATTCTCCTTGGTCACATCGGCGAACTGGCGCGCACCCACGCTGTCGAAGCGGAAGGTCACCACCGGCTGGCCGGTCTGGGAATCGAAGCCCTGGCCGGCATCGGTCAGCCGGTCGCCCGACACCAGCACGCGGCGGCGCACCACCACCTTCTGCACCGGGGTACCCTTGGCCGCATTCTCGTCCATCATCGGCAGGATCTCGTCGCCGATGGGCGCCACGGTGGCGTTGGGATTGGCCTGCTCGTCCACCAGCCGGAAGGTCATCTTGGCGGTCTTGCCCAGGATGGCCTTGAGCTGGGTGGGGTCCTGAAGGCCCGGCACTTCGACCAGGATGCGGTCATCGCCGGAGCGGGTGATGTTGGGCTCGCGCGTGCCCAACTCGTCGATGCGACGGCGCACCACCTCGATCGACTGGTCCAGCACCTGCTGGCGGGTCAGCGTCTTGTAGGCGTCGGTCATGTGCAGGCTGATCACGCCGTTGCCCGGTTCGGCCACGTCGTACTGCTTGCCGCCGACCGCCAGCACCGAACTTCCCACCGTGGGGTTGAGGTCGGTGACCAGCGTGCGGGCCTGGTTCATCTGCGCCGGGTCGGTGATGCGCACCGTCACCGTGTCGCCCCTGGTGTTCAGGTCGGTGAAGCTGATGTGGGCCTTGCGCAGGGCGGCGCGGATGTCGCCCACCATCGCCTCGGTCTTGTCGCGCTGCACCTGTTCCAGATCGACCTGCAGCAGCAGATAGGACCCGCCCTGCAGGTCCAGGCCCAGATTGACGGTCCCCGACGGCAGCCAGTGCGGTATCCTTGCGCGCACATTGTCGGGCAGCGCATTGGGCAGCGCGATCAGGATGCCCGCCAGCACGATCAGCGCGGTCAGGATGCGCGTCCAGTTGGATATCTGCAGCACGGTAGGCTATTCCTTGTCGGCCGGCTGGCCCTTGGCGCGCACATCGGAAATGGTGGTCTTCAGCACCCGGACCTGAACATTTTCGGCGATCTCGACCATGATCTCGGGATCGTCATTGGGCGTGGCCTTGACGATCTTTCCCAGGATACCGCCCGAAGTCACCACCGTGTCGCCGCGGCGCAGATTCTCGATCATGTTGCGCAGCTGCTTCTGCTTCTGGCTTTGCGGGCGCCAGAGAAGAAAGTAGAAGATCGCGATCATCGGCAGCGCCAGAGTCAGCGTCTGGAACAGAGGATCATTCAGATTCATAGTGCGGTTCTTTCGGTGGCGCGGGCGGACTATAGCGAGGCAGCCCTCCTTTGCAACCGTAACACATACAAGGGGTCGGGATGCCAAAGGACAACAAAATCAGCGACTTGGAAGACCCGGCGGCGCTTGAGCGCATCGCCGCGGCGCTGGAGCGGCTGGCCCCCCCGCCGGTGACTCAGAAACTGCCCGCCGGCAGCGCCTTTGTGTGGGAGCCCCTGCAGGGCGGCCTCGTCGCCGTGCCGCATGTCGCCCATGTGGACCTCAGCCTGCTGAAGGGCATCGAGGCCCAGCGCGAGACGCTGCTGGCCAATACGAGCCACTTCGCCGGCGGCCTTCCCGCCAACAACGCGCTTCTGTGGGGCGCGCGCGGCATGGGCAAGTCCAGCCTGGTCAAGGCGGTGCATGAAGAGGTCAATCGCGGCCGCAAGGCTGCGGAGCACCTGGTCCTGATCGAAATCCACCGCGAGGACATCGACACGCTGCCGCTGCTGCTGCGCATCCTGCGCGCCGAAACGCGGCGCGTGCTGCTCTATTGCGACGATCTTTCCTTCGACAAGGACGATACCAGCTACAAGTCGCTCAAGGCGGCGCTGGAAGGCGGCATCGAAGGGCGCCCGGCCAATGTACTGTTCTACGCCACCTCAAACCGCCGCCACCTGATGCCGCGCGATCTCGTCGACAACGAACGCGGCACCGCCATCAATCCCGGCGAGGCGGTGGAGGAGAAAGTCTCGCTCTCGGATCGCTTCGGCCTGTGGCTGGGCTTCCATCACTGCGGCCAGGACGAATATCTGGCGATGATCGACGGCTATGTCGCCTTCCACGGCTTGAAGATCGAGGCGGACGAACTGCGCAAGCGGGCGCTGGCCTGGGCGATGGGCCGCGGCGGGCGGTCAGGCCGGGTGGCCTGGCAGTTTATTCAAGACCTGGCAGGAGAGCTGGGCCAAACGCTGGATTAGGACCGCGCCTGGGTCGTCATCAGGTACGCGCGCGGATTCACGGGCGTCGTGTTGGAGCGGATTTCAAAGTGCAGCTGCGGCCGGGTGACGTCGCCGGTCTGGCCGGCATAGCCGATCACCTGGCCCTTGGCCACGAAGTCACCGCGCTGGACCACAAGCCGGTCGGCGTGGGCGTAAGCGGTGGTATAGCCGCCGGAGTGCTTGATCAGCACCAGATTGCCATAGCCCTTCAGCTCGTCCCCGGCATAGGTGATCGTGCCGCTGGCCGAGGCGCGGATGGGCGCATCCATCGCCGTGGCGATATTGATGCCGTCATTGCGGGCGCCGCTGGCGGTCGAGCCGAAATCCTCGATCACCGGGCCGGTAACGGGCCAGGCAAAGGCCACGGTCGATGGCGGATAGGTGTCGGGCGTGGCGGCGGGCCGGGGGATGGGCTGCAGGCTGGCCTGGCGCACCACCGGATTGGGCCGGGGCGTGGGGATCGGCGTCAGGGCTTCCCGGTAGACATAGGTTCGCGCGCCGGTCCTGGCGGCGCTGGCCGTCCGCGTGGCCTGCTGCACCGGCCGGTGATAGGCCACGCGCGGGGCGCGGTCGTTCACATCCCAGTTGAACACGGTTTCGGGCGAGGACGGCATGCAGCCGGCAACCAGGGGCGATGCCAGGATCGCCAGCAGGGCAAAAGCAGCCTTGCGGAATGAAGCCATCGAACGATGCCTTTTCGGTGTCTCGAAACGGATCATCTTCGCCAAGAGTAAAAAGCGGATTAACCGTTTGCGCCCCGACATGCTGCCCAAAGGTTCCCGCGCTCTGCCCCGGCTCAGCTATCGCCAAGCGCCGCCTTCATTTTTTCCATTACTGCCATTTCGGTCAGGTTCAGGTGCAGGGGCGTCACCGAAATTTTCCCGGCATGGATCGCCCCCAGATCGCTGTCCTCGGCCGGCGCGCCTTTGCGGCGGCGAAGCCCGATCCAGTAATAGGCGCGCTGGCGCACATCGGTGCGCTGGATGATCTCGGTGGATTGCAGGTCATAGGTTCCCTGGGGAACCGCGGCGACACCCCGGACCTCACCGGCCGCGCAGCCCGGGAAATTCACGTTCAGCAGCACGCCCTCGGGCCAGCCGGCCTCGACCAGCCGCCGCACCAGATCGGGACCATGAGTTTCGCCCGCCGACCAGTCGATGTTGCGGCGGTCTTCCTCGTCATAGGCCTGCGACAGGGCAATGGATGGAATGCCCAGCGCGCAACCTTCCATGGCGCCCGCGATCGTGCCGGAATAGGTAACGTCGTCGCCGACATTTGAACCCCAGTTCACGCCTGACAGGATCAGGCCGGGCGTGTGGTCCTTCAGAAGATGCAGACAGCCCATCATCACACAGTCGGTGGGCGTGCCGCTGACGGCATAATGGCGCTCGTCGACCTGGCGCAGCCGCAACGGCGCGGCCAGCGTCAGCGAGTGCGAGGCGCCGGACTGTTCATTCTCGGGCGCCACCACCCACACATCATCTGACAGGCTGCGGGCGATCGTTTCGGCCACCACCAGTCCCGGTGAGTGGATGCCGTCGTCATTGGTGACAAGGATGCGCAAGGGTTTCGACATCAGGCTTTTGCTATCACCTTCTTGCCGCCCATGTACGACACCAGCGCGTCAGGCACGGCGACGCTGCCATCGGGCTGCTGATAATTCTCCAGAATGGCGACCAGGGTGCGGCCCACCGCCAGGCCCGAGCCGTTCAGCGTATGCACCGGGCCTTTCACCTTGCCCTCGGCGTTGCGATAGCGGGTGTTCATGCGCCGCGCCTGGAAGGGCCCGCAATTGGAGCAGGAGGAAATCTCGCGATAGGCCCCCTGCCCCGGCAGCCACACTTCGATGTCATAGGTCTTCTGCGCCGAGAACCCCATGTCGCCGGTGCACAGCGTGACAACACGATGCGCCAGATCGAGCTTCTTCAGGATCGCCTGCGCCGCGTCGGTCATGCGCTCATGTTCGGCGGCCGACTGTTCCGGCGCGGTGATGGAGACGAGCTCGACCTTGCTGAACTGGTGCATGCGGATCATGCCGCGCGTGTCCTTGCCCGCGGCCCCCGCCTCGGCGCGGAAGCAGGGCGTATGGGCGGTGAAGCGCAGCGGCAGATCGGCTTCGTTCAGGATTTCGTCGGCGACATAATTGGTCAGCGGCACTTCGGCGGTGGGGACTAACCAAAACCTTGTCGGGTCATCTTTAATTTTTCCAACCGTGAAATCTTTTATTTCGTCGAGCGGCACCTGCTTTGCGATGCCTTTAATATTTGCTAGCGCGGCTTCCATATCTTTTTTGAAGTTTGCGCGCAGATCGGGTTCTTGGTACGCCGCAAATTGGTCGTTATAAAATTTTGGTAACTGGCCAGTTCCGAACATCGCGCTATCACGCACCAGTACCGGCGGATTGACCTCGGTGTAACCGAAAGTGCCGGTGTGGATGTCGAGCATGAAATTGGCCAGCGCCCGCTCCAGCCGCGCCAGGTCGGCTTTCAGATACACAAACCGCGCGCCCGACACCTTGGCGGCACGTTCGAAATCCATCTGGCCCAGCGCCTCGCCGATCTCGAAATGCTGTCTGGGCGCATTGATGCCCGGCGGCGTGCCGAACGCGCGCTCAGGCACCGGCACATTGGCACCCTCGTCCGCGCCGTCCGGCACATCCTCGGCGGGGATGTTGGGGATCACCGCCAGCTCCCGCTTCAATTCCTCTTCCAGCCGCCGCTGCTCGGCCTCGCCCTGCTGGATGGCGTCCTTCAGCCCCGTCACCTCGGCCATCAGGGCCTGGGCGCCCGCCTCGTCCTTTTTCGCCTTGGCCTGGCCGATCAGCTTGGAAGCCTCGTTGCGGCGGGCCTGCCTGGCCTGAAGCTCCACCAACAGGTCGCGCAGCGCCTGGTCCTTGTCGCGAACGGCCTCCACGGTGGCGGCCGCATCGGCCAGCCCCCGCCGCGCCAGCCCCCGGATAAAGCCTTCTGAATCCTCGCGGATCAGCCGAATATCGTGCATGCCACAAATCTCCCGGGCCGGGTCATGCCATGGCTGCCCATTCCGGTCAAAGCGGGCCGCCCGGCCCCACATCCCTAACCGATCCCTAACAAAGTACCCCGAAATTGCCGGGCTTCGGGAAACCGGGCCGCAACCGTTCCGTGCGTAAGCTGTCCCGGCATGGGGGGAATGCCGGTGTATCGCCGCACGAAACTGCTGCCGACCTGGTTGAGACACGCGCTGGACGTGCTGGACGCCCGGCTGGCGCCCTTGGGCCGGCTGGGCGCGACCGCCGTCCTGACCGCGATGACCGTGGTGATAGGCACCTGCCTGCATTTTCTGGTCCGCACCATCGAAGGCCTGCCGGTGCAATTCGGCTCCATGCTCAACCTGAGCATCGAACTGGTCGTGGTCGCCGGCCCGATCATACTTTACGCCCGCGACGTGATCGCCGAACTCAAGGCCTCGCGCGCCCAGTTGCGCGACATGTCGCGCCGCCTGGCGATCTCGGTCGAGCAGGCCGAGAACGCCAACCGCGCCAAATCCGCCTTCCTGGCCAATATGAGCCATGAGCTTCGCACGCCGCTGAACGCCATCATGGGCTTTTCCGAAGTGATGAAGGACGAGCATCTGGGCCCGGTGCACAATCCGCGCTACCTGTCCTATGCCGCCGACATCCATGCCAGCGGGCGCTACCTTCTGGGCATCATCAACGACATACTGGACCTGTCCAAGATCGAGGCCGGCAAGATGTCGCTGGATTCGGCCGAGGAGTTCACCCTGCGCCACACGCTGTCCGCCTCGCTGGGCATGGTGGCGCCCCTGGGCGAGAAATTCGGCGTCATGGTTATCAGCGACCTGCCGGACGAAGATGTGCGCCTTCTGGCGGTGGAACGCATGGTCCGCCAGATCCTGATCAACCTGGTGGGCAACGCCATCAAGTTCACCAACAGCGGCGGCTGCGTCTATGTCGACGGCGCGCTGACGGCCGCCGGCGGCTATTGCGTCAGCGTGCGCGACACCGGCGTGGGCATGAGCGCGGACGAAATCGCCACGGCGCTGCAGCCTTTCGGCCAGATCGAGAACCATATGACCAACAAGCACAACGGCACGGGGCTGGGGCTGCCACTGGCCAAGGCGATGATGGAACTGCACGGCGGCACGCTGGCGATTTCCTCCGTCCCCAATGCCGGCACCACCGTGGACCTGATCTTCCCGCCCGCGCGCATCTGCGTGGGCCGTGCCGTCGCCGCGGCCTAGTTCTCGGTGGTGGTGACGCCGGTGCCGGGTTCTTCGGCACCGCGCGCGGCATCTGCCCGGGCGCGGTCGCGCTCGATCATCTTCACGCTGAAGATCGAAATCTCGTAGAGCAGCACCAGCGGCACCGCCAGCGACAGCATGGAAATCGCGTCCGGCGGGGTGAAGATGGCCGCCACCGCGAACAGGCCGACAATGGCGAAGCGGCGCATGCTCCGAAGGCCCTGGGACGTAACGATGCCCACCTTGCCCAGCAGCGACAGCAGCACCGGGAGCTGGAAGGTCAGGCCGAAGGCGATGATCAGCGCCATCACCATGTCGAGATAGTCGCTGACCTTGGCTTCCAGCTCGATGCCCATGGTGGTGGCCGTGGCCGCCGTCTGGTAGGCGCCGAAGAAGCCGATCAGATTGGGCAGCATCAAGTAATAGACGAAGGCCGCGCCCATCACGAACAGCACCGGCGTCCACAACAGGAACGGCAGGAAGGCGCGCTTCTCGTGCTTGTAGAGGCCGGGCGCCACGAACATCCAGATCTGCGACGCGATCACCGGAAAGCCCAGGCACAGCCCGCCGAACGCGCCGATCTTGATCTGGGTGTAGAAATATTCCGGCAGCGCCGTATAGATCAGATGGTTGGTGGTGGCGTGCAGCGGCCGCGCCAGGAAGTTGAAGATCGGTGTGGAGAAAGCAAAGCAGATCGCAAAGCAGACCGCAAAACCCGCCAGCGCAAAGATCAGCCGCTTGCGCAGCTCCAGCAGGTGCTCCATCAGCGGCGCCCTGGTCGCCTCCAGGGCGGCTTCGTCTTCGGGGGTTGGTTCGGTCACGGCACGGCTGTCTTCAGGCTGGCATCATGGCGCCGGTGCGCCGGACGCGGTGTGCGCCGCTGCGGCTTCGGGCGCATTGCCTGAAGAACTGTCCGTCACTTCAAATTCCCCCGCGCGCGGTTCGCTTGTGCCTTCCACGGGCGCAGGCTCGGCGGCTGCCATCTGGGCCGGCCGCTCGATCTCGACCTGCACCTCGTTCATCGCCTGGCTGATTCCGGAAACGGGATTGTTCTTCTTGAGCTCGTCGATTTCCTTGCGCAACTCGTCCAGTTCGGCCTGGCGCGCCATCTCGTCGAAGCTCTTGCGGAATTCGTTGGCCATGGCGCGGGCCTTGCCTGCCCAGCGGCCCATCATGTTCATCAGGCGCGGCAGATCCTTCGGACCGACGACAACGAGGGCCACGACAAGCAGGAGAATAATATGCTGCCAGCTGAAAAGGTCGAACATGACATGCGCCTGACGACGACGGCGATCAGACCGCTGTCTTGTCCTTTTCCTTGGCCTCGGCGTTGATCACCTTGGGATCTTCCTTGTCGTGCTCCGACAGCCCCTTCTTGAAGCTGTTGATGCCCTTGCCGAAGTCTCCCATCAGGTCGGAGACCTTGCCGCGGCCGCCGAACAGGACCAGCGCAACGCCGGCCAAAAGCAACCAGTGAATCCAGCTCATACTGCCCATGGGTTACTCCTAAACCTTTGAAAAGCGGAACCTATTGCCGCGTATCCAGCCCCGGCCCCGCGGGTTCTTGGCCCCTTTAAAGCCGTTTGGGGGGTGGGGCGCAAGTGGAGACGGCCAACGTGGTTTTCTGCCGCGCCGCAGCAAACAGGACGGCCGTCACACGCCCAATGCCCGCACTGCCTGGACGGCCCTTTGTACATTGTCATCCAGCGGCATGAATTCCAGTCCGATCGGGTCCTTGAAGCCCGCCCTGCGCACCGCGGCGATCAGGTTGGCATGATTGACCTCGCCGGTGCCGGGTTCATGGCGGCCCGGAACGTCGCCGATCTGCACATGGGCGGCCAGGTCGGCACTGGCGGTGAACTTCTCGATCAGGTCCCCGTCCTCCAGCTGCATGTGATAGAAGTCCCACAGCAGCTTCACGCGCGGCGAATTCACGCTGCGCACCAGCGAGACCGCCGGCACCGAGCCATTGAGGAAATGGCCGATATGATTGACCCGGTTGAACGGCTCGACCAGGGCGGTGATCCCGGCCCCCTCCAGCAGCGGCGCGATGCGCATCAGCCCGGTGACATAGCCGGCCAGCATGGCCTCGCGGCTCATGCCCTCCACATTGTCGTGTCCGGTCAAAGTGAATTTGGCGCAGCCCAGCGTACGGCAGTCGGCGATGACCTGGCGGATCATCGCCACCAGCGCGCCATGCTGGGCGGGATCGCCGAATTTCGGGGCGACCGGCGCATATTGGGTAATGGAAAGTCCGTTGGCATCGGCCAGCTTGCGGATCGCGGCGGCATCCATGCCCTCCCCGCGGTCGGCCTTCCAGAACTCGATCACGGTGAACCCCGCCTGCCGCGCCAATGAAAAGCGCTGCGTAAAGGGCTTGTCGCGGAACCAGGTGTCGAGATTGACGGCATAGCCGGACAGATCGCCGCCTTGCGCCTTCGCGGGCGTGGCCGCCGCCAGCCCCGCGAGCGCTGCCGCGGTCAATGCGCTGCGCCGGTTCACTGCGTCCATCGCGTTCCACCCTTCTGCAATTTCGGTCATCGTAACAAAATCGCAATCCGCCGTCTGCCATGACGGTGCTAGTTTGCGCGCGGGAGGACATCACCATGCTGCGCTTGCATAATCTTGCGATCGTATTCACGACGCTGGCCTTCACCGCGCTGACCTTCGCACCACCGGCCTCGGCGGCCATGCTGTCTGGCGCCAGACTGGCCGATGCACTCAAGGGGGGCGGCTATGTGCTGGTGATGCGCCATGCCAGCTCACCCACCACGCCGCCCGCATCGCCGGATCCCGGAAACATGGCGCATGAGCGCCAGCTTGACGACAGGGGCAAGGCTGCCGCGCGCGCCATGGGCGATGCGCTGCACGCCATGAGGATCACGATTGGCAAAATCTATTCCAGCCCCACCTTCCGCGCCCGCCAGACCGTGGCGCTGCTGGAGGTCGGCAAGCCCGAAGCGGTGCCCGATCTGGGCGATGGCGGCCACAGCATGGCCCGCATCCAGAAAAAGGGGCCCGCCGACTGGCTGCGCGCTCATGCCGCCGAGGCCCCGGCGCCCGGCCATGACACGCTGATCGTCACGCATATGCCCAATATCGTCGCCGCCTTCCCGACCGATGCCCCGGGCATGGGCGACGGCGAGGCGCTGGTATTCCATCCTGACGGCAAGGGTGGCGCTACATTGATGGCACGTGTGCCGATCAGCGAATGGCCGGCGCTGGCCCGCTGAGCCGACCGCTCCTTACCCGATAAGTATCTCGCCCTTCTTGCCCAGCGCATCGGCCAGCACACCCAGGCGCTTTTGCACCGGCTCCCCCGCCACCGCCTCGCGGTGGGCGGGCACTTCCAGGATCACCTTGGACGGGGTCTGGCGCAGGCGGTAATGCGCCAGCTCGCCGGCCGCGCTCGCCGACAGTGAAAAGACGAACCGCCAGGTCAGCCCCAGGATCAGGGCCCGCCTTTCGTCGTCCTCGTCCAGCAGGGTGTCCAGGGCCAGCCCCTGCGGGAAATCCTCGTCGCCTGAATGGCGATAGAAGACCGACGCGGCCACCAGCGCCCGCTCCCGATGGCTGGCCCCGGCGAATGGCGCGGTCAGCACCTGGCCGAAAGCGCCGGTGGCCCGGTCGTCGGGATGGCGGCGCCAGCCGATGTCCGAGAAATAGGCCGAGGCCTGGCGCAGCCGCGCCGCATCCGCGCCCTCGCCGTCGAACAGTGGCCCGGTCCAGGCAAGCATTTCGTCGGCATGGGAAGGCACGCGGGCAAGGCGCGCATTGGCGGCGCGGGCGAATTCCAACAGCGGATCCTTGATGCGCTCGTCCGGCGGCAGGCGCCCGAACAGGATGCCCTCGCGCAGGCCAAAGGCGCTGATAACCACGTCCTTGATGTCGCTCTGCTCCAACAACCGCTCCAGCACCACCGCGCCATAAGGCAGGCTTTCGGCGCGGCGCTTGGAGACCACCTTGATCTTGCGCACGCTGTCCCTGGAAAGGCCCGCCAGCACGCGGCACAGCCTGAGCGCCCGGCTGCGCGGGATCGTGTATTGCTGCAGCACATGGAGGGGATAGTGATGCTCTTCCATGTCCACGCGCGCCAGGCTGCGCCACACCCCGCCCACCGCATAAAGCGCCGGTGCCGACAGCTTGGGCAGGTTCTTCAAACCCTTGTCGACAATGTCGCGCGCCTTGTCGGGATCGCCTTTGGACTGGTCCATCAGCCTGAGCGGCCCGATCGGCAGGGTAAAGGCCACGCCCGTCCGCCCGCCCTTGACCGACACCATGTCCAGGCTGCCGCCGCCCAGGTCGGCGGCGATGCCGTCGGCATCGGGGATGCCTGCCAGCACGCCCTCGGCGGCGATGCGCGCCTCGTCCTCGCCCGCCAGGATGCGGATCGGCCCGCCCCAGGCCGCCTCCGCCCGGCGGATGAACTCCGCCCCATTGACCGCATCGCGCGCCGCCGCCGTGGCCACCGCCTCGCGCAGATCGGCCTTCAGCCCGTCGGCGATCAGGCGGAAGCGGGCCAGCGCCTCAAGCGCCAGTGCGCAGCCATCAGAATGCAGCCGGCCGGTCGTGACCATGTCACGGCCGATGGCACAGATGGACTTTTCGTTCTGCAGGGTCGCGGCGGCGCGGCTGGTGGACTCATAGACCACCAGACGCACGGAGTTGGAGCCGATATCGACGATGGCGACCGGCCCGCGCACCTTGCCGGCGCGGGGCGAAGCGGCGCCGCGAAGCTCAGAGAGGCCGGACATGTCTCAGGACCGCCGCTTGGCCGCGTCCGGGTTCTGCATCTTGAGCGCGCGTCCGCGGCCCGAAAGCGACGGATTGGTCATGAAATACATGTGCGCGGAAAAGGCATCGCCGTCCTCGGCATGGGAATCACGGACATAGCGCCCGTCCCCCTGCATATACCAGCTTTGGGCCTGATCCTTCAGTTGGGCGACCATGATCTGGTCAAGGACCTGTTGATGGACGGTGGGGTTGTCGATGGGAACCAGGGTTTCCACCCGCCGGTCCAGGTTGCGCGGCATCCAGTCGGCCGAGGAAATATAGACCTTGGAATCCTTGTGGGGCAGGCCGTGGCCATTGCCGAAGCAGACGATGCGGCCATGTTCCAGGAACCGGCCGACGATGGATTTGACCCGGATATTCTCCGACAGGCCCGGCACACCCGGACGCAGGCAGCAAATGCCGCGCACGATAAGCTCGACCTTCACCCCCGCCTGGCTGGCGCGGTAAAGCCCGTCGATCATCGCCGGATCGACCAGCGAGTTCAGCTTGGCCCAGATTGCCGCGGGCCGGCCGGCACGGGCATGCATGATCTCCTGCTGGATCGCCTCCACCAACCGTCCGCGCAGGGTGAAAGGCGACATGGCGAGCTTCTCCAGTGCCACGGGTTCGGCATAGCCGGTGATGAAGTTGAAGACCTGGGCGGCATCGCGGCCCATCGCCGGATCGGCCGAGAACAGCGACAGGTCGGTGTAGATCTTGGCGGTGTTGGGATGATAGTTGCCCGTGCCGAAATGGACATAGGTGTGCAACTGGCCCTGCTCGCGGCGCACCACCAGGCTGATCTTGGCGTGGGTCTTGAGCGTGACGAAGCCATAGACCACCTGCACGCCGGCCCGTTCCAAGTCGCGCGCCCATTTGATGTTGGCCGCCTCATCGAAGCGCGCCTTCAGCTCCACCAGCGCGGTAACGGACTTGCCGGATTCCGCTGCCTCGATCAGGGCGGCAACGATGGGGCTGTCGGATGAGGTCCGATAGAGCGTCTGCTTGATCGCCACCACATCGGGATCGGCGGCGGCCTGGCGCAGGAACTGCACCACCGTGTCGAAGCTTTCGAAGGGGTGGTGGACGATCAGGTCCTTTTCGCGGATGGCGGCAAACGCATCACCGCCATGGTCGCGGACGCGCTCGGGAAAGCGCGGCAAATAGGGCTTGAACAGAAGGTCGGGACGTTCGGCCAGGATCAGTTTCGACAGGTCCGACAGGCCCATCAGATTTTCGATGATGACGATTTCCGAATCGTCGAGGTCCAGATGCTCGGCGATGAACTGGCGCAGCGTCCCGGGCATCGACTTGCTGCATTTCATGTGGATCACGCTGCCCCGCCGGCGCCGCTTCAGCAGCGTCTCGAACAGCAGCACCAGGTCTTCGGCCTCCTCCTCCACTTCCACGTCGCTGTCGCGCAGCAGGCGGAACATGCCCCAGCCCAGCACGCTGTGGCTGGGAAACAGGCGGTCGAAATAAAGCGCGATCACATGCTCCAGCGGGATGAAGCGCACGCGCCTGGCGGTATCGGGCAGGCGGATGAAGCGGCGCAGCTGCGGCGGCACCGGAATCAGGGCCGAGAATTCCTTGCCATCGCGGCTGTTCTTCAACTGCACCGCGATGGTGAAGCCCAGATTGGGGATGAAGGGGAAGGGATGGGCCGGATCGATGGCCAGCGGCGTCAGCACCGGAAATATCTGGTCGCGGAACTGGGCGTCCAGCCAGTCGCGGTCGCTGCCTTCCAGCTCCGCGCCGGTGATCACGCTGATGCCTTCTTCGCGCAGCTCGCCGTGAAGCTCCGTCCAGATCTTCTGCTGGTCGCCGATCAGCGCGCGCGCGGCCTCGTCCACCTTCTCGATCTGCTGGGCGGGGGTCATGCCGTCGGCGCTGGGCGTGGCCACGCCCTCGCGCACCATGCCCATCAGGCCGGCCACGCGCACCATGTAGAATTCGTCCAGGTTGGAGGCGGAGATCGACAGGAAGCGCACCCGCTCGAACAGGGGATGGCGGCGGTTCTGTGCCTCCTCGATCACCCGCCTGTTGAAGGCCAGCCAGGAAAGTTCGCGATTGACGAAGCGCTCCGGCGAGGCCGGATCGAAGGACAGATTGCCGCCCCCGGCAGCCAGGCCCACGACATTGTCGGTCCCCGCAATCTGCTCGGCCGGCACCTCGAGCTGCTCGGCCGGTTCTTCGCGAACGACGGCCAGCGGCGGGTTCGGACTGGAACTGTTCATGTCCAACTCTAGCGCCCTGACGGTGATATTGTCATGACGAAAGCGGCTCAGAACAGCGCGGGCGGCGGCGGACCCGCCAACAACTCCTTGATAAGGCTTAAGTTTATCGGCCTTTTTTCGGCCAGGGCGCGGGCGTCGGCCTGGGCGACGAAATCGCGGATCGCCGCCGGGGACCGTTCCAGGCAGCGGATCATGTGACTGATCACCGCTTCGGGCACCGTCACCTGGCGGTCGGCGAACAACTTGACCGCCAGCCCCATCAGCAGCGCTTCGTCCGGTGCCCACAGGGCAAAACCCAAAAGCGCCCGACAGCGCGATACAAGATCCGGCAGCGTGAAGCCGAAGCCTTGCGGCCATTCGGCCGGCGCGATGGCGGAGGTCAGCAGCAGCGGACGGCCCCGTTCCAGCAATGCGAAAAGCGGCGCCTCGGGCGTTCCCGCGGCCACATCCTCCACCACCAGCGGGCCGTCGGGAATGTCCCGCTCCAGAGCCGCGGCGGCGATCACCGGCGCGCCCGCCGCCCTGGCCCAGATGGCTGCCAGGTGCGACTTGCCCGCGGCGGGCGGTCCGTAAAGCGCCGCGGCCGGCTGGGCCCAGTCAGGCCAGGCATCGATGAAGGCAACCGCCCTGGCATTGCCGGGACCAACCAGGAAATCCTCGCGGCCCAGGGCACCGGGCAGTTCCAGCGGCAGGACGAGTTGTCCCGTCATGCCGCCCGCCGTCCGAGGATCAATCCCCGCAGGAAAAGACCCGCATAGGCCCCGCCCGACAGGATGGTCAGAAGGCCCGTGACGAAGGCGGCCGCCGCCGCCACGCGCGGCGCGGTGATGTCGAACGCCAGCAACAGCAGCATCAGGCCGATATAGCAGACCTGCACCAGGGTGGAGGCCTTGCCGATGCGCAGCGGCGCCAGCGGCACCGGCAGCGCGCGTCGCCGCACGATCAACCACCCCGCCGCGATCAGAAGATCGCGCAGGATCACCAGCACCGCCAGCCACGGGGGCGTGACGCCCACCTGAAACAGGGCCAGCACGCACAGCACCATCAGCAGCTTGTCGGCGGCAGGATCCAGCCAGGCGCCGAAGCGCGAGATGTATCCGTAGCGCCGCGCGATGGCGCCATCCAGCGCATCGCTGAGGCCCGCGGCGGCAAACACCGTAAGCGAAGCGGTGTCATGCCCGGCCAGGATCAGCCAGGCCGCAAAGGGCGCCGCCAGCAGCCGGAGCGCCGAAAGAATGTTCGGCACATGTCGCATCATTGTGACCGCACCGTCATGGGCAGGATCGCCCGATACAGATCTAGGGCGCGTCGCTGGCGCTGAGCTGCCATTGCCCGCCCCGGCTGGTGAGGTTGAGACCCGACGCGCCCATCGCATCGCGCAGCTGGTCCAGGTTGCCGATATAGGCGATCGACAGCCGCGCATAGGCCATGTCCATCGCCACCACGGTCACGCCGGTGACATTGCTCACGCCGGCAAGCTGGTTCTGCACATCGGCCCATTGCGGCAGGCTGACGATGCGCAGGTCCGCGCTGATGCGGCCGCGCTGGCCATAGTCGATCACGTTGCGCGCCTTCCACAGATCCTCGATCGCATTTACCGCAGCGTCCGCGGCGGCGGGATAGGTGGTGCCCACGGTCTGCATCAGCGGCACGTCCACCTGGGTCCTGGCGGGCGGCTCGCCGGGGCCAAGCCGGCGGATATTCACCGTGATGCGGCCATTGGCATAGACCGCCTGCACCATCGCGACCTGGGCGGCCTGTTCGCGCACCGCGACCGCGGCAACGTCGTTCCAGGTGGCGGTGTTGAAGTCCAGGCCCTGCAGCCCGGCGTCTTCCTCCGCATTGGCCACCACGAATGGCACCATTCTGTCCTGCAGGGCGGGGTTGGCCAGCGCCTGGGACCAGGGACCGTGGCTGACCCCCGGCGACATGGGAATCACCAGCACGCGCCGTGCCGGAGCCCCGGCATAGGCGATGGAATTTGCGCGCAGCAGCCGGGCCACCGCATCCGGATTGAACATATAGGTGATGTCGGCGACGTAGCGGGTGGTGGAGCGCCGCTCATGGGCGATGGTGAAGCCGCGCGACAGGCGCAGCAACGCCCCCGCGTCCAGCGGCGGCTGGCGAGCCCAGTCCTGCTGGCGGGTCAGGCGGCGGAACAGGACCTGGAACGCCTTGGGCCGGCCCTGGGAGATGGCGGCGTTCATCGCCTCGGTCGAGGAGGCGGCGGTGGCATCGACATGGATGTCGGCGACGGTGAACAGATCTTCGGCCGCCCATGCCGCCCCCGGCGCTGCCAAAAGCGCCGGCACTACCAGAAACACAAGGGCAAGAACGGGCAAAAACCGGCGAAAGCGCGAAATCATCTAAAGACCTGTTTGGAATGCGCGGGATTATAGGGACCAGCCCCGTCCGGTGAAAGCATCACTTTGAGCGACATGGGTCTTTCAGCCCAGCCATTCCGTCCGATTCCGGCCATTTCATGGCCCGCCCGCACCAACTGTGCGCGACCGGACGCCCATGCTTGCGCCCTTGCCGGGGGCTGATAAAACCGGACCTCATTTGTCCGCAGCCGGAACCCATGCCGACCGATTCTCACGGGCCCCAAAAAGGCGAAACCGACCACAAAGGCGGAACCGAAAAGGGCCTGACCTACAAGGACGCCGGCGTCGACATCGATGCGGGCGAAGCCCTGGTCGCGCGCATCGCCCCGGCCGCGCGCAGCACGCGACGCCGCGGCGCCGATGCCGACCTTGGCGGCTTTGGCGGGCTGTTCGACCTGAAGGCCGCGGGCTTCAAGGATCCCATCCTGGTCTCGGGCACCGACGGGGTGGGCACCAAGCTCAAGCTGGCCATCGACACCGGGCGCTTCGAAGGCATCGGCCAGGACCTGGTCGCCATGTGCGTCAACGACATCGTGGTGCAGGGCGCCGAGCCGCTGTTCTTCCTGGACTATTACGCCACCGGCAAGCTGGAGGTCGAAAGCGCCGCCATCGTGGTGGAAGGCATCGCGCGCGCCTGCCGCGAATCGGGCTGTGCGCTGATCGGCGGCGAGACCGCGGAGATGCCGGGACTTTATGCCAAGGGCGATTTCGACCTGGCCGGCTTTGCCGTGGGCGCGGTGGAGCGCAATGCCATCCTGCCGATGACCTCCGCCATGAAGCCGGGCGATGTGCTGGTCGGCGTGGCCTCCAGCGGCGCGCATTCCAATGGCTATTCGCTGATCAGGAAAGTGGTGGAACGCGCCGGGCTTTCGCTGGACAGGGATGCCCCCTTCGCGCCCGGCACGTCGCTGGGCGAAGCGTTGCTCACTCCCACTCGGCTTTACGTGAAGCCGGCTCTGGGGGCGATGCATTGCGGGGTCAAGGGCCTGGCCCATATCACCGGCGGCGGCATCACCGACAACCTGCCGCGCTGCCTGCCCGATGGCCTGGACGCGCAGGTGGACCTGGACGCCGTTCCCGTGCTGCCGGTCTTCTCCTGGCTGGCGAGGACGGCCGGGATCGCGGAGACCGAAATGCTGCGCACTTTCAACTGCGGCATCGGCATGGTGGCGGTGGCGGACGAGAAAGATGCCGGGCATGTGATCGAGGCGTTCCAGGAATGCGGCGACAAGGCCGTCCGGCTGGGCCGGCTCGTTCCGGGAGACGGCGAGGCGAAAGTCGTCTATCGCGGGACACTCAAACTTTGAAAAACGCCGCCGTCCTGATCAGCGGGCGCGGCAGCAACCTTTCCGCGCTGATGGCGGCGCAGGGCTCCGCATATCGCATCGTGCTGGTGGTTTCCAATGTGGAAGGCGCGGGCGGGCTGGAAATAGCCGCCGCCGCCGGCATTCCCGTGAAAGTCATCCCGCATCAGGGCAAGTCCCGCGAGACATTCGATGCTGAGGTCGATGCCGTGCTGCGCGAGGCAGGCGCAGATATCGTCTGCCTGGCGGGCTTCATGCGCATCCTGTCCGACGGCTTCGTGCGCGCCTGGGAAGGAAAGCTCGTCAACATCCATCCGTCCCTGCTGCCCGCCTACAAGGGCATCCGGGTGCATGAACGGGTGATCGAAGCGAAGGAGGCGCTGTCTGGTGCCAGTGTGCATTTCGTGGTGCCCGAACTGGATGCCGGACCCGTGATCGCGCAAGGCTCCGTGCCGGTGCATCCGTCCGACACGCCCCAAACCCTGGCCGCGCGGGTGCTGGAGATCGAGCACAGTCTCTATCCGCAAGCTCTGCAGCTGCTTGCAACGGGCGGCGTGCGGCTGGAAAAAGGGCTGGCGGTCTTCGGCTAGAGATACTTCTTCGCCAGGTCGATGAAGGGCGGGCGGAAATCGCAGGGCATGGCGAAGCTGAGCCGCGCGATGGTGACAATATCGCAATAGGGCGGCCCCTGGGGCGGCGGCGGCAGCCGGTAGAGCGAGAAATTGTAGCTGACATTGCCGCCTTCGCGCATGCGGTCGTGCAGCGGCACGCGCCAGACGAAGGCCCCGCCGAAAATTTCGAAGATCGCGGCCGCCCACAGAATCGCTGCGACGGCGCGCGGGACGATGTTCCTGATGCTCATGCGCCCTGCACCACGATATCCCTCGAAATTTCCCACAGGCGCCGTGCCGTCTCGTCGTTGCGCGCCGCCGCGGTGGGCGTCGCCGGACGGCATTTGACGAAATATTCGCCGCTGACGCCCTCCACCTCCTGCGACGACGCCAGGTGGATGATGGTCTTGCCCCCCTCAAGCGGCGATATGGCGGCCAACGGCTTGGCCAGTTGGAACAGCCAGCGCAGCACGCCGCCCGATTCATCGCCGAAGCGGGTGGCGACGAAGCCCGGATGCAAGACATTGGCGCTCACGCCCGCAGGCGCCCGCCGCGCCAGTTCGCGGTTGAACAGGATGTTGCAGAGCTTGGAGTTGGCGTAGGCGCGAAAGCCTGCATAACTGCCGTGCGACTGCAGATCGTCCAGATCCAGCACCGCACCGCGATGGGCAGCGGAGGCGACGGTGACGATGCGCGCGCCCGGCGAAAGCCGCGCCAGCACCAGATTGGTCACCACGAAATAGGCCATGTGGTTCAGGGCGAAGGTCATCTCCAGCCCGTCGGCGGTTTGCCGGCGGCGGTTGAACAGCGCGCCCGCATTGTTGACCAGCACGTCCAGGCGCGGCAGCGCCGCAAGATCGGCGCCCACGCGCTTCATGTCGGCCAGCAGCGACAGGTCCGCCAGGATCGCGGCGTGATCGGCCCGCGGGTTGGCGGCGCGCAGTTTCGCCATGGTGGCGTTGGCGCGGGCCCTGTCGCGGGCCGTGAAGACGATATGTGCGCCCATTTCTGCGAGAAGGATCGCAGCCACTTCCCCGATACCGGACGTTGCACCGGTAATGGCGACGGTCCTGCCTTCCATTGATCCCGGCATATGAAAAAGGCTCCCGCCTGGCACGGGAGCCTTTTATCAGATCGCGAAGGACTTCGCCCTAGCCGACGATGTCCAGATCCCTGAAGAAGAACCTGATCTCGTTGGCGGCGGTTTCCGGGGCATCCGAGCCATGAACCGAATTGGCCTCGATCGACTCGGCGAATTCCTTGCGGATGGTGCCCTCGGCCGCATTGGCCGGGTTGGTCGCGCCCATCACATCGCGGTTCTTCTGGATGGCGTTCTCGCCTTCCAGCACCTGGACGACCACGGGTCCGCTGATCATGAACTTGACCAGGTCCTTGAAGAAGGGACGTTCCTTGTGCACGGCATAGAAGGCTTCGGCATCCGCCTGGCTGAGGCGGATGCGGCGCGATGCCACCACGCGCAGGCCCGCTTCCTCGAATTTGGCGATGATCTTGCCGGTCAGGTTCCGGCGCGTCGCGTCCGGCTTGATGATCGAAAGGGTGCGCTCGACGGCCATGCGTGTCTCCGTTGGGGGATTTTGGGCCGCCTTATAACCGGGATTGCCGCCGAAGCAAGCCAACCGGGCAAGCCCGGCTTCTTCCGCCAACATTACAACTTGTCCGCCCCCATGCCGACCGGCGCTAGACTGCGCGCCATGAGATGTCGAACCGGCGCTATCCACCCGCTGTCCACGCGCCGCCGCCGGGCCTTGTCCAGCGGTTCTCGTGGACAGGCCGCATCGCAAATCCGGCACCAACCGTGCGCGGACGCTGGAAATTGGCGCGCACCGCGGCGGCGGACAAAGGGGGGAGGGAAACGAAAAGAGGCCCGCACAATTAAATTGCGCAAGCCCGGCTTTATCCGCCGCCTGTCCGCATCGAAGCGCTTCGCTTGCGCTCCCGGTTGCCGCCGCTATAAGGCCGGGCATGCTGTCCTTCGAGAACATCACCGTCCGGATCGCGGGCCGGGAAATCCTGTCCGGCGCCACCGCCAACCTGCCCGCCGGCCGGCGCATCGGCCTGGTGGGCCGCAATGGCGCGGGCAAGTCCACGCTGTTCAAGGTGATCCTGGGCCAGATGCACCCCGATGACGGATCGGTGTCATGGCCCGCGGCCTGGCGCGTGGGCGCGGTGGCCCAGGAGGCGCCGGGCACCGACGAAAGCCTGATCGACACGGTGCTGGCCGCCGACACCGAGCGCACAGCCCTTCTGGCCGAGGCCGAGACCGAAACCGACGGGCACCGCCTGGGCGAGATCTATGCCCGGCTGGACGCCATCGACGCCTATACCGCGCCGGCCCGCGCCGCCGAGATTCTGGCCGGCCTTGGATTCAGTGCCGAAGACCAGGTCCGCCCCTGCCGCGAGTTCAGCGGCGGCTGGCGCATGCGCGTGGCGCTGGCAGCGATCCTGTTTTCCGCGCCCGACCTTCTGCTGCTGGACGAGCCGACCAACTATCTGGACCTGGAAGGCGTCCTCTGGCTGGAAAACTTCCTGCAACGCTATCGCGGGACGGTGGTGATCGTCAGCCACGACCGCGACCTGCTCAACAGCTCCTGCGAGTTCATCCTGTATCTGGAGCGCGGCAAGGTGAAACTCTACACCGGCAATTACGATACCTTCTCCGCAACCCGCGCCGCCCAGCGCGCGCTGGACGCAGCCTTCGCCAAGAAACAGGACGCGGCCCGTGCCCACATGCAGGCCTTCGTCGACCGCTTCAAGGCCAAGGCGTCGAAAGCGCGCCAGGCGCAAAGCCGCATGAAAATGCTGGCCAGGATGGCAGTGGTGGATGTGCCGGTGGACGAGCACGTCGCCCCCATCCACATTCCAGAGGCCACGCCGGCCTCGCCACCCCTGGTGACGATGGACCGCGCTTCGGTGGGCTACGAGCCGGGCCATCCCATCCTCACCGGCCTGTCGCTGCGCATTGATCCCGAAGACCGCGTTGCGCTGCTGGGCAAAAACGGCAACGGCAAGTCCACCTTCGCCAAGCTGCTGGCCGGCAAGCTTGAGGCCATGGGCGGGGAGTTCACGCCCGCACGCAAGCTGGTGGTGGGCTATTTCGCCCAGCACCAGGCCGAAGAGCTGGACCTTTCGCTTACGCCCATTCAGACGCTGCAAGGGCTGCGTCCCAAACTGACGGTGGAACAGGTTCGCGGGCAACTGGGCGGCTTCGGCTTCAACGCCGACAAGCAGATCACCCAGGTCGGCAAACTGTCGGGCGGCGAGCGCGCGCGGCTGATGCTGGCGCTGTCCACGCTGGACAAGCCAAATCTTTTGATCCTGGACGAGCCCACCAACCATCTGGACATCGACGCCCGCAGCGAACTTCTGACCGCGCTGAACGATTTCGACGGCGCGGTGATCCTGGTCAGCCATGACCGGCGCCTGATCGAAGCCACCGCCGACCGACTGCTGCTGGTATCGGGCGGCAAGGTGACACCGTTCGAAGGCGATCTGGATGACTATCGCCGCTATCTGCTGACCGGCGATAACACGCCCACGCGGCGGATCGAGGAACCGCAGGTCAAGGCGTCGAAGGAAGACGCCCGCCGCAGCGCCGCCGAAAGGCGTGTTCAGCTCAAGCCGCTTCGGGACAAGGTGACCGCGGCCGAAAGCCAGATCGCCACCCTGACCGCCGAACTGGCCAAGTTGGACAAGGCATTGGCCGATCCGCTTCTCTTTTCCCGGGATCCGGGCAAGGCGGCTTCCGTCTCCAGGAAGCGGGCGGACGCGGCGCGCAAGCTGGAGGCGGCAGAGAAGACCTGGCTCGCGGCGAGCGAAGCCTATGACGCGGCGAATGCCTGACCGTCTGTTCCGGAAGACCGGGTTTGCGCCGCCGGCCATGGATTAGTACCCTGGGCATGGATTAGTCTGCGCCTCTCATGACAGACGACAGATTTTACGAACGGGCCGGCCCCTTCACCCTGGCCCAGATCGCCGCCCGGATCGGCGCCGAAATGGAAGAGGGTGTGCTTCCCGGCCTGATGCTGCGTGACGTGGCCTCGCTGGAAAGCGCCGCGGCCGGCGATGTCTCCCTGTTCAGCGACGCCAAATTCGCCAATGCCTTCGTGGCCACCAATGCCAGTCTGGTGATCACCAGCGACAAGCTTGCCGCCATGCCGCACGGCGCGCCGCTCCTGGTGGTGCCCAATCCGCGCCTCGCCTTCGCGCAGGCCGGCCACATGTTCTATCCGCCAAAGCCGCTGGCGGCGGGCGTGCGCGCCTCCGTTCCGGTCCACCCCACCGCCGCCATCGGCGCCGGCACCGAGATTTCGCCGGGCGCCGAGGTCGGCCCGGGCGCGAAGATCGGCTCGAATTGCTACATCGGCAACAATGTCGTGATCGGCCGGGGCGTTCAGATCGGAGACGACTGCCGCATCGGCGCCAACTGCGTCATCACCCACACCCTCATCGGCAACCGGGTGATCCTGGGGCCCAACAATTCTATCGGCAACCAGGGCTTCAGTTTCGTGCCCTCGATGACCGGCCTCCTGCGTGTGCCCCAGCTTGGCCGCGTGATCATCGAGGATGACGTGGAGTTCGGTTCCAATTGCACAGTGGACCGCGGCGCCGTGGGCGACACCCATATCGAGCACGGCGTGCGGTTCGACAGCCTGGTCCATGTCGGCCACAATGTGCGCATCGGCCACCACTCGCTGGTGGTGGCGCAGGTGGGCATCGGCGGATCGACCACCGTCGGTCCCATGGTGCTGATCGGCGGCCAGGTGGGCATCAGCGACCACCGCACTATCGGCGCGGGCGCGCGGCTGGCGGCGCGTTCGGGCGTCACGCGCGACATCGGCCCGGGCGAGCATGTGGGCGGCTATCCGGCGAGGCCGCTGAAACGCTGGCATCGCGAGACCGCGCTCCTGGCCAAGATGGCGCGGGCAAAAAATAACAACTACGACCAGGACTGATTCCTGGCGCAACGAAGGCGAAGCGATGCGGGGGCGGGCATGGATCAGGACCGGATAGCCCGCATCATTCCAAAGCTGCACTGGCGGCTGATGCCCACGCTGCTCATGATGTATGTCCTGGCGTTCCTGGACCGGGCCAATGTCGGCTTCGCGCGCGAGGGGTTCCAGGCCAATGCAGGGATCGGCGATGCCGCTTTCGCCTTCGGCGCTTCCATCTTCTTCGTCGGCTATGCGCTGCTGGAAGTTCCATCCAACCTGATCCTCTACAAGGTGGGCGCCAGGCTGTGGATGTGCCGCATCATGGTCACCTGGGGACTGGTGTCGGCCGCCACCGCCTTTGTCGAAGGTCCCACCAGTTACTATGTCTTGCGCTTCCTGCTGGGCATCACCGAGGCCGGCTTTTTTCCCGGCGTAATCTTCTATCTCACCACCTGGTATCCGCGCGGCGCGCGCGCCAGTTCGGTCGGCATCTTCTTCTATGGCGCGCCGATCGCACTCAGCCTGGGCGGGCCGATATCGGGCATGCTGGTGGCGCACGACGCTTTCAGGCTCCATGGCTGGCAAATGATGTTCCTGGTCGAAGGGCTGGCCGCCAGCCTGGCAGGCATCGCCGTGCTGTTCCTGCTGCATGACGGCCCTGCCCGGGCGCCGTGGCTGGACGCGGACGAAAAGCGCGTGTTGCTGGAGACCCTGGCCGAGGAAGAACGCGTGGCCCCGCGAAAGCATGACGTCCGGCAGGCGTTGCGCGATCCACGCCTGCTGTTCCTGGCACTGGTCTATTTCCTGATCCAGATGGGCTTTTACGGCCTGACCTTCTACCTGCCCAGCCAGGTGGCAGCGCTGTTGGGCACCGGCATCGGCGCGAAAGTAGGCTTTGTCTCGGCCCTGCCCTGGATCACCGCGCTGGTCGCGGTCACGCTGATCCCGCGCTGGTGCGACCGGCACGACAACGCCCGCGGCGCAGGCGCGTTCTGCATGGCGATGGCGGGTGTGGCGCTCCTGGTCTCAGCCGTCACCCCCTCGCCGCTGCTGGCACTCGCCGCGCTGTGCGTGGCAGCGGGCGGATTGATCGTGGCACCCGCCCTGTTCTGGAGCATGCCGACCGCCATCCTGGGCGGTGCCGCAGCCGCCGGCGGCATCGGCCTGATCAATTCCATCGGCAATCTGGGCGGCTTTGTGGCGCCCAACCTGCGCGCTTGGCTGGAGATCGGTTTTCACTCGCCGGGCACGGGCCTGATCGGCCTGGCGATCGGCACCGTCATCGGCGCGGCGGCCTATGCGGCGGCGCCACGCCGATAGTTCACTTCAGGTGCTGGCGCGCCATCTGTAGCCACTCGCGCTGGCGCGAGCGATAATGAGACGGCGCGCCGGTCACCGACTTGATAATTTCCTGGAACAGGGCCTGGGCGCGAGGCTGCTGCCCCACGCTCTCCAACAGAAGCGCAAAGCGGGCCCGCGCTTCCTCGCCCGGATAGCGCGCCACCACCTTTTCATATTGCCGAATCGCCGCGTCGTTCCGGCCCTGCAGCGCCAGTGCACGGGCATAATCCAGTTCGGCGTCGGCATCGAAGGCAGACGGATCGACCTCGTTCAGCCTGATGAACAGCGCCTCGGCCCCCGCGCCATCGCCCGACAGCATCTTGGCCCGCGCCAGACCCTTCAGCAACGCCGCATCGTTTCCGCCCAGGGGGCCCTGCATAGCGCTTTCATACAGCTCGATGGCATCTTGGAAGCGGTGCATGCGGATGCACTCCTCCGCCAGCTCGCGCTTGGAATCCACCGATCCCACCATCTCTACATTGCGCAGCTTTTCGCGATAGCCGCGACCCGGGTCGGCGGTATTGATAACATTGTCGGCCAGCCGGCGCGCCGCGCTGGAGCCCAGCATGTCCGGCAGCAGGGCCAGAAGCACATAGGCGGCCCAGCCCAGCGGCCCCAGAAAGCCGACCACCATGATCCAGATCGGTGAACGGCCGGTGCGGATGATGTGGTAGGCAAACGCCAGGTCGATAATCAGGATGAACCCGATGCCAAGACCGAAATTGAAATTGAACAATCCCATCAGTTCTGCTTTTCAAATTTTCCGGAAGGAGACTCCTTCCAGTAGGTGACGTCATGGCCCGCGGATTTGGCCTCTTTCCAGGCGGCACGGGCGCCCGCTAGCGCCTCGCTGTCCCGCCCGTCAAACACAAGGACGACGCGCGCCAGATCCTTCAGTTCCGCCCAGTCATCCGGCTGCGCGCCCCCAACATAAAAGACAATTTCGGCACGATTGAGGTTGGCATCCTCCACCGAAATCAGCACCGGCTGCTGTGTGGCATCGCCGTCGCCGGCCTGGGCATGCGCCAGAAAGCTCTGGTCGTCATAGGTCCACAAAAGGGTGTCGAGCGCATCGGAACGTTCGGCGGTGTCGGTGCGGATCAGCGCCCGCCAGCCCCTGGCCAGCGACTTCTCCACCAGCCCGGGCAGCACGTCTTCCAGCGCCCGGCGTTCGAGATGGTAGAAAAGAGCCTCGGTCATGTCTCGTAATGTTCGCCCACCAGCCGGTCGAGAATGCGCACGCCCCAGCCCGTCGCCCAAGACGGAATGGTAGGCCTGCGCTCGCCGTCCTGCCATGCGACGCCCGCGATATCCAGATGCGCCCAGTGGGTATCTTTCTCGATGAACCGCTTTAGGAACTGCGCCGCGGTGATTGCCCCGCTGTTCGGCCCGCCGATATTCTTCATGTCGGCGATCTTGGACTTCAGCATCTTGTCGTAGAAGGGATCGAGCGGCAGGCGCCACACCCGCTCGCCGGTATGCCTGCCCGCTTCGGCCAGCCGGTCGGCCAGCTTGTCGTCGTTTGAAAACAAGCCGGCATGCTCGAAGCCCAGCGTCTGGATGATCGCGCCGGTCAGGGTTGCCAGGTCAATGACCGCGCGGGGCGAAAAGCGCCGCTGGGTATAGGTCAGCGCGTCGGCCAGCACCAGACGGCCTTCCGCGTCGGTGTTCAGCACCTCGATTGTCTGGCCCGACAACGAGGTCAGCACATCATCGGGGCGGATGGCATCTCCGCCGGGCATGTTCTCCACCAGCCCGATCACGCCCACCGCGTTGACCTTCGCCTTGCGTGCGGCCAGCGCGAGCATGGTGCCGGTGACGGCGGCGGCACCCGCCATGTCGCCCTTCATGCCCTGCATACCCGCGCCGACCTTGATCGACAGGCCGCCGGAATCGAAGCACACGCCCTTGCCGACAAAAGCGACCGGGTTGGCCTTTTTGGCTTTCGGCGCGCCGTTCCACTGCATCACCACAAGCTGGCTTTCGCGCGCACTGCCCTGGCCGACGCCCAAAAGCGCGCCGAAGCCTTGCCGTTTCATCTCGGCCTCGCCAAGCACCTCCACCTTGACGCCCACCTTCGACAGGGCAGTTCTTGCACGGCGCGCGAACTCGGCCGGATGCAGTACATTCGGCGGTTCGTTCACCAGGTCGCGCGCCAAGAAAACGCCGTCCGCCAGCGCGGAGAGGCCCGCAAAGGCCTTCTTCGCCACCGCCGGGTCGGGCGCCGCCACCCGCACCGTCTTCAGACTCTTGCGATAGTCGTCCAGATCGCGGGTGCGATACTTGTCGAAGACATAGCCGGCAAGCCGCGCGCCCAGTGCCAGATGCGTGGCAAGCTGCGCAGGCTTCACCGGGGCGCCATTGGGCACCTCCAGTTCCCATGTCGCGACGCTTTCGCCCGCCGTCTGCAGCCGCGCCACGATCTTGCCGCCCAGCGTCTCCAGCCCCATCTCGTCCAGCCCATCGGCCTTGCCCAGGCCGACCAGGAGAATGCGCGACACCTTCAGGCCCGCTGGCGCCAGCACCTCCAGGAACTCGCCAGCCTTGCCCTTGAAGGACGAAACTTTCAGTGCCCGGGTCAGGGCCCCGCCCGACGCCCTGTCGGCGCGCACCGCGGCGGGCAGCAGGGCGGTGCCTTCGGCAGCCGACACCACCCAGGCACCTTGTGTCACATCGCCCGCCGAACGGGTGGGGGCTGTAAAGGAAATCTGCATTGCTGTATCTCCTGGGCGGACCGTGGTTTTTTGGGGAAAATCGCGGTTCCGGTGCTAACTTCGAGCCGAATCCAACTTAGGCCGAAACCATCGGCAATCCAACGGAAGGGGCCGGTAGCGGCAAGGAGCATTGATGGACGTCGCCCGCCCCCAGCGCCCCCCCGGCCCGGCGCAGCCCCCCCAGCCCCGCCGCAGCATCCGGCCGCCGCGCCTGTCGCTTTATATCCTGCGCCAGCTCCTGGGGCCGGTGGCCCTGCTGACGCTGCTGATGACCGGTGTGATCTGGCTTGTGTCGATTCTTCCGCTGCTGGACCTGGTGATCAACCGGGGCCAGTCCGCGCCCACCTTCCTCTATCTGATCATGCTGCTTCTGCCCCAGCTCCTGATGATCATCCTGCCGATCGCCTTCTTCTTCGGCGCGCTGATGACGCTGCAGCGCCTGTCGGGCGACAGCGAGCTGGTGGTGATGGCCTCGGCCGGCTATTCGCTGCGCCAGCTGGCGGTGCCGGTGCTGGCCGCCGCCGCGATCGTGATGCTGCTTACTTACGCCTGCGCACTGTGGCTGATGCCAGCGGGCCAGCGCATCCTGCGCGACAAGCTGATGGACATCCGTGCCGACGTGGCCGGCGCCCTGCTCAGCGAGGGCGAATTCAATCCCGCCGCGCCGGGACTGACCGTGTTCATCCGCCAGATCAGCTATAACGGGGAGATCCGCGGCATACTGGTGCACAACAGTCGCGACAAGAACCGGCCCGTCACCTACATCGCCGAAAAGGGCATCCTCGCGCAGACGCCGGTGGGCGCGCGCCTGATCATGCAGGACGGCACCGTGGAACAGAGCGCCGAAGGCGGCCGCCACCTTTCGATGCTCAGCTTCACCCGCTACACCATCGACATGGACCAGTTCGCCGGACCCGCGCACATCACCCAGCGCAAAACCAACGAGCGCTACCTGCCAGAACTTTTGTGGCCGGTCGACAGGGGCCTTTCCGCGCGCGTGCGCAACCAGTTCTTTGCCGAGGCGCACGACCGCCTGTCGCAGCCCTTCTATTGCATCGCTTTCGCCCTGATCGCGCTGGCGGGAGTGCTGCGCGCGGGACGCCAGCGCGGCAAGATGGCGATGCGCCTGACCTTGGCCTCTGTGGTAGCGGCGGGCCTTCGCATCGCAGGCTATGGCGTGGCGGGCATAGCCCAGAACAATTCCGCAATGGTGCCGCTGCTCTACATTCTGCCGCTCCTGGGCATTGCGGGCGCGATCCTGGTCATGGCGGGCCTGGGCACGTCCGCTGTCCTGGCGCGAATCCGCGCCCGCTCGGCTACCGGTGCGGGAGCCGGCGCATGAGCTGGTCCTGGACGCTCTATCGCTACCTGGCCGTGCAGTTCCTGACCGGCGTCGTCATTGTCTATGCCGCCTTCCTGGTACTGGCCTTTTCGGTCGATATTGCCAGCCTGTTCGAACGCACCGCCGGACACAATGTCGACAGTTCGGTCATCATCGGCATGGCGGTGCTGCAATTGCCGGACCTGGGCCAGAAGATGCTGCCCTTCGCCATCCTGCTGGGCGGGGTGTTCACCTTCGTGCGCCTGGCGCGTTCGCGCGAGTTGGTAGCCACGCGCGCGGCGGGCGTCTCGGCCTGGGACTTCCTGATGCCGCCCCTGACGGTGGCGATACTCATCGGCATCTTCGCCGTCACCGTCTTCACCCCGATTTCCGCGCGCATGTTCGCCGAATTCGCTCGGCTGGAAGCGCGCTACGTCAAGGGCCAGGAATCCCAGATCTCGGTGCAGATCAACGGCCTGTGGCTGCGCCAGGGCAATGCCAGCCGCCAGTCGGTGATCCATGCGCTGCGCGTGGCCCAGCAGGGCGAGAAGCTGGCCGACGTGATGGTCCTGCTCTATGGCGCCAACGACAAGTTCCTGGGCCGCGTCGATGCGCGCGCCGCCACGCTGCAGGATCACTATTGGGAACTGACCGACGCCTGGGTGTCCGGAACCAAGGGCGATGCGCCCGAGCATCGCAACAGCTATCGCCTGCCCACCACGCTGACCCCGCAGCAGATCCAGGAGAGCTTCGCCGCGCCCGACACCCAGTCCTTTTGGGACCTGCCCGGCTATATCCGCGCCGCCCAGGCCGCAGGCTTCTCCGCCACCCGCTACCAGCTCTATCTCTATTCGCTCTATGCCCTGCCCGCCTTGTTCGCGGCGATGGTGTTCATGGCGGCCAGTTTCTCGCTGCGCCTGGGGCGTGAGGGCGGCATGGCCCGAGTAATCCTGTTCAGCGCTGCGTGCGGCTTTGCCGTCTTTTTCTTCCAGGACCTCACCACCGTGCTGGGCCGCTCGGGCGCGGTGCCCACGCTCCTGGCGGCGACCGCGCCCGCCCTTGCCTCCATCCTGATCGGCATGACCTTGGTGTTCAGCCAGGAGGATGGATGAGGCATCCTCTGCTCCTGGCCGCGGCCGCCTGCGCGCTGATGGCCCCGGCACTGGCGGGACTTGCCCGTGGGGAGCCGGTGCGCCCCCTGCGTGCTGCCGGCCCCGCCAAGCAGCCACCGGCCCCCACCACCAACGGCCAGGTCCTGCTGCAGGCCGACGAAGTGGTTTACGACAACGAGAAGAAGCTCGTCTCCGCCGTTGGCCATGTCGAGATCACTCAGGACGACCACACCCTGATGGCCGACCGGGTCGACTATGACCAGGATGCCGACAAGGTCACCGCGCGCGGCCATGTCGTGCTGATGGACCAGAACGGCAACGTCGCCTTCGCGGACCATGTCGCGCTGACAGACCATATGCGCAATGGCGCGCTGACCGGCTTCGGCGCGCTGATCGGCAAGAACGGCCGGCTGGCCGCCCGCAATGCACAGCGGGTGCGCGGCGACACGGTGATCGCCAACTACACCGTCTATTCGCCGTGCAAGATCTGCAACCAGCCCGGCCAGCGCACACCCCTGTGGCAGGTCAAGGCCGAGCGCGTGGTCTATGACCAGGAAAAGCACCGCGTGCATTTCCGCAATGCCACAGTCGAGGTCATGGGCGTGCCGGTCCTCTACGCGCCCGTCCTCGGGATGCCGGACCCCACCGTGCGCCAGGCCAGCGGCCTTCTGGCGCCGGAGCTGGGCAACTCCACCAAGATCGGCTATTTCGTCCGCACCCCGGTCTATCTGGCACTTTCGCCCACCAACGACCTGACGCTGGCGCCGCTGGCCTCGACCGATGGCGGCGATGTGCTGGAAGCCGAATACCGGCAGCGCTGGGACAATGGCGGCCTGTGGCTGCAGGGCAGCGGCGCCTACAATCCCAACGGCTCGTTGTTCGGCACGGCCGGCGTGCAAACCTATGGCCATCTGTTTGGATCGGGACGGCTGGAGCTGGGGCAGGACTGGCGCACCGGCTTCGACGTGCAGACCACCACCAATGCCGGCTATATGCGCTACTACGACATTTCCTATCTCGACAGGTTGGTCAACGACCTGTTCATAGAGGCCACGCCGGGACGCAGCCGCTTTGCCCTCACCGGCTATTATTTCGAGGGCCTGCGCTCCACCGACGTCGCCTCGACCATTCCCTATATCCTGCCGCAGCTTGACCTGTCGCTGATTCCCATCCGCAAGGTTGGCGGCGGGCGCCTTCGCATGGACGTCAACAGTCGCATCCTGGGCCGCACCACAGGCTATGACGACCAGCGCCTCTCCGCCGAGGTGAGCTGGCGTCGTCCCTTCGTGTTCGGCGACGGCCAGCTCTGGACATTCGTGCTGGACGGGCGCGGCGACAGTTATCACATCCAGACACCGGCCATGGGTGTTACCCCATCCGACAGCCAGTTCGTCGGCCGCGGCACCGGCTATGCCGCGCTGGACTGGCGCTGGCCCTTCATCGCCAACAGCGGCGCCGGCCATTCCTACATCCTGCAGCCGATCGCGCAGTTCATCGCCCAGCCCTATGGCGGCAACCCCGCCGCCCTGCGCAATGAGGATTCCGGCGATTTCGAATTCGACGAAGACAATATCTTCAGCTTCAACCGCTTGCCCGGATACGACCTGATCGAAAGCGGCCCGCGCACCAATGTCGGTTTCATGGCCCAGGCGATCTTTCCCGGCGGCGAGGTTCAAGGCATCGTGGGCCAGACCTATCGCCTCAAGCCCGATCCGATCTTCTCGGCGCTGTCAGGCAATGCCGGCACTGCTTCGGACATCGTGGGGCGTTTCTCGGTCAAGTTCCCGCACCTGGACATCACCGACCGCCTCGATGTGGACCGCGGCGACGGCACGGTGCGGCGGCACGAATTCTATGTCACCGGAACCTATGGCCGATCCTCGGCGCAGATTTCCTATGTGCAGCTTCCGCGCCAGGCACTCAGCCTAGGCCTGCCCAGCCGCGAGGAACTCAACGCCCAGGCTGACGTCAACGTGTGGCAGAACTGGCAGGTCTTCGTGGCGGCCCAGCGCGACCTTGCGGGCGGCCAGTACCTGAACACCGAATACGGCTTTGGCTATGAGGATGAATGCCTGGCGATCTCGCTGGCCTATCGGCGCAAATATACCTCGGACGTCGTCTTGGGCCTGCCGCCATCCACCTCGATCGTGCTGCGTTTTAACCTGAAAACCGGCGATTCGGACGTCCAGCCATTCAGCCTGTTCCCCCGCGACGTCTTTGCCTTGACCCACCCCTAACCTGTTGCAGCCAGCACGGGCCCGCCTCTCCTCGGGCGCCCGCGCAGGGGGTGAAAAAATAAGCCTTCTTGATTGAAGCCCAAATTCCACTATTTTGGCCCCGGGTTTGGGGTAGCTGCCGGTAACGGCGCGGAACTGCTTGATAAATGCCCCAATTGCGGCCTAAGACCAGAACGAAGATGCGAATTGCCACCACCCTGCTTCTGGGCGCTGCCGCGCTGATGGCCGCCGCGCCTCTTAGCGCACAGACTTCCCAAGGCTCCGGCGACCCGCTGGCCGCGCCCACCGCCCAGCCGGTTCGCACCGCTCTTCAGAGCGATGCCGCCGCCCGCAAGGTGGCCCCGGCCGCCGTGCCGGCGGACACCAAGACGCAGGCTCTGGTCCCGCCCGGTGCTTCGGATGCGCCCCCCACTGCCTCCCCGGCCGCCGCCAACCCGGCCCCCGCCGCGAACAACGCCCCACCCGCGGCCCATGCGGCAGAGGTTCCCACCGGCGAGGCTGTGCAGGAAGCAAAGGTGCAGGACGGTGACCCCTTCACCTCTCTGGAGACCACCGCGCCCATCAATCCGGAATTCACCGACGGCATCGCCGCCACGGTAAACGACGAATCCATCTCGGAATACGAGATCCGCCAGCGCATGGCGCTCTATCTAGCAACCTCTGGCCTGCACAACCTGACCGAGGAGCAGAAAAAGCGCGTGCGCGGCCAGATTCTCGAGACGCTCGAGGACGAGAAGCTGCAACTGCAGGAAGCGCAGAAAAAGAAGATCACCGTCAGCCCGGTCGAAGTGGACAAGCGCATCAACCTGATGATGTCGGAGAACCATTTCTCCATCGACCAGCTGCGCAAGACACTGGCCACGGCCGGCGCCAGCGAAGATGCGCTGCGCGCGCAGATCACCGCCTCCATCGCGTGGCAGAAGGCGGTCCAGGACGAATATCAGGAACGGGTGAACGTCACGCCCGAAATGGTCAGCGCCGAGATGAAGCGCAACACCGAGGGCGCCGACAAGCCGCACTTCCATGTCTTTGAGATATTCCTGCCGGTCGACAATCCCGAGCAGGACGACAAGGTCAGGAAGGACGCCACCGAGATCGAGACACAGCTGCACCAGGGTGCGCCCTTCCAGATGGTGGCGCGCCAGTTCAGCCAGCATCCCACTGCCGCCAGCGGCGGTGACATGGGCTGGGTATATATGGGCCAGATGGCGCCGGAGCTGAACCAGGCGCTGGCCAAAATGGAAACCGGCGATATATCGCCGCCCGTCCGCTCCACCGGCGGCTGGTACATCCTGAGGCTCCAGGAGCGCCAGGAGCCGCTGGGCACCAAGATCAGCCAGGTAAGCGACACGCCGGTTGGCCCCGACAGCATGCTTCCCCTGGCGCGCCTTCTGCTGCCAATGCCGCCGCACGCGCCCAAGGAGGAAATGGACAAGGTGATGACCGTCGCGGGCCAGATCAGTGAACGCGTCCTGAAGTGCAGCCAGCTTGAGGAGTTCCACAAGCAGTTGCCCGGCTCGGTCTACAACGACCTGGGTAACATGAAACTGTCCGAAGTGGCACCGCAGATGCGCGATGCCTTGTCCCGGACCAAGTCCGGCGAAGTTGCCTCGCCTTTCACCGACGAAGCCGGCGTGGAAATCATCGCGCGCTGCGACAAGCGCGAGCCGACCCGCACCGCCTACAAGCTGCCCAGCCGCGAGGAAGTCGAGAACCAGCTGTTCCAGCAGCAGATTTCCGCCATGGCGCGCCGCTATATCCGCGATCTTCGGCGCAGCGCCAATATCCAGCTGCGCGACTCCGTCAAGGCCGAGATCACGGTGTCTGATGCCAGCGTCCGCTGACCGCGGCGCGCCCATCCTCATCACCATGGGCGAGCCGGCGGGGATAGGCCCGGAAGTGGCCCTTGCCGCCTTTGAGATGCTGGGCGGCAGCATCGGCCGCCGCCCCCTGAAGCTGGTGGGCGATCCGTCCGTCTTCGGCGCCACCGATGCGCCCATCATTGCTACGAAGGCCCGCGCCCGCCGCACTCCCGGTCGTCCCGACCCCGCCAATGCCGCCGCCGTGACCGAAGCGATCGAGATCGCGGTCGCCGCCTGCCTGAAAGACGAAGCGGCGGCGCTCGTCACCGCGCCCATCCACAAGGCGGTGATGGCCGAAGCGGGCTTTGCCCATCCCGGCCATACCGAATTCCTGGGAGAACTGACCGGCGCGCGCCGCCCAGTGATGATGCTGGCCAGCGAGAAGCTGCGCGTGGTGCCGCTGACCATCCACATCCCAATCGCCCAAGTGCCCGCCGCCATCACCAAACAGGCGGTGTTCGATACCGGCGAGATCATCCTGACGGCACTGCGGCGCGAGTTCGGCATCTTGAACCCGCGCCTGGCGGTGGCGGGGCTGAACCCCCATGCCGGCGAAGCGGGCATGCTGGGCGATGAGGAAGAACGCGTGATCGCGCCCGCCGTGGCGGCGCTGAAGGCGCGCGGCTTTTCGGTGATGGGCCCGCTGTCCGCCGACACGCTGTTCCATGCGGAAGCGCGTGCGAGGTATGATGCGGCGCTGTGCATGTATCATGACCAGGCGCTGATCCCCATCAAGACGCTGAGCTTCTGGGACGGGGTGAATGTCACGCTGGGCCTTCCGATCGTGCGCACCTCGCCCGACCATGGTACGGCGCTGGACATTGCCGGGACCGGTACGGCGGACGCCCGCAGCATGATCGCGGCGATAAGGATGGCGGCCAACATGGCCGACATGCGGGCCCGTGCCTGACGATCTTCCACCGCTGCGCGATGTCATCGCCGCCCACGGCCTGGCGGCGAAGAAATCGCTGGGCCAGAATTTCCTCTTCGACCTGAACCTGACGCGGCGCATCGCCCGCGCGGCGGGTGCCAACGAGGGCGGCACCTTCTATGAGGTCGGTCCCGGCCCCGGTGGGCTCACCCGCGCCCTGCTGGCAGAGGGCGCCGAAAGGGTGATCGCGGTGGAGCGCGACCAGCGCTGCCTTCCCGCACTGGCCGAGATCGCCGCGGCATACCCCGGCAGGCTGGAGGTAATCAGCGCCGATGCCATGACACTGGACGAGGCCGCCATACTTCCGCCGGGCACGCGAATCGCCGCCAATCTGCCCTACAATGTCGGGACGGCGCTGCTGATCAAATGGCTGACCGCGCCGCAATGGCCCCCTTTCTGGCAAAGCGCCACGCTGATGTTCCAGAAGGAGGTAGCCCAGCGCATCACCGCGTCGCCCGGAAGCGAACATTATGGCCGCCTGTCGGTGCTGGCGGGCTGGCGGGCTACGGCGAAGATCTTGTTCGACGTCAACAAGGGCGCTTTCGTGCCGCCGCCGTCGGTGACGTCTTCCATTGTGCGGCTGGAACCGCGTGCCCAGCCGCTGGCGCCCTGCGACCTGGACAAGCTTGAAAAGGTCACCGCCGCCGCCTTCGGCCAGCGCCGCAAGATGCTGCGCCAGAGCCTGAAGCCGCTGGGTGGAGAAGCGCTTATCGCGCAGGCGGGGATCGACCCGACCCGGCGGCCCGAAGACCTGGCGATCGAGGAATTCGCCGCACTGGCGCGCGCGCTGGGGCGTGGATAACGCGTGGATAGTGAAGGCCGCCAAAAGGCGCCTTTCGAGCACGGAAGACGCATAAAGCGCCACCGCTACAGGCACATGGCGGATATTCGTTTTCTCACTTTTGCCCCATCCCCCTCCCCCCGAACTGTTGGACAAGGCAGAAGCTTTCCGCGCCCGGGCGGGGAAGCAACAGCGGTCAACCGGCGATCCGACACATCTCATTGCGCCAGTATCGCATGGCGGTGGAGGGAGGTGGACAAGCCGGGCCGCGCGCCATTGAAACAGGCATCGCGCGATTCAGATTGCGCTCAGAAATCCATCCCCGTCGCTTTACCGATTGTCGTTGCGGTCGCGCGAATCCCGGTCATCCCGCTGATCGCGCGAATCCCGATTATTGTCGCGATCGCGCGCGCGATCATCGGCCCGGATTGGGTTGCTGCCTTGAAAGCGGTCGCGGCGGAAATGCCGACCATCGTCGCGCCGGTAGTGACCGCTCCGGTCCATGTAATAGAACTGGCCGTCACTCGCCCAATAGCCACCGCTGTAGGGCCCGTAATAGCCGTCATAGTAACCACTCAAATAGGCACCACCGTAGTAGTTGCCGCGATAGCCATCGCGGTGGTAGCCGGCGCAGCCGGACAGCAGCATGACCGCCGCGCCGCCGCAAAGTATCGCTGAGAACACTTTCATGTCGTCCTCCATTGGAAAAAGCTGCCGCGACGGCCGCGCCAGCCCAAATCCGCAGGCCAACGCTACCATTGGAAAAATATCCCGAATGGCACCGGATCGTATTGATTCAAGTCAACGCCGCGAGGCATGTACGCCGGGATGCGGCGGCCAGTTGCGCCGCCCAGTCATCTTCGCAGGTGTTGAATTCAGTATTGTGTCCCCGGAATTACCCGTGTCCCTGGGTGCTTCAGTTCAGCAGGCCGCACGACAAAACCCAGACAAAAGTAATTGCTTTCGTTAGAATTGGCTGCGGACAGAAGTGACCGTCATGAACAAGAGCTGGAAAAATCAGAGGTATGTGGTCGGGATAATTGCAACCGTTATTCTCATTGGGCTCGCTGTACATGCATTTCGGAGCGGTGATGGATTGCCGCTTTCAGCAGCGGCTCTATTTTTGGCACTAATATTTCTTCTCAGAAAAAGAAGGCCCAAAAGTATGGGGATCTCGCCATCCGAAGAAGAGTCTTCGTATTCTCGATGGACAAAAACGGATACTGATTTTGTTGGATACCTTCTGTTGGTTGGGGCCATAGCTATTCCTTATCTCTTGTCAGAAATTCTGAATATGCAGCGGAATAGTTCATTATTTTTGGTAATTGGGGTAGGAGCAATATTTCTGATCGCAGGAATGGCCTGCCTATCGCTAAAGAAAGAAGATTATTGGCGGTGAAATGGCCTGTGACGTTGCCCCGTAATGCCCCTGTGCTCTGCTCCCGAACATTACCTCATCCGAAGCTGGTGCTCCGCTCCCAAACGCTCCCTCACCTGAAGCTGGAGTTTTCGGCTTCATTGCTCTGCTCCCCAACGTTGGATCATCCGAAGCCAGAGTTTTCGGCCTCGTGCTCCGCTCCCCAACATTGGATCATCCGAAGCCAGAGTTTTCGGCCACAAATGCCGGTGACGGGCCGGATGCGCCACACAAACCCACATCATGACCATGCTGACAGGACGGCTGGATGGCCCGGCCACCCAGATCGCTGCGCGACCGTGTGGTGGCCGGGCCATGACAAGGGTGGCTTGGTGTGACGAGCGGTCGTTGACTGTTTGCCGGCCGCGGCGGGAACGGCGCGTGAGACGGACCATCCCGCCGCCGGGCAGCGTCACACCAGACGGCTGACGAATTCGGAAATGCCGGTCTGGCGCGTGCGGCGCAGGCGCTCGGCGTTCAGGATCGCCTGGATGTCGGCCAGTGCCTTGTCCAGGCTGGTATTGACGATCACATAGTCATATTCGGGCCAGTGACTGATCTCGTCCGCCGCCTTGGCCATGCGGCCCGCCACCACATCGTCACTGTCCTGCGCGCGGGCGCGCAGCCGCCGTTCCAGCTCTTCATGGCTGGGCGGCAGGATGAAGATGGAGACCAGATCGTCGCGCGCCTTTTCCTTCAGTTGCTGGGTGCCCTGCCAGTCGATGTCGAACAGCACGTCCCGGCCGTCATTGAGCGACGCCTCGACCAGCGCGCGCGGCGTGCCGTAGCGGTTGCCGAACACGCTGGCATGTTCCAGGAACCTGCCGTCCGCGATCCAGGCGGCAAATTCCTCCTGGCCGATGAAATGATAATCCCTGCCATGCACCTCACCCGGACGCATCGGCCGGGTGGTCGCCGAGACAGACAGGCTGATCTTGCCGTCACTGTCCAGCAGGCGGCGCGACAGCGTGGTCTTGCCCGCGCCCGAGGGCGAGGACAGGACCAGCATCAGCCCCCGGCGCGCGATATTCTCGTTCGACATTGCTATTCCACATTCTGTGATTGTTCGCGCAGCTGGTCGATCACCGCCTTCAGCGCAAGGCCGACGCGGGTCAGCGCGATGTCGGCGGATTTCGAGCACAGGGTGTTGGCCTCGCGGTTGAATTCCTGGGCCAGGAAATCCATCTTGCGGCCCACCGCGCCGGCCTGGCGCGCGCCGGCGATCAGCGCGCGCGCGTCCTGCACATGGGCGGTGAGACGGTCCAGCTCCTCGCGCACATCGGCCTTCACCGCCAGCAGCGCCACTTCCTGGGCCAGCCGCTCCTCGCTGACCGGCGTTCCGTCGAGAAGCTCGGCCAGTTGGCTCTTCATTCTTTCGCGCAAGGCCGCAGGCTGGGCGGCGGCAAGCCCGGCGGCTTCCCCCACCAGGCGCTCGATCTCGTCGATCTGCGCGCCCAGCAGTTGCGCCAGCCGCGCACCTTCCGCCAGGCGCCCCTGTGCCAGCCGATCGAGGGCCGTGGCCAGGCTCTCCAGGATCGCGGCGTCGCGGTGGCCGCGCGCCACCGGATCGGCGGGCGCACCCTCCTCGCTGACGATCACGCCCTTCAGCGCCAGAAGCCCGTCGATCCGCGCCGGCGGCAGGCCGGTTTCCGCCGCCAGTTCGCGCGCGATCCTGACCGCGCTGGCCAGCGCGGTGGCATCGACCGTCAGGCCGCGCGCGCTTTCCTGCTGCTCGACGCTCAGCGAGACCTGAAACGAACCACGCTGGAAACGTTCCGCCGCCAGCTTGCGCGCCGGCAGCTCCAGTCCATCGAACCCGGGCGGCGTGCGCAGGCGCAGGTCCAGACTGCGGCCATTGACGCTTTTCGCCTCCCAGCGCCAGTGCAGCCCTTCATGGCTGCCGCTGCTTTCGGCAAATCCCGTCATGCTGGCAAAACTCATGCGCGGCTCCGTGGGGGTCCAGGGCGCGCAATCTACGCGCCCGGTTCCGGGCTGTCACCTTCCCGCGGGAGCCTTGGCGCGCGTCGCCGCCTTCTGGCGCCGCTCCAGCGCGCGCAGCGCCGCGACGTTCTTCTGGTGCGTGGCGATATTGTCGGAAAAGACGTGGCCGCCGCTGCCGCTGGCGACAAAATAGATGTCGCCGGTGCTTTCCGGATGCAGCACCGCGGCGATGGAATCCTTGCCGGGGTTGCAGATCGGTCCCCGCGGCAGCCCGGGGACGCGATAGGTGTTGTAGGGCGTGTCGCTTTCCAGCTCGCTCTGGCGGATGCCGTGGCCCAGGGGATAGCCCTTGGTCAGGCCATAGATGATGGTGGGATCGGATTGCAGCGGCATGCCCGCCTTCAGCCGGTTGATGAAGACCGAAGCGATGTGGCGGCGTTCTTCCGGCAGGGCGGTTTCCTTTTCCACCACCGAGGCCAGGGTCAGGGCCTGGCGCATGTCGTTAAAGGGCAATCCCGGTGCGCGATGCGCCCACTGCGCCGCCAGATATTTGCGCTGCGCCCGTTCCATCTCGTCCAGGATCTTGCGCCGCGCGGTGCCACGGGTGAACAGATAGGTCTCCGGCAGCAGCGTGCCTTCCGCCGGCGCCGGTCCCGCGTCGCCCGACAGCGCCGGTTCGTGCACCACCAGCGCATAGACCATCTGTGAGGTCAGCCCTTCGGCCGCGGTCAGCTTGTGCTGGATCGACTTGCCCGCCACCAGGATTGCGGCGATCGCCTTCATCGACGCCCTGGAGGGGATGGCATACTCGCCCGCCTTCACCAGGGATGCCTGCCCGCTCGCGCGCAATCCCAGCTCGAACAGCAGGGGATAGTTCATCACCCTCCTGGCGCCCAGTTCCTCTGCGATCTGGTGCAGGCTGGTGCCGGGTTCGATCAGCACCACCGTCTCGTTGCCCTTGGCCGCGGCGGGACCGGGCGCATCCCAGGCGGAAATGGCCCACTCCGCCGCCCCCGCGCCAATCAGCGCCAGCGCGGCCAGGATCAGCAGAAAGCGCTTCATCAGACCTTCGAGAGGATCAGCGCGGCGTTGGTGCCGCCGAAACCGAAGCTGTTGGACATGGCGATGTTCACCTGGCGCTTCTGTGCGGTGTGGGGCACCAGGTCGAGCCGGGTGATGACGTCGGGATTGTCCAGGTTGATGGTGGGCGGCACGATGCCGTCGCGCATCGCCAGGATGCAGAAGATCGCCTCCACCGCGCCGGCCGCGCCCAGAAGATGGCCGATCGACGACTTGGTCGACGACATCGCCGTCTTGGCGGCGGCATTGCCCAGAAGGCGCTCCACCGCGCCCAGCTCGATACTGTCGGCCATGGTCGAGGTGCCGTGCGCATTCACATAATCAATGTCCGACGGGCTGATCCCGGCGCGCTTCAGGGCCATCTGCATGGCGCGATAGCCGCCATCGCCGTCCTCTGCCGGGGCGGTGATGTGATGGGCATCGCCTGACAGGCCATAGCCGGTGACTTCGGCATAGATTTTGGCGCCGCGGGCCCTGGCGTGTTCCAGTTCTTCCAGCACCACGATGCCGGCGCCCTCGCCCATCACGAAGCCGTCGCGGTCCTTGTCATAGGGCCGCGAGGCCTTGGCGGGATCGTCGTTGTAGGCGGTCGACAGCGCCCGGCAGGCGTTGAAGCCGGCGATGCCGATCCGGCACACCGCCGCCTCCGCGCCGCCCGCCAACATCACATCGGCATCGTCCAGCATGATCATCCGCGCCGCGTCGCCGATGGCGTGCGCACCGGTGGCGCAGGCCGTGACCACGGCATGGTTGGGCCCCTTGAAGCCGTGCTCGATCGAGGCATAGCCGGATACCAGATTGATCAGGCGGCCGGTGATGAAGAAGGGCGACAGGCGCCGCGGCCCCTTTTCGTGGACCAGGAGCGAGGCCTGCTCGATGCCGTCCAGACCGCCGATGCCCGAACCGATCATGATGCCGGTGCGGCAGCGCTCCTCCTCGGTCTGGGGCACCCAGCCGGAATCGACCACCGCCTGCTTTGCGGCGGCAAGGCCAAAGACGATGAAATCGTCCATGCGCCGCTGTTCCTTGGGATCAACCCACTGGTCGGGATTGAACGTGCCGTCCGTACCGTCACCGCGCGGCACCTGGCAGGCGATCCGCGTGGGCAGATCGTCGACCCTGAACTTGGTGATGGGGCTGGCCCCGGACCGGCCGGCCAGAAGGCGCGACCAGCTTTCTTCCACCCCGCAGGCCAGCGGCGTGACAAGCCCCAGGCCGGTAACGACGACCCTGCGCATGCTCAACGGTCCGTGCGCGTGATCAGGAGGCGTTGGCCTTGTCGATATATTTTACCGCGTCACCGACGGTGACGATGGACTCGGCGGCGTCATCGGGAATTTCGATGCCGAATTCCTCTTCGAACGCCATGACCAGCTCGACGGTGTCGAGGCTGTCGGCGCCCAGGTCCTCGATGAAGGACGCATTGTCCGTGACCTTGTCGGCGTCGACATTCAGATGCTCGACGACGATCTTCTTCACGCGCTCGGCGGTATCGCTCATAGACTGTAAGCCTCTCCTAAGATTTCAAACCCGGCTCGCGAATAAACGCCGGAACTCGATTGCGATCACCAATGGGTGCTTCGCGGATGGCCGGTTGGTAACACAATCGCCAACGGCCCGCTATACACCCCTTAACCTGTTGAAATTTCTGTCATAACATCGCCATTCCGCCGTTGACGTGCAACGTCTGCCCGGTCACATAGGCAGCTTCCGGCGAGGCAAGATAGACCACCGCCGCAGCGATTTCCTCTGTCGTCCCCATCCGCCCCAGCGGGATGCGGGCCGAGATCAAGTCCTTCTGCTGATCGTTAAGCACATCCGTCATCGCGGTCTGGATGAAGCCCGGCGCCACGGCGTTGACGGTGATGTTCCGGCTGGCGACTTCGGCGGCGAGCGATTTGGACATCCCCACCAGGCCCGCTTTGGCGGCGGCATAATTGCCCTGGCCGGGATTGCCGGTGGCTCCCACCACCGAAGTGATCTGGATGATTCGCCCCCAGCGCTTCTTCATCATGCCGCGCAGGACGGCGCGCGACAGGCGGAAGGCGGCCGACAGGTTCACGGCGATCACCTGGTCCCATTCCTCGTCCTTCATGCGCATGAAGAGATTGTCCCTGGTGATGCCGGCATTGTTGACCAGGATATCGATGGAACCGCCCGCGGCCTCCTCCGCCGCCTTGGGCAGGGCCTCGACGCTGGCCGGATCGGAGAGGTTGCAGGTCGCGGTGAAGGCACGCGCACCGAGTTCGGTCTTCAGGGCCTCCAGCGCCTCGGCGCGGGTGCCCGACAGCACGACCGTGGCGCCCTGGGCATGCAGCGCGCGGGCGATGGCCCCGCCGATGCCGCCGGAGGCGCCGGTCACCAGTGCGATTTTTCCGGTCAGGTCGAACATCACAGCACCTTTGCGAAAGCTTCGATGTCTTCAGGCGTCTCGACCGTGACGGTGGCCAGTTCCTTGTCGGTGCGCTTGACCATGCCGGTCAGCACATTGCCGGTGCCCGCTTCCACCGTCATGTTTACCCCCAGGCCCTTCAGCGCCAGCATGCTTTCGCGCCAGCGCACCCGGCCCGTCACCTGTTCGACCAGAAGGCGGCGGATGGCATCGGGCTCGCTGACTTCGGCGGCGGTGACATTGGCCAGCACCGGCACGGCCGGCGGGCGGATGGTGATGGCGGCCAGTGCTTCGGCCATGGCGTCGGCGGCGGGCTGCATCAGCGCGCAATGGAAGGGCGCGGAGACGGCCAGCGGGATCACCCGCTTGGCGCCCTTGGCTTTCGCGATCTCGCCAGCACGGGTCACGGCTTCGGCGGTGCCGGAAATCACCACCTGGCCCGGCGCATTGTCATTGGCGACCACGCAGATGCCGCCCGCGGCGCAGGCCTCCTTCGCGGCGGCCTCGGCGGTCTCGATATCGGCGCCGATCAGCGCCGCCATGGCGCCCGCGCCCGGCGCGACCGCCGACTGCATGGCGCGGCCGCGAATCTTCAGAAGACGGGCGGTATCGGACAATGTGAAGGCCCCTGCGGCGCAGAGCGCGGAATATTCGCCCAGGCTGTGGCCGGCAACCAGCCGGGCATGTTTGGCCAGGTCGAGCCCGGCTTCCTTCTGGAGCACCCGGATCACGGCGATGGACGACGCCATGATCGCGGGCTGGGCGTTCTCGGTCAGGGTCAGGTCTTCCAGCGGGCCTTCCCACATCAGGCGGGAAAGTTTCTGGGAGAGCGTTTCGTCGACTTCCTGGAACACGTCGCGGGCGGCGGCGAAGGCTTCGGCCAGGCTAAAGCCCATGCCGACCACCTGGCTGCCCTGTCCGGGGAAAAGAAATGCGCGAGTCATTGTGAGCGGCAGACAAATCAAGGGCGGCGGATGAAGTCAAGCCAGACGGCAGGTTACAAGGATTTCCCCGCGCCGGCGGTTGAGAAGAATCTCTTGCCAATTACCATCACCGATACCGCGCCCAGCGTCATCGTGGCCGCCAGCAGTGAAAGGCCGGTGCCATAGCCGCCGGTCTGCTGTTTCAGCCAGCCCATGATCGACGGCCCGAAGAAGCCGCCCAGGTTGGAGAAGCTGTTGAGCAGCGCCAGCCCCGCCGCCGCCGCGGTTCCGCGCAGCAGCGCGGCGGGCAGCGTCCAGAATACCGCCAGCGAGGCATAGATGCCCGCCGCCGCCAGGCAGAATCCCGCGATCACCAGCACAGGATCATGCGCCCAGGCCGCCACCAGCGTACCGGCCGCACCCAGCACGGCGGCAAAGGCGACATGGCCTTCGCGCTCTCGGCGCCGGTCGCTGGAAATGCCCAGCGCCACCATTGCAGCCATCGCCAATATGTAAGGCAGCGCCACAACGAAGCCGGTCTGAAGATTGGAATAGCCCATCGCCTTGACGATCTGCGGCAGCCACAGATTCATCCCGTACAGCGCAAAGACGATGCAGAAGTCCGGGATCATCAGGATCCAGATGCGCCTGTCGGCCAGCATTTCCCACAGGCCATGCAGGTGTCCGCCAGGCACATGGCTTGCCGCCTGCTCCGTCTCCAGCCGCGCCAGCACAAGCTGTTTTTCCTCGTCCGTCAGCCACTTCGCCGTCGCCGGCCGGTCGGGCAGGAGCCACAGCGCGGCAATGCCGAACGCCAGCGAGGGAATGCCTTCCAGCAGCAGCATCCATTGCCAGCCCGACAGCCCATACCCTGAAACGCCCAGCAGCCAGCCCGACACCGGCGCGCCGATTACCACCGACAGCGGCACCCCTGCCAAGAACATGGCGATAAACCGCGCCCGGCTGGAGGCGGGAAACCAGTAGGTCATGTAGAGCACCATGCCCGGATAGAGCCCGGCTTCCGCGCAGCCCAGAAGGAAGCGCAGGATGTAGAAGCTGACCTCGCCCTGCACAAAGGCGGTCGCCATCGACAGCAGGCCCCAGGTCACGCAGATGCGGCACATCCAAAGGCGCGCCCCCACCTTTTCCAGCATCAGGTTGGACGGCACCTCGAACAGGAAATAGCCCCAGAAGAACATTCCCGCCGCCAGGCCGTAGACCTGCGGCGAGAAGCCCAGTTCGCGGTTCATCTCCAGCGCGGCGAAGCCGATATTCACCCGGTCCAGGAAGCTGGCCACATACATAAGGCACATGAAGGGGATCAGCCGAAGCGCGGCGAGCCGCAGGATGGCGTCGGTTCGCATGATCAGCGCGGCATCCATCAGCGGACCTTCAAACTGCGGGTCAAAAGCGCCATGGATGCGGCGGCGACCAGCGGCACCGCTACACAGGCCCATAGCCCTGCCTGATAGCTGCCGGTGATTTGCCGCAGCCAGCCCATCATCGCGGGGCCGAAGAAGCCGGAGAGATTGCCGAAACTGTTGATCAGCGCAAAGGCGCCCGCCGCCGCGGTGCCGCCCAGAAACAGCGGCGGCACGGTCCAGAAGGTGGCAAGCCCCGCATAGACCCCGCCCGTGGCCAGGCAGAAGCCGGTGACAACGATCACCGTGCTGCCTTCACCCAGCGCGGCGACGGCAAAGCCCAGCGCCGCCAGCAGCGCCGACAGGCAGAAATGCAGCACGCGCCTTCCGCTGCGATCGCTGGACACGCCGAACAGCCACAAGATGCCCAGCGACACGATATAGGGGACCATCACGATCCACCCGGTCTGGACATTGGTATAGCCCATGGCCTTGACCATGGTGGGCATCCAGAAACCCAGCGCATAGATGCCGAAGACGATCGCGAAGTCGGGAATGATCAGGTACCAGACCCGCCAGTCCTTCAGCATGGGCAACAGGCCGTGCACGGCGGGCTTCTCGTCGGCGGCCAGCCGCGCCAGCACGATCTGTTTTTCCTCGTCGCTGAGAAAACGCGCCCTGGCCGGATTGTCCGGCAGCCCCCACAGCGCCACCAGGCCCAGCGCGAAGGTGGGAATGGCTTCCAGTATGTAAAGCCACTGCCAGCCATGGATGCCGAACGCCTCCACCCCCAAGAGCCATGCCGACAGCGGCGCGCCCACCACATTGGAGACGGGAATGCCCATGCAGAACAGCGCGATCACCCGCGCCCGGAAGGCTGCCGGAAACCAGTAGGTGAAATAAAGCAGGATGCCCGGATAGAAGCCGGCCTCTGCGACGCCCAGAAGAAAGCGCACGCCATAGAAGCTGAAGGCGCCGGTGACGAAGGCGTTGGCCATCGAGACCAGCGCCCAGGTCAGCATGATGCGGGCGATCCACAGCCTGGCCCCCACCTTTTCCATGATCAGGTTGGAAGGCACCTCGAACAGGAAATAGCCCCAGAAGAACATGCCGGCGCCGATGCCGTACATTTCCTGGGTCAGCCCCAGGTCCTGGTTCATGGTGAGCGCGGCGAAGCCCACATTCACCCGGTTGAGGAAGGCGGCGACGTACATCGCCAGGATCAGCGGCACCAGCCGCCATGCCGCACGGCGCAAGATTGCGTCTGCCCGATCCATTTCCCCGCCCCGCTCTGCCGGGGGCAAGGTCCGCGATGCGGGCGCCGATTGCAAGCCTCAGATGGAATTGCGGCCGTTCAGCATGCGGTAGACCGCGATCTTCACCAGGCTGGCCAGGGCGAAGAAGACCAGCGCATAGCCCCACACCAGCGCGGCCAGCGACCAGCCGACCGGCGCCATGAACCAGCCATAGACCGCCGCCAGCGTGCCCAGCATCTGCGTCGCCTCGCAGGGCAGTATCAGTTTCCAGCCCGGCAACGGGCGCTCCCACAGCGGCCCCTTGTTGCGGGTCAGGTAGATGGTCATGTGGCCGGCCACCAGCAGCTTCAGGAACACCAGCGACTGCACCACCGGCGCGGGCAAGCCCAGCGCGTCGCGCACCAGCCAGAACAGGCCGAAGCTGGAAAAGACTCCGAACAGGCCCAATACCGATGCCACCGTCAGCACCCGCGCCATGTCCCAGCGCACGGGCCTGGGCGCGAAGGGCGCATTGTCATAGGCGATCATCATGATGGGTATGTCGTTGAGCAGCGCCAGCAGCACCACCATGATCGCCGTCACCGGATAGAAATTGAACACCAGGATTGAGGTGGTCATGAACAGAAGGACGCGGATGGTCTCGGTAATGCGGTAGATCCCGTAACCCGTCATGCGCTCGAAAATGCGCCGCGCTTCCTCGATGGCGCGGGTGACCACCGACAGGCCGGGTTCGGTCAGTACCAGATCGGCGGCGGCGCGGGCCGCGTCGGTGGCGCCGCTGACGGCAATACCGATATCGGCCTGTTTCAGCGCGGGCGCGTCGTTCACGCCATCGCCGGTCATGCCGACGATATGGCCCGCCCCCTGCAGGAGCTTGACGATCTCGAATTTGTGCTCGGGAAAGACGCGGGCAAACCCGTCGGCGTCCAGGATGGCCTGCAGCCGGGCACGATCGCCGTCCGCCGCCAGCAGCCTGTCGGCCACTTCGATATGGGTGCCCATGTGCAGCCGGGCGGCGATCTGGCGGGCAATGGCTTCGTGATCGCCGGTGACCATCTTGACGTCCAGGCCCATGGCGCGCGCCTGGGCGATGGTGGCAGCGCTGTCATCGCGCGGCGGATCAAACAGCGGCAACAGGCCAAGGAAATGCCAGACGCCGTCCTTCCGTTCGGCCACACCCAGCGTGCGAAATCCTTCGGCTGCCAGTGCGTCGACATCGGCGGCGATGGCATGCGCCTGATCGGCCGGCGGATTGCACAGGGCGACAATCGCCTGCGGCGCGCCCTTTGCGACGCAGAACGTCACGCCATCCTTTTCGATATCCGCCTCGGCGCGCTTGGAGACGGGATCGAAGGGCCGGAAGACCGTCACGCGACAGCCGGGCGGCTGGGTTCGACCGTCCAGGATCGCCGCGTCGATGGCGTCGGGCGCCTCGCGCCGGCTGGCCAGGGCCGCCGCCAACAGGAGGTCGTCGGGGCTCACGCCGGGCGCCGGTTTCATCGTCCCCAGAGTCAGTTGGTTCTTTGTCAGCGTCCCGGTCTTGTCGGTGCACAGAATATCCATGCCTGCCATCTCTTCGATGGAGACCAGTCGCGCAACAATGGCTTTCAGCCGCGCCAGCCGCTCGGCGCCCACCGCCATGGTCACCGACAGCACGGCCGGCAGCGCCACGGGAATGGAGGCGACCGTCAGGATCAGCGCAAACTGCAGCGTCTCAACCAGCGGATCGTGGCGGAACAGCGCAGCCAGACCGATCACCGTCACCAGTGCCGCCGTGACCAGGATCAGGAAATTGCCGATCCGCATCACGGCCTTCTGGAAATGCGAGACAGTCCGCGCCTGGCCCACAAGCCGGGCGGTGCGGCCGAAATAGGTGTTCATGCCGGTCGCGGTGACTTCGCCGGTCATCTCGCCCTGCCGGCAGATGGAGCCCGACCAGGCCGCATCGCCCCGCTTCTTGTCGGCCGGCAGAGATTCGCCGGTCAGCGCGGACTGGTCGACGCTGATATAGGCGCCATCCTTCAGCGTCACGTCGGCAGGCACGATGGCGCCCAGCCTGATCGCCACCAGGTCGCCGGGCACCAGATAGCGTGCCTCGATGTCCTGCCAAACTCCGTCGCGGCACACCCGCGCGCGCGGCGCCAGCCGCCGGCGCAAAAGAGTGATGGCGTCGTCGGCCTTGAATTCCTGCCAGAAGCCCACACCGGCATTGACGAACAGCATGACCAGGATCACGCAGAGGTCGGCCCAGTGCTCCACCGCCGCCGACAGAGCCGCCGCCAGCTCGATCATCCAGGGGATGGGCCCCCAGAAGAAGCGCGCCAGCCGCAGCACCCATGAGGTACGGACCTCCGCGATCGCGTTCTCGCCAAACCGCGCAAGGCGGGCGGCGGCTTCCTGGCTGGTCAGGCCGTTTGGTGGAATGGGAGCACGATCCATGCCCCAGCCTAGCCCCCAAGCCCGGTCCGGCCTTGCGCCGGCGCAAGCGGCGCCGCGAAAAGCTTCATTGTTTCATTATGTTAACAAAGGCCGCGACATGGCCGGATGGCGAATTTCCCCGGCGTGGCTTGTGTTTTCACCGTCGTTTGCCTATAGACCCGCCCCTTGACGGCTGCGGTCGGCCGGGGACCTCGATCAGAGGTTTTGCGCATGGTGCGCGTCCCGGGCGAGCCGAAGCGGCGGCGCCTCCCAGCGACGCTGTTCCGCAGGTCCGAGAAGAAAGGGAACGAGATGGCTCTTTACGAGCATCTCCTGATCGCGCGCCAGGATATCAGCGCGCAGCAGGTGGACGCACTGGCCACCCACCTCAAGACCATCGTCGAAGGCGAAGGCGGCAGGATCGAGAAGCAGGAATATTGGGGCCTGCGCGGGCTTGCCTATCGCATCAAGAAGAACCGCAAGGGACACTATGTCCTGCTCAACATCAACGCGCCCTCCTCGGCGGTGATCGAGCTGGAGCGCCAGCTCAAGATCAACGAGGACGTGCTGCGCTACCTGACGGTGAAGGTTGATGCCTTCGACGTCTCGTCGAACAAGAACCGCCGCGAAGACAAGCCGGAAGGCAAGCCCGAGGCAGAGACCGAGGAGACCGCGCAATGAGCTTTGGTGGAAATCGTGAAGGCGGCGGCCGCGGCGGCGACCGCGAAGGCGGACGCGGCGGCGATCGCGACGGCGCCCGCCGTCCCTTCTTCCGCCGCAAGAAGACCTGCCCCTTCTCCGGCGATAACGCGCCCAAGATCGACTACAAGGACGTCAAGCTCCTGCAGCGCTACATTTCCGAGCGCGGCAAGATCGTGCCCAGCCGCATCACCGCGGTCAGCAACAAGAAGCAGCGCGTGCTGGCCAACGCCATCAAGCGCGCCCGCTTCATGGCGCTGCTGCCCTATGTCGTGAAATAAGGGAGCCAGACCCATGCAAGTCATCCTGCTCGAACGGGTCGAGAAGCTCGGCCAGATGGGCGACGAGGTGAAGGTGAAGGACGGCTTCGCCCGCAACTTCCTGCTGCCCAAGAAAAAGGCGCTGCGCGCCACCAAGGCGAACCGCGAATATTTCCAGACCCAGAAGGCCCAGCTTGAGGCGCATAACCTCAAGCTGCGCAGCGAGGCCGAAAGGATCGCGGACAAGCTGAACGGCAAGACCTTCACCCTGATCCGCCAGGCCGGCGATCGCGGCCAGCTCTATGGTTCGGTCTCGCCGCGCGATGTTTCGACGGCGATCACCGAGGGCGGCTTCACTGTCGACCGCCACCAGGTTCACATCTCCACGGCGATCAAGGCCATCGGCCTGTTCACCATCCCGGTCGTTCTGCATCCGGAAGTGAAGGTGAACATCACCGTCAACGTCGCCCGCAGCGAGGACGAGGCCGAGCGCCAGGCTCGCGGCGAGAACGTGCTGGCCGAGCGCACCGAGGCCGAGGAGGCCGAGGCCGCCGCCGAGGCCGTCTTCGAGGAAGGCGCCGGCCCGGCCGGGGAAACCGAAGAAGGTTCTGCCGAAACGTAAGACGTCCTTCCATCACGATGCAAAAGAATTGGCCCCCGAATTGAAAAGTTCGGGGGCTTTTTGTTGACTCTTCACGAACGCAGATGTCCGCCAATTGACCTCCGTCAATTCGCGACGACTGTCCATACCGTATCAATTCTCAAACAAGCCAAGTACCCCGGAGACCCTGCCATGCTCTTTTCAAAATTGATGTTGATGGTAGGCGTTACCGGGGTTGCACTTGCCGGCGTGACTGGTGCCTTTGCGGCGCCAGCGGTCGCGGCTCCCAAGTGCCTGAAGCTCAGGGACATACAAGGCGCGAAGTCGGATGATGGGAAAATCCTGAAGTTCACCCTGAGGGACGGACGGGTTCTCTACAATTATTTGCAGGGGACATGCCCCACCCTGAAATTCAACGGCTTCGAATGGGTTATTCGCGGAGCTGACGAAGTCTGCGAAGGCCAGCAGTCGCTGCGCGTCCTGCAAACCAATGAAATCTGTGTGCTGGGAAAATTCGGGGCACCGCCAAAGCCGAAGGCCGATCGCTGACGGGCGCTGAAGCCGCCGATTTGAAAGCCTGCGAACCAGAACGGTTCGCAGGCTTTTTGCATATCCGCCGGACCGAAGAAGGCCGGCGCGCTCTTGATTCGTCTCAATGCCCCCGATCAGGCGCCGCGATAAGCAATTCGGTGCAACGGAACAGAACAAGGATCACATCATGCGATTTACAAGAACGGTTTTGCTGGTTTCGTGCGTCGTGGTGGGCGCATCTTCACTGACTGGCCTGGGGGCGCTTGCCCAGGATCAGGACCGCGATCGCATCCAGGATCGCGTGCAGGACCAGGTGCCCGACCAGGATCGTACCCGGGATCAGCTCAGGGATCGCGATCAAGTCCCCGACCAGGATCGCACACGCGACCGGTTGCGCGACCAGACAAGCGTTCCCAGCAGCAGCGCGACGGCCACCGGCGGCGCCGGTCAGGTTCAGTATGGACCGCGCAATGTTTACGGCTGGCAGCTGATGACTGCCCAGGAACGCGCCACCTATCAGAACCAGATGCACAATGCCACGACCGCACAGGAGCGCGACCGCATCCAGGCGCAGCATCGCAGCGAAATGCAGCAGCGCGCGCGCCAGCGCAACGTCGTGCTGCCTGGCATGTCGGGCGCCCGCGGGGGCATGGGCATGGGCGGCATGGGTGGCATGGGACCAGGGATGGGCGGCATGGGATCGCCGCCTGACGCCGGACGACGCGGTCGTTAACCGATGATGCATTGACCCAAGGGGACGCTCCCGCGCGTTTCCTTGGGTTCGTTGCATCCGTTCACAGGGATTGCCTGCCCTCGCCGTTGGGGACCCGGAAGGTCATGAACCGGCCCGGCTCTCGCCCAGACGCGTGGCCAGCACCTTGTCCACGCGTCGTCCGTCCAGGTCCACCACCTCAAGGCGCCAGCCTTGCGTCTCGAAGCTCTCGCCCACGCCGGGAAGCCGTCCCAATCCCTGAATCACAAAACCCGCCGTCGTGTGCACTCCACTGGCCGACGACGGCTTGATGCCGGTGATCTCGGTCAACTCGTCCAGCGGCAGCCAGCCTGCCAGCAGAAGCGAGCCGTCCTCGCGGCGCACCACCGGCTGCTCCCGCGGACCTTCCTCGGTGGAGAATTCGCCGACGATGGAGCTGAGGATGTCGGTCATCCCGACAAGACCTCGAAAATGACCATATTCGTCATGCACCAGCCCCATATGGATGGGCGACTCCTTCAGCGAGAAGATCACGTCACGGACATCGGCGCTGTCGGGGATCACGGGCGCATGGCGCACCAATCTGCGAATGTCCGGCGTTTCATCCGCCAGGTAGGCGGAGAGTATCTCTTTGGCCTGCACGACGCCTATTACGTCGCCTTGCGCATCATAGACCGGCAGACGCGAATGCTGGCTATCCCGCAGCGTGGCGCGAATGGCCGCATCGTCATCGGCAAGATTGATGGCGTCCACCTCGTGGCGCGGCGTCATCACCACACTGACATTGCGATCGCCCAGCCTGAGGACGCCTGCAATCATCTCCTTCTCGCCGGGTTCCAGCACACCGGAACTCTCGGCCTCGGCGACCAGGGTCTTGATCTCCTCCTCCGTAACGCGCTCATCGCGCGCGCCGCGCTGCCCCATAAGAGCCAGGACCAGATGTCCGGAAACGTCCAGCAACCGGACCAGCGGGGAGGCGATCCTCGCCACCAGCAGCATGGCGGGCGCCACGCGGACCGCCACCATTTCGGGATCGCGCAGCGCCAACTGCTTGGGCACCAGTTCGCCGATGATCAGCGAAGCATATGTGATGGCGATCACCACCGCGCCCACGCCCAGGGTTTCGGCCAGTTCCAGCGACAATCCGCGCGCGGCCAGCCACAAGGCAAAGCGCTGGCCCAGCGTGGCACCGGAAAACGCGCCGGACAGCACGCCGACCAGCGTGATCCCGATCTGTACCGAGGACAGGAACCTGCCGGGATCGGAGGCGAGCGCCAGCGCACCGCGCGCGCCGGCCGTCCCTTGCTCCGCCAACGCCTTCAGGCGGCTGACGCGCGAGGAAACGATGGCCATCTCGGACATGGCCAGAAGTCCGTTCACGATGATCAGGAACAGAACCGCCGCAATGTCGAGGGAAAGCATGGCACCGGCTGCTGGACTGCCGGTGTACTATCGCACAAAAGGCGCCCATGTGCGGCGAAATCTGAGCGCCGTCATTGCGCGCCGGACTGCACGGCGAAGTCGTGGCGGGAGAGCCCGCTGGGCGGATCGCCGAAGAATACCTCCACGCTTTTCAGCTTTCCGTCCTCGAAGGTCATCATCTCGGCATTGCGGAAGCGCATTTCGGGATGGACGGCATTGGGCCGGCGCAATTCGGCCTGGTAGACCACCGTCACCCGCCGGCCGTCCTGCGCCAAGGCCATGAAGTCGAATCTGCTGTGCAACGGTTCCTCATCCGGCCGCGGCCAGCAGCGGCGGAAAAAGGCATCCCTGTCGATATGGTCGTCGAACGGACTGGTGAAGGTGAAGCCGTCCGCCAGCCGCGCCGCGACCCAGTCCGGGTCGCGGCGCTCGAAAGCGTGGTAATACTGGCGCGCCAGTTCGGTCAGGTCCATCGCTCAGCCTCCGATCGAAGCGGCCAGCTGGTCCATCAGCGCATTGGTGCCGTGCTCGCGGCTGCCCTTGTCTTCATAGCCATCCAGATAGTCGCCATATTCGGTGAGGATGAATTTGGTGCCTGTGCCTTCCGGCACAAGCTCGATGCAGGCCTGGCTGACGGAAATTTTCCGACCGTCCAGATACATCGCATAGCTATAGATTATGCGCGCGTCGGGCACGATGTCGTGATAGTGGCAGTCGAACAGGGTGATCACGCCGCTGTCCCAGCGCCCCTCGGAGATCTCGCGCCCGCCTTCGCGAAAATCGAATTCGCGCCGCGTGCGCGTCAGGTTGGGCGCGCGGGCGAACCAGGCGTCCTTGGCCGCCTGGTCGGCAAAGGCCTGGAACACGCGCGCGGGCGCTGCCTTCCAGTGGCGGGTGATGGTGAAGCTGGCGTGGACGACGGAACGCGGCGTTGCGCTGCTCATGTCAATGGCCTTTCACATAGTTGAGACGGATCACGCCATTGTCGAAAGCCCGCTGGCCCGCCAGCGTCAGCTTCGTCTTCACCGCGTCATCGAGATAGCGGACACCCTGCCCCAGCAGCACGGGATTGAGGTTGATCCAGAATTCGTCGATGGCATCCAGCGCCAGGAAGGCGTGCGTAAGGCCGGGGCTGCCGAAGATCAGCAGGTCACCGCCCGGCGCCTGCTTCAGGTCCAGCGCGGCCTTGGCATCCTTGTGCAAGTGGACATTGTTCCAGTCGCTGCCTTCCAGGGTGCGGCTGAAAGTGTGCTTGGGGGCCGCTTCCACCCATTGCGCGTGGTGCAGTTCGCGCGTGCCCGCGCCGGGCCGCGTCAGCACTTTGGGCCAGTAGCCGCGCATCATGCCATAGGTGGTGCGGCCATAGACGGCGGCGCCGCTGCGCGCGATCAGCGTCTCGACATCGGCGAAGATGGTGTCGTTCAGGCTGATCCAGTCCATCTCGCCCTTTGGCCCGGCGCAGAAGCCGTCCAACGAGACGTGCATCAGGGAAATCAGCTTGCGCGTCATGGTGTTTCCTCCGTTTCATCCAGAAAGGCGCCCAGCCGGTCCAGCCGTGCCTCCCACATCTGGCGGCGCTCGCTCACCCACCGCTCGGCCAAGCTCAGCCGGGCCGGATCGATGCGACAGGTGCGCACCCGGCCATTCTTTTCACTGGTCACCAGACCGGAGTCTTCCAGCACCTTCAGGTGCAGCATCGCGGCCGGCAGGGACATGGGCAGTGGCCGCGCGAGCTCGCTGACCGTGGCGGGGCCCTGCACCAGCCGTTCGACCATGGCCCGGCGGGTGGGGTCGGCCAGGGCGGCAAAGGTCCTGTCCAGCGATGAGTTAAGCATGTGCTTAAGTATCAGGGCGCCGGCTTATTGTCAAGCGTTTACTTAAGTATTTTCATCCAGCCCTGCCCTCCCGGCAGGGCAGCCCCGATTAGAGCCAAATTCGCAACCGCGGTATAAAGCGGTTGCCGTTCTCCTCTGGAGGCTTTCCTTGTCCGCGCATGTCCAGACCCACCGCATCACGGTGCCCCAGATTCGAGCCCACAAGAACGGCAAGCCGGTGGTGGTGCTGACCTGCTATCACGCCCATACCGCCCGCCTTCTGGACGAGCATGTCGACATCATGCTGGTCGGCGACAGTTTGGGCATGGTGATCCATGGCCTGGAATCGACGCTGGGCGTGACGCTCGAGATGATGATCCTGCACGGCAGGGCGGTGATGCGCGGCGCGCAGAAGGCGCTGGTGGTGGTGGACATGCCCTTCGGCAGTTACGAGGAAAGCCCGGAAGTGGCGTTCCGCAATGCCGCCCGCGTCATCCAGGAAACCGGTGCCACCGCGGTGAAGCTGGAAGGGGGCACGCGCGTGGCGGCGACGATCGCCTATCTGGTCCAGCGCGGCATCCCGGTGATGGGCCATATCGGCCTGACCCCCCAGGGCGTGAATGTCGCCGGCGGTTTTCGCACCGTGGGCCGCGCCGAGGCCGAATGGCCCGCCATCGAGGCCGACGCCGCCGCCGTCGCCGAAGCGGGAGCCTTCGCAGTGGTGCTGGAAGGCATGGCCGAGCCGTTGGCGGCCCGCATCACGGCCCAGATTCCCATTCCCACCATCGGCATCGGTGCCAGCCCGGCCTGCGACGGCCAGGTGCTGGTGCTGGAGGACATGCTGGGCCTCAATCCCAACCCGCCCAAATTCGTGCGCCAGTACGCCCATCTTGCACCCGCCATTGAATCGGCGGTGCGCGATTATGCCCAGGATGTGCGCGAACGGCGCTTTCCGGGGGCCGAAAACGTCTATCCGATGAAGAAAGTGCCCTGAAAGGGCCCCAAAAGCCGGGCAATTCTTAACCGGACCCGCATTGCGCCAATCGGCGCCGCGGGCTAATTAACCCGTCCCGTCAAGGACTTTGCGGCCACCCGCTGGTGTCAGGCCGCCGCTGAGTGTTCGAGCCCTTTTTGGCAACATGGCCAACGGCCAGTAGGTAAGGACTGTCTGCCTGTGAGTGACATTTTCCGCGAGGTCGAAGAAGACGTCCGGCGCGAACGGTTCGAGAAGCTGTGGAAGGCGTATGGCGCCTATGTCATCGCCCTGCTGGTCTTGATCTTCATCGGCCTGGGCGCCTGGCAGCTGTGGCAGCGCCATGAAAAGGCCGAAGCCGAAAAGGCCGCCACCGCCTTCGCCGCCGCCCAGCGGATCACCAATCCCGGACAGGCGGCCACCGCCTTTTCCGACCTGACAAAGGGCGCGCCTTCCGGCTACGCCATGCTCGCCAAACTGTCTGAGGCCAACGCCATGTTCGCGGCGGGCCAGCGCAAGGACGCCATCGACCTCTACAAAGAGATCGCCAATGACGACAGCGGCCCGGTGGGCGCGGTGGCGCGCCTGCGCGCCGCCTGGGGCCTGGCCGACAACACCACGCGCGCCGAACTTGCCAAGCTTCTGGCGCCGCTGGACGAGCCGGGCAGCGCCTGGCGCCAGATGGCGGAAGAAGTGCTGGCCTATGCCGACTACCGCGCGCTGGACCTGAAGGCCGCCGCCGGCCGCTATGAGACGCTGGCAAATGACCCGCAGTCTCCCGACGCATTGCGCGCCCGCGCCCGCGCGATGGCGGCCTTCCTGAAGAATGGCGGCGCCATCTCCTATGGCAGCGTCCCGCCCGATGCCATCGTCACCAAGCCCGGCCAGCCTGGCGCCACCAATCCGGGTGCAGCGCCTGCCCCGGCGGCGCCTGGCACTGGGGCGCCCGCCCCTGCAGCGCCCGCGAAGTGATCGCCATCCCATGACCCGCGCCACGCTCATCCGCTCGCTCCGCACCAGCGTCCTGCTGGCCACTTTCGTGCTGCTGTCCGGCTGCCAGGTGGCCAACATTGTGAGCGGCTGGTTCGAGAGCAGCGGCAAGAAATCCAACCTGCGCGGCGTGCGCATCTCGGTGATGTCGCTGGACTCCTCGCTCAAGCCCGACCCCACCATCCAGGACACGCGCGTTCTTCTTCCCCCGCCCTTCCGCAATCCCGAATGGCCCAATCCGGGCGGTTATTCCTCCAACGCCATGTACCACCTGGAGGCCAACGGCCCCCTGCGCGAAGCCTGGACCGCGGATGCGGGCAAGGGATCGGACAGCCAATCCCGCCTGACCGCACCGCCCGTCGTGGCCGGCGGCTATGTCTTTACGCTGGACTCCGAAGCCCATGTCTATGTCTTCCGCGCGTCCGACGGCCGTGAAGTGTGGAACAAGCGGCTGGCGCCGAAGAACGGCACCGACATGCCGACCCTGTGGGGCCTTCTGGGAAAGCCCAACACCGTCGATCCCGCCTCGGGCATGGGCGGCGGCATCGCCTATGACCAGGGCAAGATCTTCGTCACCAGCGGCTTTGGCGTGGTGCACTGCATGGATGCCGCCACCGGCCGCGAGTTCTGGCATCACGACATGGCCATGCCGATCATCAACGCCCCGGTGGTCAGCGGTGGGCGCGTCTTCCTTTCCACCTACGACAATCATTTCTATGCGCTGGCCGAGGCCGATGGCCGCCAGCTGTGGGACCAGCAGGGCGTCGCCGAACCCGCCGGCATGCTGGTGTCGACCAGCGCCGCGGTATCGGGTGAACTGGTGATCGCGCCCTATACCTCGGGCGAGGTATTCGCGCTGCAGGCGCAGAATGGCCAGGTCAGCTGGAGCGATGTGCTGTCCCGCTCCGGCCAGGTCACCGCCCTCTCCCAGCTTGACGATGTGGCGGGCCGCCCGGTGATCGACCGTGGCGTGGTCTATGCCATCAGCCAGTCCGGCGTGATGGCGGCGATCAACGCCAATTCCGGCGAGCGCATGTGGACCCGCGACATTGGCGGCATCCAGACACCCTGGGCGGCCGGCGACTATGTCTATGTGCTGGACAACAACAACCGCGTGATCTGCCTGACCCGCAAGGAAGGCCGCGTGCGCTGGATCCATCAGCTGCCCGAATGGGACGATCCCGATTCCAAGGAGGGACTGCTGGTGTGGACCGGGCCGGTGCTTGTGTCCAACCGGCTGATCGTCACCTCTTCCAACGGCTATGCCGAATCCATCTCGCCCTATACGGGCAAGCTTCTGGGGCGGGTGGAGATTCCCGACGCCACGCTGATCTCGCCGGTGGTGGCGAACGGCACGCTGTATCTCTACACATCGGACGCGGAACTGGTGGCGCTGCGCTAGCGTCCCGATTCCGAAATTTTCCCGAACCTGATATCGGTAGCGGCGAACTTCGGAACCGCTGCACTGGCGGCACAGAAATCCATGCCTTTGACACTAGCCATTGTGGGAAGGCCGAACGTCGGCAAGTCCCGCCTGTTCAACCGCCTCGCAGGGCGTGCGGCGGCGATCGTACACGACACGCCTGGCGTTACCCGCGACCGCCAGGCGCTGGACGCCGATTTCGCCGGCCTGTCCCTGACGCTGATCGACACCGCCGGCTTCGAGGAAGCTGAAAGCGGCAGCCTGGCCCAGCGCATGACAAGCCAGACGGTTGCCGCCATCGCCGAGGCCGGCGCCCTGCTCTTCGTGATCGACGCGCGCGCCGGCGTGACCACCGGTGACGAGATCATCGCCCAGGCGCTGCACAAATCCGGCAAGCCGGTGATCCTTCTGGCCAACAAATGCGAGGGCCGCACGCAACCCCTGGATGACGTCTATGCCCTGGGCTTCGGCGAGCCCATCCGCATCTCGGCCGAGCACAATCTGGGCATGGACGAGGTTGCCGATGCCCTGGCGCCGCTGGCCCCCGCTAGCCAGGCAGAACCGGCGGAGGACGAAGACCAGGGCTTCGAAGAAGCCGACGGCGATGAAAGCCCGGAAGAAGGCGCGCTGGATGAGGGCACGCCAGAAGAGGGCGCGGAAGTCCGCTATCTGGACCGGCCGCTGCGCCTGGCGCTGGTGGGCCGCCCCAATGTCGGCAAGTCCAGCCTGTTCAACCAGCTTCTGGGCGAGGAGCGCTCGCTGACCGGGCCGGAAGCCGGCCTGACGCGCGATGCCGTCACCGCGCCCTGGATGGTGGGGGACCGCCAGGTGCTGCTGCACGATACGGCGGGCCTGCGCAAGAAGGCGCGCGTGGCCGGCGAGACGCTGGAGGAGATGAGCGTCGCCTCGACGCTGGAGGCGATCCGCTTTGCCGACTGCGTGATCGTGATGATCGACGCAACCCAACCCTTCGAAAAGCAGGACCTCACCATCGCCGACAGGATCGCGCGCGAGGGCCGCGCCATCGTCTTCGCGGTCAACAAATGGGACCTCTTGGAAAACAAGGCCGGCGCGATCAGCCGGATGCGGGAAAAGCTGGACCGGCTTTTGCCCCAGGTCGCGGGTGCGCCGCTGGTCGCCACCTCGGCGCGCACCGGCGAAGGGCTGGACAGGCTGGTGCCCGCGATCATGGAGGCGGACCGCGCCTGGAACACGCGCGTCGGCACCGCCACGCTGAACCGCTTCCTGGAAGCGGCGCTCACGCGCCACGCCCCGCCCGCCATTTCTGGGCGCCGCGTGCGCATCCGCTACATGACACAGAGGAAGGCGCGCCCGCCTTCCTTCACCCTGTTCGGCAACCAGCTCGACGGGCTGCCCGAAGACTATCTGCGCTATCTGCAGAACGGCCTGCGGGAGAATTTCGACCTGAAAGGTACGCCGCTGCGGTTCAACCTGCGCAATTCGAAGAACCCGTACGATCCGAAACGCTGATCGCGGCTCGCCGGGGATGACATCGCGCCTTGCGCGATGTCACTTCTGAAAATTGATGATCGTCTCGTTCTTGTCATAGGCGGGCGAGAGCATCTCCACCACCTTGAACGCCATGTCCTCGGGCTTGACCAGATAGGCCGGGTCCTCGCCCGGCATCGCCTTCTGGCGCATCAGGGTGCGCATCGGCCCCGGATTGATCAGATTGACGCGAATGGGCGTCTGCTCGCATTCGGCGGCATAGGTCAGCGCCAGGATCTCCAGCGCCGATTTCGACAGCGCATAGGCGCCCCAATAGGGAATGTGCTTGCGCGCCGCCCCGCTGGTCACGAACAAAACCCGCGCGGCATCCGACAGGCGAAACAGCGGATCGAGCGAACGGATCAGCCGCCAGTTGGCGGTGAGGTTCACGTCGATCACCTCCTGCCACACCTTGGGCTCCAGATGCGGCAGCGGCGTCAGCATGCCCAGCACACCGGCATTGGCGAACAGCGCGTCCAGCCTGCCCCAGCGCTCATGGATCGAGGCGCCCAGCCGGTCGATGGCGTCGAAGTCGCGCAGGTTCATCGGCACCAGCGTGGCCGTGCCGCCGATTTTCTGAATCTCGTCGTCAGTCTCTTCCAGCCCGCCCACGGTGCGCGCCACGCAGATCACATGCGCGCCCGCCCCCGCCAGGGCGATGGCGGCGGCCCTGCCGATGCCGCGGGAGGCGCCGGTAACGAGCGCGATACTGTTTTCCATTGTCTTTTGCATGACGTCTTACTCTGATTGTCATGGCCCGCGAATGCGGGCCATCCAGTTGCTACTGCTTCGTGGCTGCAGGCGAGGAAAGGCTGCTGTCTCTTATTGCGATATGGGAGGTTTGTCACCTGGGCGGCCCGCATTCGCGGGCCGTGACAAACCGGATCAGGCCACGTCGGCCAGCAGCGAAAGCTGGCGCGTGCCGCCCGAAACGTCGGTCAGCGAAATCGGATAGTCGCCCGAGAAGCAGGCGTCGCAAAAGCGCGGAGACGCCGCCGCGCGCCCGGCCTGGCCCATCGCGCGGTAAAGCCCGTCCATCGAGATGAAGGCCAGGCTGTCGGCGCCGATGAAGCGGCGCATCTGCTCCACATCCATGCGGTGGGCCAGAAGCTCGCCGGTATTGGGCGTGTCCACGCCATAGAAGCAGGAATGGGTGGTCGGCGGCGAAGAGACGCGGAAATGCACCTCGGCGGCCCCCGCCTCGCGCACCATCTCGACGATCTTTTTCGATGTGGTGCCGCGTACGATGGAATCGTCCACCAGCACCACGCGCTTACCCTTCAGCTTGGCGCGGTTGGGGCTGTGTTTCAGCCGCACGCCCAGATGGCGGATGGATTCGGAAGGCTCGATGAAGGTGCGGCCGACATAATGGTTGCGGATGATGCCGAATTCAAAGGGGATTCCCGCGGCGTTGGCATAGCCCAGCGCGGCAGGCACGCCCGAATCGGGCACCGGGATCACCATGTCGGCGTTGGCCGGTGCCTCGGCCGCCAGCACCTGGCCGATGCTCTTGCGCGCATCGTAGACGCTGTGGCTTTCCATCACCGAGTCGGGCCGCGCGAAATAGATATATTCGAAGACGCAGAAACGGTGCGGCTGCGGTGCGAACGGAAAATGGCTGGTGATGCCGTCCTTGTCGACCACCACCACCTCGCCAGGCTTCACGTCGCGCACATAATGGGCGCCGATGATATCCAACGCGCAGCTCTCGCTGGCGAAGATGGGCGAACCGTCCAGGTCGCCCAGGACCAGCGGACGCACACCATGCGGGTCGCGGATGCCGATCAGCTTCTTGGAGGTCAGCGCCACCAGCGAATAAGCCCCTTCCACCTGGACCAGCGCGTCGATCAGCCGGTCGACGATGCGCTTCTTGGTGCTGCGCGCGGTCAGGTGGACGATTGTCTCGGTGTCCGACGTGGACTGGAAGATCGCGCCCTGCTCCACCAGCTCGCTGCGCAGGACATGGGCGTTGGTCAGGTTGCCGTTGTGGGCGATGGCGATGCCGCCGCCCGCCAGGTCGGCGAAGATGGGCTGGATGTTGCGATGGTTGGAGCCGCCTGCAGTGGAATAGCGCACATGGCCCACCGCGAAGTTACCCTTAAGGTTCTTGGCGGCGTCCGACTTGCGGCCGAAGGCGTCACCCACCAGGCCCTTGTGGCGTTCGGCGATGAATTGGCCATTGTCGAAGGTGACGATGCCCGCCGCCTCCTGTCCGCGGTGCTGCAGGGCATGCAGCCCCAAGACCGACAGCGCGCCGGCATCGGCATGGTTGTAGATGCCGAATACGCCACATTCCTCATGCAGCGTGTCCGCGTCGAATATGGGATCTTCGCCTTCCTGGCCGGTCATGGCGTCCGTATCATGGACAGCATCGCTCACTTGCCGTTCCCCGTCGCCTCGATGAGCTTGTCTAGCGCCTGGCGGTCCTGGGCGCCATAGCGTTTTGCGCCCTTCTGCGTCCCCTGTTGCTGCATTGCTGCCGGACTGGCGGAATCTGTGGCAGCATTGCGGCGAATGATGTCCGCAAGCGGGTCACTGTGTCGCGTTTGCCGCGCAGCCGGTTCCTGCCGGACTGTTTCCGTCCGGGGCTGGATGGCGGCCACATTGTGCGGCTGGCCCGGAACCAGCGACAGCATCACTTCCGACGTCGCCTGCACCGCCGGCAAAAGCCGCGCCTGGGTCACCCAGCGCGGCTGCTGGCGGATCGGCACGAAATAGGTGAAGGCCAGATAGGCCATCCCGATCACCACCATGCCGCGAACCACGCCAAAGGCCACGCCCAGCGCGCGGTCGAGCGGCCCGATGGGAGAATTCTTCACGCTCTGGGCGAAGCGGTGGCTCATGAAGGCCAGGGGAATGAACACCGCCAGGAACACGCCCGCATAGGCCAGCAGGTTGGCCAGCCACCAGGCCGCCACCAGGCTGTGGGTCAAGGGAATGAAATAGGGCCCCAGATAGAGACAGGCAAACGCCGCCGCCACCCACTCGAACACCGACAGCGTCTCGGCCAGGAAGCCGCGCCAGACGGCATAGCCGGTCGAGATCAGTATGACCGCCACGATCAGGAAGTCGGCGAAGCTGAACGAGAGGCTCATGATTCGATTGTAGCACGCCGGACGGGGCGGGACCCCGCTTGTGGTCCAAAACGGAGCAGGTCGGCCACGCTGGCGATTTCCGTTAACGAAAGGCCCGCCGCTTCCACCCGCGTGCCCTTGGGCACAAAGGCGGATTTGAAGCCCAGCTTGGCGGCCTCCTTCAGGCGGCTTTCAGCCTGGGGTACCGGGCGAATGTCGCCCGACAGGCTGATTTCGCCGAAAAACACGCTGTCGCGAGGCAAGGGCTCTCCACCAAAGGACGAAACCAGCGCCACCGCCGCGGCCAGGTCCGCCGCCGGCTCGCCGATCTTCAGGCCCCCGGCGATGTTCAGATAGACGTCCGAGGCCCCGATTCCAACCCCGGCCCCACTTCCAAGCCCACAATGCGCGTCCAGTACCGCCAGGATCATGGCCAGCCGGCCCGTGTCCCAGCCCACCACCGCCCGGCGCGGCGTGCCATAGGATGTGGGGCTGACCAGCGCCTGGATCTCGCACAACAGGGGCCGCGTACCTTCCAGCCCGGCAAACACCGCCGTGCCGGGTGCGGCGGATGCGCGATCGCCCAGGAACAGTGCCGACGGGTTGGCGACCTCGGCCAGGCCCTTGCCGGTCATCTCGAACACCCCGATCTCGTCGGTGGCGCCGAAGCGGTTCTTGACGGCGCGCAGCACGCGGAAGTGATGGCCGCGCTCACCCTCGAAATAGAGCACCGCATCGACCAGATGCTCGACCTGCTTGGGGCCGGCGATCTGGCCGTCCTTGGTGACATGGCCGACCAGAATCAGCGCCGCGCCCGACGCCTTGGCATAGCGGACAAGATCGAAGCTGGCGGTGCGCACCTGGGCAATGGTGCCGGGCGCGGCATCCAGCGCGCCGGTCCACAGGGTCTGGATGGAATCGATGGCGACGATGCCGGGGGGATGACCCGCCTCGATGGTGGCCAGGATGTCTTCGACACAGGTGGCCGCCCCCAGCATCAGGGGCGCCGCGGAAAGGCCCATGCGGGCGGCGCGCATCCGCACCTGGCCCATCGCCTCTTCGCCCGAGATATAGACCGCATGGCCGCCGGCCTTCGCATATTCGCCCAGCGCCTGCAGGATCAGGGTGGACTTGCCGATGCCCGGATCGCCGCCCACCAGCAGCGCCGAGCCCGCCACCAGTCCGCCCCCGGTGACGCGGTCGAACTCGGCCACACCGGTGACGCGGCGGGGCGGCGGCGCGTCCTCGGTCTTCAGGTCTTCCAGCGGGAAGCGGCGGCCCTTGCTGCGCCGCGTGGCACCCGAACCCAGCGGCGGCGCGGCGCCTTCCTCCACGATGGTGTTCCAGCCGCCGCAGGATTCGCACTTGCCCGCCCACTTGGCCGTGGCGGCACCGCAGGACTGGCAGACGTAAGAAGCGGAGGACTTGGCCATGAGTCGTTATACCACGGCCGTCAAGTCGCCGTGGCGTCCTCAGGTCCGATCAGGGACTGCGAAGAACCGTCGCCGATCCTGACGCCTTCCAGGGCAAAGGGATCGACGCCGTCCAGGCAGGCGACATTGAATCCGTACAGCGTCGGATTGCTGCGCCTTTGATGGTGCGTGTAGATGCCGCACACCTTGCAGAAGTAATGCTTCGCGGTCCTGGTGTTCCATTGATAGAGGGTCAGCATTCCAGCGCCCTTCAGCACCTTGAATCCGCGCAACGGAACCGACGCCATGATTGCGCCTTTGCGGCGGCACAGCGAACAGTCGCAGCGCCGCAAATCCTCGAGCCCGTTCTCCAGCTCGACCTCGAAGACGACGGCGCCGCAGTGACACTGACCACTCCACGTCTCCGCCATGTCAGGCTTTCACCGCCATCTTGATCGGACCTTCGGCGCGACCGTGGATGAACTGCTCGACATACGGATTGCCCGAACGATCGATCTCCGCGGTCGGACCCTGCCAGATGATCCTGCCGCCATAGATCATGGCGATGCGGTCGGAAATCTTGCGCGCGCTGGCCATGTCGTGGGTGATCGACAGGGTGGTGGCGCCTACGTCCTTCACGGTCGACACGATCAGTTCGTTGATCACATCGGCCATGATCGGGTCCAGACCGGTGGTTGGCTCGTCGAAGAAGATGATCTCCGGATCGGCGGCGATGGCGCGGGCCAGGCCGACGCGCTTCTGCATGCCGCCCGACAGTTCGGCCGGCGACAGGAAAGCCACATCCTCGGGCAGCCCCACCTTGGCCAGCTTCTGGATGGCGATGTCGCGGGCGGGCTTGCGCGCCATCCCGCGCCCCTGAATGAGCCCGAAGGCGACATTCTCCCACACCGGCAGGCTGTCGAACAAAGCTGCGCCCTGGAACAGCATGCCGAACTTCCTCATCACCCGGTCGCGGGCCGCGCCATTGATGTGCGTGACCTCTTCGCCGTCCACCAGGATGGTGCCCTCGTCCGGGCGGATGATGCCCAGGACCGACTTGATCATCACCGACTTGCCGGTGCCCGAACCGCCGATCACCACCAGCGACGAGCCCTTTTCGATGACAAGGTCGATCCCGTCCAACACCACCTTGGAGCCGAACCGTTTCTTGACGCCGCGAAGTTCGATCTTGGCCGTCATGTGTGAAACAGGACCGCTGTCAGGACGAAGTCGGCGGCCAGGATCAGAATGCACGACGATACCACCGCGTTGGTGGTGGCCGCGCCCACGCCCTGCGCGCCGCCGCGTGAATGAAAACCGTTGAAACAGCCCATCAGGGCGATGATGAAGCCGAACACCGCCGCCTTGATCAGGCCCGAATTGATGTCGGAATTGGTGGCGAAATCCACCGTGTTCTTGAGATAGGTGGAACCGGTGAAGCCCAGATTCTCGGTGGCCACAATATAGCCGCCGAAGACGCCGATGGAATCGCCCACCGCGGTCAGGATCGGCATGGTCACGACCGCCGCCAGGATGCGCGGCACCACCAGATACTTCACCGGATTGGTCGCCAGCGTGGTCAGCGCGTCGATCTGCTCGGTCACCTTCATGGTGCCGATCTCGGCCGCGATGGCCGCGGCGACGCGGCCCGCCACCATCAGGCCGGCGATCACCGGGCCCAGTTCGCGGGTGATGCCAAGGACCACGATCTGCGGCACGATGGATTCGGCACCATAACGGTTGCCGCCCAGATAGATCTGCAGCGCCAGCACGCCGCCGGTGAAGAAGGCGGTCAGCCCCACCACCGGCAGCGAGAAATAGCCGATGCGCATCACCTGCTGCAGGAACAGGCGCCCATAGACCGGCGGGCTGACCACGGCGGCCAGCGCACTGCCGGTGAAGATGGCCAGCCGCCCGATCGCCGCCAGCAGGGAAAGGACGGCGCGGCCGATCAGCGCGAAAATATTCATGGCGCCTCGTCCTGGTAATGGCGCGGCACGCGGCGCGACAGGCGGGTCAGTATCTCGTACTCGTTGGTACCGGCGGCCTCGGCGGCGTCGCGCAGGGTAATGGTGTCGCCCAGAATCTCGACCGGGTCGCCCACGCGCGGCTGCTCGATCAGGTTGGTGATGTCCAGGGTCACAAGATCCATCGACACGCGGCCCGCGAACGGCGCGCGCGCGCCGCGAAACGCGGCCGCGCCACGGCCCGACGCGGTGCGCGGGACGCCGTCGGCATAACCAGTGGCGACGGTGGCAAGCATGGTGGGCTTTCCGGCTCGGAAGGTGGCTCCGTAGCCAACGCACTCCCCCTTGTCAATTCGCCGGACCTGCAGGACCTTCGCGGTCAGCACCGTGGCAGTGCGAAAGGGATTTTCGCCGGCAATAGCGGGACTTCCACCGTAAAGCGCCACGCCGGGCCGCACCAGGTCGAAATGATACTCCTTGCCCAGCACCACGCCGGCCGATGCGGCAAGGCTGGCGGGCGTCGGCGGGAGCATCGCCAGCGCGGCGCGAAAGCGTTCCAGCTGCATGCGGTTCATCGCATGGGCCGGCTCGTCGCTTAACGCCAGGTGGCTCATCACCAATACGAGGTTGATGCCGTTCAGCCGCTGCGGCTCGCCGGCCAGCACCGAAAGCTCCTCTCCGGGCAGGCCCAGCCGGCTCATGCCGGTATCGACATGCAGCGCCGCCTCCAGCGTGCCTTTCGCCGCCACCGCCGACCACACCGCGACATCGGCCAGGCTGTTCAGCACCGGGATCAGGGAAAAGGACAGAAGCGCGGGCACCGCATCGGCCGGCGCTCCGTCCAGAACGAAGATGCGCGCGCCCGGCAGAAGCTTTCTGAGCGCCACGCCCTCCTCGAGCCGTGCCACGAAGAAGGTCTGGCAACCCGCCGCCGCCAGCGCCGGCGCGATCCTTGCCATCCCCAGGCCATAGGCGTCCGCCTTCACTACGCCGGCCGCAACTGCCGGTCCGCACAGCCGCCGCACGGTGCGCCAGTTGGCGGCGATGGCGTCCAGGCGGACGGTCAGGTGCGCCGCTTCGAAGTCTGGCTCGGTCATGCCGGTGGGTTTCTCAATTGGGCGACCCCAGTGCCCCGTGCGGGGCGCTGCCGTTCAGGATGCCGTGCAGGCAGGGCGTGTTCTGCAGGATCGGACAGGGCGGGCCGCCCGTGGCCAGGTCGCGGTTCAGCTGCTCGCTGCCGCTCATGCGGAATTCCGGCTCCGGCTCGGCCAGGCGCGGCAGCACGTTCTTGGGCACCATCACGATCGTGCCATTGGGCGTCTTGGCGCCCTGCCAGGGAATGCGGCGGCAACGCGCGCGCTCCGGCTGGGTCAGGTGCTCGAAATTGCCGGCGGCACAGGCCAGGGTCTGGCCCACCGCGTCCAGTATGTCGCCCGGCGTGGCGGTCTGGCCCGGCTCCCGGACGATGGGCGGGGGCGGCGGCTTGGGAATGGCGATCGGCGCGGTCGAGGCCATCGGGGCGTTTTTTTCCTTCACCTCAGGCGAGATCAGCCGGTCACGCGCGATCTGGTCATTGCCCGAGGCGGGCAGCAGCAGGATGGTTTCGACCATGCGGTGGCCACGCTCATCGAACCTCAGGATCGAAATTGCGAAAAAGAAGAAAAAGAAGACATGGACCAGGATCACCAGCACCGTGGATACGGTGCGGCTGGCCAGCAGGCGGTCTTCCTTCGGCCCGCGGGGCAGACGCCGCCCCCCGGGGAAGAAAGGGGGTGCCAGGCTGTTATCCGTCAACGAAAAGGCCTTTCCGTCCAATACGCTTCCCCGCCGGGCACAGCATATAGAAGCGGAAGGGGCGGCAAAACAGGGGCTTGGGACGGAATTCGGCCCCAATCATGGCTGATGGCGGGCGCGGGGCGAAAATGCTACCCCCCGCGGGCGATGCGGCTTTACCTGATCAACCTGGACCGTCGTCCCGACCGGCTGGCCGTCATGGCGTCCCAGGCGGAAGCCCTGGGCCTTGGCCTGACCCGCATCCCGGCGGTGGACGCGATCTTTGCCGATCCGGCGGAACTGGATCGCCGGTTCGCCCATAATGGCCCCCTGGGGGAGATTCCGCGCGGCGACAAGGCATGCTTTCTCTCCCACCGCCGCGCCTGGGAAGCCTTCCTGGCGACGGATGACGCCCATGCCGTGGTGCTGGAGGACGATGTGCGCCTGTCGCCAGTGGCGGGCGCGCTGCTGGCCTCCGATGCCTGGGTTCCCGCCGGCATCGGGCTGGTCAAGCTGGAGCATTATGGCCCCAGGGGCCAGCGGGTGCTGCTGACCGATTTCCGCCAGGCCGGGAAGGATTTCAAACTGGCGCGGATGCTGTCGCGGCACACCGGGGCGGCCGCCTATCTGATCGCGCGCCCCGCTGCCGAATTGCTGCTGGCCGGGCGCCGCTTCGACCTTCCGGTCGATCACCTGATGTTCAATCCCAACAACTCCGAACTGTTCGCGCGGCTGGCGCCTTGGCAGCTTTTGCCCGCCATTGCGCGCCAGCGGGAATTCGTCGGCGAGAAATCGGACATCGAAGGCACGCGCAGGCCGCTTCGCAAGCTGACCCTGACTTACGCGCGGCGCGAACTGGTGCGCCTCGGCTATGACCTGAAGCTGGTGCCCCGGCAGCTGGCGGCGCTGGCAGGCGGGGCGAAATTCACCGCCATGGAAACCGCCGATTAGCGGGTGGCGCTCTCTTCCGCCAGGTTGCTGAAGCGGGTGTACTGGCCCTCGAACACCAGGTCGATGGCGCGGGTTGCGCCGTGGCGGTGCTTTTCCACCAGAACCTCGGCACGGTTGGTGGCGCGATCCAGCTTTTCCATCCACTTGGCGTGCTCGGGCGTGCCGGCCTCCGGCTCGCGCGTCTTCAGGTAATATTCCTCGCGATAGACGAACATCACCACGTCGGCGTCCTGTTCGATCGAGCCGGATTCGCGCAGGTCCGACAGCACCGGACGCTTGTCGTCGCGCGCATCGACGCCGCGCGAAAGCTGCGACAGCGCCAGCACCGGCACGTTCAGTTCCTTGGCCAGGGTCTTGAGGCCCTTGGTGACCTCGGTGATTTCCTGCACGCGGTTGTCGTGGCGGCGGCTGGGCTCGACCAGCTGCAGATAGTCAATGATGATCAGCCCGATATTCTTCTCGCGCTTGAGGCGGCGGGCGCGCGCGGCGATCTGGGCGATGGAGATGCCGCCGGTGTCGTCGATGAAGAGCGGCAGGTTCGACAGTTCCTGCATGGTCAGGACGAACTTCTCCCATTCGGTTTCGGAGAAGCGGCCGTTCCTGATTTTCCACACTTCCAGCTCGGCCTGCTCGGACAGGATACGGGCGGAAAGCTGCTGCGCCGCCATTTCCAGGCTGAAGAACAGGACCGGCGCGCCGCTGGGATATTCGGCGCTCGCCTCCAGGTCGCGCATATATTGCTGGGCGGCATGGAAGGCCATGTTGGTGCCCAGCGCCGTCTTTCCCATGCCCGGCCGCCCTGCCAGGATCAGAAGGTCCGACGGCTGAAGCCCGCCCAGAAGATTGTCGATGTCGGTGAAGCCGCTGGTGACGCCGGAGATGCGCCCGCCCCGCGCCGCGGCCCGCTCGGCAGCCTGCACGGTGCGGGTCAGCGCCTCGTGGAAATCCAGCGCGCCCTCGCCGAAGCGGGTGGTCTCGGCCACCGCATACAGGGCCTTTTCCGCCTCCTCGATCTGGTTCCTGGCGGTCTTTTCGGTCGGCGCCTCATAGGCGGTGTTGACGATATCCTCGCCGATGCGGACCAGGCTGCGCCGGATCGCCAGGTCCGACAGGATCGCCGCATAGTCCTTCACGTTGCGAACGGCGGGGGCGGCGCTCTGCAGCGCCTCGAAATAGGCCTGGCCGCCGGTCTCGATCACGCCCGGATCGGCCTTCATGGTGGCATGCAGGGTCAGCGGCGTGACCACCACGCCACCGCGCTCGATCATCTGCGACATGGTCGCGAAGATGCGCTGATGCAGCGGATCGTAGAAATGATCCGGCTTCAAAAGCGCGCTGGCGCGCTCCATCTCCCGGTTGTCGGCCAGAATGGCGCCCAGCAATGCCTGCTCGACATCGATGTCGTAAGGGACGTGGCGGTAGGCTTCCTGTTCCATGCTCGCTTCCGGCGGGGACCGCAACAAACCGGTCGTGGCCGCGCCGGGCAAGTCAAATGGACACTTGCACACAGGCGCGTTGACCGGGCGTGCGATCCGTAATCGGAGTATATCAATGGCTGGTATGAGACGGCAAAAGGCCAACTATTCGGCGGCGAAATTGCCCGGTGCCTTCGCCCTTTGCGCGCGCAGTGATTCGATCAGCGCGAAGTCTGCGGCATAGATCTTCTCCACCCGCCGCCGCTGCTCTGCCGTCAGTTCCAGTTTCTGGCGGCGGCTTCGGTTCACATGGGGAATGGTGCCGATGCCTTGCGGCTTCAGATATTCGGCCAGCGCGGCATCATCCTCGCCCAGGATGAACAGCTTCTTGACCATCACCTTGCCGTCCGTGTCGGTCACGAACCAGCTTTGCGGGCGTGCCACGAAATCCAGGTCGAAAATGTCCCGGCCTTCCAGATAATCCAGCCAGGCATCGACACTGTCGATATGGCGGGTCTGGTCGGCAAAGACCGCGGCCATGTGCACGCCTTCCGCGCCGGCTGCGCGCATATAGGAATAGCCGGAGATGAAACGGTCCACCGGATCGCGCACCACCGCAAAAGACGGCACGGCCGCAAACCATTTGGGATCGATGGTGGCGAAATAGCGGGCGCTGTAATGGCGGGTGCCCGCCGCCCCCAGGGCGCGCGCGATCGACATGCCCGCCGCCCGCGGCACATGGATGAACAGCAGGTTGCGGCGGCGGAAGACCGGGTCCATGCGCCACCAGAACAGGCGCATCGCCCTCGGAAATTTCAGGCAGAAGCGCTCATAGATGTCATCCTCGAAATAGACGCCGAAGATCAGCCGGTTGATGCGCTTGGGATCGAGCGGAGACGTCATGAAAGCCCTGATGGTCGTTTATAAGTGTGTTGCGGGGGCCCGCAGATTGCAAACCTGCGTCACGCCGCCCTCTCCGCCAGACCCTTGGCCTTTTTCAGGTCGGCGACAAAGGCGCGGAACGCAGCCGCCCGGTCCTCTTGCGGCATGCGCAGGATAAAGGACGGATGGATGGTGACATAGCCTGGCCGCCCATCCAGCACCATGGGCCCGCGACCCCGGCCGATGGCCACGGGCTTTCCCGCCAGCGCCAGGGCGGCGGTCGCGCCCAACGCCACCACCAGCCGCGGCTGCACCAGGTCCAGTTCCCTTTCCAGCCACCAGCGGTAATGCCTCACTTCGCCCGCCGTCGGCTTGGAATGAATGCGCCGCTTGCCGCGCCGGATGAATTTGAAATGCTTCACTGCGTTGGTAACATAGCTCTTGTCCCGCTCCACGCCCGCCTCTTGCAGGGCCCGGTCCAGCAGCCATCCCGCCGGTCCGACAAAGGGCCTGCCCTCGCGGTCTTCCTGGTCGCCCGGCTGCTCGCCCACCAGGGCCAGCAGCGCATGGCGCGGGCCTTCGCCGGGCACGGCACGCGTGCCGCCTTCCACCATGGGCGGGGCCGCCGCCAGCATGCGGTTGAGTTGGGCCAGCGAGCGTGGTTCTTCCGGTTTTTCCTTCGCGGCGTCCATTCGTGCCCTAACGCGCGGAACGGTGAAATGGTAAAGCGGCGCCATGCCGACTGGCCATCCCCATCCGCTCGACCGTCCGGTCTGGAGCGCACTTACCTCGCGCCAGACCGGCATGGCGCTGGGCCACCCCCAGGACAGGCCGCGCGCGTGGCGCCTTGCGCCGCGCTATGGCCTGTTTGCCGCCGCCGCCGATGCCTCGCCCGAAAGCCTGGCGGCGCTTTACGAACTGATCCCCGCCGATGGCGCCATAGCCCTTGTCGAGGCTGCGGCCCCCGCGCTGCCGCCCGGCGCCGTCATGGTCCGGTGCGCCGATCTGAAACAGATGACGGCGGCGGCGATCACCCCCGGCGCCGTTCCAAAGGGCGTGCTGACGCTGGGCGATGCGGACGCCGAAGAGATGCTGGCCCTGGCCACCCTCACCCAGCCTGGCCCCTTTTTCAGCCACACCCATCAGCTCGGCCGCTTCATCGGCATCCGCCAGCGTGGCCGGCTGGTTGCAATGGCGGGCGAGCGCATGAAGCCCGATGGCTTTACCGAAGTCAGCGGCGTGTGCACCCATCCCGATTTCCGGGGGCGCGGGCTTGCCAGCGGGCTGATGCGGCTGATCGCGCAAGCCATCGTGGAACGCGGCGAGACACCGTTCCTGCATGTCTATGCCGACAACACGCACGCCATCGCGCTTTACCGCGCGCTGGGCTTCGAAATCCGCGCCGCCCTGACCATGACGGTGATAGAGCGCGGCTAGCAGCCCTCACGGCAGCTCCGCGATCAGCGCCTGGGCGGCGGCCGGGTTCTTTTCCTTGGCGCCGCTGATGACAAACAGGAAGACATCGCGCGCCTTTTTGGGAGCCGCGGGCGCAAGCAATTCCATGTCCGGGCTCTCGCCGCGCGCCCATCTCTGCGCGCGGTCCGCCCATTTGGCGAGGACCGGCTTTGGGTAGCCCAGCTTTTCCTTCGCGGATGTGCCCATCAGCCGGGCATAGACGAAATCCGCCGTCACGTCGGCAATTGTCGGGAAGTCGCTGTCAGCGGCGAAGATGACCGCAACGCCGTGATCACGGCACATCCGGATGAACGTCTTGTCCTTGAAGCTGTCGTGGCGCACCTCCACCGCATGGCGTATGGCAAGCCCGTCGACTTTTTTGGGCAGAAGTTCCAGAAAGGCGGCGAAATCCTCCGCATCGAATTTCTTGGTCGCCATGAACTGCCAGTTCACCGGCCCCAGCTTCTTCTTCAGCCGCGTCACCCCGCTTTCGAAGAATTTCTCGATCGATCCGCCCGCCTCGGCCAGCACCCGCCGGTTGGTGGCAAAACGCGGGCCCTTCAGCGTGAAGACGAAATCGTCGGGCGTCTCGTCATGCCAGCGGGCGAAGCTGTCCGGCTTCTGCGAGCCATAATAGGTGCCGTTGATCTCGATCGCGGTCAGTTTCGAAGCGGCATATTCCAGCTCGCGCTTCCGGGGCAGCCCCGGCGGGTAGAATGTCTCCCGCCAAGGCTCATAGACCCAGCCGCCAATGCCCACATGCACGCTCATGCGCCAATAAACGCATGGGCATCGCCGTCGCGCAACTTACTTCAGCGGCCCATTGAATGCCCAAATGACGCCGAATGGGTCCTTGGCCTGGCCATAGCGATCGCCCCAGAACATGTTGTCCGGCTTCATCAGCGCGGTGCAGCCGGCCGCCACGGCGCGGTCGAACCAGGCGTCGGCGTCATCCACCTTCAGCATAATGCTGAAGCCCGAGATCGGCACCACCGGATGGCCATGCTCGGGATAGAAGTCGCTGATCATCACCGAGGAACCATTGATGTAGAGATGGGCGTGCATGGTGCGGCCCTTCTCGTCCGGCGGTACCAGCGCCGCCAGTTCGCCCGCGAATGCTTCCTGATAGAACTCGGCCGCCTTCACGGCGCCGTCGATGGACAGGTAGCAGATGGCGCCGCCCTTGACCGGCGGATTGGGATTGTCTGACATGATGCACTCCTCATCGCGTTGCGCCCGAAGGACGGATGGACCGGCCATCATCCGACACCGGTTTCATGAAACTTTTACGGCGGCCAGGCGGTCCAGATGCCTGCGGATATGAGCGGCCTCCGCCGGGCTTGCGGCCAGCGCGATCGCCCGGGTGAAGGCGGTGCGCGCCTCGTTCCCGCGGCCAAGCTGGAGCAGGAAGGCGCCGCGCGTCGCGAAATAAGGGAAATATCCCGCCAACCGTTCTTCCAGCGGCGCGATCATCTCCAGCGCCACGTCCGCGCCCTTCAGTCTTGCGATCACCACGGCCCGGTTCAGGGTGACGACCGGCGAGGGCTGCATCCGTTCCAGCGCGGCATAGAGCGCGTCGATATTCTCCCAGTCGGTCTCGGCGGGTCGGGCGGCGCGCGCGTGGATCGCGGCGATGGCCGCCTGCACCTGATAGGGGCCGGGCTGGTTGTGGCGCATCGCCTTGTCGATCAGCGCCAACCCCTCGCCGATCAGCTTGTTGTCCCACAGCCTGCGGTCCTGGTCCTCCAGCAGCACCGCCTCGCCCTCGGCATCGAAGCGGGCGCCCAGGCGCGATTGCTGCAGCAGCATCAACGCCGCCAGCCCCATGATCTCCGGCTCGGTCGGGAACAGGCGCAGCAGGAGCCGTGCCAGGCGGATCGCCTCGTCGCACAAGGGCGCGCGTGCCGGATCGGACGCGCCGCTATAGCCTTCGTTGAACAGCAGATAGATCATCGCGGCCACGGCCGCCAGCCGCTCGGCCCGCTCGACCGCCCCCGGCGCCTCGAACGGCACACCGGCCCCCTCCCGATTCCTCTGGGCGATGCGCTGCTTGGCGCGGGTGATGCGCTGCTCCATCGCCGCATCGCTGACCAGGAAGGCGCGGGCGATCTGCGGCACGGTGAGGCCGGAAACGATGCGCAGCGCCAGCGCGACCTGCTGTACCGCCGGCAGTTCGGGATGACAGCAGATGAACAGAAGCCTGAGCACGTCGTCGCGATAGTCGGCGCCGTCCAGCCGCTCGGCCAGCGGCGCTTCCACATCCTCCAGGTCCGAGATCGCCTCGTCCGGCGGCAGCACGGTATCGCGTGCCTGCCTGCGCACCCCGTCCAGCCCGGCATTGCGGCCCACCAGAATCAGCCAGGCCGCCGGATCGCGCGGCGGCCCCTTTTGCGGCCAGTTCTTCAGCGCCCTAAGGCATGCTTCCTGATAGGCTTCCTCGGCCCGGTCCATGTCGCGGAAATAACGCAGCAGCGCACCCACCGCCTGCGGGCGGGCCGCCGTCAGGGCGCCATGGATCCAGGCCAGGTCAGTCATGAAAAAGTCCGGTCATCAGTAGGCCTTGATCATTTCCCTTGGCGCATCGGCGCGCGCCTCGGGCACATAAAGCGCGATAGGCCTTATCTCATAGACGCTGGTCGGATTGGCTGCGGACAACTCTCGCGCCACGTCCAGCGCCGCATCCAGATTCTCCACGTCGATCACATAGAAGCCCAGCAGCTGCTCCTTGGTCTCGGCAAAGGGACCGTCGATCACCACATTGCCGCGCAGCGTCGCCGCCGCCGTGGTCGGCAGAAGCCGCAAGGAAGGCCCCAGCTTTCCTTCCTTCACCAGTTTTTCATGCACCACCGACAGGCGGGACATCACCGCATCGTCCTCGGCCCTGCTCCAGGACCAGACGACATCTTCCTTGTTGTAGCAGAGCAATGTGTAAAGCATGGAACGTCCTTTGCTTTCCTTTGAAGACGGGCAAGTATGCCCTGCCCCGACAGATGCGGGAAAAAATATTCCGCCGGTTCCCTGTCGGCCCCGTGCCCCCGCCCGCGTCCTTGGGCCAGACCCCCGCGGATTGGAAGGAAAACATGGCCCACGAAATGTCCTTTACCCGCCTGATCGACGCTCCGGCCGAAACCCTCTTCCGGCTTTGGACCGACCCCAGCCGCATGCATGAATGGTTCTGCCCCAGGCCCTGGACCGTGACCGACGTAAGGCTGGACGTGCGCGCCGGCGGCGGTTGCACCATGACCATGGTGGGGCCCGAGGGCGAGAGGCTGCCCAATCCCGGCCAGTATCTGGAGATCATCCCGAACCGCCGCATCGTTTTCAGCGACGCCTTCACCGGCGACTGGAAAACCAAGGACGGTGCGCCATTCTTCGTGGGAATCGTCGAGTTCGAGCCGGAAGGCGGCAAGACGCGATACACCTGCACCGTGCGCCACTGGAACGAGGCAGACATGAAGAAGCATGAGGAGATGGGTTTCTACACGGGCTGGGGCATCGTCGCCGACCAACTCGAAGCCCTTGCGAAAACCATCTGAGCCAGCACCTTCCGAAGGAGACGCCCATGACCATCAAGAGCATCACCCCCTTTCTCTGGTTCGACACCCAGGCGGAGGACGCGGCGAACTTCTATGTCTCGCTGTTTCCCGATTCGAAGATCCTCCACGTCTCGCGTTATGGCGATTTCATGCCCGGCAAGGCCGGCCAGGTGATGGTGGTCGATCTGGAGCTGATGGGCCAACATCTGACGTTCATGAACGGCGGCCCCAGCTTCAAGCTGGATGAAGCCTTTTCCCTGTCGGTGGCGTGCCAGGATCAGGCGGAAATCGAACGGCTGTGGAACGCACTGGCAGACAAGCCCAGCGCCTGCGGCTGGACCAGGGACAAATTCGGCGTGGTGTGGCAGATCAACTATGCCGGCCTGCCCGAGCTGATGACCAGCCAGGAGCGCGTCAACAAGGTGATGGCCGCGATGATGACCATGGTCAAGATCGACATCCAGGCGCTGAAGGACGCGGTGAAATGAGGCGGCTGGGAATGTTCAACAATGTCTCGCTGGATGGCTATTTCACCGATGCCGGCGGCGACATGAGCTTCGCCAAGCCGCAAGGCCCCGACCCGGAACATGCGGAATTCGTCAGCCGCAATGCCGGACGCGGGGGCACGCTCGTCTTCGGCCGCGTCACCTATCAGATGATGGCGAGCTTCTGGCCCACGGAGGCGGCCTGCCAGATGATGCCCGATGTGGCCAGTGCGATGAATGAAAATCCCAAGATCGTCTTCTCGCGCACGCTGAAATCGGCGGCGTGGAACAATACCACCCTGCTCGGCGGCGATCCCGCCGCCGAAATCGCGCGGCTGAAGGCCGAAGACGGTCCCGACATGGTGGTGCTGGGCAGCGGGCGGATTGCCGCGCAACTGATGCAGGCCGGCCTGTTCGACCAGATCCAGCTGATGGTGATCCCCGTCGTGCTGGGCGCCGGCCGCACCCTGTTCGAGGGCGTCACGGCGCGCCCGCGCCTGGCGCTGAAAGAAGCGCGGGCGTTCCAAAGCGGCAATGTCCTTCTGCGCTATGGGCCGAACAGTGCCTTGTAGATTTCGGGCCTGAAACCGACCGCAAGCCTGCCCTTCGCCTCCAGCACCGGCCGCTTGATCATGGACGGCTGGGCCGCCATCAGCGCGATCGCCTTCTTTTCGGTGATGCCCTCCCTGTCGGCGTCGGGCAGTTTCCTGAAGGTTGTGCCGGCGCGGTTGAGCAGCACTTCCCAGCCCACCTGCCGCACCCATTTCTCCAGCGTCGGCCTGTCGATGCCTTCGGCCTTGTAGTCATGGAACGCGTAGGCGAGCTTGTGCGCATCCAGCCAGGCGCGCGCCTTCTTCATCGTGTCGCAGTTTTTGATGCCGTAGATCGTGACCATGCGGCTTCATAATCCGCGGCGCTCGCCGCGGCAATCCTATTGCACGATATGCAGCGGCATCCGCTCCGTGCCGGCGAAGGGCATGGTGCGCTCATCCTCGACCATATAGTCGCGGGTCAGCGGCACCGCATCCTGGCGGCGGACAATCTGCACCTGGAATACCACCTCTCCGTCATGGCGGAAGGCCATTTCCGATCCGGCCAGGTAGAATTCCCACATCCGGCAGAAGCGCTCGTCATACAGCGCCACGGCCTCCTGCCGGTTGGCCATGAAGCGGCGGCGCCATTCCTTCAGCGTTTCGGCATAATGAAGCCGCAGCACTTCGACGTCGGTGATGATGAGCCCGGCCTTCTCCACCGCGGTCACGATCTCCGACAGGGCCGGGGCATAGCCGCCGGGGAAGATGTATTTGGCGATCCAGCTGTTGGTCGAGCCGGGCCCGTCAACCCGCCCGATCGTGTGCAGCAGCATCACGCCGTCCTCGGCCAGAAGCGCGCGCGCCTGGCGGAAGAATGTTCCGTAATAGGCCGCGCCGACATGCTCGAACATGCCCACCGATACGATGCGGTCGTAGGCACCGCGCAGCGCCCGGTAGTCGACCATCTCGAAGCGGCAATTGGCTGACAGCCGGGCCTTTTGCGCGCGCTCGCGCGCCACTGCGATCTGTTCCTCGGACAGGGTGATGCCCAGCACGTCGGCGCCGCAGTCGCGCGCCATGTCCAGCGCCAGCCCGCCCCAGCCGCAGCCGATGTCCAGCACCTTCAGTCCCGGCTTGTGCAGGTGGAGCTTGGCGGCGATATGGCGTTTTTTTCCGATCTGGGCTTCTTCCAGTGTCTCGCCCGGAACCGAGAAATAGGCACAGGAATATTGCCGGTCGGCATCCAGGAACAGCTCGTACAGCTTGCCCGAGAGGTCATAGTGATGGGCGACATGCTCCTTGGCCAGCGAGGCGGGATTGTACTGGTCGATCGCCCGCTTGAGGGTACGGAATTTGCGCAGCAGCTTGTGCAGCCCCCGCGGCTGGATGGCGCCCAGGTTGCGCATCAGCAACGCCAGCACACCGGCAATGTCGCCCTTCTCCACCGTAAGGCGGCCATCCATGTAAAGCTCGCCCAGCTTCAGGTCGGGATTGAGAGCCAGCTCCCATTCCGCCCACCGGTCATGCAGGGCGATCACTACCTCCGGTTCACCCTGGCCGAAAATTTCCAGCGACCCGCCGGGCCGGACGACCCCCAGCGCACCATCGTGGAAGAAGCCGGAAAACAGCAATTGCAGCATGGAGCCTGTCCCGCGGAAGCGTGTGCTTTCCATACGCAAAACCGGGCGGAGAGTTCCCAGAGGGAACGCGACCGGCCGTCGCATGCCTTCAGTTTATACCACTTCTAAGCCGGCTTGTCCGCCAGCCGGCGGTCCAGCAAATGGTCCAGCGACAGGACCCCGGGGCCGCGGCAGATGATGAAAATCATGAAGGCCAGCCACTGGATGTGGTCGGGCCATGCCATGGGATAGACGAACAGCTGGATCACCAGCACCATGCCCAGAAGGCCCAGCGCACTCAGGCGGGTCAGCAGTCCCACCAGCACCAGCGTCGAAAGCCCCAGCTCCATCGACGCCGCCAGCGTGGCGGCAAAGTCCGGTGGCAGCAGCGGCACATGGTATTCATTCTCGAACAGCGACAGGGTGGCGTTCCAGTCGTCCAGCTTCACCAGGCCCGAGCGGAAAAAGACGCTGAAGGTGGCACAGCGCGCCACCAGGACCAGCAGGCTGTAGGGCACGCTGTCCAGCAGCCGGATGCCCCGGCGCGCCAGCGCCACCGGCTTTGCAAGGATCATGTCTGTTCTCCCTTCAGGATGCGGCAGAAAGCGCCGCCAAAGATTTCACCCTGGATGGCGGCCAGCGCCTCCTCGGGCTCGGCATGGAAGATGGCGGCGGTCAGCGCGGCGTCGGCCGCTCCGCCGGCCATCAGCGCCCCGGCAAAAGCGGCGGCGGGCGCACTGACCGCGGCGATGGCGGAAGCCTCGCCGCTGCGCCAGACCAGGAGCGGGCGGGGGCGCGGCGTCAGGTCGATCGCGGCCAGCGCCGCGTCATCTCCCGCCTCCAGCGCATTGCGGATCCGGTCCGCCGGATAGTCCAGCCACAGCGCCGTCAGGCCGGCGGGCAGCGCCAGCGTCACCCCCGCCTCCAGCACGAAGCGGCGCTCGCCTTGCGGCGACCGCACCGCCTGGTCCATCGCCAGGTCCAGGCGCGCCACATCCGGCAGATATGGCAAGACAGCAGCGGGCGCATGGCTCGCCAGGAACTCGGCAAAGCCTTCGCCATAGGCGGACAGGCGCGCCACACGCGGCGGCGAGGACCGCACAAAGGCAGCAGCCGCCTGGTCGAAAAAAGCTTCGCCCACCAGCCGGTCCACAGTGGGGCAACTCAACCGCAGCGCGTTGACGCCCGCGCCCAGCACCGTGTTGCGATGAACCCGCAGCGCTGCTTCCACCGGCACGGGACCTGCCCGGAAAACCGGCGGCAATCCCTCGCCGGTCAGAACGGCGCGGGCGAAAGCGTGCTGAAGCTCATGCAGCCGCATGGTGCTCCTCCCCTGCCGCCATCAGCAGATCGGCCATCGCCGCCTCGCGCGCGAGGGCAGCAAAGGGCGGAATGGCGGTATCCCATTCGATCAGCGTGGGGCGGGCACCGATGCGCCGGATCGCGGTTTCGAACAGCGACCAGACCTCGGCGCCGATGGGCGAGCCGTGATCGTCGATGCGCACCATCGTTCCGTCTTCCAGCGTCCGCACCGCATGGCCCGCCAGGTGGATCTCGCCGATGGCGGCGGCGGGCACCCGATCCATCAGCGCGGCCAGCCGCGTGCCCGCATCCCCGCCCAGATTGGCGGCGCTGACGGCGACATTGTTCACGTCCAGCAGCACGCCGCAGCCGCTGCGCGCCACCAGCGCGGCAAGAAATTCGCCCTCCTCCATCGCGCTGTCCGCATAGGCAAGATAGGCGGACGGATTTTCCACCAGGATGGGCCGCTTCAGCACCGCCTGCACGCGATCGACATTGCGCGCGAAGACGTCCAGCACCTCGTCCGTGCAGGGCACCGGCAGGAGATCGGGCAGATAGGTCCCGCCTGTCACGCTCCAGGACAGATGATCGGATATGAGCCCCGGCTCGATGCGCGCGGCCAGATCGGCAATGCGGGAGAGATGGTCTTCGTCGACACCCTCGAACGATCCCAGCGACAGGCCAGTGGCGTGCAGCGAAACCGGACGATCGGCGCGCACCCTTTCGAGAACCTCCACCGCCGCGTCCAGGTAGTTCTCGGGATGCACCTCGAACCAGGCCGCTTTTGCTTCGCCGCAAAGCACTGCCTGGTGATGGGGAAAGCGCAGCCCGATCCCCGCTTGAAGGGGGATCGGCACGGGGACCGGGCGCGCGTGAGCCGCGGGACTGTCGGGGGTGCGGCTCATGGGAATTTACTTGCCCGCCGTCAGGCTGCCGCCGGCCAGCTTGGCGCAGGCGCCCTTGGGCAGTTCGACGAACGAGGCCTTGTCGAAATTCCTTGTCGCCTGACCGGCGCAGGAATGGGCGCCGGCGGCGCAGTCATTCTTGCCGGCCTTGGCCACGCCATAGCACTTCTCCATCGCCGGCTTCATGGCGTCGGCGGCATGGCTGGGAATGGAGGCAAGCGCCAGCGCGCCCAGGATGATGGATGCGGCAACGACCGTCTTGCTGTTCATGAATTTGGCTCCTCGAATGCATGCGAGGCGACCACCGCCCCGATGACCAGGTTTTCGCGGCGGTCGGGCATCCTGTTACAGCAGGCCGTGAAAAATTTTTGCGCCGGGCCACCGTCGGCCGCCCAAGTCCGTGACGGGTCAGAACAATCCACCCGGATCGGCGACGGTGGGTTTGGCGCGGCGGGCCGGTTTCGGCCGCTCCTGCGGCCATATGGTCCAGCGCGCACTGCCCATCGTTTTGAGACAGGCTTTCACTGCGCCAGCATCGGCCGGGTTCTCGCCCAGCCATGCCGCCCAGTCTTCCGGCGCCAGGAAGGCCGGCATGCGGCCGGCGGGCAGCGCGGCAATCAGCGCATTGGCCGGCACCGTCACCAGCACACAGGCGAACAGCGGCCTGTCGCCAGCAGTGAAGCGGCGCCAGATCACCGCCGCGGCCAGCGGCGCGTCAGGGGTGATAACATGCTGGCGCGCGGGGCCCGGCTCGTCTGGCGCTTCGTTGAAGCTTTCCATCAGCACGATACCGCGCTGGCCGTCATGGAAGGCATCGGCGAAGGCGGACACGCTGTCGACCGTTTCGGCGCGGGCATGGATAGGCTGGGGCCGGCGCGGGTCCATCGGGTGGGGAAAGCCCCACCGCATCGGCACCACCCGCCGCCCGCCATTCACATGATCGAACAGGATCACCGGCAGATCGCCCATCACCCGCAGGGTCAGGCGCCGGTCATCGTCGAGGTCGGGCGATTCTTCCCGCCAGATGTAGTCGATGATCCCGGTCCAGGAAGCCCGGGTGGTAAACTTGCCGCACATGCGCCAAGCCTTAGCCGAGTCGCGTCGCCATGCCGAATGATGCGGCATCGCCGTCTCGATAATGCGGTCGAAGCGCGCCCCGGAAGGCGCTTCCGGCACCCGTTATTTCTGGCTCACAAGCGTCAGGTACATCAGCCCGAGATATATGGCGGGGATGACGACAAGCACGCCCAGTTCAATCAGTCCCGGCGCCGGACAGCCCAAAAGGAACATCCGGTAGCCGATATAGAGGACCGCCAGAATGACGATGACCATACCGATATACCAGGGCATGAGTCTGGATCTGCGCATGGCGAGGCATCCCGATGGCAACCAGCTCGAATAAACCCGCACCACGCCGCAAAACCTGATCTGGATCAATTCCCCCGCAGGATGGGCCCGATATTCTTCAAACTGGTTCGCCCAAACTGGTTCGCCGGGACCGATTCGCCCTGCTATCGCCGGCCGGAGATAAGGCTCAGCCAGGGCGGCAGGTGAAAGGCGCTCATCAGGACATACATCAGGGTCATTGCGCTCAGCGGCGACGCGCCATGCACGGGCGAGCAGATCATGTCCGCATCTCCACCCTGCACGCAGGTCAGCAGCGCCATGACGGCGAAGGTCGGCGCGGCCACAAGGCCGAGCCACCTTGCCGCGCCGGGCGCCGCCGCGCTGCCGCGGCGCCCGGTTTGCTCTCGCACGGCGATCATTCGGCCGCCTGCCCATAGCTGTCGCGATGACGCCACCATACCCCCTGTTCGTTGCGGCCCTTGGGCGCGCGGTCGAGCCACTGATACATGCCCCAAAGCCCGTCCAGTCCGCGGGCATAGGTCGAATAGGCATGATAGACGACACCGTCCTCGAGAACGAACGCGCTGAGGCCGGGTCGCTCGCGCATATAGGCGGCCGGTTCGGCGCCGGCCCTGGCGGCGTTCTGGACGACCACCGGCGGAAGCGTCGCCGTCGTCATCGCGTGGCCGCCCCGGCGGTAATTGTATTCGGTACCGCCGCTGCGCTGCTGCTCCTCGGTGATCGAGACGTTGAAGTCGTAGTTGAAGTCGCCGCCCTGCGAGGACGCCCAGGGAAAGATCCAGCCCATCCGCTCCCGGAACGCCAGCAGCTTGGGAAGCGGCGCACGCGATGCCGCCCACAGCATCACATCGTGGTTGGCAAGGTGCTCGGCAATGCCATTGAAGCCGTCGGCGATCGAGGAGCAGGAAATGCAGCCCGCCTTGTAGTCCGGCCCGAACATGAAGTGATAGACCAGGAGCTGCGAGCGGCCCCGGAACAGGTCTGCGAGCGATGCCTCTCCTTCGCCGGTATCGAACCGGTAGTCCTTTTCCACCCGGACCCAGGGCAGTTCCTGGCGCCTCTGTGCGAGTTCGTCGCTTTGCCGCGTCAGCGCCTTTTCCGCATCGAGCAGCTTCAGCCGCGCCGCCAGCCATTGTTCACGCGTTGCAGTCCTGTGTGTTGGCATCGTCATTCTCCGCTATTTATATCGTCACGGATTAGACTAGGACCGGGCCTGCGCCCCATGGGAGTGACAAGTGTGACGGGATTTGGATGGACTCGCTGATCGCCGCCGCGGCCCGGGCGCTTGCGACCGGCGATCCCCTTGGCGCGCTGAACAGGGTCGCGCTGCGCGACGACGCGCCGGCGCTGGCGCTTCGCGGCATCGCCATGGCCCAGCTCGGCGATCTTGACCGCGCCAGGTTGCTGGTGCGGCGGGCGGCGCGCGCCTTTGGTCCGAAAGAGACCGTGGCCCGCGCCAGATGCGCCGTCGCCGAGGCCGAGATCGCGCTTGCCTCGCGTGACCTCGCCTGGCCGTCAAAGGCGCTTGCTGCGGCATCTGCGATCCTTGAGGCGCATGGCGACCAGGTGAACGCCGCCCATGCGCGCTACCTGGAGATCCGGCGCCTGCTTCTGCTTGGGCACCTCGATGAGGCCGAACACGGGCTCGCGCGGCAGGACCTCACGGCGCTGACGCCCGCGCTGCGCGCCATCCACGAACTCGCCGTTGCGGGGATTTCCATGCGGCGCGTCCGCGCCGGCGCGGCACAGGCAGCATTGGCCCGCGCCGAGGAAGCCGCGCGCTGGGCGCGCATTCCGGCGCTCGCGGCCGAGGTCGAGCAGGCATTCGCCATCCTCGAGATGCCTGCGGCACGGGCGATTGCGCGCGGCGCCGAGCGCCCTCTTTTGCTGGCGCAGGTCGAGGCGCTGCTCGCCTCGAAGGCGCTTGTCATCGATGCCTGCCGCAATCTCGTGCGCGAGCGGAACAAGGTCGTGCCGCTTGCAAGGCGTCCGGTGCTGTTTGCGCTGGCGCGCGCGCTTGGCGAAGCTTGGCCGGGCGAGGCGCCGCGGGACGTGCTGCTCGCCCGCGCGTTCGGCGCCAGACATGCCGACGAATCCCATCGCGCGCGGTTGCGGGTCGAGATCGGTCGGCTTCGCAGGCTTCTTCGGCCGCTCGCCCGCGTGAGCGCGACGAAACAGGGATTTGCGCTCAGCCCGCGCGGCACGCGCCAGGTCGTCGTGCTGGCGCGGCCGGTCGAGGAGGAACATGCCGCCGTGCTTGCCTTCCTCGCCGACGGGGAGGCGTGGTCGAGCTCGGCGCTTTCGCTGGCGCTGGGCACAGGCCAGCGCACGGTTCAGCGGGCGCTCGACCGGCTTTCAGCGGATGGCAAGGTGCAGGCATTCGGCCGCGGCCGGGCGCGGCGCTGGATGACCCCGCCGCTGCCCGGTTTCGCGACGACCTTGTTACTCCCCGCGCCGCTGCCGGGGAACTAGGATCGCCCCATGAAAAAGACAGAAGCCGACATCGTGCGCGAATATGGCCCCTTCCCCGGCATCGACACCGTCGGTGGGGTGAGCTTCGACGGAAAGGACATCTGGATCGCGACGGGAGAGCGGATATACGCCCTCGATCCGGAGAGTGGGGCGCTGGGCCGCTCCCTCCAAGTCCCTGCCCATGCCGGCACGGCTTTCGACGGCCGGCACCTGTTCCAGATCGCCGGCGACCGCATCCAGAAGGTCGATCCGACGACCGGCTGCGTGCTGGCCACCATCCCCACGCCCGAGGGCGGCGCATCCGGCATGGCCTGGGCCGAAGGCGCGCTGTGGGTCGGCCAGCACCGCGCCCGCAAGATCCATCAGGTCGATCCGGAAACGGGCAGCATTCTTCGCACCATCGAGTCCAACCGCATGGTCACCGGCGTCACATGGGTCGACGGCGAACTGTGGCACGGCACATGGGAAGGCGACGAGAGCGGGATCCGGCGCATCGATCCCGAGACGGGCAAGGTGCTGGAAAGCCTGGACATGCCCGAAGGGTTGGGCGTGTCGGGACTTGAATCCGACGGCAGCGACCGGTTCTTTTGCGGCGGCGGCAACAGCGGCAAGGTGAGGGCCATTCGCCGGCCCCGGCGATAGTCCGGGCCAACTGCCGGGTCACTCGAAAATGGATTCCGCGCCCGCTGCTTCAAACGTGATGTTCACCGAGCGATCACCCACCGGGCGGGTGCGATGGCGGCGGCCACGCGGGACCGTGATCATCTGGCCAGGGCCAAGCCTCAGCGCGCCTTCCTCGAACTCGATCTCAAGGCTCCCCTCGATCACCAGAAAAACCTCGTCGCAATTGGGATGCGCGTGCCATCGATATGGCTGCGTCATCACGCTGATCCGCACGACGTGATCGTTGACCCGGGCAATCTGGCGATTGTCATAAGGCGCGCCGGATGACGCCTCCGCCGCCAGGGTGACGATCTCGGGAAGTTTTTCCGTCACGCGTGCCTCCGCAGCTGGCGCATTCGCCTGGAAGAATGCGGTTCCGCGCATCACGCCGTTTTTGCGGCCTCAAGCAGCATCAACGGATTCGGCTTGGCTTCCGCCACCTTCACCAGTGTATTCACATCCCGGTGCAGGAACAGTTCCGCGCGCCCCCGCACCATCAGCATCGTATCGGAGACATAGCTCCAGCTGCCGTCGGGATTGAACGTGACCTCGAGGCGATAGGAATCGGTGCGGAAGGCGTATTCCAGAAAGTCGGTCGAGCAGATGCCATAATAGGTCTGGCCGCGCGCGGCGGTCACCACCAGGCGTGTGTCTTCCGGTTTGGCGATGCCCGAGGCAAGCGCGGTTTGGCCGCGCGGGATCGACAGCGACTGCAGCACCAGCCCCGTCGCCGGCTCCCACAGCCAATAGCCGGTCTGGTCGTGAAACGTGATCGCTTCTTCGGGTGTGTTGATGTGGATGTGATAACGCAAACCGTAAAACAGCTGCGGCCCGTTGGCCTGCGGGTCGATCGGCTGCATGTCGATGCGCTCGAATCCTGCCGGCGCGATTGATTTGGGCAATCATAACGCTTTGATTCAACCGGGCAATGCCCGTCCGCTTGTTGCGGACGACCGGCGACAAGCCTGGTCAGCGCATCCGGTCATGGATTTCCGTGGCCTTCGGCGCCGGTCCTCATTGAAAGTCGGCCATCTCGTACAGCGGGCGGATTTCGATCTCGCTTGGTCCCGGCATGGGATTGGGGCAGCGCTTCACCCAGGCGACCGCCTCATCCATGTCCTTGACTTCCCAGAGCCAGAAGCCGGCGACCAGCTCGTGAGGATGGGCAAACGGGCCGCTGCTGACCGTGCGGCTGGCGCCGTCGAACGCCACGCGCTTTCCCGCCGAGGAGGGCTTGAGGCCATCGGCTTCGCGCAGGATGCCGGCATCCCGCAACTCGTCGTTGAATTTGCCCATCGCTTCCATCATCGCCATTGTCTCGGGCGCGGGGTTGAAGCCCTTTTCGCTGTCCTCGGTCGCCTTGACCAGCACCATCACGCGCATCGCCTGCCTCCTTGTCTGAGCGGCCTCACCGGCCTGTCATCGGAACGACGAATGGGACTGTCGGGAACCGACACCGTCCTGCGATTTTCCGGCGGGCCACGCCCAGCGTCATTGGATCGCCAGACGGCGAAACATCATGACCTTCAGCTGATCGAGAACAAGCAGATATGCGGCAACCACGGCCAGCAGCAGGATTATGAGTCCGGGATTGACCGGGGTCATAAGGATACCCGTTGTCGCCAGCATCGCTACGACCAGGAGGTCCATGATCGAACTCAGCACCAGCAACCGGCTTGGACGGGACCGCCAGAAGGGGCCACGCTCGCGGACCAGGTAGACGTTGCCCTGTCCGGTGGCCACCAGCATGACGAAGACCAGCGTCTGCAACTCGCCCAGCTTGAGGCCGAGCACATCGCGGCCGACGAAGAAGACGGTGAAGGAAAGAATCAGAACCAGGGCCGCCAGCAGTCCGCCAGTCAGCATCAGCGTGCGCACGTTCCACCGATCCGGCCGCTGCGAGAACCCCACATTGTCCGTGGCGATCGACATGGTGACGAAGTCGTTGGTGAACAGCAGAAGCACGATCAGCAACGGAGTGATCACGAAGACATGGGTAACGATCACGCCGAGAGTCAGGAAAATCGCGATTTCCAGCGTCTTCATGATCTTGTTGATCGTATAGGTGAGCATGCGCTGATAGATTCGGCGGCTGATCCGCACCGCTGTCAGGGCATCCACCAGCCCGGGCGCGGTGAGCACCACGCCGGCGGCGGCGCGGGCAACATCCGTGGCACTGGCGACCGCAATGCCGACGTCCGCCTGCTTGAGCGCCGGCGCGTCGTTGACACCGTCGCCTGTCATTCCCACGACATGGCCGGCCGATTGAAGCAGCCGGATGAGCTTGATCTTGTGTTCCGGAAAGACACGGGCGTAGACGCCGTAGTCCAGTGCCCGAACACCGTCGACGTGATCGAGCGCGTCGGCGGCCGCAACCGGACCATCGATGCCCGCCCGCCGGGCGATGGCGCCGGCCGTGGCGGCATTGTCGCCCGTCACCATCACAACTCGAATCCCGAGTTCCTTGAGGCCTTTCACCAGCGCCCCGGAATCGGCGCGCGGCGGATCTTCCAGGGCAACCAGACCGGCCAGGTGCAAAGCCGTGCGGCTGCTGCCAAAGGCTACCGCAAGGACGCGCGCTCCTGACGCCGCAAGGCCGGCGATCGCATCCGAGGTGTCAGGCGCCACGGCGATCAGCTCGGAGACGGCCCGCGGCGCGCCCTTGATTACCCAAAGCTCTCCGTCGGGAACCTGGTAACGGCCGAGCGAATAGCGGTTGGCCGGATCGAATGGAACGAATTCCATCCGGCGAGGCGGGCGGGCGAGCAGGTTGCGCGCGCCCGCCGCGCCCAAAATGGCAAGGTCGATCGGATCCTGGGTCGCCGGATCGCTGGCCAAAGCCGCAAATCGCAGCAGCTCCTCGTCGGATGCGGCGGCGAAACGATGCATCGCCGCCAGTGTGAGGCGGTTCTCCGTCAGCGTGCCGGTCTTGTCCGTGCACAACACATCCATGCCCGCCGCTTCTTCGATCGCCGAAAGCCGGGTCAGCAGCACGCCGGATCGCGCCAGTTCGGCCGCGCCAAGAGCGGTGGCCAGAGTGAAGGTCGCCGGCAGCGCCACCGGAACCGAAGCGACCAGCAGGATCAGGGCGAAGGGCAGAACGTCCCGCAGCGGCAGATCGGCCCGGGCGGCATAGACCAGCAGCGCGGCGATAAGCACTGCGTCGATCGCGATGAGAATACGGACGATCTTGAAGATCGTCACAGCCAGATGGCTCGTCGATCGCGCAGTCCTGACCAGTTCAGCCGTCTTGCCGAAATACGTTCCTGGACCGGTGGCCGTGACCTCGCCGGTGGCCTCACCGCGCCGCACGATCGCAGCCGCATAGGCCATCGTACCGGAGCCGGCTTCGACGGCCACGGACTCGCCGGTCAAGGCGGACTGGTCGAGCAGAACTTCGCCGTCCACGATCCGGACATCGGCTGGTGAGAGATCGCCCATGCGCAGATGGACCACGTCGCCCGGAACCAGGCCAGCCGAGGCGGTCGAGCGCCAAACGCCATCGCGGAGCACGCGCGCTGTCGCCGTCAGCCGATGTCTCAGAAGATCAAGCGCCTTGCTGGCGCGGCCTTCCTCCACGAAGCTGATCAGGGCGTTGACGCCGAGCAGCAGGGCGATGACCGCCGCCTCATCGCCCTTCCCAAGCAGAACCTGGAGCAGGATGGTCGCTTCCAACATCCATGGGATTGGCCCCCAGAACTTGCTCAGAAGCGCAAGGAGCGGATGACTTCGCCGCTCGGGAATCTCGTTTGGTCCGTACTGCTTGAGGCGAAGTTGTGCCTCCGCCTCGGTCAGGCCACCCGAACCATGACCTTTCTGCGCGCCCGCCACCGGCTATTGAATCCTATCGCCAGACCAACAATGCCTTGCCTATCCCAGTATATCCTATCCTGCTCCACGGTGCTCCCCCTCTGGCGCCTTTGCGACGCCATGGCTGCCTCTCGGTGGCTGGGTCTGACAGGGCGCAGCCGGCCAGCCTAAGCGGCGTCGGCCGGCTGCATGTCTCGGTTGGGCGCGTGTCCCTCACGAACGAACGCGGATGATCGTCTTGCCCGTGCGTCGTTCCGTCGGGTTGAGAGCAGCGACGGCATCGTCGAGGGTCGAGACGTTGCCGATGTTCGTCCGCAGTCGTCCGTCCCGCACCCGCTGGACGATCTCGCTCAGTTGGGCACGATCGGACTCGACAACGAAGTCGATCGCCAGGCCGTCGGCGGGCCGCGCTTCGGCCGGACCGACGATTGACACCAGTGTTCCTCCGGCCCGAACCAGGCCGGCGGACCGCTTCCCTATCTCGCCGCCGATGACGTCAAGCACCAGATCGACTCCGCCAACATCTTCGAGGACGTCGTTCTCGAGGTCGACGAACTCCTGTGTGTCGAAATCGAGCGCCTTCTTGCGGTCGGCAGCGCGTCCGGTGCCGATGACGTAAGCGCCGGCCTCGCGCGCGAGCTGCGTCACGATCGACCCGACCGCGCCGGCGGCACCGTGAACGAGGACGCTCTGTCCCGCCCGAAGACGGCCGTGCTGGAACAGCCCCTGCCACGCTGTCAGACCCGAGATCGGCAGACTCGCGCCCACCGTGAAGTCGACATCGCCCGGCAGCGGCGCGAGGTTGCGAGCCTCGATGGCCACATACTCCGCCAGGGTGCCGTCGCGATACCAGTCGGCGAGCCCGAAGATTCGCTGTCCGACCGACAGTCCGGTCGTGCCATAGCCGAGAGCGGTGACCACTCCGGCGAACTCGTGTCCGGGGATGGTCGGTGTTCGGCCACGGTTGAGCCGATCGGCCCAGGTCGAGGGCCATTCCAACTCGGTCGGAACGAATCCCGACGCATGAACCTGAACGACGACGTCGTTAATCGCCGCCTGTGGTTCAGGCCGCTCCACCAGCCTCATCCCCGCCGTTCCCCCAGCCTGGTCTGTCACAACGATTGCCTTCATCGGAACTGTCTCCTCGCTCTTTTGTCTCGTGCGGGCTTGCACATCGGCTATATGGCGAATTAAGGGTAATGGTTGGTACCAAGAACATTGCCGATCGTCCCAATGGACCCCTTCGCCGCCCTATTCGCGCATGTTGCACCGAAGGCTCGCACCTTCTTTACCGGCAAGCTGTGTCAGACGGCGCAATTCACCGATGCGGGACACTTGCACCTTCTCACGGGAGGCGAGCTTACGGTCGTCCAAACCGGCCGGGGCGACCTCCAGTTTGATGAACCAACCCTCCTGTTTTTCCCCCGTGGCCGGGTCCACAGTTTCGCTGTCAATCCGGAGCGCGGTGCAGATCTCGTTTGCGCGACCGTCGAGCTCGGCGGCGCTGAGGGCAACCCGATCGGGCAGGGGCTGCCCGAACTCGTGGTCTTGCCGCTCTCGTCGCATCCCGCGCTGGCGCCGGTCTGCGATCTGCTTCTCGGTGAAGCATTCTCGGAACGAGGTGGCCGCCAGGCCGCGCTCGACCGGCTGTTCGACTATCTCCTTATTCTGATCGTGCGACATGTCGTCGAGAGCGGCAGGGTCGCGACCGGCGTGCTTGCCGGGCTCGCCGACCCACGCCTTGCCAAGGCGCTGACCGCAATGCACGAAGCGCCGAAGAAGTCATGGACCCTGGACGATCTCGCCGGCATCGCCGGCATGTCCCGCACGCGGTTCGCTGAGCTTTTCCGGGGCCGCATCGGCCAGACGCCTATCGGCTATCTCACTGTCTGGCGCATGACGGTTGCACGCCAGCTTCTCGCGGGGGGCAAGCCCGTCAAGAGCGTGGCCCCGCAGGTCGGCTACCAGAGCGCCGCCGCCTTCTCTCGCGTGTTCAGCCGGGTGACCGGACAGCCGCCGCGCAATTCGAACGATGTCAATTTGCAGGGCCTGAAGCTGATCTCACCCAGCCGCAGCCGGGATAAGTAGCTATCCAACGGCTACCGCTCGCGGCTGGCGCTCGACATCCGCATCGCCCTACCCCTCACTCCCACTCGATGGTGCCGGGCGGCTTGGAGGTGATGTCGTAGACCACGCGGTTGATGCCGCGCACCTCGTTGACGATGCGCGTGGCGGTGCGCGCCAGGAAGCCGTGCTCGAAGGGATAATAGTCGGCCGTCATGCCGTCCGACGACGTTACCGCGCGCAGCGCGCAGACATGGTCATAGGTGCGCCCGTCGCCCATTACCCCCACCGTCTTGACCGGCAGCAGCACGGCAAAGGCCTGCCAGATTTCGTCGTACAGCCCCGCCTTCCTGATCTCGTCCAGATAGATGGTGTCGGCCTTGCGCAGGATTTCAAGCTTTTCCCCGGTGATCTCACCCGGCACGCGGATGGCAAGGCCCGGCCCCGGAAAGGGATGGCGGCCCACAAAGGCCGGCGGCAGGCCCAGCTCGCGGCCCAGCGCACGCACTTCGTCCTTGAACAGTTCGCGCAGGGGTTCGACCAGTTTGAGCTTCATGAAATCGGGCAGGCCGCCGACATTGTGGTGGCTCTTGATGGTGACCGACGGCCCGCCAGTGGCCGACACGCTTTCGATCACGTCGGGATAAAGCGTGCCCTGGGCCAGGAATTCGGCGCCACCGACCTTGTGGCTCTCCCTGTCGAAGACGTCGATGAAGGCCGCGCCGATGATCTTGCGCTTCTGCTCGGGATCGCTGACGCCCGCCAGACGTTCCAGGAACAGCTCCCTGGCCTCGGCATGGATCAGCGGGATGTTGTAATGGTCGCGGAACAGGTTCACGACCTCGTCCGCCTCGCCGCTGCGCATCAGTCCGGTATCGACGAAAATACAGGTCAGCTGGTCGCCGACCGCCTCATGGATCAAGACCGCGGCGACGGACGAATCCACGCCGCCGGAAAGCCCGCAGATCACCCTGCCCTTGCCGACCTGGGCGCGGATTTTCGCGATCGCCGCCTCGCGGAAGGCATGCATGTTCCACTCGGGCTCGATCCCGGCAATGGTGCGCACGAAATTGGCCAGGATGGTCGCGCCGCGCGGGGTGTGCACCACCTCCGGATGGAACTGCACGCCATAAAAGCGCCGCGCCTCGTCGGCGATCACCGCATAGGGCGAGCCTTCCGACGTCGCCACCACCTCGAAGCCCGGCGGAATGGCGGTGATCTTGTCGCCGTGGCTCATCCACACCGGCTCGCTGCCGTTTTCGGCCAGCCCTTCCAGCAGCGGCGAACGCCTGTGCACCTGAATGTCGGCCCGGCCGAATTCCTGGTTGTGGCCGCCTTCGACCGCCCCGCCCAACTGCGCCGACATGGTCATCTCGCCATAGCAGATGCCCAGCACCGGCACGCCCGCTTCGAACACGCCTTGCGGCGCGCGCGGGGCGTTCTCTTCATAGACAGAGCACGGCCCGCCCGACAGGATGATGGCGCGGGGCTTTTTCGCCAGCGCCGCTTCAGCCTTGTTGTAGGGCACGATCTCGCAATAGACGCCCGCCTCGCGCACGCGCCGCGCGATCAGCTGGGTGACCTGGCTGCCGAAATCCAGAACCAGTACGCTCATGGGCCGGAATTGTTCGGCGCCGCATTCGCCGCAGTCGCGTTGGCCGGCTTGTCCAGCGCCTTCATGGCACCCAGCGCCGCGGCATTGGCCGGATCGATGCCCAGCGCCGCCTCGTAATAGCTGCGGGCATATTCATCCTCGCCGGCGCGGGCATAAAGATCGCCCAGCGCGACATAGGAACCGGGCCGCGCCGGATCGGCGACGATGGCAGACTGCGCCAGCCTCAAGGCCAGTTCCTTCTCGCCCTTGGTGGCGGCAGTCCGGGAGCCGGCCAGCAGCGACTCCACCGTGACCGGCGCTGCGGGTTTGCTTTTGGCCTTGGCCGGCTTGGCCGCAGAATGGGGCGTCTTGCCAGCCGTTTTGTCAGGCGCTTTGGGCCCGGCAACGGCCACGGGCGCCATCACCAGGACGGCGGCAAGAAAGGGAATCGCGCGGAGCTTCATGCGGCCACCATATGACATTTTCCACCCCGCAAACCATGCGTCATGAGCGGCGGAGCCCTGCAGCAAAGAAGCCATCCGTTCCGGTCAGGGCCGGGCTGGCGCGGAAGTCCCCTGAAAGGCCTGGGGGCGCTCTTCCATGCCAGTGTTCCGCCAGATCGGCCAGGACAAAGCCGGGCTGGCGGGCCAGGAAGGCCGCCACCCGGTCCCGGTTCTCCACCGGCAGGACCGAGCAGGTGGCATAGAGGATCAGCCCGCCGGGAGCCGTATGGCGCGCAGCCTCGTCCAGCAGCCCGTCCTGGATGCGGTTCAGTTCGGCCAGGCGCTCGGGGGTCAGCCGCCAGCGCAGTTCCGGCTGGCGCCGCCAGGTTCCGGTGCCGCTGCAGGGCGCGTCCAGGAATACCAGTTCGAATTTGCCGTTAGGGGTGTTTTCGGGGCCCCAAGCCGGGCCGCCATGCCGGTCGGTCATGGCGATCATGGTGGCGCCTGCCCGCGCCGCCCGTTCGGCCAGGGGGGCTAGCCGCGCGGCGCTGTCGTCGAAGGCCAGGATGTGGCCGCGATTTTCCATCGCCGCCGCCAGGGCCAGCGCCTTGCCGCCCGCCCCCGCCGCCAGGTCCAGCACCGCCATGCCGGGCCGGGCACCCGCCAGCAGGGAAGCGATCTGCGCCGCCTCATCCTGAAATTCGAAAGTGCCTCGCGCGAACAAGTCCGACTTCGCCAGTGCGGCACTTCCCCCGCCCGGGGGGATTCGGATGCCCACCGGCGACCAGGGCGTGGCTTCGGCCGCAAACCCTTCCTGCTTCAGCGCCGCCAGCACATCGGCCCGCCCCGCCTTCAGCGTGTTGACGCGCAGATCGACCGGTGCACGGTCCTGCAGCGCGATCATTTCCGCCATCAGCCGGTCGCCGAAGGCGCGCTTCAACTCGCCTTCCAGCCAGGCGGGATATTCACCGCGCATCCAGTCCGGCATCGCATCCGGGGCGCGCGCCAGTTGGGCGCGCTCGGCCTCGCTCAAAGGCTCCGGTCCATAGCCGCCGCCGAACAGGGCATCGATATCGCCGCCGGCCACCAGCGCGATCGCCAGCGCGCGCGGGGCATCACTGCCCATCCGGTGCGCCAGCCGCGCCCGCGACCGCTGGACCTGGAACACCATCTCGCCGATGGCGCGCCGATCCCCTGACCCGGCGAAGCGGCGGCTGCGAAACCACTGCTTCAGGAAGCGGTCCAGCGGCTGGTGGGTGGCGCCCATCGCTTCCAGGATTTCGATCGCCATCTGTAGCCGGGCGGCGGGAGTCACGGCCATTCCTCCTTTGCGGCCAAGGATTTGCGGGCGCAAACCGCTTGGTGAGGATTGCCTTTATAGAGTGTGGGCCATGTTTGCGACCACGATTTCGCCGGCCGGGGAAGAAGGCCGCACCGGCTGGCGCGCCTCCCCGGAGCTGGCGTTTGGCCTCTTTGCCGGGCTGGCCGCCTTTGCGCTGGCCGCGCTTTCGCCCGCGATCCTCAACGACAGCGACACCTATTGGCAGATTCTGTCCGGCGCCTGGATGGTGGATCACAGCAGGGTGCTGCGCGCCGATCCCTTTTCCTACACCGCAGCGGGCCAGGCCCTCAGCACCCAGTCCTGGCTGGCAGAGATCGTCATGGCCCAGGTCTATCGCGCCGCCGGCTGGGCGGGCATCCATGCCCTGTTCGGCGCGGCCGCCGGCCTGACCGCCTTCACCGTCGCCCGCTTCCTGCGCCGTCGCATCGACACCCTCCCTGCGCTGGTGACGGCGGTGCTGGGCCTTGCCTGCGTTTCGGTCAGCCTGTTGGCGCGGCCGCACATGCTGGCACTGCCGCTGCTGGCGCTGTGGACGGCCGCACTGGTGGCGGCGCGGGAGAAAAACGCCGCGCCATCCTATTGGCTGCTGCCGGTGATGGCGCTGTGGGCCAACCTGCATGGCAGCTTCGCCTTCGGCCTGGCGCTGGCCGCGGCCCTTGGCGCAGAAGCGATCATCGAAAGCCCGACATCGCGCCGCACCGCCATCGCCTGGGGCGCATTCCTGCTGGCTGCCGTCGCCGCCGCCATGCTGACGCCGGAAGGCTGGCGCGGGCTTCTGTTTCCCGTCCACCTCACCGCCATGACGCAACTGGCCCATATCGGCGAATGGCAGGCCAGCGACTTCACCCATCCCGGGCCGCTGGAGTTCGCGCTGCTGGGCGCGCTGTTCGTGCTGGCGCGGGGCAGGGTGCGGGTCAGGCTGGTGCGCCTTCTGATCCTCATGGGGCTGGTGCATCTGGCCCTGGCCCACGCGCGTCACCAGATGCTGCTTGGGGTCGCGGGCACGCTGCTGCTGGCGCCCGCGCTGGCGGCCGCCTGGCCGGCCAGGAACAGAAAAACCTCGCCCCTCCCCGCCGTCGCGGCTGGCCTGCTGCTGGTGCTGGGCTTGGCGTTGCGCCTGTCGGTTCCCGCGCCGCGTGGGCAGGACGCGATTTCGCCACAGGCCGCGCTGGCCCATGTGCCGCGCTTCGTGCGCGAGATGCCGGTGCTGAACGATTATGCCTTTGGCGGCTACCTGATCTGGACCGGAGCCAGGCCCTTCGTCGACAGCCGCGCCGATCTTTATGGCGACGATTTCCTGTCCAACTATGCCGCGCTGACGGCGCCCGACAAGGACGCGCTGGCCTCGAGCCTGGCCTATTACCATGTGCGCTGGACCATCTTCCGCGCCGATGCGCCGGTGGTGAAGCTGCTGGACGCCATGCCCGGCTGGCAACGTCTTTATGCCGACAATGTCGCAGTGGTGCATGTGCACGACTGACGCGCCCCGGTGCTAGGCTTGCCCCGGTCACGGAGCATGCCCATGAACGATCAAGGCGGGGACGATCTTGAAGGCCGCGTGAAACTGCGCGAACTGAAGACCTTGTCGGACAACCATTATATCCTGCGCCGCGCGAGTTTCGAGTTCCGCCGCAGCGACGGAACCTGGCAGGCCCAGCTGCGTGAATCCTATGACATCGGCGATGGTGCCGCCGTGCTGCCCATCGACCCTGCGCGCGGCACCGTCATCCTGGTGCGCCAGTTCCGCTGGCCCGCCTACGAAGCGGGCAGCCGTCACCTGTCGATCGAGGTGCCCGCCGGCAAGCTGGACGGCGACGATCCCGAAACCTGCGTGCGGCGCGAGGCAATGGAGGAAGCCGGCGTCACCCTGGGACCCGGGCGCCGCCTGTTCCACTGCTTCTCCAGCCCGGGCGCGGTGAAGGAACGCCTGTCACTGTTCCTGGCCGACTATGATTCCGCCGCGCCGCGGGCGGCCGGCGGCGGCCACGAACATGAGGGCGAAGACATCGCCGTGCTGGAGATCGGGCTGGACGAAGCTTACGCGATGGTGACGGACGGGCGCATCGACGACGCCAAGACCATCATGCTGATCCAGGCGGCGAAGCTAAGGTCTTCTGATTGAGCCGAGATGTCAGGCGCGCAGGATTTTGCGGCCTGATCAGGAGCGAGGAGCGATGTGGGCGTAAGGGCCCATGAGCGATCTCGCGACGTACTCAGGACACAAAAGGCCAGCGCCTACTGCCCGCCCTGATAGTTGGGGGCCTCGCGCGTCACCGTCACGTCATGGACATGGCTTTCGCGCAGGCCAGCACCGGTGATGCGCACGAACTGGGACTTGGTGTGGAATTCCTCCACGGTGCGGCAGCCGGTATAGCCCATCGCCGCGCGCAGCCCGCCGATGATCTGGTGCACCACGCCGGCCACCGGACCCTTGTAGGGCACCTGGCCTTCCACGCCTTCGGGCACCAGCTTCAGCGCATCGCGCACCTCGGCCTGGAAATAGCGGTCGGCCGAGCCGCGCGCCATCGCGCCCACACTGCCCATGCCGCGATAGCCTTTATAGGAGCGGCCCTGATAAAGGAACACCTCGCCCGGCGACTCTTCGGTGCCCGCCAGCAACGAGCCCACCATCGCCACGCTGGCGCCCGCCGCCAGCGCCTTGGCCAGGTCGCCGGAATATTTGATGCCGCCATCGCCGATCACCGGCACGCCCGCATCGCGCGCCACGCCCACCGCATCCATGATCGCGGTCAGCTGCGGCACGCCCACGCCTGCCACGATGCGGGTGGTACAGATCGAGCCCGGCCCGATGCCCACCTTCACCGCGTCGGCGCCCGCGTCGATCAGCGCGCGTGCGCCGTCGGCGGTGGCGATGTTGCCGCCCGCGACCTGGACGTAATTGCTCTGCTTCTTGATGCGGCTGATCGTGTCCAGCACGCCGCGCGAGTGGCCGTGGGCGGTATCGACCACGATCACGTCGCACTCGGCCTCGATCAGCGCCATGGCGCGGGCATAGCCGTCCTCGCCCACGCCGGTGGCCGCGGCAACGCGCAGGCGGCCGCGCTCGTCCTTGCAGGAATTCGGAAATTTCTGGGCCTTCTCGATGTCCTTGACCGTGACCAGCCCGACGCAGCGATAGGCGTCGTCGACCACCAGGATCTTCTCGATGCGGTGCTGATGCAAAAGCCGGCGCGCCTCCTCCGGCTTCACGCCTTCCTTCACGGTGACGAGCTTTGTGGTCATCAGTTCCGCCACCGGCTGGCGCGGATCGGCGGCGAAGCGCACATCGCGGTTGGTCAGGATGCCCACCAGTTTTCCCGATCCCTTGGAGTCCACGCTCTCCACCACCGGCACGCCGGAAATGCGATGGCGCGCCATCAGTTCCTTGGCGTCGGCCAGGGTGGCGTCGGGCAGGATGGTGACCGGATTGACCACCATGCCGCTTTCATAGCGCTTGACCCGGCGCACATGCTCGGCCTGTTCATCGATGCCCAGATTTTTGTGGATCACGCCCATGCCGCCGGCCTGGGCCATGGCGATGGCCAGCGGCGCCTCGGTGACGGTGTCCATCGCGGCGGACAGAAGCGGGATGCCCAGCTCCACCGACTTGGTGAGTCGGCTGCGGGTGTCGACCTCTGCGGGAAGAACCTCGGACGCGCCCGGGACCAGAAGCACATCGTCGAAGGTCAGGGCTTCGCGGATGGCTCGTTCTGGTCTGGTCATGGAAGAGGACGCTCCCGCTGGAGCGCCGAGCCTGTATCAGCGCCGCCGATTCAAAGCAAGGGGGCGGGAACCTGCCCTTCCCCACCAAAGACTAAATCCCCGTAACCAATGACTTTTGCGGGGATTTCAGATCCCGCCGCGTCCGGCGGCAGGAACCTAATGCACCAGGGACACGTTCTTGGCTGGACGGCCGGCAGTAGCGGCCGGCCGAGCCCCATTTTCCCAAGGAGTAACATCATGAAGACATTTCGTTTGACCGCCGGCGCGGCCGTTGCCGCTGCCACAATCGCGTTCGCCGGTGCCGCCAATGCCGCTCCCCACGGCGTGAGGGTAGGCGAGCTGACCTGCAACGTGGCCAGCGGCTGGGGTTTCGTGTTCGGCTCCTCCAAGGACCTGCATTGCACCTATCACGGCAATGGCCGCCACTATGAGCGCTATAGCGGCTCGATCTCCAAGTTCGGCGTCGACATCGGGTACACCGAGGGCGGCGTGCTGGTGTGGGGCGTATTCGCGCCCACCTCCGATATGCGCAAGGGCGCGCTGGCCGGTGACTATGTCGGCGCCAGCGCACAGGCCAATGTCGGCATTGGCGCCGGCGCCAATGCGCTGGTCGGCGGCTTCGACAAGTCAATCACGCTCCAGCCCCTCAGCCTGGAAGGCAGCAAGGGCCTGAACGTGGCGGCCGGCATCGGCTCCATCAGCCTGAGGCCCGCGCCGAACTCATAAGGGTTTCGGAACATGATGTGAGAGGCCCCGGTGTTCGATCACCGGGGCCTCTTGCCTAGTTCTTGAAGCCGAGGGCAACGACATACAGTTCCACCGACTCCGCACGCGATGCCGGCGGCTTGACGTGTCGGACCTCGCGGAAGTGCTGCTTCATCCGCGCCAGAAGTTCGCCGGTCGCGCCGCCCTGGAACACCTTGCCGACAAAGGCGCCGCCGGGCTTCAGCACATCCAGCGCCACATCCAGCGCGATCTCCACCAGCGCGATGGTGCGGATGTGGTCGGTGGCGCGGTGGCCGGTGGTGGGCGCGGCCATGTCGGTCATCACCACATCGGCGGGCCCGTCCAGTTCGGCCTTCAGCCGCGCGGGCACATCCGGATCGGTCAGGTCTGCCTTCAGGAAGGTGACGCCCGCCACCGGCTCCATCTCCAGCACGTCGGCGGCCACCACCGTGGCGCCGCGCTCTGCCGCCACCTGGCTCCAGCCCCCCGGGGCCGCACCCAGGTCCAGGACCTTGGCGCCCTTTTTCAGAAAGTGGTATTTGCTGTCCAACTCGATCAGCTTGAACGCGGCGCGGCTGCGATAGCCTTTCTGCCTGGCGGCCGCGACATAGGGATCGTTCAGCTGGCGCTGCAGCCACTGGCGCGAAGACGCCGTGCGCCCGCGCGATTTCTTCACCCTGACCGGCTCGCGCCCACGGCCCGATGCGCCTGCATCCTTTTTCACGTCACGTCCTTCATGCCTGGCCCGCAAGCTGCCGCAGCATGCCTTCGCGCAGGCCGCGATCGGCCACACGCAGCATCGGCGCAGGCCAAAGCGAACAGATGGCGGAAAAGATGGCACAGCCCGCCAGCATCAGGTCGGCACGCTCCCTGCCGATGGGACCGATGCGCGCCAGGCCGCGCACGTCCAGGTCCACCAGCCTGTCCACCACGCCCAGCATGGCGGCGGTCTGGTGCCAGCTCGCATCCACCCGCGCGCGGCTGTAGCGCGTAAGATTCAGCGCAATCGCCGCCAGGGTGGTGACGGTGCCCGACGTGCCCAGAAGATGGTTCCTGCGAATGTCGAAACTGTCGCCGATCTCTTCCGCGAAGGGCGCGAAACGCGCCTTCAGGTCGGCGCGCATGCGGGCAAAGCCCCCGGGGCCGGCACTGTCCGCGCCATAGGCTTCGGCCAGGCTCACCACACCCAGCGGGACCGAGGCGGCAAGGCGTGTCTTCGGGCCCTCGGCAGACTTGACCAGCCAGATGATTTCGGTCGAGCCGCCGCCGATGTCGAATACCAGCGCGCCTCCATAGCGGCGGCCGATCAGGGGCGCGCAGCCCAGCGCCGCCAGGCTCGCTTCTTCCTCCGCCGTGATGACTTCCAGCTTCAACCCCGCCTCGGCCTCGGCCCGGGCCACCAGCACATCGGCATTGCCCGCCAGCCGCGCCGCCTGGGTAGCGATGCAGCGCACGCGCGCCACCTTCAGCCGGCTGATCCGCTCGGCGCAGACCTTGAGGGCGGCGATGGTCCGGTCGATGGCGGCGGGCGACAGGCGGCCGCTCTGGCCCACCCCCTCGCCCAGCCGCACGATTCGCGAAAAGGAATCGACCACCCGGAATCCGCCCCGTGCTGCGGGCGTGGCGATCAGAAGGCGGCAATTGTTGGTGCCCAGGTCCAGCACGGCCAGCAGGCCATGCGCCTGCGGCGGTGCCGCCGGCTCCGTCCACTCCTGCTGTCCCGGCTGCGCCCGTTTCACGCCAAAGCCTCCCGCCACAGGACTACACCGACGAGGCCGATTGTCCAAAGGCGGAAGGCAGCGAACCCGGAGCGGGTCGCCTTTGGCGCGCCCCGGGGGGCCGGAAGCCATTGGCCGGACAGGCAAAAGCCTGTGCCGGGGTTGGTACGTCAGCAGCCTTGCACCGGAACGGCCGCTGGTCTAAAGGGGCGGTCCCACGGGGCACGCCAAAGCGCCGCCCCGGGCCGTTGGGGGATCGTCTAACGGTAGGACTGCAGACTCTGACTCTGCCTGTCTAGGTTCGAATCCTAGTCCCCCAGCCACCCAGTCTGCTCCGTATGGGGCATTCTCCGGTGGCCACGACTTCTCCCGACATTTCAAAGACATGGACGACGCGAAGGCCCGCAAGTGCCAGTGAACGGCCCTCAATTGCGGCCATCAGGCTTATTTTGTGCAGTTTTGCTCCCAAGGCGAGTTTTGGACTGACACTCACGCAGCGAATGCATCGGTTTTTCGATGCGAAGTGGAGCCAAATTCTCGCTCTTTCGCGATCGACTATACGCAAACCCGGGACGACCAGTTATTTGAAGCCGAGAACGCTTCGTTGCTCCGCCCAGTCGATGGGAAGCGAGAGATTGACGAGCCGATCGAGATTCAAATCGATCGGCTGAGTCCCTTCTAGGATCTCCTGCAGGCGCCAGGCCAGCGTACGGACCAGCAAGTCTCGGGTGAGGCCCTTGGGTGGATCACGGCGGAATTCGGAGCGCCATCGTGCCCGGAGGACATCCAAGGCAATGCCGGGGATTTCCCGCACTTTGGAGGGAATTTCAATTTGACCAGATAAAGGAGGGGCGTCGGCAGATATCGGGGAAGCATTCATGCTCCCCAACCACGCTCCGTTTGTGCGAAAAATCCAGTCTGAATGCGAGGTTCATTTATTGCACGGCAACAATATCGTCGGTCCGCGTCGTCCGTCTCCTTCAGGGAACGGACTCTACCTCAAAATCGAGGGCACTTTCGGGTGTCACGTCAACCTGCTTGACCACAACAACGACATCCTTGAGATCACCCAAATGGACACCGAGATAGCTGGCCCACGAGAGTTAGCTAGCGGTGAGTTCTCGATCCCGCGTCACGGCGTTGTCGCCGAACGGTTCGGCGCCAATGTCTTCAACGCAGCCAAGGTTCTGAGCACATGCTGGTCGGGATCTAGGTCACTGTATGTAAATGCGATCTTTCCATCCGGCGATATCACATACGAAACGCGGTCGGCATAGGAGGTCAGAAAGCCCAGCGCCGCATCATAGCTTTTCATGACCTTTCGATCATGATCGGACCCGACGGGAAATTTGCTCTGGCAGGCACTGAGGGAGAATTTTTTGAGGGTCGCAATGTCATCATGGCTCACCCCAATCACGCTTGTGCCGAAAGATCTGTATTGGGGCATGGCCTGCGCGAAGTCATGCGCTTCGACGGTACAGCCCGTGGTGAAGGCGGCCGGGAAGAAATAGACCACGACCGGGCCTTTTTTCAGAGCGCTCTTCAGGTTGAACTTGAACTCCCTGCCGTCAAGAGCGGCCTGCACCATGAAGTCCGGCGCATTCGCGCCGACTTTCAGCGCCGCCTGCGCAGGCACGGTGACAAGAAGAATGCAGGCAAGAGATATGGCAGATTGCTTCATGGCCGAACCTGTCCTTAGACATGCTACTACGGCCGGCGCCGGCGTTTGGATTGCCGCCACTCGAAAAAATGCCCAAAAATCGATTTTTTCGTGAACCGCGGCACTTATATTCTCCACATGATCGGCAAGGCGGTGAGCGGACGCTGTCGCCCGTCCGGAGACTGCTTCCGGCTGCCTATCTGGCCTGTAATTCCTTTGGAAGATGAGGATGACGTTTTATGCCTTTCCAGATCAGCCGCATCGCTTCGAAGTGGATGGCGACGATCACTTTCAACGTCATGAGCGGATAACGCATCAGCATGGCGATCAAGGTGTCATCCTCCAGCGCGCGACGGCTGCCCCGGAAGGCAGCGGCGAGAACTGGCGCGCCATGCTCCTCTTCCAGGATCGCCACCATGACACTTTCTCCCGGCGGCTGGATGCGGAAATGATAGCGGCAGTCGCCGGAAAGAAACGGTGAGACATAGAAGCCCTTGTCGCAAGCATGGCGCGGTTTGGCCCCGTCGCATGCCAGCACATAGGAATGGCGTTCGCCGAAAGTGTTGTGAATTTCGTAGACAATGCCTTTCAGCGCCTTGTTCATGTCATAACAGAACCAGACGCTGAGCGGGTTGAAGACATAACCAAGGATGCGGGGATAGCATAGAACCCGGCGCGGTCCGTTGGCGGTGATGCCGGCCTCCGCCAGCACCGAATCCAGCCACGTTCCGAGCGGACGGCCATCGCCATGATCGCGGTCGTAAAAGCTGAAAACACCGGGTCCGTTCCAGGCGAAGAGCCGAAGCCGCCGGGACAGGTGGGGCAACTCATCCAGATCCAGCAGCATAGAGAAGACGCGGTATTTGAAACGGTGCGGCCGGGGCGTCAGCCGCCGGTGCATGACCAAGCCGGTATAGAGCGCGGAGTCCGTCAAATGCTATTTCTCCAACGCGAGCGTAACCGCCGTGCTGACCGCGGCGGTCGTGGCGGTCAGCAAACAGCCCCATGCCATGTCGATAATTGTCACATGCAAGGGCCAGCCCTTCAAGGTCGCCATGTTGGTGAGGTCATAGGTGCCATAGGCGACCAGGCCCATGATGGCGCCAGGCATCAGTGCTCCTGCCGAAGAACCGTCGGCCAGCGCCGGCCGCACCGTGAAGAAAACCACCCCCGCGAGGTAAAGCAGGTAAAAGGCAATGGCCGCCGCCATGTTGGGCTGCTCGGCCAGAAGCGGCCCCAGCCCGCGATTGTATAGAGGCTCTTTTGTCATGCTCAGCCAGGCAAAATCCAACCCCCCCATGACCAGCGCGGCAGTCAAATAAGCGATCCCGATATCCCGCATGCCTTTCTCCTGCCTTCCATACGGCGCGCACGCCCTTCCGGATCAGAGTGATCCGCCGTCATGGCCTCGCCGTAGAAGCGCCGGGCATAACGAGAAGGACGATGGCCAGAATAGCGATTGTCGGCGGGGGCATTTCCGGCCTGGGTGTGGCCTATCTGCTGTGTCCCGACCATGACATCACCCTTTATGAAAAGCAGCCTCGTATAGGGGGGCACAGCCGCACCGTGACGGTGGACTATAACGGCCATGCTTTGGCTGTGGATACGGGTTTCATTGTCTTTAACCGGGAGAACTATCCCAACCTTAGCGGCCTTTTCGGGCGGCTTGGCGTGCCGATTCATAAAAGCGACATGTCATTCGCAGCCACCATCGCTGGCGGTCGGCTGGAATGGGGCGCCCGAAGCCTTAATGCCGTCTTCGGCCAGCGCCGCAATCTTCTCGATCCACGTTTTGCCGGGTTGGTGCGTGATGTGCTGCGCTTTAATGCCCAGGCCGAAAGGGCGGTGGAGGAAAACCCCGACCTGACGCTAGGCGCTCTGATCGCCCATATGGGGCTGGGAGACTGGTTTCGGCAATATTACCTGCTGCCTATGGCTGGCGCTATCTGGAGTTGTCCGGCGGCGCAGATGATGGCGTTTCCTGCGCGTACGCTGGTGCGCTTTTTCGCCAACCATCATCTTCTGTCAGCAAATGGACAGCCGCAGTGGTATACGGTGACCGGTGGCTCCAAGGAATATGTTCAGCGGCTAACCTCGTCATTCGCTGACCGAATACGCCTGGGTTGCGGCGCGCTCGGCATCAGCCGTGCCGGCAGCCAGGTGCGCGTGTACGAAGGTGGGGGACAGGCACGACTGTACGACCATGTGGTACTGGCCTGCCATGGCGATGAGGCCCTGGCATTGCTTGAAGATTCAGACGAGCGGGAGCGCGCCGCTTTGTCACCCTTCCGCTACCAGAAGAATATCGCCGTACTGCATCGTGACGCCAGTGTGATGCCGCGACGGCGGCGCTGCTGGGCGAGCTGGGTGTACAGTTCGGATGGCGCGCCCGACCACCCCTACATCACCGTCCATTACTGGATGAACCGGCTCCAGGGCATCGATCCTTCCTGCCCGCTTTTCGTTAGCCTCAACCCCGCAACACCCATTTCGGAGGAACTGGTCTTCGACCGGCACAGCTTCGACCATCCCATCTTCGACGCCGCCGCGATTGCCGCTCAGCCCAGGGTCCAGGCGCTGCAAGGGTGGCGCAATACCTGGTATTGCGGCGCGCATCTGGGCCACGGCTTCCATGAGGACGGCCTGGCCAGCGCCGTCCGCGTGGCGCGGCATCTGGGCAGCAGCATTCCCTGGGCAGCTTCCGCGGGCCAGGAACCGGCACTGGAAAAAGCCGCCTGAGCGCCCCGCTGATCCGGGCCGGTTGCCGGAGCGTAAAATCGGCTATGATGCAGCATGCATTCTCCTTTGCCCGCGCCCGACAGCGAAGCCGCAGACCGCCTGCGGGACAGCTGCCGGTCCGCCTGATGGGATCGCAGGACCAGGCATCGTCCCCGGAAAGGCTGGTTGCGATGCTCCGGCGCGTGGCGGCGTTCCAGGACCGGCAGGCCTTCCAGGAACTGTTCGCGCATTTTGCTCCCCGCATCAAAGCCTATCTTGTCCGCGGCGGCACGGCCTCGCAGCAGGCGGAGGATCTTGCCCAGGAGGCGATGCTGGCGGTCTGGCGCAAGGCGGCACAGTTCGATTCGAACAGGGCATCGGCGGCAACCTGGATATTCACCATCGCCCGCAATTTGCGCATCGACATGCACCGGCGCGAGCGTCATCCCCGCTTCGATCCGGCCGATCCATTCTTCATGCCCGACAGTCCGGATCCGGCCGATTCGGCCTTGCAGACACGGCAGCGCGAGCACCAGTTGCGGAAGGCCATACAGGCGCTGCCGCCGGACCAATTTCGCATCGTCATGTTGTCATTTTTCTCCGAAAAGCCGCACAGCCAGATCGCGGCGGAACTGGACATTCCGCTGGGCACGGTGAAGTCCCGCATCCGGCTCGCAATGATGCGGCTGAAGACCCTGCTGGGGGACGAGTCATGACAATTCGCCATCACCCCAAGGACTCACTGCGTCTGGCCTATGTGGCCGGCCAGATGGATCCGGCGACGGCGCTGATCATGGCGACGCACCTGTCTCTGTGCGCGCAATGCCGGGCCGCGGCGGCCGATGACGAGTGTATCGGCGGCGCGCTGCTGGAAGGTGCCGAGCCGATGCCGCTGCGGAGCGATGCGCTGGCGCGGGTCATGGCGCGTCTTGGCGCCCCGGAAGCCATTCACAGGACGGAGCCATCGGCCGATGGCACCCCGGCGCCGCTACGCGCCTTTTTGGGACACGAGCTTTCCTGCGTGCGCTGGCGCCGGCTGGGGCCACGTCTGGGATACGTTACTCTCTACCGGCGCGGATCTCTGGCCATGCGATTGCTGCGCGGGGCGCCCGGAACTGAGGTGGGGCAGCACACCCATCGGGGCACGGAATACACCGTCGTGTTGCGGGGCGGATACTCCGATGAGTCGGGGAATTATGGACCTGGCGATTTCCAGATCGCTTCCGCAGACCTGACGCATAATCCGGTGGCAGACGTGGGCGAGGATTGCATCAACCTGGCGGTCACCGATGGCGGCCTGCAGTTCCGCAGCAGGGTTCAGAACGTTGTTGCGTCGCTATTCGGCTTCTGAGCAAACCATTCACCGTTTGGCTGGCGGCCAGAGAACGAAGGCGCCAGTACGCTCGATGTAATCCTTATAGGCCGGGCGACGATCCGGTATCGTCTCCTCCATCAGGCCAACCCCAGAAAAATGCAACAGCAGGGCGCTCATCAGGACGGGGCTTGCAATCGTCCACCAGGATGCGCCGGCCGCCAGCCCGGTGAGAAAGAACCCCCACCAGATTAGGAAATCGCCAAAGTAGTTGGGGTGGCGGGACCAACGCCAGAGCCCCGAGTCAAGGACACGGCCGGCGTTATGGACGATGGCGCGAAAGGCTGAAAGCTGTCTGTCGGCCACAGTCTCGATGATGATGCCAGCAAGGATCAGCGCCCAGCCGGCGACCGCAAGGGTGTTTCCGGACTGGGCCAAAACGGCGACCTGCAATGGCCAGGAGACGATCCACAGCAACAGAGCCTGAAGCCAGAACACAGCAACGAGACTGAGCAGGGAAAAGCTCGGTCCGAACCTGCTGCGGATGGAGGTGTAGCGATGATCCTCCCTTCCGCTTCCCAGGCGCCGGAATAACAGGTAAGTTCCAAGCCGCAGGGCCCAGATCGTGGCAAGACCGAGCGAGATCCAGCCCGTCAGCCCGATCCGTGCCGAATAGCAAGCAGCCATCCATCCCATCATGGCGAGACCAGGGCCCCACAGTATGTCTGCGATACTCGCGTCTCTGAGCGCGAGACTGGCCAGCCAGGCGATGGTCATAATCGCCATCGACAAGGCTAGGGTCACCAACAGAGAGAAAAGGATAGGCGCGAAGATCACAAATCCTTATACGCGCGCCTGCGTAGAACGGATTGTCGCAATGGATCTCAATCCTGCTGCCTCAGTCATAGATGCGGGCGGATAGCAAGGTGCTAGCCGAGATAGGCGCTGCAAAACGCCAATAACTTTCGCTGTTTGATTGACTTGTGAAAGTGGTCCAGTTCGCCAGATAGAGTCTGCCACCCCCTCAACAGACCTGTCGGTGTCCTCGGCAGTTTTTGAGTTGCAATGACCGCTTTGGGTGGCGGGCTCAATGGATCATTGCAACACCGAGCTCAGCCTATCGGCAGGGCATTCGAAGCCCAAGGTCTTTCTCGGACGCTGGTTCAGGCGCAGGGCGATCTTGTTGAGGTAGCCTTGGGAGAACTGCGAGAGGTCCGTCCCCTTCGGGAAGTACTGGCGCAGCAGGCCGCTGGTGTTCTCGTTGCTGCCGCGCTGCCAGGGGCTGCGGGGGTCGCAGAAGTAGACCTGCACATCGGTCGCGACGGTAAAGGCCTTGTGCGCCGCCATTTCCTTGCCCCGATCCCAGGTGAGCGAGCGCCGCAGTTCGGCGGGCAGTCTGCCGATGTACCTGGTGAGCGCGCCGACCACGGTGGCAGTATCGCTGCCGGGCACCTTCAGCAGCATCACAAAGCGCGAGGCACGCTCGACCAGTGTCACCATGCAGGAATGGTTTGAACCGCAGAGCAGGTCGCCTTCCCAGTGCCCCGGCGCGGCCCGATCCTGCGCTTCGGCAGGCCGCTCCCGGATCGAGACCGTGTCAACGATCTGCCCCAGGCCGCTCCTGGTGACACCGCCCTTGGCCTGGCGCAGTCGCCGCCGGGTGCGCAAATGGGCCATCAGCTCCTTCTTCAAGGCGCCCCGCGTCTGCACGAACAGGCTGCGATAGATCGTTTCGTGGGAGAGCTGCATGTCCGGATCGCTCGGGTATTGCCGCTTCAGCCAGCCGGCAATCTGCTCCGGCGACCATTGCTGCCCCAGTTTCTGGGCCACGCGCCATCGTAACGGCGCCTGCCGCGCCAGGCGACAGGCTTTGGGACGCAGCGCCCGCTCCCAGGCCCGCTGGTCGGCCCGGCTGGCCCGATAACCCTTGGCTGCCGCCATTGCGCCTGATGTCCCGGCTCACTGTCGAGGCAGCCCGGCCAAGGCCCCGTGCAATCTGCCTGAGTGACCGGCCTGTCGCCAGCCCGCGCGAGATTTCCTCGCGCTCATCAAGCCTTAGCGCCCTCAGAGCCCGACGGCGTGCCACCGGCATGATGCCGCCATTGAGTGCCAGAACCCGATAAACCCCGCTCTTGTTCCGCCGTCCCAGTGTCCGCGCAATCGCCGCAACGCACTGCCCACTCTTCCAGCGCTCCCAGAGGTCGGCCTTCTGCTGCGGCGTAAACCAGACCCGTGATGCCCGTTCCATGTGCCATACCTCCTCATCTTCCCAGATTAGAAGGTGTTGCGTTCACCCGTTGAGCTCACACCAAAACGGCGACACTCGACGATCGGATATATGAGTCCAATGGACTTCGAGAGGGAGGCTGGCTTAGCTTAACCGCGTGTCACTCAAACCGGGTGCAGGCCACTGAGAGCGGAATGCTTGAACGCCCACTGGTTCATGCGCCTTGAAGATGTCCGGGAGAAGTTGGAGGATTGGTGCAGGTACTACAACGAAGACAGACCCCATAGAGGAATCGGCCAAATACCCCCGATTTTGCTGCATAACCCAGGTGGCGCATCCGGCCCGTCACCCCGCATCGAGGCGCAAAACTCTGGCTTCGGATGAGGTAACGTTGGGGAGCGGAGCAACCAGAACAGATTCTCCCTCTGAACGAGGTCATATCGGGGGCGAGGTCACCAACGCTTCAATTTCATCTCCAAGTCTTGCCAAAAAAGGGATCGGGTCAGCTATTAATGCAAATGGCAGACCCGATCCCGACCGGTTATGCCAAGCCTTCGCCCAGGGGGTGAGCGAACCGGCGCCGGAAGTGAACTTAGATGGCGTACTTTGCTGCCACCTTCTCGTTTACGGTGTAACCGAGCCCGGGACGATCCGGCAGTTGCAGCAAACTGTTGCTGACCTGCTCAGGCGGATCCACGAACTCTGAGCGCCAAGGGACCTCACCGAAAGCGAATTCAAAAATCTCAAAGTTGGGCACCGTGGCCATAACATGAGCTGCTGCGGCATTTCCAATCGGGCTGGCGGGGCCATGCGGCGAGCACGTTAATCCTGCGCCTTCGGCTAGAGCTGCGATCTTTTTCAGCTCCAGCATCCCACCGGCGACTTTCACGTCGGGCATTATAACGTCAACCGCTTCCGCCTTGACGTAAGGGTAGAATCCTTTGACGCCATGGATGCCTTCACCGCCGGCGGTATGCATTGTGGCTGCCTTGTTAATAGCGGCCAGATTTGCGACTGGATCACGGGGCGTCACCTCTTCTAGCCAATACAATTTCAGTGGCTCGAAGCGCTTGGCAAGCGTAAGGCCATCCTGTAGGCCGAAATGGCTGTGTGCGTCCACAAGCAGGTCTCGTTCAGATCCTATCACTTCTCGAACCGCTTCGGCGGCGGCGATACCCGAATCCATAAATTTCCGAATTTCCGTGCGGTCGGTCAGACCGTGCGGCATGCTATCGAAGGGAGCTAGCTTAATTGCATTAAATCCGGCATCAACGGCACGTCGGGCGTTAGCGGCGAAACCGGCCGGCGTACGATCGTTCGTCGATCGGTTTATATTGGCGTAGACGCGGACGTGATCGTGAATGCGCCCGCCAAACAATTCATAGCAAGGAACCCCCAACGCCTTGCCTTGAATGTCCCACATGCACTGCTCAACAGCGCTTGCTGCAACAGCGGCGGGCGTGCGGCCATAATCACCACCGTTCTGTGCACAGATCGGCGCGACTGCGCGGCGAAACCATTCGACATCGAAGGCCGATCGGCCCCGCAGCATGTCAATGTATCGCTTAAGAAAGACCAGTGTCTGGTCGTCGTTCAAGCTTTGAGACGCATCACCGAGCCCAGTTAGGCCAGTTGCCGTTTTCAGCCGTGGTAGCGTCCAGTTCCCGTTACCGTTCGCGCGCTTACTGACCAGAACATGTACCACGTCCATGTCTGATATGGTTAGCTTGCCGGCATCCTTCGCCACTGCTCTGCTCAAGGCGGGAGCCATTACCAACGGTGACAATGCCAATCCCTGCAATACCGAACGTCTTTGCGTCATTTTCATGTCCTGCTTTTCGCGCTTCGCATAATTTCCCGTCTACTCGCAAGCGAACCGCCTCTATTCACCCGGTTCGAACGCAAAGGCTATTTCCCCCTATGATCGGGCTGCAACCCGGGCTGCCAGGAGCGAATGCACAAAATGCGCGAGGAGATATTGGGGTCGCTGTAATAACCCACGGTGGTATTGGGACGATAGTAATACGCATCCCCTACGCCAGCTGGAAACTTGCCTTCCACACCGTCCAGGCCACTGCCCGCAACCTGGGTCCCGTGACCAGACAGGATCAGGTAAATTTCCTCTTCCCGCGGATGGTGGTGGGGAAAATTGGTCCCGCCTGGATCAATCTCCATGAGGAACAGACTTGTCACGACGCTGCCGACATCAATCTTGTCGCGCGTCTGGCTGCTGTCACCCAGCAGAAGCCGATAGTGCGCAGACTGCGGGTGGCTGCCAACATGCTCCAGCGGAACATTGGCAATATTGTCCTTCAGCGGATGGCTCGGCAGTGGCCCCGCCGGAAAGCCTTTGGTGTGATAGCCCATGACAACCACCGTCATGGGCGCGTCTGTATCATTGCGCAGCGCATGGGGAACGCGCGCAGGGACATACAGAAAGTCCTCATTGGCCAGAGGCACAGTCTGGCGGTCATAGCTTGAAGACCCTTGGCCCTTGAGCACCACGACGATCTGATCTTCCTCAGGCGCTGTCACTTCCTTGCAAGACCCATGGGGATCGACAACCACTTCTGCAAACTGCGCGACACCGGACGCCTGGGCCAGATCAGCTCCGCCTGCCCCGAACATAGGCCTGAAGTGGCAGGACGGTGTGGTTATGTCAGACGCCACCTCCGCAAGCTTGTCCGTGTTGCGGTGCAAAAAAGTTGGATCGACCTTGCGCTCTGCTGCATGTGCGGGCAGCGCCAGCAAAAGCAAGCTGGTCGCGGCCAAGAGCCTGTGCCTGAAAGTCATGTTTGGTCCCCTAATGTGTATTTGTTATGCCCACAGAACGGCCCGACGCGTCCATGACACGTAGACGAGCGAAACCCCGTTTCCCCGAAAAAGAATTTTCAATCGGCACCAATCTTTTTGCTGATGCCGGCAAAGCCTCGTTATCCTGACATAAAGCCGAACGCAGGGAGGCCTCATGAGAATCCGCGGTTTAAAACATAGCTTCTGGATTCTGGCTGTCCTGGCCATGCCGGGGCAGGTATCTGCCCAGCCCGACCAATGGTTAACCGCCAATGGCGATGCCGGGGCGCAAAAATATTCCCCTGCCAATCAAATATCACCGCAAAATGTGCGGCGCCTGAAACGCGCGTGGACCGTGCATACGGGCGACGTTTCGCGTGGGCGGGAAGACGGTACATCCTATCACACCGCATGGTCGTCCACCCCCCTGTTCGTGAACAACATGCTCTATGTGAGCACGCCGACATCTAAGGTGTTCTCCGTTCAACCTGATACCGGCAAGGTCGACTGGATCTACGATGCACATCCCGATCTCGCCCATGCCGGCATTGTCAAAAGCCGTGGGCTGGCTTACTGGCGCGCATCGCAACCCGCCTCCGGCCAGCCGTGCCAGAAGATCCTCTATGTTGGCACTGAGGACTCCAAACTGCACGCGATCGATGCCGACACAGGAAAGCCGTGCAGGACTTTTGGCAAGGGTGGCACGCTGGACATCAATCAATGGAATACGGTCAACCCCAGCCTTCCGCTTCTGATACGTCAGCCGCCGGCCGTCTATGGCGACACGTTGATCATCGGCTGGGCCTGTGAGGATTTGGCCTACGAGAAATCTCCCCCCGGAACGGTCTTCGGTGTCGATGCGCGGACAGGTCAGCTCAAATGGACCTTCCAGATCATGCCCGACAGTGTGCGCAAGCGCATCGGAACGGCCAACATCTGGGCCGGCATGTCGGTCGATCCCAAGTCGGGTCTGGTGTATCTGCCGGTCAGCTCACCGGAAGCCAATTTCTATGGTGGCGACCGCAAGGAGCCGATCCCGATTGCCACGTCCGTCACCGCACTCAACGCGGACACCGGCGAACTGGTTTGGAGCCGCCAACTCGTCCACCACGACATCTGGGACTACGATACGGACTCCCCGCCGACACTCATCGACATTCAAAAGGATGGAATGACTATCCCCGCCCTGGTCCAGTCGACGAAGCAGGGCTTTCTGTATGTCCTAAACCGGCTGACGGGCGAGCCGGTCTATCCCATGCCCGAGCACAAGGTGCCCGCATCCGACGTGCCAGGTGAGAAACCCTCGCCGACCCAGCCCTGGGTCGACTTGCCGGCGCCGACCGTTGCCGACCGCTTTCCCGGCATCTTCCCGCTGGCGGACATGTTGAGCCTTGGATTTTGCAGCCGCGCCTATGCCAAACTGCGCGACGACGGCAAATTCACGCCGCCCAGCCTGCAGGGCTCCATCGCCTTTCCCGGCAAGGTCGGCGGCGTGGAATGGGGCGGCGGCGCAGTCGATCCGGCGACCCAGACCTATGTCGTGAACAGCAACGACGTTGTTCAAGTCTACAAGCTCATACCCCGCAAGCAGTATGAGGCCGCCCGGAAAGCCGGCAGGAAGCTGGGCTCTCCCCAGCGTGGCGCGCCCTATGCGGTGCAGACCTATCCCTTCCTCAATCCACTGGGGATGCCGTGCTGGAAGCCGCCCTACGGGACGCTGTCCTCCTATGATCTGAAGACGGGCAAGCTGCTGTGGCGCGAACCGTTCGGTCAGGTTCAGCAATGGGGCTTCTATATGCCTGAAAGCTGGGGGTCCGTGACGCTGGGGCCGCCCATCATCACCGCCAGCGGGTTGATTTTTATCGGAGCCTCGATGGACAGCCGGGCGCGCGCCCTGGACCTGAAAACCGGAAAGGTGCTGTGGAAGGCCCAGCTTGACGCCCCGGCCGTGTCGAGCCCAGCGACATACGTTTACAAGGGCAAACAGTATGTTGTCTTCGTGGCGGGCGGTAATCCCATCCTGATGCCGAAGCTGGGCGACGAGCTGGTTGCTTTCGCGCTGCCCAACTAGGGAGACACCCATGCGAAAATCTCTTCTGATCGCCACATTTTTGCTGTGCGCTGCGCCAGCCGGTGCCCAGGAACTCAAGATCATCTCCGTCGATGTGGAAGGCGGTGCGGCGGTGCTGATGCGAACGCCCGCCGGCAAGAGCCTTCTGATCGACACCGGCTGGGCGCCGGGCCAGGGCGGCGGCCAGGGGTTGACGCCGGGTGAGGCACCAAAAAACGAGCCCAGCAGCGCCGAACGGATCTTCCAGGCAGCCCATTCCCTGGGCATCACCCACCTCGATTATCTGGTGATGACCCACTATCACGCCGATCATCTGGGCGGCCTGGAGTCAGTTCTGGCCCTGTTGCCCGCCGATACTTTCGTAGATCACGGCCCCAACCGGGAAACCCTGCCGCCGGATGCCGATGTGCGCCGGAGCGCCAATGCGCCCCAGACCCGCTATCCGGCCTGGCTGGCCGCCGCCAAGGGTCACAGTCATATCTCTGTAAGTGCGGGCGACGTCCTCAATGTCGGGGCCCTGCACATCCGGTTCGTGGCCTCCGACGGCCGGGTGCTCAAGGCAGCCCTGCCCGGCGCCGGTCGCGCCAATCCTGCCTGCGCCCATGTGCCTCCGCCCCCGCGGGTCGGCGGCGAGGAGAACGACCGTTCTCTCGGCCTCCTGATGCGATTCGGCAGGACCCGGATCGTCGATCTGGGCGATCTGACCTGGAACAAGGAAATTGCCCTGCTCTGTCCGGCAAACAAGATGGGCAGGGCCGACATCTATTTCGTCACTGGTCACGGCATGGATCTTTCAAACAGCCCGCCCACCGCCGCGATAGACCCGTTGGTGGCAATCATGCAGAACGGCCCGACCAAGGGCGGCTCGCCCGATGTGGTCAAGACAGTGGAGTCCTATCCCCATCTCCAAGGCTTCTGGCGGACGCATGCGATGGTCCGCAACCCCGAACTGGACGGCGACCCGAACTATATCGCGAATCTACGCGGCGGCGCCGATGGAAACCCCATCCGCCTGTCCATTACCGAGACCGGACAAATTACCGTCACCAATTCCCGCAACGGCTTTTCGCGAACCTATATGGCGCGCGGCGCGCCCTAGCGGACATAGGGGCGAACGACCGCCTCATAGGTCTGACGGATCAGTGCCTTGCCCGCCTCCGGCAATTTGGTCTCCTGCGTCTTGCGGCCCGGCGGATTGCGATAACCGACATCAGCAGGGAAAATGCCGCGCAGGATCATCAGATAGGGCATCACCCCTGGAATGGAGCGCAGTGCCATGATGCGTCCGAACATTTCGGTCGCCTCCTTGCGACGGCCCGCATTCCACACTTCGAATGTGCGCTGAAAAATGTCCGCGCAGAACATCGAGGGGCAATAGCCGTCGAACCCCAGCATCATTTCGTTCAGCATGGCCACGCAGCCCTTGCCGGCAAAGATCGCAACCTTGCCGCCGGTCAGTTTGCGAATCGGTCCGATGCGGTCCAGCGGCTCTCCAGCCTCGTCCTTGATGCAGCTCAGCGTGGGTACCTGCTGATAGACCTTGTCCACAAGGTCGACGCTCATCGTCTTCTGGGTCTGCAAAACCAGCGGCAGCGGCACGCTGGCCCCGACCGCCTTGTAATAGGCCGCCATGGCATCCTCGCCGACCCCGTCAGGCGGCAGCGAAATAATCGCGGGCGCGCCATGCGCCGCGGCATGGGCGGCGAAGTTAAGCGCCGTCGAAAGCTTCCCGTCGCGCGCCTGGACACCGATGACCACCTTGACTGCGGTGCCTTTGGCCGCCCCAAGCAGCGCTTCGGCCCCCGCCAGACGCTCGCTGTCATCCAGCATCTCCCAATCGCTCGCCAACTGCGGCCAGATCAGGCCCGGCACGCCGGTGCGTCGGCAGAAATCAACCTGACGCATCAGCGAAACGAGATCGAGCTTGTCCGCGGGCGTGAAAGGGGTCTGGGCTATCGGGAAAAGCCCACGAAAGAATAACGGCGAAGCGGCCCTTACGGGCACAGCTGTCCCGGCACACACGCCGGCAGCCGCCATGCCCAGAACTAGATTACGCCTGTTTGCGGTCATTTCCTGTCCACCAGAAAGCGAAATTCCATCACCTCGTGCAACGGCTTCTGCGGTGTCACGACGGCACTGAGAAATTCCGGAGTGTTTGGAGAATTGGGCGCGCGCTCGGCCTCCAGGGCCACGCCACTGCGACGCCCGTAGCCCTTGGCCAGTGCCACGGGCGGCGGCATATAGTTTCCGGAATACAGCTGCATGTCCGACTGGGTGGTCCATTCTTCCATGACCCGGCCTGACTTGGGATCCGCCAGCCGCGCTGCGAACCGTAGCGTGCCGGGCCGGCCGTTAAGCCGATAGTTCACGCCATAGCCATGCACAAGCTGTATCAACGGGTCGGAGTCATCAACGTGACGGCCGATCGGCATCGGCTTGCGAAAATCGAACACCGTGCCCGCCACCGGACGTATCTCGCCGGTGGGCACATTCTTAGCGTCACCAGGCGTGATGGCGTCTGCATTGATGGTCAACAGGTGATCCAGGATGGTTCCCTTGCCGGCCAGGTTAAAATAGCTGTGATTTGTCATGTTGACGATCGTCGTCTTGTCGGTGCTGGCCCGATAATCAATCCGCAAGCTGTTGTTGTCGGTTAGCGTGTAAGTGACGCTCGCCTTGACTGTTCCAGGGAAGCCCATGCTGCCGGCCGGGTCGACCAGGCTAAGAACCAGGTGTGTTTCCTTACCCGCTTCAATTTTCCCGGCCCACACCCGCTGGTCATATTGCGCCCCCTTGGTGCGATGATAGGTAACGCCATCCAGCTCGTAGGTTTCATTCTTGATCCGGTTGGCGTAACGGCCCAACACCGCGCCGTAATGGGCACCGCGCGCACGATAATCCGCGTTCGTATAGTCCGAAAGTCTGTCGAAGCCCTGCACCACATCGCCCATGACGCCCCGGCGATCCGGCGCGCGCAATGACACGATGGTCGCACCGTAATTGGTTATCCGGGCTGACAGCCCATTCCTGCTAGTCAGGGTGTAAAGATAGATCGGTTTGCCGTCATAGCTGCCCCAGGGCGCGGCTGTAATAGCCGCCTGGGCGGGCAGTTCGGCGATCACGAGGCCTGTGAATACACAAAAAGCGCTGAGGCGCATGGACGAGCCTCTTCAGGGCTGCATCGGAATATTAGCGGCATGGACGCACGTACGTCCATGCCGCCGATTTTCAATCGGTTTTGAACCGCAAGCCGACAGTGAAGTAGCGCCCGATACGGTCTGTGAAGGACGCAACCGGATACTGCATGCCCGGATTGTTGGTAAAGGCGCAGCAATTGGCGCCGAAATTGTTGAACAGGTTGTTGATATTAAGGAAGCCAGTGACCGGCTGGCCCGCGGCATCAAAATCATAGGCCAGGTTCAGGTCGGTCTGCCAATAGGCCGGCAGGGTCGCGATCCCAACCTGGGTGGGATTTCCGCTGTAGTGATAGGCACCGTAATAGCGCTGTACAACCGTCGTGCTGAATGGCCCCAGGACATAGTTGACCTGCAAGGATACACGATCTTTGGGAGTTTGCGATGTACCTGCCGCATTGATAATCGTGGTGCCTGGCAGGGTTTGGCTCTTCAATGTGGGCTGATGCACCCATGTTACGTGGATGCCCAGAACGCCGTTCAAATTGCTGATCTGGGCGAGATCAGCTTCGTACCCGGCGGTGAAGTCGACGCCTTCGGCATACACCAGGGCGACGTTCTGCTTCACATTGTAATTCAGGGTCGGATAATTGGCCGGGGTTGTGTTCGTGATCGGATAGGGCCGTACGACCAGATTGCAAAGCGGCGACGTACCGCCCGAGGCGATACAGATCTGCTGGGTGGCTGGCGCAGAGCCGCTGACAGTCGCGATCGCGTTGTCAATTACAGCATGGTAGTAGTCGACTTGGAATAGGAAGTTTGGCAGCCAGCCCGGCGTATAGACAAAACCCGCCGTGGTATTGCGTGCCACTTCAGGAACCAGATTCGGATTGCCGCCGAGGACATTCAGAACCGAACCGCCCGACGAGGTCAAATAGTCCACCAGCCCCCCGATTTGGCTCGACTGATTCTGAAACAGGTCATACAGGGTTGGTGCGCGGATATCACGCGACCGGGTGGCACGGAAGCGAAGGTCGTCGATGGGGCGCCATTGCAGCCCCACTCTCCAGGTCTCGGCAGAGCCGCTAGTGCTGTACTGCGTGTATCGGCCTGCCCCGTTAAAATCCAGCGACTGGATCAGCGGAAGATTGCGCAGGAGCGGAACGTCAATCTCCACATCGCCTTCATAGACTGAGTCCGCACCATGCATCGGCGAGGTCACGTTCTTGGTCCACTGCAGCGCACCGGGCGATGTCGTGTTGCCGTTTAGCCCCACCCGCAGGTTCTGGATATTGAAGGTGTTATCGTCGACACTGCTGGTCTCGATCAGGCTTTGCAGCCGATATTCCGCGCCTACCGCCATCTTCACCGGACCGGCCCAGTTGTCGAACAGAGTGCCAGTGATGTTGGCGCCGAAATCGTCCAGCGTGTTGATCGCCTTCCATTGCGTCGTACCATTGACATAGTTGATTGCGGCCTGGCTCGGCGCGCCATCGCCCAGAATGTCCATCGGAACGCAACCGGGGTATGCTCCCGGCGCGGTGATCGACGCCCGGCACACGATGTTGCCTGTGCGCGGGTCCTTCACCGCATCGATCGCGGCATACATACGCTGGGTATTGACATTGTCGTGGGTGACCTGCTGCACCCGGCCCTCGCCATGAGTGTAGTACAACTCCCAGTCGAACTTATCGAACAAGGACCCCTGCAGTCCCGCGCTAATGGTCTCAGTCGATGTGCGGTCCGTGAGATTCAGCAGACCGCCAAAGTCCTCATTGTAGCGGTTGAGATTGAAGCTAGTGACCCCGGCATTGTCCATCGCGGTCTGGTAGGCCGGCTTCAGATACGGATTGCCACTGTAGATGGTCAGGGCATTAGA
>JAFKEU010000009.1 GCA_017308475.1 Alphaproteobacteria bacterium
TGGACGCGGTGATGTTGGCCGCCGCCGTTCCAGCGAAGGCGGGAATGCACGCGATGGAGCTGGGAGTGGGCACTGGCGCCGCCAGCCTGTGCCTGGCCGCGCGCGTGCCCGGCCTGTCGCTGACGGGGGTCGAGATCGACACCGTTTTATCGGCGCTGGCCCGCGCCAATGCTGCCGCCAACGGCGCCTCGATGGCGGTGGTGACGGCTGATATCTTCCATCTGCCGGCCGAACTGAAGCACGGCTTCGATCAGGTGCTGTGCAACCCGCCCTTTCATGGCCCCGGCCAGGCCTCGCCAGACGCGACCCGGGCCGGTGCCATGATGGACCACGGCCTTCTGACAGCATGGTTGAAGCTTGGGCTGCAACGTACCGTTTCCGGTGGCTATTTCACTGCCATCTTCCGCGCCGATCGGCTGGCCGAGGCATTGACCGCGCTGCCCGAAAGAGGGCTGGCCATCTTTCCACTCTGGCCCCGCTCAGGTGCGCCCGCCAGCCGGGTGATTCTGCAGGTTCGCCAGGGTTCCCGGGCGCCGGGGGTGCTGTTGGCGGGCCTTGTCCTGCACACGTCCGATGGCGGCTGGACGGAGGCGGCAAACAGCGTGCTTCGGGACGGCGCGGCGCTTGCCCTGCATGAGGCCCGTCTGTAGGTTCCGGCCAACTTTTCAGCCGCCATCCGACCTTGGGCGCATCGTGCCAAAAGCCAAGACATTCCAGGACCTGATCCTGACTTTGCAGAATTATTGGGCGGCCCAGGGCTGCCTGATCCTGCAGCCCTATGACGACCAGATGGGGGCGGGCACCTTCCACCCTGCCACCACCCTGCGGGCGCTGGGCCCGCGCCCCTGGAAGGCGGCCTATGTCCAGCCCAGCCGCCGGCCGACGGACGGCCGCTATGGCGAAAACCCCAACCGGCTGCAGCATTATTACCAGTATCAGGTGATCCTGAAGCCGGCGCCGGAGAATGTGCAGGAGCTTTACCTTGGCTCCCTCCGCGCCATCGGCCTTGACCCGGAGCTGCACGACATCCGCTTTGTCGAGGACGATTGGGAAAGTCCCACGCTGGGCGCCGCCGGCCTGGGCTGGGAAGTATGGTGCGACGGGATGGAAGTGACCCAGTTCACCTATTTCCAGCAGGTGGGCGGGTTTGACTGCGATCCGGTCTGTGCCGAGCTGACCTATGGGTTGGAACGTCTGGCCATGTATGTGCAGGACGTGGAGTTCGTCTACGACCTGGCCTTCAATAACGAGTTCCGCTATGGCGAGGTCTTTCACCAGGCCGAGGTCGAGTTCAGCGCCTACAATTTCGAGCGCGCCGACACCGACATCCTGTTCCAGCATTTCAAGGATGCCGAGAAACAATGCCGCGAACTTTTGGACGGCAAAAAGCTGGTGCTGCCCGCCTATGACCAGTGCATCAAGGCGTCGCACGCCTTCAATCTGCTTCAGGCACGTGGCGTGATTTCGGTCACCGAACGGGCTGCCTATATCGGGCGGGTGCGGGCACTGGCCCAGGCCTGCTGTGCAGCCTGGCTGGAATCGCCGATGGGCGCCTACAGGCCCCGCTATGCCGCCAAGGGGCGCATGTAATGCCCGATCTGCTGCTGGAACTGTTCAGCGAGGAAATCCCTGCCCGCATGCAGGTGGGCGCAGCGAAAGACCTTGAGCGCCTGGTCGTGGGTGCGCTGTCCGATCGTGGCCTTCTGTTCGAGGCGGCCAAGGCTTTCTCAGGGCCGCGCCGGATCACGCTGGCGATCACCGGCCTGCCGGCGAAGCAGAGCGATGTGCGCGAGGAACTGAAAGGGCCCAAGGTCGATGCGCCCGCCGCCGCCATCGAAGGCTTTTTGAAGAAGACCGGGCTTAGCAAGGAGCAGTTGACGGTTCACTCCACGCCCAAAGGCGATGTCTATATGGCGGTGATCGAGCGCGAAGGCCGCGAGACCGCCGCCGTGCTGGCCGAGATCATCCCGGAGGCGATGGCCAGACTGCCCTGGCCCAAATCCATGCGCTGGAAGCCGGGTGTTTCCACCCGCTGGGTGCGTCCCCTGCATTCCATCCTGGCCAGTTTCGATGGCGAGGTGGTGCCGTTCAGCTTTGCCGGGGTTTCCAGCGGTCTGCATACGCGCGGGCACCGCTTCCTGTCGGATGGCAAGATCGAGGCACGGCGCTTCGAGGATTATGAGCACAAGCTGCGCGCTGCCCATGTGATTTTGGACGCCGACGAACGCGCCGCGGTGATTTTCGAAGGCGTCAAGCAGGCAGCCTTCGTCCATGGACTGGAAATGATCCCGGACGAGGGGCTGCTGGCCGAAGTGTCGGGCCTGGCCGAATGGCCGGTGATCCTGACTGGCACCATTGAAGACCAGTTCATGGACGTGCCGCCGGAGATTCTTCAGACCTCCATGCGCACGCATCAGAAGTATTTTTCCCTGCGCGATCCCAAGACTGGCAAGATGGCGAACCGCTTTGCCCTGGTCGCCAACATGATCGCGAAGGATGGCGGCAAGGAGATCGTGGCGGGCAACGAACGGGTGCTGCGCGCCCGCCTGTCGGACGCCAAATTCTTCTGGGATGAAGACCGCAAGCGCAGGCTGGATAGCCGCGTCGATGACCTGAAAGGCATCGTCTTTCACGCAGATATCGGCAGTCAGTACGAGCGTTCACAGCGGCTCGAAATTCTCGCAGGGTTTATCGCTCACGAATTGAATTGTGATTTTCGAAAAGCCGCGAGGGCTGCTCGTTTGTCGAAAGCAGATCTCACAAGTGGGATGGTCGCCGAATTTCCAGAATTACAAGGGTGCATGGGCGGTTATTACGCTCTCAACGACAATGAAGATATCCAAGTCGCCGAAGCGATCGCGGAGCATTATAAACCTGTCGGGCCGTCTGATCGGGTGACGACCTCCAAGATCGCATCTTCGGTGGCAATTGCAGACAAGCTCGATCAGCTTGTTGGCTTTTTCGCAATTGGGCAAAAACCAACAGGGTCAAGCGATCCATTTGCTTTGAGACGCGCTGCGCTGGGTGTTATCCGAATTTGCTTGGAGAACGGGTACCGAATTCCTATCGCGAAGTTTGCAACAATTGCGGGTCGGTTAGTTATGTCCGCAATGATGGAGAGTGCGAGAGTAAAGCTTTTGAATAAGGTCCCATATTGGGAGGAGTTGAAAGATAAGAACGTCTTAAAGCAGTTGCTGACGGTTTCCGACAAAGCACGGAAAGCTCTCGCTGAGGGCGCGTTCGAAGAGTATCCGCCCTTTGATTGGGAAGTTGAGCGCGCCAATAATCTATTATCCTTTTTTGCTGATCGTCTGAAAGTAGCGCTGAAAGAGCAGGGCACCCGTCACGACCTAATCGATGCGGTGTTCAGCCTCGGCAGTGAAGACGATCTGGTGCGGCTGGTCGCCCGCGTCGAGGCGCTTCAGAAATTCCTGAAGACCGACGACGGCGCCAACCTGCTGGCGGGCTACAAGCGCGCCGCCAACATCCTGAAGCTCGAAGAAAAGAAGGATAACCGCACCTATCTGGGCAAGGTCGACGAGGCTTTGCTGGCCGAGCCCGCCGAACAAGCGCTGCATGCGACGCTGGCAAAGGCCATTGGCGCTATCGGCCCGAAACTGGATGCGGAAGATTTCGAAGGTGCCATGCGCGAAATGGCGGCGCTGCGCGCCCCTGTCGACGCTTTCTTCGATACGGTGAAGGTTAACGCCGACGATCCGGTGCTGCGCGACAACCGCCTAAACCTGCTGGCGGGCCTGCGCGCGGCGCTGCACCGGGTGGCCGACTTCTCGAAGATCGAAGGGTGAGGCGGGAGATTATGAAACGTCCGGTGGACGTTTCATCCCGCCTAACGCGCGAAGCGCCGGTTTGAACAAACAGTCGGACCGGGGCGTGATTGCGCTAACGCCGCGCGCGGCAACACGTTCCGTCCCCGGATGACGCCAGATTGTCACGGCTTTTGCGCCGCTTTGGGGCTTTCGGCGCGCCATGCTGCAATGCCATATTGCCGCCCTCGCAAATCATCATGACGGGCGATTCGGTATGACCAAGTGGGTGTATGCGTTCGGCGACGGCAAGGCGGAAGGGCGCAGCGAAATGCGCGATCTTCTGGGTGGCAAGGGTGCCAACCTGGCCGAGATGAGCAATCTGGGCCTGCCGGTGCCGCCGGGCCTGACGGTCACCACCGAAGTCTGTACCTACTACTATGCCAACGGGCGCACCTATCCGTCCGACCTGAAGGCGCAGGTCGATACCGCGCTGACGGAAATCGGCCGCATCGCGGGCGGCACGCTGGGCGATCCGGCGCGGCCGCTGCTGCTGTCTGTGCGTTCGGGCGCGCGCGTGTCAATGCCCGGCATGATGGACACGGTGCTGAACCTCGGCCTGAACGCCGACACTGCCGAAGGGCTGGCCAGGCTGACGGGCAATCCGCGCTTTGCCTATGACAGCTATCGCCGCTTCATCCAGATGTATTCCGACGTGGTGCTGGGCGTCGATCACGCGCGGTTCGAGGATATCCTGGACGAAGCAAAGGACGCCAAAGGCGTCGAACTGGACACCGGGCTGGATGCCGAAGACCTGAAGCGCATCGCCGGCCTGTTCAAGGCGCGGGTGGAAAAAGAATTGGGCAAGCCCTTTCCCGACAATGTGCAGGAACAGCTTTGGGGCGCAATCGGCGCGGTGTTCGGCTCCTGGCACAGCCCGCGCGCCAACACCTATCGCAAGATCAACAATATCCCGGAAGATTGGGGTACCGCCGTCAGCGTGCAGGCGATGGTGTTCGGCAACCGCGGCGAAACCAGCGCCACCGGGGTCGCCTTTACCCGCGACCCCGCCACCGGCGAAAAACTGCTCTATGGCGAATTCCTCATCAACGCCCAAGGCGAGGATGTTGTGGCGGGCATTCGCACGCCGCAGCCCATTTCCAGAACGGTGCGCGAACGGCAGGGCGGCAGGCGCCCATCGATGGAAGAGGCGATGCCGGTTGCCTATGCCGAACTCAAGGCCATCGGCGAACGGCTGGAACAGCATTACCGCGACATGCAGGACGTGGAGTTCACGATCCAGGAAGGCAAGCTCTTCATGCTGCAGACCCGTGCCGGCAAGCGCACGGCCGAGGCCGCACTGAAGGCCGCCGTGGACATGGTGGGGGAGGGCCTGATCGACAGGAAGGTAGCGGTGACGCGCGTGGATCCGCTGGCGCTGAACCAGCTTCTGCATCCCACCCTCGATCCCGATGCGCCCAAGGAACAGATCGCCGCCGGCCTGGGCGCTTCGCCCGGCGCCGCGACCGGCGAGGTTGCCTTCACCGCCGACGAAGCCGAAAAGCTGGCCGCCGATCACAAGGATGTGATCCTGGTGCGCGCGGAAACCAGCCCGGAAGACATTCACGGCATGCATGCTGCACGCGGCATCCTGACTGCGCGGGGCGGCATGACCAGCCATGCGGCCGTGGTGGCGCGCGGCATGGGCCGGCCCTGCGTCTCCGGCGCAGGCATGCTGAAGATCGATGCCACGAGGGGCGAGATGACGGCGGGCGACATCGTCATAAGGCGCGGCGACATCATCACCATCGATGGCGCCTCGGGCCAGGTGTTCAAGGGCCGCGTGGGCCTGCGCCAGCCTGAACTGACGGGCGATTTCGGTACCTTGATGCAATGGGCCGATGAAGTGCGCCGCCTGAAGGTGCGCACCAATGCCGACACGCCGATGGACGCGGCGACCGCGCGAAAGTTCGGCGCAGAAGGCATCGGCCTGTGCCGCACCGAACACATGTTCTTCGATGCCGAACGCATCGTCGCCGTGCGCCAGATGATCCTGGCCGAGACGGAAGAGGGACGAAGGGAAGCCTTGGCCAAGCTGCTGCCCATGCAGCGCGGCGACTTCGAGGCCATCTTCACCGAGATGGCGGGCCTTCCTGTCACCATCCGGCTTCTGGATCCGCCGCTGCACGAATTCCTGCCGCACAAGGAAGAGGAATTCGAGGAGGTGGCGCGTGCCGCCGGCTCGGCCGTGGCCAGGCTGCGCGCCCGGGCCATCATGCTGCATGAAGCCAATCCCATGCTGGGCCATCGCGGCTGCCGCCTGGGCATCACATATCCCGAAATCTACGAGATGCAGGCACGCGCCATCCTGGAAGCCGCGCTGGCGGTCGAAGCCAAGGGCGGCGCGCCTGTGCAGCTGGAAATCATGATCCCCCTGGTCGCCTTCAAGGCCGAATTGGACGTGCTGGCGGCCCGCATCGCCGCGGTGGCAGACGCCATCAAGGCCAAAAATGGCCACGTCCCGGCCTATCTGATCGGCACAATGATCGAATTGCCGCGCGCGGCTCTGCGCGCCGGTGAAATCGCGCAGACCGCGCAGTTCTTCTCCTTTGGAACCAACGATCTTACCCAGACCACCATCGGCATTTCACGCGACGATGCCGGCATGTTCCTGGGCGAATATCTTTCCAAGAATTTGATAAAGCGCGACCCCTTCGTATCGATCGATGTAGAAGGCGTGGGCGAGCTCGTTCGCATTGCCGCTGCGCGCGGACGTGAAACGCGCGCAAGCCTCAAATTGGGTATTTGCGGCGAACATGGCGGCGATCCGGATTCGATCCGCTTCTGTCACGATTCGCAGCTCGACTATGTTTCGTGCTCGCCGTTCCGCGTGCCGGTGGCGCGTCTGGCTGCGGCGCAGGCGGCGCTGCAAAAGAGTCGCAGCGACATCTGAAGTTGTGGATGGCCCACGGAAAGTGCTGGGTTTTCAGGCATGTCGTGACGCACTGTCACGGTAATGGAAAATTTTATTTGACGATCGTGAAATTGGAAGGCAAAAGCCCCACAATGGTGCTGGGAACCATTCGGAAATTTTGAAGGACGACGCGAAATCGAAACAGCCTAATCGAAACAGCAACTGCGGAATGAATGCCTTCGAAGGGGCGGAAATAGCGCAAGAGCGAAGTAGACAAAGCCTAATAGACCAAGCGAAACCCGAGCCGAAAAAGAGTTTCACCTTCCAATGCCCAAAAAATCGAACGACGCGATTTCGCGTTCCGACCGCGTGCTTGTGGCCGCGTTATCGATCATCCTGGCGACGGCCAGCGCTGCTGTCGGCGCCTCCCTGACTTATCGTCCGTCTACGGACAAAGGCGCAGCCGTATCCATCAAGCTGGCGCCTGCTGTGCAGTCGCCTGCCGTCCAGGCGCCCGCCGAACAGGTTCCGGCGGATTCGGTGATGGCCCAGCTGCTGCGCGAACATCGCTGCCTGTCCGAGGTATTGTATTACGAGGCCCGGGGCGAGGGGCAGACCGGCCAGAAGGCGATCGCCGAAGTGGTCTTCCACCGCATGAACCATGGCAATTACGGTCATTCGATCTGCGCTGTGGTGTATGAAGGCGCCGGCCATCCCGGCTGCCAGTTTTCCTTCACCTGCAATGGCGATCTGAAGCGCACCAAGCAGGCGCGCGCATGGCATCGTGCCCAAGCGCTCGCTGCCCGCATCCTGACGGGCGAGGTGCCGCTGCGCGACGCCACTGGCGGGGCGACGAATTTTCATTCCGTGTCGGTCACGCCCGATTGGGCGGGTACGCTTGAGCGCACCACCCAGATCGGCAACCACATCTTCTATCGCGGCGCCGTCCCGCGTACCCGCGCGTCGTAATCGGTCTTAAAAGTCCAGCCCGATATCCAGATTGGGGGCGCTGTGAGTCAGTGCGCCCGAACTGATGTAATCCACGCCCGTCTCCGCAATCGTGCGCACGCGGTCCAGCGTGACATTGCCGGACGCTTCCAGCACCGTGCGGCCGCCGTATTTTGTCTTGGCCAGCGCCACGCCGTGATTCAGATCGCCGATGCTCATATTGTCGAGCAAGATCGCGTCGGCGCCGGCGGCCAGGGCTTCCTCCAGCTGCGCCAGGCTTTCGACCTCGATCTCGATCCTGACCATATGGCCCAGCCCGGCGCGCAAACGCTGGAGCGCCGGAGTGATGCCGCCGGCGGCGGCGATGTGGTTGTCCTTCACCATAGCCGCGTCATCCAGGCCGAATCGGTGGTTGAATCCGCCGCCGCAGCGCACGGCATATTTCTGCAACAGGCGCAGCCCCGGCAGCGTCTTGCGGGTGCAGACGATGCGCGCCTGCGTGCCTTCGACTGCCTTGACCAAGGCGGCCGTGGCGGTGGCGGTACCCGACAGCGGCCCCAGGAAATTCAGTGCCACCCGCTCGGCGGTCAGAATACTGCGCGCGCTGCCCGTGATCGTGGCCAGAACGTCGCCCGGCGCGGCTTCGGCACCATCGGGGATCAAAACTGCGAGGTGCAGGCCTGGATCGACCAGGTGAAACGCGATCTCCGCGGCGATAAGCCCGGCGATGCGACCCGGCCTGCGTGCAGCCAGCCGCGCCGTGACGATGGCGTCTTCGGCAATAGTGAGCTGGCTGGTGATATCGCCGGCACGTCCCAGATCCTCTTCCAGCGCCGCGCGCACCTGCGGCTCGACCAGCAGCGTCGGCGGTGGCCGGGTGAAGGAAAGTGCGGTGGCAGTCATTTGCGTGCGCGGCGTGCAGGCGTTTCGCGCTGGCCCGCCGCGATGCGCTCGGCTTCAGCCAGAGTGATGAGCGTGCGCCGCGCCACCGGAGCAGAACCCGGATAGTCGCTGCGCCAGTGGCCGCCACGGGATTCGGTGCGCGCCAACGCGGCGGCCGTCACCAGCTTGACGGTAGCGATCATGTTCTGCAGGGCCGGCTCGCTGCTCGCCCGTTCCAGCCGCGCGATGGTGGCCAGCGCCGCACGCAACCCATCGGCGTCGCGCTCCAGCGCCACATACCGGCTCATGGCATTGCGCAGGACATGGGGCGGTGCCGGGCTGGCGAAACGCGGCGGGGCAGGCGGGGCGCCGCGCATCGCGCCCATGATCAGGCTGTCGCGCACGTCCTCGGCCACGCGGGCGCCGAAAACCAGGCCTTCCAGCAGCGAATTTGATGCCAGCCGGTTGGCGCCATGCAGCCCCGTGGCGGCACATTCGCCCACCACCCAGAGACCGGGCAGCGAGGACCGGCCATATGCGTCCGACGCGATGCCACCCATGTGATAATGCGCGGCCGGTGCCACGGGAATGGGCTGGGTGGCCGGATCGATGCCCGCCGTCGTGCAGGCACCAAAGACAGTGGGAAAGCGCTGGGAAAATTCCGCGCCGACCGCTTCACGGCAGTCCAGAAAGACCTTCTGGCCCGACACGATCTGGCGATGGATAGCGCGGGCGACGATGTCGCGCGGCGCCAGTTCGGCGTCCCGATGCACCGCGGTCATGAAGCGTTCGCCGCGTCCATTGACCAGCACGGCGCCTTCGCCGCGCAGCGCCTCTGTCGCCAGCGGAGCCGGATCGCGGCCCACCGCGATCGCGGTGGGATGGAACTGTACGAATTCCGGGTCGGCGATCACCGCGCCAGCGCGTGCCGCCATGCCAAGGCCCTCCCCACGCGCCTCCAGCGGATTGGTGGTGACGGCATAAAGCGCGCCCAGCCCACCGGTGGCCAGGATCACGGCGCGCGCCTTGAACAGCACCAGCCGGGCGTCGCTGCCCAGGCCGGAACGGGCAAAGATGCCGGTGACGCGGCCGCCTTCCATCGCCAGTTCCACCGCATGGAAGCCTTCCAGCAGGGTAATGCAATCGGTTTCACCGGCACGCGCCGCCAGTGTGGCCGAAATCGCCGCGCCCGCGCCGTCGCCCCTCACATGCACGATGCGGGGCAGCGAATGGGCAGCCTCCCGTCCCAGCGCCAAGGTGCCGTCGGCCTTGCGGTCGAACGGCGTGCCCAGCGCCAGAAGATCGTGGATGCGCTCGGGCGCTTCGCGTGCCACCAGCTCGACGATAGCCGGATCACACAGGCCCGCGCCCGCTGTCACGGTATCGCGCGCATGGTTCTGCCAGCTGTCGCCTTCGCCCATGGCGGCGGCGATGCCGCCCTGTGCCCATGCGCTGGAACCGGAGATGCCCGGCCGCGTGCCCGCCAGCACGATAGAGGGCATTGGTGCCAGCTTCAGGGCGGTGAACAGTCCGGCAATCCCTGCGCCCAGGATCAGCGCGCCGTCGGTTTCGACTATGTTGTCCATGCGGGGAGCCACCGGGATCAGGCCTTGACCGCCAGCATGCGGTCAATGGGGGCCCTGGCGCGCGCGGCAACCGCGGGGTCGACCACCACCTCATGGGTCATGGTTTGAAGGCTGCGCAGGATGCCATCCAGGGTGATGCGCTTCATGTGCGGGCACAGGTTGCAGGGCCGGATGAATTCTGTTCCGGGATTCTCCGCTGCCACGTTGTCGCTCATGGAGCATTCGGTGATCATCACCACCCGCTGCGGGTGATGGCTGCCGACATAGTCGATCATCGCGGCGGTCGACCCAGCGAAATCCGCCTCTGCCACCACTTCGGGCGGGCATTCCGGATGAGCCAGCACCACGATGCCGGGATTGGCGGCGCGATAGTCGCGGATCTCCTCTGCCGTGAAGCGCTCATGCACTTCGCAGGCGCCTTCCCAGGTGATCACCTTCACCCCGGTCTTCGCGGCCACATTGCGGGCAAGATACTTGTCCGGGATCATGACGACGGTGTCGGTGCCAAAATCGCGGGCGATCGCTTCCACAACCTTCACGGCGTTGCCGCTGGTGCAGCAGATGTCGCTTTCCGCCTTCACGTCGGCGCTGGTGTTCACATAGGTGACCACCGGCAAGCCGGGATATTTCTGCTTCAGAAGGCGTACGTCCGCTCCCGTGATGGATGAGGCGAGGCTGCACCCCGCTTCCAGACTGGGGATCAGCACCGTCTTGTCCGGCGAGAGGATCTTGGATGTCTCTGCCATGAAATGGACGCCTGCCTGCACGATGACTTTCGCATCCGTGCGTGCGGCCTCGCGCGCCAAGGCCAGGCTGTCGCCCACGAAATCGCCGACGCAATGGAATATCTCGGGCGTCATGTAGTTGTGCGCCAGGATGACGGCGTTCTTCTCGCGCTTGAGCCGGTTGATTTCGGCGATCATGGGAGCGTGGGCATGCCACTCGGCCGGCGGAATGAATTTCGCTACCTTGGAATAAAGGCCATCCGTGGCCCGGGCTACTGCGTCGGTGTAGGCGAGTTCGACACCCATATGACCTCCATGCCACATTATACTCAGTTCGAGTATATATGTAGGGCAAAAAACCCGGCCTTCAAGAGTGCCGGTTCCTAACTAATGCTACACCGGAGCATTAATGGGTCAAGAGTCCGCAACGTGCGGAACAGCCATGCGTTGCCATTTTATGTCATTTTGACGCGGTTTTCCTGAAAGTCGCGCCCGGCCGGTCAGGCGGTACGGCTGCGGCGTGAGCCCAGCCTTACGCCGGGCGCCTGGCGTTCGCGCAGAACCTCGCGGCGGAAATGGAATAGTTCGGCAGGCCGCCCCCGGGCCGGAGTGGAGAATTTCCCGGTCCCCTCGACCAGGCCCTGCACATTCACCAGCCGCCGGAAATTCTGCTTGTGGAGGCGCAGGCCCGCCAGCGCCTCCACCACCCGCTGCAGTTCCAGAAGGGTGAAAGTCGGCGCCATCAGTTCGAACACCACGGGCCGGTATTTCAGCTTGCCCCGCAGCCGCGCGATGGCGGTAGCCAGGATGCGGCGGTGGTCGAACATCATCGCCGTGCCCAGCCGCACGCCCTCGGCTCTCTTGCCGCCGTCGCGATAGAATTCCTCCACCAGCCCCGCCTCATACAGAAGCTCGTAGCGTTCCAGCACCCGCTCTTCGTCCCAGCCTTCGCCGAAGCAGATATTGATACGTTCGCGCCGCTGCTCGGTCATTTCGGGGCTGGGCGCGTCGCGCGCGAATTTGCGCAAGGCGGGCACGATGACCTGCTCGATCATGGCTGGCTTGGCGTCGCGCCAGTCTTCCCAGGGAAAATAGTGGTACCAGCCGCGCCACTGTGTGTTCGGGGCCTCGCGCACCATGCGGGTCAGGGCCAGATAGCCCACCGACACCACCCGGGTGCCCGGATCGCGGGCCTGCTGGGTGCGATGGCGCCCCAGGTCGCCGAAGGTATAGAGCTGTTCGGTATAGCCCAGATCAAACCGCGTCTGTTCGCCCACCCATTTGCGCAAGCCCAGTTCCAGCGTGCGGTGATGCACCGGATCGAACGGGCCGAAGGGCAGGGCGTCCTCCGCGCCCTCGTGGCTGACAACCAGTACCGATGGCCGCTCGCCTTCCACAGCCACGATCGCCGCGGACAGGCCGATGGAGACGGCATTGGCGGGCCCGTTCACAGGCCCACCAGGGGAAAGGCGGTCGGTACGCCCTGTTCCACGATCAGTGGCGGCCCCATGGCGTTTACTGCCGCGGTCATCCGTCCTTCCCGGCCGAGCGCCGCATCGGCATAGGCTACCAGCAGGCGGTTGGGTGCGGCATGGGGCGCGCGCTGGCGCATGGCACGGGCGATCTCGATCTCCCGGTCCGGGCCCAGCCGATCGCAGAGGATGATGAAGGCGGAAGCCATCGAGCGACTGATCCCGGCCCAGCAATGAATGACCAGGGGCGCATGGGCGTCCCAATCCCGCGAAAAAGCCAGCAGCTGCTCGACATGATGCGGCCCCGGCGGGGCGAGCCCGGCGGCCGGATCGGCCACATCGTTCATGCCCAGCTTAAGGTGCGCCTCGATCTGGTAGCCCTGGGGCGTCGTGATCATGTGCTCGGGCGACAGCAGGCTCACCAGGTGGGACGGTGCATGGTTGTCGAGGGCTTCTGCCAGGTTCGACAGAGGGGTGACCAGGAGGCGTGGCATGGCGTCTTTCTAGACCCTATGGCGGGCAAAGTCTGTGAAATCGGGCCAGGAATTGTGCCTGCGCCTCGGCGGTGGACAGGGGTACCAGCCGGGGCGTGCGAAGCCGGGCCGGAGGCCGCCCGAAGAGGCGTCGGGCCTCAGATTCTTCGAAGCCTGCAAGCTGGGTGGCCTCGTAATAGGCCGAGATATGGTCGGCCCGCTTGAGCAGGGCCTTGAGGGCAGATGGCACATGTGCGGGCAGGCCGAATCGCAGATGCACCGCCATCTGAAGTTTTTCTTCCAACGCCTTGTAATTGATGCCGACTGCGGCCTTGAAAGGGCTTATGAGGTCACCGACAACATATTCGGGCGCATCGTGCAGAAGTGCCATCAGCCGAGCCTGCCGCGCCAGCCGGGGCGACAATTCCCCAACCAGCCGCTCCACCACGACGCTGTGCTGGGCAACGGAAAACGCATGGGCGCCCCTGGTCTGGCCGTTCCAGCGCGCCACCCGGGCCAGGCCATGGGCGATATCCTCGATCTCGATGTCCAGCGGGCTGGGTTCCAGCAGGTCCAGGCGGCGGCCCGACAGCATCCGCTGCCAGGCGCGAGGGGGATTTCCGGGGCGGTCAGGCATGGGGCCAGAGCAGTCGCACGGCGACGACGGTCAAGGTAGCGGACAGGATCAGTCTGAGCGCCCGATCCGGCATCCGGGGAGCGAACAGGCTGGCCAGCACGATACCTGGCAGCGAGCCACAGAGCAGGGAAATCAGCACCGTCTCGTCCAGCCCCCCGCCCATCAGGTGCCCGGCCCCGGCTACCAGCGTCAGTGGCACGGCATGCGCAATGTCGGAGCCGGCGATCTTCACCACTGGCAATTCCGGGTAAAGCAGGATCAGGGCGGTGACCCCCAGCGCGCCTGCGCCCACCGACGAGATGCTTACCAGTGTCCCCAGAACCGCCCCTGTCGCCACCGTGTAGTAGCAGGTCTGTCCTTCGGTCAGCACGCCAACCCTGCGGGTATAGCTGGCCAGCAGGCGGCGGCGGAACAAAAGCGCAGCAGCGGTGCACAGAAGCGCCACGCCAAGCACGCGGGTTACCAGCAGGTTGTAGGTGTCGGGATCGATCCGAAGATACGCCAACAGCGTCATGGTCGCAGCCGCCGCCGGAAGGCTGCCCATCGCCAGCCGGCGCACGATGCGCCAGTCAATGGTGCTGTTATAGGCGTGCACCAGGCTGCCGCCGGTCTTGGTGATGCAGGCATAGACCAGGTCGGTGCCGACTGCGGTCACAGGATGGACATGGAACAACAGGATCAGCAGCGGCGTCATCAAGGAGCCGCCGCCAACGCCGGTCATTCCTACCAGGAAACCGACCGCGAAGCCGGAGACAACAAACAACGGATGGATGGCGTGCAGCAGGTCCATTGGTCTTGTATGTGGCGATTGGGAAAGCGGACGGTAATCTCACACAAAGTGGCGGACGGAACAATTGCCCGGCGCATCGTCCCATCACCGCCTCGCGGATTTAACACCTGCTTGATGGAGATTTCCAAACTCCTAACGGCTCCGCATTTTCTTTGGCGGCTCAAGCCCGATAGCGGCAACGGGACATTTAGGATTGGTCACTAACAATGCAGCAGGACCGCGGGACAGTCTCCGAACACGCCAGATATGAGCATGGCCTTGTCTATCGACGAACCAAAGCCGAAAGCGGGCACGCCTTCTCCCGCGATCGCGGTCGCCTGCGCCACATTTGCAGCGGGTACCGTGCTGGGGCTGGGTCTGGCCCTCGATCTGGGCGACGAGTTCCTTGGCGGTCTGGTGATCGTGGCCATCCTGTGCTGCATGCTTGTGGTGCTGGCGCGGGTGGCCGACAACACGGGCAAGCGCCTCAGCGCCGGCGAAATCAGCTACCGCGCCTTCTTTGACCAGGCCGTTGAAGGCATATTCCGCACCACGCCCGACGGCCGCTACATCGCGGTCAACCAGGCGCTGGCCGACATCTATGGCTATTCCTCGCCCCAGACGCTGATCGCAGGACTTACCGACATCGGCGCCCAGCTTTATGTCGAACCCGAGCGGCGAGCCCAGTTTCGCGCCCTGATGCAGGCCAACGACATCGTCACAAACTTTGTCTCCGAAATCTATCAGCGTTCGGGCCGGCGCATCTGGATATCGGAGAATGCGCGCGCAGTGCGCGACTGGTCCGGAGCGATGCTCTGCTATGAAGGCACGGTGGAGGACGTCACCGAAAAATTCGAACAGGAACGGGCGCTGCGCACCGCCCTGCGCCAGGCCGAGATCGCCAACAAGATGAAGGCGGCCTTCCTGGCGGCCATGAGCCATGAGCTGAAGACACCGCTCAACGCCGTACTGGGCTTTTCCGAGATCATTCGTGACGAGGTTCTGGGTCCTGTGGGCAATCCTGCCTATCGCGAATATGCCGGCGACATCCACAAGAGCGGCGGGCGCCTTCTGTCGGTGATCAATGACGTGCTCGACGTCTCGCGGCTGGAAGGCGGCCTTCTGACCATCGAGACGCGGCACGAGAATATCCACGACATCGTCGAGCAGGCCATCAAGATGGCTCGGGCCATCACCCACGACGCGCGCAAGATCGCCGTCGAGATTCCTGCCGGAATGCCGCTGCTGGATGTCGATCCCCGGCGCCTCGCCCAGGCCATCGGCAATCTGCTGGCCAATGCGCTGAAGTTCACGCCCATGGCGGGCACCGTACGGGTGGCCGCGCGACTGGAAGAGGATGGCGGCATCGCGCTGGTGGTAGAGGACACCGGAATCGGCATGGCGCCTGAAACGATCGCGGCTGCTCTGGAGCCGTTCCGCCAGCTCGATGGCACCTTGTCACGCCGTTTTGAAGGCGCCGGGCTGGGGCTTTCCATCTCCAAATCGCTGGTCGAATTGCATGACGGCCGGCTGGAGGTGATCAGCGCTGTCGGCGAGGGAACTATGGTCAGCCTGTTTCTGCCGTCCCGCTGTGTCTATGCGGTTCAGGCGCTGGCGGGCTGAATCCACCTCCTGGGACAAGGAATTCAAGATAGCTGTTTTCCGGCCGGTCTCGGCGGGGTAAACACCCCGCCATGCCGACAAGCGCCCTTGTACTGTTTTCCGGTGGCCAGGATTCGACCACTTGCCTTGCCTGGGCACTCGCGCGCTTCGAGCGGGTCGAAACCGTGGGCTTCGACTATGGCCAGCGCCATGCCGCCGAACTGGCCGCACGGCCTCGCATTCTGGCCGTGATGCGCACGATGGCGGATGGCAGCCGGCTGGGCCAGGATCAACTTCTGCCGCTGGACACCCTTAAGGCGATCGGTGGCAGCGCGCTGACCGACGACGTGGCAATCGCGATGGGGGAAAGCGGACTTCCCACCACCTTCGTTCCGGGGCGAAATGTGATGTTCCTTACCGCCGCCGCGGCGCTGGGTTACCGGCGCGGCATCGACGACCTGGTCGGCGGCATGTGCGAGACGGATTTCAGCGGCTATCCCGACTGCCGCAACGACACGATCAAGGCGACCGCTCGCGCCCTCAGCCTGGGCCTGGCGCGCGATATACGAATTCACACGCCATTGATGTGGATCGACAAGGCCGCTACCTGGCAGCTTGCCGAAGAACTGGGCGGCCCCGCGCTGGTCGATCTGATCGTGGAAGAGACCGTTACCTGCTATCAGGGTGACCGCACCCATCGCCACGCCTGGGGATACGGCTGTGGTAGCTGTCCGGCCTGCGAATTGCGCGCAGCGGGCTTTGCGAGATTCCGAACGTCATGACCTATTCGGTGAAGGAAATCTATTACACGCTGCAGGGTGAGGGGGCTCAGGCCGGCCGCGCCGCCGTGTTCCTGCGTTTTTCCGGCTGCAATCTGTGGAGCGGTCTGGAAAATGACCGCAGCGATGCGACCTGCCGCTTCTGCGACACCGACTTTGTGGGCACCGACGGCCCGGGAGGCGGCAAGTTCACCGATGCTGCGGCGCTGGCCCGCGCCGTCTTCGCGCTGTGGCCGCAGCACGCCAGGGGCAAGCCCTATGTGGTCTGCACCGGCGGCGAGCCGCTGCTCCAGCTCGACAGGGCGCTGGTCAATGCACTCCACGAACTGGGTTTGGAGATCGCGATCGAGACCAATGGCACGCTGCTGCCGCCGCCGGGCATCGACTGGATCTGCGTCAGCCCCAAGGCCGGCAGCGAGCAGAAGCTGAAGCGCGGCGACGAGCTCAAGCTGGTCTATCCACAGCAAGGCGCCGTGCCGGAAGCCTATGCCGGCCAGGATTTCCGCCATTTCTTCCTGCAGCCGATGGACAATGACGCTCGCGCCGACAACACGAAGGCGGCAACGGACTATTGCCTGGCCCATCCGCAATGGCGGCTGAGCCTCCAAACTCACAAGCTGATCGGCATTCCCTGACACAAACTGCCGCAGCGGCCGACGCGGGGCAGGGCTGCGTGGTATGCAGGTTGAACCGGGCGTGGCCATGGCCACTTAGACGGTTGTCTAAGGGACTTTTGCCATGGATTCCTTGCCTGTCGCCGTAACCACCGCCGGAATTGCCGTTCTGATCATCGCCTACGGCTTCCTGTTCGCCGCCTAGAAGCGGCTTACGATGGTGTCCATGTCGGGCCGTGGGCGCTCCTCAAGCGGCGCGGCGGGATGGCCGATATAGATGAAGCCCGCAATGCGCTCGCCCGGCTTCAGTCCCAGCTTATCCTTCACCATCGGATGAAATGCGTACCACTCGGTCAGCCAGTTGGCGACAAAGCCCATGGCGGTGGCTGCGATCAGCATGGTCTGGCAAACCGCGCCGGCCGACAGTTCCTGTTCCCACACCGGAATCTTGATCATCTCGCGGGTGGTCGAGATCACGCCGACCACTACCGGCGCGCGCAGGAACCGGCCGCGTTCCTCTTCCACCTGACGCTCCTGCGCGCCCTCTGCCCTGGTCACATCGGCCAGAATGTCGCCTGCCCGCCCGCGGGCATCACCCTCAAAAACAATGAAGCGCCAGGGAAATAGTTTGCCATGATCGGGTACACGTGTGGCGCATCTCAGGATGTCGGCAAGCTGGCCCGGCGTGGGGCCCGGCCCCGTCATCGTCTTGGCCGAGCCGGAGCGGCGGGTGAGCAGAAGATCCAGAGCGCCCCCCGCCGTCTGGTTGAAGGGCGGGATCTTGAGTTCCTGGTATCGGGGCATGGGTCGCGAGCCTTGGTGAAATTCATTGCAAACAGCAGTCAGCTATACACCAGGCGGGTCGCAATGAAGGGGTGTGCGAGCCCCTTGTCTGGCGCAAAATCGCGAGACCGGCTCTCCCTCCAGTCGCAGGATGCCGGAATAGCTGGCCCCTGTCTCGACGCCGTCGGACACATAGCCGATGCCGTCCTGACGCAATACCAGGTGTGCGCCATCCCGTGACCATCGCCCAGAAAGTGTGGGCTGAACGGGCGGACCACCCTGGCCATCACGGCCATCTTCCAGATAGCGCCCATCGGGCAGCAGCCGCCATGTGTAGACATAGCGGGGAAAAATGCCGGGAATTATGGCCGTCCAGACCGCCGACGCGGGCGGGGACTGGGCCCCGGCGCAGAGGCAGCGCCGCAAGAAGCAGCGTGGCCAGCAAAACCAGGCCCTTGCCGGCGTGCATTCGGCTATCCATCTGATTGGGGCCGCGGAAATCTTCCGCAACGCCACGCGTTTTTGAAATTTTACAGGCTTCTGTGGTAAAAGCATGCCCCTGAGAGGACACCTTATGGCCAATCCGCGCGAAAACATTGCCCCCTGCGATCCGGTGTGGTCGCTGCTGCGCGAGCAGGCGCAGGCTATCGCACTCAACGAGCCGGCGATGGCGGGCTTCGTGTACGATACCATCCTGCAGCATGAGCGGCTGGAACAGGCGCTGTCCTATCATCTTTCCCGCAAGCTGGGCGGCGAAGAACTCGGCCAGCTGGCCGTGCGCACCATCATCGACGAAGCTATGGCCGCCGATCCCCAGATTGGGGCGGCGGCGCGCGCCGACCTGTCAGCGGTGTTCGAGCGCGATCCGGCCTGCCATTCGCATGCTGACGCGTTCCTGTTCTTCAAGGGCTTTCATGCTCTTCAATGCCATAGAGTTGCGCACTGGCTGTGGCTGAACGAACGGCGCACCACTGCGCTGTTTCTTCAGGGCCGCGTCTCCGAGCGCTTCGCGGTCGACATCCATCCCAATGCCCGCATGGGCCGCGGCATCATGATCGACCACGCCACTGGCGTGGTAATCGGCGAGACCGCCGTGGTGGAAGACGATGTTTCCATCATGCAGGACGTGACCCTGGGCGGTACCGGCAAGGAAGAGGGCGACCGCCATCCCAAGATCCGGCGGGGCTCGCTGATTTCGCTGGGCGCCAAGATCCTGGGCAATATCGAGATCGGCGAATACAGCCGGGTCGGCGCCGGGTCGGTTGTCCTGAAGCCGGTTCCCCCACATTGTACTGCGGTGGGTGTCCCCGCCAAGCTGGTCAACTGCGATTGCGGAGAGCGCCCCTCGCAACAGATGAACCACATCATCGAAGAGCCGGACAATACAGGCTGATCGCCCCTGGACGGTGCTTTCCGCCTGCGGGCGCCTTGACGGGCAGCTCTCCGGCATGTCAGTTCAGCCGCGCACACTGGTGAGGGATAGGTCTTGACCCGCAGCGAAATCTGGCGCCTGGAAAAATACCTGCGCAATCTTTTCCGTCTCGATACCATCACGATCGTCGAGCGCCCCAAGCAGGCGGATTCCGTCGAAGTACAGGTCAATGGCGAGTTCATCGGCGTCCTGTTCAAGGACGAGGAAGATGGCGAAATCTCCTACAGCTTCAACATGGCGATCCTGGAAATGGATTTGCCCGAGGCCCCCGCCAGCCGCGGCTGACAACGGCGCAAGCGGGTGAATCGCGCACCGGCTCGCCCGCCGTGCCCGCGATCATCGGAGCCATCAGCCCGACCGTTCGAAGCGCCCGATCAGTTGATAGACGCCGCTGGTGACTTCGCGCCAGCGCGACAGATATGCGCGCTTGAAGCGCCATGACAGGCTGGCCTTGCGTCCCGTTGCCTTCTGGCCGAGCGGCCGATCCAGCGCCAGGCAGTTCGGGCTTGGGATGTCCGGCCCCGGCTTTTCGCACAGGAACAGTTCCAGGCCCTCCGAATCGTTGCCGGCGAACAGTTCATTGCCGTCATAACCGGAACCGGCCGCGAAGGAATAACGGGTCAGGCCGAACAGCCCTCCTGTTCCGGCCGGATCGGTGATGTAGGGCCGGTAGACGCGATCCAGCCTTCCTCGCGCATCCAGGCCGGAATTGTCGCCGCGCAGTGTTAGCCGAATGACCGGCGAATCCGGCGCATTGCCCGCGAACAGCGATGCCTCGTCCCTGGAATAGCCGCGAAACGAGGGGAACAGCGCGATCAGGGCAACGCTGTCCTGGGCGCCTCCGGCCTGGGCATGTGCCGTGGTGATGTAATTGGCCGGGATACCCAGCCGCACGCCGTGGACACTCAGATGCACGATCTGGGAACCGCCGCTTGGCGCACGCCCCTTCGGATAGGGCCTGAGATACCAACCCAGGATCAGCCCGCACAGGACCAGGATCACCACGCCGAAGCCAAGCGGGATCAGCCAGCCGGAATGCTGGTGGATTGCCTCTCTCTGGTCCGCCGTGGGGGACATGGTCCTGCGTTTTTATGGGTTGAGCTGCTCAACCCAATTTAGGACGCCCGCACGGGGGCTGCAGCCGTCCCGGGGACAAGCTTGCCCAATTCTTGCGACGCGTGACCCGGAAGCCTCAACTCTGTGTCATTTGGAAACATGTCGCTTTTGTTAAAGGCCGCGTCTGCCTTCGGACTGGCCGCTCTTGTGACCGGCACGGTTCATTTGGATACGCCGCGCTGGCGCGCGGTGGCAGGCGAGCTTCGTGCGACCAATTCGCGGGCCGAACTCGATTCCAGGCTGGAGCAGCTGCTCCGGTCGGACAGTGGCTGAGGGCGGCAACATGCGCATACTGCAGTTGCTGCTCTTTTCCTTCGCGGGCGGCCTGGCCCTGTCGGGGATCGTGGCAAATCTCTATCGGCTCCTGGCACGCAGACCGAAGGGCACCGCCGCCACCCTGTGTCACTGGGCCATCATGATAGTGGCGGGGCCCAGCGTTCTGTTCGAAAATTCCACCCGGTCCTACCGGTCCAGTGCCTGTTCGGGCGTGGCCTATGGTTTTGCCGTCGCCATCGCGGGTTACTGGGCGCTGCTGCTTGGCATGGTCATGGTCGAACTGGCGCTTTAGCGCCAGCTCGAGGCCCTCCGTCGTCCAGATATCACAGGACCGTCAGCATGGAAGCGACCAGCGGGTGGCGCACGATATCGCCCTCCGCCAGCCTGATCACCGGCACGTCGTCCAGTTTCTCCAGCCGGCCTGCAATGTCCGCCAGTCCGGAGAGGCCCGGCAGAAGGTCGGTCTGGTCCGGGTCACCCGTCAGCACCATGGTGGAGCGCCAGCCCAGTCGGGTCAGCAGCATCTTGATCTGGGTATAAGTGCAGTTCTGCGCCTCATCGATAACCACGAAACATTCGCTGAGCGTGCGCCCGCGCATATAGGCGACCGGCGCAATCTCGATGATCCCGTCGGCCAGCATCGCCTTCAGCCGCTTGGTGCCCAGCCTTTCGGTCAAGGCGTCGTAGAGTGGGCGCAGATAGGGCGCCAGCTTTTCCTGAAAGTCGCCGGGCAGGAAGCCCAGCGTCTCGCCCGCTTCCACCGCCGGACGGGACAGCACGATGCGCTGCACCTTTCCCCCCTCCAGCGCCTCCACCGCCTTGGCAATCGCCAGATACGTCTTGCCGGTGCCCGCGGGACCCAACGCCAGTACCACACTCTGGCTGTCGATGGCGTCCATGAACTGCTGCTGTGCCGGGCTCATGGCCCGGACATTTTTTACGTATTTGCGGTCGCGGAATTGACCGTCCGGGTCATGGGGCGACCAGCGGCCCGGAAAGAGGGGATGGACATTTTCCTGGGGGACATAGGAAGAGTCACGCGACTTCGAACGCATGGAGCGCTTGGCCATAAATACTCCCGATGTGTGAGGAACAGAGTGCGTGAAGGAGAAGGGATTTCCGGTATACCGGCCCGTGGCAGTTGAGGCAGATTCAGTGCAACAAGCACCAGTGCCAAGACCCCCCAAATCCTCTGGGTCAATCAACAGTCATTTGGGCGAATCAAATCGCCTAGTTTGAGGGTATCTTCTTTTGCGCCGCGGTGTGTGAATTATCCAAGATGAGGTGCGCGATGCCGCTTTACAGTCTTGATGGCGTGTTGCCCGAGCTTCCGGCCGATGGCGATTGCTGGATCGCGCCCGACGCCGTCCTGATCGGCCGGGTACGGATCAAAAAGGGCGCCAGCATCTGGTTCGGTGCGGTGTTGCGCGGCGACAATGACTGGATCACGATCGGCGAGGACTCAAACGTTCAGGATCAGAGTGTGATCCATGCCGACCCAGGCCAGCCGGTGACTATCGGGCAGGGGGTTACTATCGGCCACCGGGTCATCGTGCATTCGGCAATCGTCGGCGATAATGCGCTGATCGGCATGGGCGCCATCCTGCTCAACCGGGCCCGCATCGGCGCTCGCTGCCTGGTGGGCGCCGGCGCCCTGGTAACTGAGGACAAGGTCTTCGAGGATGGCAAGATGATCCTGGGCAGTCCAGCTCGGGCGAAACGCGACCTGTCGGCGGAACAGACCCAGGACCTCAGCCGATCGGCGCAAATCTATGTGGCCAATTGGCGGCGCTATGCGAAGGCGTTCAGGCCCGCTTGATGGTGCGCCGCTCGGTACCCGAAAATTCCTGCGGCCGGCTCCACATGCGGCGAACGCGTGAATCGTTCTCGGGACCGAAATTGAACCATGCCGCCTTGTCACGCGCGGCATCGACGATGAACAGCGAATCGATCTTGCCCAGTTTCTGCACCAGCCGGGTTCGGATCGTGTTCAGCGATGCCTCGCTTGTCAGCACCCAGGACTGGGGCATGAAGCGATGCGCCGGGCCCATGTTGAAAATTTCTTCTTCCAGGCCGGTGATGGAGCGCGACTTCATGTCGGCGATGATCACATAATGCGACGGACCATCGATGGCATCCTGCTCGCTGCGGCCGAAGCGGTGCGGCGTCGCGGGATGGCCGGCGGTGGCAAGGGATTCGGCACCCGTCTCTTCGCCGGCAACTTCCTCGATCTCCTCCGGCAGGCTTTCGTCCGGGTCGCCGAACAACAGCGCCAGGTCGCTGTCCTGATGGGCGGGATAAAACTGTGCCTCGCCGGGACGAGCGACCAGTGAATGATCGGCTAGCCGGCCTTCGGCGTGGAAGGCCCGCATCTGGTCAAGGTTGTAGGGCCCATAGACGCGTCCGCCAACGCTGATGGTCCAGGATGCTGACATATGTGCAAGAACACCGGTTTGTGCCGCGACATGGTATTGCGCCAATGGTTACCCGAGTCTTGCGCAAAAGCTCCAAAATGCCGCTAACCCGGGCAGAAATCAAAAAGAAATCCCCGGCAGGGGGGCCGGGGATTTCTCATGTTCCTGGGGAATGGACTTACATGAACTCCCAGTCCCCGCCGCGCATGCGGCGGCAGGCCGTGCCGTCGCGGTCGAACTCACGGCCGTGGCGATAGACCACCTGGGTGAAATCGCGACAGATGCGATGGCCGCGCCGATATTCCCGGTGAGTGATCACATAGCCGCGATTGGGCCCACGGTGCCATTCATAGCGGCGGCCGACCGGTCCATAGAAGCTTTCGCGGTAGGAACGTGCCGCATACGGACGATCCTGGCAGTCCATGTCGCGCGAGACGGCATTGCCGGCCAATCCGCCCAGGATGGCGCCGCCGACCACCGCGCCGCCATTGCCATGGCTGACCGCCCCGCCGAGCACGCCGCCGGCAATGGCGCCGAGAATGGTGCCGCCGGTATGATCGCGCCCGCTGCATTCATCGGCCAGGGCGCTGCCACAGCCCAGGGCCAGGATCGCCGCAGTGGCGATGACAGTTTTCTTGAACATCATGAACTCCTCTCAAAATCAATTACTATCTTGTGGGTACAATCGATCATCGGCGGTTTGGCATGAACCGTACCTGAATGTCTTCCAAACTCACCAGCCACGGTTCCGTTCCCGCGTGTCCAGGCCTTCGGGAGTCGGCGGCATATTCTTCATCTTCATGAATTTTCTCCCGCCCAAATTTCCCCTCGCCGGGGCGCCGATAAAAATCGTTTGGCGGCGCTGAACCCCGGCTGAACGGAATAGGGCAGGTTTGCGGCAGGGCTATTTCACCCCGTAATCCGTCACCGACCAGCCGCCATGTTCCAGTGAGAGGGTCACGCTCTCAACCGCCACGGCCTTGTGGGCAAACACGGAATCATAGCGCACCACGGCCTGGTCGGGACGGAAAAGTTCGATCGACTTCAGATCCCGGCTTGACATGGCGCCCAGCGGCTCGCGCATGGCCTTGATCTGGGCCGCCCATGCGGCCCGTCCCGTGCGGGATTTCAGAGCGCTGCCGGCTTCCCGCCAGCAGCGGTCATAATCGCCGTCATCCACCAGGGTCAGCCACTGGCGCGCCCGGTCGTCGGGTGTGGTCTTGGCAGTAACCTCTGAAACGCGCACCGGAGCAGGGCTAGCCGGCTGTGCCGGTGCGGACGCAACAAAGAGCGCGAGGAACGTGATCGTAAAAATCGTCCGCATTGGCCCGGTTTTCCCGCCGCGATTCCGAGGGGGAACGCGCGAAACCGCAACTCGGGTTCAACCGCCGAACACCACCTCATTCATTATCCGTCCGGGCAGGAAGGCCAGAGTGCCCGCGATCAGGAGGCCGCGGACGCCGCCAGGAGCGGTCCCAGCATTATCGCATGGCTCAGTAGGTTCGGGCCTTGGGCTTGATGTATTCGACTTCACTGGTCAGCGTGTAGGTGTGCACCGGGCGATAGTCGATGCGGGTATCGCCATTCGACACATTCAGCCATGCCAGCGTGTGCTTCATCCAGTTGTCGTCGTCGCGGCCAGGATAGTCCTCGCGCGCATGGGCGCCGCGGCTTTCCTGCCGGTTGGCGGCGCCGGACACGGTGACCACCGCCTGCTGGATCAGATTTTCGAATTCCAGTGCCTCGACCAGGTCGGTATTCCAGATCATGGAGCGGTCTTTGATCCCCAGTTCGCCGCGCTGGCCATAGATGGCCGCGATGCGGCGCTTGCCCTGTTCCAGCGATTCGCCGGTGCGGAACACGGCGGCATCTTCCTGCATCGCCTTCTGCATGGCGGCGCGCAGCACGGCGGTTGGGGCAGGGCCCTTGGCATGACGGATGCGGTCGAAGCGTTCCAGCGTGTCTTCGCCGGCATTCTTCGCCAGTTCCTGATGCGCCGGGGCGCCGGCAAGCTGCCTGGCGGCCTCGATACCCGCGGCACGCCCGAACACCACCAGGTCGATCAGCGAATTGGAGCCCAGCCGGTTGGCGCCATGCACAGACACGCAGGCCGCTTCGCCCACCGCCATCAGGCCATGCACCACACTGTCGGGATTGCCGTCCTTCAGCGTCAGCGCCTCGCCGGTATAAGCGCAAGGGATGCCGCCCATGTTGTAGTGCACGGTGGGCAGAACCGGGATCGGCTCCCTGGTCACATCGACGCCGGCGAAGATGCGCGCCGATTCCGAGATGCCGGGCAGACGCTCATGGATGATCTTGGGATCCAGGTGCGACAGATGCAGGTGGATATGGTCCTTGTTCGGGCCAACGCCGCGGCCCTCGCGGATCTCGATGGTCATGGCGCGGCTGACAACGTCGCGGCTGGCCAGGTCCTTGGCGTTGGGGGCATAGCGCTCCATGAAGCGCTCGCCTTCCGAATTGGTCAGATAGCCGCCTTCGCCGCGCACGCCCTCGGTGATCAGCACGCCCGCGCCGAAGATGCCGGTGGGATGGAATTGCACGAACTCCATGTCCTGCAGCGGCAGGCCCGCGCGCAGCACCATGGCGTTGCCGTCGCCGGTCTGGGTGTGGGCGCCGGTGCAGCTTTGATAGGCGCGGCCATAGCCGCCCGTGGCCAGGATCACCCGGTGGGCGCGGAAACGGTGGATGCTGCCGTCGTCCAGGCACCACGCCATCACGCCGCGGCAGGCGCCGTCGTCGTCCATAATCAGGTCGAGGGCGAAATACTCGATGAAGAAATTGACTTCATGCTTCACGCACTGGCCGTACAGCGTGTGCAGCATGGCATGGCCGGTGCGATCGGCCGCCGCGCAGGTGCGCTGGACGATGCCCTGGCCGAAATTGCTGGTCATGCCGCCGAAGGCGCGCTGATAGATCTTGCCGTCCTCGGTGCGGCTGAACGGCATGCCGAAATGCTCCAGCTCGTACACCGCTTCAGGCGCGTGCCGGCACAGATATTCGATGGCGTCCTGGTCGCCCAGCCAGTCCGACCCCTTGACGGTGTCGTACATGTGCCAGCGCCAATTGTCCTCGCCCATGTTGCCCAGCGAGGCGGCGACGCCGCCCTGGGCCGCCACGGTGTGGCTGCGGGTGGGAAACACCTTGGTGATGCAGGCTGTCTTCAGGCCGCGCTGCGCGCATTCCAGCGTCGCGCGCAAGCCCGCCCCGCCGGCGCCCACGACGACGACATCGAAAGTGTGATCGACAATGTTGTAGGCGGGCATGGCTATCCTATTGGGCGGCGATGCGCAGAAGCGCGAAGATGCAGGTCGAACCGGCAGCGATGACGGCAAATCGCACCAGCAGGAAGAGGAATATCTTGGCCCCGGCGGTGTGGATGTAATCGTCGATCACCACCTGAAGGCCCAGTGCCGCATGATAGAGCGCGATGACCACGAAGGCTGCCATCAGGATGGCGTTCCAGGGGTGGGCGAAAAAAACCAGCGCCGAGACTTCGGTAGTGCCCGCCAGGCCGATCACGACATACAGGAACCACAGCGACAGCGGCACCAGGGCCACGGCGGTCACCCGCTCGCGCCAGAAATGGCCGGTGCCGGAATGGGAGGCACCAAGCCCCCGGACGCGCTGCAAGGGCGTACTCATCTGAGATACCCCCCATGTCCGCTCCAGACACCGGCGAAGATCGCGACAGCAATGACCGCCGAAATCGCAATCACCCATATGCTGCCCTGGCGTGAGGCTTCCTTGCTGAAGCCATAACCCAGGTCCCAGGCCAGGTGACGAACGCCGTTGCAGAAATGGAAAGCCAGTGACCAGGTGATGCCGAGCAGCACCAGAAGGCCGAGCGGCGTATCCATCACCGCGTGAAAGCTTTCAAACCCCTCCGGACCGTTGGAGATCGATACCAGCCACCAGGCCAGAATCAGCATCCCCACCGACAGGGCGATGCCCGTCGCACGGTGGGTGATGGAGGTCATCATGGTGACTGGCCAGCGGTAGATGGTCAGGTGGGGAGAGAGAGGGCGCTGTCGCGCCTCACGGACTTGCGGATTGTCCGCCATCAGAGCCTGCCAGGATTATGTCAATTCGAACCGGGCCGGAGTTTAGGTGCGGTGCCGTCCCAGTCAACCGCGCTGATTGCGCAGCGGTAATGCCGCTTATGACGGGTCCTCTCGTATTGGGAACGCGGTTGCGGCAGAGTGGGGGACGTGGGGACGCCGGCCGAATCATCGACGATTTCATCGATCAGGGCCCTGGCTTCGGCGCCCGCCGAGGGCGCGTGGGCGGCGCTGGGCGTGGGCCTGCTGGCGCTGCTTTTCCTGGCCGTGGCGCTGTGGAATGGCTTTCCCCTGATCTTTTATGACACCGGGGCCTATGTCCTTGAGGGGCTGGGCCATGTCTTCCTGGTGGAACGGGCCCCTGTCTATGCCGAGCTGCTGTTCCTGGCGGGTGGGGCTTACAGCCTCTGGCCCATTGTGGCCTTCCAGGCCCTGCTCAGCGCCTATGTGATCCTGGAGGCTGCGCGGGCCGAGGTCCCGGGCCTGACCCTGGGGCAACTGCTGGGAATCGGTGCCATCCTGACCCTCCTGACGGGAATGGCCTGGTATGTCGGCCAGGTCGAACCCGACTGCCTGACCCCGCTGGTTGTGCTGGGAAGCTGGATGCTGCTGTTCCGGCAGGACCGGCTCGGCCGGTGGCGCAGCATCGTCATGATCCTGATCACGGGGCTGGCGGTGGCCTGCCATCCCTCGCATCTGGGGTTGATCTGCGGCCTGGTGCTGGCAGCCGGCCTGCTCAAGCTGGTGGTGCTGTGGCGCCGGCGCAAGCGCCAAGAGACCGCGCTCCCCGATCCGTGCATGCACGGCGGGCTGGCGGGGCTGGGGGTGGCGCTGGTGCTGATCGTGGCCGGCAATTTCGCGATGACGGGCAGCTTCTTCCTCAGCAAGTCCGGCTCGGTCTTCGTCTTTGCCCGCCTCATGCAGGACGGCATCGTCAAAAAGCTGCTGGACGACACCTGTCCGCCGGAGGGCAACGCCACCTACCGGCTGTGCAACTACAAGAACCGGCTGAAGTACCGCGCCGATGCCTGGCTGTGGGGCGACAGCAGCTTCCGCTCGCTGGGCGGCTTTTCCGGCCGCCAGCAGCAGGAAGAGGACCGCCAGATGATCCTGGACTCGCTGAGGCGCTATCCGTTTCTGCACGTGCGCGCCGCCATCGACGATTCGGTGCGCCAGATGCTGATGTTCCGCACCGGTGACGGCATCGAGCCCCAGGAATGGGTGCTGGAGCCGGAGTTCAAGCGCATGATCCCCCGCCAGCTGAATGCCTATCTGGGTGCGCGCCAGCAGAAGGGCCTGCTGCGCTTCCATACGCTGAACCTCGTGCATGTTCCCGTCGGCGCGATATCGGTGCTGGGGCTTCTGTTGCTGATCCAGCATTCCTGGGTTCTGCGCCGCTGGGACCGGGGCACCCTGCCGGCGCTGGTGCTGCTGGCCCTGATGGGCAATGCCATCATCTGCGGTACCTTCTCCAACCCTCATGACCGCTATCAGTCACGGGTGATCTGGCTTCCCACCCTTGTGCTGGTTCTTGCGCTTGCCCGGGATCGCCGGGCCCTGCAGCCCGTTCCGGACATCTGAGCGGCCTGGCGATTCTTTTTCCAAGCTGCATTACCGCGCCTTGCAGCCGCGGCCGGAATGCGGCACTTAGTCGATGGTCGCACGTCCGGACGCAAAAAAGCGGCCCCGTGTCTGCCATCGGCTTCCGGTTGGAAGCCGTATTTTAGCTGGCCGATGCTCCTGGAGTGAAGATGCCCGTTCTGATCGCGCCGTCGATTCTTTCCGCGGATTTCTCGACGCTCGGCGCGGAGATCGAGGCCATCGAGGCGGCGGGCGCGGACTGGATCCATGTCGATGTGATGGACGGCCATTTCGTGCCCAATATCACCATCGGCCCGGCCGTGGTGAAGGCGCTGCGCCCCCACGCCAGAAAGCCCTTTGACGTGCATCTGATGATCGCGCCGGTCGATCCCTATCTTGATGCCTTCGCCGAGGCCGGCGCCGACGGCCTGACCGTCCATCCCGAGGCGGGACCGCACATCCATCGCAGCCTCCAGCACATCCGCAAGCTGGGCAGGCGCGCGGGCGTGGTACTCAACCCCGGCACGCCGATCGATGCCATCGACAATCTGATGGACCTGGTCGACCTGGTCCTGATCATGAGCGTCAATCCCGGCTTCGGCGGCCAAAGCTTCATAGACAGCCAGCTGCGGAAGATCGAGGCTGCGCGCCGGCGCATCGACCAGACCGGCCGCGATATCGCCCTGGAAGTCGATGGTGGGATCACGCCCGAGACCGCGCGGCTTGCGGTATCGGCGGGCGCCAACGTCCTTGTGGCGGGCACCGCCGTCTTCTCGGGCGGTCCGTCTGCCTATGCCGCAAACATCAAGGCTCTGAGGGGTTAGCGTCGCGGTTTCCAAGTCCGCCCGGCGGGGATACCAGGCGCCTGGCGAATCTCAAAACCAAAGCGACGCTGAAATATTAAATTGCTAGTGTCCTTCGATTCCGAAATTCGTAAGAGGATGATATCGGAATGATTCGAATCTCGGAATCGGGACACTAGCGTGCGACAGGGACCGTACCTGCCGCTCCTCCCCGAGCTTGGCCGGGCAGGTATCCGGCGGGCGGCGGCGCCCCTGCGGGTGAGCTGGCGGCGCGGCTGGATCTATCGCCGCTTCCTCGCCGGCCCGCTTGCCGACCATATCGTGTTCCATCCGTGGGACGCCGCTCCCCGGCGCCTGGAAGATGCCGATCATCTGCTGCGCGGCCGCTTCCGTTTCCACGGCCAGACTGTCGAGGTGCCTGACGGCATTTCGGTCTTCGACCTGCCGCCACCGAACATGGCCTGGCAGGAGGCGCTGCACGGCTTCCAATGGTTGCCGGCATTGTCCACGGCGGGGGGCGAGCCGGCCCGGCGCTTGGCCACCAACCTGATCGGCCAGTGGGTGCGCCGCCATGGCCGCTACAGCGAACCGGTCTGGCTGCCACATGTGATGGCGCGGCGCCTGGCCAATATCTTCAGCCACGGCCGCCTGGTCATCATGAATTCCGAGCTGACCTGGCGCTCGCGCCTGTTCGTGTCGCTGCGCGAGCAGGTCCGCACGCTGGAGCGTATTTCCCAGGAAGCGCCCGACGGACTGCCCAGGCTGGAAGCGGCGGCGGTGCTGGCGCTGTCGGGCATTTGCCTGGACGACAGCGCGCGGCGGCTGGAAAGGGGGCTTCAGCGGCTGGAAAGCGAAGTGGCGCGCCAGATCCTGCCCGACGGCGGCCATGTCAGCCGCTCGCCCCAGGCGCTGCTGTGCGCCTACCGTCATGTGATCATGGTCATGGAATCGCTTAGCGCCATCGGCCAGGAACCGCCGCATTCCGTGCGCAATGCCCATGACCGCATGGCGCCGATGCTGCGCTTCTTCCGCCACGGCGACGGTGCGCTGGCGCTGTTCAACGGCGGCGCCGAATGCGATCCGCGCATGGTTTCAGGCCTTCTGGCGCGGGACGAAATTCGCGGCCAACCCTTCTTCCACGCGCGCCACAGCGGTTACCAGCGCCTGTCGGCCTCGCGCACGCTGTGCCTGCTCGATTGTGGCAAGACCCCGCCGGGGGGGTTCTCGCTGGCGGCCCACGCGGGTAGCGGGGCGATGGAGCTCAGTTCGGGCGCCGACCGTATCGTGGTCAATTGCGGCACGGGCGGGCTGTCGCACCCGTGCTGGAACACCGCCCTCAGGGCCACGGCGGCCCATTCCACTCTCACCGTGGCCGACACGTCCAGTGCCGCGCTCATTCCCGCCGGGCTGGCGCGCGATCTCCTGGGTGCGCGGCTTCTGGGCGGACCCAGGGACGCGACTTCGCGCCGGGTGGAAACGCCCCAGGGCTGGAGCGTGGAGGCGATGCACGACGCCTATGCCGATGCGTTCGGCGTGCGCCATGAGCGCCACGTGACCATGTCGCCGCAGGGACTGATCGTAACCGGCCGCGACCGGCTGCTGCCGACCGGCCAGTCCTTCCATGCGGGACTGAACTATGCGGTACGCTTCCACATCCATCCCGATGTGCGCGTCTCGCGCCTTGAAGGCGGCGGCATCCTGCTCAAGCTGCCCAGCGGGGAAGGCTGGCGCTTTCGTGCCGCCGGTGGGCAGCTGGACGTGGAGGAAAGCGTCTATCTGGGCGGCACTGTGGTGCGGCGCTCCGAGCAGCTGGTGGTCAATGGCAGCATGAAAGATGCGCCCGCCGACATCGCCTGGGTGTTCGAACAGGTGGGCGCATGAGCCCAGCGAATCGCTGGACCATGGGCCATCCGATCCGCTAAACCCGGGCGGTTCCCTGACGTGGCCCCCTGATGCAGCGCGGCAGCTATTCCATCCGCGAGCGTTTGCCGGGCCCGTGAGGCATGGCAAACTGCCCAGGTCAGCCTTGGTTATCCTTTGGGAGATGTGTTTATGGTCGAAATCATGCTGCCGAAGGCCAGCCGGGTGAAGAAGGGCAAAGTTTGGCCCGCGCCGGCAGCGTCCAACGGAAAAAAGCCGAAGCGTTCCAAGGAGTTCAAGGTCTATCGTTACAATCCGGATGAGGGCGGCAATCCCACCATGGACACCTATACGGTGGACCTGGACAGCTGCGGCCCGATGGTTCTGGACGCGCTGATCAAGATCAAGAACGAGATCGACCCCACGCTCAGTTTCCGCCGCTCCTGCCGCGAGGGCGTGTGCGGCTCCTGCGCCATGAACATCGCCGGGGGCAATACCCTGGCCTGCACCAAGGCGATCAACGATGTCTCGGGCGCGGTGAGCGTCTATCCGCTGCCCCACATGCCGGTGGTCAAGGACCTGGTGCCTGATCTGACGAACTTCTACGCCCAGTATGCCTCCATCCAGCCCTTCCTGCAGACCAGGTCCGCCGAGCCGGAAAAGGAATGGAAACAGTCGCCGGAAGACCGTGCCAAACTCGACGGCCTGTATGAATGCATCCTTTGCGCCAGCTGTTCGACCGCGTGCCCCAGCTATTGGTGGAATTCCGAACGTTATTTGGGTCCGGCGGCGCTCTTGCAGTCCTATCGCTGGCTGGTTGACAGCCGCGACGAGGAAACCGGCGCGCGGCTGGACAATCTGGAAGATCCCTTTCGGCTTTATCGCTGTCATACCATCATGAACTGCACCAACACCTGCCCCAAGGGGCTCAATCCCGCCGAGGCGATCGGTGAGATCAAGCAGATGATGGTCAAGAGGAAGGCCTGATCTTGTTTCCGGAAAGGCTTGCGCAGGGCTATCGCTCATTCCTGGGTGGACGCTTTGCGGCCGAGCAGGACCGCTACCGCGACCTCGCGTCGACCGGCCAATCGCCCTCGATCATGGTGATCGGCTGCGTCGACAGCCGTGTGTCTCCGGAAGTGATCTTCGATGCCGCGCCAGGCGAAATACTGGTGGCGCGCAATGTCGCCAATCTTGTGCCGCGCTATGAGGCGGGCGGTGGCCAGCACGGCGCCAGCGCGGCGCTGGAATTCGCCGTTCGCGCCCTGCGTGTAAGGCATATCGTAGTCCTGGGCCATGCGTTCTGCGGCGGCATCAAGGCGTTTGCCTCGAATGACGCGCCGCTCACCGAAAGCGACTTTATCGGCAAGTGGATGAGCCAGATCGCCCCGGCTGCCGAAGCGATCGGCGCGCCCGGGGACGACCCGGACGACTATCTGCACAAGCTGGAATTCGCTTCGGTTGAGCTGTCGCTGAAAAACCTGATGACTTTCCCGTTCGTGGCCGTTGCCGTCCAGAAGGGCGAACTGTCACTGCATGGCGCCTATTTCGGTGTTGCGAGCGGCAGGCTTCTGGTCCGCAATCCCCAAACCGGTGTCTTCGAACCCGTCGCCTAGCTGCGCGGCGCTTCCGCGATCACGCGCGTTCCGTCGAAGCTGGCCTGCGTGGCCAGGATCGTCTGAGTCGCGGCGCCGTTCGCTGGCTGGCCGTTCACCTGGCGGCCGTTTTCCAGCCGGATTGTGACGCTCCACAGCATGCCGTCGCCGCGTGGGGTGACGCTGACGACGCTGCCAATGCGCCCGCCACGGATGTCGAACACCGGCCGGTTGCCCAGTTGGTGCACGCGTGAGAGGCTGTTCAGTGCCTCGGGCGCGATGTCCTCGGCTCGCGCGGGCAGGGCGGCGCACAAGGCCGCTGCAAACGCCACCAGGGGAAAGCCGATTTTCTGCACCATCACCCCAAATGCCGTTTTCCCAGAAATGCGGGGAAGCCGATGGCGTTCCGTCAGGCGGTCTTGGACTGCATTCGCCGCCACAGGATGGCGCCCATCAGGCTGGCGATCCAGCCATGGGGATCGGCGCCGACGGCCTTGACCACCATCTGTACCAGCTTCTGGATGTGCTTGCGGTTGTAGATCGACATGCTGGTGGCAGCCGAGGCGCGGGAATAGGCCGTGCGGCTGTAGGGCTTGTCGGCTTCCTGATCGGGCGGGACATTGGCGCAGTAATAGGCATAGGCCAGTTCGTCATCGTCGCTTTCGCGCACGCGACCGATGGCGATTTTCAACTTGGACCAGAAGCTCAGGTCCGGTTCAGGCTGGGCGTGCAGCGTATCGTAGAACAGCTTGTAGTGGCGGTATTCATCGGCGGCGATGCGGCCGGCGATTTCCTTGAGTACCGGTTCGTCTGTGGCATCACGGATGGCCGAGTAATAGGACGAGGTCCCGCTTTCCACCACGCAGCGGGCGATCATCTCGCCGCGGCGCGAGCCGCGCACGCTTTGCGCGCTGTCGCCTTCGAAATGCGGCGGCGTATAGCCCTTGCGGAAACGGGCAAAGGCTTCATCCATCCGAAAGCCGGGATCGGCCATTTCGGCCCACCGGCCCAGCGCCTTGCCATGCTGGGATTCCTCGCGGCCCCACTGCTCTATGGCATCCAGGGTCTGCGGGCCTCCATCGGCGAAGACGCGCTTGAGATAGGAGACGTAATCGGGGGCGTTGTATTCCACCAGGGCCGCCGCCTTCACCGCGGCCAGCATGGCGGGTTCGACCTTGTGGGGGTCGAACAGGTGCCAATGGACCTCATCCAGGCTCCAGCCCTGCTTGTAGACGGTTGCGACCGTCATGATTGCCGCTCCTCGCAAGAACGCCTTATAGCAAAAGACGCCGCGCCCGCGAAGCGAGCGTGATCTGAGGGTTAGCGGCCTTCCCGCTTTCATTGCAACGGGTTTGACAGACTTGGCCTTGACACATGGCCGCATACGTATACGGTGTATACCATGCTGGCCGAGCCCACTCGCGACCGTATCCTTGCTGCCGCTCGCGCCCTGTTCGACGCCGAAGGCGAGGCGGGGCTTTCCATGCGCCGCATCGCCGCCAACGTTGGCATCACGCCCATGGCGATCTATCGCCACTATGCCGACAAGGAAGCGCTGAAGGACGCGCTGATGCTGGACGGCATGGCGGCCTGGGAAGCGCTGGTTTCCGCCATTACGGAAAAGACAGCCGTCGGCTGGCTGGCCGCGGTTGGCGAAGCCTATCTGGATTTCGCCCTGTCCGAGCCGCGCCGCTACGAAGCCGCCTTCCTGCTCAGCGCCGGCGCGGCCCGCCGCTATCCGGCCGATTTCGCGCAGGGCCGCTCACCGGTGATGCGCCAGATCCTGGCGCGGGTGGCCGAGGCGGGTGAGCAGGGATTGCTGCTGCCGGTACCGCCGCTGGAGATCGCCCTCAGCTTCGCGGCCATCACCCAGGGCCTGGTGTCCATGTACCGCGCCGGCCGTTTTTCCAGCGAAGCGGAATTCCGCGCCGCCTATCAGCGCGCGCTGCACCATTGCCTGCATTCGTTTCTGAAGGAAGCACCATGACCGCGCTGATCTGTGCCGTGCTGGCGGCGGGGATGTTCTATCTCAGCCAGGGCGTCGATGCTGTCTGGGGCCTGGCCTGGATAGCCCCGCTGCCGCTTCTGTGGCTGGCCTATGGCCAGGCGACCCGCCGGGAGGTGTTCCTGGCCGGCATGGCCGGCTTCGCAGCGGGACAGCTCTATATGGCCCAGGTCTATGGGCTGCCGCTTCTTGCGACGGCCGTGGGCGCGATAATTGGCGGTGGCGCGGGCTTTGGTGGCATCCTGCTGCTGGCACGCCGGATTCGGGACGCCCTGCCGCCCATCGCCACGCTGTTCGGCTTTCCCACGCTCTGGACGGCGGCCGAATACCTTGTGGGGCTGGTATCGCCGCACGGCTCCTGGGGGGCACTGGGTTATTCGCAGGTGGCGTTTGTGCCCGCCGTTCAGGTCGCCTCGCTGTTCGGGCTTTATGCTGTCACGTTCCTCCTTTGCCTGTTCGCCAACGCATTGGCGTTGGCGGCGCATGGCAGGCGCGGCACCGCCTGGATCGGTGTAGGAATATGCGTGCTGTGCCTGCTTTACGGCCAGGCGCGGCTGATGTTGCCGCAAGGCGCGCCGGTCAAGGTTGCTGCGCTGTCGGATTGGAATGCGCGGCTGAAAGCCTCGCGCAAGCTGGACGAGACCGCGACGCATGGGATGGCGCAGGAATATGCCCGTGCGGCGCGCGCCGAAGCGGCAAAGGGCGCGCGCCTGATCGTCATCCCGGAAGGCGCATTGCTGGTCGATCCATCCTGGCGCCGGGCCGCGCTGATGCCGCTGGCGGACGCGGCGCGTGACACCGGCGCGACCATCGTCGCGGGGGTGCTGTGGGTGAAGCCCTCGCGCAACACCGCCATCACCTTCACGCCGGATGGCGGCCGGCTTGTCTATGACAAGCGCCACTTGCTGACGCCTTTCGAAGACAAGTTCACACCGGGCCGGGCACCCGGTCTTCTGGGCCGTGGCCGCGCCGTGGCGATCTGCAAGGACCTGGATTTCCCACGCACCCTGCGCACTGATGCCATCGCCGGCGAGGCTGAGGGCGATATCCGAATCCTGGCGGTACCCGCCAGCGACTTTGTTGCGGACGGCTGGATTCATGCCCGCATGGCGGTTATGCGCGGTGTGGAAAATGGCTTTGCCGTGGTGCGGTCGGCCTTCAAGGGGCTGGAAACCGTGTCCGACGCGCGGGGCCGCATACTGGCCCGTGCTGACACCAACGCGCCGGGGCTCACCGCGATCCGGGTAGATGTCGCGCCGGGGCCGGGTCCCACCCTCTATACCCGGATCGGCGACGTCTTCGCCTGGGCCTGTATCGCGGGTGCGCTGGGATTGATCTGGGCTTTGTTCAGAATGCGGCCCGAACCAGCTTAAGATCGTCGACCAGTTGCGCCGCGCGCAAACGCTCGGCATCGGTCTTGGCGGCGATCTCGTCTTCCTGCGCGTCCCGGATGCGCTGGTCCAGCACGGCGATATCCAACTCGGTCATGGGCACGGCTTCCTCGGCCAGCACGGTGATCTTCTCCGGATTGATCTCGGCAAAGCCGCCCTTGATGAAATAGCGGTCGTCCTTGCCGTCTACAGCCACGTCGATCATGCCGGCGCGCAGGGTGGAGACGAGGGGGCTGTGCCCCGCCATCACGCCCATATAGCCCTCGGTGCCCGGCACCGTGACCATGTCGGCCCGGGCCGAGAGCAGGAGCTTCTCGGGCGAAACCAAGTCGAAGGCGATCTTGTTCGTTGCCACGGTTTAGGCCGCCTTGCTGGTTTCGGCCGCCATCTTCTGCGCCTTGGCCACGACTTCCTCGATGGCGCCGACCATGTAGAAAGCCTGCTCGGGCAGGTGGTCATATTCGCCGTCCACGATCGCCTTGAAGCTGCGGATGGTGTCGGCCAATTCCACGAACTTGCCGGGCGAGTTGGTGAACTGCTCGGCGACGAAGAAGGGCTGCGACAGGAAGCGCTGGATCTTGCGCGCGCGCGCCACGATCAGCTTGTCGTCTTCAGAGAGTTCGTCCATCCCCAGGATGGCGATGATGTCCTTCAGCGCCTTGTACTGCTGCAGCACTTCCTGCACGCGGCGGGCGATCGCGTAGTGCTCCTCGCCGATCACCTGGGGGTCCAGGATTCGGCTGGTGCTGTCCAGCGGGTCCACCGCCGGGAAGATGCCCAGCGAAGCGATGTCGCGCGACAGCACGGTGGTGGCGTCGAGATGTGCGAACGAGGTGGCGGGCGCCGGGTCGGTCAAATCGTCGGCGGGCACGTAGATCGCCTGTACCGAGGTAATCGAACCCTTGGTGGTGGAGGTGATGCGCTCCTGCAGGTTGCCCATCTCGGTCGCCAGCGTCGGCTGATAGCCCACCGCCGATGGAATACGGCCCAGAAGCGCCGACACTTCCGAACCGGCCTGGGTGAAGCGGAAGATGTTGTCGATGAACAGCAGCACATCCTTGCCCTCGACATCGCGGAAATATTCCGCGACCGACAGGCCGGTCAGCGCCACGCGGGCACGCGCGCCCGGCGGCTCGTTCATCTGGCCATAGACGAGGGCGCATTTCGAACCCTCGGCCGATCCCGCCTTCTTGGGATCGACGTTCACGTTGGACTCGATCATCTCGTGATAGAGGTCGTTGCCCTCGCGCGTACGCTCGCCCACACCTGCCAGCACGGAATAGCCGCCATAGGCTTTGGCAATGTTGTTGATCAGCTCCTGCATGGTCACGGTCTTGCCCACGCCGGCGCCGCCGAACAGGCCGATCTTCCCGCCCTTGGTGTAGGGGCAGAGCAGGTCGATGACCTTGATGCCGGTGACCAGAACTTCCGCCGAGCCCGCCTGTTCGGCAAAGCTGGGTGCTTCGCGATGGATCGGCGAGGTGTGTTCCTGGCTGATCGGGCCGGCTTCGTCGATCGGTTCGCCGATCACGTTCATGATGCGGCCCAGGGTGGCGGGGCCGACCGGCACGCGGATCGGGGCGCCCGTGTCGATCACTTCCTGGCCGCGCACCAGGCCCTCGGTGGTGTCCATGGCGATGGCGCGCACCGCGTTCTCGCCCAGGTGCTGGGCGACTTCGAACACCAGGCGCACCTTCTTGCCGGTCTTGGCGTCGGTGTTGGTGGTTTCGATTGCGTTCAGGATGGCGGGCAGATTGCCGTCCTCGAAGACGACGTCGACGACGGCGCCGATCACTTGGCTCAGGCGGCCCTTGGCATTGGTCTTGGTCATGGCTTTTTCTTTCTCTGTATTAAACGGCGGCGGCGCCGGAGATGATTTCGATAAGTTCCTTGGTGATCTGCGCCTGACGGGTGCGGTTCATCTGGATGGTCAGGGCCTTGATCAGGTCGCCCGCGTTGCGGGTCGCGTTGTCCATGGCCGTCATCTGGCTGGCGAAGAAACCGGCATTGTTCTCCAGCAGCGCCGACAGGATTTGGACGGAGATGTTCTGGGGCAGCAGCGCCTGCAGGATCGTGTCCTCGTCCGGCTCATAGTCGTAGAAGGGCGCCGGGCCGCCGGTTTCCATCTGCGCGGGGATCAGCTGCAGCACGCGGGGGCTCTGGCTGACCACCGACTTGAAGGTGGAATGGACCAGCGTCACCACGTCGAACTCGCCCGCCGCATAGGCATCCAGCACCCGCTGCGCGATCGGCTTGACCATGGAAAGGCTGGGCGTCTTCAGTCCCAGCTCATAATTGGCGATGTAGCGGTCGCTGTAATTGCGCTTGAGCTGGTCGCGCGCCTTGCGGCCCACTGTGATGATCTTCACGTCCTTGCCCGCCGCCAGAAGCGAGCCGATCTTCTCGCGCGCCGCGCGCACGATGGAAGAATTGAAGCCGCCGGCCAGGCCCCGGTCGGAGGTCGCCACGATCACCAGATGCCTCTGGTCCCGGCCGGTGCCGGCCAGAAGCAGCGGCGCCGACGGCCCGGACACGCCGGCCGCCAGGTTGGCGATCACCCCGGCCATGCGCGCGGCGTAAGGACGGGCGGCTTCAGCCGCCTGCTGGGCGCGGCGCAGCTTGGCCGCCGCGACCATCTGAAGCGCCTTGGTGATCTTCTGCGTGGACTTCACGCTTCCGATCCGGGTGCGCATTTCCTTGACGGATGCCATCGCGGGTCAGTTCCTTCAGCCGAAGCTCTTGGTGACTTCGCCCAACGCCTTTTTCAGCATCTCTTCCAGCGCCGGCGTCAGCGTCTTTTCGGTGCGGATGCCTTCCAGGAACTGCGGATATGCGGTCTTCAGCTTGGACAGAAGCGCGTCCTGGAATGCCTGCACCTTGTTGGTCGGGAAGGGATCCAGATAGCCGCGCGTGCCGGCGTAAATCGCGGCGACCTGCTCTTCAACCGCGAAGGGCTTGTACTGGGGCTGCTTGAGCAGCTCGGTCAGGCGCTCGCCGCGCGCCAGCATCTTCTGGGTGGCGGCGTCAAGGTCCGAACCGAACTTCGCAAAGGCCGCCATTTCGCGATACTGCGCCAGTTCGCCCTTGATCGGCCCGGCGACGGTCTTCATCGCCTTGATCTGGGCGGACGAGCCCACGCGCGACACCGAAATGCCCACATTCACCGCCGGACGGATGCCCTGATAGAACAGGTCCGTCTCAAGGAAAATCTGGCCGTCTGTGATCGAGATCACATTGGTCGGGATATAGGCCGACACGTCGTTGGCCTGGGTTTCGATGACGGGCAGGGCGGTCAGCGAACCGGCGCCATTGTCCTCGTTCAGCTTGGCGGCGCGTTCCAGCAGGCGGCTGTGCAGATAGAAGACGTCGCCCGGATAGGCTTCGCGGCCCGGCGGACGGCGCAGCAAGAGCGACATCTGGCGATAGGCCACGGCCTGCTTGGAAAGATCATCGTAGATGATCAGCGCATGCATGCCGTTGTCGCGGAACCACTCGCCCATGGCGCAGCCGGAAAAGGGCGCCAGGAACTGCAGCGGCGCGGGCTCGGATGCGGTGGCCGAGACGATGATCGTGTATTCCAGCGCGCCCGCATCGGCCAGCGTCTTGGCGATCTGCGCCACGGTGGAGCGTTTCTGTCCGATGGCGACATAGATGCAGTACAGCTTGGCCTTTTCGTCGTTGCCGGCGTTGACGGCCTTCTGGTTGATGATGGCGTCGATGGCCACGGCGGTCTTGCCGGTCTGGCGGTCGCCGATGATCAGTTCGCGCTGGCCGCGGCCGATCGGGATCAGCGTGTCGATGGCCTTCAGGCCCGTCTGCACCGGCTCATGCACCGATTTGCGCGGGATGATGCCCGGGGCCTTCACATCGACGCGGCGGCGTTCGGCGATATTGGTCAGTTCGCCCTTGCCGTCGATGGGATTGCCCAGGGGATCGACCACGCGGCCCAAGAGGCCCTTGCCCACCGGGACTTCGACGATGGCGCCTGTGCGCTTGACGGTGTCGCCTTCCTTGATGGTGGCGTCCGAGCCGAAGATCACGCAACCGACATTGTCGGTTTCCAGGTTCAGGGCCATGCCCTTGATGCCGCCGGGAAACTCGACCATCTCGCCGGCCTGCACATTGTCCAGGCCATAGACGCGGGCGATGCCGTCGCCGACGCTCAGCACTTCGCCGACTTCCGAGACCTTCGCCTCGGCGCCGAAATTCTGGATCTCGCGCTTCAGAATGGCCGAGATTTCTGCGGGCTGGATGTCCATTGCCTAGTTTCCTTTCATGGCCGCACGCAGCCCATCGAGCTTGGTGCGAAGAGACGTATCGATCATGCGCGAACCGACCTTGACCACCAGGCCGCCCAGAAGGGCGGGGTCGACGCGGCTGTTCAGGCGTGGCTCGCGCCCAAGGCGCGCCTTGAGCACGGATTTCAGTTCGGCGACCTCGCCATCGTTCAGCGGGCGGGCGGCGGTGACTTCCGCTTCCATCTCGCCCCTGCTGCGCGCCACGAGCCGCTCATAGGCGGCGATGATGGCTTCCAGCGCAAACAGACGGCGCTTGTGCGTGACGGTGCGCACGAATTTGGTGGAGAGCGGCGACAGGCCGATCAGCGCCAGCACGGGCGCCAGCGCCCCTGCCTGTTCTTCGGCACCGAATATGGGCGACTTGACCAGCCGCGCCAGGTCCGGACTCTCATGAATGGCGCGCTTCAGGGTCGTCAGATCGGCACTTACCGTATCAACCGCGCCCTGGTCGCGGGCCAGTTCGAACAGGGCCGTGGCGTAGCGTCCCGCCAGTCCCGTTTCCGCCTTTTCGCTCGTCACATTCATCCTTTGCGGCTCCGGCGATTTCGTCGCGCCGGCGGCCGTCGAACTTTGGCTTAGTCTATTGATTTATTTGACTTATTCTTAGCGCCCCCGAGTCACCCCAACGGGCGCGGTGCCAGTTAGCATGGGCATTACCCGGGCGCAACATTGCCATTGTGGCCATGCTGTCGCGGGCATTTGGCAGGCGGATGACCGGCGCCACCGGCGCTTTGCCGCACACAGGCCTCTTGCCAGCACCCTCTCCGCCCGACAATGGTGCCCAACAAATAGGCAGACGAATTGCTCTTTCGATGGGCAATCGGATCGAACAGGGGCGGGGAGCAACGTGATCGACAGCGGCAATACGGCCTGGATGATCAGCGCCACGGGGCTGGTGCTCCTGATGACCCTTCCCGCACTTGGCCTCTTTTATGGCGGGCTGGTCCAGGCAAAGAACATCCTTTCCGTGCTGGTCCAGTGTTTTGCGGTGGCATGCCTGGCCTCGCTGCTGTGGTTTGCCGTGGGCTACAGCCTGGCTTTCAGCGGCACCGGTCCCTGGCTGGGTGACACCCACGCTGTCCTACTGGCCCATATCGGCCGGGCCGCCCCACATCCGGGCCTGGCGATCCCCGAAAGCGTCTTCGTGATGTTCGAAATGACTTTTGCGGTCATCACTCCGGCCCTGATTGTAGGCGCCTATGTCGAGCGCATCCGCTTCGGCGCGGTGCTGCTGATCTCCGGCCTGTGGCTGCTGCTGGTCTATGTGCCGGTGTGTCACTGGGTGTGGGGCGGCGGCTGGTTGGCGGCGCGCGGCACGATCGATTTCGCCGGCGGCATCGTCGTGCACGTGACGGCAGGCGTCTCCGCCCTGGTTGTCGCCGCCATGCTGGGCCCGCGCCAGGACTTCCCCCACGGCATCCGCCCGCCGCACGCGCCATGGATGGTGATGGTGGGTGCCTCGCTGCTGTGGGTCGGTTGGTTCGGATTCAATGCCGGCAGCGCGCTGTCGGCCGGCGCCGATGCCGGCATGGCGATGCTGGTCACTCATCTTTCCGCCGCAACCGCCACAATCGTGTGGATGGCGATCGAGTGGGTGCGCTTCGGCAAGCCCAGCCTGGTGGGCGCGGTCACCGGCACGATCGCGGGCCTGGCCGCGATCACCCCGGCCGCCGGCGTAGTGGGCCCCCTGGCTGCCGTCATCCTGGGTGCCGTCGCGGGCGGTCTCTGTTTCGCGGCGGTCGTGCTGGTGAAAAGGGCGATGCAGGTCGATGACGCGCTCGACGTTCTTGGCGTGCATGGCGTCGGCGGCGCGCTGGGCACGCTGCTGCTGCCCTTCCTGGCGATGATCGGCACCGGCGGTGTTCCGTCCGCCCTTGGGATGACCGGCCAGTTCACCGCCCAGCTCATCGGCGTGGTCAGCGTCGCGCTGTGGTCGGCGGTGGTCACCTTCGCGATCACCAAACTGGCCGCGCTGACGGTAGGCCTGCGTATCGATCCCGAAGGCGAAACCACCGGCCTGGATTTCGCCGCCCATGGCGAAACCGGCTATCACGTGATGCGATAGGAGAATGAGATGAAGCTGATCATTGCCATCATCCAGCCCCATCGGCTCGACCCGGTGCGCGAAGCCCTGACCAATATCGGCATCCAGGGCATGACCGTCAGCGAAGTGCGCGGCTATGGCCGCCAGAAGGGTCATACCGAAATCTATCGCGGCGCCGAATACCGCATCGCCTTCCTGCCCAAGCTGAAGCTGGAAATCGCGGTTCCGTCCGCCCGCACCGAGGACGTGGTCGCCACCATCACCCAGGCCACCCGGACGGGGCGCATCGGCGATGGCAAGATATTCGTGCTCGATCTGCAACAGTCGCTGCGCGTGCGCACCGGCGAAACCGGCGACGACGCGCTTTAATTCACCCTCTCGGCGCACACGAAGGCCGGAGGGGTTCAAATCAATCGCAGAAACCGCGACAGGCGTATGCTGCCCAGCCAGCTCGCCGGATTTCGCGCGTTGAGGAAATCGACCGAACCCAGCGTGATGTCGGCGCGCGCCACCAGATTCTCCATCGGCACCATGCCCACGCCGCCATCGGCGGCCGCCACGCGGCTGTCCAGCGAATTGTCCCGGTTGTCGCCCATCATGAAGACATGGCCCTTGGGCACCACCATCTCGGCGGTGTTGTCCAGCGGGCCGTCCCAGCCCGACTTGAAGATGGGATGCGCCGCGCCGCCGGGCAGCGTCTCGATGTAGCGGGCGATGGCGCGGTGGCTGCCGTCTTCCTCTTCCACCTGGCCGGAGCCTTCGCGCTTCAGCGGCACTTCCGCGCCGTTGATGATGAGCCGGCCATCGATCATCTGGATACGGTCGCCGGGCAGGCCCACCACCCGCTTTACATAGGTCACGGCAGGATCGCGGGGCAGGCGGAAGACGACCACGTCGCCGCGCCGCGGCAGCCGCCCGAACAGGCGCCCGCTGGCATCAGGCCCCACGCCATAGGGCAGGGAATAGCGGCTGTAGCCATAGGCGAACTTGCTGCCCAGAAGGGCGTCGCCGATCTGGATGGTCGGCTCCATCGAGCCGGAGGGGACGTAAAAGGGCTGGGCGATGGCCGTCGTGGCACATACCATCACCGCCGCCACAAGGGCCGGTTCCGCCAGCCATTTCAGGAAGCCGCGCAAGGATCTTGTCATGATGCCTATTTTGGCGCTCCCGGCGCCCGGCGCAATCCACTTTTGCGTTAATCCTTGACCGGGAAGCGGCAAGGCGTCAGAAGCCCCCTCCTTGAACCAGGCCGGTCTTTAAAACCGCCTTTCCGCTGGTTAATTGAAGCGCATGATCGAGATCACACAGGAATTCGGCTTCGACGCCGCGCACTATCTGGAGGGCGCCCCGGAATACCGCCGCATGCATGGTCACTCCTTTTACGCCGAGGTGACGCTGCGCGGCGAGCCGGACCCCGAGACCGGCTTCCTGCGCGATTTCGGCGAGGTCGATGCCACGCTGAAGTCCATCCGCGAGCTGCTGGACCATCGCCTGCTGAACGAGATCGAAGGACTTTCCAAGCCGACGCTGGAAAACCTGGCCCGCTTCATCTTCGAAAAGGCCAGGGCCCAACTGCCGGAGGTTGCACGGGTCAAGCTGCGCCGGCCCTCCTACGGCCAGACCTGCGTGTATGAGTTGTGATGCTCGTGCTTCGACAGGCGGGGAAACAGGAGATTTGATGGCCAAAAAACTCACCCAGCTCGGCAAGTTCGTGGCCCAGCCGCAAAGCCCGGATGAGGCGGTGCTGGAAGCAGTGCCCAACCCGCATCCCGATGCCGATTATGTGGTGCGCTTTACCGCGCCGGAGTTCACGACGCTTTGCCCGATCACCGGCCAGCCCGACTTCGCCCATTTCGTCATCGACTATGTGCCTGGCAGGAGAATCGTCGAATCCAAGTCGCTGAAGCTCTATCTCACCAGCTTCCGCAACGTCGGCAGCTTCCATGAAGCCACCACCATCGCCATCGCCAGGCGCATCGTGAAGGCGATCAAGCCAAAATACCTCCGCATCGGCGGCTATTGGTATCCACGCGGCGGCATTCCCATCGACGTCTTCTGGCAGACGGGCACGCTGCCCAAAGGCGTGTGGTTGCCGGATCCCGGTGTCCAACCCTATCGCGGACGCGGCTAGCGGACCGGACAGATCTTCATCACCTGCGGCTCGCCTGCGGCCAGTCCGGCAAAGGTGAAGCCCAGGTCGCCCGATGCGCCGCCGCCCGCATAATGGATTGCCACATGCCTGGCCGCGGCAAGCGCCGGCTGGATGTGCGCCGTACCATAGACAGTCACGACATCAGTGGTGTCATCGCCAAAGGCGTTGCCGCTGAGCGTCACCGGCGCACCGTCATCGATGCGGAAGCTGATCTGGGCGGGCCCCTCCGGCATCAGGGCCTGGTGCGGCATCAGCATCACGCGAAACCCGTTCTCGGTATCGCAATAGAGCGACAGCCGTGCCGGGCCTTTGTCGGCGTCGGCAAAGGCTTCCATCATCACCCGGTCGACGAAACGGTCGGGTTGGTGTCGGACCTGCCAGGCTTCATGCCGGACATCGGCCTGTGCAGCCCCGGCCGCCAGCAGCCCCAAAGCGAGAAGATGCGTCTTCATGCCTCCATTGTGCCTGCCGCGTCGTCCCGCTCAAGGCCGATTTTGCCGATAGGCTGGCGCCGGAGAGTCGCCCGATGAACCGCAACATGATGCTGGGGGTGGGGAGCGGCGTGCTGGCGGGCGCGCTGTGGGGCCTGGTCTTCCTGGCGCCGAGCCTGACGCCGGATTTCTCGCCCGCCCAGATCTCGGTGGCCCGGTACCTGGCTTATGGCATGGTCTCGGCCATCCTGGCGGCGCCGGGCTGGCGCAGGCTGTCCGCCAAGCTCGCCAGCGCTGACTGGCTGTCACTTGCCTGGCTGGGGTTGGCCGGCAACATCGTCTACTACATCTTCCTGGCACTGGCGGTACAGCTGGCAGGCCCGGCGCCCACCGCCCTGATCGTGGGACTTCTGCCGGTTGTGATCACCATCGTGGGCACCCAGGAGGAGGGTGCCGTGCCGCTTGGCAAGCTGGCACCCTCGCTGGCGCTGGCGGTTGCGGGCGTGGTGCTGATCTCCTTCGCGTCGCTGGCCCATGGAACAGCGCATGGCAGCTGGCAGGAGCGCTTGATCGGCCTTTTTTGTGCGGCGGGCGCGCTGGCCTCGTGGGGGGCGTTTGCGGTCGGCAACACCCGCTGCGTCCAACGCCTGCCGCACGTGAGCGCGCATGACTGGTCGCTGCTCTTGGGCGTGGTCAGCGGCGCAGAGGCGCTGGTGCTGGCAGGGCCCGTCTTCCTGTGGCCCGGCACTGTTCATCCGCACATGGACTGGACGCGATTCCTGCTGGCCAGTTGCGGCACCGCCATCAGCGCCTCGGTGATCGGAAACGGCTTCTGGAATTATGCCAGCAGGCTTCTGCCGCTGACCATGACCGCCCAGCTCGTGGTGTTCGAAACGCTGTTCGCGCTACTGTACAGCTTCATCCTGGCGGGACGCTGGCCCACGGCAATCGAATCGGCGGCCATCGCGGCGCTGATCGGGGGCGTATGGTGGTGCGCGGCCAGCCACAAGAGCCCTGCGGCCCGGCATGAATAATGGGCGATAAACGTTCGATTTTCTTGAGCAAATCCCCGCGAGAGGCGGAAGAAATGGCTCCCCGGGTAGGATTCGAACCTACGGCCAACCGGTTAACAGCCGATTGCTCTACCACTGAGCTACCGAGGAACAGGGCGCGCTATCTAGCGCGACTTGATTGCCATGGCCAGCGGAAATTCTGGACCAAAATCCCAAGCCATTCCGCGGGGATGCCGCCGCCGGGCGCAAAAAAATGAGGCCGGGCGAACCCGGCCCCAAGGCGTTGGGTAATGGTGGGGTGTCTTCAAGGAAGACGGCGGGATGATGACCCCACGACGGTTAACAACAGCTTAACCATCCTGCCGCGTGAGCGAAAAAAAGTTCCCATGGCCTGTTTTCGTACCGCAGGCCGGACCAACTGCCCCGACAGGCACCGCCAGCCTTACCGCGGCATGGGGATGGAGACAGCCTGGCCGGCGCCGCGATTGGCGATCCAGATCGTGTCTCCGGCCGGTTCCACGCCCGTCGGGGTGTCCAGGCCATCCTTCAGCACGGTCACATGGGCGCGGTCGCCATCCATCAGCGTCAGGCTGTGAACCTTGCCCGAACCATTTTCGGCCTGGAGCAGCTTGCCGTTGGAGGCGCGGATGCCGTCGATGCCCTTGACCGGCGCATCCATCCATATCTGGACCGGGGTGCCCGGCTTGCCGTCGGCGCCCACCGGAACGCGGTAGAGCGTGTTGAAGAACACGCTGTTGAAATAGAGCGTTCCGTTCAGAAAGGTCAGGCCGTCGATGCCGGTCAGGTTGCGATGCTCGAGATAAAGTTCGGCGGATGTCGCGCCCGGCGCCAGACGATAAATCCGCGCGTTGGCGGTATCCGAAACATAGACCGCCTTGTCCGGCCCGATGGCGATGTCGTTGCAGGTCGTGTTGTCGCCCGGCAGGTTCCAGCGCAATTTCTCCTTGCCGGTGGCCATGTCAAAGCCCCGAAGTGCGGTGTGACGCTGCACGGGGGTGACGCTTGGCACCGGCGTGAGCTGGCAGGTCCACAGGGTATTGGTGGCATTGTCGGCAAGCTGGCCGAAAAAGAATGTGCCGGGTCCTTCCGCGGTGGCATCGACAAAGGGCTCGACGGCCGTGGTACCCTTCTTGATCCTGTAGACGAACGGCGTGCTGGCGCTGCCGACAAACAGATCGCCATTGGCCGCCACGGTCAGGCTTTCAGGCTGGGACTTTGCGTCGTGGATCAGGATTTCCGCCGACAGGGCGGGCGTGGCTGATACGGCGAGCCAGCCGGCGACGGCAAGCGACTTGGTGCGGATCATTGGATTCCCCATTTTTGGACAGTCGGAGCATTACAGCCGATTAAGGAATTTCTGTAGCGAATTCGCTGGAATTCCACCGGTCTCCTTGAGCACAGCAATTTTGGCTTTAATTTCAACGGAGGAGCGCCGGGCAGCCCGGAGCGGTTCGTAGCGGCAGCGTACGAACAGGAGCGTCGCCCGCGCGACCGAAATAAATGAAGCAGTCTGGAAAATTGGAGGCCACGCCCGGAATTGAACCGGGGTACGCGGATTTGCAGTCCGCTGCGTCACCACTCCGCCACGTGGCCTCGTCTTGCGTCCGCCGGCGAACCGGCAAGCGGCCGGCGGCTATAACAGATTGCCGCGTGCCACCACAACCTTTTGCCGCTCTCGACGGGGCGACGCGCCCCGGCAGAAGCCTGCCGCCTCCGCGAAGGCGGCGCGCGCAGCGCGCCTGCCGTGAACGAAGAAAAGGCCGCGTTGTCAGGGCGGGGTGGGGGCCCTATAAGCCAGGCGCATTCTCCACCAGGGACGGCCCCATGTCCGCCACCGCGCGCTTCAACATGATCGAAGCCCAGATCCGCACCAGCAACGTCACCGATCCGCGCATCCTGGCCGCCCTCGATGCGGTGCCGCGCGAGCGTTTCGTCCCCGCCGCCAGCCGGGCACTGGCCTATGCCGACGTGCCGGTGCCGGTCGCCCCCGGCCGCTACCTGCTGGACCCGCGCAGCTTCGCCAAGCTGGTGCAGCTTGCCCGGGTGACGGCCCAGGACAAGGTTCTGGATGTGGGCTGCGCCACCGGTTATTCCTCCGCCGTCCTGGCCCGCCTGGGCGGGTCGGTCGTGGCGCTGGAGCAGGATGCCGACCTGGTGCGCATCGCCACCGAGACGCTGGCCCGGGCCGTGGGGCAAATCGCGGTGACCCAGGGCGCCCTGATCGAGGGCTTCAAGGACGAAGCCCCCTATGACGTGATCTTCGTCAACGGCGCCATCGAACAGACGCCGGAAACGCTGCTGTCCCAGCTGGGCGAGGGCGGCCGCCTGGTAACAGTGATTAACGAGGGCGCCCATGGCCGTGCCCGGCTGTTCCTCAAGGAACATGGCGTCATCGGCCAGCGGCCGGACTTCGACGCCGACGTACCCCTGCTGGCAGGCTTCAAGAAGGCGATGGGTTTCATCTTCTAGGTCGAATGCGCTGTTCTTCTGGGTTTTTGCACCGCTTTGCGGGCAATATCCTTAACCTTATCTTTGCCTTCAGGCTGGCACTATCCTAGGGTCTTGAGAGCTTTGCCGGGGCGGCTGTCCCCGGACGGGACACCAGGTGGAGCCGATCGATGTCGAACCCGCAGCATGAGCCCACGATGGAGGAAATTCTCGCCTCCATCCGCAAGATCATCTCCGAGGATGCGCCTGAAACGGCGTCCGAAACGCCTGCCGCCCCGCCGCGGCCCGAACCGGTTCCCGAGCCCGAACCGGTGTTCGAGCAAGAGGACGTGCTGGAGCTGACCCACGAAGTGGTGGCCCAGGAGGTTGTGGCACCCGCGCCGGAACCGGCTCCCGCCCCGGAACCCGAACATGACGTGGTGTTCGAACCGGCCGAAGCCGCGCCTGCCAGCGACATTTTCTCCGAAACCACCCGCAAGGCGATGGATGACGTTTTTGCCGCCATTCCCGACGAGGAGGAGGAGGCGCCTGCCGCCGCTCCCGCCGCGCCGATCGCGCCGGTGGACGGCGCCACGGTCGAAACCGTGTTCGAGCGCGCCGTGCGCGAGAGCTTCGAGCCGGTTCTGAAGAGGTATCTGGCCGACAATTCCGCCGCCGTGATCGAGGGTGTGAAGCCGGTGATCCGCGCCTGGATGGACGAGCATTTCCCTGCCCTGCTGGAAGGGGCCGTCCGCGCCGAGGTCGAGCGCGTCGTCAAGGCCCGCGGCTCCAGGCGCTAAATCCCCGCGCCTTGCGGCAAGCCGCAAAAGACTTGACCTGACTGGCAAAAAGCCGGAAAGCCCGTCTCCCCAAAGACGATTTCCGGCCAGGCCATGCTCGACAAGACCTTCAATCCCAAGGACGTGGAAGCGCGCATATCCGCCAGGTGGGAGGCATCCGGCGCCTTCCGCTGCGGCACGCGCCCCGAGGCCGAGGCATTTTCCATTGTCATCCCGCCGCCCAACGTCACCGGGCGGCTGCATATCGGCCACGCCCTCAATAACACGCTGCAGGACATCCTGGCCCGCTTCGAGCGCATGCGCGGCAAGGACGTGCTCTGGCAGCCGGGCACCGACCATGCCGGCATCGCCACCCAACTGATCGTCGAGCGCCAGCTTGCCGAGCGGCAGATGAGCCGCGTGGGGTTGGGCCGTGAGAAATTCCTGGAAGAGGTCTGGAAGTGGAAGGCCGAATCCGGCGGCGCCATCGTCGAACAGCAGCACCGGCTGGGCGCCAGCGCGGACTGGTCGCGCGAGCGCTTCACCATGGACGAGGGGCTCTCCAAAGCCGTCACCAAGGTGTTCGTCGAGCTGCACCGCCAGGGCCTGATCTATCGCGACAAGCGGCTGGTGAACTGGGACCCGCGCCTGCAGACGGCGGTGTCCGACCTGGAAGTCGAGAATATCGAGGTGCGCGGGCACCTCTGGCACATCCGCTATCCGATCGAGGACAGCGACGAATTCATCACCATCGCCACCACCCGGCCGGAAACCATGCTGGGCGACACGGCCGTGGCGGTGCATCCCGATGACGAACGCTACAAGCATCTGGTCGGCAGGATGGCGGTGCTGCCGCTGACCGGCCGGCTGATCCCCATCATCGCCGACGAACATTCCGATCCCGAAAAGGGCACCGGCGCGGTCAAGATCACCCCCGGCCATGACTTCAACGACTTCGAAGTCGGAAAGCGCCACGAGCTGCCGCTGATCAATATCATGAACAAGGACGGCACGATGAACAACGACGTGCCCGCGCCCTATCGCGGCCTGTCGCGCGAGGCGGCAAGAAAGAAGGTCGTCGCCGACCTGGATGCCGCCGGCCTTCTGGCGCAGATCGACGACATCACCCATTCGGTGCCGCACGACGAAAAGACCAAGACGGTGGTGCTGGAACCCTTCCTGACAGAACAGTGGTACCTGAACGTCGAGCCGCTGGCGGCCAAGGCGATCAAGGCGGTCGAGGACGGGCGGACAAAATTCCACCCCGAGAACTGGGCCAACATCTATTTCGGCTGGCTGAAGAACATCCGGCCCTGGTGCATTTCCCGCCAGCTGTGGTGGGGCCACCAGATTCCAATTTGGTATGGCCCGAGCGCGGCAAACGGCAAAGTTCAGACTTCGTTTGAAGGAAAGATATTTGCCTGTGAATCGGAAGAGAAATTTCTAGAGGCCGCACAAGAGTACTACGGTCCTGACGTCAAAATTGAGATCGTCTCTTCGCGTGAAGAAGCGTTCAAGCATCCTTGGGGTATTGGAGATAATCCTCAACTCGCTGTGATTTATCGCGATCCCGACGTTCTCGATACCTGGTTCTCCTCGGCGCTGTGGCCGTTCTCGACCCTGGGCTGGCCGCACGACACCATCGAACTGAAACGCTATTACCCGACCAGCGTTCTGGTGACGGGCTTCGACATCATCTTCTTCTGGGTCGCCCGCATGATGATGATGGGCCTTTGGTTCCTCGACGACGTGCCGTTCCGCGACGTGGTGATCCACAACCGCGTGCTGGACGAGCAGGGCGCCAAGATGTCCAAGACCAAGGGCAATGTGGTCGATCCCCTGACACTGGTGGATGAGTTCGGCACCGACGCGCTGCGCTTCACCCTGGCACTGGCGGCCGGCCAGAACCGCGACATGCGCATCGGGCCCACCCGCGTGGAGTCGGGGCGCAACTTCGCCACCAAGCTGTGGAATACCGCCCGCTTCTGCGAGATGAACGGCTGCGTGACGGGGCCGAGCTTCGATCCCGCGGGCGTGGCCGAGACCGTCAACAGATGGATCGTGGCCGAGACCGCCGAGGCCGTGAAAGACGTGACCGCGGCCATTGAAGCCTTCCGCTTCAACGATGCGGCCAATGCTGCCTACCACTTCGTCTATGACATTTTCTGCGACTGGTATGTCGAGATCACCAAGCCGATCTTCCAGTCAGGGAGCGATGTGGCCAAGGCAGAAACCCGCGCCACTACCGCCTGGGCACGGGACACGATCCTGAAGCTGCTGCATCCCTTCATGCCCTTCATCACCGAGGAGCTGTGGGCCCAGACGGCCACGCGTGACAGCTTGTTGCTAGTGGCGCCTTGGCCAGAGGTAGCCCCACCCAACGAATGGTATTCGTCCTGCGTTGAAATGGTGTGGGTCATAGACCTCATCAAAGGCGTGCGCTCGGTCCGCTCCGAAATGAACGTGCCCGCCGGAGCGAAAATTCCGCTGGTCCTGACCGGCGCCTCCGCTGAAAGCGCCGCGCGGCTGGCCCGGCACATCGATGTGATTGCCACCCTGGCGCGCCTGTCGTCCGCCGAAGCTAGCGCTGAAATTCCCAGAGGCTCCGCCCAGTTCGTGCTGGGCGAGGCCGTGGTGGCGCTGCCGCTGGGTGACGTGATCGACTTTGCCAAGGAACGCGCCCGGTTGGAGAAAGACCTCAAGAAGGTGCAGGACGAAATCGCCCGCTTCGACGCCAAGCTGTCCAACGAACAGTTCGTCGCCCGCGCCCCGGAGGACGTGCTGACCGAACAGCGGGAAAAGCGCGCCGACGCGGCAGCCCTGGCCGCCCGCCTGGAGGGCGCCATCGCCCGCCTGCAATAGCCGCGACAATCGGGCGGGGTTGAAGGGGACGGGGTGGCTGCCTAACTCTTCGATGACCGTCTTACGGAGAGCTCCCGTTGCCGACGCTGTTCGATCCGCTCCAGTGCGGGGATATTGCCCTGCCCAACCGTATCCTTATGGCGCCCCTGACCCGCCGCCGCGCCACGCCCGACACGCGGGTTCCCACGGACCTTCAGGTCGAATATTACCGCCAGCGCGCCGACGCCGGCCTGATTTTCTCCGAAGCAACTTCCGTCACGCCCATGGGCGTGGGCTATGCCGCCACGCCCGGCATCTGGTCGGACGAGCAGGTGGAAGGCTGGAAGAAGGTCACCCGCGCCGTTCATGGCGCGGGTGGACGCATGGTGCTGCAGCTCTGGCATGTGGGCCGTATTTCCGATCCCATCTTCCTGAACGGTGCGCTTCCCGAAGCCCCCAGTGCCGTCCGGCCAAAGGGCTTCGTCTCGCTGGTCCGGCCGCAGCGCGAATTCGTCACCCCGCGGGCGCTCGAATTGTCCGAGATCGCGGACATCATCGCGGCCTATCGCAAGGGTGCTGAAAACGCCAGGGCCGCCGGTTTTGATGGCGTGCACATCCACGGCGCCAATGGGTATTTGCTCGACCAGTTCCTGCAGGATTCCACCAACCGCCGCACCGACGCCTATGGCGGCACGCGCGAAAAGCGCGCGCGGCTGATGCTGGAAGTCGCCGACGTCTGCGCCGAAGTGTGGGGACCAAAGCGCGTGGGCATGCACCTGGCACCGCGCATGGACAGTCACGACATGGGCGACAGCGACAGGCTGGGCACCTTCACTTACGTCGCGCGCGAGCTGGGCCGGCGCGGCCTGGGCTGGATCGCGGCGCGTGAATATGTCTTCGGCAAGGATGCCGCGCCCGTCGACAGCCAGGGAAACCCCAAGCCCATCACCAATCCCGAAAGCATCGGGCCGAAGCTGAAGGAGGCTTTCGGCGGCGTCTATATCGCCAACGAAGGCTTCACTTTTGAAAGCGCGCAGAAGGCGCTGGCCGACGGCTGGGCCGACGCGGTGGCGTTCGGCAAGCTGTTCATCGCCAATCCCGACCTGGTGACGCGATTGAGGACCGGCGCGCCACTGAATGCTTGGGATGCCGACACTTTCTACAGCGGTGGCGAGAAGGGCTATACCGACTATCCGGCGCTGGTGCCGGCCTAGAGGCGCGATTCGCCCTCAAAACGCCCCGTTGCTGACTGGCACTTCCGGGGAACCAATATTTTGCTGCGTACGTTTTCGATCTGTAAACGGGACGAACCCAAGGCAACTGGAGAACCACCATGAAAAATCTGGCCATGAAACGCCTGGCAGTTGCCGCCGTGGCCCTGATTGCGCTGGGCGGTGCCCCGGCCTTTGCGGACGCGTGCAGCGGCCATTCTCACGATACCGGAACCGCGCTGGGCGCGGCCGGCGGTGCAGCCATCGGCGGCCTGGCATCCCATTCGCTGGGCGGTGCGATCATCGGCGGTGTGGCCGGCGGCTTTGCCGGCAATGCCATCGCACGCAGCAATGACTGCAATCACCACAGCCATTACCGGCGCCATCGCGACCGCAATTCCTATTACATCGACCGTCACGGCCATCGGCACTATTATTATCGTTGACAGTCATTTTCGGATGGATGGGAGAGCCCCGGGCGCGCAAGCGGCCCGGGGTTCTTCTTTTCAGGCCGAACGGTTTCAGCGCAGGTCGTACCGGTCCGCGTTCATTACCTTGACCCATGCCGCGACAAAGTCCTTGACGAACTTCTCGTGCGCGCCGGTCTGGGCATAGACCTCGGCAATGGCGCGAAGCTGGGCGTGCGAGCCGAAGATCAGGTCGACGCGGGTAGCGGTCCAAAGCGGTTTGCCGCTCTTGCGGTCATGGCCCTCGAACAGGTTGTCGTCCTTCTTCTCCCACTCCGTGCCCATGTCGAGCAGGTTGACGAAGAAATCGTTGGTCAGCATGCCCGGCCGCACCGTGAACGCGCCGCGCGGCGATCTTCCGGCATTCACGCCCAGCACGCGCAGCCCGCCCACCAGCACGGTCATCTGCGGCGCGGTCAGCCGCAGAAGCTGCGCCCGGTCCACCAGCGCCTCTTCCGGCAGCATCATCTGCGGCCCGCGCAGATAATTGCGAAAGCCATCCGCGATGGGCTCCAGCGGCGCAAAGGATTCGGCGTCGGTCTGCTCCGGGGTCGCATCCATGCGGCCGGGAGCGAAAGGCACGCCGATATTCACGCCGGCATCTTTCGCCGCCTTCTCCACGCCCGCACCGCCGGCCAGCACGATCAGGTCGGCGAGCGAGATTTTCTTGCCGCCGGTCTGCACCTTGTTGAAGTCCGCCTGGATACCTTCCAGGGTCGTCAGCACCTTGGCCAGTTGGACGGGCTGGTTGACCTCCCAGTTCTTCTGCGGGGCCAGGCGGATGCGTGCGCCGTTGGCACCGCCCCGCTTGTCCGAGCCGCGGAAGGTGGAGGCCGAGGCCCAGGCCGTGCCCACCAGTTCGGCGACGGAGAGCCCGGAAGCCAGAATTTTCGCCTTCATCTCCGCCACGTCCTTCTCGTCGACCAGCTTGTGATCGACCCTGGGGATCGGGTCCTGCCAGATCAGGTCTTCTTGCGGCACTTCCGGGCCCAGATAGCGGACCTTCGGTCCCATGTCGCGATGCACCAGCTTGAACCAGGCGCGGGCAAAGGCGTCTGCGAACTGGTCGGGGTGCTCGTAAAAGCGCCGCGAGATTTTCTCATAGGCCGGATCGAAACGCAGCGACAGGTCGGTGGTCAGCATGGTCGGCACATGCTTTTTCGACTTGTCGTGCGCGTCGGGAATGTCGGCGGGCGCATTCCTAGCGTGCCACTGATAAGCGCCGGCCGGGCTCTTCTCCAGCTCCCATTCATATTTGAACAGATTGTCGAAGAAGTGATTGCTCCACCGGGTGGGCGTTTGCGACCAGGTAACCTCCGGGCCACCGGTTATGGTGTCGCCTGCAAAGCCCTTGCCGTGGCGGCTCTTCCAGCCAAGACCCTGGTCTTCGATGGCCGCGCCTTCCGGCTCCGGGCCGAGCAGCGACGGATCTCCCGCGCCATGCGTCTTGCCAAAGGTGTGGCCGCCGGCGATCAGCGCGACGGTCTCCTCGTCATTCATCGCCATGCGGCGGAAGGTTTCACGGATGTCTCTCGCCGCCGCGACCGGATCGGGCTTGCCGTTCGGCCCTTCGGGATTGACGTAGATCAGGCCCATCTGCACGGCGGCGAGGGGATTTTCCAACTCGCGCTCGCCGCTATAGCGTTCGTCGCCCAGCCAGGTGCCTTCGGCGCCCCAGTAAAGTTCTTCGGGCTCCCAGGCGTCGACACGGCCGCCGCCGAAACCGAACGTCTTGAAGCCCATCGATTCCAGCGCGACGTTGCCCGCCAGGACCATCAGGTCGGCCCAGGAAATCCTGTTGCCGTATTTCTGCTTGATCGGCCACAACAGGCGCCGGGCCTTGTCGAGGTTCGCATTGTCCGGCCAGGAATTGAGGGGGGCAAAGCGCTGCTGGCCGGTTCCTGCGCCGCCGCGCCCGTCGGTGGTGCGATAGGTGCCGGCGCTGTGCCAGGCCATGCGGATGAACAGGCCGCCGTAATGGCCGAAGTCGGCCGGCCACCAGTCCTGGGAATCGGTCATCAGCGCGGTCAGGTCTTTCTTCACCGCCGCGAGGTCGAGTTTCCTGAATTCCTCGGCATAGTCGAACGCCGGTCCCATCGGGTCGCTCGCGGGACTGGCGCGATGCAGAACGTCAATGTTGAGCTGGCGCGGCCACCAGTCGCGGTTCAGCCGTCCGCGGCCGCTGGTCCCGTGCATGACCGGGCATTTGCCGGCCGGTGTTTCTGGCTTGCTGCTCATGGGGTGCCTCGCTGGTTTCTAGAATTATTCTAGAGTACGGCTGCGACAGGCTGTCAATATAGTTTGGAATAATTCTAGTTAATTGATGTGGCGCAAGGCCGCCATCCCCAAAACCGCCTTGAGCGGGGGCTGCGTCAGCGCAATAGTCCCGCGCGTTTGCCGATTTCAGGGAAATTTTATGTCCGCCAAGTTCGACAAGTCCAAGCTACCCAGCCGCCATGTCACCGAAGGGCCGGAGCGGGCGCCGCACCGGTCCTATTACTATGCCATGGGCCTGACCGAGCGGGAGATTCACCAACCCTTCGTGGGCGTGGCCAGCTGCTGGAACGAGGCGGCGCCCTGCAACATCGCGCTGATGCGCCAGGCCCAGTCCGCCAAGAAGGGGGTGAAGGCCACCGGCGGCACGCCCCGCGAATTCTGCACCATCACCGTCACCGATGGCATCGCAATGGGCCATGAGGGCATGCGCTCGTCGCTGGTGTCGCGCGAGGTGATTGCCGACTCGGTCGAACTGACCATGCGCGGTCATTGCTATGATGCGCTGGTGGGCTTGGCGGGCTGCGACAAGTCCCTGCCGGGCATGATGATGGCCATGCTGCGGCTGAACGTGCCCAGCGTCTTCCTTTATGGCGGCTCGATCATGCCGGGCCGTTTCCACGGCCAGGACGTGACCGTGGTGGATGTGTTCGAAGGCGTGGGCCAGTATTCGGCCGGCAAGATTCCCGAAAGCGAGCTGGTTGAGCTGGAGAAGGTTGCCTGTCCGGGGGCAGGGGCCTGCGGCGGCCAGTTCACCGCCAACACCATGGCCACGGTGGCCGAGGCTATCGGCCTGGCGCTGCCTTACTCCTCCGGCCCGCCGGCCGAAATCCTGGAACGCGACGACTTCGCCTACAAGGCTGGAGAGACGGTAATGGCGCTCCTGGAGAAGAACCTGCGCCCGCGCGACATCTGCACCCGCAAGGCGTTCGAAAATGCCGCCATGGTGGTGGCTGCCAGCGGCGGATCGACCAATGCGGCGCTGCACCTGCCGGCCATGGCCAACGAGGCGGGCATCAAGTTCGACCTGTTCGACGTGGCCGAGATCTTCAAGAAAACGCCCTATATCGCCTCGATGAAGCCGGGCGGCAAATATGTCGCCAAGGATTTGTGGGAAGCAGGCGGCGTGCCCATGCTGATGCGCGCGCTGCTGGATGCGGGCCTGCTGCACGGCGACTGCATCACCGTCACCGGCAGGACCGTGGCCGAGAACCTGAAGGACATCACCTTCAACCCCGACCAGAAAGTGATCGTGTCGGTGGACAAGGCGCTGGCCCCCACAGGCGGCGTCGTCGGCCTGAAGGGAAACCTCGCCCCCGAAGGCGCGATCGTGAAGATCGCCGGCCTCAAGCACATCAAGCATCGCGGCCCGGCCCGCGTCTTCGATTGCGAGGAGGATGCCTTCGCGGCGGTCGAGGCCCGCAACTACCAGGAAGGCGATGTGATCGTGATCCGCTGGGAAGGCCCCAAGGGCGGTCCCGGCATGCGCGAGATGCTTTCCACCACCGCGGCACTGTACGGGCAGGGGGTGGAGAATATCGCGCTTCTCACCGATGGCCGCTTTTCGGGCGGCACACGCGGCCTTTGCGTCGGCCATGTCGGGCCCGAAGCCGCGGACGCCGGTCCCATCGGCCTGCTGAAGGATGGCGACATCATCGTGATCGATGCCGAGACCGGCGAGCTGAAGGTCGAGTTGAGCGACACCGAGCTGGAAGCCCGCAGAAAGGCTTTCCGGCCGAAGGCCGCGGGCTTCAAGACCGGCGCGCTGGCGCGCTATGCGAAGAATGTCGGCCCGGCGCGATTTGGTGCCTTGACGACTCCCGGGGCGGATGAAGAAGTGCGCTGCTACGCCGACATCTGAAACGCAGGCGAAAATGGAAATGTCGCGGGAACGGACGATCGATTTTCTCGCGATAGTCCCGGTTATCCTGTTTTACGGCATCGCCGTCATCGGCCTGCTGATCCAGTCGTCCCGCCTGATCGCGTCCGGCGGCGACCTGTTGATGCTGGTTCTGGCCGTCAGCACGAAGCTGGCCGGGGCCTTTTTCCTGGCACAACAGATCGTCCTGTTCCTGATCCGGCCATTGCCCATCGCAAAGTGCCGGGGCTGGCTGCCGCGCGCGGCAGCGGTGTTCGGGGCTGACATCGGCATGAGCCTGGTTTTCCTGCCAGCCGCGCATCTGTCGCTGTTCGCGCAATTCTTGTCGACGTTGTTCACCTTTGCCGGCACCGTGGCGTCCATCTATGTGACCGGCATATTGGGGCGCAGCTTCAGCGTCACGCCCCAGGCGCGGGCTTTTGTCGAGCGCGGCCCCTATCGGGTGATCCGCCACCCGCTCTATGTGGCCGAACAGGCGATCCTGTTCGGCGTCTCCCTGCCATACCGCCAGCCGTGGTCCTTCCTCATTTTCCTGGTGTCGCTGGCGGCACAGGTGCCGCGTATGTATTTTGAGGAGCGGGTGTTATCGCAGAACATACCGGCGTATCAGGCCTATGCGGCCAGGACAGCGCGGATTCTGCCCGGCCTCTACTAGGCCGCCGTATCACGCTGCCGTCTGGCCTTTCTGGCTGATCATCTTCTCGATCCGCCGGTCCGGCACCAGCCAGGTTAGCGCCACAATGAGATAGCAACCCAGCCCGACCCAGGGCATGAACAGGGATGAGACGATTCCCGCCGCATAAAGCAGGGGCGAGATATTGGCTTTCAGGTCGCGCCCCAGAACCTGGCGCATGGGCGAGTCCGGGCCCTGCATGCGGATGATCACGCGCTGCATAAGCCACCAGGCCAGCGCCGGCATGAAAAGCGCAATGCCATAGACGGCGGTTGGAATGGGCGCAAATTCACGTTCGCCCATCCAGGCCGTGGCAAATGGCACCAGCGACACCCAGAACAGCAGGTTGAAATTGGCCCACAGCACCGCGCCGTTCACGTGATGGACCAGATGGAAATAATGATGGTGGTTGTTCCAGTAGATGCCGACATAGAGGAAGCTTAGCGCATAGGACAGGAAAATCCGCCACAGCGCCCCCAGCGCCTCCAGCGTGGCGTGCTCGGGCACCTTCATTTCCAGCACCATGATGGTGATGATGATGGCGACCACGCCATCGGTCATGGCCAGCAGCCGTTCCTTGCCCACGTCACATTCCCCAAATGCCGGCTGATGCTAGGCAAGCGCCGGGATTTTGCCAATCGGGTGGATTTTGCCAATCAGGCGGCCTTGCGCGCCTTGTGTGCCGCCTTCAGAACCCGAAGGGCATTGCCGCCCCAGAAATTGGCCAATTGTGCCTGCGTATATCCCAGCTTGACCAGCCGCTCGGTGATGCGCGGCAGGGAGGCGACGTCTTCCATCCCTTGAACGCCACCGCCGCCGTCCCAGTCGCAGCCCACGCCCACATGATCGGGTCCCACCAGGTCCAGCGCATGGGTCACATGCCGCATGAAATCCTCGAAACCGGCGCGCGGCTGCGGATATTTCACGTCCAGCGCCCTGATTGCGGCTGCGGTCTGGCGAACCGTCGCCGCCGCCTCGGCCGGCGTCATGCCCGACAGGTTCTCCAGCCTCGCATAGAGCGGCCCGGCAAGCTTGGCGCGCTCGGGATTGGGCGGGACCGCAATCAGATAGTCGTTATAGCTGTTGATCTGGATCGTGCCGCCCATGGCCGCCAGCTTTTTGATGCGGTCGTCGTCCAGGTTTCGTGGATGATTGTGCACGGCCCGGCAGCCTGAATGGCTGCACATGATGGGCGCCCGGGACTGTTCGATCAGATCGTCGAACACGCTGTCGGCCGAGTGGCTGGCGTCCAGCACCACGCCCAGATCGCCCGCCAGCGCTACCAGTTTCCTGCCCGCGGGCGACAGCCCGCCCCAGTGCGGCTTGTCGGTGGCGCTGTCGCCGAACTGGTTCACCTTGAAATGCACAGGTCCCACCATGCGCACGCCCAAGGCATAAAAGCTCCGCAGCCGGCTGACATCCTCACCCAGGGGATAGGCATTCTCGATGCTCTGATAGACGATGATCTTGCCCTTGGCTGCGATGCGCCCAGCGTCTTCCGCCACAAGGGCCAGTTCGAAAGTGTCTGGATCGGCCGCGACCATCTCGCGGATCTCGGCGGCCCGCAGCAGCGCGGCGTCGCGCGCCGCCATCATGCCTTTCGGCGTCAATGGTCCCTGCGGGGTATAAATCGCCCAAAAACCGCCATCCAGGCCGCCCTGGCGCATGCGCGGCACGTCCACCTGGGTCAGGTCGCCGCTGTGGCGCTGCATGATGTTCCAGCCCGGGCGCGCCAGGCTGGCCGGCGTGTCCAGGTGCGTGTCCAGGCATATCAGCCGATGATGAAGCCCCTGTGCGCGCGCCTCCTCGGTCACGAGGGCCAGCGCGGCTGCCGCGCCATTTACCATCATCTTGCGCCGCGTCAGCATGGCGTCCCTGCGAAAAGCGGTGAATCGCTCTGGAATCTAACCGATTTACGCCTATTGCCGTCTGTGGCGGCTTGCCCCGGCCCGCGTGAAAGGTAAACTTTTTGAAGGTTGTCTGGACCGAATGGGCGGGGATGCGGAAAATCCTGAATCTGGCGCTGGGGATTGTGCTGGCGGCGGCCATGCCGGCATGGGGCGGAGCGCCCAAAGATGTGCGCCTGGCCCTGTTCCAGCAGAAGACCATCTTCCGTTCCGGGCTGACCCACACCCATACCATTGCGCTGACCTTCGACGACGGACCCAACGCCCACACCGCCGAGGTGCTTGACGCGCTGAAGGAACTGCATGTCCACGCAACTTTTTTCATCGTTGGCAACCAGGCCCATCGCCATCCCGAGATCCTGGCCCGGATAGCGCGCGAAGGGCACCTGCTGGCCAATCACAGCGCGACCCATTCCCTGTTGGGCGCGGCCTATGACGCCAGCCCCCAGCGGCTGATCGACCAGGTGCGCGATGTCGATGAGCAGATCGCCCCGCTGATGGTCCCGGGTGAGCGGCGCTTCTTTCGCGCCCCATATGGGGCGTGGAAACATGCCCATGCGGACATCCTCAATGCCGATCCGCAACTGCGCCAGTATATCGGCCCGATCTATTGGGACATCGGCGGCGAAATCCGCATGTCGCGCGACGGCTATGTACTGAACGCCGCGGATTGGGACTGCTGGCACCTGAAATGGTCGGCCCACACCTGTGCCAAGGGCTATGCACGCGAGATTCGCCGCAAGAATGGCGGCGTCGTGCTGATGCACTGCATTCACGTCAATTCCGCCGCCCTGGTGCGCCAGGTGGTGCCTCCGCTTCTGGAAGAAGGCTACCGCTTCGTCCGCCTGGACCAGATGCCGCAATACCGCCAGTACCAGACGCCGCCCGCCAGGCCGCGCGGCGTGGCCAATGCGCGGGAAAGGCCCGTGCGTCTGGCGTCGCTCCGGCCCGAAGACGTGAAATAATCCATGGCAAGCGCGGGCAGCTCCCGCTGGACCGGTTTTGTGATCGCACTGCTGGCGGGCACATTGTTCGGCGTCGGTGGCACTTTCGGCCAGTTCCTGTTCCAGCACCGTGGTGTCGATCTGGACTGGCTGGTGACTGCGCGCCTGCTGGTGTCGGGCAGCGCGCTGCTGCTGCTGTCGGCGGCGCGGGACGGCAGGCTGCTGCTGGCGCCGTGGCGGGACCGGAGGGACTCCATCCAGCTTCTGCTTTTCGGCATCTTCGGCATGCTGGCGGTTCAGTATACCTATTTTGCCGCAATCCATGCCTCCAACACGGCCACCGCGACGGTGCTGCAGTACACGGGGCCTGCGATGATCGCGGTCTGGCTGGCGCTGGTGGGCCGGCGCTGGCCGTTGCCGCGCGAACTGGCTGCCATCGGCCTGGCCCTGGTGGGCACCTTTCTGCTGGTCACGCATGGGCGTACAGGGGTCCTGTCCATCTCGCCCCTGGCGCTGTTTTGGGGGTTGGCTTCGGCCGTGGCGGCGGCATTCAATTCGTTGCAGCCTGTGGGCTTGCTGCACCGCTACAAGGCATCACACATCACCGGCTGGGGCATGGTGATCGGGGGCGTTGCGCTCAGCTTCCGGCACCAGCCCTGGGACATCGCGGGTAAGTGGGATGCGATCGCGATCGGTTTCCTGCTGTTCATCTTCGTCTTCGGCACGCTGCTGTCCTTCTACTTCTACCTCAAGGCGGTACGCCTGATCGGCGCACAGAAGACCAGCCTTCTGTCCTGTGCCGAGCCTTTCGCGGCGGCCGTGCTGGCCGTGTTCTGGCTGGGCGTGCGCTGGACACCGATGGACTGGCTGGGGGCCGCGCTGGTGCTGGCCACCATCTTCCTGCTGGCGCGCGCCAAGCCGGAAGAAGAGCTCCTGGCCGAGGTCACGGGAGACATCCGGTCCCACTAGGGCCGGGCTTTCCACAACATTACAACTTGTCCTCCTCCGATCGCGGCCCGCTATTCTTTCCCGGATACATCGGAGCCGCCCGTGCCTGTCCATCCCTTATCCGCCGGTCCGCCGCCAAGCTTATCCACCATCATGCAGTCCTTGGGCGTGCGCCTGTCCAACGGCTCCGCCGCGCAAAGCCGTCAAAACCCGCTCCTGCCGGGGGGAGGGGGGTCTGCAAAAATGCGAAAACGAATAGGCGGCGCGCGGCACACACTTATCCGCCGTTTCTGCACACCCGCGCCACGACAGTGACCAGCCTGCTAAAGCGCGCGGACGGCTTCTGCGATGAGATCCTCGGCCTTTGCCGAATCCGTCACGATCGCACCCAGGGTCAGGAAGGGATGGATCATGCCGGCAAAGCAGACGTGCTTCACCGCCACGCCCGCCGCCGCCAGCCGGTCGGCATAGGCGGTGCATTCGTCCACCAGCGGATCGTATTCGGCGCTGATCACCAGCGCAGGCGGCAGGCCCTCCAGCCGGGGGCGCAGGATGGGCGAGGCGCGCGGGTCCAGCCGGTCGGCGGGATCGGGCACGTAATTGTCCATGAACCAGTGCAGCGCCCTGGTCGTCAGCATATAGCCGCTGGCATTGCGTTCGTGGGACGGATATTTGCGGCTCATGTCGGTCATCGGATAGATCAGTACCTGCAGCGCTACCGGAAATTCGCCGCTGTCCAGCGCCAACTGCGATACCACCGCCGCCAGATTGCCGCCCGCGCTGTCGCCAGCCAGGACCAGCCGCGCAGGATCGGCGCCCAGCCGCGCGGCATTGCGAGACGCCCACAACGCGGCGGCATAGGCATCCTCGACCGCGCCGGGGAACTGGGTTTCCGGCGCCAGCCGGTATCCGACGGACAGGACCGCGCAGCCGGACCGTACTGCCAGGCGGCGGCAGGTCGTGTCGTACAGCTCCAGCGAACCCAGCATGAAGCCGCCGCCGTGGTAGTAGACCATGATCGGGCAGGGCGATTTGTCTTTGGTCGGGCGATAGAAGCGGCAGGGCAGTGGCCCATGGTCAGTCGGAATCGCCAGTTCATAGGCGATGGCCACGGCCGGCTTGTCCGCCAGCAGCTTCCGGCGGTTCTCGCCGTATGCCACGCGCAGGCGCGATGGCGGCAGATCGGTCGGCAGGTCGCCGGCAATGCGGATGGCTGCCGCGGCTTCTGGATGCAATGGCATGATGCTTCCCCTTTGAACCAGCATAGCGCGGGCTCGGCCGTCGTGCATGCTGGTATCGGTATCAGAGCTGTCCTATGGTGCGCGCCGGAAACGGCGGGGGATACCATGAAAGAAGCCATGAAGGGGGTATGCCTGGCCGCGCTGGCGCTGACCGGGCTGGGGGCTACGACCCTGGCTGCAGCCCCGGAGCGGCCAGCCATCACCGGCGTCTCGCATATAGCGGTCTATGCCGCCGACGCCGCGAAAGCCGAGCATTTCTATGTCCACAATCTGGGCGCCACGAAGCGGGCCGACCCAGAAAACCAAGCCGGCGCGCGCTATTATTTCAGCCCGCTGCAGTTTGTGGAGGTGCTGCCGCTCCCCGCCGGCGCGGGCATGAACCGCCTGGACCATATTGCCTTCAACACCGCCGATGCCGATGGCCTGCGCCGCTTCCTGGCCGCGCGCAAGATCGCCGTGCCCGGGTCCGTCACCAAAGACGCCGACGGCAGCCAGCGCTTCGTGGTCAAGGACCCGGAAGGCCACGTCATCGAATTCGTACAGCCGCCGGCATCGCCCGAGGCGGTCGCGGATGCCGGACTTTCCACCCACATCATTCATGTCGGCTTTGTCATTCACGATCGCGCCAGGCAAGACAGCTTCTTCCGTGACGTGCTCGGCTTTCGTCCTTACTGGTTTGGCGGAATGCAGGACGACGGACCGCCAGCCTGGGTGTCCCAGCAGGTGCCCGACGGCCCCGACTGGCTGGAATACATGGTCACCGACAAGACGCTGACCCAGGCCCAGATGGGCGTGTTGAATCACTTCTCGCTGGGCGTGCCGAACATGGAAGCGGCCTACACAAGGCTTTGGAACGAGAACCGGCTGGACGGGCAAGCGGACGCGCGCGGCCAGCAATTCGTTCCCAAGATCGGGCGCGATGCCAAGTGGCAGCTCAACCTGCTCGATCCGGATGGCACTCGCGCGGAGGTGATGGAGCTGCATGCCATCGGCAAGCCGTGCTGCTCACCCTTTACCGCGGCGGATCCGAAGCAGTGAGGTGGCTTCTGGCGGCATTGATGATGCTGTGGAGCGGGGTCGCGATGGCGGCACCTATCAAGGTGATGATCCTGGACGGCGAAAGCGCCGCCGCCTACCACAACTGGCCGGTCACGACGGCAATCATGAAACGCGAGCTGGAAGACGCCGGCATCTTCGACGTGACGGTGGTCAGTGCGCCACGCTCCGACAGCAGCGAAATCGCCAGCTTCGATCCGGAATTCCAGAAATACCAGGTTGTGGTCTGGAATTACGACGCACCGGACTGGCCCCAGCCGCTGAAGGACAAATTCGAAGCCTACATGAAGAATGGCGGCGGGCTGGTGGTGGTGCATGCCGCCGACAACGCCTTTCCGAACTGGCCGGCCTGGAATGAAATGAACGGGCTGGGCGGCTGGCGCGGCCGCGACGCGCCGGCCGGGCCGCGCTGGTTCTACGATAACGGCAAGCTGACTTCGGATGCCGCGCCCGGTCCTGCCGGCATGCATGGCAAGCGGCTGCCCTTTCGCATGACGACCCGCGCGCCTGATCATCCCATCATGCGCGGATTACCTGAAAACTGGATGCACATGGGCGATGAACTCTATTCGCGCCTGCGTGGACCCGGCCACAACATGGCTGTGCTCGCCACCGCCTGGTCCGATCCCGCCAACAAGGGCAGCGGTCACGACGAGCCCATGCTGATGGCTCTTACCTTCGGCAAGGGCCGCATCTTTCACACCACGCTGGGCCATGACGCCTGGGCGCTTTCCGGGGTGGGCTTCATGACCACCTTCCAGCGCGGCACGGAATGGGCCGCTACCGGCCGCGTCACCCAGAAGGTACCGAAGAATTTTCCCGCCGCCGACGTGGTCAGCTATCGCGCCGATCTTGCGGCCATGGACCCTGCCATTGCCGCGAACGGTAAATAGTCAGCCCTGACTCATGCGCGCTGCCATCAGCAAGGCCTGGATCATCGCCGTGGGGTTGGCCCGGCCAGTTCCGGCGATGTCGAATGCGGTCCCATGCGCCGGCGTGGTGATGGGCACCGGCAGCCCGCCCTGGACCGTCACCCCACGCTCGAAGCCCATCAGTTTGACCGCCACCTGGCCCTGGTCGTGGTACATGGTGACGATGGCGTCCAGCTTGCCGTCGCGCGCTTTCAGGAAAATAGTGTCGGCCGGGTAGGGGCCTTCTATCGGCAGCCCTTCGTCGTTCAACGCCTTCGCGGCAGGCGCGATGACTTCGATTTCCTCGCGACCGCAGGTTCCACCTTCTCCGCCGTGAGGATTGAGCGCGGCCAACCCCACGCGGGGGGCAGCGAACCCGGCGCGCCTCAGCGTCTCATAGGTCAGCCGCGCCGCCGCCTTGATGCGATCCTGGGTAATGTATCGCGTTACCTCGGCCAGCGGCACATGGCTGGAGATTCGCGACGTCCACAGCGTGCCCAAGGTGTTGAACTCGCAGAAATAATTCGTCACACCCAGCCTGTCGGCGAAGTAATGCAACTCGTCCTCGAAGTGCATGCCGCCCAGCTTCAACGCCTGCTTGTTGAGCGGTGCAAAACAGACGGCATCAACCTCACCGCGCTGCGTCGCTTGCAGACAGGTATCCAGCGCCGCTCGCGCGCCGGCACCAGCAGCTTTCGTGACCTGGGCCGGTATGACGTCGGTTTTTGCCACCGTGTCCAAAGGAAGAAACTGGATATCGGAATTCGTATGCCGCGCCTCGGCAAAGCCGGAGACGCGCGTCACCGTGACGGGCACGCCGGCGACGCGTTGGGCCTCCTGCCAGACCCATTCATCGCCGACCAGCAGCATGCCTGCGGCGTTCCGTGCCTCGGCGCTGGCTCCCAGCCGGGCAACCAGTTCGGGGCCGATGCCGGCGGCATCGCCAAAGGTCACTGCAACAAGAGGCTTGGCCATTTCCGTTCTCGCACCATGGCGGATGGGGTGAGATTCGAACTCACGGGACCCTTGCAGGTCCGGCGGTTTTCAAGACCGCTGCCTTAAACCACTCGGCCACCCATCCGGCTGGCGGGAGATACAGGAGGGCCGGGCGCGGCGCAATTGCCCTTCGTCTTGCGCCTCCGGGGCCACGGAAATGCTTGACACATGCGACAGATCTTGGCGATCCAGGGCAGGGGCCGGCCGAAAGTTTTGCGATGAGACGCAGCATCCTTTAGCGTCCCACAAAGGCGAATCGAAACGTGACGGGATTGTTCAGAGTTCGGCTTCTGGCCGCCTTGGCACTTTTGGGCCTCCTGGCGGCCTGCGCCAGCACGCCGCCGCCGGCACCACCGGTGGATCACACCGTCACGGTTCCCAAATCGGCTGGCGTCTACAAAGTCGGCAGTCCCTACCAGATTGACAACGTCTGGTACTATCCGCGCGAGCAACCCGATTACGATGAAACCGGGATCGCGTCTTGGTACGGGCCGACCTTCTATGGCAAGCGAACCGCTAATGGTGAAATCTATGACGGTGATTTTCTGACCGCCGCGCACCGTACGCTGCCAATGCCGGTAAATGTGCGCGTCACCAATTTGGAAAACGGCAAGTCAATCATAGTGCGGGTCAATGACCGCGGGCCCTATGCGCGCGGGCGCATCATCGATCTGTCGCGCCGCGCCGCCGAACTGCTAGATGTGGTCAAGACTGGCACCGCACGGGTGCGCGTCACATATCTGGGCCGCGCACCCTTGGAGGGCGGCGGCCCGGTTGAGGAGACGCCGCCCGAGATCGCCAGCGCCCTGCCGGCAGCGCCCAGCGGCAAGGTCGATAGCGCTGCGCTCAGCGTCATTCCCGGTGCCACAGTGGCGCCGCCCGTGGCTGCTCCTGCCGCGCCGCATCCGGCGCCAATCCCGGCGGAGATGTTTGCGGATAATGAACCGAACGGAAATGTGACCACGGTCCCGGTGCCCGCCAGCACACACCTTTATGTGCAGGTCGGCGCCTTTTCCAAGCTGCAGAATGCCAAGACACTTTTGTCCAGGCTTGGTGGAGATTTGCGCATATCCGCTCTTCAACGCGGCGCGCAGACCCTTTATAGAGTGCGCACCCGTCCGCTCGCGACGGTGGCGGATGCCGATGCCGAACTCGCTCGTGTCACTGGCGCGGGCGCCAATGACGCCCAGATCGTGGTTGATCAATAATTTCTGGAGTCCGCATGTTTCGACGCCTTGCACTATTTATTGCCATCGTCGCCATGGCGACATTGCCCGCGCGTGCTGCCATTGACACCAGTGCCGAGCACGCATTGTTGATGGACGCCAATACAGGTCAGGTGCTGTGGCAGAAGGACGGTTTGACGCCGATGCCGCCGGCATCAATGTCAAAGCTGATGACCATCGAACTGCTGTTCCAGCGGCTCAAGGATGGCCGGATCAAATTGACTGACACATTTCCGGTGTCGGTGCGTGCCTGGCGCACCGGCGGCTCCAAAATGTTCGTTAGGGAAGGTAGCCGCGTCCCGGTCGAGGACCTGATCCGCGGCATCATCATCCAGTCGGGCAATGATGCCTGCGTGGTGGTTGCCGAAGCGCTGGGTGGAACGGTCGAAGGATTCATCAAGATGATGAACAAGCGGGCCAAAGAACTGGGTCTTGACCAATCCACCTTTGTCAATCCAGACGGGCTGCCTGATCCGCCAGGTCAGTTGATGAGCGCCTTGGACCTAGCGAAGCTAGCGCGTCACATCATCAATAATTATCCTCAATACTATCACTACTTCAGCGAGAAGGAATTCGTCTGGAACAATATCCACCAGCCCAATCGAGATCTGGTGCTGGGTCAGTTGCCGGGGGCAGACGGCCTGAAGACCGGTCACACTGACGCGGCCGGATACGGGATTACCATCTCGGCCAAACGCGGGCCCCAGCGCTTCATCTTGGTTCTTAACGGGTTGCGCTATCCTCAGTATCACAATGACTATTTCCCGAATATCAGGCGCGCCGAGGAGGCAGGACGGGTGATGGATGTAGCTTTCCGCGAGTTCCGTTCTTACCTGGTTGCGAAGGCCGGACAGGTGGTCGGCCAGGCTCCCATTCTGGAAGGCGTGGAAGAGAGCGTGCCAGTGACAGTGCGACAGCCGTTCAACGTGACCATGCAGGTCGACTCTCACTCCAAAATGAAATTGCTGCTGAGATATTATCCCGGTCTGAAGGCTCCTGTAGCAGCTGGCCAGAAGGTTGGCTTGCTGACGGTGGCAGCGCCGGATTTCCCGCCGCTGTCTGTACCAGTCTATGCCGCCCAGCCGGTGGAGCAAGTTGGTTTCATCAGCGGTCTTTGGCGGGCCGCCAGGCGCAAATTCTGGTCCAAATAGGCATGGCTGGCCGGTTCATCAGCCTGGAAGGCGGTGAGGGGACCGGCAAGTCCACCCAGGTGCGCCGGCTGGCTGAGAGCCTGCAGAAACGGGGCTTCGCCGTACTCACGACCCGCGAACCTGGCGGTTCCTCCGGAGCCGAGGAAATCCGCGCCCTGATGGTCAATGGCGAGCCCGGGCGCTGGGACGCAATGACAGAGACCTTGCTGGCCTATGCCGCGCGATCCGATCACGTCGCGCGCACAATCGGGCCTGCCCTTTTGGCGGGGACATGGGTGGTCACTGACCGTTTCAGCGATTCGACCTTCGCCTACCAGGGCGCAGGGCGGGGAATGGACCGAGAAACTATCCGTCGCATTGAAAGCGCTGTGCTGGACGATTTCAAGCCTGACTTCACGCTGATCCTGGACTTGGATGTGAACGTCGGCTTGCAGCGGGCTAGGGCCCGGGGCGAGGGGGAAGATCGCTTCGAGAAATTCGGCACTGAATTCCATGAGCGGTTGCGCCAATGCTTTCTGGATATCGCCCGGCGAAATCCCGAGCGCTGCCGCGTGATCGATGCCTCGGGCAGCCAGGATGAGGTCGCGGCGGCAATTTTGAAGGCCGTGACCACCCGTTTCGATCTATAAGACCTTCATGGCCAAGCGCAGCGTCTCGGCGGAGTCCCAAGGCAGCGACCGCATCGACGGATTTGCCCATCCACGGGAGTCCTTCGAGCTGGAAGGGCAGAATGCTGCGCTCGTCCGTGCCGCACGCGCTCTGCGCACGGGGCGCCCCCCAAACGCCTTGCTGATCACCGGGCCGCCCGGCGTCGGCAAGGCCACGCTGGCCTATCGCATCGCCCGCTATCTTCTTGCTTACGGTGCCACTGCAGAAGGTCCCGAAAACCTGGCGGTGGCACCTGGGAATTCCGTCGCCCGCCAGATCATTGCCCAGTCCCATCCGGGCCTTTTGGTGCTACGCCGCGCAGTCAATCCGCGCACCAGCAAACTGATGACGGTGCTATCGGTGGATGAGATCCGCCGACTGGCGGATTTTTTCGGCATGACCTCAGGTGCGGGTGGATGGCGGGTGGCTATCGTCGATACCGCCGACGATATGAATGAGAACGCTGCCAACGCGTTGCTGAAGATGCTGGAAGAGCCACCGGCCCATGCCATGTTGCTGCTGCTGTCCAACTCACCGGGCCGATTGCTGCCCACCATTCGTTCGCGCTGCCAGCGACTGGACCTGCGGCCGCTGGATGACGGTGTGATGGACGGGCTGCTCCGGCATCACCTTTCTGACAGCACGTCGCAAGAGCGAGCCGCTCTCTCACGGTTGGCCGGCGGCAGCATCGGTGCAGCCCTGACGCTGGCGACCAGCGACGGTGCTGCGCTGGCGGAAGAAGCAGACCGGCTGATCGAGCACGCCTCCTCACCCAACGCCCTTGCCCTGCTGGAGTTGGGCGAAAAGCTTATGCGCGTCAGCGACGGTCTTGAGCTGTTCGGCGGCTTTCTCACCGAGGCGCTGGCCGCACGCATTCGCGCTCGCGTTGAGACGGGCGGTGGCCATCTGCAACGTTGGGTACGGCTTCTTGCGCGCTTGGAGCAGGATTTTTCCCGCGCGCGGGCTCTGAATCTCGAGGCACGTCAGACCATATTGACTGCGGCGCGCGATCTGGCCTCGGTGGCGCGCGAAGGTAAGCTTTAGATGCTGGTCGACAGCCACTGCCATCTGGATTTTCCCGACTATGGCGGATCGGTTGATATTGTCATCGAGCGGGCGCGGGCGGCCGGTGTCGGCACCTGTCTGACCATAGGCACCGAACTGAAGCGATTTCCCGGCGTGCGTTCTGTGGCTGAGAAATTCTCCGATGTCTGGTGCAGTGTAGGTGTGCATCCTCATGAATCCGAGAAGGAACTTCTGGACGGCTCGGTCGCGCTTGTCGAAATGGCGGCCCATCCCAAGGTCGTGGGCATCGGTGAGACCGGACTGGACTATTATTATGAGCATTCTCCGCGCGAGCCGCAGCAACAGAACTTTCGCGCCCATATCACAGCGTCGCGCCTGACCAACCTGCCGGTGATTGTCCATACCCGTGATGCCGACGACGACACAATCGCCATCCTGGAAGACGAGATGGCGAAGGGCTCTTTTACCGGGCTGATCCATTGCTTCACCGGAACCCAGCGGCTGGCGGATGCGGCTCTGTCGATGGGCCTCTACATTTCCGTTTCTGGCATTGCAACGTTCAAGAACTCTGGCGCCCTGCGCGATGTCATCGCGACCGTACCGATGAACCGCCTGCTGGTGGAAACCGATGCGCCATTCCTGGCGCCAGTGCCACATCGGGGCAAGACCAATGAACCAGCTTTCGTCGTTCATACCGCTACGATGCTTGCGGAACTGAAAGGTATCACGGCAGCTGAACTGGCTGCGGCCACCACGGACAATTTCTTCCGGCTCTTTACCAAGGCGGAACGCCCCCGATGACCAGGACCACATGACGCTGGAAGTGCGCATTCTGGGCTGCGGTTCTTCCGGCGGCGTGCCGCGCATCGCCGAAGGTGAGCCCAACTGGGGTGATTGCGATCCGAATGAGCCAAAGAACCGGCGCAGCCGCTCCTCCATTCTGGTAACGCGTAGCACCGGCAAGAGAAAGACACGCGTGCTTATCGATCCGTCACCGGACCTGCGCGAGCAGTTGATCGCTGCCGGTGTTGGGCTTCTGGACGGTGTTCTGGTTACGCACGATCACGCCGATCAGACCCATGGGCTTGACGATCTTCGGGTGGTAACCATGAACCTGAAGCACCGCCTGGACCTTTGGAGCGACCGCGTAGCGTTGAAAAGTCTGAAGGCCAAATTCGGCTATTGCTTCGAGGCGGCGCCCGGCAGCGGCTACCCCCCCATTCTCAACGGCCACGAATTGGCCGAGCCATTCGCACCTTTGGCGATTCACGGCGCAGGCGGAACAATCTCCGTGGAGGCCTTCGGTGTGGGCCATGGGCGCATCCGCAGCCTGGGCTTCCGCATCGGCCCGCTTGCCTATTGCCCCGATGTGGATGTGCTGGGCGAAGATGGCTTTGCGGCGCTGGAGGGGGTGGAATGCTGGATCGTTGATGCCCTGCGACACCGGCCGCATCCCACTCACGCCCATCTGGGGCGAACGCTGGACTGGATCGCGCGAGTCCGGCCGAAGCGCGCGATCCTGACCAACATGCATGTCGACATGGATTATCTGGCATTGCGGCGGGAACTTCCACCTGGCGTTGAGCCGGCCTATGACGGGATGTCAGTCCTTCTTTAGGCGGGCTATTGGGTGCCACCCGCGTCTTCCGCATAGTTGTGAAGCATCGAGGGGCTGCGGTTGAAGGCGATTCGGGTATCAACTTGGCCTGGCGCAAAGCTGGCACGGTGCCAGCGGTTGGGTGGCACCAACACCACATCGCCTGGTCCAGCAGTGATCAGCCCGACGCTCTCTATCAGATAGGCGGTCTTGCCTTCAGGGATGAACCAGAACTCATCATTGGCGATGTGGAAATGGCCCTTGTTGCTGTCGGGTGGGATCGCAACGCCCTGCCCGCGAATGGTGGCCGCCTGGTTGTCTGCATCCTTCATGAAGAAATGCAGCCGCGGCAGCTTGATCGCGGTGGGATCGGCCTCAACCACTTCCTTGAAGAAATCCAGATAGGGCTTGTTGTCCGCGTCATAGGTGCCCATGCCGCCGCCGACCGGCCGCGGGGGATAGCTGATCCTGACGTAATGCTGGCCATTCTGACCGGATGGCTGCCCACCGCCATCCAGTGGATAGGAGGGCAGGGCGCCGCCCCGCGTGACCTCGAATCGCAGGCTGGGTTCATCTCCTGCCGTCTCCATCCAGTAGGGTACGCGCAATGGCACCTGGACCAGGAATCCCTTGCTGGCGACGAACGGCTGTTGGCCGAAGATGTGGAAACGGATCTTGCCGCCCCACACCACCCACGCCGTGCGGTCGTCCCCATAGAATTGCGAGCGGGTCTTCTTGCCCGCGCCCATCTGGATCCAGCTCGCGTGATAGCGCTCGGTCTGGATAACGTCCTCGCTCCAGTCTGCCTGTCCCTTATGCTTGGCCAGAACGTCGGCGATGCGCGTGATCGGCTTGTTGGGCGCCGAGTAGGGAACTGGCGCGCCCTTGGTCGTCCAGGAGATAAACACCTTGCGGTCCTGCGCGGCAGCGGGGATTGCCAGTAGCGAGGCAGCTGATACGACGACCACAACTATTGACGCGGTTTTCATTGTCTTTTCCTACTGCCGGCCGCCGGCGTCTTCGGCGAAATTGTGAAACAGCAGCGGGCTGACGTTAAAGGACAGCCGCGTATCCATCTGCGGTTTTCCGCGATCCACCAGCCCCCAGCTGGCGCGGTGGAAGCGACCGGGTGGCACGAAGACGATGTCGCCGGCATCGGTCTTGAGCAGGCCTGCATCCTCGATCAGGAAATCGCACCGACCTTCAAGGATGAACCAGAACTCGTCGTCGCCAATATGGAAATGGCCCTCGTTGCTGTCGGGCGGGGTGGCCACACCTGGCCCTCGGATGATGTTGACCAGGTTGGCCTCGTCGGCCACCACCAAATGGTCTTTGGGCCCGTGCATGGGGTCGGCGGCCACAACGTCTTTGAGGAAATCACGGTATGGCCGGTTTACGGCATCATATTCGTCGGGCTGAGTGGGGGTGCTTATCTTGATGTAATCGCCCTTGCCCATGGCTTCCGGGGGCAGCCGCTGGCTGGCGTCCGCCGGATAGCTTGGGCGAATGCCGGCATGGGTGACCTCGAAGCGCAGCGACGGCACGTTGCCGACGGTTTCCATCGAATAGCGCACGCGCTGGGGCACTTGGACGAGGAATCCCTTGGTGGCGACGAACGGTGCCTGACCTTCGATGTTGAAGCGGATCTCGCCGCCCCAAACTACCCAGAACACTCGGTCGTCGCCGTAATACTGCACCGGCGTCTTGTCGCCTGGCGCGGCCTGGACCCACTTTGCGTCATAGCGCGTGGTCAGTATGACCTGCTCGCTCCAGCCAGCCTGACCCTTGTGCCGGGCCAGGACGTCATTCAGGCGCGTGACCGGCCGGTTCTTGCCATAGAGCGGCAATCTATCCGGCTTGGGCGACCAGGCGTACCAGGCCGACGTGTTCGGATCCTGCGCCACCGCCGGCACCACCAGGCCGGTAAGTGCCATGGCGCAGCCAAGCGTCATCATCATGGAAATTCGCATTCCTCGAAGCCCCCAGGTTAGCGCCGGCCAGGCCCGTGGCCAGATCACGCGGCGCTCATTTCCTTAAGCTGGGCCACACCCCTGCGAATCTGCGCCATCTCTTCGTCGGTCAGTGGCACATGAGGCGGGCGGGCGATGTTGATGCGCCTGGTACCCATCATCAGATTCAGCGCGTATTTGATCGCGTTGTAGTTTGAGCCATAGCCGTTGGCCTTCATCATGTTGGTAGCCTGCACCAACCTGTCATAGGCCGGTTTCGGATCCTGGCCGGCGCGGTGCGCGGCGAAGATGTTGGCCACCAGCTTGGTATAGACATTGCCTGAACCTAGGATCACGCCATTACCGTGGCTGAGCGCCACCAGCATGTTGTTATCGGTGCCCGAAATGATGTTCAGGCGCTTGGGCGTCTGGGTGGAAAGAACCTCGAACTCCTCGGCGACGCCGTGAGAGTTCTTGATCCCGATGAAGTTCGGATGCTGCTGCGCCATGGCGGTAACGAAGGCGGGATTGATCGTGACGCCTGTCACCTGAGGAATGTCGTAGTAACGCACCTGCGCGTTGGGCACCTTATCCACGACCAGCCGGAAATATTCCAGCAGGCCCGCGGGCTTGGGATTCTTGTAGTAGAATGGTGGCTGTATCAGCAGGCTGTCGGCGCCGATGCTTGCGGCGTGCTGGGACAGCTCGATCGTTTCCTTGAAATTGGGCGTGCCCGTAGTGACGATCATGTCCAGGCCCATTTTGTTCTTGATCGCGAACTCGGCAATCTTCTTGCGTTCGGCGACTGAGAAAGAGGGGCCTTCGCCATTGGTGCCCAGGACCAGAATGCCGTCAGCGCCCTGGCCCTTCCACCATTGCAGCTGCTCGCGATATGCGCCCGGATCGAACTCGTAATTCTCGTCGCAAGGCGTCACCGCCGCGATCCAGAACTTGTCTTTGGCGCTGGAAACCGGCGCGGAAACGGTCGAAGAAGCTCCAGCCACCATCGCGGCTGCAGCCGCGCTCATGCCCATGAATGTCCTGCGCGTACTGTCCATTTCGGCCTCCCTGCGGTCGGGCGTATTCGCCCCTGTTATTGCGCGCGGCTCAGTCTCCGCTGGGTGAACGCTGTCACTTTTGTCAGCGGCTGTAAATGCAGTGGCAATAACCTCGCGCTCGGAAAATATTGCATCCGTCGCCGCAAAATCATTCTTGTGCAGCGCAACAGAGTGGTAGCGCTCGCCTGCGGCTTTGTGGCTGGGATGATGCGCGCCGCTCTCTGCCATGCCCCTTGACTTGGGGCATCTCGCGTCCAAGCATCGCAAACAGCCAAAACAACTGGCCTTTCGACGGGTGCACCGTTCTGAAAAGGCCACACTCAGGGGGCGTCCATGACCATGCCATTCAACCACAGCCTGCAGCGACGCCAGTTTATCATTGGCGCAGGCGCATTGGCGGCATCAACCGCGCTTACGCCCGCGCCAGCACTGGCCAAGATCAAGCACAAGCCGCTGGACCCGGTGAATCCGGACATCCTGTTCGGCACCACCAGTTCGATTTGGAACGACGCTGGCCTGGCGACCCATTCCCCCTACAATACCGAACAGGCCATCAAGATGGTGGCGGCGCGGGGCCTTCAGGGCATTGAATTCTATGCCCACGGCATCGAAGCCTACCGCGACAAGCCACTTGCACTCAAAAAGCTGTTCGATGATGCAGGCATTACCTTTATTGATGCCTCGAATGGCGAAAAGGGCCAATCCATCAACTTCATCGACCCCGACCAGATTCCAAAGACCATCAACGACCACGTCGCCTTCTGCCGGGATTTCCTGCTGCCTCTGGAATGCGATCACTTCAAGATCAATATGGGCCGACGTCCTGAAGGCGGTCCGACTGACGACCAACTGAAGCGGCTGTCCGACACGCTGAACAGGTTGGGGGAGCAGACCATCGCCATGGGTATTCGATTGTCGCCGCATCCGCACATCTGGGGCCCGGTCGAGCGCGAGCATGAAATGCGCCGGATGATGGAACTGACCGACCCGAAATATGTCTGGCTATGCGCCGATACCGGTCACCTGACCCTGGGCGGCGGCGATGCTGTGCAGATCGTCAACGACTATTTCCCGCGTGTCTCCGAAATCCATCTCAAGGACACCTATGCAAAGTACCGGGGTAATACCCGGACCCCGACCCAGGAGCAGCATCGCGTCGCCAGTGTCTATCACAATCTCGGCGGTGGCGGCGTCGATTTCGTTGCCTTGTTCAAGGTCCTGCGTGACCGGCACTTCAAGGGCTGGGCAATTTTCGACGTGGATGGACCTCGCAAAGGCGATGACGGCTACGACGCGATCGGTGGCAACGACAAATTGAAGGTGGACGACTATGTCGCGCACAACATCAATTATCTGCGCGACGTGCTGGGCATAAAACTACCGCCACTAGAGTGATGCGGCGCGTCAAAGGCCTTAGAACAGGAGGAACAGGGCGCATGACACGCCACAGTATCATTCTGGCGGGATTGCTATTTACCGCCATTCCGGGCGTGGCTTTCGCCCAGTCCTATGAGGCTGAACTTGATCCAACGCCGTTCGATGCTACGGCACGCGACATCGTGATTGGTTCGATTGGCGATGTCAGCGCTACTCTGAGTGGCGACACGCTGACGGTGACAGGCAAGTTCTCGGACCTGACCTCGCCGGCTTCTGCTGCGCAATTGCGCACGGGTCTGGCCAAGGGCGTGCCGGGCGATGCCATCAGCACGTTGATGGTCAGTCATGGTCAGAAAGGGACGGTGTCGGGCACCGTGAAACTCACACCTGCCCAGATCGCGGCACTCAACAAACAGTCAATCTATGTGCGCATCGACAGCGAGAAGGCACCAGACGGCAATCTGCAGGGCTGGCTGGAGCCGGCCGGCGAGAGGAATAACTAGCATGTCCGCACGCAATCTGTTTCTTGGCGGCAGCGCTGCCGCTTTTCTGACTATCGGCGGCGCCTGTATCTTGGCGCCCTTCGCACTGGCACAAGGCGCGGTCGCCGTGGTGACCCAGGCGCAGGTCGTCGCGGGGCAGGCAGGTTACATCCGTGCCTGTGCAGGCTGCCATCGCGCCAATCTGGTAGGTGGCGGTGATGCGCCCGCGCTGGGGGGGGCGGGGTTCGTGGCCAGTTGGGGGAATCGCTCGACCAAGGATTTCTATCAGTTTATCGCCACCTCCATGCCTTCGGGAGCGCCAGGCAGCTTGAGTGAGAAGGCCTATGCCGACATCACCGCCTATCTGTTGGCCGCGAATGGCGCAAAGATCGGCACGACGCCTTACAGCAAGAACACCGACGTAAAGGTCTCCATTGTCGCCAACGGCAAAATGCCGGCCGACTTCGGCAAGACCGCTGCTCCGAAGGCGGGCGCTACCACAGCAAGCAATTCAGACATCGTGCAGCTCAACCGCCGCACCGACCTGATGGCGCCCGCCTTCAAGCTGGGCGAGACCGTTCATGGCACGGTGAAGAACTATGTCGACGTCAGCGACGAGATGCTGCGCAACCCATCAGACGGCGAATGGCTGATGTACCGGCGCAACTATCAGGGCTGGAGTTATAGCCCCCTCAAGCAGATCGACGCCGGCAACGTCAAGCAGCTCACGCTCAAATGGGCATGGAACATGAACGAGGGTGGCGCCAACCAGGTCACACCCATCGTACATTCCGGCGTGATCTTCCTGTCTAATACTTCCAACACGGTGCAGGCGATCGACGCGCACACCGGCGAGCTGATCTGGGAAAACCGGCTCGGTCCGGTGTCGGTCATTGCATATGGCGGCACCCGCAGTCTGGCCGTCTATCACGACAAGGTCTATGTCGCGACCACCGATGCCAAAATCCACGCGCTCGATGCGCGCACAGGCAAGGAGGTCTGGTCGCATCCGCTGGGTAATCCCAACAACTCCAACACCGGCGGCGTGATGGTGATGCGCGGCAAGGTGCTGACCGGCCTGACCGGCTGCGATAACTATTCCAAGAATAACTGTTATATCAGCGCCTTCGACGCCGATACCGGCAATCCGGCATGGAAATTCTATACCACCGCGCTGGAAGGCCAGCCGGGTGGTGACACCTGGAATGGATTGCCGAACCTCTTGCGCGGCGGCGGCGACACATGGATCGCCGGTACCTATGATCCAGAGCTGAACACGACCTACTGGGGCGTCGCCCAGACCAAACCCTGGTTCCGCGCCAGCCGCAAGACCGGCAATGCGGCGACGCTTTATTCGTCATCAACGTTGGCGTTAGATCCCGATACCGGCAAGCTGAAATGGTATTTCCAGCACGCCCCGGGTGAGAGCCTGGACTTGGACGAGGTGTTCGAGCGCGTGCTGATCGACCATGGCGATCAGAAGACGTTGATGACCATCGGCAAGCCGGGCCTGCTGTGGAAGCTGGACCGCGAAACCGGTAAGTTCCTGGGCGTAAAGGAAACCATCTTCCAGAATGTCTTCGCCGACATCAATCACGAGACCGGCGCTGTCACCTATCGCTCTGATATTCTCAACCAGAAGACCAATGAATGGCTATCATCCTGTCCGGGGCCCGAGGGCGGCCATGACTGGCAGGCCACCAGCTATTACCAGCCCGACGACATTCTTATCATTCCCCTCAGCCAGAGCTGCGTGATGATCCAGGGCCATGACGTAGAGCAGAAGCTGGGCGGTGGCGGAACGGCCGCATCGCAGAAATTCTTCTTCATGCCCGGCACGCACCAGAATATGGGGCGGCTTTCAGCCTATCGCACCAGCGATATGAAGGAGATGTGGTCCTGGCAGCAGCGTGCACCCTTCCTCTCGGCGGTGCTGTCGACGGCTGGCGGCCTTGCCTTCGTTGGCGACTTCGATCGCCACTTCAAGGCGGTGGACGCCAGGACCGGCAAAATTCTCTGGCAGATCCGTCTTGGCAACACCGTCCAGGGCTATCCGGTCAGCTTCAGCCTGGACGGAAAACAGTATATTGCCGTCACCACCGGCCTTGGCGGCGGCAGCCCGCAGCAGAAGCCAACCGCCCTGCTGAACGAGGTCCACCGCGCCGCCACGGGCAACATGCTCTACGTGTTCGCGCTTCCGGACGATTAGGCGGACCCGACTATTTGCCGGGGACCGGCATGTGGACGCTCATTATGACAAACTCGCCTTCCACGTCCTGGAACTGGTGGGCGGTACTGGGCGGCACCATTACATAGTCGCCTTCGACGATGTGCCGCTTGGTGGCGCCTTCGATACCGGTTCCCACGTCGGTGGGATTGCCTGGACGCGGCGGCTGGATGCCCGTCAGATGCCCGCCGGTGGCCAGATTGGCCGCGCCCTTCAGCACATGCACCAACTCGGCCTCGCCGTGATGCAGGGTCGGCGGCGTCAGGCCGGTGCGGTATTCCAGCAATACGCGGTATGGCATCACGGTGACGATCGGCACCACCGAATTGACGGTAGGTGATTTCTGGTTGGCCTTGGCCTGCGCGATCAGCCTGGGAATATCCGCGCCGGACTGGAACAGCTTTTCCGGCGCGGCGGGCTGGGCCGCCGCCGCCAGCGGGAAAGCGAGGACCGCGAGCAGGGGGAGGGCGTGTTTCATGGTCGTTTCTCCGGAGGCGGGACGGGGCATCTTCGCCCCGTCCCCTGGTCGGTTATTGCCGGGCGCCGGCTTCGGCGTCGTAATTGTGCATGCCTTCGGGGCGCGGGTTGATGGCGATGCGGGTCGACATGCCGTCGCCCGCCCAGCTTGCGCGGTGCCAGCGGCCCTGGGGCGCATAGACGATATCGCCGACATGGGCGGTGAACACCTTCATGCCTTCCATCTTGTAGTCGATGCTGCCCTCGGACACGACCCAGAACTCGTTATAATCGATATGGAAATGCCCCTTGTTGCTGTCGGGCGGCGTAGGCGTGCCGTGACCGCGGATCACGTTCATGAAGTTGTTGTCGTCCTTGACGAAGGCGTAATTGCCTTTCGGCGGATTGGGGTTGTTCACATCGTCCTTGAGAAAGTCCAGATAGGGCTTGGAGTCTCCGTACGGCTTGGGTGGGGTGGAATAGCTGGCCCGCACATAAGTCTTGCCGGCGGCGGTCGGGGCGCTGCCGGGCGCGTCCTTGGCCATCGGATACAGTGGCGTGCGGTTGTTGCGGACGACTTCCAGGCGCACCGACGGCGCATCGCCGACCGTCTCCATGGAATAGGGGGTGCGATAGGGCACCTGGACCAAAAAGCCCTTGGACGCCACGAAGGGGGCCTGCCCCTGGATGGTGAAGCGGATCTGGCCATCGGCGACGTACCAGAAGATGGGATCGTCGGCCCAGAACTGCGTCTTCGTCTTTTCGCCCGGCGCCATCTGGATGTAGTCGGCGCGATAATCCTGGTCGCGCACGATCGGCTGGACCCAGCTTGCCTGGCCCTTGTGGGCGGCGATGATCTCGCTGTAGCGCCAGATCGGCCGGTTGGGCGCGGTCCACGGCGTGGGCACGGTGGGCTTGGGCGACCAACTGTAGAAGATTTCGCGCGGCTGCGCGGCGGCCGGAAGGACGGCCGGCAGGACAAAGAGGGTGGCGGAGGCCGCCAGGATGGCGGCCCGGATGGTGGCGTTCATGAAGCTCCCCAAGAAGGATTTGGATTTTGTGACCGTGACCTTATTCCGCCGCGTCGCGGCCTGACAAGCAGACCCGGCTTCGGGCGCCCGGCGGCGTGGACAGCGCGTGGACAGGCGGCGGCGAAAAAGGGGACGGGGATACCGTGTGGACGCGCTAATGCCCTGTGCGACTGGAGAAAACAGAATATTCGTTTCCTCATTTTTCCCCACCCCCCTCCCTCCGGAGCGTTGGAGAGAGGGAACCAGGAGCAGGGGCGACAGGACGGAACGGCGCTTTTCATGCCGCCAGTATGGCACGACGCAAAGGGGAGGTGGACAAGCCGGAACCGGGCGTTTTTGCCAGGCCGTCGAGCCCGGTCGTCAGCCGCCCGCTGAAGGTTGCATTCATCCGGTGCTGCAAGGCCAGAGCCGGCGGTGGGCCAATTCTAGAGATACGGCGCCCGGCTCTCCCGGCCCACGAATTCTATGCCGATGCCCTTTTCAAAATGACGCGAAACGCGGCCTGCGACCTGGGCAATGAGTACGAACTCTCCGATTGGCGGGCGAACGTCGGTCCTGAGGGAGACGCCGCTGAGAGAGATATCGACGATTTCGCACGACACGATTTGGCCGTTGACGCAGGTGAACTGGGCACAGCTTTTGCGGCTTGACCGCTCATGGCGCCGCAGAATGGATCCGCCGTCGGAGCCTTTATCATTATTGCGAAGCGCGGCGATCTGTTCGGCCGTGCGCTCGCGCTTGGCTGCCGTGCAGATGAATTGCACCTCGACAACATCGTCCTTGATGCGTGCGATCGCGCCTTCAAAACGGCCGACACCGCTGACGTACAGCACTACCGAGGTTCCACATGGAGGTGGCCCCTCGCATTGGATAGATGCCCCGTCGGACGAAAGCTCGATGGTCCGGCAAGACGTCTCGCGCTCCTCGGAAGGCACAAACAGGTGCCCCGGAAAATCGACGCGCACAGGTTCTACCAGCGTTCTTTTCCGGAGCTGCGTGTCTTTCACTGCCGCCGCCCTTTCGTCCCCGCCCATCGTCAAGGCATCCATTCGAAGTTTCGATGCATGGGGGATATTCAACTATAAAAAATATCTACAGCCCGTGTTTGAAACCGCGCAGGATTGATAAAATTTTTCACGTTTTCCATAACGCGGGCCAAATCGGACGGGATCATTCTGTGTCCAAGAAGGCATGCGGGTCGGCACTCGCACCAGAGGGCACGATGAGGCAAGCTGCTGTCAGGTCGCGCAAGGTTCCCCAGATGGCGTCGGAAGGCGCGGCAGAAATTCCTGCGCGTACTCTCCGCGAGACACCGGTGGCTCGGGCATTTCCGCTTGATCTGAGGCCGCTGATCTTGCCCTATCGGGTACACCGGTGCCTCACGCTCAGGATCGAAGAACTGCCCCAACGGGCCAGGCTGTCCGCCGGTCAAAATAACGGCGATTGCAGCTGGTCGGTTACACTCGATGAGTTGGAAGGACTTTCATACTGCCCTCCGCAGGGGTTCGACGGACAGCACGACCTGAAGCTCAGGATCATCAGCAAGGACGAAACGGGAGCGTCCACCGTCGCGCTGCTCGATTTTCATGTCATTTGCGACGACGAGCACGCAAACGCCGCGACGGCCCAGTCTTCCGGCAAGATCGCACCAAGTCCACAGGATGGCGCACTGCGGGAAGAAATCGCGTCGCTGAGAGCGGCGTGTGCCGCGCAGGATGCCGAATTGAGCGCGATGCGGACGTCCAGCGAACAGGTGCATGCGCAATGGGAGAAAAATCTTGCGAAATCGCTGACCGAGGCCGAAGCCGCGTGGAAGAGCGCGGAAGCCCTGCGCCTGGACGCGGCGATGGCCGACCTTCAGACACGATTCGATCGCGACCTGGCAGACATGAACCGCAGTGCCCAGGCCAAGGCGGATGCATCGGGCAAACGCGATGCCGCGATGCTGCGACGCCTGAATCAGGAACTGTCGGATACGAAGGACGCGCTTGCCGGCAAGGATACCGAACTGGCGGAGCTTCGCGATCGGCTGGAACGCCTGCGTCATGATGCGGATACGGAGATTGCCGCCGCGAAAGAAGCTGCCGCGCTTGAGGCGGCCGAACAACTGAAGGCCGCCGAAACGCAATGGCAGGAGCAGGCGGCCAGTTCGATGGCCGAGGTCACGGCACGGTGCCGGGCGGCGGAGGAGGCCCTGGCGTCGGCCCGCGCGGCGGACACGGGAAAGACCGATGCAGACGCCGAACTGGCGGAGCTTCGCGCTCGGCTGGAGCGCCTGCGCCATGACGCGGATACCGAGATTGCCGCCGCGAAAGAAGCCGCCGCGCTGGAGGCGGCCGAACAACTGAAGGCCGCCGAAACGCAATGGCAGGAGCAGGCGGCCAGATCGGTGGCCGAGGTCACGGCACGGTGTCGGGCGGCGGAGGAGGCCCTGGCGTCGGCCAGCGCGGCGGACACGGGCAAGGCCAATGCAGACGACGCTTATATCCGCCGTCTCAACTGCGAGATCAAATCATTGCAGAACAGCCTGGTCGAGCGGGAAGCCGACCTGGCACACGCCCAGACCCAGCTGCGGGAAATGCGCCCGAGATCGGCGACGCCAGGCCCGGTCGGCAACTGGCAGCCCCTTTCTTCCATCCCCGCGGATGCCGAAAATGAGGGGGCCAAGAATTCCGGCCACCTGTGGCGCGATACCGTGATGGTATTCGTCGTGGTGGTGGGAACGGCGATTTGCTGGCCCTGGATCGAGCATGCGCTGACGACAGCAGGCGTAGTCGAGTTGCTGACGCGGCGGCATGCTGTCGTCGAGGCCACGCCTAAATCGACGCCCGGGCCCGAACATCCGACGGCCATCGTCGCGCGCGGCGTGAATCTGCGCGCGGGACCCAGAACCAGCGCGGCGGTGCTCGCCACGCTCACAAGCGGCATGCGGGTCACGATCCTTGGCCATAGCGGCAACTGGGACAAGGTGGAGAATTCCGGCGCGGACGGAAAAACCCGGCAAGGCTGGGTGTATAATTCCTATCTGGACGCGAGCCGCGCGGAAAATCCCAAGAAATAAAAGCAGAAGCCTGGGCTGCCACGGTCTTGCGACCTCGCATGAGAGACGCGTGAGGAGTGTTCGTGTAACCTTGGCCTCGACTGAATCCTTGAGAAGGTTTCGCCATGACCAAGCCCCCCAGCGAAGATGACGGTGTGAAGCGGATGCTGAAAACGCCGCCCAAGCCCCATGTGCCCAAGAAGGACAAGCCCAAGGCGAGTCCCAAGCCGCCCAAACAGCGGATAAACCGCCACCAGGGTCGCTAGGAGATTTCTGCCATGGCGTTTGGCAGGTTGTAATTTCTCATAATATTACTTATACGAAAAATTGGTTTGGACGGCAGTGTCGATAGCTGTGTAGTGCAGCGCCGGGATGCTTGCCGCCCGGCGCCACGCGTTCCTAACTGGCGCCATGACGAATCCCGACATCAGACCCGGCCGCGACGTAGGCATCCTGCTGGAAATCATGGCGCGTCTGCGCGGGCCAGGCGGCTGCCCCTGGGACCGCGCCCAGACCTTTTCGACCATCGCGCCATACACCATCGAGGAAGCCTATGAGGTCGCCACCGTCATCCAGGATGGCGACCTCAAAGCCCTGCCCGGCGAGTTGGGCGATCTTCTGTTCCAGGTCGTGTTCCACGCCCGCATGGCCGAGGAAGCCGGACTGTTCGATTTCGGCGACGTGGTGGCCGAAGTGACCGACAAAATGATCCGCCGCCATCCGCACGTCTTCGGCGACGCTGAGGCCAAAAGCGACGCCGCCAGCCAGAAGGATTTCTGGGAGAAACTGAAAGAAAGCGAACGCGCCACCAAAGGCCACCAGAGCCTGCTGGACGATGTTGCCGCCGCCCTGCCCGCGCTGATGCGCGCCGAGAAGCTTCAGCGCCGCGCTTCAAGCATCGGATTCGACTGGAACAATGCCGACCTGGTGGTCGACAAGATCGCCGAGGAAGCCCGCGAAGTCGCCCAGGCGCGCACCCATGCCGAGCGCGAGGAGGAAATCGGCGACCTGTTGTTTGTCGTCGCCAACCTGGCCCGGCACCTGAAGGTCGATCCCGAAGCGGCTCTGCGCGCCGCCAATGCCAAATTCACCCGCCGCTTCAAACATATCGAGCAGGAACTTGCCGCCCAGGGTAAGGCGCCCGGCAGCGCCTCGCTTCAGGAGATGGAAGCGCTGTGGCAAGAGGCCAAGGCGCTGGAAAAGGTGCCCTGAACCAGCAATTGAGGGTCAGGTCTCAACGCCCTGCTCCAGCTTGATGTTTGCGGCAAAGCGGCTCTCAAAACGGCTCAGGTCTCCGGGGTGGATGCGCAACGTCAGAGCGATCCTGCCGGCGCGGTCGCGGCGCTCCAGCACCTGGGCGTGGCGGTAGGCGAAGGCCAGTGCCTCGCCGTCTTCGGCCGGAAGGCTTAGTTTCAGGGTGATGTTGCCACGCGTCACGGCGGTCTCGAAGGCCGCCAGAAGGTCGTCCATTCCCGCCCCGGTCAGGGCCGAAACCGCGATCACGTCGCTGCTGCGGCCGTTGCGAGCCAGAAGGCCGTCGCGTTGGCCTTCCTCCAGAAGGTCGATCTTGTTCAGGACCTCGATGGCAGGCGGCTGTGCCCCTAACTCCTCAAGCACCTTCAGCACGTCGGCCTTCTGGGCCACGGTCTCGTCATGGGCGCAATCGCGGACATGGGCGATGACGTCCGCCGCCAGCACCTCTTCCAGGGTGGCGCGGAAGGCCGCCACCAGTTCGGTCGGCAGGTCGGCGATGAATCCCACCGTGTCGGACAGGATGATGCGGGTGCCTCTGGGCAGCTTCACGCCCCGCATGGTCGGGTCCAGTGTGGCGAATAACAGGTCCTCGGCCAGCACCTCGGACTCGGTCAGCCGGTTGAACAGGGTCGACTTGCCGGCATTGGTGTAGCCGACCAGCGCCACGACCGGGAACGGCACCTTGCGGCGCGCCTGGCGCGACAGCCCGCGGGTGCGCTTCACCGTCTCAAGCTCTTTCTTGATCCTGGTGATGCGTTCGCCAATCAGGCGGCGGTCGGTTTCGATCTGGGTTTCACCAGGGCCGCCCAGGAAGCCGAAGCCGCCGCGCTGGCGCTCCAGATGGGTCCAGGACCGGACAAGCCGGGAGCGCTGGTATGTCAGGTGGGCCAGCTCCACCTGCAACCGCCCTTCCCGCGTGGCGGCGCGTTCGCCGAAGATCTCCAGGATCACGGCGGTACGGTCCAGCACCTTACTGTGCCACGCCTTCTCGAGATTGCGCTGCTGGACCGGCGAGAGATGCGCGTTGACGATGATGACGTCGGGCTTCAACTCGCGCGCCAGGATGGCGATTTCCTCGACCTTGCCGCTGCCCAGAAGCGTTGCGGGCGTCGGCCGACCCAGCGGCGCGATCTGTTGCTCGACCACGTCCAGGTGGATCGCCGCGGTCAGCCCGACCGCTTCGGCCAGGCGCGCCTGGGCATCGCGCAGGGCGCGACCGGAGCGGTCCTTCGGCTCGACATGAATCACGAAGGCGCGGGCGCCTGTGGTCCAGTCCGGGTGGGCCCCCTCAAAATGGGAACCGGTCAACTCAACCCTCGGCCGGTTCGTCCTGGAGCTGGATCGGGCCCAGCGGCATAACCGTCGAGATAGCGTGCTTGTAGACCAGCTGCGACTGGCCATCGCGGCGCAGCAGCACGCAGAAATTGTCGAACCAGGTGATGTTGCCCTGCAGCTTGACCCCGTTGACCAGGAAGATGGTCACGGCGGATTTCGACTTGCGGACAGCGTTAAGGAAGGTGTCCTGAAGGTTCTGTTGTTTATCGCTCATGGGTCGGCCCATTGTTTCAGCTCCGTAGTGGGGTCCACGGGTAGCATCTTGGTTGCAAGCATAGTCGATTGCTGCATTTGCGAAAGAGAAAATCCTGCTGCGGAGCCTATTTTATGCCCGCGCGGGCGGCATACAGGGCGTAAATCCGCTGTGTCAGGGGGCCCGGCGCCCCGTTTCCGATCACTTTGCCATCAATTGACACAACCGGCACCGCGGCCCCCGTCGCGGAGCTGATGAAAGCCTCACGCGCGTTAAGGGCATCGGTCAGCGTAAACTTGCGTTCCGCCACCTTCACCTGCCCTTCCGCCATTGCCTCCAGCATGATTCGGCGCGTCACGCCGGGCAGGATGGCGTTGGACAGATCGCGGGTGACCACGGTGCCGTCCTGATCGACGATCCACGCATTGGTCGATGCCCCTTCCGTCACATAGCCGTCACGGTCGACCAGCCAGGCTTCGAAGGCGCCGGCGGCCTTGGCCGCCTGCTTGGCCAGAAGATTGGGCAGCAGCTGCACCGTCTTGATATCGCAGCGGCCCCAGCGGATGTCGGGCTGTGTGGAGACGGCAATGCCCTTGTCCATCCGCGCGGCCAGCGCCGTCATGTCCTGTGCCCGCATGGTCATGATCAGGGTTGGACGCGGCGGGTCTTTCGGCGGAACATGATCGCGGCGCACTGCGCCGCGCGTCACTTGCAGATAGAGCAGCCCATCGGCCAAGCGGTTGCGCGCGATCATCTGGCGCATCACCAGTTTCAGCGCGGGCCGGCCCATGGGCATGGCGATGCCGAGTTCGCGCAGGGAGCGTTCCATCCGGTCCAGATGGGCTTCCTCGTCGATCGGCGCAAAACCGATGACGCTGGTGACTTCGTAGATGCCATCCCCCAGTTGCAGGGCGCGGTCCTCGATATGAACCATCGCCTGGCCGTGCGGCAGATAGCGGCCGTTGACGTAGGCGATGCGCCCGCCCGGCGCGCGCGTATCGGACCACTTCTTCATCGGGCGGGCTTGCACAATTTAATTGTGCGGGGAAAAAACGGCCCCCCTCCCCCCTCGCGGCCTTGTTCCCAAACGTTTTTCGCCATCGCTATCCACACATTCGTCCTTGCCGGTCCCAGTTTAGCATGCGCCGGACAGGGGGTGGACAGGGTGAAGGAGCTAGTTCGGCACGCCCTGCGAGCCGACGCCCAGCGACTTGAGCTTCCTGTGCAGGGCCGAGCGTTCCATGCCGATGAAGGCAGCGGTGCGCGAGATGTTGCCGCCGAAGCGGTTGATCTGGGCCATCAGGTAATCGCGCTCGAAGATTTCGCGGGCCTCGCGCAGCGGCAGCGAGATCACAAGATCGCCATTCTTGGCGCCGCCGACGCCCGAGCCCAGGTCGGTGGGCAGCAGATCAGCGGTCACCGCTTCGGTGACATCGTCGCCGGCCAGGATCAGAAGGCGCTCCACGATGTTGCGCAGCTGGCGCACATTGCCGGGCCAGCTGTGGGTCTGCAGCACCGCCATGGCGTCGTCGCCGATGACGCGCAGCGGCAGCCCCGCCGCGGCCGAAAGCCGCTTGAGGAAATGGTCGACCAGAACCGGGATGTCGTCGCGCCGCTCGGCCAGCGAGGGCACGCGCACCGGCACCACGTTCAGACGGTGATAAAGGTCCTCGCGGAAACGCCCCGCCTCGGTTTCGGCGCGCAGGTCGCGGGTCGTGGAGCAGATGACCCGCGCATCCACCTGCACCCGGCCCTGGCCGCCCACCCGGGTGAAAGTCTGGTCGATCAGCACGCGCAGTATCTTGCCCTGGGTTTCCAGCGGCATGTCGGCGACTTCGTCCAGATAAAGCGTGCCGTTGTGCGCCAGCTCGAACAGGCCGGTCTTGCGCGGGCCTTCCGCGGATTCGACTCCGAACAGTTCTGCCTCAAGCCGGTCGGGCTCCATCGTGGCGCAATTGATGGCGACGAAGGCGTTGGTGGCGCGGCGCGAACGGGTATGGATCAGGCGTGCCACAACTTCCTTGCCCGAGCCAGCGGGGCCGGCAATCAGCACCCGGCTGTTGGTGGGGGCGATCTTCTCGATCAGCATCCGCAATTGGGTGATGGTGGGAGACAGGCCGACCAGTTCGCCCTCATCGCCGCTCTTGAGCTTCAGTTCCTGTATCTCCCGCTTCAGCCGCGCCGATTCCAGCGAACGCTCCACCACATGCAGCAGGCGGTCGGCCTTGAACGGCTTTTCGATGAAGTCATAGGCGCCCTTCTTGATCGACGCGACGGCGGTTTCAATGGTGCCGTGGCCCGAGATCATCACCACCGGAAGCTCGGGCTGCTCGCGCTTGATGACATCGAGCACCTCGATGCCGTCCAGCCTGCTGCCCTGCAGCCAGATGTCCAGGATCACCAACTGGGGGCGGCGCGCGCGCACGGCCGCCAGCGCCGATTCACTGTCGCCCGCGGTGCGGGTGGCATAGCCCTCGTCGGTGAGGATGCCCGAGATCAGGTCGCGGATATCGGCCTCATCATCGACGATCAGAACTTCAGACGCGATCAGCGATCCGTTCTTGCTCATCTTCCGGTCCTTTGCTTGTCAGGTCTTGCTGCTGTTTCTGGCTGAATGGGAATGTCAGGACGACTTGCGCCCCTTCCCCGCCCTCGGCATCGGCCAGGGCGATCTCCCCGCCATGGTCTTCCATAATCTTGCGAACGATCGCCAGGCCCAGTCCGGTGCCCTTGGCGCGGGTGGTGACGTAAGGTTCGGTCAGGCGATGGCGATGCTCGGGCGGCAGGCCGATCCCGTTGTCGGTGATGCGATAGGCGAAGGTGCCGCCGCCCTCCTTGGGATTGGAGGGCACCAGCGCGATCTCGACGCGGCCCGCGCCGTCGTCGCCCCTGGCGATGCGCGCCTGGATGCCTTCGCCCGCATTCTTGAGCACGTTGGTCAGGGCCTGGGCGATCAGGCGGCCGTCACCCTCGAAATGCACCGGCTCGCGGGGAAGCTGGGTGGTGAAGGTGATGGCGGGATTGGCGACACGCTGCAGGAATACTGCCTGCTGCACCAGTTCCTGCGCATTCTCGCGGCGCATCACCGGCGCGGGCATGCGGGCGAAGGAGGAGAATTCGTCCACCATGCGGCCGATGTCGCCCACCTGGCGCACGATGGTGTCGGTGCACTGCCGGAAGGTTTCGGGATCGGAGGTGATCTCGCCGGAATATTTGCGCTTCAGCCTTTCGGCGGAGAGTTGGATCGGGGTTAGCGGGTTCTTGATCTCGTGGGCGATGCGGCGGGCGACATCGGCCCAGGCCGCGGTGCGCTGGGCGCTGACCAGGTCGGTGATGTCGTCGAAGGTGACGACGAAGCCTTCCGCCGCCGGCTCGCTGGAGACCTGGGCACTCAGGGTGCGGGTATTGCCGCCGCGCTTGAGCGTGACTTCGCCGCCGGCGCGGCCGACCGGCTCGCCCATGGCGCGGCGGATCAGCGGCGCCAGTTCTGGAATGATCTCGGCATAGTGGGCGCCTTCCATGTCCTCGGAAGTGGAATCCATCAGGCGGGCGGCGGCGCGGTTGACGATGGTGACGCGGCCCTCCCTGTCCAGGCCGATAACCCCGGCGCTGACGCCCGACAGCACCGTTTCGGTGAAACGGCGGCGCAGATCGATCTGGCGGCCGGCGTCAACCAGGTCCTCGCGCTGGGCCGACAGCTGCTGGGTCATGCGGTTGAAGGCTTCGCCCAGCATGCCCAGCTCGTCATCGTCACGCGCCACGTGCACATGCGCCGACAGATCGCCCTCGGACACTTTCTCGGCGGCATCGATCAGGTTGGATATGGGCCGCACCAGCCGGTTGGCGGCCCACAGCCCGAACCAGATCGCCGCCAGCAGCACCGCCAGCGACACCACCGCATAGAGGGCGGCGAAGACCAGCGCCACTTCAGAGCGGTTCTGGTCCAGCCGGTTGTATTCGCCCACCGCCGCCTTGGTGCGCAGGTAATAGCCGAACACCTTGGGATCGACCACGCGCACCACTTCCAGATAGGCGTCGTTCAGCGCCTGAAGCCGCACCAGCGCGGTGACGGTGCCGTTGTCGGGCGTGTCCAGCACCACGCTTTCGCGCGCCGCGGCGATATCGGATGGCTTGGGCGGGGGTGGATCCTTTACGGATTGCTGTTTGGTCCGGCCGAGGATGTGGCCCTTGCCGTCGAGAATATAGGCGGCCTGAAGGCCGCGGTTCTGGGTGACGGTGCCCAGCTTGGCAAACAGCCGGCCGGCCCGGACATGTTTTTCCTCGTCGAACAGCTGCGGATCGCTCTGGATGGCGTCCGCGATGTAGGTGACATCGTTGATGATCGAGGTTTCATGCTCCTTCACATAGACCTGGGCGACATTCACGGCGCTGCCCAGCGCCGTCTTCACCCGGTCGGAGAACCAGGCCTCCAGACCCAGGTTCAGCGTGATGGCCGCGAAGATGGCGACCAAGATCACCGGCACCACCGCGATGGCCGAGAACCAGGACACCAGCCGCACATGCAGCTTGGCGCCCGCCCGGCCCGACCGGCGCTCGGCCCACAGCCGCACCACCCGCCAGGCAATCAGCGCGCCCAGCGTCAGCACCAGCGTCAGGTTCATCAGCAGCAGCACCGCAAGACCGGTGCGTGTCGGGGTGTAGGGCGTCAGGCCGGTCAGCAGCGCATAGGTGACGCATCCCGACATGGCCGCCAGCGCGCCCACGGCCAGCGCCAGCTGGCTGGGCCGTGACAGCGAGCGCAACCGGGCGCGCCTCTCCAGGAACGATGCTTCCGAAACCATGTCTTCCTTGCGGGCCGGCTCCCCATCCCCAAGGGCCGGCAATATGACAGGACTGTAGCTGAGCCACGGACTGTTGCAAGAATGCTGCGTGTTATTTGCAGCACACTGGTTAGCGTTGGCAATCCCGGCAAACAGGGTAAATTCTCGACCAACTGAAATTTTGGTCGCAAAAAGTGAGCGTTATTCGCTCCTTAGGCCACGGATCACTTCCAGGCCCAGGTCCCGGATCTTCTTGCGCAGGGTATTGCGGTTCAGGCCCAGAAGCTGGGCGGCGCGTATCTGGTTGCCCCGGGTCGCGGCCAGGCAGATGGAGATCAGCGGCCGCTCAACCTCCTGGACGATACGGTCATAGACGCCCGCCGGGGGTAGCTTGTCGCCCTGGGAGAGGAAATATTGGGTCAGATACTGTTCGACCGAGGCGGAGAGCGAGCGCGGCTCCTCGCCCGCCTCGGCGGCGATGGCCCTGGCCGGCTCCTTCAGTTCGGCGGCCACGGCGGCCGCGGGGATGGTATCGCCCGAATGCAGCACCGCCAGGCGGCGGATCAGGTTCTCAAGCTCGCGCACATTGCCGGGCCAGCGATGGCGGCGCAGCATCTCCAGCGCGTCATTGTCCAGGGTTTTATGGGGCAGGCCTTCGTCCTCGGCCTTGCGCAGGAAGTGACGGACAAGATCGGGAATGTCCTCCACCCGCTCGCGCAGCGGCGGCAGGCGCAGCGGCACCACATTGAGGCGGTAATAGAGATCCTCGCGGAACAGGCCCTGGCTGATCAGCTGGCGCAGGTCGCGGTTGGTGGCGGCAATGATGCGCACATCCGTCTTGATCGGCGTGCGGCCGCCCACCGTGGTGTACTCGCCCTGCTGAAGCACACGCAGAAGGCGGGTCTGGGCTTCGAGCGGCATGTCGCCGATTTCGTCCAGGAAAAGGGTGCCGCCCTCGGCCTGCTCGAAGCGGCCCACGCCCCGGTTCGTGGCGCCGGTAAAGGCGCCACGCTCATGGCCGAACAGCTCGCTTTCCACCAGCTCCTTGGGAATCGCCGCCATGTTGACCGCTACGAAAGTGCCGTGGCGGCGCTTGCCGTAGTCGTGCAGCGCCTTGGCCACCAACTCCTTGCCGGTGCCTGACTCGCCCATGATCATGACCGTGAGGTCGGTCTGGGTCAGGCGCGCAATGACGCGGTAGATTTCCTGCATGGCCGGCGAGCGGCCGATCAGCGGCAGGCGTTCCTCGGCCGGCTCCAGCTGGGTCTCGCGCCGGTTCACGGGGCTGGCCAGGGCGCGCTGCACCACGCTGGTCAGTTCCTTCAGGTCGAAGGGCTTGGGCAGGTATTCGAAGGCGCCGCGCTCGGCCGCGGTGATGGCGGTGAGCAGCGTGTTCTGTGCGCTCATCACCAGGATCGGCAGGTCGGGGCGGATGCGCTTGATGCGCGGCAGAAGATCAAAGCCGGACTCGTCGGGCAGCACCACATCGGTGATCACCAGGCTGCCTTCGCCCGCAGACACCCAGCGCCACAGGCCTGCGGCGGTGCCCGTGGTGCGCACGTCATAGCCGGCGCGGCCAAGCGCCTGGTTCAGCACCGTGCGGATGGCGCTGTCGTCGTCGCAGATAAGAATGGTGGCGGCCATCAGTGATCCTCCGCCAGGGCCTTGGGCAGCAGCACCCGGAACACCGTACGCCGCGGCACCGATTCACATTCGATCACCCCGCCATGATCGCCGATGATCTTGGCCACCAGCGCCAGCCCCAGGCCGGAGCCGCGCACCTTGGTGGTGACGAAGGGATCGAAGATGTGGGGCATCAGGTCGGCGGGCACGCCCGCGCCATTGTCGCGCACGGTCACTTCCAGCGGCAGGGACAGCCGCTCGCCCGAAAGCCCCGCGCCGAACCGCACCCCTGGCCGGTAGCCCGTGGTCAGTGTGATCTCGCCGCCCGTCTCGGGCAGCGCATCGGCGGCGTTGCGCACCAGGTTGAGGAAGACCTGGATCAGCTGGTCATGGTCGCCCAGCACGGCCGGCAGCGACGGATCGAAATTCTCGGTGATGGTAATGCCGCGGGCGAAGCTGTTTTCCGCCACCTTGCGCACCCGGTCCAGCACCTCGTGGATGTTGACGGGGTGGCGGACGAAATTGCGCGTGTCGCCGAAGCTTTCCATGCGATCGATCAGGCCGCGGATGCGGTCGGATTCGGCCACGATCAGCTGGGTCATCTGGCGCTCGGACGGATCGAGTTGTTCTTCCAGAAGCTGGGCGGCGCCGCGAATGCCGGCCAGCGGATTCTTGATCTCGTGGGCCAGGACCGCGGCCATGCCGTGCATCGATCGCACCGCACCACGATGCAGAAGCTGGCGGTCCATGCGCTGGGCGAGGCTGCGCTCCTGCAGCGTCAAGAGCTGCGCGCCTTCCGGCTCGGACAGCGGCGTGACGGTGACGTCGGCGATGCGTTCGCCATGGCGCGGCGTGGACAAATCCACGTCGCGCTCTGCCGCGGAGGCACCGCGCTCCTGCGCCTGGCCGATCAGCTGGAAAAGCGGACTGTCGAACGGCAGTATGTCGGATAGCGCATGCTTCACCAGCATGGTCGCGCCGGTGTCGAAGAACTGTTCGGCGGCGGGATTGACGAACAGGATTTCCTGCCCGGGCCCGATCACCAGGATAGCCATCGGCAGGGCATTGGCGATAAAAGCCATCCCTTGATAGTCGGGGGTTCGGGATTGCTGCAACACGCGGGCAACCAATTTATGCCTATTCTTTAGTCATGACAACATCGTGGCCATGTTATAGGCAATCACGACCAACGCAAACCAATATCACGGTGCGGTGCGGTAAATGTTTGGCGCAGGCTGTCCCGTTCTGGAGCAATCATGTCCCGTCTTGCCGTTCTGATCGTTGCCGCCGGCAAGGGCGAACGGACAGGACTTAACCTCCCCAAACAGTACGAGAAAGTGGCCGGTAAACCCATGCTGCGCCGCACTGTGGAAGCCTTTGGAAGCGTCGGGAACCGGTTCATCCAGGTGGTGATCGGGCCCGGCCAGGAGGCTCTGGCGGCCGAGGCCCTGGCCGGGCTGGACCTGCCCTCGCCGGTGCGGGGTGGGGCCACCCGCCAGGAATCGGTTCGGCTGGGGTTGGAAGCCCTGGCGGCCTCGTTCGATGAAAATGGCGCCCCGGATTACGTGCTTATCCACGACGCCGCCCGACCCTTCGTAAGCCGGCAAATCATCGAAGCGGTGACCGCGGCCCTGGAAGCGGGCGCGCGCGCCGCCCTGCCCATGCTGGCGGTGGCCGACACCCTGCGCCGGAAGGAGGATGCGCGCTGGTCCATCGTTTCGCGCGACGGTCTTTTCCGCGCCCAGACCCCACAGGGCTTTGTCTTTGCCGATATCCTGGCCGCCCACCGCGCGCACGCGGCCACGCCCGTAACCGACGACATGGCCCTGGCCGAACTGGCGGACATCCGGGTCGTGCATGTCGAAGGCGACGAAAGGAATTTCAAGCTGACCACCAGGGAAGATTTCTCCATGGCCAATGCGATTCTGTCTGCCGGGGAAACCCGCACCGCCATGGGCTATGACGCGCACCGCTTCACCGACGGCGATCATGTCTGGCTGTGCGGCATCAAGGTGCCGCACGATCACGGCCTTCTGGGTCACAGCGACGCCGATGCCGGGCTACATGCGCTGACCGACGCCATTCTGGGCTGCATCGCGGCCGGGGACATCGGCCAGCATTTTCCGCCCACGGACGAACGCTGGAAAGGCGCCTCCTCCGACAGGTTCCTGGCCCATGCCGCGTCGCTGGTCGCGGACAAGGGCGGGGTGATCGTTCATTGCGACGTCACCCTGATCTGCGAGCGGCCCAAAATCGGCCCGCACCGCCAAGCCATGCGCGCGCGCATCGCGGAAATTCTGGGGCTTGGGATCGACCGCGTCAGCGTCAAGGCCACCACCACGGAAGGCATGGGCTATACCGGGCGGCGCGAGGGCCTGGCCGCCCAGGCCGTCGCTACAGTGAGGCTTGCGCCATGAAAATGCCCCGTGCATCCACCGTCGTCGCCACCGTCTTCGGCATCGGCTATTTCGAATATGCCCCCGGCACGGTGATGAGCGCCATCGCCCTGCCGCTGGCCATCCTGATCGCCCTGTTCGGCGGCGGCGCCATGGGCATCCTGTCGTCCGCCATCATCGTGCTGGTGATCGGCATCCTGGCGTCGGCCGATCATGTGCGCGAGACGGGGCGGCAGGATCCTTCCGAGGTGGTGATCGACGAACTGGCGGGGCAATGGCTGGCCTCGTCCTTCGCCATGCTGAGTTTCGGCGGGCTTTTGCCCGCGGACCGGCTTTCCCTTCCCGCCTTTGCCCTCTCCTTCGTGCTGTTCCGGCTGTTCGACATCTGGAAGCCCTGGCCGGTGGGCTGGGCCGACAAGAACCTGAAAGGCGGCATCGGGGTGATGACCGACGACGCCATCGCCGGGCTGATGGCCGGCGTGCTGGTGGCGCTGGCACGGTATTTCTTTTCCATCTGACAACAAATTGTCATGGCACGGCCCCCCGAACTGCGCGAAGCGCAGTGGGAGGATAAACTTCATGTCCGGGCCATCCATAACCCTCCCTGGTCCGAGAACCTGATAGACCGTATGGATGGCCCGCATGAAGCGGGCCATGACGGTTGGGAGAGCAAGCATGTTCAGCGATGAACTGGTCGGCCTTGCCACAAGACTGCTGGCGGCGGCGCGTGCCAAGGGCGCGATGATCGCCACCGCGGAAAGCTGTACCGGCGGTCTGATCGCGGGGCTGCTGACGGAAATCCCGGGATCGTCGGACGTCGTCGATCGCGGCTTCGTCACTTATTCGAACGACGCCAAGGAAGAGATGCTGGACGTGCCACACGATTTGCTGGCGGCACATGGCGCTGTCTCCGAGCCGGTTGTCGCGGCGATGGCCGAGGGCGCGCTCGCCCATTCACGCGCACAATTGTCCGTTGCCGTCACCGGCATCGCCGGACCGGGCGGCGGTTCTGCGCAAAAGCCGGTGGGGCTGGTCTATATCGCCGCGATGCGCGCGGGCAACGCGCCGGTCGTGCGGCAGCACCTGTTCGGCGACATCGGCCGCGAACAGGTGCGTCTGGCGACGGTGGAGGCCGCGCTGCGCCTAGTCCAGACGCTGCTTGGCTGATCGTCAGGGGTGCACCTTTTGCGAAATAGCCGCGTAATCCTTGATGGGATAATCGGGCAGCTCCTCACCGGTCTGCAGCAGGTTATGCCGTGCAAGGGTCTTGGCGTAATCGATATCCAGATACATGTCCGGAATATACGGCGAAAAGGTCAGTGAGCCGGATGGGCCCAGGTAGAGCATTGCGTCGCCAACCAACGATGGCCCGTTTTTCATCGTCTCCAGAACCTGTTCTTTTTCGACATTCGTCATTCCAGGGGGAAAGCTGCCATCCTGTATCGTCGTCTTATCACAGGCCCGTTGTTTGGCGGCGATATCGCTGCCCTTGATAGGGGTGGCCAGCGCGGGCACGGGCCAGCCCGCCATGAGGCTTTCGATGTCCTGTGCGCAGGATTTGTCCCCCATGCCGCCATACGGAAAAATTGTATAAAGCGAACCTGGATGATCACGACGAATGATGTCCGCCCAAGTCGTATTGTGCCACCCCGCTTCTTCCATTTTGTCTCCCGCACTGCCGGGCGCGGGCGGCATGAAATGGCCGCCGCCATAGATCACCAGCGCCTTTCTCCCCCGCGCCAGTATCTGCTTTTCGATCAGGGCAGCCGGAAAGATATCACGCCGACTGTTCAAGGTCTGCCATTCGGCGTGTGTCTTGACCTTTGACCAGTCGATGGGCGGATCGCCCAGCCAGACATGAATGTGCTGCCCCGGCGGCAGGGACTTGTTGACCTGTCGCACCTGGGCGAAGAAAACCGGATAGCCCAGCGCCGGGACGACTGGAATCCAGCCCACCGTGTCGGTCCAGACCTTGCGAAGTTCCGTGTACGGAACATCATCGCCGTTCACATAGCGATCGATAATGTCCTGGTGCACCGCGCCGCCGAATTCGACCACGACATTGCCGACCTCGCGCGCGAAGCGCGGATCGCTGATCAGCGCGGCATAGAAATCCAACTCCTGCTGAATGCGGTGATGCTCGCCGATCCCGACCAGCGGGTGGGTCTGGAAGGCGTTGAAAATCCCGTCCATGGCGGGCACCGCCGTCATGCCGGCGGCGTAGGCAGGCCCCGCCAGCAGCAGGACCAGCCCCACAAGAAGGTTTCGCATCCGCCCCTCCCCCGAATTTCGGGGAAGGCTAGACCCAAAGTGCTACTGCGCCAACTGGTCGTGCGCCACCTGCTGCAGCGCGTGGGTCTGCGGTTTGGAGAAGCCCATATCCTCGGCCACGGTCTCGTTCTCGCCCAGTGACAGCGGGTCCTTGCCCGTCACCTTGCCGAACACCATCAGGGCTTCAAGATAATAGCCTTGGATGCTGGCGTGGTAGTGATCCCACGACCAGAGATCGAGCTTGCCGTCGGCGATGCCGTCATAGGGATTGGGGTCGGCCACGGCGGTATCGAAGGCGCGGTTCCAGGCCAGGCCCAGCGGAACGACGCCGTTGGCGTGGGCGGCAGCGGCGGCCTTCAGATATCCGGCATAGACGTCCTTGGCCATCTGCTGGATCGGCTTTCCGTGCCAGGGCGTGCCGTCAGGATATGTCTGGTCGGCGCGGCTCCATGTGGCGTCAAGCCAGACATCGACCTTGGGGTTCCTGGCGCGCAGCATGTCGGTCACCTGCTTCGCCGAGGAAACCAGCAGCGACGGGTCGCCGGGATGGGCCTGGTCCATGGTGGAATAGCCGTGCATCACCACCACGTCCCATGGCCTGTCGATCACCGCACGTTTCTGGGCATAGTGGAAGTCCAGCCCCTTGCCGCCCACCGTCTCCAGGCTGACGTCATAGTCCAGGCCCGCTTCCTTCGTGAACGCCTTGAAGATTGCCGGCACGCCGCCCACCGTCTTGCCGTTGGGCCCCGGTCCGTTGAGGTCATGGACGGTGTCGGACTTGTAGAAATGCGCGGGTGAATTGGCGCCGTAGGTGAAGCTGTTGCCGATGAACAGAATTGTGCGGGCGTGCGCCATCGCCGGGAACAGCACCAGCAGCGCCGCGATCTTCAAGGCTCTCATCCAACCCCCTCCTCTTCGATGATTTTCTTGGCCCTGGCCTCGAAGGCCTCGGTCATTTTCATGAGCGCCTTTTCAAAGGCCGCGCCGGCGACAGCGCCCAGAATGCGGCTTTTGAAGGCAAAGTCGATGCCGAAATCCACCTCGCAGCCATTTTCGGCCGGAAAGAACTGCCAATGGTTGACCAGATGCCTGAAGGGGCCGTCGGCCTGTTCCACATCGATGCGGCAATGTTCGGGATCGAGGGTCACGCGGCTGGTATAGCGCTCGCGAAACCCTTTGTACCCGACCAGCATCTCGGCGACCACCTGATGCTCGCTGCGGGATTTCACGCGCAGGCCAACCACCCAGGGCAGGAATTCGGGGTAATGCTCGACCTCCGCCACCACGCGGTACATCAGATCGGCCGGATAGGGAACGAGCCGCCGTTCGCGGTGCATGTCAGGCGTGTTGCCGGCGAGCTTTCTTGAGCTCGGCGAAATCGCTGTCGGCGTGATAGGAGGAGCGCGTCAATGGCGAGGCCGATACCATCAAGAAGCCCTTGGCGCGGGCGATGGATTCCAGGCTGGCGAATTCCGCCGGCGTCCAGAAGCGGTCCAGCCTGGCGTGTTTCTTCGTCGGCTGCAGATACTGGCCGATGGTCAGGAAGTCCACCCTGGCTGCGCGCAAATCGTCCATCACCTGCATGATCTCCTCGCGGGTCTCGCCCAGCCCGACCATCAGGCCGGACTTGGTGAAGCCCTCGGGGAACAGGTCCTTGGCCCGGTCCAGAAGCCGCAGGGACGCGTAGTAGCGCGCGCCGGGGCGCACGTTCAGGTAAAGCCGCGGCACCGTCTCCAGATTGTGGTTGAAGACTTCGGGACGCGCGGCCATCACCGTCTCGACGGCGCCGTCCTTGCGCAGGAAATCCGGGGTCAGCACCTCGACCGAGGTGGTGGGGCTTTCGGCATGGAGGGCATTGATCACCTGGGCAAAATGGCCGGCGCCGCCGTCCACCAGGTCATCGCGGTCGACCGAGGTGATCACTACATGCGCCAGGCCCAGGCGCTTGACCGCGGCGGCGACGTTGGCGGGCTCCTGTGCATCCAGCGGCGCGGGCAGGCCCGTCTTCACGTTGCAGAAGGCGCAGGCGCGGGTGCAGGTATCGCCCATGATCATCATGGTGGCGTGGCGCTTGGTCCAGCACTCCCCGATATTGGGGCAGGCCGCTTCCTCGCAGACGGTGTGCAGGTTGTTCTCGCGCACCACCTGGCGGGTGGCGATATATTCGCGGCTGACCGGCGCCTTGACCCGGATCCAGTCGGGCTTCCTGGGCACCGCATTGTCGGGGCGGTGGGCCTTTTCCGGGTGACGGGGCTTCAGCGTGTCGATGACGATGGTCATAAGGCCAGATATAGCGGCAGGGCCGGAAAAAATCATCCGGCCGGGAGGCGTTCCAGGGACGCACCTGACATGTGGCCCCGGCATGCGGTAATTACAGCAGCCCCCAGGGGGCAGCCGGAGGGGGCCCGGCGACGGATGCGCTTCCATGGGCCGAAAGTGCCCCAGCAGAAGGAAGCCTCAGATGCCAGTTTCCCGCCGCCATTGGCTGTCCCTGATGACCACGGGCATGGCCGGACTTCTGGCCGCCGAGCGCCAGGCCGAGGCTGCCACGCCGGGGCCGCGCGCCCGGATTGACCCGCGCGATGCCATCAAGATCACCGGGCTGGAGATCATTCCGGTCAACTCGCTGCGCACCATCTTCGTGAAGATGCACACCGATGCCGGGATCACGGGCCTTGGCGAAGGCACGGTCGAAGGGCGCATTCCCACCGTGATGGCGGCGATCAAGGAGCTTGAGCCCTATCTGGTCGGCAAGGACCCGCGCCGGCCCGCCCATCACTGGCAGGCGATCTATCGCCACGCTTTCTACCGGGGGGATGTGATCCTCACCAGCGCCCTGTCGGCGGTGGACATCGCCATGTGGGACATCAAGGGCAAGGCGCTGGGTGCGCCCATCTATGACCTTCTGGGCGGGCCCACGCGCGACCGCATCAAATGCTATGGCCAGGCCGAGAGCGTGGAGGAGACAAAGACCGAGGTGCTGGCCAAGGGCTACAAGTCGATGAAGACCAGCGTGTCGTCAACCCGCGGGCGGCTGTCCCGCGCATCGGAAAACCCTTATTATATCGACGGTTTCGTGGAGAAAGTTCGCGCAATCCGTGAACTGGTGGGGCCGGACTTCGATCTTGGCATCGAAATGCATGGCGAGCATGAGCCGCCGGCGGCCATGCAGATCATCAAGGCGTTGGAACCCTTCCGGCCCTGGTTCTTCGAGGAGCCGATCCAGTTCCAGAACCTGCCGCTGATGGCCGAGATGGCGAAGAAGACCACGGTGCCCTTCGCCACCGGCGAGCGCATGGTGACCAAGTGGCAGTTCCGCGAGCTGCTGGTCGATGGCGCCGCCCAGCTTCTGCAGCCCGACATCACCCATACCGGCGGCATCACCGAGATGAAGGCGATCGCCGCACTGGCCGAGGCCTTCTATGCCGACATGCTGCCCCACTCCAAGGAAGGCATCATCGGTTTTGCCGCGTCGATGCATGTCGCGGCCTCGATCCCCAATTTCCTGGCGCATGAGGTGCCCAGCCTGCAGGCGGTGAAGGGCGGCCCGCCCGGCGTGGATCGCAGCCCGCTTGGCAAGAGCTATGTCAGGACCCCGCTGGTGATGACGGACGGGGCGATCCTGCTGAAGGGCAATCTGGATGGGCCGGGGCTGGGTGTCGAACTGGACGAGCATCTGGTCGACAATGAGCGCGGCATCCCCGAATGGGAATTCCCGGAAATGTGGGACGCGGTGGACGGGTCGGTCCGCGACCACTGAAATCGCGCATCAATCCCGCGCGCCCCATTTGACGCCGCGCAATGAACAATCCGGGTTCCCATGCGTTGCTAGAGCATCAACCGAAGGGAGTTCCCCATGGCCAGCAGCGCCGCCACGAAAACCGTGCGTTCCAGCCGTCGTGTCGCCCGCCCGGTCGAACGGGTCCGTCACGGTTCTGACACGGAGCGGACGCTGATCGGCCTGGCGACCAGCCGGCCCGCCCGCATCGCCTATGTTGTCGTGGGCGCGGCAGGGCTTGCGGCGCTGGCCGTGGCCCTGATCGGCCCTGCCCGCCTGCAGCGCGAAGTGATCAGGCCCCTGCGCGGCGCCATCGAACCCCAGGCCGAGAAGCTGTGGGACGAATCGCGGCCGCTGCGCAACCAGATCGCCCGGCTGATCCGCAATGCCTCACCGTCCGGGCGTGCCAGGCTGGTCCGCAATTTCCAGAGCTGGATCGGGCATTTTCACGCGACATGAGGTAAACAGGGCCTTCCAGTGACGGCGGCCGGCAGTGGTGGCCCAAAAGCGCGGGAAGGACCATGGAGGAAGGCCAGGCCGTCCGCATTCCGTTCGATGTGCGGGACGCGGATCGCTCGATTTTCGATGCCCTGATCGCGGCGCGCGGCCGCATGGGCGGCGCCACACCCATATTGGTGGACGGCGACGGGCGCACCTTCACCTATGACGAGATCGTCCGCGCCAGCTTCGCGCTGGGCCATGCGTTGAAAAAGGGCACGGCACGGGGGGAATGTGTCGGCGTGATGCTGCCCACGGGGGCCGCCGGAACGCTTTGCTTCCTGGCACTGTCGGCCTATGGCCGCATCCCCACCATGCTCAATTTCACCAGCGGTTCGGCGGGTTTGAAAAGCGCGCTGTGCACGGCCCAGGTCAGGCGCATCATCACCGCCCGCCGGCTGGTCGAGGTCGCCAAGCTTCAGGACGAAATCGCCGCGCTGGCGGATTTCGAGATCGTCTACCTGGAGGATGTGCGCAAGCAGCTGACCCTGGCTGACAAGCTGACCGCGGTCGCGGGAAAGCTGCTGCCGTCCTTCATGTCCCGCAAGGTCGATCCCGGCAAGCCGGCGGTGATCCTGTTCACCTCCGGCACCGAGGGAGAGCCCAAGGGCGTAGCGCTGAGCCACCGCAACATACTGGCCAATCTGGGCCAGGTGCGCGCCCATATCGATATCTATCCCGGCGACGTGGTGTTCAACCCCCTGCCCATATTCCATTGTTTCGGCCTGACGGTGGGCACGTTGCTGCCGCTGATCGCAGGGGTCAGGCAGGTGTGCCATCCGACCCCTCTGCAGCCCAGGGAGATCGCGCGACGCATACGCGAGACGGGCGCCACCATCCTTCTGTCGACCGATACCTTCATCAACCAGTACGCGCGGGCGGGAGAGCCGGGAGACCTGGATTCGCTGCGCCTGGCGGTTTGCGGCGCCGAACGGCTGCGCGACGAAACGCGAAGCTTCGTGCGGCGCAAATACGGCATCACCCTGCTGGAAGGGTATGGCGTGACGGAAGCCTCGCCGGTCGTGGCCGCCAACCAGCCGGAAGCCAACCATTCCGGCACCGTCGGCCGGCTGGTGGCGGGCATGGAAACGCGGCTTGTGCCGGTTGAAGGCATCCCCGGCGCCGGACGGCTCCTGCTGAAGGGGCCAAACATCATGCTGGGCTATATCCGGCCCGACGCGCCTGGCCGCATCGTGCCGCCCGAGGACGGCTGGTACGATACCGGTGATGTCGTGTCCATCGATGCGGACGGCTTCATCGCCATACGCGGCCGGCTCAAGCGCTTTGCCAAGATCGGCGGCGAGACGGTGTCGCTTGCGGTGGTGGAGAATATTGCCGCGGCCCTGTGGCCGGACAACGCCCATGCCGCAGTGGCCATCCCTGATGGGCGCAAAGGCGAACAGGTCGTGCTTGTGACCGACGCGCCCGATGCGTCTCGGGTGGACCTGATCGGCTGGGCGCAGAACCACGGCGTCAGCGAGCTGGCTGTGCCGCGGCATGTCCTGACGGTGGAGGCCGTCCCGATACTGGGAACCGGCAAGACCGATTATGTGAAAGTTCAGAATCTGGCCCAGGCAAAGTGTGGAGCTGTACAGGCCGCGAACGTAATTGATTGATTTAAAAGGATAATTACTCAGAGCAAGTCGCGCGATAAACGATATTGACAATCACTCGCAAAATCATCACCCTTGGGCTGTACCCATTGGACCTTGCCTGGATGATCGTCTGTGTCTGCAATAGGCTGAACGACCAACGCATCGGCGCCGCCATCATGGAGGGCGCCGAGTGCGCCGATCAGGTCTATGCGCGCTGCGGCGTGAGAAAGAATTGCGGGCGATGCCAGGAAACGATCGAAGAAATGCTGGAAGAAAACCGCCAGGCGCTGGCGCTGGCGGCGCAGTAGCGCCCGGCCCCGAACCGCACGCGTCCCTGGCGGGCGATCCCGGCGTCATCGGCTTCCTCAACAAGGTGCTCAAGAACGAGCTGACCACGATCAATCAGTATTTCCTGCATTCGCGCATGCTGGCCGATTGGGGCCTCTCCGAGCTGGCGCGCAAGGAATACGAAGAATCCATCGACGAGATGAAGCACGCCGACAGGCTGATAAAGCGCGTGCTGTTCCTGGGCGGCCTTCCCAACCTTCAGGACCTGGGCAAGCTGCTGATCGGCGAGAATGTGCTGGAAGTCATCAAATGCGACCTGTCGCTGGAGATGATGTCCCTGCCCGACCTGAAGATGGCCATCACCCATTGCGAGACGGTCAAGGATTTCGTCAGCCGCGAGATTTTCACCGACATACTGGAGAGCGAGGAAGAGCATATCGATTGGCTGCAGACGCAATTGCGCCTGATCGAGCAGATGGGCATACAGAATTTCGTCCAGCTCCAGACCAAGCCGAACGAGACATCCTGAACTAGAATTCCGCTTCCAGCTCCTCGACCGCGGTGGGCTCGGCCTTCGCCGCCTCGATCCATTCGATCATGTCCGGCAGCGCCAGGATGGTCTCGCAATAGTCGCCGCAGGTGCGGTCCAGCTTGACGTCATAGGTCTGGAAGCGCGTGGCGACGGGCGCGTACATCGCATCCGCCAGCGTGGGCGTCTCGCCGAACAGATAGGGCCCGCCATACTGGCCAAGGCACTCGTGCCAGACGGTCCCGATGCGGTCGATGTCGGCCTGGGCGGCGGCCCAGATCTTGAAGCCCTGATAATGCGCCTTCAGGTTCATCGGCAGCGCCGAGCGCAGGTTGGAAAAGCCCGAATGCATCTCTCCCGAGATGGCGCGGCAATGGGTGCGCATCGCCAGGTCCTTGGGCAGAAGCCCCGCCTGGGGGAAGACCTCGTTCAGATATTCGGCGATCGCCAGCGTGTCCCAGACCGTGATTTGGTTGTGGACCAGGCGCGGCACCAGGAAGGACGGTGACAGCAAAAGGAGCTCGCGCCGCGTGTCCGGGTCTTCGCTGGACAGGATCTGTTCGCGGAAATCCAGTCCCGCCATGCGGCAGAGCAGCCACCCCCTCAGCGACCAGGAAGAGTAGTTCTTGCTTGATATCGTCAGGACGGTATCGCTCATGAACACCAATCTTCGCCGGTTCTGCCGCGTTGACAAGGTTTTTTTTGCGCTGCAGCATGCAAGTTGAAGGAAGTTGCAAGCTTTTCGTATACGGTCCCAGCGCCCATGGCCTGAGGGATCGGGCGCGGGCCGGAAACGGAACATGTTCTACGACGCCTATCAGGCCCAGCAGGATTTCCTGGCCCCCTTCCGGGGGGCAGCCGACCTGGCGCGCACGGCGCTCAGCGACACCCATGCCGGCCCCGCCGCCAATTACTGGTTGCGTTGCGCCGCAGCGGCGGCGGAGATATTTGCCCGCGCCCAGATGATTCATGAGCGGCCGGCCTACAACATCGCGCCGGTGCGGGTGGGCGGCAGGCTGACCGAAGTGACCGAGGAGGTGGCGCTGGCCATGCCCTTCGGCAATCTGCTGCATTTCCGGAAAGACGGCGTTTCCCAGCCGCGGGTTCTGCTGGCCGCGCCGATGGCCGGTCATTTCGCAACCCTGCTGCGGGGCACGGTCCAGGCGCTGGTGGCCGACCATGACGTCTACATCACCGACTGGAAAAGCGCGCGCGACGTGCCCCTGTCGGAGGGCCGCTTTGGCACCGACGAGTATGTCGATCACCTGATCGCCTTCTTCGACCATATCGGCGAGGGCGTGCATGCCATCGGGGTGTGCCAGCCTTGCCCGTCCATTCTTGCGGCCGCCGCGCTCATGGCGGAAGACGATCATCCCGCCTGCCCGCGCAGCCTGACATTGATGGCAGGCCCCGTGGACACGCGGATCAATCCCACCCGTGTCAATGTGCTGGCGAACGAGCATCCGCTGGAATGGTTCGAGGCGAACCTGATCACCAGCGTGCCGCGCCGCTATCCGGGTGCCTTCCGCCACGTCTATCCGGGGTTCCTGCAGCTTTCGGCTTTCTTGACGATGAATATCGCCCGGCATGTGCGCGCGCATATCGACCTGTTCGGCCATATCCTGAAGGGCGAGATGGACAAGGCGGACGCCAATCGCCGCTTCTATGACGAATATTTCTCGGTGGCGGACCTGGCGGCGGAATTCTACCTGGAGACGGTGCAGAAGGTGTTCCAGGAACATCACCTGCCCCGTGGCATCGCCACCTATCGCAACCGCAAGATCAATCCGTCGGCAATACGCAAGACCAGTCTTCTGACGGTGGAAGGCGAACGCGACGACATCTGCGGACTGGGGCAGACCATGGCGGCCCAGGACCTGTGCAACAGCATCAAGCCTTTCCGCAAGAAGCACTATGTCCAGCCGGGCGTAGGCCATTACGGCGTCTTTTCCGGCACGCGGTGGCAGAGGCAGATCTATCCGATGGTGCGTAACACCATCCTTGCGGCGGAATAGAAATCATTTCAGCGTCCGGTTGAGCAGCCATGCCAGGCGCGCGGCGGCACGGGCAAGCTGAATTCGCGCCACCGGCGCCTCGCGCGCCACATAATCGCGATCGAGCCTGAAGAAGCGGCGCCCCCTGGTCAGGGCGTAGACGTCGCTTTGCGCCAGGTGCAGGGACTGATCCGCCCATGCCGCTGGCGTGCCCGACTGCCAGGCACGCCAGGTCGCGGGCGGCACGCCGGCGCCGATGCGACCCGCCAGCATGATGGGATCGTGGCCCGAAGCCTCGACGATCTCGGTATCCCACAGACGGTGCATCGACATGTCCTGTCCACGCCAACGCAGGTGGATGTCATTGCCGCCCCGGTCGTCATTGTCGGCGGTATGCAGCGGCTGATGGACGTCGGCGACAAAATGGATCAGGAAGCGCAGCGCCTCGGCACGGCGCGCGGGTGGCAGCCTCGTGTTGCCGAGGACTGCAATGTCGCGGTCGATTTGCGCCACCACGCAATTGCCTCCCGCGCAGTCGTGCCGCCCGTCGTAACCGCGCGCGGAGATGGAAATATTCACGAAATGCCAGCGCGCCGTTTGCGGCCGCTGGTCGCGTATCTCGTCGGCCCAGTTGGCGTCGGCGATCATGACGGCCTGGGGTTGCCCGCCCAGCAGTGCCGCCACCTGCGCAGTGGCCTTCGGGGTGAGATGGCGAGCCGCCAGGGCGGCAACGACTTCGTGCCCCTCCACGCCCCAGGCCCAGGCGCGCGGGAGCGGCGCGAGCAGCAGCAACGTCGCGGCAAGACAGAAGAGTTTTGTCGGGACTGCTCTCATCACCTCTCCAGATATGAACTTCGCATGCGTGCAATCCTCTGTCTCGAAGTTCCCTTTTTGCCCGGGCGGCGGCGGCCTGGCCGGGGATTTCCCAGATGGAACAATTCCTTAACTGCGGTCAGGGGTTGACCAGGATACGGGTGTGACGGTTATATGAGATTCGGTCGCGTGCTTTGGGATGGGCGCGGGCAAACGCAGACAGAATTTGGGGCTGGATCGCAGCTGACGTGTCGGGGGACACGATCCGCGCGGCGTTTCCGGCAATGACGGAGCCAGCGTGGACCAACGGACCCGCGATTTCATTGCGCAACCTGTTCGATCACGGACTTTCGGCGGACAGTTGCGCCGCAAGATGCAAGGCGCGAGCGCGACGCTCGCCACCACCGATGGCCGCTGGGCCGCCGTCTCCACGGCCACCACCCTGGTTGTCGCCGGGGCCGTCGCCTGGATGGCGATGGGAGTGATGCAGGTTTCGCGGCCGATGGTGGCGCCTGGCCGTGCCTCGCTGCCTTACGCCCTGTTCCAGAGGCTTATGCGCGCGAGCGAGGCCCCCGCGACGCCGGACAATGCGGACAATGCCAATCCCGAGCCGGGCGTGGAAAGTCGCACCGTCACGCTGGATGCGGGCGACACGCTGGTGGGCATGCTGGAAGATGTCGGCATTTCGGCACAGGACGCCACCGGCGTGGTCGCCGCGCTGGGCAAGGATTTCGATCCGCGCGCGCTGAAGGCGGGCCAGAGTTTCGATCTCACCTACTCCGTCGCCAAGGTCATCGATGCAAGCGGCGGCGCCAAGGCACAGACTCCCGCCAAGCCCAAGACCACTGTGGTGATGGTCAACAAGAAGCCGGTGGTCGTGCCGGTCGACAGCGAGGACGACGACAGCGATTCCACGCCTGAGAATTCCCAGCCCATCTCGCGGCTTCTGTCGCTGCACTTCTCGCCCACCATCGAGCAGGAAGTCACCGTCACCCGCACCACCGAGGGCGGCTTCACTGCCGAGAAGGCGACCAAGCAGCTTGAGGTTCATCGTCACCGTGCCGGCGGCACGATCGATTCAAGCCTCTACCTGGCGGCGATGCAGGCCGGAATCCCCGCCGATGTCGTGGTCGACATGATCCGCATGTTTTCCTACAAGGTCGACTTCCAGCGGGACCTGCATCCCGGCGACCGTTTCGAGGTCTATTACGACTATTACTACACGCCGGAGGGCCAACCGGCGAAGTATGGCGCCATTTCCTATGCAATGATGGAGCTGGGCGGAAAACAGATCGCCATGTACCGCTTCCAGCCCGATCCGTCCGAGCCGCCCGAATATTTCGACGCCAAGGGCCAGTCCGCCAAGGGCATGCTGATGAAGACGCCGGTGGACGGTGCGCGCATCTCGTCGGGCTTCGGCTCGCGTTTCCACCCGGTTCTGGGCTATACGCGCATGCACAAGGGCGTGGACTTCGCCGTGCCCGTGGGAACGCCGGTGATGGCCGCCGGCGCCGGCACCATCCAGTTCATGGGCCGTGCCAGCGGCTATGGCAATTTCGTCATCATCAGGCACGGAAACGGCTATGCCACCGCTTATGGCCATCTGTCACGTTTTGCGCCGGGCATGCGCGGCGGCGCACGGGTGCGCCAGGGCCAGGTCTTTGCCTATAGCGGCAATACCGGCCTGACCACGGGTCCGCACCTGCACTATGAGATTCGCATCAACAGCAAGCAGGTCAATCCCCTGACCGTGAAGATGGCGCAGGGCCGCCAATTGATAGGCAGGCTGCTCAAGGCCTTCCAGTTGCAGCGGCTGAAGATCGACAACCTGATCGCCACGACGCGCCTGGAGTCGAAAGTGGCAGACATCGCCACCGACCTGAGGCAGGCGAAGGTGAAATAACTCCGCGGAAGCGGATTTGTTTCGACATATCGATTGTCGAGGAAGGGGGACGGGAACCTCAGCGCCGCAATCGCGCGTACCATACGGCCAAGAACACGAAAAACAGTGTGTGGGCCGCAGCGAACCAGAACATTCCGGCGGCTGTCAGATGGGCCGAACCCGCGATCCCCTCGTCCGTGGCCGGAAGCACCACGAACGCATTGGCCAGCCAGACCAGCGCCGCGTAAAGCAGGCCCTTGATCACGGGGCGGCCAGGCAGCAGCGGCTCCAGAAACCAGGCATAGAACAGCGCCATCAGGATGCCGACGAGGATATGAAACCCGGTCTGGAAGGCCGGTGAGGCAGGCAGCGGCAGGACCGTGCGCACCAATCCGCCATGCGCGGTGGCCAGCGGTACCAGGTCGGCCGCCTTCAGTGCCAGGGTTTTGAGGATGACGGCCGCGCCCCCGGCAACGAGCGCTGCGGGGACGCGAGCCATCTTCATCAGTTCAACGCCACGCCCATAGGCGCGGTTTCGGCCAGTTCGTCGGCCCCCACCACGAATTCCTGGCCGTTGATGGCCAGTCCGGTCTTGCTGGCGCTGACCTTCACGGTGTCACCCTCGCCCACCTTGCCTTCCAGAATCAGCTGGGCCAGCGGGTCCTGCAGGCGGCGCTGGATCACCCGCTTCAGGGGCCGCGCGCCATAGACCGGATCATAACCGGCATTGCCAAGCCAATGGCGGGCCTTGTCGTCCAGCACGATGTCGATCTTGCGATCGGCCAGAAGCTTCTGCAGCCGCCCGATCTGGATATCGACGATCTTGTCCATGTCGGCCCGCGTCAGCCGATGAAACAGGATGATCTCGTCCAGCCGGTTGAGGAATTCGGGGCGGAAGTGCGCCCTGACCGCCGCCATCACCTGGGCGCGGCCCTTCGCTTCGTCCTCGCCTGTTCCCAGAAATTCGGTCCCCAGGTTGGACGTCAGGATGATCACCGTGTTCTTGAAGTCCACCGTGCGACCCTGGCCGTCGGTGAGGCGGCCGTCATCCAGCACCTGCAGCAACACATTGAATACGTCGCTGTGAGCTTTCTCCACCTCGTCGAACAGGATCACCTGATAGGGACGGCGGCGCACAGCCTCGGTCAGCACGCCACCCTCCTCATAGCCGACATAGCCGGGCGGCGCACCGATCAGGCGGGCAACGGCGTGCTTTTCCATGAACTCGCTCATGTCGATGCGTACCATGGCGGTGTCGTCGTCGAACAGGAATGCGGCCAGCGCCTTGGTCAATTCGGTCTTGCCGACGCCGGTCGGGCCCAGGAACAGGAAGGAGCCGATGGGCCGATTGGGATCCTGGAGCCCCGCACGGGCGCGGCGCACCGCGTTGGAGATGGCGCGCACCGCATCGTTCTGGCCGACCACGCGCTGTTCCAGCGCGGTCTCCATATGGAGCAGCTTTTCGCGTTCGCCTTCCAGCATCTTGTCGACGGGAATTCCGGTCCAGCGGGAGACGATCTGGGCGATGTTCTCCGCCGTCACCGATTCCGCGGCCAGCGCGTTGCCGGACTTTTCCTTCTCCTCGATCTCTTTCAGCCTGCGTTCCAGGTCGGGGATCACGCCATAGGTCAGCTCGCCGGCCTTCGCGAAATCGCCCTTGCGCTGGGCCACTTCCACCTCGCTGCGGGCCTGGTCGAGCTTTTCCTTCAGGGACTGGACGTCGGCGACTTCCTTCTTCTCCTCAAGCCATTTGGCAGTGAGGGTGGCGGACTGGTCCTCCAGATCGGCCAGTTCTTTTTCCAGCGCCGACAGCCGGTCCCGCGAGGCCTTGTCGGATTCCTTCTTCAGCGCCTCGCGCTCGATCTTGAGCTGGATGATCCGACGATCCAGTTCATCCAGCGCCTCGGGCTTGGAGTCGATCTGCATGCGCAGGCGCGACGATGCCTCGTCCATCAGGTCGATGGCCTTGTCCGGCAGGAACCGGTCGGTGATGTAGCGATGGGACAGGGTCGCCGCCGCGACCAGCGCGGAATCGGTGATGCGCACGCCGTGATGGAGTTCGTATTTCTCCTTCAGGCCGCGCAGGATGGAGATGGTATCCTCCACCGTCGGCTCGCCCACGAACACCGCCTGGAAGCGGCGGGCCAGCGCGGCGTCCTTCTCCACATATTTGCGGTATTCGTCCAGCGTGGTGGCGCCGACGCAGTGCAGCTCGCCGCGCGCCAGGGCCGGCTTGATCAGGTTCGAGGCATCCATCGCCCCCTCGCTCTTGCCGGCGCCGACCAGGGTGTGCATCTCGTCGATGAACAGGATGATCTCGCCATTGGACGATGTCACCTCGTTCAGCACGGCTTTCAGCCGCTCCTCGAACTCGCCGCGGAACTTGGCGCCGGCGATCAGTGCGCCCATGTCCAGCGCCATGAGCTTCCTGTCACGCAGGCTTTCGGGCACATCGCCATTGACGATGCGCAGCGCCAGCCCCTCCGCGATGGCGGTCTTGCCAACGCCCGGCTCGCCGATCAGCACGGGATTGTTCTTGGTGCGGCGGGACAGGACCTGGATGGTGCGGCGGATTTCCTCGTCGCGGCCGATCACCGGGTCCAGCTTGCCGGTGCGCGCAAGTTCCGTCAGGTCGCGGGCATACTTTTTAAGCGCGTCATAAGCATTTTCCGCCGTGGCGCTGTCGGCGGTTCGGCCCTTGCGCAGGTCTGCGATGGCGGAATTGAGCCCGCCGGGGGTGACGCCGGCATCCTTCAGGATGCGCGCGCTTTCGGTGCCGGACGCCATGGCGAGCGCCAGGAGCAGATATTCGGCGGTCACGAAACTGTCGCCGGCCTTCTTGGCGATCTGTTCGGCGTTGTCCAGAAGGCGCGCGGTTTCCTGGGCCAGGTAGACCTGGCCGGAGCCGCCGCTGACCTTGGGCAGCCTTTTGAGCGCCGCTTCCACGCCCTGGCGGACCTGGGCATCGCGGCCGACATTACCCACAGCAGGGGCGGCGGCATTGATCAGCCGCGCGGCCAGGCCCTCTTCGTCGTCGATCAGGACCTTGAGCAGATGCTCCGGCGTGAATTGCTGATTGCCTTCGCGAAGGGCCAGCGACTGGGCCGACTGAATGAAACCGCGCGAACGCTCGGTGAACTTTTCGATATCCATATTGCCTCCCGCCTGCCCCGGATGGGCGCAGACTTAAGATACGGTCTTTTTCAAGCACCGTTCCGGCAGATATGGGAAAGCGGAACCGGGGCTGCAAGTCCCAAGCTCACACAAGCGGTTAGGCGCAGCCTTGCGGCCGCGCAAACCCGGTCAGGAAGCTTCGGCCTCTTGGCCGGCCTCTTCCGTGGCACCTTCGCTCAGCGAGAAGGACGGGGCACTGGCGCCTTGGGGCTGCGAAGCGGGCTGGCCTCCTTCCCCGGCTGGGGTGCCGCCGCGGTTCTGGGCCTGCTGGGCCTGGTACTGCGCCTGCTGGGCCGCGGTAGCCGCCAGGATGCGGTAATAATGTTCCGCATGCTGAAGATAATTCTCGGCCATCACCCGGTCGCCCGAGGAGTTGGCGTCGCGCGCCAACTGCAGATACTTCTCGTAGACATGGCTGGCCGAGCCGCGGATCTTCACTTCCGGGCCGCTGGAGTCATAGGTGCGGTTGGGATTGAAGCCGCCGCCGCCATTACCGCCGCCGCCGCCGCCGCCGCCACCACCGCTATATTTGGGCTTGCGGCCGCCTCTGCGTGAACGATTCACTTGTGCCCCATTGCTTGCTCTGGTTCCGAAACTGTCTTTCCCCGCCCATGGCCATGGCGCCTTAAAGCGCTGCCAGTCAGCAGGTCATCTGGTTCGCTTTGACGGTCCCCTGCCCGGCGGCCTTTGCTGCCGGCCCTTCCCGCGCATCCGCTCCTTTGAAGCGACGCAGGCGGAATCTCACGATCCTTGGGAAGGTAGCGGATTGGGCCCGAGTTTCCAAGGGCGGATTCCTGTCGAATTTTCAAGGCTTTTGGAGAACCAGGGCGCGAGCGATGCCCGCCAGGTCGGGTGCAACGCGGATCGGTCGAAGGTGGGGGAACAGAAGTTCCACGGTGCCCGCCTGGCCTGCGCCCAGTTCCAGCACCGCGTGGCCGCTTTTCTTCAGCAGGCCCGGCAGGAGCCTGCCCAGTGCCCGGTAGGCATCCCTGCCATCGGTCCCCCCATCCAGCGCCGCGCGGGGCTCGTAAACCCGCACCTCTGCCTCCAGCGTGGCGATCTCGGCAGACGGGATATAGGGCGGGTTGGAGAAGACCAGGTCGAATTGGCCGTCCGCGGCCGACCAGTCGGCCAGGCGGATTTCGGCACGGCCCGGAACCAGCGCTTCAGCGTTGCGGCGGGCCCAGGCATGGGCGTGCGGGGAGGATTCAAAGCCGATACCGGTGGCGTTGGGGAATTCCTTCAGTGCCGCGATCAGAATGGCGCCCGAGCCGGTACCAAGGTCGGCAATGGCCAGCGGCAGAGCGCGGTCGGGATGGAGCCGGATGGCTTCCTCAATCAGCGTCTCGGTATCGGGGCGCGGCACCAGCACGCCGGGGCCGACGGCGAAATCCAGGCTCCAGAATTCCTTGTGGCCAGTGATATAGGCCAGGGGCTCGCGCGCCGCCCGCCGGGCGATGAGGGCATCGAAAGCTGCCGCCTGACGCGGCGTCGGCGGTGGCGCGGTCAGGGTGGCATCGCGGCCGATGCCCAGGGCGTGGGCCAGAAGCAGCCGCGCCTCGGCCCGGGGATTGTCGATGCCCGCCGCCGCCAGCCGTCCCACCGCTTCGTCGAACGTCACGCCTGCTCTGCCTCATATTCGGCCAGGCGGTCGGCCTGGTCCTGGGCGACCAGGGCGTCGATGATCTCGCCCAGCGCGTCACCCGCGATGATGCGCGGCAGGTTGTAAAGCGTCAGGTTGATGCGGTGGTCGGTGACACGGCCCTGCGGGAAATTGTAGGTGCGGATGCGCTCGCTGCGGTCGCCCGAACCCACCAGCGTCTTGCGCTCGGAGGCGCGGGCGCTGTCCAGCCGCCGCCGTTCGGCGTCGTAGATCTTCGCCTTCAGCAGCATCATCGCCTTGGCGCGGTTCTTGTGCTGGGACTTTTCCTCCTGCATCGCCACCACGGTGCCGGTGGGGATATGGGTGATGCGCACCGCGCTGTCGGTCTTGTTGACGTGCTGGCCGCCCGCGCCCTGGGCGCGATAGGTATCGATGCGCAGGTCCTTTTCGTTGATCTCCACATCCACGTCTTCGGCTTCCGGCAGCACGGCGACAGTGGCGGCACTGGTGTGAATGCGGCCCTGGTTCTCGGTCTCGGGAACGCGCTGGACCCGATGGACGCCGCTTTCGAACTTCAGTTTCGCATATGCGCCGCGGCCCTCGACCTCCAGCATGGCTTCCTTGAAGCCGCCCAGGTCGCTTTCCGACAGCGACAGGATTTCGGTTTTCCAGCCCTGAAGCTGGCAATAGCGCTGATACATACCCAGAAGGTCACCCGCGAACAATGCGGCTTCGTCGCCGCCCGTGCCGGCGCGGATTTCCACCATGGCGGACGAGTCGTCCGCCGCGTCGCGCGGCAACAGGGCGATGCGCAGGTCGTGCTCGAGCCCTTCCAGCCGTTCCTTCAGTTCGGCGCGCTCTTCTTCCGCCATCGACCGCATCTCGCTGTCGGTGGCAGGGTCGGCGATCAGTGCTTCGGCGCCCTTCAAGTCGGACTGGGCCGCGCGCCAGGCACGCACGGTCTCGATCACCGGCGCCAGCTCGGCGTGCTCGCGCGACAGCTTGACGAAGGCGTCGCCCGCCACGCCCGAGGCCATCTCGCTTTCGATGGCGGCGAAGCGGTCCAGCAGTCGGTCGAGTTTTGCGGCGGGGATCACGTCGGTCCTCTGGTGACAGTCCAAACAAAAAGGCAGCCGCGAAGGCTCGCGGCTGCCCGATGCAATGTGGGTCGCTACTGCGCGGCTTCCAGCGGCTCGGCGGCGCCGTTGCGTTCAGCCTCGATCTCGGCCGCCTTTTTCTCGCAAAGCTGCACGATATGCTCGACCAGGTCGGTGTTCTCCAGCCGGTAGCTCGGCTTGCCGTTGAGGTAGATCTGCCCATGGCCCTTGCCGGCGCCGCCGCCGGTGAAGCCCAGATCGGTCTCGCGCGCCTCGCCGGGGCCGTTGACCACGCAGCCGATGATCGACAGCGACATCGGCGTGGAGATGTGCTTGAGCCGGTCTTCCAGCGTCTTGACCGTGTCGATCACGTTGAAGCCCTGGCGGGCGCAGGAAGGGCACGACACGATGTTCACGCCGCGATGGCGCAGGTTCAGCGATTTCAGGATATCGAAGCCGACGCGTACTTCCTCGACCGGATCGGCGGAAAGCGAGACGCGGATGGTGTCGCCGATGCCGCTCCACAGCAGCATGCCCATGCCGATGGAGGATTTGACGGTGCCGGAAATCATGCCGCCGGCCTCAGTGATGCCGACATGCAGTGGACAGTCGATGGCGTCGGCCAGCGCCTGATAGGCGGCAACCGCCAGGAACGGGTCGGACGCCTTCACCGAAATCTTGTATTCGCGGAAATCCAGGTCATCGAGGATGCGGGCGTGGTTCAGCGCGCTCTCGACCATCGCCTCGGGACAGGGTTCACCGTATTTTTCCAGAAGGTCCGGCTCCAACGATCCGGCGTTGACGCCGATGCGCATGGAACAGCCATGGTCCTTGGCCGCCTGCACGACTTCCTTGACGCGGGCGGGCGATCCGATATTGCCCGGATTGATGCGCAGGCAGGCCGCACCGTTCACCGCCGCCTCGATGGCGCGCTTATAGTGGAAATGGATATCGGCGACGACCGGGATATTGCTGGCCCTGGTGATGGCCTTCATGGCCTTCGTCGCATCCTCGTCGGGGCAGGAGACGCGCACGATGTCGGCGCCCGCCTCCTCGATGCGGCGGATCTGATCGATGGTCGCCCTGGCGTCGCCGGTGATGGTGTTGGTCATGGTCTGGACGGTGATCGGGGCATCACCGCCGACCGGAACCTTGCCGACCATGATCTGGCGCGCAGCGCGGCGATGGATATCGCGATAGGCACGAACGCTCATACGAATTCCTTATTGCCTGTGAAAACGGTCCATCAGCGACTGGGGCTCCAGTGACATCTGGCCCACAACCTGGGCGGGCCGTCCCGCACGGCCCAGCGCCTCGCCGTCAAGATCCACCTCGACAGCGCCGGCGTCGGCGACTGCAAGGCTCAGGCCGGTCAGGTTGGGCACGCGATAAACGTCGCCGGGTTCAAGATCGCGATTGATGAAGAGCATCCCGCCGGGCCCGCGCACGGTCACGCGGGTGGGCCCAAGGGCACGCAGGATCACCCGGGGGTCGGCATTCTGCTGGCCATAGACCTGGCCTGCGGCGGGCGCGACCGCCGGGCCGCTGCTGGTTGCGTCCGGCTCGATTCCGGTATCGACCTGCGGATGGCTGGGCATCGGGCTGCTGATCCGCGTGGCGGGCGTCTGGGGGCCGGCAGCGGGCGCCGGCATCGCTTCGGTGCTGGGCAGCGATTCATCCTGGGTCGCGCCCGCGGCCGAAGACGGAACCGTGTTCTGCATCGGCACCACGATGGGCTTGGGAGTCGATGGCTTGGCCGGGCTGAGTGCGGGTGCGGGCGGCACGGCCTGGCCGTTGTCGCCGCGGCCGGACAACAGGTGCCAGGCGCCATAGCCCAGCAGCAGCACCAGGATGGCCCCGACTATGATCCAGCCCTGGGGAAGGCGCCGATCGTCCTGGTGGATGGGGGCGATAGGCTGCACCGAATCTTCGGTACGGCCGGTCATGTCGTGCTTGTAGCGCTCGGTCAGTTCATTGGCGTCCAGGCCCAGATACTGGGCATAGGACCGAACAAAGCCCAAGGCATAGGTGCGGCCCGGCAAGTCTTCCGGCCGGTCTTCTTCAAGGGCCTCCAGATGATCCTTGCGAATCTTCAGGGCGCGGGAGACGGCGGCGATTTCATCTCCGCGGCGCAGGCGGGCGGCGCGCAGGTCCTGGCCTACCGAATCCAGCGGCGAATCCGCCTCCCTCGAAATTTCGCGCAAGTGGATACGGCGGCGGGCATTCGCATTGTCGGGGCCGCCGTCATTTTCCATGGCAATCTGCGTCGGGTTGGTCATCTGCTTCTTCGATGGCACGATGCCGCGGGTGCCGCCCCACCCCCACGGCGCGGCTAACCGCCTGTCCAGACAATTCTATCCGATTGCAAGACCTTCTCACAACCGCTGCACCGCAAAAAAGCAGAATCCCCGCTTTTCGGCCTATTTCAGGACAATTCCGCGCTCCGCCGCGAAGGCCGACAGCCGGGTCCGCAGCGAATGGTCGGTCCGCCCGCACAGCCGGTCGACGAAGGCCGACACCTCCCCCAGGTGCAGGCTGCGGATCATCATCTTGATGGGTCCGATCTGGCCCGGTTGCATGGAAAGCGCCCGGATGCCCAGGCCCAGGAGGGACATGGCGTCCAGGGGGCGTCCGGCCATTTCCCCGCACAGTGAAAGATCGCCGGAATTCTCGGCGGCGCTCTGCACGATCAGGCGGATCAGGGTCAGCGAGGCGGGATTGAGATTGTCGTACCGCCTGGAGACACGCGGATTGGTGCGGTCGACGGCAAAAGCCAGGCTGAGCAGGTCGTTGGAGCCGATGGAGACAAAGTCGGCGCTGCGCATCAGCTGTGGCAGCATGAAGGCAAGGGCCGGAACCTCCAGCATGGCGCCCACCAGCACCTGGGTGGGACGGGCCTGGCCCAGAAGGCGGAAACGTTCGATCTCACGGTCAATCAGGGCGCGGGCGCGATTGAACTCGTCCACGTCGCTGACCATGGGCAGAAGGATGCGCAGGGTCCGCCCCATGGACGCCATCAGCAGCGCGCGAACCTGGTAGCGCAGCAGCGCGGGCCGGTCGAGCGCGATGCGGATGGCCCGCCAACCCAGGGCGGGATTTTCCTCGCGCTCCCAGCGCGCATAGGGCAGCACCTTGTCGCCGCCCAGATCGAGGGTGCGGAACACCACCGGCTTCTCGCCCGCCGCATCCAGGATCGACTTGTAGAATTTCACCTGGTCGGCCAGGCGCGGCATGGTTTCGCCGATCATGAACTGCAGTTCGGTGCGGAACAGGCCGATGCCGTCCGCGCCCGACTGGACCAGCTGGGGCATGTCGAATTCCAGGCCGGCGTTCATCATCAGGCGGATGGCGACACCATCGCGCGTGACGGCTGGAAGGTCGCGCACCGCGGCGAAACGGGCCTGGGCCTGGGCGCGCAGGGCGCGCTTGGCCTCGAAGGCCTGGACGATTTCGCCGGCGGGGCGCAGGTGGACCTCGCCCGTCTCGCCGTCCACCGCGATGGCGTCGCCGCCGCGGGCGCTGTCGGCAATGCCCTCCAGCGAGGCGACCAGGGGCAAGCCCATGGAGCGGGCCACGATGGAGACATGGCTGGTGACCGCCGCTTCCTCCAGCACCAGGCCCACAAGCTTCTCGCGGGCATAGTCCAGCAGTTCGGCCGGGCCCATGCCGCGCGCAATCAGCACCGCCCCTTCGGGCAGGCTGCGGTTGGCGACATCCTCGCCGGTCAGGTGGCGCAGCAGCCGGCGGGCCAGATCGTCCAGGTCATGGGCGCGCTCGCGCAGGATGGGATCGCCCAGGCGCTGGACGCGCAGGCGGGTTTCGTCCTGCACGCGCTCGACGGCGGCCTCGGCGGTCAGGCCGGTACGCACCGCGTCGCGCATGCGCTGGCGCCAGCCCTGGTCATAGGCGAACAGGCGGTACGCCTCGATCACCTCGCGCCCCTCGCCGGTCAGGTCCAGTTCGCTGGAGGAGAGCATCTCATCCACCGACAGGCGCAGCGCGTTGATCGCATCTTCAAGCCGCTTGAGTTCCTCGACCGGATTGTCGGCGATCATGCGCTCGACCTTCACACGCGGCTCGTGCAGCACGACATGGCCGACGGCGACGCCTTCGGAGAGCCCCTCACCCATGAATTTGCGCGGCCGGTCGACGCGCAGCTCCGGCTCGTCCAACTCGGAAATGTTGAAAAAGCCGCCCTGGGCCACCACCTCGGCCAGCACCATGGCGACGGTTTGCAGCGCCTCGACCTCTTCCTCGGCATAGATGCGCTCGGCCTTGTTCTGGACGGTGAGCACACCGAACACCTGGCCGCCGCGAACGATCGGCACGCCCAGGAAGGACTTGAAGGGGTCTTCGCCGGTTTCCGGGCGGTAGCTGAAATGGGGGTCGGCGGGAGCGTCCGACAGGTTGACCGCCTCGGCGGTTTCGCCGACCAGGCCCACCAGGCCCTCGCCCTCCTTGAGGCGGGTGGCGTGGACGGCGGTCGGGTTCAGGCCCTCGGTGGCGAAAAGTTCCAGCACCTTGCCCGCCCGGCGCAGATAGATCGAGCAGACCTCGGCCACCATATTGGAAGCGATCACGGTGACCAGCTTGTCCAGCCGCATCTGGGCGGATGTCTGCTCCGCCATGATCTCGCGCAGGCGGCGTAGGAGAAGGCGCGGACCACCCGGAGACATGTCCTGATCAAACCCTCTTTGTCATGGCCCGCCGGCTGCGGGCCATTCCGTTGAACGCAGAACACAATAGCGAAGAACATGACCGGGCCAAACCGGCACCGGCGTCACCTGGGCGGCCTGCTTTCGCAGGTCACCACATCGCGACTAGGCAGCGTCCAGCTCGTAGGCGGAATGCAGGGCGCGCACCGCCAGCTCGACATACTCCTCGGCGATCAGCACGCTGACCTTGATCTCGGAGGTCGAGATCACCTGGATGTTGATCCCCTTGTCGTGCAGGGTCGAGAACATGGTCTGGGCGACGCCCGCATGGGTGCGCATGCCGATGCCGATGATCGACACCTTGGCGACGTTGGAATCGTGGGTGATGTCGCGATAGCCGATCTCGCTCGCGTGCTTTTCCAGCGCGGCCAGTGCCTTGGCCAGGTCGCCGCGCGGCACGGTAAAGGTCAGGTCGGTCTTCTTGTTATCTTCCGACACGTTCTGGACGATCATGTCCACATTGACGCCGGAATCGGCCAGGGGCCCGAAGATGGCCGCCGCCACGCCGGGACGGTCGGGTATCTTGTGCAGGGTGATCTTGGCCTCGTCGCGGCTGTAGGCGATGCCGGTGACCGGTTTCTTTTCCACGATGTCTTCCTCGTCGCAAAGCAGGGTGCCGCCCACATCGGGCGTGAAGGTCGAAAGAACGCGGGTGGGTACCCGGTGCAGCATGGCGATTTCGACCGAGCGAGTCTGCAGCACCTTGGCGCCCAGCGAGGCCATCTCCAGCATCTCCTCGAAGGAGATTTTTTCAAGACGCCGGGCCTTGGAAACGATGCGCGGGTCGGTGGTGTAGACCCCGTCCACGTCGGTGTAGATGTCGCAGCGGTCCGCGCCGATGCCGGCCGCCACCGCGACCGCGCTGGTGTCCGAACCGCCCCGGCCCAGGGTCGAGATACGGCTTCCCGGCGCGACACCCTGGAAACCGGCGACCACGGCCACCTCGCCGGCAGCGACGCGGGCCTTCATGTCGGCGGCAGGAACAGCCTCGATGCGGGCCGAGCCATGCATGGCGGAGGTCTCGATCGGAACCTGCCACCCCAGCCAGGAACGCGCTTTCACCCCCATGGCGTTCAGCGCGATGGCCAGAAGGCCGCAGGTCACCTGCTCCCCCGCGGCGACCACGACATCGTATTCGCGCTGGTCCGGGATTGCAGCCGGGATGCGGTTGGAGCCGTCCTGAACCAGCGGGCGGGCCGCCTCGTTCGTCCAGGCGACCAGCTTGTTGGTCTCGCCCGCCATGGCGCTGACCACCACGGCAACCTTGTTGCCGCGCTCGACCTCGCGCTTGACCAGGGACGCGACATGGCGGATGCGCTCCAGGTCGGCCACCGAGGTGCCGCCGAATTTCATCGCAATCGTTGCCATGTTTGCCCCGGATTTGACGGCGGCCTACATAGACAAGGCCGCACCTATGCTCAACCCCGAGATGACCGCAACCATTCCGACCCAGAACGCCAATTCACAGCATGGAAGCGTAGATCCCGCCGAGGTTGCCAAATTCTCGGCCCTGGCGGCCCAATGGTGGGACCCGGCGGGAAAGTTCGCGCCGCTGCACAAATTCAACCCCGTCCGGCTGTCCTTCATCCGGAATGAGGCGGCGACCCATTTCGGGCGCGATCCCAGAAGCATCCGCCCGTTCGAGGGGCTTTCCCTGCTGGACATCGGCTGCGGCGGCGGGCTTCTGTCCGAACCCATGGCCCGGCTCGGCTTCGCAGTTACCGGAGCGGATGCGTCGGAGAAGAATGTCGGCACAGCCCGCGCCCATGCCGCCCAGTCGGGGCTTGCGATTGACTACCGCGCGGCCACCGCCGAGACCCTGGCCGCCGAGGGCCGTCAGTTCGACCTGGTGCTGAACATGGAGGTGGTGGAGCATGTCGCGGATGTCCGCGCCTATCTGGCGGCCTGCGCCGGCATGGTGAAGCCAGGCGGCCTGACCTTCGTCGCCACCCTCAACCGGACGCTCAAGAGCCTGGCCCTGGCCAAGATCGGGGCGGAGTATCTGCTGAACTGGCTTCCACACGGGACCCATGACTGGAACCGGTTCATCGCCCCTGACCAGCTTAAGAAGATGCTTGAGGACTGCGGCCTCATGATATTGAAAACACAAGGTGTTTCTTTCAATCCCCTTGCCTGGGACTGGCATCTTTCGGACGATGTGGACGTCAACTACATGGTGGTGGCGCGGCGCTGACCACGGCACCGATCATCGCGCGGCGGCGTTAGGGGGGCATGATTCCACAGTGGCTCCATTTCCTCATGAGCCTGTCCATCGGCAGTGGCCTCGCCAGCGGGCTGGTGCTGGCTTTCGCGGTCTGGCGGCGACCCGGGAAGATGGCCATCATGAATTGGGTATGGCCGCTGGTCGGCCTGTTCGGCGGCCCACTGGCCATCTGGCTGCACCGCCGCCACGGTGCCTATGCATATGGCCAGGCACCCTTCCCCCTGATGGTTTCGGTGGCGGCCTGCCATTGCGGCGCCGGCTGCAGCCTGGGCGACCTGATCGCCGAAAGCCTGATTCTGGTGGCGCCGCCCGTCCTTTACTGGTTCGGGCTGGCAACGCTCTGGAATGAGCCCATCTTTGCCGGCTGGACTCTGGATTTCGTGCTGGCATTCCTGCTGGGCATCGCCTTTCAGTACTTCTCCATCGCGCCCATGCGGGGGCTGGGGCCGAGGGACGGGATCGTCGCCGCGCTGAAAGCCGACACGCTGTCGCTGGTCGCCTGGCAGGCGGGGATGTATGGGGTGATGGCAATCGTGCAGTTCGGCATTGGCCGGACCACGGCCGACTCCGTGGAATTCTGGTTCGCCATGCAGGTCGCCATGCTCGCGGGATTTGCCGTCAGCTATCCGGTGAACTGGTGGCTGCTGAAGGCCGGCATCAAAGAAAAGATGTAACGAACGCGGCTGTCGCAAATCCGCGATAGCGCGGTGGCCGACCAGATCGGCTGGTATCGCAGCAGTGACGTCACCACCGATCGACCTGCCGAAACAGGGGGCGGCCGGCTTTTCAGTTCGCGGCCTCCGGATCGGGCGGAAGGGGTGCCACATCGACGCCTTCCTCGACCAGTTCGCGGGCTTCCTTGACCGTGGCTTCGCCATAGATGTGCCGGTTCGGCGTCTCGCCATAGTGGATCTTGCGGGCTTCCTCGGCGAAGCCGGGGCCGACATAGTCGGCGTTCTCCTGCACATACTTGCGCAGGCCCGTCATGAACTGGCGCATCTGGCGCGCATCCTGCGCCGGCTTGCGCGATTTCTTGGTACCCGCCACGGCCGGCGCCATGATCGCCTTCTGGACCCGCGCCGAACTGCAGTGCGGACAGCTGATGTGGCCGGACGCGGCCTGCACATCATAGGTGCCGCTGTCGCGGAACCATGCTTCGAATTCGTGCCCCTTGTGGCAACGCAAGTTGTACGTGATCACGACCCTGCTCCAGCCAGCCTGCCCCCAGGCTGAAGCACGAAAATGGAGCCGGAGCCCGCGCTTGGCAAGACCCGACTATGGGTATGGGTTACGGACCGTCAAAGGGCCGGTCCTGGGTCAGGCTGGGCATGCGCGCCCGGGCACGCGCCGACTGAAGCGGGTCTATGCCGGCCAGGATGACACCCGGTTCGTCGCCGGGTGATTCTGCCAGCACCTCGCCCCAGGGACCCACGATCAGGCTGTGTCCATAGGTCCGGCGCCCTCCCGCATGGGCGCCGCCCTGGGCAGGAGCAATGACGAAAGCGCCATTCTCGATGGCCCGGGCACGCAGCAGCACATGCCAGTGCGCCTGGCCGGTGGGGACCGTAAAGGCCGATGGAATGGTGAAGGCAAAGGCACCCGCCAGCGCCAGCCGGCGATAAAGATGCGGAAAGCGGATGTCGTAACAGACCGTCAGCCCCATCCTGCCCCAGGGGGTGTCGGCCAGAACCGCCCGGTCGCCGCCGGTGACGGTGGCGGATTCGCGATACGTCTCACCCTCGGCCACTTCGACGTCGAACAGATGAATCTTGTTGTAGCGTGCGGCGATCCCGCCGTCCGGCGAGAACAGAAAACTGCGGTTGGCGGTTTTTTCCGCGTCCAGCCGCGTGGCGATGGAGCCCAGCGAAAGCCAGATCTTCAGTTCGCGCGCCAGGTCCGAAAAGGCGGGCAGCGCGGGGTCTTCAGCCTCGGGAAAGCTGCGCGCCAGCTTGGCCGGCGCATTGGCCGCCATCAGGGTGGCGTTTTCCGGGGTAGCGATGAAATGTGCGCCCCGGGCGGCGGCCTCCCGCACCAGCTTTCCGACCTCGCGGATATTCTCCGCCACATCGTCGCTGGCGCGTGTCTGGATGCAGGCCGCCCGGAATGCCGTCACATGCGATCCTTACTGGACTCGGTCCTGTATCTTGGCCAACCCCGCGCGGGCACAGACCTCGTCCTTGTCGCCGCCGGGCGCGCCGGAGACGGCGAAGATGCCGACCATCTGGCCGCCGGCCATGATCGGGATGGCGCCCTGGCGCGCGGTCTCGATCTGGGGATTGGCCTTGATCTCGGCCGCCAACGCGCTGTCGGTCTTGGCCTTGTTGGCCACCTCGCCGCTGGTCATGTGGTACTTCAACACCGCCTGGGCCTTGCTCATGGCGATGCGCTGGGTGATGGCGGCGGCGCCGTCATTAGCGATCATCACGATCGGCACGCCGGCGCTGTCGGTGATCATGGCGGTGGTCTTGTAGGTATTGCCCAGGCAGACGCGGTTGGCTTCCACCGCACCCTCGATGGCCAATGCGACCGGTATGCCGTGGGCGCGCGCCGGGCGCGGCATCTTCATTTCGTCGGGCGTGGGAGCGGGCGCAATGGTGGGGGCGGGATTCATCTGCGCCATCGCGGGCGCAGCAATGCAAAGGGCGGCGGCGGCGAGCAGTATCTTTTTCATGGCTATCCTCTCCTGGCGTTTTTTCGGGGCTTGAAATGCCCGTCATTATTCGAGCCGGGCGGCGGCTTTGTCCAGACGCCCCCCGCGGGAGAAACCGCCGTCAGGCCAGAAGGGTATCGAGCTTTCCGGCCTGCTCCAGCGCATAGAGTTCGTCGCAGCCGCCTACATGCGTCTCGCCGATGAAAATCTGCGGCACGCTGCGGGCGCCGCCGCTTTTCTCTTCCATGTCGCGCCGCGCATCGATGTCCATGAAGACGTCGATCTCCTGAGGCTCGATCCCCTTCTTCTTCAACAGCGCCTTGGCGCGCACGCAATAGGGGCAGATGGGCGTGGTATAAATGCGGACGGTTTTCATCAGACTCGAAGTGGGCGATACGGTATCGCTTATATAGGCATGTCGGTTGCGCGGACAACGCGCGCCAGGGCCAGCACATGAACCTCCGCGGCGCCCGCCCGGCGCAGTGCCCGGGCACAGGCTTCCGCGGTGGCGCCGGTGGTCATCACATCATCGACCAGCAGTACCCGCCGTCCCGCAACCGTGCCCGGATCGGGAACCCTGAAGGCGCCCAGCACATTGCGCCGCCGTGCCCGGGCCGAGGCCATGGCACCCTGGCTTTCGGTGGGCCGGGTGCGGATCAGGGCAGCGGGTTCCACGCCGATCCCGTGCTGGCGTCCCAGCCGCCGGGCCAGCTCGGCCGCCTGGTTGTAGCGCCGCCGCCACAGGCGGAACCGGTGCAGCGGCACCGGCACGATCACCTCGCTGCGCGACAGGGCGGAGCGCCCCGCCCTGGCCAGCCAGCGGGCAAAGCCGGGCACCAGGTCGAGCCTGTCCGCATGTTTCAGCGCCAGGATCGCGCCGCGGCTGTTTTCGTCATAGGCAAGGATGGCGCGGGCACTGTCGAAGGCGGGTGGCCGCGCCAGGCAGGCGGCACAGAAATTCCCCTCGCCCAGGTCCACCGGAAACGGCAGGCCGCAACAGGCGCAGGCCGGCCCTTCCAGAAAAGTAACAGCGTTCCAACAGGCGACGCACAGGCCGGGCTCGGCTACCGGCGTGCGGCAGGCCATGCAGAGCGGAGGAAACAGAAGATCCAGAACGCCCGCGCGCCAGTTGCCCCATGCCATCATGCCCCAAGGCTAGCATGGCGGCCCGTGATGGCGATAAGTCTTGCACCATGTCCACTGAGCTTCCCCAGCTGTTCGATCCCGCCGCTGCCGCCCGCGCGGCCGACCGTGCACGGCGCCTGGGCGGCGACCGCTTTCTGGAGGACGCCGCCATCGAGGGCCTGGCCGACCGGCTGGGCGCGGTGACGCGCCGCTTCGAACGCGGGCTGTGGCTTGGGGATGCAGTGCCGCCGGCGCTGGCCGGATTCGCCCGGGACTGGGACGTCGCGCGATTTGGCCCCGGCGAGGAACTTCGGTATCCGCCGGGCCAATACAACCTGGCTGTCAGCCTGTTCTCGTTGCAGGCGATCAACGACCTGCCCGGGGCGCTGGTCCAGCTTCGCAGGGCCCTGAAGCCCGACGGTCTCTTCCTGGCGGCACTGCTGGGCGGCGGCACGCTGAGCGAGCTGCGCGACGCATTTGCCCATGGCGAGAGCGCCACCCGGGGCGGCATCAGTCCCCGCGTCTCGCCCTTTGTCGATGTGCGCGATGCCGGCGCGCTTCTGCAGCGGGCGGGCTTTGCCCTGCCCGTCGCCGATGTCGAGCGGCTGGTCGCGCGCTACGGCGATTTTGTTTCCCTGGTGCGCGACCTGCGCGCCCACGGTTTCACCAATGTGCTGGCCCAGCGCAGCCGCATGCCATTGCGGCGCGACACGCTGGCGGCGATGCTGTCCGCCTATGGCGCCAGGCATGGCGCCGCAGACGGCCGGCTGCGGGCCAGCTTCGATACGCTCTATCTGACGGGATGGGCGCCGCATGAATGCCAGCAGCAGCCGCTCAAGCCCGGCAGCGCAAGGGCGCGCCTGGCCGATGCCCTGGGCACACGGGAAGAAGTTATTTCACGCTTCCCGAAAGCGACGTGAAAATGTCTTTCAGGGAGCTGCCGATCGAAGTGGCGCCGGCCACGATCATGATCGATATCAGGCTGGCGATAAGCGCATACTCGATGGCCGTGGCGCCGCCACGGTCGGTGCAAAAGCGCGTCAGAGCAGATCGCGCAGCATCGGAAGCAGCGGCAAATCGGCCGCGGGCATGGGATAGGCGCATGGCTCCCTCATCAAATCTCTGGGCCTGATCCATTTCAGGGCCGCGTGATGGCGTGCAACCGGTATGCCGTCCCAACGCCGGCAGACATACAGAGGCATGAGCAGGTGAAAATTCTCGTAGGAATGCGAGGCGAAGGTGAAGGGCGCCAGGCAGGGTTCGCGCACGGCAATGTCGAGCTCCTCCGCCAGTTCGCGGATCAGCGCATCCTCGGGCCGTTCGCCGGCCTCCAATTTGCCGCCTGGAAATTCCCATAAACCCGCCATCGCCTTTCCTTCGGGCCGCTGGGCGATCAACACCCGGCCGTCGGGATCCACCAAAGCCGCCGCAACAACCAATGTTAGCTTGTACGGCTGGGTCATCATGTCGTCACGCGGCTAATGTCCTATTAAGGGGCGTGGTTAATTGGGCGCGCGATTGCGCTAACCTTGTGAACCGCAATCCTGCCCCATGGCGGGGCTTATTGCACGTACCGCAACCGGGAAGGAGCAGAAGATGACGACATTCGGAACAGCGATGTGGAAGGGCGGCCTGAAGGACGGCAAGGGCGCGATTTCCACCAAGAGCGGCGCGCTGGACAATTATCCCTACGGTTTCGCCAGCCGGTTCGAGGGCAAGCCCGGCACCAACCCGGAAGAACTGATCGGCGCCGCGCATGCCGGGTGCTTCACCATGGCGCTGTCGCTGATCCTGGGCGAAGCGGGCTTCACCGCCGAACAGATGGATACCAGGGCCGAGATCAGCCTGGTCAAGCAGGGTGACGGCTTCGCCATCACCAAATCGCAACTGACGCTGCGGGCGAAAATTCCCGGCATCGATGACGCCAAATTCAAGGAACTGGCGGCCATGGCCGAAAAGGGCTGTCCGGTGTCGAAAGTGCTGAACTGCGAAATTACGCTGGACGCAGCTCTGGTCTGATCGGGCACGCCACGGCAAATTCCTTTGGGGGCGGCCAAGGACCGCCTAATGCAGCACCAGGGTATAAATATCCGTCGGTGTGCGCACGAGCGTGATCACGAGCTGGATGGCGATCGCCAGCACCAGCAGCGCGAAAACGATGCGAAGCTGCTCGCTGCGCATCCTGGTCCCCAGCCGCACTCCCATCTGCGCGCCGATCACCCCGCCCACGATCAGCATCAATCCCAGCACGATGTCGACCGTATGGTCGGTCACCGCATGGGTGAAGGTGGTTATGAAGGCGACAATGCACATCTGGAATTGCGAGGTGCCGACCGCCAGTGTGGTGCGCATGCGCAAGAGGTAGATCTTGGCCGGCACCAGCAGGAAGGCGCCGCCAGTGCCCAGAATCGCCGTCATGATGCCCACCAGGAATCCCAGCACCACGATGGGTATGGCGCTCACATAGAGGCGTGAGGCGCGGAAACGCATCTTGAACGGCAGCCTGTGAACCCAGTTGTGCCGGCCCGCGGCATGGGATGGCAAGGGCGCGCCGCGCCTGGCGGCCAGATAGGCCTGCGCGCTTTCCACCAGCATCAGGGAACCGACCGAGCCCAGCAGCAGCACGTAGCTGAACTTGACCACGAAATCGATCTGACCCAGCCGCTGCAGGTAACTGAAGATGTCCACACCGACATAGGAGCCGACGATGCCGCCGATCAGAAGGATGAAGCCCATCTTGAAATCGACGCTGTCGCGCGCGCTTTTGGCCAGCGCGCCGACCAGTGCCGCCGCCGAGATGGGACTGGCCTGGGTGGCGACCGCAACGCCCGATGGGATGCCGTAGAAGATCAGCAGCGGTGTCATGATGAAACCGCCGGAGACGCCCAACATGCCCGACAGGAAGCCCGCCGTGGTTCCCATGGCCAGGATGACGACCCAGTTTACCGACAACTGGGCTATGGGCAGATAGATGTCCATCGTGTAATGAGAGCCTGCCGCGCAGAGATGTCCTTCTGATACGACTCGAGCCAAGCCGCAAGCCTTCGCTTAGGCTAGCTGCGATACGAACCATTGATGTCGATATAGCCGTGCGTCAGGTCGCAGGTCCAAACCCTGCTTTTGCCCTTGCCCAGTCCGAGATCGACCGCAATTTCCACCTCCCGGCCCGATACCGCCCGCGTGGCCGCCGCTTCGCTGTATTTCGCCGCACGCATGCCTTTCTCGGCCACCACATTTGCGCCGAATCTGATCGTCAGCCTGTCCCGATCGGCCGGCTCGCCCGCCTTGCCTACCGCCATCACCACCCGGCCCCAGTTGGCGTCATTGCCGGCGATGGCGGTCTTGACCAGCGGCGAATTGGCGATCGAGAGCGCAATGCGCTTGGCCGAGGCATCGCTTTCCGCGCCGGTCACATCGATGCGGATCAGCTTCTGAGCCCCCTCTCCGTCCTTGACCACCTGCAGGGCCAGGTCCAGCAGCAGCGCGTTCAGCTTGTTGCGGAAGTCGTTCAGCCGCTTGTCGGTGGCCTTGTCGACGGGCGCATGCCTTGCCCCCTTTCCCGTGGCGAACAGCATCAGCGTGTCGCTGGTGGAGGTGTCCGAATCCACGGTAATGGCGTTGAAGGACGGGCCAACCCCCGCGTCCAGGCACTCCTGCAGCACGGCGGCGGGCAGCTTGGCGTCGGTGAAGACGAAGGACAGCATCGTCGCCATGTCGGGGGCGATCATGCCCGAACCCTTGGCGATGCCGTTGATGGTTACCTTGTGGCCGTCGATCATCGCGGTCTGGGTCGCCAACTTGGGATAGGTATCGGTGGTCATGATGGCATCTGCCGCCGCGCGCCAGTTGCCCGCCGCCCCCTGCTCCACCAGGCCGGACAGCACCGCGGTGATCTTGTGGGCGGGCAGCGGTTCGCCGATCACCCCGGTCGAAGCCATGAACACCTGCTCGGGCCGGCAGCTGGCGACCGCCGCGGCCTCTTCCGCGATCTCGCGCACGCCTTCCATCCCGGCACGGCCGGTAAAGGCATTGGCATTGCCGCTGTTGACCACAAGCACCCGCGCTTCGCCGCCCTTCAGCTTGTCGCGGCACCACAGGACCGGTGCCGAGGCGGTCCTGGAGGTGGTAAAGACCCCCGCCACCTGGGTTCCAGGCGCAAGCAGGGCCAGCATCACGTCGGTCCGCTGCTGGTAGCGCACCCCGGCCGCAACCGTGGCGAGCCGTATCCCCGCCAGGGGCGGCAATTTGGCAAAGCTCCTGGGCGCCAGGGGTGAAACGGGTGGCAACTTCGCACGCCCGGCCCTGGCCGAGGCGGCGGGCTTGGCCTTTACCGGCCTTCTGGCGGTTTTCGCCGGCCTTTTTGCCGCACTTTTGGTCTTTGGCATCGAATCCCCCCAACAGGTGCCGCCCTCCTCTGATGATTGGCGGGCGATCGGGCGCGGATCATCAAAGAATTGGCACTCTTGGCAAGGGGCGATGTTCGACAAGGGGCCATATTTGACAAGCAGATAGGGCGTTCTTATGTCTCCGGCGCACCTGGCCGTCCGCACGGACCGGGCCAGACCCCCCAAAGACCGGCCCCATCACGGGATCCAGACCTGGGATCAAGCGGCTAAGAGGATTTCATGCTGGGTTTCAGCACGCTCGCCAAACAGCTTTTCGGCTCTGCCAACGAGCGCAAGATTCGGCCCATGTGGGCAACGGTCGCCAAGATCAATGCCCTGGAGCCGCGCTTCGCCCCCATGTCGGACGAGGAACTGCGGGGCCAGACCGTTCTGTTCCGCGAGCGTCTGGCAAAGGACGAGTCGCTGGACGACCTTCTGCCGGAAGCGTTCGCGGTGGTTCGCGAAGCCGCCAAGCGCACGCTGGGCCAGCGCCATTTCGACGTCCAGCTGGTGGGCGGCATGGTGCTGCATTCGGGCGCCATCGCCGAAATGAAGACCGGCGAAGGCAAGACCCTGGTCGCCACCCTGCCCACCTATCTGAACGCGCTGGCCGGCGACGGCGTGCATGTGGTGACGGTCAACGACTATCTGGCCAAGCGCGACAGCGAATGGATGGGCCAGATCTACCGCTTCCTGGGAATGAGCGTGGGCTGCATCGTCCATGGCCTGTCCGACGAGGAACGCCGCGAAGCCTATGGCGCCGACATCACCTACGGCACCAACAACGAATACGGCTTCGACTATCTGCGCGACAACATGAAATACGCGCTGAACACCATGGCCCAGCGCGGCCACGCCTTTGCCATCGTCGACGAAGTGGACTCGATCCTGATCGACGAGGCTCGCACACCGCTGATCATCTCCGGTCCCACCGAGGACCTGACGGAGATGTATAGGGCGGTGGACGCGGTGATGGGTTCGCTCGCCCGGGACGATTACGACCTGGATGAAAAGTCCCGCCAGGTCTCTCTGAACGAACAGGGCAACGAGCGAATGACCCAGCTCTTGCGGGCTGCCGGCCTTCTGACCACGGGTGACCTCTACGACACCGAGAATATCTCCGTCGTCCACCATGTGAACCAGGCGTTGAAGGCGCACACCCTGTTCCAGAAGGACAAGGATTATATCGTCAAGAATGACCAGGTGATCATCATCGACGAGTTCACCGGCCGCATGATGGAAGGCCGGCGCTATTCCGAGGGCCTTCACCAAGCGCTGGAAGCCAAGGAACATGCCGCGGTCCAGCCCGAGAATGTCACCCTGGCCTCGATCACCTTCCAGAATTACTTCCGCCTCTATTCAAAGCTGGCGGGCATGACCGGCACGGCGCTGACCGAAGCCGCCGAGTTCATGGACATCTACAGGCTCGACGTGCTGGATATTCCCACCAACGTGCCCGTCGCGCGCCTGGATCATGATGACGAAGTCTATCGCACCGCCGCCGAGAAGGACGAGGCGATCGCCAAGCTGGTGGCCGAGTGCACGGCCAGGGGCCAGCCGGTGCTGGTGGGCACCACCTCGATCGAGAAGTCCGAGCAGCTTTCCGAACTGCTGAAAAAGCGGCGTATCCGGCACAATGTGCTCAATGCCCGCTATCACGAGCAGGAGGCGTTCATCGTCGCCCAGGCGGGCGTTCCGGGCGCGGTAACCATCGCCACCAACATGGCCGGCCGCGGCACCGATATCCAGCTGGGCGGCAATGTCGAGATGCGCATCAAGGCCGAGCTGGACGGCATCACCGATGAAGAAGGCCGCCAGCGCGAAATCGCACGCATCAAGGAGGAAGTGGCGCAGAACAAGGAGCGCGCGCTTGCCGCAGGCGGGCTTTACGTCATCGGCACCGAGCGCCATGAAAGCCGGCGCATCGACAACCAGCTGCGCGGCCGTTCGGGCCGCCAGGGCGATCCTGGCGCATCCAAATTCTTCCTGTCGCTGCAGGACGACCTGATGCGGATCTTCGGGTCCGAGCGGATGGAGAGCATCCTCACCAGGCTGGGCCTGGAGGAAGGCGAAGCCATCACCCATCCCTGGGTGAACAAGGCCCTGGAAAAGGCGCAGCAGAAGGTCGAGGCGCGCAATTTCGAGATCCGCAAGAACATCCTGAAATACGACAATGTGCTGAACGACCAGCGCCGCGTGATCTATGAACAGCGCCGCGAGATCATGTCCAGCGACGACGTCTCCGACCAGATTGCCGACTTCCGCGAGGAGGTCGTGGATTCGCTGGTCACCCGCCACATCCCGGAAAAGGCCTATGCCGAGCAGTGGGACGCCAGGGGCCTGCATGACGAAGTGCACCGCATTTTCGACATCGAGCTGCCGGTCATCGACTGGACCAAGGAGGAAGGCATCGCCGAGGAGGAAGTCCGCGAGCGCATCCTGAAGGCTGTGGAAGCGCGTGCCGCCGCCCGTGCCGCGGAATTCGGCCCTGAAGTGGTGCGCTATGTCGAGAAGGGACTTCTGCTGCAGATCCTGGATCACAATTGGCGCGAGCACATCGTCAACCTGGACCATCTGCGCCAGTATGTGGGCCTGCGCGGCTATGGCCAGCGCGACCCGCTGAACGAGTACAAGAGCGAGGCGTTCGAACTGTTTGAGGCCTTCCTCACCAAGCTGCGTGTCGAGACGGTAGAACAGTTGATGCATGCGCGAATCCAGCTGGCCCCTCCGCCGCTGGAATCCACCCCCCTGCCCCAGATGCAGGCTACGCACCTGGACCCGCTGACCGGGCAGAACGAGATGGAGCCGCCTGGGTCCCACTGGGCCGATGTGCCGGCGGTCGATCCCAACAACCCTGCCACCTGGGGCCGCACCGCACGCAATGCGCCCTGTCCGTGCGGTTCCGGACGCAAGTACAAGCACTGTCACGGGGCTCTGGCCTAGACCGGCTGTGGCGCGTTTACTCCGCCTGTAGGGAGTGAGTCGTGATCACTGTCCATGAAAGTCAGGGCAAGACGGCCTGGGTCGACCTGTTCGAACCCACCGGCGAAGAACTGGCACAGGCGTGCAGCCGCTATGGCCTGGACATTCCACCGCGATCCCGGCTCGAGGAAATCGAGTTCTCCAGCCGCCTGCAATACGAGGATGGCGTCTTTACCCTGTCGGTTCCCGTCACCGCCAACCATGGCGGCGAGGACGGCCCCACCACGCCCCTGGGCTTCGTCCTGACAAGGGACATACTGGTCACGGTGCGATTTTCGCATCTTCACGTCTTCAAGGCGGTCACCGAACGGGTGGCGCGGCGCCCGCGCACAGCCCCCGACATTTTCATGGTCATCCTTGAGGGGATGGTCGACCACAGCGCCGACCGGCTGGAGTATCTGCGCGACAAGGCGCTGAAAGTCTCCGGCCATATCTTCCGCAAGCGTCACGACCGTCGCCGCCGGGACAGCCGACTTGCCGGGCGGCTGCTGGGCAACGTGCTGCTGGAGATTGGCGACATGGGCGCCCGCCTCTCCCATATCCGCGACACGCTGCTGGTGCTGCAGCGCGCCGTGCCTTTCATCGCCGAGCATGGCGATGGCTGGCTGGAAGCACCGATCAAGGCGCGCCTCAAAATGACGGGCGCCGACGTGCAGTCCCTCAACGACTACGAAGTCCACCTGACCGACAAGATTCAGTTCCTGCTGGATGCAGCGCTGGGCTTCATCAACGTCGAGCAGAACGAACTGTTCAAGGTGATGACCGTTTGGTCGGTCGCCGGCATTCCGCCGGTCCTGGTCGCCGGCATCTGGGGCATGAATTTCCATTACATGCCGGAACTGTCCTTGCACTGGGGCTATCCGCTGGCCCTGGCCACCATCGCGCTCAGCACGGCGATTCCGCTGGCTTGGTTCAAGCTGCGCGGTTGGTGGTGACGCTATCGCCTTGAAAGTCCTCATCCCCATCCAGCGATTGGGGGCATTTCGCAATCGCCATAAATTTAATAAGGCATTGCGGATTCTTCACCTTGGATTATCCTGCCTGCATGGGTTGGGCGCGTGTGCGTCCAGGGTGATATCCAGGGGGTTTTCATGCGCATCCGCAAATCCGCGGCCATTGCAGCCGCCGTTTCCCTGGCCGGGGCGATACCCGCGCCGTCCTTCGCGGCCTCCATCCAGGAGAAGACGGAGAGGGCCAAAGCCGAGATTCCAACCTGTACCCACCGCATCGGCACGCTGGCGGTGCGCGAACCCGAAAATCGCTGGTGGGTGGGGCTCGGTCTGGAATCGCCCGAAGCCCTGCTCAAGGTCTTCGTGATGAAGTCCGGCTGTTTCACGCTGGTCGACCGCGGCAAGGGCTTCCAGATGGCACAGCAGGAACGTGCGCTGGCCAGCGGCGGTGAATTGCAGGGAGGCTCCAATGTCGGCATGGGCCAGGTCAGGGCCGCCGATTACATCCTGGTGCCCGATATCGTGTCCAGGAACGGCAATTCGGGCGGCACCAATATCGGCGGCATTCTGGGCGGGTTCATCGGCGGCGGCGTCGGTGCCCTGGTCAGCGGCATCAACCTGTCCAGCAAGACGGCCGATGTCGTGCTGACCGTCACCAATGTGCGCACCTCCGAGCAACAGGCCCTGGAGGAAGGCCATGCCTCCAAGACCGATCTGGGCTTTTCGCTCGGGGCAGGCTGGGGCGGCTGGGGCGGATTCGGCGGCGCCGGAATCTCCAACTACCAGAACACCGAGATCGGACAGGTCGTAGTCCTGGCCTATATCGACGCCTATACCAAGCTGGTCGGCGATCTGGGCGGGCTGTCAGCAAACGCCGCGGCCGATGCGCCGACCCAGGCCGTGACCATGTCGCGCCCGGGCCGCATGTATGCCGCCGCAGACACCAAGTCCAAGGTGGTACGACCGCTCGATCCGGGCATGATGCTCTACCCCACCGGCAACAAGCAGGGCGTGTGGTGGGAAGTGAAGGACGAGCTTGGCAACGCGGGCTGGGTCTCGTCGCTGTCCTTCAACCTGGCGAAATGACGCCCTGGCAGGGCTGCCGCCTCACAGATTGCGGCCGATGGCGAGAAATTTCGCCCGGCGCTGCTTGAGGATTTCTTCGCCCGACAGGTTGTCGAACTCCTTCAGGCCGGCAGCGATCTGGTCGGCGGCCGCGTCGATGGCGGCAGCGGGATCGCGGTGCGCGCCGCCCATCGGTTCGGGGATCACCGCGTCGACCACCTTCAGCGCCTGAAGATCCTGGGCGGTGACTTTAAGGGCGTTGGCGGCATCCTGGGCCTTCTCCGCGCTGCGCCACAGGATCGAAGCACAGCCCTCCGGCGAGATTACCGAATAGATCGAATGTTCCAGCATGTAGACGCGCGATGCCGCGGCGATGGCAATGGCCCCGCCCGACATGCCTTCACCGATGATGGTGGCGATGAAGGGCGCCTTCAGCGACAGGCCCGCCTCGATCGAGCGGGCGATGGCCTCGGCCTGGCCGCGCTCCTCGGCGCTCACGCCGGGATAGGCGCCGGCAGTGTCGGCGAAGCTCAGCACGGGAAGGTGAAAGCGGTCGGCCATCTCGAAAATGCGCACTGCCTTGCGATAGCCATCCGGCATGGCCGAACCGAAATTGTGCTTGATGCGGCTTTGGGTATCGTTACCCTTTTCCTGGCCGATGAAGGCAATGGGACGGCCGCGAAAACGCGCCAGTCCCGCAACAACCGCCTGGTCTTCGGCGAAGCTGCGGTCGCCGGCCAGCGGGGTGAAGTCGGTGAACAGGCGTCGGGCATAATCCAGGAAGTGCGGACGCCCGGGATGGCGGGCGACCTGGACTTTCTGCCAGGGCGACAGGTTGGCATAGGTGTCGCGCACCATCTGGCCGGCGCGCATGGTCAGGCGCTCGACATCCCCGTCGATGTCCATCTTGGGGTCTTCCTCGGCGAGCTTCTTCAGCTCGACGATCTTGCCCTCCAGTTCGGCGATGGGACGTTCGAAATCCAGATAATGCATGCGGCCTTGGGTTCGGTTGGGGGTGTTCGCGTCAGGGCCGGAAAATGACACAGGCCTTCGCGAAAGGAAATGGCATCGGAACGTAGCAGTTCCAATGAGTTAACACCAATTTCGTCACCTCAGCGGCGCGGTTTGGGGCGAGAAAGGGGATGGGAGGCGGCCACCACCCGGCTCAAATGGTCCCGCGCCACATGGGTATAGATCTGGGTGGTGGCGATGTCGGCATGGCCCAGAAGCGTCTGCACGCTGCGCAGATCCGCCCCGCCCTCGACCAGGTGGGTGGCGAAGGCATGGCGCAGCACATGCGGCGAGACCTTGGCCGGATCGATGCCGCAGTCCACCGCCAGGGCCTTGAGCAGCTGATGGATACGCCGGCGCGTCAGATACCCTTCGGCGCTGCGCGAGGCAAAAAGCCAGGGGTTGGACAATTCCCTCTTCTGGCCTCCCTTCAGGAATTTGCCGCGTACCGCCAGATAGGCGTCCAGCGCGGCGCGGGCGGGCGGCGATAACGGTGCCAGCCTTTCCTTGCCGCCCTTGCCGGTGATGCGGATGAAAGATTCGCGGGTACGCACCGCCGTCAGTTTCAACCCCGCCAGCTCCGACACCCGCAGGCCCCCGCCATAGAGCAGTTCCAGCATGGCGCGAAGCCGAAGGCCCTCGGGCGTTTCATCCTGCGCCGCCTGTCCCAGCATCGCCTCCAGATCGGTGGTGGAGAGTATCCTGGGAAGCGGCCGCCCTTTCCTGGGCGCCTCCAGCGTCTGGGTGGGATCATCGGTGCGCCAGCCCTCGGCATAGAGAAAGCCATAGAACTGGCGCAGGGTCGACAGTTTGCGCGACTGGGTGGAAGCCGCCATGCCGGATGCCGACAGCCCCTCCAGAAATTTGCGAACCGCGTCGCGGCCGGCCTTGGCGATGTCGTGGGAAGCGGCGAAGTCCACCAGGTCGCGGCGATAGGCCGCCAGCGTGTTGGCGCTGGCGCCGCGCTCGGCACTCATCATGTCGAGGAAAGCCTCGATCACATGCGCCGAATCAGGCGGGCGGCGGGTCATGCACCAGCTTTAGCATGGCCGGTCTTTGGTGTATCGGATGGACCCAAAACGGGTTGAACATGACCGGGCTGAAAAAGACTGTCGCACTGGTAGGCATGATGGGAGCGGGCAAAACCTCCATCGGCAAACGCCTGGCCGCGCGGCTGAACGTACCCTTCCGCGACGCCGACCATGAGATCGAGACGGCGGCGGGCATGACCGTGTCGGAAATCTTCGCCCGGTTCGGCGAGCCCTATTTTCGCGATGGCGAGCGGCGGGTGATCGCGCGCCTTCTGGCCGATCCGCCGCTTGTGCTGGCCACCGGCGGCGGCGCCTATATGGACGACACTACCCGCGCGCTGATGCGCGACGGATGCTTCACCATCTGGCTGCGAGCGCCGGTCGAGCTGTTGCTGGGCCGGTTGAAGAAGCGCCAGGGACCCGGCCAGACCCGGCCCCTGCTGGCAAATGGAGATATGCGAGCCACGCTGGAAAAGCTGCTGGCCATCCGTGAGCCGATCTATGCCCAGGCGGACATGGTTCTGGACACGGCCGATGAACCTCATGCCGTGCAGCTGGACAAGATCGTTGCCGAGTTGACCGCCCATAAGCTATGCGAAGCACCATGAGCAATTTGCATGCGCGCAAGCGCGTCACGGTCGGCCTTGGGGACAGGGCCTATGACATCCATGTCGGGGCGCGCCTGCTGCAGGACGCCGGCGCATTGCTGAAGCCGCTGGCGCGCGGCACCGTGCCGGTCGTCACCGACAGCCATGTCGCCGGGCTCTATCTGGAGCCCCTGCTGGCGGCCCTGGCGAGGAATGGCATCGATGCCAGGCCCATCGTCATGGCGCCCGGCGAGGGCAGCAAGAGTTTCGCGGGCCTGGAGTCGCTGACCGGCCAGCTTCTGGATCTGGGCATCGACCGCGGCGGGTTGATCGTGGCGCTGGGCGGCGGAGTGATCGGCGATCTCACAGGCTTTGCCGCCGGGGTCCTCAAGCGCGGCGTCGCCTTTGCCCAGATACCCACGACGCTGCTGGCGCAGGTGGATTCCTCGGTGGGCGGCAAGACCGCCATCAACGCGCGGCAGGGAAAGAACCTGATCGGCCTGTTTCATCAGCCGCGCATCGTCATCGCCGACACCGAGCTGCTGTCCACCCTGCCGCGGCGCGAACTGCTGGCCGGTTATGCCGAAGTGGTGAAATACGGCGCGCTGGGCGATGCGGATTTCTTCAACTGGCTGGAGGCGCATGGCGCCGCCGCGCTGGCCGGTGACGAAGCGGCCATCGTGGAGGCGGTCTCCCATTCCTGCCGCATGAAGGCAGACATCGTGGCGCGCGACGAGCGCGAAAGCGGCGAACGCGCGCTGCTTAACCTGGGCCACACTTTCGGCCATGCGCTGGAGGCGGCGACCGGATTCTCGGACCGGCTGATCCATGGCGAAGGCGTGGCCATCGGCATGGCGCTGGCATTCCGCCTGTCGGTGGCGCTGGGCCTGTGTCCCGGCCAGGACGCCGAGCGGTTCACCCGCCACCTGAGGGCAACGGGACTGCCTTCGGCCATCGCCGACATTCCCGGCCCGCGCCCCGGGCCTGAGGAACTGATCGGCCACATGACGCATGACAAGAAGGTCTCGGAAGGCCGCCTGACCTTTGTGCTGCTGAAGGGGCTGGGCCAGGCTTTCGTCACCCGCGACGTGCCGGTGGCGGCACTGAAAGATGTCCTGACCGGCTGAAAACTGGCATGATCGCGGCTTTCCTCAGGGCCCGATCCCACCATGTTCGTCACGACCCTTCTTGTCATCGCCGTCCTGCTGGGCATTTCCGCCTTTTTCGCCGGCTCGGAAACCGCGCTCACCGCGGTCAGCCGCGGGCGCATGCACCAGATGGAACGGGATGGTTCCCGCGCCGCCGCCAACGTCAACCGGCTGGTGGCCGACCGCGAGCGGCTGATCGGCGCGCTGCTGCTGGCCAACACCTTCATCAACATCCTGGCCTCGTCACTCATGACCAGCGCGCTGGAGGATCATCTGGGTCCTCGCGCCGTCGCGGTCACCACTGCCGTCATGACGCTGGTCATCCTGGTGTTCGCCGAGGTTCTGCCCAAGACGCTCGCCATCGCCCGCACCGACCGTTTCGCCCTGGCCGTCGCCGTTCCGCTGCGGGGGGTGATTGCGGTGCTGGCGCCTATCGTGGGCACGGTGCAATGGCTGGTGTGGCGCATGCTGCAGCTGTTCGGCGTCAGGTCTGACGAGGCGGAATCCACCGAAGCCGCGCACGAAGAGATTCGCGGGTCGATCGAGCTGCATCACCAGGAAGGCACGGTCGAGCGCGAACATCGCGACATGATCGGTGCGGTGCTGGACCTGCGCGACCTTCAGGTGGGTGATGTGATGCGCCACCGCACCAGCGTGGAAAGCTTCGACATCGAGATGCCGCGGCGTCAGCTGATCGAAGCCGTGCTTCTAAGTCAGCATTCGCGCATCCCGCTATGGAAGGACGAGCCGGAAAACATCGTGCGCGTGCTGCTGATCAAGAACCTGGCCCAGGCCCTGGCCAGCGCACATGGTGATGTGGACGCGCTGGACATGGATGGACTGACAACCGAGCCCCTGTTCGTCCCCGACACAACGCGGCTGGAGGAACAGCTTCACGCCTTCCGCAAGCACCATACCCGTCTGGCCCTGGTGGTGGACGAATATGGCGCGTTGCAGGGCCTGGTGACGCTGGAAGATATAATGGAAGAAATCCTGGGCAAGATTCCCGAGCGGGCCGATTCCCGCCCGGATGTGCGCCGCCGGCCCGACGGATCCTATCTGGTCGACGGCACGGTTGCGGTGCGCGACCTGAACCGCGAGCTGGACTGGCATTTGCCCGAAGAGGAGGCCACCACCATTGCCGGGTTGGTGATTGCCCAGTCGGGCACCATTCCCGAGGTGGGACAGCGATTTGCCTATTTCGGTTTTGTGTTCGAAATCGTGCGTCGCCAGCGCAACCAGATCACCGCCCTTCGGGTGATCCCGCCCGCGACTCCGGCGGCCGCATGGCCGCAAAAGTGATCCAGACGGCGCCCGGGCCGCAGGTGGCCTAGCCGCGCGGGGCCGGCCTTGCCGCCTCCTGCGGCGTCATCAGTACCAGGGACAGGGCATGCACCGGCCCGGCCAATTCGGCACAGAGCGCGGCATGGACGCGGCGCTGGCGTTCAACCCGCGCCACGCCATCGAACGCCGCGCTGACGATGCGGACATGAAAATGGGTCTCGCCTGCCGTGCCGTCGGCGCGCGTGGCGCCGGCATGGCCGGCATGACGTGCGCTTTCGTCGGTCACCACCAGCTCCTGGGGGGAAAATGCTTCGGCCAGCTTGCCGCGGATGTCGTTTGCGATGCTCATCGGAGGGTGCTCTTGAGCACATGGTCTAGCCCATGTCGCGCGCCGGGCAAAGTCAAGCAATTCGTTTCCTTGTCTTTTACGCCCCGCACCCCATAATTTGAACCATGGTTTCGCCCCGCCCTCCCCGCTTCAAAAGCGATATCCGGATCAAGCCGGAAAAGCCGCGCCGGAAGGCCGAGCCTGCGGTGCGCCTGTGCGAGGCAGAGGGCTGTATCGGCCCCGGCGAGTGCCGCGTGCCGCGCTCGCGCAACAATCTGGGGGAATTTTACTGGTACTGCACCGCCCATGCACGGGCCCACAATGAGGCCTGGGATTATTTCGAGGGCATGGACGACGACGCCATCACCAGGTTCCGTGACGAGGCTGTGCTGGGCCATCGTCCCACCTGGCCCCTGGGCAAGCGCGCCGCCAAGGCGCGGACCGGTCAGCGCATTTTCCGCGATGGGGCCTTCGAAGTGGATGACCGCCATGTGCTGTTTGCGGAGGATGCGGAGAATCCTGCCCCGCGGCGGCCGGAACGCCAGCTGACCCGGTTGCAGGCGATAGCCATGGACACGCTGCAACTGGCGCACAACGCCACCTTGATCGAGATAAAGGCGCGGTATAAGGAGCTTGTGAAGCGTTTTCATCCCGACGCGAATGGCGGCGACCGGGGCGCTGAGGAACGCCTGAAACAGGTTATCAAAGCCTATGGGGTTCTGCGCGCCTCCGGCCTTCTCACCTGAAACGGGCACCCCAGGCCCGGACGTCAATCCGCGCGCGGCGGGACTTGCGGATACAGGCTGATGAGTACCCACACCGAAACACTCGATCCCGCCATGATGCCCGACACGGAAGTCGAGGCCGGGCCTCTGTTCGGCATCGCCACCAAGCTCAGGGTGCCGGCCTTCAGGACGGCGGGCGAGCATGTGCCGGAGATTGATCCTGCCTATCGCTTCGACCGCGACACCACACTGGCGATCCTGGCGGGCTTTGCCTTCAACCGCCGGGTGATGATCCAGGGCTATCACGGCACCGGAAAGTCCACCCATATCGAACAGGTGGCGGCGCGCCTGAACTGGCCGTGCATCCGCATCAACCTGGACAGCCATGTCAGCCGCATCGACCTGATCGGCAAGGATGCGATCGTGCTGAAGGACGGCTTGCAGGTTACCGAATTCCGCGAAGGTCTGCTGCCTTGGGCGTTGCAGCGGCCCGTGGCGCTGGTGTTCGACGAATATGACGCCGGCCGCCCCGATGTGATGTTCGTGATCCAGCGCGTGTTGGAAGCTAGCGGGCGGCTGACGCTGCTGGACCAGAACAAGGTGATCCACCCGCATCCGGCCTTCCGCCTGTTCGCCACCACCAATACGATCGGCCTGGGCGACACCACCGGCCTCTATCACGGCACCCAGCAGATCAACCAGGGCCAGATGGACCGCTGGTCGATTGTCACGACGCTGAACTATCTCAGCCATGATGCGGAGGAAGAGATCGTGGCCGCCAAGGTGCCCGGGTTCGACCGCAAGACCATCTCGGCCATGGTCAGGCTGGCCGACATGACACGTAATGCCTTCGTCGCGGGCGACCTGTCGACCGTGATGAGCCCGCGTACCGTCATCACCTGGGCGCAGAATGCGGAGATCTTCGGCGATATCGGCTTTGCCTTCCGCCTGACGTTCCTCAACAAGTGCGACGAACTGGAACGGGCGTCCGTCGCAGAGTTCTATCAGCGCTGCTTCGGCGAGGAACTGCCGGAAAGCGCGGCCAAGGTGCTTGTCGCGTAGCGACAAGCACCCCGCTTCATGCGGGGGATCCAGTTTGAGAGGAACTGGAACAAGCATGGTGAAACCTGAATCCCCCTCCGAGCCCTTCAAACGCGCCGTTTCCGTGGCGGTGCGCTCGCTGGCGGGCGAGCCTGAGCTGGAAGTCAGCTATTCCTCCGAGCCGCCGGGCCTGAAAGGCCTGAAGGCACGCCTGCCCTCGCCCGCGCGCAACCTGTCGGCACGCGACATCGCGCTGGTGCGCGGCACCGGCGATGCCTATGCCCTGCGCAAGGCCTATCACGACGAGAAAATCAACGCCCAGTTCCGCCCCGCCAGCGTCGAAAGCGCCGCGTTGTTCGAGGCCGCGGAGCAGGCCCGCGTGGAGGCCATCGGCTCGCTGGCGATGAAAGGCGTCGCCGCCAACCTAACCGCGGGTCTGGAGCAGCGCCTTCTGAACCGCGGCCTGGGCAAGGCGCATGCGCGCGAGGAAGCGCCGCTAGCCGATGTCCTGGGCCTGATCGTGCGCGAGCACCTGACCGGCGAAAAGCCGCCCGCCACGCTGGCGCCGGCGGTCGATCTGTGGCGGCCCTTCATCGAGGAGCGGGCCGGCAAGGACCTGGACAGGCTGGGCATGGCGCTGCGCGACCAGAAGGCCTTCGCGCGCCTGACCCGCACCCTGCTCAATCATCTCGCTTTCGGTGACGAGACCGATGCCGACCAGTCGTCGGAAAACGAAGCGGAGGGCGAAAGCCCCGACGGCACCAATGAAGGTGACCAGCAGGAGGCGCGTGAGGAGGGCGAGACTGCAAGTTCTGAATCGGCCGACGCCGCCGAGGACGGCGAAGAGGTCGAGAGCGACGGCGAGGCGGACCTGTCCGAAGAGATGGCCGACGCCGCCGAGCCCGAGGAAGGCGCCCGCCCCCAGCGCAACGAAGCACCGTTCAGCCATCAGGACGAGTGGGGCTACAAGGTCTTCACTACCGAATTCGACGAGGAGATCGCAGCCGCCGACCTGTGCGAGCCGGAAGAACTGGCGCGGCTGCGCCATTTCCTGGACCAGCAACTTTCATCCCTTCAGGGGGTGGTGGCGCGCTTGGCCAACAAGCTGCAGCGCCTTCTGATGGCCCAGCAGAACCGCCACTGGGAATATGACCTGGAGGAAGGGATGCTGGATGCCTCGCGCCTGCCGCGCATTGTGATCGATCCGATGTATCCGCTCTCCTTCAAGCGCGAGAAGGACACCAGTTTCCGCGACACGGTGGTGACGCTGCTGCTGGACAATTCCGGCTCGATGCGCGGGCGCCCCATCATGGTGGCGGCAATGTGCGCCGACATACTGGGCCGTACGCTGGAACGGGTGGGCGTGAAGACCGAGATACTGGGCTTCACCACCCGTGCCTGGAAAGGCGGCCAGAGCCGCGAGCAATGGCTGGCTGCGGGCAAACCGCAACATCCGGGGCGGCTGAACGACCTGCGCCACATCGTCTACAAGGCCGCCGACGAGCCCTGGCGCCGGGCCAAGCAGAACCTCGGCCTGATGATGCGCGAGGGGCTTCTGAAGGAAAATATCGACGGCGAAGCACTGACCTGGGCGCACAACCGCATCATCGCCCGCCCCGAGCAGCGCAAGATCCTGATGGTGATCTCCGACGGCGCGCCGGTCGACGATTCAACGCTGTCGGTGAATGCGGGCAACTATCTGGAAAAGCACCTGCGCCGGGTGATCGAGGAGATCGAGACCCGCTCCAGCGTGGAACTGACCGCCATCGGCATCGGCCATGACGTGACGCGCTACTACCAGAAGGCCGTCACCATCGTGGACGCAGAGCAGCTGGGCGGGGCGATGACGGAGCAGCTGATCTCGCTGTTCGCCGAGGATACCCGTCAGACCGACCGGCTCGCCGGCCGGCGCAGGCGCCGCGCCGCGTAAGGTGGCGCTCGCCCGAAGCGCCTGCCCCGCGCTTCCCCGTGCTTTCGTTGACAATCTTGAGCGTGTCAGGCCGCCTTTGCGGCGGCCTTCTTTTTTTGGCTTGGTCAGGCCGCCTTTGCGGCGGCCTTCTTTGCAATCGCCCGCTTCAGGCGCAGGGCGCGCGGCGACAGCTGGGAGTCCTTGCACTTCAGGATGAAGGGATCCAGACCGCCATTGCGGTCGACCGAACGCAGGGCATTGGTGGAAATCTTCAGCTTGTAGCTGTTGCCCAGCAGGTCGCTGGCCAGCGCGATCACCTGCAGATTCGGACGATAGATGCGCTTGGTCTTGTTGTTGGCGTGGCTGACATTGTGGCCGACCATCAGGCCTTTTCCGGTCAATTCGCAGCGACGTGACATGGCGGCATCTCTTCAGATTCGCGAAGTTTCGCGGGTTTTTCAGGCTTTTAGCGGCTCTGTGGCCGAAAAGAGGGCTGGTTCATAAGGAAATGGCCCCCTTTGGTCAAGCACCGTTCCCGGAAAACCCGCCCGGCATGGAAACCAAAGGCATTTCCGGGGTTTGCCGACCAGCCGGCCTCCGCCCTATAAATGGGCCCTGCCCTTCAGGAAGCTCCAGATGACGCATCGTCCCCTTCTGCTTGCCGCCCTCTTCAGCACCCTGATGCTGCCTGCCGAAATGCCCGCCTTGGCGGCGGGGGGGGCCGGCGCCCAGGCCCCCGCCCTGCCTGCCTCCAAGGTCCAGATGGCCATGACCATCTATGCTGGGGGCATCACCCTGGGCAAGGTGGATATGGATGCCACCATCCGGGGCGGGGATTATCAGGTGGTCTCCAACCTCACCACCTCCGGCGTGGTCAACGCTTTCTGGCAGGCCGAGATCCAGGCGACCTCTTCCGGCAAGCTGGGTGAGGACAGGTTCCAGCCCGCACTTTATGACAGTTTCGACATCGGCCATTCCGGCAAGAAGCAGGAAGTCTCGCTGACCTATGACGGGGCGGGCCCGCCGCGACTTTACGCCGACCCCGTCTATTCGGTGACAGGATACGAGGTGAAGCCGGAAGAGCAGAAAGACACCCTCGATCCCCTGAGCGCGGTGATGTTCATCGTCAGCGGCGCAGGCGCCAAACCCGGCAACCCATGCGCGCTGGTGGCGCCCGTGTTCGACGGGCGGCGCCGCTACAATATCGAGATGAAGAAGCTCCGTGACATCGACATCGACATGGATAACGGCCTCTACAAGGGAAAGGGGCTTCTGTGTGCCATCAGGTACAAGCAACTCGCCGGCTTCAAGCCGCGCGTTATCAAGGCCAATGAGAGCTTTCCCACCATCAACGCCTGGATCACCACCATCCACAGCACGGTCACGGGCCGCGATTATGTGGTCCCACTGCGCGTTTGGGCCGACACCAAATATGGCGTGGTCGCAGTCCTGGCGAACAGCGTGAAGGTGGACGGCGCTGCCCCCGGCGGGATCAAATCCTGAAATTGCGAATACCGTCCCGGCGGCCCCTGGGATGCTCCGGGTACGGAATAGAGTCGCGGCGCCCTGACAAGGGGCCAAAATTGGCCCCTGCCACTAGATGTGGTGGTTGGCAACTCCGCAGGGGACAGCTAAATGTATGAGAACAAAGGCAGATATTTGATTGGTTAGTGATTCGGACTGTATCTGTTCCGTATACGTGCCGATCTTCAACGCGGCATCCACAGCCGCCTTTCCTGGCTTTCCCACATTGCTTTGGTGTCATCCATGCGGCGGCCCTGTAATGCTTCCGGCACAGGGTCCTTTTTTCCTTGCGCCGGCGCTCCAAGACGCCATTTAAAGCCCATGGACAGAGCCCGCCCTGCCGCCAAGGTGACGGCGATCCTGGGGCCTACCAACACCGGCAAGACCCATTTCGCCATCGAGCGCATGCTGGCGCACAAATCCGGCATGATCGGCCTGCCGCTGCGCCTTCTAGCGCGCGAGGTCTATGACCGCATCCTGCGCCAGCGGGGGCCGGCCGAAGTCGCTCTCATCACCGGCGAAGAGAAGATCGTACCCAAGGCGCCGCGCTTCTATGTCTGCACCGTCGAGGCGATGCCCCTGGACATTCCGGTCGCCTGCCTGGTGATCGACGAGATACAGCTTTGCGCCGACCCCGAGCGCGGCCATGTCTTCACCGACCGGCTGCTGCATGCGCGGGGAGGCGAAGAAACGCTGCTTCTGGGCAGCGACACGATGCGCGGCATTATCCAGCGTTTCATTCCGAAATGCTGGTTCACGACCAGGGCGCGGTTTTCCGACCTGGCCTATACGGGCGCGAAGAAGCTGACCCGCCTGCCCCGCCGCTCCGCGGTGGTGGGTTTCTCGGCGGAAGACGTCTATGGCATCGCCGAAATCATCCGCCGCCAGCGCGGCGGCGCCGCCGTGGTGCTGGGGGCGCTGTCCCCCCGCACCCGCAACGCGCAGGTCGAACTCTATCAGTCCGGCGATGTCGATTTCCTGGTGGCGACCGACGCCATCGGCATGGGACTGAACATGGACGTCGACCACGTCGCCTTCGCCGCGCGCGAGAAGTTCGATGGGGCGCGCATGCGTGCCCTGCGCGCCGACGAGATCGGCCAGATCGCCGGCCGCGCCGGGCGCTTTCGCAGCGACGGCACCTTTGGCGTCACCGCCGATTGCGAGCCGTTCGAGGAGGAACTGGTCGCCCGCCTGGAAAGCCACCGCTATGATCCGGTGCGGGTGCTTCAGTGGCGCAATTCGGCATTGGATTTCCGGTCCCTGGCGCGCCTGAACGAAAGCCTGGATGCACCGCCGCCGGAGCGCGGCCTGACGCGTGCGCGGCCCGCCAGCGATGCGGTGGCGCTGAAAACCCTTTCGGACGATGACGAGGTCAAAACCATCGCCACGGCGCGCGATCGGGTGACGCGGCTGTGGGAGGTCTGCCAGCTTCCCGACTTCCGCAAGCTTTCCACCGACGAGCATGTGCGACTGGTGCGCGCCATCTTCCTGTTCCTGTCAGGTGAAGCCGGCGCGATCCCCGATGACTGGCTGGCGCGCCAGATCGCTCGCGCCGACGTGACGGAAGGCGATGTGGCGACGCTTTCGGGGCGGCTGGCCATGATCCGCACCTTCACCTATGCGGCGCACAGGCCGGGCTGGACCTCTGATGGCGCCCACTGGCAGGGCATTACCCGCGCGGTTGAGGACCGGCTGTCCGACGGGCTGCACCAGGCACTCATCCAGCGATTCATCGACCGGCGCACATCGGTGCTGATAAAGCATCTGCGCGACGACGAATTTGCGTCGCTGGCGCTGGACGAAGCTGGTGGCGTTTCAATCGGCGGCGAAGCGATAGGCCGGCTGGATGGCTTCCGCTTCGTGCCTGATCCGCGGGCAACCGGTTTTCATGGGCGCACGCTGCGCGCCGCCGCGCTGAAGGGGCTGGAAAGCGAGATTGCCTTCCGCAGCGCCGCGCTGGCCGGGGCGGAGGATACCGCCATTACCCTCAGCGAGCATGGCAAGCTGTGGTGGGATGGCGCCATTGTCGCGCGGCTGGTGAAGGGCCCCTCGCCGCTTTCGCCGAACATCCAGGTGCTGGCCGACGAGCATGTGAAGACCGACGCGCTTGAACAGCGACTGCGCGCCTGGCTGGCGGCGCGCATCAAGGACAGGCTGGGCGCGCTGGAAGCCCTGCAGGATGCGAGCGAAGCGCGCACAGGCACGGAAGGGGCTCTGCCGGGCTTGGCGCGTGGCATTGCCCACCAGCTGGCGGAGAATTTTGGCGCGCTGGATCGCGCCACGCTGACGCTGCCCGACAAGCTGGGGCCGGTGTTGCGGGCGCTTCGGCCCTTCGGTGTATGGCTGGGCCGCCGCCATGTCTATCTGCCCCGGCTTCTGCGTCCCGATGCGGCGGCGCTGCTGACCCTGTTGTGGGGAGTATGGGGAGGAAAGGATGCGCCCCCGGCCCCGCCGGCCCCCGGCCTGACCTCATTCGCCATCGACAAGGGCACCGACCTTCATTCGCTTCACGCAGCCGGTTTCGCCGTGATCGCGCGGCGCGCCATCCGCTTCGACATGCTGGAGCGGCTGGAGGACGAGCTGGAAAAGGCGCTGGCCTCAGGTGCCGATGCCGAGAGCGTGCTGGGGCGGGTGATCTCGCTTTTGGGCGCGAGCAGGGAAGAAGGCCGGGCTGTTCTCTCGGCCCTGGGCTGGCAACTGGCCGAGGTCCAGGGGGCTCAGCCCGTCTGGCGCAGGAAGCCCCAGGCTCGGCCCAGGCCACGGCGGGCGCGCGTGCCAGAGGCCGTGAAGGTCGATCCCCATTCGCCTTTCGCCGAACTGGCCAGGCTGGTGAAACGGGCATGAGCGAAAGCGCCCGTATCGACAAATGGCTGTTCTGCGCCCGATTCTATCGCAGCCGTGCCTTGGCCCAGGCCGCCGCCAGTTCGGGGCGTCTCAGGCTGAACGGCAACCGGGTGGAGAAGCCGGCCCAGAACCTGCGGCCCGGCGATGTCCTTACCCTGGGAAAGGGCGGCCAAGTGGTGGCGCTGAAGGTCCTGGCACTGGCCGAGCGGCGGGGCCCGGCCAGCGTGGCCAAAGGCCTGTACGAGATCCTGGAGTGAACCAGTTGCGATTTATTCGCAACTGTGGTGCGCTATTTAAGTCCTTGCCACACCGGGCAGCGCGCCTTATCCAACCCCCGTTTTTTCGCCTTCCGGAGCTACCTGAATGACCTACGTCGTCACCGAAGCCTGCATCAAGTGCAAGTTCATGGACTGCGTGGAAGTCTGCCCGGTGGATTGCTTTTATGAGGGGGAGAACATGCTGGTGATCCACCCTGACGAGTGCATCGACTGTGGCGTCTGCGAGCCGGAATGCCCGCCCGAAGCGATCAAGGCCGACACCGAATCGGGCCTGGAGAAGTGGCTGGCAGTGAATGCCGAATACGCCAAGGTGTGGCCCAATATCAGCCAGAAGGGCGAGCCGCCGGCTGACGCCAAGGAGATGCAGGGCGTTCCCGACAAGTTCGAGAAGTTCTTCAGTCCCGAACCGGGTTCGGGTTCCTGACCCGCAAGGCCTGCCGATAAAGGGGACTGGGCACCCGGCCAAGCTCCGCTTGCGCCGCAACGGAGGCATGCGTGGCGAGCGGTCCTGCCAAGCGCTTGAATCTGTGGGAGATTCCGGGTAAGGATTAAATAAAATGCCGCAAATTCAATACGTTGGCGTCATGATCCTTCCGTTTCGACGGATTCTGTGATAACCTTCTTTTCGTTCAAATACGTGACACACGCGCGCGCTCCGGTCCCCCTTCCGGAGGGAAGTTCGCGCTTTGTCCGCAACCGGAAAAGAAAATGACCACCCTCAAGACCCCTGTCGCCAAGGCCGTAGTGCCTGCTGCCGCCACCGCAAAAAAGACTCCGGCCAATTCCAACAAGAAGCACGAGTTCAAGACCAACGATCACGTCGTCTATCCGACGCATGGCGTCGGCAAGGTTTCCGGCATCGAGGAGCAGGAAGTCGCGGGCTACAAGCTGGAGCTTTTCATCATCGAGTTCGAGAAAGACAAGATGACCCTGCGGGTGCCCGTCGCCAAGGCCAAGTCGGTGGGCATGCGCAAGCTGTCGACCCCTGAAGTGGTCGGCAATGCGTTGAACACTTTGAAGGGCCGGGCCCGCATCAAGCGGACCATGTGGTCGCGTCGTGCGCAGGAATACGAGGCCAAGATCGACTCCGGTGACCTGGTCTCGATCGCCGAGGTGGTACGCGACCTGCACCGCGCCGGCGGCCAGCCCGAGCAGTCCTATTCCGAGCGCCAGCTCTATGAAAAGGCCCTGGCCCGCATGGCCCGTGAAGTCGCCGCCGTGGAACGGACGGACGAAGCCGCCGCCGTCAAGCGCGTCGAAGGCATGCTGACCAAGAAGGCGGCCTGATACAGTACAGCTGCGATCCTCTATCGCAGAAAGGCCCGGTGGAAACACCGGGCCTTTTCCTTTCCTCCCCGTCGGAGCCCAGGCAGATCCGATGGCCGGAGCGGGTGAAAGATCAATCCACGCTTTCGATCTGCGACGGGTTTGACAGTGCGATCTCGGGGCGTCCCCGGTAATCCTGCACGATCCCCCGCACGCGGATGCGATGGGCAGCAAGCTCGTTCAGGTCGTAGCCGCGAAACCGCCTGCGGTCATCGGGCGCGATGATCGCGGAAAAGCCCCGCTGCCAGTCATCGCTGAAATCGATGAAGGCGCGACCGCCGGCCTGGCCGATATTGGTCACCCTGCCTTCGACCACCTGAAAAGTGCCGGCAGTGCGCCGCATCTCCTCTGGGGAGCGTACGCGATACCGACTGGCTGCGCCGCCCTCCCATGCGCCCGCCATGCCTGCGCGTCCGCGCGCTTCGGCCGCCAGCAATTCGACGGAACATTCGTTCCGGTCGGGTGAAATGGCGACCCGGGCCAGCCCCTTCTCCAGCAGCGCGGCCTGAAGCCATGTGCCGCCGGCGAAGCCTTGTGCCCGCACGCGATCATAGCGGTCTTCCTTGGGCGGCACGGCGGTAAACGTGACGGTTGCCGACGCGGTCATGCCGCGCAGCACCGCCAGCGCTTGGACGCCCGCGGGGCCCGGCTGGGAGAGCGGCAGACGGATCCCCTCCAGTTCCACCGCGCGGCCGTCGGAGAGAACCAGAACGCCATTGCGCTCCACCCGCACCACATTGGCGTTTGAGATTTCCACCGGGCCGGCGCAACGCGGCAAGGACGCGCCCAGCGCCGGCCATGCCGGACACATAACCGTCAAAATCAGCAGCGAGAGAACCGGGCCGCAGCGCATTGCGTCATTGGCCGCGAAAGTTTAATTCCGGTCAAGTTCGCCTCGCCCATTGCGGCGTCGACGTTCAGGGTTAACAGCATGGCCGATCCGATCGCAGTTCCCGCAGCCCTAGTCGAGGCCGCCACGGTACCCGGCGCCATCAAGGCTGCGCTGCCGGCGCTGACCGTGGCGCTGTTCAACGGCGCCATCAATGTGCTGCTGGCGGTCCTGATCCTGGCGGTCGGCTGGACGATAGCGCACTGGCTGTCGGGCTGGCTGCGCAAGGTGCTGGTGCGCAGCCACCATATCGACGAGACGATCAAACCGCTTCTCGTCAAATCGGTGAACTATGTCGTGCTGGCGATCACCCTGGTGGCGGTGCTGAGCCAGTTCGGGGTGCAGACGACCAGCGTCATCGCGCTTCTGGGCGCGGCGGGCCTGGCCATCGGCCTGGCCCTTCAGGGCGCGCTTTCCAATGTCGCGTCGGGCGTGATGCTGCTGGTGCTGCGGCCCTTCCGGGTCGGCGACTACGTGGTGGTCGCGGGCAATACCGGCGGAACGGTGCGCGAAATCGGCCTGTTCAACACAGTGCTGATCACCCCGGACATGGTTTATATCGCCGTACCCAATTCACAAATCTTCGGCGGAGCGATCACCAACTATACCCGCGAGGAAACCCGGCGCATCAACATCGTCGTCGGCATCGACTATGAGGACGACATCGACAAGGCGCAGGCGATCCTGCTGGATATCATGGATAGCGACGAACGCGTGCTGAAGGTGCCCGCTCCGGTCGCGCCGGTGAATGAGCTGGCATCCTCCTCGGTCAACCTGATCGCACGCTGCTTCGTACCCAATACGCTGTATTGGGACATATTTTTCGACATGCAGAAGGCCATCAAGATGCGCTTCGATGAGGCCGGCATCACCATTCCCTTCCCGCAGCAAACCGGCTCCATCCGCCCCCTCAAGCTTTCGGCCCCGCCCAGGACCTGAAGCGGGCGGCTTCGACTTGGCGCATTGCAGGCGTTAGAGTTCCATCATGATCACCCTCGCCGCCACCGTCATGCCCGCCAATGCCAATGCCATCGCGCATGCGGCCGCATACCTGCGGGCGGGACGGCTGATCGCCTTCCCAACCGAGACGGTCTATGGCCTGGGCGCCGACGCCACCAATGGCGAAGCCGTGGCCGCGATCTTCGCCGCCAAGGGCCGGCCCAGCTTCAATCCACTGATCGTACATGTGGCCAGCCTGGAAGAAGCCGAGCGTCATGTGACACTGCCGGCGCCGGCGCGGCGACTGGCCAGCGCCTTCTGGCCGGGTGCGCTGACCCTTGTAGCGCCGCGCAGGCCGGACAGTCCCCTGTCGCTGCTGGTCAGCGCCGGGTTGGAAACCGTGGCGATCCGCGTGCCGGCCCATCCGGTGGCGCGGGCGTTGCTGATGGCGGCGGGGCGGCCGATCGCCGCCCCCTCGGCCAATGTCTCGGGCTGCATCAGTGCAACGACCGCCGCACATGTCGCCGAGGGGTTGGGCGAGAAAGTCGATATGATCCTGGATGCCGGCGCGGCACCCATGGGGCTGGAATCCACGGTCATCGGTTTTGATGGCGAAAATCCGGTCCTGCTTCGCCCCGGCGCCATCGCGCGCGAGGAGATCGAAGCCGTAGTGGGACCGCTGGCGGCGCCGGACGACGCCATCCGCTCGCCAGGCCAGCTTCAGAGTCACTATGCGCCGCGCGCGTCCCTGCGGTTGAACGCGTCCGCAGCCGAGGCGGGCGAAGTGCTGCTGGGTTTCGGCAATGTGGAGGCGGCGCTGAACCTTTCGCCGCGCGGTGACCTGAAGGAAGCGGCCGCCAACCTGTTCGCCATGTTGCGGACGCTGGATGCCCGAAGCGGCCGCATCGCCGTTTCACCCATTCCCGTGACCGGCCTTGGGGAGGCCATCAATGACCGCCTTGAAAGAGCTGCTGCGCCCCGATGAGCACGCTTGATCGCCTGAAGGATGCCGTCGGTGCCAGGGGCTTCACGCAGGACCCGGCCCAGATCGCGCCGCACCTGGAAGAATGGCGCAGCAAATACAGGGGCACCACGCCCCTGTTGCTCAAGCCCGCGACCACGGCCGAAGTCAGCGCAATCCTGTCCATCTGCCACCAGACCCGCACGCCCATCGTCACCCAGGGCGGCAATACCGGTCTGGTTGGCGGACAGATTCCGCTGCATGGCGAAGTGCTGCTGTCCACCAGCCGCCTAAGCAAGGTGCGCGCGCTGGACGCCAGCGGCATGACCCTGACGGCGGAAGCGGGCGTTACCCTGGCAGGCGTACGGCAGGCCGCGGCGGAAAAGGACTTGCTGTTTCCACTGAGCCTGGCTTCGGAAGGCAGCTGCACCATCGGCGGCAACATCGCCACCAATGCGGGCGGCACCCATGTGCTGCGCTATGGCATGACCCGCGCGCTGGTGCTGGGTCTTGAGGTGGTGCAGGCCAATGGCGTGGTGCTCGACATGCTGCGCGCCCTGCACAAGGACAACACCGGCTATGACATCAAGCAGCTTTTCATCGGCAGCGAGGGCACGCTGGGCGTAATCACCGCCGCAACGCTGAGGCTGTTTCCCATGCCGGATGCGGCGGTGGTGGGCTTGGTAGCCATGCCCTCGCCGGACGCCGCCGTGACGCTTCTGGGGCGGATGCAGGCCGCGACGGGCGGCATGCTGAGCGCCTTCGAGCTGATGCCGCGCCTGGCGTTGGAACTGGTCACACGCCATATCGCGGGCACCCGCGATCCGCTTGCCGAACCGGCGCCATGGTATGTGCTGATGGAAGCCACCGGTGGACGCGACACGGGCCTGGCCGCGAGCTTCGAGACCGCACTGGGCGCGGCCATCGAGGATGGCATTGCCGGTAATGCGGTCGTCGCCACCAGCCAGGCCCAGGCAGCGGAGCTGTGGAAGCTGCGTGAAAGCATATCGGAGGCGCAGAAGCGCGAGGGCGCCTCGATCAAGCACGACATCAGCGTGCCGGTTGCCGCCATCCCTGCGTTCCTGAAAAAGGCCGTGCCGGCGGTCCAGGCAATCGTGCCAGGCGCGCGGCCCGTCAGCTTCGGACATCTGGGGGATGGCAACCTGCACTTCAATTTCAATGCGCCCAGAGCGGGCGACGATCCCGCTTTCCTTGCCCAGTGGGACGAAGTGCAGCTTTGCGTCCACGACCTGGTGAAGGAATTCGCAGGCTCGATCAGCGCCGAACACGGCATCGGCGCCATGAAGGTGTCATCCCTGCCCCGCTACAAGAGCCATGCGGAACTGGACGCGATGCGCGCGCTGAAGGCGGCTTTCGATCCGGCCGGTATCCTCAATCCTGGAAAGACCGTGCCGCCGGTGGTGCGGCTATGATCCCGCGCTGGCAATGGATAGCTATTATCCTGCTGGTTGCGGGCATATTCGCGCTCGCGATCTTGGGTTCGCCAGGAAGCTACGCCTACCTGTTTGTGACAGGCCAATGCTTCCATAAGTCCCAGCTCGCGGCCTGCCGCAACAATACCGCGCCTGGCCGCGCCCGCTTCTGGTGATCGCCGGCTAGCGGCCCGAAACCACCCGGCCGTTTTCAATCACGACCACATGCGGCCCGCTGGACGCCGCCAGCGCCCACATAAGCGCCACGATCCAGCCGATCACCGTCCAGCCGAGGAAGAAATTCAGCACGGCCACGCCCAGCGCCGAATTGGTCTGGCGCGCGATGGCCACGATGGTGGGCAGCCAGTAAATGGCAAACAGCACGAGCAGGAAGGTCATCACCGGGCGATACCCCTCTGAAGTGGCCTAAAACGGTCCGGAACCCAATATCGGCATGTCGGCCACTCCGTTCAAGCCGCTTCGCGCACGACAGGCGGGGTTTCGGCCACCGCCTCGACCTGCTTGTTGGACATGGCGCTGATGCAGGCGGTGGCGAAGGTCGCGGCATAGGGAATGGCCTGGATGCCCAGCATCACCATCCACAGGCCGACCGCCGGGTCCTGGAAACCGCGATCGAAGCCCATCGACACCAGCGCCGCCAGCAGCAGAGCCAACAGCGCGGCCTCCTGCCAGACCACGCGGAAGACCTGGGTGAAGCTGGCCGGATCGGCGCATTTGGGCGTGCGAAGGAACGGCTTGCCCGAGGTCATCAACCCTGTCCACACCGCCTTGCCCACGGTATGGGTTAACGACAGGCCGGCCACGGAAGCGAGAAAGGCACCCCAAAGACCCGATTTGACCTTTGGCGGATAGAGTAGCAGCGTCTTGAGGCATTTGGTGGCGAACAGCGCCATCGCCGCGGCCGACAGCGCCGGCATCGGCACATCGATATAGCTGGGCAGGGTCCACATCAGCAGGGTCCACACCAGCGCCATCAGCGTGACCACCATGCCCAGGCCGTCGGATATCCAGGGCAGCCAGCCGGAAAGGAATTGGTAACGTTGCGGCCATGTCAGGCGGCTTCCGCCCATGAAGATGGGGCGGGCATGGCGCTTGAGCATCTGCATGGCGCCATAGACCCAGCGGTAGCGCTGGGTCATGAAGGCTTCTAGCGTGTCGGGCATCAGGCCCTTGCCCATGCTCTGGGAGACATAGACGGCTTCGTGACCGGCCTCGAACAGCTTCAGGCCGAGTTCGGTGTCCTCGGTGATGCACCATTCGCTCCAGCCATCCACCGCCTCCAGCGCCTTCCGCGAGACGATCGTCATGGTGCCGTGCTGGATGATGGCGTTGTGCTCGTTGCGCTCCACCATGCCGATATGGAAGAAGCCGCGATATTCCTGGTAGGCCATGGCCTTGAACATGTTCTCGCGGTCGTCGCGATAGTCCTGCGGCCCTTGAACCAGCGCCACCCCGGGCGCGGCGAAATGGGGAATGACACGGCGCAGCCAGAAGGGCTCCACCTGATAATCGCTGTCGATAACCGCGACGTATTCGGCGGCCGGGTCGGTCAGCGCCAGCGCCCGGTTCAGCGCACCGCCCTTGAACCCCTTGACCTGCTCGAAATGGAAGAAGCGGAAGCGCGGGACCGGCGACATGGCGTTGAGCGCGCGACAATGCGCCTCCACCGGGCGCCAGACCTGCGGATCGGGGGTGTTGTTGTCCAGCAGGATCACTTCGAAATTGTCATAGTCGAGCTCGGCCAGGGCGTTCAGCGTGCCGATCACCATGGCCGGCGGCTCGTTGTAGGTGGGCACATGGATGGAAACACGCGGCGCCACCTCGGGGATGCCGACGTGCACGAAGCGGCGCTCCACCCGCCACAGGCTGGCCGCCAGCTCGATGCCTTCGGTCAGGATTACCGCACAGGCCAGAAGCACAAGCGGCGACATGGCCACCAGCGCGATGATGTCGGTGGGATCGACATATTCCAGAGCGGTGGCGTCGATGAGCGCCAGAAGGCCGGTTGAAACCAGTGCGATCATCCCGCCCATCACCAGATAGCCGGTCTGGCGCACGCGCGGCATGCGGCCCAGGATCAGAAGGCCCAGCAGCAGCGAAAGCACGGCTGCGACCAGCGCATAACCACGCCATTCCGGGAAGGTTCTGAGCAGTCCCGTGAAGGCGAATTTGGGATGGCCGGTGGCATCGAACAGGCCCCAATAGGCGCCCACCGCGCCCTCGCCCCGGTTCTTCCAGGGCTGGTCATAGGCCTCGATCAGGTAATAGTCCCAGCCCTTTTCCATGGCGAACTGCACGAAGGCGCGTATGAACCACGCCTCGTTGGCGACGGAGGCTTCGGCGCGTCCACGCGTGCGCCCTTCCGACGGCCAGCCCGCCTCGCCCACGATGATCGGCTTGTCGGGGAATTCCTCCTGGATGTGATTGTAGAAATTGGTCGTGGCCTTCAGGCTGCCGCGGATGTCCGCATTCTCCCAGTAAGGCAGAAGGTGGACGAAGATCACATCGACATACCTGCCCACCTCGGGCGTCAGCATCCAGGTGGACCAGGGTTCGGCGGTGGTCACCTTGATGCGGGCCGGCAGGGCGGCGCGCACGCGGCGGATATAGGTGTTTAGGCGGTCGGGCGAGACATCGCCGCGCAGCTGGGTTTCATTTCCCACGATGACCCGGTCGATGGTGCGGCGGTTGGCCAAGGCCGTCTTGATGCCGAGCGCCATCTCCTTTTCGTTCTTGGCCAGATCAGGCCCGATCCAGATGCCCAGCGACACGGTCATGCCATAGCGGCGGGCGATCTGGGGCACCTTGTCCATCCCGCCCGCCACCGTGTAGGTGCGGACATGGCTGGTCAGGTGGGACAGCTGTTCCATGTCGCGGGCGATATGATCCTGCGACACATGTTTCTGGTCATTTTCGGCGAAGAGGGCGCTGGGATTGTAGGCGATGCCGCGCACCTGGCCGTCCCATTCGGGCGCGGACACGGTATAGTCACGGCTGGACCAGAACAGCGCACTGCCGCCCACCACCAGGACAAGGGCCAGCGCGATGCGCAGGCGCCCACCCTTCAGGTGCGGCTCCGACCACAATCGGGTCAGCCAGGTGCGCAACCGCTCCCCCTTTTCAGCGCTGGTCGTCGTCGTCGCCGGGCTCGGGCACGTAACCCGGCTCACCCCGCTTGGGCGCCGGCGTGGTCGAGATCAGGCGGATGTCGAAGATCAGCGTCTGGTTGGGCGGGATCAGCCCATCGCCTTGGCCGCGCGCGCCATACCCCAGATGGGCGGGAATGGTGAGCAGCCAGTGATCGCCCTCGCGCATCAGCTGCAACGCCTCGGCCCAGCCAGGGATCACGCTGTTGACCCGGAAGCTCGCGGGAAGTCCCGGCGAGGTACCGTCGAAGATGGTGTGGTTGATCAGCGTGCCGGTATAATAGACCTTGACCGTGTCGGTGCTCCTGGGCCGCTTGCCATAGCCGTTCTGGATGATGCGGTATTGCAGCCCGCTGGGACGAACGATAACCCCTTTTTTCTGGGCATTGGCCTTCAGATAGGCCTCATTTGCCTGGATAGACAGGGCGTCATCCACCGCAAAGGCAGGGGCCGCCAACCCCAGCGAGAAGATCACCGCAAACAGCGCTACCAGATATCGCATCAAGGTCTCCCGATGCCCCCCGATCCAGTGTTCCAAAACCCGGGCGGCATTGTAGCGTGCCTGGCCCCCGGGCCATAGCGTTTCGGCAGCAAAAGGGCCAGAGGCAGAGTGGCTTCGAACCGGAATTAAATGCCCGAAAGGCTAATGCCGCCCCGGACGACGTGAATCAGGACCACCAAGCCGAATGCCATCAGAAGCAGCCCCGATCCGCGGTTGATCAGACGCATCCACCCTTCATCGATTCGGGTGTGGAAAAGCCCAATCACGGTGGTCAGGGCCAGCCACCAGCCGGCCGATCCCCCCACCACCCCCGCCACCACGAAGGCGGCGTCATGAAAGCTGCCTGCGCCTCCCGCCAAGCCGCCCAGGCCGGCGAACATGGAGGTAAAGAACAGCAGCGTCGCCGGATTGGTGATCGTAAGCGCGAAGGTCGAGACCATGGCCCGGGCCAGGTTGCCGCCGGCCTTCTCGGCGCAGTCATCCGGCCCCGGAAGAACCGGCGGATGCGTGAAGGTCCGAAAGCCGATCCATACCAGCATGGCGCCACCCACCAGCTCGATGATGGTGGCATAGCCTTCGATCAGCTGCGCGATCCAGGTCAGGCCGAGGCCGGTGACGGCCGCGAAGACGCCGTCGCCAAGTGCGGCGCCGAGACCCGACACGAATCCATTGACCGGGCCGAAAGCGAAGGTGCGGCGTATGCAGATCAGGTTCACCGGACCGATCGGGACTGCCGCAATCAGCCCCATCAACACGCCTGACATGACCAGGATGACATAATTCATCGCTGGCCGGGATTTCCTGCTGTCATGTCAAATCTCCCCGGCGTCGCGCAAGGCGACCCGAAAATGCCCTGTGCGTCAAGCACCGAGCGGCTCAAGGGTTTCGACAAAACGCACCGGCACGCCGCTTGCGGCGCCGACAGGAGCGAATTCTCGCATCACGAAAGCGCCGCGAAGCATCGTGGCGACCGCCCATCCCTTCGTCGTCATACCGTCGAACGGCGTCCAGCCGCAGCGCGAGGCGATCCAGCTGTTCTGGATCTCCCGGGTCAGGCCCATATCCACGATGGTGAAATCGGCGTCATAGCCGCGCGCGATGCGCCCCTTGCCGGCGATACCGAAAATGCGCTGGGGGCCGGCGGCCGTCAGATCGACGAAACGCTCCAGCGTGAGGTTGCCCTTGTTGACGTGATCGAGCAGCAGCGTCACCAGCGTCTGCACGCCCGGCATGCCCGAAGGTGTGTCGGGATATTGTCTGTCCTTTTCCTCATGCGTGTGCGGGGCATGGTCGGAGCCTATCACGTCGATCACCCCCTGGCGCACTGCCTCCCACAGCGCGGCACGGTGGCTTTCGTCGCGGATTGGCGGGTTCATCTGCGCGTATGCACCCAGCCGCTCATAGCATTCCGGCGCTGACAGGGTCAGATGCTGCGGCGTGGTTTCGGCGGTGGCGATGTCCTTGGCGGCGGCCAGGAGCGGAATCTCGTCGCCCGTCGTAATGTGCAACACATGCAGCCGCCGTCCCGCCGCGCGCGCCAGGCGCAGCACCCGCTCGGTCGACATGCGGGCCGCTTCCGCGTCGCGCCATACCGGATGGGTCTGAGGCTCGCCCCGTTCGGCAAGCGCCTTGCGACCGATCAGGCGGTCTTCATCTTCGGAATGGACGGCGACGCGGCGGCGGCCCGCCTTCAGCGCGGCCAGGATGTCTTCTTCCCTGTTGAGCAACAGCGTGCCGGTGGACGATCCCAGGAAGGCTTTGATGCCCGAGACGCCGGGCATGCGCTCCAACTCGGCCAGGGCGCCGATATTGGCCGGCGTGGCGCCGGCATAGAAAGCATGGTCGCACCACATGCGGCCCTTTGCGCGTGCCAGCTTGTCCTCGATGGCGGCACGGGTCGTGGTGGGCGGCGCCGTATTGGGCATCTCGAAAACCGCGGTGATGCCGCCCAGCACGGCGGCCAGGCTCCCGGTGGCCAAGTCTTCCTTGTGCTCGTTGCCCGGCTCGCGGAAATGCACCTGGGTGTCAATGGCGCCGGGCAGGACATGAAGCCCCTTGGCATCGAATACGCTGACGGCTTTGCGGCTCGAAAGTGCGCCGAGGGCCGCTATGCGGCCATCGTAAACACCGATATCGGCCTGGACGATCCCGCCGGGGGTGGCCACGGTTCCACCGCGGATCAAAAGATCGAAGCTCGCCTGGTCTTGAGAGGGGTCTGAAGTCATGGCTCCGGCTGTTAGCCCACCCCTCCACCCTTGGCAACCGCCCCTTGGCAACCACGGCAGGACCGCCTAACTGGGATGGATGGAACCCGCCCAGCTCACCGACCGTGCCGTTCTGGCCCTTAGCGGGCCCCAGGCCAGGGAGTTTCTGCAGGGCCTAGTGACCAATGACCTGGGCCGGCTTTCGCCGGGGAAGGCTCTGTATGCGGCCCTGCTTTCGCCACAGGGCAAGATTCTGTTCGATTTCCTGCTGGTGGAGGGTGACGGCGCACTGCTGATCGACTGCGAGCGCCAGTCGCGGGAACGTCTGGCCGGCAAGCTAAGGATGTACCGTCTTCGTGCGCGAATCGAAATCGAGCCGCGCGACCAGCTGGGTGTATTCGTGGCGCTGGCCGGTCATCCCCAGAACCGGCCCGCCCCCTATACCGAGCGCGCCGTCACATTCGACGATCCGCGCCATCGCCGCCTGCCCCGGCGCAGCATCGGCGCGCTGGCCGAGATGCCGGCCAATCTTCCGGGACCGGTCGCCTATCATGCCCTGCGGCGGGAATTGGGAGTGCCGGAGGGTGCCGACTTCGGCAGTGAAAAGATCTTCGCGCTGGATGCGGGACTCGAAGAACTCGACGGCGTCTCATTCGCAAAGGGCTGCTATGTCGGCCAGGAGCTGACTTCGCGCATGAAGCACCGCGCGACCGCGAGAAAGCGCATCCTGACGGTGCGGGCACAGGCCCCCCTGCCCGCACCCGGCACGCCACTTGACGCCGGCGGCCAGGAGATCGGCGAGATCCTCTCCGTGGACGGCAATAATGGTTTCGCGCTGGTACGCATGGACCGGCTGGCGGAAAGTACCGGACAGGTGACGGCAGGCGAGATTTCCGTTGCCTTGATCAAGCCGGCATGGCTCGATCAGCCCCATGCGGTCTGAAAACACGCGGTGTCATTGGCCGGGCGACGACGCGCTATATCTTTCCTATCACGACACCGAATGGGGCGTGCCGGAATACGATTCCCGCGCACTCTATGAAAAGCTGGTGCTGGACGGATTCCAGGCCGGGCTTTCCTGGATCACCATCCTGCGCAAGCGGGAGAATTTCCGCAAAGCCTTCCACGGCTTCGATCCCGAGCGTATCGCCCGCTATGGCAGCCGCGACGTTGACCGGCTTCTGAAGAATGACGGCATCATCCGCAGCCGTGCCAAGATCGAGGCCGCGATCAAGGGCGCGGGGCTGTGGATCGACATCGAGGAAAAGGAACCCGGCGGCTTCACCGAACTGATCTGGAAGCATGTCGGCGGCCGGCCCAAGGTCAATCACTTCAGGAGCCGCGAGCAGATCCCCGCACAGACCGAGATGAGCGAGGGGCTGGCGAAGGAACTGAAGCAGCGCGGGTTCAATTTCTGCGGACCCGTCATCGTTTATGCTTTTGCCCAGGCCACCGGCATGGTCAACGACCATGTCACGGGCTGTTTTCGTCACGCCGAATGTGCCGCGCTGACCAAAAAGTGATCCGGAGCGGGACCCCATCCGTATCGCGCATATGAAGCCTGCGATCGCCTGGCTTCGCCAGGACCTGCGGCTGTCCGACAATCCGGCGCTGCGCGCAGCGTCCGAGCATCCGCTGATCTGCGTCTATGTGCTGGACGACGAGACACCCGGCGACTGGAAAATGGGCGGCGCCTCGCGCTGGTGGCTGCATCATTCGCTGGCCGCCCTGGACAGGGCGCTGAAGGATCATGGCGGCAGGCTGGTGCTGCGCCGGGGCGCAGCGGAAAAAACCATTCCGGCACTGGCGGACGAAACCGGCGCGGAGCTGGTCACATGGAATCGCTGTTATGAGCCATTCGCGGTCAGGCGCGACACTGCAATCAAGAAGGTGCTGACATTCAATGGCGTGGCGGTGGAGAGCTTCAACGGGTCGCTGCTGCACGAACCTTGGGAAATCGCCACGGGCGCGGGCAAGCCGTTCCGCGTCTTCACCCCCTTCTGGAACGCACTCCGCCACAAGGGCGACGTCGCCAAGCCGCATCAGGCGCCGCACCGCATGGAATTCCGGGGCCACGTCGCCTCCGACACGCTCGCGGACTGGGACCTGCTGCCCAGAAAGCCCGACTGGGCCAAGGGCTTCGACTGGACACCCGGCGAGAAACACGCGCATGACGCACTGTACGCCTTTCTCGATCACCTCGCCGCTTACAGGCACGAGCGCGACCGGCCCGACCATGACGGCACTTCCCGCCTGTCGCCACATCTGCACTGGGGCGAGATCAGTCCGCGCCAGATCTGGCATGCCGTGCGTGCCCGCGCGCATAGTGATGGCGCCGAAACGTTCCTGAAGGAACTGGGGTGGCGGGAATTCTGCATCCAGCTTCTCTATCATCACCCACGCCTGCCCACCGATCCACTGGATGAACGCTTCGAAGCGTTCCCCTGGCGGCGCAGCGAAAAGGACTTCCGCGCCTGGACGCGCGGGCAGACTGGGATCCCCATAGTCGATGCGGGCATGCGCCAGCTTTGGCAGACGGGCTGGATGCACAACCGGGTGCGCATGATTGCCGCTTCGCTGCTGATCAAGCAGCTGGGCATCCACTGGCACAAAGGCCAGGAATGGTTCTGGGACACGCTGGTGGATGCGGACCTGGGCAACAATGCCGCCAACTGGCAGTGGGTGGCCGGCTGCGGCGCCGATGCCGCGCCCTTCTTCCGTATCTTCAATCCCGTGCTGCAGGGCGAGAAATTCGATCCCAGGGGGGCCTATGTCCGCCGTTATGTGCCCGAACTGGCCGAAGTGCCCGACCGGTTCATCCACCGTCCCTGGGATGCGCCCTGCCCGCCCGCCGATTACCCTGCCCCGATTGTGGACTTGGCCAAGGGCCGCGTCCGCGCGCTGGACGCATTCCAGTCCCTGAAGCGCCAATCTTGAAGCCCCGCGGGCGGGCGACTAGTTTTCCGCCATGCACATCAAGCAGGACGTCATCGCTGCAATCGGCAATACACCGCTGATCCGGCTCAAGCGCGCCTCCGAAGCCACGGGATGCGAGATCCTGGGCAAGGCGGAATTCCTCAATCCCGGCCAGTCGGTGAAGGATCGCGCCGCCCTGTTCATCATAGAGGATGCAGTGCGCCGGGGCCTGTTGCGGCCGGGCGGCACAATCGTTGAAGGCACAGCCGGCAATACCGGCATCGGCCTGGCAATGGTGGCGAACGCGCTGGGCTTTCGTACCGTGATCGTGATCCCCGAGACCCAGAGCCAGGAGAAAAAGGACGCGCTGCTCCTTCTGGGGGCCGAGCTGATCGAAGTGCCAGCCGTACCCTACAAGGATCCCAACAATTACGTGAAGCTGTCGGGCCGACTGGCCGGGCAGTTGGCGAAGACCGAGCCCAATGGCGCGATCTGGGCCAATCAGTTCGACAATATCGCCAACCGTCAGGCCCATGTCGAAGGCACCGGCCCGGAAATCTGGGAGCAGACCGGCGGCAAGGTGGACGGCTTCATCTGTGCGGTGGGCTCCGGTGGCACGCTGGGTGGCGTCGCCATCGCGCTGAAGGAACGCAACTCGCGCATCCGCATCGCCGCCGCCGATCCGCTGGGCGCGGCGATCTTTAGCTGGATCAAGACCGGCGAACTGAAAAGCCATGGCAGCTCGATCACGGAAGGCATCGGCCAGGGCCGCGTTACCGCCAATCTGGAAAGCGCGCCCATCGACGACGCTTATGAGATTTCCGACGAGGAAGCGCTGCCCATCGTGTTCGACCTTCTGGAGTATGAGGGTCTGTGCATGGGCGGCTCCACCGGCATCAATGTGGCGGGCGCGATCCGCATGGCCAAGGACATGGGTCCGGGCCACACCATCGTCACGGTGCTCTGCGACTATGGCAACCGCTATCAGTCCAAGCTGTTCAATCCGGTCTTCCTGCGCGAAAAGAATCTGCCGGTGCCGCGCTGGCTGGCGGAGCAGCGCGCGCCCATGAGCGTGCCCTATGAGTGACCTGGTCACCACGGACTGGCTGGCCGCGCACTTGAAGAACGTGCGCGTGCTCGATGCGAACTGGTACATGCCCGACGATCCGCGCAACGCAGAGTCGGACTATCTGGCGGGCCACATTCCCGGTGCAGTCCATTTCGGCATCGATGCCGTCGCCGACCATACCACCGACCTGCCGCACATGATGCCTTCGCCCGGCCAGTTTGCCGAGCAGGTGGGAGAGATGGGCATCGGCAACGACACGATGGTCGTGGTTTATGACCATACCGGCCTGTTTTCGGCGCCACGGGTGTGGTGGATGCTCAAGGTCATGGGTCACGACAAGGTGGCGGTGCTGGACGGCGGCCTGCCCAAATGGCGGGCCGAACGCCGCCCGGTCGAAAGTGGTCGCGTCACACCGGCGCCGGCAGTCTTCACCCCCGCCCCCCGTCCACAGTTGATGCGCCAATTCGACGACGTCATGAGCATCGTGCGGGACAGGAGCGCGCAGATGGTCGACGCGCGCAGTGCCGCGCGCTTCACCGCCCAGGAGCCGGAGCCCCGCCCGGGCGTGCGGGGCGGCCATATGCCCGGCGCGGCCAATCTGCCCTGGCGCGCAGTGGTGAGGGCGGACGGCACGCTGAAGTCCGAAGATGAATTGGACGCAATCTTCGCCGATGCAGGCGTCGATTTGCACGCGCCCATCGTCACCACTTGCGGCTCCGGCATCTCGGCCGCGATCCTGATGCTCGCGCTGCAGCGCGTCGGCGCCCCCAAAGTGGCGCTCTATGACGGCTCCTGGACGGAATGGGGCGGGCGGCCGGAGGCACCGGTGGAGCGCCCATGACCAAGGCGGGCCGGCGCGTTCCCATGACTGTCACGTTCCTGGAGATGAATGCCCGTCCGTCTGCGCCACCGCCCCCCCAGCCCCGCGGCAAGGTGGCGATACTGAAAAGCGAAAAGCCGCCCGCCCATTTCTACCTGTATCTCTACGACGCCATCGGGTCCGACTATCTGTGGGTGGACCGCAAGAAGCTGTCGCAGGCGGCGCTGGCCGAGGTCATCCAGGACCCGCGCAACATCCTTTATGTTCTGTATACGGAAGGTTCACCCGCCGGCATGGCCGAGTTGGACCTGCGCAAAGCCGGGCAGATCAACATTTCCTATTTCGGCCTGATGCCCGAGGCGATTGGGCGGGGCCTGGGCTATTTCTTCCTCTATCACGCCTGCATGAATGCCTGGGATTTTCCCATCCGGCGGCTCACGGTCAACACCTGCACGCTCGACCACCCCAGGGCACTGCCGCTTTACCAGCGAGTGGGCTTTACGCCCTATTCGCGCGAGGAGCGTTTTGTGGAACTGATCGGCTGAGGCCTGCGACAGGCATAGGCGCGGCGATACAACCCTGTGAATTTCGGGGATTTGAGGGCAAAGTCAGCCGATGAATCGTGACATCCCCGGCAGGGAGCTGACTCTTCGCGGCCTGGTGCTGGGGGTTGCCCTCACCCTGATCTTCACAGCCGCAAACATCTATCTGGGCCTGAAGGTCGGATTGACCTTCGCTACCTCCATCCCCGCCGCCGTGATCTCGATGGCATTCCTGGGCCTGTTTTCCGGCTCCAATATCCGCGAGAACAATATCGTGCAGACGGTGTGCTCGTCGGCCGGCGCGATGGCCTCGATCATCTTCGTGCTGCCGGGGCTCGTGATTGTCGGCTTCTGGACCGGCTTTCCCTTCTGGACCTCGTTCCTTCTGACGCTGGCGGGCGGTGTTCTTGGCGTGATGTTCACCATCCCCCTGCGCCGTGGGCTGGTGACCAATTCCGACCTGCCCTATCCCGAGGGCGTGGCCGGTGCCGAAGTCCTGCGCGTGGGCTCAGATACCCGCGCCGCCAATCCTGAAGCGCGCGAGGGTCTGCTGGCTGTGATCTATGGATCGCTGGCTTCCGCAGGGCTGGCCATCGCCGTGTCGATGCGTCTGGCCTTGGATAGCGCTACCGGCTTCTTTCGTCTGCCATGGGGCGCCAGCGGCTACAGCTTTGCCTGGTCGCTGGCGCTGTTCGGCGCCGGCCATCTTGTGGGCATCTCCGTAGGCGTGGCGATGGCGCTGGGCATCGCCATTGGCTGGCTGGGCGCGGTGCCCATCCTGGCATCAATGACGCCGCAACACGCCGCGCTGGGCGACTTCGTGACGAATGTGTGGAGTAGCCAGGTGCGCTACGTTGGCGCCGGCGCCATGGGCGTGGCCGCGATCTGGTCGCTGCTGCGGACGCTGCGCCCGATCCTGTCGGGACTGGCCCATGTCGCCAGGGCCAGAGCGGTCCAGCTGGATCCCGGGGACCACACCGACCGCGACATCTCTTTCAGCTGGGTCATTGCGCTTTCGGTTGCCGCGGTGGCGCTGGCGGCGGCGCTGACATGGCGCTTCGCCGCCGATGCAGGGCTGGGCGGCACCGCGATGTCCATCGCGTTGGTCGCCATCCCCATCATCACCCTGTTCGGTTTCCTGGTCGCGGCGATCTGCGGCTACATGGCGGGCCTGATCGGCTCGTCCAACAGCCCCATTTCGGGGGTCGGCATCCTTGCCGTAACCGGGTGCGCCGTGTTCCTGGCGGTCTTTTTCTCGCACGCGCCTGCGCATGCCATGGTCGCGGTGGCACTGTTCATCACCTCGATCCTGTTCGCGGCCGCCTGCAGCTCCAATGACAATTTGCAGGATCTCAAAACCGGCCAGCTGGTCGGCGCCGCACCCTGGCGCCAGCAGGTGGCGCTGCTGGTGGGCGTGATGGCGTCTTCGGTGGTCGTGCCGCTGGTGCTGAACCTGCTGGCAAAAGCCTATGGATTCGCCGGCGCCGCCAATCTGGGCACGGTGACTGCTCAGCCCCTGGCTGCACCCCAGGCGAACCTGATCTCGGCGCTGGCGCAAGGGGTGATCGGCGGGCAGATCAACTGGAACCTCATCGGGGCGGGCGCGCTGGTGGGCGTCGGCATCGTGGCGCTGGATGAGTTGTCCCGCGCGCGCGGCTGGATGCGCATGCCTCCGCTGGCAGTTGGCTTTGGCATCTATCTGCCCATGTCGGCCACCCTTCCCGTCGCGGCGGGCGCACTGGTCGGCTGGCTGTACAACCGGCGCAGCGCCACGGCGCGGTCCGAGCGGCTGGGCGTGTTGATGGCATCGGGCCTGATTGTGGGCGAAAGCCTTTTCGGTGTGATCAATGCCGGGCTGATCGTGGGCGCGGGCCGCGACGCGCCGCTGGCGGTAGTGCCGGACGGTTTTGCCGCCGCCCCGCTGCTGGGCCTGCTGGGCTTTGCCGGGCTGGTTGTTCTTCTCTATGGATGGCTGCTCAAGATGGCGCGACACGCATGACCGCAATCGATTCCATGCCCGAGAAAACCCTTTTCGGCCACCCACGCGGCCTGTCGGTGCTGTTCGCCACCGAGATGTGGGAGCGCTTTTCCTATTACGGGATGCGGGCGCTCCTGGTGCTTTATCTGGTACATGACGTGCTGCTGCCCGGCCGGGTCGAACACGTTCTGTTCTATCCGCAGGTGAAGGGATTTTACGAAGCGCTGTTCGGACCTCTGAGCGTGCAGCAGCTCTCGTCCTGGATCTATGGCACCTATACCGGCTTCATCTATGCCTCGCCGCTCCTTGGCGGCTGGATCGGCGACAATTATCTCGGCCAACGCAAGACCGCGGTGATCGGCATCATCGGCATGATTGTCGGAGAGTTCATGCTGATGTCTCCGGCGCTGCTTTTTCCGGCATTGCTGATCCTGATCGTGGCCGGCGGATTCTTCAAAACCAACACCACCGCGCAGGTCGGCATGCTGTATGTGCGCGGCGACGCCCGCCGGGATCGCGCCTATTCGATCTACTATGTCGGCGTCAATGTCGGAGCCGCCATTGCGCCCCTGGTTGCCGGAACGCTGGGCGAGCTGGTGGGCTGGCAATATGGCTTTGGCGCCGCGGGCGTCGGCCTGATCCTGGCGCTGGCCGCCTATTTCGCCGGCTGGAAATATCTCCCCGCCGATGGGGTCAAGCCCCGCGCCGGGCGCGCCAAGGCCAAGCCGCTCAATGCGCAGGAGCGCAAATCGGTGATGTCGCTGCTGCTGATCGTGATCCCGCTGGTCCTGTGGTGGGCCTGCTACGAGCAGCAGGGCAATATCATCGCCCTGTTCGCCGACGCCAACACCGATCGCCGCCTGATCCCGGGCCTGATCAATTGGGAGATTCCAGTCACCTGGTTCCAGTCCTTCAATCCGGTGATGATCTTCGTCTTCACGCCTTTCCTGTTGTCGCTGTGGACCCGCCAGGCCCGCGACCTGAAAGAACCCAACTCCATGTACAAGATGGTGACTGGGGCGGCGATGCTGGGTGTGTCCTATCTGGTGCTGGCCTTCGCTGCCTGGCACGGCGCGAGCAGCCACATCAGCTGGCTGTGGCTGGGGTTGTATTTCGCCATCATTACCACCGGCGAAATATTCCTGTCGCCGATCAGCCAGTCGCTGTTTTCCAAGGTGGCACCCGCGCGCATCGCCTCGCTGGCCATGGCGGTCGTGTTCCTGCCCAACTTCCTGGGAGGCGGGCTGCTGCAGGGCTATCTCGGTACCTATTGGGGCAGAATGGGCCATCCGTTATTCTTCGTGATGGTCGCTGCGATCGGCTTTCTGGCGGCGATCATGTTATGGCTGCTGGAAAAGCCGCTGGAGCCGTATTTGAAGCAATCCCATGACTGAGAAAGGACCTTCGACCCGCACCTCGTCCTTGGGCCGCATGAGCCGGGAGCATTTTGGAGCGGTCAACACGCCGGTCTATCGCGCCTCTACCATGCTGTTTCCGGACATGGAGAGCCTGAAGACGGGAAAGGCGCCCTATACCTATGGCCGGCGCGGCACACCCACCACCCGCAGCTTCGAGGAGGCGATCAGCGAGCTGGAAGGCGCGGCGCGCACGGTCACGGTGCCGTCAGGGCTGAACGCCATCGCTACCGCAATCCTGTCGGTATGCGGCGCGGGCGATCACATCCTGGTGGTCGACAGCTGCTATGAGCCCACGCGGCATTTCTGCGACCGCACCCTGAAGCGCTTCGGGGTGGAGACTGGCTATTACGCTCCCACCGACGATATTACCCCGCTGCTCAGGCCCAACACGAGGGCGGTATTCTGCGAAAGCCCGGGCTCGCTGACATTCGAAGTGCAGGACATCCCCGCGATCGCCGCCGCTGCCCATGCGCATGGCGCTTCGGTTCTGGTGGACAATACATGGGCCACGCCGGTTTTCTTCCAGCCGCTGAGGCACGGCGTCGACCTGTCGATCCAGGCCGCGACCAAATATGTCGGCGGCCACGCCGATGTGATGCTGGGATATGTCGCGGCCAACCAGTCCCATGCCGCGCGGCTGGCGGAAACCCATGGCAATATGGGCCTCTATGCCAGCGGCGATGACTGTTTCCTGGGGCTGCGCGGCCTTCGCACCTTGCCCTTGCGGCTGGCACGCCACCAGGCCACCGGCATTGCACTGGCCGAGTGGCTGGCCGCCCGGCCGGAGGTCGTCCAGGTCATGCATCCGGCCCTGCCCGAAGATCCCGGGCACGCCCTGTGGAAGCGCGACTTCTCCGGGGCCTGCGGCCTGTTCGGGCTGGAGTTGAAGCCGGCGCCGGAAAAAGCCGTTGCTGCCATGCTGGACGGACTTTGCCATTTTGGGATGGGCTTTTCCTGGGGCGGATTTGAAAGCCTGATCATTCCCGCCCATATCCGCCGCACGGCGCGTCCCTTTCCGGCAAACGGCCCGATACTTCGTATCCATGCCGGGCTGGAGGATGTAGCCGACCTGATCGCCGACCTGGAAAAGGGGTTTGTCCGACTGAAGGAGGCGACATGACCGATATGCTCAGCCAGGACAGCTTCATCAAGGCGGTGAAATTCGACGAGAATGGTCTTGTGCCGGCCGTCGCCCAGAGCCATGCCACCGGCCAGGTCCTGATGATGGCCTGGATGAACCGCCACACGCTGGAAACCACGCTGACCACCGGCCAGGTCACCTACTGGTCGCGCTCGCGCCAGAAGATATGGCGCAAGGGCGAAACGAGCGGCCATCACCAGCACTTGATCGAGGCCTGGATCGACTGCGACGGTGATGTGCTGCTGCTGAAGGTGGACCAGATGGGACCGGCCTGCCACACCGGCGCCCCTTCCTGCTTCTTCCGGCGCGTGAAATGAAGCCGAACGGTTCCCAAGGGGTTATAAAGGGGCCCTACGGAGTCGCCGCATGGCGGAACTGAAACAGTCCCAGCGTGTACCGGCCGCCACGGCCGATGTGCTGACGCCGAAATTCATGGCCGCGGTGATCGCTGCCGTGGCGGTGTCAGCGATCTATTTCGCCCGGCCTATCCTGATGCCGCTGGCGCTGGCGATCCTGATGAGTTTCGCGCTGGCACCGCTGGTCAGCCTGCTCAAAAGGTTCCGGCTCGGCAATGTCGCGCCGGTGCTGATCAGCCTGACCTTCGCCATCGTGATCCTTTCCTCGCTGGGTTTGTTCATGGGTTCGCAGCTGGCCCGGCTGGCGGCGGAGCTGCCGCATTATCAGAGCAATCTGTCCCACAAGATCCAGTCGGTGGTTGGCTCCGCCATGCACAACGGCACGATCGAACGGCTGAACCGGACGGTGGAAAGCCTGGCCAGTCAGATCGCCGGCGGCCGCAGCGAGGAGACGGTCGACGACACGCCTGACAGTCCGGTCAAACCGGTGCCGGTGGTGATCCGCCGCACCGTTCAAACGCCCTGGTCGGTGGCGCAAAACCTTCTGGGGCCGCTGGTCGAGCCGCTGGAACTGATCGGCCTGGCGCTGGTCTTTGTCGGCTTCATCCTGTTGCAGAAGGATGACCTTCGAGACCGGTTCGTGCGCCTGGCCGGATCGCGCGACATGCAACGCACCACCGTGGCGCTGGATGAAGCTGCGGCGCGGCTGTCTCGCTATCTGTTCCTGCAGACCTGTATCAATACTGTCTTCGGTCTGGTGATCGGTTCGGGCCTTTGGCTGATCGGCATTCCCAATGCCGGCCTGTGGGCGCTGATGAGCATGCTGCTGCGCTTCATTCCCTATCTCGGCGTGCCGCTGGCCTTCCTGTTCCCCTTCTTCCTGGCCCTGGCGGTCGATCCCGGTTGGGAGAAGATGGTCTGGACCATGGTGCTTTACGGCGCAGTGGAAGCGGTGACCGGCCAGATGGTCGAGCCCTTTCTTTATGGCCGCAGCATGGGCCTGTCGGCGGTAGCGGTTGTGGTGGCCGCGGTATTCTGGACCTGGCTGTGGGGGCCGGTGGGGCTCCTGCTCTCCACCCCCCTGACCATGTGCTTCGTCGTGCTGGGCCGCCATGTCGAGGGCCTGAAATTCCTGGACGTGATGCTGGGCGACCAGCCTGCACTGAGGTTCGAGGAAAGCCTTTATCTTCGCATGCTGGCCGAGGACCCCGACGAGGCCGCCGACGAGGCCGAAGAGTTCCTGCGCGCCAATTCGCTGTCCGCCTATTACGACGAGGTAGCGGCCCGCGCCCTCATGCTGGCCCAAGTCGATGTCAATCGCGGCGTGCTCGATCCGCTGCGCCAGGGCCGCATCCGCGATGCCATAAAGGGGCTGATCGTCAACCTCGCCGACCGCAAGGATGAAGACGCCAGGGGCCTGCCTGAGCTGCCCTCCTCCTGGCGCGACCAGCCGGTAATGTGCGTGGCTGGCCGTGGCGCGCTGGACGAGGCCGCCGCCCTGCTGCTGGTGGACATGCTTGCCAAATATGGCATCGGCGCGCGCGTGGTCTCGTCGGAGGAAACCTCCGCCGCCCACATCCGCGACCTGGACTGCGAGGGCGTGCGGCTGACCTGTGTTTCCTATCTGGAGCCCGGCACCTTCAAGAATGCGCGCTATCAGGTGCGGCGACTGAGGAAACGCATGCCCGACGTTCCAGTGATGGCGCTGTTCTGGGGCCTGGCGGATTCCTCGCGCTACCTGGACGGGATCGAGGCGACCGAGTGCGATATCGTCACCACCGGCCTCAAGGAGACCGTGCAGCATATCCTGACTTTCGCCCGCCGGGCTGGAAATCCACAGCGTCCGCCGCCGCCGGTTATGGAAGTGGCGGCAAAATGACGGACGCATCCGACTATGGCGTGCTGCTGACCACCCTGCCCGGCCGCGCCGAAGCGGGGCGCATGGCCGATATCCTGATTGAAGAGCGCCTGGCTGCCTGCGTGCAGATGCTGTCGATCGACAGCATCTATCGCTGGAAGGGCGCGGTACACCATGAGCCCGAGACGCTGCTGCTTATCAAGACCCGAACCGTCCTGTTCGAGCCGGCAATGGCGCGTATCCGCCAGCTCCATCCTTACAGCGTGCCCGAGATCGTGGGCACGCCGTTCCTGGTGGGGCTGCCCGCATATCTGGACTGGATCGGCGAAGAGACGCATGCGCCTGTTTCTGGCGCGCCTATTTCTGGGGGGCCTGCGCCGTTGCGGTGAAATCGATCTTCACTGAAGGCAGCTTGGCGTTGAGCTGCTCGATCACTTCGGGCGTGATGTCGAATGTGGTGTTGGTGGCGAAAAGCACCGCCTGCTTGTCGAGTACCAGGTTCACGCCATGATCCTTCGTGACATTCTTCAGGATGGGCGCCAGCACCTTTTCCATTGCCGCGCGACCCTTGCCCACTGCGGCCTGGGCCTGGGCCTGCTTGCGGTCGATCACCCGCTGCAGCGCGGCCTGCTTCTGCTCGAAAGCCGCCACGCGCTTCTGGCGCGCGTCAGGCGCCAGGCCGGGCGCTTCGCGTTTCAGGGCATTGCCTTCATTTTCCAGCGCCTTGACCTGGCCATCCAGCTCGGACTTGGTCTGGGCGGTGAACTCCTGAACCTGGCGACCGATATCCTGGCCGGCCTTGGAGAACTGCATGATCGCCGCCCGGTCGACCACCACCAGCACCGGCGCGGGAGTGGGGCCGCTTGCGGCAGTCGATACCGGCGCGCCGCCGGAGCTGGTTTCCTCGGTGGTTGCACTCTGGTTGTTGGCGCCGCCCCACAGGTACCAGGCCCCGCCGCCCGCGGCCGCCAGAACCAGGATGGCGGCAAGGATTATGACGATATTTTTGCGCGACACGCGTTGATCTCCCCGTGGATTGGACGGCCCGGATTCGGACGGTGCCAATCGGACGATGTGTGTGGTCCGGACCGCCAAAGACGGCCTATCGTCCGGCGGCGGGACATTACCCCACCCCGGCGCGGCTTCACAACTGCGGCGGATTGGGCCGGAAATCACCCGATTACGGAACGGAAATATGGGTTTGGCGCCGCCTCCCGCCGGTCCGGCAGCTTCAGCAGGCAGCGCTTGATGGCGGCCGCGCCAGCGTGTAAGGCAAGGCATGGCGACCGGAGCGTAGCGCAGCCTGGTAGCGCATCTGCTTTGGGAGCAGAGGGTCGCGTGTTCAAATCACGCCGCTCCGACCATGCTTATTGACGAGGAACTGGGGAAAGTCATGCGGGCGCGCATCTACAGACCGGCCAGAAACGCCATGCAGTCGGGCAAGGCGCGCACCAGGCAATGGCTGTTGGAGTTCGAACCCGAGACGGCGCGCACCATCGATCCGCTGATGGGCTGGACCAGCTCCGGCGACATGCGCCAGCAGGTGACCCTGGAGTTCGACACCGCCGAGGAGGCAGTCGCCTATGCCGAGAAACACGGCATCCCCTATCAGCGATTCGAGCCCCATATCGCCGTGCCCAGGCCCAAGGCCTATTCGGACAATTTTCGCTTCGACCGCAAGGTGCCCTGGTCCCATTGACGGCGTCTGCCGGCCGTTCACCCTTTTTCGCTGGGATTGGGCTACACTGGCTGGGAAATCCCGTCCGGCATTTCAGACCCCGTAGCTCAGCTGGATAGAGCACCCGCCTTCTAAGCGGGTGGTCGCAGGTTCAAATCCTGCCGGGGTCGCCAGCCTATTTCTCGACGAATCTCCCGGTGAACAAAACCGGCCAGTATTTGCCGGTCAGGATGAACTGGCCGCTGGCCGGATCATGGGCAATTCCGTTCAGCACGAAATTGCTGTCCGCGTCCACCTTGGCCTTCTCGGCGGGTGTCAGCCGGTCGTACAGGCCATGAAGGTCGGCCACGCCCAGCACGCAGCCCGTCGCCGGTGCGATCCTGAGGACCTGCCAGTCTTCGAAGACATTGGCCCAGATCGCGCCATCGACATATTCCAGCTCGTTGAGGTTGGGCACTTCCTGGTTGCCGTAACGCGCAGTGACAGACCCCAGCGTGCCGAAGTCCCTGGGCGACAGGAAGAACAGTTGGCTGGAGCCGTCGCTGGCAATCAGCCGGCTGGCGTCGTGGGTCAGCCCCCAGCCCTCGCGGGGATTGCGCAACTCCTCCAGAGGGTGGCCCTCGGGATCGAACACGAAGACCCGGTGCTCGCGCCAGCTCATTTGATAGAGCCGGCCGCCGAAGAAGGTCAGGCCCTCACCGAAATAGCTGTGACGATCGTTGCGAAGGGCGGTGACCTTACCGGTCCTGCGGTCGATGACGTTGATTCGGGTGTCGCCGAAGACGTTGCCGGTACTTTCGTAGAGCTTGCCGTCATGCACCTCCAGCCCTTCGGTAAAGCCCGGTACATCCCGGTGCAATTCGCCGGTAACCTTGAATTCCAATTGCGCGGGCGGCGGACACGACGGCAGCAGCAGGGAGGGCGCCATGTTGGCCGCGGTCAATGCCTCCTGCGCCCAGATGGGACCAGCGTCGGCCGCAAGCAACAGGGCCGCGAATGACAGAACAGGACATGACACACGCATCGCGCGGCGACTATCCCATGGCTACCTGCAAAAGCAACGCCGGTCAGACGTCCAGCACAGCTATCTCGGCGACCAGTTCGCCCTTCGGCCCATCGCCAGTACGCACCCGGACCTGCTGGCCTTCGACAAGTTCGCCCACATTGCAGCGCCGCAAAGTTTCCATGTGGATGAAAATATCCGGCGTGCCCGGCCCCCGGCTGATGAAGCCATATCCCTTGGCGCGGTTGAACCATTTGACCGTGGCCTCGAAGGACGCACCTTTGGGTTCGGCGACATAGCGCTGGGGTCGATCACTGCTCAAGGGCATCACCTGTGCGGTCGAATTGTCCAGCGACAGAAGCCGGCTGGCCTGCATGCCGCGCGGGCCGCGCACCGCTTCGCACACCACCTTGGCCCCCTCGAATGCCTGCCTGAAGCCCGACTGCCGCACGCACGCCTGAAGCAACAGGATATCGCCCCATTGCGGATCGGTAGGCGTGATGAAGCCATAGCCCTTGCTGGTGTCGAACCATTTGACCTGACCGGCAACGGTCAGGCTTTCGCCGGCTTGCGCCTTCGCCATTGTGCCACCCTCCCAGCATGGCTACAGAGTTCCCTTAATTTTGTATTATTAAAACTCCTCCGAAAAGAGGGGGTGTGGATGGTCGACTGCTATGGTCAAGCTGTGTGCCTCTCGGTAGGAGCAGACTTCATGGTCGAAGAATCCGACAATGGTGCGCCTGCCCAAGCCACGAAACAGGGCGGGACCTGGCTTGTCGGGCTGGCCGGCGTGATCGGGATTCTGTTGCTGCTGGCGCTTTTGCTGCTGCGCACACTTTGAAGCGCGGCCAATTCCAATTTCGCCGCATTTGGTCGAAACTATCGCCTGACAGGGTTTGCGACAAATTCATGTTACGTGGAAAGCGGCCGTGGCAAGTAAACTACGCCCCATGATCAAGGATGAAGCCAAACCGCATATCCTTGTGGTCGAAGATGCGCGCGATATTCGCGAGCCCCTGGCCCGATATCTGCGGGAGCATAACTACCGCGCGACTACCGCGCCCGACGCCGCCGCCGCCCGCAAGGTGATGAAGAGTTCGGCGATCGACCTGGTGGTGTTGGACATCATGATGCCCGGCGAGGACGGCCTGTCGCTGTGCCGCTCGATCCGCGAGACCAGCCAGATCCCGGTGATCCTGCTGACCGCGCGCGGTGAAGAGGTCGATCGAATCATCGGGCTGGAGATGGGCGCCGACGACTATATTGCCAAGCCCTTCAGCCCGCGCGAGTTGATCGCACGTGTGGCGGCAGTGCTGCGCCGCACCCAGGCCTTGCCGCCCCGGCAGAAGCCGCCGGGCGCCGAACGCGTGAAATTCGGCGACTGGACGCTGGACACCGGCCAGCGCGAGCTGATCGGTCTGGACGGCGTGGCCATGCCGCTGTCGAGCGGGGAATTCCGTCTGCTCACCGCACTTCTGGAACGTCCCAAGATCGCACTGACTCGCAACCAGCTTCTGGACTTGACCAAGGGGCGCGATGCCGACCTGTTCGACCGGTCGATCGACAATCACGTCAGTCGCCTGCGCAAGAAGATCGAGCCTGATCCCAAGAATCCGCGTTACATCAAGACGGTCTGGGGCGGCGGCTATATCTTTGCCATGGACCCGGAGATGGCGTGATGCGCTTTCGCTTGTGGCCGCGCACATTGGTCGTGCAACTGGTCCTGGTGGTAGCCGGCGCCGTTGCCGTGTCGAACATCGGCGTCGCCCTCTATTTCTACAAGAACAGCGAGGCGCAGGCCCGCGACTACATCAATGAACGCATGGTCGACCGAGCTGCCGCCGTGGCGTCGGCCGTAAGCCAGGTTGCGCCCCAGGCCCGCCTGGTGGTGATGCGGGCGATGAGCTATCCCAGCTGGCGCTTCCGAGAAATTCCAGGCGCCTACAATGCCCGCAGCATGACCCCGGAAGAGCAGGTTCTTGCCAAACGGCTGGAAGATGCGCTGCCCGACAGGCATCCCGGCAAGAAGACCACCATTTTCCATCTACATGAGGACCTCTCCGGCATCGATCCCAGCCTCCGGCCGGTGCGCTCGCGCGATCCGGGCGTCGCCAATGACGTGATCCGCACCATTGTTCCGATCAGCGATCACAGTGCCGTCAGCGGCGTCTTACTGCGGCCGACGCCGGACTGGCCGGTGGAGATCATGGTCGCTGCGGCCAGCGCGGTGATCGTCGCCTCGGCCGCTGCCGCATTCATGGCCCGCCGCATTGTGCAACCGCTTTCGGAATTGACCAGCGCCGCCGCCGCCATGGCGGCGGGCTCTGGCCGCCCTCATGTCGCTGAACAGGGCCCCAACGACGTGCGCAATGCAGCCGCGGCCTTCAACGCGATGGCCGAGAAAGTCACCCGCACCCTGGAAAGCCAGCGCCATCTTCTGTCGGCGGTGGGTCACGACCTGCGCACGCCCATCACTGCCATGCGCATCAACCTGGAATTCATTGCGGACGACGAATTGCGCGAAGGGCTCATGCACAATCTGGACGAACTGCAGGCCCTTACCGAACAGGTGCTGGCGGCGGCGCGCGGCACCGGCGGGGAAAAGCGGCGCAATGTCGATCTGTCCGCCTTGGTGGAGAGCCTGTGCGCCGACCTGGATGATCTGGGCGAGCCGGTCCATTGGGCCGGTCATTCGCCCGCCCCCATCTCCTGCCGGCCCAATGAGATTCGCCGGGCGGTGCGCAACCTGGTGGAGAACGCGGTGGCCTATGGCCACAAGGCCGATGTGCGAATCGCGGATAATGGCGAGGGGTACGAAGTGGTGGTGGAGGACCGGGGGCCCGGCATTCCCGAAAGCGACCACCAGCGTGTGTTCGAACCGTTCGTGCGGCTGGAAAGCTCGCGCAACGAAGCAACCGGCGGCACCGGCCTGGGGCTCACCCTGGTCAAGGCAATCGTGGAGGGCCATGGCGGCGCGGTGGTGCTGGAGAACCGGCCAGGGGGCGGGCTGAGGGCTCGTATGCGCCTGCCGCGGATGGAAGCCAACGCCTAGCCTCGGCTGCTTTCGATCTATTCGGGAGCGCCGGGGTTCTCAGATGATGTCTTGCTCTCCGGCGAGGGCGTGAGAATATACATTATCGCGTCCAATCAATTGATTGTGATGACTTTCTCAAGTGCGGTATCAAAATGAGTGAGGACCTTCTCTACCGTCGCGACCTGCTGCGGCTTGCTGCCGATGCCAGCCACGCCGGACACCTGCCTCGGGCACACGCAAGCGCATCCGAGCACAATCCCGCCTGCGGTGACCGGGTGACTGTGGAATTGGCGCTGGATGGCAAGCGGATCGTCGCTGTCGCCCATGACACCCACGCCTGCGTGCTCGCCCAGGCATCTGCCGCCCTGCTGGCCGGACTGGGGCCAGGCCGCGACAAGGCCGGACTGAAAGCCCTGGCTGCGGGCGTCGAAGCCATGCTGGCGGGAGGGCCGCCACCCGAGCCGGGATATGGCGCTTTCGTCGGAGCCACTGCCCTGCCCGGCCGGCATGTCTGCGTGATGCTGCCTCTGCGGGCGGCCCTGAAGGCGCTAGAGGGCGCCGAGCCAGGCGGTTCGAGGACCAAGTATTAGCCTGCTGCCGTCTTGCCTCGCCTCTCCGGTGCCAAGGCCCAAGCTCCGCGCGGCACCGGGCAAGGTCAGCGCCACCTCTCCATCGTCCAGATTGAAGGCACACAGGATGGCTTCGGCCTCAGCGCGCCGGATGAAGGCCAGTCCTGGCTCGGGCAGCAGCTCCAGGTTCCCGGTTTTGAGGGCCGGATGCGCCCCGCGCGCGGCCATCAGCCGGCGGGTGTAGGCCAGTGCCGAGGTGGAATCCCCCTCCTGCCTTGATACCGCAAGCCCGGCATGACCGGGGCCCGACGGCAGCCAGGGCGTGGCGGTGGTGAAACCCAGATGCGGCGCGCGGTCGTCCCAGGGCATGGGGGTGCGGCAGCCATCGCGGCCCTTGAACAGCGGATAATAGAGATCGCCCACCGGGTCACGCAGCTGGTCGCGGCGAAGGAACACCTCGGGCAGGCCCAGTTCTTCGCCCTGGTAGAGCAGCAGCGTGCCTCGCAGCGCCGCCAGCAAGGCCAACATCACCTTCGCCGAACCGGGCCCGAAGCGTGACGCCGTTCGGATAACATCGTGGTTGGAAAAAGCGATGGCCGGCCAGTGATCGGGAAAGCGCGCCAGGGTTTCCAGATGGTTGCGTATTTCGGCGGCGCTTTTGGCCAGCAGCAGTGCAAAGTTGTAGCCGGCATGAAGGCCGGTTTTGGGCGGCAGATAACAGCCGGACCGTTCGAACTCCTCCGAAAATTCCCCAAAGACGAACCTGCCATCGAACCCCTCCACCCGGCGGCGAATCACATCCAGTACCGCGCGGTTCTCTTTCAGGTTGGAGTCATGGATATGCCGCTGCATGTTGGCGGCAGCCGACCATTCCACCGTGCCGCGCTGGGCAGCTGGAATGGCCGGATTGTCCCCGAGCCCGGTGTCATGCAGAAAGGCGTTGGCAACATCCAGGCGGAAGCCGTCCACCCCGCGCCCTAGCCAAAGGTCCAGGACCGACAACGCAGCTTCGCGCGCCTGGGCATTCATCCAGTTCAGCTTGGGCTGCTGGCGCAGGAACTTGTGATGATAATATTGCCGCCGCGCCGGCTGATAACTCCAGGCCGGGCCACCGAACACGCTTAGCCAGTTGTTGGGTACCGTGCCGTCGTCCTTCGGATCGACCCAGACGAACCAGTCCTTTTGGGGCCAATCATCCTTAGCTGCGCCGCCGTCGCGGCTGGCGGCGAACCAGGCATGTTCGTCTGACGTATGGGCCAGCACCTCGTCCAGGACAACCTTCAGACCGCGTGCGTGGGCGGCATCGATCAGTCGGCCGAAATCATCCAGCGTTCCATAATCGGGATGTACGCCGTCGTAGTCGCTGACGTCATAGCCCCAGTCGCGGTTGGGCGAAGGGTGGATGGGCGACAGCCAGATGCCGTCGACGCCGAGCGAGGCGATATAATCGAGCTTTGCGGCCAGCCCCCCGAAATCACCCTGACCGTCGCCATTGCCGTCGCAGAAGCTGCGCACATAAACCTGATAGATCGCCGCGCCCATCCACCATGGCATGGCTTGCGCCATCAGACCTCGGACGCTTGGCGGACGATCCGGTTGACCAGGCCGTACTTCACCGCCTCGTCCGCACCCATCCAGAAATTGCGTTCGGTGTCGGCTACGACCTTTTCATAGGGTTGGCCGGTCTCGTCCGCGATTTCCTTGATCAGGCGCGCACGCATCTTGAGAATCTCTTCGGCCTCGATGGAGATGTCGCTGGCCTGGCCGCGCACCCCGCCCAGAGGCTGGTGCAAGAGAAAGCGCGTAAAGGGCAGGCAGAAGCGGTTTTCCTTCTTCGCGCCCAGGAAGATGTGCGCCCCGGCGCTGGCCACCCAACCCGTGCCGACTACCTTCACCCGGTTGCCCACGAAGCGGATCATATCGTGGATGGTGTCGCCCGATTCCACGTGACCGCCCGGCGAGTTGACGATCAGGCGGATGTCACCTTCGCTCTCGGCATAGGCCAGGAGCTGGGCGGTCACCCGCTCGGCCATTTTCATGTCGACCTCGCCGAAGATCAGCACGGTGCGCGACTTGAAGAGGGCTTTTGCGATCTCGCTGGACTGGGGTTCGGGGGCCTTGTTCTTCTCGTCGTCTTTGTCGTCGTTTTCTTCGTCGGCGCGGCGCAATTTAATTCTCCGGGAATCTGGTGCGGTGGGGATTGGGGACAGTCTAACTATCCCATATGGAGGGGCAACTGGTTAAAAACACCCCCTGGAAAGGCCTCTTTTGGGGCTAAAGCGCGGCAATAACCAAGCGCATGGTGGGGCCAATCTCGTCATGAATCACCAGATCGGCGAAACGGTCCTGCGGTGTGGGCTCGCGGTTGACGATGACCAGCCGCGCCCCGCACCGGCAGGCCAGAAGCGGAAAGCCCGCCGCCGGATATACGCCCAGCGAGGAACCCAATACCAGCATCATGTCGCAGGCTTCCGTTGCCACCTGGGCGCGAGCCATCTCGTCCTGCGGCATCGGCTGGCCGAACGATATGGTGGCGGTCTTGATGATGCCCCCACACAGGTCGCAGTCCGGCGGCTCGCCTTCGGCCTCGAAACGAGCGCGGATGGCGGCAATCTCCGTCCGCGTGCCGCAGTCCAAGCATTTGGCATAGGTGGTGTTGCCGTGCAGTTCAATGACCCTGTCGTCGGGCACTCCACTGGCCTGGTGCAGGGCGTCGATGTTCTGGGTGATGACGTGACTGGCGATACCGCGCGCGACAAGCTCGGCCACCGCCTGGTGACCATCATTGGGCCGGATCGCGTTCCAGGTTTCTTCCATCTCGAAGCGGCGGCGCCAGGATTCCCGGCGCGCCCCTCGGTCCACCAGATACTCTGAGAATTCGATCGGCATCATCTTCGTCCAGATGCCTCCGGGGGAGCGGAAATCGGGAATGCCGGATTCGGTCGAGATGCCGGCGCCCGTGAACACCACCACACGGCGGCTGTGGCGGATCAGGCCGGCCAGTTTCGCAATCTGGCCCGTCACTGGGTCCGAAGCTTGTAGGGCTTGATGCTGCCGCAATCGGCTTTCAGCCAGTCCCCCTTGAAGCGGGTCGTCATGGTGGTGGGATTGCCCTCCACCTGGCCCGTGAAGCTGTAGCTGCCGCGGTAATGCTCGGCGCCAGCGTAGGAGATCTGCATTCTGCCGGTGCCCTTCAGGCGTCCGTTGCAGGTCATGGCGGCGGTCATGGCTGACGTGGTGGCTGAAAGCAGCTTCGTGATACAGCCGGTCGAGGCTTCATCGACATGCGGTGGGCTGCTGGAATCCACCTCTTCCTGGCTCATGCACATCCGGGTGGTGTGGCTGGTGGCGGGCATGGTCATGGGCTTGCCGGCCATCTCCATGCCGGGCGGCATGCTCATGTGCATCTGCGTGGTTGAGGAGACGTTCCAAAGCCCCGCCTTGCCATGACCAGCCAGCGCAGCGCCCGGAAGCATCACCGCGAAAATCACAGCGCAAGTCAGCATATGTCTGGACATGTCGGCCCTCTATTTCGGCGGCGGCGGCGGACGATCGGCAGGCATCCGGCCGATGTCGAATGGCTTGACCGCACCGCAATCGGCCTTGACCCAGTCACCGACATAATGGGTCTGCATCTGCTGGGGCTGCCCGTGCATCGTCCCCGTAAAACTGTAGTCGCCTTCATAATGGCTGTCGCCGTGCCAGGCGATGGTGGAGCGCCCAGTGCCTTCCATGGTTCCGTGACAGACGATCTGCGTGGTGACGGAGCTGGCGCTCTCATTGACCACATGCGGCTTGCAATCGACCCGGTGACTGCTCATGCGCGCCGCCAGGTCGGCGCCGTTGGGCTCCTTGCCGGTCACACATATCTGGCTGGTTGTAGGCTGGCCCATGCCGGGCATACCGCGCTTCTTCATCATCTCCAGCACCTGAGGCGACAGCTGTGGCATGGTCCCCATTTTCGCAGTGCTGGTGACGGTCCAGAGACCGGGCCTGTTGTGCGGTGCGGCCAGGGCGGCGCCTGATGCCAGCAGAAACAGGCAGATGCTCACAGTCACGCGCGTCATCATGGCCACCCCCGCTGAATTTGTGCAGAATCTGGCATGGACTGTGGCGCTTGCAAAGCGCCTCCCGGCACGCCGCGCTGTCATCCGATTGTTCCAATTCAGAATGCGTCTCAGTAATCCATTGATTTTGAACAACTTGCCGTTCCCACGCCGTCACGTAACCTGTCGCCACCGAATCCGAGGGGTGACGAATGCAGTCACAGACAGCTTACGGTCCAACAGCAAAATTCTTCCATTGGCTGATCGTGGCACTACTGATCGCCCAGTACACCATTGGATCCATCATGCCGCATATCGGGGGCAAGACCCAGGATGCGGGCTGGGTGCACTGGCACCTGCTGGTGGGCGCGGTGATCTTGCTGGCAATCGTGCTGCGCTTTCTTTGGCGCATCAAAGGTCCCATTCCCGTGCCCGCGGCCAATGCGCCCTGGGAGCGGAGCCTAGCCACCTTCACCCATTGGATGCTCTACATCCTCGTGTTCGTGATGACATTGTTGGGCTGGGCGGCGGCAAACGCCCGTGGCTGGGACGTCAAACTATTCGGCATTGTTACCCTGCCGGCCATTTCGCCCAGCGGGTCGCACTGGGGCCACGAAGCCGGTGACATCCACAATGTGCTGGTCTATGTGCTGTTGGGATTCATCGTTCTGCATTTTGCGGGCGCGCTGAAGCACCAGTTCGTGGACGGCAACAATATCCTGCGGCGCATGCTGCCGTAACAATCAAACTGGAACTGTTCATTGAAAAATCTGCCCAGGCCGATTGTGGCCGCCATGGCCATGAGCCTTCTGTCCATCCACGCCGCCCGGGCCGGAACATCGGCCAGTTCCGGCAGCAAGACTGTCGAAACCGCCGGCACCGCACTTTCGATTGCCCTTCCGATGGTGGCGGGTGGCATCACCCTGTTGAAGCATGACCGCGTCGGCTCGGCCCAGCTTGTGGTGGAAACCGTCTTGACCGTCGGCACCGCCTATGCGCTGAAGAGTTTCGTACGCGAGCGCCGGCCCGACGGTTCGGACTTCCGGTCCTTTCCTTCCGCGACCACGGCACTCTCCGCCTCGGGCTCGTCCTTCCTGTGGGGGCGTTATGGCTGGGAATATGGACTGCCCGCCTTTGCCGTCACCCAGTTCGTTTCCTACAGCCGGGTCCAGGCCAAGCAGCATCATTGGTATGACACGCTGGCCAGCTCGGCTCTGGCCGCCGGATATGGCTATATTCTGACCACGCCTTTCGAGGAGCGCTACCACATCCAGACATCGATGGAGCCTGCGCCCGGCGGCGCGATGATCCAGATGTCCTATCGCTGGTAGCCTATTTCGTTGCCCGTGCTACGCCTTCCTCAATCAGCCTGCGCGCTTCGTCGGCGCCGCCCCAACGGATGATTTTCACCCACTTGCCGGGCTCCAGGTCCTTGTAGTGCGCGAAGAAGTGCTCGATCTGCTTCAGTGTGATTTCAGGCAGGTCGTTGTAGTTGTCAATGCCGTCGAAGCGGGCGCTGATGTGGCTGGAGGGGACCGCAATGATCTTCTCGTCGGGCCCGGCATTGTCTTCCATCAGCAGCACACCTACTGGGCGCACGCTGATCACCGCGCCTGGCGCGATGGCGCGGCTGTTGGCCACCAGCACATCCACCGGATCGCCGTCGCCCGACAGGGTGTGGGGCACGAAGCCGTAATTGCCCGGATAACGCATGGCCGTGTAGAGGAAGCGGTCGACAACCAGTGCGCCGGCCGCCTTGTCCAGCTCGTATTTGATGGGCTCGCCGCCGATTGGCACTTCGACAATGACATTGACGTCATTCGGGGCATTCTTGCCGACGGGAATCTGATCGATGCGCATGGCAATCCTCTGTGTGCGGGGGGGGTGGTAAGTTCCCTGCTGCGGTGCGTCAACTGGCTTAGGACGAAACGCCGCAATCCCCTGGCCCAGTCTCAGCCGGGACCTATCTTAGTCCCATCCCCACCATTTCCAGGAGTTCGCCATGCAGACCAAAGCCTATGCTGCCCAGTCCGCCGCCGCCCCCCTTGGTCCCCATACCATCAACCGGCGCGAGCCCGGCCCCAAGGATGTGGCGATCGAAATCCTGTTCTGCGGCGTCTGCCACAGCGACCTGCACACAGTCCGCAGCGAATGGCCTGGCACGCAGTACCCCTGTGTCCCGGGCCACGAGATTGTCGGCAAGGTGACCGGCGTTGGCAGCGAGGTCAGCCGATTCCAGCCGGGCGACCTGGTGGGTGTCGGCTGCATGGTCGACAGTTGCCGGACCTGTTCGGCCTGTCAGGAGGGGCTGGAGCAATATTGCGACGGACCGGTCGGCTTCACCGGAACCTATAACGGCCCAGTGGGCGGGGGCGAGAACACCCTTGGCGGCTATAGCGCCGCCATCACGGTGGACGAGCATTTCGTGCTGAAAATCACCCACACCGAAAACGATCTGGCCGGGGCCGCACCGCTGCTGTGCGCGGGCATTACCACCTGGTCTCCGCTGCGCCACTGGGGCGCCGGTCCGGGAAAGAAGGTCGGCATCGTCGGCATCGGTGGCCTTGGCCACATGGGCGTCAAGCTGGCCCATGCCTTGGGCGCACATGTGGTGGCATTCACCACATCGCCCGGCAAGGTCGCTGACATCAAGGCGCTGAGCGCCGACGAGGTGGTGATCTCGACCCGACCGGAGGAAATGCGGAAACACGCGGGCGGCTTCGACATGATCCTGGATACCGTGGCGGCGCCGCACGACTTGGACGCCTATACGGCCCTGCTCAAGCGTGAGGGCACGCTGGCGCTTGTGGGCGCGCCGCCCACGCCGCACCCCTCGCCGGCCGTGTACAACCTGGTGTTCAAGCGGCGCGCCATCGCCGGCTCGCTGATCGGCGGCATTCCGGAAACCCAGGAAATGCTGGACTTCTGCGCCAAACACGGCATCACCTCGGACATCGAGATGATTTCGATGCAGGATATCGAGAATGCCTATGCCCGCATGCTCAGAAGCGATGTGAAATACCGCTTCGTGATCGACATGGGCTCTTTAAAATGATGGATGAGAGAAACCCCGCAGCGATCGTCCGCGGGGTTTTTCGTATCAGCTGTTGTTGGACTTTGCCTGCTGATCTGCCGTCTTCTTCTGCACCTTGTGACGCACCACCCGATGATGCTTCTTGTGATGCGGATTGATCCGGCTTTCCAGATAGACCACCCGGCGCTTGAGCTTCATCATCTCGGCATGGTTGGCTTCGGCCTTCTGGTCGGCAGTCATGGCCGCCATCTTGGCGTCATTGCCAACGCCAAGAGCCTGATTGCCGACGCCCAGGGCCTGGTTGCCCACGCCATAGGCTTCGTCGGCCCTGGCCTGGGCGGTGCCGGCATGGCGGTCTGCCATGTCGGCGGACGCTTGGGCATTGCGGACGGATTCGCGTGTGGCGCAACCGCCCAGCGCGACCGCCGTTGCCAGAAACAGCGCCGCAGTTCTTGCTGACGTGATCTGCATTCCCCTCTCCTTTTTACTTGCGGGAACCAGCATCAACGGCGCGCCAGATGGCGCTTCTGTGGCGTATTCGCGCCCGGCTGGGGGCGGTCCGGGGGCATTCGCCGCCGCATCCTGCCCCGAAAAGTTCCTTTACGGATTCATTGCGGCTTGTGGAAACGGCCCACCACCACTGCCTTGCCCAGCACATGGCCGTCCATCGCGCTCATGATCTGGGCGCGCGTGGCGTCGGGCCCCAGGCTGAGTTTCGTGTCCAGCGCATAGAGTTGGAATGTGTAGTGGTGGTAGACGCAGCACGGCGCGCCTGGCCCCATGAAGCCAGGCTTCCTGCCGGTGTTGAGCGGCTGGATGGTGCCGTCGGGCAGGGTTGCCTCATTGGGCACGCCTTCGGGCAGCGAAGTCTTGGCTGCGGGGATGTTGAACGCCGCCCAGTGCAGCACTTCGTTGGTGCTGTGCTGCAGCGCTGTGTCAGGATCATCGACGATCAGGGCGAAGCTCTGCGTGCCTTCAGGCGCATCTTTCCAGCTCAGCTCCGGCGAAACGGGAGAGGCGCTGGCTTGGGTGTATTTGTCCGGGATGATGGCGCCATCCTGGAAGGACGCGCTGGTGAGCGACATGCGCTTCGGCGCCTGGGCCAATGTCGGCGCCGCGCAGAGGGACACCAGGGCTGCTGCAAGAACGAGGCTCCTGACTTCACGCATTATGACCTCCTCTAAAAAATGGACAGGCCGCCAGCAGAAGCTTTTTGCCCGGATTTGTCCAGAAAATGCGGGCGCCGGGAGCGCAATCAGGCTGCTTTCCCTGCATTGATCTCGCACAGAATTGTCACACTCCCGGGGGGCGCAAAACGGGCACACTCCCGCGCATGAGCAATCCGGCCTATGGCGCCACGGAGCAGGACAGGATCAGCGCGCAGCCGGTAGCCGCCCATGCGCACAGCGCGCGTATCCGATATCTTGACGGCTGGCGCGGGGCCGCCCTCATTGGCGTACTGATCGACCACTTCCTCATAAAGCGCGGCATCAATACCGGCCGGCTGGGCGTGGAACTGTTCTTCGTGCTGAGCGGACGGCTGATGGCCGAGATCCTGTTCGTCCGGAATACGCCGCTGCCCAACTTCTTCGCGCGGCGCGTCTCGCGCATCTATCCCGCGCTGTTCGCGCTCGCCATCCTGCTGCTTCTGGTCTCGGTGGCGGCCGGCGCACACGACCCGACCATGGGACAGTTCCTTTCCACCATCACCTTCACCACCAACTATACGCATCTGTGGATCGGAGTCAGCAATGTGCTCGACCATGCCTGGTCGCTGTGCATCGAGGAGCACATGTATATCCTGCTGGCGCTCGTCGCGCTGGCGTGGCGGCACTGGCGGTTCCCGCTTGTCCGCGTTCTTGCGGTGATCGCGCTGGCCATGATGGTCAATGGCGCGATCGAGACGGCAATGGGGCTTTCCTATGAAACCGTCTATTGGCGCAGCGACGCGCGCGGCGCATCCATCCTGGTGGGCGCCATCGCTTATCTGTTGCTTCACCGCGACGTGCCGCAGGCGCTTTCGGGCCGGTGGATGCCTGTGATCCTGGGCATCATCGGCGTTACCCTCAGCATCAAGTTCGTGCCCGACCCGCTCAAATACAGTGTCGGCACGATATGCCTGGCCGTCAGCCTGGTGCTGATGGAGCGCGCGCCCGCCTTCGCGCTGGGCATCCTGGAGCATCCCCTGCTGGTGCGGATCGGGCTGTGGTCCTATTCCATCTATCTGTGGCAGCAGCCCTTCTTCCGGCTGGCACGTAACATGGAGATTCCCCGCTGGTGGCTGCTGCCCGTGGCGATCATCGCCGGCATAGCCAGCTTCTATGCCATCGAGCAGCCGGCACGGCGCTTCCTGAACAGGCGCTGGCATACGCGGCGGGATGTGGTGCTGGGCTAGCATCGCCCGAGTGCGGACAAGGGGTGGACAAGGCGCGGCGGCCATGACGGCTTGCGGCGGACGCAGGATGCGCAAAGCCCAGTCCCCACAAGCGTGAAGCCTATTCGTTTTCTCACTTTTGCACCCTCCCCCCTCCCCCTGGGCTGATGGACAACGCGCGGCGGCAGCGATGCCGAAACGGCATGATTGGAAGACGGGGGTCGGCGCGGCACATCTCATCGCGCCAGTATCGCATGACGGCGAAGGCAGGTGGACAAGGCGGAACCAGCCCGCATCGCGCTGCCAATGAGGCACAGCTTCGGCGTGATCAGGAGCGAAAGGCGCGCCTGGGAGAGATCATTAACTGGGTTTCATCAAAGGGTCGGCCAAACGACAGCGCCGGGATATGGACCCCTTCGGGGTGAACCGATAGGTTGCCTGTCAAAACAGGGATGGGGACTTTCCATGAAGACTTTCTGCGCGGCGTCTGCCGCGATGCTGGCTGTTGCTCTGACCGGCTGTGCCGCCACCAGCCAGGCGCCTGCGCCCGGCGTCCTCGCATCGGAAGATTTTGAATCGACGGCCCCCGGGGCGATCCCCGCCGGCTTCACCAAGACCGGCGACGTCGAAGTCGAACAGGGCGTCGCCCACAGCGGCACGCACGCCCTGCGCATCGATCCCGCCGTGCGGGGCGGCCGCTTCATCAGCCTGGACCCGGCCAAGGTCGCGGCGCTGGGCGGCGAGCATTGGGGACGGCTCTATTACAAGATGAAGACGCCCACCCCGATGCCGACCGGGCGGCTGATCCACGCCACCTTTGTCGACGGCAAGGCCACCAGCCCGCTGGCGAACGACCTGATCGATGTGCGCCTGGCGACGCTGCTGTTCTATCCAACCGGCCAGTTCAATTATTTCTACAACGTCCAGCCGCCCAAGGGCCGCAAGGAATTCGGGCCGAAGTCGGCAATCGCGCAGAAATTCACCGACGACTGGACCCTGCTGGAATGGCATGCCGATTACGCCACCCAGACCTATCAGTTCTACGTCAACGGCAAGGAAGTCGCCGACATCGGCCAGCACAAGGGCGCGGGCAATTACGAAGGCATCGAGATTCCCGCCGCGTTCCAGACGCTGTCGGTAGGCTTCACCAACTACCAGCCGGCGACCGGCGACGGCTTCACGGTGTGGATCGACGATTTCGCGGTGGGCAAGGAGCGGCTGGGCCCTGTGCGCGGGGCGCGCAAATAGGAACTGGGACACGGCGGTCCGGGCGCTATAGTCGCTGACATGGCGGAGAAGGCGATATCCGGCGGCGTGGTTCACGACCTGCCCGGCGACATGCGCAAGGCGCTGGGCGCCGATGCCACCGCGCTGGCGGCGTGGCAAGGCATCACGCCGCTGGCACGGAACGAATGGATCTGCTGGGTCACCATCGTCAAGAACGATGAGACGCGCAAAGAGCATGTGCAGCGGCTGGTGGCGCAGCTGAAGGAGGGCATGCGCCGCCCCTGCTGCTGGCCCGGCTGCCCGCATCGCAACCCGAAGGCGAAGAAATGGTTCGGGGCGAAAAGAAAGAAGGCCGCGAAATCATCCACTCGCCGAAGTGGGGAATGAATGGCGCCCACTCGCGGCTGCGCCGCTCGGTGGTACCAGGTCCTCTAAGCGCGCTTTGCGCGCGGACCTTGGCGCGCCCTAGGGGACTTGTACTTTTGTTTCCGGCCAATGGGTTAGGCAAAGGTGAGGCCGTATTAGGGGCCATTGAACCATAACGGTTATTTGAGACACCGGCCCCACCTAAGACGACGCTGAAGGACCGTTAGCCACTCAGGGCTTGGAGATCTTTCACCAATAGTTTTCCCTCTGCCGAGGCAATGGCCCAAATTGCCAGGCCCGCATCAATTTCGGCCGCGGCAGCTAGGGGATTTGTGTGGTAGTAGCCGCTAGCAAGAATTTTTGTCTTGAGCCGTATTCCGCCAAGCAGCGTGTAAAAATGCGCCGCTCGCGCAGGCAACTCTCCCCCAAGATCACCTATCCGGTCGATATAGGCATCCAATACGGGAGTCGGTTTGTGAGTCATGTCAAAAAATGCCCAAGGCGGTGTCGGGGGAGCCGCCGAACGCAACAGCGCGGCCATCGCGGCAAACCTTTGAGCGTGCTGACTGGTCTCAGCTCCATAAATGATACCGGAAATTTCTCCAGCGATAGCTGATGCAATGCCGTTGCGATTCTGAATTCGCTGGTAGTAGTCGAAAAAAATTTTGCCGGCGCCTGCAAAGATTGCGCCCATTACGATCCCGGCAATCGTGGCACCAGTGTCCATACCCAATCCCCCTCCTTTTATGGAACGCGCCGCGGCCGGCGCGCTACCTGGATATTTCGTCCGATCACCACGATAAATTCATCGCATAGTTGTCGATACGCTTGATTGGCTCCGTGCGGCACTGGCGATGCGCGCAACTGATCTAACCCCACAGCGCCCGACCTCTGAAATTCCTTCAGCAATAAAGCGCAATCCGGATGCGTTCGCACGAGTGCCCTGACCAGCGCTTTCAGTCCATGAAGTTGTCCATAGTTGAAGGCAATTTGCTTTTGATCCGTAGGTCTCGACATGGCTCTCTCCGAGTTGAGCATGTGGCTGTAGAGCACGGGATCAAAGTGCGATTCCCCCATTTCGGACTTACCTAAAAATAAGTAAGTAATTTCAATTGCTTAGTTGGGTTTTTTGGTGCGCCCTAGGGGAGTCGAACCCCTCTTGCAAGATTGAAAATCTTGAGTCCTAACCGATAGACGAAGGGCGCGGCCGGAGGAGCCGGGGGTTTACCGGCCCGAAATCCGTTTGGCAACCCATTTGGCGGGCCGGTTTGGCCAACGATCAGGCCGTCGCGGGGGCCGCGTCCTCGACCTCCAGCTGCACGCGCGTGCGGCCGTTCCAGTCGTCCAGCCGCAGCCGCCCGGCCGCATGGATGGTCCGCCCCCGGCTGGCCAGGAGGCCCTCTCCCAGCGGCATGCCCACGGCCCGGAAGGCGATGGCATCCAGCATGGCGCCGCCCCCGCCCGCCAGGCGCAGCTTTACGTGCGCCCCGCCCACCACATCGGCAAAGGCCACGCGCAGGTCCGGCACGCCCAGCAGCGGCTCCGGGTTGCCCGCGCCGAAGGGGCCCGCCCCGGCGATCTCCTGCGCCAGGGCAATGTTGGCGCCGCCAGCGGACGCCACCGCGTCCAGGTACAGATCATTGGCCGCAGCCAGCGCCGCGCCGGTGCCGGCGAAGGCGTCGTCCACAAAGCGGCGGAAGCCCTCCAGCTGGGTGCCCATCAGCGAGAAGCCCGCCGCCATGGCGTGGCCGCCGCCATATTCGATGGCCCCCGCCTGGGCAGCGGCGCGGATTATGTTTCCGATGTCTATTCCGGGGATGGAGCGGGCTGAACCACGGCCCATTCCCCCTTCAAATCCAGCCACAAAGGCCGGTTTCTTGAAGCGTTCCTTCAGCCGTCCGGCAACGATCCCGACCACGCCGGGATGCCAGCCCTCGCCCGCCACCAGCACGAAGGGCGCGTTGGCCTGGGCGGCGGCCATGGCGGTTGCCTCCTCCAGGATCAGTTTCTCAATGGCCTGGCGCTCACGGTTGTGCAGGTCTAGCTGGAGCGCGAAATCGCCCGCCGCCTCGGCCTGGCGCGCCGTCAGGAGGTCCACGCCCAGCGAGGAGCGGCCTACCCGGCCCCCCGCGTTTATGCGCGGCCCGAAGACGAAGCCCAGGTGATAGGGCGTGAAGGGCCCCTTGGCCCCCGCCACCCCCGCCAGCGCCGCCAGGCCGGGCCGCGACAGGGACGAAAGCTGGCCCAGCCCGAAGCGGACAAAGGCGCGGTTGACGCCGGTCAGCGGGACCACGTCGCACACCGTGGCCAGGCCCACCAGGTCGAGGAACAAGCGCAGGTCGGGTTCTTCCATGCCGCGCAGTTCGTAGAACCCGGTCTCGCGCAGGTGCCGGTTCAGCGCCACCAGGAACAGGAAAGTCACGCCTGCCGCGCACAGGTGGTTCAGGCCCGACCGGTCGTCGGGCTGGTTGGGATTGACGTGGGCCAGTGCAGGCGGCGACGCATCGACCTTGTGATGGTCCAGCACTACCACATCCATGCCGAGCGCGCGGGCTTCGTCCAGCGCGGCGATTGCCGCGGCGCCGCAGTCCACCGTCACCACCAGCCTGGCGCCTTCCCCATGCAGCGTGCGCATCGCCGCCGGCGACGGGCCATAGCCTTCGGTCATGCGGTCGGGAATGTAGATGCGCGGCACGGCGCCCAGGGCGGAAAAGAAATCGCTCAGCAGCGCCGCCGAAGTCGAGCCATCCACGTCATAGTCGCCGAACACGGCAATGGGCTCGCCCGCGGTCAGTGCGGCGGCGACGCGGGCAACCGCCTTGTCCATGTCATGCAGGATGGATGGATCGGGCAGAAGGTTCTTCAGCCGGGGGGCGAGATAGTCGGCGGCTTCAGCCACGCCGATGCCGCGCACCGCCAGAAGCCGCGCCAGCACCGGCGAAATGGAACGTAGCAATTCGCGTTCCACCGCCTCATCCGCAGGACGCATCAGCCAGCGCCGGGCCGTGAAGGAATGGGCGACGCCGAAGGCCGCCGCGGCGGGCGCCTGGGTCAGCGCCGTGTCAGACACTCTTGTCGCGGCGATGGCGCGCACGGATCCAGCGCACCGTTCCGGTGGCCGAGCGCATCACCACGCTTTCGGTGGTGATGAATTCGCCGCCATCGCGGTGCACGCCGCGCAGCATGGCGCCATCGGTGACGCCCGTGGCCGAGAACACGACGTCACCCGCCACCAGGTCCATCAGCCCGTATTTGCGATTGAGGTCGCTGATGCCCCATTTGGCGGCGCGTGCCTTTTCATCGTCGTTGCGGAACACCAGCCGGCCCTGCATCTGGCCGCCCACGCAGCGCAGCGCCGCCGCCGCCAGCACGCCTTCGGGCGCACCGCCGATGCCCATGTAGATGTCGACGCCGGTGGCCGGATTGGTGGTCTCGATCACGCCGGCCACATCGCCGTCGGTGATCAGCTTCACCTTTGCGCCGGCCTTGCGGATCTTGGCGATCAGCGCCTCGTGGCGCGGCCGGTCCATCACCAGCGCGGTGATGTCGGTGGGGCTGACGCCCTTGGCGCGGGCGATGGCCGCGATGTTGGCCGCCGGCTCGGCATCCAGGTCGATCAACCCTTCCGGAAAGCCGGGGCCGATGGCGATCTTGTCCATGTAGGTGTCGGGCGCGTTCAGCATGGTGCCCGGCTCGGCCATCGCCATTACTGCCAGGGCGTTGGCCATCTGCTTGGCGGTGAGCGTAGTGCCTTCCAATGGATCGAGCGCGATGTCGACCGCGGTTCCGCCAAGCCCCACCTTCTCGCCGATATAGAGCATGGGCGCCTCGTCGCGCTCGCCCTCGCCGATCACCACGGTGCCTTCGATGGGCAGCCGGTTGAAGGCCGCGCGCATCGCTTCGACCGCTGCCTGGTCGGCATCGTGTTCGTTGCCGCGCCCGATCTGGGCGAAAGCGGCGATGGCCGCCGCCTCGGTCACGCGCACCGCTTCCAGCGCGAAGGCGCGATCGAGGGGGTAGTGGACTTCGGGGGGACGAATCTCGGTCATGGATGCTGGTCTCTTCTTGTTGCGGCCGCCGGTCAGGCCGCTTCCATGGGAATCATGCACGGGCGGGACCGCACCTTGTCCGACGCGGCGATGGCCTTCAAGGCACGCTCCACATTGGCCTGGGCCGTTTCGTGGGTGATCATGACAATTGCCACCGGCTCGCCGGGATCGCGGCCGCGCTGGATCATGCTCTCGATGGAAACTCCCGCCTCGGCCAGATGGCCGGCGATCAGGGCCAGGACGCCGGGCACATCCAGCACCTCGAAGCGCAGATACCAGGGGGAAACCGCGGCTTTCGCGTCAGCCGGAACCAGTCGGGTCAGGCTTCTGGCGGGCCGGCCGAACACCGGCGACGGCGTTTCCGATGCGGCTTCCACGATGTCGGCGATCACCGCGCTGGCGGTGGGCGTCTCGCCGGCGCCGCGGCCCGAGAAGAAGAAGGAACCGGCGGCGCCGGCATCCACCATCACGCCGTTCTGCGCGCCGTCCACGTTGGCCAGCGGCGAGCGCTGGCGCACCATGGAGGGATGCACTTTCTGCTCAATCCCCTCGCCCACCCTGCGGGTGACGCCCAGAAGCTTGATGCGGAAACCGAACTCGCGCGCATAGGCGATGTCGTCCGGAGTGATGTGCTCGATGCCTTCCACGGAAATGGAATCCAGGTCGGGCCGCGTGCCGAACGCCAGGCTGGAGAGCAGTGCCAGCTTGTGCGCGGTATCGCCGCCGCCCACGTCCAGCGTCGGATCGGCTTCCGCATAGCCCCTGGCCTGGGCTTCCTTGAGCACCGCGGCAAAGGAGCGGCCGCTGCTTTCCATTTCCGTCAGGATGTAATTGCAGGTGCCGTTGAGGATGCCCTTCACCGCTTCGATCGGCTGCGCGATCAGCCCCTCGCGCAGCGCCTTCAGGATCGGAATGCCGCCTGCGGCAGCGGCCTCGAATTTCAGGGTGACGCCCCTGGATTCGGCCAGCTCGGCCAGCTCGGTGCCGTGCCGCGCCAGGAGCGCCTTGTTGGCCGTCACCACATGCTTGCCGTTCTTCAGCGCCAGGGTGACCAGGTCGCGGGCGATGCCTTCATCGCCGCCGATCAGTTCCACCACCACATCGGCCTCGCCCCGTGCCAGCTCCAGCGGATCGGCGGTCCAGCCGGTCAACGCATAGCCCCGCGCCTTCCTCGGATCGCGGGCCGACACGCTCACCAGCTTCAGTTCGCGGCCGGCGCGGCGGGACAGTTCTTCCCCTCGCGCCGTCAGCGCCTTGACGACGCCGCCGCCGACGGTGCCCAGCCCGGCAATGGCAATGCGGAATGGCGATTTGTTCATGCCCGCGCGCGTCACTTCACTTGCGCCAGCGATGACAGGTCGGACGGCGCCATGTTGGTGCCCTGGGTCAGGAACTTCTTCACATTGCGCGCCGCCTGGCGGATGCGGTGCTCATTCTCCACCAGCGCCACGCGCACATAGCCTTCGCCATACTCGCCGAAGCCGATGCCCGGCGACACCGCCACCTTGGCGTGCACCAGAAGGTCCTTGGCGAATTCCATCGAGCCCTTTTCACGATAGCGCTCGGGAACCGGCGCCCAGGCGAACATCGAGGCCTCCGGCGCGGGAATTTCCCAGCCCGCCTGCGCCATGGTCTTCACCAGCACGTCGCGGCGCGACTTGTAGACCGCGCGGATTTCGTCGACCACCGATTGCGGCCCGTTGAGTGCTGCTGCCGCCGCAACCTGGATGGGCGTATAGGCACCATAGTCCAGGTACGACTTGATGCGGGCGAGTGCGCCGATCAGCTTCTCGTTGCCGGCGGCAAAGCCCATGCGCCAGCCGGGCATCGAGTAGGTCTTGGACAGCGACTGGAATTCGATGGCGATGTCCCGGGCGCCTTCGATCTGCAAGATCGAAGGGGGCGGATTGTCGCCGAAATAGATGTCGGCATAGGCAAGGTCCGACAGCACCCAGATCTCGTGCTTCTTGGCGAAGCGCACGACCTCCTTGTAGAAATCCAGGTCCACGACCTGGGCGGTGGGATTGGAAGGATAGTTCACCACCATTGCCAGCGGAGAAGGCACCGAATGGCGCGTCGCCATGCCGATGCGCGAAAGATATTCCTCCGGGCTGGTGGCGGGCACATGGCGAATGGCGGCGCCCGCGATCATGAATCCGAAGGCATGGATGGGATAGGCCGGATTGGGCACCAGCACCACGTCGCCCGGCGCGGTGATGGCCATGGCCAGGTTGGCGAAGCCTTCCTTGGAACCCAGGGCGGCAATCACCTCGCGATCGGGGTCCAGCGTCACGCCGAAGCGGCGCTGGTAGTAGGCGACATGGGCCTTTCGCAGTCCCTTGATGCCGCGGCTGGCGCTGTAGCGGCTGGAGCGCGGGTCGCGCGCCGTCTCGCACAGCTTGTCGACGATATACTTGGGCGTGGGCATGTCGGGATTGCCCATGCCGAAATCTATGATGTCCTCGCCCCGGGCCCGCGCGGCTGCCTTCAGGCGGTTCACTTCCTCGAAGATATAGGGCGGCAGCCGCTTGATGCGGTAGAAGTCGGTGTTCATGGGTCGAAAAGCCTTCGGGGCCGAATCTTTCTGGGTGCTTCTGCAACAGGCAGAGTCGGTGCTTTCGCCCCTGCCCGTCAATATCGGGACCGGCATAAGAGCCGTGCGCGGCGAAAATTTGGCTATCCCGGCCGCTCGCCCAAGCCCGCGGCGTTTGACGCTCAAATCGATCCACTGGATCGATTTGACCGGCCATGCCGGTCGCGCCTCACCCCTGCAGGAAGATTTCCGCCCGGCGGTTGCCCTGCTCGCCCCGCGGCATGGATTCGTAATAGATGGGCTGGCTGTCGCCCACCGCTTCCACCATCACCTTGCCGGCGGGAATCCCCGCCTTGATCAGGGCCTGGGCCACGGCATTGGCCCGCTGCTGCGACTTCTGGAAGATCACTTCCAGGTGCCGTTCCACCGACATGTTGCCGGTACGGCTGGAGGAATGGCCCACCACCTTGACGGTGCCGGTGCCGCCATTGGCCTTGAAGGCGGCCACGGCCTGGCTGATCTGCTTGCGGGCGGCCGCCGGCAGAGCCACCCCGTCGCCGGGAAAATAGATGATCTCGGCGGGAGGAACGCCGCCATTCATGGCCGCCGCCATCGCCGCGGGCGTGCCGGACGCGGCATTCGTGTTGGGGATGACAGCGCCTGCGGCGCCTGCTGCGCCGGCCAGCGCTGCAGTCTGGCGGTAATGGGCCAGGATCGGGCTGGAAACCCAGTTGGCGATGTCCGGGTTGAGCGGCGGCGCCGAGGACGGCTTGAAACCCAGCTGGGCGTCGGATGGCGCGGCAGAGGCCAGCACCGTTCCCCGGGCGCTACCGAGCGGCACGGCGGGAACGGCAGGCTCGGCCCCCGGCGGGGGCGCCATGGTGGCCGTGGTGACCGGCGCCGGAGCAGGTGCTTGGGCGGCCGTCGGCGCGGCGGCCGAAGGGGCGCCGGCAGGTTCCGCGCCCGGCGGCTGGGCGCTGGGAGGCTCGGCGCTGGCGACCGCGGTCGGCGGCTCCGCACTGGGGGGTTCGGCACTGGGCGGCTGGGCACTGGGCGGCTGGGCACTGGGTGGCTGGGCACTGGGGGGCGCGGCGCTGGCGACCGCAGTCGGCGGCACGGCATCGGCCGTGGGCGGCGCGTCGAGCATGGCCTGGGCAGGCGCCCCAGGGGAAGCGGGCACCGGCGGCGGCGCCGTCGCTTCGGTTCCGGCACGCAGCGCATCGGCACTGTACTGGGCCTGGGCGCCGGCTGCGGCGACCTGCTGTGCCGCCTGGCTCTGCTGCGTGGCATCGGGCGCAGCCGGGCGCGGCGGCAGCGCCGCCAGGTCCGGCGTGGTCACGTCGGCATCCGAAGCGGCAGTGGGCGCCGCGTCGTCCGCCGGCAGTGGCGCTGTATCGTCGCTCAGCAGTCCGGTCGGATCGAGGTCGGACACGGTTTCGCAGGCCGTGGCGCTGATGGCCAGGGCCACCACCACCGCGAGCCGCATCACAGGACGGCCAAACTGCTTTGTCATTGTCCGCATATCCCGTAGTCCAAAATCCGATGTCCGAAATTTCCAACGGCCCACAAGAACGCCGATGCGCGGCGCGCATCAAACCCGTCAGTTGCGATATACCCCGCCTTCAGCCATCGCGCCAGCACGGCGATAATCAAATTACATGAACTGTTTGCGGTATTTGGGCGCGTCCAGCGGGCGCCCGGCCAAACCGCGCCTTGCCCGGTCCGGTGCGGTCGCGGTATCACGGCTTCAGGAGGCCGCCGCACCCCACATGTCCCCAAAAGTCTCGCCAAAGGCGCCCCCCCGCCCGGCCCCCGCCCAGGTTGATGTGTCCAAAAGGTCCAAGGGAACACGGGAAGGAGCCGAATCACCCGGCACCGATCCGGCCTTCGACGCACAACAGTTTGCCCGCAACATGGTGGCGGTCGCGCTGAAAAGCCAGGAACTGCTGGTCGAGTTCGGCGCGCGCATGGCGGCGCGGGGCAAGCAGGGTTCGCTCGATCCCCTCAACATATCGGGCGCACTATCGGCGCTGGTCGGGGCCCTGGGCACCAATCAGGAGATGGTCGCGCAAAGCCAGGCCCGCTGGTGGAACAGCGTAATGACTCTTTGGGAATCCACCGCCCGGCGCATGCTGGGCGGCGATGCACCCACCGTGATCGAGCCATCGCCCGGGGACCGCCGCTTCCGCGCCGAGGAATGGCAGCAGAACGAGATATTCGACTTCATCAAGCAGAGCTATCTGCTGACCGCAAATGCCATGCAGGACGTGGTGGCCAATCTGCATGGCGTCGAGGAGAAAGAGCGCGCGCGCATCGCCTTTTACACCCGCCTGTTCGCCGATGCCCTGGCGCCGACCAACTTCCCCCTGACCAACCCCGAAGTGTTGAGCGCCACGATCGCCAGCAATGGCGAGAATCTGGTCAACGGGCTTAACAACCTTCTGGCCGACATCGAGCGCGGACAGGGCGAACTGTCGATCCGCCAGTCAGCCGACGGCTTTGTGATCGGCGAGAATGTCGCCACCGCTCCGGGCAAGGTCGTGTTCCGCAACGACACGATGGAGCTGATCCAGTACGCCCCGGCGACCGACGAGGTTTACGAGCGGCCACTGCTGATCTTCCCGCCCTGGATCAACAAATTCTACATCATCGACCTGCGGCCCGAGAACAGCTTCGTGCGCTGGCTGGTGGGCCGGGGCTACACCGTATTCCTGGTTTCCTGGGTCAATCCGGACGCGCGCGCCGCCGACAAGGGCTTCGAGGAGTATATGCGCGAAGGTATCTTCGCCGCGCTGGAGGCAGTGGAGAAAGCCACCGGGGTGAAGGATCCCAACTGCGTCGGCTACTGCATCGGCGGCACCCTGCTGGCCGCCACGCTCGCCTATATGGCGGCCAAGGGCGAATTGGACCTGCAAGGGGGGCGCGTCCATTCCGCCACCTTCTGGGCGGCGCAAACAGATTTCAGCGAGGCGGGCGACCTGTCGGTATTCGTCGACGAGGCACAGCTGGAGGCCTTGAAGGCCCAGATGGACAGCCAGGGCGGCGTGCTGCCGGGCTCGAAGATGGCGGGCGCCTTCAACATGCTGCGCGCCAACGACCTGATCTGGTCCTTCGTGATCAACAATTACATGCTGGGCAAGCAGCCCATGCCCTTCGACCTGCTCTACTGGAATTCCGACACCACGCGGATGCCCGAAAAGCTGCATCTGTCCTATCTGCGCGAATGCTACCAGAAGAACGCGCTTGCCAGGGGCGAGATGGTACTGGCCGGCGTGAAGCTGGACCTGGCGAAGGTGAAGCTGCCGGTCTATTTCCAGTCTGCCAGGGAAGACCACATCGCTCCGGCCGCGTCGGTGTTCAAGGGCGCGCGCCTGTTCGGCGGGCCGCTGCGCTTCATCATCGCCGGTTCGGGCCACATCGCCGGGGTGATCAATCCGCCGGCGGCGGGGAAATATCAGTATTGGACCAACGACGCCGAAAGGGCTCCGGCCTCGCTGGAGGAATGGCGCAAGGGCGCGCAGGAGCGCCCCGGCTCCTGGTGGCCCGACTGGGACGGCTGGCTGTCGAAACTGTCTGGCGGCAAGGTGCAGGCGCGCGTGCCCGGCGAAGGCGGCCTGAAGATCCTGGGCGACGCGCCTGGGACCTATGTGAAAGTCAGGGCGCAGTAGGCGCTAGTTGATCCTTCCCGGCTCCAGCTTTTCATTCTCGCCGCCGGTCTGGCGATAGAAGCCCGGGCCGTCGGCACCGTTCTGCCAGAAATCGCGGCGCGGATTGACCAGGAACATCTCGCCCTTGACGTTGTGCACGAACCCCTTGCGCAACACCGTCAGATAGGTGGCCGCGAAATCGGTCTCGCTGCACCGGCCGCGGATACAGGCCAGCGAGATGCGCGTCGCCAGAAGGCCGTCGCGGGGCCTGGGAGCCGGCGCGCCGGGCGCGCGGCACGAAAGGCCCAGCGCCACCGCGCCGGTCTGCGGCCGGGCCCAGCTCACATCGGCGCCGGCTACCGCCGCTATCCACATCGCAATACGTCCGCCGGTGACACGGGCGATCACAAAGCCCGCCCCGCCACGCCGGTTGCCGAAATCATGCAGCACAAAGCCGTGCGGCCGCGGCTGCGGCGCCGCCAGCACGGCCGGCGAGCCGAATGTCCTGGTCAGGTATTCGCGGATGAAATCTTCGGGCGCCACGCCATCAAGCCTGGCGCTCTGATAAAGGGCGTGGGAAAAGCCCTCGCCCGCCGCGACGTGGAACATGGAATTGTCGGGCGCGTGCCCTGCGACGCGCCAGCCTTCGGGCGCAAAGCCGTTGCATGCCCCCGAACCCAGGCCGAACAGCGGGACCGGCCGTATGGTGGGGCCGCGCAGGATGCGCCGCGACCAGGCGGCATTGGCGGCGGCGATGGGCGGCGGCCTGGGTTCCTTCACCATGACGCGCAGCGGATTGACTGTCAGCTTTCGGGGCGTCTCGGGCTCCTTGATCAGCGTGACCGCAACATCGCGCGGATGCACCTCGCCCTGGGTGATGTCGTAGAGCGTCAGCACCATGCGCGTGCCGGAGAGCGCATTACGCATCAGGCGGGCGGCCTGGGTGACGGAAGCGACGGTGCGGCCGTCGATCCGGGAGACAACCTCTCCCGCCTTGATGCCGGCCTCGTCGGCAGGGCTTTTGGCCTCTACCCGCCCGATCAGCGCGCCGCCGGACGGCAGCAGAGGCGTGCGCGCTTCCGCCGCCTGGCTCATGGGCGCAAATTCGATGCCGCTATAGCCGCGCGGCGGAGGCGGACGATGCAGGGCATGCAGCACCGCACCGGCGAACAGCGCAATACCGGCGGCAACGACAACTGCCAGGCCCAGCCAACCTCGAAGCATCAGCCCCACTAGCATGGGCCGCGCGATGCCAGAAGTCCTAAAGCCCCTGCGTCTCCGGCAGGCCCAGCATGATGTTCAGGTTTTGCACCGCAGCACCGCCGGCGCCCTTGCCCAGGTTGTCCAGCGCCGCGACCAGGCGTGCCTGGCCCGCCGCCTCATTGCCGAAAACATAGAGCGCCATGGCGTTGGTATTCGCCATCGTCTCGGCATCCAGGGTGGTGATGACGGACGTGTCCTCGGGCGTGGCGACCTTGACCAGCGCGCGATCGCGATAGGCATTTGCCAGCGCCGCATGGATATCGCGCGGCGACGGTTTTCCGGGCAGCGCCCACAGCGGCAGCGGCACTTCCACCAGCATGCCGCGATAGAAGCGCCCAACGCCAGGTTCGAACAGCGGCGGATGGGCCAGTCCCGAATGCCGGGTCATTTCCGGGATGTGCTTGTGCTTCAGCGACAGGCCATAGATGCGCGAAACCGTCTGCGTGTAGTCGGGCGCCTTCGGGTCCTCGAACTCGGCGATCATGCTCCTGCCGCCGCCCGAATAGCCCGACACGCCGTTCGCGGTGACGGGAAAATCCGCTGGCACGAGCCCCGCGCGCACCAGCGGCCGCGTCAACGCCAAGAAGCCGGTCGCCCAGCAGCCCGGATTGCTTACCCGCCGGGCTGCCTTGATCCTTTCATGGCCGTCCGGTTCCAGCTCGGCGAAACCATAGGTCCAGCCCGGCGCCACGCGGTGCGCGCTCGACGCGTCGATCACCTGCACATCCGGATTGTCGATCAGCGACACTGCCTCGCGCGCCGCATCGTCCGGCAGGCACAGGATCACCAGATCGGCACCGTTCAGGGCACGCGCCCGCGCGGCCGCATCCTTGCGCTCGGCGTCCGACAGGGAAATCACCGAAAGCTCGCCGCGGTTTTCCAGGCGCTGGCGAATCTCCAGCCCCGTGGTTCCCGCTGCCCCGTCGATGAAAATGCGTGCCGTCATCGCTTTCAATTCCCTGGCCCGGATGGCCCAACCTGAACAATCCGTGTAAGCTATGTCATGGTCGGGTTGCTCCCAAAGGGTCCGCAAACCGGCCTTGCGCGGGGCGCATTACGCCAAACCGGCCCGCAGGTACAGCGATTTGGATGTGCATCGGGGCAGACAGAGGGGGTTAGGCATGGATCCGCAAGCCATCTTCGACAACTACAAGCGCATCATCACCGAGCATTATTTCGACATGTCCGGCCGGGTCGGCCGGGCGGAGTTCTGGTATTTCGTGCTGGCCAACATCATAGCCGCCATCCTGGCCCATATCGTGGGCAGTATCCTGCACGTGCCGCTGGGGGCGCTGTACAACCTGGCAGTGCTGCTGCCGGCCACCAGCCTGGGCGCGCGGCGGCTTCAGGACATTGGACGCAATGGGCAGCTGGTATGGGTGCTGTTCTTCGTGGCGGCGCTGAGCCAGATTCTCAACGTCTTCGCGGTCATGAGCTTTTTCGCCATCGGGTTCTTTGCCCTGACGCTGCTGCCGATGCTCTGGCTGGTGAACATGGCGACCCTGGTCATCGCGCTGGTGCTGATCTATTTCTGGTGCCAGCCGGGCGATCCGGGCGACAACATGTATGGTCCGCCACCGCCCGCTTTCGATCCGTCGAGGCGCGTTTCGCCTACGCCGTAAGGCGTGGGCGAACAAAACAGTCCAGCGGACTGTTTTGAGCGGCGAGACGCCGCGAGCTTGGGCGAGCGGCCGGGCGCGTTTCGCCTACGCCGTAAGGCGTGGGCGAACAAAAC
>JAFKEU010000010.1 GCA_017308475.1 Alphaproteobacteria bacterium
TTGGGCTGGGCAGTCTTTTCCAGGTCCGCCGCGCTCATCACCGTGGTCGGCGTCGGCGCGTCAAAACCGGCATTTTGCAGACGGGTCGAAGATACGATCACCTGCTCCACACCAGGAGCCGCGCCCTGCGCCATCGCAGCGCCGGCGCTCAGCGCCAGCATGGCCACGCCGCCTGCCAGGCGCACGCGAGTCGTCGTCAATCCGTGAATCATCAGGTATTCCCCCCTAAAGGATGTTCTACTGGTTTGGCCCAGCTTGGTTTCGAAACTGACATCCAGGGGAATGGGAACCTATATGCACCTTGGTATATTGGGGTTTTGCTGCATAGCAGTGATGCCTGGCAGCCACAGTTAATCCGAGCAGCCATATACTTTCGCGCATATTTGCGCTGGCACATGGGCGCAAAATCAGCACAATAAGCAAAGCAAGTGCGTTCTTTCAGCCTGAGGTGGGGCCATGCTGATGAATCTGGCGCTGATTGTTGATGACCATCCGCTGTTCCGGCAGGCGCTGCGGCAGGTCGTGCGCAGCGAATTTCCCGACATGCGAATTGCCGAAGCGGAAACCCTGGCCGGCGCGCGCCAGGTGCTGGACGACAATGACGACGTTGCCTTTGTGACGCTCGACATGAGGCTGCCCGACTGTGAGGGTTTCACCGGCCTGATGCAGATACGCAGTGATTTCGCCCATATTCCTACCGTCATCGTGTCAACAAACAGCGGCGGAACGACGATACAGAGGGCATTGGCGTTCGGCGCGGCGGGCTATATTCCCAAATGCTCAAGCCGCGATGATATCGCGGCAGCATTGCACGCCGTAATGCGGGGCGAAATCTGGACACCACCCCAGGAGCCGGCAAACGAAAATGCCGGAGTAGGCGAAAGAGAACGCTGCATCGCATCCCTCTCACCCGCCCAGCTACGCATCCTGATGGGATTGTGCCGGGGGCTGCGCAACAAGCAGATCGCTTTTCAAATGGGGGTGACGGAAAATACGGTGAAGGCCTATGTCACCGCCATGTACCGGCGCCTGGGAGTCGGCAGCCGCACCGAAGCCCTGATCCTGGCCCGCAAAATCTTCAGCGAAGAGGAATTGTTCTAGGCATGGCCCGCAGCGCGCGGATCAGAAAGGCGTGCAGGATGGCGGGTGCCGCGGGCTTGCGGATCACCTCGATGCCCAGCCCGGCTGCCCGCTCCGTCACCGCATCGCTGAGGTCCGCCGCCAGCAGGGCGTGAACTGGCGCGTTGTCGAACAGCGCCTCGATCAGATCCAGGCCATTGCCGTCCCCGCCCAGTTCATAGTCACTGACGATCGCATCCCACGGGCCGCCGAGTGTGCAGGCTTCGCGCATGGACCCGGCCGCGGTAACTTTCGCTCCCCAGCCGGTGAAGGCTGCCATCAAGCCTTCCAGCACGCCCGGGTCATTATCAACGCACAGGATGCGAAAGCCCTTGGGCAGGGTACCGGCCGCGCGTGTCACGCCAAGAGGCCTGATGGGGCAGGCGCTGGCCGTCGTCACCGCAAAGACGCTGCCTGCACCAAGTTTGGATCGCACAGACAGCCGATGGCCCAGAATGCCGCAGATGCGTCGGGCGATGGCCAGGCCGAGGCCATTACCGGGCCGGCTTTGTTCTTCCGGCGCCAGCCGCGAGAATTCCTCGAAGATGCGGTCCATGGCATCCGCCGGAATCCCGGGGCCGCTGTCCCGAACTTCGATCCGCAGCCCCGCCGGATCGGTCCGGCAGCCGACCACCACACTTCCGGCGGACGTGTAGCAAATGGCATTGACCACCATATTCTGCACGATGGAGCGAAGCAGGTCGCGCTCCGACATGGCGAAACGCGTCGTCGGGACCACTCTCAGAGTCAGGCCCTTGACCTTGGCCAGGGGCCCCAGCTGGCATTCCAGATCGGCCAGAAGCGCACCCACATCCACCGGATTGCCCGACGGCTTCTTGCCGCCCACCTCGTAATGGGAAAGGTTGAGCAGCGCCCTGAGCAACCGGTCCGCAGTGGCGATAGAGGATTCGGCATTGGCCAGGAGACCCTGGATGCTTTCGTCCCGGCTGGCATCTGCGGCGGAGGCAACGAACAGGCGGGCAGCCTGCAACGGCTGCAGCAGATCGTGGCTTGCGGCCGCCAGGAACCGCGCCTGCGAGAGCGCTGCGCGTTCGGCAAAATCCTTGGCCGATGCCAGATCATCTATGGCGGCTGACAGCTCGCGCCGGCTAGAGGCCAGGCGCTCTTCAAGCTGTTCATTGGCCCGGGTCAGTGCGCGCGTGGCCAAATGCTGCTCGGTAACGTCGCTGTATGTCATGACGTAGCGCCCGTTGGACATGGGCGTCGCATTGACCTTGATCACGGTGCCGTCATGGACCTCGCGCTCGACGGCATAGGATTGCTTGCGCCGGATCGGTGCGAGGCGGCGTTCGACGAACTCGCGGATTTCGGTTTCGCTGGCGCCAGCGGGGGCCAGGAAGCGGACCAGCTCCTCCGCCGGCATGCCAACCCGGAGGAAGCCTGGCGGAAAGCGGAACAGTTCGACGAAGCGGGAATTCCAGGCCGCCAGGCAAAGCGCGGAATCGATTACGTTGACGCCGTGATCGACATTTTCCATCGCCGAAAAGAGCAGCTCGCGGCTGAACCGCACGGCGCTGGCCGCGCCGTCCAGTACGCGCAGGAGATCCTTTCTTGCTTCGCTCCGTGCAGGCCGAAGACTGCCTGATCGCGTATCCCCCACGACCGCCCCCCGGTTTGGGTGAGTTTTACATGAATGAACGGTAACATCGCCATCCACAGCGGTAAACGCCGAAGGCACCTGCGGCGCGACGGATTGAGCCAAATGCACGCCGACGACAAGCGGAGCGCGAATGGGAGCGCAATCATTGCTGGCGCGACACGGAAGCTGCGGGCACGCCTTTAACCAAGAAGCGGGATCGGCCCGGCAGACTCACAGCAACGCATCAGATGCCCACGACCGGCAACGGCTGCATGGCGCAAATCGATCAGCCGATCCTGGCCGCAAACGGCGGCGCTCAGATGCGCTCCAACCGCTCGGTTGCGTCACCAAAGCTGTTCTGCTTGATGCCGTAGCGATCCATCAACGACAGATAGAGGCTGCACATCTTGCGCTTGTCCTCGCCCTCATTGAGGTAGCTGATGGTGCGGCCCGTCTCAAGCGTGCCGCCAAGCCCGCCGGCCAACACCAGCGGCAGGCGGAAATTGTCGTGCTTGCGGCCGATCCACATGTTCGACAGGAACATCAGGCAGGAGTGATCCAGCACCGAACCGTCGCCTTCCTTCATGCCGTCCAGTCTGGACGCCAGATAGGCGAATTGCTCCACGTGGAAGCGTGAAATCCGCTCGTAATCGTCGGAATTGTTGTTGTGCGAGGCGGCGTGGTGGCCGTCCTTCACGTTCAGGAAGGGATAGTACATCGCCGACAGGTCGCGGCTGATGATCAGCGAGGCGACCTTGGTCTTGTTGGTCTGGAAGGCGATGGCGATGATGTCGCACATCAGCTTGGCATGCTGGCGCAGATCCTCGGGCAGACCGCTGGCCGGGCGCTCCATCGTCGCGACGGGCCGCGTTCCGGCCTTGTCCTGGGCGTCATTCATGCCCTTGCGCATCACCTCGACGCGCTTTTCAACTTCGCGCACGCTGGTGAGATATTCGTCCAGCTTGCCGCGATCCGACGCGCTGACCTTGGTAGACAGGGCCTTGGCCTGGTCCTTGACCCGGTCCAGCACCGACAGGTTCAGCATGCTGCCGCGATTGTCGAACAGGCTGTCCCAGGCCAATGCCGGATAAACTTCCACGGGCACAGGGGAGTCAGGCGTCTGCCAGGACAGGTGCGAGCTATAGGCCAGGCTGAAGTTGGTCTCGTGATAGCCGGTCATGGGCTGCTCGCAGGCCAGCACCAACGAGGTCTGGGGCGAATCCTGGCCGATCTGGCCGGCGATTACCTGATCCACGCTGATGCCGGAGTGGATGATGGCGCCCTTGGTAATCGGCATGCCGGACAGCAGGCTGCCCGTCTGGCCCGGGTGAATGCCCTCATTCGTCAGGGTCTTCACATAGAGGCCATCGATCACATTGATCTTCTGCTTCAGCGGCTCCAGCGGCATCAGGGTCTTGGACAGTTTCATGTCCGCGCCCTGGCCCTCGGCGCTCCAGTGATCTTCATTGACGCCGCAGCCCAGGAACATCACGGCGAAGCGCTTGGGGAAATCCGCTGCGGACGGCGTGTCGGCCATCGCACTGACCGATTCCAGCCAGGGCAGCGCCATCGTACAGCCGGCGCCACGCAGGACCGCGCGGCGGGAGAAAGCGCGAGAGACGAAAGGAGCGCGGGAGTTGGTCATGATTAATCCGCCTTTTTGAAGCTTGCCTTGATAAGAGGAGACGGCTGCTGTGGCTTGGGTGCACCGGGCTGGGGCGCATTCTGCGCGGCCCCTTCCGCCGTCACGCGCCGATTGAGGAATTGCGGGCTCTGGACAATTGTTTCCACCAGGGCGCTGAAGCGATAGTCGTTGGCGGCCAGGTTCGCCTTCATTTTTTCGACCAGCTCGTCGTCGGACATTTCCAGCGAGCGGTTCAACGCAAATGCCAGAAGCTTGCGGCTGAGATTGTCGACGAAATTGTCCTGGCGGCTGGAGCGGATGAAATTCTTCAGGCCCGCAACGCCCACGGCCTCCACACCACCGGGGAATACCGCCGAGGCGTCGATCGGACGACCTGCCAGGTCCTTGGCGCGCTTGTCGCCCACCGGCCCATAACCTTCAAACACCAGGCCGAAGGAGTCGAATCGCTCATGACAGGAGGCACAGAATGGATTCTTGTGATGCTGCGCCAGCATCTCGCGGATGGGCGCGTCCGTCTTGGATTCGTCGCTGGGAAGCTCTGGCACCACCGGCGGCGGCGGCGGCACGCGGATGCCCAACACCTTCTGAACCACCCAGTTGCCGCGCTTGACCGGGCTGGTTCGCAGGCCCGGCGAATTTGCCGTCATGAACACCGCCATGGGCAGGATGCCACCGCGTCCATACTCGGTGGCGTGATCCACCTTCACCCAGTGATCGGTGCCACCCGCCACGGCGGGCATGCCGTAATGACGTGCCAGCGGCGGATTGACGAAGGTATAGTCGCCATAAAGCAGATCCAGCACCGAACCGTCGCGCGCGATGATGTCATTCATATAATGGACGGGTTCCTGGAACATCGCCTCACGCAGATCATCGTTAAAGGTGGGGAACCGCTGGCGGTCGACGGAATTGTTGGTCTCGAACTGGCGGAAGACCAGCCAATTGCCCGTGAATTCGGTTGCCAATCCGATCATGCGCCTGTCCCCCAGCATGCGGCGGGTCTCGGCCATCAGCACCTTTGGCTGGGAGAGGTCACCCCTGGCGGCATGCTCCAGCAATTCCTGGTCGGGCATGGACGACCAGAGGAAATAGCTCAGCCTGCTGGCAAGGTTGTATTGCGACAGCGCCACCGCGGCATAGGCCTTGCCCGGCGCGGGCTTGGCCTTGGCATCCGCCACCGACTGAAGATCGAAGCGGTAGAGAAAATCCGGCGACATCAGAATGCTGACGACGCAGTCGCGCAGCGCATCCTCGTGTCCGAGCTGGCTCTTCTGGCGGAGCGTCTTGTAATAACCGAGAAGGTCCTTCTTGTCCCTTTCCGTCAGCGGCCGACGATAAGCACGCTCTGCGAAGCGCAGCATCGCCTGGATCTGTCTTGGTTCGGCCGCCTTGCGCTCGGCCTCTACATGGCGCAGCACGCCGTCGATGCGGGCAAAATTGTAGCGGATCGCTTCGGGCGCGTCCTTGCTGGCATTGGGATCGGCCGCGGCCTTGGCCAGATATTTGTCACGCAAGCCCATGATCACGGCGGTGTCGGTGATCTTGTTGTGCTCGGGGCGGGGCGATCCGGATTCGTCGCCATTGCCGTCCACTTCGCCGCTCTGGTTGAAGTAATACTGGGTCCAGGTGTTTGCAGTCTGGTCGGCGACAAAGTCGAATTCGTCCCACAGCCGGTTAAGCTGGCCCTGGCCCTTCTTGTCCAGAACCAGCTGCATGAGCGCGGTATCGTCGCGGTAGTAGCCGCCGCTGTTGTGGTAGCCCGCGCTGAGAAGGCGGCCCTGATCGACCGAATTGTCGGGCCAATAGCGGCCCCGCTCGCGGACATAAAATGTGTCGGGGAAGACGTCGGCGAAACGGGCGAAGGCGGCGACATACCGGGCTTTCTGGCCGGCCGGATATACAAGATCGGGGTCCGTCGCGCGCGCATTGGCCATCAGAATGGCCCAGCGGGGCGAAGCATCTTCATGCAGTTTGGGGAAGCGCGGCACCGGCCGCAGCGCCGGCGCCGGCTCGTTATCGGCGCGCAGGGCCGCCGGGTCGCTCTGGCGATGCGAGGCGGCATATTCCTTCAGACGCCAATTGTGCAGCGGCTGCGACTGGCCGGGCAGGCCCTCCACATGCGGCGCGGCGAACTGCACCGCGGTGTGGCTGCGGATCTTAATCACGAATTCGCGCATCTGCATGCAGTCGGCATGAAGCTGGGCCATTTGCCAGGGGGCCGGCTGGCCCGAAGGCGCCGGCAGCGCATTCCACATCGCCTGCAGCCTGGCGACGGGTCCGATGGCATTCTTGTCGTGCAGGACCGCCCACACTTTCGGCAGATAGCCGGCGCTGATTTTTTCCTGTGCCGCAATTTGGTTCAGCGTCGCCTTGGGCTGGCCCATCTGGGCGCGATAGCGATACTGCCAGGCAGCCTGGAAATAGTCGGCGAAATCGGTCGGCTGAGCCTCGTAGAACGCGATGATATTCTGGATCGCGTATTTCTCGCGGTCCGTTTCCACGAGCATGGCATGGGGCGCGAAATCGATGCCGTCGGGCGTGAGCACCATATTGTCGGCCACCTGGCGGGCAGCCTGGAGATATTTGTTCAGCAGCGCCGGCGACATGGTCAGCGACTCGCCCGAATTGTCGAAGCCCGCGGTGTTGGCGGGATCGACGGGGAACTGGCGGGCGACTTGCAGGTCCTGGCCGGTCAGGTCGCGGATGGTGTAGTCATATTCGGAATTGGACAGGCGGCGTGCCAACACCAGGCCGGGATCGCCACCATGGGCCCTGATCTCGCCCGCTTCGACGCCGTGCACGAAGGCGATGATCTTGTCGATCTCGGCCTGCGAGGGCTGGGGCATCCGCTTGGGCGGCATTTCATGGGCGCCAAGGCGATGGGCCAGAAGCTGCCAGCGGGGGAAGTCTTCCTTCACCTGCTCAAGCGAGGTGTACCCTTTAAGGTTGAATTGGGCCGTGGGCATGGGGCCGCCGTGACAGCCGGCGCAGTACTTGCCGACAAAGGGCTGCACCGTGTCATGAAACCGCTGGTCGAGGGCCGCAGGATCGGCTGCGGGCGCAGGCGCCGCCACCGTGAGGGAATCGGCGGCAAAAACGGACGTGGCCGCACAGGCAAGCAGCGTAAAAAGCAGAGGTCTCATGGCAACTCTTTGTTCTTGTTGCTATTCTTGATCGTGACCGCCGCCCGAAGACGACCATCCTCCCCTCGTGTCCGAAATCTCCGGCCACGATTGCCACAAACTAGTCCGAATTGGCCGAGGCTGCAAAATCTCCGGGGCTGACGGAACCTTTTTGACGAGTGATAGCGAAAGGTAACGCTAACACTATGCAAGACGCACAAAAGAAAACCCCGCACCTTGCGATGCGGGGCTCAGCACAAGCGGACGTGTCCGTTCTGCTATTCCTTGGCCTCGAAATTGTGAAGGATCGGCGGGCGCGGATTGATCGGGATGCGTGTCGACCAGGGAGCGCTGGGATCATTGCCCGCCCGGTGCCAACGGCCCTGAGCGGCGGTGATAATGTCGCCCGCCTCGGTTTTAAAGTAGGGCACGCCCTCGATCTTGATGCCGATGCTGCCTTCCATCACGAACCAGAACTCGGTCATGCCGATGTGGAAGTGACCCAGATTGGTGTCGGGCGGCACTTCCTTGGGGGCGGGGCCGCGCAGGATGTTGGAAGTGAAGTGGTCGTCCCACACGAACTTGCCGCCATAGCGCTTGTCCGTGCCATTGAACTCCTTCATGTAGTCGACATAGATCGGATTGGAGTCCTTCTCCTTCGCCGGACCGGGGTGCTCGGTGACCTTCACATAGGTCATGCCCTTTTCCGGATCGGGTGTGACGCTGGATGGATAGACCGGCTCCGAACCGTTCTGACGCACTTCGAAGCGTAGCGCCGGCGTGGTGCCCACATTCTCCAGCGTATACATATGACGGAAGGGCACATTGACCATGAAGCCCTTGGTGGCAACGAAAGGCTCATAGCCGTCGATCGACACCTTGATCGAGCCTTCCCAGACGATGAAGATGATGCGGTCGTCGGGCCACATCTTCTGCTTGGTCTTGATGCCCGCGCCCATCGAGATGTAGTCGGCGACCTGGTCCTTGTTGCGGATGATGGGCTGCACCCAGTCGCTCTGGCCATTGTGTGCGGCCAGGATTTCCTTCAGGCGCCAGACCGGCTTGTTGGGCGCCACATAGGGGGTCATCGTGCTGGGCTTGGGCGCCCAGTAGGTGCCGGGCATCTGATTGCCGGTCACCTGCATATCTTCCTTCCCCAGAAACTGGGCCGACGCCGCGCAAGGCAGGGTTAGTGCCACCGCGGCGGCGGCGAGATACTTCATGGCCTTCATTGGATTTCCTTTTGTCTTCCGGCCAACCCCAGGATGGCCTGATTGAAACTTTTAGGCCATGAAACGTTCATCTGACAAGCGACGGTGGGACGCAGACATCCGCGCTGCAGCGCAAAAATTCGCAACTGCAACGAGATCATTGCGGCGCGAAAGACTGATACAATTTTTCATTCGAGTTTGCGGCGCAACCAGAACGGTTGGGCGCGGAAAAGATGGAGCGGGTGAAGGGAATCGAACCCTCGTATGCAGCTTGGGAAGCTCGATTGAACTGAGCCCTCTCAATGGCTTACGTGCAAAACTTCGCCCTTTCGGTGCCAATCGGATCAAACGGTTACGATTGAGGCACAAAACTCTCGTGAGTGACCCGCGCCGCACTTGATCGTCAAATGTCGAGCTTAGCCGACGCTGATAGCGTCCTCGACACTCTTTTCGCATTCCTTCGGATCGCGCATCTGAAACACGCCAAAGCCGAGAGAAGGCATTTTTGTCCCATTGTTCAGCGTTACATATTCCATTGTTCTCGCTCTCCATTCATTGTGCGTAATTTTTATCGATGATTTTTGGCCCGTTCAGCGGCGACGGAGAAACAGAACTTCGCCAGCTTCGCAGCCGAGGTGAGCCCAGCGCAACCCGCTCCCAGTCTCATCGGTAATTGCTTGGACCATCAAACCGCTTTGCCGCAACAGAGCGGCATGCCTTTAAGGCTCCAGAGCAGTATTAAGCTGCTAGCATCGCCTTGACATATTCTGGCCTCAGGGGAATGCGCCGGACCGGCTTTCCTGTGGCGTCGAAAAATGCCGATGCAATCGCGGGGGCTGCCAGAGCATTGGCGCTCTCCGAGCCTTGTCCGTACTCACCCGCTTCGGGCCGCGCCGCAATGATGACCTTAACTTCGGGCATCTCCGCCATGGTGAGGATTGGATAGCTGCGCCAATTGGCGGAGGTAATTGCGCCCTCGTCGAACGCGACTTCTTCGTGAAGCGCCTGTCCGACGCCGAATAGACAGCCCGCCTCAACCTGGCGTTTCAACTGCAATGGATTTACGACGATTCCAAGGTCCATAACGATGGCAATGCGCTCGACTTTCACATCGCCGCTCTCGGGGTTGCCCAACATCTTCGCAATTGAACTGCGCAGAAATTGCGGATTCTGAGAATGTGTGTGCAGCGTGACAGATCCATCGCTCTTCACATCGGCCAGCGATACCGTTGGACTGATGGGAGCGTGCTTCATATAGGGAAAGAAATAGCTCCCCTCGTGCGTCTTCGCCGCGCTCGATGCCAACTTGAGATCGCCCTTGGTTACTCCGTTGGACGCAGGCAGTTCGTCCCAACTGACTTTGTTTTGCAGATAGTCGAAAAGCTTCCCATGACCAGGCAGCCCTTTCCATTCGGACCACTTGGTGTTGGCCGCTACGGACCGGGATGCACGGATGGCCTCCCATTCGTCTTCTGCCACCACCCCCACTAGATTGCCGACCACCACGACCTGCGCCGTGCGAAACTGCGACCGATCAATTGCGCCGGGAGAAACCAGCGTGGAGCCCAGGGTTGCGGGATGGATTATCCGGGCATGCAACATTCCTGGAAGTTTGACGTCGCCTACCCATTTTGCCTCGCCCGAAATCTTGGGGTGGAGAATCGGATTTTTTACTGGCTGGCCGACTATCGTATAGTCACGCGTTGGCTTGAGCGGCGGATCGCCGGCGACTTGCAAGCCGAAGAAGCTTGTGAGGTCTCCTTTGACGGGGATCGTAAGGTGAATAATTTGGCCCGCCACGAGCTTGCCGTAAGTCTCCGATTTGCCGCCACCAGACACAACGCCATCGGTTACGTTCATGGAGCCACGCGGAACGCCAAACTTTTGTGCGCCCAATTCCAGCACTGCTTCTCGGATATAGGCAGCCGCCTTGCGTAAGTTCTGCGCGCCGCGGAGAAGTCCAAAGGTGCCGCCACCATCCGGCGTGGTGTCGGTGTCCCCGGTGATGACAGTGGTGACCTTTTCGACAGGGACGCTAAGCTCTTCGGCAACAATCTGACGATAAGCGGTAAAAATGGAACTTTGTCCGAAATCGCACTTGCCGGTGCGGATCAAGATGGTGTCGTCCTGGTGAAGCTCGATCCACGATGCAGGCTTGGCGGCATCCAGCGAATTTGTCGGTGCCGAAGCAGATCGGGCTGATGAGGGCACAAAACCGACTGAAACTAAGAGCGCGCCACCCGCTGAGAGAACGCCACGACGGCTGAGGCTGGCTCCATGGATCGAAATAGCGTCAGCAGTGCTCACTTCTTCGCCTTCGCCATGATTTTCGCGGCGCGGTGGGCGCCATCCAGGATGGCTGCATAGCTCGCGCAACGGCACAGATGGGGAGAGGGGCCGGAGGTAGTAAGTGCAGTCTTGATCTCGGCGTCAGTCGGCGACGGATTGGATTCGAGCAACTCGGTGACTTTAATCATCATGCCGAATTGACAAATTCCACATTGCGGCACCTGCTCGTCGATCCAGGCCTGTTGCACGGGGTGTAGCGTCTGATCGCCTTCCTTGACGGGTAAATCGCGGTTTTTGGCCCAACGCGAGGGAAGCCCCTCAACGGTAGTTATTTCTTTGCCTTCTAGTCCGGAGATCGGGGTGACGCAGGAGCGAATCTCCTTGCCATCGACGAGAACTGAGCAGGCCCCACACTGTGCCAGGCCGCAACCAAATTTGGGCGTCATCACATCCAGTTCGTTGCGAAGCACGTAGAGCAAGGGTGTGTCGGGCGAGGATGCAAGCTGTCGCTTGGAACCGTTCACATTGAGCGTGACCATTGCGCGCTCCCAACGCTGACTTGACGCTAGCCCAGTCTAGGCATGAACTGCATGCATGAATAGCCCGGTGAATTAACTAGCCCCTATGATATATTTTCATCAATGGAATACGGACCACGCATGCAACGTGAAGACTTGACGGACCTGTCGCTGTTCCTTGCTGTGGTGGATGAGGGCGGCTTTACAAGGGCCGCCAAGAAGTTGGGCCTGTCCCAGTCTGCGCTCAGCCATGCCTTGAGACGGTTGGAAAAGCGATTGGGAGTCCGCCTGCTGGTTCGCACCACGCGCAGCGTCGCTCCGACGGAGCCTGGCGAGCGCCTCCTTGAAACCCTCCGGCCTGCTCTGTCGAATATCTCCCACAAGCTGGCGTCGCTGGCAGACTTGCGTGAAGAACCTGCGGGCTTGATCCGAATTACAACATCCCAACATGCGGCACGAACCGTGCTGTGGCCGGCAGTAGACCGACTGACGACCATGCACCCCGGTATTCGAGTGGAATTGCACGTAGACTCCGGACTAGCCGACATTGTCGCGGACCGGTTCGACGCCGGGGTCAGGCTCGGCGAGCGGCTGGAAAGGGACATGGTCGCAGTACCAATTGGACCGAAACTGCGAATGGCGGCGGTCTGCGCGCCATCATATTTGGCTAAACGGGGAACACCCAAAAGACCCCATGATCTCGCTCAGCATGCGTGCATAAATCTGCGTCTCACAAGTGCTGGCGGGCTGTACGCGTGGGAATTCGATAAAGCCGGTCGTGCGCTAAAGGTGAAGGTCGACGGACAACTCATTTTCAACGACTTGGAGTTGATCTTGCAAGCCGCCGTCGCGGGCCACGGCATAGCATTCATGATCGAAGATCATGCAACCAGATACTTGGCAGACCAGTCACTGGTGCGGGTTCTCGAGGACTGGTGCGAACCATTCGATGGTTATTATCTGTACTATCCAAAACGACAACAACCTTCGGCTGCATTCAAACTGCTTATCAGTGCTTTGCAATACCAGGGCTGATTACGATGGTGATGTTTAAGGCTTTCATCATTTCGCAAAACGACCCGGCAAAACCGTTCTGAAAGATTTTGCGTAAGCCATTGGAGCGGGTGAAGGGAATCGAACCCTCGTATGCAGCTTGGGAAGCTGCCGTTCTACCATTGAACTACACCCGCACCTGATGGTGCGCATTACCCGAGGAGCGATGCTGCTCCCCGCCCCTCGCCCAAGCTCGGGGCGTTCGGCGCTCAAATCGGTCCGCTGGACCGATTTGACCCGGCAAGGCCGGGTCGCGCCTCACCCATTGAACTACACCCGCACCGGTGGCACCGGGCGCCGCTCTTACCACGGCGTCCAGGCCGCGCGGAAGACCCCAGTCCGCCTTTCAGGCAGGATCCACGCCCAGGATACGCCGATTGTGGTCCCGGTCGGCCTTGCCTCCGGCGAAATCGTCAAAGGCATGGGCAGCGCGCTTGATTATGTGCGCCTTGATGAAGGGCGCCCCCTCCTTCGCCCCCTGCTCTGGGTCCTTCAATGCGCATTCCCATTCCAGCACCGCCCAGCCGGCATAGTTGTACTGGGTGAATTTGGAGAAGATCGCCGTGAAGTCGATCTGACCATCACCCAGGGAGCGGAAGCGGCCCGGCCGGTCCACCCAGTCCTGATAGCCGCCATAGACACCCGACTTTCCGGTAGGGCGGAATTCGGCATCCTTCACATGAAACGCCTTGATGCGGTCGTGATAGAAATCGATGAACGCCAGATAATCCAGCTGCTGCAGGACAAAATGGCTGGGGTCATAAAGGATGTTGGCGCGCGGATGGTTCTTCACCTTGTCGAGGAACCGCTCGAAAGTGATGCCGTCATGCAGGTCTTCACCGGGATGGATCTCGAAGCAGGCGTCAACGCCATGTTCGTCGAACACATTCAGGATCGGCGTCCAGCGCCGCGCCAGTTCGCAGAACCCTTCATCCACCAGCCCCTTGGGCCGCTGCGGCCAAGGATAGACGGTCTGCCACAGAAGCGCACCCGAAAAGGTGGCATGCGCGTTGCAGCCCATGCGCCGGCTTGCCTTGGCCGCCATCTTCACCTGATCCACCGCCCAGGCCTGGCGCGCTTCGCGGTTGTGGCGCATCTGCGGCGGCGCGAAGACATCGAACAACTCGTCGTACGCCGGATGACAGGCGACAAGCTGCCCCTGCAGGTGGCTTGAAAGCTCGGTCACTTCCAGTCCGGCCGCATTGCAGATGCCCTTGATCTCGTCAGCATAGGTCTGGCTTTCCGCAGCCTTTTCCAGATCGATCAGCCGATGATCCCAGGTCGGGATCTGCACGCCCTTGTAGCCAAGCCCCGCCGCCCATTTGCAGATGGCCGGAAGGCCGTTGAAGGGAGCGGAATCACCCGCGAACTGGGCCAGAAAAATGCCGGGGCCTTTCATCATGTCCTCGCTTTACAAAGTGGTGAGGTCGATCCAGGCCGCATCCGCGTCACTGGATTTTTTGGCGGCGTGGATGAATTTCATGCAGGCGATGGCATCTTCCAAGGTGGCGTAGCCGGGCGCGCCAGCGGCGCGCTTTCCCGTCAGCACTTCCTGGCCGAAGGCGTGATAGATGTTGGCGAAAGCTTCCATATAGCCTTCCGGGTGCCCCCCCGGCGTGCGCTGGATGGCACGGATAGCCGGCGCCAGATAGGCGCGATTGCTGCCCGCATGCCAAATCTCTTCCGGCCTGTCGCGGCGGCCCACCCTGAGGCTGTTGGGCTCTTCCTGCCGCCAGTGCAGGCCCAGTTCGTCGCAATAGACGCTGATCGCCAGGTCATTGGCGTCGCCCACGCAGACCTGGCTGCAGGCCAGCATGCCACGTCCACCGCCTTCCAGTCGCAGCAGCGCTGAGGCATCGTCGTCCAGCGAGCGGCCGGGCAGCGATCCCAGCTCGGCGCACAGGCTTTTGACGCGCCGGCCGGTTATGAACTCCACCAGGTTGAAGGCATGGGTGCCGATGTCGCCGATCGCGCCGCCCTCGCCCGAACGATTGGGATCGACGCGCCAAGCTGCCTGTTTGTTGTTCTCAAGGTCGGCCGCCCGCGACAGCCAGTCCTGGGTGTATTTCACCATCACCCGGCGCACGGCGCCGGCGCCCGCCACCAGATCGCGCGCCTGTTTCACCAGGGGATAGCCGGTATAAGTGTGGGTGATGGCGATGCGCCGTCCGGTGCGCGTGGCGGCATCGGCGATGGCGCGCGCCGCTTCCAGCGTGTCGGCCACCGGCTTGTCGCATACTACGTCGAACCCCGCTTCCATCGCCGCGATGGCGACGGGCGCATGCAGGAAGTTGGGCGTGACGATGGAAACGACATGGATTCGCCGGTCCGCCGGCAGTGACGCCTCTTTCGCCAGCATGTCCTGCCAGCTGTCATAGCCGCGTGCTACGCCGATCTCGGCCGCTGAGCGGCGTGCCTTGTCGGGCGTGGAACTGAAGGCGCCCGCCACCAGATCCCAATTGCCGGCGATGGCGGCGGCTGTGCGGTGCACCGCGCCGATGAAGGCGCCTTCACCACCACCCACCATGCCGTAGCGGACCTTGCTCATAGCTTTCTCAGCCACAGATTGCGGTAATGCACTTCATTGTTGTGGGCCTGCAGCATCAATGGCGCGTTGCCATGCGCGACATATCTGGGAATGCCGCGATATTCGGTGGGGCCCTGCAGATAGACATTGTTCTGCACCAGGATACCGTTCAGGAACACGGTCATGCGGGCCGGCTCGGCCAGAGTGCCGTCCTGGTAGAAGCGCGGCGCCATGAAGATGATGTCATAACTCTGCCATTCGGGTGCCGGCTTCAGCGCATTCACCAGCGGGGCATATTGCTTGTAGATAGCGCCCGCCTCGCCGTTCACATAGGTCTTGTTTTCCAGCGTATCGAGTACCTGCACTTCATAGAGGCCGTCCAGGAAGATGCCGCTATTGCCGCGATCCTGGCCTTTGCGATCGGGCGGCAGCACCGGCACGCGCCATTCCACATGCAGCTGCACATCGCCGAATTTCTCTTTCGTCTGGATCGATCCGGCCTTGGGCGCGACGACGAATTCGCCATTGCCCACCGTCCAGTCGGCCGGGCCGCCATTCACGCTTTCCCAATTGGACAGGTCATGGCCATTGAACAACACTACCGCGTCCGAAGGCGGCTGGCCGATGGCAGCGCCCGGCGTGACCATCGGTGGCACCGGCGACCACACCTCGGTCAGCTCCGGCTTGACGTTCGGATTGTTCACCTGCCCAATTGCCGCGGGTGCCATGCCGATCGCGGACACGACAACGAGAAATGCGATCAGTCTTGTCATCGTGGGTCGGACTCCTTGACTGGACGAATCTTGATGTTGCGATACCAGACCTCGGCAAACTCGGCCTGGAACAGGATTTTGCCTTCTGTCAGCGGCGCCCAGCCGCTGCCGGTCCACTTCTTCATGCCGGTGATGCGCATGTCGGGCAGGCCGTTGACCAGATAGACCGCGCTGTCGCCCCGCACCACCACATCGACGCTGTTCCAGCCCGGATGCTCCAGGTTGGCGGCATGACGGATGCGCACATATTTGCCGTGATCGCCGAAGGTCCGCTGCTGGCCGCCCGGCGCGTAATGGGGCTGGCCGTCCTGTAAGGGATCAGGATGGGGATGGTAATGCCCATCTTTCACCATCACATCGGCGCGGGACGAGATCAGCCACAGATCGGCCACGTCGGTATCCTCGATCTGGCATTCGATGCCACGCGGCCAGCTGAAGGGTGCATCCTCATAAATGTGGAACACCAGCCCGGCGTCCTTCAACCGGTTCATCCGCGGCGCGAACTTCCTGTCGCCCCATTTGTATTCGATGTGCAGGACGAAATCCCCGTACGCCTTGCGGGTCTGAAAATAGGCCGAAGGCTGGGGCGTGCCCGCCACCTGGCCTGGATAGGTATGCACCATGCCGTCCTTCACTTCGAACATGGCGCTGGCGGGGCGGCCATCCACCGGCCTGGACGAATAGGCGATGTCGAAGTTGGACAGGTCGTGGCCGTTGAACAGAGCGGTCCAGCCCCCTGTCGCGGCATCGGCCGGCGGCGCCAGAAGGCATCCGGCCAGAAGCAGCAGCACGGCGCGCCCTTCCAATCCATTCCTCCCGCAAATGGCATTTTTCCTGAGCGGAGGCGACTATATAACAGGCGGGCGCAAGGACAATAACAGGGGGACGGTTTGGCCCAGAAACTGCTGGTCTATCAGTCGCTGTGGGCGATGGAGAGGCGGCGCCCCGACGGCGCGGAATGGGAGCTGGATAACAAGCTCTCCATGATCCACGATGCCGGCTTCGATGGTTGCGGCGTGCGCTTCATCGACCCAGGCTATGCCCGCCAGGTGACCGGGTTTCTTCGCAGTCACAACATGACGTGGCAGGCGCAATGCTATCCCCGCTCGGTCGACGACCTGAAACCGGTGCTGGCGCTGGTACGGGAACTGGGCGCCGATCACCTGAACCTGCAGGCGGATGTACGGCCCTATACGCTGGAAGAATGCGTGCCCTATATCGAGGGCTGGCGCGGCCTGGCGGCGGATGCGGGGGTGGAACTGCACCTGGAAACCCACCGCGACCGCATGACCACCGACCTTTTCTTCACCCTGCATCTGCTGGACCGCTTTGCGGACCTGCGCTTCACCGCCGACCTGTCGCATTATGTGGTGGGGCGCGAATTCGCCTGGCCCATCGACGAGGTCAACCACGGCCTTATCCACCGCATCCTGGACAATAGCTGGGGCATTCACGGGCGTGTCGCCAGCCGCGAGCAGATACAGGTGCAGTTGAACTTCCCCCAGCATCGGGATTGGGTGGAGTTGTTCATGGGCTGGTGGGAATATGGTATTCGCTCATGGAAGAAACGGGCCGGCCCCGACGAAACACTGACCTTCCTGTGCGAGCTGGGACCCTCGCCCTATGCCATCACCGGCGCGGATGGCTATGAACTCTCCGACCGCTGGCAGGAAGCACTGCAGATGAAGGAGATGGTCCGCGCCCTATGGCGACGGATTGAGCAGGAGGGCTGAGACGGGTTTTTCCTTTTCTTCTTCCGCATCTTCCACGTCGTCGGCGCCGATGTCGGTCTTGTAGGTCTCCGGCCCGCACCACACCGAGAAGGCCGTGATCAGCGACAGGAAGATGGCGTAACAGGCCACGCCCCAGGGCGCGCCCGCCATCAGGCTGACCAGCACCGCGGCGATGAAGGGCGACGGCCCGCCGGCGATGATGGAGCCCAGCTCGCGCGCGAAGGCAAAGCCCGAATAGCGCAACCGCGGACCGAAAAGTTCGGCGAAATAGACCGCCTGGGGCCCGAACATCGCGCCCGAGCCGATGCCCATCTCGATGATGAATGCCAGGTAGATCAGCGCAGGATCGCGCGTACCCACCAGCAGGAAGAAAGGAAACGCCACCGCCGCCGAGAACAGCGCGCCAAAGATATAGACCGGCCGCCTGCCAACGCGGTCCGACAGCCACGCAAAGAACACCAGCCCGCAGACCAGCGCGATATTGCCCAGGATCACGCCCGTGATGGCCACGCCGCGCGACATGCCCAGATTGTTGATGACATAGCTGAGGCCGAAAACGGGATAGAGATAGCCCAGCGCGTTCTCGGCCAGGCGCGCCCCCACCACCACGAAGAAATTGCGGGGGGACCGGCGCACCGCCTCGAAGGCCGGCAGCTTCAGCGGCTTCTTCTTCCGGCGCGCCTCGGTGAAGACTGGCGTCTCGCTGACTTTGGCGCGGATATAGATGCCCAGGCCCAAAAGCAGGATCGACACCAGGAAAGGTACGCGCCAGCCCCAGGTGAGCAGGTGATCGCCGCTGTAAGTGGTCACCAGCCAGAAGACGCTGGCTGCCAGCGCATTGCCGGCGGTGGTGCCCATGGGCGCGAAGGCACCATAGAGCCCCCGCTGGCCGGGTGGGGCGAATTCCACGCTCATCACCACGGCCCCGCCATATTCGGCGCCCGCGCCGAAACCCTGCAGCAGGCGCAGCCCCAGCAGCATCAGCGGCGCCCAGATGCCCACCTGGTCATAGGTGGGCAAGAGCCCGATGGCGAAGGTGGAGCCCCCCACCAGCAGCAGGGTGGCCACCAGCATGGGCTTTCGGCCCCAGCGGTCGCCGAAGTGCCCGAAGAACAGCCCGCCGAACGGCCGCGCCAGGAAGCCCACCGCAAAGGTGGCGAAGGAGGCCATGGTGCCGATGGTGGCGTCGTATTTGGGAAAAAAGAGCGGGCCGAACACCAGCGCCGAGGCCGCGCCATAGATGAAGAAGTCGTACCACTCCAGCGCCGAGCCCACCGCTGCGGCCATCAGCACATGGCGCAAGGTTGAAGGCGATCCAGCCTTGGGCGGCATTTGGCGTCCTCCCATGTCGCGGCACTTGGCGCGCCGTCCTTGTTGTCGTCAGACCGGCTCGGCCTTGCGATCGTTCTGGCGGACGAAATAGCGGTTCGCCAGCGTGGTCTGGTTCTCGTAGATCGAGCCCTGGTTCGGCGCGGGCGGCAGCGGCATGCGCACCGGCGCCGGCACGATGCGCGGCTGGATGGTGGGCTTGCCCGACACCAGGTTGCGGTTGAAGTGCGCCCAGTCCTTGATCCCCATCAGCGGGAAAGCGTCGGCGGCGGCGAATTCATAAAGCAAAAGCCGGCGCGGGCGGTCGGAGACATTCTGCGCCGAGCCATGGACCGCGCGCACATGATGAAAGCTCATCGAGCCCGCCTTGCCCATCAGCGGCACGGCACTTTCGAAATCCACCTCGTGGCGCGTCGGGTCCATGGCGCCGCAGAAATAGCCGTCGGGCGAATGATGGTTCCAGGTCGGACCCTTGTGGCTGCCCGGCACGACCATGAGCGGGCCGTTCTCCAGAAAGGCATCGTCCAGCAGCACGCCCACCGCCAGCATGTCGTCATTGGTCTGGGGGTAGAAGCCCCAGTCCTGGTGCCATTCCACGGGCGAGCCGTGATAGGGCTCCTTCAAATTGATCTTGGAGGTCTGAAGCCGCACGCCCGACGGTCCCAGCAGCTTTTCCAGGATTTCCACCATCGGGCGGTGGTTTGCGATTTCCCAGAAGACCGGCGTATGGGTGTCAGGCTGCTTGATGCGGCGCACCTTCGGGTTGGCGGCGGTGTGGCCCGGTTCCAGGTCGTAGACTGCAGTGTGTTCGGTAACCGAGGCGGCGTTGGCCACCAGTTCATCCAGCGCGGCGCGCGCCCGCGCCAAGAGATCGGCGTCCAGCACATCGGGAACCACCAGGTACCCGTTCTGGCGGTAGAAGGCGACATCCTGCTCGGTGATCATGGTGCGCGTCCTTGTTTCCCGGATGCTAAGGCGGGCTGAACACCAGCGTCAATGCGCGCATAGCGCGTGGACAGGCGGTGGACAGCCGCATGCACGCCCATTGCTCGCAAGTGCGAGAAAGCCCGATGACATAGGCTTCAGACGAACCTTCGTTTTTTCACTTTTCGCCCCTCCCCTCCCCAAGCCGCTGGACAAGGGCGTAGACAGGAACGGCGCGAACCGGTCACAGGCTGGCATGGTCCGGCGTGGACAGGAAGTGCCTCGGAAAGTGCCCGGGGCGACGGACGTGCTATGGTAGCGCCAACAAAAAGCCGGGGGAATTCCATGAAGAACCGCATCATTCGTGGCGCGATCGCCGCCGCGCTCGTTTCCGCGGCACCCGCGCTGGCCCAGGTGCCGCCGGGCGTCAGGCTGGATGCCACTGGCCATCCCGGCCCCAATGTCGCGCCGGAGGAATACAGCCGCCCGCGCCGCACCATCTCGCCCGTCATCCATCCCGACCGCAGCGTGACACTGAAGGTGAACGCCCCGCTGGCGAGCGAAGTGCGGGTCACCGGCCACATCATCGGCATGAACGCGCACTGGCTGTCGGCGCCGCGCAAGTCGATCCCCATGTCGAAAGGCGCGGACGGCATCTGGAGCGTGACGCTGGGACCACTGAAGCCGGACATCTACGACTATGGCTATCTGGTCGATGGCTATCCGGCGGGCGATATCGGCAACCGGTTGAACTATGTGGAAGTGCCGGGCGACGGACCTGCCTATTACGACGCCCGGGACGTGCCGCATGGCGAAGTGCATCTGGTGATCTACAATTCGAAGGCGACGGATTCGGTGCGCTATCTGCGTGTCTATACCCCGCCGGGTTACGAGGCGGGGACCACGCGCTATCCGGTGCTGTATCTGCAGCATGGCGGCAATTGCTGTGAATCGAGCTGGATGGAACAGGCGCGCGCCAACATCATCATGGACAACCTGATCGCCGCGAAGAAAGCGCGGCCGATGATCATCGTGATGGCGCTGGGCGCCCGTTCCGGTCCCAGCGAGGGAATCGGGCCGGTGCCGTCGCAGATGGAGGGCGCCAAGTCCTTGGGCAAGGGCCAGACCAATTACGATCCGGGCAACCGCTTCGAGGTCGATCTTCTGACCGGCATCATTCCCTTCATCGATCACAAGTTCCGCACCATCGCCGACGCCGACCATCGCGCGCTGTCGGGCCTTTCCCAGGGCGGCATCCAGACTGTGACCATCGGGCTTCGCCACAGCGACGTGTTCCACTGGCTGGTGCCGATGAGTGCGGGCGCCGAAAGCGCCGGCGACGACCAGTTCATGGCCATCAGTGCGGACGTGTTCGCCAACGTCGCGCCGCTGAAACAGAATCTGAAGCTGCTGCATTTCGTGGTGGGCGACCAGGACGTTCTGCATGAGGCCGACAAGCGCCTGGCCGACCGGCTGGCGTCGCTGGGCGTGAAGCTGACCTTCACCACCGAGCCGGGCATGCACGAATACAAGGTGTGGCGGAAGGGTTTATGGGACGTGGCGCCCGAGCTGTTCCGGGGGGTGAAGTAGGCTGTAGCGACATTCGTCGCACATCTCCTCTCCCTCAAGGAGAGAGGGAAATTTATCGATTGGTCGTAAACCCGGCTTACGGGCGGCGCGTTACGGGCGGAAGGTAAAGAGCAGGTTCTGCTGCTGGCTGTTGCCGGCGAAGGAAAGGGGATTGCTGCCAGCCTCGGCGCGGGCGCGGGCGGGCGTCTCCGCGGCGATCAGGGTGACGTCGATCACCAGGGCCTGGCCCGGCGGCACCTCGCCCGCCCCCTTGGTGCCGAAGGCCAGGTTCGCCGGCACCACCAGCCGCCAGCGGTCGCCTTCATGCATCATCGACAGGGCCTCGCTCAGCCCCGCGATGCCCGAACTGATGGCAAGCGTGACCGGCAGCCCCGGTGACGTGCCGTCCACGGTGGTGCCGTCGATCAGCCTGCCGGTGTAGGCGATCCTGGCATAGTCGGACGGCATGGCGCGGCGGCCCACCCCGCTGTGCAGGATGCTGTATTGCAGCCCGTCGGGGCGCACCACGACGCCCGGCGCTTTGGCATTGGCCGCCAGGAATGCGGCAATCGCAGCGGGCGTGGGCGCCTCCGCCATGGCGGGCGAGGCCAGCGCGCAAAATGTCAGCAGGGCAAAAGGCGCAATCCTCATGCCCGTTCCCTAACCCGGAAATAGGGGCGCAATGATGACGGGGATGCCGGCTGGCCTGCCTCCGCCATCCCCATTAGGGTCGCCGCAAAAGGGAGGCGCGCATGTCCGGACTGCAGATATTCGACTCCAATTCGATGCCGTGGGAGGAGCGCTTCATCCCGGAGCTGGGCAAGGCGCTGTTCGCCAAGCGCTTCCTGGAAGACGGCGAGACCGGCGTCACCGTCAGGCTGGTGCGCTATCCGGCCGGCTTCACCAACACCTGGCACACCCATCCATGCGCGCACGGCATGTTCGTGCTGGAGGGGACGCTTGTCACCCATGAAGGATCGTTCGGGCCGGGCAATTTCATCTGGTTTCCCGAAGGCATGTTGATGCAGCACGGCGCGACGCAGGAGGCCGACGTGACGGTGCTGTTCATCACCAACAAGAGGTTCGAGATTCATTACAGGCAGGCGTGAGCGGCCGCGCCACCCCTCCCCGAAATTGCTCCGCGAATTTCAGGGAGAGGTGAAGGATCGATCAGATCGTCACATTCCCGCTCTTGGCTGCCTTGACCAGATGCTCGGCGGCGCGGAAGGCCAGGGCCGATATGGTCATGGTGGGATGGTTGCGCCCGCCGGTGACCATGGACGAACCATCGACGATGAACAGGTTGGGCACGTCATGGGCGCGGTGGTACTTGTTCACCACCGAAGACTTCGGGTCGTTGCCCATCCGGCAGGTGCCGCGGGCATGGGCGCCGCCGGTGCTGTCGCGCGCCGCATCGGCCCACACGGTATGGGCGCCGGCGGCCTTCAGAACCTCAACCGACTTTTCGATGAAGAAGTTCACGCCCTTCATGTCGTTCTCGTGGCTCTGGGTGGTGATGCGCATGGCGGGCAGGCCCCAGGCGTCTTTCACATCGGGATCGAGATCGACCGCGTTCGTCGCCAGCGGCATCTGGGAGATGAAGTTGGCGATATAGAGCTTGCGGTTGGCCTGCTGAATCAGTGCCTGCTTGTAGCCCGCGCCCCAGCTTGGCGCGCCATGCACGCCGCCCAGGCCATAGGCGATCGGCATGGTGAAGCCGCGCGCGGTCATGCGCCCGCCGCCATACCAGCCGCGCCCCTTCACGTCATTGGGCACGTAATCCAGGATCGCCGCCCCGGTGACGCAGCCCTTGTATTCGTTGAGCGGATCGCTGAAGAGGCCCGATGCGCCGCCGCCATTGCCGGTCATCAGGTACTTGCCGACGATGCCGCTGGAATTGGCCAGGCCCTGGGGGAAGCGCGCCGACTTGGACAGAAGCAGCAGGCGCGGGGTTTCAGTGCCGTTGGCCGACAACACCACGCATTTGGCCTTCTGGAAGACCTCGCGGTTGCCGTTCTGCTTTTCGAAATAGACCACGCCGGTGGCCTTGCCCGAGGCGTCGGTGGAGATTTCGCGCACATAGGAATGGGCGCGGATCTCGCAATTGCCGGTGGCCACGGCATAGGGCAAGAGCGCCACGGCCGACGACGAGCGCGCCTTGACCTGGCAGCCATAGCCCGAGCACATGCCGCAATTGATGCAGGCGGCGCGGCCGTTCCAGGGCTTGGTGATGATGGCCGCCACATTGGGCACCACTTCCAGGTCGAGCTTTTTTGCCGCCACCTGGAACAGCGCGCCGCTGGATTTCAGCGGCAGGGGCTCCATCGGATAGCCCCTGGACATGGGGGCAAGGTTCTTCGATTTGACGTTGGGGCCGGAAATGCCGATCTCCCATTCGGCCTGGGTATAGAAAGGCTCGATCTCGTCATAGGTGATCGGCCAATCGGCGATGCCGGTGCCCGCCATGGTGCCGAACAGGCTGGCTTCCTGGAATTCCCAGGGCAAATGCCGCCAGCTTGATGCGCCATAGGTGACGGTGCCCCCGCCCACCACGCAGCCATAGGAATGATGGCCGGGCACCGCCTTTTCGCTCGCCGTGCGGCGGAAGGTGTTGGGCTGTTTCGCCGGGTTGGTCATCAGCATGTCTTCCTCGGAGGGGAAGCGGTTGATGAGCTCGTCCTTGTTGTAGTCCTGCTCGTGGCCATAGGCGCCCCAGGGCCCCTGCTCCATCACCACGACCGAGAAGCCGGCCTGGGCGAGCTGCTTGGCCATCACCGCGCCGCCCGCGCCCGAGCCGATGACGACGAAATCGACTTCCTCGGAAGGCTGGTATTTTTTCATCTTCGTCTCCCTCACGCCTTGTCATAGGCGCCGAACGGGGCGCGGAAATTCAGGCTGTCGTCGAAACCGATCTGCTGCCAGCCGACCTTGTGGAAATTGCCGCCATGCTGGGGCGAGGAGAACATGCCCATCACCGTGTGGTCGCGCACGGTCTTGAAGAAGGCAGTCTTCTCGATGGAGGTCAGCACCTTGATCTGCTCGTCGGACGGCAGGGATGCAAAGGATTTGCCGTCGCATGCCTGGGCCAGTTCGCCGAAGCCCTTGGCATAAACCGCCTGCTTGTCGGCGGCGAAAGTCACCAGGGCGAGGTCGATGAAATAGATCACCTGCGCCTCACGGGCGCCGGGAGTGTCGGTGGTGGGATAGATCTGCGCCGCCATGGCGTCGATCTCGCGTGCCTGGCCGGGCGTGAAATATGTGAAGCCGCCCATCTTCTGCGCCATTTCGGCGGCGGCGACTTCGGCGGGCCAGTTGGCCGCCAGCCAGGCCGCCGCGCTGGCGCTGAAGGATTTCAGAAGAAAGTCCCGTCTGCTGCTCATGGCTATGCCTCCTGTCCGAAGGATTCAGTGTCTGGGGTATCTGGTGATGCCGTGGGGCGCGACATTGACCGCGCCATACATGTTGCCGTCGGCGGCGACCACCACGCCTTCGCCCGCCGCGTCATCGGGCACGAAGGCATCGGGCATCGCCTTTGAGATGGAGCCGATCCACACGCCCTTCTTCCAGCCGCCGGGATGGGTGGCTTCGGTGGAATCGGCGTCGATGGCATAGAGCCGGTCGCCGCTGACATAGAAGCCGCTGGGACGGCCGAACTGTTTCCATTCGGCGATGAACTTGCCATCCTGGTCGAATATCTGGATGCGGGCGTTGGCGCGGTCGGCGACGAACAGACGGCCATGCGCATCCAAGGCCAATGCATGGGGGTTGTTGAACTCGCCGGGGCCGGAGCCGGCCTTGCCCCACTGTTTGATGAACTTGCCGCTGGGCGAGAATTTCATCACCCGCATGTCCAGGCCCGCCGGCACGGTATTGGGGATGGGGGCATGACCGTCGGTGACGAAAATGTCGCCATTGGGTGCGGTGATCACGTCGCTGGGCGACTGAAAATGGGTTTCGTCGTCGCCGCGCCGGCCCGCCGTGCCCAGCCGCATCAGCACCTTGCCGGCCGGTGACAGCTTGATGACCTGAAGCCCCTTGCTGCCGTCCCTGGAGACGCCGCCATCGGTGACCCAGACATTGCCCTGGGCGTCGACATGAAGGCCGTGCGGGAAGACGAACAGGCCCGCGCCAATGGCCTTGATTGGCTTTCCGGTCTTGGTGTCGAGTTCGATGATGGGCGCCTTGTCCGAGCCGTCGCAATTGTTGGCACCGCAGCGGTCAATAGCCCAGATCTCGCCATGCGGCCCGCGCTCGATCCCCGCGGTCGAGCCCCAGGTGCCGTCGCCGGAGCTTTTGGCCCATTGGTGCTGGGGTGGGCCGTAAGGCTCCTTCAGGCCCGCGTTCGAACCTTGCGCCCACGCTGCGCTGCCGGCGAATGCCACGAACGCCATCGCCAACCCGATTGCCCGGTCCGTTTTCACGTTGAAAAGCCTCCCCCGGCCGTCCCGGTAAAGCCGGGTTGATTGCACGGACGCTAACCCCCGGCCATCAAGCCGTCAAAGGCTTAAACGGTTCACGGCGCGGCCGGATTTGTTGCGCTGCAGCGTCGACAAGTTGCCCTAGAGATCGGGGCACAAAAGCGGGCTATGGTCCGGCCCGCGAAATTCTCAGTGCGAAAGAACTGGTTCCATGAAAATTCTGGTGACCGGCGCGGCCGGCATGATCGGCCGCAAGCTGGTGGAGCGCCTGTCGCGCGACGGGACGCTGGGCGGCAAGCCGATCGAAAGCATGACCCTGGTGGATGTGGTGGACAGCCCGGTACCGGAAGGCGCGCCGCCTTCCAGGCCCATCGTCTGCGACTTCGCCGACAAGGGCGTGGCGGAGACGCTGATCGCCGAGCGGCCGGACGTGATCTTTCACCTGGCGGCCATCGTCTCCGGCGATGCGGAGGCCAATTTCGAGAAGGGCTATCGCGTCAATTTCAACGGCAGCTGGTCGCTGCTGGAAGCGGTGCGGCTCGAGGGCCAGAAGGAGCCGTACAAGCCGCGTTTCGTCTTCGCCTCGACCCTGGCGGTGTTCGGCCCGCCCTTCCCCGAGTCGATCCCCGACGATTTCGCACCAACGCCGTCGACCAGCTATGGCACGCAGAAGGCGATGATCGAGCTGATGCTGGCCGACTACAGCCGCAAGGGCTTCGTCGATGGCGTGGGCGTGCGGCTGCCCACCATCTGCATCCGGCCGGGCAAGCCCAACAAGGCGGCGTCAAGCTTCTTCTCCGGCATCCTGCGCGAACCGCTGAACGGGATGGAGGCGAACCTGCCGGTGGGCGATGACGTGCGCCACTGGTTCGCGTCTCCCCGCGCCGCCGTGGGCTTCTTCATCACCGCCGCGACCATCGACACCGCGCCCTTGGGCGTTCGCCGGTCCATGACCATGCCGGGCGTCTCCGCCACCGTGGGCGAGGAGATCGAAGCGCTGCGCAAGGCCGCCGGCGATGCGGCGGTGGCGCGCATCAAGCGGGTCGACGATCCCTTTGTCGCGCAGATCGTGAAGGGCTGGGCCGGGCGCTATGACGCGAAGGCGGCGCGCGACCTGGGGTTCACCGCCGAAAGGAATTTCGGCGAGATCATCAAGGTCTACCAGGAAGACGAGATGGCATGACGGTTTCGCGGCGGCGCCTTCTTCCGGTACTGGCCGGAGCCGGGCTGGCGGGCGGCGGCATGGCGCGCGCCGCCGGCGCACCGCCCGCAGGGCTGGCGCTGATCGTGCTGGACGTGGGCGGCACGATCATCGCCGATCGCGGCGAGGTGCCAAAAGCAATGCTTGGGGCGCTGGGCCGCCACGGCATCGCGGTGACGCCGCAGGAGCTGGCATCCTGGCGGGGCGCTTCCAAGCGCATGATGATCGAGCATTTCGTCCGGCGCGCCCGAAAAAGCGAAAGCCTGGTCGAGCCCATCCACGCCGATTTCAACGCATCGGCGATGCGCGCCTATGAAAAGGTGGCGCCCATCGCGGGCGCGCAAGAGGCGATGCGGGCGATGCAGGCGATGGGCCTGAAGCTGGCCACCACCACCGGCTTCGACAGGCCCCTCAACGACGCCATCATGCGCCGGTTGGGCTGGGAGCATTTCTTCGTTGCCAGCGTGACCAGCGATGAGGTCCGCGAGGGCCGGCCCGCGCCCTATCTTCTTTTCCGCGCCATGGAGCGCGCCGGCATCGGCGATGTGCGCCAGGTGGCGGCGGTGGGCGATACGCCGCTGGACCTTCAGGCGGCTCACAATGCCGGAATCCCGGCATGGGGCGTCTTTTCCGGCGCCGCGACAGAAGAACGCTTGCGGAAAGAACCCGCCGTGGCCGTCCTGTCCAGTGTGGCTGCCCTGCCGCCCCTGTTGAGAAAAGGCGCGCCCGCGCCCATTTGCCGTTGAGGAACCCCGTCATGAAGAAGCTGCTTGCCGCCCTGACCCTGTCGGCCCTGCCCATTGCCGCCTTCGCCGCCGCGCCGACCACGCCCGCCGCAACGGACTGGCCTGCCTATGGCAAGGATGCTGGCGGAGCGCGCTTTTCGCCGCTGGCCGAGATCACGCCCACCAATGTGAGCAGGCTCGCCGTCGCCTGGACCTATCATATGAATCCGAAGCCGGACGACAAGAACGCGCCCAAGCCGTTTTCCACCACCACACCGATCATGGTGGACGGTCTTCTCTATCTGGGCACGCCCTATGGCCGGGTGGCGGCGCTGGACGCCACCACGGGCAAGCAGATCTGGACTTATGAACTGCCGGGCGGCGACCGGCCCCCCTATCGCGGCCTGGCTTACTGGCCCGGCGACAACGCCCATGGCCCGCGCATCATCTTCGGCAGCGAAAAAGGCAAGCTGATCGCGCTGGACGCAAAGACCGGCGCACCGGCGCAGGGCTTCGGCACGGACGGCATCGTGGAAACCCGCACGCCCGATATCCTGAACGGCATACCCACGGCCTATTACGGCTATTCCTCGCCGCCCGACATCTACAAGAACATCGCCATCATCGGCAGCCGGGTTCAGGAAGCGCCGTCGAAAGGTGCGTCGGGCGATGTGCGCGCGTGGGACGTGGTGACGGGAAAGCTGGTGTGGCGCTTCCGCACCATTCCGCAGCCGGGCGAAAAATTCCATGACACCTGGGAGGACGACGGCTGGAAGCAGCGTTCGGGCGTGAACATCTGGAACCAGCTCACCATTGATGCGGCGCGCGGCATCGCCTATCTGCCCATCGGCGCGCCGACCTTCGACCGCTATGGCGGCGACCACAAGGGTGCCAACCTGTTCAGCGACTCGCTGGTGGCGGTCGACGCCAACACCGGCAAATATCTGTGGCACTTCCAGGCCGTGCATCACGACATCTGGGACTATGACCTGGACACGCCGCCGATCCTGATCACCGTGCACCGCGGCGGAAAGGATATTCCCGCCATCGCGGTGATGAACAAGGATGCCTTCCTTTACATCCTGAACCGCATGACCGGCGAGCCGCTGTACCAGGTGACCGAAACTGCGGTGCCGCCCTCACCCGTGGCGGGCGAAGCGGCCTGGCCCACCCAGCCCATTCCCGCCAAGCCCGTGCAGCTGGCGCGCGGCAGCTTTTCCATGGACGAGCTGGCCGACATCACCCCCGAGCACACCGCCGCCTGCAAGGCGCTGATCGCCAAGACCCATGCCACCGGATCGAAACTGTTCGAGCCGATCCCTCAGGACCATTCCATCATCCGTTTCCCCGGCGGCGAAGGCGGGCCGGAATGGGCGGGCGGCGCCTTCGATCCGAAGCTGGGCTACTTCATCGTCAACACCAACAATCTGGGCTACATCGAGCAGCTGACCGAGCGGAACGGCGAATGGGACAAGACCACCGAGGTCTTCATGGACAAGAACAACAATCCCTGCCAGCAGCCGCCCTGGGGGATGCTGACCGCCGTGAACGTCTCGACCGGCGACATCGCCTGGCAGGTGCCGCTGGGCATCACCGACAGCTTCCCCGAAGGCAAGCAGAACACCGGCCGTCCCAGCAATGGCGGGCCGATCGTCACCGCCGGCGGGCTGACCCTCATCGGCGGCACCAACGACCAGCGCTTCCGCGCCTTCGACAGCCGGACCGGCAAGGAGCTTTGGACTTACAAGCTGGACTATAGCGCCCATGCCACGCCCATCACCTATCAGGGCAAGGACGGGCGGCAGTATGTGGCGGTGGTGGCGACCGGCGGGTCGTATCTGAGGAGCCCGATGGGCGGCGACAGCCTGGTGGTGTTCGCGCTTCCGCATTGATCCGCACCTGATTGTCATGGCCCCCGACTGCGGGCCACCCAGGTGACACAGCGAGAAATCTGGCGAGGTGGCTCACCAACTGGATGGCCCACGTAAAGTGGGCCATGACAATTTGGGATTGGGCGGCTCAGCCGCCGAAAGCGGCGCCGATGGCCCAGATGACGCCATAGACAATGGCGAACAGGATGGCGACGAACACCGTCACATTGAGCACCGAGACCCAGAACGGAAACGCCCCGCCGCCATTGGCCAGCTTGGTTTCTTCCCTGCCCTGAACGTCCGCGCTCATGATCGTCTCCGTTAACGCCGGGTCTTTTAGCCGGAAGGGGCGGTTTGTCAATGGTTTGGGCCGATCCAGGGCCGCAGGCACCAGTGCTTGCAGCCCCTGGATAGCCCGGGCAAGCCGGGCCATGACAAGGACCTAAACGGCGATCGGCGCCTTGATCGAGGGGTGGGCCTGGTAATTCTCCAGGGTGAAATCCTCGTAGTGGAAGGCGAAAATGTCGCCGATGGCGGGGTTCAGGCGCATGGTGGGCAGGGCGAAGGGCACGCGGGAAAGCTGCTCCTCCGCCTGCTCCAGATGATTCAAATAGAGGTGCGCATCGCCGAAGGAATGCACGAAGTCGCCGGGCATCAGCCCCGTCACCTGGGCCACCATCATCGTGAGGAGCGCATAGGAGGCGATGTTGAAGGGCACGCCCAGGAAAACGTCGGCGCTGCGCTGGTAGAGCTGGCAGGAGAGGCGCCCATCCGCGACATAGAACTGGAACAGGCAGTGGCAGGGCGGCAACGCCATCTTGGGAATGTCCGCCGGATTCCAGGCGGTGACGATCAGGCGGCGTGAATCGGGGTTCTTCCGGATGTCGGCAATCAGGCCCGAGATCTGGTCGATGGTGCCGTCGCGCTCGCGCGGCCAGGAGCGCCACTGATAGCCATAGACCGGCCCCAGCTCGCCGGCCTTGTCGGCCCATTCGTCCCAGATGGTGACGCCGTGCTCCTGCAGCCAGCGCACATTGGTCTCGCCACGCAGGAACCAGAGCAGTTCGTAGATGATGGATTTCAGGTGCAGCTTCTTGGTGGTGACCAGGGGAAAGCCTTGCGCCAGGTCGAAACGCATCTGGTGGCCGAAGATGGAGCGGGTGCCGGTGCCGGTGCGGTCGCGCTTTTCCACGCCATGGTCGCGGACCTTCTGCAGGAGATCGAGATATTGCTGCATGGGGCCGATCCTAATGGATTCGATTTGCCGCTTCGACCCTCAGAACGGCAGGGCCTTTCTGTCCGGTTCTACCCACTCCCGCCGCGCCGCGACGCTCATCAGCCGGTCGCGCGACCAATATTCGAGCAGCCAGTTCGGGTTGCCCAGTTCGGTACCCAGCAGGGCAGCCACGATCCGGAAAAGTGGCACCTCTGGCGCATTGACGGCCAGGAAGGGCCGCGCCGCCCTGAGCGAAGCCTGGGTTATGGTTTCATGATAGCCGGTTGTGTCGCTGTTCACGCCGCCCTTGGCCTCGTTGAAGGCGCGGATCAGGCCGGGCATGGCGCCGGGAAGGTCGATGTCGGGGCGGTGGCGCATCAGCCACAGGGCGGCGGCGAAATGGGCGGCATGGGTCCAATCCTCCCGCGGCAGGGAGCGGTCCAGGAACCCACGGCCGATACGGGCAATTTCCTCGTCGCTGGCGTACATGGCCCTGGTTCCCGCCGCTTTTCCGGCGCCCTTCAATTCTTAACTCCCCTCGCCTATATCTAAGGGGTCCGGCTTGACCGGACTATGGCGATAAACGGCTGTGTAATAAGCGGACCGGACCCGGGGGCGGTACCCGGCGCCTCCACCACAAGCCCATCCGGCCTCTTCAAATGAGGCGGGATGGGTTTCTGTGGGGGCGAAACAGGATCGACGGACGTGTAAAGGCAGACCTTTTGCCCGGTATTGTATCCGCCGTCATCGGGCTACTCGTACAGGTGCCAACGATAACGAAATGGCCCTCGCTGCCTAATTAATTAGGTAAGCGCGGTTTCGGTGGGTGCACCGAGCAACAGAAGCACCCACCACTTCCATTCCGAGCAACGCGCCTAGGTTTTCTTGGCGAGCGGAGCGAGGTTAGAAAACCTGGCGCCGCTTCGAGCGGCAGCCCATAGCGACAGCGTATGGGCGCGAGGGCGGGAAGCACCCACCACTTTCATCCCCGTGCCCAACCGCCTTGCCGGTCGCGCCAGGCCAGCAGCGCCGCCAGGATGCACACCGACCCGCCGATGCTGACCGCCCAGTGGCTGCCCAGATGCTCGGCCACGCCGCCCAGCATCAGCGAACCCCAGGGCATCATGCCCATCATGCCCATCGCATACAGCGCCACCACGCGGCCGCGCATGTCCTCGCGCGAAAGAAGCTGGACGATGGAGTTGGTCGATCCGCCCAGGAGCATCAGGAAGAAGGCCGCAGGAAACAGCAGCCCCAGCGACAGCCAGAAAATCCCCGACCAGGAAAACAGGACCAGCATCAGGCCGAAGCCGAAGGCCGCCACAACGGGCGTCACGAACAGGTGCCGGTCGGGCACGCGTGCCAGCGTATAGGCGCCCAGAAGCGCGCCCATGCCCACCGCGCTGTAGAGAAAGCCCAGCCCCTCGCTGCCCTGGTGCAGCACGTCACGGGCGAAGGCCGGCAGCAGCGACATGTAGGCCGCGCCGAAACAGGAGCAAGCGGCGATGAGCAGCAGCGAGGCGCGGATCGGCCGCTGGCCCCACGCATAGGCAAGTCCGGCGCGGATGGCCGCCAAGGCCTGGGCGTGGACGCGCGCCGGCAGCGGCGGGAAGCGCATCAGCGAAAGGCCTGTCAGCACCGCGGCATAGGACAGCGCGTCGATGCTGAAGCACCAGCCCACGCCAACCAGCGCGATCAGAAGACCGCCCACCGCCGGGCCGGTGACACGCGCCAGGTTGAACATCATGGAATTGAGCGAGATGGCGTGGCGCAGGTCGGCCTTGCCCACCATCTCCACTGTCATGGACTGGCGGATCGGCACGTCGAAGGCGTTGACCAGCCCCTGGAACAGCGCCAGCGCCACGATATGCCAGACCTGGATCAGGCCGGTCAGGGTCAAGACCGCCAGCGCCGCCGACTGCGCCATCGCCAGCGCCTGGGTGATCAGCAGCAGCCGCCGCCGCTCGAACCGGTCGGAGATCATGCCGCCGAACAGCGAGAAGAAGAACACCGGCACCTGGCCGGCGAAGGTGACCACGCCCAGCATCAGGGGCGATGACGTCAGCTGATAGACCAGCCAGCCCTGGGCGACGTTGGTGATCCAGGTGCCCATCAGCGACACCAGCTGCCCGGCGAAGAACAGGCGGTAGTTGCGGTGGCGCAAAACGCTCAGGAAGGCGAAGGCGCCGCCATTGCGGATGCCGGGCGCCATTGGCGGGGGCGCCGGCGCGGGCGTGGGCTCCAGCGCCTGATCCAGGGACTGGTCGAGAGGCTGGCTAACATCGTCCGGGATCGCGGCGTCGACGGGACGTGAGGGCGTGGTCATGGGCAGCTTGGCTTACGCCCGCCGGCGCGGGCGCTCAACGGCCTATTGCGTGATGCGGATGGCCACATTGCCCCTGCGCTCGGCCATGGCGATCTCGGTATAGGTGCCCCGGCGCCCGAGGCGCAAATTAACGCTGGCATCGCCCACGGTCAGGCCGTTGATCCTGACGTCTTCCATGAAGGCCGGCAGTTGGGGATTGTGGAAGACGATCTCCTCGCGGCCGTATTCCACCTTCAACCCCAGCGAGGCCTTCAGAAGCGCGAAGGGCGCGACGCTGGCCCAGGCCTGGGGCGCGCAGGCCACCGGATAGAGCGTGGGGGCCGTGCCGGGACGGCGGCGAAAGCCGCAGAACAGTTCGGGGATGCGCATCATCGCCATGTGGTTGGCGGCGTCGAACAGTCCTTCGAAGATGGCCGAGACGGCGCGCTTGTGGCCATATTGCGCCAGGCCCAGCGCGATCAGGGCATTGTCGTGCGGCCAAACCGAGCCGTTGTGATAGGACATGGGATTGAAGCGCGGCGCGTCCGAGGCCAGCGTGCGCACGCCCCAGCCGCAGAACATCTCGCGCGACATCAGGCCCTCCGCCAGCCGCTCGGCCCGCTTGGGGCTGGCGATGCCGCAGAACAACGCCTGGCCGGCATTGGAGCTCTTGACCCGGCAGGGCTGCTTTTCCCCGTCCAGCGCCAGGGCATACATGCCGAGTTCCTCGCACCAGAAATGCGCTTCGAATTTCCGGCGCAGCGTCTCGGCCGCGGCGGACAGGGCCTCGGCGCGCTCGTCCTGGCCCAGCATCCGCGCCAGCATGGCGGCGCCGCGCCGGGCGGCGAAGACATAGGCCTGCACCTCGCAAAGGGCGATGGGGCCGACGGCCAGGTCGCCATTGGCATGCATCACCGAGTCCGAGGAATCCTTCCAGCCCTGGTTGGTCAGGCCGTTCTCGCTCTCCCGGTAATATTCGACAAAGCCGTCGCCGTCGCGGTCGCCATAGGTGTCGATCCAGGCCAGCGCCGCCTCGATATGCGGCCACAGGGCGCGGATGGTCTTCTCGTCGCCGGTGCGCTCGAAATAGCGCGCCGCCAGCAGCACAAAGAGCGGCGTGGAATCGATGCTGCCGTAATAGCGGCCGAAGGGAACCTCGCCCAGGACCGCCATCTCGCAGGCGCGCGTCTCGTGCAGGATCTTGCCCGGCTGGGCATCGGCGCGCGGGTCGAGCCGGATCGCCTGGCTGGCTGCCAGATAGCACAAGACGCCACGCGCCAACTCTGGGTCCAGCCAGAGCATCTGCAGCGCCGTGATGATCCCGTCCCGTCCGAACGGCGTCGAAAACCAGGGCGTGCCGGCGTAGGGGTATGGCCCTTGGGGCGTATCGGTAACCAGCATGGCCAGGTCCGCGCCCGCCCGCTGCAGCATGCGGTTGGCGAACTCGTTGCCGGAGGTGACGCTGCCGCCCAGACTGGCGGCGCGGGCCGAGCTGCGGCGCGCGGCGCGATAGCTTTGCGCGAAGCTCCTGGGAAAGGCGAGGACCGCGCCGGCACACAGGATGCTGATGTCGAAGGCGGTCTTTTCGCCCGGCGCCAGGGTGAGGGCATAGACCGCCTGGTTGCGGGTCAGCTGACGCGGCGGGGGATCGAAACATAGTTCGGTGCGCCGCCCGACATGATCGAGCCCGACATAGCGGAACATGGTGCGGCCCTTGCCCAGCGCCGCCGCCGACATGGTGCCGCGCCGGGGGCGCTTCATCCCGCGGATTTCGAACAGGTCGGCAAAATCGGCGGCGAAGTTCAGGCTGATCCAGAAGCTGTGCGGGCGGGTATCGAAATTGTGCGCCACGACGTGCTCGCGGCAGCTGCCGCCCCACAGAAACCGCGAGCGGCGCAGATGCAGCACCTCGCGCGGCAGCACGATCTTGCCGCCCTGGTAGATGTCGGGATTGGACAGGTCCACGGAAAGAAGGACATTGTCGCTGCCCACGCCTGAAGACAGCAGCAGCGGCCGATGCCCGTTCAGCAGCAGCTGCAGCTGCGACAGATGGCGGGTGTCGCGGTAGAACAGGCCGCCCGGCGTCAGGCCGGGATCGATGACGTCGCCGAACGCGTCGAACAGCGCGAAAGTGTCGCCCTGTTTGAGGGTCCGCGGCCAGCGTTCCTGGATCGATTCCGTCGCCTGAATATAGAAACTGGAAATATCGTCCGGCGAATCAGGGAGGTTGCGTGCCTCCATAGTCCCCTCGCAGATGCTTGCATGGCTGTCAGGCCGCCTCGCGGGCCGTGCGCGACTGGGTCAATTGCTCGTAGATATTGACATATTCGCGCGCCATCGCGCGGGCGCTGAAGCGTTCCTCGAAGCGGGCACGGATCGAGGGCCGGAACAGGCGGCTGGTCTGGCGCGCAGCAAAAGCGGCTTCATCGACACCGTCCACCACAAAGCCGGTCAGGCCCTCCTCCACGATCTCGGGCACCGAGCCCTGGCGCAAGGCGATCACCGGGGTGGCGCAGGCCATCGCTTCGATCATCACCAGGCCAAAAGGCTCGGGCCAGGAAATGGGGAACAGCAGGGCCCGGGCATTGCCGAGAAATTCCGACTTTTCGCGGTCGCTGATCTCGCCGATGAATTCGGCATGAGGGCTGCGCGCCAGCACCGGCTGGACCTGTTCGGTGAAATAGGGACGGTCCACCGGATCGACCTTGGCGGCGATCTTCAGCTTCAGGCCGGCCCTGCGGGCGATCTCGATCGCCTCAAGCGGTCCCTTGTCGGGACAGATGCGGCCCAGGAAGGCGAGATAGCCGCCCTCGCCCCGGCCGGGCAGCAACAGCCTCTCGGGCAGGCCATGATAGACCGTGCCCATCCAGTTGACCGGCGGCACCGGCTTTCGCTGGTGGTCGGAGATCGAGACCAGCGGCATGTGCGGAAACGCACGGTAGATGTCGGGCATTTCCGGCAGGTCCTGGCGGCCATGCAGGGTGGTCAGCGTCTTGTGGGCCAGCCGCCGGAAAAGCGGATAGTGAAAGAAGTCTATATGAAAATGCAGGATGTCGAATTCATCGGCGCGGGCGGCCACCCGGTCCAGCAGGATCATGTTGTAGGGCATGGAATTGTGAATGCCGCTGAGGCGCAGGCCCCGGGGCACCACCGCATCCAGCCGGGCGGCGGTGACCGAATCGCCCGAGGCGAACAGGGTCACATCATGGCCCATGGCGACCAGTTCCTCGGTCAGCCACGACACGACCCGCTCGGTCCCGCCATAGAGCGGCGGCGGCACGCTTTCCACCAGCGGCGCTATCTGTGCGATTTTCATGCGGAAAAGGCCCTCGAACCGGCCCTTCCACAACGGCGCGCCCGGCGCTTTTGTTCCTTTGTCATACAGATGAATTTCGTGGCCGCGCCGGCCGGCCTTCGCGTGCGCGATTGACTTGGAGCCCACGGCGCATAGTCTTGGTCTTTGCATGGCAAAGGACTTTATCGGTTACCAGGCTCTGACTGACGCGGCGCTGCGCGGCGTGGTGCGCGAGGCATTGCGCCGGATCGAAAAGTCCGGGCTGATCGGCGCCCATCATTTCTACCTGACCTTCAAGACCCATGCCGAAGGTGTGGACATTCCCGATTTCCTGCGCGAGCAGTATCCGGACGAGATGACCATCATCATCCAGCACCAGTATTGGGCGCTGAAGGTGAAGGAGGATTATTTCGAAGTCACGCTGACCTTCAAGAAACTGCCCGCGCCGTTGCACATTCCCTTCGCCGCCCTGACCGCCTTCTTCGATCCGGGGGTGCAGTTCGGCCTGCAATTCCGCACCGAGGGCGAAAAGCCGGCTGCGGGGCCGGGACCCGTGGCGGTGCCCGCCGGCAAGGCCGAGGAAGAAGCCAGGGATGAGGTGGAAGAGCCCGTCGCCAAGGTGCCTGAAAAGACCGCACCGGGCGAGGTGGTAAGCCTCGACTCTTTCCGCAAGAAATAGTACCGGGGCGCTGCCGTTTTTTGAGGCCAGCCGCGCCATGACCACCCGCACCGAAACCGACACTTTCGGCCCCATCGAGGTCGAGGCCAGCCGCTATTGGGGCGCGCAGGCCCAGCGCAGCCTGGGCAATTTCGAGATCGGCTGGGAAAGGCAACCCCTGCCCATCGTCCGCGCCTTGGGCATCGTCAAGCGCGCCGCGGCCGAAACCAACATGGCGCTGGGGCGGCTGGACAAAGGCATAGGCCAGGCCATCGTCGCCGCCGCCCAGGAAGTGATCGACGGCAAGCTGGACGATCACTTTCCCCTGTCGGTCTGGCAGACGGGTTCGGGCACCCAGTCCAACATGAATGCCAATGAGGTGATTTCGAACCGGGCGATTGAAATGATGGGTGGGGTGATGGGGTCGAAGAAGCCCGTGCACCCGAACGACCATGTCAATATGAGCCAGTCGTCGAACGACACCTATCCCACGGCCATGCACATCGCCTGTGCCGAAGAGATCGTGAACCGGCTGGTCCCGGCACTGAAGCACCTGCACGCCGCGCTGGAGGTGAAGGTGAAGGCGTGGGCGGACATCATCAAGATCGGCCGCACCCACACCCAGGACGCCACGCCCCTGACCCTGGGACAGGAATTTTCCGGTTATGCGGCCCAGGTTGCCAACGGCATCGACCGCATCGAACAGACACTGCCCCGGCTGATGCAGCTGGCCCAGGGCGGCACCGCCGTCGGTACCGGCCTGAACGCCCCCGTGGGCTTCGACAGGATGGTGGCGGAGCGCATCGCCGCGATCACCGGCATGGCCTTTACCTCCGCGCCCAACAAGTTCGAGGCGCTGGCCGCCCATGACGCCATGGTGTTCAGCCATGGCGCGATCAACACGGTGGCCGCATCGCTGTTCAAGATTGCCAACGATATCCGCCTGCTGGGCTCGGGTCCGCGTTCGGGGCTGGGCGAGCTGGCGCTGCCGGAGAACGAGCCGGGTTCGTCCATCATGCCGGGCAAGGTCAATCCCACCCAGTGCGAGGCGATGACCCAGGTCTGTGTGCAGATCTTCGGCAACAATTCGGCGCTGACCTTTGCCGGCAGCCAGGGCCATTTCGAGCTGAATGTCTACAATCCCGTGATGGCCTACAACTTCCTGCAGTCGGTGCGGCTGATGGCCGACGCCGCGGTGTCGTTCACCGACAATTGCGTGGTGGGCATCGAGCCGCGCCTGGACAATATCAAGGCAGGGCTCGAAAGATCGCTAATGCTGGTGACGGCGCTGGCGCCGAAGATCGGTTACGACAACGCCGCCAAGATCGCCAAGACCGCGCACAGGAACGGCACCACGCTCAAGCAGGAAGCGGTGGGCGGGGGCTATGTCACGGCGGAGGAATTCGATGCCATCGTGCGCCCCGAAGACATGATCGCGCCGAAGTGAGACGCACCGTCTGGCTGCTGCCGCCGTTGATCGGCGTACTGGCGTGGGCGGCCTCGTCGCGGGCCGACGAAGCGCCCACCAATGCCGTTGCGGTGCTGGAAGAAAAGCTGGAATCGGGCAAGGTCACGCTGAAATACGCCGATGACGGCCATGGCTGGCTGGAAAGCCTGCTGGCGGCGCTGAATATCTCGCCGGACACGCAGGTGCTGCCCTTCACCCGCTCCAGCCTGCAGTTCGACCACATCAATCCCAAGGCGCCCCGCGCCGTCTATTTCAACGACGACGTCGCGGTGGGTGCGGTGCATGACGGCGGTCTGATTGAGATCATTGCCAATGACCGGCGGGACGGATTGGCCTTCTATACTCTGGACACCAAGGACGTGGTCAAACCCCGGCTGCAGCGCGAAGCGCAGCGGTGCCTGTCCTGCCACGGCATGGTCAACACGTTGGCGCCCGGCTGGATCGTTGCCAACATCACCCCCACGGCGGACGGCACGCCCGTCTTCGCCGATCCCGCCCATCCCTTCGATTTCACCGATCAGACGCGGCCCTTCGTGCAGCGCTGGGGCGGCTGGTATGTCACAGGATCGTCCGATGGCATGATCCATCGCGGCAATGTGACGGCGCCCGACATCAACAATCCCTTCGACCTGCCCGAGGGCCGAACGATCTTGGACCTGTCGGGCCACTTCGATCCGAAAGAGACGCTGCGCCCCACCAGCGACATCGTCGCGCTGATGACGCTGGAGCACCAGACCGGCTTCATCGACCGCGCCGCGGCGCTGAATGTGCGCTATTCCGATGCAGGGCTGGACGATCTTGTCACCTATATGACTTTTGGCGATGAGGTGAAGCTGCCTGGGCCCGTGTCCGGCAATTCCGGTTTTGCCACGCAGTTTTCCGCCCGCGGGCCACGCGACGCAAAGGGACGGTCCCTGCGCGATTTCGACCTGAAGGTGCGGCTGCTCCGCTATCCCCTCAGCTACATGGTCTATAGCAGTGCCTTCGACGCACTGAAGCCCGACATCAAGGAAAAGCTTTGGCGGCGCCTGTACGACGCCCTGAAGGGCAGCGATCAGGGCCGCGAAGCCATCGCCATCCTGGCGGCGACGAAGCGGGGCCTGCCGGATTACTGGAAATGAAGACCACCATTCCGGCTCCGGGCCACATCATCCACCACCAGGGAGGGCGCATCTCCTACTGGCAGCGCGAGTATCAGCAGAGCGCGTCGGACGAGAACGGCATTAGCCTGGCCGACTATATTCATGCCTTCCATTTCTTCCTGATGCAGGCAGGTGTGAAGGACGTGCTGATGATCGGCTGCGGCGGCGGCAACCTGGCCACCATGCTGTGGCGAAGCGGCGTCGATGTGACGGTGGTGGATATTGCCGCCATCTCGTTCGCCATCGCGCGAAAATATTTCGCCATGCCGGCGGGGATTTCCTGCCATGTGGCGGACGGCATTGAATGGCTGAAGACGCACCGCCGCCGCCATGGCGCCATCGTGCTGGACGCCTTCGGACCCACGGGCATGCCGGATGTGTTCATGACGGACGGCTTCTTCCGGCTGGCGAAGTCCCGGCTGAAGCCGCGCGGCGGGCTGTTCCTGATGAACGTGATCGTGGACGATGACGAGGATCAGACGCCGGACAATATGGTGCGCCTGATGCGGCGGCACTGGCAGGGCGTGAAGCTGTTGGACACCGACGGCTGGGTGGACCGCAATGCCGTGATCGCGGCGGGCGCCGTATCAAAGTTGCGGCGGCCGGCGGTGCTGATGGAGCCCAAATCCGGCGCCCGCAAGCTGGCGCGGCAGATGGACATCCTGGATTTCCGCAAGATCCGCCGCGCGCGCTAGAGCAACGCTACCCTCTGCGGGCGTTCATAGCGCGCGTGGCAGTTCACCAGCGTACGCATCGTGTCCGGCAACGTGATGCGTCCGTCATGCATCGCCTGGCGCAGGCCGGCGGCGCGCACTTTCAGCGCCGTGCGATAGACACCGGCATCACCGTTCGGATGATGCGCCATCCAGGACCGGTGCGCGGCAATGGCCACGCGGTCGAGCGTGATGCTGGACAGGCCCTGCGCGCGGGCATTGGCCGACAGTGCCGTGAAGGTGGCTTCGCAGGCCGCATCAGGATCGGCAGCCTTCTGCGCCGCCGCCGGCGCGGCCAGAAGCATCACGGACAATATGGCCATTCCAAGGCTGTTCCGGAACCGCATTTCAACATCGCAACCCTTCAGATAGGCTGCCTCCCTATCGTCACCCAATGGAAACCGGCAGAGCGAACTCTTTGTTCCCGCAATGTTGAGCAAGAAATCCTTCACCCTGTCCGGGCACCGCACATCGGTGGCGCTGGAATCCGAATTCTGGACCGTGATAGCGCAGGTTGCCCGCGAACGCGGCGTGGCACTGGCGGCGCTGGTGGCCCAGATTGATGCAGGCAGGGGCGCGCGTCCGCTGGCCAGTGCGCTGCGCCTGTTCGCGCTTGCGGCCGGCAGGGCGGCGCCATAGGTTTGCCGCCATGCTGACCCTGTTCCACCACCCGCGTACCCGTTCGACCCGCTTCATCTTTCTTTTGGAAGAGCTGGGGGCGCCCTATGAAATCCATCGCATCGCCAGCCTGCGCCGTCCCGACGGCAGCGGCGGCATCGATCCGGCCAATCCGCACCCGCACGGCAAGTCGCCCGCGCTGAAAGACGGTGACACGATCGTCTTCGAATCCGCCGCCATCGCGCTTTATCTCACGGACAAGTTTCCGGCCAAGGGCCTGGGGCCGGTCATCGGCGACCCCGCGCGCGGCGCCTATCTGTCGTGGCTGGCCTATTATGCTGGCGTGATGGAGCCGGCCTGGATGAGCGCCTGGATGAAATGGGATATTCCGCGCGGTACTGCCGGCTGGGTCGCGGTGCCCGAGGTGATGGATTTCGTCAATGCGACGCTGGCGAAGGGGCCGTACATCCTTGGCGAGAAATTCAGCGCGGTGGACATTCTGGTGGGCACCACTTTTGCGATGTTCATGGGAACGCCCCTTCTGGAAAAGACGGACCTGCTGGAAGCCTATGTGCGGCGGGTGACCGAGCGTCCGGCCTGGGCGAAGGCAACGGAAATCGGCGATGGCTGACATCATCAATCTGCGCCAGGCCCGCAAGGACAGGGTCCGCGCCGAAAAGGAAAAAACCGCCGAGACCAATCGCGTCCTGCACGGCACGCCCAAGGCGGTGCGTGATCTGGCAAAGGCGCGCAAGGACAAGTTGGAAACCCGGCTGGAAGAGCACAAGCTGGAAGACGGCGATAAATAAGTGGGAATTCGCCTCCCCGCGTTCTAATATCGTTCTCATGTTCCCATTCTCCCCGTCCTTCCCATGAGCGCCAAAACTCATGAGTAATTTTGGCGGCCGCTGGTCCGATCCCCTGGATGCCGCGTTTTCCGAAATCCCGGAAACGTCTCCCGTTCCGCGTGAGCCGCCCTATTTCGCCGGCCTGAACCCAGAGCAGCGCGCCGCCGTGGAGGCAACCGAAGGCCCCGTTCTGGTGCTGGCGGGCGCGGGGACCGGCAAGACGCGCGTCCTGACGACGCGGCTGGCACACATATTGGCCACCCGCCGCGCCTGGCCCGGCCAGATCCTGTGCGTGACCTTCACCAACAAGGCCGCGCGCGAGATGAAGGAGCGCATCGGCGCGCTGATCGGCGGGGCGGTCGAAGGCATGCAGTGGCTGGGCACCTTCCATTCCATCGCCGCGCGCATGCTGCGCCGCCATGCAGAACTGGCGGGGCTGAAGTCCAACTTCACCATCCTGGATACCGACGACCAGCTTCGCCTGATGAAGCAGCTGATCGAGGCGGAGGGCATTGACGAGAAGCGCTGGCCCGCCCGCACCCTGGCCGCCATGATCGACGGCTGGAAGAACCGCGGGTTGCGACCCGACGATGTCGGCGACGGCGAGGCGCAGGGCTATGCCTTCGGCAAGGGCAAGTCGCTCTATCGCCAGTACCAGGAGCGGCTGAAGGCGCTGAACGCGGCGGACTTTGGCGACCTGTTGCTGGAGACGCTGCACATCCTGCGCACCAACCCCGACATCCTGGCCGATTACCGCGACCGCTTCCGCTACATGCTGGTGGACGAGTATCAGGACACCAATGTCGTCCAGTATCTGTGGCTGAAGATATTGGCCAACAAGGACGCCAATGCCCCCAGCAATGTCTGTGTCGTCGGCGACGACGACCAGTCCATCTATGGCTGGCGCGGGGCGGAGGTGGAGAACATCCTGCGCTTCGAGCGCGACTTTCCCGGCGCCAAGGTCATCCGGCTGGAACGCAACTACCGCTCCACGCCCGCGATCCTGGGCGCGGCATCCGGCCTGATCGCCGCCAACAAGGGGCGGCTGGGCAAGACGCTGTGGACCGAAGGCGATCATGGCGAGAAGATCCGCGTGCAGGGCGTGTGGGATGCCGAGGAAGAAGCGCGCAATGTCGCCAGCGAGGCGGAGAATCTGCACCGCCAGAACCATGCCTGGTCGCAGATGGCGGTCCTGGTGCGCGCCTCTTTCCAGATGCGCGAATTCGAAGACCGGTTCATCAGCCTGGGCCTGCCCTATCGGGTGATCGGTGGCCCGCGCTTCTATGAGCGGGCGGAAATCCGCGATGCGATGGCTTACCTGCGGCTGATCGCCCAGGGCGACGACGATCTGGCGTTCGAGCGCATCGTCAACCGGCCCAAGCGCGGCATCGGTGACGCGTCCGTGGCGACGCTGCACAGCTTTGCCCGCGCGCGGCATCTGCCGCTGCTGGCGGCGGCGCGCGAAATCGCCGACACCGACGAACTGCCGCCCAAGGCCCGCAAGGCGCTGGGCGAGCTGGCGGCGAACTTCGCCCGCTGGTCGGAGACGGCGCGCATCCTGCCACACACCGAACTGGCTGAGATGGTGCTGGACGAATGCGGCTATACCGACATGCTGAAGGCCGACAAGTCGGCGGAAGCACCCGGGCGGCTCGACAACCTGAAGGAATTCGTCCGCTCGATGGAGGGCTTCGAAAGCCTGGCCGCATTCCTGGAGCATGTCTCGCTGGTGATGGAAATCGCCCAGGATGAATCGGGCGACCGCATCAACCTGATGACGCTTCATGCCGCCAAGGGGCTGGAGTTCGACACTGTCTTCCTGCCCGGCTGGGAGGAAGGACTGTTCCCGTCCCAGCGCACCATGGACGAGAACGGGCTGGCGGGGCTGGAGGAGGAGCGGCGGCTGGCCTATGTCGGCCTGACGCGGGCGAAGAAGCGCGCGCTGGTGTCGTTCGCCGCCAACCGCCGCGTGCATGGCAGCTGGCAGAGCGCGCTGCCGTCGCGCTTCATCAAGGAGATTCCCGAAGACCACATCGAGATGGTGATGGATGAGGGCTTCTATGGCGGCTATGCGGGCTTTCGCGACAATGCCGGGGCGGCCGAGTTCGGCAGCACCTATGACTCGCCGGGCTGGAAGCGGGCCCAGGAAAACATGAAGGCGAACCGCGCGCAGGGCCAGGTGCGCAGCCGCCCGCCGCTGATCGAGGCGCAAGCCTGGAGCGTGCAGACGTCCGACCCAACCGCGTCCCAGTACAAGCGCGACGACCGTGTGTTTCACCAGAAGTTCGGCTATGGCCGGGTGCGATACGTCGAGGGCAACAAGCTGACGGTGGAATTCGACAAGGCCGGTGAGAAGCGGGTGATCGACCAGTTCGTGCAGCGGGCGTGACTGTCCTGCCTTGTGAACAGGGAAGAATAGTTGACGGCGCCCTCCCTCGCGGGCATATGCGCGGCCATGACCAATCCACCCCTCTGGAAAGCGACCGTCGCGCTGAACAAGACCGACGCCGCCGACACCGCATCCGTGCTGGAGCTGGAAGGCAGCGCCCAGGCGGTGCTGATCGCCGAGGAGCCTTTCACCGACAATGCGGTGGTCGAGGCGCTTTATGCCGACGAGCCGGACCCCAAATTCCTGTCGCGCCTCGCCGGGCGCGCCGTGATGATCGAGGCTCTGCCCGACCAGGATTGGATAAAGCTGTCCCAAGAAGGCCTGCCGCCGGTGCGCGCCGGGCGCTTCTTCGTCTATGGCGCCCATGACGCCGGCACCGTACCCCATGGCGTGATCCCCATGCGGATCGAGGCGGGGCTTGCCTTCGGCACCGGCCATCACGAGACCACGGCGCTGTGCCTTGGCGTGCTTTCCGACATGGCCCGCCGGCGCAGCTTCCGCAATGTGCTGGACCTTGGCACCGGCACCGGGCTCCTGGCCATCGGCGCGGTCAGGCTGTGGCGCCGTCCGGTGATGGCGTCGGATATCGATCCGGTCGCCGTGGAAGTCACCCGTCAGAACGCACGCGCCAACGGCGTGGGGCCCGATGTGCGCGCCGTCACCGCCGACGGGCTGGACAATCCCGCGCTCAAGGCGCGCGCACCTTACGACCTGATCGTCGCCAACATCCTGGCCGGTCCCTTGACGCGGCTGGCGCCGTCGATCAGTGCCGCGCTGGCGCCGGGCGGCATGCTGGTGTTGTCGGGCCTGCTGCGCGACCAGGAAAATCTGGTCACCAGCTTCTATCGTTCCTTAAGGTTCCTTTGCCGGCGGCGCATGGGCCCCTGGAGCGCGCTGGTGTTTGAAAAGCCCCAAACGGGGGTCTAGGGTCTTGGGGCATTCCCCGGAATTCCCCATGGACAAGCCTTTTCAGAGTTACGACGACCAGTCCGACGCCGCGACCTGCGCGCCCCGCCTGGCCGCCCTGCGGACCGAACTGAAGGCGCGCGGGCTGGACGGCTTCGTGGTCCCGCACAGCGACGAGCATATGGGCGAATATCTGCCGCCCCGCGCCGAGCGGCTGGCCTGGCTGACCGCCTTCACCGGATCGGCAGGTGCGGCCGTGGTGCTGATGGACAAGGCCGCCGTCTTTGTCGATGGCCGCTATACACTTCAGGTTCGCGCGCAGACGGACACATCGCTGCTGGAGCCGCGCGACCTGGTGGCGGAAGGCCCGCAAGGCTGGATTCCCGGCAACCTCTCCAAGGGCGCGAAGCTGGGCTACGACCCCTGGCTGCATACCCAGCATGGCGTGATGCACCTGAAAGCCGCGGCGGAGCGCGCGGGCGGCACGCTGGTGGCGTGCGATACCAACCCCGTCGACGCGGTATGGAAGGACCAGCCCGCCCCGCCCGTTTCGCCCGCCATGCCGCATGCGCTGAACCTGGCGGGCGTCAAAAGCGAGGCCAAGCGGCTGGATCTGGCCGACGGGCTGAAGAAGGCGGGTGCCGAAGCCGCGGTGATCACCCTGGCCGATTCCGTCTGCTGGCTGCTGAACATCCGCGGCCACGACGTGCCGCATACCCCGTTCACGCTTGCCTTCGCCATCCTGCACGACGATGGCAGTGCCGACCTGTTCCTGGACCCGGCCAAGCGCACGCCCGAACTGATGGCGCATCTGGGCAATGCCGTGCAGCTGCATGCGCCGGGCGAATTTGTCGCCGCGCTGGACGCGATGAAGGGCAAGACCGTGCTGGCCGATCCGTCCACGGCTGCGGCGGCCATCTTCGACCGGCTGAGAAGCGCGGGTGCCGTGATCAAGCCGGCTGCCGATCCATGCCAGCTTCCCAAGGCATGCAAGAACCCGCTGGAAATCGAGGGCATGCGCAAGGCCCATATCCGCGACGGCGTGGCGATGGCGCGCTTCCTCGCCTGGCTGGAAACCAACGCGGCGACGGGCGAACTGACCGAGATCGAAGCGGCCGAGGCGCTGGAAGGCTTCCGCCGCGCCACCGGCTGCCTGTCGGACGTGTCGTTCGACACGATTTCCGGCGCGGGCAGCAACGGCGCCATCGTGCATTACCGCGTGACGCGCAAGACCAACCGGGTGATCGGGCTGAACGAGATGTTCCTGGTCGATTCCGGCGCGCAATATCCCGACGGCACCACCGACGTGACCCGCACGGTGATGGTGGGTAACGCGACGCCCGAAATGCGCGACCGCTTCACCCGGGTGCTGAAGGGCCATATCGCGCTGGCCACCGCGCGCTTTCCCGACGGCACCATCGGCATGCAACTGGACAGCTTTGCCCGGCGCCCCTTGTGGGAAGTCGGGCTGGACTATGATCACGGCACCGGCCACGGCGTGGGGTCATACCTGTCGGTGCATGAAGGGCCGCAGAACATCTCCAAGAAGCCGGTGCTGCAGCCCTTGAAACCCGGCATGATCTGTTCCAACGAGCCCGGCTTCTACAAGGCAGGTGCTTTCGGCATCCGCATCGAGAACCTGATCGTGGTGCAGGAACCGGAGAGTCTGCCCGGCGGGGATCGGCCGATGATGGGGTTCGAGACCATCACCCTGGTGCCCATCGACCCCCGGCTGATCGAGGTGTCGCTGCTGACCAGCGCCGAGCGGCAATGGGTGAATGACTATCATGCGCGGGTACGCGAAACGATCGGGCCGCTGCTGGATGGGGAAACCCGCGCCTGGCTGGAGCGGGCGACGAAGCCGCTGTGATGCCGGTTCGGCCAGGCGAGCCCGGCGAGCAGGAAAAGTCCCGCGCTTGATCCGGATCAAGGCTGCCGGCGGGCGGACATGGTGTTCTGTCCAGGCGGCATGAGAGACCAGACCCCTGCCGCGCCCCCCGCCGGGGATGGTCCGGCAGGCCCCCGCCTGCCGGACCTGTGGCGTTCTAGGCGGAAATCAGCTTCAGCCAGGCATCTTCGTCCAGCACCTGCACATTGTGCTTCTGGGCCTCCTTGAGCTTGGAGCCCGCGCCCGGCCCGGCCACCACGATGTCGGTCTTGGCCGACACCGAGCCGGACACCTTGGCGCCAAGGCTTTCCGCGCGCGCCTTGGCTTCCTGGCGGGTCATTTTTTCCAGTGTGCCGGTGAAGACCACGGTCTTTCCGGAAACGGGCGAGGAGTTCGCCGGTGCCGCCATGTCGGTCACGGTCAGCCATTTCAGCAACCGGTCCAGCGCCTTCACATTGTGCGGCTCGTCGAAGAAATCGAAGATCGCCTCGGCGACCACGCCGCCGATGCCTTCGATGCTTTCCAGCTCTTCCTTTACGTTGCCGGCCTTCATGCCGGCCAGGAACGCACCCAGGCTGCGATAATGCCGCGCCAGCAGCCGCGCCGTGGTCTCGCCCACATGGCGGATGCCCAGCGCGTTGATGAAGCGGTCCAGGCCGATGGTGCGGCGGCGCTCTATGGCGGCCATCAGGTTTTCGACCTGCTTGCCTTCGCCCTCGTCGGCTTTCTTTTTGCCCTTTGTTTTCACCGGCTCCTTGCCTTCAGCGGCACGGCGTTCCTCGGACAGGCGGGCGCGATGTTCGGCCAGGATGGCGGCAACCTTTTTCGGCTTTTCCGTCAGCGCGAAAATGTCGGCGGGCTCCTTCAGCAGGCCCCTTTCGTGGAACAGCTCGATCAGCGTGCCGCCAAGCCCTTCGATGTCGAACTGGTCGCGGCCGACGAAATATTTCAGCCGCTCCACCGTCTGGGCGTCGCAGATCAGCCCGCCGGTGCAGCGGCGATCGACATCTTCCCTGCCGGTCTTTTCGTCCACCTCGCGCACCGCATGGCTGCCGCAGACCGGACATTTGTGCGGGAAGTGATAAGGCCTGCTGTTCCTGGGCCGCTTTTCGAGGATCACGCGCAGTATCTGGGGGATCACGTCGCCGGCGCGCTGGATCACCACCGTGTCGCCGACGCGCGCGTCCAGACGGGCGATCTCGTCCTCGTTGTGCAAGGTGGCGTTCTGCACCACCACGCCGCCCACCGTGACGGGCTTGAGCCTTGCCACCGGCGCCAGCTTGCCGGTGCGGCCGACCTGGATTTCGATCGCCTCGATCACCGTCTCGGCCTGCTCGGCGGGGAACTTGTGGGCGATGGCCCAGCGGGGCGAGCGCGAGACCAAACCAAGCCGCTCCTGAAGGTCCAGCCGGTCCACCTTGTAGACCACGCCGTCGATGTCATAGCCAAGCTTCGCCCGCCGGGCTTCGATATCGCGGTAGAATTTAAGCACCTGCTCCAGCGTCTCGCAGCGGCGCACCAGCGGATTGACGACGAAGCCGTAGCTTTCGAATTTCTGCAGGATGCCGTGCTGGGTGTCGGCGGGCATGTCGCTGATTTCTCCCCAGGCATAGGCAAAGAAGTTCAGCGCGCGGCCGGCGGTGATTTTCGGATCGAGCTGGCGTACCGAGCCGGCGGCGGAATTGCGCGGATTGGCGTAGACGGGCTTGCCTTCCTTTTCCTGCCTTTTGTTCAGCGCCGCGAAGGCCTTGTGGGTCATATAGACCTCGCCGCGCACTTCCAGGACTTTGGGCGGCCTGCCCGACAAACGAAGCGGAATGTCGGAGATGGTGCGCAGGTTGGCGGTGATATCCTCGCCTTCCTCGCCGTCGCCACGGGTGGCGCCCTGGACGAAAATGCCGTTCTCATAGCGAAGCGAGGCCGACAGCCCGTCGATCTTGGGTTCGGCCATCACCGCCACCGCGTCATCGTCCTTCAGCCCCAGGAAGCGGCGCACCCGGCCGATGAAGTCGGCCACATCCTCATCGCTGAAGGCATTGTCGAGCGACAGCATGGGGACCGCATGCCGGACCTTGGCGAATTTCTCCGAAGGCCTGGCGCCGATGCGGTGCGAGGGGGAATCCGGCCGGATCAGGCGCGGAAAGCGCGCCTCGATCTCGGCATTGCGGCGGCGCAGGGCATCATATTCGGCGTCGGAAATGACCGGCGCGTCCTGAAGGTAATAATGCCGGTCGTGCTCGGCGATTTCGCGCGCCAGGCGGTCCAGTTCCTTTGCGGCTTCCGCGGAGGTGAGTTTATCGACGGATTTGGTGCTCACGCGCGTTTGCGCTTCTTGGGCGCCCCACTCTCCCCGGGCGGCGCGGCCTCCGCCATCAGGCGGCGGGCGGCGGCGCGCGCCTCATCCGTCACCGCGGCGCCCGACAGCATGCGGGCGATCTCCTCCAGCCGTTCCGCCTCGTCCAGCAATTCGATTCTGGTCTTGTCCTTGACGCGGGTGATGCGGAAGTGGCGCGCGGCGCGGGCCGCAACCTGCGGCGAATGGGTGACCAGCAGCACCTGGGTGGTGCCCGCAAGCCGCTGCAGCCTGAGGCCCACCGCATCGGCCACCGCACCGCCCACGCCGCGATCGACCTCGTCGAACACCAGCGCGGCGGGGTCGCTCTTTTCCGCCAGCGCCACCTTCAGCGCCAGCGAAAAGCGCGCCAGTTCGCCGCCCGAGGCAATGCGCGTAAGCCCGCCGAATCCGGCGCCTTCCACCGTGGCGACCTCGAAGGACACGCGCTCCATGCCGCCGGCGGCGTATTTGTCCTCGTCCAGCGCTTCCAGCGCCACGCGGAAGCGGGCATGGGCCAGCTTGAGCGGCACCAGTTCGGCGGCGACAGCGGCTTCCAGCTTCCGGGCGGCGCCCGCGCGGCCCTTGGACAGCTTCCGCGCGGCGGCCAGATAGTCTTCGCGCGCCGCAATCATCGTCGCCTCGGCCTTCCTGATGTGATCGCCGCCGCCGAGCAGCGCGTCCTGGCGCGCGGCATAGTCTTGCGCCAGGGCGGGCAGTTCGTCGGGCGGCACGCCATATTTGCGGGCCAGCGCGCGCAGGGCGAACAGGCGTTCTTCCTTCTTCTCCAGCGCGCCGGTGTCGGTGTCCAGCCGCGACAGCAGCGAATCCAGCTCGCGCCGCGCCTCCTCCGCCTGGGCATAGGCCTGTTCCAGCGCGCTTTCGGCCAGCGCGGCGGCCTTGCGCGCCTCCTCGCTCATGCGGCTGAGCTTTTTCAGCGCCTGGGCGAGGGCGCTTTCGGCGCCGCGCTCGCCCGAAACCAGCTCCAGCGCGGCGGAGACATCCTCGGCGATGCGGGCGGCATTCATCATCAATGCGCGCTCGCCGGCCAGCTTTTCCTCCTCGCCCGCTACAGGCGCGAAATCGGACAATTCGGCGGCTGCGGCGCGCACGAAATCGGCCTCGGCGCGGGCGCGTTCGGCGGTGGATTTCAGGTTTTCCAGTTCCGCGCGCGCCGCGTTCCAGGCACCAAAGCGGGCGGAAACCTGTGCAGCCACATCGCCCAGCCCGCCGAAACCGTCGAGCAGCGCGCGATGGGTGGCGGGGTCGAACAGGCCGCGATCGTCTTGCTGGCCATGGACTTCCAGAAGCGCCGCGCCCAGTTCCTTCAGGAGCCCCACGCCCACCGCCTGGTCGTTGACGAAGGCGCGGCTGCGCCCGTCGGCCGACAGGGTGCGGCGTAGGACAATCTCGCCTTCGGCGGGTATTTCCTGCGCTGCCAGAAGGGCACAGGCCGGATGATCGGGCGGCACCTCGAAAATGGCGGTGGCAGAGCCCTGGGTGGCGCCCGGGCGCACGCTGGTACGGGCCTTGGGGCCGCCGGCACCGCCCGCCGCGAGGCCCAGGCTGTCCAGCAGGATCGACTTGCCCGCCCCGGTCTCACCGGTCAGCACATTCAGGCCGGGCGCGAATTCCAGCGCCGCCTGTTCGATCAGGACGATGTCACGGATGGAGAGGGCCGCGAGCAAGGTTTTCCGACTCAGAGGACTTTGCGGAAAGCCTGACTGATCCAGGAGCCCTTGTCTTCCACCGGCTTGAGATTGCGCCCCTTCAGGATGTTGTAGGCATCCTGGTACCAGGCCGACCCGGGATAATTGGCGCCCAGCACGGCCGCGGCGGTCTGGGCCTCGCGGTCCAGGCCCAGGCTGAAATAGGCCTCGGTCAGCCGTTCCAGCGCCTCGGCGATCTGGGGGGTGGTGGCATACTGCTCGACCACGGTGCGGAAGCGGTTGATGGCGCCGATATAGTCGCCGCGATTGAGGTAATAGCGGCCCACCTGCATTTCCTTGCCTGCCAGATGGTCCATGGTCAGGTCGATCTTCAGCGTGGCGTCGCGGGCATATTCGGTATCGGGGAAGCGCTGGACCACGTCCTGCAGCGCCACCAGCGCGCCCTGGGTATTGGACTGGTCGCGGTTGACGTCGACGATCTGCTCATAGAGCGACACAGCCTTGAGGTAGAAGGCATAGGCCACTTCCGGACTGCCCGGATGCAGCTGGATATAGTTGTCGGCCGTCGAGATGGCGTCGGAATATTTGTTGGCCTGGTAGGAGCAGAAGGCGCTCATCAGCATGGCCCGGCGCGCCCACACCGAATAGGGATGCTGGCGGTCGACCTCGTTGAACTGGGCGGCGGCCTGTTCCCAGTTGCCCACATTGATGGCGCGCCAGGCATCGGCATAGATCTGCTCGATCGGGCGCTCGCGATACTGGGCGGCGTCCTTGTTGGCATTGTTGGAGGCGTCGTTCTTCTCGAACAGGCCGCAGCCGGCCAGCGCGGCCAGAACGGCGCCCACAAGGGCCAGGCGCGCAAAAGGCTTGAGGGAGACGGAAATCGGCATCAATCAGGTCCCTGTCGGGCGAATTTGGGTCGCGCGGATTATGCAAGCCGGCACAACGGCTTACCCCGGATATCCGGGGCGGCTCGCGCCACTCGGCCCCTTATACCCCGGGCGGGCCGAAGCCGCAAAGTGTCGGTTTGTTCAAGCCCGCCTCACGCCAGTTCCACCCGCCGGTAATTGGCCGGATCGGCGAACAGCGTCCGCAGCAGGGCATTGTTGACGCCATGGCCGGAGCGGAAGCCTTCGAAGCGGGCGATCAGGGGGGCCCCGGCCAGCGCCATGTCGCCCACCGCGTCCAGGATCTTGTGGCGGACGAATTCATCGGCAAAGCGCATCCGGTCGCGGTTGATCACCCCGCTTTCGTCCAGCGCCAGGGTGTTCTCCAGGTTGGCGCCCCGTGCCAGGTTCATCCTGTTGAGCGTCTCCAGCTCTGAAAGGAAGCCGAAGGTGCGGGCCGGCGCGATGTCGGTGCGGAAGCCTTCGGCGCTGAAGGCGAAATCAAAGGTCTGGTCGCCGATGGCCGGCTGGGGAAAGCTGATCTTCAGGTGGTAGCTGAGGCTCTCGGCCGGCAGCAGCGCCGCGCGGGCCTGGCCCTGCTCCACCAGGACCGGTTTGAGCACCTTGATGGCGGTGCGGGCCTGGGCCTGCTCGGCATGGCCCGCCGCATCCAGCAGCGCCAGATAGGACAGGGCATCGCCGTCCAGGATGGGCGGCTCGGGCCCGTCCAGCGTGACCAGAAGATCGTCGATCCCGGCCCCCGCGATGGCGGCCATCAGGTGTTCGACCACGCCCACGCTGGCGCCGTCCTCTTCCAGCACGGTGCCCAGCCGCGTCTCTCCCACCCGGTCATAGAGGGCGGTGATGGCCTTTCCCAGGTCGGCGCGCCGGAACACGACGCCATGGCCCGCCGGCGCGGGCGCCAGCAGCATGGTCACGGGCACGCCGGCATGCAGGGCAATGCCGGTGACGGAGACGGCGCGGGCGATGGTGTGGCGGGCGGTCATGCCCGGCTTATAGCAGGAGCCCGCCGGAAAGATGAACGGCGGGCTCCCCTTGTGGAGCAACGTCGCAGTGGACCTTGCAGCGGAAGCCCTTACAGCGGCGGTCCCGGCGGCTGCGGGAAGCGCGAGCGCGGCCCCTTGCCCCAGGCCGGCTCGATATTCTTCGGAATATTGCCCGCCGGATTGGTCAGATAGTGCGCGATCTGGCGCGACGACTGGCGATAGAAGGCCTGGGTCAGGGGATCGCTGTCGCTGCGGGTCTTCAGATCGTCCGCCAGTTCGCCCAGCTTCTCCAGCACATAGTCCTTCGCCTCCGGCGCGGTGTCGGACGCCCCGCCCAGCGCCATCATCGACTGCATCGCCACGCTCTGGGTGACGCGCAGCAGCGCCTTGTCCTGGGCATCGCCGGACGGGCCGGCGCCCCAGGTGTGCGCCATCACCGTATCGACCATCTGCGGGAAGGTCAGGGTGTCGGGCTTGCGCGCCGCCAGCGCCACCATGCGCGCCGCGCGGTCGGGATCGAACAGCGGCTGGATCACCATGGCCGACAGGATGCGCGCCGCACGCAGCTGGTCGAACACCGGGTCCTTGGACAGGTCCTCCAGATTGTTGCCCGGATCAGGGGTGAGCTGGATCAGCAGGGATTCGGGAATCTTCAGGTTCGCCGGCTCCACCGCGTCCATCAGCTGGCCCAGGACCTCGCGCTGCTCGCCGGCGGGAATGAACTCGGTCGGCGGCAGGGGATGGGCCTCGTCCTTGACTGTGATGTTCTGGAACATGCCGCCGACATATTTCAGCGCCGATTCGATGGCGTAGCGCTGGTTGAGATAGACCATCCAAAGCCTGAGGTCGCGCAAGGCCCCGATCGGTTCGCCCGGCTTGAGCATGGCAGGCCCATAATTGGCCAGGGCGATCTTGCGCACCTCGGCGGTCTCTTTCAGGTCCTCCATCGGCGTGGCGCGGTCGTCATACCAGGTGTAGCGGGGATCGCTTTGCAGCGTATAGACGATGCCGTGGTCGCGCATGTCCTTCAGCACGCCCTCCAGCCCGGCCTTTTCCTGGCCCGGCGCGAACTGGGTATAGGCATAGCGCACCATATAGGTGTCATAGGCGCCAATCGCCTTCTGGAAGGACTCGCTGAGGTCCAGCTTGCCGTTCTTCACCGACACGCGCGGGGTGGGATATTCCATCACCGAGGAGCGGTCGTTGAGGTTGGAGTCCCAGTTGTGGGCAAAGCCCAGCGTGTGGCCAAGTTCATGTGCGGTCAGCAGCGCCTGGCGCAGATAGGCCATGTCGCGCTGGCCCTTGGGCATCTTGTTGAACTTGTCCTCGCTGACCAGATTGGGGTCGGCAATGGTGATGCCGCTGCCGTCGTCGGGCAGCCCGCCGCTATAGGCGTCGTAATAGTTGGCGACGGTCCGCATGCGGTAGGTGTCCATATGGGTCTTGGAACCCAGCACCTCGCCCGTGCGCGGGTCGCGGTAGTTGCCGCTGGATGAGAAGCCGCGCTCGTCGCGCTGGATCCACAGCACGTAGGCATAGCGAATATCCATCGGGTCCATGTCCGGCGGGGCGTCTTTCGCCTCGATGGCATTCTTGAAGCCGGCGGCCTCGAACGCCTTGTTCCACCACAGAAGGCCCTCCTTCATGGCATGGCGGATGGGATCGGGAATGGCAGGGTCGAAATAATAGACGATGGGCTTTTTGGGCTCGGACAGCGCCGCATTGGGATCCTTCTTCTCAAGCCGCCAGCGGCTGACCCATTCGGTATTGGGCGAATCGTCGATCGGCCTGGAGAAGTCCTTGAAGCGGATACCGCCTGCGCCGATGCGCGGATCGGCGACGCGCGGGGTATAGCCCGTCGGCGCCTTCAGGAAGGAATGATGGATGCGCATGGTGAAGACGCCGCTCTGCGGCGTGACGTTGTTGACGGCCATGCTGGGCGCATCAGAGGTGAAGGTGGAGATGGTTTCAATCTCGGTATTCTCCGGGAACGCCTTCATCCGACGGGGATAGAAGACGCTGCGTGTCGGATCGAACTTGAAGTCGCCGAATTTTGCGCGCTTGAACTTGGCGACGACGCCGCCGGCATCGCGCATGAACAAAGCGGTGGCGTCGACCACCACTTTGCCGCCCGCATCCGACACGACCGGCAACACCGCCAGCACCGAAGTCGGAAAAGAATCGGTCACGCCTTCCTTCGTCGCGGCGCTGCCATGCAGCGCGCGGTAGGCCAGGTTGATCTGGTCCACCACCACCTTGCCGCCGGAGCGCACGAAATGGATCACCGCGCTGTTGATGATGCCGCGGTCGAAGGGCGATTCCACCGAACCGGGATTGGTGGCGGCGGAGACATAGTAAAGGATGTCCTGGTCGAAACCCGGAATCTGCATCAGCACCCGCTGGTGGGCGCCGTCGAACCAGAAGGGAACATAGCCGTCAACGCGGGTCAGCCCCGCCGTGCTTTCGGCCGGGCCGTCGGCGGGCGCGGCATAGGCGGTGGAACAGGACAGCACCAGCACAAGCGCCAGCGCCCAACAGCGAAAATTCCGGAACCCCATCATGCCCAGCCCCTGAAAATGCAGACCAGAGGCTAGCGGAAGGGCCGCAGCGGTTCTTATCAATCTCCGGATGCTGCAGTGCCGCAAGATTGGAAAAACTGCGCGATTGCCGCCAGTTTTGACGGTTTCCGGCGCGTACGGTGTCTACCGGGCAGATTTCCTTGTTCAGGAAAGCCATCGCCTCCGCCGCCGGCCGGGGCGAATAGCCATTGCACGGCGGCGGCGCCGGGACTTAACTGATCGCACGAACAGCAAACAGACAGCCCAGCCGGAGGCGGCTGCCATGTGGAGGACCATCGTCCTGCTGGCCGCCTTGGTGTGTGCGGCTGCCCCGCCCGCCCATGCCACCCAGCCGGCGGAGCAGCCCTATCGCATCGATTCCGGCAGCCGTTTCCTGACCGCGGTGATGATCGACGGCAAGGGGCCATTCTCCTTTGTGATCGACACCGCTTCCAGCCGGACGCTGATCTATGAACATGTGCGCGCCGCGCTGGGCCTGGCCCAGTCGCAGCCGGGCAGCCTCACTGTCTATGGCATCAACAGCACGGCCAACGCGCTGCCGGTCAAGCCCGGCGTTCTGACGGTCGCGGGCCAGCAGGTCAGCGGCCTGACACTGGGCGTTCTGCCCTATTCGGGGCGCGAGCCGGCGGGCGTGGACGGCATCCTGGGTATAGACGTGCTGGCGCGTTATTTCGTGGTGCTGGACCGCAGCGCCATGCGGCTGATCCTGCTGCCACCCGACAGCGAGGCGGCAGGCAGCTACCGCGACTGGCCGGACACGCCGCTGACACCGCGCCGGCTCAAGAACATTCCCATCAACTTCTGGTACCTGCCCGCCCAGTTCGGCCGCACGCGCCTGACCACGCTGTTCGACCTGGGCGCGGGCATGACCATGATGAACTGGTTCGCGGCCGAACGGCTGGGCGTGCATGAAAGGGACTTCAAGCTTCCGGCGGATGTGGCCGCCGCCGTGCGTGACGTGCTGGGGACCGATGAGCCCGTGGTGAAGGTTTCAGGGCTCGACATCGCCCTCGACCGCCGCCATTGGGACAACCAGACCGTTCTGGTCGCCGACAGCGACGTCTTCACCCATTTCAACCTGGATGAAAGCCCCGCGGCCATCGTGGGCGCCAGCCTGTTCAGGGACAATTCCCTGGCGATCGATTTCGCCAACCACCGCCTGCATATCGGCCCGCAGGTGAAATGGGAGGCTTCCAGGAGCTGATTTGGCCGGATACGGCGACGCGACTTAACCAGACGGAAGCCGCCTGTCGCTATAAGGAATCCATGAAAGGCGTGTTCCCGACGGCTGTCCTGGTCCTGGCACCGGCCCTGCTGGCCTGGTCCGACGACACCCACACCATTGTGCAGAAAGGCCGCAGTTTCCGGCCCGGCGAGGTGACGATCCGGCAGGGCGAAACACTGGTCTTCACCAACGAGGATTCGTTCATCCACCAGATCTATTCCAATGGCCTTTTCGATACCGAGGAGAAAGGGCCGGGCGAGAATATCAGCGAAACCTTCAGCCGGGCGGGAACGTTCGAGGTCCGCTGCCACATCCATCCCAAGATGCGTCTGGTGGTCCATGTCCGCTGACGGCCTGCTTAATCAGGCGTAAAGACTGTTGCGGCATTCTTAACGCCCCACACCCCCGGGGGCGGAATGCTGCCGTCGCGATATACCATCGGTGCGCGTATTTTCGGAGCCTTCGTGGCGATGAGCCTCATCATCGGCGCGCTGGGGCTTGGCGGCTATGCGGTGCTTTCGGCGGCGGGCAACATCGCGGTCACGACTTTCGACGGCCCGCTGATGGCGATTTCCTATGCCCGCGCCGCCCATACCGACTTCGCCGAGATGCAGATTGCCCAGCTTCATTTCGAGCAGGCAGCCACGGCCGAGCGCCCGGCAATCCGGGACGAGATCGACGAGCTGGCCGCCAATTTCCAGGCCGACCTGCAGGTGGCGAACGAGCGTGCCTCCAGCGACGACGAGCGCAGGCTGATCGGCGAGATATTCCCCCTCAGCAAACGCTGGCAGGCGGCCCGCGCCCGCGGCGACGGCAGGATCCTCGAGCGGCTGGACAGGCGGATCGATGCCAGGTTCGACATGCTGATCGAACTCATTACCGATCACAGCTTCGTGAGCCGGCGCAAGACCGTCAGCAATGTCGGCTACTACAAATATGCCAGCATCGCAGCCACCGTGCTTGCGCTGCTGCTCGCTGCCGCGATCACGCTGCTTCTGCGCAGCCGTATCGTGCGGCCGCTCTCCTCGGCCGCCGCGATTGCGGACCGCATCGCCCGGGGCGAGCTGCAGACGCCGATCCCGCCGGGCGGCCAGGATGAAACCGGCGCGCTGCTGCGCTCCATGACCGTGATGCAGGACAATATCCGCGAGATGATGGCGCGCGAGACCGCCCTGCGCCGTTCGGCGGAAAGCCGGCTGATGGAGGCGCTGGAAACCAGCAGCGAAGGTGTGATCCTGCTGGCGGAGGACGGAAAGATCGCCCTTGCCAACGGCACCCTGCGCGGCTTCTTTCCCGTCATTGCCCGCAGCCTGGTTGCCGGAGTGCATTTTGAGACCGCCCAGCAGCTGATCTGCGGCCAGCTTGCGCCGGGCCGGTCCTGGGCCGGATCCATCGCTTCCGATCCGGTCGAACTGGAACTGGCGGATGGCCGCTGGCTTCGCGCCGCGGGGAGCAAGACTGCCGACGGCGACACCATCATCCTGCTGTCGGATATCACGGCCATAAAGGAACGCGAGGACAAGCTGCGCCGGGCCACGGAGGTGGCGGAGACCGCCAATGCCGCCAAGACCCGCTTCCTGACCAACATGAGCCACGAACTGCGCACTCCGCTGAACGCCATTATCGGCTTTTCCGAGATTCTCTCCAGCCAGCTGTTCGGCGCTCTGGGCAATGCCCGCTATCGCGATTATGCGCAGGATATTTTGCGCAGCGGCCGCCATCTTCTGGCGGTGATCAATGACGTGCTCGATCTCTCCCGGAGCGAAGCGGGCAAGATGACGCTCCAGGTGCAGCCGGTGGCCATGGCGGTGGTACTGGAAGACTGCGTCGCGATGGTGCGCGAGCAGTGCGCGCAGGCCGGCCTTTCGCTGCGGTTGGGGCGCATCGATGCCGGCCATGTGATGGGCGACGCAGCCAAGCTGCGGCAGATATTCCTCAACCTGCTGTCCAATGCCATCAAGTTCACCGATCCGGGGGGCAGCGTCTCACTGGAAGCCGTCGGCGAGGCGGGCGAGGTGATCGTGCGCGTCAGCGACACCGGCATTGGCATGAGCGCAGAGGATATCGAGGTCGCCTTCCGGCCCTTTGGCCAGGTCGATAACCGGCTGGAACGGCGCTATGAGGGCACCGGCCTGGGATTGCCCCTGACCAGGGCACTTGTGGAACTGCATGGAGCGAGCCTTGCGGTGGACAGCGCACCCAGACAGGGCACGCGGGTCACCGTGCGCTTTGCTGCCGCCATGGGCGGGACGGAGTGCGCACCGCAGGCGGCCACGGCCTGATCCAGCCTTACCCGATTTTAAGCATCTCTCCCTAAGGTCCGCAGATGCGTGTTCGCTTCGTCCTGGCGGGCCTGCTTTTTTGCGTCGCGCGGGCGCCGGCAATGGCCCTGGATTTTTCCGACGACCTCTCGGTCACCGGCTATGCCGACCTGCGCGTGCTGGCGCCACCGTCCCAGGCAAGCTGGCTGAGGGGCGGCCTTGGCAAATACCGCTATGGCCGCGGCGACGGCAACCTTGTGGCCGCGGAAGGCGTGCTGCAGGTCGAAGGCCGCTTCGCGCCCGGCCTCAATGGTGTGGCGGTTCTGCGGGCCGATCCGCGCACGCCCGGAGTCGTGGACGCGCTGGAAACATATTTGCGCTACGCGGCCCCCGCCGAGGGGCCGCTGTCCTGGTCGATGAAGGCGGGCGCCTTTTTCCCTTCCATCAGCCTGGAGAATGACGATCTGGGCTGGGCCAGCCCCTATACGCTGACACCTTCGGCAATCAACAGCTGGATCGGCGACGAATTGCGTACCATGGGCGCGGAGGCCAGCGTGCACTGGCGCACGCCACTGGGGACATGGTCGCTGGTCTCGGCCCTGATGTGCTGCAACGATGAAGCCGGAATCCTGATGGCCGATCGCGGCTGGTCGCTGAACGACCGGCCCACCGGCCTTTTCGAGCGCGTGCGCCTGCCCGATGCGACGCAGGTGCTGTTTCACCAGCCCACCCACGCCACCACCGGCATGTTCGACGAGATCGATGGACGCCCCGGCTGGTATGCGGGTCTGGACTGGCAGATGGCCGGCGTCGGCAAGGTCAGCGTGCTGCATTACGACAACCAGGCCGATCCGGGCGCCCGCAGCAGCCGCGACACGGCCTGGGACACACGGTTCTGGTCGCTGGGCGCCAGGACCCAGCTGGGTCCGGTGCTGTTGATCAGCCAGGGCATGGTCGGACAGACGGTTTTCTGGCCCAGGCCCACCATCGTGAGCGACACCAAATTCCGATCCGCCTTCCTTCTGGCCAGCTATGACATTGCGGACTGGCGTTTCAGCCTTCGCGGCGAAGTGTTCGACACACGCCATGTCGCCGCCGCCCCCCATCCCCTGTCGGAGGATGGCGATGCCGTGACGGCCAGCGTTTCATGGTTCGGTTATGACTGGATGCGTCTGACGACCGAAATCAGCGCCATGCATAGCCGGCGCGGCGAATATGTGCTTGCCGGCCTGGGTTCGCCCAAGCGCGGCGACACCTTGATCCAGCTCGATTCCCGGTTCTTCTTTTAGCGGAATCTCCGCGTCAAGTGATGCGCCATCGGTCGTTCTTCGGCACGAAGAAACCCAGGGCGGGACATTGGAGCGTCTGCTTCGGCAAATCGAAGCCGCAGGAGATCACACCCCGAACCATCAACGGTCCGGGGGCGCCGATCTCATCGCGATATCCAGGCCTGACCGGCCGACGCTAGTTGGCCTGGCGGCGCAGAAACGCAGGTATCTCGAACTGCTCGTCACGCTTGTGGTCGGAGAAGAGGTCGTCCGCAGGGGACTGCTGCTGAGGCTGCTGCTGTTCGACCGGGGCCGGACGGTTCATGGTCTGGGCGGTGGCACGCGGCTGCGGCATCGGCGTGGGACGCGGTGCCTCGGCCATCGGCTCGGCACGCATGTCCGACGGGGACTTGCGGCGGCCGAAAAATCCCCAGCCGCGCTTCTGTTCTCTTTCTTGCAGCGGACGGGCCAGCGGCTGCTGTTCCAGCGGGCGGTAGGATTCGGTCGCCGGATATTTGGCGCTGGCCGGCGCGGACATCGGTTCGGGCGCCGCCGGGGCAGGCGCTGCGACTTCTGGCGCTTGGGCGCCGCCCGCCATGTAAGCCTGGCCGCCGCCCACGCCCATCTCGCGGGCGAGCTGGTCAATCTGCTCGGCCACCGGATTGGTGGCGGCCGCTGCGGGGGCCTGGGGCTGGGGCTGGGACTGATGGGCCAGGGTGAAGGGCCTGGACGCCTCCTTGACCGCGCCCGCCTTGAAGCGGTTATGGGTGACGACCTTTTCGGGGATGGGCATGCGGGACAGTTCGGCGTCGATGCCGGTGGCAACCACGCTGACCCGGATGCGCCCCTCCATGTCTTCGAGAATGGTATTGCCGAAGATGATGTTGGCGTCGGGATCGACTTCGGCGCGGATGCGGTTGGCGGCCTGTTCGACCTCGAACAGCATCAGGTCCGGGCCGCCGGTGATGTTGATGAGAACACCCCTGGCGCCCTTCATGGTCACATCGTCGAGCAGCGGATTGGAAATGGCCATGTCGGCGGCCTTCTGGGCGCGGTCCTCGCCCTCCGCCTCGCCGGTGCCCATCATGGCCTTGCCCATCTCGCTGATGACGGACTTGATGTCGGCGAAGTCCAGGTTGATCAGGCCGGGCATCACGATCAGGTCGGTGACGCCGCGCACGCCGGCATGCAGCACCTCGTCGGCCATGGCGAAGGCCTGGGCGAAGGTGGTTCGGTCATTGGCGACGCGGAACAGGTTCTGGTTGGGAATGACGATCAGGGTATGGACATACTGCTGCAGGTCGGCAATGCCGCGCTCGGCTGCCTGCATGCGCTTGCCGCCCTCGAAGGCGAAGGGCTTGGTGACCACGCCGACGGTCAGGATGCCCGCCTCGCGCACCGCCCGGGCGATGACCGGGGCGGCGCCGGTGCCGGTGCCGCCGCCCATGCCTGCGGTGATGAACACCATATGGCTGCCGGCGAGCTGTTCCATGATCTCGGGCAGGGATTCCTCGGCGCCGGCGCGGCCGACATCGGGCTGGGCGCCCGCGCCCAGACCCTCGGTGGTGGAGGCGCCAAGCTGGATGCGCCGCGTTGCCCTGGACTGGGCCAGTGCCTGGGCATCGGTGTTGGCCACCACGAAGTCCACACCGTCAAGGCGCGCCTCGATCATGTTGTTGACGGCATTGCCGCCCGCCCCGCCCACACCCAGGACGGTGATGCGCGGGCGCAGCTCGTGCGTCTCGGTCGCTTTCAGGTTGATCGCCATGATATTTTCTCCTCAGCGAATTGTTTCGATCACCTTTGCTGGCACCGCCAGAATTTCCCAACCGATTCGCTTGTTTATCTTTTGAATCACTAGAGCCACCGTCCGGTCAATCGGCTGAACCAGCTTTCGCCCTTCCGGGACGCCGGTTCGACCGACATTTCCGGGTTCAGAACTTCGGGCGGCAGCAGCGCGCCGGCCATCAGAAGACCGATGGCGGCGGCATAGTCCGGTCCCGCCGACGCGGCGGCCAGGCCGGGAAAGGCCTGGGGCCGGCCGATGCGCACCTGCTTGTTCAGGGAGCGCGCCACAAGTTCCCGCGTGCCGGCCAGCTGGCAGGCACCGCCCGTCAGGACCAGGCGGCGGCCCGCCGCCACATCGAATCCGCTGGCGCGGAGCCGGTTCTGGACCTCGCCGAATATTTCTTCCAGCCGGGCCTGGATGATGCGGGTGAGCATGGAGCGCGGCACGCGCAGCATCGAATCCTCGCCCTCCTCGCCCATCTGGGCCAGGGTGACCAGGTCGGTCCCGCCTTCCATCTCGCCCAGCGCCGCGCCGTAGAGCGTCTTGGTGCGCTCGGCCGCCGACATGGGCGCGGCCAGGGTGCGGGCAATGTCGGACGTGACCGCCACCCCGCCCAGCGGCACCACATCGGCATGGACCAGATGGCCTTCCAGGAACACGGCAATGGAGGTGGTGCCGCCGCCCATGTCGATCACGGTGGCGCCGATCTGCTTTTCGTCGTCGGTCAGGGTGGAAAGGCCGGATGCATAGGCGCCGAACAGCGAGCCCACCACATTCAGGTGGCAGCGTTCCACCGCCAGCTTGAGGTTGGCCAGCGCCGAGGGCCTGACCGCCACCGCGTGCATGGCCACGCCGATGCGCTGGCAGAACATGCCCGAAGGGTCTTTCACGCCCCGCGCCTCGTCCACCATATAGGCGGTGGGCGCGGACTGGATGATCTCGTGGCCGTCCAGGCGGCAGCGGCTGCGTCCCTCCGCCAGAAGGGCGCGCAGGTGATGGTCGCCCACCAGCGCGCCGTCCAGCGCCATCACGGCGCGGCTGTTGACGCTGACCGGCTGGCCGCAATTGACCCCGATCAGCACGTTGTGGATGCGCGCATCGGCCATGCTCTCGGCGGCGGCGACGCATTCGCGGATGGCGCCTTCGGCGTCGTCCAGGCTGGTGATCGTGCCGGCGCGCAGTCCGCCGGATTCGCGCAGGGCCGAGCCCAGGATCTTCAGCGTGCCGGATTCGGCCTGCCCGATCACGCAGACGATCTTGGAGGTGCCCACATCCAGCCCCGCCACCAGGCCGGTGCGATAGGCCGGTATCTCGTTGTTCACGCGCAGGCGAAGCGTCTGGTTCATGTCTGCCTGCCCCGCACGTCCTGCTGCTTTTTCTCCCCGCTCTTGAGCACGAAGAAATAATGCGTGGGCGAGCGCAGATCGATCTCGGTCACGTCGCGTTCCAGGATTGCGTCCTCGATGATCAGCCGTTCCAGCGCATCCAGCTGCTTCTGCCAGCCGGTTTCCGGCAGCTTGACCACCACTCCGTCGTCGAGGATCAGGTTCCAGCGCCGGCCCGACTGGTAGGAATAGGCCATGGTGCGCGCGGCCACCGCACGGTGCGCCTGGACGGCATCGACCAGTTCGGCGGCGGCGGCTGGGGCGCCCGGGCCCAGAAGCTTGGGCAGGCGGCGGAACTTTTCCACACCCTCGGTGGTGATCAGCCCGCCGCTGCGTTCGACCACGGCGATATGGCTGACGCCATCGGCATCGGGCGGGGTCTGCCAGAGGGCGAAGGGACGCTTTTCCACCAGGGTCACAAAGATGGCGTCGGGATAGCGGCGATGCACCTCGGCCGAGGCAATCCAGTCCAGATGCGCCAGCCGCGCCCGCGCGCCCGTCAGGTCGGCGCTGAAGATGGACTGGCCCGGCTGCATGCCCAGCACCGCCAGGATCTGGCGATAGGGCGTGCGGCGGTTGCCGGTGATGTGGATCTCGGAAATGCCGAAGCCGGCATCGGCCACCACGGTGTTGACCGCGGCGTTCACCGCATTGATCGTGCGCCCGATCACGCCGCTGGCGAACAGGGCGGCGATCAGGGTCAGCGCCAGCAGGCCGCCCGACAGCGCAAGCATGGGCCGGGTGAGGATGGATTTCAGCCTGGCCCCGGCATCGGCGAGGATGCCGCCCCGGCCGCGGCGGCCGAAGGGCTTCTGCGCCGACGCCTTTTCGCGGGGCGCGCGGGCCGTGCCGCGGGCGGCATTGTTGCGGGGATTGCCCCGCGCCTTGCGTTCCACCTTCACCGGTCGCATGAGGCGTCCTCCACCATCCAGCGGCAGAGCCGGGCATAGCTCATGCCGACATGGGCGGCCTGTTCGGGCACCAGCGAGGTGGGCGTCATGCCCGGCTGGGTGTTGGTTTCCAGGAGGATCAGGCGCGCCGCGCCACCCGTGTCGTCATAGCGGAAATCGGTGCGCGAGACGCCCCGGCAGCCCAGTGCGTTGTGTGCGATGACCGCCATCTCCATGCAGTCGCGGCTGATCTTTTCGGGCACTTGGGCTGGGATGATATGACGCGAGCCGCCGGGAGCGTATTTGGCCTCATAGTCGTAGAATTCCAGGTCGGTAACGATCTCGGTCACGCCCAGGGCCCTGGCCTCGCCCGACGAATTGGCGCCCATCACCGAAACGGTCAGCTCGCGGCCGGGCACGAACTCCTCGACCATCATCTGGCTGGACAGGTTCCACTCCTGCGCGCCCAAGGCGGCAGGCGGACGGTTGTCGCCCCTGCGGACGATGAAGATGCCCACGCTGGAGCCTTCATTGACCGGCTTGACCACATAGGGCGGTTCCATCAGGTGCCCGGCAGCGGCCTGGAGCCGGTCGCAGACGATGGATTTGACCACCGGCAGGCCGGCGGCGCGGTAGATATCCTTTGTCCGTTCCTTGTGCATGGCCAGGGCCGAAGCAAGCACACCCGAATGGGTATAAGGCAGTCGCATCCATTCGAGAATCCCCTGCACCGTGCCGTCTTCACCAAATCGGCCATGCAGGGCGTTGAACACCGCGTCAGGCCGGGCTTCACGAAGCTGAGCCACCGGATCATCGCCCGGATCGATGCCGACGGGGTCGAAACCTTCCTCGGCCAGCGCCTTGAGCACGCCGCGGCCGGAGGAAAAGCTGACTTCCCGCTCGGCACTGCGGCCTCCCATAAGGACGGCGATCCTGTGGAAGGCGCTCACTTTACTATTCATCGGCCACTCCGTGGCCGGGGGGCACCCCCACCCGCTTGATCTCCCATTCCAGCGCCACGCCGGATTTTTCCTTCACCCGGCGGCGCACCTCCTCGCCCAGGGCTTCCAGCTGCGCGGCAGTGGCGGTGCCCGTGTTGATCAGGAAATTGGTGTGCTTCTCGCTGACCTGGGCGCCGCCGATCGTCAGCCCCCGGCACCCGGCTTCGTCGACCAGGGCCCATGCCTTGTGGCCGGGCGGGTTCTTGAAGGTGGAGCCACCGGTCCTGGCGCGGATGGGCTGGGATGCCTCGCGGCTGGCGGAGAGTTCGTCCATCCGGGCGCGGATGGCGGCCGGATCATCGGACGTCCCCTTGAACACCGCTTCCACAAAGATCAGATCATCGGGAACCTGCGCCTTGCGGTAGACGAACTTCATGTCGGCCGCCGTCAGGGTCAGGCGGTTGCCGGCGCGGTCCAAGGCGGTGGCCTCGACGAAGATATCCTTGATTTCGCGGCCATAGCAGCCGGCGTTCATCTTCAGCGCGCCGCCGATGGTGCCCGGCACGCCGCGCAGGAATTCAAGGCCCGCAATGCCGGCATCGGCTGCGGCGCGGGCCACGGTCGCATCCAGCGCGGCGGCGCCCGCGCGCACGCGGGTGGCACCCGATTTCCCACCGGCTTCGATCTTGCCGAAGGCCGCAGGCAGGCGCACCACCACGCCGGGAATACCACCGTCGCGCACCAGAAGGTTGGAGCCCACGCCGATCACCGAGACGGGTTGGTCGGCGGCCCTGGCGGCCAGGAAGGTTGCCAGATCGTCGGCGTCCGCCGGGCGGAACAGGATTTCCGCCGGGCCGCCCACCCGGAACCAGACCAGGTCGCGGATCGGGGCGTCATATACATAAGTGCCGCGCACCGGCGGCAGGGCGAAGCAGACGCCGGACTGGCTCATTCGAGCGCCTCCAGCTTCGTCTGCAAGTTCGCCATCCACCCCGTGATGGAGCCCGCGCCGGTGCCGATCACGGCGGCACCGGGCTTCAGGAAGGGCTTCACCGTGGCGGCCAGGTCGTCCTCGCCATTGATGGTCAGGACATTGCGGTGGCCATGGGCGCGCAGCGCATCGGCGTAGGTGTCGCGGTTGATGCCTTCGATCTCCTTCTCGCCCGCGGCATAGACCGGGGCGATCACCGCCACATCGGCGTCATTGAGGCAGGTGGCGAACTGCTCGAAGGTGTCACGCAGGCGGGTGTAGCGGTGCGGCTGCACCACCGCCACGATGGGGCCGCCATAGGCCTGGCGGGCCGCCTTGATGGCGGCGGCGATCTTGAAGGGATTGTGGGCGTAGTCGTCGATGATGGCCGCGCCGCCCCATTCGCCCACCTTTGTGAAGCGGCGGCCCACGCCCTTGAATTCGGCCAGGCCCTTCCTGATCACCGCATCGGGCACGCCCAGCTGGCGCGCCACCACGATGGCGGCGGTGGCGTTCTGGACATTGTGTTCGCCCGGCATCGGCAGCGATAGGCCGGTCAGGTGTTCCACGCTGCCGCTGCGCCGGTCGGTGAAAACCATGTCGAAATGCGAAGCACCCTGGCCGAAGGAGACATTGACGGCCCGGGCGTCGGCCTGCGGATTGAAGCCATAGGTGATCATGCGCCGGTCGGTGATGCGGCCCACCATGGCCTGCACTTCCGGGTGGTCGGTGCACAGCACGGCGAAACCGTAGAAGGGCACATTCTCGACAAAGCGCTGGAAGGCGTCGCGCATGGCGTCAAAGGTGCCGTAATAATCGAGATGGTCCGGGTCTTCGTTGGTGACCACGGCCACGGTGGCGGGCAGGCGCAGGAAGGTGCCGTCGCTCTCGTCGGCCTCCACCACCACCCATTCGCCCGCGCCCAGCCGCGCATTGGTGCCATAGGCGTTGATGATGCCGCCATTGACCACGGTGGGGTCCATGCCGCCCGCGTCCAGCAGCGAGGCGACAAGCGTGGTGGTGGTGGTCTTGCCGTTGGTGCCGGCGATGGCGATGCAGGACCGAAGGCGCATGATCTCGGCCAGCATTTCGGCGCGGCGCACCAGCGGAAGCGAGAGGGCGCGGGCGGCGTCGAACTCGACATTGCCGGGCTTGACCGCCGAGGAATAGACCACCGCGTGGGCATTCTTCAGGTTTTCGGCATTGTGGCCGACATGGACGGTGATGCCCAGGCCCTTGAGGCGCCTGACATTGGCGTTTTCGGCGGCGTCCGAGCCCTGAACCTTGTAGCCCAGATTGTGCATGATCTCGGCGATGCCGCTCATGCCGATGCCGCCGATGCCGATGAAATGGATGGCGCCGATGTCCAGCGGAACGCGGGTGGTGATCTTCATATGGGCCTGGGGGGTCACGCCGCCTCCATGATCTTTTCCACCGCGTCGGCCAGGTTGCGGGTGGCGTGGGGCACCGCCAGCCTGTGGGCGGCAGCGGCGCGGCGTGCCAGGCCAAGCGGATCGCCGAACGCGGCCGGCAGCATCTGGGCCAGGGCGTCGGGCGTGAAGTCGCGCTGCGCCACCCGCCAGCCGGCACCGGCCTTTGCCAGGAGGTCGGCGTTGGGAGTCTGGTTGTCATCCAGCGCCCCGGGCAGCGGCACCAGGATCGCGGGACGGCCGATGGCCATGAGTTCGGCAACCGTGCCCGCGCCGGAGCGGGCGATCACCAGATGCGCCTCGGCCATGCGGCGCGGCAGATCGTCGAAGAAGGTCTTGAGCTCGGCGCGGATCTCGGCATTGGCATATATCTGGCGCACCTGTTCGATGTCCTCGGGCCGGCATTGCTGCACCACCGACAGGCGCACCTTGATGTCGTGGGGCAGGCGCGTCAGAGCCGCCGGCACCACTTCGGAGAGGGCGCGCGCGCCCTGGCTGCCGCCGAACACCAGCAGCCGCAGCGGACCGTTCGGTTCGGGAACATTATACGGCGTGCCCCACAGCGCCTCGGCCTCGGGGCGGAGCGGATTGCCGGTCAGCACGATCTTGGAAGCGTCGGCGGGCGCGAAACGGGCGATGGGGAAGGCCGCCGCCACCAGTCTCACCCTGTTCATCAACAGCCGGTTGGCACGGCCCACCACGGCATTCTGTTCGATGATCGCGGTGGGGCGGCCCGCAAGGATGGCCGCCAGCATCACCGGCACCGACGGATAGCCGCCAAAGCCCACCACCGCGGCGGGCTTCAGGCGCAGCAGCTTCGCCAGCGCCATCGCGGCGCCGGCGGCGATCTTGAAAGGTGCGGCCAGGGAATTGAGCGGCGAGGAAGGCACGGTTTCGATCTCGGCTTCCGGAAAGGCAGTGGCGTAGTTGGCAAAGCGGCTGTCCGTCATCACGACAATGTGCCTGCCGCGCCGGACCAGTTCGCCCGCCAGCGCCTGGGCCGGGAACAGATGGCCCCCCGTGCCGCCCGCCGAAAGCACGATGATACGGTTCATGCGCGCGCTCCCTGGGTACGGGCGGTGAACAGCGGCTCGTCGCGCATGCCGATCCTGGGGCGCTGGCGGGTCACCGCCAGGGCAAAGCCCATGGTCAGCGCCACCGCGAACAGCGAGGAGCCGCCATAGGAGATGAAAGGCAGGGTCATGCCCTTGGCCGGCAGCAGCGAGACGGCCACGCCCATGTTGATGAAGGCCTGCACCGCCGTGACCACGGCAAGGCCGGCGCCGGCAAGCTGGCAGAAGGGTTCGCGCTGGCCGGCCGAGCGCAGCAGCAGCCGCACGGTCAGGGCGCAGAAGGTCGCGGCGATGACGGCGCAGAGGACAAAGCCGAACTCCTCGCCCGCCACCGCGAAAATGAAGTCGGAATGCACGTCGGGGATGCGGTATTTGATGGTGCCCGCCCCCGGTCCCACTCCGGTCAGCCCGCCATGGGCGAACGCCTTCAGCGCCAGTCCCGCCTGGTAGCCGGTGCCGTCCTCGCTGAGGAACTGCTCCACGCGGTGATGGACGTGGGGGAAGACCTCGTAAGCGAGAAAGCCCAGAATACCGGTGACGCCCGCCATGATGCCCACCCACATCAGCGGCAGGCCCCAGAAGAACAGCATTGCGCCCCACAGGCAGAGCAGAAGCCCGGTCTGGCCCACGTCGGGCTGCCGGACCAGGATGGCAAGCGCCGGCAGCAGCAGCAGGAAGGTCACCACCGGCTTGGGAATGGCGAGGGGCTCGCGGTCGGCCAGCACGGCGGCGGCCAGGACCGCGAAACTGGGTTTGAGGAATTCCGACGGCTGCAGTGCCAGGGGGCCCAGATCGAGTTCGCGGCGCGCACCCAGTACATCGGCGCCGATGAACAGCACCAGAAAGGCGGCGATCAGCGCACAGGCAAAGGTGATGGCGGCGGCGATCTTGATCTGGCGCAGCGACAAAAGCGAACTGCCGCCCAGGATGGCCATGGCGGCCAGGGCATACATCACCTGGCGCACGGCATAGTGGAAATTGCCCGATCCGCTGCGCCCGGTCACCGCCGGGCTGGCGGCGAAGGCCAGCATCAGGCCGATGCCCGCCAGCACCATCATCAGAAGGAGTGCCACGCGGTCCACCGTGAACCACCAGTTGACGAAGCTGCCCTTGTCGGCGCGGTTGATCACCGGGCAGCCTCCCGCGAGCCGGCAACGCCCGCCGCCAGGGTGCGGAATACATCGCCGCGATGCTCGAAATCCTTGAACTGGTCGTAGGACGCACAGGCCGGCGACAGCAGCACCACCGGCGCGGGTGCCGCCGATCTTTCCGCATCGGCCGCGGCATGGGCCAACGCCGCGTCCAGCGTGCCGCTGACCTCATAGGGCGCCTTGCCCTCCAGGGTGCGGGCGAAGCCCTGCGCGGCTTCGCCGATCAGGTAGGCCTTGCGGATGCGTGGGAAGAAGGCGGACAGGCTTTCGATGCCGCCCTCCTTGGGCTTGCCGCCCGCGATCCAGAAAATATCGGGCCACACCGCCAGCGCGCGCGCGGCGGCGTCGGCATTGGTGGCCTTGGAATCGTTGATGAAGCGCACCCTGCCGCGGCCTCCCACATCCTCCATGCGATGGGCCAGGCCCGGGAATGAAGCGATCGCGGCGGCAACGGCATGGGCGTCGCTGACAAAGGGCGCCACCGCGCCATAGGCAAGGGCGGCATTCTGCCAGTTGTGGGCACCCTGAAGACGACGCGCATCGGCCATGTCCATCACCTTGATGGCGCGGCCGGCGCGGGCATCATAGAGCAGGCCGTCGACCACGAAGATGCCGCGGCCCAGTACCTTGCCGACCGAGACGGGGCAGGCGCCGCCGCCCCGGCCCGACAGGCGGGTGAAAATGGCCGCGGCGTAGTCGTCGTCCACCCCGATCACCACCTGGCCGTCCGGGGCGGTGTGGCGCATCAGCCGTTCCTTGATGGCGGCGTAATTCTCCATCGTGCCGTGGCGGTCGATATGGTCGGGCGAAAGGTTGGTGAGCACGCCCAGGTCGGGCACGAGGCCGGGCGCCAGGTCGATCTGGAAGCTGGACATCTCCAGCACATAGATGGTCTTGGGGCCGGGCGGTCCCAGCTCCAGCACCGACTTGCCGATATTGCCGCCCACCTGCACGTCGAAGCCGCAGTTCTTCAGGATGTGGCCGACCAGGGCAGTTGTGGTGGACTTGCCGTTGGTGCCGGTAATGGCGATGACCGGGGCGCGGCCCTTGGTGTTCGGATCGGGACGCATCTCGTGGGCAAACAGCTCCACATCTCCGATCACCGGCACATGCGCCTGGCCGGCATGCAGCACCACCTCGTGGGGCCTGGGATGGGTCAGGGGCACGCCGGGAGACAGGACCAGGGCGGAGATTTCCTCCCACGGCCATTCGCGCCACGGAACCGGCTGGGCACCCGCCTGGCCGCCAAGATCGCGCGCGGTGGAAGAATCGTCCCAGGCAATCACCCGCGCGCCGCCCGCCGCCAGCGCGGCGACGGCGCCAAGGCCGGTGCGGGCCAGCCCGAACACGGCGACGGTCTTGCGGTTGAGGGAGCGGACCGGGATCATCGCCTCACCGCAGCTTCAGAGTGGCAAGACCCAGAAGCGCCAGCACCACCGCCACGATCCAGAAGCGGATCACGATGGTGGGCTCGGTCCAGCCGAGCTGTTCGTAGTGATGATGGATCGGCGCCATGCGGAAGACGCGTTTTCCCGTGAGCTTGAAGGAGATCACCTGCACGATCACCGACACGGTCTCGACCACGAACAGGCCGCCCACCAGCGCCAGCACGATCTCGTGCTTGATGGCGACGGCAACCACGCCCAGCGCGCCGCCCAGCGGCAAGGAGCCGGTGTCGCCCATGAAGATGGCGGCGGGCGGGGCGTTGTACCAGAGAAAGCCCAGGCCGGCGCCTACCAGCGCGGCCAGGAACACGGCCAGTTCGCCGGAATATTCGATGTAGGGAATCTGGAGATAGGCGGCGAACTTCTCATTGCCCGCCAGATAGACGATCAGGGTGAAGGTGGCCGCGGCAATCATCACCGGCACGATTGCCAGCCCGTCCAGCCCGTCGGTGAAATTGACCGCATTGGCGGCGCCGGCGATCACAAAGCCGCCCACCACCAGGAAGAAAACCCCCAGGGGGATCAGCGCGGTCTTGATGAACGGCACCGCCAGCATGCCCGACAGGTCCGGCGCCTGGAAGCCCATGACCAGCCAGGTGGCCAGCGCCGCCACCGCAAATTCGATCAGAAGCCGCGAGCGGCCCGACAGCCCATCCGAGCTGCGCTTGGTGACTTTATAATAGTCATCGATGAAGCCGAGCAGCCCATAGGCCACCGTCACCAGCAGGGCGATCCAGACATAACGGTTGGAGATGTTGGCCCACAATATCGTCGACAAGACCCAGGGCAACAGGATCAGCAGGCCGCCCATGGTGGGCGTGCCGGCCTTTTCCAGGATGTGGCGCGCGGGCCCGTCGCTGCGGATGGGCTGGCCCTTGCCCTGGCGGACCTTCAGCCAGCGGATCAGCATTGGATTGATCAGGAAGGCGATGAACAGCGCCGTCACCACCGCCGCGCCCGATCGGAAGGTCAGGTATTTGAACAGGCGGAAAAAAGCCAGCTGGTCGGTATGGGTGAGAAGCGACAGATAATAGAGCATCAGCTCGCCTCGCCTTTTCGGGCCTTCAGGGCCTCTATCACGACGGACATCTTCGCGCCGTTGGAACCCTTGACCAGCACGGTATCGCCGGGGCGCAACTGGTTTTCCAGTGCCGGCAGCAATTCGCGCGCGGTTTGCGCATGGGCGCCGCGCAGCGCGCCGGGCACTTCGCGCCACAGTGCCGCCATCTCCGGACCGACGGCGAAGACCAGGTCGACGCCGTTGGCCGTTATGGGTTCGATCAGCCCGGCATGGTGGGCATCGGCGCCTTCGCCCATCTCCAGCATGGAGCCCAGCACGGCGATCTTGCGGCCTTTGGCGGTCCCCAGCAGTGCCAGCGCCGCCGCCATCGAGGCAGGGTTGGCGTTGTAGCTTTCGTCGATCACATGGATGGCGCCGGCATCGAAGCGGGCACCGCGGCCCTTGAGAGCGGAAAAATCCTTCAACGCCGCCGCGGCGTTCAGCACATCGCCATCCATCAGCGCCACCGCCGCCAGCACGCCCACCACATTGGAGGCAATATGGGCGCCCGGCGCACCCACCAGGCAGTCCACGGCGGTGCCCAATATGTCGGCCTTCACGCGCATGCCCGCCGCATCGGGCGCGATGGAGAGCAGCCTGGCCTCGCCCGTCTCGCCAAAGGTGCAAATGCGGCCCACATGGGCCTGGGCCGCGCGGGCGATCAGGCGCGCGGAATGTTCATTGTCGGCCGGGATCAGCGCCGCGCCGCCGGGCAGCAGGCCCTCGAAGATTTCCGACTTGGCGTCGGCGATTGACTCGGCATTGCCGAAAAATTCCAGATGGGCCGGCGCGACGGTCGTGACCATGGCCACATGCGGGCGCACGAAACCGACCAGGTTCCTGAGTTCCCCGAAATGGTTCATCCCCACTTCGAAGACGCCATATTCGGCCTCGCGCGGCAGGCCTGCGAGAGACAGCGGCACGCCCCAGTGATTGTTGTAGGAAGCGGCACTGGCATGGGTGCGGCCGAGCGCGTTCAGGGCCAGCCGCATGATCTCCTTGGTCGTGGTCTTTCCGGCGCTGCCGGTGACGGCGATGACCTTCGCATTGCTGCGGGCGCGGGCGGCGCGGGCCAGGTCTTCCAGCGCGCGCTGGGTGTGGGCCACCGTCAGCAGTGCCCCGGTTACGCCTTCCGGGCGGTGGGTGACCAGTGCGGCCGCGGCCTGGGCGTCAAAGGCGGCCTGCACGAAGGCATGGCCGTCGCGGTTGCCGCCCGTGAGGGCCACGAACAGGTCGCCGGGCCTGAGCGTGCGGGTATCGATGGAAAGCCCGTCCACCGCGAAAGGCGCGCTGGCGGCGCCGAGCGTGGCAGCTTCGGCTTCGCTGTGCGTCCAAAGGCTCATGCCGCGCGGCCCCCCATGCCAATGGCGGCGGCGACGGCCTCGTCACGGTCGTTGAAGGGATGGGTCACGCCATTGACGTACTGGCCGGTCTCATGGCCCTTGCCGGCAATCACCAGCACATCGCCCTTGCCGAGTGCGGCGATGGCGGCGCCGATGGCCCTGGCCCGGTCGCCGATCTCGCGCGCGCCCGGCGCTTCGGCCAGGATTTGCGCGCGGATCGCAGCGGCGTCTTCGGTGCGGGGATTGTCGTCGGTGACGATCACGTCGTCCGCCAGGCGGCTGGCGATGGCCCCCATCAGCGGACGCTTGCCCTTGTCGCGGTCGCCGCCGCAGCCGAACACCAGACGCAGCCTTGCCGCAGCGTGGGGGCGCAGCGCCTCCAGCACCTTTTCCAGGCTGTCGGGGGTGTGGGCGTAATCGACATAGATCGGCGCGCCCGACGCGGCGAACGCCACCTTTTCCATCCGGCCCGGCGCGCCCTTCAATGTCTCCAGCGCGGCGAAAACCTTGGCCGCACTATCGCCGAGGCCGATGGCGATGGCTGCCGCCACCAGCGCATTCGACGCCTGGAAGGCCCCGGCCAGCGGCAGCGTCACATTATAGGTGTGACCCGCATGGACGATGGAAAGGCGCTGGCTGCCTTCCAGGCTTTCGCGCGCGACCAGCGTGATGTCCTCGCCCGTCTCGCCCACCGTCATCAGGCGAAGGGCGCGCGCCTTCGCGGCGGCGATGAAGCGGCCGGCATGGGCGGCATCGGCGTTGACCACCGCCAGCGCGCCGACCCCGGCCACCTCGGCGAACAGGCGCAGCTTGGCCGCCAGATAGGCGTCGAAGGTCGGATGATAGTCCATATGGTCGCGGGTGATATTGGTGAAGCCCACCGCCGCGATCTTCACGCCGTCCAGCCGGTGCTGGTCCAGGCCGTGGCTGGACGCCTCGATCGCCAGGTGATCGACGCCTTCGCCCGCCAGTTCGGCCAGCAGGGCGTGAATCTCCACCGGATCGGGGGTGGTGTGCTGCAACGGGATCGCGCCCTTTGGCCCCATCACACCAACCGTTCCCAGGCTGGCGGACGCATGGCCCAGATGGGTCCAGATTTCGCGCAGGAAGGCGACGATGGAGGATTTTCCCTTGGTGCCGGTGACGGCAGCCACTGTTTCGGGCTGGGCGCCATAGAACTGCGCCGCCAGGTGCGCCAGACGTGCGCGCGGATTTTCGTCGGCGATGAAGCGGGCGCCCGTCAGCGCCACTTCGCCCGCCAGCGGCGGCGCGCCGAGAACCGCCACCGCGCCGCGCGCGACCGCATCCCGGATGAAGCGCGCCCCATCGGTCTTGCTTCCGGACAGCGCCGCAAAGAGATAACCCGGCTGCACCTTGCGGCTGTCGCTGGTCAGGCCGGCAAATTCCATTTTACCCAATGTGGCGACTGTTCCCGCCTTCTTGTCCGCCATTGTCGAATCCGATTGTGGCGTCATCACGGTGCCTCGCGGGCAAGCCGCGTCGGCGGGGCATTGTTGGGCACGCCCAAAAGCGGGGCGATGCGCTGGATGACCCGCCCGGCCGCGGGCGCCGCCGTCCAGCCGGCCAGCGCGAAGCCGCCGGTTTGCCGGGTGCCGTGCGGCTGGTCCAGCAGCACGAAGACCAGATAGCGCGGATTGTGGACCGGAAAGACCGCGCAGAAGGAGGTGCGCAGCGCATGCGGGATATAACGGCCATTGGGGCCCGCAACCTGGGCCGAGCCGGTCTTGCCGCCCACGTCATAGCCGTCTATGTCGGCCTTCTTGCCCGAGCCGTCGGTGACGACATAGCGCAGCAGGTCGCGCATCTCGAGGCTGGTTTGCGGGCTGATCAACTGCCCGCCGCGCCGGTCGCGGCTTGGCTGCTTCAGGAAGGTGGGTGTGATCTGGCGCCCACCATTGACGATGCTGGCGGCGGCGGCTGCAAAGCTGAGCGGCGATACCGCGATGCCCTGTCCGAAAGCGACATTCGCGGTCTGGATATCTCCCCACACCGAGGGATAGAGCGGACGGGCCGTTTCCGGCAGTTCGGTCCGGATCGGCTTGAACAGGCCCAGGTGGCCGAGGAATTGCCGTTCATGCTCGCCGCCCGAGCGAAGCGCGATCTGGCTGGTGCCGATGTTGGAGGACTGGGCCAGGATGTCGCGCGCTGCCAGGGTGGCCGGCATATGCTCGGCTTCGTGGATGGTATGGCGGCCGATCTTGAAGCCCTGGCCGATGGGGAAGACCTCGTCCAGGCTTTTCAGCGTATGGTTTTCCAGCGCCATGGCGAAGGTGAATATCTTGAATACCGAGCCCAGCTCGTAAACGTCCTGGGCCATGATGTTGCGGCGGGAATCGCCGGCATCCAGGCTGCGCTGGTTGGGATCGAAGTCGGGCAGCGAGACGAGCCCCAGGACCTCGCCGGTATTGACGTCCATCACGACGCCGCCGGCGGCCCTGGCGCTGAAAGTCTTGCGCGCCTCCTCCACCTCGTGCTGCAGGATGAACTGCACCCGCATGTCGATGGAAGTGGCGACCTGGCCGCGGGCATGGCCGGGCGCGGCGGCGGCGCGAATCTCGGGCTGGAGCCCAAGCTCGAGCCCAGAGATGCCGTTATTGTCCAGGTCGGTGACGCCCGTCACCTGGGCGGCTGTGCGTCCGTCCGGGTAATAGCGCCTGGCGCTGGGCTCGAATTCCAGGCCCGGCAGGCCCAGATGCATCACCCGAGCCTCGGTATCGGGGGTGATTTGGCGGGCGATCAGCACATAGGGGTGCTTTGCGTTCTCGAACGCCTTCAGCAGCCGCCCCGCATTGGCGCCGGTGGCTTCGGCCAGGCCGCCGGCGGCTTCGGCCTTGTCATTGAAGAATTGCGGCCGGGCATAGAGGTCCTTGACCGGCAGGTCGCGGGCCAGAAGCTCGCCGTTGCGGTCGGTCAGGTCGGCGCGCGCCACGATGGGGGCATGAGCGCGCCCGCCGTCCCAGCTCTCCAGCAGCGAGACATGGACCAGCCTTAGGCCCACCAGCACGAAGGCGATGACGCAAAGGCCCGCTCCTATGACGATCCGGCGCTGAAGAAGAGTTGGGGCCTGGCGCATCGCCTCACATGCCGGGAACCGGAGCGGAAACGGCGATGGTGCGGCCCTGACTGGCGGGCAACACGGCGTTGGCGTTGCGCAGCGGCGTATTGTTCAGCGGCGCGTCTTCGCCGCGGCGAGGCAGAAGACTGAAAGAAGACAGCTGCGCCGATGCGCTGTCGCTCATGCCCAGCCGGGCCTCGGCCAGCCTTTGGACGCGGGACGGGGCGGCGACGTGCTGCCATTCGGTTTCCAGCACCGCGATGTCGGAATGCTGGCGCGCGATCTGGTGGTTGACCCGGGCCAGTTCCAGCCGCGCCATCCGGGTTCGTTCGGAGACATGGTAGAGCGCCAGGATCGCAAGCCCCATCAGGGCCACGCAGAAGAAGTTCATCACCCGGATCATGAGGGCCTCCCTATGCTGCCAGCTTCACGCCCGCACGCAGCCGGGCGGAACGGGCGCGGGGATTGGCCGCGACCTCCGCCTCGGAAGGCGTGAGGGACGTCATCAGTTCGAAAAGGGGACGCGCCGCCGCACCCGGCGGCGCGTGGCGCGAGGCGCGCGGCGCCTGTGTGCTGCGCTGGGTCAGGAACCGCTTGACGATGCGGTCTTCCAGGCTGTGGAACGAGACCACCACCAGGCGACCATGCGCCTTCAGGATTTTCAGCGCCGCCTCCAGGCCGCGCTCCAGCTCGCCCAGTTCGTCATTCACATGAATGCGCAGGGCCTGGAAGGTGCGGGTGGCCGGATGGATGGCATGGCGCAGCGCCGCGGGGCCCTGGGCATCGGCAACGATCTTGGCCAGCTGCGCGGTGCCGGCAATCGGGCGCGCGGCGATGATGGCGCGGGCAATGCGGCGGGCGTTCTTCTCTTCGCCATAGCGGGCGATGATCTGCGCCAGGGTGCGTTCGTCGGCGCCATTGACCACATCGGCCGCGCTGATGCCCGAGCGGCTCATGCGCATGTCGAGGGGCCCATCCTCGCGGAAGGAAAAGCCGCGCGCCGGCTCGTCGAACTGGAAGGACGACACGCCAAGGTCCAGCACCACGCCGTCGGTCGGGCCGGAAAATTCATCCATGCGCGAGAATTCGCCCTGCACCAGCGTCAGGCGGCCGCCGAACGCATCGACCAGCTTGCGTCCGCGCGCGATGGCGTCGGGATCGCGGTCTATCCCCAGCACGCGGCAGTCGGCGGCTTCCAGGATGGCGCGCGAATAGCCGCCGCCGCCGAAGGTGCCGTCGACATAGCTTTCGCCATTCTTGGGCGACAGCGCCTCCAGCACTTCGCGCAGCATCACCGGGACATGGCCGCCGGCGGTCTGGTTGGGGGCGACCCGGCTCATGCGCCTTCGCTCCGCATGCGTTCGTATTTGGCCTTCACGCGGGCGACCGCCGCGGCCTCGATCTCGGCATAGCGGGCCGCATCCCATACCTGGAATTTCTGCAGCTTGCCGGTGAAGACGACTTTGTCCTTCAGGCCCGCATGTTCGATCATCGCTTCGGGCAGGCTGACGCGGCCCGTCTCGTCCACCTTCAAGAGCTGGGTGCGCGCGATCAGCGCGGTGGCATCGTCATCGAAGCCCGGCGAGAAGAAGGGATCCTGGCCACAATAGCGGCGCGTGGTTTCGTCCAGCAGAAGCTGGCCGAAACAATCGAGCACCGGATCGATGAAGCTGGGGCAGACATAAACGCCGGCCGTTCCCTGGGCGGTCAGGATCTGGCGATAGGCCGACGGGATGCAGACCCGCCCCTTGCCATCGAGCGCGCCGGGCACCGCCGAAATGAACGGCTGGACCAAACCGGTCATCGCCTCACGAAACCCCTCAGTCCCGGATGGCCTGGTTGGCCGGTTGTTCGGCCACGGTCAGGCGGTCTGCATATGACCCTATGGGACGTTATGGGATATCATGGGATCGCAGGGGACGTCAATGAAAAGCCCTGAATTTTGAGGCACTTGGCTAGTGTGTGCGGAACCTGCGTACCCCTAGAGCTTGAATCACCGGAACGATCAATGAACGCGTTAAGACTTAAGTGACGTCCGTAAACAATCCATTAACGACGCTGCTCCATTTTGGGGCGGCCGCAACCGGTGATTGTCCGTGGAGTGGACGCCGGGCTGATGGCGCCTGCCACAACCGGGAGGTGATTCGGGTGCGACGGAACGCTGTCCGGCATTGCGCGTGCGGGACTTGCTGCACCGCCCCTCAGGTCTGAGAGTGCCGGCGCGAAGCGGGCATACGCGAAGCGGGCATACATGGGTGAAGGATACTGGTGATGAAGATCGGATTTATCGGCCTGGGCAGGATGGGCGGGCACGTCGCGGAAAACCTGATGAAGGCGGGCCACAGCGTGACCGTGTGGAATCGCAGCAAGGCGCCCGTGGATGCGCTGGTGGCCAGAGGCGCCACCGCGGCGGCGACGCCGCAAGACGCGATGAATGGCGATGCCGTCTTTTCGATGCTGGCCAACGATCTGGTGATGCAGGAAGTGGGACTGGCCGGACCGCTGCTGGACAAGGCGGCAAAGGGGCTGATCCATGTGAACCTGGCGACCATCTCGGTGGAGTTCGCCAAGACGTTGCAGGCGGCGCACAGCGCAAAGGGATTGCATTACATCTCCGCGCCGGTGTTCGGCCGTCCCGACATGGCGCAAAGCGCCCAGCTTGTGCTGGTGGCGGGCGGCGACAAGGGCGCCATCCAGACCATGCAGCCGGTGTTCGACAGGATCGGATCGCGCACCGTGCCGGTGGGCAGCGATGCCTGGCAGGCCAACCTGTTCAAGATCTGCGGCAACTTCATGATCGCCAGCGAGCTGCAGGCGATCGGCGAGGCGTTCGCCGTGCTGCGCAAGGGGGGCGTCGATCCGGCGCTGTTCCACGATGTAATGGCGGGCCGCCTGTTCACCGGCGCGGTGTTCAAGGCCTATGGCATGATGGTGATGAACCACCAGTATGAGCCGGCGGGCTTCGCCCTGACGCTGGGCCTGAAGGACGTGAACCTGGCGCGCGCGGCCGCTGCCGGGCTGGGGGTCCAGATGCCCACTGCGGACCTGCTGAAGACCAACTACGAACAGGCAATCTCCTGGGGCTGGCAGGACAAGGACTGGTCGGCCATCGGCGAAGTCCCGGCCAGGAAGGCGGGACTGTAGGGCCACGAGCGTCGCATTTCGCGACGCGACCATCAGCATCCACCAGCTTCCTTTCCCCTTCTGTGCGAAGCACCAGGAAGGGGGGAAGGTGGCGCAACGAGGTGTCGGCAGAGCCGACCCGAGTTGCGACGGATGGGGTTCGGAAAATTAGCGTCAGATGGCCTGTAAGCCGGGTTCTGTCCTTCTTTCGAAGGGGTGACCATTCCTCTGGGACATGTGTCGCCACATGCCTCGCGCGACCGACCCGGACGGCAGCGCGGAAAACGCCATATACCGTCCCTATTTGGTCTTGCTCCCGGTGGGGCTTGCCGTGCCGCTTCTGTTGCCAGACGCGCGGTGCGCTCTTACCGCACCATTTCAACCTTGCCGCGGCTTTAGGCCGGTAGGCGGTGTCATTTCTGTGGCGCTATCCCTGGGGTCGCCCCCGCCGGACGTTATCCGGCACCGTCTTTCCGTGGAGCCCGGACTTTCCTCGAATGATTGCTCACCCGCGGTCACCCGGCCATCTGACGGACACAATATAAGCAAGAACGGGGCGAACCGCCAGCGGCACTAATTCTTGTATTCGCGCACTTCGAAGGTGGTGCCCGGCGTGCCGGTAACATAGAGGCCACATGATGCGCCCCAGTCATCGGGCACGTCGTGACGGACCGCCTCATCGACCGGTTTGTCGATGATCCCCTGCGGACAACTGAGGCTGTAGTCCTTGAGGACGCCGGACAGAAGATGAAAGTCGAAATGGCGGCGGTAGAGATTGAAGAAAAAGCCGTCGCCGACATCCTGGGCGGGAATGACAGCCTGGACCGGAATCACATTCGCCTTGTCCAGGTCGGAACGCACATTGGCGACAGCGGCTGCGATGCGGCCGTCGGAATCGAGATTGCCGTTCTGCTGGAGCTTTTCCAGCATATCCAGTGCCATCACCACATCGCCCACGCCCAACGCAGCCTGGATGCGCAAGCTCGCCATGCGTTTCACATACGGGGTAGGCAACTGGGTACTTACCATACCGCCAAAGAGGCCATCACAAGGCTCGTCCAAGATGTCGACCGCTGCCTGAAATTCGCCCTTCCCTATCTTTATGGAACCTAGAAGCCCGGCAAGGAAAAGCCGTTCATTGAAACTCTGATCTGGCGTGGCGGCCGCATCCAACAGAATTTTCTCCGCCTCGTCCTGTTTGCCGGCAGCCAGTAGTGCCCGCGCCTCTTTTCCCGAGTCCTGCAGACTATCCCGGATCGTAATAAGGTGAAGGGGACTGTATCGCTCGACTATGAGGCTCACTGACTTCAGAGCGGAACCGTTCTCGTCAATTGCACGCACATCCCAGCGCTTCAACCCTTGCCTGACCTGGGTCGCTATGTCTTTCGGCCCCACAAGACGCAAAACATTGGCATCCGCTACACGCCCGTCCGCTCCCTGAACGACGCGAACGCGAATGTAGGCATCCGGCGGGTTTCGAGATCTAAGATGCAGCGCTGGCAACGGCCATGTCGGATTTTTTATTGTGATCTTGGCGCAACCGGATGGACAAGGGAGAAACCCTTCCTTTTCCGCGTGAAAGTCCTTCGCAGCGGCATGGGCGGATATGCCAACCAGAATGACAGCGACAAATAATGCCGGAATTTTCATTCGCGTGCCCCTTCGTTGCTGGAGCCTAGGCTCTCTCTGCCGATTGAGGCAACCGCGCCAGAAGCCCCGCCAGCAGCCCGGCGCATTCGTCGTCCCACACACCGGTCAGGCCACGCGGGCGGAAATGGCGCTGGAAGGCCAGGATGACCTTTTCCAAAGGCGCCGACGGGTCATAGCCGTATCGTGCCAGCGCCTCCGGCCCCAGGTCGCTGTCCTGCGCGGTCGGCCACAGTCCGATGCCCGCCTTCGCCAGCCGCGCCCACGGGAAAAACTCGCCCGGGTCTTCCTTGCGCGCCGGCGCCACATCGCTGTGCCCCACGACCCGCCAGGAGGGAATGGGATGGCGCATCAGGATGGAATGGCACAGCGTGGTCAGCGACGCGATCTGGTCTTCCGGGAACGGGCGATAGCCGAATTCATGGCCGGGATTGACCAGCTCGATCCCGATGGAGCGGGCATTGATGTCGCTGGCGCCCGCCCAGTGCGCCGCGCCGGCATGCCAGGCGCGCCGCGCCTCGGGCACATGGGCATAGACCGTTCCGTCGTCATCGATCGTGTAATGCGCCGACACTTTCGCGGCCGGATCGGTGAGCCGCGCCAGCGCCGCTTCGGCCGTGGGCATGCCCGTATAGTGCAGCACCAGCATGTCGATGGCCGCATCCGCGCGCGTGTCGTGGTTGGGCGAGGGGCGGTCGATGCGCCTCATGGCCCGGCACTCATTTCAGGCCCCGCTCGTCGCGTATCTTGCCCCAGGCATTGTTGATCGCCGCCAGCTTGTCGTTGGCCAGCTTCTCGAATTCGGGCGGCACGCCGCGGGCAATCAGGCTGTCGGGATGGTTTTCGCGCACCAGGCGGCGATAGGTCTGGCGGATCTCATCGTCGCCGGCGACATAGGAGACGCCCAGGATCACATAGGGATCGGTCAGTTCGGGCGCGAAATGGGCGGCGCGGATGCGGCGAAATTCATTGGGCGCAAATCCGAAAATGTCCGCCACCCGCTCCAGGAACTGGGATTCGCCGGGATGCAGCACCCCGTCGGCCTTGGCGATCTCGAACAGTCCGTCGAGAATGTCTTCCAGCACCGCGGGATTGCCCACGAACAGGCGCGCGATCTGTCCGGCATAATACTCGTATCCGGCCACGTCCTGGCGCGCCAGGTTGAAGATGCGCGCGACATTGGCCTCTTCCTCGGATGGCATGCGGAAGACGCGGCGGAATGCCTCCAGTTCGGCATCGCTGACATTACCGTCAGCCCGGGCCATCTTGCCGGCCAGCGCGATCACCGCGATGGTGAAGGTCACGCCCGGATCGCCTTCGCGGTCGATCAGGAAATGGCCGGCCACCGCGCCGACCAATGCGCCGACGGGGCCGCCCACAAACAACCCCGCAGCCGCGCCCCCAAACTTGCCCCAGACTGACATACGTTCAGTCTAGCTTGCCGGGCGGGGACTGCGAACCCTTGTTGATCCGGTTCCGGCCGGCACGCCTTAGCAGGAAGCTGGCCGCCAGACCCAGCGCCAGCATCAGGCAGGCCAGCACCCACTGGCCGCCATGCAGGATGGCACTGCCTGAAGCGCCGATGTCCACCTGCGCCAGCGTCATGGGGATCATGCCCACCAAAGACCCCAGCAGGTAATCGCGCCAGCGCAGGTTTGTCATCGCCAGCACCGTGTTGCATACGCTGTGCGGCACGGGCGTCAGCCGCAGGATCGCGACCGCGCGCCAGCCGCCATGTTCGGCCCGCTCCACCATGCGGCCGATGCCGGGCGAAGCATCCAGCCATCCCGACGCGCCGAACCAGCGCACCAGCGCAAAGCCCGAGGCGGCGCCCGCCATCGCGCCCGTCAGCGCCCAGATCGCGCCCCAGACGAAGCCGAACACCAGGCCGGCCGCGATGCCCATGACAGTGCGCGGCACAAACAGAAGGCTGGCCGCCAATTGCAGGGCGATGAAGATCAGCGGCGCCATGGGCTGGGCCGCGATGGCACGCGAAATGGCCACCGGGTCGATGGCATCGCGCTTGATGACGGCCAGCACAATGCCCGCTGCGATCACCGGCAGGACAATAAGGCGAAGGTTCTTCATCTAGGCGGCGTCGATGGCCCGGGGATTATAGTTGAGCAGGGGGCCGAGCCAACGTTCCGCTTCCTCGACCGTCCAGCCCTTGCGGCGGGCGTAATCTTCCACCTGATCGCGTTCGATCTTGCCCACGCCGAAATAGCGGCTCTCGGGATGGGCAAAATAGAAGCCCGACACCGACGAGCCCGGCCACATCGCGAAGCTTTCGGTCAATTTCACGCCGATCTGCTCTTGCGCGTCCAGAAGCCGGAACAGGGTTCCCTTTTCGCTGTGCTCGGGCTGGGCGGGATAGCCGGGAGCGGGCCGGATGCCGGTATATTTCTCGGCAATGAGGTCGGCGTTGGAGAAATTTTCCTCGGCGGCATAGGCCCAGAATTCCCGGCGCACGCGCTCGTGCATGTGTTCGGCAAAAGCCTCAGCCAGGCGGTCGGACAGGGCCGACAGAAGAATGGCCGAATAATCGTCCTTGGCGGCGCGGAAGGCTTCCAGATGCGGTTCCTCGCCGATGCCGGCGGTCACCGCAAAGCCGCCGATATGGTCGGCAGTCCCGGATGGCGCGACAAAGTCGGACAGCGCCAGGTTGGGCCGGCCCTGTTCGCGCGCCATCTGCTGGCGCAGCGTGTGCAGCGTCGCGAGGGGAGCGGTGCGGTCCTCATTATTATAAACCAGGATATCATCATCCGCGCTGTTGGCCGGCCAGAAGCCGATCACCGCGCGGGCGGTCAGCCATTTCTCATTGATGATCTTCTTCAGCATGGCCTGGGCATCGCGATAGAGGTCGGACGCCGCCTTGCCCACCTTGTCGTCGGTGAGAATGGCGGGGAAGGGCCCGGCCAGTTCCCAGGCCTGGAAAAAGGGACCCCAGTCGATATAGCGCGCCAGTTCGGCCAGGTCGTAATTGTCGAACACGCGCGTGCCCAGGAACTTCGGCGCGGGCGCGGCGCGGGCGAAGTCGGGCCGGGCGCGGTTGGCGCGTGCCTGCTGCAGCGTCAGGCGCCTGGCCTGGCCCCGCTGGCCGGCATGGCCGCGGGCGATCTTCTCATACTCGCCGCGGATCTCGGCGGCATAGGCGAGCCCGCTGTCCTTGCTGAGGAGGCTGGAGGCCACGCCCACCGCGCGGCTGGCGTCGGTGACATAGACGGTCTGGCCTTTGCGATAGGCGGGATTGATCTTGACCGCGGTGTGCACCTTTGACGTCGTCGCCCCGCCGATCAGCAGCGGAATGGAAAAACCCTGGCGCTCCATCTCGCCGGCCACCGTCACCATCTCGTCCAGCGACGGCGTGATCAGGCCCGACAGGCCGATGATGTTGGCCTTGTGCTCCCTGGCGGCATCGAGGATCTTCTGGGTCGGCGTCATCACCCCCAGGTCGATCACCTCATAGCCATTGCACTGAAGCACCACGCCCACGATGTTCTTGCCGATGTCGTGCACGTCGCCCTTGACCGTGGCCATCACGATCTTGCCGGCCGGTTCCTTCACCTGGCTTTTGTCGGCGTCCATGAAAGGCAGAAGATAAGCCACCGCCTTCTTCATCACACGGGCGGACTTGACCACCTGGGGCAGGAACATCCTGCCCGAGCCGAACAGGTCGCCCACGACATTCATGCCCGCCATCAAGGGGCCTTCGATCACGTCCAGCGGGCGGACGGCGGCGGCGCGCGCCTCTTCGGTGTCTTCCACGATGAAGGCGTCGATGCCGTGCACCATGGCGTGGGTGATGCGCTCGTTCACCGGGGCGCTGCGCCAGGCGGCGTCTTCGACCGCAGCCTGGGTGCCGCCGCCCTTGAACTGCTGTGCCAGTTCCAGAAGGCGCTCGGTTGCGTCCGTGCGGCGGTTGAACAGCACATCCTCGATCCCCTCGCGCAGGGGCGTCGGGATGTCCTGGTAGACGGTGAGCTGGCCGGCATTGACGATGCCCATATCCATGCCCGCCTTGATGGCATGGAACAGGAACACCGAATGCATCGCCTCGCGCACCTTCTCGTTGCCGCGGAAGGAGAAGGAGAAGTTGGAGACGCCGCCCGAGATATGGGCATGCGGACAGGCGGCGCGGATCTCGGCGGTGGCCTCGATGAAGGCCTTGCCGTATTCGTTATGCTCTTCCAGGCCCGTGGCGACGGCGAAGATGTTGGGGTCGAAGATGATGTCCTCAGGCGGGAAGCCGACTTGGGTAACCAGGATGTCATAGGCGCGCCTGCAGATTTCCAGCTTGCGTTCACGGGTGTCGGCCTGGCCAACCTCGTCGAAGGCCATCACCACCACGGCGGCACCGAAGCGGCGCACCTCGCGGGCACGTTCGATGAATGCCTCTTCGCCTTCCTTCAGCGAGATGGAATTGACGATCGCCTTGCCCTGGCAGCATTTCAGGCCGGACTGGATCACGCTCCATTTGGAGCTGTCGATCATCAGCGGCACCTTGGAGATGTCGGGCTCGGACGCGATCAGGTTGACGAAGCGGGCCATCGCCGCCTCGCTGTCGATCAGGCCCTCGTCCATGTTGATGTCGATGACCTGGGCACCGTTTTCCACCTGGCCGCGCGCGATCTCCAGCGCCGCCTCGTAGTCGTTCGCCGCGATCAGCTTGCGGAACTTGGCGCTGCCGGTGATGTTGGTGCGCTCGCCCACATTGATGAAGTTCAGGTCGGGCGTGAGGGTAAAGGGCTCCAGCCCCGACAGGCGCATGTATTTCGGCTTGCCCGGAATGGCGCGGGGCGTCACGCCGGCGATCGCCTTGCCGAAGGCGGCGATATGCTCGGGCCTGGTGCCGCAGCAGCCGCCCACGATGTTGACCAGGCCGGAGCGGGCGAATTCGCCGATCATCTCGGCCATGATCTGCGGCGTCTCGTCATAGCCGCCGAACTCGTTGGGAAGGCCGGCGTTGGGATGCGCCGACACCAGCGTGTCGCAGGCGCCCGACAGCTCGGCGATATAGGGGCGCAGTTCCTTGGCACCCAGCGCGCAGTTGAGGCCGATGGCGAACGGATCGGCATGGCGCACGCTGTGCCAGAAGGCGGTCGGCGTCTGTCCCGTCAGCGTGCGGCCCGACAGGTCGGTGATGGTACCGGAAATCCACACCGGTAGGCGCACGCCCATCTCCTCGAAGACTTCCTCGATGGCGAAGATCGCCGCCTTGCAGTTCAGGGTGTCGAACACCGTCTCGATCATCAGCACGTCGGCCCCGCCCCGGATCAGGCCGCGCGCGCCGTCCCGATAGGTGGCGCGCAGGTCATCGAAGGTGATGTTGCGGAAGGCCGGGTCGTTGACGTCCGGCGAGATGGAAGCGGTGCGGTTGGCTGGGCCCAGAACACCCGCCACCAGGCGGGGACGGTCGCCGGTGGAGAATTCATCGCACAGCTCGCGCGCCAGCCGGGCGCCGGCCTCGTTCAGTTCGCCCACCAGATGGCCAAGGCCGTAATCCTCCTGGCTGGTGAAGTTGGAGTTGAAGGTATTGGTCTCGATGAAATCGACGCCTGCCTCCAGATACATGCGGCCGATATTCCGGATGACCTCCGGCTTTGTCAGGGTCAGAAGATCGTTGTTGCCCTTGAGTTCGCTCGGATGGTTGCCGAAGCGCTGCCCCCTGAAGTCGGCCTCGCCCAGCTTGAAGCCCTGGATCATCACGCCCCAGGAACCGTCCAGCAGCAGCAGGCGCTTCTGCGCCTCCTCTTTCATCCAGGCAATGCGGGCGTTGCGGGTATGGCTCATGGCTTATTCCTTCGGGCGGACGCCCAGAATGCGGCAGGCCGCATAGGTGAGGTTCGCCTGGTTGAGGGTATAGAAGTGGAACTGGTCGAAACCGCGCGCGCGCAGCTGCTCGACCTGGTCGGCCAGCACGGCGGCGGCGACGATGCGGCGGCTCTCCACGTCCTCGTCCAGCCCTTCATAGGCACGCGCCAGCCAGCCGGGAATGGCCGCGGCGCAGCGTGCAGCCATGCGTTCCACGCCGCGGAAATTGGTGGTGGGCATGATGCCGGGCACCACCGGGATGGTAATGCCGGCACTTGCCGCATCGTCGCGGAATCGCGCCGTCTGGTCGTTGTCGAAACAGAACTGGCCCAGTGCACGGCTGGCGCCCGCATCCATCTTGGCCTTCAAGAGATCGATGTCATGCGCATGGCTGGGCGAATCAGGATGACGCTCGGGATAGAAACTCACCGAGACTTCGAAGGGCGCGATCTTCCTGATCCCCGCGATCAGTTCGGGAGTGGAGCGATAGCCGTCCGGATGGGGGGCGTAAGAGCCCTGCATGTCGGGCATGTCGCCGCGCAGCGCCACGATGTGGCGGATGCCGGCGTCCCAATAGGCGCGCACGATGTCGTCGATCTCGCCCCTGGGCGCCGCCACGCAGGTCAGATGCGCCGCCGGCTTCAGGCTGGTTTCCTCCACGATGCGCCTGACGGTGGCGTGGGTGCGCTCGCGCGTCGACCCGCCGGCCCCATAAGTGACCGAGACGAAGGCGGGCGCCAGCGGCTCCAGCCGGCGGATGGCGTTCCACAGCGACACTTCCGCCTCCGCGCTGCGCGGCGGGGAGAATTCGAACGATACACGCGGCGCGCCGCCCTCGATCACCGATTTCAGGCTCATCCCCGGTCCTTTTTCTTTTTTTCGGCCAGCCATAGCTTGACCGTGAGTTTTTCGCCGGCTTCCGCATGGGGCGCGATGGTCTGGATGCCGGCGGGGGCAAGGCCCGCCGCGGTGAACCAGCCTTCCACCTCGCGGTCGGAAAAGCCCAGGCGGCGATGGGCGAACTCGTCGCGCAGGAATTCCAGCGTGTGCGGCGCGAAGTCCGCTATCAGCAGCCGTCCGCCCCTTGCCATCACCCTCGCGGCTTCCGCCACCGCCGATCCCGGATCGTCCAGATAGTGCAGCACCTGATGGAACAGCACGACATCGAAGCCTTTGACGTTGCCGCCCGGGCCATCGCCATTCTCGAACGGCAGGCGATAGGTGTCGGCCAGGCGCACCTGGGCGTTGTTGATATTGGCGCGCAGCAGCCGGTCGCGCGCGATCGCCAGCATTTCCGAACTGACATCGATGCCGACCGCCCGCGCGGCGCTGGGCGCCAGCAGTTCCAGCATCCGCCCGGTGCCGGTGCCCGCATCCAGCAGATCGCCGATCGGTCCTGCGGTCAGTTGGCGCAGGATTGCATCCTCCACCTCGCGTTCGGGCGCGTGCAGGGCCCGGATGCGCTCCCATTCGGCGGCATTGGCCTTGAAATAGGCAGCCGCAGCCTGGGCGCGGGCTTCGCGTACATGGGCGAGCCGGGCGCGGTCGGCTTCCTGAAGCGCTGGATCGGCCAGATGGGCGATCGCCCGGCCCAGTTCGGACCCCACGCCCCGGTCGGCGGCGCGGCAGAAGACCCAGCTGCCTTCCTTGAACCGCTCCACCAGCCCGGCCTCGCCCAGAAGCTTCAGATGCCGCGAGACACGGGGCTGGCTCTGGCCCACGATCTCGATCAGCTCGCTGACTGTCAGTTCAGCCTGGCGCAGAAGCAGCAACAGGCGCAGCCGGGTGGGATCACCCGCGGCCCGCAGCATGGAAACCAGCCTATCCATTGTATCCAACATATAAACATATCTTTATATGCTCAGGAACGCGTCACCCGCAAGGGGCTGGACTCCGAGGGCGGAAAGACGGCAAAAGCCCCGCAAATTCCGACGGGCGGCCCAGGGGTTAGACAGTGAGGAGTCCACGACAGGCGATAAGGACGCTGCTACTGGGGCTGTGCACGCTGGCCGTGTCCCTGGCGGTTTCGGCCTGCGCCGCCCCGTCGCCCCAGGCGCTGGCTGCGAATGATCCGCTGGAGCCAACGAATCGCGCAATCTTCCAGGTAAACCGCTTGTGGGACCGCTGCTGCCTGGTGCCGACGCTGGAACGCTACCGCGCCTGGGTCCCCGCGGGGGGGCGGCGGGCCATCCACAATTTTCTGGGAAATCTGAGCGGACCGATCACCCTGGTGAACGACATTGCCCAAGGCGAGCCTGATCGGGGCGGCCAGACCGCCGAACGCTTTGTGATCAATTCCACGCTGGGGCTGGGCGGCCTGTTCGATCCGGCAGGCCGCTGGGGGATTCCACCGCATAGCGAGGATATGGGGCAGACCTTTGGCGTTTGGGGCATCAATGAAGGCCCCTATCTGATGATTCCGCTGCTGGGTCCGTCCAATCCGCGTGATGTGGCCGGCATAACCGCAAATGTGCTGCTGGACCCCACCAACCTGATTCCCATGAAGCAGCATCTATGGTGGGCAAGCTTTCACCAATATATGGTGCTGATCGATCTGCGCAGCCAAACGCTGGATACGCTGAGAGAGGTGGAGCGCAGCTCGGTCGATTATTATGCCAGCATGCGCAGCCTCTACCGGCAGGTCCGGGCCGAACAGATCCGCAACGGAAAGCCCGCACCCGCTAAGGATTTGCCGGATTTGTGATATTCATGCTGCGCGGAATAGGCCTTGTGTCTTATTCCGATTGGGGCCTTGAAGTTGCCACAGCAACCCGCTTTGCTGCGCCCCGTTTACGATGAACAGGTTCCCATGCGACTTACGATGTCCCTTCCGCTGATCCGCCGCGCCGTCCTGGGCCTGCTGGCCTGTGCGCCCCTGCTGGCGGCGGGCCCGGCCGCAGCCGCGCCCGATCCGGCCGCCACCTTCGTGAATGACAATATCCAGAAGGGGCTGCAGATCCTCAACGACAAGCAGCTCAGCCAGGCACAGAAGCGCGAGGAATTCGAGCATTTCCTGCTGGGACTGGTCGATGTGCGCCGCATCGCGGTCTTCACACTGGGCCAATACCGGCGCACCGCCTCGCCCGCCGACGTCGACGCCTTCGTGGCGGCGTTCCGCAACTATGCCGTGGCGGCCTACCAGTCCTATTTCGCCAGATATTCCAGCCAGACGCTGAAGGTGACCGGTTCGACCCAGCGCGCGCCCACCGACTATATCGTCACGAGCGAGATGATCGATCCGAACGACAGCGGCGGCAAGCCGCCGCTGGAGGTCGATTTCCGCGTGCGCACCGACACCGGCAAGCCGGTGCTGGTGGATGTGGCGGTAGCCGGCGTATGGCTGTCGCTGGAACAGCGCGACCAGTTCACCGCCTTCCTGGGCCAGAACAACGGCAATGTGCGCGCGTTGATCGCCCATCTGAGCGACCTGGCGCAGAATCTGGGCAAGCCCACGCAGTAACGCGCGAGGCCGGTTGCCGCCGGCGGCGATCGCGCCGTCAGGCCCGCGCAAACCTTTTGTACTTGATGCGATGCGGCTGGTCCGCCTCCATCCCCAACCGGCGTTTGCGGTCGGCCTCATAGTCCTGATAGTTGCCCTCGAACCATTCGACATGGCTGTCGCCCTCGAAGGCCAGGATGTGGGTGGCGATGCGGTCCAGGAACCAGCGGTCGTGGCTGATGATCATGGCGCAGCCCGCGAATTCCTCCAGCGCCGATTCCAGCGCGCGCAGCGTGTCGACGTCCAGGTCGTTGGTGGGTTCGTCCAGCAGCAGGAGGTTGGCGCCCGACTTCAGCATCTTGGCCAGATGCACGCGATTGCGCTCGCCGCCTGACAGCAGGCCGACCTTCTTCTGCTGGTCGCCGCCCTTGAAGGCGAAGGCGCCGACATAGGCTCTGGAATTGATCCTGGTCTTGCCGAATTCGATGATGTCGGTGCCGCCGGAAATCTCCTGCCACACCGTCTTGTTCGCATCGAGCGCGTCGCGGCTCTGGTCGACATAGCCCATCTGCACGGTATCGCCCACGCGCAAGGTGCCGGCATCCGGCTTTTCCTGGCCGGTGAGCATCCTGAACAGCGTGGTCTTGCCCGCGCCGTTGGGGCCGATCACGCCCACGATCCCGCCGGGCGGCAGGTTGAAGCTGACATTCTCGTACAGCAGCCGGTCGCCAAAGCCCTTGGAAAGACCATCGGCCTCCACCACGAGGCTGCCCAGGCGCTCGGCCACCGGGATCATGATGGTGGCGGTTTGGGCGCGCTGCTCCTGCGACCTGGCCACCAGCTCCTCATAGGAATTGATGCGCGCCTTGGACTTGGCCTGGCGCGCCTTGGGCGACTGTTTGATCCATTCGCGTTCGCGCGCGATGGTGCGCTGCTGGGCTGCTTCCTCGTTGGATTCCTGCTTGAGGCGCTTTTCCTGCACTTCCAGGAAGGACGTGTAATTGCCTTCGTGCGGAATGCCCTTGCCGCGATCCAGCTCCAGGATCCAGGACGTCACATTGTCGAGGAAATAGCGATCGTGGGTGACCAGGATCACGCAGCCCTTGTATTCGCGCAGGGTGCTTTCCAGCCACTCCACCGATTCGGCATCCAGATGGTTGGTCGGCTCGTCCAGCAGCAGGATGTCGGGCGCGTCCAGCAGCAGTCTGCACAGCGCCACGCGGCGCCGCTCGCCGCCCGAAAGCGTCGTGACGTCGGCATCCGGGTCGGGGCAGCGCAGCGCATCCATCGCCTGATCGACCTGGCTGTCGAGATCCCAAAGACCCTGCGCCTCGATCTGGTCCTGCAGGCGCGCCATCTCATCGGCGGTCTCATCGGAATAATTGTTGGCGATCTCGTTGAAGCGATCGATCAGCGCCTTCTTGGCGGCGACGCCTTCCATCACGTTTTCGCGGACATTCTTGGCCGCATCGAGCGCCGGCTCCTGCGACAGGTAGCCGGTGCGCACGCCGTCGGCCGACCAGGCCTCGCCGGTGAATTCCTGGTCCATGCCCGCCATGATCTTCATCAAGGTGGACTTGCCGGCGCCGTTGACGCCGACGATACCGATCTTGGCGCCGGGATAGAAGGACAGCCAGATGTCCTTCAGCACCTGCTTGCCGCCGGGATAGGTCTTGGAGAGACCCTTCATCACATAAACAAACTGCGGGCCGGCCATGGGCTATCCTTCGCGCGAAAGAGGGGAGTGCGGGGCTTTTTAGCGAAGCGCAACCAGCGCCGCAATCAGCGATTAATGAAACACCAGAAGCGTGATTTCCGGCGGCACGCCAAAGCGCACCGGCATGATGCTGGTTCCGATGCCGGAGCTGACGAACAGCGTCTTGCCGCCCTCGTGAACCAGCCCGGCAAGATAGCGCTGGCCGTAGCGGGATCCGGTCACAAGCGCGCCCACAACCGGCAGCTTCACCTGACCGCCATGGGTATGGCTTGCAATGGTGAAGGTGCAGGCGGGTGGCAGCCTTGGAAAGACATCGGGTGAATGGGTCAGGCACAGGGCGCGGGTTCCCGGCCGGAGGCCTGCCAGGGCCCGCTTGGGATCGGCGGCATCCGAGGCCCAGTCGCCGATGCCCACCAGCGTCAAAGCGCCGTGCGGTCCGCGGATCACGCTGCGGCTGTTGTCCAGAACATCGAAACCATCGGCCTGCAGCACCGCGGCGATGCGAACCGGGTCCGTCCAGTTGTCGTGATTGCCCAGCACGGCATGCACACCCAGTGGTGCCGAAAGGGACTTCAGGTGGAGCGCGATGGCCTTGACGGAGACATGCGGCCCGCCCCAGACGTGGTCGACGCCCGACACATAATCGCCTGCCAGCAGGATGAGATCGGGATGGGCGGCGTTGGTCATGGCGACCACCCTGTCGATCTTGCTTTTGCCGATATAGTTGCTGCCGGCGTGAAGGTCGGCAATCACCGCGATGCGAAGGCCCCGCAAGGCCGGGATGGGTGCGGGAAGGTCGTACCGGGTCAGCCTGAGCGACGATGGCTCGAGCCAGAAGGCATCGAGCCCCAGGCCTGCGAGCAACACGAGTACGGCCGCAAAGATGTATCGGGGTTTCAGAACTTGATCTTGGCGCGCGACAGCAGCGAGACGGAGCTGGCGCCGTTCTTGCCCTGCACGTTCATCTGATAGGCGGCGTTGGTCTGCAGAGCCACCGCGCCGTCCAGGAAGTTGGTGACATAGCCCAGCTGGAAGTCGGTCTCGGGACGGCCCGCCAGGGTGCGGCCCGCCACCAGCGGGGGCAAATCGCCGCCGCCAAGCAGGCTGGCGAAACTGCCGGCCATGCTGGGCGCGGGCTGGCTGAGCGACAGGCCCAGCGCGTCATCGCCGAACAGGCCGTGCTTGGTGATGGCGAAGGAATAGGACTGCTCTCGCGCCTCGCTGACCGCGCCGCCCCGCAGGTCGAGCTGGCTGAGCCCCTCGCTGAAAGAGGCCGTGGTCACCCAGCCCGAGCCCAGGCCAAGCCGTGCCGACACCGAGACCGCCCGGGTGGACGCCTTGGGCGCGATGCTCGCCGCCTGGGCGATACCCAGCGGCACGCCGGAGCGGCTTGCGCTGATGGCATTCATATCGATGCCGCTGGTGCCGGATATATCCCAGGACAGGCCCGCCAGCAGCGACTGGGTCTGGCTGGGATCGTAGAGCAGCCCCAGCATCGGCGTGCCGGCGGAATAGGGATCGAAGGCGAACTGGTCCAGACGCTCGCTGTTCAGCGACGTGCCCAGACGCACGCGCAGCATCGCATTGGGCAGGAAGGTCACACCGGCATAGCGGCCGCCATTGGCAAGACCCAGGAACGGCGATTCAACCGGCGACAGGAAGGGCGAGCGCGTGCCGTCGCTGCTGGTGAAACGCCGCGCCACATCCACGCCGCGGCCCGCATCCAGCGCGAGGTTGCTGGTCAGGGCCGTGCTGGTGGCAAAACTGGGATGGCCCAGGGGCAGCGGCATGCCATAGGCGGCACCCGCCAGACGGGCAGCACTGTTGCCGAAGCTGGCCGTCACTTCCGGTTGCAGCGAGAAGCCGGCCACGCCCGTCGCCGACAATTCATAGGCTGAGATCGCCTTGGCTTCCCCGAAGGAGCGCAGGGTCGGCGACAGCGAATCCGCCCGCGCGGGAACCCCGGCCGCGTATGCGGCAACGAGGCCCGCGGCGAATATCGCAGCGCGCGTCCCGAACGTCATAGCCACACCCCTCTATCAGGGGCCCCTCTGAAGTAGCCAAGAAAATATCAGACCACTCGTTCCGGTCCAATAAAATCAGGGAAATTTGTGAGGCTTTCAGGTCACATGGGGGACCTGCAATTACTGCAGGGTTTCCAGATTCCACCTTTCTCTCCCCGAATTGTACATTCAGCCCATGCCCATTGTTGACGTAGGAAACATTGAAATCTGTTACGAGCGCCGGGGCAGCGGGCCTGCCCTCCTCCTTATTGGCGGGACCGGGGGCGACCTGAGACGGCCCGAAACCCGGTTTTCCGGGCCCCTGGACCGGTATTTCGAGGTTGTGGAGTTCGACCAGCGCGGCATGGGCCGCTCCTCCAAGCCCGATATCCCCTATTGCATGGCCGACTATGCAGACGACGCCGCCGGCCTGATGGCCCATCTGGGCTGGGATAGCGCCCTGGTGGTGGGCGTATCCTTTGGCGGCATGGTTGCCCAGGAACTGGTGCTGCGCCATCCCGGCCGGGTGCGCAGGCTGGTGCTGTGCTGCACCTCCTCCGGCGGGGCGGGCGGCGCTTCCTTTCCCTATCACGAGCTGCCCCCGATGAGCCGGCAAGAGCGCGCCGAACTGGTGCTGTCACTGTCCGATGTCCGCCGCGACGCGGCATGGAAGGCGGCCAACCCGGCGCAATACCGGATGCTGCATGCCTTTGCCGCGGCCGACCCCTTTGCGGACGAGCCCGGCCACGCCGCCGGCGCCGCGCGGCAGCTTGAGGCCCGGGCCGGTCACGACAGCTGGGAACGGCTGGCGGGCATCGCCTGTCCGGTGCTGGTGATGGGCGGGCACCATGACGCGATCGCGCGGCCTGAAAATCTGCGGGCGCTGGCGTCGCGCATTCCGGGCGCCGAACTGGCCTTTTTCGAAGGCGGGCACCTGTTCTTCCTGGAGGATAAAAGCGCCTATGCGACGATGACCGCGTTCCTCACGCGGTTATAGCCACTTCGTCCAGGGCCCGTTTGAGGGTTTCGGGCATATAGGGTTTCTGCAGCACGGGCCGGCCGCGATGGCGATCGGGAATGCCGCGCTCGCCATAGCCGGTGGCGAAGATGAAGGGCGTGCCTTGCGCCGCCAGCCGGTCGGCGAAATCGAACACCGGCTGGCCGTTCAGATGGACATCCAGCACCGCCAGGTCGTAATTGGGCGGATGCGCCATCGCATCTTCCAGGCGCGAGACCACGCCCGCCACGCGGTAGCCGAACTCGGCCAGGATGTCCTCGATGAAGAGGGCGACGACGATCTCGTCCTCGGCAACCAGCACCCGCGGAGACTTGCCCGGCTCGTCCGCGGCCCTCTCTGTCATGGCAGTTTCATCTCCCATTCGCAGATCAATCCCTTTGGATCGAAGGTCATGTGCACGCGACCCGCGATCTCGCGCGCCAACCCATATTCGATCAGCCTGAGGCCGAAGCCGCGTCGCGCCGGTTCGCTTACGGCCGGGCCGCCCGATTCCTGCCAGCGGAAATGCAGCATATCCGGCTCCACCGTCCAGCTGGCCCGCACCCGGCCTTCGGCGTTCGACAGGGCACCGAAACGGGCCGCATTGCTGGCCATCTCGTGGAAGGCCATGCCCAGCGCCAATGCCTTCTTGGGGTCCAAATGAACCGCCGGGCCCTCCACCACGAAGCGGACATGGTCTTCCTCGCGCCAGGGCCGGAGCGCGCGGCGCAGCACCCCTTCCAGCGAGGCGCCCTCCCAATTGTCCATGGTCAGAAGGTCGTGCTGGCTGGACAGGGCGAAGAGCCGGGCGATGAAGGCATCGCGCGCCTGTGCGTCGGCGCCCTTCAGGGTCTGGACGGCCATCGCCTGGACCGTGGCCAGCGTGTTCTTCACCCGGTGGTTCAGTTCGTCCAGAAGCTGGTTCTGGTGCCGCTCGATACGGCGGCGATGTTCGATCTCCAGCGCCAGCACGTCGGCAGACTTGGCGCGCTCGCGCTCGGCCTCGAAGGCCTCGACATTGACGACGGCGCTGGCGATCTGGCGCGCCACCAGCACGGCGAAATTGTCGAATGCCTCGTCGCGGCCGTGATAGGGATTGGCGCCGACGATCAGGACGCCGCGCGGCGCGCTGTCGGCGCTGGCCGACAACGGCAGCAGCACCGCCTCCCGCGGGGCGTCGCTCCAGGGGCCCTTGGGCAGATCGACAAAACGTTCGCCGAGATTGGCGACCGCTCGCCGCCGGCCGGTGCGGATCACTTCGCCCAACGGCCAGGGCAGGGGCTGGTCCAGCGCTGAAACCGCCGGCGCGGCCGCATGGCCCGCCTCGATACCGCAGGCAGCCGCGAGGCTGGCATAGGTGCCACTGCCGTCGAGCCGGTAGAGCAGCGCAAAGGGAAGGTCGCGCGGATCGGCGCTCAGTGCACGCGCCGCCAGCGTATAGACCTCCGCGACGGTATCGGCATCCCAGGTGCGCGAGGCGATCTCGCGCAGGAGTGCCAGGCGGCGCGCGCCGATCACCCGGTCGGTATCGTCGGTATTGGCGCAGACGATGCCGCCGATGCCGCCATTATCGTCAGGGACCGGCGAGAACGAAAATGTGTAATAGGTCTCCTCGTCATAGCCGTTGCGATGCATCACCAGCAACTCGGCTTCCGAATAGGTCGCCTCGCCCCGCATGGCGGCTTCGATGCGTTCCTCGATCTGATTCCAGATTTCGGACCAGACCTGGCGTGCGGGCCGGCCCAGCGCACCCGGATGCTTGCCGCCGATGATCGCCAGATAGGGGTCGTTGTAGAAATTGATCAGCTTAGGGCCCCACCACACCCACATGGGTTGGCGCGAGGACAGCATGATGCGAAGACATGTCTTCAGCGGCCCGGGCCAATCCTGCGGTGGGCCCAGCGGCGTATCGGCCCAGTCCAGCGCACGGATGGCCTGGCCCATCTGGCCACCACCCTGCAGGAAATCGATCGCGCCGGCCTGCATTTGCGCACTGTTGACATGGACATTCATGGATTCGCCAGCCGCCCCGGGCTTCACATGCCTCTCCCCGTGCGTTGTGAACGCCGCGACACGCCGCCGGTTCCAATTGGTACTATCCGGAACACAGAGCCGTCCTTAATCTGGGGGTCCGCACCCGAGGGAACTTGGAGCCGGGGCAGATGGTTCCTATCTACCGGTGAACGCGACAGGGGCCCGATCAGATGAATGCCGCAGAACCGAAAACCGCCCCTGAAGGTCGAGACCCGCTGGCAGGGACCTATCGCGCGGTTCGGAGCCACAGCCTTGGCTTGGCCGCGCCGCTGTCGCCGGAGGATTGCCAGATCCAGTCAATGCCCGATGCCAGCCCGGTCAAATGGCATCTGGCCCACACAAGCTGGTTCTTCGAGACCGTAATCCTGTCACGGCGCCCTGGTTATCGGCCCTTCGATCCCAGCTTCGCCTATCTGTTCAATTCCTATTACGAGGCGCTGGGCCCGCGCCACCCGCGCCCTCGCCGCGGCCTGATCACCCGTCCGACGCTGGAGCAGGTGCTGGACTTTCGTGCCCATGTCGATGCGGCAATGGAAGGCGTGCTGGGCGATCCTCAGCTGCGCGACGCCGTACTTTTGGGCCTTCATCACGAGCAACAGCACCAGGAACTGATCCTGACTGACATCAAGCACGCCTTCTTCGCCAATCCGCTGCTGCCGGCTTATTCTGATTCCCCCCTCTGTCTGCCTGCGCGAGCGGGAGAGAGCCTGCGCTGGCTGGAGCATCCGGGCGGCATCGCAGAGATAGGCCATGCCGGCGGCGGCTTTGGCTTCGACAATGAAACCCCGCGCCATGAGGTGTTGCTGAGGCCGTTCCGCATCGCCTCCCGTCCCGTGACCAATGGCGAATATCGCGCTTTCATCGCCGATGGCGGCTATCGACGCCCCGAACTCTGGCTGTCGGAGGGCTGGGCGATGGTGCAGCAGGAAGGCTGGGAAGCCCCGCTCTACTGGCTGAAGGACGATGACGGCAGCGCCAAGGAAAATCCACTTGTCTTCACCCTGGCGGGAGTCATGCCTCTCGATCCAGGCGCCCCGGTCGAGCATGTGAGCTTCTTCGAAGCCGCCGCCTATGCCGCATGGGCGGGCAAGCGCCTTCCCACCGAGTTCGAATGGGAGGCGGCGGCGACGGCCGACGCCTGCCGGGGTGGTTTCGATCACGGGCAGGTCTGGGAATGGACGCGCTCGTCCTACGATCCCTATCCGGGTTTCAGGCCATTCAAAGGCATCGCCGCCGAATATAATGGCAAGTTCATGGTGGGCCAGCTGGTGCTGCGCGGCGGCTCGGTGGCCACCCCGCCGGGCCATGCGCGGCCGTCCTATCGCAACTTCTTCCCACCTTCGGCGCGCTGGCAGTTCAGCGGAATCCGTCTTGCGGAGGATGCATGAACGCGCGCCTCTCTTTCTTTAATGCGCTACCGCTTCGCTGCTTGAGCGCGGCGCGCTGGTTCGCCGATATTCGCGTTGCGGAGGACATCTGATGGATGCGCGTCTGGTCCGTGCTGTTGCCCCGCCCGAGGGTGATGATTTCGCCGCCTGCCTGGCAGAGGGCCTGTCCCGCTCGCTCAAGGAAATTCCCTGCAAATTCTTCTATGACCAGCAAGGCTCGCATCTGTTCGATGCCATCTGCGCGCTGCCCGAATATTACCAGACCCGCACCGAGCTGGGTCTTCTTCACCGCCATGCGCGCGAGATCGCAGCGCTGATTGGTCCAGGGGCGGAAATCGTGGAATTCGGCGCCGGTTCGCTCACCAAGGTCCGTATCCTGCTGGATGCGCTGCAAGGTCCCGCGGCCTATACGCCGCTGGACATATCCGGCGATTATCTGGGTGGGGTGGTGCGTACGCTGGCCGCCGATTATCCGGCCCTGGCCATGCGGCCGCTGGTGGCCGACTTCACCATGCCGCTGGCGATCCCGCCGCTGCCGGGCGCACCGCGCCGCGCCGGCTTCTTCCCTGGCAGCACCATCGGCAATTTCCGCCCTGAAACTGCTGACTGCCTGCTCAGGCGCATGCGCGCCAGCCTGAATGGGGGCGGGCTTCTGGTCGGTGTCGACCTGGTGAAGGACCCGCGCCGCCTGCACGCGGCCTATAACGACAGTGCCGGCATTACGGCGGCCTTCAACAAGAACCTGCTTGCGCGCGCCAACCGCGAGCTGGATGCCGGTTTCGACCTGGACGGCTTCGCCCATTATGCGCCCTACAACAGCGCCGCCCATCGCATCGAGATGTATCTGGTGAGCCTGAAGCGGCAGAGCGTCGAGTTTGCGGGCCGCCGCTTCGATTTCGTCCAGGGCGAGCCGATCCATACCGAGGACAGCCACAAATACACGATCGAGGCATTCCGCGAACTGGCGGCGCGCGCCGGTTTTCGCCCCCGCGCGGTGTGGACCGACGAAGAACGCCTCTTCTCGCTGCACTGGCTGGAGAACTAGGCGGGAGCGACAGCGACGCTCAACCCAGTGATTATTCAGGTGATGGGTGTGGGTTGACCAAACACGCTCCTATCCACCCTCCCTGTCCACAGCGACCCGTGCGATCCTTGGGGAATGAAACTCCAGGCGCACAAACGGTCCCGCATTCCTTCCTGTCCACCGTGGACAACAGGGAGGGGGGCGGAAAATTGTCCCCGAAACGGGTGCCATTTGCCTGCAAATCGTTACGCCAGAGCGTGGCATGGGGCGGTCGCGGCCTGTCCCCCTACGTCGCCACGATCAGCACCGGCAATGCGGTGCCCTGCAACACGGCGTTGGCGGTGTTGCCGAAATAAAGCTCGTCACCCGGCCGGGCGCTGGCGCCCATCACGATCATGGCATAGCCGCGCCGGGCGTCCCGCACGATGGCCGAGCCCGCCTCCCCGCGGGGCGATATCTGGGTGGCCAGCGCGACATCGTAACGCTCGGCCAGTTCGGTCATGTCGCGCAGCACGCCTTCCTCGCGCACGCGGGTTCGCGAGCGGCCGTCGGTCTGGGAAACGAACAGGCACTGGACCCTGGCGCCGGTGCCACGCGCCAGGGCGAAGGCCAGTTCGGCAGCGCGGCGCGATGGGCCCGAGCCGTTTACCGGCACCAGGATGCGGCTGCGCGAGCCCAGGATGCGCCGTTTCTGCTCGGGATGGGCCAGGACCGCCAGCGGGCCTTCGAAGCCGGCGGCAAGCCGGGTCAGCCTTGGGGCGAAGCTGCCGTCCTCGCCCACCGCGCCATCCAGGCCGATGAAAAGAAGATCGTAGCCCTTGCGGGCCTCGTCGCGCACCACGTCGGCGGGCGCGTCGACCGGCACAAGCTGGGTCAGATGCACGTCTTCGGGGTCGGGCTCGGCGGCGTCGGCGATGACCTTGGCGGCGCCGCGCCGCGCCCCGGTGGTGACCTCGCGCGCCAGGGGGTCTTCACGCAGCTCCGCGCCACCAGTCTTGCGCGCCTGGGCGCCGGTGATTTCGCCGCGCTCTTCCTGTTTGGGGGCGGCGCGCTCCGCATGGCCCTTGCTGCCGGCTTCCTTTTTGTCCTTTTCCACACGGCTTTCCGGCTTGTCGCCGCCGGTGTCTCGCAGGTCGGTGTCGAGACGCAGGATCGTCACCGGCATGCCGTGCGGCCCCGCCAAAAGTCCCGCCAGCCGCGCCGCCATGCGGCCGGTGGCGCTGTCGTCCACAGCCAGCAACAAACGCTCCAGCCCCGGCACGAAGCCGCGTGCGTCGATCGCCTCGCGCTCGATGCGGGTCTTTTCTTCGTCGGTCATGGGGATGCGCGAAAGCGCCGCGCGCAGCATGGGCGGCATGGCCATCGTGGTGACCAGCGCCATGGTCACGATCATGGTGTAGAGATCGCCTGTCAGCGCGCCCATCGACAGGCCGATGGAGGCCACGATCACCTCGGTGGAACCGCGCGCATTCATGGCGCAGCCCAGCGCGACACCCTCGCGCCAGGAGAGCCGGCCCAGCATCGCACCGAAAAATGCGCCGGAGAATTTGCCGATGCTGGCGATAGCCACCAGCCCCGCCGTCAGAAGTGCGATCTCGCCGCTTTTCAGGATGGTGAGGTCGGCCGAGAGGCCCGAGAGGGCAAAGAAGACCGGCATGAAAAACGCGGTGATCATGCCGCGCAGCTGCTGCTGGATGTGGGACGTCAGGATGGGCGATTCCCCGATCAGCACGCCCGCCATGAAGGCGCCCAGCACGTCGCGCACGCCCAGAAGATGAGTGATCAGGGCAAAGCCGCCCATGATCACAAGGATCATGGTGATGACGGGAAATTCGCTGCGGAAACTGTCATTCGCCCAGCGGATGGCGGCGAACACCAGCCAGCGCCCGGCGGTGAAGCAGAAGGCCAGGAACAGGATCACGCCGGCCACGGTCCTGCCCACGTCCAGCCAGTCGATGCCGCCGCCGCTGCCCGCGCCGGCAAGCCCAAATGTGATGGCGATGATCACCCAGCCCGCCGTGTCTTCCATGATGGCGGTGGCGACGATCATCTGGCCCAGGTTGCGGCGCATGAAATTCATCTCGCGCACCACCGTGGCAACAATCTTGATCGATGAGATGGAGAGCGCCGTCCCGAGGAACAACGAGGTCACCAGCCGGCTGCCATTGCCGAACAGCGAAGCCGGGCCGAACTGCCCCAGCAGAAATCCGCAGGCGAAGGGAAATGCAATGCCGCACAGCGCGATGCCGATAGCGGCAAGGCCCGACTTGCGCACCAGCCGCAGATCGGTCTCCATGCCCGTCAGCAGCAGCAGGAGCAGGATGCCCACCTGCGAGATGCCCTCGAGCATGCCCTTCTGCGCGGGATCGTCCGGAAAGAGGAAATGCTGGCCCTGCGGCCACGCCCAGCCGAACAGCGAGGGCCCCAGAAGCATGCCGGCCAGAAGCTGGCCCATCAGGGCGGGCTGGCCGATGCGCTGCATCCCTTCGCCCAGCAGGCGCCCCACCACCATCAGCACGACGAGCTGTGCGACCAGCAGGGCCTCGGCCCGGCCGCTGCCGCTGGTGCCATTGCCGGCGGCGGCGCCCTGGGCCGCCGCAACAGCGTGGCCGCCGTCCAGCAGCAGGGCTAGAACACACAGTCCGGCAATACAGAAGGCAGGCCGGAAACGGGGGGCGATCATCGAATTTCTGCAAATGGGCGATGGAGGCGCTCCATCCTGCCGATAACGCCTCACATGGCATTTGCGTTCGCTGCGGGTTGGCGCCAAAAAGGCGCCGCTATGCGCGGAGAATGACCATGGTGTTGAGGCTGGTACAGTTCAGGACAAAGGACGGAGCGCGCCAGGTCGCAGCCCTGGGCAATGACACGAACGGGCAGGTGGTCGAGGGCGTCTCCAGCACCTACGCCCTGGCCCAGATGGCCATCGCCAACAATGCCAGCCTGGCCGGCGTGGTGGCTGGCATGGGGCTGGGCGAGACGGTGGACATCCGTGCCGCCCTGGCGGAAGGCCGGGTGATGGCGCCGCTGGATCATCCGTCCGATCCCGCGCACCTGATCGTCACCGGCACGGGGTTGACCCATATGGGCTCGGCCGAGGGCCGCAACGCCATGCACAAGAAGCTGTCCGGCGGCGACGAACTGACCGACTCCATGAAGATGTTCAAGCTGGGGCTGGAGGGTGGCAAACCCGGGCCAGGTGAAGAAGGCGTGCAGCCGGAATGGTTCTACAAGGGCGATGGCGCCAGCGTGGTGGCACCTGAAGCTCCCCTTCCCTCGCCCGCCTTCGCCCAGGACGGCGGCGAAGAGCCGGAGATCGCGGGCCTCTATGTCATCGGCCCCGACAGCCAGCCGCGCCGCCTGGGCTTTGCGCTGGGCAACGAATTTTCGGACCATGTGACCGAGAAGTTCAACTACCTGTGGCTGGCCCATTCCAAGCTGCGCGCATGCTCCTTCGGGCCTGAACTGCTGACTGGCGCACTGCCAGGCGCGGTCATCGGCCGCTCGCGCGTCCGCCGCGGCAACGAGATCATATTCGACCAGCCCTTCCTTTCGGGCGAAGACAATATGAGCCACACCATTGCCAATCTGGAGGCGCATCACTTCAAATATGAAGGGTTCCGCCGCCCCGGCGACGTGCATGTGCATTTCTTCGGCACGGCGACCCTGTCCTTCAGCGCTGGGGTGAAAACCCAGCCGGGCGATGTGTTCGAACTGGAAGCCGACGCCTTCCTGTTTGCGCTGCGCAATCCGCTGGCCGCCGCCCAGCCTGCGCCGACAAGCGTGACCGCGCTCTAGCCGGGGGGCGGGCGGACCCGTGTGGCTTCTGTTCGCCTTTTCCGGACCGGTGCTGTGGGCAATCTCGACCCACATCGACAAGTATCTGGTCGACAAGATTTCCGCGACAGCGACACCGCGGTCCTGATGGTGTTCACCGCCTTCATTGGTGTCGTGGCACTGCCGGCGATCTGGGCCTTCAATCCAGAGGTGATGGCGCTTTCAGCTACGGCCATTGTCGTGATGACCCTGTCGGGCATCCTTTATATGGGCGCGATGCTGTTCTACCTGCGCGCCATCCAGCGTGAGGAAGCCAGCGTGGTCGCGCCCCTGTTCCAGGCCAACACGCTGTTCACCTTTGCGCTGGGCCTTCTGGTCCTGCATGAGGTGCCCAGCCCGCCGCAACTGGGCGGGGCGGCGCTGATCGTGGCCGGTGCCATCGGGCTGTCGCTGGACAATTCCTTCCGGCTGCGCGCCGTCAAGCTGCGTTTGGTGCTCCTGATGCTGGGAGCCACTTTCGTTCTGGCCCTTTCCAGCGTGGTATTCAAATTCTTCGCGGTGCATGACGCGTTCTGGAGCACCACCTTCTGGACCTTTGCCGGCGAGGGCCTGTTCGGCGGCGCCATCCTGTCGGTGCCCGGCTATCGCCGCCAGTTCGTGCGCCTGCTCAGGCGCAATCCCGGCGCGGTGATCGGTGTCAACGCCGCCAACGAACTGGTCAATCTGGGCGGCGGTCTGGGGGTGCGCTATGCCTCGCTGCTGGCGCCGGTGGGGGTGGTGTCGGCGATCTCCGCCAGTTCGACCTTTTTCGTCTTCCTGTTCGGCATCCTTCTGACCCTCCTTGTTCCCCGGCTGGGGCGCGAGGACCTGTCGGCCCGCAACCTGATGCAGAAGGCGGTCGGCGGCGTTCTGATCATGGCCGGGGTGGTGCTGATTGAGGCCGGACGCGCCTGAAACGGAGCCAAAGAGGCTTGCCTTGCGCGCCCGTTCGTGCGCCACTCGCCCCATAAAAAAACCAGGGGGAAGCATATGCGCCGATCGGGGCTCGTCGCGGGATTTGGACTTGCCATTCTGGCCGCCATCGCGGGCACCGCGCTCATCGCCGGCTCCGCAATGGCGCAAAAAAACGCCACCGAGCCGGGACTGCCCGCCTGGGCCTATCCGGTGCCCACCCACAAATGGCCCAAGCCCAATCCCCATGAAAAGGCGCGCCTGCCCGGATCGAAAAAGGTTTTTACCCTGGCGGAAGTCAACAACGGCTTCGGTCCGCCCGACTGGTATCCGGCGGACCATCCGCCGATGCCCGGCATTGTCGCCCACGGCAGGAAGCCCGATGTGATGGCCTGCGGCTATTGCCACCTGCCCAATGGACATGGCCGGCCCGAGAATGCCCCGCTGGCGGGTCTTCCCGCCGCCTATATCGTCCAGCAGGTTGCCGACATGCGCAGCGGCAAGCGCCATTCCTCGACCCAGAAGATGGGCTCGATCAACGCCATGATGAAGATCGCCAAGGCGTCCAACGACGCCGAAATCCGCATCGCCGCCCAGTATTTCTCAAAACTGAAGATGACCAAGTGGATCCGGGTGGTTGAGACCGACATGGTCCCCGCGACCGAGATCAACAGCCACAACATGCTGCAACCGGCGCGCGGCAAGAAGGAGCCCATCGGCAAGCGCATCATCGAAATGCCGGAGAATCTGGAGCGCGTTGAACTGCGCGATTTCCGTTCCGGCTTCGTCGCCTATGTGCCCAAGGGCAGCATCGCCCGCGGCAGGAAGCTGGTGGAATCAGGCGCAGGTGCCTTTCCCTGCGCCGCCTGTCATGGTCCCGGCCTGCGCGGCAATGGACAGATACCGGCGCTGGCGGGCCATTCACCCAGCTACATCATGCGCCAGCTGACCGACTTCAAGCGCGGCACCCGCCGTGGCGAAGGCGCCGACATGATGCGCCCGGAAGTCGCCAACCTGAGCGACGACATGCGGCTGGACATCGCCGCCTACATCGCCTCGCTAAGTCCATGAGGGGCCCTGACCGATGCCGGGCGCGCATCGTCCGATAGCGGAATTGGCTTGGCCATGATGCGCGTGCGGCTTCTATCCTGATGCTAAAGCGGACGTCTCAAGGGGCTGCCGGACATGGAGGGAACATCATGAAACGCCGTACATTTCTGCTGGGGACGGCCGCTACCCTGGCGGCCGGCATGATGCCGCTGAAGGCGGCCGAGACCTTTACCATCAACGCCCCAATGGACCCGCCCGAATGGGCGCTCTTGGAGCGCGAACTGCTGCATGCACACACCGCGGCCTGCGTGACATTCTTCAAGCGCTATTTCGACCAGGCCACCGGCTGGCTGGAGACCACGCCGCGCTGGGGCGGCGACGACGGTCCGGACGATGCCATCGAGAACGTCAATGACTGGCCGCACCTTTATGCGCTGGGCGGCGACGAGATCATTCGCCAGATGTACACCAAGGCCTATGAAGGCCATGTCCAGCAATACACCGAGGCCAAGACTACCGACGTGCCGATCGCCAAACTGGGCATGTATTTCAAGGAATTCCCCGCCCAGTTCGACTGGCAGCACAATGGCGAGGGCCTGACCGTCTTCAACCTGATGCCGCTGGGCGCGCCCTACAGCCAGCGCTATCGCGAGCGCGTCAGGCGCTTCGCCGGTTTCTACATGGACGAGGATCCGGGCGCACCCAACTACGATCCCAAGCTGAAGCTGATCAAGAGCCTGATGAACGGCAGCCGCGGGCCCATGCTGCGCGAGGCCACCGCGCTGGACTGGACCGGCGATCCCATCGATGTGAAGGACCGCTTTCCCAGCCTCGGCCACGGCGAAAACGACTACAAGCAGATGCTGGCCCACTTCCAGGATTATGGCGACGTGGTGGGCGACCACCCGCTCAACCTGGCGTCCACGCAGCTCGCCACCAATGCCTACATGCTGACGCACGACCAGAAGTACAAGGACTGGGTGCTGGGCTATTGCGACGCCTGGGCCGAGCGCGCCAGGGCAAATGGCGGCATCATTCCCTCCAAGGTCGGGCTGGACGGCAAGATCGGCGGCCCGGAGAACAAATGGTATGCGGGCACCTATGGCTGGGGCTTCTCCCCCATCGTGCCCATGACCGGCGATCGGCAGGACCGCAACCGCGTGCCATGGTGCGTGGGCGGCTTCTACAATGCCTATCTACTGTCGAAGGGCGACGACAAATATCTGGATGTGTGGCGCAAGACCGCCGACAAGTTCGATGCGGCGGCCAAAACGGTCGACGGCAAGCTGTCGGCGCCCACCATGTATGGCGACCAGGGCTTCTACAGCTTCAAGCCAGGCAGGTATAACAAGAACTTCCTGGAGATTTACGCTCTCTCCATGAAGCCGTCGGACCGCGCCCGCTGCGAGGAGACCGACTGGTATCACTTCCTGGAAGGCAAGAACCCCGGCTATCCGGTCAAGGCGCTGCGCGCCGCGCTGGTCCATATGCGCAAGCATATGGAGGAAGTGGACGCCGACACTACCTCGCCCGACATGCGCCTGGCCGACAGCGCGCTGGAGTTCAATCCCGCCTCGATCATGGCGCTGACCCAGCTGATCGAAGGCGGCCTCTACCTGCAGCATGGCAGCTGGGCCCGATCCTCGATGAGCCAGGGCGGCACGCTACTGTTCACCCGCCTGCGATATTTCGATCCCGACCGTCGCCGCGCCGGCCTGCCACCGGATGTCGCGGTGCTGGTCGACAGCTGGAGCGACGATGGGTTGACCGCCACCATCGTCAATATCAGCCCCAGCAAGCCGCGCAGCGTGATCGTACAGGGCGGCGCCTATGCCGAGCACCAGATCGTTTCGGTGTCGGACGGCAAGACGGCGAACCAGGTGAATGCGCCGCAGTTCCCGCTGCGGCTGGAGCCGGGCGCTGGCGCGCGCCTGACCATAAAAATGAAGCGCTTCGCCAACGATCCCACCCTGTCCTTCCCCTGGGAAGGCACGGTTGCGGACCTGGGCAATCCGCCGGCGCAAACTGCCGGCGGAGGTCACGTCGACTAGCTCATGGCGGTCCATAATGGGCCGCCAGATAGTCCCCGATGCGCGCCGCTGCCGTGTCATCGGCGGGAGCGCCACGGGCGCGCATGTCTTCGACGACGCGGCCCCAGGCGGCCGCGTCGCGATGCTGGGAAATTGCCGTGCCAATGGCGTGACAGGATGTGCAGACGCGCGCCACATCTGCGCGGCCGGGGCCTTGCGGCAAATCGTCGACGGTTTTGACCGTCACCGGCACGGGCGCAACCATCGCCTCCCCTGACGGCAGCGGTGCCGGATTGAGGTCCACGATCTTCTCGCCGGGCCTTGGCAGGGCGAATGCGATCAACGCGGTCTCGGCATCCGGACGCGCCGCGCCGCTGGAGGCAACCACCACATATTGGCGGCCGCTTTTGCCGACAAAGCTCATGGGATTGGCCTCGGCGGGCGAGGACAGGCGTGCGCTCCACACTTCCCTGCCGTTCCTGGCATCATAGGCGCGCAGCACCGGCTGATCGACGGCGGCGCCCAGATAACCCAGGCCCGTGGCGCCGATGAACACCAGCCCGCCGCCCGTCGCCAGCGAGCCGCCCAGATTGGGCGAGCCCTTGTCCTTGCCCAGGTCGCCATAGACTTCGGCGCTGCCCAGCGGCCGGCGCCAGAGGATGTCGCCACTGTTGCCCTCAATCGCCACCATCTCGGCATACGGTGGTTGAAGGCAGGGCAACCCCTTCGGGTCCAGCAATTTGGTATAGGCCTTGTCCACCTTGTAACCGCCGGCCGACAGCGGGTCATTCGCGTCCACCTTCACGATATAGCTGTAGGCCGGAAGGTTGTTGGTGTTGACGAAGATGGTGCCGGTCTTCGGGTTCACCGAAGCCCCGCCCCAGGCCCCGCCCAGCCCACCGGTATTTCCGGGCAGGAACAGGTTCGGGCCACCGAGACGCGGCGGCGTGAAGGGCGGCGAATCCTTCAGCCCCAGCCGGTCCCACTCAGCGGTGCAGAAATCATGCGCCTCTTTGGTGATCGTGGTGATGTCGCCTTTTGTCATGCCCATCTTCACCAGCGGTGGCGGCTTGATGGGAAAGGGCTGGGTGGGCGAAGCCTGTTCGCCCGGCAAGGTGCTGGCGGGCACGGGGCGTTCTTCCACCCCAAAGACGGGCTTTCCGGTGCGCCGGTCCAGGATGAACATCAGCCCCTGCTTGGTCACCGCCACCAGCGCGGGCACTTTTTTGCCCTGGACCGTCAGGTCGATCAGCGCGGGCGCCGTGGCATTGTCATAGTCGAACAGGTCGTGATGCACCGTCTGGAAATGCCAGCGATAGGCACCGGTCATCGCATCCAGCGCTATGATTGAGTTGGCATAAAGGTTGTCGCCCGGCCGGTCGACGCCGATGAAACTGTCGGCGGGATTGCCCGTGGGCACGAAGACCAGGCCGGTCTTTTCGTCCACCGACATGGTGCCCCAGGCGCTGGGGCCGGAGCGGTTCTTCCAACCATCGCCCCATGTGCCGAAATTGCGCTCTCCGGGGCGCGGCACCGTGTGGAAGCGCCATACCAGCTTGCCCGTCACCGCGTCATAGGCGCGCGGATCGCCAGGAGGGCCGTGCGCACCGAACTCCTGTGTCGATGGCCCGGTGATCAGAAGGTTCCTGTAGATCGTTGGCGGCGACGAAAGTCCATAACGATCCTTTGGGCCGGCGAAGCCATCGCGGATGTCGATGTACCCCTTGTCGCCGCCAAAGCCGGCGGCGGGTTTTCCGGTCCCCGCGTCCAGCGCATAGATGCGGGTCTGCACCGCCATGACCACGCGCGCGCCGTGGGTGCCGTCGCCGCGCCAGAAAGCCAGCGCCCGCATCTTGCCGCGCAGACCGGTCGCGTGGCGCCATAACTGTCCGCCGGTTTCCGGGTCGAGCGCATAGGCGGTACCCTGCATGTCCTGCACATACATCACGCCATCGACGACCAGGGGCGTCACCTCCCAGGCGCCCTTCTGGACGATGACGAATTTCCATACCGGCTTCAGGCCCGCGACATTCTCCGGCGTGATCTGGTCCGCCGGCGCGAAATGGTCGGAGGAAAGACCGTTGCCCCAGCTGGTCCAGTCATGGGCACCATCGGCCATGGCACCAGGCGCCGTCAGCAGCAGGGCCGCGAGCGTGATGGGCACACCCTTCTTCACGCGACGTGCTTTTCCGACTGGATCAGGCCGCGGATATAGCCGAAATCGAAGGCGAAATTTTCCATGCGCCCGCGCGGATCGCCCTCGATGGTGGCGGCATGGTCCGGCATCAGCAGGCGGTCATAGCCCACCTCGCGATAGACCTTCAGCGCCTTGACGAAGTCGACATCGCCCTCGTCAGGGAAGGTTTCGACGAAATCGTCGCGATGGCCGCGAATGTTGCGGAAATGGACATTGAAGATCTTCCCCCGGCTGCCGAACCAGCGGATCACGTCGAAGATCTCGGTGCCCGGGTCCTGCAGCATTTCCGACATGGTGCCCTGGCAGAAATTCAGGCCATGGTAGGGGCTTTCGTGAATCTGCACGAAGCGCTTGACGCCATCGACCGTGCCCAGCACCCGTTGGATGCCGCGATAACCTTCCGGCGGTACGCCCGGATCGTGGGGGTGAAGGGCAATACGCACCTTGTATTCATTGGCCACTGGCACTGCCCGCTCCAGGAAATAGGTGATGCGTTCCCAGAACAGGTCGGCCGGCACCACGCCTGCCCTTGTCAACGGCAGGTTCGTGGGCGCATCGGCCAGCCGCCAGCCGGAGACCAGCGCATCGCCCCGTCCCGGAACTTCATAGCTGGTGCGCATCGCGCCCAGATAGTTGAGCGCATATTTGATGCAGGGGATGCCCGCCGCGGCACAATTGCGGATCAGCTGCTGGAAGGATTCAATGTCGCGGTCGCGCTGTTCGCCTGCACCCAGATTGATGGCGGGATGCGCCTGTTGGTCGACATTCTGAGTCGGCAGGGCGCATTCGGCGATTTCCATGGTCAAGTGATGCTTCTCGGCCAACTCGCGCATCCGCTTGAGCTCGTCCACGCTGTTGTAGATGCGGCCGGGATCGGTGATGGTCGCGGCCGTGCCCACCCCTTCGACACCGAAGCGTTCCAGATAAAGAGCCATCTTCTCGTCCAGGATGCCCATCACCTCATGGCCCAGCTTTGCCTTGAGCGGCGGCAGCGCTTGCGCCCGGGCGGGCGCGGGCACCGCAGCGATGGCGCCTGCGCCAAGCATTGCGGCGGTGACGAAATGGCGGCGGTCAAATCCGGTCATGGCGGTTCCCCCTGTCATGTGTTTCTTACTTCTTCTTCGGTCCCGGCAGCGGCAGATATGCCGCCTTTGCCTCCTGAAAGGAGCTCAGCCACAGCGTGTCGCCGATGATGAGGCCGGTGGCGATGCCGCCGAACGCCGGATTGGGTTCGCCATAGTCCAGGATCTTCCAGCGCATCGCCTTGGGATCGAGCTGGGCGGCCACCCAGCCGCGATGACAGTTCAGGTCCAGATGCGCCGACAGAATCTGGGCGCGCGTGCCGCCACAGGCCGGCTCGTCGTACATCATGCCCGCCGCGATCAGGCGGTCGCCGCTCCAGTGGATATTGTCGAGATTGTACCAGGGCGTCGTGATCTGTCGCGCGGGCGTTCGCGTATCCGCCAGCCGGTAGATCACCACCGTCTGTGTGCCGGAGACGGCGACGTAGAATTCGCGCTGGTCCGGCGAAATCTCGATGCCGTTATTGCCCGCAAGCTCGGTGCCCGGCAGCAGCTTCAGACCCTTGCCGCCCGGTTTCCATTCATAAACGCCGCCGGTGACCTTGCGGTTGATGAAGTCGGCATTGGTCGCGGACCCACGCATCTGCACATTGGCAAGTATGGTCCCGTCCTTCAGTGCCGTTACCGAATTGGTGCGGAAATCCTTTGGCAGAGGAACGCAGCCGGTCCAGGTGATGGCCGGTGTCGCGCCGCGCGCGTCCAGCACGAAAACCTGGATGCTTTCGTAAGGCAGGTGGGTGACGGAATAGAGCCGGTAAAGGCCGTTGCCCGCCGGGCGCAGGGCCAGGCCATGGGTATTGAACTGCACAATGTCGGGCGGGCCCGCACATTCCGGGAAGGCCTTGCGGTCAAAGCGTATCTGGTTGCCCGCGCCGGTGTAAAGCCGCTGTGCACGCTTGGCATCCGCGTCGATCAGGCTGATGGACCCGCCCTTGCCCATGCCGCTGGCGACGATCCATTTGCTGGTGCCGACCTGGAGCAGGTCTTCCGGCTCGTTCAGGCCACAGACGAATTTGAGCCCCATGGATGGCGCGCAATCGGGCGCCGCCTCTGCCGCTCCCGCCGCCAGCATCACAAAGCCCGCAGCCAGCAGCGCGCGCCAGAACCCAGTGCGCAAAATTCCCATCGGGCCCCTCCCAATCCGGCTTTGATCGCAGCCTATCGCATGGTGCTGCCTGGCGCCACGCCCGCCACGTCTGGCAGACACCCTTCGCAACTGCCAAAAAAACCGTTTGGCGACGGCGTACAAGCGGCTTTAGCGTTGCATCGGGTGCTTCATGTGCGAGGTACGCGTTGGTCAGCAGGGATTTTGTATTGCGCCTTGGCGGTTACGGCCTCACCACCGCGGAAATCCATTATCGCATCCCCGACCATCCCAGCCTGCTGCAGCAATTCATCTGGCAGGAATACGATCTGGCGCCCGCCTTCCCGGCCCTGAAGGCGTTTCTCGATTTCTGGCAGCGCGAACTGGAAGGAGCGCTGCATTCGGTCCGGGTCGCGCACAGCCACCAGGTCAGCCCGTCTGAATGGAAGGCGGTCAATGGCGTGTTCCGTCTGAACTAGCGGGAATCGGCGCCGGCCAATATCGCTCTGGATTGCATCGGCTTCCTGCAATAGCCTTCGCGTTCCCAGGAACGACAAAGCCAAGAACAGCCATGCCCCCACACAAAGCGAGCCCGGCGCATGACGCCGCCATCAATTTTGAACCCGACGCAATCGTGGTGGGATCGGGCGCGGCCGGCAGCATGGCAGCCTGGGTGCTGGCAAGGGCCGGGATCAAGGTTCTGGTGCTGGAAGCAGGTCGCGACTATGACCCGGTCAAGGAAAACGCCATGCTCAAGTGGAACTGGCAGGCGCCGCTGCGCGCCGGTTCCACGCCCGACAAGCATTTCGGATTTTATGACGCCACGGCGGACGGCGGCTGGGAGGTGCCGGGCGAGCCTTACACCAACGCGCCCGGCTCGGTGTTCAAATGGTGGCGCTCGCGCATGCTGGGCGGGCGTACCAATCACTGGGGCCGGCATGTGCCGCGCTTCGGGCCTTACGATTTCAAATCGCACAGCCGCGATGGACTGGGCATGGACTGGCCGATTTCCTATGACGACATCGCGCCCTGGTACGACCGCACCGAGAAACTGATCGGCGTTTCCGGCGCCAATGCCGGGCTTGAGAACCATCCCGATTCCTCGCCCGGCGTGCTGCAGCCGCCCACCCCGCCGCGCATCAACGAACTCGCCATCAAGGCCGGCGCCAATGCGCTGGGCATCCCCTGCGTGCCGTCGCGCTATGCGGTGCTGACGAAAGACATTCCCGACGACAACGTGCCGCGCCAGGCCTGTTTCTATGCTTCGCCTTGCGGGCGCGGCTGCGCCATCGGGGCGGCGTTCCAGAGCACCACCTCGCTCCTGCCCATGGCGATGGCGACCGGCAAGGTGCGCATCCTGACCGATGCGATGGCAAGCCGCGTGGTGACCGGCAGGGGCGGCAAGGCGACCGGCGTGGAATATTTCGACCGGCACACCGGCGCCAACCATTTCATCCAGGCGCGCGCGGTCGTGCTGGCGGCCAGCGCCTGCGAGACGGCGCGGCTGCTGCTGAATTCCAGGGATGACGGGCTGGCCAATTCCAGCGGCCAGGTGGGCAAGAACCTGGTCGACACCACCGGCACCAATGTCAGCGGCCATATCCCGGCGCTGGAAAATCGCCCGCGCTATAACGAAGACGGCAAGGATGTGGCCCATCTCTACATCCCCTGGTGGCTGTATAAAGAGCAGGCGGCTGGCAAGCTGGATTTTCCGCGCGGCTATCACTACGAAATCGGCGGCCGCTTCGGCGCGCCGGGTTCCGGCAGCCCCGCAGCGGGGCTGGAAGACGGCTATGGCGCACCCTTGAAGGAAGATGCGCGGCGATATTACGGCGCACAGATCTCGCTGACCGTGCGCGGCGAGATGATTCCCAACGCCGACAGCTATTGCGAGCTGGACCCCGAAGCGAAGGACCGTTTCGGACTTCCGGTGCTGCGCTTTCACTGGAAATTCTCCGACCACGAATACCGCCAGATCGCGCACGGCATCGCCACCGCCCGCGCCATCATCGAAAAGCTGGGCGGCACGGTGCTGACGCCCCGGCTTCCACCGGAGGAAGCCATCGCGGTGGGCGGCTGGATCATCCATGAGGTGGGCACGACCCGCATGGGCACCGCTGCGGGCAATTCCGTCACCGACCAGTTCGGGCGTACCTGGGAAGTGGACAATCTGGTGATCGCCGATGGCGGCGTCTTCACCTCGAATGCCCACAAGAACCCGACCCTGACCATCATGGCGCTGGCCTGGCGCAGCATGGATCATCTGGCGGGGCGCATGCGGAAGGGCGAGATATGAGCGGCGAGATCAACCGGCGCGTCACGCTGGCCTGGGTGGCGGGCGCCACCGCGAGCCCCTGGCTGGTGGACAGTGCGCAAGGCGCGCCCGTTATCACGACCGATGCCGCACTGCCGGGCACCTGGCCCAATATGGAATTGCCGCCCATCACGGCGAAGGGATATGGCTCCGATCCCAACCTGGTCGATCCCACGGTGCCCTGGCCGCTGACGCTGACGCCGGCCCAGCGCGCCATGTTGAAGACCATCGCCGGGATGATGATCCCGGCGGACAGCCATTCGCCATCCGCCGCGGCTCTTCCCATCGATGCGTTCGTCGACGAATGGGTCAGCGCGCCCTATCCCCAGCAACAGGCGGACCGCGCCCTGATCCTGGCGGGACTAGCCTGGGTGGACGCCGAGGCCAAGACGCGTTTCGCCGCCGATTTTGTATCTGCCGGCGACACGCAGCGGCGTTCGATTTTCGACGACATCGCCTGGCGCGAAAAGGTGAAGCCGGGCTACGAAATGCCCGCCCGTTTCTTCGTCCGGCTGCGGGGGCTGGTGATGTCGGGCTTCTATTCCCTTCCCGAAGGCATGAAGGACATCGGCTACATGGGCAACGCGCCCAGCACCGAATGGCCCGGCCCGCCCGCCAACGCGCTGGCGCATCTGAACGCCGCGCTGGCGGGACTGGGACTGCCCCCCGTCAAGAGCTAAAGGCGCCTCACCCAGATATTGCGGAACGAGACCTGGCTCTCCGGATTGCCGTGGTCCTGGATGGCCAGCGGCAGCTCGTCCGGATGCGGCGTGTAATGGCCTACCGCGCCATGTACCGTGGCACCGATCAGTGGAAAATTGTCCTGCACCAGCACGCCGTTGAGCAGCGCGGTCATGCGTGCCGGCTGGATCACCTTGTCGCCGTCGAAATGCGGTGCGTGAAAGACGATGTCGTAGCATTGCCAGGCGCCCGGCGGGCGTGCCGCGTTCGCCAGCGGCGGATTCTGGCTGTAGATCGCGCCCAGCGTGCCATCGGGATAGGTCTCCACTCCGAAGGAATCGAGAATCTGGATTTCATAGAGCCCCATCGGAAAAACGCCGCTGTTGCCGCGCCGCTGCGGGTTGACGGGCGGATTGGGCTGGGCCGGCTCGCGGAATTCCAGATGGATCTGGATGTCGCCATAGGCTGCCCTGGTCTTCAGGAAGTTGTAGACCCGTCCGCCCGAGGTCAGCACACCGTCCTTCACCGTCCATTCGCCGGCATGGTCGCCGGTCCATTTGGAAATATCGTGGCCGTCGAACAGCGCCTCGGCATCGGCGGGCGGCGGCCCCGAACATTCCGTGCCGGTATGGACCACTGGCGGCTGGGGCCGGCGAATGTCGTCGGCGCGCCATTGCGAATCGGGCATCTTCGGCCCGGCCAGCGTCAGCTTCGCCAGTGCGGGATCGGACAACCATGTTTCCCACGACGGATGGGCGGCGATGATCTGGGCCAGTTCCTTCGGGTCGACCTGGTCCGCCGGCGTGTCCTGCGCCAGCGCAAGTCCCGCCGAACCGGCCAGCAAGGCCGCCGCCATCATCCATGACCGCATGGGCGTTCCCCGGATTTGGTTCCACGGAAACCCTAGCGCAGGGGCTGGCGCTTGTCGCGCGCCCTAGCCGGCGAAGCGGACGCCGAAGCGGATCGAGCGGCCCAGCCCGTCATAGATCTGGGTGTTGGTAAAGCTGGCTCCGCTGGTGGTGGCGATGGTCGGCGGCGCCACGTTGGTGACATTGTCCATCGCGCCGTAAAGGACGACCTGCTCCGCGACCTGCCAGGAGGCGCGCAGGTCCAGATAGGCGATGGCGGGAATCGAATTGTCGTCCACCAGCCCGGCAATGTCGCCGCGGGTCAGGACGCCCCCCACATAGGAGGCCGAGTTCAAACCCGGCACGCCCTGGGTGCCGTTCGAAAGCACCGCCGAACCGATGAAGCGGCCCTGCGCGGTAAAGGAGAGCGGGCCCTCGGCATAGGTCGCCGTCAGGACGGCGCGGAATTTGGGCACGCCGCTGGCATAGACATCGGGGCTGGCGCCCAGCGCGCCCGCCCGGTCATAGGTGATGCCCTGCGCCGTGCGGGTCTGCTGGTCGGTATAGTTGCCGGTCAGGTCCCAGCTCATCGTGCCCGCCAGCAGCGGATGGGTGTAATTGGCCTGGAAATCCAGACCTGAAGCCGAATCCACGGCGGAGTTCAGGGGGAAGACGTTGATCTGGGACGGCTGGCCGGCGCCGGTGAACACCAATTGCGGGCAATAGATCTGCTGGCCCGCCAGACAGCGGTCGATGATGGTCTGGAAGTCGACCGTATCGATCGCGCCGTGGATGTTGATGGAATACCAGTCGGCCGACAGGGTCAGGCCTTCTACCCACGACGGCGTCAGCACCACGCCGCCCGATACGGTGACGGCCTTCTCCGGCTTGAGGCCGCTGTTGCCGCCCTGCAGGGCGAAGCACTGGTAATAAAGCGAGTTGGAAGGATAGCGGCATTGCTGGGCCGACAGGATGCCCGGCGAAAACAGCTCGGAAATCTGCGGCGCGCGGATATCCAGCGACCAGCTTGTGCGCAAGCGCACCTGATCGTTCACTTGGGAGACAAGACCCAGCTTCCAGGTCTGGACCATGCCGCTGGTGGAATAATCCGTCAGCCGCCCCGAGGCGTTGGCATCGAGGCTGTCGACGAAGCTGTCCTTCAGGATCGGCGCGTCCACTTCCAGAAAGCCTTCGCCGACATGATACTGGCCGCGATAGGGGCGGAAATTGCCCGCCGCCCACTGGCCTGCCAGGCCATAGGCATCGGCATGGATCACCCCGCCCTGCTCGTGACGGTATTCGCCGCCGAAAGCCACAGCGACCGGCCCGGCCGGCAGGCCAAGGGGCAACGTGCCCTGCATCGCGCCGGACAGCACGTCCTGGTTCAGCACGATGGTTTCCTGGTTCAGGATGCCGGAACTGGGATCGCGGCCCGGATTGACGTAGCGCAGCGCCATCTCGGAAGCGACATTGTCGCCCAGGATGTTCAGCGGCTGGCAGCCCGCCGCCGCGGCAACGCCCTGCAGCAGCGCGCGGCACTGGATCGAGCTGATGGGAAGACCGGACGCGCCCTGATTGGCCAGGGTGACCTGAACCGCGTCGGTGGCGAAATTGTAGCGTGACAGGAAGCTGTTGTTGTACAGCACCTGCCGCTCGCGCACCGTACCGTGCTGGTAATAGGCCTTCCAGCTCCAGTCCTCGCCCAGATCGCCTTCCAGGGTGAAGACGGCGCGCATCAGCGCCCGGTTGACGATGTTGCATGGCACGCCAACGGTCTGGCACAGCTGGCTGCGCGAATAGCTGGTCGCCGGCATGTTGTTCAGGTTCTGGGTGCCGACATAAAGCGCCTGGGCGGGCGTGGCGGCGGTTCCGGGCGTGCCCAGCGCGGCATTGAAACCGTTGGACAGGGTGCCGAACATCGCCGCAACAGATGGGTCCAGATAGGCATTGTCCGGGCGGATGGTGGCCAGCAGTTGGCGCGGCCCACCCAGGCTGCGCGCGCCCGACAGGCCATAATTCAGCTGCAGCGAGGCGCGCACGGCATCGGTCAACTGGTAACTGCCATAGCCGAACAGCGTGGTGTGGTTGTAAGGCACCGCCAGCGGCGTAAAGCGCAGCACGCCGGTGCGTTCGTTGTTGGTGCAGCCGTTATAGCAGTTGGTGCCGAAAATCGTGCCGTAATGGAAGGGCGAGACGGCGCCATTGCCCGTGAACTGAAGCCCGACCAGCGCGTTGGGTGCCAGTGTCGATCCCGCGCCGCCCGCAGTGTTGGCGTCTATCAGCCCGCGCTGTGTGACCTGGATGTTGCCGACATGATCCTGGTGCACGAACAGCGGCTGGTTGCCCCCGGGCGTATAGGCGGGATTGCGCACCAGCGCGGTGCCCTTCCACCAGGCGGCCTGGCCCATGAACGCGGCGTCGGGGCTGGTGGTGTAATTTCCGCTGAACACAAGGTGGCCGCGGCCGCCGGCAAAGCCGGTGCCGAAGGCGCCTTCCAGCGCCATCCTGCGATGGTCGAAACTGGTATCATCGCCCAGTGTCAGGCTGGCCTTGGTGCCTTCGAATTCCTTGTCCAGCAGCAGGTTTACCACGCCGGCCACGGCATCGGATCCCCAGGCGGCCGAGGCGCCGCCCGTCACCACATCGATGCGCTTGACCAGCGTCGCCGGCAGCGTGGCCAGATCGACGCCGCCACCCAGAAGATTGGATGAGACCACGCGCTGGCCGTCGAACAGCACCAGGGTGCGCGCCAGGCCGAGATTGCGCAGCGCCACCGTATCCAGGCCCGCATCGCCCTGGGCGACGTTGATGGCATTGCCGCCATTGTTCAGCGACGGCGAGGGGCCGGTGGACGGCAACTCGCGGATCAGGTCGCCGATGTCGATCTTGGCGTCGCGCGCGATCTCTTCGGCGCCGATCGCGGTAACGGGGGTGGGCGCCTCGTATCCAGCCAGCGAAATTCGCGAGGCGGACACCACCACGGATTCGGGCATATCATCCTGGGCGGCGGCGGGACAGACGAAAGACGCAATAGCGATGGCCGCTACCAGCGGTGCGCGCGTCGCAGACATGGTCGTGCCAGGCCTCTGAATGGCTTCAGCCAAACGTTTAGGCCCGAAGATATGAAGGAATTGACACTTTGCCCCCTCCAATTTTCCCGCAGTCCCGTGAAGTTCCGCGACGTTTTGGCGTCGGCACGACACAAAGCCGCCGCAATCGCGCGGCGACACAATCAAGGCGACCCGTTATGAAAGCGTTTGAACCCCTGTGTGATGGCGATGGCTGACAACTTCATTCCCGTGGGCGCACCGGTGCACCGCCGGGTGATGAGCCGGCTGGAAACGGCGCTGGCGGCGCGGCGAAATGTGCTGGAGATCATTCCTGCCCTGGCCTATCGCCAGCCGATCGTGTCGGGCGAGATGCTGATGCGCTGGCACATGCTGGCTGACCCCGCGGGCTATCGCCGGGTGATGAGCGACAATCTCGCAAACTATCCCAAGTCCGAGATCATGCGCCGCATGTTGCGGCCCGCCATCGGCGACAGCCTGTTCAACGCCGATGGCGCGGAGTGGCGATGGCAGCGTCGGGCCGTGACGCCAGTCTTCACGCATCGCAATGTGGTGGCGCTGGCCCCGGCCATGACCGCCACCGCAGAACGCGCCAGCGCGCGCCTGATTGATGCCATCATGACCGGTGGGCGGCAGGCCGAGATGGTGGGCGAGATGCTGACCGCCACCTTCGACGTGATCTGTGACGTGGCGCTGTCGGGGCGCGAGCACTTCGACGCCAACGCCTTCGGTGCCGCCATCACGCGCTATTTTCAGACCGCGGGCCGCGCCTCGCTGCTGGATTTCCTGGGCGTGCCGCAATGGTTTCCCCGCCCCGGCGAATTTCTGGCCGGCGCTTCGGTCAGGACCATGCACGACATGGTCGCGAACGCGATCGAGGCGCGCCGCCGCGAACAACCCGGGACCGGTGCCGCCGATGATCTTCTTGATCACATGCTGGCAGCCGAGGATCCGGAGACCGGCCATCGCATGAGTGCCGACGAGCTGGTTTTCAACATGCAGTTCTTCATCGTAGCGGGGCATGAAACCACCGCCCTGGCGCTGGCCTGGGCACTTTATCTTCTGGCCAACAGCCCCGCCGATCAGAAAAAGGCCCACGAAGAAGCCCGCACGCGGCTGGGCAGCCGCGCCGCCACCGCAGCCGACCTGGACGCCATGCCTTTCATCACCCAGGTGCTTGAGGAATCCATGCGGCTCTATCCGCCCGTGGGCCTTCTTGCGCGCACAGTGGTGGCCGAGGATGAGCTGTGCGGCCGGACGGTAAAGCCAGGCGATATATTGTTCCTGCCAATCTGGGCGCTGCACCGGCATGAGATGTGGTGGGAAAGGCCCGAGCTGTTCGAACCGGCCCGCTTTGATCCGGCGATACGCCGCGACAAATATCAGTACCTGCCGTTCGGCGCAGGGCCACGCGTTTGCGTTGGCGCCAATTTTGCCATGATGCAGGCGGGAATAATTCTGTCGACGCTCTTGGCCCGCTTCCGCTTCACGCCGGCCGGCCCCGGCCCCCGGCCCATCATGTCGATGACGGTCCGGCCGGATCCGGGCGTGCTGCTTCAGGTGGAAAAGACGGAGTAAATTGCATGATGCCGGGCGTCTAGCGCGCTAGCGCCGTCAGCTCGCTCCAGCCGCTCCAGATGATCTGGATGCCGATGCACAACAGAATGAATGCCGACAGCCGCACCACGACATTGGTGCCGCCCGTTCCCAGAAGCCCCACCAGCCTCTCGGCAAAGCGGTAGCAGAGGTAAATGGTCGCCGCGATCGCCAGAAGGCCCGCTATGGCAGCCGCGCCCAGCAGAGCCAGGTGTGTCAGGGCCAGGTCCGTGGGGCGCTGGCTGCCCAGCGTGATGGCGACCGATATGGAGCCCGGCCCGACCGTCAGTGGCATGGTGAGAGGATAGAACGTGTCCGTCTTCGACGCGCCCGCCGCTTCGCGATGGCCTTCCCGCACACCCGAATTCAGCAGGTTCCAGCCGAAGGCCGTGACCGCCAGCCCGCCGCCGATGCGCAGGGCGCCAAGGCTGATGCCGAAGAACTCCAGTACATGGGAACCGACAAAGACCGCGCCCAGCAGGAGCAGGAAGCAGTTGCGGGCGACGCCCCAGGCCAGCCCTGCCCGCTCGGTTGGGGACTGGTCCCGGGTCAGGCCCAGAAATACCGGCGCGCTGCCGATGGGATTGACGATCGGAAACAGCGCCGCGTAGGTCAGCAGGACTGTGTTGAGGAACTGGTTCACGAAATTTTCCCGGGCACGCGCCGAATACCGGAGGTTACGGTATCACAACTCTTCCATCGACGGCGGCCAGTACAAGGCGAAACTTCGAACTGCGTCGGGAAGACAAGTGCGGGGGGCCTGGAGCCGTCGGAGCCGAGGCCGTTTCATGCATAGTCGAACAGGCACATGAAGCCATAGTCCATGTGAAGCTGCATGTGGCAGTGAAACAGTGTCATGCCCGGATTTTCCGAAACGATCTTGTCCGGCGCCAGCTCCACCACGCCTGGCGCGATGCGAATGGTGCAATCGGCCCTGCCCGCGTCCGGCGCAACCTTCTGGGCAGCGGCAGTCTTCGGTAGCAGCGTTGCGCCGCCCGCCGTCGCCAACAGTTCGAGAACAGACCTGCGTGGAAAGCCGTCCATCTGCTGTCCCCCGAAGTCTTGCTAACTGAAGCAGTCTCCCGCACGGGCGGTCACGGTGTCAACAAAGTCCCCAAACGCGACCAGGTTTGCCATGAACGGAAACGCCGTCCCGGCCAGAAATCCACCTTCTCGATGGGCATTTCCGCTGACGATGGCGATCGCCTCAGAGTCGCCGGGCAGCCCTCAAGCCTCCACGCCATGCGGAATGGCATGGCCCACGCGCGGCAGCAAGACCCGCAACAACGGTCCCGTCATCACCGTCGTCATCACCGCCATGATCACCAGGATTGTGAAGACCTTCTGCGGGATGAAGCCCATATCGTAGCCGATGTTGAGAACAATCAACTCCATCAGCGCGCGCGTGTTCATCAGTGATCCCAGGATCAGGGACTGCTGGTGATCGAATCCGGTCGACCGCCCCGCCAGATAGACCGGCAGCACCTTGCCGCCAATGGCCGCCGCCAGCACCAGCGCCAGCCAGCCCCAGTCAGCGGCATGCGTCAGACCCAGTACATTGGTGCGCAGGCCCGTAAACGTAAAGAACACGGGCAGGAAGAAGACCAGCACGAAGCGGCCCACCTGCCGACGCCAGGCTTCCACGAACCCCTTGTCCTGATGGAAAAGCAGTCCCGCCAGAAATCCCCCGAAGATGGTGAATATGCCCAGCAGATAGGTGCAGATGCCTGCCACGAATGTTACGCAGATGACCGCCATCATAAGATTGGCGGGCACTTCGCCATCATGCGCGGGAAAGGCTTTCAGCAGCCGTGCCACCAGCGGGCGCGCAACAAACCATGCGCCAAGGCCCAACGCCGCAATGCCGCCGACCTGCCAGACCAGATGTGCAGGCGAGAACTGGGCCGCCGCATAGGCCGAAATCGCCGCCAACAGGACCCATCCGACGACATCGTTGATCGCAGCCGCCGATATCGCCACCACGCCCATCTCTGTGCGGGTCAGGTCGAATTCGCGCAGGATCCGGCCCAGAATTGGTACCGCGGTGATCGCCAGACCCACACCCAGAAACAGGCTGTAGATCAGCGCGTTCATGCCCGGCGCCAGCACGGGCGCGGTAATCCGGCCGACTATGAACCCCAGCGCAAAGGGGATGGATATGGACGCCGCGGCCACCCCGATCGTGGCGTTGCGGTTTCGCCGCCGCGCCATATGGCCAAATTCGAAATCCATGCCGATCTGGAACATCAGAAGTACCAGGCCGATCTGACTGATCACCACGATGGGCGCGGAGGGCTTATCGCCAAACAGGAAGACCGATGCATCCGGAAAGAAGTGACCGAACAGCGAAGGCCCCAGAAGAAGACCGGCCAGGATCTCGCCGACCACGCCCGGCTGGCCCAACCGGCGCATCAACTGGTTGCCCAGCCGTGCCGCCAGTATCATGGCGATCAATTGCAGGAGGGTGATGAAGAGAAGGTTTTCCGTGGCATGGACGGACGAATGCATGAGGGCTCCGGACCCCGCGCAAAAGCGCGGTCGCGCAAACAGGTTTTTTGGGATTTTTTTGCTGCGGCCCTCGAGCACGCGCACAAAAAAATGATACCGTTATCCAGCCTGAAAATGCAACCCGAAATCTGATTTCGGCAGGCCTGAACGGCCCAGTCAAGTCATTGTTTTAACATGTAAATTTTCCAGGGCGGGACATGTCTATCGATCCCATTCGCAACATCGTAATCGTCGGCGGCGGCACGGCCGGCTGGATGGCAGCGGCGGGCCTTTCCAAGCACCTGCAGAATATGGACTGCCGCATCCGCCTGATCGAATCCGAACAGATCGGAACGATCGGCGTGGGTGAGGCCACCATCCCGCCCATCATCGATTTTCTGCGCCTTCTGGGCATCGACGAGAATGACCTGATCCGCAAGACGCAGGCGACTTTCAAGCTGGGCATCGGCTTTTCGGGATGGACCCGCCCGGGTGATTTCTATTTCCATCCCTTTGGCCCCACCGGCTTCGGCATGGGTCCCATCTCGTTCCCCGCCTATTGGCTGAAAATGTATCTGGCCGGCCAGGCCGCGCGGCTGGAGGATTATTCGATCCAGGCGACGGCGGCAGACGCCGGACGTTTCATGCGACCGGTGCACGCGCCGGGCACGCCCCTGAACAAGATCACCTATGCGCTGCATTTCGACGCCTCGCTGTTCGCGCGCTTTCTGCGCGGCTTCGCCGAAGCGCGGGGCGTCCTGCGAACCGAAGGCAAGGTGCGGGCGGTAAACCTGCGGGGCGAGGATGGCTTCATTGAATCCGTCACGATGGAAAACGGCGAAGCAATCGCGGGCGACCTGTTCATCGACTGCAGCGGTTTTCGCGGTCTTCTGATCGAGGGCGCGCTGAAGACCGGCTATCAGGATTGGACACGCTGGCTTCCCTGCGACCGGGCCCTGGCGGTGCCGTCTCAGAATGCCGGCCCTCCGTCATCCTATACCCTGTCGACCGCGCGCGATGCGGGCTGGCAGTGGCGCATCCCGCTGCAGCATCGCACCGGAAACGGCCATGTCTATTGCAGCGGCTTCACCAGCGATGAGGCTGCGCGCGACACCCTGCTGTCGAATCTTCAGGGCAGGGCGCTGGCCGATCCCCTGGCTCTGCGTTTCGTCACCGGACGCCGCAACAAGGCGTGGAACAGGAATTGCGTGGCGCTGGGCCTGGCCAGCGGCTTTCTGGAGCCGCTGGAATCGACCAGCATCCACCTGATCCAGCGCGGCATCGCCATGTTGCTGAAATTCTTTCCCGACCGCAGTTTCGAGCCGGCTGACATCGACCGCTACAACCGCATTTTCGAATTCGAATTCGGACGTGTGCGCGATTTTCTGCTGCTGCACTATACCCAGACGCAGCTGGACGGGCCCTTTTGGGAACATTGCCGCAACATTCCCCTGACCGACAGCCTTGCGGAGAAGATAGAACTTTTCCGCAGCCATGGCCGCATCCTGCGCGAGGATACCGAGCTGTTTCCCGCACAAAGCTGGCTGTATGTGATGATCGGCCAGGGTATCCGGCCACGCCGCCATGAACCGACAGTGGATACGCTGGACGATGCGGCCATCGCCGCCAACCTGACTGATATTCGCGCCGTGGTGAAACGGTGCGTCGACGCCATGCCGATGCACCAGTCCTTCATCGACAAGCATTGCGCCGCCTAGGAACCGCCGCGCAGAAGATACATCACCCGGGCGCGTATCTTGCCGTAATTCTCAGCCAGCGGGCCCAGCAGGCCGTGGCGCTCCGGCGGCAGATGCGCCAGAGGATGGCCGTGCTCGCGGAAGACATAGTGATCGAACAACGCCTTCCAGGCGCGGCGCTCGGGCGCGGGCCGCCCGGCAATCGCGATCATCGCAAGCAGCATGCTGGTGTAAGGTGCATCCGGGCCAAGGGCAAATGCATCCCACCAGTAATTCACCAGGCCATTGAACGGGGCGGTGGCTTCCACCTGGTGCCACCACAGCTTGGGCAGATAGAGCGCATCACCCGCCTCGAGCTCTGCAGTCAGTGCCCGGCCTCGCACCGCTTCAAACCGCGGGTAGCGCGGATCGCCCGGCACCGCGGCCGCCGCAAGGCTGACGGGCTGGCCCGCCATCGTGTGATCGATGGGGCCCACATAGAGGTCTTCGATCAATTCGGGCGCATAGAGCGTGAAACGCCGCCGCCCCGCCACGACACAGGCCAGATTGTCGACCGTGTCGTAATGGGCCGAAACGTTGGAGGCATGACCCAGCCAAATGCGCGGCCCCGCAGCCGCAGGTACCAGCGGCATGGCATTTTCCGCGGCAAAGCCCGGCAGGTAATCGCCAACCGGTACCGAGCCGATATAGACGGACTGCGAGGGAGAAACGTCTGACAGAATCAGATCCAGCGCCGCGCCAAATGCCATGCGCCTGCGCGTAAAATTGAATCCGGCAAGATCGGCGTTGTAGTAGTATTTGCCCGCGATGCCCGGATCGCCGAAGAAAGCATCCATTTCGCCGCCCGCATCCATCCGACGCAGATACGTCCTCAGCTCAGCGGCTGTTGCGCCGGCGCGCACGACCGGCCATTCCGCGACCTGGCCGCGCAGAATTACCGGCCGGCAGGGCAGAACGACATTGCGCAGGAATTGCTGCGGCTCTGACATCTCGCCGATTTCGGCGACAACCGTCATACCCCGGCCAGGGCGGCGCTGGTGTCCAGCAGGGCGTCATTCTTCATGCGGGCCAGCACGGCTACCTGCTTCAGAGACGCGATCATCAGGTAGATCAGATGAAGATATTCCCTGCGGAAGAGGTCGATGACGGTTGCATCGTCCAACGCCCGCAAGGAATCCTGGTTGATGGTATAGAGGCCCGTCAGGGTCCGCTTGCCTCCATCGTCAAAGCTCACGGTAATGTCGACCGGCTCAACCAGTTTCAGCCGCAGCAGCGCATCGACAAAGGCCTTGGTCAGATCGATGCCCCGCGTCAGGTCGCGAAACAGCGCCATGATGCCTTGCAGATAGCGCGATGGTTCGCCGGCCTCGGTGAAAAGCGCAGTGCCTGTTTCACCCACGCGCGGGCTGTCCAGATCGATGGCCAGGTCGCTTCCCGCGGTGAAGAAGGGCCCCCGCTGAAGGTTGAGTGGCCGATAGGTCTGCATGCCCCTGCCGTCGAGAAACAGGTTTTCGCCTTCGTCGAAACCCAGCATCGCGCCGACAAAAAAAACGCCGGTGTTGGAATCCTTGGTCAGCAGTATTGGATAGTGCACCGCCAAAAACGGAAACTCCCCCAGGATCACCGGCACAAAGCGCTGATTGTCGCCAAAGCGGGCTGAGGCGCCGGCCTGCACCTTCAGCCCGCGATGCGCGTAGTTATTCAACAGGGTAACGTTGGTCATGGCGGCCTTTCGGTCAGATAGGCTGCAGGCCGTATTCATGGATCTTCTTCACCAGGTCACGATTCCTGGGCAGCGTCGCGCGCATCTTGCGTGTCATGTCCTGGGCTTCCCGCATATATCCGGCCGCCATGGCGCGGGTGCCGCTGTTGCTATCAGGCGAAACTTCGGTGCGGAATCCCATGCCATAGAGCACATACTGATAGCTGGCGGCCGGAAACACTTCCTCGATGCGATCGAACTCGTCGAAGAACCAGGGCGGCTGATACTTCCAAAGGTGCAGAAGATTCTTCAGCCGGTCGGGCACCGTGGCCGGATCGGTATTGTCCTGCCAGAATTTTTCCGGACGGCGAGTCAGGACGTAATGCAGCTTCAGAAAATCGATGATGCGGCCCCAGCGGTAATGGTTCACATCGTTGAACCTGGCCGATACGATGTCCATTACTTCGCGGTTGGCAGGCATCTGTTCGGCGATCAGCTTGGCCGACAGTTCGATGAGCACGATGGCCGACGATTCCAGCGGCTCCAGGAAACCCGCCGCCAAGCCGACCGCCACGCAATTTTTTTTCCAGAACGTCTCGCGATGCCCGCCCCGGATGGGAATCTTGCGCGCGGTCAGTCCCTTGGCGCGGTGGCCGACATAGCGGCGCAACTCTTCCTCGGCCGCCTCGTCGCTGATATGCCTACTGGAATAAACGTAGCCGACACCGCGCCGCGTGGGCAGGCCGATGTCCCATGTCCAACCCGCCGACTGGGCAGTGGAAATGGTATGCGACGCCATCGGTGCATCTTCGCTTTCGTAGGGCACCTGCATTGCCAGCGCGCGGTCGCAGAACAGCACGTCGCCGCTATCCTTGAATCCAACGCCCAGCGTCTGGCCGAGCAACAGGCTGCGAAAGCCCGTGCAGTCCACGAACAGGTCGCCGGATATGTCGCCGGCCTGCTCGGTGGAGAGGCCGGCAATATCGCCGTTCTCCGCCAGCTTCACCTGCTTCACATCCGCCAGCACATGGCGCACGCCCAGCTTTTCAGTGCAGTGTTTCTGGATAAAGGGCGCGAATTTGCTCGCGTCCAGATGATAGGCATAATTGGCCATCGCCTGATATTCCGGCGTGGTGATCGTCTTGGGCGCCAGGCCGTCATCGCACAAAACGCCTTGCGGCGTCACCATATCACAGAAGCTGCGGCCACCTTCATTTTCCAGCCAGTGCGGCACCAGGTTCACCTGCGTGAACCCCTGCGGCAGCATCAGTGGATGATAGTAACCATCATCTTCCGCGCCCGTGGTCCAGCCCGCAAAACGTGCGCCCTGCTTGAAGGCAGCATCGCAGTGCCGGAACAGATCGGTTTCCGAGACGCCCATGCGTTCGAGTGTCGTGCGCAGCGTGGGCCATGTACCCTCGCCCACGCCGATGATCGGGACGTTGGGCGATTCCACCAGCGTGACGGAAAAGGCGCCAGCCTTGATGCGCCCCTGATGGCGCGCGGCGATGACCCCGGCGCTCAACCACCCTGCGGTGCCGCCACCGACAATGACAATCTTCTGAACCGGATGGATCATATGGTGAGTTTTAGCACGCGCGCGAAACGGGCCCAATAAAAAAGGGGCCGCCGAAGCGGCCCCGAGTTCAGTTTCCCTGAGGGGGTCAGAGCTTGTAATGCAGTCCCAGCGTGAAGCGCCGGCCATAGTCCACCACGTCCAGGACCTGTTCGCTGAACCGGCCATGGGTGGCGTAGTTGGCGTCGGTCAGGTTCTGGGCCGTGAAATAGACGTTGAACTGCTCGGTGATGTCATAGCTGGTGCTGAAGTCGATCTGGGTGCTGGCATTCACGAAGGTCGGCTCGGTGCCGAACTTCGAGCCATTCTGCCCCTGACCGAACTGGACCAGCGAAGCATCCTGCCAGGTCATCGCAATACGGGCCTGGAAGCCGTCTTTGTCATAGAAGCCGACAAGGTTGGCGCTGTCGGCCAGGCCCGTCACCGCAAAGCCAGAGATGGTGATGTTGGTCGGATCATAGGGCTTGTTGGTGCCGACCACGGTCCCATTGGCCTGCAGACCCCATCCGGTATCGCCGAACACATGCTGCACCGCGAATTCGGCGCCATAGACATTGGCGGTCGGCCCATTGACGTTGGAGCTGATCGTGAACACCCCCGGCGCGCCCGTCGTGGGATCGATGACGCCGTTGATGTTGCCCTGCTTGGTACCCTGCACGATGAAGTTGGTCACGTTCTTGTTGAAGACATCGACCGACGCATAGGAGTTCGGCGCATAGTACCATTCCGCTCCAAGATCGAGAGAGTCGGACAGGTAGGGCATCAACTGCGGATTGCCGCCGCTGGCCGTCAGCGCGCCGACGCGCGGGCTGGTCGGCACGTTGAGAACCGGCGTGATCTGGTTCAGCGGGGGACGGGTCAGCGTGCGGGAGGCATTGAAACGCAGCTGCAGATCGTCGGTCGGCGACAGGGTCGCGTCGAAGTTCGGCAGCAGGTACTGATAGTCGTTGGTGCCGGTAACCGTCGATTGCGGACCGAACGTGGTCACGAACGCGGTGTGGTCGGACGGCTGCACCGTCAGGGCGGTGGGCTGTCGACCGATGCCGATGGCGGTCAGGTTGGTGAACTCCTGGCGCAGGCCGACATTGATGCGCAACGGCATGCCCGCGAGCTGGCTCTTGGACGTGACGCTGATATAGGCCGCGTTGGTGTTCTCGATGATCTGCTGATAGCTCCCGACATTGAGCGCCGTGCGATAGACACCGTCGAAGGCGGGGGTACAGCAGCCGACGTTATAGCCGGGAACGGTCGTGGTCTGCGGATTGCCCAGCCCCTGCAGGTAGTTCAACACCTGATAGGGATTGAAGGCCAACACGTTCGCCGGCAGGCCGCTACCGCCCCAGCCGTTGATGAAATCGGCGGTGCTGAAGGAACGGGTGAAGAAGTCCTGCGGCAGTGCCGCGCCGTGCGTGCCGTTGTTGTTCGACGCCGGGCCGTAACCGGCATAGGCCTGCCAGTCATTGTTGGCGAAGTCGTCATAGGTGTGGGCGTTGTCATGGTCGCCGACATATTGATAGCCGAAGACGACCTTCAGATTGTCGCTGTCATCCCATTCACCCTCCAGCTTGAGCTGCTGGACCTTGTCGGTGCGATTGGGCTGGCTGATGGGCAGCACATGACTGCCGATCAGACCGTTGTTGATGAAGCGGCTGGCGTCGCCATTGGGGCCGATACCGCTGGGATAGGGAAGATCGTGCCCGCCCGGGATCACGATACCGACAGCGGTACCATTGGTACCGCCGGGTGTCGAGGGGCCGTACCCCACATCGACGTCGATGGACGAAAGCTGGCCGCCGGGATTCAACTGCGACAGTGCCTGGGCGGCATCGGCCGTGAAGGACAGGCGGTCATTTACCTGCCACTTCGTGTTGACGCCCCACATATTGTTCTGAATCACCGAACCGTTGAGCTGCGATTGGAAGTCGGTTGGGGTATTGGGTTGAGTGAAGTTGGTGATCGTCCCGTTATTGTTGGTATCGACGTTGCGCAGGCTGCCGGAATTGAACCAGACGGAGTAGCCGTACTGGACCGCATGCAGCGTGTCGCGCGAATAGTTGTCGTCGACCGTAACCACGACCGAGTCCGCCGGCTTCCACTGCAGCGCCAGGCGCCCGTCGTAGCGGGTGTCGGTCGTGGTTTCCTGATAGAGGCCGTAGTCCTGGATGAACCAGGCGGGCCGCGAGTCCGGCGTCAGGGTCGCGGCGCAAGGGGCGGCCGCACCCGTCCGCTGGCATGGATCCAGATATGTGCCTTCCCAGCCCTGGATGTTCACATGGTTGCCGCGAATGCGAGAGGAGGTATAAGCCGCGTCGAGAAGGACGCCGAAACGGTCGCCATCGAACGTGTCGCTGATCAGGAAATCCGCGTTGGGCATGGGATTGCCCTGCTCCGGCGAGAAGGTGGTCGACACCGCGCCCACCACGTTCAGGCCGGGATGATCGAAAGGCTTGGGGTACTTGATATTGACGGTCGCGCCGATGGCGCCCGAAGACAACGAGGCATCGGGCGACTTCAATACGTCCATCTGGCTTATGAAGTCGGCACTGACGGCACTGAAGTCGTAGTTGCGGCCCGTGGCGCTCGACACCTTGCGGCCGTCATACAGCGTTTCGTTGAAGGCAGGGCCGAAGCCGCGCACAGTGATCTGGGTCGCGTTTCCGGTCGAGGTGGCCACGCCGCCGATGGCGGTGGCGCCGCGGCTGACGGTGACGCCCGGCACATGCTGCAGGGCGGCAGCGATGTCGGCGTCGGGGAACTTGCCGATATCCTCGGCAGAGATCGAATCCACCAATCCCAGCGAGTCGCGCTTGACGTCCAGGTTCTTCTGCAACGAGCTGATCAGGCCGGTGACGGTCACGCTTTCGACCTGGTCGTTGGCGGCAGCCGCCTGCTGCGCCGCCGCCGGCAGCGCCATCGCCATCACGCAAACACCGCCCATCAGTGCGGTGCGCACACCATGACGAACAAAACCCCCGTTGGACATATACTTCCCCTTTTGGATACGCCCGCCGGGCGCGTGAAATTGTTGAACCGTCCTGCCGTGCCTTGCTGCGCCATGCGGGCAAAATCCCAACACTCCGCCCGACAGCATCCAGCGGCTCGCATAGGTCAGCGAAAACAAGGAAACTCCACACCACCCGGCGCGCGTGCGCGCCTGGCAGGCATTTCAATCCGATCCGTGATCAGATCCCGTCGGTACGCTCTCCCATCTTTCGGCGCCTACGCATTCGTGGCGCTTCTATGGGTGAAGACGACGGTCTTGAGGAAACCCTCCGGGATTTTTGCCTGTATACGGATTTTTTTTACCACGTGCGCCTGTGCATCTGCGAAATGCGCGCGCGGACTTTCTTCGACGTTCGACCAAGTTTTCAGACTCCATGTCTTCGAATTGTCGTAGTGTAAGAAAAAAGGGAGGGGAGTTCCCGTGCGGGTCAGGGGCGCGGTGCCCGATCACACGTCGGCGAAGGCGGAACTGGACGCGCGGTTTCGCGCGTCGCTGGTCGCCTATTTCATGCGCCGCACCGGAAGCAGCCAGGAAGCCGAAGACCTGACCCAGGAAACCTTCGCGCGGCTGATCGGGTCCAACACTTTCGACAAGGCCGAAGAAGCTCAGGCCTTCGTCTTCCGGGTGGCCTCAAACCTGCTGCGGGACCGGGCCCGTGCCGCCACCCGCCTGCGCCGCCATCCCACCCAGTCGCTTGATACTGTTGCAGGCGCCGATTTCGAACCCCGGCTGGTGGAGGGTCTGGACCCCGAGCGCGTCTTAATAGGCAAGGAGAATCTGGCCGAGGTTCTGGCCAGCCTCGACGAGCTGGGCGAACGTTCAAAGAACATCTTTATCCTTTTCCGGCTCGAGGGAATGAAGCAGAAAGAGATCGCTGCGATATACGGCATCAGCGTATCGACAGTGGAAAAGCATGTGATGGCCGCGGTGCTGCACCTGGCAAAGCGGTTCGGGTCGTCTTGATGAACGGAATTGGAGACATTCGCGACGATGGCGACCGGCGGCTGGCCGAGGCTGCCCGCTGGCGCGTGCGCCTTTCCGAGGCTGATGTCTCCAGCACTCTGGAATTCGAGACCTGGCTTAACGGGCCGGGCAACCGGCAGGCCTGGGAAAAGGTATCCCGGTCCTGGACCTATTTCGACACCGTGGCCCATGCCCCTGAGATGATTGCAGCCCGGCAGGCGGCCCTGGGCGACGCCGAGCGCGCCGGCAGGCGTCTGGGCGGCATCCTGGCCCTGCCCCGACTGATCCGGCCGCTGGCAACCCTGGCTGCGGCGGTGCTGGTGCTCGCGATACTGGGGTCGGGCGGCTATTGGTGGATGAACCACCCCGACGATTACCGCACCGCTGTGGGCGAGCGCCGCGTCATCACCCTGGCGGACGGCTCCAAGCTGTCGCTGGACGCCAACAGCGAGGTGACGGTGCGCTATGCCGACCACGAGCGCTCGCTGCACCTTCTCAGCGGCCAGGCCCGCTTCGATGTAGCCCATGACAAGAGCCGCCCCTTCACCGTGGTGGCCGGCAACCAGAAGGTGATCGCCACCGGCACCGCCTTCAACATCGAGATGGCGGGCCCGCGCGTGCTGGTCACCCTGATCGAAGGCCATGTCGTGGTGCTGGATGAAAGCGGCACCGCTCAGGGCATGCTGACACCCGCCTGGCCGCACCGCATCGAACTGAAGGCCGGCCAGCAACTCAGTACCGGTCCCGCAGTACCCCCGGAAATTTCGCAGGCCAATATCCAGCATGTCACCGCCTGGACCATCGGGCAACTGATGTTCGATGACGAGCCCCTCTATTCGGTCGTCGACCGGGTCAACCGTTACAGCGGCACGCATATCGTCATCGACGATCCCAGGGTGGGCGCAATGAAGATCAGCGGCGTCTTCAATGCCGGCGACGCGGCCGGCTTTGTGGAAATCGTTTCCCACTATTTGCCGGTCAAGGCGGTCACACTCGATGCGCACACGATCGCCCTTGAGAGCCAGAAAAAAGAGGGCGGAGCATTGTGACATTTCCGGATGGCGTGCTGAGGATTGTCCCCTACCTCAACGCCCGACTGGAAATCCATCCAATGTATCCGGAGAGTCAGAAGGTAATGCATGCGCAGGGGGAGGTTACAGCTTTGGCTGCTTCGAACGGCATCGCTCGGCGGCCTGTATGTTGTTTTGTTGAGCGGCGGCGCGGCAGCGCAGCAGCAGACCTTCGACTTTGACCTTCCGCAGCAGCCGCTTTCCGCCTCCCTCAAGGAATATGCGCGCGTTTCGGGCCAGCAGATCATCTTCACCGAGGATCTGGTCCTGGGCTATGTGGGAAAACCACTGCATGGGCGGCTGAACGCGGCCGATGCCCTGGACAAGTTGCTGGCGGGCACCGGGCTTTTCGTCGAGCATACCGCGACGGGAGCGGTCATGATCCGCCGGGTGGAACGCAGCGAACCGGCACTCCCCGCGCCGCACGCGCCCGAATTTGCCGGCGTACCGGTCGAGGAAGTCACCGTCACTGGGCTGATCCACTCGCTGCAGACCAATCTCAATATCAAGCGCGAGGCGGACGGACTGATCGACGTGATCTCGTCGGAGGATATCGGCAAGTTTCCCGATGTCGACCTGGCCGCCGCCATGCAGCGCATCCCCGGAGTCACCATAAGCCGGGGAGTGTCAGCCCTTGGCGGTGTGCCCACCTCCATCGGCACCGCCACCCAGATCACGGTGCGCGGCTTCGGCCCGGCATTCAACGAAACCCTCTTCGGCAACCGCCAGGTGGCATCGGGCGTGGGCCGCACCTTCGACTTCAGCGCCATCGGCGCCGATTTCGTCAGCCGTGTCGACGTGATGAAGACGCCCGATGCTACGCTGTCCTCGGGCGCGATCGGCGCCACGGTCAATATCCGCTTTCCGGTGCCCTTCGACCATCCCGGTTTCAACCTGGTGGGATCAGCCTCCACCACCATCTCGCCGGAACAGGGCAACCTCACCCCCACGGTCAAGGCGCTGGTCAGCGACACGTTCGCTAGCGACCATTTCGGCATCCTGATCGATGGCGCCTATTCGGTCAGCCGCACCCGCGGCAACCATGTGAACATCCAGGGCTGGCAGGGCACGCGCATCGCCGACGCCCAGATGGCGGGCGCGGCGCCTGGGGCCTCGACCGCGCTGACCACCAATGCCTGGTTCATCCAGGATTATGGCATCTATCAGGAAGTCACGACCGACACGCGCGTCAACGGCCGGGCGGTGTTGCAATGGCGGCCGCATGACGAATTCCAGGTGACGCTGGACGAAAATTTTTCGCGCGACACGCTGCATGCCCGGCAGTATGGCTTCAGTGTCTGGTTCAATGCTGGAAGCCTGTCCAACATCGTGCAGGACTCCAGCGGCACCATCACCAGCTTCGTGCAGCCCAACTCGCCGACCGATTTCCAGTCCCAGATCAACGGTTCGGTGCTGCAGAACAACGATACCGGCATCAATGTCCGCTGGAACCCGTTGCAGAAGATGACGGTCAACCTGGACTATGACCATTCGGAGGGGTGGCTCAATCCGGGCGGCCAACTCAGCAGCCTGGATGCGGATGTGGGCTATGGCCCGTCCACTCCCGGCGGCATCCATGGCACCGCTGTCGGCATTACCGTTCCCGGCGGGCACACCCTGCCCTATCCCACCGGCTATGGACCGGCCGGCAATGCCGCCGACTTCCTGGATCCCGACCTGATCGGCAGCCATGTACTGCCCATCGTCTCGCAGCGGCGTTTCGACCGGGTGCAGCAGGCCCGTGCCGAAACAGTCTGGCGGGAGAATGAAAATCTGAAGATCACGCTGGGCTACCAGTATATCGGCGACCACGACAATGTCCGGGTCTTCAACGACTTCGCCAACAACCAGTGGCAGGCCTATGCCGGTTATGGCCCCTCCTCAAACAATATCGGCACGCATGGCGTAGCCCTGCCGCCGGAATTCTTCCGCGGCGGATTTTCCACCGCCGGATTCATCACCGGCTTCGGTGGCAGCGCCAGCCTGCCCCCGCGCATCCTGGCCTTCGATGCCCTTTCGGTGCTGCACTATCTGCAGAACCTTGGAAACCCCCAGACCACGACGATCCCGGGCTTCAATGTGGGATGCTGCAGTCCAGCCTTCGACGGCACCTATCGCGTGGTCAATGTGCCCGAGAATTATTCCCAGGTAATCGAGAATACCAACGCGGCCTATCTCAGCATCTCGGCGCGGACCCGGATCGCCGGCATGCCACTGCGTATCAACGGGGGCCTGCGCGGAGAATATACCGCCGTCACCACCATCGGCCTGGGCCAGGAGCCCACGACCCTGACCGTCCAACCGTCCGATCACACCGCGTTCCTGGTAAACTACGGGCCCACCACGACGGTGAACGGCCACAACAGCTATCAGTCGCTGCTGCCGAACCTAGACCTGACGCTGGAGCCGCGCGAAGACGTACAGGTGCGATTCGACGTCTCGCGCACCCTGACGCGGCCGCCACTGAGCCAGATCACGCCGGTGCTGACCGTGCCCACTATCCTGCGGGTGGGCGCGCTGACCGCCAGCGGCGGCAATCCCGACCTGATGCCCTATGTCTCGATCAATATCGACCTCAGCGCCGCCTGGTACTATCAGCACAATTCCTATCTGTCGGTCGATGTCTTCAACAAGAATGTGAGCGACTTCATCGTCCAGGGCTCAACCCAGCAGAACATCAACGGGGTGATCGATCCCACTACCGGGCTGCCGGCTATCTTCACCACGACCACCAACGTCAACGGCCCGCAAGCCAATGTCTATGGTGCCGAGGTCGCCATCCAGCACGTATTCGGCGACAGCGGCTTCGGCTTCCAGGCCAATGCCACGCTGGTGGACACCGACAAGCCCTACAATCCGCAGGACCTGACGGTCAGCGGGTTCGCGGTGACGGGGCTGGCCAACTCTGCCAACCTGGTGGCCTTCTATGACAAGGATGGCTTCCAGGCGCGAATCGCCGCCAACTGGCGCGACAAGTATCTGGACCATTTTGGCCAGCAGCAGAACAATTCGCGCTTTGGCACCGAGCCCACTTTCGTCAACGCCAGCACCCAGATCGACCTCAGCACCAGCTACGACATCACGCCGGCGCTCTATGTCTATTTCTCGGCCCAGAACCTGAACGACGCCACCTTCAGTACCCATGGCCGCTTCGCGGAGCAGTTGCTGGACATGGTGGATTATGGTCGCCGCTTTACCCTGGGTGTGCACTTCAAATACTGAACATCCGCCGTGAGGATGATGGGCGGCAGGGTCCACGACCTGGGCCACGCTGTTGCGTTGCCCGGCTCCTCAGGGAATGGCCTGGCCTTGCACCCCGGCAACCTTCACGCCGTCGTGGACACGGTCGCTGGGATGGACAATCACCTTGTCACCTGCGGCCAGTCCTCCAAGGACCTCCGAAAAGCTGTCATTGCCATGCCCCACTGTGACGGGCGTCAGGGCCGCATGGCCGTTGCGTATTGCGAATGCTGCCCAGCCTTTGCCACTGCGAAAAAGCGCCGACGCCGGCACGCGCAATGCATCGGGATTTTCCCAAACCGTGATGTGAACGATTACGCGATATCCATCGGCGATTGGCGGGCGCTTTACGCTCGTGTCCTGAAAATCGAGCAGCACATTGACACGCTGTTCCTCGACGCCGAGGGCAGAAGCCTTGGTGAAGCCCGACGGCTCGATGCGGCGCACCCTGCCTTCCAGGGCTTCCGGACCACCCCAATCGGTGACCAGGGCAGCCGCGCCCACACGAATCTTCACCGCATCCTCCGAGATAAATGGGGCCACGACTTCCAGCAACTGGGGATCGCCCACCTCCATGATCGGCGTCCCGGCCGCTACTACGGATTCACTTTCGTGCAGCACTCTTAAAATCCGACCCGATACCGGCGCAATCAATGGGATGCGGGCGCGCGGACCAAGGGGGGCTGTCGGGTCGATCAGCGAAGCTTTCGCCGTCTGAAGGTCAAATTCCTTTGTCTGCAGGGCGGCTCTCGCGGTCGCAAGCTGGGCAACTGCTACGTTGTAGGCCAGTTCGGCACGCTCAAGACCGGCGCGGGAGATGGCGTCCGATTCGGCCAATTTTTTTGCGCGCTTCAGGTCCGAATCGGCGAATGCCAGCTCCGCTACCATGCGTTTCTCGAAAGAGGCTGCCAGGTTCCGCATGGCGGTAGCAGACTTTACCGCCGTTTCCGCCTGGGCATGAGTGCGAACGTCCAGGAAGGCCGGACTGGCGGGAAGCAGATCCGCAACGACTGTCTTTCCGCCTTCGACAGAGTCGCCTGCATGCTTCTCGATGCGGAGGAGCCGCCCTGCGACCGGCGCGGAAATCTGGTAGATTTCCCGGACCCTCGTACGCCCTTCGTCTGTCACTTCCACGCGAAGCGGCCCGCGCGTTACGGTGGCCATCTCCACAGGTACCGTCCGCGGCCAAAAGCTCCAGATCAGCCCGCCGGCCACCAGCAGTCCGAGAAGCAACCAGGGAAATAGACGGCGGATGGCGGGGGGCATTTTACTATTCCCGTGTCTTCAGGACGGCTATCAGGTCGAGCCGGTTTATTCGCCATGCGACCATCAACCCCGACAACATTGCTGAGAGCAAAACAATCGTCACTGCAACGCCGAAGGTGTGCGCAGTCACCACGAACGGTATTCGGAATAGTTTGGTCTCCATCGCTCGGCTCATCAACCATGCCAAACCATACCCCAAAGCGCATCCCACAGGCAGGGCCACAAGCACCAGCAACGCAAGTTCTCCGAGCAGGATGTAGCCGACCTCCCAGCGCGTGAAACCGATGACCCTGAGGCTTGCCAATTCGCGGCCTCGCTCCGACAGGGCGATGCGTGCCGCGTTGTAGACGACGCCGAACGAAATAATTGCACCCAGCACGACATAGAAGTTGATCACGATAGTGATGCTCTGCGCCATGGTATCCCGTAGCGCGGTGATCGCCTGGGCGCGCGTCGAGACAGTTGCAACCGATGGAACGGACTTGAGACCGCGCAGGAATTGGGCATGAGCCGCGCTGTCTATCAGCGCCTGAATTGACGTCACGGCACCACTCTGACCCGTCAGGCCCTCCAGAACACGCCGAGGCATATAAGCCGACAGGCCAACATTCTCAGTGGCGATGGCCGAGACCACAACCTGCGCCTTTCGGCGGCGACCCTCCAGTATTTCAATGTCAACGGCGTCGCCCGCTCTTACGCCAAGCAGGCTCGCCAGCTTGTTCGATAGCAGGACGCCATTTTCAGGCATGACGAAAGGCCTGCTGCCGGAATCATAAAATGCCCGAAAGCTCTGATTTGCGCCCAGGCCGGTTATTGCCAGTCGCTGGCTGAGATGTCCGTGCGAGATGCGGGCCGCAACCTCCAACACGGGTTCAGCGCGTCGCACGCCGGGAAGCCGGCCCACCTCAAAGCGGGCACGATCGTTCCGCTGATCGACAAGCCCAATAACGACGTCTTGCCGGTTGGCCCGGAAATAGAACCCATCCACCAACTCATCGATGGCATCGAAAAAAAAGAACAGTCCCACCAACAACATCACCGCCATGGCAATGCCCGAACTTGTCAGCAGCGCCCGCAGCGGCCAACGCTCGATGTGGCGCAGGACCATTTGGCCGGGCATCGAGATATGGCGGCCCAACCCGATGCGGTCTGCCAAAGTACGCCGGTATACTGTTGGAGCCGGTGGCAGCATGGCAGCTGCCGGTGGCAGACGCACTGCACGCGCAGTCGCGCTCAAGGTCCCAGCGATTGCGGCAAGAAGCGCAACCATGATCGAGGCGGCAAAGACGACACGATCCAGCTGGTAACTGAGGAAGGGAAAACGGAAGTAGCTCTGGTAGAGGGTGGTCATCCAGTGTCCAAGCCAGACACCGGCGATGCATCCGAGCGCTATTCCGAACGTTGCGATAAGAAGTGTGAACTTAACATAGTGCCAGCCGACCTCGCGATTTGAATAGCCGAACGCCTTGAGTAAGCCGATGGGCTCACGCTCCGTTTCGATCAGACGGGAGAGCACCATGTGGATCAGGAATGCGGCAACTGCGAGAAAGACGGGTGGAATGACCAGGGCAATGGTCTTCAGTTGATCGAGTTCTTGGGTGATGAAGGCATGACTGGTCTGGTCGTCGCGTCCATAGGCTGCCGTTCCACCAAAGCGCGCCAGCATGCTGTCTATCTGCCGGATGACCTGGGGTCGGGATGCGCCGGGACTGAGTTGGGCGCTGATGTCGTTGAAAGCGCCGTCCATGTCATAGGTGGCCTCCATGATGGAGCGATTAAGCCACAAGATGCCGAAAGCCTTGTCATCAGGCATGAGTTGACCTGGCGGCAGGACGTAGACAAACTCCGGCGACAGCGCCACGCCGGCAATCGTGAAGACCCGCTTGCGCCCGCCCAGGATCACGTCCACCTTGCGACCGGGCCCATAGCCGAGCGCGGAGGCCATGTTTTCGCTCATCACAAGTTCGTCTCGTCCGCGTAAGGGCAATCGTCCCGAGCGAAGCATTATTCGGTTCAGCTTCGGCTCGCTGGATTCGGGCAACGACACCAACAAAGCGGCGGCGGGGCGGGAGAGGCCGCCAACATCCAACGCGGCATAGTGGACGATCCGTGCATCGGTTGCGGCTACGCCTGGAAGGTCTGCGATCTGGCGAGCAACCCGTAGCGGTGCTCTCCTGAGCTGGGAAAAGACATCCGCGAACCGATATTGTTCATAATAGAGGTCGCGCGTCTGCTGCAGAGAACGCATTGCGCCGAAAGTCATGATCACGACGGTGATGCCGCACGCCATCACGGCTGCAATCGCCAGCGCCTGTCCCTTCAGATGCCAGACGTCCCGCAGCAGCTTCCGGTCCAGGGGATGCATGTCACCACCGCAAGTCGTGTGCGGGACGGCGGCATGCGTTTTCGACAACGCTCACAATCCTGCCGTTGGCGAATGAAGCGACCCGCGAGCCCATCTCGGCAATGACGACGTTGTGAGTGATAATGACCGATGTGGTGCCGAGCTCCGCATTTATCCGCTCGATTGCTTGCAGCACGATTACACCAGTGGGTGAATCCAGGGCTCCGGTGGGTTCATCGCAAAGCAGTATTTCGGGGCGCTTCGCAATGGCACGCGCAATGGCAACCCGTTGCTGCTCCCCGCCAGACAATTGGGCCGGAAAGTGATCCAGCCGGTCGCTCAGTCCTACGATGCCCAGGGCATCTTCGGGGCTCATGGGGTTGGCGGCGATTTCCGTCACCAATGCGACATTCTCGCGTGCGGTGAGGCTTGGAACCAGGTTGTAGAACTGAAAGACAAACCCGACATGTTCGCGGCGATAGAGCGTCAGCTCCCGGTCGCTCATGCGATTGAGGGACTGGTCGCGGAATATCACATCCCCGGTTGTGGGCCGGTCGAGGCCGCCAATTATGTTCAGGAAGGTGGACTTGCCGGACCCCGAAGGACCGAGCAGGACAAGGATCTCGGTGCCCAAGATGTCCAGATCAATTCCACGAAGAGCGGCGACGTCCACCTCGCCGGACCGATAGGTCTTCGTGAGATTGCGCACGCGGAATGCGACGATAGGCGGTGGCTGGACAGACCCCATGATCATTTGTCCCGCCAGGCGGCGCCTTCCGCCTTGACGGTGCGCAAGCTGCTGATCCGGCGCCGCTAGGAATTCAGAACTCCCGTGCCCAAGGGTATCCGCCCCCGGTCTCGCCGGGATTCCCCAGATCGAAAGTCCGCGCCAGCCCCGCAGTAAGACCGCAGAGCCTCAGATGACTACACCCTTCCGGGCACGCCAGGTCGCTTTGGTAGGGGTCGCTACTTCGCTCAATATAGGCCCATCGGCAAAAAACGGGCGCAGGATTAGCGTTAAGTAGCTGATAATAAATGGTGGGCGGTATAGGGATCGAACCTATGGCCCCTACCATGTCAAGGTAGTGCTCTCCCGCTGAGCTAACCGCCCACGCTTTCCGGCCGCCAGCCAAGGGCGGGGTCAGGGCGGCTTCTATAGCGTCGGGGCTGGGTGGGGGCAAGCCCGGCCTCCTTCCGGCAATCGGGGCAACAGACCACGCCCCCCGGGTACTCAGGCGGCGGCCAGCATCCGGTCCACTTCCGCCACGATTTCGCGCAGGTGGAAGGGCTTGGACAGGACCTTGGCCTGTTTGGGCGCGCCCGAGGAAGGGTGCAGTGCCACCGCGGCAAAACCTGTGATGAACATGATCTTGAGAGCGGCGTTCAGTTCGGCGGCGCGCTTGGCCAGTTCGATCCCGTCCAGGCCGGGCATCACGATATCGGTCAGCAGCAGGTCAAAGGATACACCCTGGATTGCCTCCCATGCCTCGGCGCCGTCGCCGAAATCGGAGACATGGTGGCCAGCCTTGACCAGCGCCGCCGCAAGGAACTTGCGCAGGGATTCGTCATCTTCCGCCAGAAGGATATGCGCCATGTCCGCCCGTCCGCCCATCGCCATCAAAGCCGATATCGCAGGAAGGGTAAACCGGGTTAAGGCCGCGCCGTTGGACTTGCCACCTTGGCGTCCGGATGCTTCCCTGTCGGCGGGCATATCGTGAATCGCCGCCCGCGAGGACCATGGCAAATCTCCAGGACTCCTCAGCCGATGCATCGGACCCGCCCTTCCGCCTGGAACGGCCGGCACGCCAGCGTGTGCCTTTCGTGTTCGCTTCGCCCCATTCGGGCCGGCGCTATCCGGCCAGCCTGCTGTCCCAAAGCCGGCTGGACGCGCTGACCCTGCGCCGCTCGGAAGACGCCTATGTCGACGAGCTGTTCGCCGGGGTGACGGCGCTGGGCGCGCCGCTGCTGGCGGCGGAATTTCCGCGCGCCTATCTGGACGTGAATCGCGGCATCGCGGAACTGGACCCGGGCATGTTCGACGGCCCGCTCACCGTGCCGGTGGATGCGCCCGGACCGCGCGTGGCCGCGGGCTTGGGGGTGATTCCCCGCATCGTGCGCGACGGGGCGGAAATCTATCGCGGCAAGCTGTGCAGGATGGAAGTGGACCAGAGGCTGGCCCGTCTCTACCGGCCCTATCATCAGGCGCTGCAGACCCTGATCGATGAGACCAGCGCGCGCTTTGGCGTGGCAGTGCTGATCGACTGTCATTCCATGCCGTCGGCGTTGGCGGTGCCCGATGTCGTGCTGGGCGACCGCTATGGCGCGTCGGCCGGCGCGGGCCTGACCCGCCGCGCCGTTGACGCTTTCGCGCGCGCCGGGTTCAGCGTCGCGCATAACACGCCCTATGCCGGCGGGCATACCACCGTGCGCTATGGCCGCGTGGAAGAGGGTCGCCACGTCCTGCAGATCGAGATCAACCGCGCGCTTTACCTGAATGAAGAGCGCGTGAGCAAGAAACCAGGCTTTCAGATCCTGCGCGCGCGGCTGGAGAAGGTGATGGCCGAACTTGTCGCCATGCCACTTTCGGACCTCGGCGCCGCCCTGCCCGAAGCCGCCGAGTAGGCAATCCTGCACCGCGCGATCTTGCTCTCGCGATTTTGCCCTGGGGATGTTGCCCTGGGGATTTTGTGGCCTGAGCAGGAGCGCGGGAGCAACGCGTACAAGACACACGCGAGCGAGCGTCGACGCCCTCAGGGCGCAAAAGACCAGGGCAAAAAAATGGCCGCTCGTGAGAGCGGCCAAGTTCAGGGAGGAAACGCCCAGGAAGGGCGGCGGCCTCGCGATCAAGGATCGCAATACCGCGCTGCAACAATATGCCGGAGCGCCATCCTGTCCGCAAGTACATTAAAGGCTGTAACTGCGGCGTTTCCCCGCAGAAACGTTGGAGAAATTGCAACGCCATGCCTGATTTTTTGGCAAACGCCGGGTTCCGCGGCAATTGTGCGATGCAATAATCGGCACAATTCCAACCTCCGGCGAGGCAGGCCCGAGTCATAACCCCGTCGTGTCTGCGCAACAAAAGAGTCGCGCGAAGCAGCTATCAGGCCGCCAGCAACTGGCGGGATTAAGAAAATGGCCGATATCGCCTGGTTCGAATCCGCACCTGCGGTAAAGCGGGCCGCCCGTGTTCCCGCCACCCGGGGCCCTGCCGCCCGGTCCCGCAAGGTCCGCCGCCACCGCACCATTTTCATCTCCGACACGCATCTGGGTACCCGCCACTGCAAAGCCGATGTCCTGGCCGACTTCCTGGCCCACAACGAAAGCGAGACGCTGTTTCTTGTCGGGGACATCGTCGATGGCTGGCAGCTCAAGCGCTGGTACTGGACCTCCGCCCAGGATCGCGTGGTGGCCGAGATTCTGCGCAAGGTCGATGAAGGCACCCGCGTCATCTTCGTACCCGGCAATCATGACGAGTTCGCCCGCGACTATTGCGGCAGACTGTTCGGCGGCATCGAGATCATGCACGAAGCCATCCATGTGACGGCCGATGGACTTCGCCTTTGGGTGTTGCATGGCGACCGCTTCGATACGGTGGTGCGCAATGCCAAATGGCTGGCCCATCTGGGCGACTGGGCCTATGGCGTGGCGCTGCGGGCCAATGACTGGCTTCTGGCCGCCCGCAAGGCGATGGGCCTGCCGCACTGGTCGCTGTCTGCCTGGCTTAAGCACAAGGTCAAGAACGCCGCCCAGTTCATCACCCGCTTCGAGGAAATCGTGGCGCGCGAGGCCGAATCGCAGGGGGTGGACGGGGTGATGTGCGGGCACATCCACCATGCCGAGATCCGCTGCATCGGCGGCGTGCTCTATCTCAACGACGGAGACTGGGTTGAAAGCTGCACCGCCCTTGTCGAAGATGCCCACGGCAAAATGGAGATTCTTCACTGGGCCTCTCACCCTCAGAGAAACACCGTGGGCGCTCAGGCCACCGCTTCCGGTGCGGCTGCCGAAGCCGCGCTTATTCCCGCGTAGGAAAAAGCGTTTGATGCCGGGGCCCATCCCCGGCGTGGCGGCCCATCTGAAGATACTCATCGTCACCGACGCTTGGGCGCCGCAGGTCAACGGCGTGGTGCGCACCCTGGAAATGCTCTGCAGGGACCTGGGCGCCCTGGGCCACACCGTCAGGGTGGTCACGCCCCAGGGCCGGCTCAGCATGCCCCTGCCCACCTATCCCGAGATCAAGCTGGCCCTGTTCCAGAAGCACACGCTCAAGCAGGAAATCCGCGATTTCTCCCCCGATGCGGTACATATATCCACCGAAGGCGCGCTGGGCCTTACCGCGCGGCGCATCTGCCTGGAGTACGGCATCGCCTTTTCGACCGCCTTTCACACCCGCTTCGCCGAATATGTCCATGCCCGCTTTCCGCTGGTGCCCGAAAGCCTGGTCTGGCGCTGGCTGCGCTGGTTCCACCGCCCCGCCACAACGGTAATGGCCGCGACCCAGAGCCTGCGCCAGGACCTTCTGGCGCACGGTTTCTCCCATATCCGGCTGTGGTCGCGCGGTGTCGATGTGGACCGCTTCCGTCCCATCCCCGGTGCGCGCCATCCGTTCGCCGGCCCCATCTGGCTCTATGTCGGCAGGGTGGCTGTGGAAAAGAACATCGAGGCCTTCCTCGCCCTGGACCTGCCTGGCACCAAGGTCGTGGTGGGCAACGGCCCGGCCAAGGCCGGACTGGAGCGAAAATACCCCCATGTGCGCTTCCTGGGCGCGCTGACGGGCGAGGATCTGGTGCGGGCCTATGCGGGGGCGGACGTCTTCGTATTTCCCAGCCGCACCGACACTTTCGGCTTGGTGATGCTGGAGGCGCTGGCCAGCGGCCTCACGGTGGCCGCCTATCCGGCGGAAGGCCCGCGCGATGTGGTGGGCGGGCCGGAAGGCGCCCGGGTCGCGGTGCTGGACGAGGACCTGCGCAAGGCCTGTCTTGGCGCCTTGGCCCTGCGCCAGGAACATCCCGATGCCCCGCGCGCCTTTGCCCTGACCCGGTCATGGCGGGCCTGCACCCTGCAGTTCCTGCGAAACATCATCGTGGAACCGGACCCGGACTAGGACCTCGACCGGCGGGTAAGCCCTTTGCGCGACAGGGCTTATCGAAACGATGCCGGTACGCTAGAACCGACCCCATGCAGTCTTGGTTCCCCCACCCATGACAGAGCCGAATGCCCGCCTGACGGCCCGCGAGGCCGTGTTCCTGGGCTTGGTTGTGCTGTTTTGGGCGGGGTTCGTGATCCTTCTGGGCAAGGACACGTCCTGGGATTTTCGCAACTATCACTGGTACGCGCCCTATGCGCTGCTGAACCACCGCATAGGCATCGACGTGGCGGTGGCCCACCAGGCCAGCTACTACAATCCCTATCTGGATGTGCCCTTCTACCTGCTGGCGGCGCACACCCATGCCTGGATCGCGCTGGGCGTGCTGGGCGCGGTGCAGGGCGCCACCGTGATCCCGCTCTATCTGATGGGCCGCTCGCTGCTGACGCTGCCGCTGAAGCCGGTGGACCGCGGCATCGCGGCCGGAGCACTTGCGCTTCTGGGCCAGGTGGGGGCGCTGACCCTGACCGAGTTCGGCACCACCTATTACGACAATGTCATGGCCGGCTTCGTGCTGAGCGGCCTCTGCATCCTGGTGGTGGGCCGCCGCACGCTGCGGGAGGGCCCGCCGCTCAAGGCCGCGGCCCTATCAGCGGCGGCGGGACTGATCACCGGCATGGCCATGGGCCTGAAGCTGCCCGAGATGCCTTATTGCGTGGGCTTCGCCGCGGCCCTGCTGGCAGTGGGCGGCACGCCCAGGCAGATCTCCATCCGCCTCGTGGCGGGAGGCATCGCGGGGGTGATCGGATTTGCCATCTTCTCCGCCCCCTGGATGCTCTACATGTGGCATCTGACGGGCAATCCGGTCTTTCCCTATTTCAACGAATACTGGAAGTCGCCGCTGGCGCTGCCCGCGCCCTATCGCGACCTGCGCTTCGTGCCTACCCATTTCTGGCAGCAAATCCTTTTCCCGTTCCTGTTCACCTTCGACTGGCATGTGGCCAACGATCTGGGCTTCCAGGACGTGCGCGCCGCGCTGGTCTATCTGCTGCTGCCAATCGCCGCGATCGTCTGGCTGCTGCGCCGCGAAAGCCGCGACCCGCTGCTGGACAAGCCGGGCACCGCCATCCTGTTCGCCTTTGCCGCCGTCAGCTATGCCGTCTGGCTGCATTTCTTTGCCATCTACCGTTATGCGATCATCTACGAAATGCTGGCGCCGCTGCTGCTGGTGGGGGCGGTGGGGCTTCTGCCTTTCACCCGGCGGGCGCGTTATCTGGCGCTGGGCGGACTGTGCGCGCTGTGCCTGCTGACGGCGCGCAGCGACTTCCTGGAGCGCGCACCCGTCGAAGACCCCTACATCGAGACCGCCCTGCCGCCGATTGCCGACCCGGCGCACACGATGGTGCTGATGACGGGCGACGCCCCCATGGGCTTCATCGCCACCACCCTGCCGCCGCAGATCCCGGTGCTTCGGATCGATGGCTGGATGGTGCAGCCACGCGACGGTTCGCTGATCACCAGGCAGATGAAGCAGCGCGTGGCCCGGCACCTGAAGGCGGGCCGGCCGCTCTATCTGATCGCTGATGCCACCGACATGAGCCGCGCCCATGACGCGCTGGCCGATTACGGCCTTGCCATCCGCTGGCCCGAATGCCAGCAATTCGACACCAACCTGGCGGGGGTCTATCAATGGTGCCCCCTGGCCAGGCGTACGTAACAAGGTACCCGGAGCGGGCAATGAAAGTCGCGGTCCTGATCCCCTGCTACAATGAGGAAGCGGCGATCGCCACGGTGGTGCAGGATTTCCGCGCCGTGCTGCCCGACGCGCCCATCTATGTCTATGACAACAATTCGCGCGACCAGACTGCGGCGCGCGCGGCAGCGGCCGGGGCGGTGGTGCGCCGAGAGGCCCGCCAGGGCAAGGGCAATGTGGTTCGCCGCATGTTCGCCGACATCGAGGCCGACATCTATGTGCTGGTCGACGGCGACGACACCTATGACGCGAGCGCGGCGCCGCGCATGATCCAGCACATGATGGCCGAGGGCGCCGACCTTCTGACCGCGCGACGGGTACATTCGCGCGCCGATGCCTACCGGCCCGGCCATGTCTTCGGCAACCGCATGCTGACCGGACTGACCTCGGCCCTCTTCCGGGTCAAGCTGTCCGATATGCTAAGCGGCTATCGCGTCTTTTCGCGCCGTTTCGTCAAGAGCTTTCCCTTCACCGCCGAGGGTTTTGCCATCGAGACCGAACTGACGGTCCATGCCGTGCGCCTGTTGATGCCGATGGCCGAGATGGACACGCGCTACAAGGAACGCCCAGTGGGCTCGGTCTCCAAGCTCAACACCTGGCGCGACGGCTTTCGCATCCTGGGCACCATCGCCTATCTGCTGCGCGAGGAAAGGCCGCTGGTGTTCTTCTCGGCCATCTTCGGGGCGCTGGCGCTGGCCTCGGTCCTGGCCGGCACGCCGGTGGTGACCGAATATCTGGCCACGGGCCTGGTGCCGCGCCTTCCCACCGCGGTGCTGGCCACCGGGCTCATGGTGCTGGCCTTCCTGTCGCTGGCCTGCGGCCTGATCCTTGACACTGTGACGCGCGGCCGCTGGGAGGCCAAGCGCATGGCCTATCTGGCGATCCCAGGCCCCAAGGCTCTGGAAGAGCAGAGCCGAACGTGAGCCGCCCCCCCGGCAGGTTCTCGCACCTGGTCGCCTGGCTCTGGCGTCATTCCTTCATCCGGTTCGCGGCGATCGGCGGGCTTGGCTATTTGCTCGCCATCGCCCTTCTGGCCTTATTCACCGGCGCGCTGAAGCTGGAATTCGCCCCCGCCAATGCCCTGACCATCTTTCTGACCATGGTCTTCACCTGGCTGGGGAACCGCTATTTCACCTTCCATGACCGCCGCGCCCGCCGGGTGAGCGCCATTTTGCAGGAATGGCTGAAATTCATGGGCGCAAACGGCCTGGGCGCGCTGGTCAACTATCTGACGGCCCTGGCGCTGGTGCATTATGCGGCCGTCCCCTTCAGCAACAAATTCGCCGCCCAGGCCGTTGGAGTTCTGGTGGGGCTGATCTTCAACTTCACCCTGTCACGAACCCTGGTGTTCCGAAGCGCACCATGAAAATCGCAGCCATCACCGGCAGGAGAGGGACCGGGCAACGAAAAGGCGCCGGTTCGCCCCGGCGCCTTTTGCGTGTCATGACAACTGCGGTCAGCGGCGCGCGGCCAGCGACCACAGATGGGCGATCATCGCGTCCTTCTCGGGCGACTTGACCGCGCTGAAGGCCTTCACGGCGTCAGCCTTCTGGCCGGCGGCCAGATAGGCCTGGCCCAGGCGGATTTGCGCGTTGGCCTGGTCCTTCAGCGGTTTCTTCTGTCCCTGCTGGATGACGCCGATGGCGTCCTTGGCCTTGCCTTCACCGATCATGGCCTCGCCGACCTTGACCAGCGCGTCGCCCTGCGGCTGCGCCTTGGCATCGGCCAGGGCCTTGGCCTCGTTGGCGGCAGCCTGGGCGGCCTGGCTCTTGGCGAGGTCCAGCAGCTTCTTGGAACGGTCATCGCTCAGCACCTTGGCGTCGAAGCCCTTCTGCAGAACGGTCTGGGCCTCAGCCGCGAAGCCCAGCTGGAGGGCCAGCTGCGCCAGCAGGATATATTCGTCCTTGGTTGTGATGTTGCCGGTCATCAGGCGCAGGCGGTTCACGTCCAGGGTATTGTGGTCGGAAAGGCCTTTGGCCCGCTCGGAAAGGCGCAGCAGGTTCTTCCAGTATTCCGGCTTGCCGCTGTGCGCCACCAGGGTTTCCAGCGCGGAACGCTGGGTTTCGTCGTCGCCCGCGTCATAGGCACAGCGCATCAGGAGTTCCAGCGTGGCATCGCCGGGCGATTTGAAGTTGGACTTGATGTAACGCATGCAACCCGAGGCGTCGTGGCTCAGGTAGTAGGACTGGGCGATGATCTGCATCGCGTTGGCGTCGAGGGCGCCGACCTTGCGCAGCGCCGCCTCGTCGGCAATCACCGCCTTGTAGTTCCTGGCGTTGTAGTCGTTGGCGAACTTGGCCTTGGCGCCCGCAGCCGTGCTGGTGTCGCCCGACTTGATGGCGATGAACTGACGCAGCTGATTGATGATGGTCGCGTCGTCCGGGGTGGACTTGACGGCGTCGGCTTCCTTCAGCTTGGCGCTGGCGGCGGCATAGTTGCCGGCCTGGGCCAGCGATTGCGCTTCCTTCAGAAGCGGGCCGACCTTGGCGCTGACCGTCGCGGCCTCGGCCGGGAGGGTACTGACCACGGAAACGGCGCCCACGGCGGCGGTTCCCATCAGAATCGCTGTCAAAGCGGCACGCAGTTTACTGGCAGTCATAACAAGACCTCGTTTCGCATTATCTAAAAAGGGGAAAGCGTGCGGGGTTGCCGCACGCTCTCTCAACCCGCGGCTATGTCCCTCACAGCTCTAATTATACTGATCTATTCCCGTGAAGCCAATATGGGTCACGCCCAGGCGCTGCGCGTCCGCCAGCACCTTCGCGACCGCGTCATACTTGGCCAGGCGGTTCGGATTGACGTGGATTTCCGGCTGCGGATCCTTCTTGGCTGCATCCAGGAAATAGGCGTCCATCGTCCCGCGATCGACGGCCACACCGTTCCAGGTGATGGTGCCGTCGAAGTCCACACCCAGTTCCACGGTTTCCGGCATGACGGTCGGCGGCGTGGTATTCGGCGCCGGCATGTCGAGCTTCACTGCATGGGTCTGGATGGGAAGGGTGATGATCAGAAGGGTGAGAAGAACGAGCATCACGTCGATCAGCGGCGTGGTGTTCATTTCCACCATCACCTCGCCTTCGCCGCTCGTGCCAACACTCATTGCCATGGTCGGTTACCTCAATAGCTTTCCGCTTCCAGGGCGTGGGGCTCGGTGATGAAGCCCACTTTCTGGATGCCGGCCTGCTGACAGGCCAGGATGACCCGGCCGATCGCCTCGAAGCGCACATTCTTGTCGCCGCGAATGTGCACTTCCGGCAGAGGCCGGTGCGCTGCAAAGGCGGACTTGAGCGCCTGGACGAAGTTCTCTCGCATCTTCGCCCGGTCGATCGGCTGGTTGTTGTAGTAGATGTTCTCGTCCTTATCGACGGCGATCACAATATTCTCGGGCTTGGTCACCGTGACGATATTGCGATACGTCGGCAACTGGACGTTTACCGTCTTCACGATCACCGGGATGGTGACGAGGAAGATGATGAGCATGACCAGCATCACATCCACCAGCGGGGTGGTGTTGATGGACACGTTCAACGCCTGCTCGTCATCCTCGACGGCGTGTTGGACGTCAATTGCCATGGCATGAACTCCGATTGAAGGGTGCTACCCCAAGAGCCCTACTTGCTCTTGCTGATCAGATAGGCCTGCAGGTCGCCAGCGAAGGCGCGCAGCTTTTCGGTAATGACCTTGTTGCGGCGCACCAGATAATTATAGAGGAGCACGGCCGGAACCGCGACGCCCAGACCCAGGGCGGTCATGATCAGCGCCTCACCCACGGGACCCGCGACCTTGTCGATCGAGGCCTGGCCGGCCACGCCGATGCCGATCAGCGCGTTCAGAATGCCCATGACGGTACCAAGCAGACCCACGAACGGGGAGACCGAACCCACCGAACCCAGGAAGGCGATGCCGCCCTGCAGACGGGCATTGGCGTCTTCCAGCTGACGGGTCAGGCTCATGCCGATCCAGTCGTTCAGGCCGACCAGCGTGGTGCCACCCGAGGAGGCCTTCAGACCGGCTTCGGCAATGCCGCGGAACACCGAGGTCTTCGGCAGCTTCTCCACACCTTCCGACAGGGTGGCCGAGGTCCAGAATTTCTTCTCGACCGTGCTGGCCTGGCCCAGGATGCGCTGCTGGTCGATCCACTTGGTGAAGAAGATGTACCAAGTGCCGGCCGACATGATGCCCAGCACGATCAGGATCGCCTTGGAGATCCAGGTGCCCTTGGTCCAGATGTTGGACAGACCATAAGGGGTGGATTCGTCGGCAGCGGCGACCTGCGCGGCGGCCGCGTTCTGGGTGGCGGCGCTCGGGGCACCGGCCTCCTGGGCCATCGCCACCTGGACCGGCGCGATGCTGGCAACCGGAACCATCGGGCTCAGGCTGGACATGAAGACGACAGCAAGAGCGATCGCCAGTTTCTTGAAGGTCATTTTCCTAACTCCGTGTGAAACAGATTTGTTGATTGACAGGGTTTGACTTTTACCGGGCGTCCTTGAGGTCGAACTTCATGGACACGCGGGTTTTGACGGCTACGGGCTTGCCCTCGAAGGTGGGGGGCTGCCAGCGCCAGCGGGCCTTGACCCAGTCGCACGCCGCACCGTCGAGACGCTCGGAGCCGCTCGAATTGACGACGGAGCACTGGTCCACATTGCCTTCCGTGGTGATGTTCACCTCCATCAGCACCGTGCCCTGCTCGCCCAGACGGACCGAGATGGGCGGATAGGGCGGGATGGTGTGCGTGCGCATCACGGGGCGCAGCGGGTCATTGGTGATGGTGGGGCGCGGCGGGGCCGGCGGGGCCGGCGGCGGCTTGGGCGCGGTTGTCACCGGCGGCGGTGGCGCGGTGGCCACGGTGAATTCCGGCACGATGGCGACCGGCGGCGGCGGCTTCACCAGATCCGGCGGCGGCGGCGGCGGCGCCTTGGGAATTTCCTTTTGGGTATCGACGGTGGCCTTGATTTCCTGAAGCTGCTTGAGGAGCGCGCCCTGGTTGAGGGCCACGATCAGACCGGTGATCGCCAGGACGTGAATGGCCACCACAATGGCGATACTGGTCGCCCGGCTCGTAGCGCTCTTCTTGCCGACATTCAGATGATTTGGACGTTCCATGTTCTCACTCACGTAGACAAGAAAAAGCCCGGCACGCGACGGCGCCTGGGCCGGACAGTTCAGGGCAGACCGATATTCTTTCAGCCCGGCACCATAGCCTGACGCCACGCCGGTCGTTCTTAAAGCAACCGCCCTCAAGCTTGGCAAGAGGAGAGTGTGCTTCTTCCATGCGACAACAACATCATTCCATCTTGTGCGCGTCACGCAATGCTTTTCTGCGCAGTGCACTGCAGCGCAGTACGGAGGCGGACTTCGCAACTGCAGCATTTGCTACACATTACTTAAGTACCGGTGTGCACGGGAAAAATCGTTCCGGCTACGATGCATTTGCTGTTGGTGCGTACGCGCGGTTACGCAAAAATCGCGCGTGCCGCCCAGGTTCCCATGCGGCAATATCGCTTCGACGCCACAATATGGCATGGGCGAGGTAGACCGCTACCATCTGCGTGACGCCTTTTTGATAGGCACAGCAAAGGAAAATGACATGCGATATCTGCACACGATGATACGGGTTTCAGATCTGGATGCGTCGCTCGACTTCTATTGCAACAAGCTGGGGCTGAAGGAAGTGCGCCGCATGGAGAACGAAAAAGGCCGATTCACATTGGTTTTTCTGGCAACACCGGAAGACGGCGCGCGCATGGCGGACGACCCCGGCGCCGTCGAAAGTCCGCTGATCGAGCTCACCTACAACTGGGACGAGAAGGGTTATGCGGGTGGTCGAAATTTTGGGCACATTGCCTATCGCGTGGACGACATCTACGCGTTGTGCGAAAGGCTGATGGCTGCGGGCGTCACCATCAACCGTCCGCCGCGCGACGGTCACATGGCCTTCATCCGTTCGCCCGACGGAATCTCCATCGAACTGCTGCAGGACGGCACCCTGGCCCCACGCGAGCCCTGGGCCTCGATGCCCAACACCGGAACCTGGTAGCGGCCGATGGATTTCGGATCGGACAATGCCTATGGGGTGCTGCCCCGGGTGATGGCGGCATTGGCGCGCGCCAATCAAGGAGCAGCGCGCGCCTATGGCGGCGATGCCGTCACCCAGGGACTCACGCCCCTGTTCTCGGACCTGTTCGGGAGGCCGGTGGCGGTCCATCCCGTCTTCACCGGCACCGCCGCCAATGCCTTGGCGCTGGCCACTCTGACGCCGCCGCACGGCGCGGTTTTCTGCCATGCGCAGAGCCACATCATGGTGTCGGAGTGCGGGGCTCCTGAATTCTATGCCCATGGCGCCAGGCTGATCGGCATTGACGGGCCCGCCGAAGGCCCGATGGCCGGCAAGCTGACGGCCCAGGCCATCGCCGAGGCGATCGACGCCCTGCCCCGAGGCTTCGTGCACAGTGTTCAGCCCTTCGCCGTCTCGCTTTCCCAGCCCACCGAACTTGGCACGGTCTATGGCCTGGACGAACTGGCGGCGATCGCCTGGGTGGTCAAAAGCCGGGGACTGAAGCTGCATCTGGACGGGGCCCGTTTCGCCAATGCCATGGCGCATCTGGGCGCCGCGACATCCGGGGAACTGGCCGCCGCGACCTGGCGCGCGGGCGTGGACGCATTGTCCTTCGGCGCCAGCAAGGGCGGCACCATGGGGGCCGAGGCGGTAGTCTATTTCGATCCCGCCGATGCGTCCGACTTCGAATATCGCCGCAAGAAGGGCGGCCATCTGGCCTCGAAGATGCGCTTCGTCTCGGTCCAGCTTGAAGCTTATGTGACGGACGGGCTGTGGCTTGAAAGCGCGCGGCGCGCCAATGCCTTGGCGCAGCGCCTGGCTGAGGGGCTGTCGAAGATCAATTCCATCCGCCTGCCGGTGCCGGTCCAGACCAATATGGTGTTCGCGCAGATGCCCGCCGGGGTCGCTGCGCGCTTGCGCCGGGCTGGTGCCTATTTCTACGACTGGCACGCGAATGCGGACGGCCCTGACGCGGATAGCCCCGTCCTGGCGCGACTCGCGACCTCCTTCGCCACACCCGACGAGGCCGTGACGCGTTTCGTGGAGATCGCGGCCGCCAGTTAGTTGCCAGCTGGTTGCCCGTCAGATTCTGGCCAGAAGCGTGATCATGCCCACCTGGGTGGTCGAGCCATTGTTGCCCCGCACCCAGTCATACTGGCCACCCAGATGCCAGGTGTCGGTGGAGGCGCCGATTCCCAGACCCAGAATGGTGTTGCCCTGGTCGGGATCGGGGCCCACGAACTTGATGGTGTTGTTCACCGTCCCCAGCCCGCCGGTCGACACGAAGCCGGCCTTCAGCTTCACCGGCGAGCCGATCAGGTCGTAGCGATAGCCCGCGCGTGCTTCCGGTGCCAGTTCCACGCCCCAGATGTCCAGCGGCAGGCGCAGATCGACGCCCAGCGCCGTTCGCAGCGAGTTAGCGTAGTAGGGTGCGACCGCCAGGTCCATGCCGTTGCCGCCGCCGCTTTCGGTATAGCCTTCCTCACGCAGCACCAGCCCGTCCAGGCTGATATGCGGATCGACCTCGAAGCCGATATATTTCAGCATCACGCCGCCCTTGGCGCCCAGGGCGCCCATCAGGCCGGCGCGCTTGCTCTCGGCGGTGCGGTTGATCGAACCCACCGACAGCGAGCGCGAGCCGGTGAAATTGCCATAGGCGAAGCTGCCCTGGGTGTCGAAGAAGACGTGCCGGCCGCTCCACTGGCTATAGGCGCTCAGCATGTACCATTCCGTCTGGGTCTTGGAGGCTCGCGGCAGCGATTCCACGATGTCGCCGGTATAGAAGGAGAAGGCGCCGCCGTACCAGCCGCCACGGGGCGAGCCGCCGTCCATGCCGAGTACGAAGCCGAAACCGTGATCCTTGTAGGCGGTGAGCGCGCCCGAGCCGCTGACCTGGCCCTTGTTGCTGATCTGGCCCGTGAACTCTTCGCCCCACAGCGTCATCTCCCCGGCCGTATGGGAAAAGTTGCGCAGCAGCCGCTGGCGGGCAGCCACCGGGCCGGTCGCCTGGTCGGTCAGCATGATCGCCACCTGGCGGGCGCCGCCCGAGACATCGGGGCCGAATTGCGAAAAGACCTGCTGGGCCGCCTGCTGGGACTTTGGGATGTTGATGCCGCTCGAGGGCACATTGCCGGTGTTGTAGACCGTCAAATTGCTGGCGACGGCCGCGCCCAGCTCATTGTCGTTGCCCAGGGCCTGGGCAGCATAGGGAAAGACCACCCTGGCGTCGCCGGACAGGTTCAGGCCGGCCGTGCCGTCGGCGTTCTTGGCACCGGTGGAGCGTGGCAGCAGCGTCAGTTCAAGAGTCTGCTTGCCGCCGGAAGCGCCGGTCGACAGCGGGTCGCCATTGGCATTGGTGTTGGCGGCGGTAATGGCGCCGTCGCTGTTGTAGCCGGCCTCGTTGGGATCCTCGAACAGGAAGGGCGTGTTCTGGCGCAGGGTGGCGTTTTGCGCCGCCAGATCGTTGTCGATCAGCTGGGTGGCGCTGATCAGGGTGATTTTCTGCGGCGTCGGGCTGGCAGTGCTGGCCGCCGTGTTGCCCGAAGAGACGAAGCTGCCGAACTGCAGCGCCAGTGTGGAATGGGAGATATCGGCCTGGTTGGCCAGGATCACCGGAGTGGAACTGCTGGTGTTCTGGGCGATCGTCAACCCCAGCGTGCCGCCGTTCATCGTCAGGTTGTTGACCTTCATCGAACCAGTCGTGGCCGTATTGGCGACGAACAGATAGCCGTTATTGTCCACGGTCACGTCCAGCGCATTGTCGTTGGCCAGGATCGTGCTGTTGACATAGCCGAAGCTGCCGATGTGCAGCTGGTGATCATTGCCGGAACGGAAATCGATGATATTGGCGGAGCTGAGCGGCGGTGCACCGCCGCTCTGGGTCTGCTCGGTCAACGCCACCACCGCCCAGTTGGAGGCGGTGTTGGTGGTGCCGGTGACGTTGTTGATAGTGCCGCCATCGACGTTGCCGACATTGAGTGTGTCATTGTTGCTGGCCGAGCCGAACAGGATATCACCCAGGATCGCGCCGCTGTTGTTGATCGTGATGCCCGACTTGGTCGAGCTCTGCAGGTCGATGGCGCGCTGGATGTTGGACACCACCGCCCCCGCTGCTGGCGTGAGCTGGGTGTTGTTGGCCTGGATCACGCCGGAATTGACGATCGAGGACAGGGTGCTGGAGCGGTCGACGATCGCCTCCGACAACAGCGAGAAGGGCGCGCCGGCCTGGGCGATGTCCGCGGTCGGCGAGGTGGTGAAGGTGGTCACGCCCGCCAGGATGGAGGCATTGCGGCTCACCTTGATGGTGTTCACCGTGGCGCCTTCCTCGATGAAGACGCCATAGGCGGTGCCCTGGCCCATTCCCGAAACCTCGCCCTTGATCGTCGCCGGCGTGTTGTTGGTGCTGTCGATCGCCTCGGACTTCACCTCGATATTGGGCACCGTTGCGAAGCCGCCGACGTCCAGCGCGGTGGCGGTGACAAACTGGTCCAGGCCCGTGGGCGGATTGGCCACGGTCTGCGCCTGGTTGGTGGCCGCCGCGGCGGAAATCGTGCCGGTGTTGAGCAGGCCACCGCCGGCATTGCCGTTCCCGTCGACCGACGCGCAGCTTCCCACCACCGCACTGAGGCAGGTGTAGTTGGCGGTGGAATTGCCGCGGATCGCCATGGCCATGGCGCTGACCTGGGCATCTATCGGCGCGGCCTGGATGGTGCCCCGGTTGATGAAGGAATAACCCGGATCGGTGCTGTCCACCGTGGAGGGAGCCGGACCGATCACGACCGGACCGCGCGGCGTGGCCTGGTTGGAATTCACCGACTGGTAGGGGTCGATCAGCACGGTGGGGGCCGACCGCACGCCGCTGGACTGAAGGGTGGCAGCGGTCAGCGAGGAGGATGTGCCCGGACCGGCATTGATCACGCCGCCATCGACGCTGCCGCCGATCACAAGCGCCGAGCCGCCTTCCAGGTTGACGCCGTTGGTCTTGCGGATCGACGTGCCGCCCAGCGAGACGCTGCCGGTGTTGATCAGTGCCCCTTCGGAAAAGGTGGGACAGGTGAACCCGCTTGGTGCGGCGGTGTCCGAGGCGCAGCTGTGGATGCCGCCCGCGGTATAGATGCCGCGGATGCCATTGCCGATGCCCGTGATCGCCGCAGAGTTGAGCACATTGCCGTTCACCGTGCCGTCCAGGTCCAGCACGATGCCGCCGCCCGTGGTGGACTTGTCGGAGGGAAGCTGGGTGATCGAGCCGCCCACCAGGATGTTGCTGGTCACGCTGGTGCCCTGGGAGATGTAGATGGCGCTGGACCCGTCGCCCTTCAGGTTCATGGACGCGGCCGGCGAGGTCACCACGGTGCCGCTGACCACGGAGGAACTGCCCGGCGACAGGCTGATAGGCCCATAGAAGGTATGGCCGCCCGAGACGAGGATGCCGATCTTGCTGGTGCCGTTACCCTGCAGACTCATCAGGCCGTTGCTGGCAAAGCCCGTGCTGGGGGGCAGCAGGCTGGCGGCACTGGTGTCAATCTGCACATCGGTTGCGCCTGCGATCCCGTCATTGACCAGGTTGCCCTGGTTGAGGACGAAATTGTTGGAGTTCAGGGTGATGAGCGGGCTGGCGATCTTGGTGTTGATGGAGCCGCCGGACTCGATGGTGATGTTGCCGCCCGAGCTGGTAGCCAGGATCGTGCTGGTCGAGGTGGTGATGTCGGTATCCGCGCGGGCGGGAGAGAGACCCGCCGGCAGGAAGGCGGCCGCCGACAGGGCAGCCGCAGCGGCGGAAAGCATCAAACGGTGCTTGGTCAACTGAGCCTCTTTAAAATTTCGCCGGCCGGGCGGCCCCGAACCGGTCAGAATCCTTCGCAGTCAGGGTCCTTCGGAGTGGAGGCCTGGCCCCTCCTCGCGCGGGTGTCGCAATACCGTTTTCCCTTCGCCAGGTCACTGTCCCCACCCCTCTCGGGAACAGGGGGCGGTCCCGGCCCGCCTTTGTACCCGGCTATGGCCCCGGTTCAACAGCATTTTTTCGAATGCCCCGAAGCCTGCAAAAACCCAATAATGCCCCCTTAATCAAGCGTTAGCGCCCAGTGACGCAGGATCGTGGCGTGAAAAAGGCGTAAGCAAGCGGGATTCTCCATGACTCAGGCCCGGCATACCGGCTTTGCGAAGCTCAGCCAGAAGGATGTCAGTGCCGCGGCCGCGCGCCACGAGATGCTGTATTCCGGACGGATGGGCGGGGCGCGCGCCGTCTTTGCCTTCTGCGACCTATCGGGGCTGGACCTGTCGGGGCGCAATCTGGCCGATGCCGATTTCACCGGCGCAATCCTGGAGGAAATCAATTTCGATGGCGCCAAGCTGGATTCGGCCAGTTTTTTCGGCTGTGACCTGCGCCGCGCCAACCTGGCGGGCGCCAGCATGCGCAGGGCCGACATGCGCGGCGCCTCCTTGCGCGGCGCCAACCTGATCGGCGCGGACCTGTTCGAGGCCGATCTGCGCGAGGGAACCATCGCCGAGAAGGACAAATACGGGAACCTGCGCGTGTTGCAGCACGACCTGGGCCCGTCGGAACTGCCCGCCGCAATGATGAACAGCGCCAATCTGGAGCGCGCCAAGATGACCGGCGCGGTGGCGATACAGGCCGATTTTACCGACGCGGTAATGAAAGGCGTGCGCCTGACCCGCGCCAATCTGCGCCAGGCGCGCCTGACCGGCGCCAATCTGGAAAATGCCGACCTGTCGGGCTGCAACCTGACGGGCGCCGACATGGCGGGCTGCATCCTGATCGGCGCGCAGATGGATTTCGCTACCACCCACGGCGCGGACCTGACCAGGACGCTGAAGGAGGCGGCAAAGCCGGACCAGGAGGAACTGGACCGCCTGGAGGCCATGCTGGATGCCCATTCACGCTGGGCCGATAGCGAAGGCCGCGAAGGCGCGCCCGCCGACCTGACAAATATGGACCTGCGCCATGCGAAGACGCTTTCGCACCGCAGCCTGACTGCGCTGATCGCTCCGGGCGCGCAGCTTTACGGCGTGGTGTTGGAAGGGGCTTCGCTGCAGGGCTCCAATCTGGCCGGCGCCGATCTTCGTTCGGCCAAGCTGGGTGGCGCGGATCTGCGGGGGGTGAACCTGTCGGGAGCGCTCCTCAATCACGCCGACCTGCGCGATACCAAGCTGGGACCCCTGATGATCGCAGGGGCGCGGCTTCTGCCGGCGCGGCTGGACAATGCCCAGATGCGCTATGCGGACCTGCGCGGTGCGGACCTGCGCCGCGTGCGCCTGTCGGGATGCGACCTGAGCTATGCAAACATGGGCGATGTCGACTTGCGCGACACCGAGACAGAGGGCGCGGACTTTTCCGGTGCCAAGCTGCCCATTCGCTTTGCCGACCACCTTGCGACCGCGACGGGTTGATAACCGCTCCGGTTTGAGCATTCTCTCACTCGCTTCGCTCCGCTCGATCGCTGCAACTATCTCCTCCTTTCTTACAAAACCCCCTCCGGTTTAAGCTTACGCTTGCCTCCCGCTGGTCGGCTTCGCACGCTGAAACCGCCTCCCCCTTTTATGCGCTTCTCGCAAAAGGGGGAGGCGGGCCTGCGTGGTTGATGGATTCTGGGCGCGACCGAGCCTCGGCCACAAAATCAAAAAGCGTCCGCCGCCCTCGCGGAGGCAGCGCAAAGCGCGATTGGCGTAAGCGAATAAATCAGGCCGCCATCGCCTGGCTGCGCGCGCGCAGGAATTGGCCCAGCCGCGCCAGTGACGCCTTTGCCTCGCTGCGGTTGGCCCCGGCCTGGAATAAATGGCCCATGCCGTCATAGATCTCCACACTGACGCCGACGCCGGCCTCGGCGGCGCGATCGCCCAGCTTGGAAGCATCGTCGCGAAGGATCTCGTTCGCCCCCGCATGTACCATCACCGGCGGGAATCCCTTGAGGCTGGCATAGGCAGGCGAAGCATAGGCATCGCCAGGGTTCGACTTGCCGAGGTAATTGCGCGCCGCCAAGAACAGCGTCTCCCAGTCCAGCACGGTGTCGGTCCGGCGATTGGCCAGCATCGCCTGGCCCGACAGCGAAAGATCGGCCCAGGGCGACATGGCTGCGACCGCGCCAGGTATCTGAAACCCGCCATTCCTCAGCGCCAGCGCCACGGCGAAGGCCAGCCCGCCGCCCGCCTCGTCGCCCGCCAGCACGATGGAACCGCCGGCCACGCCACTGGCCAGCAGCGCGCGATAGGCATCGACGCCGTCGCGGACCGCGGCGGGAAACGGGCACTCCGGCGCCAGCCGGTAGCGCAGGGAAAAGGCGGCGATGCCGCTGGCCTCAACCAGCCGCCCGGTCAGGACACGGTGGGTCGTCGGACTGCCGGCGACGTAGCCACCGCCGTGGAAATAAAGGATCACCCTGCCCGGATCGCTTTTGGTGCCGCGCGCCCATTCGCCATGCAGCGGACCCAACTGGCCGGGGGTGAAGGAAACCTCCGCAAGCGCCGGACCCAGTCGCTCGAACTGCGCATTATAGCGCGCCCGCAGGCCGTCGATGTCGGTGAGGGCTTTCGCGTGGGTAAGGCGGGGGGGCCAGAGCGCCATTCTGTTCTTCTTGCGACGAAGCGTTGCCTTGGGCAACTTTAGCAGCATTTTCAGGCAAATAGGAAGCAGGGCGCCCCCTCCGGGGACGCCCTGCCAGGCTGCTTCGCAATGGCGGTGACGTCAGGCTGCCTTGGAACCCTCGATGGTCTTGAGCTCCGGCGCATTGATGGCGATGCGGCGCGGCTTCTTCTCTTCCGGAACGACACGCTCCAGGTCGACATGGAGCAGGCCGTTCTCAAGCCGGGCGCCCTTCACCTCGACATGCTCGGCAAGCTGGAAGTTGCGCTCGAACGCACGGCCGGCGATTCCCTGGTGCAGGTAGGCGCCAGGCCTGGCGTTCGGACGAGCGCCCTCATCTTCGCGCTTGCCGGCGATGGTCAGGACGCGATCCTTCACATCGACCGTCAGGTCCTTCTCGCCGAAACCGGCGACGGCGACGGTGACGCGGTAGTTATTCTCGTCGCTGCGCTCGATATTGTAGGGCGGATAGCCCTGATCGGACGCAGATTCCAGCATGTCGATCAGTCGATCGAAGCCGACGGTGGAACGGAAGAAAGGCGAATAGTCGAAACGCATGTGACAACCTCCTTGAAGCGTTGTTTCGGCGCCCCTCACCGGTTCGGCGCAGGGGGCGCCCGGCCCCATTGGGCGGCCGGTACAATCGAGATAGGAAGATGCCTGCGGCCTTCAAGATCTTGACAGGGAGCTTTCGGGCCTTCGTCGCAGATTGATCTTAAGCTATTGTAGTTATTTGGAAAATTCACCGATGATCCCCGCCACCGCCTGTTTCGAGCCCCTTCCCCTCCAGGCAGTGGGGGCCCGGCTCCGGGCGGCCCGTTTTGCCCCCGATCCGGCTGCAGGCCCGCGCGGGGTCTGCGTCCTGCTCAACGGCCAGACCGAATTCATCGAGAAATATTTCGAGGTGATCGACGAATTGCGCGCCCGGGGTTTCGCCGTCGTCACCATGGACTGGCGCGGCCAGGGCGGCTCGGACCGCTTCCTGCCCGACCATCGCAAGGGCTTCGTCGGCAGCTTCCACGACTATGACGAGGATCTGTCGACCCTCTATCACTGGCTGGTGGTGCCGATGTTGCGGGAGGGCGAAAAGCCCGTCGCGCTGGCCCATTCCATGGGCGGGCACAATCTTCTGCGCCATCTGGTTGCGCGGCCGGACAGCTTCGCCGGTGCGGTGCTTTGCGCGCCGATGATCCGCGTGTCTTGGCGCGGCCAGCATGAGTGGCTGGTGCGCCTGGCCACTGCCGCCCAGATGCGCCTCGGCAAGGGCGGGGGCTGGGTATGGGGCATGGAAGAGCGCGATCCTCTGACCATGACCTTCGAAAAGCAGATCGTGACATCGGACGCGGACCGTTTCGCCCGCACCCAGGCGATCCTGCATGGTGATCCCGATCTTCGTCTGGCGGGCGCCACCTGGGCCTGGCTGGCGGCGGCGCTCAATTCGATGGACTGGCTGAGTGCGCCCGCCCGGCCCGAGGCCATCACCACGCCGCTGCTGCTGGTGGGCGCAGGCCAAGACCGCATCTGCCTGACCCCGGCCACGCGCGCTTTCGCCGGCCGCCTGCCCTACGGGGAGTACCTGGAGATCGCAGGCGCCGGCCATGAAATCCTGATGGAGCAGGACGTCTATCGTCGCCAGTTCTGGAGCGCCCTTGACGCCTTCATGGACAAGCTGAAACCGCCCCCCGGCGCATGAGGAGGCCGGAGGGCGGCTTCGCATCAACCGCAATTACTGCCGCGGCTGTTCCGGGTTCGCCGCAGGCGCCTGATCCGAAGAAGGCGTCTGGGCCGGTGTGGACGGCATAGCCGGCACTGCGCCGGGCGCTGCCACGCTGGGCGTTACCGCGCCTTGGGCGGGCTGCGTCTGATTGCGGGCCAGCGCCGCCGAACCGGTGGCAGGCTGCCCGCTGGCCTGTGCCGGCGGCGTCACCTGAGCGGGCTGCGGCATGGCGGTCATGGGCTGGTCGCCGGACGCCTTCATGCGGTCGGCCATGGCGTCGGAGGCATCGTTGTGCGCGACACGGACAGGCTTGCTCTCGGCCGAGGCGGACTTTTTTGGTGCTGCGGCCTTGCCCCCGCTGTTGGCGGTGCCGCTCCCGGTCATCCTGGGGGTCACGCCATTACCGGACTGGTCACTACCGGGCTGATCGTCAATCGCGTTGGCGGACGGCGTCTCGGCGGGCACCGTCATCGACGGCGGCGGCGCGGTCTCCGCGACCTTGGCGGGCGGCGGGGTGTTGGGCAGCTGGGCGACAGTGATCTTGGGCTTGGGCGCGGGGTTGGACACGCTGTAGACATAGACGCCCGCCGCGCCGACCATCAGGGCCACGGCCAACGCACCGATGACCTTGCCAGTGTTGTTGGGTGCGCGGTCTTCAGGCGATGTCGTGTGGAAAGATCCCAGTGCCGCGTTGCGATCCAGGACTTCCATTCCATCCAGCGGCCGCGGTTCAAGATCGGGCATAACTGTTCCTCCATGCCGGTCGTTTTCGCTTCGGCAAGAAAACGTGACGACCCGTGCAAGAGTTTCACGCGTGCCCAACTAAGTCGGATTGGGGCAGCAATGCAGCGTAGGCGCGCGGATCGCCCCTAATTCGTCACCGTTTGGGCCAGCAAGGCCACGGTCCGGGCGTGCACGCGCGGATCGCCACAGGCCAGCAGCGGTTCGCCGTCGCGCCACTCGCCACCCTTCCAGTCGGTGATGATGCCGCCCGCGCACTCCACCAGCGGAATGACCGCCGCCACGTCCCAGCGCCGGAACGCGCCTTCCACGATCACGTCGATGAAGCCCATTGCCAGCATGGCAAAGAGATAACAGTCGCCATGATACCGGGTCAGGCGCGCCTTCGCCTTGACGCGCGCAAAAGCCGCCTGCTGCGTCTCGGTCATATAGGCGGAGGGATCGGTGGCGCAGAGGATCGCCTGGCTGATGTCGTCGCACGCGCGCACCTTCAGTGGCGTACGCAGATCGTCCTGGATCAGCACGCTGCGCCCATTCACGCCGATGAACCGCTCGCCCAGGACCGGCTGATCCAGGATACCCAGCACGGGCTCCCCGTCTTTCTCCAGCGCGATCAGCGATCCCCATTCATGCCGGCCGGTGATGAAACTGCGCGTTCCATCGACCGGATCGAGTACCCAGCGCCAGCTCGAGCTGCCGGGCTTTTCACCAAACTCCTCGCCCAGGATGGCGTCATCGGGACGCTCGCGCTCGATGATGGCGCGGATTGCGCGCTCGCCGCCGCGATCGGCTTCGGTGACGGGATCAAAGGCGTGGCGACCCTCCTTGTGGTCCACCTCGATGCGCTGGCGGAAAAAGGGCCGGATCGCCGCACCGCTGGCATCGGCCAGGCGGTTCGCGAACTGGATCAGCTTGTCGTCCACGACCATGGGCAAATCTCCTCACCGACCTATACTCCAGCGGGCGGCTGCAAGGAACACGGCGATGAGCACAAACGTGGTGGTGACCGGCGCCTCGACCGGCATCGGCTGGGGCACGGTAAAGGTACTCAGGGCGCGCGGCTTTCACGTCTTCGGCAGTGTGCGCAGCGAAGGCGATGCGGCGCGCCTGTCGGAGGAATTCGGCGCGGGCTTCACGCCCTTGCTGTTCGACGTGACCGACCGCGCGGCGGTGTTCGGGGCTTCGGAGCAGGTGCGGGCCGCATTGGGCGGCGAAGCACTGATGGGCCTGGTCAACAATGCCGGCATCGCGGTGCCCGGATTGCTGCTGGCAATGCGTCCCGACGAAGTCGAACGGCAGCTGGCCGTCAACGTGATGGGCACGCTGAACGTCACCCAGGCGTTCGCGCCGCTGCTGGGCGTCGACCCCGATTTCGCCGGCAGGCCGGGACGGATCGTGATGATGTCGTCGGTGGGCGGGACCAGCGCCACGCCGTTCCTGGGCGCCTACAATACTTCCAAGTTCGCGCTTGAGGGCATGAGCGAAGCGCTGCGCCGCGAGCTGATGCGCTATGGCGTGGATGTGGTGGTGATCGCGCCCGGCACGGTAAAGACGCCGATCTGGAGCAAGGCTGAAACGCTGAAGGAGCCGCGCTATGCCCAGGGGTCCTATGCCGGCGCGCTGGAGAAGATGCGCGAACTGGTCCGGGACAGTGCCGTAAACGGCCTTCCCCCCGAGGCCATCGGCAAGGCAGTGTTCGAAGCTCTGACCGCGGCCAGGCCGCCGGTGCGCAGGGTGGTCACGCCCACGCCCGTCCAGCATTTCCTGACCAACCATCTGCCCAAACGGACGGTGGACCGGATGATCGCGAAAATGCTGGGGCTGAAGCGGGGCTGATTATTCCGCCGCCTGTCTGGCGCGCTTGCGCAGATGCGGCAGCAATTCGCGCTTGCGCAGCCGGATGTTCAGCGGCGTCACCTCGACCAGCTCATCGTCCTGGATATAGGCCATCGCCTGCTCCAGGGTCATCGGCACGATCGGCGTCAGGCGCACCGCCTCGTCCTTGGAGGTGGTGCGAATGTTGGTGAGCTGCTTGGCCTTGGTCGGGTTCACATCCAGGTCATTGTCCTTGGCATGCTGGCCGATAATCATGCCCTGATAGACCTTGGTGCCGGGGGTCACGAACAGCTTGCCGCGCTCTTCCAGGTACCACAGGCCATAGGCCACCGCCTCGCCATCTTCGGTCGAGATGAGCACGCCATTGACGCGCCCGCCGATGGGGCCCTTGTGCGGCGCATATTCCAGGAACATGCGGTTCATCACGCCGGTGCCGCGCGTGTCGGTGAGGAATTCGCCGTGGTAGCCGATCAGGCCGCGCGCGGGGGCATGAAAGACCACGCGGGTCTTGCCCGCGCCGGTGGGACGCATGTCGACCATCTCGCCCTTGCGGCCCGAGATCTTCTCGATCACCACGCCGGTATAGGCGTCGTCGACATCGACCGTGACTTCCTCGATCGGCTCCAGCCGCTCGCCATCCTCGGTCTTGAACACCACGCGCGGGCGGCTGATCGACAGCTCGAAGCCCTCGCGGCGCATGGATTCAATCAGGACGCCCAGCTGCAGTTCGCCGCGTCCGGCCACTTCGAAGGCGCCCTCGCCGGTCTCATGCACCTTCAGCGCGACATTGCCTTCGGCCTCGCGCATCAGCCGGTCGCGGATCACGCGGCTCTGCACCTTGTCGCCCTCGCGCCCGGCCAGGGGGGAATCGTTGACCGCTAGCGTCATGGCCAGTGTCGGCGGATCAATGGGATGGGCGGGGATCGCCTCCTCCACGGTCAGATCGCACAGCGTGTCGGCGACGGTTGCTGTCTCAAGACCGGCGATGGCGACGAGATCGCCAGCTTCAGCACGCTCCACCGGCACACGGGCCAGACCGCGGAAGGCCAGGAGCTTGGTCACGCGCGCCTTCTCGATCACCTCGCCGGTGCGCGACAATACCTTGATGTTGCGGTTCGTGGTGATGACGCCCGATTCGATGCGGCCGGTCAGGATGCGGCCCAGGAAATTGTCGGCCTCCAGCGTGGTGACCAGCATCTTGAAGGGGTGTTCCTCGCCGGCCAGCTGCTGCGGCCTGGGGGCAGGCACGTCTTCGACGATGCGGCGGAACAGCGGCGTAAGGTCCTTGCGCTCATCCTCCAGCTCGTCCACCGCCCAGCCGTTGCGGCCCGAGGCGTAAAGAACATGGAAGTCGAGCTGGTCGTCATTGGCTTCCAGCGACAGGAACAGGTCGAAGATGGATTCCAGCGTTTCCCTCGGCTGGGCGTCGTGGCGGTCGATCTTGTTGATCACCACGATGGGCTTGAGGCCCAGCTTCAGCGCCTTGGAAAGCACGAACTTGGTCTGGGGCATCACGCTTTCGGCCGCGTCCACCAGCAGCACCACCCCGTCCACCATGGACAGGATGCGTTCGACCTCGCCGCCGAAATCGGCATGGCCTGGGGTGTCCACGGTGTTGATGCGCACGCCGTTCCATTCGACGCTGGTGCATTTGGCCAGGATGGTGATGCCGCGCTCGCGCTCCTGGTCGTTGGAGTCCATGGCGCGCTCGGCCATCTGCTGGTTCTCGCGCACCGAGCCGGACTGCTTGAGCAGCTGATCCACAAGCGTGGTCTTGCCATGGTCGACATGGGCGATGATGGCGATGTTGCGGATGTCCATGGAAACCGGCCCGGGTCGAAAGAAAGGGGGAAAGTCCGCGGCTTATAGACAGGGGTTTGCTGCGGGGCAACAAGAGGACCTTCGCCGGCTGTCACAGCCCCGCCAAATTGAAGAACTTATTCAAACAAAATCAATGGCTTGATAGATTTGTCCCTTTTTGATTCCGGGACATTTGTGAGACGATTTCCCGGTATAAGTGACAGGCATCAAGACTGCCCTCGCGGCAGAGGGCACGCGCGGCATGCGCAACCGCCCGGTTTGAGGCATCAGTTCCGGCAGTCAATCCGTCCTGGACATCTTGCGGATTGAGGGAGGATCGGGTTGGGCATGCCGCGCCCCGGCAACAGGGCCGGCCGTGGGGTATGCCTTTTAAGCATTTGTGGCATCAGGATAAAAGACAATGAATATGCAAATGGACCCGTTCCCGGACCAAGAGGCCGGAGGGCGCAATTCCCGCCCCGGCAGGCGTTCCGGGCTGGCCGTATTGGCGGGATTGGCGGGCCTCGTCCTGGTGCTGGGCGGATTCTGGTACTGGAATCGTGCCAGCGAAGCGACCGGTCCGCACCGCGTTCTGGCTCCATCGGTGCGGGTGGGCGCGGTGACCCGCTCGACCATGGCGGTGATCGAACGCACCATCGGCACGGTGATGGCCAATTCCACCGTGCTGATCAACACCCGGGTCCAAGGCCAGCTTGAGAAAGCCTTCTTCAAGGAAGGCCAGATGGTCCACAAGGGCGATCTTCTTTTCCAGATCGATCCGCGCCCCTATCAGGCGACATACGACAATGCGCGCGCCTCGCTGGCCAGCGCCAAGGCCAAGGCCGATCGCTACAAGCGCCTTCTGGGCCAGAATGCCATTTCACCCCAGGATGCCGACGATGCGGAGGCTGCCTATCTGGAAGCCAAGGCTACCGCGGAATCCGCCCACCTGAACCTGGAGTTCACGCAAATCCATGCGCCGGTGAACGGCAAGACCGGCCCCATCCTGATCCAGCCAGGCAACATGGTGGCGGCGTCCACCGCCTCGACCAACGCCACGCCGCTGGTGCAGATCAACGAGATCCAGCCGGTGAAAGTGTCCTTCTCCCTGCCCCAATCCGACCTGCCGCGCATCCAGGCGCGCCAGCGCGGCAAGGGGCTGGTAGCGACAATTCATCTGGAAGGCGTCGGCGGCAAGACGCTGAGCGCGCCGGTGGATTTCGTGGGCAATGCGGTGACCGGGGCCACCGGCACTATCGAGCTGCGTGCCACCTTCCCCAACAGCGACATGTCGCTGGTTCCCGGCCAGCTGGTTGAAGTGGTGGTGGAACTGGATTCGATTTCCGACGCCCTTATCGTGCCGCATGACGCGGTGAATGAAGGGCCCAGCGGCTCCTATGTCTATGCCATCCAGGGCGACCGGGCGATGCTCAAGCCGGTCAATGTCCTGTTCGACGATACCAGGAATGTTGCGGTTGAGGGCAAGCTGACGCCCGGCGAAAAGGTGGTGACCGACGGCCAGTTGCGGATCGTGCCCGGCAGCGCGGTCCTGGTTGAAGGTGCCCGCCAGAGCGGTAGCAACGGCAGCGAGCAGGGACGCAAGCGCAGAACGTCATGAACATCTCACGCCGTTTCATCGACTATCCGGTCATGACCACACTGGTCATGGCCGCCCTGGTGATCTTTGGCGCGGTCGGCTATGCCACGCTGCCGGTCAGCGAACTGCCGAACGTCGACTTCCCCACCATCCAGGTCTACGCCAACCTGCCCGGCGCCGATCCGGAGACGATGGGCTCGGCCGTCGCCGCGCCGCTGGAAAATGCCTTCTCCACCATTCCCGGCATCGACTCGATGACCTCCTCGAGCGGGCAGGGCAACACCTCGATCACCATTCAGTTCAAGCTGGACCGCAACATCGACGGCGCCGCGCAGGACGTGCAGGCCGCCATTTCCAGCGCGGTGCGCCAGCTGCCGCGCTCGATGCCCAGCCCACCCACCTTCCGCAAGGTCAATCCAGCCGACATTCCGGTACTGTTCCTGGCGCTGAGTTCCACCACCCTGCCACTGACCGAGGTGGACCGCTATGCCGAATCCCTGCTGGCGCGCCAATTGTCTACCCTGGACGGCGTCGCCCAGGTGAACGTGTTCGGCGCCGCCAAATATGCTGTGCGCATCCAGGCCGATCCGAACAAGCTGGCGTCGCGTGGCATCGGCATCGACAAGCTGGCAGCCGCCATCCAGAACACCAACGTCAACCAGGCCACCGGGTCGCTGAACAGCGAAAGCGACGCCCACATCATCCATACCGAGGGCCAGCTCGACAATGCGGCCGCCTTCCGCAAACAGATCATCACCTATTCGGGTGGCGCGCCCGTGCGGCTTGGCGATGTGGCCAACGTCATCGACGCCACCAGCGATCCGCGCCAGGGCAACTGGTGGCACGGCCAGCGCGCCATCACCGTGGCGATCATGCGCCAGCCCGGTTCCAACACCATCGCGGTGGTGGACGGGGTCAAGGCGGTGCTGCCCCAGTTCAAGGACATCCTGCCGGCCGGCATCGACCTTGAAATCCGCCACGACCGTTCCGACACGATCCGTGCCTCAGTCTCCGACGTGCAGCACACGCTGCTGATCGCCGCCGCGCTGGTGGTGGGGGTGATCTTTGTCTTCCTGCGCAAGGTTTCGGCGACCATCATCCCCTCTCTGGCGCTGCCCATCGCCGTGATCGGCACCTTCGCGGGCATGTCGCTGATGGGATATAATCTCGACAATCTTTCGCTGATGGCGCTGACGCTGTCGGTCGGCTTCGTGGTCGACGACGCCATCGTGATGCTGGAGAACATCGTCCGGCACGTGGAGCAGGGCGAAAAGCCCTATGATGCGGCGGTCAATGGCTCGCGCGAGATCGGCTTCACCATCCTGTCGATGACCGTCAGTCTGGCGGCGGTGTTCATCCCCATCGTCTTCATGGGCGGCGTGGTCGGCCGGCTGCTGCACGAATTTGCCGTCACCATCATCATCGCCATCCTGTTCTCGGGCGTGATCTCGGTGACACTGACGCCGATGCTGTGCGCCCGGATGCTCAAACCCGAGACGGGCGAGAAGCACAATGCCTTCTATCGCTGGAGCGAGAACAGCTTCAACCGCATCCAGGCCGCCTATACCGACAGCCTGAACTGGAGCCTGTCGCACAAGCGGGTCATCATGGGGCTTTTCATCGCCTCGCTGGTGGCCAGCGCCGTCCTGTTCAAGATCATGCCGCAGGACTTCCTGCCCAGCGACGACACCGGCATGCTGCGCGTCAGCGTCCAGGGCGCCAACGGCACCTCCTACGAGCGCATGGTCGCCTATGCCCGCCATGTCGGCGCCATCATCGATTCCGATCCGGACGTGGAGGGCGCCATGGTGCGCGTCGGCTCCAGTGGCGCCGGCGCCAATGGCGCCGACATCACCGTCATGCTCAAGCCCTATGAAGACCGGCGCTACAATGCCGACGATATCGCGCGCCATCTGCGCGCGAGGCTGAACAACATCACGGGCATCGACGTTTTCATCCAGAACCCGCCCTCGATCCGCATCGGCGGCCGCGGCTCTCGCTCCAGCTACCAGTATACGCTGCAAGGCCTGGACATCAGACAGCTGCAGGACGTCTCCACCCAGTTGGTCGACAAGCTCAAGACCACCGCCGGCTTTGTCGGCGTCAACAGCGACTATGACCGGGCCGCCCCCTCGGTCGAGGTCAAGATCGACCGCGACCGCGCCGCCGCGCTGGGCGTGACCCCGGCCCAGATCGAGAACGCCATGGGCTATGCCTTTGGCGGCCAACAGGTGTCTCAGATCTACGCCGCATCCGATCAGTATTGGGTAATGCTGGAACTGTTGCCGCAGTATCAGCGCAACCCAAGCTCGCTGCGCACGCTCTACATCACCTCCAACAATGGCAATCTGGTTCCCCTCTCCGCGGTCACGCACCAGGAAGTCGGAACCATGCCGCTGTCGATCAACCATAGCGGCCAGGTTCCGTCGGTCACCATTTCCTTCGACCTTCAGGCCGGTTATTCGCTGAGCGACGCCGTCAAAGGCATCAACGCGGCCAGCTTGGCCGTCGACGTGCCGCCCACCATCCAGGGCAGCTTCCAGGGCACCGCCGGCGCCTTCCAGGCTGCCACCTCCAACATGCCCGAACTGCTACTGATCGCCATAGTCGTGGTCTATATCGTGCTGGGCATCCTGTATGAGAGTTTCATCCACCCGTTGACCATCCTGTCGGGGCTGCCGAGCGCCGCGGTCGGCGCCCTGATCACGCTGTTCATCGCCGGTCTGCCGCTGACGCTCTATGCCTTCGTGGGCATGATCATGCTGATCGGCATCGTCAAGAAGAATGCCATCATGATGATCGACTTCGCGCTGCACCGGCAGCGGGCCGATGCCACCGTCAGTCCGGAACAGGCGATCCGCGAGGCGGCCATCATCCGCTTCCGCCCGATCATGATGACCACCATGGCGGCGATGATGGGCACCCTGCCCATCGCCCTCGGCAGCGGCGTGGGCGCGGAATCGCGCCGCCCGCTGGGCCTGTGCGTGGCGGGCGGCCTGTTTCTGTCGCAGCTGCTGACGCTCTATATCACGCCGGTGATCTACACCTATCTCGACCGGCTTGGCGCGCGTGTCCGCCGCCGCGGCCCGGCCAAGGGCGCCTATCCCGCCCCGGCGGAGTAACACGGCGTCAACGGCCGGCTGTATCCCGTTCGATCTGCGAGGCGATCTGGCCCTGCTGCACGCTGGGCGCGCGCGCCGGGTTCATGCGGCCATAAAGCCCGCGCAGGAAGGCGAGGTCGTTGGCGGAAAGTCCGTCCGGCACCTGCGTGCAGCCCGGCACCAGCAGGTTGGCGATACTGGCCAGGGGCTGGCAGCTTTCCGGCGCATCGACATGCGACAGTGCCAGAAGCGCCACCGCGTCGGCGATGGCGCCGATGGAATAATCGGAGAGCTTGGTGGGGTCGGCCACCACGATCACATGATAGAAGTCGCTGCGGGTGCCGTCGCCCAGCCGCGAGCCGGTGACGCTGACGGCATTGGCGTCAGGCAATTGCAGCATGATCCCCGCATCGCAGTTGCAGGGCACTTCGATGCCCGGCCCGCTGTGGCGGCCGACATCCATGGTGACATTACCGCGCAGGTCACGCGTCTGGGTGGTGTACCAGGCCTGGATCGAATGGGTGACTTTGGCCAGAGCATCCATTTGTCCGCCGGTATAGGCGAACCCCAGCAATTGGGGTCTCTCCTTGCGAACGGTGTCCATCAGCGCCTGCGGCGTTGTCGTGAAGACGATTTCGATGTTGGGAGTGCAGTCCGGCCGGCCCGTTGGCGCACCCACATCTGCCGCCACCTGGCGCAGCCGGTCGCTGATAAATTTCGTGGCGGTGGGCCGCAGCCCCACCGTGATCGGACACACGCCATCCTCCCAGCGGCTGATCTTGCCGGACAGGTGCGCGGGCGCCGCCAGCGACTTGACGAATTTGTCGATCACCTGGCGCTCGCGCGTGCCGCTGACGGTGACGCTTTCGACGGTGTCCTTCGTCGTGATCGACGTCGCGTCCTGGGCCACGCAGGGCCATGCCAATGCCAGCGCCGGAATAATGACCAGCAGTGATGCGACCCGCATGGCTGCCCCCCCGTTTTGAGGCAGCCTAGACGTGCCGCCGCTCCGGGTCACCCCTCTCGGACCATCATTCCAGCGGCATGCCCTGGCCGCGCGGGCGCAGCCGATCGAAGGACCCGCACAGCAGCAGCCCCGTGGCGAAACCGCCCAGATGCACCTGCCAGGCGATCAGGCCGCCCTCGCCGCCGGAGCCCAGCCCGGTCAGGCCCGCCAGAAGGTTTATGGCCACCCACACCGCCGTGAACATCAGGATCGGCCGCGAGAAAATCGGCGCGAGTGGCGCCTCGCCCGGAATTGCCCAGGGCAAGGCCTGGGGCAGCATCCGCACCGCCGCCGCCATCAGGCCGGAAATGGCGCCAGAGGCGCCCACCACCGGCATGGTGCTTCCCCAATTGAACGCCAGGTGCGTTGCCGCGCCCACGACCCCGCAAAGGATGAAGAAGACCATGAACAGCAGCGCCCCGAAACGCCGGGCCACAGTGGGTCCGAAAGCCAGCAGCCACAGGCAGTTCACTGTCAGATGGGTGAAGTCGTTATGCACGGCCATATAAGAGACGAAGGGCAAGGCACGGTCCCACAATGTGCCAGCCTGGCCCATATGCGCCGCCATGAAGGCATGGCTGTAGCGGGCGGGGACAAAGGCATACTCGCTGATCACGGCCAGCGAAGCGGCGGGCGAGGCCATCACCCGCGCGGCATGGGCCAGGGCAAGGCCCGCGATCAGCCACAGAACGACGGGCGGCGCGCGGAAAATGGGCTGGCGCGGCGGCGCCGACTGCAGGAAGGCCATGCCCGTACATAAGGGGGATCGGGGCGTCCGCCAACCTGTGCCGCCGCGGTACAACAAAAGTCCCATCCGCCATTTGCCGCACCGGCCCGCCGTGGGACGGCATCAGATCACCCTCGCGCGCCGGCGCCTGTTCCGGCACAGCCCCACCCGCCACCTGGCCAAAAAATGCCAGCATTTCCGCGGCTTTCCGGGGTCTGCCGTGCCGGAGCGGGACAGCCAAAGTCCTAACGGCGATTAAGAACTGGCATGGCGGTTGCTGAGGTCACGGCAACAGTTCCGGAAAGCCAACGCCCATGACCCATACCCGCAAGATCCTTGTCCTGGCCCTCTGTGCCACCGGCTTGTCCGGCGCGGCCCAGGCCGGGGACTGGACCAATTCGGCCACCTACAACGGCTATGGCGCCGCCAGCCAGAACCAGGCTTCCAACTATTCCATGCGCGACGCCAACGGGAACCTGACCATGGTGAACGGTCAGATCGAGTCGTCGCAATACTCCTCCCACAGCGGGGTGCAGTCTGCTTACGTGGGCGGCGTTGGCATGGGAGGTGCACGGTCGACCTACGGACAGGCCACGGCGATTGGCAATTCGCTCAATGTGGTGGTCCTCGGCAGTCACAACACCACGATCATCGACTCGACCCAGATCAACAAAGGCAACCAGACGGCCACCACGGCCCTGAATGCGAAATAGAGCTAGGAAAAGGGAAGCCCCTCCCATGACCCCCCGCGCCCGTAAACACCTCATCAAGCCGCTGGTCTTCCTTTTGGCCGCCGTCGCCCTGGAAGGCTGCATCAGCCCGACCGCCAACTCCATCGGCCGCTACACCGCGCCGATCGGCGGGGCGCCTGTGATCAGCAACGAAACCCCCTATTCCGCGGCGCTGCGCTGCATGGGCAGCTACGTGCGCCAGCGCCCGGTGCGCATCGCGGTCGGCCAGATCGCCGACTATACCGGCAAGACCGAAGCCGACGGTTCGGGCCGCAAGGTCACCGCCGGTGCTGCCCTGATGGCGATGAGCGCCCTTTCCAAGGCCGGCGTGCACATGGTCGAGCGCTTCGACACATCGGTCGCCGAAATGGAGCTGAAATACGCCAACAACAAGCTGATCGGCGACGACCAGAAGCCCGGTCCGGGCAATGGCGACTATCGCAAGATCCTGGCCGGCTCGATCCCCGGTTCCGACTATTACATCGTCGGGGGCATCACCGAACTGAACTTCAACATCCGCTCCGAGAACGCCAGCGGCAATGGCGGCGGCACCGCCACCAACGCCACCACCGGCACCCTGGGCGGCAGCATGTATGTGATGAATGTCGGCTTGGACATGCGCCTGGTGAACACCAACACGCTGGAAGTGGCCGATGTGATCAGCTACCAGAAGCAGATCATCGGCCGCCAGATCTCGGCGGGCGTGTTCGACTTCCTGGGCACCAACTTCTTCGACATCAGCGCCGGCGAAAGCGCGCTGGAGCCGATCCAGCTGGCAGTGCGTTCGGTGATCGAACGTGCGGTGCTGGAAATGATCACGCGCATCTATCGCGCCCCGGGCAATGCCTGTTCGCTTCCGTTGAACAACGAGGCCGATCCGCTGCGCCAGGGCCGCAATGGTCCCGCAGGCCAGGTCCATGCCCAGCCCGTGGCCTATCCGGCGCCCGCGCCCTATCCCCAGCCCGCGCCCTATCCGCAGCCCGCCGCCCCGCAGCAGCAGGCCTACTACGCACCACCGCCTGCCCCCGGCTACAGCGACCGCAGCAGTGCCTATCGCGGCTATTCCTCTGCCGATCCGGTTGGCGATGTGCGCCTGCGCGGCGGCCTGGAATAACGGCCCATCACAAGAACAACACGACCCATCCACCCTCAGGAGCCTCGCAAATGACCACCCGCCTCAAGACCTTCAGCCTCAGGACTCTTCTGACCGCCGCCGCCATCGCGGCCCTGCCGCTGGGCCCCGCCATGGCGGACGGCGCCATGGGCAGCCAGATCATGAACGGCCAGATCAACCTGCAGACCAACTGGTCCAACCTGAACGGAAGCGTCGACACAGTCGGCGGTGATGTGGTTGCCCAGGGCGCCGCGGCGGGCAACATGGTCGACATCACCACCATGAACGACACCCGCGTGCAGAACAACCAGATCGTCGGACCTCAGGCCAACATCGGCTCCAACGTCAACATGGATGCCAACAATGTCTGGGGCAGCGTCGGCATCTCCAACCAGGCGGTGTGCAACGGTGCTTCCGTCTCCACCGACCCGATCCTGACCCAGGTCAACTCCTATCAGGAGTGCAACGCCAGAGATCCTTATTCGAGCATCAACACCAACATCACCAATGTCGCCGGCAACGCGGTGGTGCAGGGCTCCGCACTGGGCAACAGCTTCGAGGCCGACTCCAACGCCCCGAACTTCCCCATCGTCACCAAGCAGATCAACAATTCGGCCAGCGTCTCCAACGTCAACGCCAACATGTACAATGTAGGCGGCAGCGTGGGCCTGTCCTCCAGCGCCATCGGCAATACCGCGCAGATCATCCATTACGGGGTGAACTGAGCAGGGGGCTCCGGAACGACTGGGGGCAAATCAGCGGTTCCGGACGGGAGAGAGGGCCGAAAGGCCCTCTCTTCTTTTGCCTTTTTCGGAGCGGCGCGGTATTTCCCGCAGCATGACAGCGCCACCCATCGATCTTGCCGCCTTCGAGGCCGCGCACCTGGCCCGCGAACCCTTCGCCTATGCCATGGTGCCCCGCTTCGTGCGGCCTGAGGCGATGGCCGCGATCAATGCCGATTATCCGCTGGTCATCCATCCGGGCAGCTTTCCCCTGCCCACCCTGAGATACGGCCCGGCATTCCGTGCCCTTATCGACGCCATCGAGGGCCCGGAGTTCACTGCCGCGGTGGAAAGGAAGCTGGGCGTCGACCTGAAGGGCCGGCCCACCATGGTGACGGCGCGGGGCGTGTCGGCGGCGCGCGACGGGCAGATCCACACCGATTCCCGCACCAAGATCATTACCGTGCTGATCTACATGAACAACGCCTGGGAGGCGCCGGGCGGGCGCCTGCGCCTGCTACGCGGCCCCGATAACCTGGAAGACGTGGTCGCCGAAGTCCCTCCCGAGGAAGGCACCCTGCTTATATTCAAGAACGAGCCCAATGCCTGGCACGGCTTCCACCCCTTCGAGGGACCGCGCCGCGTGATCCAGCTCAACTGGGTCACGGATATGGGCGTGGTGCGGCGCGAGCAGTTCCGCCACAAGGTGAGCGCATTCTTCAAGCGCCTCAGGGGCAAGGAAGTCCGGCCGGCAATGTAGGCCCGTGAGCCCGGCATTCCGCCGGGCGGCCTTCCGCAACCGAAAGCTTCCTTCCCCTTCGATGCGAAGCATCAGGAACGGGGAAGGTGTCGCAACGAGATCTCGGCGAAGCCGAGTCGAGTTGCGACGGGGTTATCCAGGATAAAAGTGCCAGGCGCCGGCCATGTCGCGGATGCGCCAGCCGCTTTCCATCTTCATCACGTGGTCGGTGTTGAGTGGCACCTTGCCATAGCCGCCGGGGATGTCGAGCATATAGGCTGGCATCGCCAGGCCCGACAGCCGCGCACGAAGGCGTGCCATCAGTGCCATGCCCTCGTCGAGGCTCAGCCGGAAGTGTGAAGTGCCCGGCGCCAGGTCGGGATGGTGCAGATAATAGGGCTTGATGCCGTTTTCCACGAAATCGCGCATCAGCGCTTCCAGCGTTTCCATATTATCGTTCACGCCTTTGAGCAGCACCGACTGGCTGACCAGTCCGATGCCACCCTGCGAAAGCCGCGCGATGGCGCGCCGCGCCTCACTTGCGAATTCGCGCGGATGGTTGGCATGCACCGCAACCCAGGTCGCAACCCCGGCCGACTGCAAAGCCGCCACCATCTCATCGCTCACGCGCGCCGGATCGGTCACCGGCACGCGGGTGTGCCAGCGGATGATCTTCACATGGGGTATGGCTGCCAGCCGGTCGGTCATTTCGGCGACACGGCGCGGCGACAGGATGAAAGGATCGCCGCCGGTCAGAACCACTTCCCAGATTTCGCGGCGGTCCGCGATATAGGCGAGAGCGCGATCAAAATCATCCGGCGACAGCGCGTTCGGCTTGCCCGGGCCAACCATCTCGCGGCGGAAGCAGAAGCGGCAATAGACGGGGCAGGTCGCCACCGCCTTGAACAACACGCGATCGGCGTGGCGATGCACGATGCCGGGCACCGGTGAATGGGCGGCGTCCCCGATCGGGTCGGCCCGTTCTTCCGCCAGGACCGTCAGCTCATCCAGGCTTGGCAGATATTGGCGCGCAATCGGGTCGCTGGGATCGGCCGGGTCGATCAGCGATAGAAGATGCGGGGACACCGCGACGGCATAGCGCCGGCGGACCTCGTCCAGGCTCACGCGGGCGAACTCTTGAAGTTGGGCAGGAACACGGCCAGCAATCCGATCGCCGGCAGGAAGGCACAGACCTTGTAGACGAAGGTGATGGAGGTGGCATCGGCCAGCGCGCCCAGCACTGCCGCGCCGATGCCGCCCAGCCCGAAACTCAGTCCGAAGAACAGGCCCGAGATCGTGCCCACCCGACCGGGCAGCAGCTCCTGGGCATAGACCACGATTGCGGGGAAGGCCGATGCCATGATCAGGCCGATGATGACGCTCAGCACGCCGGTCCAGAAGAGGTTGGCGTAAGGCAACATCAGGGTGAAGGGCAGCATGCCCAGAATGGAAAACCAGATCACGTATTTGCGCCCGATATGGTCGCCCAGCGGACCACCCAGCAGCGTTCCCACCGCCACCGCCCCCAGGAAGAAGAACAAATGCACCTGCGCGCCTTGCACCGTCACGCCGAAAGTATGGATCAGGTAGAATGTGTAATAACTGCCGATGCTGGCGAGATAGAAGAACTTGGAGAAGATCAGCGCCAGCAGGATCGCCAGCGACCACGCCACCTTGTCCCGTGACAGGTCGGGATGCTTGATCGCCTTGTGGCCCCTGATGCGCGCAAGGCCGTGATGCTTGTACCAGCTGCCCACCTGGAACAGGATAAAGATGCCCAGCAGCGCCAGCCCCGCGTACCAGACGATGGAACGCTGGCCATAGGTCGCCACCAGAACCGCCGCGGTCAGCGGGCTGATCGCCTGGCCGGTATTGCCGCCCACCTGGAAAACGGACTGCGCCAGGCCATAGCGCCCGCCGGACGCCATGCGCGCCACACGGCTGGATTCGGGATGGAACACCGCCGAGCCCAGCCCGATCATCAACGCCGACGCCAGCACCAGCGGATAGCTGCCTGCCACCGAAAGCAGCACAAGTCCCAGGAGGGTCGAGACCATGCCGGCCGGCAGCGAATAGGGCATGGGCCGCTTGTCGGCGTAAAACCCCACCGCCGGCTGCAAAAGCGAGGCGGTACACTGGAAAGCCAGCGTGATCAGCCCGATCTGGGCGAAGGACAGGTGCAGTGCGGTCTTGATGTTGGGGTAGATCGCCGGCAGCAGCGACTGCATCATGTCGTTCAGCAGATGGCAGAAGCCGATGGCGAACAGCACCGTGAAACTGGTGTTCTGCAGGGTCTTGGCGGGCGCCGGGGCGGCGGTGTCGGTCATGGCGGCGAAACCCTATAGCCTGGCCGGACTTTGACCAATCCTTATCCGGGCATGGCCGCCATGCCCCGCCGCCAAAGACCGGGGCGGAGCGAAAATTCAGCCATCCATGGGAGTCCAAAGAACGGACTCGATACGGGGCGCGCCCGTCGCCAGCATCACCAGCCGGTCGAAGCCCAGGGCCACGCCGCTGGCCGGCGGCATGATCGCCAGTGCCGCCAGAAACTCCTCGTCCAGCGGATAACGCAGGCCATAGCGTTCTTCCTTCTTGCCCATCTCGGCCTCGAAGCGGGCGCGCTGCTGCCCCGGATCGGTCAGCTCGCCAAAGCCATTGGCCAGTTCCACGCCGCAGGCATAAAGCTCGAAGCGTTCGGCCACGCGCGGATCGCGGGGACTGACGCGCGCCAGCGCCGCCTCGCAGACCGGATATTCATAAAGGACCACCGGCCGTTCTAACCCCAGCCGGGGTTCGATCCGCGCCGTCAGCACCTTGCTGAAAATGTCGGACCAGTCGTCATCTTCGGCCACGGAAATGCCGCCGCGCCGGGCACGCACCGCCAGGGCGTCGCGCATGCCGATCCCGCCTTCATCCAGCGTGGCCAGCAGATCGATCCCGGCAAAGTGGGTAAAGGCCTCGGCCACGGTCAGCCGGTCGGCGGGGGCACGGGGATCGCAGAGACGCCCCCGATACACCAGCCGGTCCGTTCCCGCCGTGTCCGCCGCCAGCCCGAGCAGCGCAAGCGTATCGGCAATTACCACCTGATAGTCTTCCCGCGCCCGGTACCATTCCAGCATGGTGAATTCGGGCGCATGAAGGCGGCCGCGCTCGCGATTGCGGAACACCCGGGCGAAATCGAAAATCTTCTCCTCTCCCGCCGCCAGCAGCTTTTTGGCCACGAACTCGGGGGAGGTGTGCAGGTATAGCGGCCGTTCCGAGCCGTCGGGGCCCAAAAGCCGGGTCTCGAAGGCATGCAGATGGGTCTCATTGCCCGGCGAGGGCACAAGGCTGGCGCATTCCACCTCGGTAAAGCCCAAAGCCTCGAAATAGGCCCGAATCCGGGCCTTTATTCGACCCCGCGTAACCAGCACCGGACGGCGGTCCGCATGGTTCTGAGGCTCCCACCAGGCCATTTTTGACCTCTCAAATCACCCCTGCTATAGCCCCCGCCAACTTCAACTGGCCATCTTTCCAAGAGGTTCGACGTGGTTTCGGTTATCGCCAGCTCCGTGCGCAAAGGCAATGTCCTGGAAAAGGACGGCAGGCTCTATCTCGTGCTGACGGCCGAGAACATCCACCCCGGCAAGGGAACGCCGGTGACCCATCTGGAGATGCGCCGCATATCCGACGGCGTGAAGACAGTGGAACGCCTGCGCACCACCGACAGCGTGGAAAAAGCCTTTGTCGAGCACAAGACCTTCAACTACCTGTATCAGGACGGCGAGCAATATGTGTTCATGCAGCCGGAGACCTTCGACCAGGTGCATGTGCCCGGCGACGTGGTGGGCGATTACGCCCCCTACCTGACCGAGAACATGGAAGTGCAGCTGCAGCTGTTCGAGGGCAATCCCATCTCGATCGAGATCCCCCAGCGCGCCACTTTTGAAGTGGTGGAAACCGAGCCTGTGATGAAGGGCCAGACCGCCTCCGGCTCCTTTAAGCCGGCGGTGCTGTCCAATGGCGTGCGCACCATGGTGCCCACCCACATCACCGTGGGCACCCGCATCGTGGTGATGACGCAGGATGGCGCCTATGTGGAGCGGGCCAAAGACTAGCGGGCGTCCTCACGTCCGGAAGTTGATCTCGACCAGCACGCCTTCGGGATCGGGCACAAACAACTGCTTCAGCCGTCCGCCCGGCACGATGCGTTCGCGGAAATTCACCCCCGCCGCCGCGAGCCGGGCCCGCATGGCCTCGAAATCCTCGCCATGGAACGCGACATGGTCGAAGGCGCCTGTGCCCTCGGCAGGGTCCGGCATTTCAGCCTCCCGGCCCCAGGCGCCGCCATGGTCGGCCGCCTCCACCAGGTGGATCACCGGAACGCCGCCCACATAGAGCCAGTGGCCGCGAAAGGGAAAGGCCGGCCGCTCGCCTTCGGTCAGGCCGATCATCTGGCAATAGAAGTCGCGGGTGCGCTGAAGCTGGCCGCAACGGATGGTGACATGCTCCAGGGCCTTGACCGTCAATTCTAACTCCGCCTCCGACCGTCCCTCCGTAACCGTCAGCCGGACGGCCGCGAACTGGTCTTTCGACCGCCTCCGCTTCGGGCATTGGACAGTTCATGCTAGGGTTTGGGGGCCCCAGAAGCGAGGACCATTTCCATGAAAAGACAGCTTGCCGTCGGCCTTTTGGCCGCCCTGTGTGCATCCCCGGCTTACGCCGCCCTCAAGCCCGGCGACAAGGCTCCAGACTTCACCCTGCCCGGCAGCCTGGGAGGCAAGGATTTCACCTTCAACCTCAAGGACGCGCTGAAGAAAGGCCCGGTGGTGGTCTATTTCTACCCCAGCGCCTACACCGGCGGCTGCGATCTGGAGGCTCACACCTTCGCGGAGAATATCGGCAAGTTCCAGGCTGCCGGCGCCAGCGTGATCGGCGTCTCGGCCGATGACCTGACCCGGCTGAAGAAATTCTCCGCCGACCCGTCCTTCTGCGCCGGCAAATTTCCCATCGCATCGGACGAGAGCACGACGGTCGCCAAGTCCTATGACCTGAACGTCAGCCCGGCGCGCGAGGGTGCCAAGGACGTCAACAAGGACGCCATCAATCACGCCTTCATCGAGCGCGTGACCTATGTGATCGGCAAGAACGGCAATGTGCTTGCCACGCTGTCGTCCAAGACTGACGGGCTGTCACCCGACCAGCATGTCGACAAGAGCCTGGAAATCATCACGGCTTCCAAATAGAGCCGACCAAACCTGGGAAGGCCCGGCCACCACGCCGGGCCTTTTTTGTTTCCGGAATGCCGGCCCATATGACGGTCATCATCCCCCGACAAGGCCGCAGGGACTGATGCTGCACCGCAATGGAGCCACAAAAGCCAAGCAATCTCAAGGATTTGAAGTGACAGAAATGCCACGGATGGCGTGGCAAGGAAACGTCTTTGCCCCGCGCCGGAGTCTTGGTCTAGTTCCGCCTGTCCTGCGGAACTGGGGCGACCCCGGCAGCCGAACGGGGCCCGGCTGGGGGCCGGAATTATTGGGGACTTCAAGGTTGTCGAAGCAAAGCCGTCTTGTTCCAGGCGTGGCCATGGCTGTGCTTCTGGCCTTCCCGGTGGCGGCCAAGGCCGATGTGGGGGGCGCCGCGGATCATTTGGCCGGCCGCCTAGACGGCTGGTTTGCTGATCTTTTCCAGGCCACGGAGGTCAGGTCCCAGCCCATGCAGCCGATCATCCATCCCAGGCCGGCACTGACCGCGCGCGTGCCGACCCCGGCGCCGATGACCCCGGCCGCCTTGAGCAACATGGATCTGGTCAAGGTCTCACCCCCGCCCCCATCGGTGGAAAAGCCGCTGCGGCGGCTGTTCTGCGTTGAATATGCCCGCATGCGCTCGGGGCTGGCGATCATGGGCGACGCCAAATACTGGTGGAAGCGGGCCCACAACCTCTATGCCCGCCTGTCCCATCCCGTCGAAGAAGCTGTGATGGTGTTCTCCGGCTCCAAGCGCCTCAGGCGCGGTCATGTCGCGGTCGTCACCGACATCGTCTCGCCGCGGGAGATTGTCGTGGACCAGGCCAATTGGCAAAACCATGGCGAGATCGATCATTCCACGCCCGTGCTGGACGTCAGCACGAACAATGACTGGTCCAGGGTGCGGGTGTGGAATATCCACGCAGGCCAGTTCGGCACTCATGTCTATGCGATCAGCGGCTTCATCGCCAAGGACCTGGTGCGCCAGGCCAGCAACGACTGATTCAGGCCGGCGCGGCATGCTAGGCTGATGCCCATGCCCGACGTCTCCATCATCACGCCCAGTTTCGGCCGCGCGGCCCTGTTGTGCAAACAGTGGGAGATCGTGCGCGCCCAGACGGCCGCTGATTTCGAATGGCTGATCCTGGACGACAGCCCCCAAGCCTCGCCCTTTTTCGCGGCGCTGGATGATCCGCGCGTCCGCTATCACCACCATGCCGGCGTCAAGATGCTGGTCAGCGCCAAGCGCAACTGGCTGTGCGAAAGGGCCAGTGCGCCGGTCATCGCCCAATTCGACGATGATGACTATTATGCGCCTCACTATCTGGCCACCATGCTGGCGCGGCTGGACAGGGAGCACGCCGATCTGGTCAAGCTGTCGGGATGGTTTGTCTATTCAGCACTGCTGAAGCGGCTGGGCTGGTGGGACACCACCAATCTTCTGGGCCTGCATTTCACCTTCGGACCAGATCCGGTGCTGCGCGGCTTCATCAACCAGGCGCCTCCGGAAAACATGCGCAGCAATTGGTTCGGCTTCGGCTTCAGCTATGTCTTCCGCAAGAGCATGTGGGAAAACCAGCCCTTCCCGCTGGTGGAATTTGCCTCCGATTCCGCATTCGTCGGGACGGCGATGGCCAAGGGTTGCCGCGTCGCGCATTTCGCCGACACCGAGGGGCTGTGCCTGCACATCCTGCGCACTGACAACATGTCGCGCAGCTTCCCGCAATATCTGCTGCCCGATTTCATGCTGCAAAAGTTGTTTTCACTGGCGGTCCTGCCGCTGCTGGAATAGCTAGCGGCGGCGGCCCGCGATCTGGTCCAGCAGCGCGCGCGCGGCGGCGCTTTGATAACGTTCGGTGTGAGCGAGCGCCACAAAGGCGCGGTCGGGCAGATCGGCCCGTGGCGCCACCAGCATCTCCGCCTCCAGCATCGCCGCGACCACGGATGCCGAGAGCACCGCTGCACCCAACCCGGCGGCGGCCGCCCCGCGCACCGCTTCGTTGGACGGAAGGCTCATCACGACGCGATTGGCCGGCAGCTTCACGCCGGCATCGGCCAGCGCCGCCTCGAAAATGGCGCGGGTCCCCGAGCCTTCCTCGCGCAGTACCCAGTCGCTTTGCGGGAAATCGGCCAGCGCCACGCGCTTGCGCGCACTCCAGGGATGATCGGGCGCCACCACCAGTACCAGGCGGTCGCGTGCAACCTCGGTGACGGAAAGAAGAGGATCGATGACCAGACCCTCGGCGAAACCGAGATCGGCGCTGCCGTCCAGCACGCCGGCGGCAGCTTCCGCCGTGTTGCCGATGGAGAGCTCGATCGTGATACCGGGATAGGCCCGGCGGAAATCGGCGAGATGACGCGGCAACCAGTAGCCGGCAATGGTCTGGCTGGCCCATAGCCGAAGCCGCCCGCGCTTCAGTCCACCCAGGTCCGACAGGCGCTGCTCGGCGGTTTCGGCGCGGGCCAGAACGCCGCGCGCCTCGATCAAAAACAGTTCGCCGGCGTCCGTCAGCGCGATGCCGCGTCCGATGCGGTGAAACAGCTTGATCCGGTGACGCGATTCCAGCGCGGCGATAGCGGCGCTGACCGCCGACTGGGCCAGCCCCAGCGCAGCGGCGGCGCGGGTGACATGCTGACGCTCGGCAACCGCGACGAAGATGCGAAGCTGCTCGAGGGTCATGGTGCCTTCCCCGTCAAGTCAGCGTCACGATGAGTGTCAGGCTGAAGCCGGCGATGAATATCCAGGCTGCAGCGCCCAACAGCAGCGGTCGCAATCCCTTGGCCTTCAGCTTGCGGATGTCGGTGTGCAGCCCCATCGCCGCCAGCGACAACGCCAGAAGAAAGGCGGTGAGCTGGGCGATATCGGCATTGAGGCGGGCGGGGATCACGGCGGCGCTGTTCAGCGCAACCATGCCCACAAACCCCAGCACAAAACCGGGCAGCGGCAGTGCACTTTGGCGCGGGCCGGAATTGCGAGCGCGCAAAAGGCCCAGAATCAGCACCAGCGGCGCCAGCATGCTGATGCGCGCCAGCTTGGCGATGGTGGCGATATGGCCCGAATCGGCGCCGTGCTGGAAGGCGGCGGCGATCACCTGCGCAATTTCGTGGATCGACGCGCCCGCCCACAGTCCGTAAGCGCGGTGGGTGAGATGCAGGAACGGATAGAGCGCCGGATAGACGAACATGGCGATGCCGCCGAACACCGTGACGCAGGCGACCGCATAGGCAACGTCTTCGTCCGGTGCGCGGGTCACGCTGTCCACCGCGATTACCGCGGAGGCGCCGCATACTGCCGTCCCCGCCGCGATCAGCTCTGCCAGCTTGTGCTCCACCCCCAGCACGCGGCCCAGCCATTTGGTGAAGACAAAGCTGCCGGCAAGTGTGGCGGCGATGATGACAAGACTGGAGAGCCCAGCCTGGCCAAGCTGCTGGACCGTCAATTGCAGGCCCAGAAGTACGATCGCCCCGCGCAGGATCCAGCGCACCGAAAAGGCCGCGCCCGGCCTGGCCCAGTCCGGCGTGCCAAAAAGATTGTGCAGGGCCATGCCCAGGATGATCGACAGGATCATCGCGCTGAGCAGCGACAGGCCCGGGATCGCATGCAGCGCCGTGGCTGCTGCGGCTAGGCCCGCGCAGAGTCCGACGCCGGGCAGGATGCGCCGCCTCTGGGAATGAACGGGATGAGAAGCGGACAAAGCAGGCGAGGACATGGGCGCGGACCTTGGGTTTGGGTGCGCCGCGATGCTGGGCCTGGGCGATCGTTCGTTCCAATGGAATATTCCGATCTATATGATCGTATTACCAGATTGAATGGGGCAAAGCAAAAACCCCGGCCGCTTTCGCGGGCCGGGGTTTTCGTAGACTTTGTGAAGGCGTTTGTCTCTTGGTCCTTGGCAGACCTGGCAGCGTTCTACTCTCCCGCGGCTTGAGCCGCAGTACCATGGACGCAGAAGGCTTTGACGGCCGAGTTCGGAATGGGATCGGGTAGAATTCCTTCGCTATGACCACCAGGTCGGCGAAGAACCAAGAGATGCCCCGCGCGCGGTGCGCGCAAGGCACAGAATACGACACTGACCGAAGTTTGTAGTGTGGGTATGTCTGGCTTTGTTTCCAGACATGGAACGATGCTGCTTGCGATCAAGCCAATCGAGCGATTAGTACCAGTAAGCTCAACGCATTGCTGCGCTTACACACCTGGCCTATCGACGGGGTAGTCTTCCCCGGCTCTCAAGCGAAACCTGGTTTTGAGGTGAGTTTCCCGCTTAGATGCTTTC
>JAFKEU010000011.1 GCA_017308475.1 Alphaproteobacteria bacterium
TGCCGGTGCGCGCAGCGCACGCACACGTCCAGTGGACGTGTGCGAGGCTGCGAACGCCGCGAGCCCCGAGCGAGCGGCGGGCTTGCGCCTTATTCGCCGCTGAAGGTGCGCTGCCACCACCCCTTGCGCGTCGGCTTGGGGGCTTCGGCGGCATCCTCGGACGGTGTGGTGTCAGGAATATCGTCGCTAAGCGACCAGACCGGCGCCGAAGGTTTTCCGGGTGCCGATGGCGTTTCGCTGGGCGTGGTGTCGATCTCGTCGGGGATCAACCCGAAACGGTCGGTTTCGGAAACGGCGCGGCGCGCCCTGCCGCCCCGGTCGCGCGGCGCCCGTTCAGTACGCGTGCTCTCTTGCGGGGGCTGGTCGCCCCCGTCCCTCCGGCCGTGCTGGCTGCCTGCGATGTCGCCGCCGACTGTCTCGGTCCGATTCTGGTCGCCCTGATCCTGTTGGCCCTGGGCTTCGGCACCCGGCTCTTCACCCTGGTTCGGCTGGTTGCGGCGGCGCCCACCGCGGCGGCCACGGCGGCGGCTGCGCCAGCGCGAGCGGCGGCCCCCGCGCTGTTCGCCATTCTCGCCCGTGGTGCCCTCGCTCTCAGCCCTGGCTTGGGCCTCGGCGCCCTCGACCTCGGGCTGGGCCTCCTGGACCTCTTCTTCTTCGTCCTCTTCTTCGGGCTCTTCCTCTTCCGGCTGTTCCTCCGGCGCGATCTCCGGCTCGTCGGAAGGCGCAAAGCCTGCCTCGATGCCCACTGCCAGCGGCTGGCGCGGCCGGTCGGCCGGATTGCGCTGGCGCGTACGTTCGATCTCGAAGGTGCCCACGGCCATGCCCTCGGACGGCACGAAGACGATCTCCATTTCGTGCTCGGTCTCGATGCGGTCCAGCTCATGCCGCTTCTGGTTCAGCACATAGAGGGCCACGTCATTGGCGATCTTGACGGTGACGGCGGCCGAGCGGTTCTTTTCGCCTTCCTCCTCCAGCGCGCGCAGCAGCCGCAGCGCGGTGGATTCCACCGAACGCACGATGCCCATGCCGGCACAGTGCGGGCAGGTAATGGTGGAGCCGGCGATGACGCCGGCGCGCAGGCGCTGGCGGCTCATTTCCATGAGGCCGAACTGGCTGATCTTGCCGATCTGCACGCGGGCGCGGTCGTTCTTGACTGCATCGCGCAGGCGCCGTTCGACCTCGCGGTCGTTGCGGCTTTCCTCCATGTCGATGAAGTCGATCACGATCAGCCCGGCCAGGTCGCGCAGGCGCAGCTGGCGGCCGATCTCGGCGGCGGCTTCCAGGTTGGTCTTGCGCGCCGTCTCCTCGATCGAATGCTCGCGGGTGGCGCGGCCCGAATTGACGTCGATGGAAACCAGCGCCTCGGTCTGGTTGATGACGATATAGCCGCCGGACTTCAGGGTGACGGTGGGCGAGAACATGGAATCGAGCTGGGCCTCGATATGCATGCGCTGGAACAGCGGCGCCTTGTCCTTGTAATGGTGGACATTGCGCGCATGGCTGGGCATCAGCATGCGCATGAATTCCCGGGCGTTGTGATAGCCTTCCTCGCCCTCGACCACGATGTCCTGGACATCCTTGGTATAAAGGTCGCGGATCACCCGCTTGATCAGGTCACCTTCTTCATAGACACAGGCCGGCGCGTTGGAACTGAGCGTCTTTTCGCGGATCGTGTCCCACAGCCGCACCAGATATTCATAGTCGCGCCTTATCTCCAGCTTGGTGCGGTTCTCGCCCGCGGTGCGGATGATCAGGCCCATGCCCTCGGGCAGGTCCAGCCCCTGGGCGGCCGACTTCAGGCGCTTGCGGTCGGCGGCGTTGGTGATCTTGCGGGAAATGCCGCCGCCGCGCGGGGTATTGGGCATCAGCACGCAATAACGGCCCGCCAGCGACAGATAGGTGGTCAGCGCCGCGCCCTTGTTGCCGCGTTCCTCCTTGACCACCTGGACCAGGATGATCTGGCGGCGCTTGATGACTTCCTGGATCTTGTAGTGCTTCTTGCGCACCCATTTCTGCGGCGGGCGGGGCGCGTGCAGGGCCTGGGCGTCGGCGGTTTCGCCTTCGGCGGCGGCTTCGGCCGCCTGTTCGCCCGCATTCTCGCCGGCGAAATCGCCCACCGCCTGTTCGGGCGAGGGGTGGGGACTGACCGGCTCGATCTCGCCCTCATTCTCCTCGGCGGCCCCGGCGGCGGCCACTTCGCCGTCGTCGCGATAATCGGCCAGGTCCGCCGCGGCGGCTTCGGTCTTGCTGACGAGGGCGGTATTTTCGTCGTCGTCTTCGGAGACATCTTCGGATGCCTCCTCGGCAATGGCCGGACGGCCCTTCTGGTTGTCGAAGACCTCGTCTTCGTCCTCGTCCGCGTCACCCCGGGCGCCGTCCTCGGCCCCGGAGGTTTCGCCTTCCGGCGCGGCGTCCAGGGGCACCAGCGGCGCCATCTCGATATCGCCGGCCTCCTCGCCCTGGTCCTGTTCTTCTTCCTCGTCTTCCTCGGGCTCGGCGGCGTCGGGCGCCTTCCTGCCGATGTCGAAGGACTCGATCTCGTCCTCCTGGCGGCGGCGGGCCTCTGCTTCCTGCTCGGCCAGGAGCGCCTGCCGGTCGGCCACGGGGATCTGGTAATAGTCGGGATGGATTTCAGAGAAGGCCAGGAAGCCCTGGCGGTTGCCGCCATATTCCACAAAGGCCGCCTGCAGCGACGGCTCAACGCGCGTCACCTTGGCCAGATAGATGTTGCCCTTGAGCGGCCGCTTCGAGGCGGCCTCGAAGTCAAATTCCTCGACCCTGGAACCGTCCAGCACGACCACCCTGGTTTCTTCCGGGTGGCTGGCGTCGATAAGCATGCGTTTGGTCATGAAAGTCTCCGGCGCGCGCACGGGGCGGCTCGCTTCGCTGGGCGGCGAGCACTGGCCTTATTCGGCGCGCATGGTTGGGGGAAGCGGTGCGCGCGGGTCCCTTCGTCAAAACGGCCGCCAGAAGTCTCTGGTCTGCGGCCGTGACAGCGTCGGAAAGGGGCGCGAATTCGTCAGTCATTCTACTTCTGGCCCGAAGGCCGCTTTGGTGGCCCGAAGGCCGCGATTGGTGGCCCCACAAGCCGCTTGGCTGGCCCAGGAACCGGATATGGGCCCGAAGGCCCGGATGGCGGCTCCGGCGCTAATAAACTCCGGGAAGCCTTGAAAAGCCCTGAACGGCTGTCGTGCGCCAGAACGGCTGTCGCGCGATGGACGCGAGGGCGCTGCCCAGGGATCGCCCGGCCGGCCCTTGCCGAATCCGCATGGCCCGACGGACAGGGTTTTGTAGGGCCGCGCCGCCATTTCAACAAGGACATTCTGCCCCGCCCGGGCCGCCCCCCGCGGAACGATGCGCCGCCAGGGCCGTTTTTCTCTGTGGAAGCAGTGGAACTTTGGATCGGGGAACCGGCCTGCCGGCGCCTCATGACAGAAAGTTATGTTGCGCCGCGGCGGCTTTATATGATTTCCCATTTCGGAACTGTAATTTAGTTACACGGCCAGCAAATTCATGAATTAATAATTTCAAGAACACACCAAGTATTGAACAAGTAAATCTTTCAGTGGCCAAAACGACGCTGAATTGCCACACTTTGTGTAAGAAAGATTACGCATTCGCATTACTGGCTTGTACTTCCAGGCAACAATTTTAGCTTCCCCTTCATGAAAGCGCGCCTCCGCGTGAAGCCGGCGAAAGCCCCCGGCTCGGACCGGAGAGGCTGCTTTGCCACCGTCCCGTTGGGGACATTTAGGGGAATGAACACTTGTCCAAATCGCGATTGAATCTGAAGCCCGCGCTGTTACTCGGCGCGGCAACCCTGGGCATGCTCGCATTTGCCGGCGCCGCCCTGGCGCAGGAAAGCACCGAGTCCGTGGTGGTGACCGGCACACGCATCGCATCGCCCGACGCAGTCGCCGCCGCGCCGCTGACGGTGGTTTCCGCCGCCGACATCTCCCAGACCAAGGCGGCCACCCTGGAACAGACGATCAACCGTCTGCCCTCCATGTCTCAGACCAACTCGTCGAACGACCAGAACTCGATCTCGCCGGGTGGTATCTCGACCGCGGACATGCGCGGCCTGGGTACGGAGCGCACGCTTATCCTGATCGACGGCCAGCGCATGGTCTCGACCTTCGTGTCGGGCGCCCAGGGCCAGGACCTGCAGAACATCCCGACCGACCTGATTGACCGCATCGAAGTCCTGCGCGACGGCGCTTCGCCGATCTACGGCGCGGACGCGATCGCGGGCGTGATCAACATCATCACCAAGAAGGACTTCCAGGGCCTGCAACTCAGCGGCAGCACCGGCATCTCCACCTATGGCGACCATGCCACCAAGCAGCTCTCGGCGCTGTTCGGCGCCCAGACGCCCAGTGCCGGCGTGATCGCGGGCGTGCAGTACACCACCGAGGATCCGGTGCGCCAGTCGGCCCGCCTGTGGTCCGGCGGCAAGGACGGCAGCCAGAACATTTACGGCTTTTCCTCGGCGGTGCCGCTCGGCCGTTTCGAGGATACGGTCACCGGCGACATCTATTGCGGCAATGCTTCGCACACGCTGACGCCGGCGACGACCTGCGGCCTGTTCAACACCTCCAACGACCCCAACCTGATCCAGGGCCGTTCGGTGCTCAACGCCAACCTGCAGGCGCACTACGATATCAACGACAACCTGGAAATCTATTCCAGCACCTTCTTCACCAACCGCAAATCCAACGCCATCCTCAATCCCGAGCCGGTCGGCGATGTCTATCCCTCCGCCAAGTGGCTCAGCGGCATCGTCATTCCCGCCTCCAATCCCAACAACCCGACCGGCCATGACCTGGCGCTGCGCAAGCGTCTGTATGAAGTGGGCGACCGCAGGTTCGACGACGATGTCGACACGTTCCAGGAGCGCTTCGGCCTCAAGGGCAAGCTGTGGGACTGGAGCTTCGACGCCGGCTATCAGTATGGCCAGTCCGACTCCAGCGACTACACGCACGGCGCGGTCAACCTGACCCACATCCAGGAACTGGTCGGCGCCATCCCGTGCGAGCCGGCCGCTCCCGCGGGCTGCGGCGGCGTGATGCTGGCGGGCACCGGCTCGCTGACGCCGGACCAGGCCAAGTACGTCCAGTATGTCGGCATGGACAATTCCCGCTATGCGCAGAGCATCGCCTATGTCGACATCACCGGCACGCTGCCGTTCGGCCTGCCCGCCGGCAATATCGGCATGGCGTTCGGCGGCAACTGGCGCCGTGAAGGCGTCAAGGCCATTCCGGATGCCCTGAAGCAGACCGGTGACTTCGCGGAAGGCACTTCGCTGCCGACCGAAGGCCACTATGACGTTTCGGAAGCCTATGGCGAACTCCAGATCCCGCTGCTGAGGGACTCCGCGATCGCGGAAGACCTGAGCGTCGACCTGGCTGCCCGCATTTCGCAGTACTCGAACTTCGGCAATGCCAACGTCTACAAGGGCAGCTTCAACTGGCAGGTCAATGACCTGATCCGCTTCCGCGGCGGCTATGGTACCGGCGTTCGCGCGCCGCAGGTCGGCGGCGAGCTGTATCTGGGCGCCAACCAGAGCGCGGACGGTTTCTCCGATCCGTGCGTGGGCCCGACCGACGCCACCATCACCGCCAATTGCCGCACCGCGATCGGGCCGGCCTATGATCCGGCCACCTTCACCCAGGCGGTTCCGCAGCTGTCGGCGGCACGTGTTGGCAATCCGAACCTGAAGCCGGAAACCTCGAACCAGTGGAACCTGGGCGCGGTGCTGACCCTGGACCAGTTCGTCCCGGGCCTGTCGGCGACGGTCGACTACTACAATATCCACATCAACAACTACATCACGCTGATCGATCCGGGTTCGGCTGTTTCGCTGTGCTATGGCTCGGTCGGGTTCACCGATCCGAACTGCTCCAATATCGGTGCGCGCAATTCGGTCAATGGTGCGCTGACCAGCTATACGGAGCCCTACACCAACCTGGGCTACATCCACACCGACGGCATCGACATGGGGGCCAACTGGAACACCACCGACCCCATCGACGCGCTGGAAGGCTGGAGCCTGGGCCTGAGCACCGAGTGGAGCTTCGTGAACAACTACAAGCAGCAGAACCTGGACGGTTCGGTGACGCAGTATGCCGGCACCTATTCGGAGGGCGCCATCAGCTACGGCCAGCCGAAGTGGAAGGGCCTGTTCACCGCGATGCTCGGCATGCCCGAGAATGGCCCCAGCTTCTCGGTCACCGAGCGGTTTATCGGCCAGACTTATGTCAACGCCATCTATGGCGAGACCCCCGACACGCCCGGATACAATGTCCCGGAACTGTTCTTCACGGACATCAACGTGAACGTGCCGTTCGACATCTATACGGTCAACCTCGGCATCGACAATCTGTTCGACAAGGACCCGCCGCTGGCGATCGATCCCTTTGTGCAGACCCTGTCCAACCAGTACGACTTTGTCGGCCGCTTCTTCTATCTGAGAGGCTCGGTGAAGCTGTAAGCCGAAGGCTTCACAGTACGCATGGAAAAGGGCCGCGGGAAACCGCGGCCCTTCTTCTTTTGCCTCCCTTGCGGGCGGGCCTACCGGCTCCGGCTGACCTTGTAGACCAGGGAGGAGTCGTTGAACTGAAGATTGTAGCTGCCCATCAGCCCGCGCTCGATGCGCACGCTGTGCATGGTCTTGCGCGGCCTGACCGTGCGGTCGTCGCTGTCGAGCTGGCGCCAGACCTGGCCGTTCGCCAGGGTCACGGTGAATTTGCCGAACGGATTGACGGTGACGCCGGTGATGTCCGCCGCCATCCGGCTGGACTGGGCGGGCGGGGTACGCCCGCGCACCTGCTCGCTGCCGAATTCCTGGCCGGCGGGGGCGCGCGGCGGCAGCTGGGGCGCGGGGCCGGGCGCGGGCCGAGGCGCCAGGGGCGCCACGGCACTTGCCTGTCCCGTGGCGGCGCGCGCGATGCGGTCGTAACAGGCCAGGCGCTCCACCGAGCCGAAGATGGCCAGGCACGATGCCAGTTGGGCGTTCAGGGGCGGCTGCGCGGTGGCCGGCAGGGGCGCCGCCACGCTCAACAGCAGGACTGCCAGAACCTTTTGGCGCCATCCCAATGCTGTCGCCATCGCCTGCTTCATCCGGGATCATCCTTTAAAAGGCCGCGCCCGGCGCCGCGGCGTTCCCGCGGGGGCCAAGGCTCCGCCGGCATTGAAAGCCTTTTATTTCCAACAGCATGGTGTATGCCTTCTGCACGCCGGCATGGCAAGGTCGACGGGCCTGAACAATTCGGCATGCTAGGCTCCGAAACGCAGATTCGAGAGGCATGGAGCCTCGGGTATCGGGACAAGAGGGCAAGTGCGCGTTCTGAGCATCTTCGTTACCGTTTTCACCCTGGTGCTGGTGGCGCCGGCGGCGATGGGCGACGACGCGATTTCCCGGCTGATGCACAGCACCGAAAGCCTGCCGCAGGCCCCCGCCGCCCCCAGGCCGGCCGAGAATGTCTCCGCGCCCAGCGTGGGAGCCCGGCCGCGCGGGCCCTTGCCCATCGTGATGAGCGCGCGCATCGGCGACCATGACGACCGCACGAGGCTGGTGCTGGAACTGTCCGATCCGGTGAACCTGCGCGCCTTTTCGCTGGCCAACCCCGACCGCGTGGTGATCGACATGCCGGAAGTGGCGTGGAAGCTGGGCGCCCCACCGCGCCCCACCGGCTATGGCGCCATCAAGAGCTATCGCTACGGCCTGTTCCGCAACGGCAATTCGCGCATGGTGCTGGACCTGAACCGGCCGGTCACGGTGTCCGACACGCTGGTGCTGCCGCCGTCAAACGGCTTCGGCTATCGCGTGGTAATCGACCTGTTCCCCACCAACCGCGCCAAATTCGATGCCGGCGCCGGCTGGCCGGCCGACCTTAAGAAGCGCGAAAGCGATGCCGAAAAGCTGGCGGCGATGATCGCCGCCTCACAGTCCCCCGCAGGCGATGCAGCGCGGCGCGGCGCAAGGGGCAAGGTGATCGTGATCGATCCCGGCCATGGCGGCCTGGATTCGGGGACCGCCGGCGTCAACGGCCTTCTGGAAAAGGACCTGGTGCTGGCCGAGGGCCTGCGCCTGGCCAGGGTGCTGAAGGCGCGCGGCTACAGCGTGCACATGACGCGCGACGACGACACCTTCATTCCCCTGCGCCAGCGGGTGGCCATGTCGCGCGCCGACAGGGCCGACCTTCTGATTTCGCTGCACGCCGATTCCAATCCCGACCATGAGGTGACCGGGCTTTCCATCTATACCCTCAGCGACGGCCGTTCCGACCGCGAGGCCGCCGCGCTCGCCAAGCGTGAAAACCAGTCCGACATCATTGCGGGCGTCGATCTGTCGGGCGACAACAATCCCGTCGCGCCCATCCTGATCGACCTGGCGCAGCGTGATACCATCAACAAATCCTCGCGCTTCGCCACCACGGCGCTGTCCAGCCTGAAGAACGTCACCGACATACTGGCGCGCAGTCCGCACCGTTCCGCCAGCCTGGCGGTGCTGGTGGCGCCCGATGTGCCCGCGGTGCTGATCGAATTGGGCTATCTGTCCAACCGGAAGGACGCGGCGCAGATGAACACCGAATCCTGGCGTTCCGGCGTCGCCCGCGCCATCGCCGATGCCGTGGACAGTCAATTTGCCCCGCCGACGCGCCAGGCGCTGGGGAACCCGGAGTGATGCGCACAGGGAACCCGGGCAGGGGTCCGTTTGCCGTCGCGCTCTTCCCATCCCCTTGCCCGGCAACTATAAATCGGTCCGTCCCCATGCAGATTGCGATGTGATGCTTTCCCGTCTGATGAAATGGTTCGGCCTGACGATGGCCGCGCTTGCCGTTGTCGCGCTGGGTGCGGTGGCGGTCTATGTGATTGCCATCACCCGCGACCTGCCCAGCGTTCAGACACTCAAGAACTATGCCCCGCCCATCACCACCCGCGTCTATGCCGGCAACGGCACGGTGCTGGGCGAATATGCCCGCCAGCGGCGCATCTTCATTCCCGCCGCCTTCATTCCCAAGCTGGTCAAGCAGGCCTTCACCAGCGCCGAGGACCGCAATTTCTACAGCCATCCGGGCATCGACCCGTCGGGCATCCTGCGCGCGGCGATCAAGGATGTGGGCCTGGTGCTGCAGGGACGCCGCCCGCAGGGCGCCTCCACCATCACCCAGCAGGTGGCGCGCAACTTCCTGCTCAATTCCGACGTCAAGTTCAGCCGCAAGATCCGCGAGGCGATCCTGGCGGTGCGCATCGACGCGACCTATCCGAAGGAAAAGATCCTCGAGCTCTATCTGAACGAGATCTATCTGGGCGAGAATTGCTACGGCATCGGCGCGGCCTCGCTGAACTATTTCGGCAAGTCGCTGGACGAGCTGGACGTCGCCGAAGTCGCCTTCCTGGCGGCGCTGCCCAAGGGCCCGGCCAATTACGATCCGCGCCGCTATCACGCCGCCGCGGTCACCCGCCGCAACTGGGTGATCGACCAGATGAACGACAATGGCTATATCAGCGACGCCCAGGCCGCCGCCGCCAAGGCCGAGCCGCTGGTCACGCAGACCCGCCCGCTGGGCAGCCAGGCCGCCGACGTCGCCTATTACGTCGAAGAGGTGCGGCGCCTGCTGATCAACAAGTATCACTATAACGGCCTCTATGATTCCGGCCTGCAGGTGCGCGCCTCGCTGGATACCCGCCTGCAGAACTTCGCCGTCAGCGCGCTGCGCGCCGGGCTGGTGCGTTATGACCGCCGCCACGGCTGGCGCGGCGCCAGGCTGCACGCCGACGTCAAGGGTGACTGGAAAATCGCGCTGGCCAAGCTGGCCGCCGATCCCGACAACCAGTCGGGCATCGAGACCTGGCGGCTGGCGGCGGTGCTGGGCTATTCCGGCAGGAACGCGACCATCGGCTTTGCCGACGGCACCACCGCTTCGATTACGCCTGACGGCTACAAGTGGGCCAAGCCGGAGCTGAAGAACCAGCGCTGGGGCGCCACGCCCAGCCGCCCCGAACAGGTGGTCAAGCCCGGCGACGTCGTCTATGTCGAACCGCTCGATCCCAAGGACGGCGCCAAGCCCGGCGAATTCGGTCTTCGCCAAATCCCTGAGATCAACGGCGCCATCGTGGCGATGGACCCCCATACCGGCCGCGTGCTGGCACTGTCGGGCGGTTTTTCCTACGCCTCCTCGCAGTTCGACCGTGCCATGCAGGCGATGCGCCAGCCCGGTTCCTCCTTCAAGCCCTTCGTCTATGCCGCGGCCCTGGACAATGGCTACACCCCCGCCAGCAAGGTGCTGGACGCGCCCTTCGTGATGGACATGGGGCCGGGCCAGGGCCTGTGGCGGCCGGAGAATTTCGAGCATGAGTTCCTGGGCGAGACCACGCTGCGGCGGGGCATCGAGCTGTCGCGCAACGTGATGACGGTGCGCCTGGCCGCCCAGATCGGCATGGACAAGGTGGTGCCCTATGCCGTCCGCTTCGGCGTCTATGACAAGATGACGCCCTTTCTGTCCAACGCGCTGGGCGCGGCGGAAACCACGCTGCTGCGCATGGTCACCGGCTATTCCGAATTCGTGAATGGCGGCAAGAAGGTCGAGCCGTCGCTGATCGACCGCATCCAGGACCGCAACGGCAAGACCATCTGGCGCCACGACAACCGCGACTGCGAGGGCTGCAACGACGCGAGCTGGCACGGCCAGGAAGAGCCGCTGCTGGCCGACACGCGGCCGCAGGTCATCGACCCGCGCACGGCCTACCAGATCGTCTCCATGCTGGAAGGCGTGGTGCTGCGCGGCACCGGCCGCACGGTGCTGGCGGTGGGCAAGCCGGTGGCCGGCAAGACCGGCACCTCGTCGGATTCCAAGGATACCTGGTTCGTGGGCTTCTCACCCGACCTGGCGGCGGGCGTCTATGTCGGCTTCGACAATCCGCGCACCCTGGGCAAATACGTCAATGGCGAGGATGAGCAGGGCGCTACCGTCGCCGCGCCGATCTTCCGCGACTTCATGAAGGATGCGCTGGCCGACCAGCCGCCCACGCCCTTCCGCATCGCTCCCGGCATCGAGGAAGTCTCCATCGACTATCACAGCGGCCAGCCTGTGCCGCCCGGCACCCCCGGCGCGATCATGGAAGCCTTCAAGGCCGGCAGCGCGCCGGGCGAAGGGGGCGCTCCAGGGCAGATGGACGACATGACCCAGGTGTCCAGCCCCGCAAACCCGGCCGGCAACGGGCAGAACCCGGGCGCCCCGCCGCCTGCCGCGGTCGATCAGGGAACCGGTGGACTCTACTGACGCCTTCGATTAAGCACCCGCCATGCGCCCCGAAATCGAACGCACCGCCGAAGACATCAAGCAGGCCATCACCCTGCTGAGGAGGCATCTTTGACTGGGATGCCGCAACCCGCCGCCTGGACGAACTGAACGCCCGGGCCGAAGACCCCGCCTTGTGGAACGACCCGCAGAACGCGCAGAAGCTGATGCGCGAGCGGCAGAAGCTGGACAGCGCCGTCTCTTCGGTCATCAGGATGCAGAACGAACTGGCCGATACGCTGGGCCTGATCGAGATGGCCGAGGCCGAGAATGATGCGGCCATGGTGGCGGATGCCGAAAATGCGCTGAAGGCGCTGGGCAGGCGCGCCGAGCAGATGCGCCTTCAATCCATGCTCTCGGGCGAGGCGGACGGCAACGACACCTATCTGGAAATCCACGCCGGCGCGGGCGGCACCGAAAGCCAGGACTGGGCCCAGATGCTGTTTCGCATGTACATGCGCTGGGCCGAGAATCACGGCTACAAGCTGCAGCTGATCGAGGAAAGCGAAGGCGAGGGCGGCGGCCTGAAATCGGCCACCCTGCTGGTCAAGGGCGACAACGCCTATGGCTGGCTGAAGACCGAAGCGGGCGTGCACCGGCTGGTGCGCATCTCGCCCTTTGACGCCAACGCGCGCCGCCACACCTCGTTCTCGTCCGTCACCGTCTATCCGGTGATCGACCAGACCATCGAGATCGACATTCCGGAAAAGGACGTGCGCATCGACGTCTATCGCGCCTCGGGCGCCGGCGGCCAGCACGTCAACAAGACCGAAAGCGCGGTGCGCATCACCCATCTGCCGACCGGCATCGCGGTGACCAGCCAGTCGGAGAAAAGCCAGCACCAGAACCGCGCGATCTGCTGGGACATGCTGCGCTCAAGGCTTTATGAGATCGAACTGGAAAAGAAGAAGGCCGAGACCGGCGCCTTCATCGGCGAAAAGTCGGACATCGGCTGGGGCCACCAGATCCGTTCCTATGTCCTGCAGCCCTATCAGCTGGTGAAGGACCTGCGCACCGGGGTGGAAAGCCGCGTGCCGCAGGAAGTGCTGGACGGCGACCTCGATGCCTTCATGGCCGCGGCCCTGGCCCAGGAGGTCGGCGGCAAGCCCCGCGAGGCTGTCGCGGACCTGGAATAGGCATCGATCCGTCCTGAAAATCGCACTGAAGGCTGCGCGACGTCAGCCCGTGCCGTGCCTGCGAGACCGGCCGGCGCCGCTAACCGGCCCCAAGCGGACTCAGTGTCGCGCCCGGCGCCAGGGCGTTGGCGGGCGGCAACACCGGTGCGGGCTGCGCAGAAGCAGGCGCAGACAGCTGCCGCGAAGGCTTGTCCAGCGGGTTGTTCGCCAGGGGGTCGTCGGAATGCCGGCAATTGCCCTCGAAGAAAGCGCCCGATTCCACCGCGAAGGCCTCGTGCAGGATGTCGCCTTCCACATGGCTGGTGGAGGCCAGCAGGACCTTGCGGGCATTGATGCGGCCGACCACCTTGCCCCGCACGGTCACCTCTTCGGCATAGATCTCGCCATGAACCTCGGCCTTGTCGCCGATTACCAGCCCGGCGCTGCGCACATCGCCTTCCACCCGCCCATCGACCTGGATGTCGCCCGCCGAAGAGAGGGTGCCGCTGACCACAAGGTCGGCGCTGATGATCGACGGCGCCGCCGATCCGCGCAGGCCGCGCTTGGCTGCCGGCTGGGCCGCCGCCGGTTGGGGAGCAGGAGCGGTTTCCTTGGTCTTGCTAGAGAACATGGTGACCAGCCTCGATGAAGTTGTTGGGGTTCTTCACGACATTGTCGTACCAGACTTCGTAATGCACATGTGGGCCGGTGCTGCGCCCTGTCGAGCCCACCTGTCCGACCGTTGCGCCCTTGGCGACTTTCATGCCCTGCCGGACGGTGATCTTCGAAAGATGGGCATAGCGCGTGCGGATGCCGAATCCGTGATCGATTTCCACCATGTTGCCGTAGCCGCCGCGATTGCCGGCGAACACCACGGTTCCGGGTGCGGTGGCATGCACCGCCGAGCCCCACGGTCCGGCGAAATCGATGCCGGGGTGAAATGCATAGCGGCCGGAGAATGGATCAGGCCGCACGCCGAAGCCGCTGGTGCGGTCGAAGCTTGCGGCGGGAACCGGCCGGGCCAGCGGCACATGCGACAGGGCCGCCGACAGGGTGTTCAACTGGTCCAGCACCGCGGCGGCGCTGAGATAGGCGCGGGTGAATTCCGGATCGGAAATGCCTTCGATGCGAACCTGGTCGAGGGGGATTTCCGGGCCGCCCATGCCCTCCGATTCCAGGCGCCGGGTCAACTGGTCGGGATTGATCCCGGCATGACGCATCACCGCGCGCAGGCCGCCGATCCCTGTATCCAGCGTGTCTTCGGTTCTTGCCATCAGCACGGTCTCGGACTGGCCGATGCGCGCCACCCGGGCGGTCTGTTCGGCCAGCGTGCGCAGTCCAGGATGCTGGACATAGGCGTTGGCATAGGACCGGGACGGATGGACCGCGTGGCGCACGTCGGCGGCGGCGGTGTGGAAGAAGCCGCTGACGGATTTCCATGCCCGTTCCAGCAGGCCGGGCTGCGGCGGCCTGGCGGCACTGCGGGGCTGGGGCGCGGCCGGGCCGGGCAGCATGGTGAGCTGCGACATGCCGCTGCCGGCGTCGCTGTCGAAATAGCCGGCCGGCGCCTCCGCAACCACGCTGTCGGCGGCGGCGCCGTCGCGCGGGGCAGCCCCGGCAAGCTGGGTGTACTGCTGCGTCTTGCCCTGTGGCTGGCCTTGCGCCTGGCCGGCGGAGATGCCGGCGGCCCGCTCGACCTGGCTGGCCCTGTTCAGAAAGCCGGTAATGGCGTTCTGCTTGGCCTGAAGGCCGTCAGCGGTGGCCTTGAAGCGGTCCTCGGCGGAGACCAGCGCGCCGTTCAGTTCGTCATAGGACATCTGCAGGTCCGCCACCCGGCCCTCATAGGCCTGCTGCATCTGCTGGTAGCGGTGGTCCTTGGCGGTGATGATGCGGTCCTTGAAGACCACGTTGACGGTGGCAAAGGCCACCCATCCCAGGAAAATCAGGGTCAGGCCCGCCAGGGTCGCCTGAAGCGACGCGCTGAAGGTGAAGAACTGCACCCGCCCGTCACTGCGGATATAGATCTGCCGCTCGGGGAATGTCTCATGCAGCCACGCCCAGGCGCGTTCGAGGAACGTCGTCTTCATGTTCGGATTTGTTGTGCTGTCCTGGACCCTGAGGCCCCCGCCTTCGGTCCTCATTTCATCCGCCCGAGGCCGGCCGATCAAGTTTTTGTGCCAGAAAAAGGAACGCGCGGTTAACCGCGGGCGAAAAAGCCCCGTCAAACTGCGCTTTTTCCAGAAGGTCTTCAAAGCAGCGCCTTTGCCGCGTCCAGCACGGCCTCGACATGTCCCGGAACCTTCACCTTGCGCCAGGCCTGGACGATCCGCCCGCCGGCATCGACGAGGAAGGTGGCGCGTTCCATGCCCATGAATTTGCGGCCATACAGGGTCTTTTCGCCCCACACGCCCCAGGCCAGTGCAGCACTGGTTTCAGGGTCCGAACCCAGCGCCACCGTCAGCTTGTGCTTTCGGCGGAACTTTTCATGGGATTCCAGACTGTCCTTCGAGACCCCGATCACCTTCACGCCAAGCCTGTCAAACTTCTTCTGCGCCGCACTGAAATCCAGCGCCTCGCGCGTGCAACCGGGAGTATCGTCCCTGGGATAGAAATACAGAACAAAAGGCTGGCCCTTCAGGCTGGCCAGGGAAACGTTTTCACCAGTGTCCAGGGCGAGCCTGAACGCCGGGGCCTTGTCTGCGGGGGCCAGACCGCTGACGGCCCCACCTGCGGCCGTGCTCCGGGAATCCGGCTTTCGCGTGCCCAAAGTTGCAGCATTCCTTGTTCCGGCCATGCCCCGGCCCCGCCATCCCCTTGAAGGCCGGGGATTTAAGCCTATCCCGGCGCCGTGGGCAATGCGCGCAAGCCGCCCAATTCGGTGACAATCTTGAGACAAGGGGCTGGAACATTTGCCCTTTTTAAGCCTAACACAAGTAGTAGTGAGCCGGCGCCCGATCAGGAGCGGCCCAAAGTCGCGCGCCGGGGCCCCGCCAGGGGCAGGACTCCTCTTTGTATAGAAGACCCGCGTGACGCTGCCCTTTGCCCGTTTCATAAAGGCTCATCACATCAGCCGCGCCGCGCTGTTTGCGGGGGCGCTGGCGGCGGCGGTCGTGTTCTTCGTGGTGGGTGCCGGCGTGCGCCTTCTGATCGGGCCGGTGTCGCTGGGTCCGCTGCGTGGCACGCTTGCTTCGGCCATCCACGATGCGCTGCCGGGCATCGCGCTGGACTATGACCAGGCCGCCATCGAATGGAGCCGCGACGAAGGCCGCGTGAATCTGGTGGTGCTCGGCGCGCGCATGTACGACTCCAAGGGCCGCATCGTCGCCCAGGCGCCCAAGGCCGACATCGACCTGGCGGCGGCTCCTTTCCTCAGCGGCCATGTCGTGGTCCGCCGCATCACGCTGGTGGGCGTGCAACTGACGCTGGTCCACCTGAAGGAGGGCGGCATCCGGCTGGGGCTGCAGAAGGACCTGGGCAGCGAAGACCTGATCCGCCGCCTCAGCGACGTGATCGAGGCCAGGGGCAGCACCAGTTCATCGCTGGAAAGCTTCGCCGTGCGCAACGCACGCCTTGCCATCATGGACGAACCCAGCGGCCTGTTCGTGGTGGCGCCCCGCGCCTCTCTGACCATGCGTTCGCGCGGGTCCGACATTCTGCTGGCCTTCGATGCAGACACCGAGATCTCCGGCCGCAAGAGCCATGTCACCGCCAACGTGCTGCTGCCGCCCGGCCAGGCGCCCCTGCGCGGCGACCTGACCGTCAGCCGGCTGGACCTGCGCGCGCTGGCCGCCAACGCGCGGCGTTATGCGGTGCTCAAGGATGTTCCGCTCACTGCCAGCGCCTCGGTCCGCTTCGCCATGAAGCCGGGCGGGGCGTTGGACAATGCCGATTTCGACCTCACCGCGCAGGGCAACATCCCCGCCCGCCTGCTGAAGGACAAGGCCTTGCACGTCAGGCAGATGAGGCTGACCGGCCATTATGAGGGCACCGGCCGCAGGCTGACGCTCAAGACCGCCGACCTGGACGCGCGCGAGGGCCGCATGCGCGGCCGCGGCGAAGGCACCTTCGTCTACGCCGATGGCGCGCTGGATCAGATCAAGGCGCGCCTGTCTTTCGAGCACATTGCCGTGAACGCCCCAGGCCTGTTCGAGCAGCCGGTGAGCTTTCAGTCGCTGGTGGTGGAGGGGGCGTGGCTGTCCGCGGCCCGCCGTTTCGAAGTCTCCCGGGCCGCGCTTGCCGCGCCCGGCTTCAGCCTGACGGCATCGGGGGCGCTGGCCCTGAAAGATACCGGCGCGCCGGGCCTTTCCGCGCATGCGCACATTGATCAGCTGCCGGTGCGCACGCTGCTGCACTATTGGCCGCTGGCGCTGGCGCCCGGCGCGCGTGAATGGATCGACGCCAACATCTTCGCCGGCTCGATCGGGCCGCTGGAGGCGACCTGCAATTTCGCGCCCGGCATGATGGACCGGCCCGTCCTGCCCGAAGACTCCGTGAACATGACCTTCGCCATGCAGGGGGTGGAAGGCGCCTATATCAACGGGCTGACCCATGCCACCGGCATCGAGGGCAATGCGCTGCTGACCGGCGATACGTTCCGCGCCAACTTCACCGGCGGGCGGATCGGGCCGATCATCGCCAGCCGCGGCACCGCCCTGATCCCCGAACTGCACAAGGTGGGCACGGTGGGCAGCTTCGGCGTGCATGTCGATGGCACCATGCCCGACATCATGCGCCTGATCGACATGACGCCGCTGAACTATGCCCGCCGCTTCGGCATCGATCCGCGCCAGACCGGCGGGACGGCCGGCGCCGACCTCTCCTTCCAGGTGCCCATGCTGGCGGACCTGCCGGTGGACGATGTCGGCATCGGCGTGAAGGCGCATGTCGACGGTTTCGGGGTGACGCTGGGACGCATCAAGGTCCATGACGGCGCCGTCGATTTCGACATCGACAATGACCGGCTGCACCAGACCGGCGTCATCGGCATGGCCGATTCCCGGCTGGCGGTCGACTGGACCGAGGACCTCAAGACCCAGGACAACATCACCACTCGCCTTTCGGTGAAGGGCAACATGACCGAGGCGGTGCGCGCGCAGCTGGGTGTCAACCTGCAGCGCTATTTCCGCGGCACCGTGCCCATCACCGCCCAGATCACCGGCCACCGCGGCGCCCTGGTCCAGGCCGATGTCGCCGTCGATTTCACGCCCGCCCTGCTGTCGGTGCCCATTGTCAACCTGGAGAAAAGCCCCGGCGAAGCGGCAACCGGGCATGTGGTGGCCAATTTCGCCCCCGGCAACGTCCTCACCGACGAAACCATCAGCATCGGCGGGCCGGTGCTGAACGCCACCGGCACGGCGACGTTCGCGCGCGGCGGCGAGCTGACCAGCCTGGCCTTCCCCAGCATCAAGATGGGGGCTTTGAACGATCTGGCCTTCCAGCTGCAGCGCGGGCCGGGCGGCAACGATTATACGCTGCGTGGCCGTTCGCTGGACGGCTCCAAGGTGGGCCGCAACGGCACGGGCCAGACCGGGGCGCGCGGCGCCAGCGGCGCGCCCGCCGACGAAACGCCGGAAGGCCGCTTCCATGTCAGCATGCAACTGGGCCGCCTGGCGATGCGCGACGGCGTCTCGATCACGCCCTTCAGCATGGACCTGACCGGGGTGGGCGAGCGGCCCGCCACCCTGTCGCTGTCGGGCGCCCTGGCGCTGGACAGGAATGCCGGTTCGCCGGGCGCCCCCATCGGCGCCAATATCGTGGCAGTGCCGGAAGGAAGGCGCCTGACGCTGACCGCGGCCGATGCCGGGCTTCTGATGCGCGGCCTGTTCGCCTTCGAAAGCATGCGAAACGGCGCGCTCAACGCCACCGCGATCCTGCCGGGCCGCGCCACCGACACCAGCGACGGCAAGGCGCCCGACTTCACCGGCACCCTGACGGTGACGAAATTCAGCATGGTCAACCAGTCGCTGCTGGCGCGCCTGTTCTCGGCCGGCTCGCTGACCGGAATGGGCGACCTGATGGGCGGGGAGGGCATGACCCTGGACAGCCTGGTGCTGCCCTTCAGCTCCAGGAACAATGTGATCAGCGTGAATGGCGCGCGTGTCGCCGGACCTGCGATCGGCGCCAGCGCCGACGGCTATATCGACCGGCCCAAGGGCCAGATCGCGCTCAAGGGCTCGCTGGTGCCGATCTTCGGGCTGAACTCCATCATCAGCAATGTGCCGCTTCTGGGCGACATCCTGGCCTCCAGGAAGGGTGAGGGCATTTTCGGCGTGACCTATTCGCTGAGCGGTGACGCCGAACATCCCGACATCAGCACCAATCCCTTGGCCATGCTGACGCCGGGCATCCTGCGCCGCATCTTCGAGGGGCATATCCCGACCGCCGCAAACGCGCCGTCCAATGCGCCGCAGAATGCACAGAAGGCGCCGTCCAACGCACAACCGGGAAAGCCGGACACCGATCCGCCCGCCGAAAGAAGCGCTGCGCCGCAATAGCGATGTCCGCCGGGGCGTGGAGTCTAGAGTGGCCTCACGAGCACATGACGCTTCTTGCCGCTGGACAGTTTGAGCACGCCGTCCTTGTTCAGCGCCGAGCTGTCCACGGTCAGGCGTGGATCGCTCACGGCCGTATCATTCAGCTTCAACCCGTTGTTGATGATGAGTTTGCGTGCTTCCGAATTGGAAGCCGCCAGGCCGGCCGCGACCGCAAGATTGAGAATCCCGTCCGGCAGCCTGGCGCTGACGGTTGGAAGCCCTTCGGCGGTTACGCCTTCCTCGAACGCCCGGCGCGCGGTTTCCGACGCCGCTTCCGCCGCCGCCCGGCCGTGCAGGATGGCGGTCGCTTCGGTCGCCAGCACTTTCTTGGCCTCGTTCAGTTCGGCACCTTCCAGTATCTCCAGCCGCGCGATCTCGGCTTGCGGCATGTCAGAGAACAGGCGCAGGAAGCGGCCCACATCGCGGTCCTCGGTGTTGCGCCAGAACTGCCAGTAGTCATACGGCGATACGCGGTTCGCATTCAGCCACACCGCGCCGGCGGCGGTCTTGCCCATCTTGGCGCCCGACGCGGTGGTGATCAGCGGCGTAGTCAGGCCGAAGAGCTGCGCGCCTTCCATGCGCCGCCCCAGTTCGATGCCCGAAACGATATTGCCCCACTGGTCCGAGCCCGAAGACTGCAGGCGGCAGCCATAGCGCTTGTAAAGCTCGACAAAGTCATAGGCCTGCATGATGGAATAGTTGAATTCCAGGAAGGACAGCGGCTGGTCGCGGTCAAGCCGCAGCTTCACCGAGTCCATGGTCAGCATGCGGTTGACCGAGAAGTGGCGTCCCACCTCGCGCAGGAAGGGAATGTATTCAAGCTTGTCCAGCCATTCGGCATTGTCGACCAGGATGGCGTCGCTCGGCCCGTCGCCGAATTTCAGCAGATGCCGGATGCCGGAGAGGATCGACTGCTTGTTGTGTTCAATCTGTTCGTTGGTGAGAAGCTGGCGCGTCTCGTCCTTGCCGGAGGGATCACCCGCCTTGGTGGTGCCCCCGCCCATCAAAAGGATCGGCTTGTGCCCGGCCTGCTGGATGCGGCGCAGGGTCATCAGCTGCACCAGATTGCCTACATGCAGGCTGTCGGCGGTGCAGTCGAAACCGATATAGGCGGTGACGCGCTCCCGCCCGAACAGGGCGTCCAGGTCCTGCGGCGCCGAGCAATCGTAATAGGCCCCGCGTGCCGCGAAGGTCTTGAGGAATTCGGACTGGAATTGCGGCGCGGCGGGCATGATATTGACTCTGGATCGACGGGCAGGCGGCATAGCACGAATGGCGCAGATTGAAAAAGTCATCGGCTTGATGAGCGGCACCTCGCTGGACGGCGTGGATGCGGCCCTGCTGGAAACCGACGGAGAGCAGGTCGCACGCCCCGGCCCCTGCCTGACCATACCCTATGATGGGGACACGCGCGCCCTGCTGCGCGCCGCCCTTGATGATGCCCGTGATGTCGCCGAAGGCGCGCCGGTGCCCCAGTCGATCCGCGAGGCCGAGCGCCACCTGACCGAGGCGCATGCCATGGCGGTGAAGGCGCTGCTGGACAGGGCGGGGCTGGAGGCCGGCGCCGTGGCCCTGATCGGCTTTCACGGCCAGACTATCCTGCACCGGCCGCAGCGGCACTGGACCTGGCAGATCGGCGATGGCGCGCTCCTGGCGCGGCTGACCGGCATCGATGTGGTCAATGATTTCCGCAGCGCAGACGTGAAGGCGGGCGGGCAGGGTGCACCGCTGATGCCGCTGTATCACGCGGTGCTCGTGCGACAACTCAGGTCAGGCTCCCCCTTCGGTGCGAAGCACCAGGAAGGGGGAGATGCCGTAGCTGGCCCTCGGGCCAGCGAAGGCAGAGGGGGTTCACCTGTCGTGGTTGTGAACATAGGTGGCGTGGCGCAGGTGACCTACGTGAACGGCGATCAGGTGATCGCCTTCGATACCGGCCCCGGCAACGCGCCGATCGACGACTGGATGCACAGCCATTCCGGCCGTCCGGTGGACGAGGACGGCGCCTTCGCCGCCACCGGCAAGGTGAACGACGCGGCGCTGGCCGCGATGCTGGCCAATCCGTTCTTCGACCGGGCACCGCCCAAATCGCTGGACCGGATGGATTTCGGCATGGACGCGGTGAAAGACCTGCCGCCCGCCGACGGCGCCGCCACCCTGACCGCCTTTACCGCCGCGTCACTCGCCGCCGCGCGCGCCCATTTTCCCGAACCGGCCGCGACCTGGATCGTCAGCGGCGGCGGGCGTCACAACAGGACGCTCATGGCGATGCTGAAGGCGCGGGTGAACGCGCCGGTACTGGCCGCCGAAGATGTTGGCTGGGATGGCGACGGGCTGGAAGCCCAGGGCTTTGCCTATCTGGCCATGCGCTCGAAGCTGGGACTGCCGCTGTCGCTGCCGACCACCACGGGTGTCGCCCAGCCGATGACGGGTGGGAAATTTCACCGCAAGCTCTGATCTTTTGGAATTCCAGAGGCCCGGCTCCCCGAACCGCGCAAAGCGCGGTCGGAGGATAAACTTTACGTCCGGGGCATCCGGTTTCGTTGCGAAACCGGGTCGCCCGAATAAATCGGGCGACGGCGAGAAGGACGAACGGTTTTTTTGAAACTGGGCCACCCGGACAGTTCCTAGCGACAGCGTAGGAACGGGTGGCTGCGAGAAGGCCGCTTTAGCGGCCTTCTCTTGGCTTGCTCATCATGTTGGAGACGTATTCCTTCACCGTCTCGACCACATCGGCTTCGTGCTTGTCGAAGAAGTGGTTGGCGCCCTCGATCTTCTCATAGGTGATCTTGATGCCCTTCTGTGCAGTCAGCCGGTCGACCAGCTTCTGCACATCGGGCTCGGGCACAACATTGTCCTTGGTGCCGTGCACGATCAGGCCCGACGCCGGGCAGGGCGCCAGGAAGGCAAAGTCGTACATGCTGGCCGGCGGGGCGATGGAGACGAAGCCGGTGATCTCGGGCCGGCGCATCAGAAGCTGCATGCCGATCCAGGCGCCGAAGGAAATGCCGCACACCCACACATGGCTGGGATTGGGATAAAGCGTGTTCATCCAGTCCAGCACGGCGGCGGCGTCCGACAATTCGCCCGCGCCATTGTCGAAGCTGCCCTGGCTACGCCCCACGCCGCGGAAATTGAACCTGACGGTGGTGCAGCCCAGCCCGTGGAACATGTGAAACAGGTCATAGACCAGGGGGTTGTTCATGGTCCCCCCGAACTGGGGGTGGGGGTGCAGGACCAGCGCCATCGGGGCGCCATTGGCCTTCTGCCGCTGGTAGCGCGCTTCGATGCGGCCGGCAGAACCGGGCAGGATGATATCAGGCATGGAGTCTCGTTTCCCAACCACGGCCATCTGCAAAGCAAAAAACTCAGGATTTCCGGCCGCTTTCGGCCAAATAATTCACAGGTTTTTCAAAGCCTTGCAGAATAACCCACCAAAACGACGCGAATACTTGACCAGGCTACTCGGGAACTCTATATCCCATTCGACCGGGTTTTTCTTGGCCCCTCTCTACACCGGGAAGGGGGTGAAAAAGCAAGGGAAAACGCCCGTTTCAGGGCCCCGGAATGCGGCGGAAGAAGGAACAGCGCCATGCGGCTGAGCACCAAGGGACGATATGCGGTGATGGCGATGGCGGATCTGGCCGGAAATGCCGTGCTGCCAGGCAGTGAGGGCCGTCCCGTGGCCCTGGCCGACATCGCCGCCCGCCAGGACATTTCGCTTTCCTACCTGGAACAGCTTTTCGCCAAGCTGCGGCGCGGGGGGCTGGTTTCCAGCGTCCGCGGCCCCGGCGGCGGCTATCGCCTGTCGCGCCCGGCCGGCGAGGTGCGGATCGCCGACATCATCATGGCGGTGGACGAGCCCATCGCCGCCACCCGCTGCAAGACCGGCAGCACCAAGGGCTGCACCAAATCGGGCGCCCGCTGCGTGACCCATGACCTGTGGGAAGAACTGGGCCAGCAGATCCATGTTTTCCTGTCTTCCGTCAGCCTGGCCGATGTGGTCGAGCGGCGCGTATTGGGCCGCGCGCGGCCCTGCAACGACATTGGCAACGATGCCGGATTCGCTGACGACGGCAATGCCGCGGACTTTGAAAGCAGCATCTCCGCGAACGGCAAGAGCGTCGCGGCCGAGTAGAGCACCATGCATTATTGCGATCACAACGCCACTTCGCCTCTCAGGCCCGAAAGCCTGGCCGCCATGACCCATGCGCTGGGTGTCTGCGGCAATCCGTCTTCGGTGCATGCCAATGGCCGGGCCGCGCGCGCGGTGGTGGACGAGGCGCGCGAGCGCGTCGCCGCGCTGGTGGGTGCGAAAGCCGATCAGGTGATCTTCACCAGCGGCGCCACCGAGGCCGTTTTCCTGGCACTGCGGGGCGCCGTGGAAGGTTCGCTGGACGAACGGGAAGCCGGCACGGCTTCGCGCATCACCCGCCTGTTCATATCGGGCATCGAACATGCCTGCGTGCAGGCCACCGCCCGGCGCGTGGCCGAAGACCTGCCCGGGCTGAGGCTGACCCATCTGCTGGTGACGGCCGATGGCGTGGTGGATACCGAGGCGCTGCGCGTCGCCCTGCGCGAAGGCAAGGGCCGCACCCTTGTGGCGGTCATGGCGGCCAACAACGAGACCGGCGTGATCCAGCCCCTGGCCGAAGTCTCGCGCCTGGCCCGCGAGGCCGGTGCGCTGCTGCTGGTCGATGCGGTGCCTGCCGCGGGCAAGACGGCACTGGATTTTTCGCTGTGCGACTACATGGTGCTGTCGGCGCACAAGATGGGCGGCCCGCAGGGGGTGGGCGCGCTGATCGTTGCCGATGGCGCACCGCTGCGTCCCCAGATCCTGGGCGGTGGCCAGCAGAAGGGTCTGCGCGCGGGCACCGAGAACCTGGCCGGCATCGCGGGATTCGGGGCTGCGGCCCACACGCTGCTGGGCGCCGATGGCGAGCGCGCGCGCCTGGTGCACCTGACCGAACGCTTCGAAGCGGCGCTGAAAAAGGCGCTGCCCGACACGGTCATCTTCGGTGCCGCCGCCGAGCGTCTTTGCAGCACCAGCAATTTCGCCATTCCCGGCATTACCGCCGAATCCGCGCTGATCGCGCTGGACCTTGACGGCGTGTGCATGAGTGCGGGCGCCACCTGTTCCTCCGGCAGGATCGCGCCTTCGCATGTGCTGGCGGCGATGGGTGTTGCACCGGAACTGTCCCAGGCCGCGCTGCGCGCCAGCTTCGGCTGGAGCAACACCAACGAAGACGTCCAGGCCGCGGTGGAATCGCTGGTCAAGCTGGCCGAGCGCAGCCGCCGCTCGCCGCAAACCGACAGGGCAGCCTGATGTCCAGCGCCGTGCAGAAAGAAACCCGCAAGACCGTCGCCGAGATCGGTGACAAGTACAAATACGGCTTTGTCACCGACATCGAGATGGAGCGCGCCCCCAAGGGCCTTTCCGAAGACACTGTCCGCTACATCTCGGCCAGGAAGGGCGAGCCGGACTGGATGCTGGAATGGCGCCTGGCCGCATTCCGCCGCTGGGTGCAGATGAAGGAGCCGACCTGGGCGCGGGTCCATTACCCGAAGATCGACTACCAGAACGCCTATTATTATGCCGCGCCCAAAGCCGCGCCCCAGAAGCAATCGCTGGACGAGGTCGATCCCAAGCTGCTGGAGACCTATAAAAAACTGGGTATCCCGCTGCACGAGCAGATGGCGCTGGCCGGCGTGGCGGTGGACGCGGTGTTCGACAGCGTCTCGGTCGCCACCACCTTCAAGGAAAAGCTCAACCAGGCGGGCGTGATCTTCTGCCCGATCAGCGAGGCGATCCGCGACTATCCCGACCTGGTGAAGAAGTATCTGGGCACGGTCGTGCCGGTGACCGACAATTTCTTCGCCACCCTGAATTCGGCGGTGTTTTCCGACGGCACATTTGTCTATGTGCCCAGGGGCGTGCGCTGCCCGATGGAGCTGTCCACCTATTTCCGCATCAACGCCGCGGAAACCGGCCAGTTCGAGCGCACGCTGATCATCGCCGACGAAGGCAGCTATGTCAGTTATCTGGAAGGCTGCACCGCGCCCAAGCGCGACGAGAACCAGCTGCATGCTGCGGTGGTGGAGCTGGTGACGCTGGACGATGCCGAGATCAAATATTCCACCGTCCAGAACTGGTATCCGGGCGACGAGGAAGGCAGGGGCGGCATCTACAATTTCGTCACCAAGCGCGGCGACTGCCGCGGCCGCAAGTCCAAGATCAGCTGGACGCAGGTCGAGACGGGCTCGGCCATTACCTGGAAATACCCGTCCTGCATCCTGCGCGGCGACGAAAGCGTGGGCGAATTCTATTCCATCGCCATCGCCAATCACCATCAGCAGGCCGACACCGGCACCAAGATGATCCACCTTGGCAAGGGCACCCGCAGCCGCATCATCTCCAAGGGCATTTCAGCCGGCAAGGCGCAGAACACCTATCGCGGGCTGGTCAGCGTCTATGGCAAGGCGAAGAACGCGCGCAACTATACCCAGTGCGACTCGCTGCTGATCGGCAGCGAATGCGGCGCACACACCGTGCCCTATATCGAAAGCCGCAATCCCACCGCGCGCATCGAACACGAAGCCACCACGTCGAAGATCGCCGAGGATCAGCTTTTCTATTGCCTGGCCCGCGGCATCCCGCAGGACGAGGCGGTCAGCCTGATCGTCAATGGATTCTGCAAGGAAGTGCTGCAGCAGCTGCCGATGGAATTCGCGGTCGAGGCCCAGAAGCTGGTGGGCATCTCGCTGGAAGGGAGCGTGGGATGATTCGCTTCTTCACATGTCATGGCCCGCGAATGCGGGCCACCCAGGTGATGCCGCGAGAGGCTTGCAGCAAGAGCGCCTGTGTCAACTGGATGGCCCGCACTCCGGTGGACCATGACAATTTTACTTTGGATTTGTTCGATGCTTGAGATCAAAAACCTGCACGTCGCCGTCGAGGGCAAGGAAATCCTCAAGGGCCTGACGCTCTCCATCGGGGCGGGCGAAGTGCATGCCATCATGGGCCCCAACGGTTCGGGCAAGTCCACGCTGTCCTATGTGCTGGCGGGCCGCGCCGGTTATGACATCACCGAAGGCTCCATTGCCTATGGCGGCGAGGACATGGCCGCCATGCCGCCGGAGGAGCGCGCCGCCAAGGGCGTGTTCCTGGCCATGCAGTATCCGGTGGAAATTCCCGGCGTCACCACCATGACCTTCCTCAAGACGGCGCTGAATTCCCAGCGCCGCGCAAGAGGCGACGCCGACCTGGACGCAGTGGGCGTCCTCAAGCTGGTGCGCGCCAAGGCGAAGACGCTGAACGTGTCGGAAGAAATGCTCAAGCGCGCGCTCAATGTCGGCTTTTCCGGCGGCGAGAAGAAGCGCCTGGAAATCCTGCAGATGGCGCTGTTCGAGCCGAAGCTGGCGATCCTGGACGAAACCGATTCCGGCCTCGACATCGATGCGTTGCGTCTGGTGGCGGAAGGCGTCAACGGCCTGCGCTCGCCCGAACGGGCCATGCTGGTGATCACGCACTATCAGCGCCTGCTGGATTACATCGTGCCCGACCGGATCCATGTGCTGGCTGGTGGCCGCATCGTTGCCGAAGGCGGCAAGGAACTGGCGCTGGAACTGGAAGCCAAGGGTTATGAACATATCGTGGGCCAAGCAGCATGACTGTGCCCGGCATGATGGTGCTTCCATGAGTGCTTTATCCGCCATCGCCCTGTCGGAACAGCGGCGCGCCAGGGCGGCTGCGCTGGTGAACGAGCGCGGGCTGCCCCACCGGCGCATCGAGGAATGGAAATATTCCGACCTGCGCGCCGCGCTGGGCGAAGCCGGCGTGGGCGCGGTGGTGGCCGAATATCTGGTCAAAAGCCTGCCCTATGGCATGGATGTGTGGGACCTGGCGCGCCCAAATCCGCCGGCCTGGGTGACGCGGAATTTCGCGCATGAGTCCGGCAACACCATGAACGCCGCCTCGCTGGCATTGTCGGATGGCGGCATCGCCCTTCGCGTGCCCAGGGGGCTCGCGCCGGCCGAGCCGCTGAAGCTGGATTTCACCGGGCCCGGCCATCTGCGCGCGCTGCTTGTGGTGGAAGAGGGCGCTTCGCTCAATCTGGTCGAAGGCGTTACCGCCGCCGATTTCCGCAATGTCGGTTTCGAGATCGTGCTGGGCGAAGGCGCAAGCCTGGAGCATATGCGCATCTGCCCGGCGCTGGACAACGCCGTGCTGGTCGAGGAAGCCGCCGTGCGCGTTGCCGCGGGCGCCATCTATCGCGGCCATTTCACCGGCTTCGGCGCGCGCCTGTCGCGCATGGAGCTTGAGATCGCGCTGGAAGGCGCGGGGGCGCAGGCGCATCTGTCCGGCGTGGCGCTGCTGGACGGCGCCCGCCACAGCGATATCACCACCCATGTCACTCATGCGGCGGGCAATACGGTCAGCACCCAGCTGTTCAAGCATGTCGCGGCGGGCAAGGGCCATGCCATCTATCAGGGCAGGGTCACGGTGGCGAAGGGTGCCGACGGCAGCGACAGCCGCCAGACCGCCAAGGCGCTGCTTCTGGGCGAAACGGCGGAAGCCGATCTCAAGCCCGAACTGGAAATCTTTGCCGATGACGTCAAATGCGCCCATGGCGCGGCGGTGGGCGACCTGGACGCGGAATCGCTGTTCTACCTGCGCGCCCGCGGCATCCCGGAGGCACATGCGCGGCGCATGCTGCTGCAGGCATTCCTGGAAGATGCGGTGGCCCAGATCGCCGACATGGACAACCGCGAACTGGCCCGCACCGAACTTCTGACCGCGCTGGAGGCCGTGACATGACGGCTCCCGTAAAGATCGCCATGCCCTTCGACGCCGAAGCCGTCCGCGCCCGGTTCCCGATCCTGTCGCGCACCGTCTATGGCAAGAAGCTGGTCTATCTGGACAGCGGCGCATCGGCCCAGAAGCCCGATGTGGTGCTGGATGCCATGCGCGATTTCGCCCAAAGCGAATATGCCAATGTCCACCGCGGCGTGCATTTCCTCTCCGCCGCCGCCACCGACCGCTACGAGGCCGCGCGCCGCACGGTGCAGAAATTCCTGAACGCCGCGCGCGAGGATGAGATCGTCTTCACCAAGGGCGGGACCGAGGCGATCAACCTGGTTGCCTACAGCCATCTGATGCCCACCATCCAGCCGGGCGACGAGATCGTGCTGTCGGTGATGGAACATCACTCCAACATCGTGCCCTGGCATTTTCTGCGCGAGCGCTGCGGTGCGGTGCTGCACTGGGTGGACGTGGCCGATGACGGCAGCCTGGATGTCGAATCGCTGGACGGCGCGATCGGGCCGAAGACGAAACTGGTCGCCATCACCCATATGTCCAATGTGCTGGGCACGGTGACGCCGCTGAAGGAAATCATTGCGCGCGCGCATGCCAAGGGCGTGCCGGTGCTGGCCGATGGCTGCCAGGGCGCGGTGCACGAAATCGTCGATGTGCAGGCGCTGGACATCGACTTTTATGTCCTCACCGGTCACAAGCTTTACGGTCCCACCGGCATTGGCGCGCTCTATGCCAGGCGCGCGCACCTGAAGGCCATGCGCCCCTTCAATGGCGGGGGCGAGATGATCCGCGAAGTCATGAAGGACCGCATCACCTATGCCGATCCGCCGGCGCGGTTCGAGGCGGGCACCCCGCCCATCATCGAGGCGGCGGGCCTTGGCGCGGCGCTGGACTGGTTGATGGGCCTTGACCGCGCGGCAGTCGCGGCGCACGAACACGATCTGCTCTCCTTCGCGCGCGAGCAGGTAAGCCAGTTCAACTGGCTGCGGGTGATCGGCGATGCGCCGGGCAAGGGCGCGATCCTGTCCTTCGAGGCCGACGGCATGCACGCCCATGACCTGGCCACCATCCTGGACCGCGAAGGCGTGGCGGTGCGCGCCGGCCATCACTGCGCCCAGGTGCTGATGGAGCGCTTTAACGTCACCTCCACCACCCGCGCCAGCTTCGCGCTCTACAACACCAGGGCCGATGTCGATGCCCTGGTGGCCGGGCTGGCCAAGGCGCGCGAGGTGCTTCATGGATAACGCGCTGCGCGAACTCTATCAGGAAGTGATCCTGGATCACTCGCGTCATCCGCGCCATTACGGCGCCATGGCCGGCGCCAGCCACAAGGCGGAAGGCTATAATCCGCTCTGCGGCGACCGGGTGACCGTCTATCTGAATCTGGATGCCGACGGCCGCGTGGCCGACATCGCCTTCGAAGGCAAGGGCTGCGCCATCAGTCAGGCCAGCGCCTCGATGATGGCCGCCCTATTGAAGGGCCGCACGAAAGAAGACGCCGAAAAGCTGATGGAAGGCTTTCTGCACCTGGTCAGGGGCGAGGACGCGCCGGGCCTGTCTGATGACGACCGCGAAACGCTGGAAGTGATGGGCGGGATCAGCGAATTTCCCATGCGGGTGAAGTGCGCGACCCTGGCCTGGCATACATTCAGGAATGCTGTCGAAGAGGGCAGAATGGCAACGGAGGAGGGCGCGGCATGAGCGAGATCGCCCACAAGCCGGAAGCATCCGAAAGCATCGGCCTCGGCCCCCAGGAACTGGACGAATTCACCGGAAAGCTGGTCGGCGCGCTGAAGACCGTCTACGACCCGGAGATCCCGGTTGATATCTATGAGCTGGGACTTATCTATAAGGTGGACGTTTCCGACACCAAGGATGTCACCGTGGACATGACGCTGACCGCGCCCAACTGCCCGGTGGCCGGAGAGATGCCCGGCAACGTCAAGGCGGCGCTTGAAACCGTGGACGGCATCGGCGAGGTGACGGTCAACATGACTTTCGACCCGCCCTGGACGCCCGACCGCATGAGCGAAGAAGCCAAACTCGAACTGAACATGTACTGATGGAAACGCAAGCCCCCGCCCGACCCCGCCGTGAACGTCCCAAGCCGGTCAAGCTGACCGAAGCCGCCGCCATGCGCGTGCGCGAAATCATGACCGGCGCCGATGGCCGCTATCAGGGCGTGCGCGTGGGCGTGAAGAACGGCGGCTGCGCCGGCATGAGCTACACCATGGATTATGCCGAGGACGCAAAGCCCTTCGAGGAAGTGGTGGAGGACAAGGGCGTGAAGATCTTCATTGACCCCAAGGCCATCCTGTTCCTGATCGGCACCGAGCTGGATTTCGTTCAGGAAAAACTGGGCGCGCGCTTTGTCTTCAACAACCCCAACCAGACATCCGCCTGCGGCTGCGGCGAGTCGGTCCAGATCACGCCGTCCCAGGCCTGAACCCGGCATTGGCGATAATCAGGCCGCGCTGGGCTCCAGCGCCGCCACGCGCGGATCATTCTGGTTGATCACCTGATTGCGCCCATGATGCTTGGCGCCATAAAGGCAGGCATCGGCGCGGCGGATCGCGGCGTCGGCGCTTTCGCCCGGCATCAACTGGGCCACGCCGATCGAGATCGTGATGGTGCCCAGAACGTCGCCGGTGGATTTCTTGACCAGCTTCTTGGACTTCACCCCCTCGCGAATCTGGTTGGCCACGCGGGTTGCGGCGGCAAGGCCGGAGCCGCGCAGCAGCACGGCGAATTCCTCGCCGCCATAGCGGGCGGCGGTGTCCCGGCCCTTGACGTTCTCGGCCAGGCAGTTTGCCACCAGGCGCAGCACCTGGTCGCCGGTCTGGTGGCCCCAGGTGTCGTTGAAATTCTTGAAATGATCGATGTCGCACAGCAGCAGCGCCACCTCCTCCCCGCCGGCCGCGATCTGGTCCAGCGCCTGGTACATGGCGTCGTCGAACGCCTTGCGGTTGGCGATGCCGGTCAGGGGATCGGTCATGCTCTCCTTGCGGACATTGTCCAGCTTGGAGCGCAGTTCGCTGACCTGCTCGGATGATGCCTGCAACTCGCCTTCCAGGCTGCGGGTACGCACCTCCATGGCGCGGGTGGCGGCGACCAGCCGGTCGACCAGCGCGCGCAGGTCCGCTGGGCTGCGCTCTGCGCCCAATTCGCCCGTGGCCGCCGACAGCGCGTCCTTGTAGTTGCTGGTGTCGCGCGCCGACGCCTCCAGCTTTCCCAGCACATCGTCGATGACGCCGCGCATGTTGGCGCCAAGGTCTTCCATGGCGCGGGCTGCGCGCGCGCCCGACAGGCAGCGCAACCGCAGGTCCAGAAGGATCTCGGGCGTGAAGGGGCGCCTGGCCGAGATCAGCGTCCCCATCGCCTGGGTGATCGCGGGGTTCTCGCCCGAGGCATAGGCATAGAACAGTTCGAAATTTTCCGGCGTGGCGATGACGCCGCATTCGCCCATCAGGGCCAGTGCGGTCTTGGCAAGAGCCTGTTCGCGTTCCGGTTTGTACACAACGATCCCCGTTCGGTTCGCGGGAAGATGATCCCGGCCCCCCTTGCGGCAATCGTGCACGCCGCATCGTAAAAAACCACTAAATGGCGAGCGCAAACACCCCGGATTCCGGCAGGAATCGAGGCTTTTGGCGGCTCTTTCCCGCGCCGGGGCGGGTTGCTCCCGGCGGGCTATTCGGGCTGGGGCTCGGGCTTTTTCAGCGAGGCCGGCCGGAACAGGAAGGCCGGCAGCTGGCTGTGATCCACCGTCTCGGGCCGGGCGGCACGGGCATTGTGCTCGCGCTGGCTGCCGCGCTCGCTCCGCTCCCGGCGCGGCTTTTCGCGCGGCGGCCTGCCTGCCTGCTGGTTGTCCTGGGTTTCAGCACGGCGCTTTTCGACAGGCTTGCCGGGGGATGGATGGGACGGCACGGCGGCCACGGCCGTTTCGGGCTGCGGCGCCGTCGGCTCCATCGCGGCAACCTGGTCGTGATACTTGCCATCCGGCGGGCGGCGGTCACGCTGCTTGCCGTCGCGGCCACGGCCCCTCTCGCCGCCGCGTCCGCCCTTGCCGCCATGACGATCGCCATCGCGGCGGGGACGCACATCCTCGCGGACCTCGATGTCCATCATTTCACGGCGGGTCAGGGTCTGGCCGGTGATTTTCTCGATCGCGTCGATGTATTTCTCGTCGCGCTTGCTGGCCAGCATATAGGTCAGGCCGCTGCGGCCGGCGCGGCCGGTGCGGCCGATGCGGTGGACATAGTCGTCGGCATGGATCGGCACGTCGAAATTGAAGACATGGCTGACGCTGGGCACGTCGAGGCCGCGCGCCGCCACATCGGACGCCACCAGGATCTTCAGTTCACCGCTGCGAAACTTCTCCAGCGTCTTCATGCGCAGGCTCTGGTCCAGGTCGCCATGGATCGGCGAAGCGTCGAAGCCGTGCTTGGCCAGGCTCTTGGCCACGACATCGACATCGCGCTTGCGGTTGCAGAAGACGATGGCGTTGTTCAGCGTGGCGTCCGCCTCGCGGATCAGCCGGCGCAGCGCCTCGCGCTTGGCCCAGTCGTTCGCCGGGATCATCACCAGTTCCTGGGTGATGTTGGTGGCGGTGGTGGCAGGGCGCGAGACCTCGATGCGGGCGGGATTGTGCAGGAACTGGTCGGTCAGGCGCTGGATTTCCGGCGGCATCGTCGCCGAATAGAACAGGGTCTGGCGGGTGAAGGGCAGTTTCTTGCAGATTTCCTCGACGTCGGGAATGAAGCCCATGTCGAGCATGCGGTCGGCTTCGTCGATCACCAGGATGTTGACCTGGGAGAGCAGCAGGCGGCCGCGGTTGAAATGATCCATCAGGCGGCCGGGCGTGGCGATCAGCACATCGACGCCGCGGTCCAGCTTCTTGATCTGCTCGTCCATCGCCGTGCCGCCGATCAGCAGCGCGTGGGTGAGCTTGGTGTATTTGGCGTATTTGTCGAAGCTTTCCGACACCTGGTCGGCAAGTTCGCGGGTCGGCTCCAGCACCAATGCGCGGGGCATGCGCGCCTTGGCGCGGCCCTTGGACAGCATCTCGATCATGGGAAGGGTAAAGGAAGCAGTCTTGCCGGTGCCGGTCTGGGCGATGCCGATCACGTCGCGCCGCTGCATGGCCAGGGGAATCGTCCGCGCCTGGATGGGCGTTGGCGTGGTATAGCCGCTGTCGGCGACCGCCTTCAGGATTTCGTCGGAAAGGCCAAGGCCGTCGAAGCCTTCGACGGACGCTTCAGCCGAAGCGTTCGTGGTCACATTCTCGATTGGGGAAGAAGTCTCGGTATTTTCAATAACTTCACCCATTCCGGCTTCCGCGCCGGAGGTCGTCACACTGTTCGTAGCACGCTCCTGAAAAGGGGCGCTCGGTGTGGCGCCCAGGCCGCAGACACCCGGATTGGCGGTGCGGCTCTTACCAGAGCGATACATAGGGATATTCGCTGAAAAAGCAAGGTCACGCGGCTAGAGTGCGACCGCAGGTGGGAACTTCCGGCATGGCATTCTTGCGGATATGGATATTGGCGGCGCTTTGCCTGGGCCTGTGGCTTTTGGCGGCCCATGGCCTTTACCGGCCGACGCCTGTCCCGGCCGGCGCGCCCCGTGAAACTTTCTCCGCCCTGCGCGCCGGCACTGTGCTGGGCAAGGTGCTGGGGCCGCAAAAGCCCCATCCCGCCGGTTCCCCGGAAAATGCCGCCGTGCACAGCCGTCTGCTGGACGCGCTGGCCGGGCTGGGGGTGGACGCGCAGACCGGGACGACGATGAGCTGTTTCGGCGAGACGCGCTGGCACGCGGTCAGTTGCGGCACGGTCGGCAACATCTTTGCTGAGGTCACGCCGGGCCTGGGCGATCCGGTGCTGCTGATGGCGCATCTGGATTCGGTGGCGGCGGGTCCGGGCGCCTGCGACGACGGCTGCGGCGTCGCCACGCTGCTGGAGACGATCCGCGCGCTCAAGGCGTCGGGCTTTGCTGGGCGCCATCCGATCGATGTGCTGTTCACCGATGGGGAGGAGGGCGGAATGCTCGGCGCCGCCGCCTTCCTGCGCGCCGGAACGGTGCGCCCCCTGGCGGTGATCAATGTCGAGGCTCGCGGCAACCAGGGCCCCAGTTATCTTTTCCAGACCAGCCCCGGCAATGCACCACTGATCGATCTTTATGCGCGCAACGTTTCGCATTATGCGACTTCGTCGCTTTACGCCGAAATCTACAAGTACCTGCCCAACGACACCGACCTTACGCCTTTCCTGCAGGCGGGCGTCACGGGCTACAATTTCGCCCTGATCGGCAACATCGCCGCCTATCACACGCCGCTGGACGTGCGCGCCGGCATCGATCTTTCCGGCCTGCAACAGCATGGCGAGGCAGCTCTGGGGCTTTCCAGGGCGCTGGCGAACAGCGATGCCGGCGCGTTGAAGGGGGGCGAGGCGATCTATCTCGACATCTTGGGACGCTGGCTGCCGCGCCTGTCCGCGGGCTGGGCGCTGCCGCTGGCGATTGCCGCCTTTGTGCTGATCCTGGTGGCGGGAATGCTTCGGCGGCGCGATTTGCGCACGCCAGGGCGGCCGCTGCTCGCCCTGGCCATGCCGCCGCTGCTGCTGGCAGGATCGGTGGCGATGGGCTTTGCCCTGCACGGCCTGGCCGTCTGGATAGCGGGCACCGTCGATCCTTCCTTCGCCCATCCGGTCTGGCTCAGGCTTTCGCTGGGCTTCGGCGTGTGGGCGGTGGCGCTGGCGACGGCGCGCGGATCGGGCGCGGTCGCCTCCTGGGGCTGGATGGGCTGGCTTGCCATCGCCTGCGCGCTGCTGGCACCCGGCCTGTCGCCCTATTTCCTGTTTCCCGCGCTGGTCGCGGCTCCGCTGCTGCTGATCACCGCGCGCGGCGGGCGCGGACTGGCGCTGCTGATCGCGGCAATTCCGGCGCTGGTGATCTGGCTGCAGCTCAATGCCGGGACCGAGCCTTTGATGGGCCTGAAGGTCCATCCCATCTTCACCGTCACCGCCGCCTTCGCGCTGGTGCCGGTGCTGCCGCTGCTGGCGCCGGTGCGCGGGCCGGCATGGACGGCATCCTTCGCCGTCGCGCTGGTGCTGGCGCTGGGTCTTGCGGCCGTGGCCGGCATGGTGCCCGCCCACAGCCCCGCCGCGCCCGCGCGGATGAACATCACCTATCTGGAAAACCGCGGCAAAGCTGCCTGGCTGGTGAATGGCGATATCCCGCCGGATTCGGCGATGGCCGCCGCAGCCGGTGCCACTTTCAGCGACGCGCCCGTGCGCATTCCCGGCCTGGGGCTGTCCGGCTATCTGGCGCCGGCGGGCGCGGCGAAAACGCCCGTGCCCGGCGCGGAGCTAGACACCCATACAAGCGGCGGCGTGGTGCTGACGATGCACGGCTCCGCCCAGGCCGATGGCATGATCCTCGATGTACCGGCGCGCGCCGGGCTCAAGTCGCTGTCGGTCGACGGCGTTCCGTCCGCGGCGTCGGGCAACACCATGATCCTTTGCCGCACGCCCGATTGCGCCCGTGCCCGTATCGTGCTGGACGGTGATTTCCGCAACGTGTGGCTGCGCTTCGCGGAGGTCCGCCGCGGTCTTCCGCCCAGGGGCGCGCTGCTGTCGGGAGCAAGGCCGCGCGACGCGGTGCCCTCGGGCCAGGGCGATCAGACGGTGATCGGCGGCAGCATCGGCCTGGTCGCCCCGGGCCGCCAGCCGTTGCACTAGCGGATCAGATGTCGATGGCCTCGGCGGCGAACTCTGCGGGAGCGTCGGCCAGCCCGCAGGGCGTCCGGCCGCGCGACCATCATAAAACGGTGGCAGAACGACTGTCGATCAGATGTCGATGGCCTCGGCGGCAAACTCCGCGTTCTCCTGGATGAACTGGAAGCGCAGTTCCGGCTTCTTGCCCATCAGCCGTTCGAACAGGTTTTCGGTTTCTTTCTCGTCGCCGTCGGGCACATGCACCTTGAGCAGAGTGCGATGGCCCGGCCGCATCGTGGTTTCCTTCAGCTGGGCGGGCATCATCTCGCCCAGGCCCTTGAAGCGCGACACTTCCACCTTCGATCCGGTGCGGAATTCCGTTTTCAGAAGCCGCTCGCGGTCGGCATCGTCGCGGGCATAGACGGTCTTGCCGCCGTGGGTGAGGCGATAGAGCGGCGGCATGGCCAGGAACAGGTGGCCGCCCGCGATCAGGTCCGGCATTTCGCGATAGAAGAAGGTCAGGAGCAGCGAGGCGATATGCGCGCCATCCACGTCGGCGTCGGTCATCACGATGACCCTCTCATAGCGCAGGTCTTCCTCGCGGTACTTGGCACCGGTGCCGCAGCCCAGCGCCTGCACCAGGTCATTCAATTCCTGGTTCATCTGCAGCTTGCCCGCCGCCGCGCTGGCCACGTTCAGGATCTTGCCGCGCAGCGGCAGGATCGCCTGGATGGCGCGGTCGCGCGCCTGCTTGGCGCTGCCGCCGGCGCTGTCGCCTTCGACCAGGAAGATTTCGGTCCCATCCGCTGCGTCGCGCGTGCAGTCGGCCAGCTTGCCGGGCAGGCGCAGCTTGCGCGTGGCGCTCTGGCGCTTGGTTTCCTTTTCCTGCCGCTTCTTCAGCCGGTCCTCGGCGCAGTCGATGACGAAGTTCAGCAGCTTGTCGGCATCGGCCGGGCTTTCCGCCAGCCAATGGTCGAAATGATCGCGCATCACCGTCTCCACCAGGCGCTGGGCGTCGGGGCTGGAGAGCTTGTCCTTGGTCTGGCCCTGGAATTCCGGTTCGCGGATGAAGACCGACAGCACCGCGCAGGCGCTGTCCATTACGTCGTCGGCGGTAATCAACGAGGTCTTGCGGTTGTTGGTGCGCTCGCCATGGCCCCGCAGCGCCTTGGTCAGCGCGTTGCGCAGGCCCTGTTCATGGGTCCCGCCCTGGGGCGTGGGAATGGTGTTGCAGTAGGAGCGGATGAAGCCGTCGCGCCCGGGCGCCCAGGCGACGGCCCATTCGACCGCGCCACCTTTTCCTTTTTGAAGACTGGCGTCCTTGTTCTCGGTGCGGCCGAAGAATTCGCGCGGCGTGATGGTCCTTTCCTTGCCGATCTCGCCCTTGAGGAAATCCAGCAGGCCGCCGGGGAAATGCAGCGTGTCCTCGGCCGGCGTATCGTCCTCGATCAGAGACGGGTCGCAGATCCAGTGAATCTGGACGCCCCGGAACAGATAGGCCTTGGACTTGGCCATGCGGTGCAGCCGGGCAGGGGAGAAACCGACATCGCCGAAGATCTTCGTGTCGGGCCTGAAGCTGGTGATGGTGCCGCGCCGGTTGACCGCGCCCATGTCCTTCAGCTTGCCGATCGCGTGGCCGCGCTCGAAGCGCATCTTCCAGGCATGCCTGTCGCGCGCCACCTCCACTTCCATCCATTCCGACAGGGCGTTGACGACGCTGGCGCCCACCCCGTGCAGGCCGCCCGATGTGTCATAGGCCTTGCCGTCGAACTTTCCGCCGGCATGCAGCGTGGTCATGATGACTTCCAGCGCCGACTTGTTCTTGAACTTGGGATGCGGGTCCACGGGGATGCCGCGGCCATTGTCGCGCACCACCAGCACATTGCCGGCCTTCAGTTCCAGTTCGATGCGGCTGGCATGACCCGCCACCGCCTCGTCCATGGAATTGTCCAGGATTTCGGCGGCCAGGTGGTGATAGGCGTTGGCGTCGGTGCCCCCGATATACATGCCGGGCCGCCGGCGCACCGGCTCCAGCCCTTCCAGCACTTCGATATCCTTCGCCGTATAGGCGCGCGAGGCGGGAGCTGCGGAATCAAACAGATCGGGGTCGGATTTGGCCATGGCACAACATAGTAACGGTATCTGGGATGGACCGAAGGCGATTCGCTCCGGAACGATCCTTTTTACTTTCCCTTAAGCCTGAAAAGCGAGCCAAAAGGCGGTCGACGCCAATCGGTGTCAGATCAGCAAAAATTAACAGCCGTTGCGGTAAATTCATGGGCCAAACTGGGATAAGGCGTTGTCTTTCTTGCACGGCACTGAGCAAAGGACCGATCCGCGGGTACTTCGGGCACAGTTGACGCTGGCCGCCCGCTCCATGCGCGCGACTCGCTATTCCTCGCCGCTCTGGGCGCTTGTGGTCGCGGGGATGTGCTCCGAACTGACCGGCGTCTTCGGCCGGGTGCCGGTCCTCAATGCCATGCTGCTGCCGCTGGCGGTGACGGCCGTGGTCGCCGCGACCTCGATGGTCGGCGCTGCTTATGAGCGCTACAGCAGCAGCGACGAGGACACCACCTCCTGGTTCCACAGCTTCGTGATGACCCAGCTTGCTGTCAGCGCCATCTGGGGCCTGATGCCCTGGCTGTGCTGGCAGGACAACAATCCGCTCAACCACATGTTCCTGGCCTGTGCGGTCATGGCGGTGATTGCCGCCCTGGTGGTCAGCCGCGGCAGCAACATGGCGATGTATATCGCAACCCTTGCCCCCATCACGCTGATGACGGCGGTGCGCTACCTGTCGGCGCCCTCGCTGATCGATGTGATGGTGGGCGTGTTGACGCCCTTCATCGCGCTGCAATTGTGGCGTACCGGCCGGCCGCTGGTGGTGCGGATGGACGAGGACTCCCGCCTGCGATTCAAGGTCGAGGACATGGCGCGCGAACTGGAAGAGGCCCGCGACGAGGCGCTGAAGAAGCGTTTCGAGGCCGAGGCCGCGAATGCCTCCAAGACCGCCTTCCTGGCCAACATGAGCCACGAACTGCGCACGCCCCTGAACGCGATCCTGGGCTTTTCCGAGATCATCGCCCGGGAATGTTTCGGGCCGGTGGGCTCGGAGCGCTACCGCGACTATGCCAGCGATATCCATTCCTCCGGCGCCCATCTGCTGTCGCTGATCAACGATCTTCTGGACGTCGCCAAGATCGAGGCCGGCCGCATGGACATCGCGCCCCATCCGCTGGATGCGGCCCATGTCTTCGACGTCTCTCTCAAGCTGATCGGCACCAAGGCGCGCGAGAAGGACCAGACGCTGGTGATCGCCGTGGAACCGGGTGCCCCGCCGCTCTACGCCGACGAGCGCGCGCTCAAGCAGATCCTGATCAACTTGGTCAGCAATGCCGTCAAATTCACCCCCGTGGGCGGGCGCATCGAGGTGATCGCCAGCATGGCGCGCGATGGCGGCTTCCAGATCATGGTCCGCGACAACGGCCCGGGCGTGCCGCGCGACAAGCTGGACAATATCTTCTCGCCCTTCAACCAGGTGGACAACCGCTTCGACCGCCAGTCCGGCGGCACGGGGCTGGGACTTGCGCTGGTGCGCGGCCTGGCCGAGCTGCATGGCGGCCGCGCCTGGCTGGAAAGCGAATTCGGCAAGGGCTGCCGCGCCTATGTGGTGTTGCCGGTGAAGGTGCCGGAAGCCGCCGACGCGGTCGCGGCCGCCTGATCCTCCCATCGGGCCACAACAAAAAGGCCGGGCGAACCCGCCCGGCCTTTCCGCATCTTCGATGCTGACCCTCGGATCAGCAGGAATAGTACATCTTGAACTCGACCGGATGAGGTGTGTGCTCGAAGGCATAGACCTCTTCCATCTTCAGTTCGAGGTAGCTCTCGATGAAGTCCTTCGAGAACACGCCGCCCTTGGTCAGGAACTCGTGGTCGGCCTTCAGGCTGTCGACCGCCTCGCGCAGCGAGCCGCAGACCTGCGGCACCTTCGCCAGTTCTTCCGGCGGCAGGGCATAGAGGTCCTTGTCCATCGGGCCGCCCGGATGGATTTTGTTCTCGATGCCGTCCAGGCCCGCCATCAGCATGGCCGCATAGGCGAGATAGGGGTTGGCGGCGGCGTCCGGGAAGCGGACCTCGACGCGCTTGCCTTTCGGCGACGGCGAGAAGGGGATGCGGCAGGAAGCCGAACGGTTGCGGGCCGAATAGGCCAGCAGCACCGGGGCTTCGAAGCCGGGGATCAGGCGCTTGTAGCTGTTGGTCGACGGGTTGGTGAAGGCGTTCAGCGCCTTGGCGTGCTTGATGATGCCGCCGATGTAATACAGGCAGGTGTCCGACAGGTCGGCATAGCCCGAACCGGCGAAGAGCGGCTTGCCGCCCTTCCAGATCGACTGGTGGACATGCATGCCCGAGCCATTGTCGCCATAGATCGGCTTGGGCATGAAGGTCGCGGTCTTGCCATAGGCCTGCGCGACCTGGTGGATCACATACTTGTAGATCTGCATGTAGTCGCCGCACTTGGTCAGCGTATTGAACTTGAAGCCCAGTTCATGCTGCGCGGTGGCGACTTCGTGGTGGTGCTTTTCCGGCTGGATGCCCATGTCGCCCATGATGGCCAGCATCTCGCCGCGCATGTCCTGCTCGCTGTCCACCGGGGGCACGGGGAAATAGCCGCCCTTCACCCTGGGACGATGGCCCAGATTGCCGCCTTCATATTCGGTGCCGGTGTTGTAGGCGCCTTCCTTGGAGTCGACGTAATAGAAGCTCTTGTTCATCTGCACGTCGAAGCGCACATCGTCGAACACGAAGAATTCGGCTTCCGGGCCGAAATAGGTGGTGTCGCCGATGCCCGACGAGTTGACATAGGCTTCGGCCGCCTTGGCGATGGAGCGCGGGCAGCGCGCATAGCTCTGGCCGGTCAGGGGCTCGTGCACGTCGCAGACCAGGATCAGCGTGGTCTGGGCGAAGAAGGGATCGATCACCGCGGTGTCCAGGTCCGGCTTCAGCAGCATGTCGGACTCGTTGATCGCCTTCCAGCCGGCGATCGACGAACCGTCGAACATGGTTCCGTTGTCCAGGAAATCTTCATCGACCATCGACAGGTCGAATGTCACATGCTGCCACTTGCCGCGCGGGTCGGTGAAGCGGATGTCGACGAATTTGACTTCCTTCTCCTTGATAAGCTTCAGAATGTCGGCGGCAGTGGTTTTCTTGTCGGCCATGATTTGGTCTTCCCTTCAACGTTGACTTGATTCGACGGTCGCTCCGGCTCCCGGCCGGCGCTTCCAGGCAGAATTCGATGTTGCTAGATGGCGTCTGCGCCGGTTTCGCCGGTGCGGATGCGGATGGCTTCCTCCACATTGAGGACGAAAATCTTGCCGTCGCCGATGCGGCCAGTGCGCGCAGCCTTCTGGATTGCCTCGATGCTGGCTTCAACCCGGTCCTCGTTGATGACGATCTCGATCTTCACCTTGGGCAGGAAGTCGACGACATATTCCGCGCCCCGGTACAGTTCGGTATGCCCCTTCTGGCGGCCGAAGCCCTTGGCTTCGGTCACGGTGATGCCCTGGACGCCCACTTCCTGCAGGGCTTCCTTCACTTCGTCCAGCTTGAACGGCTTGATGATGGCTTCAATTTTTTTCATGCATGCTCCTCCGCGCGGCGCACTGGCCGCGACGCTGTGTTAACGAGTTAGCAGGACTTGTGCCGGTTTTTGCTGAAAAAAAGCGCAGAAAATTCAGGGCGTTAGGGCATGTGGATAAGTATGGCGCCGAAATTGGCCTAATTGTTGAGCATATTGACTATTTATTGTGCGTACTTTGCGGCGGCTTGCCTGCCTAAAGCCGGCCTGTAAGGTGCGCCGCCACCTTCACCGGCCTGCCATGTTCCGCCCCAATCCCGTCTTTGCCGGCCTGCCCACCAGCATCTTCCAGCACATGACCTTCCTGGCGCTGGACCATGACGCGCTGAACCTGGGCCAGGGCTTTCCCGACGAGGACGGCCCCGTCGGCCTGCGCGAAGTGGCGGCCAAAGCCCTGGTGGACGGCCCCAACCAGTATCCGCCCTCCAAGGGGCTGACGGTACTGCGCCAGGCCGTGAGCGCCCACGCGCGCCACTTCTACAACCTGGAATACGACCCGGAGGACGAGGTGGTGATCACCTCGGGCGGGACCGAGGCATTGGGCGCCGCGATCCTGGCCACCGCCTCGGCCGGCGAGGAATTCGTGCTGGTGGAACCCACCTACGACTCCTATCGCCCGATCGTGCAGTCCACCGGGGCGGTGATCCGTACCGTCAAGCTTGCCCCACCCGAACTGAAGCTGACGGAACAGGCATTGCGCGCCGCCATCGGCCCAAGGACCCGCGCGGTGCTGATCAACTCGCCGCACAATCCGGCGGGCCGCGTCTTCACCCGCGCCGAACTCGAAACGCTGGCGAAGGTCGTGGACGGCACGGACGCGGTGGTGATCTGCGACGAGGTCTATGAGCACCTGACCTATGACGGGCGCCCGCACATTCCGTTCGCCACCCTGCCGGGCATGCGCCAACGCACGCTGAAGATCGGTTCGGCCGGCAAGATCTTCTCCATGACCGGCTGGAAGGTGGGCTGGGTGGCGGGCCCGCGCGAACTGGTTTCGGTGGTGACCAAGGCGCACCAGTTTCTCACCTTCACCACCCCGCCGGCGCTGCAACTGGGCGTGGCGCACGGCCTGGCCCATGCGATGGATTTTCCGCAAGCGCTGACCGCGCGGCTCCAGGCCAATCGGGACATCCTCACGGCGGCCCTGACCCGCATCGGATTTCAGGTGCTGCCCTGCGAGGGCACCTACTTCCTCACCGCGGGGATCGCGGGGCTGACGAATGAAAAGGACTTCGCCTTCTGCGAGCGGCTGATCCGCGAGGCGGGCGTTGCGCTGATTCCGCTTTCGGCCTTCTATGCCGACGGGACCCCGGATGCCTATGTCCGCTTCGCCTTCTGCAAGAAGCAGGCGGTGATCGAGGAGGCGGTGGCCCGTCTGGAGCGTTATCTCGCGCCATGATTTCCCCCTTGTTCCCGCCATTCGCCGCGGTGGTATGATCTTGCCATGACGAACGCCGGGTGCCGTTGGACAAGGGGAGGGGGGGTGGGAAAAATGGTGCGAAATCGCCCGCGCTTTTCCCGGCTTTCGCCCCTTCGGCCTGCTGGATAGATGAACGAGGTCCTGACCACCGCCGAAATGGCCGCCGCCGACGCCTTCGCGGTCGCCCACGGCGTTCCGTCCCTGACCCTGATGGAAAATGCCGGCCATGCCGTGGCCGAGGAGATCGCCGCGCGCTTCGCGCCCTGCCGCGCGGTGGTGCTGTGCGGCCCCGGCAACAATGGCGGCGACGGCTATGTCGTGGCGCGGCTCCTCAAGGCGCGCGGCTTCGACGTCTCGGTGGCGCGCGAGAAGGTGGGCGGCGGCGACGCCGCGGCGATGGCGGAGAAATGGGAGGGCGATACCGCATCGTTGACCCCTTCGGTGTTCGAAGGCGCCGCCCTGATCGTCGATGGCCTTTTCGGCGCCGGCCTGGCGCGGCCGCTGGAAGGCACCTTTGCCGCGATGGTGGACGCCGCCAACGCCGCCTGTCTTCCCATTGTCGCAATCGACGTGCCCTCCGGCCTGTCGGGCGACAGCGGTGCGCCGCTGGGCGAGGCGGTGATCCGCGCCAACCTCACCGTGACCTTCTTCCGCAAGAAGCCGGGCCATCTGCTGCTGCCGGGCCGCATCCTCTGCGGCGTGCTGGTGGTGGCCGATATCGGCATTCCGCCGGAGGCCGCATCCGTGAGCCTGCATGAGAATTCGCCGGGCCTGTGGACCTATCCCTGGCCCCGCCTGGACGGGCACAAATATGCGCGCGGCCATTGCGTGGTGGTCAGCGGCTCCGGCCACGCCACCGGCGCGGCCCGGCTGGCGGCGCGCGGCGCCCTTCGCATGGGCGCCGGACTGGTGAGCGTGGCCTCTCCGCCGGATGCGCTGGCCGTCAATGCCGCCCAGCTCACCGCGATCATGGTCAAGCCTGCCGATGGCGCCGAAGGATTGGCGGCGCTGCTGCAGGACAAGCGTCTCAATGCCGTGGTCATGGGGCCCGGCCTGGGCGTCAGCGGCGAAACGCGCGAGATGGTGATGGCCGCCCTGATCGCGGGCCCCGCACTTGTGCTGGACGCCGACGCATTGACCTCGTTCCAGTCCGATCCCGACGCCCTGTTCGCCCGCCTGCACGGCCACGAAGTGCTGACGCCCCATGCCGGAGAATTCGTCCGCATCTTCCCCGACCTGCTGGAGGACAGCGTGAGCAAGGTGGAAGCAGCGCGCGCCGCCGCTGCCCGCAGCGGCGCGGTGGTGCTGCTGAAAGGCGCCGACACCGTGATCGCGTCGGCCGATGGACGGGCGGCGATCAACGCCAATGCCCCTGCCTTCCTGGCGACGGCCGGCGCGGGCGATGTGCTGGCCGGCTTCATCGGCGGCCTTCTGGCGCAGGGCATGGCGCCCTTCGAGGCCGCGTGTGCGGCAGCCTGGCTGCACGGGGCGGTGGCCACGCAGTTCGGCCCCGGCCTGATCGCCGAGGATCTGCCGGAGCTGCTACCCAAAATCCTGGCCGAACTGGCGCACTGAATGACGCAAACCGCCACGAGCCTTGTGATCCGCCGGGCCGGCGCCGGTGACGCCGCCGCGCTGGCGGACATCTACAATCACTATGTCCGCGAGACGCCCATCACTTTCGATCTGGAGGAGAAGAGCGTGGCCGATCGCGCCCGCTGGCTGGATCAGTTCTCGGCCACCGGCCGCTACCAGTGTTTTGTCGTCCTGCAGGATGGGCGCGTGGCGGGTTGGGCGTCGTCGCACCGCTACAACGAGCGGGCGGCCTATGACACGACGGTTCTCAGCAGCATCTATCTGGCGCCCCAGGCAGTGGGGCAGGGACTGGGCCGGCGGCTTTACGCGACCCTGTTTGAGGCGCTTGGGGATCAAGACATTCACCGGGTGTTCGGCGGGATAACCCTGCCCAATGAGCCTTCCATCGCGCTGCACCGGGCCTTCGGCTTCGAACCGGTTGGAATCTATCGGGAAGTGGGCCGTAAGTTCGGCCGTTACTGGGATGTGGCCACCTACCTGCGCCCCATGGACGGACGGCCCTAGCAACCCCCGAAAACCCCTGCTATATGGCCCGGCTTCGGCGCGGACTGGCCCCCAAAAGGCCCCGCGGGCATGGCGGAACTGGTAGACGCGCTGGATTTAGGTTCCAGTGATGCAAGTCGTGGGGGTTCAAGTCCCTCTGCCCGCACCAGTTCCAGGCAGGACAAGAGAATAGGGAAGTTGGAAATGCAGATTACCCAGACGGTTAGCGAAGACCTGCACCGCCAGTTCACGGTCACCATCCCGGCCAGCGAGCTGGACAGCCGCGTCAATGCCCGCCTGGAGGAGATGAAGCCCCAGATCAACATGAAGGGCTTCCGTCCGGGCAAGGCGCCAGTCTCTTTCCTCAAGAAGCAGTTCGGCAAGTCCGTCATGGGCGAAGTGGTCGAGGCTGCCGTCAACGAGGGCAGCCAGAAGGCCATCAGCGACAATGCCCTCAAGCCCGCCCTGCAGCCGCGCATCGAGCCGGTGGGCGATGTCCAGGCCGTGGTCGACGGCAAGGCCGACCTGACTTTCAATGTCATCGTCGACCTGATGCCGGAGTTCGAGACCGCCGACGTCTCCCAGCTCAAGGTCGAGCGCCTCACCTCCGACATCAACGATGCCGACATGGAAGAGGCTTTGAACCGCCTGGCTCAGAACACCCGCTCCTATGCTGCGCGCGCCCAAGGCGAAGCCGCGCAGAAGGACGACAGCGTGCTGATCGACTTCGTCGGCAGCGTGGACGGGGTCGAGTTCGAGGGCGGCAAGGGTAACGACTTCAGCCTCACTCTCGGCTCGGGCCAGTTCATTCCCGGCTTCGAGGACCAGCTGATCGGCGCCAAGGCCGGCGACACGGTCAATGTGACCGTCAAGTTCCCCGAAGAGTATCACGCCGCCGACCTGGCCGGTAAGGACGCGCTGTTCGTTGTCACCGTCAAGGAGGTGAAGGCGCCGGAAGAGACCAGGATCGACGACGAACTGGCCAAGAAACTGGGACTGGATGATCTGGCCACACTCAAGGACCGGGTGCGCGACCAGCTCAAGAGCGACTATGCCCAGGCCAGCCGGCTGCACCTGAAGCGCCGCATCCTGGACGCCCTGGACAATGTCCATGACTTCTCGCTGCCGCCAGCAATGGTCGAGCATGAGTTCAACAACATCTGGGCCCAGGTCGAGGATGAACTGAAGCGCGAGGGCAAGACCGCCGCCGACGAAGGCAAGACCGAGGACGAGTTGAAGGCCGAATACCGCAAGATTGCCGAGCGCCGCGTTCGTCTTGGCCTGGTGCTGGGCAAGCTGGGCGAGCAGAACGGAATCTCCATCGCTCAGGACGAGGTCCAGCGTGCGATCCTGGCCCGTGCCCGCCAGTTCCCCGGCCAGGAGCAGCAGGTGTTCCAGTATTACGCCAACAATCCCCAGGCCCAGGCTGAGATCCGCGCACCGCTGTTCGAGGAAAAGGTGGTCGATTTCATCGCCGAACTGGCCCAGGTCAGCGAGCGCAAGGTCGATCGCGAGACCTTGTTTGCCGATCCGGAAGATGAGCCGGTCCGGGAAGCGGAAAAGACCGCCTAGCATCCCGCCTCGCAAACCGCGGCGGGAACACTATATTAGGAGGTAGCCGGAGATTTTCAGCTACCCTCTCCGCACGAATCGAAAGGCGTCTCCATGGCCGACCAGCGCGACATCTATATGAACACCCTGGTGCCGATGGTGGTCGAACAGACCGCCCGCGGCGAGCGCGCCTTCGACATATATTCGCGCCTCCTCAAGGAACGGCTGATCTTTATCACCGGGCCGATCGAGGATTACGGCGCCAGCCTTCTGACCGCCCAGCTGCTGTTTCTTGAGGCCGAAAACCCCAAGAAGGAAATCCACATGTACATCAACTCGCCGGGCGGGGTGGTGTCGGCGGGCCTGGCCATCTACGACACCATGCAGTATGTGCGGCCCAAGATTCACACCTATTGCATCGGCCAGGCGGCGTCGGCTGCCTCGCTGCTGCTCTGCGCCGGCGAGAAGGGCTACCGTTTCGCCCTGCCCAATGCGCGGGTGATGGTGCACCAGCCCAGCGCCGCCTTTTACGGCCAGGCCGCCGACATCGCCCGCCATGCGCAGGAGATCGTCAAGATGAAGAAGCGCCTGAACGAGATCTATGCCCAGCATACCGGCCAGACGGTGGAGGCCATTGAAAAATTGCTCGACCGCGACACCTACATGACGGGCGAAGAGGCCAAGGCGTTTGGACTTATCGACCAGGTCATGGAGCGCCGGCCGGAGCTGGAAATCGTGTCCTGATGCCGGTTCCGGGCGGGAGCGGGATGCCGGTTTCGTATTAAAGTTCCGGAATTGCTGGAAAATTCCAGCTGGAACGTGGATTAAACAATTCTTGATCCGCCCGGCAATAACATGATCGAATGTTGGGAGAACGGAGTGCTTCGGCGTTCCGTCATTGTGCAAAGCAGCAAATGCCGTCTAGGCTAAGGCTGCCATGCGGGCAAAGCCCGCGGTGGAAGGTTGCGGAAGTACCATGAGCAAGGCCAGCGGCGGCGAATCCAAGAATACGCTCTACTGCTCGTTCTGCGGCAAGAGCCAGCACGAAGTGCGCAAGCTTATCGCCGGTCCGACCGTATTCATTTGCGACGAGTGCGTCGAACTCTGCATGGAAATCATCCGGGAGGAGAACAAGACCTCCTTCATGAAGTCCAAGGAGGGCGTGCCCACGCCCCAGGAAATCTTCAAGGTTCTGGATGATTATGTCGTCGGCCAGAGCCACGCCAAGAAAGTGCTGTCGGTCGCCGTCCACAATCACTACAAGCGCATCAACAGCTCGGGAAAAAATGGCGATGTCGAGCTGGCCAAATCCAACATCATGCTCATCGGCCCCACCGGCTGCGGCAAGACCCTCTTGGCCCAGACCCTGGCGCGCATCCTGGACGTGCCGTTCACGATGGCCGACGCCACGACGCTGACCGAAGCCGGTTACGTCGGCGAGGATGTCGAGAACATCATCCTCAAGCTGCTGCAGGCCGCAGACTACAATGTCGAGCGCGCCCAGCGCGGCATCGTCTATATCGACGAAGTCGATAAGATCAGCCGCAAGTCGGACAACCCCTCCATCACCCGTGACGTGTCGGGCGAAGGCGTCCAGCAGGCGCTGCTCAAGATCATGGAAGGCACGGTGGCGTCGGTGCCCCCGCAGGGCGGCCGCAAGCATCCGCAGCAGGAATTCCTGCAGGTCGACACCACCAACATCCTGTTCATCTGTGGCGGCGCTTTCGCCGGCCTCGACAAGATTATTGCCCAGCGCACCGCCGGCTCCTCGATGGGCTTCGGTGCCAATCCCAAGGCGCCAGACGAGCGCGGCACCGGTGACCTGCTGCGCGAAATCGAGCCGGAAGATCTGCTGAAGTTCGGTTTGATCCCAGAATTCATCGGCCGTCTGCCGGTGCTGGCTACCCTGGGCGACCTGTCGGAGACGGCCCTGATCGAAATCCTGACCCGCCCCAAGAACGCGCTGGCCAAGCAGTATCAGCGCATGTTCGAAATGGAAGGCGTCAAGCTGCGCTTCCAGGAAGAGGCGCTGCACTCGATCGCCAAGCGGGCAATCCAGAGGAAGACCGGCGCGCGTGGCCTCAGGTCCATCCTGGAAGGCATTCTGCTGGAAACCATGTTTGAGTTGCCCACCCTTTCAGGCGTGCAGGAAGTGGTGATCACCGCCGACGTGGTCGACGGCAAGGCGCGTCCGCTGTACACATATTCGGACAAGGGCGAGGCGCGCGAGAAGTCCGCGGGCTGATCAGCCCATCGTCAGCAGACCGCACCAGAACTGGATGCCGTCCGCGGTATCGACGTCGTGCTTGCGCACAAAGCTGAGCCGTCCGTCCGCCGCGATCCGATAGATTGACAGCCCCGCGCTGACGGTCTGCACTTTGCCATTTTCCTCCACCAGCATTGGCGTGGTGCTGGCTGCGACCAGCAGCTGTCCCGACGGATCGATTACGAAGGTGCGCAGTTCGAATCCATGGGCCGGTGCGTTCTGGATCAAGGTGGGTTCGCCATTGCCCGGGTTGATCGCCCACACCGCCACACTATTCTGGCCGCCATTCGATACGCGCCGGCCGTTCCGCTCGACGGTCCCCGAACCCCGATTGGTCTGGTAGACGAACTTCCCGTTGGGATGGACATGGATCGGACCAACGCCCTGGCCGGGATGCTTTTGCTTGCCCTTCGGATCGCTCAGTGTGTTCTTCAGGAACAGCGGCTCATCCGACAGCCGTCCGCCTGGCGTCATGCCATAGACGCACAGCGAATTTTCCCGCTCGAGCGAGACATAGGCGAAGCGGCCATCGGGCGTGAAATCGAGGTGGCGCGGGCCAAAGCCGATGCCGTTGTCGTGCGGCGCCAGCTTCTGCAGGGCCGACAGCTTGCCGTCCCGGAAGCCAAACACCTCGACATGGCCCGGATCTTCGGGCTTGCCAGGGTTGGCATCGTTGCCCCGGCTGCACAGGGTGACGGTCCTGCCCGACGGCGTGCCGCGCACCTGATGGGCATAGATGCCGAAATCCAGCGACGAATCCTGGGCGACTTCGTCGCCGATGGTCCCGTCCGCATTCAGCCGGAAAACACGGATCATGCTGGGAATGTTGAAGGCGACCAAAAGGTAGTTGCCGGTCACGTCGGTGCTGCAATGGATCGGCCTGACCGGCAACAGCTTTCGCGGGCCATGCTCGGTCAGCCTGCCATCCGCGCCGGCCTTGAAGGCGATGGCGTAATGGTTCTTGTCGGCGCCCGCCGCACCGGTCGGCCCGCTGGGCGGCTGGCCGTTGCTGGCCACGACATAGAGAAAATGCCGCGACGGATGCGGCCAGGCATATTGCAGGTTGGCGGGCAGGCTGACGCGGGTCCTCCGGCTGAGTGAGGCGGCCGTCACATCCAGATCGTACAGGATCAGGTTGGGGCCCAGGCTGGCGTAGAACGACAGCGCCGACTGCGCCCAACCCTTCACCGGCCAAGAGGCACCGGCCAGGCTCACGGCTATCCCCGCGTTGAGACCGCGACGATTCAGCATCCCGTTCCTCCTCGTTTTTTCAGCAAGGATAGCGGCCCATGCGGCCATTTCGCTACGGTGCCGGCAAAAATGCAGGTTCCCCGCGGATTCCTGCGGAGAAACGGGAACTTACCGCAGGTTGGGGTCGAGACCGGCTTGAAACCAACCTTTAGGGGGCCCACTTTACCATATCCGGGGCTGGCTCTTTGAGCGGCTCTTTAGCATCCCCGCGCAAGCGGCAACCAGCCAGGGCCCCTTGCCCAACAGGGAAGGGGCCGGATTTTCAAGGCCGGCGGACTGGCCGGCAGGAGCAATGCCATGGCGGATGACGCCACCAAGAATGCCCAATCTGTTCCGACCACCGCGCCGGTTCTGCCGCTGCGCGATATCGTGGTTTTCCCACACATGATCGTTCCACTCTTCGTGGGCCGCGAAAAGTCCGTTCGCGCCCTTGAGGAGGTGATGAACGACGAGAAGCAGATTCTGCTTTTGACCCAGAAAAACGCTGCCGAAGACGATCCCACGGCCGAGGGCCTGCACACCATTGGCACCATGGCCACGGTGCTTCAGTTGCTGAAGCTGCCCGACCAGACCGTGCGCGTGCTGGTCGAAGGCAAGGGCCGCGCCCGCGTCACGGGCTTTTCCCCGCGGACGGATTTTTTCCAGGCGACAGTTGAGCCCGTCACCGAGGAAGCCGCCAGTGCCCAGGAATCCGAAGCGCTGATGCGCACGGTGAAGGCCAATTTCGAGCAGTACATCAAGCTCAACAAGAAAGTCCCTTCCGAGACTCTGGCCGCTGTGGCGCAGGTCGATGACCCGGCGCGCCTAGCCGACACGGTGGCTTCGCATTTGTCGGTGAAGATCGGCGACCGTCAGACCCTGCTCGAGACTTTCAGCACTACGGAGCGGCTGGAGAAGATTCTGGCCCTGATCGAGGCCGAAATCGGCGTGCTTCAGGTGGAGCGGAAGATCCGCAGCCGCGTGAAGCGCCAGATGGAGAAGACCCAGCGCGAATACTACCTGAACGAGCAGCTCAAGGCGATCCAGAAGGAACTGGGCGAAGGCGACGAAGGTCGCGACGAGATGAACGAGCTGGAAGAGCGCATCCGCAAGACCAAGCTCTCCAAGGAAGCGCGCGAAAAGGCAATGGCTGAGGTCAAGAAGCTGCGCTCCATGTCGCCGATGAGCGCGGAAGCCACAGTCGTGCGCAATTATCTCGATTGGCTGCTTTCGCTGCCGTGGGGCAAGAAGAGCAAGGTCAAGCGTGACATCGTCGCCGCGGAAAAGGTGCTCAACGACGACCATTTCGGCCTGGAAAAGGTCAAGGAGCGCATTCTGGAATACCTGGCGGTGCAGCAGCGCGTCGGCATGCTCAAGGGCCCGATCCTGTGCCTGGTCGGTCCGCCGGGCGTGGGCAAGACTTCGCTCGCCCGCTCGATCGCAAGGGCGACGGGGCGCGAATACGTCCGGATGAGCCTGGGCGGGATGCGGGACGAGGCCGAAATCCGCGGTCACCGGCGCACCTATATCGGCTCTATGCCGGGCAAGATCATCCAGTCGATGAAGAAGGCGAAGACCTCAAATCCGCTGTTCCTGCTGGACGAGATCGACAAGCTGGGCGCGGACTATCGCGGCGATCCTTCCAGCGCACTGCTGGAAGTGCTCGACCCCGAGCAGAATGCGACCTTCAACGACCATTATCTGGAGGTCGATTTCGATCTGTCGGATGTGATGTTCGTCACCACGGCCAACAGCCTGCACATGCCACAGCCGCTGATGGACCGCATGGAGATCATCCGTATCCCCGGCTACACCGAGGACGAGAAGGTCGAGATTGCCAAGCGCCACCTGATCCCCAAGCAGATCAAGTCGCACGGGCTGAAGGACGATGAGTGGAAGATCACCGATGCGGGCCTGCGGGACCTCATCCGCTACTACACCCGCGAAGCGGGCGTGCGTAGCCTGGAACGGGAAATCGCCAACCTGGCCCGCAAGGCAGTCAAGGAGCTCATCACTAGCAAGGTTCAGTCGGTGGTGGTCACGCCGGAAAATCTTGGCGAGTACGCCGGCGTGCGCCGGTTCCGCTTCGGCGAGATCGAAGGCGAGGACCAGGTCGGTGTCGTTACGGGCCTTGCCTGGACCGAGGTTGGCGGGGAGACGCTGACCATCGAGTCGGTGATGCTGCCCGGCAAGGGCCGCTTCCAGGCGACCGGTAAGCTGGGCGAGGTGATGAAGGAATCGATCGATGCGGCGCGCTCCTATGTCCGCTCCAAGGCGACCAGCTTCGGCATCAAGCCGCCGCTGTTCGACAAGATCGACATCCACGTCCATGTTCCCGAAGGGGCCACGCCCAAGGACGGTCCATCGGCAGGCCTGGCCATGGCCACCTCGATCATCTCGGTGATCACCGGTATTCCGGTGCGGCGCGATGTGGCGATGACCGGCGAGGTCACGCTGCGGGGCCGGGCGCTGCCGATCGGCGGCCTGAAGGAAAAGCTGCTTGCGGCTCTGCGCGCGGGGATCACCACGGTGATCATCCCCAAGGAGAATGAAAAGGACCTGGCCGAGGTGCCCGACAATGTGAAGACGGGCCTCCAGATCATTCCCGTCTCCACAGTTGGTGAGGTTCTGCAGGTTGCGCTTACCCGCCAGCCGGAAGCCATCGATTGGGTGGAACCTGAGGTTGTAACCCCGGTTCCGCTGGCTGACAAGGACGGCGATCCTGTGGTTACCCATTAAAGCCGGAATCCTGGCCGGAAGGATCGGGAAACATTGCGAAAAAGGGGTCCGGACTCGCCGTCCGGACCTCTCTTTTTTCTGCCATAAAGATAGTTTTTCCGCAGAATCCGCGCCTTTTTGCCTTTACGGCGTGCGCACCCGGCACCTAGAGTCGGCGCCGCGGACAAGAATCGCAAGAAAAGGAGCACCTCCGTGAACAAGAACGATCTCATCCAGAAGCTGGCCGATACTACAGGCTTGGCCAAGAACGATGCCGCCAAGGCCGTGGATGGGGTGTTCGACCTCATCGCCGATACGCTGAAGGCGGGGGAGGAAGTGCGCCTGACCGGTTTCGGCGTGTTCGTGGTGGCGACCCGCGCGGGTGGCAAGGGCCGTAATCCCCAGACGGGCGAGGAAATCACCATCAAACCGTCCAAGACGCCGCGCTTCCGCCCGGGCAAGCAACTCAAGGACTCCCTGAACTGATGCCGGGGAAAGCCCGCGCACGCACAGCCGCCTGGGCGCGTATGGCCGTGCCGCTTGTCCTGGCGTGGCTGGCGCTGCATCTGGCGGTGCTGGCTCTTCTGGCCCTGGTCTGGGGTCTGGTGGTGGCGGCGAAGGTCGTGCTGGGTTGGTTGGCGCACGCGCTTGTCTTTGTCGTCCTTCTGACCAGCGGCGTGCTGTTGGCCGTCTGGCTGTGGAAGGCGGTGCAGCCGCGTCGCCTGCTACGCCCGGCTTAACTTTCAATTTCTGGTTCTGGCTGTTTTCGCCTGCCGCGGGGCGGCGCTGCGCTGACGCTAGCCGCCCCTTGGTATTCATGAAGCATCGCCCGGCGGCGCTTTTGAATGGTGGGCGGTGACGGATTCGAACCGCCGACCCTATCGGTGTAAACGACATGCTCTACCAGCTGAGCTAACCGCCCGTGCACCCTGCCTGGTGCCCGCGGCTTATATCTGTCTTTGGCGTCATTCGCCAAATGCGCCGGGCCCCGCTAGACTTCTGCAGAACGACGGAAACCCACCTTGCGCCTTACCCCCATTGTCGCCTTTGCCACGGCCCTTGGACTTTGTGCTTGCGGCAGCTCCCGCGACGATGTGCCCCCCTGGATGCGGCCGGCCGAGAAACCGCGTGACGAGAATTATCGCGGCGGGCCGGTCGCCATCCTCCTGCACTATGACGTCAATCATGACGGCGTACTGGAGCGAAAGGAACTGGAAGCGGGCCTGAAGGCCGAATTCGCCGCTGCCGACGCTCGTCACACTGGCTGTCTGGACGACGACCAGGTCGCCGCCATCAACCAGAAGCGCCAGGATGCGGACAAATCGACCGCGACGCCGCTGATCGACTGGAATCGCGATGGCTGCATCGACTATCGCGAATTTTCCGCTGCGCCAATCTCGCTGTTCGATCAATTGGATCGCAATGGCGACAGCAAGCTGACCAAACAGGAAATGGGCCAGAAAACGGGTGCCGAGCCCGCCGGACAGCCCGGTGCCGGGGCCGGCGAGGACGAAAAAGGAACGCCCGAAGGGCGCCAGCGCGGCCCCCGCGGCGGCGCGGGTGGCGAAGGCCCCCGCAGTGACCATCCAGGTGGTCCACCTGCAGCGGTACCGAAATAGCCGCAAATGCTTGACAGGTGCGGGCCCCGCCCGTACATGGGCCGCCTTCGCGCGCGTCCCACAAGGGATAACCGCCCGCGGGGGCGTAGCTCAGTTGGTTAGAGTGTCGGCCTGTCACGCCGAAGGTCGCGGGTTCGAGCCCCGTCGCTCCCGCCATTTCCTCCCGGAGATGGCCCACGTCGAAATCCTGTCAGGTAAGCCCGACGGGTGGCGTCGACATGATCAATTAATAGTTATTCGCAACTTTAGGGTCGATTCCGCGACCTTTTACACGCCGCGACTGATGCGCCAATTTTCCTGTTTTTCAGGAGCGAATCTTCCTTTACACCCGCGTTGCGCGCGGGATGTGGCTGCCTATACTGCATCCGCGAAATAACACAGCAGTCTGCCCAGAAGGGGGCGTCTTCGACGCCGGGCAGGCTCGGGGTCTAGTCATGGAAAAGCTGCTGCTGGAATACCTTCCGATCCTGATCTTCATCGGGCTGGCGGCAGTTCTGGGCGGGGCGCTGATTGCGGTTCCCTTGTTGATCGCGCCCTCCAAGCCGGATCCGGAAAAATTGTCAGCCTATGAATGCGGCTTTCCCGCTTTCGGCGACGCGCGGATGAAATTCGATGTGCGCTTCTACCTAGTGTCGCTGCTGTTCATCATCTTCGACCTGGAAGTCGCGTTTCTGTTTCCCTGGGCGATTACGCTGGGCGACACTGGCGTTTTTGCCTTCTGGTCGATGATGGTGTTCCTGGGCGTGCTGACAGTGGGCTTCATCTACGAATGGAAGAAGGGGGCGCTGGAATGGGAGTGACCCCATGACCCAAATCGCGCACGGCACCGGCGCCCGCGCCGGAGTGGACGGCGCAAGCCACGCCATCTCCGACAACGATCCCTATTTCAAGGCCCTGCAGGCAGAAATGGCCGACAAGGGCTTCCTGATCACCAGCGCCGAGTCGCTCGTCAACTGGGCTCGGACCGGCTCGCTTATGTGGATGACCTTTGGCCTGGCCTGTTGTGCAGTCGAAATGATGCAGGCTTCCATGCCCCGCTACGACCTGGAGCGCTTCGGCATCGCTCCACGCGCCTCACCGCGCCAGAGCGATGTGATGATCGTTGCCGGTACCCTGACCAACAAGATGGCGCCCGCGCTGCGCAAGGTCTACGACCAGATGCCCGAGCCGCGCTATGTGATCTCCATGGGCAGCTGCGCCAATGGCGGCGGCTATTACCATTACAGCTATTCGGTGGTGCGCGGTTGCGACCGCATCGTGCCGGTGGACATCTATGTTCCGGGCTGCCCACCCACGGCGGAGGCGCTGGTCTATGGCATCCTGCTTCTCCAGCGGAAGATCCGCCGTACCGGAACCATCGAGCGCTGAATGACCGACCTCAATTCCATTGCGGAAAGCCTGAACGAGGCACTGGGCGACAAGATCGCCGGTGTGGCCATGGCGCGCGGCGAACTGACTGTGGAATTGAATGCCGCCAACGTCCTTGACGCGATAAGTTGGCTTCACGGGCCGGGCGATTTCAAGATTCTGGTAGATCTGTGCGGCACCGACTGGCCGCAACGCGAGAAACGGTTCGACGTGGTCTATCACCTGCTGTCGCTGACGAAGAACGCACGCATCCGCGTGAAGGTGCAGGTAGGGGAGGGCGAGACAATTGCCTCCATCACGCCCGTTTATCCTGCCGCGGGCTGGTTCGAGCGCGAAGCTTTCGATATGTACGGCATCGCCTTCGACAATCATCCCGACCTGCGCCGCATCCTGACGGACTACGGCTTTTCGGGCTTTCCGCTGCGCAAGGATTTCCCGCTCACCGGCTATGTCGAGCTGCGCTACGATGACGAACTGAAGCGCGTGGTCTACCAACCCGTCCAGCTGGTTCAGGAATTCCGCGACTTCGACTTCATGAGCCCATGGGAAGGTGCGCCGCACATCCTGCCCGGTGACGAGAAAGCGGTCATGGCGCCAGGGGCGGCCTCCGGTGAGCCGGGGAAGAAGCCATGACCGAGCAAGTCACGCTTGAGAATGTTCCGGCCGAGACCAGCAACGGCCCCGCTGAAGAACCCAACCTGACGATCAATTTCGGACCCCAGCATCCGGCCGCGCATGGTGTGCTGCGCCTGATTCTTGATTTGGACGGCGAAATCGTCACCCGCGTCGATCCCCACATCGGGCTGCTCCACCGCGGCACTGAGAAGCTGATCGAGCACAAGACCTACCTTCAGGCGATTCCCTATTTCGACCGGCTCGATTACGTCGCGCCGATGAACCAGGAACATGCCTTCGCCCTTGCGATCGAAAAACTGCTGGGCCTGGAAGTGCCCAAGCGTGGCCAGTACATCCGCGTGCTCTATTCGGAAATCGGCCGCCTCTTGAACCATCTGCTCAATGTGACGACCCAGGCGATGGACGTCGGCGCGCTCACCCCGCCTCTGTGGGGCTTCGAGGAGCGCGAGAAGCTGATGGTCTTCTATGAGCGCGTTTCCGGCAGCCGCATGCATGCGGCTTTCTTCCGCGCCGGCGGCGTCCACCAGGATATGCCGCCCGGTCTGGCCGAAGACATCCTGAAGTTCTGCGATCACTTCCCCCAGGTGCTGGATGACATCGAAGGGCTGCTGACCGAAAACCGCATCTTCAAGCAGCGCAATGTTGATATCGGGGTGATCACCCGCGCCGATGCCGAAATGTGGGGCATGTCGGGCGTGATGCTGCGCTCGACTGGCGTAAAGTGGGACCTACGCCGCAGCCAGCCCTATGAGTGCTACAATGAGTTGGATTTCCAGATTCCCGTCGGCAAGAACGGCGATTGCTACGACCGCTATGTGATGCGCATGGAAGAGATGCGCGAGTCCACCAAGATCATGCGCCAGTGCATCGAAAGGATGCATCCCGGCCCGGTCGTCTCCACCGACAACAAGGTCGTGCCGCCCCGCCGTGGCGAGATGAAGACGTCGATGGAAGCGCTGATCCATCACTTCAAGCTCTATACTGAGGGCTATCATGTGCCCGCCGGCGAGGCCTATGCCGCCGTCGAAGCGCCCAAGGGCGAGTTCGGCGTCTATCTGGTCGCCGACGGCTCCAACAAGCCATATCGCTGCAAGATCCGCGCACCGTCCTATGTCCACCTGCAGGCGATGGATTATATGTCGCGCGGGCACATGCTCGCAGACGTTTCGGCCATTCTGGGCTCGCTCGACATCGTATTCGGGGAGGTGGACCGGTGACGGTGCAGATCAATCCCAATATCGATATCGCGCAGAAGCAACTGGACGCCTACAACGCCCAGGACCTGGACACCTATATGACCTTCTTCTCGGATGATTGTGTGGTGTCCGGCCTGAACGGGGCGCCCACCGAAACGAGCCGCGACGCCATCAAGGCACGCTATGCCAAGGCCTTTGCCCAGTTTCCCCGGAACAAGGCGGTGCTGAAGAACCGCGTCGCCGTGGGCAATACGGTGGTGGATCACGAACTGGTAGTCCGCGCACCCGGCGGAGAGCAGTTCGAGATCATTGCCATCTATACCTTCAAGGACGGGCTGATCGGCCGCGTCGATTTCGCGAAGTAACGCCATGTCACTGCGCCGCCTTGCCCCGCCTGAAATGCAGCCCGCCAGCTTCGCCTTCACAGCGGCGAACGCGGAGTGGGCGAAGAAGATGATCGACAAATATCCGGCGGGCCGCCAGGCCAGTGCGGTGATCTCGCTTCTGTGGCGCGGCCAGGAACAGGAAGGCTGGGTCAGCCATCCGATGATTGAGGCGATCGCCAGGATGCTCGACATGCCCTATATCCGGGTGCTCGAGGTGGCGACCTTCTACACCATGTTCAATCTGGAGCCGGTCGGTACTTTCCTGGTGCAGGTCTGCACCACCACGCCCTGCTGGCTGCGCGGCTCCGACGCGGTGGTGGATGCCTGTAAGAAGCACATCCATCTCCATCCGCAGACCGTGTCGGATGACGGCAAGTTCAGCTGGATGGAAGTGGAATGCCTGGGTGCCTGTGTGAACGCGCCTATGCTGCAGATCGGCAGTGACTTCTATGAAGACCTGGATGGCCCCATCACCGAAAAGCTGATCGCCGACCTGCGCGCCGGCACCCAAGTCAAACCGGGACCGCAAAACAGCCGTCTTTCCTCCGAGCCCGAGGGGGGCGCGACGACGCTGAAAGATCCGTCACTTTTTGACGGCTCCGTGATCGGACAATACACAGCCTATGCGCCCACGGGTGGCGGCACCACCGACGCGGAGGGCAAGAAGCCCACCCAGGGTGCGTCCGACCGCGAGGCGCCCGCGCAGAAGCCGCCGGGAGCAGCTACCTGATGCTTGCTGACAAGGATCGCATTTTTACCAACCTTTACGGTCTCGAAAGCCCAGGCCTGGAAGCCGCGAAGAATCGCGGCCAGTGGGACAATACCAAGACGATCCTCGCGATGGGCCCCGAGACGATCGTCGATGTGATGAAGAAGAGTGGCCTGCGCGGTCGCGGAGGAGCGGGTTTTCCCACCGGCCTGAAATGGTCCTTCATGCCCAAGGAAGTGAAGGAGCGGCCGCATTACCTGGTCGTCAACGCCGACGAATCCGAGCCCGGCACCTGCAAGGACCGGGACATCATGCGCAACGACCCGCATACGCTGGTCGAAGGCTGCCTAGTTGCCAGCTTCGCCATGCGCGCCCATGCCTGCTACATTTATGTGCGCGGCGAGTTCATCCGCGAGCGCGAGGCGCTGCAGCGTGCCGTCGATGAGGCTTACGCGGCCAAACTGATCGGCAAGAACAACATCCATGGCTGGGATTTCGATCTTTATGTCCACCATGGCGCCGGCGCCTACATTTGCGGCGAGGAAACCGCACTGCTGGAATCGCTGGAAGGCAAGAAGGGTCAGCCCCGCCTCAAGCCGCCGTTCCCGGCCAATGTGGGCCTTTATGGCTGCCCCACCACCGTCAACAATGTCGAATCCATTGCGGTGGCGCCGACCATCCTGCGCCGCGGCGCCGACTGGTTCGCCGGGATCGGCCGCCCAAACAACACCGGCACCAAGGTGTTCTGCATCTCCGGGCATGTGAACAAGCCCTGCAATGTCGAAGAGGAAATGGGTATTCCCCTGCGAGAACTGATCGACCGGCATTGCGGCGGCGTGCGCGGCGGCTGGGACAACCTTCTGGCGGTGATCCCCGGCGGCGCCTCGGTGCCGTTGCTGCCCAAGTCGATCTGCGACGACGTGCTGATGGACTTCGACAGCCTGAAGGCGGTGCAGTCCGGTCTCGGCACCGCCGCCGTGATTGTGATGGACAAGTCCACCGACGTGATCAAGGCGATCCAGCGGCTGGCCTATTTCTACAAGCATGAAAGCTGCGGTCAGTGCACGCCGTGCCGCGAGGGTACCGGCTGGATGTGGCGGGTAATGACCCGCATGGTGCAGGGTGACGCCAGGGTGGGCGAGATCGACCTTCTGCAGGAAGTCACAAGGCAGATCGAGGGGCACACCATCTGTGCCCTGGGCGATGCTGCGGCCTGGCCGATTCAAGGCCTCATCCGGCACTTCCGTCCGGAAATCGAAAAGCGCATCGCCGAGCACGGTGCTCAGATCGCGGCGGAGTAATCACATGGCCACGCGCAATTTGATCATCGACGGCAGGGAAATCGAGGCAGACGAGACGATCACGCTGCTTCAGGCATGCGAACAGGCCGGCGCCGAAATCCCGCGCTTCTGCTTCCACGAACGTTTGTCGGTCGCCGGCAATTGTCGCATGTGCCTGGTGGAATGGGTGGGCGCGCCCAAGCCGCAGGCCAGCTGTGCGCTGCAGGTCAAAGACATTTTCCCCAACAAGGACGGCACGCCGGCCAAGATAAACACCATCAGTCCGTATGCTCGCAAGGCGCGCGAGGGCGTGATGGAATTTCTGCTCATCAACCATCCGCTGGACTGTCCGATCTGCGATCAGGGCGGCGAGTGCGACCTGCAGGACCAGGCCATGGGCTATGGCCGCGCCGCTTTCCACCGCTTCAACGAGAACAAGCGCGCGGTCGAAGACAAATACATGGGCCCGCTGGTCAAGACGATCATGACCCGCTGCATCGCCTGCACCCGCTGCGTGCGCTTTGCCACCGAAGTGGCGGGCGTGCCCGACTTGGGCGCGACCGGCCGGGGCGAGGATGTGGAGATCACCACCTATCTGGAAAAGGCCTTTGCGTCCGAACTGTCGGGCAATGTGGTCGATCTTTGCCCAGTGGGCGCACTGACCAGCAAGCCCTATGCGTTCAACGCCCGGCCGTGGGAATTGAAGAAGACCGAAAGCGTCGATGTGATGGACGCTCAGGGCTGCAACATCCGTGTCGATGCACGCGGGCCTCAGGTGATGCGCGTTCTGCCGCGTCTGAATGAGGAAGTGAATGAGGAATGGATCAGCGACAAGACGCGCCATGCATGTGACGGGCTCTCTCGCCAGCGCCTGGATCGGCCCTATGTGCGTGTCAACGGCAAGCTGAAGTCGACCAGCTGGGCAGAGGCCTTCGCCGCCATCGCCGCCCGCCTGAAGCAGACGTCGCCGGACCGCATGGCCGCCATCGTTGGCGATCTGGCCGCGGCGGAAGAGATCAAGGCATTGAAGGACCTGATGACGGCTCTGAAGGTGAAGAATTTGGATTGCCGCCAGGACGGCGCGAAGATTGGCCTGACCGCCAATGGCCAGAAGGCGCCGCGTCAGACATATCTGTTCAACTCTACCATTGCTGGCGTCGAAGCCGCCGACGCCATCCTGCTGGTGGGTGCCAATCCGCGCTGGGACGCGCCGGTGCTCAACGCCCGCATCCGGAAGGATTGGCTGGCCAGCGGCGTCAGAGTCGCCAATATCGGCCCGGCCGTGGATCTGACCTACCCGGTGGAACAACTGGGCACCGATATTGCCACCTTGGCGAAAATCGCCGACGGCAGCCATGCCTTCTTTGGGGTTCTGACCGACGCCAAACGTCCAATGATCGTGCTGGGCGGTGGCGCCATAGCCCGCAATGACGGCGCAGCGGTGCTGAACCTGGCGGCGAAGATCGCAGCCGACACCGGTATGATCGGTCCGGCCGGCACGCATGCAGAGGGCGGCTGGAACGGTTTCAACATCCTGCATACGGCCGCAAGCCGCGTGGCGGCGTTGGACCTGGGCTTTTTGCCGGTGAATGGCGGACGCGATGTTGCCGGTATTGTCGACGGCGCGCAGAAGGGCGAGATCGATTTCATCTATCTGCTTGGCGCCGACGAGTTCGACGTGGCCCATTTGGGCCGTGCCTTTGTCGTCTATCAGGGCAGCCATGGCGATGCGGGTGCCCATAATGCCGACGTGATCCTGCCGGGCGCCGCTTACACCGAAAAGGACGGCCTCTATACCAATTTCGAGGGCAGGGTTCAGCGCGGTCGCCGTGCAGTCTTTCCGCCGGGCGAGGCCAAGGAGGATTGGACGATCCTGCGTGCGTTGTCCGAGGTACTGGGCGTGAAGCTGCCCTATGACGATCGCGCCGCGCTGGTGGCGGCAATTGAAGAGGATGTCACTCACTTCGCTACGCTCAACGCCGCGCCGGTGCATGCCGACACCGCATCGGCCACCTGGGGCGGGATCGGCGCGGCAGGTCCGCTCGACAGCGCGCCGGTAACCCATCCAATGACCGATTTCTATCTTACCAATCCGATTGCGCGCGCCAGCGAGACGATGGCGCTCTGCAGCCGCGAATTCGTAGCGGGCGGCAAACAGATGGCGGCGGAATAGCAGATGGCGCTGATCCCTTTCTTCCATGCGACTCTGGGATTGCCTCACGGCTGGGCCTGGTTTCTCAGCCAGTTCGTCATGATCCTGATCTTCGACGTGGTGCTGCTGGTGATGATCGCCTACCTGCTTCTGGCCGATCGCAAAGTGTGGGCGGCGGTACAGATGCGACGCGGTCCCAATGTGGTAGGCGCCTTCGGCCTGCTGCAGACTTTTGCCGATCTGTTCAAATTCCTGTTCAAGGAAATCATCATTCCGGCCGGCGCCAACAAGGTGATCTTCATGGTCGCCCCGCTGATCACCGTGACGCTGGCCTTCGCCGGCTGGGCGGTGGTGCCATGGGACAATGGCTGGGTGGTGGCCGACATCAACGTCGGCATTCTCTATCTATTCGCCATGTCGTCGCTGGGCGTCTACGGGATCATCATGGCTGGCTGGGCGTCGAACTCGAAATATCCTTTCCTGTCGGCGCTGCGGGCGGCGGCGCAAATGGTGTCGTACGAAGTCTCGATCGGGTTTGTCATCATCACGGTGCTGCTGTTCGCCGGCTCGCTGAACCTGTCGGACATCGTGCGCGCCCAATCGACCAACGGGGTATTCAACTTCCTGCACTGGAACGTCTTTTCGATGTTGTTCCCCATGCTGCCGATCTTCTTCGTCTCGGCGCTGGCGGAGACCAATCGCCCGCCCTTCGATCTGGTGGAGGCGGAAAGCGAATTGGTGGCCGGCTTTTTCGTAGAATATTCCTCCACCCCGTTCCTGTTGTTCTTCCTGGGGGAGTATTTGTCCATCGTGCTGATGTGCGCGATGTGCTCGATCCTGTTCCTTGGGGGGTGGCTGTCGCCGCTGAATTTGGCGCCCTTTACCCTGGTCCCCGGCGCGGTGTGGTTCTTCCTGAAGATATGCTTCTTCTTTTTCATGTTCGCGATGGTGAAGGCGATGGTGCCGCGCTATCGCTACGACCAGCTCATGCGCCTGGGCTGGAAAGTATTCCTGCCCACCTCGCTTCTTTGGGTGGTGCTGACGGCGGGATGGGTGATGTTCGTCCGTCCGCATCTGTAAGAGGTTCGCCATGGCCAGTCTGGACCGCACCGCGCGCCAGATATTCTTCTGGGAATTCATCAAGAGCTTTGGGCTCTCGATGCGCTATTTCTTCGCTCCCAAGGCGACGCTCAACTATCCCTTCGAGAAGGGCCCGCTTTCTCCCCGCTTCCGGGGTGAGCATGCGCTGCGCCGCTATGCCAATGGCGAGGAACGCTGCATCGCCTGCAAGCTGTGCGAGGCGATCTGTCCGGCCCAGGCCATCACCATCGAGGCCGAACCGCGCGCCGACGGCAGCCGTCGCACCACCCGCTATGACATCGACATGGTGAAATGCATTTACTGCGGCTTCTGCCAGGAAGCCTGTCCGGTGGATGCCATCGTCGAGGGCCCGAACTTCGAGTTCTCCACCGAGACGCGCGAGGAACTTTACTACAACAAGGACCGGCTGCTCGCGAATGGCGACCGCTGGGAACGGGAAATCGCCCGCAATCTGGAACTGGACGCGCCCTACCGCTAAACGGGGTGCACGGGGAAACGCATGTTTGAGGCCATAGCCTTCTGGTTTTTCGCATTCTTGCTGATCGCCTGCGCGACGATGGTTATCGCCGCGCGCAATCCCGTGCATTCGGTGCTGTTTCTGATCCTGGCATTCTTCAACGCTGCCGGTCTGTTCGTGCTGCTGGGAGCCGAGTTCCTGGCGATGATTCTGATAGTGGTCTATGTCGGCGCCGTAGCCGTGCTGTTCCTGTTCGTGGTGATGATGCTGGACATCGACTTCGCCGAACTGAAGCGAGGGGCGCTGCAATATCTGCCCTTCGGCGCCTTGATCGGATTGATCCTGGTGGCAGAGCTGGCGATGGCCGGAAGCGCCTGGGTGCTGGGCCCGGCGACAATGGCCGCCAAGGCGTACGCCACGCCGCAAGGGATCACCAACACCGCCGCGCTGGGGCATATTCTCTATACTGACTATGTTTATTACTTCCAGATTGCGGGTCTGGTCCTGCTGGTCGCGATGATCGGCGCTATCGTGCTGACCCTGCGCAGCCGCCCGGGCGTGCGCCGTCAGGTGATCTCGGTGCAGAATGCGCGCACCGCGGCCATGGCGGTTGAGATGATCAACATCAAGCCGGGCGAGGGGGCTTAATATGGCAATCGGCCTGAGCCAGTACCTAACCGTCGCTGCGATCCTGTTCACGATCGGCGTCCTGGGCATTTTCCTGAACCGCCGCAACATCATCATCATCCTGATGTCGGTCGAGTTGATCCTGTTGGCGGTGAATATCAACTTCGTCGCCTTCAGCGCCTATCAGGGAGACCTGGTCGGACAGGTGTTCGCTCTGTTTGTGCTGACCGTGGCCGCCGCCGAGGCAGCCATCGGCCTGGCCATCCTGGTCGTCTATTTCCGCAACCGCGGCACCATCGCGGTTGAAGACGTCAATCTGATGAAGGGCTGACGCGGCATGTATGCGACAATCGTCTTCCTTCCGTTTTTGGGCTGCGTCATCGCCGGTCTTTTCGGCCGACTGATCGGCCCGCGTCCGTCCGAATTGGTGACCACAGGGCTTTTGTTCGTCTCAGCCGCGCTGTCGGTGGTGGCCTTCGCCCAAGTGGCGCTGGGCGGCGGTGCCACACAGATCATTCCGATCCTGCCCTGGATCCATTCGGGCGATTTTGCCGCTGACTGGACCGTGCGGGTCGATGGCATCACCGCGGTGATGCTGGTTGTGGTGACGGGCGTCTCCAGCCTGGTGCACCTCTATTCCATCGGCTACATGCACGAAGACCCGCATCGTCCGCGCTTCTTTGCCTATCTGTCGCTGTTTACCTTCGCCATGCTGATGTTGGTGACGTCGAACAACTTCCTGCAGCTTTTCTTCGGCTGGGAAGGCGTGGGCCTGGCTTCCTATCTGCTGATCGGCTTCTGGTATACGCGCCCGTCGGCCAACGCGGCCGCGATCAAGGCCTTTATCGTCAACCGCGTGGGTGACTTCGGATTTGCGCTGGGCATCTTCGGCGTCTGGGCGGCGTTCCACACCCTGGACTTCGACGCGGTGTTCGTCGCCGCGCCCGCTATGGCGGGAAAGACTTTCATTTTTGCCGGCCACAGCGTCGACATCCTGACAACGCTCTGTCTGTTGCTGTTCGTGGGCGCGATGGGCAAGTCGGCCCAGCTTGGCCTGCACACCTGGCTGCCGGATGCCATGGAAGGCCCCACGCCGGTGTCCGCCCTGATCCACGCCGCCACCATGGTGACGGCTGGCGTGTTCCTGGTCTGCCGCTGCTCGCCGATGTTCCAGCACGCGCCGGTGGCGCTCGAGTTCGTCACTGTGATCGGTGCCACAACGGCCTTCTTCGCCGCCTCGGTGGGCCTCTTCCAGAACGACATCAAGCGGGTGATCGCCTATTCAACCTGCAGCCAGCTTGGTTACATGTTCGCCGCGGCTGGCGTGGCCGCCTACAACGCCGCCATGTTCCATCTGTTCACCCATGCCTTCTTTAAAGCGTTGCTGTTTCTGGGTGCAGGCAGCGTAATCCATGCCGTGCATCATGAGCAGGACATGCGGAAGATGGGCGGCCTGTTTCGCCGGATTCCTTTCACTTGGGCGATGATGCTGATAGGCAATTTGGCGTTGACGGGCGTGGGTCTGCCACTGTTGGGCGTCGGCCTGGCCGGCTTCTATTCCAAAGACGCCATCATCAATTCCACCTATCTGGCGGGCACCGGCGTGGGCAGTTATGCCTTTACCCTGCTACTGATCGCGGCTGGCATGACCAGCTTTTATTCCTGGCGCCAGTTCCTGCTGACCTTTCATGGCCGCTATCGCGGGCTGGATCACCAGCATGTGACCCATTCCGACGATCACGCCCATGACGAGCCGATGGACGGCGATCGCGGTCACCAGCATGCCCCGAAGCTGGAGGACGTGCATGAATCTCCGTTGGTAATGCTGGTACCGCTGGCAGTGCTGGCAGTGGGCGCGGTGTTTGCCGGCATGGCTTTCACCCATTTCTTCGTAGGTGATGGCGCGCATGAATTCTGGCGCGCCTCGCTTGTTGTGGGGTCGGGCGAGGAAGGCCATCTGCCGCTGTGGGTCGAGCTGGGGCCGCTGGTGGTGACCATCGCCGGCTTCCTGATCGCCTATTACTATTACATCCTGCACCCGGAGATCGCGGCCGCGATCCAAGCGCGCCGGGGCCTGCTGTATCTTTTCCTGTACAACAAATGGTATTTTGACGAACTCTATGAATTCCTGTTCGTCAAGCCCGCGATGCGGCTTGGCCGCTTTCTGTGGAAGCGCGGCGACGGCACGGTGATTGACGGACTGGGGCCGGACGGCGTGGCGGCGCGGGTGCTTGATGCCGCGCGCGGCGCGGTAAAGCTGCAGACCGGATATGTCTATCATTACGCATTGGCAATGCTTTTGGGGGTGGTGGCGCTGGTCACTTGGTTCATGATGACGCTGGGAGGCAAGCTATGAGCCTTCCCCTTCTGTCCCTGTGCACCTTCGTGCCGCTGGTCGGCGCGGCGGCCATCCTTCTTAACCCAACGCCCAACAGCGCCCGCTGGATCGCGCTCATCACCACTATCGTCACCTTCATCCTGTCGTTGATGGTGTGGGCGGCGTTCAATCCCGCCGATCCCGGCTTTCAGCTGGTAGAGAAAACAAGTTGGCTGGGTGGCGGTATCTCCTATCACATGGGGGTGGACGGTATCTCGATGCTGTTCGTCGTGCTGACCGCCGGCCTGATGCCTTTCTGCATTGCCGCGTCTTGGGAGAGCGTCCAGGCCCGAGTCGCGGAGTACATGATCGCCTTCCTGGTACTGGAAACCATGATGATCGGTGTATTCTGCGCGCTGGACCTCGTGCTGTTCTATGTGCTGTTCGAGGGCGGCCTGATCCCGATGTTCCTCATTATCGGCATCTGGGGCGGCAAGCGGCGCGTCTACGCTAGCTTCAAGTTCTTCCTCTACACCTTCGTGGGCTCCGTGCTGATGCTCCTCGCGATCATGAGCATGTATTGGTATTCCGGCACTACCGACATCGTCACGTTGCTGCAGGGCGTGCATTTCCCGGTCGCCATGCAGACCTGGCTGTGGATGGCCTTCTTCGCCAGCTTCGCGGTCAAGATGCCGATGTGGCCGGTCCATACCTGGCTGCCCGACGCCCACGTGGAGGCGCCCACCGCCGGTTCTGTTATCCTGGCGGGCATCCTGCTGAAGATGGGTGGTTACGGCTTCTTGCGCTTCTCGCTGCCCATGTTCCCGTCGGCATCCGAAACGTTCGGCCCTCTGGTCTTCACCCTGTCCATCGTCGCCATCATCTACACCTCGCTGGTGGCGCTGGCGCAGGAGGACATGAAGAAGCTGATCGCCTATTCCTCGGTGGCCCATATGGGTTTCGTCACCATGGGGCTCTTTACCTTGACCCATCAGGGGGTAGAGGGCGGCATCTTCCAGATGCTGAGCCATGGCGTGGTATCGGGCGCGCTGTTCCTCTGCGTGGGCGTGGTCTATGACCGCATGCATACCCGCGAAATCGCAGCATATGGTGGCTTGGTCAATCGCATGCCGCTCTATGCTGCCTGCTTTATGGTGTTCACGCTCGCCAATGTCGGCCTGCCTGGGACCAGCGGCTTCATAGGTGAGTTCCTGACCATGCTGGGCGCCTTCATGCACAACAGCTGGATCGCCATCTTCGCTGCCACCGGCGTGATCCTCTCGGCCACCTATGCACTCTATCTTTACCGACGCGTCATCTTCGGCACGCTGGTGAAGCCTTCGTTACAGGCAATCCAGGATCTGACGGCGCGCGAGATCGCCATCTTAGCGCCGCTGGTGGTGATCACCATCTTGATGGGCGTCTACCCCAAACCGGTCTTCGATGTGACCACGCCAGCCGTCGCGAAGCTGATCGCCGACAACAAAATGGCGCGCGCCGTCGATCACGCACCTGCCAGCCACGCGCCCAAGGTGGCAGACAACCGCGCCACGCAAATCCAGACGGGAGACGGCCGGTGAGCCTTCAGACTGATCTTCTGATCCTTCTGCCCGAATTGTCGCTGGCGGTTGGCGCCATGGCCCTGCTGTTGATTGGCGCCATCGGCGGGGAAAAGACCGAGCCCGTGGTGACCTGGTTGGCGGTGTGCATCCTGCTTCTGGCCGGAATCGGCACGGTGATGGGTCCCGAAGGCACCGCATTTCATGGAGCCTTCGTGGCCGACCGCTTCTCGCGGTTCGCCAAGGTTATGATCCTGGTGGGCGCGGCGCTGTCGATCCTGCTGGCGGACGAATTTTTCGTCACCGAGAAGAACTCGCGCTTCGAAATGCCTGTCCTGATGCTATTGGCCACGCTGGGCATGATGCTGATGGTTTCTGCCAAGAGCTTCCTTGCGCTCTATATGGGGTTGGAGCTGCAGTCTCTGGCGCTATATGTGCTTGCCGCCTTCTCCCGAGATAATCTTCGTTCCAGTGAGGCGGGCCTGAAATATTTCGTCCTGGGCGCGCTGTCCTCTGGCATGTTGCTGTATGGTATTTCGCTGATTTATGGCTTCACTGGTTCGACCCAATTCACGTCCATCGCCGATGTCACCATGATCGGCGGCGCCAGCCTGGGTGTTGTCTTCGGAATTGTGTTCCTGATTGCCGGTCTTGCTTTCAAGGTGTCCGCTGTGCCGTTCCATATGTGGACGCCCGACGTTTATGAAGGCGCCCCCACCCCGGTAACCGCCTTCTTCGCCACTGCCGCCAAGGTTGCAGCGATGTGTTTGTTTTTGCGTGCGATCCTGAGTCCGTTTCCAGATTTGTTGGCCCAGTGGCGCCAGATCATCGTCTTCATCTCGGTGCTGTCGATGGCCTTGGGTGCCATCGCCGCGATCGGCCAGACCAACATCAAGCGCCTTATGGCCTATTCGTCCATCGGCCATATGGGTTATGCGCTGCTGGGGCTGGCCGCTGGCACCGCGATGGGCGCGCGCGGCGTTCTGATCTATCTGGCGATTTATGTCTTCACCAATCTGGGTGTCTTTGCGTGCATCCAGGCGATGAAGCGTGGTGGCAAAGCAGTGGAAAATATATATGACCTCGCCGGGCTGGCTCGGACCGACTTGAGATTCGCGACCCTGTTCTCGGTCTTGTTCCTCAGTCTGGCGGGTCTGCCACCGCTGGCGGGATTCTTTGCCAAATTCTATGTCTTCCTGGCGGCAATTCAGGCCGGACTGATCGTGCCCGCCGTGCTTGGCGTTCTGGCCAGTGCCATCGGGCTCGTCTATTATTTGCGTTTGGTTAAGGTGATGTTCTTTGACGACGCGGCGGCTCCTTTCGACGGCCAACTTGCGCCCGCCAGCCGCGCCATCATCTGGGCGTCGGTGGCCGCAACCTTGCTGTTCATTGTGGGGGCCTCCCCCGTGATTACTGCCGCCGATGCTGCGGCAAGGGCGTTACTGCCTTGAATGGTTTGCCGGCCGGCTATCGGCTGATCCGGTACCAGGAAATTGATTCCACCAATAGCGAGGCGCGCCGCCTGGCTGAGGCGGGGGAAGGGGGACCCGTCTGGATCACCGCCCTGCACCAGACGGCGGGCCGGGGTCGCCGCGGTCGCGCCTGGGATACCGCGCTGGGCAATCTGGCCGCCACGCTACTGCTTCGACCCGTACGTAAGCCCTTTGGTCAGTTGTCCTTCGCCGCTGCACTGGCGGTGGCCGACGTCGTGGCCCCGTCCGCGCCCGATGCGAAGATCACGTTCAAATGGCCGAACGATGTGTTGGCCGATGGCCACAAGATGGCAGGTATCCTGCTGGAATCCGGCGATGGCTGGCTGGCGGTAGGTATTGGCATCAATCTGGCTTCACATCCCGAGGGCACCGAATTTTCCGCGACCTCGCTGCCAGCACTGGGTGTCGCGGCCCCTTCGCCCGACGCCGCGCTGGCGTTCCTCGCGGCGCGCTTTGCGCACTGGTATGATCGATGGGTCAATGAGGGTTTCGAACCGCTGCGCGCGCAATGGCTGGCGCGGGCAGGCGGACTGGGCGCGCCCATTCGTGCAAGGTTGCCACAGGCCGAGCATAGCGGGGTTTTCCAGGGCATCAACGCCGACGGCGCGCTGCTGCTCGACCAGCAGGGCCAGGTGCGCGTGATCGCGGCGGGAGAGGTGTTCTTCTGATGCTGCTCGCGATCGATGCCGGCAACACCAATATCGTCTTTGCCGTCTATGATGGCGCGGAAATGCGCGCCCAATGGCGTGCGGTGACGCAGGTGGCCCGCACCGCCGACGAACACGCCGTATGGTTGAACCAGCTTCTGGCGCTGAATGGCTGGTCCTTCGAGGATTTGGATGAAGCCATTATCGCCACCGTAGTGCCGGCGCTGCTGTTCGATTTGCGCGCGCTGTGCCGAACCTATCTGAATTGCGAGCCCATGATCGTGGGCGATCCCATGCTGGATCTGGGGCCAGGGCCTGAAGTCGATCGACCTGAAACCGTGGGTGCAGATCGGCTTTGCAATACTGTCGCCGCTCATGACCGCTATCCTGGCGCGGTGCTTGTGGTGGATTTCGGAACCGCCACCAATTTTGACATTGTGTCCGAGAAGGGGGCTTTTTGTGGCAGTGTGATTGCGCCGGGCGCCAACCTGTCGATCGAGGCGCTGCATCAGGCCGCGGCACTGCTCCCGCGAGTCGCCATCCACCGCGCCCAGAAGGTGATCGGCCGTGACACGGTGTCGTCCATGCAGTCGGGCATTTATTGGGGTTATGTCGGCCTGATCGGCGGGCTGGTCGATCGCATCATGGCCGAATTCGCCAAACCCATGACGGTAGTAGCGACCGGTGGCCTTGCTCACCTGTTCCGGCCCGACATCCTCGCTATCGAACATGTCGATCCCGACCTGACCATGCGCGGACTGATGCTGATCCACGCCCGCAACAAGAAGGCGTGATGACGGTTGGCGTGCCCGGTGACGAGCTTGTCTTCCTGCCCTTGGGAGGGGCGGGCGAAATCGGCATGAATTTCAACGCTTACGGCTATGGCCCACCGGACAAGCGACAATGGATCATCGTCGATTGTGGCGTGCTCTTCGGACGCGAGGGTAACCAGCCCGGGGTCGATGTGCTGATGCCTGATATCCGTGCATTGACCGAGAATCGCGAGGAGGTTCTGGGCATCATCGCCACGCACGCGCACGAGGATCACATCGGTGCGATTGCTCACCTTTGGCCGATGTTGCGCTGCTCCGTATATGCCACCGCTTTCACAGCCCGACTGATCACCGGCAAGCTGGAGGAGGCGGGACTTTCGGCGAAGGTGCGCGTGACGGTGGTGCCTGTAGGGGGCAGTCTGACGCTGGGACCCTTCACCCTGGACTTCATTTCCATCACCCATTCCATCCTCGAACCCAACCTGCTGGCGATCGGGACACCGCTGGGCGTGGTGGCCCATACTGGCGACTGGAAGATCGATCCAGATCCCTTGCTGGGCGAGGAGACCGATGCTGCCGCGCTGGAGAAGCTGGGCAATGATGGGGTTCTGGCGCTGGTCTGCGATTCCACCAATGCTCTGGTGTCGGGCACTTCGGGCTCGGAAAGTACGGTGCGTGAAAGCCTTGCTGACCTGATTGGCACGCTGAAGGGTCGCGTGGCGGTAACAGGCTTTGCCTCCAACATTGCGCGACTGGACAGCATCGCGCACGCCGCGCGCATGCATGGTCGCAAGATTGCCCTGGTGGGCCGCTCGATGCAGAAGATGGTGCAGGCGGCGCGCGAATGCGGCTACCTGAAGGACTTTCCGCCGGTGCTGGACGAGATCGAGGCGATGGAGCTGCCGCCGCGCAAGGTTCTGTTCCTTTGCACCGGCAGCCAGGGCGAGCCAAGGGCCGCGATGGCACGCATCGCTGACGACAGTCATCCCAACGTCCATCTAGCCGAAGGCGACACGGTAATCTTCTCCAGCCGCGTCATTCCGGGCAATGAGCTGGCGATTTTCGACCTGCAGAACCAGCTGGCGGCACGGGGCATCGAACTTGTGACGGCGGAGGACCATTTCGTCCATGTCTCGGGCCATCCTTGCCGGGACGAGCTGGCCCAGATGTACCGCTGGATCCGGCCCAGGGTGGCGATCCCGGTGCATGGTGAGGTCCGCCACCAGGTTGCCCATGCCCGGCTGGCTCGAGAGATGCAGGTCCCTCAGACCCTGATCCCGCAGAACGGCCATCTCTTCCGGCTGGCGCCGGGCCGCCCGCAGCTGATCGATGAAGTGCCTTCGGGCCGCATCCATCTGGATGGGCGGGTGCTGGTGGCGGAGGGCGAAGGACTGGCCAGGAGCCGCCGGGCCATGGGTCATGCGGGGCTGCTTGTGGTGTCGCTCGTGCTGGACGGGAAGGGCCGGGTTGCGGCGCTGCCGACCGTGCTGGCCGAAGGCATGCCGCAGCCGGTCGCCGAGGCGGTCGAACGCGCCGTAACGGAGGCGGCACGCGGGGGGGGCCGCCGCAACGACCCGGCCGAACTGGCCGAGAGCGTGCGCCGCGCCGCACGGCGCGCTGCCCATGATGCCTGGGGCAAGAAGCCGGTGACGCGCGTGCTGGTGACGGAGGTGTAGCATGGCCGATCCCAACATGACCGCCATGGACCTCAAGATCGCCTTCGGCCTGCATTATGTGGTGCTGTTCAGCGCCTATGCGGTGTTGTGGTTTCTCTGCCTGTTCTGCCTTCTGCCGATAGGGTTGGGGTCGGAGCGCGATCCGGAGACCGGTGCGCCGCTCAATCCCCAACTGGGCAAAAAGGCGCTGTGGGCCAGTGTCATCGCCGCCGTGCTGTGGGTCGCGTTCTATGCCTTTGTCGGTTTTGGCTGGCTGGAAATCTAACCGAAGGCGATCCTTGCCGCGAAAGCGGCCGCAATAATCGCCACGCCGGGACCGATTTGCTTGACGCGCCCCGAAAGCAGCTTGGCGCCCACCAAGGCGATGAAACCCATGCCGATGCCCTCGGCGATGGAGAAGGTGAACGGGATGGCCAGCGCCGTCCCCGGCGCCGATGGCGCGTTTCTGGCTTCTCGGGGATCGCCATGAACACTGCGCCTTCATCCATGCCGGCGGCCGACAGGATTCTGGGATTGACGAAGAGGATGTAGGCCATGGTGAAGGACACCGTGGCGCCGGCAACGATCTCGGTCTGGGCAGTGGTGCCGCGTGCCCGAAGGCCGAACGGTTTTTCGAGCATCATTGTTTCGCTCACGCCAATCGCGCGTCGGCTCCGCGAGGGCGGCGGATTCCCGCCGGGGCGCGGTCGCGCCCGTAATGAAACGAACAGGCGGTTTCATGCGCTGCCTCCCAAGAGCCTGAAAGCAAAAGGCCGGAGCGATGGCTCCGGCCTTTTTTTCCGCTCCTGGCGGCAATCTCCCCGAACTTGGCCGTTCTTGGCTCTTGGCGGTTATCGTCTTGTTTATCGCTGTGTTTGATACTGGCTTTCGTCACAATTGTCACGAAATATTTGGCGATATCGCAATGCAACATACGCAATTTCGTGTCGTCACGACCCTTCGAGGGCTCTCGATCCTTGCGCTGTTTCTTGGATTGGCGCAAGTCTCGCAGGCTGCCGGGATCGTCCATCCGTCGCCCCCAGATCCGCTGCTCGACGGTGTCCCCGATGGTCCCTGCGCGGCCATGATGGATGGCCCGGCCTATGCCGTCGGAACAGATTCGCAAGGCCATGCTGTTGTCCCGCCGGATGTCGGCACCCCCCCTGTCGCAATTCCAGACCAGGTGATGATGCCGCTCCATGCGGGGCGCGGTCGCTCCCATGGCCGCAGGTCCGCGACGGCTAACGGTCCCTATGTGGCGATTGACGGACGCCGGTTGGGGCCGCTGGTCAATCCGCCGGGTTGCGGCCTTCCCGACGCCCGCTAGGCCTCTCGCGGCGGCCCGGGCGCGGCTGCCTTCAAGGGCTCCCCTCGGACTGCCCGTGCGTTTACCCACCCCCTGGCTGCCCATTTGAACCACGAATGTGGCCATCCCCCCTCCCGGTCGGGTCCGTGCGGGTGACGCGATATGCTGGGTGTCGCCAGGGTCGGTTTCGGAAGTCTTGGGTTTCCTTGTCATGGCAGCAGGATAGGGCGCCTGTCGGGGCAGGAGGACAGCCGGCCCCCGAAACCGGCCGCCAAGTTCCCGTGCCGTGTGGCAAAATTGATTTTCCGGGCCGGTGGACAGGAAGGTTTGGCGGCCATGCTCGCCGGACCTGTCGCATTTTCGGACGTGTCTTAAGACGCCGGTAACTTCGCGGCCCCTAAGGTACGCAAGGGGACGGAGCCGGAGGACGGATGTTGCAGGACAGTTGGCGGGCTGACGAAGCGCCTCGCCACCCCAAGAAGTGGATATTCCACCCGCGCAAGCGTTCGGTGATGCCGCCCCTGATCAGCCTGATGGCGGCGGGATTCGTGATCTTCGAGGTATTGACCCACCTCTAGTAGGCGCGACCGATCAGGATTTCTTCCACGCCCGGCATTCCGGTAAACAGGCAAGGCGCAAATTCCCGCGGCTGGTCCAGCGGGGCGTTGCGGATGGTCAGTTTCAGGGCCTTCAGCCTCGTGTCGATGGCGTCCAGCTCCGCGCCCGCGGGCCGCGACCAGGATACGCGCAGCCAGCCTTTGAATGTTTCCTCGTCGCCCGCGAAATAATCCTCCACGCCAGCCCAGTCGGTGACGCCGGACTTGATGTTGCCGTCCAGCCGCGCCTTTGCCTCGGCATAGAGGCCGGCCTGGATTTCTGCCAAAAGCTGGACGACGCCTTCCAGGAAATCCTGGCGCGGCTTGGCGATGGACTTCACCTTGTCGCCGTCGCGCAAGGCGTCGCGGCGCATATAGGTCACCTGGCCGCTTGCGGCGTCGCGCGGGCCGATCTCGATGATGATGGGCGCGCCGCGGCGCACCCAGTTCCAGCGCTTTTCGGCAGACTTGATCTTCTTGGTGTCGAGAAAGGCACGCAGCTGCTGGCCGAAGACATGCTCCTTCGACAGGTCGGCGACCAGCGCCTCGCAGAATTTCAGCACGTCCGCGTCTTCCGGCTTGTCGCGCAGCATCGGCACCACAACCACCTGGCGCGGCGCGATGGCGGGCGGCAGGCGCAAGCCGTCATCGTCGCCGTGAGTCATGATGACGCCGCCGATCAGGCGGGTGGAGACGCCCCAGCTGGTGGTGTTGCAGAATTCCATGCCGCCGGAATCATCCTGGAAGCGGATGTTCTGGGCCTCGGCGAAATGGGTGCCCAGGAAATGGCTGGTGCCGGCCTGCAGCGCCTTGCCGTCCTGCATCATCGCCTCGATGGACCAGGTGTTCACCGCGCCGGGGAAGCGTTCATTCTCGGGCTTCTCGCCGGCGATCACCGGCATGGCCAGAACCTCTTCGGCAAAGACGCGATAGACCTCCAGCATGCGGCGGGTTTCCTCCATGGCGTCTTCCGCGCCGGCATGGGCGGTGTGGCCTTCCTGCCAGAGGAATTCGGTGGTGCGCAGGAACAGGCGCGGGCGCATCTCCCAGCGCACAACATTGGCCCACTGGTTCAAGAGCATCGGCAGGTCGCGGTGGCTCTTGATCCAGCGCGAGAAGGCGTCGCCGATGATGGTTTCGGAGGTCGGGCGCACGATCAGCGGCTCTTCCAGCTTCGCGGCCGGATCGGGCTGGAGCTTGCCGTCGATGGTCTTCAGCCGGTGATGGGTGACGACCGCCATCTCCTTGGCGAAGCCTTCGACATGCTCGGCCTCGCGGGCGATGAAGGAGAGGGGGATGAACATGGGGAAGTAGCAGTTCTCGTGCCCCGTCGCCTTGATGCGGCGGTCCAGCTCGGCCTGGATCTGTTCCCACACGCCCCAGCCCCAGGGCTTGATCACCATTGCGCCCCGCACCGGGCTCGTCTCGGCCATGTCGGCGTCGCGCACCACGGCCTGGTACCAGTCGGCGAAACGGCTGCGGTCGACGGGAAGGGCGCGCTGCATGGGAATGCTCCAAGGACTGAGGTGTTTAGCGCGCCTCGGCGGGCCGGAACAACAGATAGGTGATGAAGCCGGTGATGCCGAAACCCGCGATCAGGGCGGTCATGGGAATGGGCGTGCGGGCGGTGAAGCTGCCCATCGCCATCGAGGCGATGGTGCCACCACCGTACAGGAAGATGCCGATCAGGGCCGATGCCATGCCGGCGCAGTGCCCGAAATGGTGCATGGTCAACCCCGCCGCAGTGGGATTGATCGAGCCCATCAGCGAGCAAAACAGGAACATCCAGGGGATCAGGCCCAGGATGCCGCCCCAGTCGGTCATCCCGAACACCAGGCCGCCGAAGCCGCACAGCGCGTTGGCCGCCAACGCCGCCATCAGCAGCGGCTGGCCGCGATGGTGCTTGAGCCAGCGGGCCGTGCCCTGGCTGAACAGGATCAGGCCCACCCCGTTCAGCACGAAGGTGAAGCCGAAATATTGTGGGGCGATGTTGTAGACGTCGATCACCACATGCGGCCAGCCGGTGAGAAACACATAAAGCCCCGCGCCCGACAGGATGGAAGGCAGGATGTAGCCGTAGAAATGGCGGTCGCGGGCGATATGCCAATAGTCCTTCAGCACATGCAGCGGGTGCAGCCGCCGGTCGGAGCCGGGGTGGCTTTCGGGCAGCGCGAGCCATACCACCGCCAGGGTCAGAAGCGCCGCGGCCGCCTGCAGCCAGAACAGGCTGCGCCAGCCGGTGACGAGCAGCATCCAGCCGCCGACGAATGGCGCGAACAGGGGCGACACCGAAAGGATCAGCAGCATCTGGGCGAAGATGCGGGCCGCCTCGCCCGGGCGGAACAGGTCGCGCACGCAGGCGCGCGCCAGGACCGTACCGGCGCAGCTGCCGCAGGCCTGGAAGAAGCGGGCGGCGTCCAGCGTCAGCGGGCCCTGGGCCAGGGCACAGGCGGTCGAGCCGACGATGTAGAGGATGAGCCCCACAATGATGGGCACGCGCCGGCCGAAACGGTCGGAGATGGGCCCCACCACCGCCTGGCCGACCGCGATTCCCAGGAAGAAGGCGGCGAGCGAATGTTCAATGTCCGCGATGGGGGCCTTGAACTCCCGCGCGATGGAGGGCAGGGCCGGCAGATAGAGGTCGATGCCGATGGGGGTGAAACAGGTCAGCAGCCCGAAAAGCGCGATCAGTTCGATCCGCCGGGCGCGGGTATAGGAGCCGGCGGGGGCGGCGGGAATCATCGGGGCGCGGGTCTTGGCGCATCGGCATAGGGCCAGCGGGAACGGGGCGCAAGCGGCGCTTCAGCGCGGGCTTGCCGGTCGGGGCAAAGCCCAATCAAGCCAAGGCGAGCGCGGCTGGCAGGATTTTGCCAAAATAGGCGTCGGCGGGCACATTCAGCTTCGATGGCGCCACCACCTTGTGGGCCACCACCATGTCCAGCGCCGGCGCCACCGTGATGAACTGGCCGAAAGCGCCGCTGGCGGTGTAGCCGCCCTTGAGCGGAGCAGGCCATTTTGCGGCGGGATCGAAAATCCACCACAGCCAGCCATAGCCCAGCCCGTCGATGAAGGGTGAGGTTCGCGCCACCTCTGAGGCGGGCGTTGACAACGCCGTGGTCCGGGCGGACCATTCTGCCGGAATGACCTGCTGCTCGCGCCAGCGGCCCTTTTGCAGCATCACCTGGCCCAGACGCGCCATGTCGCGCGTGGACAGGACAAAATGCCGGGCCGGATAGTCCGACAGATGCGTGTCGTTGCGGATCGCCTGGGTCTGGTGGACTTTAAGATTCCAGTCCTGAAGCCCGGCGGGCCGGACGATGTCTTCTTCGAAGGCCTTGTAGAAATCACGCTCGGTCAGGCGCTGATAGATCGCGCCCAGCGCGTTGAAATCCCAGTTGTTGTATAGAAAATAGCTGCCCGGCTTCACCGAGCCGCGTTTGGGGGCCAGGGCGCTGGCGTCGCCTTCATTGGCGGCCTTGTGATAGATGCCCGAGCGCGCCATCAGAAGATCGCGGATCGTGGCGGTGCGCTCGATCGGCAGCAGCCTGCCCATGTCGTCGAAGTCCATCCCGGCCAGGGTTGTGTCCAGCCGGATCGTTCCCTTGGCGACGGCGGGACCATAGAGCATCGACACCAGGCTCTTTCGGGCCGACGCGATGTAGCTGATCCGGGTCAGATCGCCATACGAGAAGACGGGCTCGCCGCCCTTCAGCACCAGCATGGCGGATGTGTCATATCCGGCCAGCAGCCCGCGCAGGCTTGGCGCGGCGCCCCGCGCGGGCCGCACAGCGGCGGCGCACAGGGCAGCGGCAAGCAGATCGCGGCGTTTCATGGCTTAACGGTCCCATTCCCCTCGGGCCGGTCCCTGTTTAGTACGGAGGCGGGCGGACCCGCAAACCGGCCGACAGCCAGGTCTGGTCATGGACTGGAAACGGTCCAGCCCTTAACCTCGCCGCCCATGACGGAATTAATCTCCCGGGCGCCGGCGCCTGTTGCCCAGGCCAAAGGCCGGACAGGCATTTTCGCGCCTTTCGAGTGGATGATCGCGGCCCGCTACCTGCGCGCCAAGCGCAAGGAAAGCTTCATCTCGATCATCTCGCTGTTCTCGCTGATCGGGATCGCCCTGGGGGTGGCCACCCTCATCATCGTGATGAGCGTGATGAACGGGTTCCGGGTGGAGCTCCTGAAGTCCATCCTGGGCTTGACCGGCCATGTCACCATCCAGTCCGAAATGGGGCCGATGGCCGGCTATGATGCCGCCACCACCCGCATCGCCAGGGTACCGGGCGTTGTCCAGGCGCTGCCGGTGCTGGACGGGGAGGTGATGGCCTCCAATACCCGGATCAACGCCAATTCCGGGGTGGTGGTGCGGGGCGTGCGGGCGAAGGACATGCCCAAGCTGCCCTCCGTCAACGACAGCCTGAGGCCCGGCGCGCTGCAGGATTTCGGGGGCGACGATGCGGTGATCATCGGCGCCGGGCTGGCGCGGCAGCTGCGCGTGCCCGTGGGCGGGCAGATCACGCTGATCGCGCCCAAGGGCAACGTCACCCCCTTCGGCACCACGCCGAGGATCAAGACCTATCGCGTAATCAGCACCTTCAAGGTCGGCAATGTGCTGTACGACGACCATTACATCTTCATGCCGCTGCCCGAGGCGCAGCTCTATTTCGACTATGGCGACACGGTCAGCGGCATCGAGGTGATGGTGGCTGAGCCGGAGAACGACCTGGCGATGATCCCCGCGCTGCTGAAGGCGGCCGGGCCGACCACCCGCGCCATCCCTTGGCAGAACCTGAACGTCCAGCTGTTCGAGGCGATCAAGGTCGAGGCCAATGTGATGTTCCTGATCCTGTCGCTGATCATCCTGGTTGCGGCGCTGAACATCGTGTCGGGCCTGACCATGCTGGTGAAGGACAAGTCGGGCGACATTGCCATACTGCGCACCATGGGGGCGACGCGCGGCGCGGTGATGCGCGTCTTCTTCATCTCCGGTGCGTCGATCGGCGTGGTGGGAACCATCTTCGGCTTCGGCATCGGCGTCCTGTTCTGCGCCAATATCGAGAACATCCGACAGTTCCTGTCGAAGATCACCGGCACGACGCTGTTCGATCCCACCATCTATTTCCTGTCGCGCATGCCCGCCCAGATGGACGCAGGCGAGGTGACGGCGGTGGTGATCATGGCGCTGACGCTGACCTTCCTGGCCACGCTCTATCCGTCATGGCGGGCAGCCCGGCTCGATCCGGTCGAGGCGCTGCGCTATGAGTGAGGTTCTGCGGCTTCAGAACGTCACCCGCCGCTACAGGGAAGGCGAGGGCCAGCTGGAAGTGTTCAGCGGGCTGGACCTGTCGCTGAACGCCGGCGAGATCGTCGCATTGGTGGGGCAGTCCGGCGCCGGCAAGTCCTCGCTGCTGCATATCGCGGGCCTTCTGGAAGCGCCCACCAGCGGGGAGATCTTCATTGAAGGCGTGGCCGCCTCGCGCCTGCCGGACCTGGAGCGCACGCTGATCCGCCGCGACAAGGTGGGGTTCGTCTACCAGGCCCATCACCTGTTGCCGGAATTCGATGCGCTGGAGAATGTGCTCATTCCCCAGATGATCGCGGGCAGATCCAAAGCCGCGGCAAAGGCGGAAGCCACAAGGCTGCTGACGGTGCTGGGGCTGGGCCAGCGGCTGTCGCACCGGCCATCACAACTGTCAGGCGGCGAGCAGCAGCGCGTGGCGATCGCGCGGGCGCTTGCCAACAAGCCTCGGATCCTTCTGGCCGACGAGCCCACCGGAAATCTGGACCCGCGCACCGCCGGCGGGGTGTTCGACGCGTTGATCCAGATCACCCGCGCCCAGGGGCTGGCGGCGCTGATCGCCACCCACAATTTCGATCTCGCGGCACGCATGGACCGGGCCCTGCTGCTGGATCAGGGCAAGCTGGTCGCCGGGGCCAGCCTGCAGCACTAAGCCGGCGCGCTTCAGGTCGCCAGGTGCTGCGCCAGACGGTCGAAGCTGGCGGCCCAGCCGCCTTCGTGGCGCTGGCAGTCTTCCGCGGTGACGAAGCCTTCATGCGTGAGCGTCATCTCGGTGCCCGCGCCTTTCGCCTTGAAGGTGATGGTCACCAGCGTGATGTTCGGCCCGGCACAGCCGCCCGACCAAGTGAAGGCCAGCCGCGACGGATGCTCAATCTCCTTGTAGACGCCCATGTGTTCGAGTGCGCCGCCGTCGGCGGTGCGGTGCACCGTCTTCCAGCACCCGCCCACGCGCGGGTCGATTTCACAGGACAGGCAGGTGACGTCCTCGGTGCCCAGCCATTCGCCGTACGCCGGCGACAGGAAAGCGTCGAACACGCGGTCCGGTGGAGCATCGAAGACGCGGGTCAGGGAAAGCCGGGCGGGCGCGGTGGCAATGGACAGTGTCATGGCGGTCTCCTTCAGGTCACGGTGTGGCGACCCAGGCCGTCAACTTGTCGAGACTGCTGTTCCAGCCGGACAGGTGGCGGTCGCGGAATTCGGCGGTGCCGAAGCCCTCCTGGCGCAGGGTCAGGCGCGTGCCATGGCCTTCGGGCGTGAAGGTCAGGGTGATCAGCGTTTCCTCGCGGTTGTAGTCGCCCTGCCAGGTCATCACGATGCGATGGGGTGGCGTGATCTGGCGATAGGTGCCGGAGATCGTCACCTCGCGCCCGTCGGGCATGCGCATCACCACGCTGTAGCGGCCGCCCACCTTCGGATTGACGATGGAGCTGGTGCAGATCATCGCGCCGGGCGCCAGCCATTCGCCCCAGCTTTCATGCAGCCAAGCGTCGAACAGGCGCTGTGGCGAGACAGCGAAAACGTGGGAGACGTCCAGGCAGAGAGTCTGGTCGGTCACGGACATGCCGGCTGCTCCTTTGCATGGGGCGCTTTCACATGGCGCGCGAGCTTGTTGAGGGTGCTGTTCCAGCCCTTGCCGTGGCCCTCGCGGTTTTCCGGCGTGGAGAGGCCTTCATGGGTGAGGGTAAGTTCGGTGCCGCCCTCCACCGCCCGGAAGGACAGGCGCACCAGTGTGTCGGGATTGGCCGACAGCGCCCACACCCAGGAGAAGGCCAGCGTGTGGGGCCGGTCGATAGCGGTGAACACGCCTTCCACCGGGATCACCCGGCCGTCGGTCAGGCGCATGCGGAGCTGGTAGCGCCCGCCGACGCGCGGTTCCAGGAGCGGTACCTCGCAGTCGCAGCCTTCGGGGCCGATCCAGGATTGCCATTCCTGGCGGTCAAACCAGGCGTCGAACAGTCTTTCGGGACTGACGTCGAACCGGCGGCGGATCTGAAGCACGGGCTCGGTGATGATGGTCATTTCGTCTCCGGTTTCTTTTTCAGGTGGGCGTCGAGGCGGTCGAAGGCGCCGCTCCAGAAGGCGCGATAATGGTCCAGCCATTCCTGCGCACTTCTCAGTCCCTGCGGGTTGAGGCTGAGGATATGGGACTGGCCCTGCTTGCGGCGGGCGATCAGGGCCGCGTCTTCCAGCACCTTCAGGTGGCGGGAAATGGCCGGGCCCGAGATGGGGAAGGGTTCGGCGATTTCGCCCACCGTGGCTTCACCAAGGGCCAGCCGGGCCAGGATGGCGCGGCGGGTGGGGTCTGAGAGAGCGGAATAGGTGGCATCGAGCTGTTGCATAACTGATAGGTTAAATAACGTATCTGTTAAATGCAAGCGCTTTTTAAGTGCCGGCGGTTCGATCACCTTTTGTTCTTGTGTTTGGCGCGGAACAGAACTAGAACATCAGCCCATCGAACGGGAGGCAACGGTCATGTGGCTGAAAGATGCGGCGGCGGGTTTTGGGATCGTGTTGTTCATGGTGTCGGCCTTTGTGCTGGCCAGCGGGGCGTCGGCCTTCACTGTCTAGGCTCCAGTAGCTGTGGATAGGGGCGAGGGTTTGCACGCGCCCCGGCGGGAGCAGGTGATACTGAGGCCCTGCATCCTGTTTTCCGATTGCGGGTCCTAAGACCGTCATGGCCGATTTCGTCCATCTGCGCGTCAAAAGCGCCTATTCCCTTCTGGAGGGCGCGGTGCGGCCCAAGGAATTGGCGGGGCTGGCGCGCGAGGCGGGCACCCCCGCCGTGGCGGTGACCGACACGAACAACCTGTTCGGTGTGTTCGAGATTTCCGAGGCCCTGGTGAAGGGCGGCATCCAGCCCATCGTGGGTACGCTGCTGTCGGCGGAGCTGATGCCGCGCGGCCCCCATCATCACGGTTCGCGCATCAAGCCGCCGCACCTGCCGCTGCTGGTGCAAAACGAGGATGGCTATCGCAATCTGAGCAAGCTTCTGTCCGCCGCCTATTTGGGGGTGGAGGCGGGCGACTGGCCGCATGTGACGGCAGAAACCCTTCTGGGTCATTCGGACGGGCTGATCGCCCTGACCGGCGGACCGGGGGGGGCCGTCAACCAGCTTCTGGCCGACGGCCAGCAGGATGCGGCGCGCCAGGTGCTGGAAATGCTGGCGGCCGCCTTTCCGCGCCGTCTTTATGTCGAGCTGCAGCGCCATGGCCTGGCGGAAGAGCGCGCCGCCGAGGAAGGGCTGATCGACATGGCTTATGCCATGGACCTGCCGCTGGTGGCGACCAATGACGTGCATTTCGGCAAGGCCGGGATGTACGAAGCCCATGACGCGCTTCTGTGCATCGCCGACGGCGCCTTTGTCAGCCAGGACGACCGGCGGCGGCTGACGCGCGAGCACCGCTTCAAGTCGGCCGACGAGATGGCGGTGCAGTTCGCCGACCTACCTGAAGCGACCCAGAACACGGTGGAGATCGCCCGCCGCTGCGCGTACCGCCCGGTCAAGCGCAAGCCCATCCTGCCGGTCTTCACGCCGGAATCGGGCCTGACGGCTGAAGCCGAACTGAAGGCGCAGGCAGAGGCCGGGCTGGACCGCCGCCTGACGGGCGCGCCGCTGGCGGCAAACCGCGAGGTCTATGACGAGCGGCTTTCCTATGAGCTTTCCATCATCAACCGGATGGGGTTTCCCGGCTACTTCCTGATCGTGTCGGACTTCATGAAGTGGACGCGGGCGCAAGGCATTCCGGTGGGGGTGCGTGGGTCCGGCGCGTCCTCGCTGGTGGCATGGGCGCTGGACATCACCAACCTGGACCCGCTGCGCTTCGGCCTGTTCTTCGAACGCTTCCTGAACCCCGAGCGCCTGTCGATGCCGGATTTCGATATCGACTTCTGCCAGGAGCGGCGCGACGAGGTGGTGCGCTATGTGCAGGGCAAGTACGGCCATGACCGCGTGGCGCACATCATGGCGCTGGGTTCGCTCCAGGCGCGCGCGGCGGTGCGTGACGCCGGCCGCGTGCTGCAGATGCCGCTGGGGCTGGTGGACCGCATCGCCAAGCTGATCCCCAATCCGCCGGGCAAGCCGATCTCGCTGGACGAGGCGGTGGCGAGCGAGCCGCGCCTGCAGCAGATCGCCGAGGTCGAGCCCACCGCGCGGCGCCTTTTCGAGATCACCGGCAGGATCGAAGGGCTTTACCGTCACGCCTCGACCCATCCGGCGGGCGTGGTGATCGGTGACCGGCCGCTGGATGAATTGCTGCCGCTCTATCGCGATCCGCGCTCGGAAATGCCGGTGACGCAGTTCGACTATGAGGACGCCGAGAAAGCCGGGCTGGTGAAGTTCGATTTCCTGGGCCTGAAGACGCTGACGGTGATCGCCAAGGCCGAGGAATTGCTGAAGCAGCGCGGCATCGCGCTGCATACCCAGACCATCGATTTCGACGATGCCGGCACGTTCGAGATGCTGGCGCGCGGAGACAGCGTGGGCGTGTTCCAGCTGGAAGGCGCGGGGATGCGCGACCTGCTGCGCAAGATGAAGCCCGACCACATCAACGACCTGGTGGCGCTGGTGGCGCTGTACCGGCCCGGGCCGATGGATTCCATCCCCACCTATATCGCGCGCAAGAACGGCAAGGAGGCGGTGGAATATCTCCATCCCGCGATGGAGCCGATCCTGAAAGAAACCTACGGCGTAATGACCTATCAGGACGATGTGATGCGCATCGCCCGCGAGCTGGCCGGCTATACGCTGGGCGAGGCCGATATCTTGCGCCGCGCTATGGGCAAGAAGATTCCGGCCGAGATGATCCCGCAACGCGAGAAGTTCATGAAAGGCGCGGCGGAACGGGGCATCACCAGAAATGTGGCGGAGACCATCTTCGAGCACGCCGAAAAATTCGCCGGCTATGGCTTCAATAAGGGCCATGCCGCGGCCTATGCGCAGGTCGCCTACCAGACCGCGTTCCTGAAGGCGAATTATCCGGTGGAATTCCTGGCAGCGTCGATGACGCTGGATATCGGCAATACTGACCGGCTGAACATCTTCCGCCAGGAGGCGCAGCGACTGGGGGTGAAGGTGGCGCCGCCTGACATCAATGTATCGGGTGCGGTGTTCACCTGCGATGCGGCGGCGAACACCGTGTTCTATGCCCTGGCGGCGGTGAAGGGCGTGGGCCGCCAGGCGATGGACCATGTGGTGGAGCTGCGTGTTTCCGGCGGGTGCTTCCGTTCGATTTCCGATTTTGCCCGGCGGGTCGATCCGCGGCTGGTCAACAAGCGGGCCTTCGAGAATCTGGTGCGGGCTGGCGCGTTCGATCGGTTGAATCCCAACCGCCGCCAACTGGTGGAGAATTCAGACCGCATCCTGGGCGGCGCGCAGGCGGCGCAGCGCGAGCGCGACAGCGGCCAGGTGTCGCTGTTCGGTCAATTGAATGGCGCCTCCGGCGCCGGGGGCGGCGGGCAGGAAGAAGAACTGCGCCTGACCAATGTGCCCGACTGGCCGGTGCATGAACGGCTGAGCGAGGAGTTCGGGGCGATGGGCTTCTACCTCTCCGGCCATCCGCTGGACGCCTATGGTCCGGCGCTGAAGCGGCTGGGCGCGTCCACCTATGCCGCGCTGCTGGAGGACCGGCGCCGGGCGGGCTTCCGCGCCAAGCTGGCGGGTACCGTAATCAAGAAGTCGGAGCGGCGCGGCCGCAACGACCAGATGTATGCCTTTGTGGCGTTCTCCGACCCCACCGGCATGTTCGAGATCATGCTGTTTCCGGAAGTGCTGGCAGCCAGCCGCCCGCTACTGGAGGCGGGCAAGTCATTGCTGATCAATTGCAGCGTCGATTGGGACGGCGACGAACTGAAGCTGCGCGCGGCCTCCATTCTCGACCTGGACAAGGCGGCGGCAGATGCGGGCGAGGGAATGGTGGTGCGGCTTGCCGATACCTCCTCGCTGCCGGCGCTGTCGGCAGAATTGAGCCAAACCGGGAAAGGGCTGGTCAACATCGTGGTGCCGGGCGCGGCGGGCGAGGAAGTCGAGATCGAGCTCAAGAAGCGCATCGCCGTCACCGCGACGTTGCGCAGCCGCGTGGCGGCGTTGCCGGGGGTGATGGCGGTGGAAGCCGTTTAAAGCTGCTTGATCGCGCCTTCGAGACGCGCCAGGCCTTCAGCCAGGCGGGCGTCGTCCTGGGCGAAGCAGATGCGCAGATAGCTGTCGTCGCGCGGGTCGCCCAGGCTGAAGGCCCAGCCCGGCGCGATGCCGACCTTAGGGTCCTTCACCATGCGCTGGCAGAACCCGAGGCTGTCGCTCAACCCGTCGACATGCAGGAAGCCATAGAAGGCGCCCTCCGGCTTGAACCAGCGGATGCGGTTCTGGCCCTTGATCCAGTCCTCGACCACGTCGCGCCCCGCACGGCAGCGTTCCAGCAGCGTCGCGCGGAAGGCGTCGCCTTCCGGCGACAGCGCGGCCAGCGCGCCATACTGCACGAAGTGCGTCGCGCCGGTGTTGTTACACTGAGCCATGGCGGCGGCGGCGGGCTCCACGCTTCTGGGATGCACCAGCCATCCGATGCGCCAACCGGTCATCGCCCAGGGCTTTGAGAAGGAATTGACCGCGAAAACCGCGTCCTCCTCGCCGGCGATGGTGAGAAAGGACGGCGCATGGGGCGCACCGTCATAGATCAGCGTGCCATAGACCTCGTCGGCAATGATCGCGATGCCGCGGGCGCGGGCGAACTCCAGAATGTGCTTTTGTTCGTCGGCGGTCAGCATCCAGCCGGTGGGATTGCCGGGCGAGGCGATGAAAAAGGCCTTTGTCCGTTCGTCGCAGGCGTCGAACAGTTTGCCCATGTCCAGCGTCCAGCGGCCGGTATTCCAGTCCTCGTTCAGCCGCACCAGCCGCGGCTCGGCGCCCACGACCTTCGCGGCCTGGAAGATGTTGGGCCAGATAGGCGAGACGATCACCACATTGTCGCCAGTCTCGCAGCTCATCTGCAGGGCGCTGGTGACCGCCAGCATGGCGGCGCCGGGAATGGTGATGCGGTCCACGGCGATCTCAGCGCCCGTGGTGCGCTTGTGGAAGGCGGCGATGGCCTCGCGCAGGGGCAGGATGCCGCGCGCATTGGTATAGAAGGTCCTGCCGTCTTCCAGCGCCTTGATCGCGGCCTCGCGGATAAAGGGCGGGGTGACAAGGTCGGTCTCGCCGAACCACAGGGGCAGGACGTCGGGATTTCCAAGGCCAAGGGCGGTGACCTTGGTGATGCCGCTGGGCTCCAGGGCGCGGATTGCGGGGCGGATGGGATCGGGACAATTCATGAGCGGGTTCTTAACACGCTGTTCTTCAAGGAAACATTGCCGAAACCTATTGCGGCGATAGTAGCGGCCATGCGTTTTTCGCCGTCCCTGTTCTGGAAGCGCCAGGCGCCGATCCTGGCTGTGGCCGTGCTTGCCGGGCTCTATGGCTGGGCCGTGCTGGCGGCCACGGCGATGGGCCATGACGGCGCCATCGGCCCGCATTTCAACGCGCCGGGGGCGGACTGGGTGATATTCCTGACCGCGGCGCGCGCCTTCTTCACCCATGACCTTTCGCATATCTACGACCAGGCCTGGATCACCCATGCGGTGAACAGCGGCTTCGCCCACTGGCTTTCCGCGCCTGAGCCCTTTCCGCTTTTTCCCTATCCGCCGGTGTTCCTGCTGCTGGTTCTGCCCTTCGCCGGTTTGCCGGTGGGATGGTCGCTGGCGATCAGCCAGCTTCTGAGCTTTGCCGCGCTGGCATGGGCGGTGCGAAGGCTGGCGCCCGAGGGTCGAGGCGGGTGGTCGCAATACCTGTTCGTGATCGGTGCGCTGATGCTGGCGCCCGCCGCATCCAACAATGTGCTGGCAGGGCAGAATGGTTTTCTGGCGCTGGCATTGATTTGCGGCGGCGTGCTGCTGCTGAAGGATCGTCCGCTGTCGGCCGGCGCCCTGATGGGGATGATGATCTTCAAGCCGCAATATTTTCTCCTGTTGCCGGTAGCTCTGGTTGCGGCGGGCGAGCGCCGGGCACTTGTGGCGATGGCAGTGGCGGCGCTGGGATTCGCGGCAGCCAGCATGCTGTTGCTGGGGCCGGGCCTGTGGCTGGACTGGATCAATGTCTATCTGCACCCGCAGCACACGATGGCGGTGAACGGGACCGAATGGGGGCATATGTGGGACGAAAGCGTCTCGGCCTGCGTGGGCCTGCTGCTTGGTCCTTTTGGCGCGCCGGCGTGGGCGGCCGGCGCGTCGCAGGGCGTGGCGGCGCTGGCGGCGGCGGCGGCGGTTTGGCGGGCGTTCCGGTCGGATCTTCCGGCCGAGGCGCGGTTGGCGGTTCTGCTGGCGGCGGCGCTGCTGGCCTCGCCGCACGTGTCGCCCTATGACCTGATCTTTGCCGCCCTGGCCGGGCTGGTGCTGGTGCTCCGGCAGGGGCCGGATGTGCGCCTACTGGCGATGGCGCTGCCGCTGATGGCGTACCTGGCGCCGCTCTACAATCCGCCACGGGTCAATCCGGCCGGGTTGCTGACCCCGCTGGTGCTGGCCGGCCTGATCTGGGCGGCTTTTTCGGTCCCCTTCCGGCCTTCGCCTCCCACCGTTGCGCGCTCAGCGCCCTCCTAAGTCACTACAGCCAGGGGTAGGGAAGGCTTGCCTTCCCGCGCCCCTTCCCGTAAAAGCCGCGCCATCTCGCACGCGCGGGTGGCTTTCGGTGGGTGTTCCATCGTCGCCGTCCGGTGGCCCTGAGGAGCGTCGGCACGAGCCGGAGCGACCGATAAAGGGTTAACCCGCGCGTCTGGCCAACCGGTAAAGGAGACTGAACAATGGCTTTGCCAGATTTTTCCATGCGCCAGCTTCTGGAAGCCGGTGCCCATTTCGGCCACCGCACCCAGCGCTGGAACCCGAAGATGGCGCCGTTCATCTATGGCGTGCGCAACGACATCCACATTCTCGACCTAACCCAGACCGTGCCCCTGCTGCACCAGGCGCTGGTGACCCTGCGCGAAGTGGCGGCCCAGGGCGGGCGCATCCTGTTCGTGGGCACCAAGCGCCAGGCGCAGGACCCCATCGCCGCCGCCGCCAAGCGCTGCGCGCAGTATTACGTGAATCACCGCTGGCTGGGCGGCACGCTGACCAACTGGCAGACCATCAGCCATTCGATCCGCCGCCTGCGCACCATCGAGGAGACGCTGTCCGGCGCCGAACATTCCGGCCTGACCAAGAAGGAACTGCTGGGCCTGCTGCGCGAACAGGACAAGCTGGAGCGCGCGCTGGGCGGCATCAAGGAAATGGGCGGCCTGCCCAACATGCTGTTCGTGATCGACACCAACAAGGAATCCATCGCCATTGCCGAGGCCCGCAAGCTGGGCATCCCGGTGACCGCGATCCTGGATTCCAACTGCGATCCGGACGGCATTGCCTTCCCGATCCCGGGCAATGACGACGCCGCTCGCGCTCTGGCGCTGTATTGCGACCTTGCTGCCCGCGCGGTGATCGACGGCCTGTCGCAGAGCCAGGTGGCCGCCGGTGTCGACCTGGGCGAGGCCGTGGAAGTCGAGGAAATTGCGCCCGCGCCCGTCCCTGCCACCGAGGCCGAACCGGCCACGGCCTGACCTTTATAAACCTGACGCCGGGCCGCGCTCTTATGGGGCGCGTCCCGGATTCGCCGGACAGCCCGGACATGAAGGAGATCTGAAATGGCCAACATCACCGCAGCGATGGTGAAGGACCTGCGCGACAAGACCGGCGCGGGCATGATGGACTGCAAGACCGCGCTGAACGAGACCGGCGGCGACATGGAAGCCGCCATCGACTGGCTGCGCAAGAAGGGCATCTCCAAGGCCGCCAAGAAGGCGGGCCGCGCCGCCGCCGAGGGCCTGGTGGGCGTGGCGGTGGATGGCAATACCGGCGTGCTTCTGGAAGTCAACGCCGAGACCGACTTCGTTGCCCGCAATGACGAGTTCAAGCAGTTCGTGAAGGACGCCACAGCCCTGGCGCTTGCCGAAGGCGGCGACCTGGAGAAGCTGCTGGCCCGTCCGATGGGCGGCTCCACCGTGCAGCACACCCTGACCGAGCTGGTGGCCAAGATCGGCGAGAATATGTCGATCCGCCGTGCCGCCGCCATCTCCGTCAGCCCCGGCGTGGTCGCCGCTTACGTCCACAATGCCGCCGCGCCCGAGCTGGGCAAGATCGGCGTGCTGGTGGCGCTGAAGTCGGAAGGCGACAGGGAAAAGCTGGCCGCCCTGGCCAAGCAGATCGCCATGCATGTGGCGGCCGCCAGCCCACTTGCCATCAGCCCGGAGCATCTTGCCCCCGAAGTGGTGGAACGCGAGCGCAATGTGCAGGCCGACATTGCCCGCCAGTCGGGGCGCCCCGAAAACGTCATCGAGAAGATGATGGAAGGACGCATGCGCAAATTCTATGAAGAGACGGTTCTGCTGCAGCAGACCTTCGTGATCGACGGCGAAACCCAGATCGCCAAGGTGCTGGAAAAGGCCGCCAAGGATGTGGGCGCTCCCATCGAGGTGGAAGGCTTTGTCCGCTTCCAGGTGGGGGAGGGCATCGAGAAGGCGGAAAGCGACTTCGCCGACGAGGTCAAGCAAATGGCCGGCGGGGCCTGACGCACCCTTCGACAAGCCCTGGGTGAGGATGTATGCACGGGCCTCACGGAGAGCTTGAGGAGCGCGCATGTCCGCCACCGCGAAAGACACCGGACCCAAATATGCCGGGCCCAAATACAAAAGGGTTCTGCTGAAGATCTCCGGCGAGGCCCTGATGGGCCCCGCCCATTACGGCATCGACATCGCCACGGTGGACCGCATCGCCGCCGACGTGAAGGAAGCGGCCGACGCCGGAACCCAGATCTGCATGGTCGTGGGTGGCGGAAACATCTTCCGGGGCCTGGCCGGGGCGGCCAAGGGCATCGAGCGTGCGACCGCCGACTATATGGGCATGCTGGCCACGGTGATGAACGCCCTGGCTCTGCAGGCGGCGCTGGAGCGGACCGGCCTGGCCTGCCGGGTCCAGTCTGCCATCGCCATGAACAATGTCTGCGAGCCGTATATCCGGCGGCGGGCGATGCGTCACATGGAGAAGGGCCGAGTAGTGATCTTTGCCGCCGGGACCGGGAATCCCTTTTTCACCACCGATACCGCCGCGGCCCTCCGGGCAGCGGAAATGGGGGTGGAAGCCATGCTGAAGGCCACGCAGGTGGACGGTGTTTACAGTGCTGACCCGAAAAAGGTTGCCGATGCCGTCAGGTTCGATTCTCTTAGCTATCACGAGGTGTTAGCAAAGGATCTTCAAGTAATGGATGCATCGGCAATTTCGGTTTCGCGGGAAAACCGCATCCCGATTCTGGTATTTTCCCTGGCCGAGACGGGCGGGCTTGCCAAGGTATTGGCGGGCGAAGGCCGGGCAACCATTATTGAGGAAAAGTAGACCGCCCGGCGGCCCCGTTTGGGCTAGTGTGGCGGCAGCAAAGGGGTGGAAGGATTCTCATGGCCGACAGCTACAGCAAGGAGGAACTGGACCGCCGGATGAACGGCGCGGTTGCCACCCTGAAGAGCGAACTGGCGGGCCTACGCACGGGCCGGGCGAGTGCGGCCCTGTTGGACCCTGTGAAGGTCGAGGCCTATGGCAATGTCGTGCCGGTCAACCAGGTGGGCTCGATCGCTACGCCCGAGCCGCGCATGATCACTGTGCAGGTCTGGGACAAGGGCCTGGCCAAGGCGGTGGACAAGGCCATCCGCGACGCGGGCCTGGGCCTGAACCCGCAGATGGACGGCCAGCTTCTGCGCATCCCACTGCCGGAGCTGAACCAGGAACGGCGCAAGGAGCTTTCCAAGCTGGCCGCCAAATATGCCGAGGCCGCCAGGGTCGCGGTGCGCAACGTGCGCCGCGACGGGATGGAAATCCTCAAGAAGCTGGAGAAGGACCACAAGATCGGCCAGGACGAGCAGCATACCAAGGGCGAGGAATTGCAGAAGCTGACCGACAGCCACATTAAAGACATCGACGCCGCGCTCCATGCCAAGGAGCAGGAAATCATGCAGGTCTGAGAGCGTTGAGCGACCCCGTCCCCAGCCCCCGTCCGCGCTCCGTCGCCATCGTCATGGTCCCGGCGCATTTTCGCGGAAAATGCGCCAGAGGAAAAAGATGAGCGAAGCCGGCGCCAGCCATTTGCCCCGCCATGTCGCCATTATCATGGACGGCAATGGCCGCTGGGCGAAAAAGCGCTGCCTGCCGCGCGAGGCCGGCCATTATGCCGGCATGAAGGCGGTGCGCGAGACCGTTCGCGCGGGATGCGATATCGGCCTTCAGAACCTGACCCTGTTCGCATTTTCGAGCGAGAACTGGAAGCGGCCTAAGACGGAAGTGGGGGCCTTGATGGGCCTCTTCCGCGCCTATTTCCGCAGCGACATGGACGAACTGGTTGAGCGCAACTGCCGCATGCGCATCATCGGCCATCGCGGCCGCGTTGCCCCCGACATCCAGCAGATGATCCAGGATTCGGAAAGCCGCACGGCGAAGAATACCGGCATGAACCTGACCTTCGCCTTCGACTATGGCGGGCAGGAGGAGATCGTGGCCGCCACCCGGGAACTGGCCCGCGCCGCCGCCGATGGCCGGCTGGACCCTGAGACCATTACCCCCGAGCTGTTCGCCAGCCGCCTGTTCACCAGCGCGCTGCCGGAACCGGACCTGGTGATCCGCACCAGCGGTGAGCACCGGCTGTCCAACTTCCTTCTGTGGCAGTCGGCCTATGCCGAGCTTCTGTTCCTCGACACGCTATGGCCGGATTTCGACCGCGACGCGCTTGTGGCGGCGCTACGCCAGTTCGCGGCGCGCGACCGGCGCTTCGGGGCCGTCGATTCGGAAAGCGCCGCGTGATCATGGAAACGCAGCCCGCCTCCGCCCGGCGCTCCGGCCTGGAATGGTTCAGACGCGTGCTGTTCGGCCTGCTCCTGATCGCCATCGCCATCACGGTGCTGTTCAGGCCCCTGTGGTTCGCTGCCGCCGCCGTGCTGGCGAGCCTGTTCGCGGCCCATGAATGGCACCGGCTGGTGCGTGCGCCCGCGGCTGTTCACGCCGCTGCCCACCGGCCCCTTCATGTACAGACGGCGGTCACGGCGCTGGCCATCGCCATCGCCATCATGCTGCTGCTGGCTGGTTATGGTTGGGCGGGGATCGCAGTCCTGGCGCTGAGTGCGGTGGTCAGTTACGTGCTGGCAACCCGTCTGGCGGACAATCCGCTTTGGCATGCCGCCGGACTGTTCTATCTGGGGCTGCCGGCGCTGGCGATCGTGGCGCTTCGCATCCAGCAGGAGCAGGGGCTGCAGACCGTGCTGGGCCTGTTCCTGATCGTCTGGGCCACCGATACGGGGGCCTTCTTCTTCGGCAAGCTGATCGGCGGGCCCCGGATGGTTCCCCACCTGTCGCCGGGCAAGACCTGGGCGGGAACCGTCGGCGGCAGCTTCACCGCCGCCATCGTCTATGGCCTTTATATCGGCGTCCTGGGGTTTCACATGCTGCCGGCCATGGTCTTTGGCCTTTTGTTCAGCGTTACTGCCCATGTCGGGGACCTGCTGGAATCTGCCGTCAAACGTCATTTCGGAAAAAAGGATTCCGGGGCCATGATCCCCGGCCACGGCGGAGTGCTGGACCGGATGGATTCCACCATCCTGGCCAGCGTCGCGATGGCGGTCCTGGTGTTCGGGTTCCATCTCAACCCCCTGTTTGGAGGCCAGTCTTGAAGGCGATCGCCGCCACCCGGATTTTCGACGAACTGCCCCCGATGGACGAGGTGCTGGGGCGGCGCGTCACGGTGCTGGGCTCGACGGGCTCCATCGGCGTCAACACGCTGGATGTGATCGCCCATGTGCGAAAGCTGCATGGGCCGGACGCCATGCCCATCGCGGCGCTGACCGCGGGCGGCAATGTGAATCTGCTGATCGAGCAGGCCAGGGCGATGAAGCCCGCCCTGGCGGTGATCGGCGAGGAAGCGCTGCTGGACGAGCTGAAGGCGGGCCTCGCAGGCACCGGCGTCGAAGCCGTCGCCGGCCGTCAGGCGGTGATCGAAGCCGCTGCGCGCCCGTCCGAGTTCGTGATGGTGGCAATCATGGGCGCGGCCGCCATCGAGCCGGCGCTTGCCGCCATCCGGCGCGGAGTGATCGTGGCGCTGGCCAACAAGGAATGCGTGGTGGCGGCGGGCGCGGTGTTCCGCGAGGCGATGGAAAAGTCCGGCGCCCAGGTGCTGCCGGTGGACAGCGAGCACAACGCGATCTTCCAGGTGCTGGGCTCGGGCGATGCGGGCGAAGCCGACCTGGTGACCATCACCGCCTCAGGCGGGCCGTTCCGCGAATGGACGCTGGAGCGGATGGGTGCGGCCACGGTGGAAGAGGCGGTGGCCCATCCCAATTGGGCGATGGGGCGCAAGATCTCGCTCGACAGCGCCACATTGATGAACAAGGGGCTGGAACTGATCGAGGCCCATTTCCTGTTCGCCCTGCCGCCCGAAAAGCTGGGCGTGGTGGTCCATCCCCAGTCGATCGTCCATTGCCTGGTCGGCTATGAGGACGGCACCACCATCGCGCACCTGTCGGCACCTGACATGAGGACGCCCATCGCCCATGCGCTGGGCTGGCCGCGCCGCATTCCCTCGCCCTCGCGCCGGCTGGACCTGGCCCGGCTGGGCAGCCTTCAGTTCCAGGCGCCCGCCCATGACCGTTTTCCCGCGCTGGGCCTTGCCACCAATGCGATGCGGGCAGGGGGGCTTGCCTGCACCGTGCTGAATGCCGCCAACGAGGTCGCAGTACAGGCATTCCTGGACCGGCGGATCGGCTTCCTGGATATATGCCGTGTGGTGGAGTCGACCCTGGCCACAGGATTGGAAAGCAATGGCGTGGCGGGCGAGCTGGATTCGGTGCTGGGCACGGATGCGCGGGCGCGCGCCGTAGCGCAGGAACAATGCCGGGGCGTGGGCGCCTTCAAGAAGGTTGGGACATAATCGATGCATCTGCTTGACGCCATTCGCGGCCTGATCGCCTGGACGCCGCTGGGCCTTCCCGCCTTCCTGTTCGTCATCACGGTGGTGGTCTTCTTCCACGAACTGGGCCATTTCCTGGTCGCCCGCTGGTTCGGCGTGAAGGTGGAAGTCTTCTCGGTCGGCTTCGGCCGGGAGATTTTCGGCTTCACAGACAGGAAGGGCACCCGCTGGAAGCTGAGCTGGATTCCGGTCGGCGGCTATGTGAAGTTCGCCGGCGATGCCGATGCCGCCTCCACGCCAGACCGCGAGGCGGTGGCCAGGATGACGCCGGAGGAACGCGCCCAGTCGCTGGCCCTCAAGCCGGTAGGCCAGCGCGCGGCGGTGGCGGCGGCCGGTCCCTTCGCCAATTTTGTTCTGGCCATCGTGCTTCTGACCGGCCTTCTGCTTTTCAGCGGCCATACCGTGATCCAGCCCCTGATCGGGCTGGTCGCCAAGGACAGTCCGGCCGCGGCGGCGGGGCTGAAGACCGGCGACCTGGTCACCAGCATCGACGGCACAAAGGTCACCGACTTCCAGCAACTGCCCCAGATCATCTCGATCAGCGGCGGGCAGACGCTGGCCTTCGGCATCCGTCGCGGCGGCCATGACATGACCGTCTGGGTGAAGCCCCGATTGATGACGAGCCACGACTTTCTGGGCAATGTGGGCGAGCAGGTGATGATCGGGGTGGGGCCCAATCGCAACGCAGCCATCAGCACCGAGCGCTATGGCCCGGCAGGCGCCTTTGCCGCAGCGTGCCGCGAAACCTGGACCATCGCCAGGACCACGATCCTGGGCGTGGCCCAGATCATCGGCGGCCATGGCAGCGCCGACCAGCTTCGCGGCCCGGCGGGCATTGCCCAGATGACCGGGCAGGTGGCCGCGTTCGGCTTTCTGGCGCTGCTCAATCTGGTCGCTGTACTTTCTGTAAGCATTGGCCTGGCCAACCTTTTCCCCATTCCTCTGCTCGACGGGGGCCATCTTCTGTACTATGCATGCGAAGCTGTCCTGGGGCGACCGCTTGGTGCGCGGGCCCAGGATGTCGGATTCCGGCTTGGGCTGGTCCTTGTCCTGGGGCTGATGCTCCTGTCGACCTGGAATGACCTGGTCCGCCTGAATCTTTTCTGAAAACTGGGCGCATGCGCCCCCGGAACGAGTTTGGCGAAAGACCCGGAATGCCGATATTGCGCCTTAGAAGCAGGTTGTTGCGCGCGACCTCGGCAGGTATTTGCCTGGCCATGGCGGCCGTGCCGGGTGCGGCACAGGTGCGCCCCGGCGCAGCCGAGCGCGCCCGCGAGCTGAACGCCCAGGCGGCCCAACAGCAACAGGACCAGCAGCAGGCGGTGCCCAGCAACGAGGCCACCTCGGCAGCCGCCAACCCCGCCGCCACGCCGCAGGCCGCGGCCGAGGCCAAGCACATCATCCGCCACATCGTCGTCACCGGCACCCAGCGCGTGGAGCCGGGCACGGTGCTGACCTATGTGAACATCCGCGAGGGCGACACCTATACCCCCGCCGACATCGACCAGGCGCTGAAGACGCTGTCGGCCACCGGCCTGTTCGCGGACATCAGGACCAGCTTCGATCCCGACAGCGGCACGCTGACCATCCGCGTTACCGAGAACCCCATCGTCAACCAGGTGGTGTTCGAGGGCAATTCCAAGGTCAGCGACAAGGACCTGACCAAGGAAGTGCAGATCAAGCCGCGCGCGGTCTTCACCCGCGCCAAGGTCCAGGCCGATGTGCAGCGCATCATCGAGGTCTATCGCCGTAACGGCAAGTTTGCCGCCCGCGTCGATCCCGAGATCATCCAGCGACCGCAGAATCGCGTGGACCTGATCTTCTCCATCAATGAGGGGCCCACCACTGGGGTCAGCCGGATCAATTTCACCGGCAACCATGTCTTCGACGCCGACACGCTGAAGGGGCAGATCGCCACTGAGGAGAGCGCCTGGTACAAATTCCTGGCGACCAACGACAATTACGATCCCGACCGGCTGGCCTTCGACCGCGAGCAGCTGAGGCGCTATTACCTCAATCACGGCTATGCCGACTTCAAGGTGGTCAGCGCGGTGGCCCAGCTGACCCCCGACCGCAAGGATTTCTATATCAATTTCACGCTGGAGGAGGGGCCGCTCTATCACTTCGGGAAGATCAGCATCGATTCCAAGATCAAGGAACTGTCCGAGGCGCAGCTTCGGCCGCTGATCAAGGCGAAGGAAGGCGAGCTGTTCTCGCAAGACGCGATCCAGAAGGCGATCGAGGCGCTGACCAACGCGGCGGGCACGCGCGGCTATGCCTTTGCGGAGGTCCATCCCCGCTTCACCCGCGACCGGGTGCGCCACACCATCAACCTGGGTTTCGAGATCGTCCAGGGACCGCGCGTCTATATCGAGAAGATCGACATCACCGGCAACACCCGCACGCTGGACAAGGTGATCCGCCGCGAATTCCGCCTGCAGGAAGGCGATGCCTTCAACCGCGTGCTGATAGACCGTTCACGCACCCGCATCCGCGCACTGGGCTTCTTCAAGGACGTCGAGGTCAAGAATGTGCCGGGCAGCCAGCCCGACCGCACCGACCTGACCGTCAATGTCACCGAACAGTCGACCGGCGCGCTGTCGCTGGGCCTGGGCTATTCGTCGCTGACCAGCCTTCTGGGCGAGTTTGCCTATACCGACACCAACTGGTTCGGCCGCGGCCAGAATCTGCGCCTGTCGCTGGAAGCCTCGCAGATCACCCGCCAGATCCAGTTCAGCTTCACAGAGCCCTATTTCCTGGATCGGCCGCTGTCGGCGGGCTTCGACCTGTTCAAGGTATCGACGGATTTCGAGCAGGCCAACTATCGCAGCGACGTCACTGCCGGCGTGCTTCGTCTGGGCTTTCCGATTTCCGAATTCAGCACCGTGTCGCTGTCGGCGATGTACAAGGTGGAGAAGGTGCGCTTCTTCAACATCACGTCGGCGATCGCTTCGCAGTCGGGCTCCTATAACGGCACGATCTTCAGCTTCAACTACTCCTACAACAACCTGGACGATGTGCGAAAGCCGACCACGGGCGTGACCTTCACGGTCTCCCAGTCTTTCGCCGGCTTCACCGGCAACATGAAGTACCTGGACAGCGGCGCGGCCTTCAACAGCTATCAGCCCTTCTTCGGCGGCTCGATCATCGGCAGCTTCGGCGCGCGTGCCGGCTATATCAACGGCTATAACGGCCACAGCGTGCCGTTCGAGGACCGCAAGTTCATCGGCGGCGACACGTTCCGCGGCTTTTCCCTGGCGGGCGTGGGGCCGCGCGACATCAACGCGCCCCAGAATACCGGCGCGCTGGGTGGCACGGTCTTTGCCGTGGGCACCATCGAGGCGCGGCTGCCCTCGCTGCTGCCTGAAAGCTATGGCGTCTCGATGGGCCTGTTCTCGGATTTCGGTACCCTGGGCCGGCTGGATGTGAAGCCCCCCGATACCGGCCCCTGTATCGTCCATTCCGGGATCGGAAGCTGCATCAAGGACAACCTGGCCTTCCGCGCCTCGGCGGGCATCAGCATCGGCTGGAAATCGCCCTTCGGGCCGGTCCAGATCAATTTGGGCCTGCCTTTCGTTAAAACCAAGTATGATCGCCCGCAGATCCTCTATTTCTCCAGTGCCACGGGACTCTAGGACCATGAAGAAGACACTCGCTCTTGTATTCGCCCTGATGCCGACGCTGGCGCTTGCCGCCTCGGCGCCGCCCCAACCGCGCATCGTGGTCATCGACCGCGCTGCGATCCTGCAATATTCCAAGGTGGGCCAGGACGTCGCCCGCCAGGTGCAGGCCTATGCCAACCAGGCCAAGAAGGACCTTTCCGCCCAGGGCGCCGCCCTGCAGAAGGAAGGCCAGCAGCTGCAGCAGCAGGTCGCCATCCTGTCGCCCGAACTGAAGCAGCAGAAGATCGCCGCCTTCGAGGCGCGCCAGAACTCGCTGCAGAGCGCCGCCCAGAAGAAGGACGACCAGATTCGCGGTGGCTTCATCGCCGCGCGCGGTGCGATCGAAAAGCTGCTGGGCCCAATTTTGCAGGACATCGTCAAGGAGCGCGGCGCCAACCTCGTGTTGGACAAGCAGGCGGTGGTCTATGCCAGCAATCCTTCCTTCGACATCACCGGCGAGGCGATCCAGAAGCTGAACGAGAAGATGCCGTCCTATCACGTCATCCTGCAGGCGCCGCCGGCGCCTTCCTCAGCGGTGGCGCAGAAATAGCGAGGCCGGGGGGCATGGCCGATCCGCGCTTTTTCACAAATCACGGCCCGTTCACCCTGGCGCGGATTTGCGAAGCGGCGGGCCTTGGGCTGCCGGGTGATGCGGACGGCGCACTTGAGATATTCGACCTTGCGGGCCTGTCCGGGGCGGACCGGGGCCACCTGAGTTTCTTTTCAGGTGCGACGGCACAGCGCGAAGCCTTTGTAGCCTCCCATGCGGGGGTCTGCCTGGTGCCGGCCGGCAAGGTCGGCGATCCCAGGATGCCCGCCCCGCCGCCGGGCATGGTTGTGCTGGCAGTCCCGTCGGTGCCCCACGCCTTCGCCGCCGTCGCGGGACTGTTCTACCCCGATATTTCCCAACCCGCGTGGCCCGAGGTGCCTGCCGTCTCGCCGGACGCAAAACTGGGCCGGGCCGTGACGCTGGGGCCAGGCGTGGTGATCGGCGCGGGAGCGGAGATCGGCGACGGCACAAGGCTGGGCCCCCATGCCGTGATCGGGCCCGGGGTCGCGATCGGCAAGGGCTGTGAAATCGGCAGCCATGTCACCATCACGCATGCCTATGTCGGCGACGGGGTGACGCTCCTGCCCGGCGCCCATATCGGCCAGCCGGGCTTCGGCTTCGCCTCCTCGCGCGCCGGGCATGTCAAGATTCCGCAATTGGGGCGCGTCATCATCCAGGACGGGGTGGAGGTCGGGTCCTGCACCACCATCGACCGCGGCTCACTGGGGGACACGGTGATCGGGGAAGGCACCAAGCTCGATAACCTGATCATGGTAGGCCACAATGTGCAGATCGGCCGCCACTGCGTGATCGCCGGCCAGTGCGGCATCGCCGGAAGCTGCGTGATTGAGGATTTCGTGGTGATGGGCGGCCAGGTCGGCTTCGGCGACCACACCCATATCGGACCGGGGGCGCGGTTTGCCGCGCGCTCTGGAACCGGCTCCGCCGTCGATCTGGAAGGCGGGCGTGATTATGGCGGGGCTCCGGCGAAACCTGTTAGAGAATGGGCCCGGGAGATTCATGCGGTCGCAAACTTGGCGAAGCGCCGCAAGCAGGACGACGCTTGAGCATGACCGACGCGCCCAATACCTTGCCCCAAACCCTGGCGAGCCTGGATGTTGAGCAGATCAAGATCCTGCTGCCGCATCGCGCGCCCTTCCTGTTCGTGGAGCGGCTGACCGACATCGTGCCGTTCGAAAGCGCCACCGGCTATAAGGCAGTAGCCATCAACGAACCGCATTTCATGGGTCATTTTCCGGAATTCGCGGTGATGCCCGGTGTGCTGATCATCGAAGCATTGGCCCAGACCGCCGGCGCACTGGTGATGCACAGCAAGGGCGGCCATGGCGGGGGCAGAACGGTCTATTTCATGACCATCGACAAGGCGCGCTTCCGCAAGCCCGTGCGTCCGGGCGACATGCTGCGCATGCCGGTCAAGGCCATCCGCTCGCGCGGGCCGGTCTACAAGTTCGAAGGCAAGGCTTTTGTCGGCGACGTGCTGTGCGCCGAGGCCGAATTCAGCGCCATGATCGGCGATGGTGCTCCTGAATGAGCATCCATCCCACCGCCCTGGTGGAGGATGGCGCGGTCTTGGGCGCAGGCGTCGAGGTCGGGCCCTTCTGCCATGTCGGGCCGCGCGCGACGCTGGCGGAGGGCGTGCGGCTTCTGTCGCACGTCGCCGTCAGGGGGATCACCACCATCGGCGCGCGGACGGTGGTCCATCCCCAGTCCGTGCTGGGCGGAGAGGGACAGATCCGCGGCAATGATTTTACCGAGGGGCGGCTTGAGATCGGCCCGGATTGCGTGCTGCGCGAGATGGTTTCCATGAATGTGGGCAGCCGCATGGGCGGCGGCATCACCATGGTGGGCGCGCGTGGTTATTTCATGGCCAATTCCCATGTCGGCCATGACTGCCATGTCGGCGACGACGTGACATTCGCCAATTCGGTGGCGCTGGGCGGTCATGTCACAATCGGCGACCGGGTGATATTCGGCGGGCTGGCGGCGGTGCAGCAATTCTGCCGGGTCGGGCAGGGCGCAATGGTGGGCGGGCTGACCGGCGTCAACCGCGATGTGATCCCCTATGCCATGGCGTTCGGCGACCATGCCGAACTGGCGGGACTGAACCTGGTGGGACTGAAGCGCCGGGGTCTTTCGCGCGATACCATAAATGCCATGCGCGGCACCTTCCGGCTTGTTTTTTATGGCCAAGAAGGCTCGCTGGAAAGCCGCGCCCGTGCCGCGCGCGAGCGCTGGCCCGATGTGAAAGAAGTGGACGAGATGGTCGAATTCATCCTGGCCGACTCCAGGCAGGAATTGTGCCTGGCGCGGCGTCGGGGCGAGGGCGCCTGATGGCGGCCGGCAGCGCTGCGTTGGGGCTGATCGCCGGTGGCGGCGACCTGCCGCCTGCGGTGGCAAGGAGCGTGCGCGAGGCGGGCGGCGATGTGTTCGTGGTCGCCCTGACGGGCAGCGCCACCGAACCCTGGGTCGCCGATTTCCCCCATATCTTCCTGTCGCCTGGCGAACCGGGGCGCATCATCAGGGCGCTTCGCGAAGCCGGCGCTGACAAGGTGCTGCTGGTTGGGCGGGTGGACCGGCCGAAATTCTCCGAACTCAAGCTGGACGCCAAGGGGATGCTGCTTTTGCCCAGGGCGATCGCGGCTGCACGCCAGGGCGACGACGCGCTGCTGCGCTTCATCGTGGGCATCTGCGAGGATGGTGGACTGCAGGCGGTCGGCGTGGCCGACGCGGCGCCGGGCCTGGTCACGGGCGAGGGGCCGCTGGGCAAGTTCACGCCGGATGAAAATGCGCGCGCTGACATCGCCGCCGGTTTCCGCATCGTTCAGGCGCTGGGCGCGCTGGATGTGGGCCAGGCGGCGGCGGTGTGCGAGGGATTGGCGCTGGCGGTGGAGGCGGCCGAGGGCACCGACGCGATGATCGCGCGGATCGGCAATTTGCGCGAAAGCCTGCGCGGGACGGCGGCACATCGGCGCGGCGTGCTGGTCAAGGCGCTGAAGCCCACCCAGGACGCCAAGACCGACATGCCGGTGGTGGGCGTAGAGACGGTGCGGAAGGCCCATGCCGTCCACCTGGCGGGCATTGCGCTGGAAGCGGGCGGCTCGCTGATCGTGGACAAGGCAGCGGTGGCGGCCGAGGCCGACAGGCTTGGACTTTTTGTCGTTGGTGTCAGGCCGTGAAGCACCTGAACATCATGCTGGTGTGCGGCGAACCTTCGGGCGATCTTCTGGGCGCGCAGCTGATGGCGGGGCTGAAGGCGCTGGCGGGCGACCGTATCGGTTTCTGCGGCGTGGGCGGCGCGGCCATGGCGCGCGAGGGGCTGAAAAGCCTTTACCCGCTGGACGCCACCGCTGTGATGGGGCTGCGCGAGGTGGTGCCCGCCATTCCGCGCATCCTGCGGCATGTGCGGATTGCGGTGAATTTCGCGCTTGAAACCCGGCCCGATGTTGTGGTGGTGATCGACAGTCCCGATTTTACCCATCGCGTGGCGCGCGGCATCAGGAAGCGCGATCCGTCGATCCGTACGGTCGACTATGTGGCGCCGCAGGTGTGGGCCTCGCGGCCGTACCGTGCCAGGGCAATGGCGCGCTATTTCGACCTGGTTCTGGCGCTGCTGCCGTTCGAGCCGGCTTTCTTCGAAAAATATGGCCTGAAGACCGTGTTCGTCGGCCATCCCGCCGTCGAGCGGCGCGTGCGCATGTCCGGCGGCGAGGTCCTGCGCGCCGAACTGGGCATAGGCGCGGATGCGCCGGTGCTGGCGCTGCTGCCGGGCAGCCGGTCCAACGAGATCCGCTTCATGCTGCCGCCCTTTCGCGAGACGGTGGAGATATTGGCGCGGCGCGTGCCGGGGCTGGTGACGCTGTTGCCTACCGTGCCGCATGTGGCGGCCAGGGTGCGCGCGGGAACGCAAGGCTGGCCGACCCCGCTGCACATCATCGAGAGCGAGGCCGAAAAATATCGTGCCTTCGACGCCGCCACCGCGGCGCTGGCGGCATCGGGCACCGTGACCACCGAGCTGGCGCTGGCCAGGACGCCGCTGGTGGCGGCCTATCGCCTGGGGTGGCTGACCTATCGGCTGATGAATCCGCTGATCACGGTCAGGCACATGACGCTGGTGGACATATTGCTGGATCGCATGGCGGTGCCGGAATTCTACCAGGGCGGCGCGAGGCCGGAGGCGATGGCCGACGCGCTGGTGCCGCTTTTGACCGACGCGCGTGCGCGCGCCGCCCAGATCGCCGATCTGGACGAAGCCACACATCTTCTGGGCAAGGACGACGAGTCGCCGTCGCTGCGCGCGGCGCAGGCGCTGCTGGAATTTGTTTTGCACGATCGGGTGCCCGTCGGGCATTCGTGAGCCGCTGGGCGTTCCGTTCATGCAGCCCGGCCTGTCACCGATGGGGCAGGCCCGACCGTCCCCATCCTGCTCCGGGATATGCGCCAAATCCCCGGTTTTTGAAATAATAATATAAATCATGTCGTCCGGTGCCGCGGATGCCCGGCAGCGGTCAATCGCCAGATTTGCAGTAAATACGATCAGTATAATTAGTGTGATAAATTTTCCACACGGTGATCGGATTCCATTCCGCCTGCGTGCAAATTCGATTGCGCGCGAATGGTCGTCGATTAACGTCGCGCTGAAAGTCGTGCGCAGACCCGACGGCGGAGCATTCGAACAAGGAGCCAATGATGGGGGATCGCATTGAAGCGCGGTACAGAGCAGACATGGTACCCTTCCCCAAGGGATACCTGGGCGCCTGGCGAAAGCCGGGCGTCATTTTTATACGATGGCGATTTTTCCGCCGGTGATTAAGTCAGCGCCGGCCGCGCCGCGCGGTGCCGGCGTGGCGCTCGCCCGCATCGATGACCTGCGTCATCGCCCGCACCGCCGCCGGTTCGTCGCGCGCCTCGATCGCCCTGGCGATCTTGGCGTGCCGGGCGGTGGAGCGTGAAAAATTCCTTTCGTCGCGCGTGATGGCAACCGACGTCACGGCCAGATAGCCCGACAGGGCGATGTCCACCACCGCAGTGAAGGAACGGAACAGGGGGTTGCGGGATGCCGCACTGACCGCGACATGGAAGTTGAGGTCGGCCTCGGCAAAGCGGGGCTGGTTGCCCTCGGAGTCTTCCATCTCCTGCAGCGCCGCATTGATGCGGGCCATGTCCTGCTGGGTGCGGTTGCGCGCGGCCAGCCCCGCCGCCGCCGGTTCGACCGCGCGGCGCAGGTCGGTGAGATGTTTGAGGAAGTCGGCGTCCAAGCCCAATTGAACGCGCCAAGCCAGCACGTCATGGTCAAGCCAGTTCCAGTGAGCCGGATCGAGCACCAGCGTTCCCACACGGGTCTTGGACGTGACCATACCCTTGGCGGCCAGGGTGCGCGTGACTTCGCGCAGTACCACGCGCGAGACGCCGAAGGATCGGTACATCTCGTCCACCGAGGGCATGCGGCTGCCCGGCGGACGTTCGCCGGACAGGATTTCGGAGCCCAGTGCGGCAACCACCTCCGCATGGCCCCAGGCCCCCTCTGTCCGCATCGACCTGCGTGTTGGCGTTCTGGTCTTTCGAGCCATTTCAGCTTTTCACTTGTTTCCGCCCATGGGGCCGCGCTCCGACCATTGCCCGAGTGTGGATATTATTGCTTCAAAACGCCATTTCGTCTGCCAAAATGAAATATCTGCTTAACGGGCTGCGCCACCATGTCATACCCGGGCCTGGAAGTATTCCAGGCTGCGCGACGTTTGCGCTCCCGGTACCGGCCAGGCGCGCGTTGCCCGCTTCCTGCTCGAAAAGACTGAACCCCCGAACCGTTTCCGGCCCGGGGGTCTGGTCTGGTCCGCCGATCGGGTCGGAAGGGCGGCTATTTGCGTGCGTTCATGGGAACATAGGCCCGCTCGGTGGGACCGGTATAGATCTGGCGGGGACGACCGATCTTCTGGTGCGGGTCTTCCAGCATCTCCTTCCACTGGGCGATCCAGCCCACGGTGCGCGCCAGCGCGAACAGGGCGGTGAACATGGAGGTGGGAAAACCCAGCGCCTTCAGCGTGATGCCCGAATAGAAGTCGATATTGGGATAGAGCTTCTTTTCGATGAAATATTCGTCCTGAAGGGCGATGCGTTCCAGTTCGATGGCGACCTTGAGCAGCGGATCGTCGTGCAGCCCCAGCTCGTCCAGCACGGCATGCGCCTGGACCTGCATCGCCTTGGCCCTGGGATCGTAATTCTTGTAGACGCGATGGCCGAAGCCCATCAGGCGGATGCCTTCGGACTTGTCCTTCACCTTTTTCACATAGTCGGCGACCTTGTCGACGGTGCCGATCTCCATCAGCATCTTCAGCGCCGCTTCGTTGGCGCCGCCATGGGCGGGTCCCCACAGGCAGGCAATGCCCGCCGCGATGCAGGCGAACGGGTTGGCGCCCGAGGAGCCGGCCAGGCGCACCGTGGAGGTCGAGGCGTTCTGCTCGTGGTCGGCGTGCAGAATGAAGATGGTGTCCAGCGCCTTAGACAGCACGGGATTGGGCACATATTCCTCGGCCGGAACGCCGAAGCACATGCGCAGGAAATTGTCGGTATAGCTGAGCTTGTTCAGCGGATACACGAAGGGCTGGCCGACATGGTACTTGTAGGCCATGGCCGCAAGAGTCGGCAGCTTGGCGATCAGCCGGTGGCTGGCGATTTCGCGCTGGACGGGATCGGTGATGTCGGTCGAGTCGTGATAGAAGGCCGCCAGCGCGCCCACCACGCCGCACAGGATCGCCATGGGATGGGCGTCACGCCGGTAGCCGCGGAAGAAGGTCGCCAGTTGCTCATGCACCATGGTGTGGTGGGTGATCGAATAATCGAATTGCTTGAACTGTTCCTTGGATGGCAGTTCGCCATAAAGCAGCAGGTAGCACGTTTCCAGGAAGCTGGAATGTTCGGCCAGGTCGGCGATGGAATAGCCGCGATACTGCAAGACGCCCTTGTCGCCGTCGATGAAGGTGATGTTGGATTCGGTCGAGGCGGTCGAGGTAAAGCCCGGGTCGTAGGTGAAAATGTCGGCCTCGGCATAGAGCTTGCGGATGTCGACGACGTTGGGGCCTTGGGTGCCCGCAAAGACCGGCAGGTCGTAATCCGTGCCCTGGTAATTAAGGGTGGCGTTGCCCGCCGGCCTGATTTCACTCTTTCGCATTGCACACCCTCCTTGTTATTGCGCTGCAGCAATATAAGCGTGGAAACTGCATACAGTCACTAGGTCCACGACCCGGCGGACCGTTTATTTCAGGTAATATAAGCCCTTAATCGATTAAGGGATTCCTTGCGTCCCAATAGCGCTAACATCTCGAACAGGGGCGGGGAACTCGTCCGTCCCGTCAGTGCAGCGCGAAGAGGTTGCGCAACCTGGCCCAGCTTGAGCCCGGCGTCTTCGGCAAAGCCGCGCGCGGCCGCTTCCAGTGCGGTGACTGACCAGTCGGTGGCCTCCAGAACCGGCAGCACCCGGGCAAGGCCCTCACGCGCGTCCGGCGTCAGCAATTTTTCCGCCGCTGCATCCAGGCCGCGGGGACCGTCCGTGAGCAGAAATTCCGCCCCTTGCAGCAGCTCCACCAGCGTCTTTGCCCGCTCCTTGAGCGCGGGCATGGCCGCTTCCAGCCGGGCGCGGACCTTCATGTCCAGCACCAGGGGCGGGGTCTGGCGTTCGGCGAAGGCGACCAGCTCGGCGGTCAGTACCGCGTCCGCGGTCTGGCGGATGTAATGGCCGTTGAGGTTGTCCAGCTTCTTGTAATCCATCCGCGCCGGGCTCTTGCCGATGGATTCCAGGTTGAACCATTCGATCGCCTGTTCGGTGGAGATGATCTCGTCGTCGCCATGGCTCCAGCCCAGGCGCAGCAGGTAGTTGCGCATGGTCTCGGGCAGGTAGCCCATGTCCTGATAGGCTTCGACCGCCAGCGCCCCGTGGCGTTTTGACAGTTTCTGGCCATCAGGCCCGTTGATCAGCGGCAGGTGGGCGTAAGCCGGCACCGGCCAGCCCATCTGTTCTAGGATCTGCATCTGGCGGGCGGAGTTGTTGAGGTGATCGGCGCCGCGGATAACATGGGTCACGCCCATGTCGTGGTCGTCCACAACCACCGCCAGCATATAGGTTGGCGTGCCGTCGGAGCGCAGCAGCACCATGTCATCCAGCTGGTGATTGTCGAAGCGCACATCGCCCAGCACCTGGTCGTGAACGACGGTCTCGCCGTCCTGGCGTGCTTTCAGGCGCACGACGAAGGACTTGGCTTTCTCCGAAGCGCCCGGCGTCCGGTTCCGCCAGCGGCCGTCATAGCGCATCGGCTTTCCGGCGGCCTTTTGTTCCTCGCGCATCTGGGCCAGTTCGTCAGCCGTGGCATAACAGCGATAAGCCTTGCCTTCGGCCAGCAGCTGCTGGGCGATCTCGCGGTGGCGGGGCGCGCGGGCGAACTGATAGATCTCGTCGCCGTCCCAGTTCAGCCCCAGCCAGCGCATGCCGTTCAGGATAGCGGCCACTGCTTCGGGGGTGGAGCGCTCGCGGTCGGTGTCTTCAATCCGCAGCAGGAATGTGCCGCCGGTGTGGCGGGCATAGAGCCAATTGAACAGCGCCGTGCGCGCGCCGCCGATATGCAGCATGCCTGTGGGCGAGGGGGCGAAGCGCAGGACAGGCCCGGGATTTTCCGACATGATGAAAGAATGATCTTCTGGGATGGGATTGTCGGGTGGATTTTGCGAGCCCCCGTTTAGCAAAGGCGTCCGGCAAAGGACAGCCGTCCGGGACCCTCGGGGATTTTCAGCGAAAATTGGCGCAAATGGCCGCGGCGGAGCGCGACCGCTGGCCGCTGTGGCTGCCGGTGGGGCTGGGCACGGGCGCCGGGCTCTATTTCGCGCTGCCGGATGAGCCCGGTGCGGCGGCAGGCTTGGCGGTACTGGCGGTGGGGCTGGTGGCGGCGCTGCTGGCCATCACCGGCCGGCAGCGGGCGCCGCTGGCGTTGATGGCGGCGCTGCTTTTGGGCTTCGGGCTTGCCAAGGCGCGCGAGATGGCGGTGGCGACACCGGTGTTGGCCCGCCCGGTGATCGCGCATCTGACCGGCCGCATCGACAGCGTCGAGCCGCGCGAAAGGGGCGTCAGGCTGGTGCTGTCGGACGTCCGCTCCGGCGCCTTTGGCGATGTACCGCGGCGGGTGCGCGTGGCGCTGGCCGTTGGCGGGGAAGGCTTGCGCGCCGGCCAGCGGGTCAGCCTAACCGCCAGCCTGGCGCCGCCGCCGCCTCCCGTGGAGCCGGGCGCCGCCGATTTTGGGCGGGCGGCCTTTTTCCAATCCATCGGCGCGGCGGGGTTCGTCTATGGCCGCGCCCATGCGGTGCCCGTGCTGGATGAAGCGGGGCCATCGCAGCGCCTGGCGCAGGCAATCGACAACCTGCGCGCGCGCATGACGGCGCGCATCCGTGCGGCACTGCCCGGATCGCGGGGGGCGATCGCCGCCGCGCTGATCACCGGGGAACGCGGTGGCATCAGCGACGAGGACGAGACGGCACTGCGCGATGCGGGGCTTGCGCATGTGCTGGCGATCGCGGGGCTGCACATGGCGCTGGTGGGCGGCGGGCTGTTCTGGCTTGTGCGGGCGCTGCTGGCGGCGTTTCCGGGACTGGCGCTGAATTATCCGATCAAGAAATGGGCGGCGGGCGCGGCGCTGGTGGCGTCGCTGTTCTATCTGGTGATCAGCGGCGCGGCGACGCCGGCGTTGCGGGCTTTTGTGATGCTGGCGGTGGCGCTGACGGCGGTGCTGCTGGACAGGCCGGCGCTGACCATGCGGGGCGTGGCGCTGGCGGCGGCGATGCTGCTGATGTGGCGGCCCGAGGCGATCACTGAGCCGGGATTCCAGATGTCGTTTGCCGCGGTGGCGGCGCTGGTGGCGGTGGCCGAATGGGGGGCGGCGCACCCCAAGGGCAGGTATGGCGTGTTTTGGCGTTATCTGCGCGGCATCGCCGTGACCGCGCTGGTAGGCAGCCTGGCGACGCTGCCCTTCGCGCTGTTCCATTTCGGTCGTACCACCCACTATGCGGTGCTGGGCAACCTGATCGCCATGCCCGTGATGGGCTTCTGGGTGATGCCGGCGGCGGCCCTGTCGGTGATTCTGATGCCGCTGGGCTGGGACGGGCCGGTATTGGCACTCTTGGGCGAGGGGATCGCGGTGATGCTGGCGCTGGGTGGATGGGTCGCGCATCTGCCGGGCGCGGTGAGCCTGGCGCCGGCCATGCCGCTGTCGGCGCTGCTGGCGATTTCAGGTGGCGGGCTGTGGCTGGTGATCTGGCGGGGGGCGCGGCGCTGGCCGGGACTGCTGGGGCTGGCGGGCGGGGTGGTGCTGGCAATGGCCGCGCCGCGCCCCGACATGCTGGTGGCGCCCGATGGCCGGACCGTGGCGATCAGGGGCGGCGATGGCCTGCTGCATTTTGCGCAGCCGCCAAAGGACAGGTTCGACGCGCGCGAATGGTTGCGCCGCGACGGCGATGCGCGGATGCTGGAAGAGGCTGCCGGGATGACGAGCCTGCGTTGCGATGGGGTGGGATGCGTGGTGCGCGGCGGGCGAGGCGGCGTCATCGCGCTTTCGCGGCGGCCCGAGGCGCTGGGCGATGATTGCGCCATGGCGCGCATCCTGGTGACCGCGCTGCCGGTGAATTGCAGAGGGCCCGCGCTGGTGATCGACGGCCCGGCGGCACAAGCCGGCGAGGGTTGGGCGATTTCCTTCACGCCGTTGTCGGTGACCAGCGTGCGCCAGGATCGAGGCCGGCGACCATGGGTGCCACGGTCTCAGCAATAGCAGACCGTCCGCCAGCGCCTGCTCGTACGCTTGCAGATGCTAATAGCGCCGGATGAGGCCGACAAGCTTGCCCTGAACCTTCACCCGGTCGGCGCCGTAGAGGCGCGTTTCATAGGCCGGATTGGCGGCCTCCAGGGCGATGGAGTCACCGCGCCGGCGCAGGCGCTTCAGCGTCGCTTCCTCGTTGTCGACCAGTGCCACCACGATCTCGCCGGTGTTGGCGGTATCGGATTCCTGGATGATCACCATGTCGCCATCCAGGATGCCGGCATTGATCATGGAGTCGCCGGTCACTTCCAGGGCGTAATGGGTGCCGCGGCCAATCATGCCTCCGGGCACGGGCACGTCGCTGACCTTGTTTTGCAACGCCTCGATCGGCGTGCCGGCGGCGATGCGGCCCACCAGCGGAACGTTGACGGAGCCTTCATTCTCGCCCCCGTGGGAGCGGCGCGGCGCAGCGCTGCGGGCGTCGCTTGACCGGGTCTCGCGGCCATGGCGGACGGACGGCACGCTGCGCAGGGCCTGGCTGCGCGTGGTGGCGGGGCGCAACGTTTCGGCCATGTTGTCTGGCAGGCGCAGCACTTCAAGCGCACGGGCGCGCTTTTCCATGCGGCGCAGGAAGCCACGCTCTTCGAGCGCAGTGATCAGCCGGTGGATGCCCGACTTGGACTTGAGATCCAAGGCTTCCTTCATCTCGTCGAAAGAGGGCGGGATGCCGCTCTCACGGATCCGTTCGTGGATGAATGTCAGCAGCTCATACTGTTTGCGCGTCAGCATCTTCCCATCCCCGAAAACCTGTCCTACCCGCCTTTGGACCCTTGGCGAACAAATCCGAAACGTTGCGAATCGTTCTACTTTAGTTCTGCGGGGTCGTCAACGCGGGAACCGGCGTCGGAACGGGAATCATGGACCTCCGTTCTTCTCTCAGGGCATCGCAAGGAGAGTAACGCATGTCCAAGAAACTTCTGGTCCAGAGCGCCTTCGCCGCCCTTCTCGGTGCGGGCGTGATCGTCGCCACCGCGACGCCGGCATCGGCCTATATCGCGTGCAACCGGCATGGTGATTGCTGGCATGTGAATGAGCGCTACGCCTATCGCCCCACCTGGGGCGTTGTGGTGCATGACGACCATTGGCGGTGGCGCCATCGCGACCACTATCGGTGGCGCGAACATGCCGGCCGCGGCTATTGGCGCGGCGGCGTGTGGGTGACCTTCTAGGTTTCGCGCCCTGTGATAATGGCGGCCTCTTGCGGGAGGCCGCCATTGTCATTTCGGGCCGAACATGACGTCCGGCGGCACGCCCGCCGCCTCGGCCAGCCTTTCGGCCACACCGGGCGAAAAGAAACGCTGTTGGCCGGTCAGGTAGGCCAGGATCTCGCCCACCGGCACGCCTGCCTGCTTCGCCCATTCGGTCGGGCGAAGATGCTGTGCCACCATGAAGGCGCGAAAGGCTTCGCGGAATTCGCCGACCTGTTGCCCGCGCGGGCCGGTCACTTCCCCCATCAGCGCCCTGGGGCTGGGATGGCGGGACACGCGGGGCGCGGTGTTGGGCTCGGGCGCCTCGCGCCGGACGGGCGGGGTGGACGGGATACCCGGCCCATCGCGGTCGCGCGCCTTGGGGTTGCCCAGCATGCCGGCGGAACGGCGCCCGGGTGGCCGCTTTTGCATCAGCGGAAGCCGTCGCCCAGCAGCAGGCGGGTCGCGGCGGCGACATCTTTCTGGCGCATCAGGCTTTCGCCGACCAGCACGCTGGTGACATTGACGCCGGCCAGGCGCTTGAGGTCAGCCAGGGCGGACAGGCCGCTTTCGGCCACCACATGCACATCGCGCGGGATCGACGGCGCCAGGCGCAGTGTGGTGCCCAGGTCGGTGACGAAGGTCTTGAGGTTGCGGTTGTTGATGCCGACAAGGTCCGCGCCCAGCGCAAGCGCGCGGTTCAGTTCAGCCTCGTCATGGATTTCCACCAGCGCGTCCATGCCCCATTCGGCGGCAGCATCCATCAGGTTCAGCGCCGCGTCATCGTCGAGCATGGCCATGATGACCAGGATGCAGTCGGCGCCCCAGGCGCGTGCCTCGGCCACCTGATAGGGCTCGAGCATGAAGTCCTTGCGCAGCACCGGCAGCAGCACGGCCTCGCGCGCGGCGATGAGGTATTCGGGCGCGCCCTGGAAGGAGGGCGTGTCGGTCAGGACGGAAAGACAGGCTGCCCCGCCTTCCTCATAGGCCAGGGCGAGCGCCGGGGGATCGAAATCGGCGCGGATCAGGCCCTTGGACGGGCTGGCCTTTTTGACCTCGGCGATCAGGCCGAATTCGCCCGCCGCCTTCTTGTTCTCCAGCGCGGCGCGAAAGCCGCGCACGGGCGCGCCATCCCTGGCCCTGGCCTTCATGTCGGCGGGCGGGATGTTCGCCCGGGCGGCAGCGATTTCCTCGCGCTTGTAGGCGACGATCTTGTCGAGAATGGTGCTCATGGATTGCTTGCGGTGATCAGCTCTTTCAGTTTCGCCTGCGCTGCACCGCTATCCAGGGTCCTTGCGGCCAGGACCGCGCCTTCGCGCAAGGTGGCGGCGGCGCCCGCCACCACCAGCGCCGCGGCCGCGTTGATCAGCACGATGTCGCGATAAGGGCCATGCTCGCCCGCCAGGAGGCGGGTCAGGGCGGCGGCGTTGTGGGCGGCGTCGCCGCCGCGGATCGCGGAAAGCGGCGAGGTGGCAAGTCCTGCGTCCTGGGGCGTGATGGTGCGGGTAGTGACGGCGCCGTTTTCCAGCACCGCGACATCGGTGGGGCCGCTGATGGAGATTTCGTCCAGCCCGTCGCGGCCATGGACGATGAAAGCGCGTTCGCTGCCCAGCGCCCTCAGCGCCTCGGCGTAGGGCACCAGCCAGTCGGAGGAGAACACGCCGACAAGCTGGCGCGTGACGCCCGCCGGATTGGCCAGCGGCCCCAGCAGGTTGAAGATGGTGCGCCGGCCGATCTGGCGGCGGGCATTGCCGACATGCTTCATCGCCGGATGGTGGGTCTGGGCGAAGAGAAAGACGATCCCGGTCCTATCCAGCACGCGGGCGGCCGTTTCCGGCTCCAGCCCGATCTTCACCCCCAGCGCCTCCAGCACGTCGGCGGCGCCGCTGCGCGAGGAGGCCGAGCGGTTGCCATGCTTGGCCACGGCCACGCCGCAGGCCGCCACCACGAAGGAAACGGCGGTGGAGATGTTGAGCGTGCCCAACCCGTCGCCGCCGGTGCCGCACAGGTCGATGGCCAGGGCAGGGCCGGATACCGGGCGCATGTGGCGGCGCATGGAGCGGACCGCGCCCACCAGCTCGTCCACCGTGGGCTTGCGGTCGGCGGTGGCCGACAGATAGGCGATCAGTTCCTCTTCGCCGAGGCGGCCGGCGAAGATCTCGTCGAACAGGGCCTCGGTCCGGGCCGCACTGAGCGGCGGCGCGGCAGCCGGATGTGCGGGCGCGCTCATGCCGGCTCTTTGGTGCGATCTTTGGCGAAATCCCGCGCGATGGTCAGGAAGTTCTGCAGCAGGGCGTGGCCGTTCTCCGACGCGATGCTTTCGGGATGAAACTGGACGCCATGCACGGGATGGGTCCCGTGCATCACGCCCTGGATCACGCCATCGTCGCTGGTGGCGGTGACTTCCAGCACAGCGGGCATCGAGGGCGGGTCGATGGTGAGGGAGTGATAGCGCGTGGCCAGGAAGTCGTTGTTCAGGCCCCGAAAGACGCTCTTGCCTGTGTGATGGATCCTGCTGAGCTTGCCGTGCATGGGGACGGGCGCGCGCACGACATGGCCGCCGTAGACCTGGCCAATGGCCTGGTGGCCAAGGCATACGCCCAGGATGGGCATTGTGCCTTTCGCCTTTTCGATCACCGCCATGCAGATGCCGGCCTCATTGGGCGTGCAGGGGCCCGGCGACAGGACGATGCCTTCCGGCTTGAGGGCCAATGCCTCATCGGCGCTGATCTCGTCATTGCGGACCACGCGCACATCCGCCCCCAGTTCCCCCAGGAAATGGAACAGGTTCCAGGTGAAGCTGTCATAATTGTCGATCAGAAGGATCATGGCGCGTCGATCGGGTTGAACGGTAACGGTCAATTCGGCAGGCTGGCGAACGCCGCCAGCCTGCCGTCAGCCGGTGCTGCATTTGGATATGGTGTATCGCGAAAGTGGAAGCACCAACAACAATGGTTTGCGCCAATGGCTTGGGGCGGCGGGAGATCAGGTCCTGGAGCCGCCACAGGACTGGCCGTCCGGCTTCATGGGGCCATCTTCGTGCCCCGTCGTCCCGTGGGCACCGAGGATTTCCGCTAGCCGCTGATGCTCATTCTCCAGCAGCCTTTCCAGCGTCCGGCGCGGCGCGCCGGGGATGTTTTCATCCAACAAGACCCTGAAGCGCTTAATATTTTCCCGGCAGACCCACTCGGAAACGCTGATATCCGGGGGGTGGGGCCCCTTGGCCATCTCGATCACCCGTCCTTGTCCGGCAAAAGTTATGCACAGGCGGGGCGGGTGCTCTGTACGGAACCACGCGTTGAGCTGGAAAATTAACCATCTTCAGGCCGGATTTCCGGCATTTCCGGTCAGGCGGGATCCCGGCGCCGGTAGAGATGGCGCTGCTCGTCGCGGGTGGCGCGATAGCATTCGCACGCCGCCGCCTCCAGACCTTCGCGGTCCAGGATGGTGATAACGCTGCGCACATAGGCGATCAGGCCGGCCTCTTTCAGGCGGTGCGCGGCCATGGAGACGCCAGCGCGCTGGCCGCCCAGCATCAGGGCGAGGAATTCATGGGTCAGAGTGAACTTGTCGCTGAGAGCATTGTCGTGCGCCACCAGGAGCCAGCGGCTGCATCGGCGGATGGTGGAATGCAGCCGATTGCAGGCGGCAGTCTGGGCGACCTGGTTGAACAGGAAGCGTACATAGTCCGTCACCGCCTGGCGCAGCACGGGATCGCGGTCCAGCTCCTGCTGGAACGTCCATCGTTCGATGCGGAAGGCAGAGCCGGGAATCTGGACCACGGTGTCCAGAATGGATGAAGACTGCCGGCCCAGCGTCGTGATCGGCGCGGTCATGCCCTCGATGCCCACGCCGCCCACCTCGACGGAGCGGCCATCGTGCATTCGCTTGATCATCGAAATATAGCCGCGATTGACCAGGTGGACATGTCGCACCGGATGGTTTTCCTGGTCGATCGTCTGCCCCCTCTCGAGCGGGACCTCGTGCATCGAGCGCATGAGGTTGTCCCGGCTTTCGGCCGGCAGCATGCGCAGCAGGTGGTTGTGAATTTCTCCCGACATCGTCCCCCATAATATCCCGCCAGTGGTTTATTAATCATATTCAGGCCAACCGGTCGAGACAGGCATGGCGAGGGGGGCTGTTGGCTACCAAAGGTGGGGGATGCCCCGCGCGGTGGGGCGAATGCAGGATCATCTTGGCTCAGTTAACTGAGTTGACCCAAGCGACGAACCGTTCGGAAGCGGCGGACGCCGGTTCCAGGTTCCAGGAGGACCACATGAATCGGATGACATTCCTGCTTTCCGCGACCGTCTTGGCCGGCGGCCTTGCGGTATCGGGGGCGGCCTTTGCCGACCAGGCCAACTTCGGGCTGGGCAACGCTTCTGACGGCAGCACCGCCACAAGCACCACCGGCGAAGGCAACGCCACTGGCGGCAGCACCAGCACCAGCACCGAAGGCCAGGGCAACGCCACTGGCGGCAGCACGGCCAATACCTCGATCGGTAGCGGCAATACCCATACCGACAATATCAACAAGACCATCACCGCCGACAACAACAATACCCACACCGATACGATTGCCAGCGGCAATTCGATCGGCAGCGGCAACACCGACAGCCATAACGACAATCGCACCGACAGCCACAACGACAATCACACCATCAACACCACCACCAACATCACGACCAACGTGACGGACAGTTCGGTCCGCACGGTTTCCGACCAGGATCTGCGCGCCACAGTGTCCGGCGTTGCAGTGAATGCGACGTCGACTTTCGATCCGGCCCGCGTCAGGACCGGCGACATCGCCGGCAGCACCTACACCAGCTTCTCCGGCATCCAGACCGCCAGCTTGAATACCGGCCTTGCCTCCGTAAACCAGGCCGCATCCTCCATCGCTGCCAATGCCAATGTGACCTTCGGGGCGCCCTAACCCCGCCCCAACCGGCGGGCATGCGGGTGACCGTGTGTCCGCCGGCCCTTTTCACGGTGCGCCGATGAAAGTCACAATCCCCTTGCTGCTGACAGGCCTGCTGCTTTCCACAGCCGTGGCGGCCGCGCATGAAGGCGGCCCGGTGGCGGCCCCCGTGCCGGATGCCCCCTTGTCGCCGGAGGACCTCGCCGCGCTGAACGGCGGCTCTGGTACGACCATAGGCCTGTCCTATCAGGCGCTTTCGGCCGCCAACTCCGGCAACAGCATCGAGGCGGATTCCGTGGTTACCGGCAATATCGCGCTTCAGGCGGGCAGCCTGGGCGGTTTCAACGGCGTGGGCAATTTCGTGTTCAACACCGGAAACAACAACAATCTCCAGGGCGCGCTGAGCGTGACCGTCATGGTCCCGGCGGTGAACTGACATGCCCATCCGGCTGATGGTGATTGCCCTGATGCTGACCCTGTTCGCGGCCCCGGCCGCGCGCAGCGCCGACCTGACGGTGGCGGTGCCTGAAAGCGGGAACGTCCGGCTTCACCTGGTCAGCTATTCCGAGATTCCCTTCGAAACCGTGATCCGCCAGCAATATGACTATAGCTGCGGCTCGGCGGCGATGGCGACGCTGCTGACCTATCAATACGATATTCCGGTCAGCGAGGCCGAGCTGTTCAAGGCGATGTACGAGGCCGGCGACCAGGCAAGCATACAGAAGCTCGGCTTCTCGCTGCTGGACATGAAAACCTATCTTGCCACCCAGGGCATCCAGGCGGATGGCTATCGGCTCGGGCTGGATGAACTGGCGGCAGCCGCTACGCCCGCCATCGCCCTGATCCAGGTGAACGGCTACCGCCATTTCGTGGTGATCAAGGGGGTGGTTGCCGGAAGGGTGCTCGTTGGCGACCCGTCCAGGGGCCTGCACGTCTATACGGCGGAGCAATTCAACAAGGTCTGGAACGGCATCGTCTTCATGTTGCGCACCCCGCCGGGCGCGCCGGCAATCTTCAACAGCGCCCGGGAATGGCGGCGCTGGGCCGACTTCCATCCGTTGCAGGCGGCGGTGCTGAACCTGCCACTCGAGCCGTTACTGCGCGACCTGCGCGTGTTCTATCAGATCCAACCCAACCAGGTCCTGACGAGTGGAACGGCCCAATGACCGGCGGCACCCTGCGGCGCGGAGCGAAGCTGGGAATCAGCGGGGTGGCGATCGCCATCGCCATTCCCCTGCTGGCGCAGGCGCTGCAGAACCCGGGGGCGCAGTGGCGGCGCACCGTTCATCTGGTTGACGAAATCGCTGTCCTCACGCCGCCGGCCCAGACGGTCAAGGCCGGCTGGGCGGTCCAGGTGGGGGCCTATGGTGATGCCGAAACCGCGGGAGCACGGCTGGCACAGATGGCTGCGGGCCAGGCCGACCTTCTGGCCTCTGCCACCGCGATCGTCGAGCCGGTCGATCTTCCGGGTGGCAAGCGGCTGTATCGCGCCCGCTTCGGCACGTTCAACCGGCAGGACGCGGACGGCCTGTGCGCCGGGCTGCGGGCGCGGGGCCTGACCTGTGTGATCATGGCCCAGGCCCCTGTTTCGATCGCTCCTGCCCCAGAGGCTGCCGTTGCCCAGGCACCCATTCCCGAGGCGCCTGCACCCGATGCGCCGCCGGTGCCCCCTGTCGTACCGGTCCAGGTCGCGAAGGCGGATCGCATCCAGGCACTGGACGACGGCGCGCTGGCCGGGATGCGGGGAGGATTTTTCCTGGCGGGTGGTGCGCAATTCGATTTCGGCGCCAGCGTGCGCACCATGGTGAACGGCCAGCTCGCGTTGCAGAGCAACGTGCAATGGACGCAGGGTGGCGCGGTGGTGCAGCAGGTTGTCGGACCGAACGCCGCGCCCATCGCGCCGGCGCAGCTTGCCCAACTGTTCGGCGGCAGTGACGGGGCGCAGATGGGCGTAACCGTGCCGGCGCCGTCGGGTTCGACGGCAGTGCTGACCAACCTGGCATCGGGACAGGTGCAGAATGTGCTGCTGAATACCGCCAGCAACCAGACAGTGTCGCAGAATACCGACGTGCTGCTGACGATCTACAACCTGCCGCAGCTGCAGCAGCAGGTCGGCCAGCAGCTTCTGGCTGTTCGGCTGGCCAATGAAATAGCGGCGGCCAATATCGCCGCCCACTAGAACCTGGCTACTCCTTGAGCAGGATCGGGGTCTGGAGCGGGCCGGCCTAGAGCAGGATCGGTATCGAGAAGACTGCGCGCATGTCGGGCGCGGCCTTGGTGACGCCGAATTCGAAATTGGTGTTCAGCGAAATCGCGGGGCTGAGGCGGTAGGCCATGCCCAAGGTCATGGCCCCCACCTGCAGCGAGGTGGTCTCCTGGCGGGTCGTGCCCAGCTCGGTGGTCTGCGGCATCACGTAGCTGTGCTCATAGCCCAGCGAGAAGGACAGTTCCGGGTTGACGGCAAAGCCGAAGCCCATCGTGGCGACGATGGCGTCGCTGGGATCGACCTCGCCGACCAGCACGCCGCCGATGGTCTTGTCGATGGTCTTGGGAATGGCATGGACATAGTTGATGCTGCCGAAAATCACGGCGGGATCGGTGAGCTTGAGCATGCTGAAGCCGCCCTCGACAGTCCAGAAGCCGGAACCCAGCGCCACTTCCTGGGCGATACCTGCGACGTCGCGCTTGATGTCATAGGGGCCCACGCCGGTATCCGACTTGACCCGCACATTGCCCAGGAAGATCGGCCAGTCGTCGGTGCCGCCGTTCAGCTGGTAGCGGCCCGCCAGTTCGACATCGCCGATGCCGCTGTTCTGCAGATAGATGCTCTGGGTGGCGCTTCCGGTCGGTCCCTGGGAGAGGATGGTGGCGCGGTCGTCGGAATAGACGAAGGGCGCGCGCACTTCGAGCTCAAGCCGGTTGGTGAGGCCGAAGCGCAGGTCCGCCACGCTGCTGAAGATGTTGCGGTCGTCGGTGGAGGCGTCCACCGCGCCGATATTGATGCCCGGCACCAGCACGATGCCGCGATAGACCAGGCGCTCGCTGGTGGTCTGGGTGTATTCCAGCGACGGCGTGAGGACGAAATGGCCCGCCGATGTGAGAACGGAGAGCCCTTCGGGAAGGCTCTGGATCACCTGCGGCGGCTGCTCATCGGGACGCGGCGCCTCCCCGACGGGGGAGGTCACGGGCGCCGCGCTTGCGGCCTGGGAACTGCGAACCTGGAGCCGGGACTGGTTCTGGGCCAGCGCCGCGCGGGCTGCCGCCAGTTCACGTTCCTGTATCTTGAGGCGTTCTTCCTGCTGCTTCACTTGCGCCGCCAGGGCATCGACCCGCGCGGCGAGGGATGCATTTGAGGATGGCGGACGACTTTGGGCGAAGGCCGGGGTGAAGAGGCCAAGCCACGCAACACCACCGATAATCGCGGCCCCGAGGCGCACGCGTCCTGCAAGAGTCATTCGATGCCCCTATCGACCGAATCACTTCAATGAATTCTAACCGGGAAACGGTGAGCCGTTAAGTATGATTCCATACGGCCCTTTGACGGCCCTAGCGTTGGGTATTGTTGGACGAATGTGACTTTTTAGAATCAGGCTGTGGCCACATGGCCGCGCGACTGCACTTTTTGCGCTGGACCTGATGGTGGTGTGCATCGAAGCGGGACTGGGGATGGATGCCGCCTTTGTCCGGGTCGGGCAGGTGATGACGCGGTCGCACCCCGCAATCTCGCGCGAGCTGACGCGGCTGTCCGAGGAACTGGCGGCGGGCAAGGGCCGTGCCGAGGCGATGCGCGCCATGGCGACGCGGGCGGGAACCTCCGGCATCCGTTCTTTCGTGGCCCTGATCATCCAGAGCGAAATGCTGGGCGCCAGCGTTGCGCAGACGCTGCGTACCTATGCCGCCGAAATGCGCCAGAACCGCTTTCTCGCGGCCGAGAGGCGGGCGATGCGGATTCCGGTGCTGATGACCTTGCCGCTGGTCGCATGCATCCTGCCGGTGATCGTGACCGCCCTGCTGCTGCCGGTCATCATCGATGTGATCCGCCACCTGCTGCCGGCGCTGGCCGGCGCGCAGGGAGGCGGCTGATGCGCAAGGCTCTGCGCATATTGATGCTACCGCTGCTGCTGGGCCTCGCCGCCTGCGCCGGCGTGCCCGAACCCGCGCCGCCGCTGCGGATGCAGAGCACGGCGCCGCCGGTCGGCATCTATTATCAGGGCGCGGTCAAGGCGATCTTGCGGCGCGATTATGCGACGGCGCTGGACTATCTTCAGGCCGCGCGCGCCGCCGATCCGCAGGACGTGCCGACGCTGAACGCCTTTGGCGTGGTCTATGACAAACTGGGCCGCTTCGACCTCTCCAGGCGCTATTATGCCCAGGCGGTGGCGCGCGATCCCAGTTCGCGGGTGGTCGCGGCCAATATGGTCTATTCGCGCATGCTGGAGGCGACGGAGGATGGCGGGTTGCCGCCGCCGGAGGCCGCGCCAGGGCCAACGCAGACTGTCGTGACGATCCCCGCCATGCCGGTACCGGAGCCGGAACTGCCGAAGATCAGGATCGCGCAGCTGGAACCGGCGCCCCCCCGCCCGGCCCCCGGAGATCGCGCCGGCTGACGCCCAGCCGCCGGTGATCGCACCAGCTGACGCCCAGCCGCCGGCGATCGCACCGGCTCATATCCAGCCGGAGGCCATCGCGTCGGCCGATTTCCAGCCGGCCGTTTTCGCGCCGGCCGAAATCCAGCCGGCGGTGATCATGCAGGCCGATTTCCAGTCGGTGGATGAGGCGCAGCCGGTCTGTGCTTCGCCGTCCGGGCCCACGGCCCTTGGGCGGGTGGTGCGTTTTCTGGGCCGTGTTCTTGATCTTGACGACGGGAACGAAACGCCCGCCGCGCCGTCATGTCCGCAACAGTTTGCGCAATTGTGAGGAGATAACTGCGATGCGTCGATGGTCTGGACTGGGAATTGTTCCGGCGATTGTTCTGGCGGTCAGCGTGGCGCTGTCGCCCATGTCGGCTGCGCCCGCCCTGGCGGATACTTCCGGGGCGACAGCCGGGACGGTCGCCAATGTCCAGCGGGCGCTGGATGAAGGGCGTTATCTCGATGCCGGCCGCATGCTGGACGGGGCCATCCTCGGCGGCGGCGATGATCCGCGGCTCATGCTGCTGACGGGCGAGCTGGCGCTGGCGCGCGGCGCCTATAGCGATGCGTTGGTCCGCTTCCGCCGGGTCGAGGGGATCGAGGCGGTCAGGGCGCGCGCCCTAGAGGGCGAGGGACTTGTCCTGTCGATACAGGGCCAGCCGGATGCGGCGATCACGGCGCTGAATGCCGCGGTCGCGCTGGATCCCAATTCCTGGCGCAGCTGGAACGGGCTGGGGGCGGAGTTTGACCGCCGCCGCGACTGGCAGAAGGCGGACATGGCCTACGCCAATGCGCTGGCCCACTCCGCCCGGTCGCCGCAAATTCTCAACAACCGCGGCTTCTCGTATCTGTCGCGGGGCGAGCCGGACAAGGCGATCGCCGATTTCGTCGCGGCATTGGATGCCAGGCCGGACATGCAGGTGGCGCGCAACAATCTGCGGCTTGCCATCGCCATGAAGGGCGATTATCGGCGCGCTGTGGCCGGCATCTCGCGTGATCCCGCCGCCGACCTGAACAATGCCGGCTTTGCGGCGATACTGCGCGGCGACTATGCCCATGCCAGGTCGCTGCTGGGCGATGCGATCAAGGCCCGGAACGAATATTATGCCTTGGCCGCCGCCAATCTTCAGATGGTCAATACACTGGACCGCGGTGGGGAGCAGGACAGCGGCCGTGCCGCCCGCCAGTGAGCTGGCAGCCGGCGTCATAGTTGTCCTGTGCAGCGCCGTGTTGATGCTCGCGGCAGCCAGCGACATCTGCGATCGCAAGATTCCCAACAGGTTGGTCCTGGCGGTGCTGCTGCTGTTCGTTCTGTGGCGGATGACCGGCCCTGCCACGCCCCTGCCGGACAGCCTGCTGGCGGGCGGGATCGTCCTGGCGGTCGGCTTTCCCCTGTTCGTGCTGCGCATTATCGGTGCGGGAGATACCAAGCTCGCCGCTGCAACCGCGCTGTTCGCCGGCCTTGCGCGGCTCAGCCACTTCGTTCTGGCGATGAGCCTGGTTGGCGGCGCACTTGCGATCCTTGCGCTTGGGGCAAGATATCTGCGCAAGCTGCGCGGCGGTGGGGAAACGGCAACGGACGATGTGCCTTATGGCGTGGCGATCGCCATTGCGGGCATCGTCGCCGCGGTGACGCCGGGCTGAGACGTTCCGTCGCCGGTCCGTGACTTCTTACCTTTTTATACAGATAAGCGCGGACGTTTCATATCCTGTTCCTTGGCGTCGGGCTCAGGGGGCCCTGGAGAGGAAATATGCTTTCGAGTCTGAAGCGATTTTACAAGGGCTGGCGCTGGCGGCTCCTGACCATCAAGAATGCCCTCGCCATATGGTCCGCGCAGACCCTGCAGGTGCGCAACCGGCTCGACCTGGAAATGCTGGAATGCCTGTCGCCCATCGACCGCTATGTGGTCTACAGCGGGGTTCTGAGCAACCGGGCACTGTTCGATCCGTCCTATGCGGGCTGGCGCCTGGCGCGCCTCAACAAGATGCTGGAAATCTACGGCATCGATTATTTCAGGGGCCGCAAGGTGCTGGAGCTGGGCGCCGGGCATGGCGACATCGGCGCTTTCCTGGCCGACCTTGGCGCCGATGTGCTGTGCCTGGAAGGCCGCATCCAGAACGTCAACTTTGCTCGCCTCAAGCACCGCAAGGTGAGCGGCGTGCGTTTCGAGCGGTTCAACCTGGAAGAGGATTTTTCGCGCTTCGGCCGCTTCGACCTGATCGTGCATTTCGGGCTGCTCTATCACCTGCGTCATGTCGACGACAATCTGAAATGCTGTTTCTCCATGACCGACGATGTGGTGATGGAGACGGCGGTGCTGGACGCTACCGATCCCCAGCGCATCGTCTATTGCGATGAACGCAAGGATGTCGAGGAAGAGGCACTGGACGGCACCGGCAGCCGGCCTTCGCCCTTCTACGTGGAACGGATCGCGGGCGAGAGCGGCTTTACCGTCCAGCGCTATTTCAGCCCCGACCTGAATTCAGGCGATTATTTCTATTACGACTGGAAGCACTTGAACAACGAGCGCGGCGCGGGAAGCGGCGACTTCCGGCTGCGCCGCTTCTGGCGGTTCCAGCGGGCCGGTCGCGCAAACTAGTCCGCCGCGCGCCTGCTGCGCAGCATCGCGCGCCTGTCCACGCAGGCGGTAGAAGAGATCATGGGCATGGCCGGCAACGCTCGCCGGCCATGCCAGGTCGCGCAGCGCGATTTCCTGGTCGCGCCAGAATTTCTCGCATTCCTCATCGCCGATGCCGAAATCGAAATGGCGCAGGCCCGAATCCACCGCCCAGCGCAGCAGCAGCTGCAGATGACCGCAGGAATAGCGCGCCCACGGGCCCTGGGCGCGCTCGCCCGGAAGGCGCAGGTTGCTGACCGCCGCCTGTACGATCTTGTGTTTGTTCTTCTCCCGCATCACGGCCTGCCAGTCGCGCGGCAAGTTTATGACATGGCGGGCGGTGTGGTGGCTCGCGCCGCCCGCCCAGCCACAGCGGGTTGGCCGCGCCCTTAACCATGGCGGGAATTTTTTCAGTTCCAGGCGGTTGTGGCGGGGCAGGGCATTTCGGATGCGCCGCCACAGCATAGCGTGCGCCAGCGGCACCGTGCCCAATGGCTCAAACAGGAGGGGCGCATTGTAATTGCACACTGCCCCATTCATGAAATTCAGCAGGCGAAGGCCCCGTCCGTTCGGCGGCCGAAGGGCAAAAAGGCTGCAAAAACGGGCTCTCTGTCAATGTCCCGGCGGCGCTGTCATGCACCGTCACATCCAGGGCAGCGGTGCTGCGCGTCAGGATGATCGCCGGCGTCGTGACGTTTTGACAAATTATAGCCCCACAATGTGGCGCCGCAGTGCCGCGAGACTGTATCGGATTGGACTGTCAAACCGGCCTCGCGCATCTAGGCTTGCGTCAACTGGAAATAATGAAGAGGCCACAATGGGCAAGTTGGGAATGGTGAAGCTGATGGCGGTTGCGCCATTTCTGCTGTTGGCACCGGCAAATGCCGCCACCGCGGTTCCGGCGGCCCCGTCCGCCCCCGCCATGACGGCACCGACCTATCTGATCGGAGCCGGAGATGAACTCAGAGTTTTTGTATGGAAGAATCCGGATCTGTCCGTCGATGTGCCGGTGCGTCCGGACGGCAAGATTTCCACGCCGCTGGTGCCCGACGTTCAGGCTCAGGGCAAGACACCTACCGAACTGGCCAAGGATCTGCGCGCGGCGCTTTCTGCCTATGTGCAGGATCCGGTGGTGACGGTGCTGGTGCGCAGCTTCGCGGCGCCGCAGAGCGCATCTTCCATCCGGGTGATCGGCGCGGCGGTGACGCCCAAATCGATCGCCTACCATGAAGGGATCACCGCCCTGGACGTTCTGATCGAAGTGGGCGGCCTCAACACCTTTGCCGCCGGCAACGACGCCGAACTGATCAGAACGGAGCAGGGCAAGTCGCGAACCTATCAACTCCATCTGGCGAATCTGCTGAAGGGCGGTGACATGGCTTCGAACATGAAGCTCATGCCTGGCGACGTGATTCGCATTCCCGAACGCTGGTTCTAGGCACTCTGCGCGTCCGGACTTGGTTGCCGGTCTTCCCGCAAGTTCTCATCAGGATTATTCATGGCTGGCAACATCCTAAGTCTTCTTCACGATCAGGTACGCCGCATCTGGCTTTATCGTTGGCTGATCGTCCTGGCGGCGGTTCCGCTGTTCGCGGGAGCGGCGTTCTTCATCATGCGCATGCCGAAGATCTATGAATCCACCGCCCAGATATATGTGGACAAGCAGACCGCGGTAGCGGCCGCGACCGAGCATGTGTCGCTGGTGGGCGGCAATTTCGGCAGTGGTTACGTGATCCAGAAGACCCTGCTCAACGACAACAACCTGCATGCGCTGCTGTTCCGCATCAATCCGGCTGCGCGCAATCTGGACCGCGGCGACCTTGCCAATGCCACCGCCGCGCTGCGCGGGCGCATCAAGATCGATCCCGACCAGGGCGACGGCTTTTTCCAGATTCATTATATGGACACCGACCCGGTGCGCGCGCGTGATGTGGTCCAGATGCTGCTGGACGGCTTCATCAATGCCAACCTGGCGCGTAACCGCGTTGAGCTCGAAAATGCCGTGGCATTCCTAAACCGGCAGATCGCATCCTATGCAAGCAAGTTGAATGACGCCGAAAAGACCCTTGCCAAGTTCCGCGCCGCCCATCCGAACATTGTCGATGCGCGCAATCCCGCCGTGGTCGCCAGCGCGGCGTCTGCGGTGGCCAGCGCCCGCGCCGCCTATGAAGCGGCGCTGGCGCGGCCGTCGCGGGGCAGCAGCGGGGAAGACGGGCAGATCGCGGCCCTCCGCGCACACATCGCCGAACTGCGTGCCCGCTTCACCGACCAGTATCCAGATGTGGTAGCGGAGCAGCATCGGCTGGATACCCTGCTGGCTGCACGCGCGGCGGCGCCGCCGCCGGCGGTAAGCGAAAACGCGGTAGCCGAGGCGCGTGGCCAACTGGATGCCGCGGAAGCCCGGCTGCAAAATGCCGAACGCAGCACGACTGGCACGGCGCTGGACGCCCAGTGGGCCGACCTCAAGAACAATGCCGATATCCTGCGCAACAATCGGCAGGAGCTGATGGGCCGGCGGGAAGCGGCCCAGATGTCGCTGGCTCTCTATAGCGATCGTTCCTCCGGCAAGTATCAGATAACCAGCGCCCCCATCGTGCCGCCGCTGCCGGTGGGCCCGAACCGGGGCCTCTATCTGATGCTGGCGGCCGGGATTGCGCTGGCCGCCGGCATCGGCGCGGCCTATCTGCGCGCGGCCATCAACGGCATCTTCGTGGCGCCGCGCGAACTGGAGGAGACCTTCGGACTTCCCGTCGCGGGCACCGTCTCGCTGGAGCGGGCCTGGCAGACCACGGGTGGGCGCGCGATCGCCAGCGTCCGCCACATGGTCGCGGTAGTCCTGCTGGCAATTGCGGGCCTGTCAGCCCTTGTCTCCCCCTTCGTTTCCGACGGTCATGGGCGTGAAGCCCGCGTGCCAGCGGACCAGTATCGGATCTAGCATCATGAACAGTCCCGTGACCTTTTCCGTAATGACGCCGGTCGATAGCGGCGAAGTGTCTGCCTCCAGCCTCGACAAATCACTGGAAGGCCGTGACGGCGCGGTCAAGCGCATCGGTTCGGTGGCCACGCCGCGCTTCGATGAGTCGCGCACCCGCGAGGAATTCCGCGTCATCAAGGGCCATGTCATGTCGCGCATCGCCAACGCCGATGGGCACCGCCGCGAGCCGCGCAATGTGCTGATCACCAGCGCCAGCCCGCGCGAAGGCAAGACCACGATCACCCTGGGCTTAGCGATGAGCTTCATGTTCGACCGCGATGCACGCGTCGTGCTGATCGATGCCGATATGCGCTCGCCCGACCTGTCGCGCCGCATGGGCCTGGAGGGGGAGGCCGGGCTGCTGGACTATCTGGAAGATGACCAGATGGGCTGGAACGATGTGGTCTATCCGACCAGCGTCAGGGGGGTATTCGCGGTGCCCTCTGGGTCCCCGCGGATTTATGCGCCCGAGTTGATTGCGGGTCCCCGGATGAAGTTTCTCTTAGAAACATTACGACAGGGGATCGGCCGAAATGGCATCATCATGATGGATTCGGGGTCGGTATTGTCCTGCAGCGAGACCATCTCGCTGGCAACCCATGCCGGTCAAATCCTGTTCGTGGCGGCAAAAGGCCAGACAAAACGGTCGGATATCGACGAAGGGCTGGGCCGGCTGCATCGCCAGGCAGGGCCAATTGACGAGTCCCGGGTCTCTATGGTGTTCAATAAGAGCGGGCGCTCCCAGTCACCGGTTCGTTACTCGCGCCGGGGATAGAAGGGTGCGACAATGAACATCTGGGGGCTTTATGTATTTAGGTATGACCGGGACCAGGTTCCGCGCACGCGCTACGGCCAGCTTTTGGGCGCTCATGCTCGGGGGGGGGCTGACTGGCGGTCCGGCGCTGGCGCAGGAGTTCGGAGCCGCCAGGCCGCTTGCGCCGCCGCCGCAGTTGCAGGGATTGCTCATACAGCCCCGCGTCGGGTTGCAGGAGTCCTTCACGGACAACGCCCTATTGACCGCCACCAACACCCAATCCGATTTCGTCACCCGACCGATCCTGGCCGCCGACACTTTTCTTAACAGCGGCCGCGCCGTCGGTTCGATGTCCACCCAGCTGTCCTATGACATGTACGCCAACAACACTCAGTTCAGCGGCTGGTCGCTATACGCCTACGGCAACGGCTCGTATGACGTCGTCCCTGATTTCCTGTCGCTGGAAGGCGAGGGCACGGTGACCAACGGCACGGTGTCGGCCTTCGGAACCTCGGCAATCGACCGCACCGGCACGGCGGGCCGCCTGCAGCTTTCCGCCTACAGCGTGGGCCCGCATATAAGCACCACCGTCGACGATTTCGCCGATCTTGAAGTCCAGGGCAGGTTTTCGCAGGTCGCCTTTACCTCAGGCGACAAGAGCGCTGTTGCCCAGTTGCCCGCCGATTCCATCATCGGAATGACCAGCGCGATACTGGACACCGGCACACGCTTTGTCGGGTTCCAGTTGCAGACTGCAGGCAATTTCGAGCGCGACGACCATAATTTTCAACTCTACAACGGCATCCAGACCTTATTTGTGCGGATTCTGCCCCAGCTGCGGATCCTTGCGCGCGGCGGGTACGAAAGCATCAGCCAGCCCGGTATCATCAGCATCACCGACCCGGTGTGGAGCGGCGGCCTGGAACTGACCGTCAACCAGAGGTCCATGGTGACGGTGGAGGCAGGTGAGCGTTATGGCCACCCGATCTGGAATGCCAACGCCCTACTGCAATTTTCCGACCGTTTCTATGCTACGATGCGCTATAGTGAGATATTGCAGCCTTCGCAGATGTCGATAACGTCGTCCTTTTCCGACTTCGTGTCACAGATCCAGCTGCTGCCTGTGCCGCTGGTATCTCCCAATTTCACCCTGAATGGCAATCTCTACAGCGAGACCTCGTTCAACAAGACCGCAGAAGGACGGTTTGCCTATGTCTGGGATGAAGACAGCGTGTATGTGTCCGCGTACTGGATCGACCGGCGTTTCGAACCACAGGGCACGCATGATCGCACCGCGCTGGCCACAGCGGAATACAGCCACCGCATCGCGCCCGATCTCAACATCGAAGCGCGTTTCAATTTTGCCCATACCTATGCCAGTCCGCTGTACGGAGCCAATCAGAGCTATGGCGGAGAGGCCGATGTCGGGTATGACCTGAATTCGACCATGGCCCTGAGGGCCGGTTATGGATTTAGCAGGCAATCCCGCTACACGCCGACCCCCATGGACCTTTCGGAGAATGTCGTGTTCGCGGCAATCCAAAAGAGGTTCTGACCATCGGAGATGGATTTGCCCGCCCCGCCTGCCCCCATCGTCAATGCGCTGTCCGTCGATGTGGAGGATTATTACCAGGTCCAGGCGCTGGCGGGGGTGTTTCCGCGTGACGCGTGGGACGGTTTGAGTTCCCGGGTCGAGGACAATACCGCGCTGATCCTGGATATTCTGGAGACGGCGGGGGTGCGGGGCACCTTTTTTACCCTGGGCTGCATAGCCCGGCGCCATCCGGGCCTCGTGTGGCGCATCGCGGCGGCGGGCCATGAGATCGCCAGCCACGGACTTGGCCACCGGCGGGTGGACAGCCAGACGCCGGAAGAGTTCCGGGCCGATATCCGCCAGGCCAAGGCAATCCTGGAAGATTGCTCCGGCCAGCCGGTGCGGGGCTATCGCGCGGCCACTTTCAGCGTGGGGCCGCACACGTCGTGGGCTTGGCCGATCCTGGAGGAGGAGGGCCATGCCTACAGCTCCAGCGTTTATCCGGTGGCACGGGATTTCTATTCCTTCCCAGACGCCCCACGGAGGCCCTACAGGCCCGCGGGCACCGGGTCGCTGGTCGAGATACCTATCGCCACGCTGCGCCTGCTGGGCCGCAACTGGCCCTGTGGCGGGGGCGGCTATTTCCGTCTTCTGCCCTACGAAGTGTCGCGTCGGGCTATCGCCGGCATCAATCGCGAGGGTGCTCCGGCGGTGTTCTACATCCATCCCTGGGAGCTGGACCCGGGCCAGCCGCGTCCGGCAGGCGTGCCACTGAAGTCGCGGCTGCGCCATTACCTCAACCTGTCCCGCACCGCCGGCCGGCTTTCCCGGCTGGCGCACGCTTTCCGCTGGGACCGGATCGATGCCGTGTTCGACATTGCCGGCAAGCCTGTCAGGCCGTCCCATGCTGCTGCCTGACGACAGCGGCGCGGCCGCGGCGTGGGACGACTTTGTCCGCCATCATCCGGAGGGCAGTTTTTTCCATCTGTCGGGCTGGCGCGACATGGCCGCCGCCTTCGGCCATCGCCCGCACTATCTGACGGTGCGCGAGGGCGGGGCGCCGGCGGGCGTGCTGCCGCTGGCGCAGATCCGCAGCCCTCTGTTCGGCCATGCGCTGGTGTCCACTGCCTTCTGCGTGGGCGGCGGGCCCCTGGCCCTGTCGGCCACCGCGCGCGAGGCCCTGATGGAGGAGGCCGGGCATCTGGGGCGCAAGCTCGATGCCGATTATGTCGAATTGCGCGACAGCGGAACGCCGCCGGAAGGCTGGACGCCGCATGCCGGGCTTTATGCCGGTTTCGCCGGGCCGATCGCGGCGCGCGAGGAAGACAATCTCAAGCAGATTCCGCGCAAGCAGCGCGCGGTGGTGCGCAAGGGCCTCGACGGCGGTTTCACCGTTACCGACGACCGCAACACAAGGAATTTCTTTCCGCTCTATGCGCGCAACATGCGCGACCATGGCACGCCGGCCCTGCCGCGCCGCTTCTTTGACCGGCTGCTGACCCAGTTTGGCGGGCAATGCTCGATCCTAACCGTCCATCATGCCGGACGGCCGGTGAGCAGCGTGCTGTCCTATCATTTCGCCGGCCGGGTGCTGCCCTATTACACGGGCAGCCTGCCGGTGGCGCGGCCGCTGGGCGCCAACGACCATATGTATTGGGCGCTGATGCGGCGGGCGGTTGCGCGCGGCGATCACATCTTCGATTTCGGCCGCAGCAAGGTGGATACAGGCCCGTTCCACTTCAAGCGCAACTGGGGCTTCGAGCCGCGTCCGATCGTCAACCTGTTCCGGCTGCGTCCGGGCGCGGGACTGCCCAACATCAATCCCACCAATTCGCGCTATGCGTTCTTCATCCGGGCTTGGCGGCAATTGCCGCTGCCGGTGGCCAACCTGGTCTCGCCGGTTCTCAGCTGCAGCCTGGCGTGAGCATCATGGAGCGCGGCCGCAACCAGACTGTCCAGTCCGCCGAGCTGTTCCTGCCAGCGGTGATGGGCAACGACATAGGCGCGGCCGGCCGCGCCCAGACCTTCCGGCGCCTGGCCCCGCAGTACGGCGATGGCGGCGCGGGCCATGTCCTCGCTGGTATCGGCGACCAGAACGTCGCGGCCATGGCGGGCGTCGATTCCTTCCAGCGCCTGGGAGGTAACGATCACAGGGCGGCCGGCGGCCATGCCCTCCAGCACCTTGTTCTGGATGCCGCGCGCGATGCGCAGCGGCGCCACGATCGCGGCAGCGCCGTGAAGATAGGGCCGCACATCGGGCACCGCGCCGGTCACGTCCACTCCGTCGAGCGCCGCGAGGGCCAGGACCTGGGCGGAAGGACGGGCACCCACGATGCGCAACCGCGCGTACGGCATGGCCTGGCGGATGCGCGGAAGAATGTCGTGTGCGAACCAGCAGGCGGCGTCTACGTTGGGCAGATAGTCCATCATGCCGCAGAAGACGATGTCGCCTCCGGGGATGGTTCCGCCGGGCGGGGCGAAATAATCGGTGTCCACGCCATTGCCAATCACATGCAGTTTGCCGGCGGCGCCTGGCTGAAGCCGTGCCATCAGTTCCTGTTCGGCCTTGGTAATCAGGATGCCCGCATCGGCGGCGGCGAGAGCGCGTCGCTCGTAACGGACCAAGTTGCGGAATTCGGCGCCATAGATCCAGCGCTTCGGCGCGCGCGCTCGCTCCGCATAGGCGCGCCATTTCTCCGCGTCGGCGTCCACGAAGTCCACGATCATGCCGGTGCCGGCCGGGAGGCGCCCGGCCACATAGTGCGCCAGGGCCGAGGAAAAGACGTAAACAAGGTCGGGGCGGACCTCATCCAGCACCGTCCTGATCCAGCGGCCAAGGCCCCGGTGGCGGAAGCGGTCCACGCTGATCGGCCTGCCCGACAGGGCCGCCGCCGCCATGTTCGCCGCCATGGCGTAACGCCCCGGCGCGCCGAAAAAGGCATCGGCCAGGTGGCGGCGCGCCCAGGGCAGGTGAGCCATGTCGGCCGGATCGTCGGCAATGGCGCCCAGCCAGACGTCGTGGCGCGCCGCAAGATATTGAAGGATGTGATAGGCGCGGATCTTGTCGCCCTTGTTGGGCGGAAACGGCACGCGGTGGGCGAGGTACAGAATCTTGGCCATGCGCGGCTGCTCGTCGGGCTGGGGTTCGGCCGGATTATCGGTTGTGGCCCATGCGGGACGCATCACCACAAAGGGGTATTGCCGTGTGCGGCATAGCGGGCCTGTTCGATTGCAGGGGACGGCGGCCCTTTGCCGAGGGGCTGATCGCGGCCATGACCGACACGCTGGTCCATCGCGGGCCCGATGGCGGCGGCCTTTATTGCGCGGCGGGCGTGGCGCTGGGCCATCGCAGGCTGGCGATCATCGACCTTGCCGGCGGTGCCCAGCCGATGCAGACGCAGGATGGTGCGCTCACCGTGGTATTCAACGGCGAGATCTACAATTTTCCCGAGCTGCGTGCCGAGCTTGAGGCCCATGGCGCGCGCTTTGTCACCAGCAGCGATACCGAGGTCCTGCTGCATGGTTGGCGGCAATGGGGCGTTCAGATGCTGGCGCGCCTGCGCGGCATGTTTGCGTTCGCGCTCTGGGACAGCAGGGACGAGACGCTGGTGCTGGCCCGTGACCCTTTGGGCAAGAAGCCGCTGCACTATGCGCTCCTGGCCGATGGCACGCTGGCCTTCGCATCCGAACTGAAATCGCTTCTGTGTCATTCCGGCCTGGACCGGACGCTGGATAACGAGGCCGTGTCCGACTTCTTCACCTATGGCTATGTGCCCGATCCCAAGACCATCTACCGCGCCGCGCGCAAGCTGCCGCCGGCGCATTACCTGGTCGTGCAGCGCGGGTCGGCGCCGCGGATCGCGCGCTATTGGAACCTGCTGGACACGCTGGACGAGGCGCCGCGGAATCACGACCCCGTGGAGGCGCTGCTGGAGCATCTGACCGGAGCCGTGGGGCGACGGCTGATTTCCGACGTGCCGCTGGGCGCGCTTTTGTCGGGGGGCGTGGATTCCGGTGCCGTGGTGGCGCTGATGGCGGGGTTCGCGCCTGCCCATCTGGACACGTTTTCCATCGGCTTCGGGGAGCGGGCTTTCGATGAGAGCGCTTATGCCCGCACCGTGTCGGAGGATTACGGCAGCCGGCATTTCACCCAGACCGTCGACGCCGACGATTTCAGCCTCCTGCCGCGCCTGCCGGAGATCTATGACGAGCCGTTCGGAGACGTTTCCGCCATTCCCACCTTCGCGGTCTGCGTCCTGGCGCGCCGGCATGTGACGGTTGCGCTGACCGGCGATGGCGGCGACGAGGCGCTGGCCGGCTATCGCCGCTATCGCTTTCATCTTCTGGCGGGCCAGGCACGGCGATGGATTCCGCGCTGGATGCGTCCGGCGCTGGCGGCGGTGGCGGGCCGCTATCCCCAGCCCGCCTGGCTGCCGCGGCCGCTTCGGGCCCGCGCCACCCTGACGGAATGGTCGCTGGATCCGGCCGATGCCTATGTGCGGATGGTTTCAGCCTTGCCGCGCGAGGTGCGCGCAGCGCTTCTGACGCCGGCATTCCGCGAAAGCCTTGACGGGTATGATTCTGCAGCCGTGGTGAGGGACCATTTCAATGTCGATGCCCCGCTCGATCCCCTGCAGCGGGCGCAGTATGCCGATGTCATGACCTATCTGCCGGGCGACATTCTGGTGAAGGTCGACCGTGCCAGCATGGCCAATTCGCTGGAGTTGCGTGCACCCATGCTGGACCAGGATTTCTTCGCCTGGGCCTTCGCCCAGACGCCGCAGGCCAAGATTGCGGGCGTGGAGGGCAAGGCGATCCTGAAGCAGGCGATGGAGCCCTATCTGCCGCGCGACCTGCTCTATCGGCCCAAGCAGGGATTTACCGTGCCGCTGGCGCATTGGTTCCGCCATGCGCTGCGCGATGACATCCTGGCACTGGCAGAGAGCCCATGGCTCAGGGAAAGCGGCATGGTCGAAACCGGCAGGGTTGCCGCCATGGCCAGGGCGCATGTGCGCGGCGCACAGGATCATTCCAAGGCGCTGTGGCTGGTATGGTCGTTCGATGCGTTCCTGCGCTATCACGCGCCTGCGGGCAGCGGGGTCACATCAGTCGCAGCAGCAGAGCGAGCGCCAGCCAGCCCAGGAAGGTCAGAACCAGCCATATCAGCAGGCTGACCCGAAGCGACAGCGGCGCAGTCAGCTGCTCGCTGATATCCTTGTCGGCGTCGGATCGATCGATCCGGTCATCGTCTTCACGGGACTCCACGATGTGCAGACCCTTGCCGGACAGAATGGGTGAAACGTGCGTCATGGCCGCGCCGCCCAGAAAAAATCCAAGCTTTTCTGCGGCTTGTTTGGTTAATATCAGGTTAGCAGGTCCGTGCAGCCGATGGAAATCGCCGCTCGGGCGTTTTCGGCCAGCCTCGGCTTCCGTCGGCTGATTTCCGTCAGTGGCTTCGGTCAGACTGGCGTGGGCACCAGAACGGCCTTCATCAGGCTGGCGCGGGCGGCCTGCGCAGCGGCGGGGCTGTGCCGCCCCGCACGGCCTGCCGCGGCGGCGGCGATCAGAAGATCGCGATTGGCCCGGGCGGTTTCGAACCAGCTGAAGCGGCAGGCATGGCGGCGGGTATCGTCGCGGGGGGGCATCGCCCGGCTGAGGGCCAGGATCGCATCGCGGATGCCGGCGATGCTTCGTTCCCCGGCCAACAGTCCAGCCGCCGGCGAACAGACCGCTTCGGCGCTGCCGTTGACGTTCGTCGCCACAACGGGCGTACCGCAGGCCATCGCCTCGAGCAGCACGTTCGCCCAGCCTTCACGCTGGGAGGCCAGGACCAGCATGTCGGCCGCCTGGTAGAGGCCCGGCAGATCCGCATGCGGGACTTCGCCCAGAAAACGCACACGCCCGGCCACGCCCAGACGATGGGCCAGCGCCTCAAGCTCGGCGCGCAGGGGGCCACTGCCCGCGATGGTCAGATCGCAATCGGCAAGGCCGGGCAGGGCGCCGATCACTAGCTCGTGACCCTTGCGCGGGATGAGGCTGCCCACCGACAGCAGCGCGACGCGCTCATTGCGGGGCGGTGCCCCAGCGGGGGAGAAGCGGTCAAGGTCGACGCCGTTGCGCAGGACGATGGTACGTTCGGGTGCCGCCCCCAGGGCCACGAGCCGCTGGCGCAGATCCTCGCAGACGGTGATCATTGCGCTGGCCTGGCCCGCGGCCCACTGGATCTGCCGCCGCGCCAGGGCCGAATGCGGGATCAGGGTGAGGTCCGTGCCCCGGCCTGTAATCACCACGGGCAGGCCCAGCGTCCGGCCCAAGAGCGCTGCGGCAACGCCGTCGGGATAGAAATAATGCGCATCGATCACGTCGAAGCGCTGGCCGGCGCGCATCAGCTTGCGGACCGCATGCAGGGCCGCGCGGTAGAGAAGCCACGGTGTGATGGCGCTGAGCCGCGGCAGGACGAGATAGGGCGGATGGTGGACGTCAAGTCCGTGCCGCGTTTCGTGCGCCGGGATGCGGGCGAAGGCAGCGTAGCGGCCAAAGCGGGGATGGCCGGAAAAGAACCAGGGCCGCGGCGCCAGCACCGTGGCGCAAAGCCCGCCCAGCGCCAGGGTGTGGCGAAGGCGATTCTCCACGAAGATGCCGTGATTGGGCTGGCCGGCATTCGGATAGAGGGTGGAAAAGACAAGGACGGACGTCGTCACGCGCCCTGCCAGCCCGATGCCGCAAGCTTGCGCCTGCCGCTCATGGCGCACCGACGCTTGGCCCGCCATGATTCACACTGAGTCGGGCGAACATCTTTTCCCGTGAATGAACGCCCATCTTGGCATAGATGCGCTTGATATGGGTGCGGATGGTCAGCAGCGAACTTCCGTTGGTGCGGGCGATCTCGCTGGCGGTCGCGCCGCGCGTGAGCATTCTGACCACCTTCTTCTCGGTTGATGTCAGGCCATATTCGGTCAGAAGCGCGGACAGGTCCCTTGCCTCGCTGCCCGCCGTGGTGACGGCGCAGCCGATCAGGGATATTCCGTTGATGGACAGGGTGTAGAGCTGGACCTGGCCGTTGGGATAGTCCGCCATGGTCAGCGTGGTGGTGCCGTTCTTCCAGTTCGCGCGGTCCGCGACGGCCTGTTGCAGCACACGCCTGGCATTCTGTACTGCCAGTTCGAGCTCGCGGGTATTGCCGCGGACCACGCCGAATGAATCCTGCCTGAGTCCCAGCTGTTTCATCAGGCTGCGGCCGCTGGCGTTGACCCAGATGGCCCTGAGGTCGTCTGAGACCAGGAACAGGGCGATGGAAACCTGTTCCAGCCAGTTCTTGGCGACATCGTTCAGTATCGGAATTCCGTATTGCATACCCCTACGCGGCCCCTGCCATTCCCATTACGTCGTGCGATGGATGGACACGATCATCTCTGTACCGAAAATTTGGCATGTATCTGCCCGCCAATCCGTCCTGGATTGAACAAGATGGGCCAAGATTCGAAAGGTGTGGATGCCGTCAGGTCAGCGCGGACGCGCGCAGCCCGACTCGAAGAACATGCCTTCGTGAAACACATGACACGAGGGCAAGTCGCCGCTTGGCGAAGGCAGATACATCGTCTCTGCGCTTTCCTTGAGAATGTCGTGGCACTCGCAGGAGGCCAGGCGCAGACGTTCGGGGTTGATCACCCGCATCTGGCCATGACGGTATTCGATGAGGTTCTTCTTGCGGAACTGGGTGGCAACCACCGAAATGTGCGGTCGCTGCGCGCCAAGCGTGATGGCCATCATCTCCTGCGTCAGGGTGAAGGGCCGGCCTTCGGCGTTCTGGTGCACGGTCAGCAGGAAGCGGGCATAGCGCTGCTCCAGCGAGTGAAGCCGGTTGCAGGCGGAAATCTGAGTGATCTGCTCGTTCATGAACAGGCTGTATTGCTGGATCATATGGCCGAGCGGCGGCGATTTCAGCGCTAGCCCGAACAGCACGGAGCGGTCGATGCTGAGCGCCGTGCCCGGAATAAGCACGACGCATTCCACGCCGGTGCGGCGCGCGCCACTCAGCATGTTGGGCATGGTCATGCCTTCGCGGCCGACAGAACCAGTCATGGTGCTGCGCCCGTCGCTCATCATCTTTGTGAAAAGCGCCAGGCCGTGTTCGATGAAGTGCACCCGCGACATGCTGCTGTGCGCTTCGGCCAGCACTTCGTCGCGCCGGAGCTCGATCCGGTCCATGTGCGGGATGAGTTGCGAGAGGATGGCGGGTGGAAGCGCCTGGAGCATCCGGTTGCCCGAGGCGATAGGCAAACGTTGCGCGGAATACGATCCGGTCAGATCAGCAATTTTCATTGTCAGCCCCATTACCCCAGCGGGAACATTGCCCGCATACTTATTCGTTAATACATCGTTAGCACCATCATGGGCACGAATCTGTTCGTCTTGAGACAAAGCGCTTTGTTCAAAGTCGAAATCTCTCTGTCAAAAAACGTTCACTATGTTTGGCGCGCGAAACCGTACGCGCAGCGCGCGCCCCTTTCACGCCTCGCCGGCGATTTTTTTCAGGTCCGTCCTAAGGTTGAGGGTACGCCTACCCATTTGTTTGATCCAAATCATTCCGTTTGCGGACTATGACCATGTAACTGTTAAGTGCCGTTAAGGCTGTTTTCCACGCTACCAACTAGTGGGGTCGCGGCATCGGGCGGTTTGCGGAGAAGCTGTTGCTGTCGAGGGCCGGGGCCACCCATGACCTGGGCGTTATGACCGTGGCGCTGGCCATTCCATGGAACGGCCGTAGTGAAGATTTTTGGACGCTATATCGCTCTGCCGTTTGTCCTGCTCGCCGCGCTGGATGCGTCTCTGTTCTTTTCGGTGCTTTACGCCCTCTCGCTCACCACCCATTGCAAGGCCTGCTATGTGGGCGCCGTGGCCGGCCTGGATCCTGCCAGGGCGCTCCTGCTGACTTCGGCATTCCTGCTGGTTACCGCGTCGTCGGGCCTTTATACGGCCGAAGCGCTGAGGAGCTTTACCCTGTTCCTGAAGCGCTTCCTGCTGGCCTGGCAATTGCTGCTGATCCCGACGGTGGCTGTCTTTGCCCTGACGAAGTTCCTGGCCGGTCTTCCGTTCGGCTGGTATGTCGGCGTCATCACCTTGGCCGTCACCATCTTCATGCTGCTGCTCTTCACGGTGCGGGCGGCGATGATCTGGCTGCTGCGCAAGCCTTTCGTGCGCCGGCGGATACTTGTTCTGGGAAGCGGCGAGATTGCCGACCGCTTGACCGAGTTTCTGCAGGGCCCCGACCAGGCCCATCTGCGCCATGTGCGGACGGTAGCCCCGCCGCCGATGCTGGCGCCCATCGGCACCAGTGGAAACCTGGCCCTGCATGTGGAGAGCCAAACGCCCCTGTTGGCGATTGCGCGGTCCTTGCGCGTGGACGAGATCGTGGTCGCCACCCGGGACATGCGCTCCCTGCCGATGTATGAGCTGCTGGAATGCAAGCTGCACGGCATTGCGGTCGCCAGCTACATGGCCTTCTGGGAACGCGAGTCCGGCCAGGTCGATTTTCTCCAGGCGGGGCCCGAATGGTTTGCCTTTTCAGACGGCTTCCTGCTCAACCAGCCGCAGCGCGCTCTCAAGCGTGCCGCTGATTTTGCGGTCAGCCTGGCCTTCCTCATCCTGTTTCTGCCCTTCATTCTTGGCACCATCCTGGCCATCCGGCTGGAGAGCCGGGGCCCGATCTTCTATCGCCAGGAGCGGGTGGGCCTGAACGGCCGGATTTTCCGGGTGTGGAAATTCCGCAGCATGCGCACCGACGCCGAAAGCGACGGAGTGCCCAAATGGGCGGGCAGCGGCGACAGCCGGGTGACGCGGGTCGGACGTTTCATCCGCAAGGTCCGCATCGACGAGATTCCCCAGATCATCAATGTGCTCGCCGGTGACATGAGCTTCATCGGGCCGCGCCCCGAGCGTCCCTTCTTTGTCGAGCAACTGCGCGAGAAAATCCCCTATTACGAACTGCGCCACCGGGTGAAGCCGGGCATCACCGGCTGGGCCCAGGTCAACTATCCCTATGGGGCCTCGGTGGAGGATGCGCGGCGCAAGCTTGCCTATGACCTCTATTACGTCAAAAGCAACGACATGTTCCTGGATCTCGCCATCCTGGTGCGAACGGTGCGGGTCATCCTGTTCGCGGAGGGCGCGCGTTAACTATGTCCCAGGTTGAGTCCTTCCAGCGTGACAGCGCGCCCACTGTCCGGCCGCCACGCCTTCTGCATGTCTTTCCCAGTTTCGACATCGGTGGTTCGCAGGTGCGCTTTGCGTCCCTGCTGAAGCGTCTGGGCCCGCAATTCGAACACACCGTGATCTCGCTCGATGGCCGCTGGAGCGCCGCGACTCTTTTGCCGGGCGATGCGCCGGTGACCGCGCTTGCCGGGCCAGCCGGCAGCAAGGGGCTTGCGTCGCGGCTCATGCGCATTCGCGGGGCGTTGGAGACGATCGCGCCGGATGCGCTTTTGACCTACAATTGGGGCGCGATCGAATGGGCGCTGGCCAATAGCGGGCGCCTGCCGCATCTTCATCATGAAGACGGATTCGGACCGGAAGAAAGCACACGCCAGCTTCAGCGCCGCATCTGGACGCGCCGCCTGGCGCTACGTCACAGCAGCGTAATGGTGCCGTCCCGCCTGCTGTGGGACATCGCGACGAAGAGCTGGGGGATCGCGGCGCGCAAGGTGCACCACATTCCCAACGGCATCACTCCTTGCGACCGGATCGGGATGTCCATCGAGCGCATGGGCCTTGAGATTCCGGCGCATCTGTGCCGCATTGTGTGGATCGGTGCTCTGCGGCGTGAAAAGAACCCGCTGCGCCTGTTGCGGGCCTTCGTCCCGCTGGCGGGAAAGGCGGTGCTGCTCCTGGTCGGAGAGGGACCGGAGCATGACGCAGTGCTGCGCGAAGGCGAGCGGCTGGGGATCCTGCCGCATATGCGCCTTCTGGGCCGGCGCAGTGATGCGCGCAGCATCGTGATGCAGTCCGACATACTGGCCCTGTCCAGCGACACCGAACAGATGCCTTTCGCGGTCCTTGAGGCGATGGATGCCGGCCTTCCCGTCGCGTCGGTGGATGTGGGCGATATCCGCGAGATGGTGGCGGAGGAAAACAGGGACTTCATCGTGCCGTGCAAAGATCAGGCGCTGGGCCAGGCCCTGGCCAGCCTGATCGCCGATGCCAAGCTGCGCGCCTGGATCGGCAGCGCCAACCGCAAGCGCGTGCGCAATGTCTATCGCGCCGGCGACATGGCGGGGCGCTATCAGCTTCTTATAGATGCCACCCTCGCCGGGGAGTGGCGGGCAAGTGCCTAGCTCAGCGTTGCGCGCCGGATCGCGAGTGAGCGCCATCATACCGGCCTATAACCGGGCCGCGCTGCTGGACGAGACATTGCACTCGCTGATGGCCCAGCGCGTGCTGCCGCACGAGGTCATCGTGGTCGATGATGGCTCGGTCGAGGACATCCAATCGGTGAGCGCGCGCTTTGGCGACAGGGTCCGCTATGTGCGCGCGGAAAATGGCGGCGCGCCCACCGCGCGCAATCTGGGTGCCTCGCTGGCAAGCGGCGACTGGCTTTGGTTCTGCGATAGCGACGATCTGTGGCATCCTGAATATCTGGGCCGGGCGCTGGGCCTTGTGGCGGCCGCGCCCGAACTGGGGTTCATCTTCGACAATTTCCAGCTGGTGCGCGGCGGGATATGGGAAGCCCCGACAAAATTCGAAACCGCGCCGGAGGGATTCTGGCAGCAGATACCAGGCACGGCCACGGAGGGGGGGCGGATTCTGATCCAGCCGCTCTATGCCAGCCTGCTGCGTTTCCAGCCGGTATTCCATTCGACCCTGCTGGTATCGCGGCGCCTGTTCGATTCTGTCGGGGGCTATGACGCGCGCTTTGGCCGGCTGGGCAGTGAGGATTTCGAATTCGTCCTGCGTTGCGCGGCCCATGCCCCCGCCGCGATGATCGAGGACGCGCTGGTGGGAATCCGGCGCCATCGTGGCAACTACAGCGCCAGCCAGCTTCGCAACCTGCTGGGCGAGATTGCGATCCTGCGCCATGCGAGGGTCCATCACGGCGCCCCGGCGGCGGCCGCCGCGTCCGTCATCGCAGAAGAGTTGCACCTGCGCAGCCGCCAGGCACTGGAACTGGCCTTTGCCGCGGGCGACTATGCCCAGGTCCTGGCGCTGGCGCTGGCGCGGACGGACATGGATCCGGGCATGCGGCTCAAGGTGATGCTGGCATCCTGGCCGCGGCATCTGCGGCGGCTGGCTGTGGGCCTTGCCGTTCACCTGGCAGCGCTGCGCCCTCGCCCGGCGATGCGGAGGGCGCCGTGAGTTCGGCCCGCGTGCTGCACGTTTTCAAGTATTTCCGTCCCGATTTCACCGGCGAGGGAATCTTTCTTGAACGGCTGGCGCCGGTTTTCCAGCGCCTGAGGCCGGATGTGGCCCATGAGGTTGCCGTCACGGCGACGGCCTGCCCACCCGGCTTCAAACCGCCAGCGGGGCTGGCGGCGGTCCATTTTCTGGGCAATGGCGGGCCCGCGGGGCAGACAAGGCTGGTCGGCTGGCTGGCCTGTCATGCGGCGGGCTATAGCGCCGTGCATTATCACACCCACGTCGATCGTAGCTTTGCCGCCAGCGCATTGCTGCGCCTTCTGCGGCGGCGGGTGGTGCTGTCCGCTACACTGGATGACAGTATCCCCGCACTGATGGGTACCTACCGCCCGCTGTTCCGGCCACTGGTGCGCCTGTTGAGCCGGGTGGTCAGCATGTTCGTGGCCATCAGTCCGCGCCTTTTCGCGGAGAACAACCAAGTGGTGCCGGCGAGCAAGTCGGCGATGGTGCCGATCGGCATCGCCATTCCGCCCGCGCCGTCGCCGGACACGCGCGCCGCCGCGCGCCGCAGGCTGCGGATCGCCGACAACGCCATTGTGCTGGTCAGCGTCGGTGGGATCTGCGCGCGCAAAGACCAGCTTTTCCTGATCCAGCAGTTGCCCGCCCTGGTGTGCCATCATCCAGGACTTTTGCTGGTGCTGGTCGGGCCGGTGCTGGAACTGGACTATCGCGAGCGGATGGAGGCGGAAATCGTGCAGGCCAATCTGGGGCCGCATGTGATGTTCACCGGCTATCAGGAGAAGCCCTGGGACTATTATGACGCCGCCGATGCGATGGTGTTCGCCTCGCGCGAGGAAGGGTTCGGCACGGTGGTCATCGAGGCCATGGCGCGGGGCCTGCCGGTGCTGGCGCGGCGCCTGCCGGGCGTCAACGATGCCTTCATTGAACAGGGCTTTTCGGGATACCTGTTCGACGATGCCCAGGCTTTCCGAGCGGGCGCAGAGGCGCTGGCGGCCGATGCCGGGCTGCGCCAGAAAATGGGCCAGCGCGGCCGCGCCTTCGTCGTCGGCCATTACGACATTGCCGAGGTGGCGGCGCGCTATCTGGACATTTACGGCTATCCCGCCGGGGCGGCGGCGGCGTGATCGCGGTAATCATTCCATTTTATCAACGCCAGCAGGGACCGTTGAACCGCGCACTTATCTCTATCGCACAACAACAGGGTGCCGATGCGCTGCAGATTCTCGCAGCCAGCGACGGCTCGCCGGTGGCGCCGGAAATCGAACTCACTGGCTTGCCATCACGGCTGATCGCGCAGGTTTCGGGTTTGCGCCAATCGAACGGCGGTCCGGCGTCGGCGCGCAATCCGGCGCTCGATGCCCTGCTGCAGTCGGTCGATATGGTGGCCGTTCGCGATTCGAGATGATGCCTGGCGCGATGATCATCAGCTCAATATCAAAGCTCCCCGCGGAGCGGGGGGTGCAAGCTAAGCTCGAAAGGGGCAACGTTTTTGTCACGGCGGTTTCTTGGAGCCGGAGCCGGAGCCGTGCGGTGGTCTCTATCCTGCTGGTACAAATCATCGTCAGGCCAGGCTGATAATTTTCCCGAAAAGCTGGACAATGCCATTTGGAACCGGTCTTCCGAAGTATATTCCGTCCTTAACCTACCAGCCTCAGATGGTGGTGTTGGATGTAGTGCGCGATACTCAAGACAAGCTTGTCGTCGATCTTGGCGCCGGCGGACGAAAGCTAGCGCCTTGGATAGAAACGGTTGATCTCGTACCGACCCCTAACACGACGCATGTCTGCGATTTCGTCCGCGGGCAGACGCCCTACGCGGATGACACCGTCGACATCGTCATCGCCACGGGCGTGCTCGAGCATGTGGAGGACGACCGCCTTTTCATTGCGGAAATTCGCCGAATAACCAAACCAGGCGGGCTCCTTCATGTCGAAATGCCCTTTCTTCAGCAATATCACGACGATCCGAGTGATTACCGACGGCTGACGCTGCCAGGCTTGCGCCGATTCCTTGATGACGCTGGTTTCGACATCGTCCAAAGCGGCGTACATATTGGTCCTACAGTCACGCTCTTAACGTTGACCAGTTATTGGATCAATCTTGTCTTTCAAGGTCGCACCCTTTTGGGCCGCGCGCTCGCTACAAGCTGTTTTGTCCTGTTCTCGGTCATTGCTTGGCCTCTGCGCTATCTTGATATTTGGCTGATTCGCAAGCCGGGCGCCCACCGCTTGGCCTTTGGCGTTTACGCGACGGCCAAGAAAAGGATACCGCTATAGAGGTCCGTCCGTGGGATTACGGGGCGCAACCGGTTGGTAGCGTCTGGCCTGCACCCGGTTTGAGTGACACGCGGTTAAGCTAATCCTGCCTTCATTTCGAAGTCTATTGGGCTCATATATCCGATAGTCGAGTGCCGCCGTTTTGGGTTGTAGAAGTGTTCGATATAGTCGAACACGTCGGCCCTGGCATCGTTCCATGTTCGATAGGTCTTGCGTGCTATGCGCTCGGTCTTCAGCGAGGAGAAGAAGCTCTCCATCGCCGCATTGTCCCAGCAATTGCCCGACCGGCTCATGGAGCAGGTAACGCCATGATCGGCCATCAGCCGCTGGAACTGCTCGCTGGTGTATTGGCTGCCACGAGCGGAGTGATGCAGTAGGGCACGTGGCTTTCCCCGGCGCCAGATCGCCATCACCAGGACATCGGTGATGAGCTGGGCTGTCATCGTCGCGCTCATGGACCAGCCGACCACCCGCCGCGAGAACAGGTCCACGCCTGCTGCCACATAGAGCCAGCCTTCCGCCGTCCAGATGTGGCTGAAGTCGGCAATCCGTTTGCGGTTGGGGGCTGAGGCTTCGAATCTGCGGTCCAGCATGTTGGCGGCGATGGCACCTGTCTGACGTTCACCCAGATGGGGCGGTAACCGACGCCGTCTGGGGCGAGCCTTTAGGCCCTGCCGGCGCATCAGGCGCTCGATCCGGTGCAGGCCGCAAGATGCCCCTTCCGCCAGCATGTCGCGCCACACCCGCCTGGCCCCATAGGTCCGGTCGCTGGCAAGGAAGCTGGCGCGGACCTTCGCACCTAGCTCCTCGTCGCAGCGGCTGCGCTCGCTGCGAGGCCGTGTCAGCCAGGCATAGAAGCCGCCGCGCGAGACACCGAGCGCCCCGCACATCCATCCCGCCGGCCATATCCCCCGGTGCCTCGCGATGAAGGAGAACTTCACGTACTCTCCTTCGCGAAGTAGGCCGCGGCTTTTTAGGATGTCTCGTTCGGCTTTGAGCTTCGTCACCTCGCGCTTCAGACGGGTGAACTCCGCGGCTTCGGGCTTTTGCCGACCATGGCCGGGAAACGCCCGGACGGGGTCATCCCCGTAAGCCTTCAACCAGCTGCGCAGCACCGCCTGGTGCACACCCAGATCGCGCGAGGCCTGGGTCACGCCCACGCCTCGATCCCGGATCAGCTGGACCGCCTCAAGCTTGAACTCCCGCGTAAACTTCCTTCTCTCCATGACCCACCTCCCGGCTCCATAAAAACACCAAACTCGCGCTGCGCCTTCAAAACCGGGGACAGGCCAGACCCGATAGACGGAAGAGCAGATCGTCGGGAGATTGCGGGAACAGGAGCCGGGAATGACCGATGCCGGGGCCTGGCGCATGATCGGCGCCGCCGATCAGCGCCGTCCGCGCTAGGATTATAATGCCGCCGAAATGATCGGTTCTTGCCAGCGCCTGTTCCGCAGCACGGTGGAAGGGAGGCCCGCCGGGGTCGAGCGCTCGTGGAAATTCGCCTGAGACTCAGCCAAAGACTTTGGCCGTCTGGCGCGGGCTTGCCCGCAAGGAACGACCCAGCGATGCGAGCGATTCGTAAAGCACCCAGACCGCGATGCCGCCAGCCAGCCCGATGGCGATTCCCAAGGGACCCCCATGCACATGGAACCAGCGGAACGCGAGAACATCGAACGGCCAATGGAACAGGTAGATAAAGAGGGTGCATTTGGCGATGGTCAAGATCGGAGCGGCGATGAGACGGGGCATGGGAATTGCCGGCATCCATAAGAGAAGCGCGCTGCCCAGCAGGAGCCAATACGGCGCATGACCCGTCAGGATGAAGTCACCGGTCCGGCCACGCGCGACATACACTAGAGCGAGGCAGGCAGTCAGGATCACCATGGCTGCAATTTTCTCGGTCTGGCGCTGAGAGGCGAATACCAGCCAGCCAATGGCAAATTGCCAAAGGAAATATTGCGGCAGGATGCCCGAATTCATGACCGGGGAGTGGACCAGCATCTCAAGCGCGAAATTCAGAAGCGCCGCCGCTGCCGTGAAAATGAGACCGAAGGCGAATGGCCGCCTCTCTCCAAAGGCGCCGACGCCCGGAATGCTGGCCAAGATCCCCATCAGAAGGAAGATCTGGAAGAGGACCTGCACGAAGTAAGCGCCTTCCCACCACAAGGGGGATTGTGGTTCGATTAGATTGTCCACGAACAGGAGCAAACTCCAGTGAACGATGCCGTCGCCCAGGAAGAAGACCAGCAGCAGCAGAAAGGTTGGGAACGCGATCCTGGACATGGTGGAAAGGACGGAGCGGCGGACCTGTGATGGGTCGCTGCTCCAGGTAAAGCGGGCGAAACTGAAGCCCGACAAAAGGAAAAGGAGGCTTACGCCGCCCGAGAGACTGGAATAGCGGTTATGAAAGCTGACCACGCCCAGGATGGCGGCCGCCCGCAAGAGCACGTCCGGCGCCATCGATGTGCTGGCTGCGGACGATCTTTCCAATTTCTCCAGGTCCCGGATCGGGATATTTTCCCAGTTCTCCGGCACATAGCCGATGAAATCCTCAAGCGCTATCAGGACATCGACATAGGAGAGGGAATCGCCGCCCAGCGCGGAGAAGGTGAGATCGGGATCGACCGATTTGAGATTGAAGGTCGAGGCGAATATTTCCGCGACGCTTCCGATCGAGCGGCGCTTCAGCCCGACCATTTCCAACGCAGAATCCTTCAGGCGTCCAGGCAAGCGCTGATCGCCATCCTTTGGCAATGCGCGTGTCCGTTCCGCAATGGGCTGGAGTTTTTGCTCGGCGAAGTCGGCGATCAGATGGCGCCGGTCAATCTTCCCGTTCGCGTTCAGCGGCAGGCTGTCGAGCTGAATCAACTGATGCGGAACCATGTAGCCCGGAAGCCCGCGCCGGCAATGCGCCATCAGCCGTTCATGGTCCAGATCGACGCCGACCTTGCCGACGACGAAGGCGACGACCGCATGACCAAGCTCGTCATGCTTGATGCCGACCGCCGCCGCGCCTTCCACCACGCCGCTGGCATGGAGCACATCTTCGATTTCCGTCGGACTGACGCGATAGCCGCTTGTCTTGATGAGATCGTCCTGGCGGCCGATGTAATAAAGAAAGCCCTCCGCGTCATAGTAAACCATGTCGCCCGACCAGACCGCGATCGCGGGCGCCGATTGCCCCGGCAGGGCGACGGGCGCGGGCCGGAATATCTGGGCGGTGCGGGCCGCGTCGTTCCAATACCCCAAAGCCACGGTCTCGCCGCTTTGCACGAGCTGGCCCGGCTCGTTGGGACCGCACAGCGTCCCGTTCGATCTCACGACGTGGATTTGAGCGACCGAGATTGCTTTTCCGATGGAGTTCGGCCGCCGGTCCACTTCGCTGGGCGCCAAAAAGGTCGAGCGCAGCGTCTCGGTTTGCCCGTACATCAAATAGATGTCGGCGCCGGGAACCAGGCATCTGAGCGACCGCGTGACGAATTCCGGCATGCGCCCGCCCGCCGCGGCGATATACCGAACCGTGTCGCAAGCCTTCTGCGGCCAATCCATTCCCGCGAGCGTCGTCAAGGCGGTAGGGACCGCGGCGACACCGGTGACGCGCTCCTCGACGATGGTCCGCATCAGGCCCTGTGCCGTCACGAAATTGTGCAGGACGGAGCAGGCGCCGGCATGGAAGGCGTTGAACAACTGGTCTAGGCCGAAACCGAAACTGTAATGCGGCAGGTTCAAGGTTCTGTCGTCGGCCGTCATCTTGAGGTATTGCGAGACACATTCGGCCCTGGCGACGAAGTTGCGGTGCGACAGGACCACGCCTTTCGCGTTGCCGGTCGAGCCCGACGTATAGAGAATCCCGACCATGTCGTTTCCCGCGCGGGGTTCGAGAGAGAGTTTTTCCCCCGAACCGGATTCCAGGAATTGCCGGAAAGACTCGAATTGAATATCAGGCCAAGCGGCGACGGCCTCGTCATTCTCCACCAGAATGACTTTTTCGAGGGAAGGGCAGCGTGGAAGGTCCTCGAAATTTGCGATCCTGCTTTGAGCCGTTATCAGAATCTTGATGCCGCAATCCTCGACCAGATGGCTGACTTGGGAAGATTTCAAGGCAGGATTGATCGGCACGAAGACGGCGCCCGCCGCGGAGGCGCCCATGATCGCGATAACCGCTTCTTCCCGTTTGTCCAGGAATATGCCGACGCGGTCCTTGGCGCGAATGCCCGAAGCGCGCAAGGCGCCGGCAAACCGCCGCACCTTGGCTGCTAACTCCCCATAACTCGTAACGCTTCCTTCGAAGGTCAGAGCCGGGCGGGCAGGATGAATTCTCGCGGCATCAAACAACAACTCGTCAACGAATTCGATCATATCAATTGGAACCTAATCCATTGACTGCCCAAAAGCCGCATACGCCGGAATCATAAGCAAGCCCGCCCCAGGCGGCTTCGCCAAGCCGCCAATTGTCATCGCATACCTTCGGCGGAAAACATGTAAACGTCGAAAAAGACCTTCGCACAGGGTTAACACTACGATCAGTAGGGCGCTGCTTGTTTTTACATTTTGGCTTCGACATATTTGCAATATTGGAGAAGCCGTTTCGCATAATCCGCCGCCAATTCTTCTGTGGACCGGCCCGTCAGCATCACGCCGAAGGAAGGATCATGCCGCTGAATAGCGGCGGCGATCTCGCCGGAGACTGCCGGCAGATAATGTGAGCCGTCATAGGTGAGGTTGGGGTCGGCAGTGATGGCGGATGGTATTGAGAAATCATACATTTCGTCGAACTTGGTCGAGGTCTCGCTGAGCGCCCGGATATAGAAGGGTAGCAAGCCCGACGCCTGGTATTCGGCAATCCTCGTCGCCGCCACCGGCGTCGCATAGGCCACGAGATGCGCCTCTGGAAATAGCTGGCGAAATTTCGCGTATTCGCTCACGCTTGTGAGACTCATGTGCCATTTCCGGCCGGGCTTCAGGGTCATCCGCAAGACCGGAATCGCACGCGCATCGGCTCGGATCTGGCCGGTGAGGTCCTTGCCGAAATATCTGGCCTTCGGGGAAAGGTCGAACAGGGTCTTGAGCGACCAGGTAGCTACATCCCAGGAAAAATAATATTTCCAGAAGTGCGGAACGCCACCCTCTCGCACGACGTCAGGCACGTCCTGGGCATCGGCCTGGTCGATGAAATCGAAATCGTCGACGCCCACCACGACAAGGGCCGGTTCGCGCCGGGCATGTGCCTTCAGATAGGAGGCATAGGCGATGAGTTCGCTGGGTGAGGCGTTTTCAAACGACACCATGAAGCAGCTGTGACCCTTGAAATCATGCTCGTTCATCATGCCAACGCGGGAGGCGCCGAAAATATAGCAGTCGAAATCACGGTCGGTGGACATGAAACGGGCAATCCGCGCTATGCGTTCATCGAAAGCGAAATTGCGCGGCTGAAGCTTGTTTCCGCCAAAAAACCACAAGGGATCGACAAGATAATTGAGAATGCCGATCAAAGCCGAGACGGTTAAAATTACCGCCAGCAGGACGGAGAGATATCGGATTGCCGTCGATTTCTGCACGATCCTGCTCAGAACTGAAAATAAAGGAATTCGGTGTGACGGGAGAGATTGGCGACCGCCATGCCGGCGGCCCCGCCGATGAGAAGCGCCCATCTCAGACCAGGATTCCATTGCAATAGTCCATAGGGGGCAGCTTTGATCTGACCCAGAGCGGCGGGAAATTTCGCCATGATCTCTTGGGAATTCGGCATCGCCCAAACGATGATGAAATAAACGAGAAGCATGGCGGCGCTCTGGCTCGTGGAGCCGAAATTATTTTCCCAGCCGCCGAATCCGCCGCCATGCCGGCCGATCATGCCCGCAAGCATCGCCACGGCGTCACCGGACGAGGCGGCGCGGAAGAAGATTTGCGCTACCATGACGGCAATGTAGGTGAGCAGAACCTGCGCGATGGCGGTCACGGGGCGGAGCAGCGGACTGGCGGCGGCGCGCGAGAGGCGGGTTGGTTTAAAAATCCGCCAGGCGTGATTGACCGTCAGATAGGCGCCATGAAGTAGGCCAAAGACAAGGAATTGAAAGCCCGCGCCATGCCATATCCCCGCCAGCGTCATGGTGAAGAAGATCGGCAAGGCGATCATGTTGAGAAATCCTGCGACGGTCCCCGCGCCTTTGCTGGAGATCGGCAGACCTTTGGCCGCGCGCCGCCGCGTGATCGCGATGGCCATGGGATTGTAGAGATAGAGCGTGAGGTAGCGCGTCAGGGTCATGTGCCAGCGCTGCCAGAAGTCGATTACGGAGCGGGCCTTGTAAGGCGAATTGAAATTGAGGGGAAAGCGGATGTTGAACATATAGGCGAGGCCGATTGCCATGTCGGAATATCCAGAAAAATCGAAATAGATCTGCATCGAGTAGGATAATGCCGTCAGCCAGGCGGTGAACAGCCCCAGCGTTCCGGGAGCGGCGAAACCGGCATTGGCGAGTTGGATCATCGAATCCGCCAGGAGAACCTTCTTCGCGAGCCCGATAAGAAAGAAGGTCAGGCCAACCGCCACGTTACCAGCATCCAGCCGGTATGTTTCCGGCTTGGCGAATTGCGGCATGATCTCGCGATGATGAATGATCGGCCCGGCGATCAGGTGGGGAAAGAACGTCACGAACAGGAAATATTCGAAGATGCTGCGTTCCTTCGCCATGTTTTGCCGGCAGTCGACGAGGTAACCAATCTGAGTGAATGTATAGAAGGAAAGGCCCAGGGGCAGGATGATCGGAGCCAATTCGAGATGGCCCAGGCCCAGGCCGGTCAGAAAGCCCGCTAGAACGAAGAGATATTTGTAATAGACCAGAACCGCGAGATCGACGCCGATGCCCAGCGCCAGGATCGCGGTTTGCGCCCGTTCATGACCTTCCCGATGGGCGATCCAGCGGCTGATCGCATAGTTGAAGAGAATGGAACCCAGCAAGACCAGAACGAAGGGTGGATTCCACCAAGTGTAAAAGATCAGCGAGCTTATGACGAGAGAAAGCCCCGCGGCGCGCCGGTCGATGCGGCCTGCGAGAAAATAGGCAAGCAGAGAGGCCGGCAGGAAGGTGAAAAGGAATATGTAGGAATTGAATAACACCGTTCTCCCCTTGTTTCGTCATGTGTCTGCCCACGTCGCGTGGGCGGTGTCCAAATCGTCAGGCGCCTTTGACCTTTGCTTGGATAAGGCTGATGAAGTCTCCTACCTTTCGCATAGATTCTATTTCCGCGGTCCTGAACTTGACGCCGAAGCGCAGTTCGGTGGCCACGACGATGGTGATATGTTTGAAAGAATCCCATCCGGCGAAGTCGTTGGCTGTGCTCTCCGGCGAAAGCACGATCGTGTCGTCCTCCAGCGCGTCGCGAACGATGTCGGTGATGCCGTCGAGAATCTCAGAATCTGTCACGCCGGCACCCCTTCGACTGATATTAAGGCATCAAATGGAACGAACTGGTCGATGGAAAGCCGCCACAGGCTGTTGCCGGCCTCGTCGGATCTTTGATGGGAGAAGCCCAGTTTTTGATAAAGGTCGCGGACAATGATGTTTTTTTCCGTCGGCCGATATTCTCCGATCAGTGCCCTGTAACCCTGTCGGCGCGCTTCCTGCACCATGAGGTTGAGGGTCGCCTGCTCGACCTGGCGGCCCAGGACGCGGCAACTCATCAACCATGTGTCAATGAGGAGGTCCCCACTCGAGGGCTTGCCGATCACCACCGCGATCATGCCATTGTCGCCGAACTTGTCGATCAGGCGAATCTGCAAGGTGATGACATCGGCGCATTCCATGGCGGCCGCGACTTCCTGTTCACTATAACGGCGTGTCGTCAGATTGAACTGGTTGGTCTTGTTGATCAGTTGGGTGATGCGCGCCTGGCCGAGGCGGTCGAACGGGCCGGCTACGATCTCCATCTCCAGGCTCTTCAGGTAGGACGAGAGGTCGGCCACCGAGGCCCGCAATGTCTCGCGCTCCGCATTGGCGCAGTATTGATCGGCGCGGCTCAAATCCTCCGCGGTCAGTCCAATGCCTTCGAAATATCCGGCATCTGCCAGGCACCGCGCATATTCGGCCGCATCTTCGGGAAGCTCCGGCACTGCGACCATCGGCAGTTCGCGCCGGACAAGATTGCGCTCGAATGGACTGTCGTCGGCAAATACCAGCGAATCCAAGCCGATATTGAGCCTTTCGGCAATAAGCCTGAGATTGGTGGCCTTGTCTGTCCAATTGGCGAGAAAAGCGGCGAAGGCGGGTCGCTTCAGTACCATCTCCGGATGGCGGCTGAACGGCTCGAGCGCGGCTTTTTCCTCGTTCTTGGAACAGACGGCCAGAATGACGCCGCGCGCGGACAGTTGTTGGACATAGCGCTGGAATTCGACGAAGGCTTCTCCCGCAGCGCTGCCTTGGCCCAGCACCAGGCCTTCGATGCCGTCGTCGCCCACCACGCCGCCCCAAAGCGTGTTGTCCAGATCCAGCACCAGGCATTTGTGCGAACGGCCACACTGCGCCGCCACGATCCGCGCCACCAGATCGCCGTAAAGAGGCGCCATCGCAGGGGCGATCTCTATCTTGCCCTTATGCCAAAGAACGGGATCGTGCCATGGGCCGATGCCATCGCGTTGCACGCGATTGTCCATCGCCAGCACATCGACCCGGCGTTCGTCCGCCAATTCCCGCATCCGCTGATTGAAGCGGCCGACCATCCGCTGTGGCGAACCGGGCAACCGGTGTTCGTTGTTGCCGAGAAGCTCCGGGAAAACCGGCAGCAGCGTCTGCTGGATGACATGGCATGAGAAAGCCTGCCGCGCCCGCTCCCAGAGCTCCGCATAGTGAGAGGCCTTCTCCTCGATCAGGCTGTCCGCCGCTGCCCCTCCCATCCCGACCGCCGGCTGTCCGATCACATGTCGCGCATCGAAGGCGAAGAGGATGACCGTGGGCTTGAATTTGTGGAGATCGGAGTTGGGGTCCAGCAACTCCTGAAGATATTGGCCAAAGGGATTGACATGGACTTGCGCCCAAAGCCTGCGGCGCAGCAATCCCACCCGGATGGCGGGAACCAAGTGAGATACGGTCGAAGAACCCAGAATCGCCAGGCGGATCGGCGGTCCCGGCAGGTTCGCCGGAGAAATCTTCCTCAGTTTCCGCTGGGCAAGCGTGTCCAGCCGTTCGGTGCACAGGAAATCGATTTGAAAACTGGCCAGTCGCGACAGTGCGTCCGAGCTGGCGCCGTCTTCAGCGACGAGCGAATTGAATTCGCCGCGCCAGTCGGGATTCTGCGGTAGCCACGAAAGTTGCGATGCCAGCACGGGGAACTAATTTGTCCTGAAGTTCATGTCATTCATTCGATTGCAGGATGTCCAGCAACTTGCCTCCGACACGAACGAGGCGTCCAATTCCGAGAGAGACCCTATGCCCAATAAGACCATGTCGCGTTGTATTTCCTCGCGCATCAGGTGAATGGCGCGCGTGACGCCATCGGCCCCGCCGACAGCGGCCGCATAAAGGAAAGGGCGGCCCATGAATACGAAGTCGCTTCCCAGGGCAAGAGCCTTGATCATATCGGTTCCGCGGCGGATGCCGCCGTCGATCATGACAGTCAGGCGCGGAACGGCTTCGCGGATCGTCGGCAGGACCCGCAAGGGCGCCACCGCGCCATCCAATTGCCTGCCGCCGTGGTTGGAGATGACGATACCATCGACGCCGCAATCTTGGGCCAGGCGCGCGTCCGCGGCCGAGAGAATGCCTTTGACGACAAGATTGCCTTTCCACAGGCTGCGCACCAGCCTGATCTCCGCCCAGCCGTGACGCTCGATCGCGCCGCCGCCACGGATGTCCGCCCGGGAGAGAATGGAAGGCCCACGCACGGCCCTGTAATTCTCGAGATGGGGCATGCCGCGCAGTAAGGTGGTGCGAAGCGCCGTGCCCACCAGCCAAGCGGGACGGGTGATGCCATCCCATATGAGGCCGGCGCTAGGCTTTAGCGTCACATTGAATCCATTGCGCTTGTCCACCTCGCGATTGCCCGGAACCGGCACATCGACGGTCACGACCAGCGTCTCGTAGCCGGCGCGCGCAAGACGTTCGAGAAGCCGTCTGATCTGTTCGGGATGGGCGGGAAGATAGGCCTGGAACCAGGTTCCCGGCGCCGCCTGGGCTACCTCTTCCAAAGCGATCAGCGAAGCGCCGCTGAGCACCATGGGGATGTCGGCCGATTTCGCGGCTTCTGCAAGCCGGATGTCGGCGCGATAGGCGAAAAGCGCGCTCGCACCCATAGGTGCGATGCCGAAGGGGGCGCTATAGCGCCTGCCAAAGAGGCTCACCCCCATATCGCGCTTGCGCTTTCCCATGAGTACGCGCGGCACCAGCCCATAAGCTGTATAGCTCTCCCGGTTCTGGCGAAGCGAAGCATCGGTTTCCGTGCCGCTGGCGGCATAGCCATAGAGGACGCGCGGCAGCTTGCGCTTCGCCGCCGCTTCAAATTCCTCGAGCGTGAGGAATTTGCGAAGATATTTGCTCTCAATCTTTTGCGCCGGGGCCGCGGAAGCGGCCGGTGAGAACTCTTCCGCGGCAGACGCTTTCCACGGCCCGCCGTATCCCGCTGTGTCGGTCATCCCGCTCACGCCCGTACAGGTATTTTTGCCCGACGGACAATGGCTTAAGCGGATCCGATTTTATGTTCTGGAGTGTACATTTTCCGCCTTTTGCCGAAGCCTCTTAATACCGCCAATTGGTTAACGGTGCGACGAGACGGAAACCTTCCGTGCCGTCATATAATTCCGTTGGATTTTCATGGCTCCAAGACCGGCGTGTTTGCGTGGGTGGCAAGCCGCGGCCAATACGACGAAAAATCAACCTGGTAGATCCGAAGCTGCGATGTTTTCCAGACGCAATCGCAACTGGACGAGATTTCATCGCCCTTTGAGCAGGCCCAGGCGGTTCAAGGCCCGCGTCGCAGCCCGTCGCCAGGCCGCGCCGTCGATCTTCCAAAGGTAGCTTTCATAAGCCAGCTGTCCGGCATGCGGCGCTGCCAGGAAGTCGTAAGGTGGCGCGGCGCGGAACCTCTCGGCATCGACGGGAAAGTTCTCGAGAATTCTGTCCTGGCTCTGATGACAGGCGAACATCCGGCGCTTTAGCGCCTGCTCTCGCGTGTCGAGGAGAAACGTCTTCACCGGCCCTGCCTTGTCGTGGGGCAGGAAGCGCCCGTAAGCCATTTTCCCGTTCAGCAGATGATAACTCGTCATCTCCACGATGATAGGCGCGGCAAAAGCATTGGCCTGCAAAAGGAGACAGGCGGCGTGAACCGCCAGCGCCGCCGCGTCATGATCGGGGTGTCCCCCTTCGTAAGAATGGGTGATCACATAGCGGAAATGCCCCCGGCGTATGACGTCCATCAGCCGAAGGGTCACGCTCGCGGCGTTGAAGATGGCTTTCTGGTCGGGAACGACGAAATGGATCAGGGAAAGAGACGGATTGCCGGTGAGCGCGAGCGCCGCCACCGCTTCGTTCTCTCTGGCTTGCCGGTAATCGCGATCGCTGGCGAATCCCGCCGCATGCGCCGCCGCTCTCCCGTCCCGCGGGGCGCCGTCGGTGACGATGGCGATGGTGGCGGCGGGCAGCCGGGTCAGCAGCAGCCCGGTTCCGATGATCTCGTCGTCGGGATGGGCGACCACACAAAGGGCGGGCACGCTGGCGAGATCGTCTATAGCAAGACCGCTCCGGTCGGGGCCGCTCGCCATCGCGCGGCCGGAATAAAAGCGATCGTGAATGATCCGATCCACGGCGGCATGTATGCGGCGGATTCCCAATCCCCCCATCGGCATTTCCTTGTCGCGGATTTTGGCCCGGAACATATTCCAAGATGTGGACTTGTCCTATACATTGCGAAAAGCTTTCTTTCCAGGGCCGTATCCGAAATGGATAATCCGTAGCGCGGTGCTTCCAAATGATGTCCGTTCTGTTTTCCACCCACAATGGCGGCACGGTGCTTCCCAAGATGCTCGCGAGCCTTGCGCGCGCCAAAATCCCTGTTGGCGGCTGCAAGTTCATCGCCGTGAACAATGCCAGCACCGACGATACTCAGCGCGTATTGGAGGATTTTTCGCAAGTTCTGAAGCTCACGGTGTTGCAGGAACCTGCCCCCGGCAAGAACCGGAGCCTCAATCGCGCGCTCGAACACGCGGAGGGGGACTTGTTCATTTTTTGCGACGACGATGTGATCGTCGCGGAAGACTGGCTGTTACAGTGGCGGGCGCTGGCGGATGGTCTTCCCGAATATTCGCTCTTCGCCGGATCAACGCTGCCCTTCTGGCCGGCGGATCCTCCTGAATGGAGCCTCAAGACCCGGGACATCAGCATCATCTTCGGCACCAATGAGCACATGATGGAGGGCCCCTGCGACCCTAGATGCATGCTGGGAACAAACATGGCGCTTCGCGCCGCGATTTTCGAAGACGGCAGCATCAAATTCGACGCCAAGATCGGCCCGGACAGTTCGCGCGCTTATCCGATGGGAAGCGAAACGCAGTTGGCGCGGCGGCTGGCCAACCTTGGATACGAATGCTGGTTCTCGCCCGGCCCCAGGGTGGCGCACATCATCCGGCCGCATCAATTGGAGCGGCCGGCAATCCTCATGCGAGCATATCGCTGGGGCCGGGGACAGGCGCATATGGAAGAACCGCATCATTATTCCCCGCAGCGACTCAGCCGGAAGAATTTTTTGCGCTGGAGCCTTTATCCGTTGCTCATGCATTTTTATGGCCCGGCCGAGGCGTGGAGCCGGCAATGGGAATGGGTGGCCGATCAAGGCTATGAAGATGGCTGGCGCGAGCGCCAGGAGAAACAGCCGCGATGGCTCAGCCGGCAGGGCGGTCCCAGAATCGTGTCGCGATTTCGGTGACGCAATCGCGGGGGGCGGGCATGAAAATTCTTTTTGTAACGGATCTGCATTACCTGCCACAGGGAAGCGGCGGTTGCCAATCTCTCATTCACGAACTGGCTCTGGAGCTGATCGAGCGTGGCCATCAGCCTTCGGTGCTCACCACCCTTGATTACCGAGGCTATGTGGGGTTGCGTACACGAGTCCTCATGAAGCTGTTGCGGCAGAAGACCGTTCGCGACCATATGCTTGGTTATCCGGTTTATCGCCGATGGATCATGTCGGATTTGCGCCAGCCCATCGCCGTCATGTCTCCCGATGTCGCCGTCGCCTTGCCGAGAGATATTTATGGAATAGCGCGCGAACTCTCGACGCTCTCGGTTCCCACCGTCGCTTATTTCCAGGATGTTCTTTTCCGCCAGTTGAGCGGGGACCCAGGCACGCTGAAACACGTCCGTTTCGCCGCCAATTCCCGCTTTACGGCGCGGCGTTGCAAGGAAACCTACGGGCTCCAACCGGTCGTCATTCCGCCGCTCATTCGCGCCGACCGCTACCTGGCTGCGCGCAAACCCTGCAATGTCACCATGATCAATCCCCACCCGGAAAAGGGTGGAAACCTGGTGCTCGATCTCGCCAGCCGCTTGCCGGAGATTCCCTTTTGTCTGGTCGAAAGCTGGGAACTGGAAGGTGCAGACAAGAAAAATCTTCATGCGCGGCTCAAGACGCTGTCGAATGTAAAGTTGAAGTCGCGAACCGATGACATGAAATGCGTCTACAGCGAAGCAAAGATACTGCTTGCGCCCAGCCTGTGCGAAGAAGCATGGGGCCGGGTTGCCTCGGAAGCCCAGATCAACGGCATTCCGGTGGTCGCTTCCAATCGCGGCGGTTTGCCTGAAGCCGTTGGTCCCGGGGGCGCCATTCTCGATCCCGAGGCGCCCATCGACCTTTGGGTTGAGGAGATACGCCGGCTGTGGACGAATGCCGATTATTATCACGAAAAGTCCCAGGCGGCATTGGCCCATGCCAAGCGTCCTGAACTCGATAGTGCGAACCAGATCGATGCCTTGCTTGCGCTTCTTCGCGAGGCGGTTCCGCCAAACCGCCCGGCGGCGTAGAAGGCCTTTCTGCGAAGAAAGGTTTCAGTTCCCCATTCCACGTAGGCTGGCGATGACATCCCGCACCAGCCGGATAGGTGAAGATTTCGTCGCCTCTGATACGACCGTTTCGAATTGTCCGGGCGTGCAGCCATAAGGGGATGGATCGTCCGTCACATCATGGGTGTAGAAGATCAACCAACTTTTCTCCGCTTTGTTCTGCGCGATCAAATCGCTGATCTTTTCGCCGTCGAATTCCTGCGCATAAATCCGGTTAGCCAGCAATTCCGCCAGCGCCGGCACGTCCTTGTTGACGCCAGGCCGGATACCCCGGCAGGATTGAAATCGCCACTTCAGCGACTGCTTTGCCCGGGGCGAAACGGCGCCGTAAGGATAGGCGAAATTTTCCAGTGTCGCACCGGCGACGAGGCCCGAGAAATCCTGGGCATTGGCGCGGATTTCCTGTTTGATTGTGCTCAGGCTCGATTGCGCACAATTGATATGGGTGTGGGTATGACAGGCGATCTCATGACCTTTTTGGTGCGCCGCCAGCACATCGCTTTCATCGAAGGAGCGGCCGAGATCGTTTTCGATCCCGGCAAGTTTCAAGGCCGTATAATAGGTGCCGCGCGCGCCATGGCGCTCCAGGATGTCCCCGCCCACCGCGAAGGCGGATTTGGGAAAATCATCAAAGGTGAAAGAGACGACGCCCTGAGGCCAGAGATCGGAAATCCGCTGGGCGCCAAACCACGCGCCGGCGCGAGGACCAAGCACTCCTGCAATATTGAATGTCAAACCCTTGCGCATTCAAACGCTCTTCCTGCCCTTCCTCGCCGGGCTTTTCCCATGGCGGCAGTGGCCTTGGCAAGCCGCTCCGAGCCTCGGGCGTCTCACATTTCCATGATTTAGCGCCGCAGTATAAATTGGGAGGCGGGCGTTAACGAAATCCCTGTTTCCGGTTTTTCAACTTCAAAGCGCCAGGATCAATCTCCACACCACGGCTCCGGGACAGACCGGTCCATCGAGGAACGGCATGAAGACGGCGATCATCGTACCGACCTACAAGCGCCCGGCTTTTTTGGAGCGGCTGCTCGTCAATTTGGAGAAATCCGAGTTTCCCAGCGATGTCACCATCCATGTGATGGAGAATGGCCCGCCTTGCGGGGGCGAGGCGATCTGCGGGAAATTCTCCGCCGGCGGGAGGGTACGCTATTCCTATTCGGCCGCCGCTGGCCGGTCGCTGGCGATCAATCTGGCGATCCGCACCAGCGATGCGGATTTTCTGATCTTCCTCGACGATGATGTGCAAGTGGATGCCGGGTTCATCGCCGCCTATGTCGAGGCCGCGCGGAAATATGGCCCAAGGCATTTTTTTGGTGGGCCGTTGGTCCCCGATGCGGAAACCGAATGTCCAGCGCATCTTCTTCCCTATCTACCTCGCTCGGCGGTGGGCTGGTCGCTGGGCGAGGCGGAACTGGAACTGGATGCGTCGGGCTTCGAGTTCTTCTTTGGCGCGAATTGGGCGGTTTTCAAGGATGCGCTCTTTAAGGTAGGTCTTTTCGCCGAGGAGTTGGGCGTGACGGGCGAGAAAAATTCGCCGGTCGGCGAAGAAGGCGATCTGCAGCAGCGGCTTATGGCGGCCGGCCTTAAGCCGGTCTATCTGCCCGGGGCGCTGATCCGTCATTATGTTCCGAAGGAGTGTTACACATTGGACTGGGTCCGGCAGCGCAATTTCCGGTTGGGCGTGACCGAGTGGATTTTGACTTACAGCCACATCCCGCCGCGGCGGACATGGTTTGGGATTCCGCCCTGGATTCTAAGGGCCGTGGTCCAGCACAAGGCCAGACTGTTCATGTCCCGGCTTCTCAATCGGCCGATCGGGGAGCGAACATTGTGGAGCATTCGAGACGCCTATTATTCGGGGATCCTGTATGGTGCACAACGGGACCGTGCGGGACGGTCACAACGTTAGCGCGCCGGGTGCGGCGGCCTTTGAGTCATCGACGCGCCAGTCGGCCGCCTTGCAGAAGACCGATCCCCAGGGGCGCTCAAGGCCATGGGTGATCAGGCCCTTATTCGCCACCGTGAGAAGCGGATATTCGAAGATCGCGTCGCACGACCGGCCGTCGATCATGGGATCGAGCCAGATTTCGGCGTAGTAGCTGCCCGGCGTGAGATATAAGCCGTGAACATCAACTGTGACGATCCGCTCGCCGGGCCTGAGCGACAGGCCCGTTCCCCGGTCGGACGCGACCAGGGTGGTCACGCGCTCGCCATCCGCGTTGAACAGAATGATGCAAAGATCCGCCGCCGCCACCGCGTGGGTCACCTCGAGGCATACTTCTATGGAAAATTCCGACCCCAGCGCGATTTCCGGCAGCATCTCGGCATCCTGGCCACGGCCCGGGACGTGGATCGCCACGATCTTGGCCGGGCCCTCGCGCTTCTCGCCGCGGCGGAATGGCTCCAGATCCTTGGCTTTGAGTGCCTTCTTCTTGTCGTCCAGCGTTTTCATCAGATAGGCCGAGATCACCGGTTCGGATCCGCCTTCCGCCGCGATGCTGCCCTGGTCTAAAAGGATCGAGCGCTTTGTCAGGCTCTTGATCGCTCCCATATTGTGGCTGACGAAGAGGACAGTGCGGCTTTCGCGGGCCACCGAACTCATTTTTCCCATGCATTTGTTCTGGAAGGCGACATCGCCGACCGCCAGCACCTCGTCGACGATCAGGATCTCGGGCTCCAGATGTGCCGCCACCGCGAAGGCGAGGCGGACATACATGCCGGAGGAATAGCGTTTCACCGGTGTGTCGAGAAATCGCTCGACTTCCGAGAAGGCAACGATCTCATCGAACCGCTTGCGGATATCGGCCCGTGTCATGCCGAGAATGGCACCATTGAGATAGACATTCTCCCGCCCCGACAACTCCGGATGAAAGCCCGTGCCCACTTCCAGGAGGCTGGCGACGCGGCCGTGAAGCGTCACCCGTCCCGAGGTTGGCTCCGTGATCCGGCTCAGGACCTTCAAAAGAGTGCTCTTGCCGGCGCCGTTGCGGCCGATGATCCCCAGCACCTCGCCTTCATTGACCTGGAAATTCAGGTCTCGAAGAGCCCAGAACTCCTCGATTTTGTCGCCCTGGAGCATTTCGCGCCCCCGCATGACATCCAACGTCTTGCGGCCCAGATTGCGGGCTGTGTGCGTGACGGCATCGCGCAAATTCGTCACTCGACCATTGCCGCCGTCGGAACGATGGCCGATGAGATAGCGCTTGGAAAGGTTTTCGACGGTTATTACCGGTGTCGCCATGACGCTCTCGCCATCGTCAGATCAGATCCGCGAAGCGTTTCTCGGTGCTGCGGAACCGACGAATGCCGAACCATAAAAGTAAAGCCGTCATCACGAGACTCGCCGTCAGGCCCGGAATATAGAGCTTGCTGTGGCCGCCTAGCAGCGACCAGCGGAATCCATCGATCACGCCCACGATTGGGTTCAAGGAATATAAGAGCCTCCATTTTTCCGGCACGACGCTGGAGCTGAATCCGACGGGGGAGATATAGAGGCCCAGCTGCACGACGAAGGGCACGATGATGCGAAAGTCCCGGTATTTTACGTTAAGGGCTGTGATGTAAAGCGACGGCCCGATGGTGGCAGCGATCCCCACCAAGACAAAGAAAGGAAAGAACAAGACCTGCCAACTGGGTATGAAACGGTACCAGACCATCATGCCGATCAGGATACCGAAGGAGATGAGGAAGTCCGCGAAAGCCACCACCACCGCGGAAATCGGCACGATAAGCCGGGGGAAATAGACCTTGCTGATCAGGTTGGAATTTCCGATCAGGCTGTTGGATGCATCCATAAGTCCGGTGGAAAAGAGGGCCCAGGCCAGCGTGCCGACAAACACCAGAAGGGGGTAGGGCGTGACGCCGTCCGAAGGCAATTTGGCGATCCGGCTGAAGATGACCGTGAATACCATCATGGTGAGGAGCGGCCGGATCAAAGCCCAGGCAGCGCCGATGATCGTCTGTTTGTAGCGAACCGCCAGATCGCGCCAGGCCAGCACATAGAACAATTCCCGGTAGCGCCACAAATCGCCCCAGTAGTTGCGTTCCTGCCGCCCGCTTTCAATGATAATCACGTCTGACATGACTGTTCCTGTTCACCCGTCATCGGAAGCCGCCAAATCCGAGGTATGCGCCGGCCGGCGGCAACTTCAATAGCATAAATTTCGCTGTCCGCTCGCCGCGGCAGCGCATTTTCCCGGTATTGTTAACGCGACCCCCTAAACCTGGAACAGGGAAGCAAAAATACTTTTTCCGTTCGAATTATGGCGGGGAAGGTTGCATTTTTTGCCATAGCGCGCGGGCTGCTATCGGCGGCAATTGCAGGAGGGCCCCCGGCCGGTGCCGGAAATAGGAAAGCGGCAGGTTCGCGCCCGGCCACTGCATCCGCCGCAGGCAGCCGATAAGGTGGGCGCAGAAGGCCTGATCCAGCCGCCGGCATTGCGCTTTGCTTTGGGCGGTCAGATCGTCATCGAGGGCGAAGTGTTGGCGCAGATGGATCTGGAGGCGCATTTCATCCAGGGTGGTACGAAGCGCCGCTTGGGTACCCCAGCTCCGGTGATTGAAAATGCTGACCCCGCGGCCAAGGGCTACTTCCATGGTAGTGCTGCAAGCCGTCTTGAGATCGCCGCGCAGGACCTCCAACCAAAAGATCGAATCCTCACCCGCCGAGCGAAGCCATGTGGGAAAGCGCGTCGCGCCCAGCTTGGACCGGCGGATCGCCACCGTGGACGTGCCGACAGGCGAACGCTGCACAACCGCCCGGATCAACCCGCGCCGTTCGCACCAGAACAAATGATCGCTTCCGCCGATGGAGGCGCCGTCCGGCTCGAAGCCACATTGCGTGAAGCGATTCTGCAGATCTTCCTCGCGCCGGTGGTCGGCGAAATAGAAATCCGCTCCGGCCGCAAAGGCGCGGCAGATATTCTGCAAGTGCCCGCTTTCCCAGGCATCGTCGGAATCAAGGAAGGCCACAATCTCGACGTCTGCGTCCATTTTGTCGAGAGCCAGGTTTCGCGCTCTGCCGGGACCAGCATTGGCCTGGCGCAGAATCACGATGTCCCGCGTCAGCCTGTCCTCGAGCCCCGCCAGTTCCTGTTCGGCCGGGATGGGCGATGCGTCGTCAATGATATAGACGTGCACGCGGTAGTCGCCCTGCTGCACGGCGATAGAACGAAGGGCGCGATTCAGAAGGCCGGGTTTTCTCTGGAAGAATGGTATGGCGACGCCAATCATCGGCCGGCCCCGGTCCTCATGGCTTTCCGCCTTTGCGCACGCTTTCACCCGGCCTAACCCACCGGATCAAGGCCAACACGGATCTGCGAATAGCCTCGGGGCGGGAGGCCAGAAAAGCCTTGAGGCGGGAGCGACCGTCGAGATTGGACCTGCCAATATCATCGGCCAGAGAACGGACCAACTCATAGCGCCCGTCGCTAAAGGCAAGGCCCAGCGCCTCGAGATTGCGACGGCGGATGTCGGCCTCGATCTCCCCCGCGAATTGGACAGCGGCTGCGTGATGACGTTGGGCATGCCTGAGGATGCGGACTTCGCCCAACAGATTGGCCAGCTGGTTGGCACTGTAATTGCTTTTATGGCGGCGGACGCCGACTAGCGCCTCATCCACCACACCAATGGGGGCATGGGCGACGCAGCGAAGTGTGAACTCGAAATCTTCGCTGGCGGTGCGGGCAAATTTGGCGTCGAAGCCGCCCACCGAGTCGAACAGCGACTTTCGCATCACGATGGTGGAGGGAAAGATCGGCTGGAACGACAGGATGTGGCGATAGAGCGGCTCCAGCACGATCGTTCCACCCGAAACCTTGCGGGATCGAATATTCTCCCAGAAGCCCTTGGGTGCAGTTTCGAATTTGGTCGCCGGCTCCCAGATCCCCTCGCGTACTAGACGGAAATTCCCGAACAGAAACTGTGGATGGGGCGGCGTCTCGGCGATGGCGCGGACAGAAGCCAGGAAATGCGGCTTCCAGAGATCATCGCTGTCGCAGAACCACAACCAATCACCGGTCGCCATCTCCGCGCCGACATTTCGTGCCACCGGCGCGCCGCCATTTTCTATCCGCCGGTAGCGCACCTTGCCGCCGAAGCCGGCGACCACTTCGGCGGTCGCGTCCTTCGAGCCGTCATCGACAACGATGATCTCATGAACCGGTTCGATTTGAGCGATCAGACACGCGATGGTCTCGCCCAGAATATCCGCCCGATTGTAAGACGGAACGACGGCACTCACGCGCCAAGGCAGGCCTCCGTTCATAGAGCGGTTCCAGGAGCTGCTGGCGTGCCGGCGCTGGCAACCCCGTCCCTAACCGCGCCAAAACGAAGAGCCAAGGCATTTTCGCGATTTAACCAAAAGCAAAAATGCCCCGGCGGCCGCGCTTTATGGCGGTGGCCGCGGCAAGCTGTGCTTTGGGCCCTCTTGCGATACATCGATGGAGAGTTCTTCCGATTACGCAGAGTATAAGAGAAGGGCCGTTCGGAAGTCCAATTGCGCCCGAATTCGGATTCTTATACGGCAGTCCCAGGAGTTTACCAACGGCCCACTAATCCTCCCGTGCCCCGATTTGGGAGGGGATATCCCCCCCGGACCGTGTTAGGGTCGTTAACGAGAGAGTTGGCGGGATCCCGATGAGTCGGAAGATCGGATGGTGCAACTGGCTGCTCGCGGCGCTGGGGCTGCTATTTAGTCTCATGGGCGGCATGATGCCCGCCCGCGCACAAAGCCCGGCCAGTGTCGGTACGTTCCAGATCGAAGCCGACGCGTCATCACAGCCACGCACCATCAGCTTCGGCCAGGTGTTTCTGCCCGGTCAGGTCCAGCGGGGTGACAGACTTGAGGCCGTGCTCGATGGCCATCCCGTTCCCACCCAGATCGACGCCAAGGCTTTCAATTCCGACGGCTCAGTCAGACACGCCATTGTCACGTTGGAACTGCCCAAGCTCAGGTCCGGTCAAACGCTGGCGGGCGCCTTCATAAAGGGCGCGCGCGTGGTTTCCGCCCCGTTCGTGGCCGGCTCTGTTCCGGCGCTTACCGTGTCGATCACGCCCAAGGGTGTCGCCAAAATCGACATCGAACTGCAAAAAATCGCCCGGGATCCGAGGAATGCATCGCCCCGCCTGTGGATCGATGGCTCCTTGGCGCAGGAGCGCCGCTACAGCGCCGACGTCAATGATCATCTGCAAATCCTGTTCGATGTCTTCACGCCCAGAAACGGGCCGCAGCGCGTGGATGTGATCTTCCACAATGATTGGACGGGAATCCGGAGAAACGACAATCTCGAATACGATGTCGCAATGGCCCTGGCGGGCGCTCCGGTGTTCGAGGCGAAGGATGTACAGCATTATACATTCGCCGATTGGCATCATCTTCTCTGGACGGATGGTGGGCCAAGCATTCGCGTAAAGCCGGATCTCGCGACACTGGCCGCTGCAGGCGCGGTGCCGCATTACGCACAAGACTTCTCCATCTCAAGCGACATTTACGGCACCATTTCCAGACTGGCAGGAAAGATGTCGGACCGGCCGATGCAGCAAGGCACGATCGACAATCACATGCCGGATACCGGCGGCCGCATGGATATCGGGCCGATGCCAACCTGGGCGGTGGTCGATCTGATGGACGGCAGCGAAGACAGCCGCAAGCTACTTCTCGCCAACGCCGATGCTGCCGGGTCGGTTCCCTGGCACCTGCGCGACCGCAAGAGCGGTTTGCCGCTGACCATTGATGCCTACCCCCAATTGTGGCTGGACTCGCGCGGCAAGGCTCAGCCCGGCGTGTTGCCGGAACCGTTCCAGCAGGAGCATCACGGCTGGACCCTGGACGATGCGCATCAGCCGGCGCTGTCTTATCTGCCCTATCTGCTGACCGGCTCGCAATATTATCGCGACGAACTCGCGGCCCAGGCCGCTTATGTGCTTCTGTCTTTCGATCCCTATTATCGCGGCGGCAGCCACGGCATTCTCATCGGCGAGCATGTCGAGGCGTGGATTCAAGTCCGTGGTCTTGCCTGGTCTCTGCGCACCCTCGCCAATGCCGCCTATATTCTTCCCGACGATTATCCTTTGCACGCTTACTTCGATGCCAAGCTCAGGGCCAACCTCGCCAAGCTGGCAGACGCAATGATCGAACAGCGCAAGATGAAGGATTCCGGCGCATTGGAGGGCTGGATGCCCGGCGATTATCGTCCGGATGGCGCCACGGCCCCCTGGCAGAGTGCTTTCCTGATCGTAACGCTGAATTGGATCAACGATATGGGCTATCCGCAAGCGGGGCGTGTCGCGGGCTGGATGGCGAATTTTATTGCGGGCCTCTTCACCAGCGGCGACCAGGGATTCGATCCGTCGCGAGGCACGACCTATATACTCATGGTTTACGATCCCGCCAGCAAAAAGCGCTTCGACACCTGGGCGGAAGCATTCGAGAAGAGTGCATTGAACAAGATGCCGGACAAGGAGGTCGCCGAGAACTGGACCGAATTGGGCATGATCATGCGGGCGGGAACGGGCGCGGCCTATGCCGCCAGCCATTCGCCCCGCGCCCTCAAAGCCTATCAGTATGTCAGCCAGCGCTTCCGCCAGGTTACCTACCGGCCGGCGACGGGCGATCCCACCTTCGCGATCCTGCCGCCCGACACGGGCGCGGCCTCGGGAAAATCGCCGCCTGGTTGAAGAGGTCTGTGTCAGTCTCGGCAAGCCGTTTGTCGGGATTAGGAGTGCGTGGCCACGGTCATCAACCTCTCCTGCAGCGATCTGAGCACCGGGGGCGCCGGGTCAGCGTCTGGTGGGATGGTCTTGCGCAGCGGCACCACGGGCGTGTCGGTGCTGGCACTGGTTCCTCCCTTAGCTAAATTCCCGTTCATGTCTCATAGGTCCTGACGGCGGACAGTGCCGATAAAGCATCCAATTGTGGACCTCAATACAGCAGTTGCGAAATTGCCACCATTAATTGGACTGGGCGGCTGGCCACGTCCCCAGCGATATCCCCGCATCACGATAGGCTGACTCTGCATCTGATGCGGCCGCACGATGTGCTTCACTTTCGGCGCCACGGAAAACCAGCTTTTGTGGCCCATGGTCGCCGAGCGCAGGGCCTACTCCGTCCCGCCCCCCCATCGGATAGGCGGTTGAGACGGCGCCCAGCTTCCAGCCGCAATCCGGCGTGCCGGCCGCTCGTCACGGGGGCGAGGGTGCGGGGAAGTACCGCCTCGCCATTGTGGCTGGCGAACAGGACTGTGAGCGTGGCCGGTGAAGCGGGTCAGGCGCCACTGGATTTCAGGATTGAACGCTAAGGTGGCGTAGCTAATGCGAAAATACCCAGTCTTGGGCACGCGGGGTCCGGCCGGGCCGCCTAGTGTTCCAAACGAACTATTAACCATGTGAGCCATGTTGGTCGTCTGGTCACTACTCAACCAGTCCGGGCCGGATCAGGGTCGTGGCCTGACAAGTCAAGGACAGGACGATCAGTTTCGACCTGTTCTGGATAAGCGCGCCGCTCCGGTATCCGAGCTAGCCAGCCAGTCCGCGCTGGTGGTTGGTGCGCATCCCGACGACGAAATAATCGGCGCCGGCGCGATGCTGCGCCGGCTGGAGTCGGCGGGGGTTGTCACGATAACTGGCGGGGCTCCGGGCAACGGTCGCAATGCGCGCAGCGCGGGCTTTTCCAGCAACTGGCGCTATGCCCGTGCACGCCGGCGCGAAGCCGAGGCCGCGCTGTCGCTGCTGCAGCGGCCGCTGAACCCCGTGACGAATCTTGGGCTGCCTGACCAGAAGGTGGTTTTCCATCTGAGCCGGCTGGTGCGCCAGTTGATGCGCACCTTCCGGTCGGGCGAGTTCAAGGTCGTCATCACCCATGCCTATGAGGGCGGACATCCCGACCATGACGCCACCGCGCTGGCAGTCCATGCCGCGTGCCACCTTCTGGAGCGTCAGGGCCATTGTGCGCCCGCGATCGTCGAGATGGCGGGCTATCACATGTGCAACGGACAGATGGTGTATGGCGAATTCATGCCCCATCCTGGGGCGGGGCCGGTGGAGACATTCCAGCTCGATCCCGGCGAAATCGTGCTCAAGCGGGCCATGCTTGACTGTCACCAGACCCAGGCGGCGGTGCTGGCGAATTTTTCGGTCACGCGCGAAACGTTCCGGCGCGCGCCGTCCTATGATTTCCTCCAGCCCCCCAGCCCCCAAACCCTGGCCTATGAAACTTTCGGCTGGGAGATCAATGGGCAGATTTGGTGCAGCGCCGCCGCGCGCGCCCTGCACGCTCTCGATCTGCTGGACGACGCATGAGCCCGGATACAGTCGCAGGCTTGAGCCGGGCCGCGATGTGGCGCCGCCGCCTGCTGGCGGCCGTCCAGGCCGTGCTGCTGCTTGTGCTGATGCTGGGCTGGATCGACTCGATGGGATTTCGCCAGGCCAAGCCGGTGCTGCATTGGATGACCAATTTCACGGCTGGCCGCTTCACCAGTGGCACGCGCGGATATGACCCGATCTATGGCACGCGCTATTTCCTGTATGTGCGCGAGCCTGGAGACGGGCCATGGATCAACACTGGGGCCGGCGCTTTCCGGCACACCTTCGATCCCAACAAACCTGTGACCAAGCTGGACTATCCCGACTGGGGTGGCGGCTATGCCGCGCTGGCACGAGGCGCGCTGGCGACGTTGCTGAATTCCGATCCATCCCCCCAGGTCGCGGCCGCCTATGACTTCGTCCGCGAACACACATCGGAGATGACCGACAACTATTCCCGCGATCCAACCTTTGCCATCGCGCCGCTCGCGCGCGCGCGGCAGGCCGCAGGCAACGTTCTTGCCGGTCCAGGCAGGAGCATGGCGCCGTGACGGCCCACGCGTTCCAGCTCGTCGAAGCGCCGGAAGAGGCGGCGCGCGGTCGGGCACCGTCCCTGCGGCTGCTGCGTGCGCTGGCGCTGAAGCGGCGGCTGGAAAATCGCGACCTTGACCGCGACGTGCCGCTTTGTGTGGGACTGGAAGGGGCGCTGGTGCGCGGCCGGGTCACGCAGGAGGCGGCGCTTTCACTGCTGTGCACCCGGCCCTGGAAGTTGTTGCCGCTGCTGCTGGGCGCCTGGCGCCATCCAGCGCGGTTCAAGGCCCGGCTGGGGGAAATGACGCGCCTGGACCCGGCCATCCTGCCGTTTCGCCGCGAGACGCTCTGCTATCTGCGCGACCAGCGGGCCCGGGGACGCATGGTGGTCCTGGTGGGTGCGGCCTATCAGGGAACAGTGCGGGCCATTGCCGAGTATCTTGGAATTTTCGCGTACAGCATGGGCAGCGACCGCGAACAGGAGCTGACCCCGGCATCGCGCGCGCGGTTGTTGTGTGCGACCTTCGGCCCGGGCGGCTTCGACTATGTGGGTGAGGACGCAGGCGACATTCCCACCTGGGCCACTGCACGGCGGGCTGTGATCGCTTCACCGGCGCCTCGTCTTCTGAACCATTCCACCTGGAACAGCCAGACCGCCGATATTCTGGCGGCGGCACGGCGACCCGCACTGGCCTGGCTGGATGCGCTGAGGCCGTCGCGCTGGCCGCGTTGCCTTCTGATATTCGCGCCGCTGATTGGTCAGGTGATGGTATCGGCTGAGCGGCTGGTCGCACTCTATTGCGCATTCTGCGCCCTGGGCTTGGTCGCTGCGGCGAGTGACCTGATATCTGACATGGCGCACCTGTCGGAGGATCGACGGGATCCCTTGAAGAGGCGGCGGCCGCTGGCATCCGGTCACCTGGCCTTCGACCGGGCGCTGGTGCTGGCGGGATTTCTCGCTGCACTGGGCTTTCTGCTGGCGACGATCGTGTCACCCGTGTTCGCCGGATGGCTCGCGCTCTATCCGGTGCTGGCGCTGGCCTATGCGTTCCGGCTCAAGCGCGTGCCCGGGTTTGACGTCCTGGCACTTGCCGTGCTCGACCTGCATCGGCTGGTGGCGGGCGCGGTCATACTGACCATTGCACCATCTTTCTGGCAGATGGCCTTCGCCACGCCGTTTCTCATCGGTATCGCCGCCTGGCAGCGCCATGGCGCGCTTGCCCGTCTAGGTCTGAAACAGTCCGCGATGGAGCGGGCCGAATGCAACAACCTGCCGCTGCTGGGGATGGCTGCCGGGTATGTCAGTGTCTTGGTGCTGGCGCTTTACGCACATGGCGGCGATCCGGCCCATTCGCTCGGGCCGCCGCTGTTGGCCGCGATCCTGTGTCCGGCTCTTCTGGTCGGCGTGACCACGGCCTGGGTGGCGGGGGGCGGGTTCCTGTCGCGGCTGTTGGCCGTGGTCTATCGCATCGCGCGGGGCGTAGCGTTGATGGTGGCGCTTTTTTTTGTTGTGCTTGTCCTGCTCCGGGGTTGATCCGATGACACGGCCGCTGCGCATTCTTTATCACCACCGCACGGCGGCCAATGACGGCATGCGCGTGCATATCGACAAGATCGTCCGTGCTTTGCGGGCGCGCGGCCATGAAGTCCTGGTGGTGGGACCGTCCGGCGCCGCGGCTTCTGCCGGGGCAAAGCTCGGGCGGCTGGAGGCGATGACGGACCGCCTGCGCCGTCACCTTCCGGGCTTGCTGTTCGAGATTCTGGAACTGGCCTACAATATCCTTGCTTATCTGCGCCTGGCGCGCGCGGAGCGCGCCTTCCGGCCGGATATTCTCTACGAGCGCTACAACCTCTATCTTCTTGCCGGCCTGCTCCTCAGTTGGCGGCGGGGTCTGCCCATGCTGCTGGAGATCAATTCGCCGCTGGCGGCGGAGCGCGCGGCTGCTGGAGGATTGTCGCTGGGAAGTCTGGCCAGGGCTTGCGAGGCCGCGCTGTGGCGGGGCTGTGATGCCGCACTGCCGGTGACCGGCGTACTGGCGGCGATGGTGCGCCGCGTCCGCGGCACGGGCGGTCAGATGCAGGTCGTGCACAATGGCGCCGATCTGTCCGATGGCGCGAGCGAGGCCGAGGCCAGTGCCATCCGCCGCCGCTTCGGTATCGGGCCGAACGATGTGGTGCTGGGGTTTGCCGGCTTCGTGCGTGCCTGGCACGGGGTGGAATGGGCGGTCGACGCGCTGGCCGGCGTGCCGTCGAATGTGCACCTGCTGGTGGTGGGTGACGGGCCCGCATTGCCGGCGTTGAGCGAACGGGCCGCCGTACAAGGCGTGGCGGAGCGGGTTCATTTTACGGGCCGGGTGCCGCATGGCGAGATGGCGGCCCATATGCGCGCTTTCGACGTGGCGTTGCAGCCTGCCGCAGTGGCCTATGCCTCGCCCCTGAAGCTGTTCGAATATATGGCGCTGGGCCGCGCCATTGTCGCGCCGGACCAGCCCAATATCCGCGAAGTGCTGGTCAGCGGCCACAATGGCCTGCTGTTCGAGCCGGGAAATCGGGCGGCTTTTGCCTGGGCGGTGACGCGGCTTTGCGAGGACTGGATATTGCGCCGGCACCTGGGGGACAGCGCGCGCCGGACAGTGGAGACGGCACCCTTCACCTGGACGAGCAATGCCGGCCGCATCGAAGCGCTGGCACGCGATCTGGTCACCAGCGCCGCGGAGCCGGCTGCAGCTTCCAGCGTGGCTGCGGCCCGGTAGGCGGGCGGCTGGGGCGGGCATTTCTGTGCCAGCGCGGCTGCTTTTTTGCCGGCTTTTCCTCTTCGCCAGCGGATTTCAGGGCCAGAAGGCCCACGCCGCCTTCTTCCAGTGCGATGCGGTCATTGTGGTAGGCCCAGGCGGCCACCAGGATGAAGGCAACGACTTCCATTGCGAACAGAATCGAACTCATGCCCGGCCTCTTCTCCGAAGCTGCCGCAATGCGTCTCACAGCCGGGATGACGGGACAAGAAGTTTATTTTGTTGCGCTGCCAAACAGTGGGTATTCCGCGTTCCGCCCCGCTTTGCGAGCCTGTCCTGGGTAACAATATCTGTTGGGGTGATGCGCGATCTTCTGCTTTTGGCGGCGCTGGCGGGGCTGGTGCCCATGGTCCTGCGCGCGCCGCAGATCGGCCTGCTGGTCTGGACCTGGGTAACGCTGTTCAATCCGCAGCGAGAGGTGTTCGGCTTCCTGCGCGGGTTCGAGCTCAATTTCTATGTCACCGTGCTGACCGTCCTTGCGTGGGCGATTTCGCGCGAACGCAAGACGGCGCCACTCAATCCGGTCACGGGGATGCTGATCCTGTTCGCGCTGTGGGTAAGCACCACGACCTATAACGCGCTCGATTACGCCCATTCCTATGTCATCTGGGACCGCACGATAAAGACCATCATCCTGGCGCTGGCCATCCTGGCGCTGGTCAACACCAAGGCCCGCATCCAGGCGCTGGTCTGGGTGGTGGTCGTCGCGCTCGGCTATTACGCGGTGAAGGGCGGTGGTTTCGTCCTTCTGACCGGCGGGCGCAGCCATGTCTTCGGGCCGGCCAACACGATGATCGAGGACAACAACCAGCTCGGCCTTGCCTTGGTGATGATCCTGCCGCTGATGAACTATCTGCGCGTGACCAGTCGTTCGCCGGCGGTGACCAAGGTTCTTCTGGCGGCGATGGGCCTGACGCTGGTGGCGATCATCGGCACCTATTCGCGCGGTGCGCTTCTGGCGCTGGCGGTCTCGGCCGTGATCTATGCGGCACGCTCCCGTGCCGGGTTCATGCCGCTGATGATGGGTTGCCTGCTGGTGCTCGCCCTGCCGAGCCTGATGCCGGGCGACTGGTTCCACCGCATGTCCACGATCCAGACCTATCACCAGGACCTGTCCTTCGAAGGGCGTGTCGAGGCGTGGCGGACTAGTTTCGAGATCGCACGACTGAGGTTCCTGGGCGGTGGTTTCTCGGCGGTCGACCTCGATTGGGTTGCGGAGGTCTACAATGTTCCGGGCGGGCTGACGGCGGGCCGGGCGGCGCACAGCATGTATTTCGAAGTGCTGGGCGATCATGGCTTCATGGGGCTGGCGCTCTATCTGATGCTGATTGTCGCTGCCCTGTTCAACACCTCGGTGGTGATCGGGTCCACCCGCGACAGGCCCGGGATGGAGTGGGCGGGCCAGCTGGCGCGCACGCTGCAGATCAGCATTGCCGGCTATCTGGTGGGCGGCGCGGCGCTGTCCATGGCTTATTACGACGGCTTCTTCATTCTTCTGGCGCTCTCCGGCGCGCTGGCGCTTGCGATGCGCAGCCCCATATCGCAGGCGGCGCGGCAGTTCACCCCGCGCTGGAGCCAGGCCGCGCTGCCGGCCCCGGCGATGCGCACCGCCACCGCGGATCTGCGCGCCGGGTTCCGTCCTTCCATGGCGCTCGCCGGGGGAGGCGCGGGATGACGGTGCTTGTTACGGGAGGAGCGGGGTATATCGGCAGCCATATGTGCCTGGCGTTGCTGGAGCAGGGCGAGGACGTCGTGGTACTGGACAATCTTTCGACCGGGCTGCGTGAGCTGGTTCCGTCCGAATGTGTCTTCGTCAAGGGCTGTGTCGGCGACGAACATGTGGTCCGCGGTATCCTTGCGCGCCATGACATCGACGCGGTGATCCATTTTGCCGGCGCCACCGTGGTCCCCGAGTCGGTAGAGCGGCCCTTCTTCTATTATCGCAATAACACCGCGGCGACGCGCAATTTCCTGGAGACGGTGTCGGACCACGGAGTCGGGCGCGTGGTGTTCTCATCGACCGCCGCCGTCTATGGCACGCCGGAGAGCGGGACCGTGGCGGAGACAGCGCCCACAGCGCCGGCCTCGCCGTATGGCCGTTCCAAGCTGATGACCGAATGGATGCTGGAAGATGGCGCCCGTGCGGGCGCGTTCCGCTATGTCGCGCTTCGCTATTTCAATGTCGCCGGCGCGGACCCCGAAGGGCGGACGGGACAGTCGACGCCGCGCGCCACCCATCTGATCAAGCTGGCCTGCCAGGCGGCTCTTGGGCGCGTTCCCCACCTGGGCATTTTCGGCACCGACTACCCGACGCCGGACGGCACTGGCGTGCGCGACTATATCCATGTTTCTGACCTGGTGGTGGCTCACCTGCTGGCGCTTCGGCACCTGCGCCGGGGTGGGGAATCCGGCGTGTTCAATTGCGGCTATGGCACCGGATATTCCGTGCGCGAGATCGTCGCGGCGGTAGAGAGAGCGGCGGATTGCCGGCTTGCGGTGCGGGAAATGCCACGCAGGCCAGGCGATCTGGCATCGGTGGTGGCCGATCCCGGCCGGTTGAAAGCGCGGTTGGGGTGGACGCCCCGGTTTGACGACATCGATGCCATCGTGGGCAGCGCGCTTGCCTGGGAGCGGGGGCTGGCTTTGGACGGTACCGTACTTTCCCCCTTGGTCGGCCGCCCTCGAACGCCGGCGCTTCAGATCAATTATCCAACCTAGACAACGAGGTGGAGGGCGGTTGATTCACCGCAAGGTTTGACTATCGGTATCCCATTATTAATTATAGGATGAGGTTGGGGGGTGTCCTTGGCGACTAATCGCGCTGTGCCTGACGTTGTGGCCACGCGCGCCGCGTTGAAGCGGGTCGTAGGAAGCAGCGTCTTTGCATCTCCTAGGCTCAAGGCATTTCTTCAGTTCGTGGTCGAGCGCACCCTGGACGGCAAGGCCGAGTCCATCAAGGGATACACGATCGGTACGCTGGTGTTCGGGCGCTCTGACGAATTCGATCCGGCGGCCGATCCGATCGTGCGTGTCGAGGCCGTGCGGCTGCGGATGGCGCTGGCACGTTATTATGAGGAAGAGGGCGCCGACGATCCGGTCATAATTTCCATTCCGGCTGGCGGCTATGTGCCCAAATTCGATTTTCGCGACCGGATAGACGGGATGACATTGCCCAAGGGCGGCTCGATCGCCCAGGCATTGCAGCAGCGCAATGGCGACCTGCTGGAGTTTCGCAACAACCTGGCCAGCATTCGCGAACGGATTGCGGAATTCGAAATCGAACTTGCGGTTTCCCGTTTCATCATCGCGCAGGCGGAGGCGATCGTGGAGCGCAACGAGCATATCACGCAGGACGACGCAGCCTTCCCCAGGATGTCCGCCTCCGGTGATGGCGCATCCGCCGGCGCCGATTCCGGCCGCGTCCGTTCGGGCGGCCCCAATGCCGACAACTCGGGCCCGGACGCCAACGGGTCCGGCAACTAGCGGCCGGCGGCTTGGCGGGATCCCATCGGGATCGAAAGCCGCACCTTCACGCCTGACGGCGCGTAATCGATCGTGATGGCGCCGCGCAGGTCCGACTTGAGCATCTGGTCGATCAGCTTGCGGCCCGGCCCCTTCTGGCGGGGCCTGGCGACCGCAGGCCCGCCCGATTCCCGCCAGTCGATGTGCAGCGTGTTGTGGCTCCCTATGCGCGCAATGTCCCAATCCACGCGCAGCTCGCCTTTGCGGTGCGACAGCGACCCGTGCCGGGCCGCATTGTCGGTCAGTTCGTGGATGACCGTGCCAAGTGCCAGCGCCGGGGCGGGGGCGAGCAGGACATCCGGCCCCGCGATCGATATGCGTTTGCTGTTGCGGCCAAGATGGCCGCCCAGCGCCGTTTGCAGTATGGCGGCTACGGCCACGTCCTCCCAGCCGGCGCGCATGAACAGATCGCAGCTTGCGATCAGCGCGTCCAGCCGGGCCTGAAAGCCATTCCATGCCCTTTCGGCCGCCGGCCTTTCCGTGCAGACCCCGGCAATGCGGGAAGTGAGGTCCAGAAACGTCCTGATGTTTGCATTGCCATCCCCCAGGAGGCGGCTCTGGCGGGCCTCAAATTCCACCTGACGGGTCGTGTCCACGAAGATGATCAGCGTGCCGGCAATCACGCTCCTCTCGTTGCGATAAGGCAGGATGCGCATAGAATAGTGCGTATGTCCGTCCACATGATGGACCTGCCGCTCGATCGAATTTCCCTGTTCGAACACGGTCCGCGCAAGCCGGCCCAGGTCTGCGGTATCGCGCAGGTTGCTGGCGATGTCTGTCAGGGCGCGTCCGCAGTCGTCTGCGATCAGCTTGAAGATCGCGGTCGCGGCGGGGGTGAATGTGCGGACGGCCAGTCTGCTGTCCAGGAAGATAATGGCGACCTGGGTGGATTCGAAGACGTTGTGCAGGTCCGAATTGGCGCGATTCAGTTCATCGACCCGGTCGTGCAATTCAATATTGATCGTGTTGAGTTCCTCGTTGACCGACTGCAGTTCGTCCCTGAAGGTTTGCATTTCCACGTTGGTGGATCGCAGCTCCCTGTTGATGGACTCCAGTTCCTCGTTGGAGGATTTGAGATTCTCCACCGCGGTCTCATATTCCTCCACCATCAGCTGCAGCCGCTTGCGCATCTCGGTCAGTTCCCGTTCGGCATGGACCAGCGACCTGTCGGACTTGCGGCTTTCGGCGCCAGGCGCCGCCGGTTGGATGCTGTGATGGCCCATGGGACTTCGCGCCAGTGTGGCCAGTCTCGGGCCTATCGCCTCCGCCGGCAGCACAAGATCGACCGCGCGGGATGCGATCGCCGCGTCCATCATTTGCCCGTACGCCCGATCGGCTCCGTCCGCCGCCTGCGCAAGGGTCAGGCCGCCTCGTTCCCTGATCGCGCGAAGGCCCTGGGCGCCGTCGCTGCCCCCGCCCGAGAGCAGCACACCGATAGCCGACTCGCCGCAATCACCCGCCAGCGAGGCCATGGTCTGGTCGATTGGGAAATGGCGAAGGCTTTTTTCGGGCGGCACGAGCTGGAGCCGCCCGTTCTTTACGGTCATGATCCGTCCGGCGGGACAGACATAGACATGGCCGGGCTTTACGGGCTCACCATCGGCCGCCACGGCCACCGGCATGGCAGTGAAGGGCGCCAGGATCGTGTCGAGAGGGCCTTGGAAATTCCTTGGATGGATGACGACGACGAACGCCATGCCGGTGTCGGCCGGAAGACTGCGAAACAGGCCTTCCAGGGCGTTCAGGCCGTCGGCCGATGCACCGATGCCGACAATGCGCGGGTGGCCGCTGCGCTTCACGACTGCCCCTCGTGAACCGAAGCTGGTGAGCAATCAGCCTGCACCGGCGCGTCGCGGTTGATGCGATATGAAATGTCTTTTGAACACAAACGGTTGCGTCCGGGTGAGAATCCATGACACGGCACGGAAGCGATTAAAGTGCACGGTCCTGCACAACTTAAAGTCACCGTCGACGAATGGCCAGCACGCAACGGTCCCGTGACGGGCTTCGGACTGCGAGCGATAGTCAGGTGCGAATTTTCCGGCGCTGGGAAGGTGTCGCATCCTCTAACTGCGGCGTTTCGGAAATCCGGGTGTCCGAGAACTGAACCCTCAGCAGTTGCGGGATCGTGCCCGCCAGGGCGCAAAGGCGCCGCCAGGCCTTCAGGGGCAGGCGCAGGAGCATGGGTGCGGGGACCTGGCAGAAGGCCAGCTTCTTCACATGGCTTTCGATCCGCCAGTCGGCCACCGATCCGGCGGGGAAGAAGATCATGTCGCCTGGTCCGTAACGGCGCGCGGTGCCGTCATCGCCTGTGATGGTCACGGCGCCTTCCAGGAAATGGATGGTCTCGTCGAAGCGGTAGCGCCAGCGAAAGCTGCCGGCACTGCACGCCCACAGCATTGTCCAGGCAGAACCGTCGCTTGCGGTGGACAGAATCCGGTTGCAGGCCTCCGGCTTTCCCTCGGTGATCCAGCCGGGATCGATCGGGGCGCTTTTGAGGGGCAGGTTGGCATCGAAGGTGGCGATGGACGGCATTGAATGGTTCTCCCGACCGGGCCTGTCATAATGATCAAAGGTAAATTAATGACTGAATTGTCATTTCCCCTGACCGCCCCGGGCCTTCCGGGCCTTCCGCCCCCGCGGAAACGTGCTAGGAATCGGCGCAACCGGCGGAAAAAAACAAGCCGGAGGGGAGGGGCTTTGCGAAGTTCTCTGCTTTTCAGGCTGGTGCTTGGGCTGGCTGCGACGCTGGCCGGGATTGGCCCGGTCGCCGCCGATGATTTTGCCACCCATCTGTCCCCGGCGCCGGTGACGGACGGTACCAGGGCCGCCACCACCGGCGAGGGCCGGGCCGAGGCGCGGCTGGATGGCAACAGGCTGACTGTCAGCGGCAATTTCCAGGGCCTGGCCGGCGATGCGACGGGTGCCGAATTGCGCGCCGGCATCGGCATCGGCGTGCCGGGAGACAAGGTCTTCGATATCAGCGCCAGCCCCGGCAAGGACGGCAGCCTGTCGGGCGCCGTGACGCTGAATGCGAACCAGGTCGCGCAACTGCGCCGCGGACACATCTATGTGCAGGTCGATAGCCAGACCGCGCTGGGCGGCAACCTGCAGGGCTGGCTTTTGCCGCCCCATCCTTTCGCGGGCGAGGACGTGCCGGTTGCGGGCCACGGCTTCCTGCCCCAGCTGGACGTGCCGCAAAAATGAAAAAGACACTCTTCGCCGCCACTTGCGCCTCGCTGGCTCTTGCAGCCGCAGCTTTCGCCCAGACACGGCCCGCCGGGCCCTTCACCGCCCAGCAGGCACAGAATGGGCGCACCGACTATCTGGCCAACTGTGCCGCCTGCCACCAGGCCGACCTGAAGGGCGCTGGGGAAGCGCCAGCGCTCAGCGGCACCAGCTTCATGGGCGCCTATGGCAACCGTTCGGTGTCCCAGTTCTACAGCCTCGTCAAAGCCTCGATGCCGTACGGCAAAGGCAACAGTCTGGATGCCGGGACCTATCAAAAGATCATCGCCTACATCCTTGCGTATAATGGTGCGCGCGCCGGCAGCAGCGCCCTTGCCGGCGCCGAGCCGGTGAAGATCTCCGCCATCGCCGACGGCAAGGGCGCCTCATCCTCAGCCATCGCGCCTGCCGGACGGCAGATGCCGACGGCGCTGCAGCCGCCTGCAGCCTGGCCGATGGGCCGCTTCGGCGTGACCGTGAGCGGCACGGTAAAGGATTATCAACCCGTCACCGACGCGATGCTCGCCAATCCGGCGGATGGCGACTGGCTGATGTACCGGCGCAATTACCAGGGCTGGAGCCATTCGCCACTGAAGCAGGTCAACACCGCCAATGTGAAGGACCTGCAGCTTGTCTGGTCCTGGGCGATGAATGACGGCGGCGCCAGCGAGGTCACGCCCATCGTTCATGACGGCATCATGTTCCTGTCCAATACCGCCAACACCGTGCAGGCGCTGGACGCGGCCACGGGCGAGCTGATTTGGGAAAACCGCATCGGCCCGGCGCCGACCCGCGCCTATGGGGCCACCCGCAGCCTTGCGCTCTATGGCGACAAGGTGTTCGTGCCCACGACCGATGCCAAGCTGTACGCGCTGGATGCGAAGACAGGAAAGATCGTCTGGCAGACCGAGATCGAAGACGGCCGCGAAGGCTATTCCAACACCGGCGGCGCCATCGCGGTGCACGGCAAGGTGCTGGTCGGGCTGACCTACTGCAACCGCTATGAGCAGAAGCACTGCTTCATCAGTGCCTATGACGCCAATACCGGAAAGGTGCTGTGGCGCTTCAAGACTGTCGCGCTGAAGGGAGAACCGGGCGGCGACACCTGGAACAACCTGCCCGATCAATTCCGCCAGGGCGCGGAGACATGGATCGCGGGCACCTACGATCCGGAAACCAACACGACCTATTGGGGCACCGCCCAGGCCAAGCCCTGGACGCGGGCAACGCGCGGGTCGGGCGCGGGCGCCGATCTTTACGCCAATGCCACGCTGGCGCTGGACCCCGATACCGGCAAGCTGAAATGGTTCTATTCCCATGCGCCGGGCGAGAGCCTGGACCTGGACGAGGTGTTCGAGCGCGTGCTGGTCGACCATGGCGACCAGAAGGACGTGCTGACTGTCGGCAAGGTGGGGGTCCTGTGGAAGCTGGACCGCGTGACAGGCAAATACAAGGCCAGCGCGCAAACGGTTTTCCAGAACGTCTATACCAGCATCGATCCCAAGACGGGCATCCCAACCTATCGCAAGGATATCGTCGACCAGAAGGTGGGCGAGTGGATGTCGTCCTGTCCCGGCCCTGCCGGCGGCCACGATTGGCCCGCCACCAGTTATGACCCGGACAGCGACCTGATGCTGATCCCGTTGCACCAGTCCTGCGTGCTGATGCGCGGCCTGCCGCTGGAAAAAGAGATAGGACCGGCCGCCACCAATGCAGGCCAGCAGCAGCTGTTTGAGATGCCCGGCACCGACGGCAATCTGGGGCGTCTGGCGGCCTACAATACCGCCACCATGAAGGCGGCATGGAGCATGCAGCAGAAGGCACCTTTCCTCACTGGCGTGCTGACCACTGGCGGCGGGCTGGCCTTTGTCGGCGATTTCGACCGCCGCTTCCGGGCCATCGAGACCCGCAGCGGCAGGACGCTGTGGCAGACGCGCCTGACCACCAGCGTGCAGGGCCATGTGGTGTCCTATGCGGTGAATGGCCGCCAGTATATTGCGGTGGAAACCGGCCTTGGCGGCGGCAGTCCCGTGGCCAAGCCCACCACGCTTTTGCGCGACGTGCATCACCCCGGAAACGGCAACGCCATTTTCGTTTTTGCCCTGCCGGAAAATTGATCAGGAGAATCCCATGATGCTTTCGATCCGTTCCGTGCTGGCTGCCTCGGCAGTTGCGCTGCTGGCTTCCTCCAGCACCGCCTTGGCGGCGCGCGCCTATATCGGCACCTATACACCCAACGAACCGGGAGCGCGGTCGGAGAACCATGGCGAAGGCATCTATCTGGTGGACATCAACGACCAGACCGGGGCGCCGTCGCATCCGCGCCTTGTGGCCAAGACGCTGTCGCCGTCCTGGATCGTCTTTTCCAAGGATCACCGCTTCCTTTATGCCGCCAATGAGATCGGCACCTATGGCCCCAACAAGACCGGGTCGGTCAGCGCCTTCGCAGTCGATGCGAAGACGGGCGAGTTGAAGCTCCTGAACGTGGTCAGCTCCGAACTGGCGATTCCTTGCTACATGTCGGTCCATCCCAGCGGCAAGTTCCTGATGGTCGCCAACTACAGCGGCGGCGGCTACACGATCATCCGCATCAAGCCGGACGGAGGCCTGGGCGAGGCGACCGATGTGGTGAAGCCGCAAGGTCCGCTCAATCCGGCGACCGCCTCCGACAATCCGCCCGGCCAGCTGGCGGCCAGTGACCATCGCGGTAGCCGCGGGCATATGATCGGGCCCGATCCCAGCGGCGAATATGTCATCGGCGACGACGCGGGCCGCGACCAGATATTCGTCTGGAAGCTCGATACCAATACCGGCAAGCTGAACCAGGTGTCCGTGACCAAGGCGTTGCCAGGTTCGGCACCGCGCCATTTCGTCTTTTCGCCCGACGGCAGGACCATGTACCAGCTTCAGGAACAGGACTCGCGGCTGTCCACTTACACCTTCGCGAATGGCAGGCTGACGGCGAAGGGGCCGTCCATCTCGATGCTGCCCCCCGGCTATGAGGGCAGCAACACCGCTTCGGAGCTTCTGATCGACAAGGCGGGCAAGCATCTGTATTCCGGCAACCGCACGCAGGATTCGATTGGGGTGGCTTCGGTGGGCGCCAATGGGATGCCGACCCGCATCGCCAACGTGCCGACCGAGGCGGACCAGCCGCGCAGCCTGACCCTGTCGCCCGACGGACGCTTCCTCTATTCGATGAATCAGAAGGGCGACAATGTCACCACCTTCCGCATTGGCGCGGATGGCGTTCCGAAATTTGCCGGCCACTACATGGCGATCGGTACGCCGGCGGTGATGACGTTCCTGCCCTGAAACAATAACAAGCGAGGAAGCCTTCGATGGACAAGCGGACATTCCTGACCGGCGCGATGCTGGCGGCGGCGGCATCGCCGGTCCTGGCGCAGCGCGCGCCGGGCACCGATGAACTGGGCCGCACATTGGCAAGTCTGAAGCCCAAACCGGTTCCCCGCCGCAAGGCGAAGACGACCAAGCTGTTCCTGACGCCGCCCTCATGGCCCAACGCGATCACCGTCGATCCGGCTGGCCGCGGCTTCTGGGTGCAGCAACAGCGCCACGATCGCGGGCCCGAAACCGCCTGGCTGCTGGACTTCAAGACCGGCAAGGTGCTGCACAGCGTCGTGACCAAGTGCGAGGATTGCAGCGGCATGGCGGTGGGGAACGGCTTCATCTGGAGCGGCGCCAACGGTGCCTCCGTCCACAATCCGCCCAACCCGCCGGTGGAAGGCGTGTTCCAGACCGACATGAACGGCAAGACCATCAGCCATCGCCAGATTCCGTTCGGACCAAAGGACAATGGCGGATCGTGCCACGGCCTGGCGTGGGAAGATTTCGATGGCGGCCGGCTGTGGATCCAGTCCAACCGGCTGGAGTCGCTGGTGCGCATGAACCCGGTGACCTGGGAATGCGATTACATGTTCCCTGCCGCCCATGTCGACCGCCTGCATGGCATCGAAGTCGACGGTCCTTACATCTGGCAGGTCTATGGCACCCAAAATCCCAAGGTGCCTGGCTATGAAGGCTACACGCCCGGCCTGATCAAGTACGAGATCAAGTCCGGCAAGCCGGTGGAGTTCATCGACTTCGTTCCCGGCTCCTGCGACATGCACGATGTCTGCATCTACAAGGGGCAGCTCTACGGCGTGGATGCCGGCGAGCATCCAGGTTGGCCGATCAATCCGAAATATGCACAGCCGGGCTTTCCCGAACTGAACAGCCCCAGCGGCGGCTACGTCTTCAGGATCGATCCCATTTGATATGTTCCCTCCGGTTTCAGCCTTCTCGCGCGCGCTTCGCTTTGCGCGAACGCTGAAACCACCTCCCCCTTTGCGATGCTTCGCATCGAAGGGGGAGGCGGGCCTGTGCGCGTTTCGGATATTGTTGCGGCGCGGTATGGCGCAAGCGCGCGGCGGCTGTCGGCGCGCAAATTGCGCGATTGCAACGGATTAGGGTTGCCGAATCCAGCAAGGCCGCCATACTCCCGCCATCGGAAAATGGCGGGGCGGGCAATGGCGCTGGGTGCACTTTCGGGCTGGACGCGGTCGCAGAAGCATGTGGTTGCCGCAAGCTATCTGGCCTGGACCTTCGACGCCTTCGATTTCTTCGCACTGGTCTTCGTGCTGCCCGATGTGGCCGCGCAGTTTGGCGTGGGCATCCCAGGGGTGGCACTGGCGGTGACGCTGACCCTGGCGGTGCGTCCCCTGGGCGCCTTCCTGTTCGGGCGGCTGGCCGACGATTATGGCCGGCGCAAGATCCTGATCTTCAATGTCATCTGTTACTCGCTGTTCGGTTTCGCCACCGCCTTCTCCAACAACCTTGAAGTGTTCCTTGTCATCCGCGCGCTGTTCGGCGTGGCGATGGGCGGCATCTGGGGCATCGGCGCCAGCCTGGCGATGGAGACGGTGCAGCCAAAGGCGCGCGGCTTCGTTTCGGGCCTGCTGCAGTCCGGCTATCCGTCGGGCTATCTGGTGGCCTCGCTGGCCTTTGGCGCGCTCTATACCCATTTCGGCTGGCGCGGCATGTTCATGGCCGGGCTGGTGCCGGGGTTGCTGCTGGCGCTCTATATCCATCTCAAGGTACCTGAGAGTGCGTCATGGCGGCGCCCGGCTGTTGTCAGCGGCGGCAGGCATGTCGTCCACCTTGCTGGCGTGGCCGCGGCACTGGCGGCGGTGATGTTCATGCTGGTCCAGTTCGGCCGGGAGGAAGGTCTCCTCTATATCGTCGCGCTGGTAGTGCCGGTGCTGATCCTGCTGGCGTTCCTCACTCCGTTCATCCGCAAGCACTGGAAGCTTGCGCTCTATGCCATCGTCCTGATGACCGGCTTCAATTTCTTCAGCCATGGTACCCAGGACCTCTATCCCGTCTTCCTGCGCGAGCAGCATCATTTCGGTCCGGCGACGGTGACGACCATTACCGTGATCCTGAATGTCGGCGCCATCGTGGGCGGCCTGTTCTTCGCCTCACTGAGCCAGAAGCTGGGTAGGCGCAGAACGGTGGTGATGGTGGCGCTGCTGTCGCTGCCGGTGACCTATTTCTGGGCCTATGCGCCCACGGCGATGACGCTGGCCGCCGGCGCCTTCCTGATGCAGGTCTGCGTGCAGGGCGCCTGGGGCGTTGTGCCGGTGCACCTGAACGAGCTGTCGCCAGCATCCGTGCGCGGCACCTTCGCCGGCACCGTCTATCAGATCGGCAATCTGATCGCCTCGGTCAACGCAGTATTCCAGGCGCAGTTCGCCCAGAGTCAGGGCGGCAATTATTCCATCGCGCTGGCAGTGGTGGCCGCCTTCGCGGCCATCCTGATAGCGGTAATGATGTATTTCGGGCCCGAGGCCCAGAACGCCGATATGGGCGCACCCACGCCTGCCGAAGAATAAAAGCGGAAGAACCAGAGAAAGAGGGGAAACGATGCGCAAACTGGCAATCGCAGCGCTGCTGGCGCTGGCGGCGGGAACGCCGGCGGCAGGCCCGGCCGCCGCGCAGCAGACAGAACTTTATGTCCTGACGCCAGGCGTCGTCTTTAATGCCGGACTAGAGGATCTGGCCAAGGAATATACGAAAGAGACCGGCATCAAGGTCACGGTGAAGGCCGACGGCATGGGCCGCATCGTGAACGACATCAAAACGGGTACCCCGATCGCCGATGTGGTGGCGTTGCCGGTCGCCTTCATGGACGGCATGGAAGCGGAAGGCAGCATTGTGCCGGACACGCGCGCCCGGCTTGGCCGTGTCTATGTCGGCCTGGCAGTGCCCAAGGGCAAGCCGCACCCCGATATCTCCACGCCCGAAAAACTCGCCGATGCTCTGAAGGGCGGCACGGTGCTCTATTCCAATCCCGCCACCGGCAGCATGGAGGCGCGCATCATAAATGACATGCTGCACCGCTATCCGGTGTTCCAGGGGGTCAAGAGCAAGATCAGCCTGAAGGGCGAGGGCGGCGAGGCGCTGGTGCGCGGCGAAGGCGACATGGCGCTTCAGCTGATCTGCGAAGTGCTGAACCATCCCGAAATCGAGCTGGTCGGTATCGTGCCGGAGGAGCTGGGCGCCTATATCGACACTACACTGGCAGTGTCGTCGCGTTCCACCCATCAGGAAGCCGCCAAGGCCTTTGTCGATTACCTGATGAAACCCGAACATGTCGCGCTGTGGGAGAACAAAGGCCTGCAGCGGATGAAATAGGAGGCGATCGATGAAGCGGCGCGATTTCCTGGGCGGGACTGGAGCGGTAATCCTTTCGGAGACGATGGCGACGACCATTGCACAGGCTGCGCCGCTTGACGATATTCCCATCATCGACACCCACGTGCATCTGTTCGATTCTCGCCGGCCCCAGGGCGTTCCCTATGCGGGGTCGCCCGAATGGGCGCGCGACATGCACGGTGTGGCGTTGCCATCGACCTATGATGCCTATGCCAGGCCGCTGAACATCGTCGGCGCCATCGAGTTGGAGGCCAGCCCCTGGGTCGAGGACAATCTGTGGGTGCTGGAGCAGATGGCGACCGATCCGTTGTTCGTCGGCACGGTGGGCGACCTGGAGCCGGAAAAGCCGGACTTCCCGGAGCTGTTCGACCGTTTCCGCAAGAACCCCATGTTTCTGGGCATACGTTGCGGAAACATCTGGGGCCGCGATGTCTCCAAACAGATCGACGATCCCAAATTCATCGACGGACTGAGGCGCGTGGCCGATGCGGATATGGTGATGGACAGCGCCAATCCGACCATCGATCTGTTACGCGCGATGATCAGGCTGAACGACAAGATCCCCAATTTGCGGATCGTCATCGACCATCTGCCGCAGTTGGATCCCGACGACGAAAAGGCCTATGCCGCACTGCTGGCGGAGATTCATGGCCGGCCCAAGATCAACGCCAAGCTGTCGGAGATCGATCACCGTTCCATGAAGGCGCGGGGGCTGGCCGCCCACAAGGCGCGGCTGGACCAGTTGATGGAGGCGTTTGGCGAGGACCGGGTTGTGTTCGGCAGCGACTGGCCCAATAGCTGGGGCACTGCCACACCGGCGCAGATCGTGGCCATCGCCAGGGCCTATTTCGCCACCCGCACGCGCCAGGCGGCGGAGAAATATTTCTGGAAGAATTCGCTGGCCATCTACAAATGGAAAAAGCGGGCGGCGAACCAGCCTTCTCTTTGATGCCCCCTTGGACGCACTTGCGCGCAAATGGGGCGGGCGGACCCGGCTTCCTGGCTTGACGGGGCGGACCAGCCGCCGCATAACCCGCATAAGGTGCAAGGTGTAGGGAACGCGGTTCAAGACCGTGGCTGCCCCCGCAACTGTAACCGGCGAGCAAGGCCCGAAAGGACCACTGGCGTCCGCGAGGACGCTGGGAAGGTGGGCCAAGCGTGAGACCCGGAAGCCAGGAAACCTGCCTTGCGCCGTCGTCTTGCAGGAGGCCGGGGTGTGCCGAGTGCAGCGGGAGAAACCGCAATGGCGACGCCAATGGAGGTCGCCGTGCGGAATTTCAGAACATATCAAAACCAGGCGTGCGGCATCTCCCTGCCAGGAGACAAGCATGTTCAAACATCTGTTCATATCCACGGCCGCGCTGGCGCTTTTGCCGGCCGCAGCGCAGGCTGACGGTTTTCAAATCGGCGACGAAAGCGTGGTGGTCAGCGCCACGCGGCTGGCCACGCCCGTGACCGACGTGGGCAGCAGCATCACGGTCATCACCGCCCAGGACATCGTCGCGCGCCAGCAGCAGTCGCTGTCCGATGTGCTGCGCGATGTGCCGGGGCTGAGCCTGGTCCAGAGCGGCGGGGCAGGGGCGCTGACGTCGATCTTCCTGCGCGGCACCAATTCCAACCATACCAAGGTGCTGCTGGATGGGATTGACATCGGCGACCCCTCCAATCCCACGGGCGCCGCCGACATTTCCAAGCTGCTGGCCGGCGACATCGCGCGGGTGGAAGTGCTGCGCGGGCCCCAGTCGGGGCTCTACGGCTCCGACGCCATCGGCGGCGTGATCTCCGACACATTCAACCAGACCGCTTCGCTGGCCGGGTCGGACGGGGGCTTCCATTACGTCGCCACGGTACAGCATCAGCATGTCGGGGCGACGCCGGTGACGCCCCCGTCGCTGCTGCAGGCGGGCGAGACGCGCAACGACGATTACTATGACAATGTCACCGGTGGCACCAAGCTGGGCTATGACGTCAGCAATGCGCTGCATCTCGGTCTTGTCGCGCATGTAAACACCAGTCTGGGCAAGATCACAAATGATGCATTCGATCTGACGACATTTACCTCTTATCCTGCGTCCATGCGCAGCCGCATCGCCACGCTGCAATATGATGGCCGCGCCAGTGCCAACCTGACGCTGGGCGCCGTCACCCAGAGCCTGGGGCTGGCGTACAGCAGCAGCGCGATTTCCGACGCCGATCCCGACAATGGCTACTCGCTGGTGGCGGGCAATCGCATCAAGCTGGACTGGCAGGGCCATGCGGAGATCATGGACGGCCAAACCCTTCTGCTTGGGGCGGAGACAGCGCGCGACACCATCCACAAGCCGATATCCTTTGGCATCACCACCAATGCCGGCTATGTCGAGTTGAATTCCGACTTCGGCGATGGCCTGAACAACAGCGCGAGCCTGCGCTATGACGACAACAGCCGCTATGGCGACAGGCTGACCTGGCATGTCGCACCAAGCTGGGTCATCGGCCAGACCAGACTGAAGGCCAGCGCCGGAAGCGGCTTCAAGGCGCCGTCGCTGCAGCAATTGTTCGGGCCTTTCGGCCACAACCCAATGCTGAGGCCGGAAACCAGCACCGGCTATGATGCGGGGATCGAACAGGGATTCTTGGACGGAGTGGCCAGCGCAGGGGTTACCTGGTTCCACAACGACCCGCGCAACCTGATCAACTACGACGCCAGTTTCACGCCGGTGAATGTCGATCGCGCGCGTACGCAAGGGGTGGAGAGCTTTGTCGTCTTCAAGCCGATGGAGGCCCTTTCGCTGCGCGCGGACTATACCTATACAGACGCGGTCAATGCGGCGACGCACGCAGCCCTGCTGCGCCGCCCGCGCCACAAGGCCAGCCTGGATGCCGCGTGGCAGGCGACGGACGCGCTGCTGCTGGATGCCAGCCTGCTGTACGTGGGGCCGCGAAGCGATGTGGGGCGCGAGAGCTTTCTGCCGGAAAAGCTGCCCGGCTATATGACGGTCAATCTGGCGGCCACCTGGGATGTTACACCGGACTTCGCGCTCTATGGCCGGGTGGAAAACCTGTTCGATGGGCACTATCAGGACCCGGACGGTTTCCAGCGCCCCAGCATCGGCGCCTGGGCGGGCGTGAAGGCGAGCTTGTGATGCGATCGAGCGTGTGCGCGACCGTCATGATTCTGTCCCTCGTGCAGGCGGCCGCGCCGCGCGCGGCGCAGCATGCGCCCCACCACATCATGTCCTTGAAGGTCTGTACCGACGAACTGCTACTGGACCTGGCGCCGCCTGCGCGGATCGCTTCCATCACCTTCTTGTCGCGGGAAAAGGCGTCGCTGGCTGTGTGGCCGCAAGGCGCACGCATTCCCGTCAACCACAATACTGCCGAGGAAGTACTGGCGCTCCATCCCGACCTGATCCTGACCGATACTTTCACCCCGCCGGCACTGAAGCCTTTACTGGCGAAAACGGGCGCAAGGATCGTGGAAGTGCCCCCGGCGGAGAATTTCGACCAGATCCGCGCCAATGTCCGGCTTGTGGCGCGTGCGGTGGGTGAAGAGAAGAAAGGCGAGATGCTGATCGCCCGCATGGATGGAGAGTTGCGGGCGTTGAAAGCGCATCGGCCAAAGAAGATGCCGACCGTGGCCGCGTGGGGCGAGGGTGGTTATGTGCCGGGCACGGGCGGGCTGTTCGATGCGCTGTTGAGAGCGGCAGGCGCGCGCAATGTCGAGATGCGCAGCTTCGGCTATTACGATGTCGAGACGCTGCTGGCCGCCAATCCCGATTTCCTGGTTTATGGCGACACCTATGCCGGTACCCGATCGCTGCATGCCGACCAGGATATGCATCCGGCGCTGCTGGCGCATTACGGCGGCCGGCGTATCACTTATCGCGGGCTCTATGGCTGCGGCGTGCCGGAAGCGGTCGAGGGCGCACGGCAGATACAGGACGGGATAAGGAAGGCCACACCATGAGCCGCCTGAATTTGTCCCTGTTGTTTCTGATCATTCTGGCGGCCGGAGCGTCGCTGCTGGCGGGACGGGTGTGGCTGCCGCCATCGGCGCTGGCCGATGTATGGCAGGCATTCGGCTCGCTGCCGTCGCTGATCGTGCTGGACATCCGCGCGCCCCGTACCGTGCTGGCACTGATGGTCGGCGCCGTGCTGGGATTGTCTGGTGCGGTGCTTCAGGGCTTCACCCGCAATCCCCTGGCCGATCCCGATGAGCCTGTCGTGCTGCATTGGCGCTCGCTGGACGTTGTCCGGCTGATCGTTGACGGCAAGTCGTACTCCGTTGAGGGTATGAGCGGTGAGATGGCAGTGGTTCCGACGGCACATCGTTTCACAGTTGAAACGGAAGTGGTTTTGCAACCTGATGCAAACGAGAGCCTTCAGGGCCTCTACCGTGCAGGATCATCTCTTGTCACGCATTGCGAGCCCGAGGGATTTCGTCGAATTATTCCGTTTCCCGATCGCCCGGATGTGCTGGTTCGGATCGAGACCACGCTCAACGCGGACAAAGCGGCCTATCCAGTGTTGCTTTCCAACGGTGAAATCGATGGGGCGGGTGACATTGATGCCAACAGGCACTGGGTCCGGTGGCGAGACGCCGTTCCTAAGCCCTGTTATCTGTTTGCGCTCGCCGCCGGGCCCTTCACCTCTATCGAGGATCGGCATGTTACCCGTTCCGGACGCCAGATTACAATTGCAGCGCATGTCTTGAATGGCCCAGCCGAACAGGCGCGCTTCGCACTCGATTGCCTCAAATCTGTCATGGCGTGGGAGGAAGCGTGGTTAGGGCGCGAGTTCGATCTCGATACTTACAATCTAGCCATATTCAGCCCTCTTGCGTTCCACGCAATGGAGAACAAGGGGCTCAATTTCTTTGACGATTCCGTGGGCCTGATCGATGCCGATGCGGCAATCGATCTCGATTACCTGAACGTCGAAATCAACGTTGCGCATGAATACCTGCATAATCTGACCGGCAACCGGGTTCCTTGCCGCGACTGGTTCGAGCTGTGTCTCAAGGAGGGCCTAACTACCCTGCGTCATCAACTCTATGCCGAGGCCAAGTACGGGCCGGCTATGCGGTTGTGGCCGCTTAAAGTGTTTCAGTCGCAGCAGC
>JAFKEU010000005.1 GCA_017308475.1 Alphaproteobacteria bacterium
TCGAACGCTGAAGCCACCTCCCCCTTCCTGCGTGCTGACGCACGCGAAGGGGGAGGCGGACCTGAGCCGGCGTTAAGAATTGAAAGACGCTGGGCGCCCTCCGGCTTCAGCGAGCTCGACCGTCCGTAGCGACAGCGTACGGACGAACCGAGCGGAAGCTGAACCCGGAGGGGGTTCATCTAGAAAAAGTCACGCAGGCATCTTGCGCTTGGAATACTCACGGCTGGCGCGGACGACCTCTTCATTGTCGCCCGGCAGCATCCGCATGCCCTGATCGTAGCTTTCGTTCATGGTGGCGCCGTGCTTGCCGGTGCCCAGCCACATGATGTGATTCTTCATGGCCGCCTGGCGCACGCGCTCCAGCGAATCCACATAGATCGGCGTCGACAGCACCTTCATCCGTTCCTCGCGGCTCATCGGCCGGATCGCGTCATAGCCCAGGATCGACCAGCTGTTGTCGCTGGGGCCGGGCTCGGCGAAAGCCAGGCCCCGGATGGCCATCAGTTCCTCGGCATTCTCCACCGCGTGGCGGTTCTCCAGCTTGAAGCCCATGGAGATTTCGCCCTTGGGGTTGGCGGGCCAGCAATCGGCAATTTCCAGATAGTTCTTCGCACCCCAGATGTGCTGCGCATAATATTGCGAGCCCGCGCCGCGGCTGCCTTCGATGGGATATTCCGTCACGCCCGGCAGGGTGAACTTGTAGCGGGCCGCCGAGATGGCGATCTCGCCGGCTTCGGGCGAATGCATTTCGCAGATCAGGCAGCCATGGGCGCCCGCCGCCAGCGCCTGCTGGATCTGCCAGGCATTGGCGCGCATGGACGGGCCGTCGAAGCCGACCGCCGGCAGGGTCACGAACACCATCGGCGTGCGATGCCCCGACGGGGTGGGGCCGCCATCGACCAGACCCTGCATGAAATTGCGCAGGTTGGAGAAATCCATGCAGCCATTTTCCATCTCGTAATTGATGGCGTCGGCGAAGGTCTGCGACATGCGCTTGCCTTCCTCATAGCCGTCGGGGCCGCCCGACGGGGCGTAGACGTGATAGAAGGCGACCTGATTGTCTTCCCACAGCTCGATCGCCTTGTTGATGCGGCGCGGCTTGTAGTTGGGGTCGGTGGTCGAAACCTGCGGCAGCTGGCGCGCCCAGTTCTTGTTGAAGCCGCCGCCCTTGCTGGCGGTGCCGATATAGTTGGGGCTGTCCAGCATGGTCTTGCCGGTGGCCTTCGGCACGCCCTTCGGGTCGTGGGTGACCGCGGCCTGTGCGCCGGCCGCGGCGGCCAGCCCTGCGCCGACCACCATCGTGCCGGTCAGGAAATCGCGTTTCTTGATGTCCATGTCTGTCTCCCCCTGGAAAGTGCGCGTTTTTGGTTAGCCGGGAGCCTGTCAGGACTGACCGTCCGGAACAACCCGTTTTATGCGCTGCGCTGCAACACCAAGCGCGTGCAGATGCGCTTCGATCGCCGTGGCAGCGCGTTCGACCGCCTCGGGGTCCTGTCCGCGTGCGACAAGTTGCACACCCGAGCCGGTGTCGCGGTAGAACGGGTAGGAGCCGATGGCCACCTCCCTTTCGCGTTTCTGGATGGCGGCAAGACCGGCTGCAACCGTGCCTTCCATCACGCCCGCCTCGATGGTGATGGCGATGCTGGGCCTGCCGCGCGGCAATTCCGGCACGACCTGTTCCAGCATGGCGCGCATCACCATGGGCACGCCCGCCATCACATAAACGTTGCCGATGTGGAAACCGGGCGCCACCGAGACGGCGTTGGGGATCAGCGCGGCGCCCTGCGGAACGCGGGCCATGCGCTTGCGCGCCTCATTGAACTCGCCGGGGGGATAGCGCGCCTCCAGCAGCCGCCAGGCCTCGGGATGGTAGCCAATGGAAACACCGAAGGCCTTTGCCACCGCGTCGGCGGTAATGTCGTCGTGGGTGGGCCCGATGCCGCCGGTGGTGAACACCAGGTCATGGGTTCGGCGCAGGCTGTTCAGGGCCTCCACGATCCGCTCCTCGTCGTCGCCCACCACCCGGATTTCCATGAGCGCGATGCCCAGCCCGGCCAGGACGCGCGCGATATGGCCGGAATTGGTGTCCTGGGTGCGTCCCGAAAGGATTTCGTCCCCGATCACCAGGATGGCGGCGCTTTTGCTCATGTGACGCTCGAAACCGGCTTTGGATATGGAAATCGGCGTATTATATTGGCCTTATGACGGTGGTTCCCCAGAATGAAATCTTCGAGGCGGCGCGCAAGGCCCATTTTGCCGTCACCGTGCACAATCCCGCCGATTTCGAGGGGATGCGCCGGGCCGGCCGCCTGGCAGCCGAGGTGCTGGACCTGCTGGTGCCCCTGGTGAAGCCGGGCGTGACCACCGCGGCGCTGGACAAGGTGGCGTACGAATATGTCGTGTCCAACGGCGCCGTTCCGGCCTGTCTGGGCTATCGCGGCTATCGCCACACCGTCTGCACCTCGATCAATCACGTGGTCTGCCACGGTATTCCGAACGACAAGCCGCTGCGCGACGGCGACATCATCAATATCGACGTCACCGTGATCCTTGACGGCTGGCATGGCGACACAAGCCGTATGTATCCGGTGGGCGAGGTCAAGCGGAAGGCCCAGCGGCTGGTCGACATCACCTATGACGCGATGATGCGCGGCATCGCCGTGGCCAGGCCCGGCGCCTCCACCGGCGACATCGGCCACGCCATCCAGAGCTTCGCCGAGGGGCAGGAGAAATGCGCCGTGGTGCGCGACTTCTGCGGCCACGGACTGGGCAAGGTGTTCCACGCCCTGCCCAACATCGTCCATTACGGCAAGCCGGGGCACGGCATCGCGCTGAAGCCCGGCATGTTCTTTACCATCGAGCCGATGATCAATCTGGGCGGCTATGGCGTTAAGGTGCTGTCCGACGGCTGGACCGCGGTGACGCGCGACCGCTCGCTGTCGGCGCAGTTCGAGCACAGTGTGGGCGTGACCGAGGACGGCGTGGAGATCTTCACCCTCTCGCCCAAGGGACTGCACAAGCCGCCTTATTTCTGACGGCCATTCGCAGGGGCCGGGGGGCCCGCCAATGAAAATGCCAGGCAAGCAGCAGGAACTGGCCGACGCCGGCAGCTTCTTCGCGCCCGATAGCGGCAGCAACAACAACGGCACACCACAATCATCGCATGGGGGCCACCGCGAACGGCTGCGCGCGCGCTTCATGAAGGGCGGCGCCGACGCCATGCCCGATTATGAGCTGCTGGAACTGACCCTGTTTGCGGCGGTGCCGCGCAAGGACACCAAGCCCCTGGCCAAGGCGCTGCTGGCGCGCTTCGGCAGCTTCGCCGAGGTGATCGCCGCGCCGCGCGCCCGGCTGATGGAAGTGGCGGGCGTGGGCGAGGCCGTCGCATGTCACCTGAAGATCGTGGAGGCGGCGGCGCAGCGGCTGGCCCAGACCAAAGTCATCAAACGGCCGGCCCTGTCATCCTGGGCGGCGCTGCTGGATTACTGCACCGCCGCCATGGCGCGCGAGCCGGCCGAGCAATTCCGGGTGCTGTTCCTGGACCGCAAGAATATCCTGATCGCCGACGAAGTGCAGAGCAGAGGCACCATCGACCACACGCCGGTCTATCCGCGCGAGATCGTCAAGCGCGCGCTGGAGCTTTCGGCCAGCGCCATCATCCTGGTGCACAACCATCCATCCGGCGATCCCACGCCCAGTCGCGCCGACATCGAGATGACGCGCGAGATCGAGAAGGCGGCCAGGGCACTTTCCATCGCCGTGCACGATCATCTGGTGATCGGGCGGGGCGGTCATGCCAGCTTCAAGTCGCTGAACCTGCTTTAGTTGTGCGCCTGCGGGTTGATGCCGCGCTTTTCGAAGCCGGCGACGCGGTACTTCATCAGCGCCTTCTCATCCAGATTCAGGCCCAGGCCCGGATACTGCGGCACCACGATCTCACCGTCCCGGAAAGTAAAGGCGGATTGCCCATGCAGGATCGGCCTGTAGGGCTCCCACACCTGCCAGGGCAGATTGCCAGCCTGGATGGTGCCCACTTCCTGATAGACCGAGCCCATCGCCGCCGAAACCTGCAGCCGTCCGGCCAGCGCCAGGCCGGTGGCGGCGTGCGGGGCGATGGGAATGTCGAAGGCCTCGCACAGGGCGCCGATCTTGCGCAGGGTCAGCGGCCCGGCACAGACCCGCATTTCCGGCTGCATGATGCCGTAAGTGCCATGCTCAAGGCCCTTGCGGAAAGGCGTCAGGCCACGCCACGCCTCGCCGCCGGTGATGATGAGGTTCGGCACCGCCTGACGCAGCCTGGCCGGGCCGTCATAGTCGTCACGCGCCAGGGGCTCTTCCAGCCAGTAACAGCCCACGTCGGCCAGCGCCCTGGCGGCGGCCAGCGCCTGGTCATAGCTCCACAGGCCCACAGCGCCGGCCGTTCGGTCCACCATCACGCGAAAGCCGCCGCCGGTCGCGGCCAGCATCTGCGCCACTGCCGCCACATCGTCGCGATAATCCTTGCGCATGATCTGGATCTTGATGGCCGTAAGGCCCGCCTGCTGCACAATGCGCGCCTGGTCGGCCTGTGCCATGGCGGGGACATCGTCTTCCTTGCCGCCCCACACATAGGTCACATAGACCGGCACGGTCTGAAGCCGCGCGCCGCCCATCAGCCGGCACAGCGGCTCGCCCGCGATTTTGCCGATGGCATCCCACATCGCCTCTTCCACGCTGGGCCAGCCCAGCAGGCCCTTTTTCAGGTGCGCCTCGACGGCGAACAGATCCTGGCCGGTCAGGACCGGCGCGGCGGCAGGCGCTTCATCGGCGCCCGTGCCCAGGAAGGAATGACCGGCGACCCCGGCATCGGTGGTGATCCGCACCACATTGCTGCGTCCGCCGGTCATGCCGCGATAGGTTGGGACATAGGGCCTGGGGCCCGGCGGCATCAGGATGTCGAAGGTCTCGATCGCGGTGATCTTCACCGGGCCGGCCGCCCGGCCAAGCGCCGCCGCCCTGGCCAGGGCCGGACCAGCCAGCAGAGAAATACCCGCCCCGGCCAACACGGCACGGCGATCCGGGGTGAAGAGGTCCATGGCCGGCTCCCTGTGGTTTTTGCCGGAAAGGATGGCGGGCCGCCCCCTGTTGTCAATCACGCGCGACTGTTAAAAGCCCTCCTGGTTTTGGTCGCACGGCCGCATTTTTCCCGCCGATGCTCCGCTATTCAGGACAAGGTTGATGATCCCCCGCTACGCACGCCCCGCAATGGTTTCGATCTGGAGCCCGGAAACCAAATTCCGCATCTGGTTCGAGATCGAAGCGCACGCCACCGACGCGCTGGCCGAGCTGGGCGTGGTGCCGAAGGAGGCGGCGGCCAAGGTATGGGAGAAAGGCCGCGACGCGAAATTCGACGTGGCGCGCATCGACGAGATCGAGCGCGAGGTCAAGCATGACGTGATCGCCTTCCTCACCCACCTGTCCGAGATCGTGGGACCGGAGGCGCGCTTCGTCCACCAGGGCATGACCAGCTCCGACGTGCTGGATACCTGTTTGAACGTGCAGCTGATGCGGGCTGCCGATATCCTGATCGCCGATGTCGATGCGCTGCTGGCCGCCATCAGGAAGCGCGCCTTCGAATACAAGATGACGCCCACCATCGGGCGCAGCCACGGCATCCATGCCGAGCCCACCACCTTCGGCATCAAGCTGGCGACCTATTATGCCGAATTCACCAGAGCCCGGGCCCGGCTGGTGACGGCGCGTGCCGAGATCGCCACCTGCGCCATTTCCGGCGCGGTGGGCACCTTCGCCAATATCGATCCGCGCGTGGAAGAGCATGTGGCAAAGGCGATGGGGCTGACGGTCGAACCCGTCTCCACCCAGGTGATCCCGCGCGACCGCCATGCCGCCTTCTTCGCCGCGCTGGGCGTGGTCGCCTCGTCGCTGGAACGGCTTGCGGTTGAAATACGCCATCTGCAAAGAACCGAAGTGCTGGAGGCCGAGGAATATTTCAGCCCCGGCCAGAAGGGTTCATCGGCGATGCCGCACAAGCGCAATCCCGTGCTGACGGAAAACGTTACCGGGCTGGCGCGCATGGTGCGCAGCGCCGTGATCCCGGCGCTGGAGAATGTGGCGCTGTGGCATGAGCGCGATATCTCCCATTCCTCGGTCGAGCGTTATATCGGTCCCGACGCCACCATCACCCTGGACTTCGCCCTGGGGCGCATGACCCAAGTGGTGGAAAAGCTGGTCGTCTATCCGGAGCGGATGCAGAAGAACCTGGATGCCACCCACGGCCTGGTGCACAGCCAGCGCGTGCTCCTGGCACTGACCCAGGCTGGTGTGTCGCGCGAGGACAGCTACCGGCTGGTCCAGCGCAACGCCATGCGCGCCTGGAACGGCGAAGGCAATCTGCTGGACCTGCTGAAGGCCGACCCGGATGTGTCCAAAGCCCTCAGCAACGACAAGCTGGAGGCGATGTTCGACCTGGGCTATCACCTGAAGGCGGTGGACACGATCTTCAGCCGCGTGTTCGGGAAATAGCGCAACCGTCACGGCCCAGCTTACATGGGCCGTCCAGGATTACGGGCTTCAGCGTTCGCGGCCCTGGATGGCCCGGGCGCATCCTTTCCAGGGATGGCCGGGCCATGACAGATCGGGTTTTGTGACTCAACCCGGCAACGCGAATGCGATCAGCGTATCGTCATCCTTGGCGTCGCGGTTGCCCAGCTTGCCGTGACCGCCCACCGCGACCACGACATACTGCCTGCCCTTCCACACATAGGTCATGGGCGTGGCGTTGGCGCCGGCGGGAAGCCGGCCTTTCCATGCTTCCCTGCCCGTCTTCGCATCAAATGCGCGCAGGTAATTGTCCATCGCCGCGCCGATGAATATGAGGCCGCCTGCCGTCACGATGGGCCCGCCCATATTGGGCGTGCCTGTCTTGCCAAGAATATATTGGCTGAAGGGCATCAGGTCCTCACTCGTGCCCAGCGGCACCGCCCACAATTCGTGACCGTCATGCATGTCGATGGCGTGCAGTTGCCCCCAGGGCGGTGGATTGCACGGCATGCCGAAGGGCGAGAGTAGCGTCTCGCGCTTCATGCCGAACGGCGCGCCCGTGTTGGGCGAAACCTCGATGCCGGGGCTGGCCTTCTTTACCGCCGCATAGTCCTTGCGCGGGATCAGCGTCACCCGATGCAGCACGTTGGACGTGTTCACATAGGCGATATCGTGGACCGGATCGAAGGCCAGCCCGCCCCAGTTGCTGCCGCCGCCGGTGAAGGGAAAGACCAGCGAACCCTGCGTGCTGGGCGGGGTGAACATGCCGTCATGACGGGCGCCCGCAATCGCCGCGCGGCATTTGCCCCGGTCCCAGAATGTCAGGCCGAACGCCATTTCGGGCGTGATGTGGCTGGCCGCCAGCGGCTTCGGCGCGACGGGAAAGGGCTGGGTGGGCGACAGATGCTCGCCCGGCGCGGCGCCCTGCGGCACCTTGCGTTCCACCACCGGGATCACCGGCTTGCCCGTTTGGCGATCCAGCGTAAACAGAAGACCTTGCTTGGTGGGCTGCAGCACCGCGGGCACGGTCCTGCCCTTGTAGGTCACCGTCGCCAGGGTCGGCTGGGAAGCAACGTCATAATCCCACACATCATGGTGCGTGGTCTGGAATGACCAGACGGGCTTTCCCGTCATGATGTCCAGCGCCGTCACCGAATTGGCGTAGCCCCCCGCGCCCTGGCGCATCCCGCCCCAGAAATCCGGACTGGTGCTGGAGACCGGCAGAAAGACGAGACCGCGTGCTTCATCCACGCTCATCGGCGCCCAGACATTTGCCGCGCCGCCATGGAAGGTTGCGGGCTCGCCCGCGAGTGGATCAAAGCTCCAGCGCGGGGCGCCGGTGACGGCATCGAAGGCATGTACGATGCCGCGCAGCTCGCCCACCCGCTGGTTGTCGTCGACCGACGAGCCCACCACCACCACGCCGTGGCTGACCACGGGGGCGGAGGTGGTGTGGACGTTGCCCTTTCGGCTGGGCGTTCCATCGGGTGCGATGGTCACCGTGCCGTTCCTGCCGAAGCCGGGACAGGGCTTGCCGCTGGCCGCATCCAGCGCGATCAGGCGGCGGTCCGCGGTGTTCATGTAGATGCGCGCCGCACACAATCCGTTTTGCGCCACGCGCGCGAAGGCCACGCCCCTGCAGACGAAATCGTTGGGGTAGCGGACGGTCGTGTCCAGATGCGGGTCATGGCGCCAGAGCTGCCGCCCCGTGCCGGGATCGAGCGCCGCCACCTGGTTGAAGGGGGAACAGGCATAGAGCCGCCCCTCTGCCAGGATGGGGGTATTCTCGAAGCTGGACCGTTTCATCGCCGCGGGGCCGATCGCGGCGGCGCTGTCGACGGTCGTGCGCCAGGCCTCGGTCAGCCGGCCCACATTGGCGGGGGTGATCCGGGCGGCGGGGGAGAAACGCTGGCCGCCCGCATCGCCGCCATACTGGCCCCAGCCCGGTTCAGCCGCGTGGGCCGCACCCGCCGCGATCGCCAGGCCGGTGATCCAAATCCGCCGCATATCGCTCTCCCGTTTTGCCGGTCCTTGGGGCTATGGTCCCGGCATGTCGAACCTGACCCCATCATCCCCGCCGCCGCTTCCGGCGAAAGCCCCCGGGGGCGCGGCGCGCCGGATTGGTGATGTCTGGCAATGGCTTGGGATCAGCGGCGACGCAGTGGGGACCAGCGGCATCCTGCGCCGGACCTTCTTTTATGCCTTTGGCGTGGCCGCGGTGCTGGTGGGGGCGATCAACGCGCTCAACATGATCACCGATTATCACGACCTGCACCATATAGACTGGCGCGAGCCGCTGATCTGGGAGGGCTCAAGCTGGATCACCCTGATGGCGGTGTTCTGGATCACCTGGGTGGGATATCGGCTGGCACCGCCTTTTGTCCGCCCCCGCTGGCGGCTGCTGGTGCATGTGCCGCTGGCGCTGGCCTTTTCGCTGGCGCACGTGGTCGGTTTCCTGTGGCTGCGCGAGCTGGCCTATTGGCTGGCCGGGGGACACTACGATTTCGGGGATTTCTGGCCCACCTTCGCGTACGAGCTCCGCAAGGACGGGCTGGGCTATTGCCTGTTCCAGGGTGGCTTCGCCCTTATCGAGCATCTGCTGCGCCAGCAGCAACTGATCGCAACGCCGGGCCAGACGCTGACCTTCGACATCCGCGACGGCGCGCGGCTGACACGGGTACAACTGGCCCAGATCACGGCGGTGGCCTCGGCCGGCAATTATGTCGAATTCGTGCTGCGGGACGGGCGGCGGCTTCTGATGCGCTCGCCGCTGTCGGCGGTGGAAGAAGACCTGTCCCCGCGCGGCTTCGTGCGCACCCATCGGTCCTGGCTGGTCAATGGCGCGCTGGTCACGGGCCTTTGCCCCGAAGGGTCAGGCGACTATACCGTGACCCTGCCGGACCTGAGCGTGCCGCTGTCGCGCCGCTACAAGGCGGCGCTGGGGCAGCTTCGCGGGGGCGGTTAGGACTTCAGGATTTCCGCCGCTGCCTGGTCGAGGCAGTCGGCCATCTTGGCCCGGATCACCGCGTCCGGATATTTGTCCGCGTCCAGTTCGGCGCGCAGTTTGCGAAAGACGTCCTCGTCGCCTTTTTCCTGCATGTCGGCGGCAATCACGCCCGAGACAAAACTGTCCGCCTCCGCCCCGGCCAGGCCCTTTTCGGCCGCCGCCCAGGCCCCCACCAGCCGGTCGCGCCGAGCCTCGACCTGGAAACGCAGTTCCGCGTCATGGGCCCATTTGGACTCAAAGCCCTTGCGGCGGTCATCGAAGCTGATGGGCATGGCATAACTCCTTGTTATCACTATAATTTACGCAAAATCGCCGTCACGCCTTGTGCGGCGGGCCGCCATGGACGATATGACATCATATGGATGTGGGCTGGCGCTTTCGCAACATTGCCGCGTGCCTGCTCCATCCATTAGATTTGGAGTCTGGGTCCCGGGCGGCCGCCTTTCCGGCATGAGGACCCTTCCTCTAAGAAGGGACAGTCGCATGAAACGCCGCCGCGTCATCTACGAAGGCAAAGCCAAGATCCTGTACGAAGGTACCGAACCGGGCACCGTCATCCAGTATTTCAAGGATGATGCCACCGCCGGCAACGGCGCCAAGAAGGACACGATCGAGGGCAAGGGCGTCCTGAACAACCGCATCAGCGAATATCTGATGACCCAGCTTCAGGGCATCGGCGTGCCGACCCATTTCGTGCGCCGCCTGAACATGCGCGAGCAGCTGATCAAGGAAGTCGAGATCATTCCGCTGGAAGTGGTGGTGCGAAACGTCGCCGCCGGCTCCATGTCCAAGCGGCTGGGCATTGAGGAAGGCACGCCCCTGCCCCGATCCATCATCGAATATTACTACAAGAACGATTCGCTGAACGATCCCTGGGTCAGCGAGGAACACATCACCGCTTTCGGCTGGGCTTCGCCACAGGACCTGGACGACATGGTCAACCTGACCATCCGGGTCAACGACTTCCTGTCGGGCCTGTTTTTGGGCGCCGGCATCAAGCTGGTCGACTTCAAGCTGGAATTCGGCCGGCTTTGGGAAAACGACTTCATGCGGATCGTGCTGGCCGACGAGATCAGCCCGGACAATTGCCGCCTGTGGGATGTGGCCACCAACGAGAAGCTGGACAAGGACCGTTTCCGCCGCGATCTGGGCGGCGTGGTCGAGGCCTATAGCGAAGTCGCGCGCCGCCTTGGCATCATGCCGGAATCGGTGCAGGGCGAGAACAAGGGGCCGGTGCTGGTTCAGTGATGCTTCGGGGTTCGCTTCGCTCACACCTCAGCATGACGAAGGCCTGATGGGTGGATGGACCTATATGCTGCGATGCGCGGATGGCAGCTTTTACGTAGGTTCGACTTCGCATGGTGACGTGAATATCCGCGTCGCGGAGCACAACGAAGCCAGGTATGTTGGGTATACCTCGTCACGGCGCCCCGCGAATCTGGTTTGGTCCAAGTGGTTCGATGACTTGCGGGACGCGCATATCAAGGAGCGCCAAATCAAAGGTTGGAGCCGCGGAAAAAAGATGGCACTCATCCGCGGCGACATCGAAGAGCTAATGAGACTTTCCAGGCGGGGATCGGGAAAGCAAAAATCCTTACCGCGGCTTTCAAAAAGGCAAATGACCGACATGTTCCATTCTGCAGGGATTCGTCATCCTGAGGTGGCCGCGCCGCGGCCCACGAAGGAGGACGAATGAAAGCGCGCGTATTCGTGACCCTGAAAAACGGTGTTCTCGATCCCCAGGGCAAGGCGATCGGCCATGCCCTGAACGGGCTGGGCTTCGGCTCGGTCGGCGAGGTGCGCCAGGGCAAGGTGATCGACCTGGAACTGAACGAAACCGACGCCGGCAAGGCGAAGGCTGAACTCAAGGCCATGTGCGACAAGCTTCTGGCCAACACGGTGATCGAGAAATACGAGATCGAGTTGAAGGGTTGAGACTTGCAAGGGTCGCGCGTGAAACTGGATGGCCCGCACGCGCGTCGCTCCGCTCGCTGGCGGGCCATGACGAGGTTGTAAAGTGAAATCCGCCGTCATCGTCTTTCCCGCCGCCAATTGCGACCGCGACGCCAAGGTCGCGCTGGAGCAGATGACCGGCCAGGCACCCGCCATGGTCTGGCACCAGGACAGCGAATTGCCGGATGTCGATCTGGTGGTGCTGCCGGGCGGGTTTTCCTATGGCGACTATCTGCGCTGCGGGGCGATGGCCAGCCAATCCAGGGTGATGCAGGCCGTCAAGGCCCATGCCGACAAGGGCGGCATGGTGCTGGGCATCTGCAACGGCTTCCAGGTGCTGACCGAGTCGGGGCTTCTGCCCGGCGCGCTGATGCGCAATGCGGGCCTCAAATTCGTCTGCAAGCCGGTGACGCTGTCGGTGGAGGAGACGCAGAACGCCTTTGCCCGCCATTACGAAAAGGGCCAGGAGATCACCGTTCCGGTCGCCCATGGCGAGGGCAATTACTATGCCGACGAGGAGACGCTGAACCGGCTGGAAGGCGAAGGCCGCGTGGTGTTCCGCTACAAGGGCAATCCCAACGGATCGGCGCGCGACATCGCCGGCATCCTGAACGACAAGCGCAATGTGCTGGGCATGATGCCCCATCCCGAACGGGTGGTAGACCCCGTCACCGGCGGAACAGACGGCCGCGCGCTGTTCCATAGCCTGATCGAAACGCTTTCCTGAGAACCTAAATGACCGCGATCACGCCGGAAATGGTCAAGGACCATGGCCTTTCCGAATCCGAATACCAGAAGATCCTGGACCTGATGGGCCGGACGCCCACGCTGGTGGAGCTGGGCGTCTTTTCGGTGATGTGGTCGGAGCACTGCTCCTACAAGTCCACCCGCGCGCATCTGAAGAAGTTGCCGACCAAGGCACCCTGGGTGCTGCAGGGGCCCGGCGAGAATGCCGGGGTGATCGACATCGGCGACGGCGACGCCGCGATCTTCAAGATGGAAAGCCACAATCACCCCAGCTTCATCGAGCCCTATCAGGGCGCGGCGACCGGCGTGGGCGGCATCATGCGCGACGTCTTCACCATGGGCGCGCGCCCCATCGCCATGATGAACGCGCTGCGCTTCGGCGAGCCGTCGCATCCGAAAACCCGCCATCTGGTTTCGGGTGTGGTCAGCGGCATCGGCGGCTATGGCAACTGCATGGGCGTGCCCACCGTGGGCGGCGAGGTCAATTTCCACAAGAGCTACAACGGCAACATCCTGGTCAACGCCATGTGCGTCGGGCTCGCCAAGGCCGATAACATCTTCTATTCGGCAGCGAAAGGCGCGGGCAATCCCGTGGTCTATATCGGCTCCAAGACCGGCCGCGACGGCATCCATGGCGCGACCATGGCCAGCGCGGAATTTGACGACGCATCCGAGGAAAAACGCCCCACCGTGCAGGTGGGCGATCCCTTCACCGAGAAGCTGCTGCTGGAAGCCTGCCTGGAACTGATGGCGACCGACGCCATCATCGCCATTCAGGACATGGGCGCGGCGGGTCTGACGTCTTCGTCGGCCGAGATGGGCGACAAGGGCGGCAGCGGCATCGAGCTGGACCTGGACAAGGTGCCCCAGCGCGAAGCGAACATGACGGCGTACGAGATGATGCTGTCGGAGTCGCAGGAACGCATGCTGGCAGTTCTGAAGCCCGGCCGCGAAGCCGAGGCCGAAGCCATTTTCAAAAAATGGGAGCTGGATTTCGCCGTCATAGGCGTCACCACCGATACCAGGCGCCTGGTCGTGAAGCACAAGGCAGAAGTGGTGGCCGACATGCCCATCACCGCCCTGTCTGACGAGGCGCCGGTCTATGAGCGGCCTTATCAGCCGCGCGAACCCAAAGGCGGCGATGTTTCTTTCGACAAATCGAAATCCGTACTGGCATCATTGAAGGCCATCCTGGCCGCGCCCGACATGGCCAGCCGCCGCTGGATCTGGGAACAGTATGACAACAGCGTGATGAACGACACGGTGCAGCATCCGGGCGGTGATGCCGCGGTGGTGCGCGTGCACGGTTCCAGCAAGGCGCTGGCCATCACCACCGACGTGACGCCCCGATATGCCAAGGCTGATCCGTACCAGGGCGGCGCGCAGGCCGTGGCGGAATCGTATCGCAACATCACCGCCGTCGGCGGTACTCCGCTGGCGGTGACCGACAATCTGAATTACGGCAATCCCCAGAAACCCGAGATCATGTGGGAGATCGTGGCGGGCATCGACGGCATCGGCGCGGCCTGCCGGGCGCTGGACTATCCGGTCATCGGCGGCAACTGTTCCCTATATAACGAGACCAACGGCGAAGGCATCCTGCCCACGCCCGCCATCGGCGGAGTCGGCCTGTTGAAGGACGTCACCAAAATGGCCACCGTCGCCTTCAAGCGGCAGGGCGACGTGGTGATCGTGATCGGTGAGACCAAGGGCCATCTTGGCCAGTCGATCTACCTGCGCGAGATCGAGGGCCGTGAGGACGGCCCCGCGCCCAGGGTCGATCCGGCGCTGGAAAAGAAGCATGGCGATTTCGTGCGCGGCCTGATCGAACAGAGCCGCGTGGATACCTGCCATGATGTGTCCGATGGTGGCCTGTTGGTCGCGGTGGCGGAAATGGCCATCGGTGGCGGCATCGGCGCCAGCATCGGTGTCGCCGGGCTTCCCGAGCCCATTCCCTTCTGGTTCGGCGAAGACCAGGCGCGTTATGTCATCGCCGCGCCGTTCGAAGAAGCGGACAGGATCATCGAGGAAGCGCGCGCCGCCTATATTTCCGTTGCCGCGCTGGGCAAAACCGGCGGCGACCGCCTGGTACTGGAAGACAGCAATAGTGTGTCCATTGCCGCCCTGAAGGCGGCCCATGAAGGCTGGTTCCCCAATTTCATGTCGGGCGAAGAAATCCCGATGACCAACTGACAGGTGTCGCAATGGGTATGAAGGGCAACGAGATCGAAGCCTATATCAAGGCCGCCTTCCCCGATGCGGAGGTCGAGATGCGCGACCTGGCCGGTGACGACAATCACTGGGCCGCCACGGTCAGATCATCCGCCTTCAAGGGCAAGACGCGCGTCGCCCAGCACCAGATGGTCTATGCCGCGCTGAAGGGCAACATGGGCGGCGTGCTGCATGCGTTGCAGTTGACCACTGTCGCCAAGGACTGACCGGCGCCGGTTACATTCTGTTTCAATCTGATTCGTGATCGGCGCCGCTGCTGGAGCAGCCGGCATCAGGCCAGGTGGCATTATACGGGCACGCACCCTGAATCCGGTCAGAGCAGATCGCCCCAGCTTCGCCGCCGCGCGCGGCGGTATGCATCCTTGTCGCGGCGGGCGACGAACCGGGCGCGCAAGCCGTCGCCGTCGCATAGTTTGAAGGTCAGGCCGGGCTTTTCCGTCAGCGGCGGCGAGAGAATGCGCGCGCCGCGCAGCAACGGCGCCGCGCGCGTCACCGCCAGATAGCTGTATCGCTCGTCCTCGAATGGCACGCTGGCGTCCTTGAGCACCATATGGTCGCGCGTGCGCGGCAGCCGCTGTGAGAAATGGCACCAGTCATTACCGGCCATCGGGCACGCATTGTCGTGGGTGCAGGGTGCGGCGATCATGCCGCCCTCTTCGATCAGCGCGGCGCGGGCGGCGCGGATACGGCCAAAGCCTGCCGGCGTGCCCGGTTCTACCAGCACCAGCGCCTTGCCTGCCCGCTGCCACAGCTTCAGCGCCAGCGCGGCTGCGCGGTCCTCCGGCAGTTCCGCAAGCACATAGCTGGCGACCACAAGCTCGGCGCCATCACCCGTTTCGGCATCTCCCGCCGCGATCCGGGCCGCCGCCAGCGGTCCGCCATCGGCCAGCCGCTGCGCCAGCGCACGCAGCGCCGGATTGTGGTCCAGCATGGTCACGGCGCCGAGCCCCGGCCACGCCGCGATCGCCGCCCAGGATGCGGTTCCCGGTCCGGCCCCCACATCCAGCAGGCTGGCGGGCGCGAATTCCGGCATCGCCTGTGCCAGGCGCGCGAACACGGCCGTGCAGGCGGCAAAGGTGGCGGGCATGCGCGCCAGGGCATAGGCCAGTGCGTCGGCACCCGTGACGATGGGCCGGCTGGTTCCCCCGCCGCGATAGGCCGTGGACTGGATTTGTGCCCGGACCGCCAGATCCTTGCGCGAAACGCCCTGAAGAGCCGCATCCAGGGCGGCGGCCAAAGAGGATGGGAGCGCGGGCGGCAGGCTGGATTGCATGTATTTTCCAAGGCCTTGGGGCCGTCTTGACCCGTGGCCGCCCCATGCTTAGATCAAGCCTACGCTTTCAGAAAGGTGCCCCATGTCCGACGTCCAGGCCCGCATCGCCGACGATGTTAAGAGCAACGATGTGCTGCTCTACATGAAGGGCACGCCCGCCTTTCCCCAGTGCGGCTTTTCCGCCGTGACGGTGCAGATCCTGTCCCATGTCGGGGTCAAGTTCAAAGCCGTGAATGTGCTGGAGGACCAGGAAGTGCGCGAGGGCATCAAGACCTTCTCCAACTGGCCGACCATTCCCCAGCTCTATGTGAAGGGCGAGTTCGTGGGCGGCGCCGACATCGTGCGCGAGATGTTCGAGCAGGAAGAGTTGGTGCCCTTCCTTGAAGAACGTGGTGTCGCGCTCGAGCCTGCGGCCTAGAAAACTTCCTGTCATCCCGGCCAAGCGCTGCGCCAGCAGCGCGCGAGCCGGGACCCATTTCGCAAGCAGGCCCGATGGGTCCCGGGTCTGCGCGGCATCGCCGCGCGCTGCAGTGCGCCCGGGATGACAACGGGGCTTCATTTTCTCTGAAAATGCCGTTTCCACACTGCCCCGATGGCCGGGCGGCGTGAGACGCTCCTGGCCAGCGCCATCAGGCGCGGCAGGTGGGCCTCTTTCCAGTCGGGCTCCAGGCTCCAGCGGCTGAACATGGCCGCATAGATGTCCAGGATGGAAAAACCGCCGGCCAGGAACGTCTCACCCGCCATCATCCGCTCCACGATCAAAAGCCGCTCGCGGATGCGGTCGCGGGCGATGCGGCGGACGCCCTCCACATCGCAGCCGGGCGGGGCGAAGCGTTCGGGATAATCCACGATCTCCACGATCGGATAGACCTCGCCCGCCATGAAGGCCAGCCAGCGATAGGCTTTCGCGCGGGCGGGACTTCCCAGCGGCGGCAACAGCCGCGCCTGGGGGAAGTGGTCGGCGATGGTCAGAAGGATCGCGGCGGATTCGGTGACGATCTCGCCTTCCGCCAGGCGCAGCGCCGGCATCTTGCCCGACGGATTGATGGCCAGGAAGGCGGGCTGTTTCTGCTCGTTTTTCTCCAGCGACACCAGTTCGAAGGCGTAAGGCGCCCCGGCCTCGGCCAGCGCGGCTTCGGCACTGAAGGCGCCCGATCCCAGATCCCCGTACAGCGTGTACATGCGCGGCCCCAGCCCGATCGCTTCGGGGAAAGCCTAGCGCGGTTGTGCAAAAGAAAAAGCCCGCGAGCCATGCCCGCGGGCTTTGTCTGGCATGTGAAAGCGAATTAACGCGAGTAGAATTCGACGATCAGGTGCGGCTCCATCTGGACGGCATAGGGCACGTCGGCCAGCTTGGGGGTGCGCAGCAGCTTGACCGAACGGCCTTCATGGACTTCCAGATAGTCGGGCGTGTCGCGCTCGGCCGACTTGGAGGCTTCCAGCACCAGCGCCATCTCGCGCGCCTTGTCGGACAGCTCGATCTGGTCCTTGTCGGTGACGTGATAGGAGGCGATGGTGACGCGGCGGCCATTGACCTTCACATGGCCGTGGCTGACCAGTTGGCGGGCGGCGAAGGGCGTCGGCACGAACTTGGCGCGATACACGACGGTGTCGAGACGTGTCTCAAGCAGGCCGATCATGTTCTCGCCGGTGTCGCCGGGGCGGCGCGAGGCGTCGGTGTAGTATTTGCGGAACTGCCGCTCGGTGATGTTGCCGTAATAGCCCTTCAGCTTCTGCTTGGCCTGAAGCTGGGTGCCATAGTCGGAGAGCTTCTTGGCGCGGCGCTGGCCGTGCTGGCCCGGGCCATAGGAGCGCTTGTTGACGGGGCTCTTGGGACGGCCCCAGAGATTCTCGCCGACGCGGCGGTCGAGCTTGTACTTGGAATTGGCGCGCTTGCTCATGCTTGTCTCTTTTCGTCGAATTTCGGACCGGACACGCCATCGAGGCCGCCGGAAGGCGCGCACTTATACGGATGCTTCTGTCCAAGTCAAACGGTCACAACCACAAGTTTAGCGACCCCTTTCTCCTATAGCAAAATCAATGGCTTGTTCTATGCAGTGCCCCCGTTTCGGCGCGGACGCGATCTGGCCTGAAGGCCGGGCAGGCGGGCGCGGGGTTTGGGCACCCGCGGCTTCGGTGACTTGTGCCACAGGCGCGGCATCCTTTTTCCGGCTTTTCCGCAGGGAAATCCGGACGGTTTTTTTGCCCCCTCCCCCTTTATCCACGCCCTGCGTCATTGGTTTGCCTTCCATCACCAAGAAGGAAGTGTGGCTCGAACCGGTGTGGACAGGGAGGTGGATTTCCCGCCTGAAGGCTCAAGGCGAAACGCTGGAAAACCATGTGCACATGGTCACCCTCTAGCCTGCTGGTATAACTTCGCCCGGATTAACAGGGCCGTTCGTATGTCTCCGGCAATGGCTTGTGGCTCTCAGTGGCGGCTTTGGGACATTGCGATATTGTGAAGCTGATTGAAGATTGGGAGGCAGCAGCGTGACACAGCTAGGGCTGCTTGGGTTCGGTCTCTTGGTGCTAGCGGCGACCATGTTTATCGCGCGCTGGGGCCTGAAAAAGACTGACCAAATGAGGATTAAGGGCTTCCCCCAGGTTTTTGACAGAGAAACCTATCCGGCTTTTTTTGACGTCTGGGAAAAGACGGCCGCATGGACGGCGATCATCTCGCTCGTTCTTGGAATCGTGCTCTTGGTCACGCAACCCTAGGTCAAACTGTACCAGTGCCCGCTGTTCGGCACTGGTGCAGTTGGCCGAAAGGTAGGATTGCACGAATCCGGCCTATAGCCTGAAATAGGCTACCGGGCTGAAAGCCAAGACGAGCGCCGCCCCTTGGAGAACCAGCCGGGCGGCTACCGAGCCCTGGCGCTTCCAGTCCGCCGTGACCAGATACCCCACGATAAAGGGCATTTGAGCCAGGATCAGGAGCCAAAAGACTTTGAACCCTAAGCCCTCATCACCGCCGGTCTTGGCACCCCCGGCAACGTTGCCAAGGACCCAGACACAGGCCACGAGAGACAGGATCAGCGGAACGGCGGCACAGATGCGATTGACGCTTTGGCGGTTCATGGTGACCTCCACAATGCAAGCCAGAAAGGCACCATACGCCCATGCGGGCCCAAAGGCGAAAAGCGCAAGGCCGACGCGATGCGCATGATACAGTAGCACATCGTGAAGCTGATCGAGGAAGGGAAAGCCATGGCAGCGATCACTGACCCTCTGTTAATGGCAGGAATAGTATTTTCCCTTGGCATGGCGGTGACGTCGCTGCTCCCAAATGCGGGAGGCGATGCGGGCGAGATCGACGCCAGGATCGTTTTCCGCCTGTTGCTCGGCCCGCTCTGCCTTGCGGCCCTGATCCTTGTCCTGGATGGGGTGGCGAACCATTTGTATTTGGTCAGGTGGTTGCTACCCTAGCTCAAATCGTGCCGGTGCTTCCATTTGCGACTTCGCCCGGATCAACAGCGCCGTTCGTATGTCCCCGGCCATGGCTTGCGGCCTCGAACAGCGCCTTTGGGAAATTGGCGATATTGTTAATTTGATCGAGGAGTGGGAGGCTACCGTTTAAGGGCATTTAGGGGGTGTAAATGAGCGCTTCTGCGCCGGTCGATCCCGGCACAATTATGTACACCAAAGATTGGCTCACTCTCATTGCATTGGTTCTAGGGCCAATTCTTGCTGTCGCGTGGACGCTGCATCACCAAGACAGAAAGGAACGCCGCTCCGCCAAAGAGCGGCTTTTTATCCAACTTATGGCCCATAGAAAATCCATTCCAATTTCCCTGGAATGGGCCCAAGCGTTGAACGTGATTGATGTGGTGTATGCAGATCATCCCAAAGTCGTAGAGCGCTGGCATGATCTGTACGACACCCTATGCACAACCAATCCGCCAGATTCTCGTGTACAGCATGAGCGCCTAGAGTTGCTATCGGAAATGGCGAAGGCTCTCGGCTATGGAGGGCTTCAGCAGACGGACATAGATAAGTTCTATGTCCCAGATGCCCACGCTCAGCAGGCTGCGCGTGCGTTTGAAGTCCAAACGGAGTTTCTTCGCGTGTTGAAAGCCTCAAAGAATATGGCCGAAGGAAAGCCCGGAGACGGCCCAGCCCAAGCCTAATCACCACAACCCCCGGTCAAACTGTAACAGTGCCCCCCGTTGGGGCACTGGTGCAGTTTCGGCTTTTCCGAATGTCTCGTTGCCCGGCCGGATCAGACCTGGGTCAAGGTCGGCGGCACATGCCCGTTGAAAGCCTTGAAATACTTCAGCGCTGAAACCCAGACCTTCTGGGCGCGGGCCAGTTCCTGTTTCGTCGGCTCGCGATTTTTCTTTTCGCGATTGCAGGCCAGGCACGCCAGAACCAGGTTTCGGACAGATTTGTGCCCGGCACTGGCCGGCCTTACGTGATCCCTGGTCCATGCGCGGGCGCTCTTGCCGACCATGACATTCCCTTCAAATTCGCACGCGCAATAGAAGCATTCTGCGCCTTGAGCCATAAAAAGCGCCGCTGCCATGTTCATGCCCTTGGTCACGTGGCGTCCTCTGGATGACGCCGCGATCCTAAAGACGTTGTATTAATCTCACGTCATCTTGGCATGTCCTGCCGGCAACGACGTAAGCCTTTGATATAGCTAGGAGAAATCCGCGCCGCGGCCGCGCTTCGGTACCCGGAAGTTTGCGCCTTGAAGCCATTGCCGCATCGCGGACGCGGCCTTATGGTCCGCCGACCCCCGGAGCGACCAGATGCCCAAGACCCCCAACGACATGTCCGAGGCCGCCGTGAAGAAGCGCGCCGCCGCTTCCGCGGTCACCAGAGCCGCCGCCAAAGCCAAAGCCGCCGAACCCCCGCCGCCGCCGAAAATCCGCATCGCCAAGGGGCGGTAGCGCCGGAGGAGTCCCGAAGCCTGAAAGGCTTTTCAGGCCGGTTTGCAGCAAGACTGCAAAGCCATTTCCGCATGGACCGATCGAAGATCGGAAAAAGCGGCAGGCTACTATTCCGCGGACAGCCGCTTGAGCGTGGCTTCTTCCCGCATCATCAGATCCCGGATCGTCTTTTGACGGTCGGCGTCGATCGCCGATGACTCCAGCAGATCACGGAAGCGATCAATGTTCGCCTTGGCGATCCAGATCGCCTGGGTCGTTTCGGCGTCGGGTACCTTGCTGCCCATGTCAAGCCTCCGCAGTGGGAGAGCCAAGTCCGATTAGTATTCTTCTTCCCCGGAGCCCGAGTCAATTGGGCGGGCCGGGGGGGAGCACCCGAATACAACCTGCCGCCAGACTGTCACAATTTCCGCCACCTGGCAGAGGCGAGGCTGGCGGCGACCAGGATTGAAAGGAGAAAGGAGGGAGCATAACTTGCGCTCGCAAGGCCGGTCGGCGGACCGGACAGACCGGAAATCCGGGCCGCGATGGCGCGAGTTTCCGGAAAAACAGGCGGGGGGCCATATGAGCGAAGGTCTGCTTTTTCTGCATCTTCTTCTTTTCATGTTCTCGTTCGCCTTCACCGGCGGGCTGGGCATCTATCTGCAGCGGATCGCCCGGACGGGTGACGCCGGGGCGATCCATGCCGCGTTCCGGGCCGCCAATCCGCTTTCCAAAGCCGGCGGCATCGGCTGGATCCTGACCGGTGTGGTGGGCGGCGCCCTGGCCCAGGCCTATGGCTATGACCCCGCCGCACCCTGGCTGCTTTGCACTTATGCGATCTTCGCCGTCCTGCTGCTGAACGGTTTCCTGCTGCACCTGCCCTGGCAGCGCCGGGTTCTGGCGGCGGCGCCGGGGCCGGAGTTGGATGCGGCGCTGGCCGCACCCATTCACAAGATCGCCTCCGCTGTCAGCGCGGTCAGCGTGCTGGCGCTGATCTTCCTGATGACCGCGCGGCCGGGTTGACGGGAGACCGGCCTAGAAGCTTACCTGGTCGCCGCCCTTCAGCGACAGGATGGCGCGCGCCTCGTCCGGGCTGGCGATTTCGCGGCCCAGGCCCTCGATGATCTGGCGCACCAGGCGCACCTGTTGGGCATTCGATTGCGCCAGCCTGCCGCGGCCGGCCCACAGCGAATCTTCCAGGCCCACGCGCACATGCCCGCCCATGGCCGCGGCCTGGGCGGCGACGGCCAGCTGGTTTTTCCCCGCGCCCAGGACCGACCATTGATATTCGCCGCCGAACAGCCGGTCGGCCGTGCGCCGCATGTGCGCGACATCTTCGGGATGGGCGCCGATGCCGCCCAGGATGCCGAACACCGATTGGACGAACAGCGGCGGTTTCACCAGCCCGCGTTCCAGGAAATGTGCCAGATTGTAGAGATGGGAGATGTCATAGCATTCGAACTCGAACCGCGTGCCGCAATCGCCCAGCTCCCGCAGCACATATTCGATGTCGCGGAAGGTGTTGCGGAACACCAGGTCGCGCGAACCCTCCAGCGCCTCTTTCTCCCAGTCGAAACGAAAGGTCTTGAACCGGTTCAGCATGGGAAACAGGCCGAAGTTCATCGAGCCCATGTTGAGCGAGGCGACTTCCGGCTTGAAAGTCGCGGCGGGGCGGATGCGGTCGTTCACCGTCATCCAGGGCGCGCCGCCCGTTGTCAGGTTCACCACCGCATCCGTCGCCTGCTTGATGCGCGGCAGAAAGCGGGCGAAAGCCTCAGGCGTCTGGTCGGGCTTGCCGGTTTGCGGATCGCGCGCATGCAGGTGGATGACCGCCGCGCCGGCTTCGGCGGCGCCGATGGCGGCCTGGGCGATCTCGTCCGGCGTCACCGGCAGATAGGGCGACATGGACGGCGTGTGGATCGCACCCGTCACCGCGCAGGTGATGATGACCTTGTTCATGAGCCGATCTCTTTTTCGGCGCGGCGCTTGTGCGCTGCCAGCGCCATCAGCCGCCGGTCGCGCCAGGCCTGGCGCCCGGGCAGGTCATCGGCGGCCAGCGCCGTCCGCCGTTCCGCCTCGATCCGATCCAGCACCGGGCCATCCCAATCGGGATGGTCCAGCGCGCTTTCGGCAATCCGTCGATAGACCGGCCAGTAGCGTTCGACATAGTCGCGCACGCCCCCCGGCGCGTTGAGGTCGATGGTCTCGAACGGGCCCATGAAGGACCAGCGCAACGCCAGGCCGTCGCGGATGCCGGTATCGATGTCGGCGGCGCTGGCATAGCCGTGGGCCACCAGCCGGAAGGCTTCTTCCAGCAGCGCCCCCTGAAGCCGGTTCATGATGAAGCCGTCGATTTCGCGCGCCATCACGATAGGGGCGTGGCCGGCAGCCTTCAGGAAGTCCACCGTGCGTTCGACCACCGCGGGGTCGGTCCAGGGCGCGGGCACCACTTCGGCGGCGGGGATCAGATAGGGTGGATTGATGGGATGCACCACGATGCAGCGGTTTCGCCCGGCAAGGGCTTCGGTGAAGCTGGACGGCAGAAGGGCCGAGGTCGAGCTGGCCAGGATGCAGTCTTTCGGGCTGGCCGCATCCAGCCGGGCGAAGACGGCACGCTTCACCGCCAGGTCTTCGGGCGTGTTTTCCTGGACGTAAGCCGCATCGGCCAGCGCCTCATCCAGTCCGGCCGCCGGGTGCAGGCGCGCCCGCACCGCCGCGGCGCTATCGCCGTTCAGAAGATCATTGGCGGCCAGGTCGGGCAAAAGCGCGTCGATATAGTCCAGCGCCCGGGCCGGCGCGTCCTGCTGCTGGTCCCACAGCGTCACGTCATGGCCGGCGCGCGCGAAGCTGATCGCCCAGGCCCGGCCGATGAAGCCGGAGCCCGCAATTGCAATTTTGCCCATCTTCCCCTGTCCGTCTATTTGCGAATCCTTGCCAGCGCGTCCTTGCTGATCTTGGCGACGACGTTGAATTCGGAATCCACCACCTCGGCGATCCGGTATTGCATCGCAGTGCCCAGCAGCGGAGCGATGTCATGCGGGGTCAGGCCATAAGTGTCCGCGAGCCAGCGGCTCATCTGGGTCGTGGCGCTCTTCATCGCGGCATCCAGCGTGCCGCCGGTGCCCATGATCATCACCGAATCGGCATTTTCCAGGCGCGGCTGGCCCAGCGCCTTGCCCGGGATCAGGTCGACGCGGAACTGAACATCCATCGAGGTTTCCAGCCCCTGGCCCGGCAATTCGCCGTCGCCCTGCTGGGCGTGGCCGTCGCCCAGGAACAGCAGCGCGCCGGGCTGGAACACCGGTATATAAAGAGAGGCGCCCTCGCGTACCTCCGGCGAATCCATGTTGCCGCCGAAGGGGCCCAGGTGGCCGCTTCCCAGCACCTCGTCGCGCGGCGGCGCCACGCCCACACAGCCCAGCATGGGCGACAGCCTGACGGTATAGCCGCTCATCCTGGCGCTCGGATCAACGATACTGGCCGTGCCCGCCGCCGCGTCGAGCTTCCATTGCGTGAAGCCGCCCTCCAGATGGGCGATGCTGCGCAGGTAACCGGCTTCAAGCGCGGAGCTGGCGATGAGGTTGGACTGATAGGCGCTGTCGCGGTTTGTGCGCACCCTGTCCAGGTGCACCACCAGCGTGTCGCCCGGCATTGCGCCTTCTATATAAAAGGGGCCCGTCAGCGGATTGCCGCGCGGTGCGCGGGGAGTGCCGTCACGATCATAGCCTCGGCTGTCCAGCGTGCGGGTATGCACGGTGTCGCCCGGCTGGATATGGAGGACCGGCGCGATCGCGGGCGAATAGACATTGTGAAACCGTGTGGGCGCGAAGTCGATCGTGCGGGGCGCGCGGCGCGGCGCCGGCCGCACCCCTTGCAGTGTTACCGGCCGCGCCAGACCGTCGCCGTCGTTCAGCGTGCCCTTGCCGGTCAGCCGATCATCCGAGAGCTGCAGAACCAGACTGCCGCATGGCTTGCCGCGCGCCATGCAGGCCAGGTGCAAGCCGTCCGCGCCCCGGCTGGCGGCAAAAGTGAGCGCGTTGAAGTGGGCCGCCTGCCCGCCCGGTTCGATCACCAGGCGGCCGTCGGTCATGGGCAGATAGAAGTTCCTGGCGCCGGCTTCACGCACCGCGACATCCCAGGTCCCGGAAATGTCGGCGGCCAGAGCCGGCGACGCGGCGATGATCGCTACAGCCGCGCCAATTGAACGGACAAAGGCCGTCATCGCTGCCCCCAATTCTTTCGGCCCAGGCCCACGCCCGGACACTTGTTATCGGCGAAAGCATAGCTCCCGTCCTGTGGCCCGCCAAGCAGGCGGTCGGACGCGGAAATTGCCGGAGCAGGCAGAAAAATGCCCCACAGGTGAAAACCTGTGGGGCTGAGGAAACACGCATGCCCTAGGGGGGATATGCGTGGAACTGGGAATCGGCCCGATCGCCTCCGGCAAGGGCCCCGGTTCGGGGCCCTTGCGCGGTGCACATCAATTGTTGATGCGGATGCCGACCTGGTAGAAGCGGCCAATCACGTCATACAGCGTGTTGTTCACTTCGTTGTTGCCGGTGTTCGGCGGGCTGGTGTTGAACGCGTTGTTGACCTTCACATAAAGCTGGGTCGAGTCGGTCCAATCGTAGGTGGCGCCGATGTCCATGTAGAGGACCGACGGCACATACTGGTAGTTGATCGTATGGACCTGGTTGCTGTCGGTCGGGCAGCCGGTGGTGCAGACGATCCACTGGTTGCCGGGGCTGGTAATGCCCTGGCCGAGCCACTTGCCGCGCATCACGCCATCGGCGAACCAGCGCTCCGTCAGCGTCAGGCCCAGCTTGTCACCCTGCCAGCTCTGCTGCGCAGTAACCTTCCAGGTCAGGACGTTGCCGGTTGTGCCGCTGTAGGTGTCGCTGTTGAAGCCGCCGCCCAGGACGCCCGCATTTTCCGAAGCGTACTGTCCGGGCTGGAACGGGTCCGAGATGAACTTCATGGTGTGGTTGGCCAGGAGGCGGGCCACGAAGTCGCCGGGGACATCCCAATCCTGCAGGTCGAACTGGTAGCTGGCTTCGACGTCGAAGCCGTCCGTCAGCAGACCCGCCGAGTTGAACGGGATCGCGGTGATCGACAGCACCTGGTTGGGATCGCCCGCCAGACCCTGGTTGCCCACTGCGCCGGTCTGCGGCTGGCCATTGGCGGTCTGGATGAACTGCTGCGAACAGTAGCTCGAGATGCCCTGCGAGCAGAGATCTTCGACCGTCTGCGGGCCGGACGAGGCGATGATGCCCTTGACGATGATGCGGTAGTAGTCGAACGAGGCCTGGAAGCCGGGCAGGAAGTCGGGCTGGTAGACCACGCCGATCTGGGTGGTCTGGCCTTTTTCGGGCTTCAGCAGGGGGTTGCCCGCATTCGTCTGGCCCATGACCTGGTTCTGGGTGCAGTTCGGGTCGGCGAACTTGTTGCAGAAGCCGCCATTGAGGGTCTGGCGCGGCAGGTAGAGGTCGGCCAGGTTCGGAGCGCGGACGTCACGCGACATGAGGGTGCGCAGGCGCACGCCCGGCAGCGGCGTATCCCAGGTCAGGCCCACCTTCCAGGCCATGATGTCGCCGGCGGTGGAGTAGCGCTCGAAACGACCGGCAAGATCCAGGTCGGCCTTGCCCCAGGTGGCATCGTTGATCAGCGGGATGCCGGTTTCGGCGAACACTTCGTTCACATGGTAGTTGCCCTGGCCGGCGGTGAAGTTGCCGGCATTCCAGTTGCCCGGATTGACGTGACCGGTGGCGCCGCCCGAAGCCTGGCAGTCGATCGACGGATCGGTGCAGGGATAGAGGGCGTTGGCCGGGCTGGAGGCGGTGATGCCGCCCGAATAGGGGTCGGACCACTGGGTGAAGGCTTCTTCGCGATAGTCGTAACCGAAGGCCACCGACACATCGCCGGCCCAATCCTTGATCGGGTTGGTGTTGATGTTGAGGCCGAAGGCTTCCTGGCGCAGATACTGGCGCATCTCCGGACCGCCAACCTTGGCGCCATTGGCCTGGTTGTCGATATAGGCGATGGCCGCCGGGCTGGGCATGGAGGTGCCGAAGGGATTGAACGGCACGCAGCCGTTGGCTCGGGCGGCAGGATCGCGGCAGACGATGGAGCCATCGGCCAGCTGGATCGTGTCCATCGCCAGGTTGAAGCGGTTCTTCAGCGGCATGTTGTGGATGTGGAATGCCGTGTCGTTCTCACCGTGCTGGAAATAGCTGTCCCAGGTGAAGTCGGTGTCGAACACATTGAAGGCGCCGTCGCCGCCGACCACATAGCGGCGCATGTCACGCTGGATGTCGACGATCTGGTCCAGGTTCATGTTGCCGTTGGAGGTGGTGACCGAGAAGCCCTGCACCGGAGCACCCGTCGCCGTCACTGTGGCATTCGAATTATAGAGGGGATTCGCATAGGCCGCGTTACAGGCCGCGATGGTTGCAGCATAGCTCAGGCCCACGCCGAACATGCCGGTCTGGGGCAGGAAGGCGTTATCGCACTTGATGCCGATGCCGCCCTTGTTGGAGTTGCCCTGCGCCGGGATGTTCTGGGTGCGCACGTTCGAGATGTTGATCGTGGCATAGATCTCGGTGTTGTCGTTCAGGTCGTAGGAGATGCGGCCATAGACGTTGCCACGGGTGATCGGGTCGATCAGCGAATGGGTGAACTGGCGCGCGGTCTGGTCACCCGGATCGGCCGGCGTGCCGAAGCAGGTACCGCCGATGGCGCCCGTCACCGAACCCGAGCTGCTGAACTTGCCATTGAAGTTGGGCGTACAACCGCCGGCATAGTCGAACTGCGATGCCTGGCCGTTGGCGCCGAAGATGGTGCCCTGCTTGGGACCGGAGTTCACCATCACATAGGGATAGGTGTTGGCATCCTGGGCCAGGTTGCCGACAATGAAGCGCGGACCGGTGTAGCCCGCCGAAACGCCGCTAAGTCCCGAGCCACTGGAATTCAGCGAATAGTTCGCGGTGCCGACCTGCGAGAAGAACTCGCGCCCGCCCGGATAGATTTTCGAGCCGAACTGGTTGTAGGACACGGGGAGCCTGGGCGCCACGCCAGCGGCACTCTGGTATTCCGCTGCCATTTCCATGTGCAGGCGGCCACCCATCAGGCTGGTACCGGCCGCCATCTGCATGACCGCGGTGCCGTCGTCGCCATAGGTCGACATGCCGCCCGAAGCGTTGAACTTGAAGCCCTCGAAATGCTTGTCGGTGACGAAGTTGACGACACCGGCGACGGCGTCCGAACCCCAGGAAGCCGAGGCACCGCCGGTCACAACGTCCACGCGCTGGATCAGAAGCTGCGGCATCTGCGAGACGTCGACCGCGCCGTTCGGGTTGGCGGGCACGATGCGCTGGCCGTCGATCAGGGTCAGGGTGCGGATAATGCCCAGGCCGCGCAGGTTCAGCGCGGACAGGCCCTGAAGACCGGTGGTGGTGGAGCCGGTGTTATAGGTTACGCCCGAGGAGCCTTCCAGCGCGGGCAGCTGGGTCACAGCTTCGAAAATATTGGGCTGGGCCTGTTTTTCCAGGTCGGCCGCGCTCATCACCGTCGTCGGCGTGGGCGCATCAAAGCCGGCATTCTGCAGTCGGGTCGATGACACAACCACCTGCTCGACGCCCTGCTGGGCGGGAGCAGCCTGCTGTGCCATCGCGGCGCCGGCGCTCAGCGCCAGCATGGCCACGCCGCCCGCAAGGCGCGCACGTGTCGTCGTCAATCCATAGATCATGTTGGTATCCCCCTCAGGAGCAAATTATTTTTTGTGGACCAAGCGAATCTTCGCTGGGTGGCGCATGTACCCTGCACGAAAGTATGCGTCCAGAGCCGCCGACCGAATTTTGCGTAATGTTATCAACGCTATCTTCGTGGACGCGTCAGCGATTGGCGTGATCGACGGGAGCTTTGAGTCATCACACGTGAAGAATGGATGAAATGGCAACTGTAAACATCGGGTGCGCGCATATATGAAGTGTGCAGGTGCGCGCCGGACCGGCGCGAAGCGCGCGAGCTCGCATAGCTGTCAGGTTTGTCACGAGAGACCGAGCGCTTCTCGAACTTCGAAGTCTCTCGTATTTGTTTTGAAGACTGTGGCAATTCAGTTACGCACTGCGAAGCCCGTGGCTGGCCGATCCACCAAGAATCTGGATGCGCGCGAATCCTTCCTCGCTTAACCGCCATGCCCGATTTATGAAAGAAAGTTTTCGCTGATATCATTTGGCATTCATCCGTGGATCGGATCACCGCACATTTGGCGCGATGCGGGATGACGCGCTGCGCCGCGCCGGCAAGCCCGCAAGGCCTCGGTCGAAAGGCACACCCGAGCGGTTAACCTAAAATTGACCATACGGTCGTCGACGACGGACACCTGCGCTAAACAGGCTGCGGGGGAAGGGGCTCATGTTGCCGGTAGCGAAGACGCATCTGGAGCAGATCTGCCTGCAGTACCTCAACCACCTGGGCCAGGCGCAACCGGTGGAAGAGGTTACGTTGAGCAGGTCACCGGTCGGTTCGGCAAACTGGACCCTCGCCGCCATCAGGCCAAAGATCGCCATTCAGGATTTCCGCAAGGCCCATGCCGCGATCAGGGAATTGCAGCAGACCTTCCGTATGGTCACATAGGCAGTCACAGGATGCTCAAGGCGATCGTTTTCAGTTTTCTGATGGGCGTGGCATTCGGCCAGCAGGTCCCGTCCCTCATGGAAAATGGCATCACCGCCGCACAGAGAAGGCTGGAAACGCTGCCGCCCCTCTCGACGTTTGACAAAATCTCCAGGGCGCTCCGGTAATAGTCAGCCCCTCCCCCCAATCTGCGGCTGGGCGCATGAAGCAGGCGTTCAGACCTTGGGCCGCGGCATTCTGGTAACGAGCAGCAATCGCCTGTATTTTGGGCCTTGGCCAAGCATCTGATTGCGCCGGACGGCCCCGTGGCGGAACTGGTAGACGCACCGGACTTAAAATTCGCCGTTTGGACGATTTATCCGCGTTTATCAACACCTTATCGGAATTCACAGCTAGCACACCGCTAGCACAAAATGGCTTGCTTAGCGCAGCGTGTGCTAAGGACGGCTGCAGGCCACTTTTGGCAGCGGCACTGAGGTTTAAAAGAGGTTCGAAAGCGAAGCGTTTGCGGGCGTGGCGGAATGGTAGACGCACCGGACTTAGATCGTTGAGTGCCCGGCGAGAAATCGCCGGAGTAGAACTGCCCAAATTCGGGGAAACCTTCACTGGCAATCCCGAGCCAAGCCCTATCTTGGGAAGGCGTAGAGACTAGACGGGCAGCACCTAACGCGGCGACGCCATGGTGAAGGGATAGTCCAGACCACGAACGCCTATGGGCGGCGGCGAAAGCCGAAGTGGTATGAAAATCCGTTGGGCCGCAAGGCCTGTGCCGGTTCAAGTCCGGCCGCCCGTACCATTTTCAAGGCACCGCACGGTGCCTGGTCTTTGCGCCATACGGCGCAATTCAGGGACGAGCCGAACGGCGAGTACCATCAGCCCGCACGGCATCTGCCCGCGGGTACCGCGTTCCATTTCGCGCCTCAAATCGCACTGCATTTCGCGCTTCATTTCGCACCTAGGTGCTACCAGCGGATTGCCTAACGACCCTGACCTTGCCCCCGATATGACCTCGTTCAGAGGGAGAATCTGTTCTGGTTTGCTCCGCTCCCCAACGTTACCTCATCCGAAGCCAGAGTTTTCCGCTTCGATGCCTAGCGGCGGGCCGGATGCGCCACTGGGGTTGTGCAGCAAAATCGGGGGTATCTGACCGATTCCGCTGTGGGGCCTGTCTTCGTTGTAGTACCTGCGCCAATCCTCCAACTTTTGCCGGGCATCTTCAAGGCTCATGAACCAATGAGCGTTCAGACATTCCGCCCGCAGTTTGCTGTTGAAGGCTTCGATGAAGGCATTGTCGGTCGGCTTTCCAGGCCGGCTGAAGTCCAGCGTAACGCCGTGGGTGTACGCCCACAGGTCCAGATCGCGCGACACAAACTCCGATCCCTGATCGACACGGATTGTGCCGGGATAGCCTGTTTGCCCGCAGACCCGTTCCAATGTCGCCACCACGTCTTCGCCCCGATAGCTGAACCGCGGATCGATCGCGGGCGAGAACTTCGAGAAGATATCGACCACCGTCAAAACCCGCATCTTTCTGCCCAGTGCCAACTGGTCGTGGACAAAGTCCACTGCCCACGTCTGGTTGGGCATCACAGCCGGGCAGCGGTCTTCCCGCAGCTTGGCCCTGACGCGCCGCTTGGGTGTTTTAGCCCGCAATTGCAGGCCTAACTCGCGATAGACACGATAAGTCCTTTTGTGGTTCACCTGAACGCCCTCCCGGCGCAGCAGTACCTGCACGCGACGGTAGCCGTAGCGCACGCGGGTCTCACAAATCTCCCTGATGCGCTTCTCCAACTCGGCCTGACCGCGCCGGCGGGGGCTTGTAGCGATAGGATGTTGGATCCATCAGAAGAACCCGACAGGCTCGGCAGATCGACACATCCCATTCACAGCAGGCCCTGTTCACCAGCTCGCGCTTGCGGGCAGGCCTTACAGTTTTCTGCGGAGCACGTCCTGCAACATGGCCTTGTCCAGAGACAGGTCCGCCACCAGCTTCTTCAGCTTGCCGTTCTCATCTTCCAGCAGCTTCAGCCGCCGCATCTCATCCGGCAGCAGCTCCATTCACTGCTTTGGCAGGTATTGGAGTAGCTCTCGAATTCGAATTTCGGGGCCACTTTAAGCGATCGAGAGAAACACTTCATGGGCCGTCAGGGAGGCGGCCGTACCGCCGGCTAACCGGCGTAGCTGGAGCATTTTCTGGTCCAGTTTCCGACCATCCATCAGGTCCGCTAGGGGATCGTAATGTTCCGGCATTAGCCCCTGCCCCAACGCAACCGCGACCCAGCTGGAGGGGGTGAACAGCTCGTCCTTGCTGATCGCCAGCCGGCCAGCCGCGCGGAATTGTTCCCACTTGTAGGCGAGGCTGTCGGGTATGGGCATATCCCGGCATTCCCGCCAAAGCGCGGTATCCTGCCGCGTGCTGCATTTGTAGTGCAGGGCAATGAAGTCACGCGTCTGTTCATACTCCATGCCCATCAGCCGGTCATATTCCGCTGCGTCGGACGGATCGAAACCGCGGTGGGGAAAGCATCCCATCAGGCGGCTGATGCCGCTCTGGATCAGGTAGATGCTGGTCGATTCCAGGGGTTCGACAAAGCCCGCGGCAAGACCCAAAGCCAAGCAATTCTTGTGAAAGAATTTCCGCCGGCGGCCGGTTGTGAATCTGAGCGTCCGTGGCTCACCAAGCGCCCGGCCTTCAAGACGGCCCATCAGCGCGGCGGCCGCCTGGTCGTCGGATATGTGACGGCTGCAATAGACATAGCCGTTGCCGGTTCGATGCTGCAGGGGAATGCGCCATTGCCAACCGGCTTCACGTGCGGTGGCGCGCGTGAACGGTTCCAGGGCACCGTTGCCCTCGCAGGGTACCGCCACGGCCCGGTCGCAGGGCAGCCAGTGGCGCCAGTCCTCATAGCCGGTCTTCAGGGCATCCTCAATCAGAAGACCGCGAAACCCCGTGCAATCGATGAAGAAATCGGCTGCCAGGCTTTGGCCATCGGCCAGCGTGATTCCCTGGATGAACCCGTCTTCGCTTCGAAGATGCACCGCGACGACCTTGCCTTCGACCCGCCTGACCCCACCCGCCTCGGCGCGCCGCCGCAGGAACGCCGCGTAAAGCGACGCGTCGAAGTGATAGGCATAGGCAAGGCGGGCTGCCGGATTTCTCGGGTCCCTGGCATTCTGGGGCGAGCGTCCCTGCCGAGCCGCGATCGTGTTCGGCGAATATTCGGTCAGTTCGGTTTCGTCGCCCTCCCCGCGGCGGCGCAGCCAGAAATGGTGAAAGGCCACCATGTCGATCGGCATGCCGATCGGGCCGAACGGATGGAAATAGCTGTGCCCGACAGCCTTCCAGTCCGGAAATTCGATGCCCAACTTGATGGTGGCGTTGGTTTCACGGAGGAATTGCTGCTCGTCTATCCCAAGCCAGCGGTTGAAGGACACAATCGGCGGGATGGTGGATTCACCCACGCCAATTGTGCCGATCTCCTCGGACTCGACTAGGGTAATCGCCGGTCCCGACGCGCCGAACACCTTTGCCAGGGTCGCGGCCGCCACCCAGCCGGCCGTTCCACCGCCCACGATCACGATGGAACGTATGCGGTTTTCCTGCATCGGGCCCGCCCGGTCGACTGCTACATGTTCACCCGCAGGCCGACTGTGAAGTAGCGGCCGATGATGTCCGCATAGGTCGGCACCGGATAGAGCATGCCGGGGCTGCCCGCCCAGCCGCCCGTCAGCGGCCCGTGGTCGTTCCATAGGTTGCTGACATTCAGGAATGCGGACATCGGCGTGTCTTCCGCGGTGAAGTCGTAGGACATGTTCACGCTGGTCAGTGCATAGTCGCGGATTCTGGGCACGTCGTAGACGCGCTGACGCGGCGTGGACTGCCAGTTGGACGGCGCGATGTAGCTTTCGACTACGTTGATCGTAAACGCATCTATATTGTAGCCCAGCGTCAGGTTCACCCTGTCCCGCGGCGATCCGGTGGTACCCGCCGCATTGGAGATCAGGCTGCCCGGCAGGCTCTGGCTGTTGCGGACCGGCTGATGCGTCCAGAACAGGCGCATGTTGACCAGGCCGTTCATGCCCGTCCAGGTGCTAAGATCGCTGGAGTAGTCGACTTCGGTATTGAAGCCTTCCACTTCGGCCAGAGCCACGTTCTGGTTTAGGTTGTAGATCACGGTCGGGAAATTGCCCGGGCTCGGATCATTGTAGGCGCCGGGACGCACCACCAGACCGCAATACTGCGGATCGCCGGTCTTCTGGCAAAGATCAAAGATGGTCGTGTTCAGGCCGCCGACCGCGCCGATCGCGTTGTTGATCTTGATGTGATAATAGTCGATCGACGCCGTCAGGTTGGGAATGAAGGTCGGCGTCAGAACCACGCCGGCAGTATAGTTGTAGGACACTTCCGGTTTCAGGTTCGGGTTGCCGCCCACCACCGTGTTGGCCGATCCGATCTGCTTGGTCAACGGATCGCTGATGCCGGAGCTCGAGATTTCCTGCTGCTGGTAAAGGTCCCACAGGGTCGGCGCGCGCATGTCGCGCGATTCCGACAGGCGGAAACGAACATCGTCGTTCACGCTCCATTCCATGCCGACCTTCCAGGTGTTGGCCGAGAAGCTGGAATGCGTGCCGTTGCCCGATGTGGAATAGCTGGTGTAGCGATAGGCCGCATTCAGCGAGACAAGTTCCGCGAAGGGCATATCCTTCAGCAGAGGCGCATCGAGCTCGACATCGCCTTCGGAGATGCCTTCATGGCCCTCAGCCGGGGACTGCACTTCCTTGAACCAGGCAAGATTGGAGCTGGGATAGGAGCCTGGCGTAGAAGTGCCGTTCGCCCCCAGCCGCAGATACTGGGGATTGAAGGTATCGTCCGGCGTGCTGCTGGTGACCTTCAGGCCCTGGGTGCGGTATTCCAGCCCGACGGCGGTCTTGATCGGGCCGGCCCATCCCTCGAAAAGCGTGCCGGTCAGGTTGGCCGAAAAATCGTCCATCGAGTTCGCGGCCACCCACCAAGTGTTGCCGAACACATAGTCCTGGGCGGCCTGGGACGAATTGTTCTGCCCGAAAAGGTTGATCGGCACGCAACCCGGAAAGGCGCCCGGCGCGGTCAGGCTGACGTTACAAACGGTCTTGCCGGTCGTGGGATCGACCACCGCATCCAGCGCGGCATAGAAGCGCTGAGAGTTCAGGTTGTTGATGGTGGTCAGGTTCACATGGTTCTGCCCGTGGGTAAAATGGGCGTCCCAGGTGAAGTCGCCAAAGGTCGCGCCCTTCAGGCCCGCCGAGACGGCCGCGCTGGTGGTCAGCTGCCGGATCGACAGCTTGCGCATGATGTCATTGTCGAAACGGCCGACATCGACCGAATTTGTTCCGGCCGGAAACAGCGCCGCCTGCTCGGCAGCGGTCAGGAACGCGTTGCCGCTGTAGATCCACATCGGATACTGGCCGTCGGTATTGGTATACCCCTGGCTGGCGCCCTGGGTGTAGTCGGAGCCGTAGCGGGCGTCGATATAGGCGCTCAGATCATCGGTGATGTCGTAGTCGAACCGGCCATAGCTGTGGAAGGTATGATTGGTGGGGATCAGCGTCTCGTGCGAAAGCACGCCACCGTCGCCGCCGACATTGATGTTCGCCGTCTTCGTGGGGGTACCGGGATTGAACGGCACGATATTCTTTCCGTCGGCGGAGAACTGCATGCCCTTCATCGGGCCGCTGGTGATCAAGCCGTAGGGCGAAGTGTTGGCCTGCTTCAGGTCGCAGGACATCACATAGGGATTGGAGGTGCCGTTGCCGGTCAGCGCGCAACTGGAAAGACCATAGGGCCTGCTCGCCGAATCCGGCACCGCGTCGCTGTCATAGTACTCAGCACTCGCCTCGAAATGACCGCGGCCGAACAGATCGAACCCGAGCGCCCCGCCGAGCCTGAAGCTCTTGGCGTCGCCATAGGTCGACACGCCACCCTGCGCCACGCCTTTGAAGCCTTCGAAATGGTGATCGAGGATATAGTTCACCACGCCGGCGACGGCGTCCGAACCATAGACCGCCGAGGCGCCGCCCGTGACCACATCCACGCGCTGTACCAGCATCTGGGGCAGCATGTCGGCGTTGACGGTGGTGTCGTAGAAGGTGCCGGGCACGCGATTGCCGTCCATCAGGACCAGTGTGCGGATAGTGCCCAGGCCATAAAGGTTGAAGCCCGGGGTGGGGGTACCGAAGCCGCGCCCGTTCGATTCCACCTGGGTCCTGGCGGTCACGGTGGAAGCAAACTGCGGCAGCTGCAGAAGCGCCTGGGGAATGCTGACCGGGGACTGTGTCTGGAGCTGCGCGGTGTCTACCGTCGTCACGGGCGTGGGCTGGGCGGCGCCGTTGGTGATGCGCGTACCGGTCACCGTCACGGTTTCGGTCGACGCGGCCTGTTGCGCAAGAGCCACGCCCGAAACGACGCTTGAAGTCGTAAGCAGGGCCGCGACAGACGTGCACAGGCGCAGCGTGTTTGAAATAGTCATGCAATTTCCCCCGGTATCATTTGTTGGCCAGCCGGTGCGCCGGCCCTTGCTGCGTGTGACGGGCGGCCAGAGAAAATCCGTCATGAAAATTTTGCGCGGGACGATAATTCGGGAAAAGAAAGGCGCCCGGATGACCCGGACGCCTGAAGGTACCGGCGCCTCAGGGGTTGAAAGCGCAGGCGTTAGCAAGCCGGCATCGCAGATGCCGGAAAATCAGTGTGTCGCCGCAGTGCAGCATGCGCGGCTTTCCGCTCCGGCAAGCGGACGGACATTTCCCGTTCGTGCTTCAGACGGATGTGCCGGCAAAATCCGCCACGGATATTTTTTCGGTTGGGGGTTCGATTTCGCTTCGATGCGGCCCGCCCTGCGGACACTATGCGCTGACGGCGCATCAAGGCGCGGCGGCAGACCATGGGGAGGTCAACATGCGGCAGATCCGAATTCCGACACTGGGCGTTGCGGCCCTTGCCCTGATTGCGACGACAGCGTCAGCCAGAGATCTCTATTTCGGCGCCGACCTGTCTTTCGCCAACCAGATGGCCGATTGCGGCGCCGTCTATCACGATACCGACGGCACGGCCCGCGACGTCTACACCATCTTCAGGAACCATGGCGCCAACCTGGTGCGCGTGCGGCTTTGGACCGACGGCAACAAGACCGGCTATAGCAACCTGGCCGATGTGGAAAAGACCCTCGCGGCAGCGCGGGCACGGGGCATGCACACGCTACTGGACTTCCATTATGCCGACAGTTGGGCCGATGGCGGAAAGCAGCCGATCCCCAGCGCCTGGGCGGGCATCACCGACGACACAAAGCTGGCCGCAACGCTCTATCAATACACCTACTATGTCCTGACCACGCTTGCGGCCCAGGGACTGATGCCGCAGATGGTACAGGTCGGCAACGAAATCAATCCCGAGATGCTGCAGCGGTCGACGGCGGGCTTCGTGAAGAACGGTGTGGCGGAAAAGCCGAAGATCAACTGGACCCGTGATGCGATGCTGATCAATGCCGGCATTCGGGCCGTGCATGACGCCGCAAAAGCGTCCGGCACAGCACCGCACATCATGCTGCAGATTGCCCAGCCGGAGAATGTCGAAAGCTGGTTCGCCGATGCCACGAAGGCCGGCGTCACCGGCTATGACATGATTGGAATCAGCTATTACGGTTATCAATGGTCGAAGCTCGACCTTGCCCAGACCGGTGACACCATTCGCCGTCTTCGCGCGACCTATCCCGACAAGGATGTCATGCTGGTAGAGACAGCCTATCCCTGGAGCCTCGATCCTCCGGGCATGCACAGCAATCTCAGTGCAAAGGCCCTGATGCCTGGCCATCCCGCGACGCCGGACGGGCAAAGAAAATTCCTGGCCGACCTGACCCGGACGGTGCTGGATGCGGGCGGCGACGGCGTCAACTACTGGGCGCCGGACCTGGTGGCGAACCAGTGCGGTACCCGCAACAAGGGCTCGACCACGGCCCTGTTCGACTTCCAGGGCAACGTCCTGCCGGGCATCGATTTCATGCGCGCCGGCACAGGCGGATAGACGCCCAAGCCTTGCCTCCCCCTGGGTCCTGCCACAGGATCGGCGCCCTGAGCATGTCATGAGAATCCTTGTCGCAACTCTGGGGTCGATCGGCGACCTGATGCCGTTTCTGGCAGTGGCCGAAGCGCTGCGCCGTCGCGGTCATGAGGTCATCATTGCCAGCCACGCCGGTTATGCGCCGCTCGTGCAGCGGGCCGGATTCGGATTCGGCATCATCTGGAATGCGATGCCGGCCGGACTGGATGACCTGCTGGAACAGGCGCCCGAGCAGGCATGGGACCGCGTGCGTCGCGAGTTGTTCGAACCGGCCGCCGGGCCGACGGCGGCGTTCATTCGCCATGCGGGCGCAGTGAAGGATTGCGTCGTGCTCGCCTCATGGTCCGTCTTCGGCGCGGTCCAGGCGTGCCGCGACATGGGCCTGCCGCTGATGCGGGCGTGCCTGTCGCCGCATGCCGTACGGGAAGCGGCGCACCAGCCCGGCGGCGATCACTGGCTGGGATTTTTTCCCGACTGGTTCTGCGCGCCCCAGCCCGGGTGGCCCGATATCAGACTGACCGGCCTTCCCGCGCTGGATGACACGCTCATCCCCCCGCTGGATCCGGCGCTCGAAACATTCCTGGATGCCGGGCCGGCACCCATCGTGTTCACCCCCGGAAGCTATCAGCGACACTCCCGCAACTTCTTTGCCCAAAGCCTGGAAAGCTGCGCGGCATTGGGCGCGCGCGCCGTTTTTCTCACGCCGCACGCCGACCAAGTGCCCGCCAGTCTTCCGCGTGACGTGCTGTACCTGAAATATGCCCCCCTCAGCCGGCTCGCGCCGCGGGCTGCCGCGCTGGTGCATCATGGCGGGATCGGCACGCTGGCCGAAGGTCTGCGGTCCGCGGCCCCACAGATCGCCATCCCCCTGTTTTTCGACCAGTTCGACAACGCACAGCGCCTGGAAGCGCTTGGGGTGGGCCGCTCGCTGCCCGCACAAGACTGCGACGCCGCCACGTTGACGGCATCGCTGGGCCAGATTCTCGGAGACGGTGGCCTTCGCGCGCGTTGCCGCCAGGTGCAATCGCGCTTTTCAGGCGCCGATCCGGCGGCGGAAATCGCGGCCCTGGTCGAACAGGCCGCCCGGGGTGCGCTCACATCCGGTAGCGCACGCCCAGCGTGAAATAGCGCCCGATGATGTCCTCATAGGGCACCACGGGATAATTCATTCCCGGACTGCCGGTATAGGACGGCACCTGGAAGACGCCAGGCTGCGCGTCGAGCAGGTTGCTGACATTCAGGAAGATCGAACCGGATGACTGGGACCCGCCCAGCGCCACGGCAATGTTGATGTCGGTCTGGAACCACTCCGGCAGGTTGGCGACCGAGCGTGCGAATATCAGGTTGGAATTGGGACTGGGATGCAGCGGTCCGTAATAGCGTTCCAGCAGGTCGACGGACAGGCTGCCGCGCACGAAACTGGCGATCAGCGCGACCTTGTCCGCGGGCAGCGCATCGCCGGGTGCGTTCGCCGAACCGGCGACATTGGTGACCACCCAGCCCGGCAGACCGCGCGTCTTCAGAAACGAGGTATGGGTCCACAACAGGCGCAGTCCCAGCATCGCGCCCTGCCCCGCCCAGTCCGAGACATCGGCCTGATAGCTCGCCTCGAAGTCATACCCCTCGGTCCACTGATGCTGGAAATTCTGCGGCTGGGAATAGTAGAGAGTCGGGAAATTCAGCGCGGATGTATCGTTGTACGAAACCGGCCGCTGGATCAGCGCGCAATAGGGCGAGCTTCCACCCGGCGACGCCAGGCACAGCGACTGCACGATATTGCTGGCGCCGCTGACGCCGGCAATCTCATCGATGATGTCGATGTGGAAATAGTCCAGCTTGACGCGGGCGCCGGCCAGCCAGCCGGGCTCATAGATCAGGCCCGCCGTCGTATTGTGCGCGACCTCGGGCGACAGGTTGGGATTTCCTATTGCCTGGGTGTTGGCCGATCCCGAAACGCCGGTCAGCGCATCGCTGACTCCAGACGTCGTGGTATTCGGCCCCTGGAACAGGTCCCACAGGGTCGGCGCGCGAATGTCGCGCGATCGCGTGGCGCGCAGGGACAGATCGTCGGTCACCTGCCACGCCAGACCAAGCTTCCAGGTGCTGCTGGCAAACCCGGTCTTGACGAACCCGCTGCCGGCCGGGTCCATACCGCCGACATGATAGTCGGTGTAGCGCATCGCGCCGTCGGCCGAGATCAGCCGCGCCAGCGGCAGGTCCTTCACCAGCGGCACGTCCAGTTCCAGGTTGGCCTCGGCAACCGTTTCGGAGCCGGCAGCCCCGGACAGCACCTCCTTGAAGTGCGCAAGGTCCGCCGGCGGGAAGGATCCATCCGGAGAGGCAGCGGTCGGTGCAAATGTCCCTGGCGGCGCCAGCCGTAGATATTGCGGATTGAACGTGTTGCCTGGCGTGCTGGTGTCTACCTGCAGGCGGGCAAACCGGTATTCGCTGCCCGCGGCGAACTTCACCGGTCCGGCAGGCAGGTCCAATACATCGCCGGTCAGGTTGGCGCTGAAATCGTCCATGTCATTGTGCGCCGTCCATGAGGTTGTGACTCCGACATAATCCAGCGCCGCCTGCGACGCGTTCGATCCGTTCACCACCGCCGCGCTCTGGCCGAAGAGGTTCAGCGGCACGCATCCCGGAAATGCCCCGGGGGCCGTCAGATCGACATTGCAGACGATCTTGCTGGTCGCCGGATCGCGTACCGCATCCAGCGCCGCATAGAAACGCGCCGTATCCACATTGTTGCGGGTTATGAGCTGGGTGCGGGTTTCCCCGTGGGTGAAGTTGACGTCCCAGTTCAGGCTGGCGGGACCCTGGCCCTGAAGACCGGCACTGACCGCAAGGGCGCCGGTATGCTGGTCCAGCGCCAGCCGGCTCATCAGGTCATTGTCCATGCGGTTCATCTGGAAACTCGTCGGACCGCCCGCAGGAAACAGGAATGCCTGTGCCGCGGGCGTCAGGAAGGCGTTCCCGCTATAGATGGTGATGGGATACTGGGCGCTTGCGCCGTTGGTGCTGATGCCCGAGCCGTTGACATTGGTGAAGATCTGCCCGGCTTCATAACTGCGTGCCAGGCTGTAGCGCGCCTGGACATACGCGGTTATCGACGGCGTCACCACCTGGTTGTAGTGCGCAAAAACCTGCCCCGTACTGAAGGCGGGCAGCAGATATTCGTTGTGCTCGATGCCGCCGTCGCCGCCGATCGCGAAATTGGCGGTCGCGGTCGGCATGCCCTGATCGAAGGGCGCAAGGCTCCCGTCACTGAGGAACTGAAGGCCCTTGCCCGGCCCGGAAACGACAAGTCCGCCCGGCGCCGTGTTGCTCTGGCGGATGCCGCGCACCAGCGTATAGGGATTGGCCGCGGTTCCCGATCCCACGATGGACGTGCCAAGATTACCCAGCGGCCGGGCGGCCGCGTCGGGCAAGGCGGCGCGGTTGTGGTATTCGACGCTCCAGATCAGGTGTCCGCCAGGCAGGATGTCTTCGCCGCCCGCAACGCCCAGCCGCAGGGCGCGTGCGTCCGCCTGACCTGAAATGCCGCCGGACGCCACCGCCTTGAAGCCGGTGAAGGCACGATCGAGCACGAAATTCACCACCCCCGCCACCGCATCGGAGCCATAGACGGCGGAGGCGCCGCCGGCCACCACCTCCACGCGGCTGACCAGCATCTGGGGCAGCATGTCGATGTCGACGGTCGTGTCGTAGAAGGTGCCCGGCACGCGATGGCCGTCTTCCAGGATCAGGGTGCGTATCGCGCCCAGGTCACGCAGGTTCAGAAAATAGCCCGGCGCGTTGTTGCCGCGGCCGTTGGCGCCCGTCGTGGCGTTGTTGGGTGTCGAACCGCCCATGAAGATCGGCATCTTGTCCAGCGCTTCTGGGATTCCGCCGGGCGTGGTCGCCAGCAACTGTTCCGTCGGCAGGCTGGTGACCGGCGTCGACCGCTCCTGCGCGCCAAGGATGCGAGAGCCCGTCACGACCACTGTTTCGGGAGGCAATATCTCGCCCGCCGCCGCGGCGCCGGTGGCGCGCGAAATGATCACCGCGCCGCTGCGGTCGCGGCTCGCGCTCATGCCGGTGCCGGCGAGGAGTTGGCTCAGCGCGCGGTCGGCGGGAACGCCTCGAAGTCCGGGGGTGGCCAGTTCTGCCACGTCGTCCACGTTGTAGATGAGCTGAGCCCCGGTTTGGCGGATAAAGGCGTCCAATGCAGCCTTCAGGCTGCCCGCGGGAATGTTGACCAGATCGGAACGGGCGGCGGCATGGCCGGCCAACAGGCACGCAGCCGCTGCCCCGCAAAGCAGTATTCTACGGGCTTGCCCGCGTTTCATTTGCCCCCTGTCGCATTATTCTTGTTATGGGCGTGGCCCCGGCCTCCCTACCGGGACACGATGATGTCGTCACCGCGCTTGTTGACCGTCAATCCAAACCCCTGGTGCAACAGAGCGGTAAACCCATCAATATTGTCGGCCTTGAAGCTGCCGCCGATGCGAATCCTGCGCGCCTTGCCTTCCACCACGATGCGCTGCCGGTTGTAGCGATTGAACTGATCCGCCACTTCCGCCAGCGACTGCTGGTTGAACACCAGAAGGCCGTTGCGCCAGCTCAGGTCGCTGTAGATATCTTCCGGCGATTTGGCCACCACCAGCATTTCGGCCTGGTGCGCGATCATCGCATGCCCGCCGGTCAGCACCGATGCCCTGCCATGGGGTGCATCCAGGTCGTCCACGCGGACGCGACCTTCCTGCACAGTCACGCGCACATCATCGCCGTTGCGATAGACGGAAAAGCGCGTGCCCAGATCAGTGATCCGCCGGTTGCCGGCATAGACCACGAAGGGGCGCTTTTCGTCATGCACCACGTCGAAAAACGCCTCGCCCGAAACCAGGGTCACCGTCCTGGACGTGCCCGTGACCTCGGCGCGCAGCCTGGTGTCGGTGTTCAGCTGCATACGCGAGCCGTCGGCAAGCTGCACCTGCCGCGTGCCACCGCGTTGCGTCTCGTAGGTCACGGCAGCAGGCGGCCGGTCCAGAAGATAGTAGGCAGCCGTCACGCTGATCGCCAGGAACACCAGGGCGGCCGCGAGCTGGCGCCATCCGGAATAGGAGGACGCGTCATCCGATGCGGCCTTTGCCATGGGCGCGCGAAGCGCCGCCAGGCGGTCGGCGCGATTCCACGCCCCCTTGAGCCGCAGATAGGCTACCCGGTTGAGCGTGGATTCCTGAAGCCACGCCTGCATGGCCGCCTGCTCGGCGGCGTCCAGGCCCCGGTCTTCGCGCGCCAGCCAGTCGGCCGCGGTCTGTTCCGTCATCTCAGCGGACATCGCGCAGTTTCCTGAAGAAATTGTAGCGCCGCGCCTGGCTGGTCACCGTGCCGCGCCGTCCGCCCATCGCCTGTGCCAGTACCCGCATGCCCTTGGCAACCTGATTTTCCACTGTCTCCACCGCGATGCCCATGCGCGCCGCCACTTCCTTCTGCGACAGGCCATCTACCTTGCGCATCACGACGATCTGGCGACAGCGAGGCGGCAACTCATCCAGGGCCCGCTGCAACAGCCGCAGCTGCTGACGCGCAGCGATGTGACGTTCCAGGGACGGCCCATCATCGGAGACGTTCAGCCAGTCGAAATCCGCCATCGTTTCCAGAGAGACGACACTTTGACGCCGCACCCGGTCGATCATCAGGTTGCGGGCGATCTGGAACAGGAACGGCTTGATCCGCTCCGGCCGCTCGCGCAGGGCCGCTTCATAGGCCCGGGCATAGGTCTCCTGCCGCAGATCCGCGATATCCGCCGACTGACGCCAATGACGCTGGAGAAAGCGCGTCAACGCGCCTTCGAGGGGTAAGACTTCCTGCATGAACCAATTATCGACCTGGTGCCCGCCCATATCCCCTGCGCCGATCCCTGTCGGGGCTGTTGCCACCCCTTATTTATTCAGCCCGCTCCCGGCCATTCGTATTAGGACGGCCGGGCGCCGCAAATCCCCCATAAAATTCTTTGGCGTGGCCGAAAGATTGTGCACCCCGTTAATATATTGATTTTAAACATATATTCCAGATTTAGCGGGGGTAATCTGCTGAAGGCCATGCAACAGGACCTTTTTCATGGTGGTCCGCTGCTCGGGACTCATGGAACCCAGGGCGCCCTGCGCATGGGGCGGCAAATGTTCCATGGGTTCGCCGGCCGTCTTGAAGACGAAATAGTCGAACACCGCCCGCCAGGCCATCCGCTGGTTTTCCGGCAGGTCGCGGATCGCCAGAACGCCATGCAGCAGGCAGTTGTAAAGTGAACCGAGCTGGCTTGGCGTCTCGTTCCACCAGTAGCTCACCAGGGCATTGAACCGTTCCAGCGATTGCACATGGTGCCACCAGAAATAGGGCACATAGATCGCGTCCCCCGGTTCCAGTTCGGCCGTCTGTGCCGTTTCCAGCGCCTGGCGGAAACGGGGAAACCGTTCGAAATCCGGCTGCTCCAGCGAGACCATGCTCACGGGTGTTCCCGACAGCGTGAATTCGAACGGCCCCATATAGAGATTTTCGATCTGGTCGGGCGGGAACAGCGTGAAGCGGCGGCGGCCCGCCACGACACAGGCGAGGTTGTCGTACAGATCGTAATGCGTCTGGGTGCGCAGCCGGTTGCCGATCCAGATGCGCGCAACTGCTGACGGACCCGCCAGGGCAAAGGAATTTTCGGCGGGAAAATCCGGCACGCAGTCCGCGACCAGCGCGGATTCAATATAGGTCGCAGGCGGGTCCGCCACGTCCAGCAGCGCAAGCAGCTCCGCCAGCGCCGGACCAAGCCCTGCCTTGCGGCGCTCGAAATTGAAGCCGCGCATGTCTTCCCGGTAGAAGAACTGGCCTTCGACCCCGGGCGGCGCTGTCAGCAGCCCCACGGGCCTGCCGCTGTCGAACCGTCTGACGTAATCACAAAATGCCTTGGGTGATTTGGTAGCCACAGCCGGCCAATGCCGTACGACGCCACGCAAAATGGCCGGTTGGCCTAAGGGATAAACCTCGGCGCGGAATTTTACAGGATTAATGTCATGCCATTCGGCCACCTTCTTCAGCATATAAATGCCCACCGCAGTACTTTGGCCACTTAGTAGAGACGTACATTATCCCGCGTGCCCCTATCGTTTTTGCATGCAAAACCAGCGATTCACATCCTTCTTCCGTGAACCGCGGATCGATCGCGGGGGAGGACTTCGAGAAGATATCGACCACCGTCAAAACCCGCATCTTCCGACCCAGTGCCAACTGGTCATGGACAAAGTCCATGGCCCAGGTCTGGTTGGGCTTCATGGCCGGGCACCGGTCTTCCCGCAACTTGGCCCGGACACACCGTTTGGGCGTCTTGGCCCGCAATTGCAGGCCTAAACCGATATAGAGCCGCCGGGTTGGCATTCGCTCTTACCAAAATCCAAGTATAACCAATGACATAATGGTAGACGCACCGGACTTAAAATCCGTTGTTCCGAAAGGGACGTGTCCGTTCGACCCGGACCGGGGCCACCATTCGTCGCGCTTGTCGGGCCTTAATTCAACGCCCATCCATGCGCTGCCCGTCCGGGCGCCGCAATTGTCCGGGGCTCAGCGCTCCATCAGCGCGGTCTGCAACATCGCGCGGCAATAGCCGACATGATAGGCCCAGGCCGCTGCGCTGTTCGTCTTGAAGTCGCGGTCGACATCGAGCCCGCGCGCATGTTCGGGAAAGATCATGTAGCGGTACTTCTCGGCGACCAGCGCCTTCATCACCGCCAGCATGTTGTTGTCGCCATTGTCGGGATAGACCTCGGTGTAATCGACATGGGGTTTCTTCAGTCGCACATTGCGCCAGTGCACATGGCCGATGCGGTCGCGGCTGCCAAAATAATGCGCGACTTCGACCGGGTTCTCGCCCAGCTCGCGGGTGACGCCGCAGTCGAAGATGATGCAGTTGGACGGCGAGTCGTGCAGCGCCACCATGCGCTTCCAGCCCGCCAGGGTGGACATGATCTGGTGCGAGCCGGCGCTGAGCGGCGCGGGCGGATCGTTGGGATGCAGCGCCAGGCGCACATTGGCGCGTTCGGCCACCGGCACCACGGCGTCCAGGAAGTATTTCAGATTTGCCCAGGTGGTTTGCTCGGGCTGGACGATCTCGTCCGCCAGCGGCTTCTGGTTGATCGCGCGCTGGTAATCGAAGCTTTCGACCATCGCGTTGCCGCGCGTGGGATCGGGATGGTCGTAATAGCCTTCGATCAGACGGTGGACGTAGAAATTGTATTCGACGATGGGGATGGAGGCGGCGCCCGCCGCGCGGATCGATGCCTTCACATCCTCGATCGCCTTTTCGCGGCCGGAGCGGGCATAGATGATGTCGCGCATATAGCGACCGGCGGGGCCCGACCAGGGCAGGCCGATATCGCCCACCGTCAGACCGTTGTCCTTGAGCGTCTTGACCTTGGCTTTCAGGACCTCGGTATTCCAGGGAAAACCGGAACCATTGAGGATGATGTGGGTGAGGCCGATCTGGGTATAGCGGCGTATGCCGGCGGGATTGATTTCGGAATCGGCGATGGGACCCAGGCAGATGTGCGGCGTGTCGGGCCCTTCCTTGGGCATGCCCTGCCCCGCCAGCGGCCAGGCGGCAAAGGCCGGCGTTGCCAGCATCCCACCCGCGACGCCCAACATCCCACGGCGTGACATCTCGCCCATCACAAGCCTCCCCAAGCTTTTTGGCGAGCTTAGGAGAGAAGCGTGTCCGGCAAAACCCCCTCTGTAGCGGCGGGACTCGTCAGATAACCGATGCCGCATTGCGAAAGATACTCCGCAACACCGTCGTAAAATTCAGGCAGACGCGTGGGATCATCGGCAACGCCCGGGGGAACATAAATGATCATCCCCTGGCGGGCGCGTGTCATGAGAACGCGATAGGCATTGGCCAAATACGTCTGCTGAATGGCATCCCTGACATTGTTCCAGCGAGACCCCTGAAAGCTGTGGCAGTTCCATCGGCCGGCCGTGCGACGAAAGTCCGCATCCCAGCAGACGCAAACCCAGTCCAGTTCCAAGCCTTGAATGTCGAACTCGGTTGCCGGGTCTTCCAGATAAAAGGACGAACGCACGTCGATCCGTGAGTCCAAAAACCAATGCGGCGCGTCGATTTTCTGGCGGACATTCAGCCCATCGGGCTTCAGTCGCTGGGCACCCGAAGAGGCGACCAATCCAAACCGTTCCGAACCACGCGCCTTGCATCGCAGCCAGGATCGCGCGGCCTGTAAATCACGCGTCAGAACAAGGGGATAATTCGCAGCCAGGGTGTCGAACAAGGCCTTTGCCGATTGCATGCGACCGGCCACCACTTCGTTGACAAAATCAGAAAGGGTCTCAGCGCGAAAAGACCGGATGGAAACCGACAAATGCAGATCTGCTTGGACGTGGAATTCCAGTCTGGACAATTCCTTGGCCAGATCGCGACCCCAATTGTAGACGGGCTGGTTCAGCTGATCCGAGACGTGAATGCGCCAATCGTGAAACCGGGCCTTGATGGCATCAAACCATTCCGTCAGTCCTGCCTCACCGTCATTGATCTCCTGGCCGCCGCCCACCAGGCAAACGATGACGCACCAGTCCTTATGGCGATCCATGACGCTGATCAGAAATTCAGGCTCCGATTGCCCAAAATCCTGAAGCCCATGCTTTTCACGCATGAACCGGCCGATCTTCCGGCGATTCCATGCGCGCTGCGCTTCGTCAAAGACGACAACGCCTTCTATCGGCGCATCGTCACGCTGAAGATAGTAATCGCGGAAGTGATGAATGTTCTGGATGAAGGACTTCACCTTGCGACGCGCTTCACCAATCGGCCCGCCCAATCGCGCATGTTCATCGCGCGCCAATGCCTCTCGCAGAACGTCGACCAGAGGCCCGTTTCCAGAAAGAAATACTGCGTGCTCGTCCTCATGCGCCCGCGTGCGCTGGGTCACCAGATTCAGGCCAGCCAGCGTCTTTCCGGCACCGGGAACACCTGTGACGAAGCAGATCGTCTTGCGCCGATCCTGCTTGGCTTGTTCGATGATTTCGACAAGCCTGACATTGGTAATGCCCAGATTCCTTGCGCCCGCGTCCGAGCGCGTGATTTCCTCTACGCCATGGGCGCCGTAAAGCGCCTGGGCCGCCTCGATGATGGTTGGCGTCGGCTTGTAGCCGCTGGCCATCCACGACTTGGGATCAAGCGCCGGCTGACCAGGATATTGCGCCGCCATTTGCCAAAGCGTCTGGACCAATCCGCGCCCGCTGATCAGGACCGGTTGCGCGATGTCATCGGGAAAGAGTGTCAACTGACCGGGCCTGGTAACTGCATCGGTGGCGATCACCACCGGAACGATCGGCCGTGCATGGCTACCGGTATGGAAATTCTTCAGGTCCAGCGCGTAGTCCATGACCTGCTCGATGGCAGCGGAACCGAAGGCTTCCGCGCCGACCTTGAATTCCAGGACAAAAACTATTCCGGCGAGCAGGATCACGATGTCGGCGCGTTTGCCCATGCGGGGTATCGCGAATTCAAAGGCGATCCAGCCCTGTTCCAGCGTGCGCAATTCGCGCTGGAGCATCTCGATCTGGGCTTGCCACGCCAGACGCTGGGCAGGTTCCAGATCATGCGGATGATGTGCCGCCAAATGGCCCAGGACCGTCTCGGGCTGCTCGCGCACAAATATGGGAATATCGGAGCAATAATAGGCCTTGCCGAGCAGGGGGCGCGGCGCTTGCAAGCCTTCAGCCATATCCATCAGATCACCGCCTCGATCAGGCGGGGGCCGGGGCGGGTCATGGCGTCGGCGAACTGGGCGGCGAAGTCCTGGGTGGTTTCGGCACGCGATGCCTCCACGCCCAGGCCTTCGGCCTGTTTGACGAAATCGATCACCGGGTCGTGCAAGTCCAGCATGGAAAGGGTACGCGGCCCCGGTCCCATGTTCGAATGGACCGCGCCCACCCGCGACAGCTCGATGTTGAGGATGTTGTAGCTGCGGTTGGCGCAGATGATGGTCACCACATCCAGCCTCTCGCGCGCCATGGTCCACAGCGCTGGCATGGCATACATCGCCGCCCCGTCGCCGGAGGCCGCGATCACCTTGCGGCCGGGGCAGGCCATCGCCGCACCCACCGCCATCGGCATGGCATCGCCGATGGCCCCGCCGGTCAGGAACAGCGCATCGTGACGCGGGCCCGCTTTCAGCGCCGCCTGGATGCCGGGGCCCGCTGTCAGGGAATCGTCCGACAGGATGCAGTCGTCCGGCATCAGCCGCGCCATGATGGCGCCCATGGCCTGGCTGGTCAGCGCGCCGGGGACGGGCATGGCGGGACGCACCAGATCGACGATGCGGCCGACGTCGCGCGCATCCAGCGCATCGGCCAGCGCGATCAGGGCAGCCGTGGCGTCGTCCCGCGGTTCGGCCAGGGTGATCAGGTCGCAGCCGTCCGGCGTCACCCAGCTGGGCTTTCCGGGATAGGCGAAGAAGGTGACCGGCGCCGGCGCGCCCACCAGGACGATCTGCTCCAGCCCCGCCAGCCGCGCCACGATCTCTTCGCCGAAATAGGGAATGCGCTCGATCGCAGGCAGGCCCGCGCCGCGGGTGATGCGCGGACTGAAATAGTCATGGGCGATGCGGGCGCCGGTCCTGGCAGCGATACGGCCCGCCGCTTCCAGCCCCGCCCTTTCAAGGCAGCGGCCGCGGAGCAGCAGCAGCGTGCGCTTGCCGTTCTTCAGCGCGGCGGCGACGGTGTCGATGCGCCCTGCCTCCACTGGCCGCGCCTTCGGCACCGGCAGGGGCGCTGCGGGGCCATCCGCGTCCTGCCAGGCGCAATCGGCGGGCAAAACCAGGGTCGCCACCTGCCCCGGCGCCATCAGCGCGGCCGCCACCGCGCGCGCGCCGTCGGCGGCAACCTCGCCCGGACTGCGGCACTGGTGCAGCCAGTCCGACACCGGACGGCAGATGCCCAGAATGTCGCTGCTGAGCGGCGCCTGGGCATATTGCGCATGGGTGGTGGCGTGATCGCCCACGATGTTGATCAGCGGGGTGCCTGCCTTGCGGGCATTGTGCAGGTGGGACATGGCATTGGCGAAGCCCGGGCCCAGATGCAGCAGCGTTGCCGCCGGCGTGCCGGTCATGCGGGCATAGCCGTCGGCCGCCCCGGCCGCCACGCCTTCGAACAGGCAGAGCACGCCCCTCAGGCGCGGCTCGCGGTCCAGCGCGGCGACGAAATGCATTTCCGATGTGCCCGGATTGGCGAAACACAACCGGACGCCGCAATCGGCAAGGGTATGGACCAGGCTTTCGGCGCCGTTCATCGCTCGCTCTTTCCGGATCGCGGGCGATCAGCCCATCTTCGCGCGCTCGGCCCTGCCGCCCGACAGCAGCATCTCGTCCGAGGTCACGGTGACGAAATCGAAGCCTTTCGCGACCATCTCCCGCGCGTATCCGGCACCGGCGCAGTGCATGCCCGCATGCAGGCCGGCGCGCTTTGCCGCGCCCAGAATCCGCTCGATCGCTTCCACGACCACCGGATCGGTCTGGTTCTGGCGCGCCTCGCGCCCCAGCGCCAGGCCGAGGTCGGACGGACCGACATAGAGCATGTCCAGCCCCGGCACGGCGGCGATGGCCTCCAGATTCTCCAGCCCCTTGCGGGTTTCGATCTGCACGATGGTCAGGATGGTCTCGTTGGCGTGCAGCACATAATCGGGCCCGCCATAAAGCAGCCCGCGCTTGGGCCCGAAGCTGCGATAGCCTGCCGGCGGATAATGACAGGCGCCGACGAACTTCTCGCAGTCTTCCGGCGTGTCGATGTTGGGGCAGATCACGCCATAGGCGCCCGCATCCAGCGCCCGCATCACATCGCCCGGCGCGTTCCACGCCACCCGCATCAAGGGTACCGTGTCGGTGGTGGAGATGGCGGCGAACATCGCGCACATCTGCGCGAAATCGCTGTGGCCATGCTGCATGTCGACGGTCAGGCTGTCCCAGCCCTGATGGGCCAGCATCTCGGCCGCCAGGGTGCCGGGCAGCGTGATCCAGCAATTGAGGGCCGGCTTGCCCTCGGCCCATAGCTGACGGATGCGGTTGGGACGCATGGGAACAACTTAGACAAAGAGTTGCCGTGCGCAAAGCCGGTGATTGGCATCGCCCATGGGGGGAGAATCCCAAGGCTTGACACGGGCGGGATGCCGCGAATTCCCCACAAGGGTGATAGAGGCTTTCCAGGTGCCGGCACAGAACCGGATCCCGGCTCCCACGTTGAATGCAGAGGTCACGCCCGAGGTGCCGGCGCTGGTGCGGCGGCTGGACAGTTGGCCGTGGCTGCGGCAGTTTCCGGCCCGATTTGTCGGGCTGGGGCCCAGACCTGAACATGTAGATGCCCCGGAGCACGTGAAAAAATGAAACTGGAAATCCATCCCATTCATGGCTGGGGATGGTTCGATGCGGCCGGCACCCCGCTTGAGGTGCCCCCAACCTTCTGCCTTGAGGTCACCGTTACCCAAGCGGGCAATCCCTTCACCAGTGCGCTGGGGCAGGTGACCGCACCCGGCCATCCGCTGGCGGGACTTTGGGTGGTCCTGTCGCGGCGGCAGATGCCGTTCGAGATGGGCTTTGACGGCCACTGCAACCTGTTCGCCTTCGACCACAAACCGGCTGTGCCGAAGATCAGCGAGGCACTGGCCGACAAGCCCGTGCTGACCGGGTCGGTGTCGATCGATTCGATTGCGGACTAATGAAGAGCTGGATCCCCTTCCCTCGCGGCTGAGCGCCACTCGCCGGGGATGACAGCACGCTTTGGCGTGCTGTCACATTTGCATCGTCCAGCCTTCCACTCCCATGGCGGCTTGCCGCACCGCTTCGGTCAGCGTCGGGTGCGAGTGGCAGGTGCGGGCGATGTCTTCCGAGGAGGCGCCGAACTCCATCGCCAGCACGACTTCGGCGATCAGGTTGCCGGCCTCCGGCCCGATGATGGCGCAGCCCAGCACCCGGTCGGTCTTGGCGTCGGCGAGAATTTTCACGAAGCCGTCGGTGGCCGCGATGGTCTTGGCGCGGGCGTTGGCGGTGAAGGGGAATTTGCCCACCTTGTACGCGACGCCGGCAGCCTTGAGTTCTTCCTCGCTCTTTCCGACGGTGGCAACCTCCGGGAAGGTGTAGATCACCGAGGGAATGGCGTCGTAATTCACATGGCCCGCCTTGCCGGCGATCAGTTCGGCGCAGGCCACCGCTTCATCCTCGGCCTTGTGGGCGAGCATCACGCCCTCGCGGCAGTCGCCGACGGCCCAGATGCCCGGCACGTTGGTCCTGTAGTGATTGTCGGTGATGACGCGGCCGCGTTTGTCCATCGCCACGCCGACTTCCGCCAGGCCCAGGTTCGCGGTGTAGGGTACCCGGCCGATGGCAACAAGCATCACATCGGTCTCGATCACGCTCTTGTCGCCGCCGGCGGCCGGTTCGACCGTCACCTTCAGGCCGGACTTGGTCTTCTCCACGCCCGTCACCTTGGTGGAAAGCTGGAAGGAGAGGCCCTGCTTGGTCAAGACGCGCTGGAACGCCTTGGAGACTTCCAGATCGACGCCCGGCGTCACGCGGTCGAGGAATTCCACCACCGTGACTTCCGAGCCCAGGCGGCGCCAGACCGAGCCCAGCTCCAGGCCGATCACGCCCGCACCCACCACCAGAAGGCGTTTGGGCACTGACTCGAGCGCGATCGCGCCGGTGGAAGACACGATCTGCTTTTCGTCGATGGCGACGCCGGGAAGCTGGGCGACGTCGGAGCCGGTGGCGATGATGATGTTCTTGGCAGTCAGCTCGCGGGTCTTGCCGTCCGCCAGCCTGACCGAGACCTTCCCCGGCGCGGTGATCCTTGCTTCGCCGACAATCGCCTCGGCCTTGTTCTTCTTGAGCAGGAATTCCACGCCGCGCGTCAGTTCGCCGACCACCTTGGTCTTCTGGGCCATCATCTGCGGCAGGTCCAGGCTGACCTTGGCCTTGATGCCCAGCCTGGCGAAATCGTTCTCTGCCTCGTGCAGGCGCTCGGACGCGTGCAGCAACGCCTTGGACGGGATGCAGCCCACATTCAGGCAGGTGCCGCCGAAGGCGCCGCGCTTGTCGATGCAGGCCGCCGAAAGACCCAGCTGGCCCAGGCGGATCGCCGCATTGTAGCCGCCGGGGCCGCCCCCGATCACGATCGCGTCGAATGTATCCGCCATGTCCTTGCCGCCTTTGAGAATCCCCGCGGAACATAATCATTCACAAGGACAGGAAAACAGCCCCAAATGCATGACAGATGCGGGGTTTTTTGGTGCACCCCCGGTGTTTCGGGTGAACCCCCTCTGTTCGCAGCTCGGCCGCCTCCGGCGACACATCGCTGCGACATCTCCCCCTTCCAGGGGCTGGCGCGCATGAGGGGGTTAAGATTTCAGATCCGGGTCCGGGAAGACCAGTTCGACCACCGTGCCCCTGCCCGGGTCGGACCGGACGCTGGAAATCCCGCCCAGTTGCAACCCGAAGGTCTTGATCAGGCGGCTGCCCACGCTCTTGCCGGTCTCGTCCATCGCAAAGCCGACGCCGTCATCGGCGATGGCCAGCTTCAGCTTGCCGCCCTCCACGCTCCGAAGGCTGACCCGGATCACCCCCTGCTTGTCGCCGGGATAGGCGTGCTTGAAGATATTGGTCAGCGCCTCGACCGTGAACAGGGCCAGCGCGACGGCCACATTGCCCGACACGACGCGGCTTTCCACATCGACCTCGATGCTGACATTCTCGCCCGACATGCCGCCGGCGATCTGGTGGCTCAGTTCTTCCAGAAGCTGGCTGATGTCCAGGGTGGACTGGTCCTCCAGCTCGTTGAGGATGCGGTGGACCAGCGCCAGCGCATTGATGCGGGTCTGGGCCTGCAGCAGCGCCTCCTTGGCGCCGATTTCCTTGACCTGGTTGGCCTGGATGGAAAGCAGGCTCATCACGATCTGCAGATTGTTCTTCACCCGGTGGTGGATCTCGCGGATCAGGGTGGTCTTCACCTCGACCGCCTCGCGCAGGCGCCGGTCGCGGTCCTGGATGCCGCCGGCCATTTCGCTCATCGCATCGCCCAGCTGCTTGAACTCGGCCGGTGCCTCGGCCAGGTCCGGGCGGATGACGTAATGGCCGCTGCGATAGGCTGCCGCGATACGGCTCAGATAGGCGATCCACCGGTTCACCTGGCGGTCGGTCGCCAGACGGATTGCGAACCAGGCAAAGCCGATCATCAGGATGGGCAACAGGAAATCCAGGCCCACATGCAGATAGGTGGGGCCGAACAGCCGGCCCTCGCCCATCGCGAAGGCGACGAAGATGGTGTTGCCGATCAGCGCGGCGTTGCCATAGCGCCAGGCCACGCCGCGGCTGTCGGTGGCGCTGGCGGTGTCGTTGCGGGTGCCGGAGGCCAGCGCCGCGCGCGCGATGGCGCGGCCCACATCGGGCCGGTTGGTGGCGATGACCGTTCCGCTCTTGTCATAGACCGCCACCACCGCGCCCTTGGGCAGGTTGGAGGCGCGGATCATGTAGTCGATCCAATGGGTGTCGAGCGAGATCGCCACCGTGCCGTCGAAGCTGCCGTCCGGCTTCTTCAGCGCCAGCATGGCGCCGATCACCGGCTGGCCGGTGACGTGGCTGATGGTCTCGCGCGAGACGGTCATGGCGCTGGTGGTGCGCGCCTGGCGGAAGATGTCCACATCCTTCACGTTCAGGCCCTTGGACAGGGCCATGGCCGAACAGACGACATTGCCCTGCGCATCGACGCGGGTGAGGTTGGAGAAATAGCGCACGCCGATCAGCGTGTCCGACAGCACCCCGTCGCAATTGCCGCTCATGCCGCGCACTTCCGAGAGCGAGCCCACCGCGCGCAGCACCTGTTCGGCGGCCGCCAGCAGGTTCTGGTCGCCGCCGGCCACCGTGCGGGCCGATTGCAAAAGCCGGTCGTGAACATTTGCGATGTCCATGCGCGCCCGGGCGACGCCCTGGAACAGGGACACGAGCACCACCGGCAGCAGTGCCAGCGTGACGATCAGCTGCAGCCGCTGCCGCAGCGCCCATCCCGAAATGGGATGGTTCAGCAGCTTATTTGACGCGCTTCTTAGCGAGCTCTTCGGACCGGCCAGGACTGAGCTTATCCAGCTGCTCCATGATCTCACGGGCCGCTTCTCCCCCGGCCGGGCGCGATACGTCATTCAAGGTGTCGCTGCCATCCAGAATCTCTATCAATGTCTTGCGCGCCCGGGCAACCCGGCTTTTGACCGTACCCACGGCGCATTTGCAGATGGCGGCCGCATCTTCATAGGAAAATCCGCCCGCGCCCACCAGAATCAGGGCCTCGCGCTGCTCGTCGGACAGGTGCTTGAGGGCGCGCACGGTATCGGAGAGTTCGGCTGAATAGACCTGGTCCTCGCCGCCGCCGGGAATGCGCTCGGCCGCGTCCTGGTCCCAGGGCGCCTGCCGCCAGGCACGGCGGCGGTCGGAATAGAACTGGTTGCGCAGGATGGTGAACAGCCACGCCTTCAGGTTGGTGCCGGGCTGGAAACTGGCGCGGCTCTGCCAGGCCTTGACCAGCGTCTCCTGCGCCAGGTCGTCGGCGGCCTCCTGGTTGCCGGTCAGCGAGCGGGCGAAGGCGCGCAGGAACGGCACCAGGGCAAGAAGCTCTCCCTTGAAGTCCGGGTTTTCGGGCTTGGGCGACATGGCGGACGGGGTCGGCGTGGGCATCACGACACCTTCTTCCCGTCCGGGGGGGTATCGCTGGCCTCGTCGATCTTGCGAAGAAGATCCAGGAAATCGTCCGGCACCGGCTCCTGGGCCACGTCGTCATACATCCGGCGCAGCTCACGCCCGATCGCACGCTGGCGCGCGCGGATCGCCCGGGCCTTTTCGCTGGGCTTTTCTTCACTGGACACGGTCGTATCCCATTGCTGTATCATGTCTGGCCAAGTCACTTCCCGATGCCTCGTGCCTTTTGCGGCCCGCGGCAACTTTGCGGTCGTCTTGCCCCATCACCAGCTCCCTTCGAGGTTCCAAACGAATTGCCTGCATGATGGTTCCGTGTGGTGGGAACTTTTTTGGCTGGCCTTAGTTCCTTATTCGAGCTTTTCTTTTCGGGCCGAAGGAGCCAGTCCATGAGCATTTCGCAAACTCTTGCGCCGCACCTGCCTTACCTGCGCCGCTATGCCCGGGCACTGACCGGATCGCAGGCCAGCGGGGACGCCCATGTGCGGGCCGCGCTGACCGCCCTTCTGTCGGGCGGTCACAGCCTTATGGAGGGGGTACCGCCGCGGGTGGGCCTGTACCGGCTGTTTCACGCCATCTGGCAATCGGGGGCGGAGCATTATGACGAAAACGCACAGGGCGCCGGCGCCTCGGCCGGCAAGAACCCCGAAGCGCGCCTTCGGGCCCTGTCGGCCTCCAAGCGGGCCGCCCTGCTGCTGACGGCGGTCGAAGCCTTCAGCCTGGAAGAGGCCGCCTTCATCACCGATGAAACCCCCGAAGAGGTGGAAGCCGCCATCCTGGGCGCCCAGAAGACCATCGACAGCCAGCTGGCCAGCAAGGTCCTGATCATCGAGGACGAGCCCATCATCGCCATGGACCTGGAAAACCTGGTCGGCGAGCTTGGCCACAAGGTGGTGGCCATCGCCGCCACCAAGGACGACGCCGTGGCCAAGGCAAAATCCGAGCGCCCCGGTCTGGTACTGGCCGACATCAATCTTGGCGAAGGCGGCAGCGGCATCGACGCGGTGAGCGAGATCCTGGCCTCGTTCGACATCCCGGTGATCTTCATCACCGCCTACCCGGAAAAGCTCTTGACCGGCGAACGGCCGGAGCCCACCTATCTGATCGCCAAGCCGTTCCTGCCGGAAACGGTCCAGGCAACTGTGGGCCAGGCGCTGTTCTTTCATCCCGCCGCCCGCGAAGCCGCAGCGTAGTTGAGCGATCGCAATACCGGCCCCGCCATGGGGCGCTAGACAGTTCGATACATGGAGTTTGACGTCATGGCCGCCCGCAAGCAGACCACCACCACTGAAACGCCGGCCGAGCCCGTCGCCGCCGGCAATATCGAGGCCCGCCTGACGGCGCTGAAGGCCGATCTGGCGGCCTTGCAGGCCGACATGAAGGGCCTTTATGGCGATGTCAGCGAAGTGGCCTCCGAACGCGCCGCCCAGGCAGTGAAGGCGGCCGAGGACCTGGCAGACAAGGCCATGGCCCTGGCCGAGGAAGCCGCGGGCGACGCCAAGGCCCGCGCCCTGGAATACAAGGAAGGGGCCGAGGACTGGGCCGAGGAGAATGCCGAGGAGCTTCGGGCCCATGTGCGGGCCCAGCCGCTGACCTCGCTGTTGATCGCCGGCGGGGTGGGGGCCTTCCTGGGGGCCATCTTCCTTCGCCGCTAGGGGCCGGCCGGTTTTCCTGCGCGTTCAAAATCTCCTAAGGTGACGGGGTTTATTGTCCGCTGATTTTAGGGATACCCGCAAAGCATGTTCGCGCGACTGACCGCCAAAGCCATATTCGCCGCCTGCGCCCTGGGCCTGACCTTTTTCGGCGTGGGCTTTCTGGGCCTTGCCCTTTCGAGCGTCCTGGTCCAGGCGCTGGGCGTAGCGGCAAGCTATGCGGTGGTGGGGGCAATCTTCGTGGCGCCGCCCCTGATCTGGGCGCTGGCGGCAATCATCCGCAAGCCTGCGCCCAAGCCCGCCCCTGCTCCCGGATCGGCCCAGGTGGCGCGCGCCCTGCTGGCGGCTGTTGCCAAAGAGACACCCTGGATCGCGATCGTCGGTGCCGGGCTGGCTGGAGTCGCCGAAATGCTCCTGAGCCGGCGGAAAACCCGGAAATAGGGGCAAAGTCCTTTCACCCGTTAGCTGTGGACAAAGGGAACCCGGCCGCCCGAACCCGCGTTTGTCTGGCCTAGACTTGCCATGTGGGAAAACGGGCATGCTTGGGTGGGCTCTCATCTTTCTGATCCTGGCTCTGGTCGCCGGCTATGTGGGCTTTTTCAGCCTGGCCGGATTGGCAGCGACGATCGCCAAGCTGCTGCTGGTCGTGTTCGTGATCCTGCTGATCGTCAGCGCCTTTTCGGGCGCGCTTCGGGGCCGTCCGCCGATTTGACCGCCCTTTCAATCAACCAAGGAGAGCGACATGCGTATTCCCGCCCGCTTCCTCGAACACCCGGTTGAAACCCTTCTGGCCGGGGCGCTTCTGTTTATCCTGCTGCTCGGCTCGGCCGAAAGCAGGCGCGATACAGCCACCGCCCAGGCGTCGCAGCCGCACGCCGCCCAGCAGCAGAATATGTAAAAAACCGGCGATTCAAAAATTCCCGGCCGGTCAGGAACGCTTTAACCTGCCGGCCATTATCTGATGCGAGCGGACGTCCGATCCGGAACGCCCCCAGCCCCTTCGACAGCCCGCCTCGGGTGTCCGCTCTCTAAAACCGCGCGATTGCGCGGTTTTTTGTTGATCTCCCTGTTGACGCGAGCACAGGTCCGTCGCCCCCTTCGTGCGAAGCACAGGAAGCGAAGGCGGGAGGGGGATCAATAAAGAGTCAGGGCATTTTGCCGATGGAGAGGCGTTTCGGTTTCCCGATCGGATAGAGCATGTAAGGCGCGCCCGCGCCCTGGATCTGGGTCGGGAACCCGGTAAAGCCGAAGTCCTTCGCCAGCAGCTGATGCCGGTCGCGTCGAAGTTCGGCCAGGTAGATCAAACGGCCTTTCAGCAACTGCGGTGGGGGAGCGGGCGCATCGGGATAGCGCCAGGGCTCGTTGACCTGGATCACGAGAATCTGCGGCTGGGTGAATCGCAGCCAGGCCGTCGTCTCGTAATCGGTGGTCAGGATGGCATCAGCGAAATGGGCGCGGGTCAAAGCTGCCGCGACATAAGCCACAGGCTGGAACTGGCGGCCCAGGATGCGCGCCACCGGATCGCGCTTGAGGGGAATGACGCTCCAGCCCGCCTGGGCGTAAGTCACAAGCAACAGCAACGCCGCCAGCGGCAGGGCCGGCAGCGAAATCCAGCGCCAGCGCCCGTCGGTGCGCAAGCCTGCCGCCGCAAGCACCGCCAGAATGGGATAGAGGAAACAGGGCCAGTTGCCCTGGACCCGCGCGTGCAGCGAATGCTCCAGGAAATAGGCAAAGGCCGTGGCCGCCAGCACCGCCGGCAGGAAGAGCGCCGTGCCCGGCTTTCGGCCCGCCCACAGTCCCGCCAGCATCAGGACAAAGACCAGCGGCGTCGCCAGCCCCGCCTGGGCGGCGATGAACTCGCCAAGATAGCGCAGAGTCAGGTGGCCACTGTCGACCCGGCCGAACTGGAAGGCGAAAGTCTCCCACTGATGCCGGGCCTGCCACACAAGGGCGGGCGCAAAGATCAGCAGCGCCAGCATGGCGGCGCCCCACGGCCAGGGTGTCAGCAGCCAGCGGCGCCGGCGCCCGTCGGCAAGAAGCCAGATCAGGGTGCCCAGCCCCAGGAACAGGACGGAGAATTTCGACAGCAGCCCCAGCCCTGCGGCAACGCCCACCGCAAGCCACCATAGCCCCCTCCGGCCTTCGCCGGCCCGAGCGCCAGCTGCGGCCACCTCCCCCGCCGACCGCTTCGCTGGCGGGGGAGGAGCGATGTCATGCACCTTGCACAGGCACCAGAAGAAAAGCGCGCTGGTGACGATGGAGGGCATGTCGGGAGTTGCCGCCAGCATCTCCACCGAAACCATCAAGGTGAGATTGAAGATGAGGGCGGCCAGAACTGCTTTGTTGCCGTCTTTCAGCAGCAGGCGGGCGCCGTCCCACACCAGCCAGGTTGCGGGGATCGACAGCACGATCCCGGACAACCGCACACCCAGCGGCGTGTCGCCGAACAACTGCGTGCCCGCCGCGATCAGCCAGGCGATGGCGGGCGGATGGTCGTAATAGCCCGCCGCCAGATGCTTCGACCACAGCCAGTAATAGGCTTCGTCGGCGGACAGGGGCAGAAGCGCTGCCATCACGCCGCGCGCCACAAGCAGCAGGGCGATTGCGGGCACGAAAAGAACCTTGCTGTTCATGGCAGCAACGAACACAGGCCCGCCTCCCCCTTCGGCGCGCAGCGCCACGAAGGGGGAGATGTCGCAACGATGAGTCGGCGGAGCCGCCCGAGTTGCGACAGAGGGGGTTCAGGAAAGACCAACCTCATCTCGCCCGCCACACGAACAAGGTCGACATGGCGTAATTCCACAGGGCGCTCATGATCGCGCCCGCCGCCCCCGCCACCAGCCAGCGCGAACGCGCGACATAGAGCCAGGAGGCCAGGTCGATATTGGCCAAGACGCCCACCGACGCGAACAGGCAGAACAGCACGAAGCCGCGCAGCATGCCAAAGCCCTTCAGCCTGCGGTCGCGATAGGTCAGTTCGTTGTTGAGCAGGAAGTTGCTGGTCATCGCCACGAAGGTGGCGATGACCTGGGCGACGCGAAACTGGTCGGCCATGTCGTCGGGCAGGATGAAAAGCGCCGTGCGCAGCGCCGCCAGGTGCACCACAAGGCCAATAGTGCCGACCAGCGCGAAGAAGATGAAGCGCGGATCGACCAGGTCGCCCGTCATCTTGGCCAGCAGCAGGCCCAGGAATTCCACGCCGATCTGGACGTTGAACTTGCTTTCGCCGTCGAAGCGTTCGCCGAATTCGTAGGGCAGTTCCGCGATGCGCATCGAAGGGCCGGCGGTGGCGGCGATGTCCAGCAGGATCTTGAAGCCCACCGGCGACAGGCGCGGCGCAATCAGGTCGAAGCGGTCGCGCCGCATCATGAAGAAGCCCGACATGGGATCCGAAAGCTCGGTGCCGACCAGCCGGTGGGTCAGACGGGTGGCCAGCCGCGAAATCGTTCCGCGCGATGCCGAAAAGGAGGCGGAGCTGCCGCCTTCGACATAGCGCGTGCCCGCAACCAGGTCGGCCTCGCCGCGCTTCAGCCGGTCGAGCATGGCCGGCAGCAGGCGTTCGTCATGCTGCAGGTCGGCGTCCATCACCGCCACGAAGGGCGCGGCCGAAGAAAGCATGCCTTCGATGCAGGCGCCCGCCAGTCCGCGCCGGCCCACCCGCCGGATGCAGCGGACGCGCGGATCGGCGGCGGCGATGGCCTTGACCGCCTCGGCAGTGCCGTCGGGGGAATTGTCGTCGACGAAGATGGCTTCCCAGCCGATGCCGGCCAGCGCCACATCCAGCCGCCGTACCAGTTCGGCGACATTGCCGCGTTCCTTGAATGTGGGAACCACGATGGAAAGGTCGGGAGCAGGCATTCGGGAACTCGAAACGGCGGACAGCCTTGGTGACGGCAGCCGCGGGAGCCGTCAAGAGCCGTGTCCCGGCCCTGCTTCGCCCGGCAGGGCTTTGCTAACCAGTTCTCGTGCCTTTTCGATTGGTTGTGCCGGCTTTCGGGAAACTTCCTGCCGCTGCCGTGCGTTGGTTCCGGATGAGCAGTTTTGCGTCCTCCCCTGCGGACTTTCGGATGGCCGGGCTTCCCCCCGGCCATCGGCTGGCCGCGCCCCGCGTCCTGGTTGTGGAGGACGAGATGACCGTGGCCATGCTGATCGAGGACATGGTCTGCGAACTGGCCTTCGAGGTTGCGGGCGTGGTTCCCCGGCTGGAAGATGCCATGCGGGCGCTGGACGGCGACGGGTTCGACCTGGCGATGCTGGACGTTCACCTGAACGGCAAGACCGTGTTTCCCTTTGCCGCCGAATTGGAAGAGCGCGAGATTCCGTTCCTGTTTGCCACCGCCTATGGCCGCCGGGGCATCCCCGCCCGGTTCGCCGCACATCCGGTGCTGCAGAAGCCTTTCGGGCCGGTCGAACTCAGGCGGGCGCTGCTGACCCTGGCGGGCCGCGGCGACGATTAACCCTCAGCCATAGGCGATCCAGAGGATCACCCCTGCCAGCACGCACAGGCCAAGGCTGATGTGCAGGACCCAGCGCATGACGCCCAGTTCCTTGCCCTGGCGGGCTTGCTGAGAGTTGAGAACGGGGCCGTGATCACTTTCCCTGGCCATTTTCGATATCCTTCTATTCGGCGGCGTGGCCGTGCGCGGCGCCGTCGTGCTGATCCATCCGCGCCTTCAGTTCCGCGATGAGCGAAGCGATTTCGCCGGCGCCCGATACGGCGTCCCAGGCTTCAAGGATTTCCAGGCGCTCCGCATCGTCGAAGCGCCTGTCGCGCAGGACATCCGCCGGCAAGCGATAGATGCGGGCCGGATTCTGCTTGATGTCCTCGATCAGTTTCTTCTTGGTCATGGACCGAACCTCATGCCCCTGGCCGAGGCGCGTCAGAACCGCCCTGCCAGCGCCAGCACCAGCACGATCACAAGAACCAGGCCCAGCGTGCCGGACGGGTAGTAGCCCCAGCCGCGGCTGTAGGGCCAGGCCGGCCAGGCGCCAAGCAACAGCAGCAGCAGGACGACGATCAGAATTGTTCCGAGCATCTCGAAATTTCCTTCCTCAGTAAGATGGCAACACGCCGGCCCGTTGCCGGTTCCAGCGGCAGTGCAGCGATTTTGTTCCGGGACCCGGCGGAAAATTTTCGCGGAACGGCGGTTTGCGCCCCTTCGTTGCCGAACAGGCCCATGGGAATGCGAGGCCGCGACGGAGCCAAACATGCAGCGTTCGATCTTGATGCTTTGCAGCGCGGCGCTGTTGGCGATGGGATCGGCTACAGCCGCGCCTGCTGCCAGAGAAAAACCGCGGCCCAACAGTCCGGTGCCGGTAATGGCCCTGCCCCATCCGCCGGACGATATCGCCACCGCCAATGTGCGCGACGCCGATGGGCGGATCGTGGGCGCGGTCCAGCGGGTCGTGATGAAGAAGGATGGCATGCCGATCCGGATTGCGGTCGCATTGCTCGGCGACCCCGATCATCTGGTCAGCCTGGATGCGCCGCGCCTGCGCTATGACGTCAAAAGGAACGAGATCCGGCTTCCGCGGCAGACCATCGGCGACTAGCACGGCGTGCGCGCAGCGAAGATCGCGGCGGTGAAATCCATTGGGCAACGACATCGCCCGGGCTGAACGCCCGGTACGATCGATGCGGCGCAGCAAAATGCCTGCACGCCCGGCGCGTCCGGCGTCCACATGCAATTGTTTTAGGGGCGCCTGTTGTCCTATTCTGCGGCGGGGCTATTGGGCTGAGCTGGCATGTCACTGATCCCTGCTTCCTATGTCGAGAAAAGCTGGCGCAGGGCGCTGGCTGGCCTGGAATACGGCACCCTGGAATTCGTCGCCCCGAACGGCGAGGTGACGGTGGCGAAAGGCGCAAACCCCGGACCGTCGGCGCGGTTTCAGATCCGCGACTGGGAGATGCTGCGCAAGATCCTGGCGCGCGGCGACATCGGGTTGGGCGAAGAATATATCGCGGGAAACTGGGACACCGACAGCGTGGAACGGCTGGTCAGCCTGTTCCTGCTTAACCTGGACCATTTCGAGGATTTCTCGGACGGCAACCTGATCAACCGGCTGGGCTTTGTCATCCACAATGCGCTGGTCAGGCGCAATACCATCAAGGGCTCGTCGCGCAACATCAAGGCGCATTACGATGTGGGCAACGAGTTCTATTCGCTCTGGCTGGACCGGAGCATGACCTATTCCTCGGCGCTGTTCGACGGCGCCGCCGACCTTTATCGCGCCCAGCAGAACAAGTATGAGCGCATCCTGTCCAAATTCCACAAGGCCAAGGCTGGGGTCCTGGAGATCGGCTGCGGCTGGGGCGGCTTTGCGGAACGCGCCAGCGCGGATGGACATCATGTGACGGGGCTGACCATATCGCCGGCGCAGCACAAGTTCGCCACGGACCGGCTGGGCAGCAACGCCGATATAAGGCTCGAGGACTATCGCCGCTGCCGGGGCCAGTTCGACAACATCGTGTCCATCGAGATGTTCGAGGCGGTGGGCGAGCAATACTGGCCGAAATATTTCCAGGTGGTCGCCGAACGGCTGAAGCGCGGCGGGCGCGCCATCATCCAGACCATCACCATCCGCGACGAACTGTTCGCCGGCTATCGCGGGCGCAGCGACTTCGTGCGCCACTATGTCTTTCCCGGCGGGATGCTGCCCAGCCTGGCGCGCTTCCGCGAGGAGGCCGAGCGCGCGGGCCTGAATTTCGTCGGCGCCTTCGGATTCGGCAAGGACTATGCCCGCACCCTGCGCGAATGGCTGGTGCGGATGCAGGCCCAGGAAGGCGCCATCAGGACGCTGGGCCACGACCAGCAGTTTTTGCGCAACTGGGAATTCTATCTGGGCATCTGCGCCGCCGCCTTCGCGGTCGGCCGCACGGACGTGGTTCAGGTCGAACTGGTAAATGCCTGAACCCCATCCGTCTGCCGGATGGGGATGGCCGCACCGCGGAATGCGGCGCTCGAGCCTTCGGAAAACACAGGTCCGCCTCCCCCTTCAGCGCATTACGCAGCAAGGGGGAGGTGGTTTCAGCGGGCGATGGCGACTTTCGGGAGCCGGGCGGAAGCGGAAACCGGAGGGGTTCATTTCATTATGTCCGCAAAACTGAGTCTTGCGTCGAACAGCGAACGTACCACCAGCTGGATGCGGGTGGAGACGCCGAAGCGGCGTTTGGCATCTTCGATGTGCTTGTGCACGGTGGATTCGCTGATCCCCAGAAGCTGGCCGATCTCCCAGTCGCTCTTGCCCTGGGCAACCAGCACCACACAGTCGCGCTGGCGGGGGGTCAGTTGCGGCACGGTGGCCGGGGAGGCGGATACCGGCGGATCGGGGCCGCGCAGCCGCTCGGCCGCGTCGAAGGCCAGCGCGCCGACATAGTGGCCCGCTGCCAGGCCCTCCAGCGGCAGGCAGGCGCCGTTCCTCATCGCAAAGCTGCAGCAGCCGGCAAAGACGGAATAGCCGCCCGCCTCTTCGACGCGGCCCGGCCGGTGAACCGGTATCGTTACCGCCGCGCCCACGCCGGCGGCCACCGCGCCATCCAGGAAATCCCGCTGGGCCGGCGTCAGCGCGGACAGGCGCGGAATGTCCGACCAGAGAAAGGGCGGATAGGTTTGGGCGGCGGCGGCCAGCACGGCATCCTCGGCCGGCGAGGGGGCCGCGCTCCAGCCGGCCGGCATGTCGGCCAGCCAGGTGCCCCCGCACGCGCCCTGCAAGAGGACATGATGGAAGCCGAGCGCCCGTGCGGCATTGCAGAGCGCAACGCGCAGCCGTGGCGTGCCGGTGGCCGCGCGCGCGGCCCGGGAAAATTCCTGCACGATCCGGGCACGCCGGTCGGCCGGCACCTGAACCATCTGCGGTGCTTCGCTCATCCGGCGAGTCTAACGCGCAATTTCCGCGGCGCGAGTTCTTTCGCCGAGACCTGCGGCAAAATTTGCGCTGAGATGCAGCAGACTTGTCCGAATTCAACCGGAGTTCGTCATGGCCCCATCCATCCAGGTTCTTGCCATCTGCGGGTCGCTGCGCAAGGGCTCCTTCAATCGCATGGCAATGAATGCGGCCATATCGGCGGCACCGGAGGCGATGCATTTCACCGAAGGCGCGCTCGGCGAACTTCCACTTTACAATGAGGATGTGCGCGTGGCGGGAGAGCCGCCCGCCGTGACGCAACTGAAGGCGCAGGTCGCGGCGGCCGACGCGATATTGTTTGTGACGCCCGAATACAATTATTCCATGCCCGGCGTGCTGAAGAATGCGATCGACTGGGTTTCGCGCCCGGCCGCCACATCGCCCTTCGACGGCAAGCCGGTGGCCATGCTGGGCGCCAGTGCCGGGTTGATGGGTACGGTCAGAAGCCAGCTTCATCTGCGCCAGACCTGCCAGGCGCTGAACATGCTGGTGATGGCAAGGCCGGAGGTGATGATCAGCCAGGCGGCCAGCCGGTTCGACCCCGACGGCAGGTTGACGGATGAAGCCACAGGGCGGTTCATCGCCCAGCTGATGGCCGCCTTCCAGGACTGGATATTGCGGCTGAAAGCCGCTCCCCCTCCCGGTTAACGGCGGTCACAAAATCGCTGTTTTCGGATGCGAGATCGGATATGGAGGGTCGCGCTCCCAAAGCTCCAAGGGTTGTCCATGTTTCGCAAGAGTTTCACCGCGTTGGCGCTGCTGGCGTGCATGACCGCCGTGGCCCATGCCGAAGGCGATCCGGCCAGAGGCGCCCAGGTGTTCAAGCGTTGCGCCATCTGCCACACCGACAACAAGGGCGGCGGCGATGGCCTGGGCCCCAACCTGTACGGGATCGCCGGACGCAAGGCCGCGACCCGGCCAGGATTTTCCTACTCCCCGGCCCTGCAGAAATCCGGCATCGTCTGGACCCAGCCAAACCTGGCCAAATGGGTCGAAAAACCGGCACGCATGGTTCCCGGTACCAAGATGGCGTTCAGCGGTATCACCAGCAAGAAGCAGCAGGCAGACCTGATCGCCTTTCTGGTGAAGCTGAAATAGGCCGCGTTCCCGCCGCTCCTGCGGCAGGATGACGCAATTTGTCCAATTCGCTACAATGCTGCATTGCGGTGACGGATGGGCATTCCCGTGGCGATTCGTTGACATGCCTTGGCGGCCCCGCCTAGTTTTTGCGCCGCACAACGAGACGGTACCTTCCGCGTTGCCCAATTTGGCGGCGGCGCGGCATCGGTGCCCAAGGGGTCAGGCACGCGATGAAGGTATTGGTGCCCGTAAAGCGGGTGATTGATTACAACGTCAAGGTCCGCGTGAAGGCGGATCAAAGCGGTGTGGACCTGGCGAATGTCAAAATGTCCATGAACCCATTTGACGAAATCGCCGTGGAAGAAGCGGTCCGGCTGAAGGAAAAAGGCAAGGTGACCGAGGTGGTTGCCGTATCCATCGGCCCGCAGCAGGCGTCCGAGACCCTGCGCACGGCCCTGGCGATGGGCGCGGACAGGGGCCTCTTGGTCAAGGCCGACGGGCCGGTCGAGCCGCTGGCGGTCGCCAAGATCCTGAAGGCCATCGTGGATGCGGAAAAGCCGGACCTGGTGATTGCTGGAAAACAGGCCATCGACGACGATTCCAACCAGGTGGGCCAGATGCTGGCCGCGCTGCTGGGCTGGGGCCAGGGGACTTTTGCCCATTCGCTGGAACTGGATGGCGCCAGCGCGAAGATCGCGCGCGAGATCGATGGCGGGCTGCAGACGGTGACGGTGAAGCTGCCCGCGGTGATGACCACCGACCTGCGCCTGAACCAGCCGCGCTATGCCTCGTTGCCCAATATCATGAAGGCCAAAAAGAAGCCCATCGCGGAAAAGACTCCCGCCGATTACGGTGTCGATACCGCCCCGCGCCTGAAGGTGCTGAAGGTGAGCGAACCGCCAAGGCGCGGCGCGGGCGTGAAGGTGGCCTCTGTCGCCGAACTGTTGGACAGGCTGAAGGACGCGGGAGTGATGCCGTGACCTCCCTTGTCATCGCCGAACATGACAACGCCCTGCTGAAGGACGCGACCCACAAGACGGTGACGGCCGCAGCCGCCATATCCTCCCCCGTGCATGTGCTGGTCGCTGGCAAGGGATGTGCCGCCGTCGCCCAGGCTGCCGCGAAGATCGCAGGCGTCGAGAAAGTGTTGCTGGCTGATGCGCCGTACCTGGAGAAGATGCTGGCCGAGCCGATGGAGGCGCTGATCCTGTCGGTGGCAGACGGCTATGAAGCCATCCTCGCGCCCGCCACGACCACGGGAAAGAACTATCTGCCGCGCGTGGCCGCGAAACTGGATGTGCCGCAGGTCTCCGAAATCCTGAAAGTGGTGTCGCCCGACACGTTCGAGCGGCCGATCTATGCCGGCAATGCCATCGAGACGGTCCAGGCGTCCGCCGGCAAGAAAGTCATCACCGTGCGCACCACCGCTTTTGCGGCGGCGGCGGAAGGCGCAAGCGCGGCGGTCGAAAGCGTGACGGTGCCGCCCGATCCGGGCCTTTCGGGCTTTGCGGGAGAGGAACTGTCGAAGTCCGAGCGGCCCGAACTGACCAGTGCGAAGATCGTGATTTCGGGCGGGCGCGGCCTGGGTTCGGCGGAAAATTTCCATCTGCTGGATTCCATCGCCGACAAGTTGCATGCCGCGGTGGGTGCGTCGCGCGCCGCGGTCGATGCCGGCTATGTGCCCAACGACTATCAGGTGGGCCAGACCGGCAAGGTGGTGGCGCCTGATCTTTACCTTGCCGTCGGAATATCGGGCGCCATCCAGCACCTGGCTGGTATGAAAGACTCCAGAGTCATCGCCGCGATCAACAAGGACGAAGAAGCCCCGATATTCCAGGTGGCCGACTATGGGCTGGTCGCGGACCTGTTCAAGGCGCTGCCGGAGCTGGACGAAGAACTGGCCAGGCGCGGTTACAAGTAAAGGCAACGGACATGACCATTGAACGCATTGGAGTGATCGGCGCCGGACAGATGGGGACTGGCATTGCCCATGTCCTTGCCCTTGCCGGCTATGACGTGATGCTGGACGACCTCAACAAGGAGGTGCTGAACAAGGCGCTGGAGCGCATCGAGAAGAACATGCAGCGCCAGGCCGCCAAGGGCGCGATCAGGGAAGAAGAGATCGCTCCGGCGCTGACGCGCATCCATACCACGTCCACCATGGACGACCTTAAGGATCGCGACCTGGTGATCGAGGCGGCCACCGAGGATGAGGCGATCAAGAAGAGAATCTTCCAGGACCTGTGCACCCGCATCGCGCCGAACTGCCTGATCGCCACCAACACCTCGTCCATCTCGGTGACGCGGCTGGCGGCGGCCACCGACCGGCCGGAGAATTTCATCGGCCTGCACTTCATGAATCCGGTGCCGCTGATGCAGCTGGTCGAGGTGATCCGCGGCATCGCCACCAACGACACGACCTTCCAGGCGGCGCTGGAGATCGTCAAGCGCGTGGGCAAGACCGCGGCCTATGCCGAGGACTTTCCCGCCTTCATCGTCAACCGCATCCTGCTGCCGATGATCAACGAGGCGGTCTATACGCTGTATGAGGGCGTCGGAAACGTCGATGCCATCGACACCGCCATGCGGCTGGGCGCCAACCATCCGATGGGTCCCTTGCAGCTGGCCGACTTCATCGGCCTGGATACCTGCCTTGCCGTCATGCAGGTGCTCTACGAAGGGCTGGCAGATTCCAAATACCGGCCCTGCCCGCTGCTGGTGAAATATGTCGAGGCCGGGTGGCTGGGCCGCAAGACGGGTCGCGGATTCTACGATTACCGGGGCGAGCATCCGGTGCCCACGCGGTAACCATTCCGTTATCGCGGCGCGAGGAATTTTGTGATCTGAGCAGGAGCGAGGAGCGATGTGGGCGCAATGGCCCATGAGCGACGAGCGACGCACTCAGGGCGCAAAAGAACCGCGCCGTCAGGTTCCGGTGATGCGCTTGAAGTATGCCACCGCTTCGGGCGTCGCCCATTCCGCCGGGCCTTCCGCCTTGGCAATCACATTGCCCTTGGGATCGATCAGCACCGTCATCGGCAGGCCATAGGCGCCGAATTTGCGGACCATGGTGATGTCGGTATCGACAAACGTACCCAGCCGTCCGGCCTTGTGGCTCTTCAGGAAGGCGTCGGCCTGGGCGGGCGTGTCGCGGCCCACATCCACGGCGATCACCCGAAGTCCCGGCGCATGGCGCGACAGGGTGGCCAGGGCCGGAAGCTCGGCGACGCAGGGTCCGCACCAGGTGGCCCACAGGTTCAGCAGCACATAGCGGCCCTTGAAGTCCGACAGGGCAAAGCGGCGGCCCCCGGCGTCGGAAAACGCCACCTGGGGCGCGGCTTTTTGCGGATTTTGCAGCTTCAGCGCGGCAAGCGAGGCCGGCGGCGCGAGCCCCTGATGGACAGAAAGCAGCCCTTTCCCATATAGGATGCCCAGCGCGACCGCGAGGAGGATCGCCAGGACGGTGATGATCTTCGCGGGTCTGTTCATCTTTCGTAACTGTACCTGGCCGGATCGGGTCTATGAGCAGCAATAAGATGTGGGGCGGCCGTTTCGAGTCCGGCCCCGCCGACATCATGAGGGAGATTACCCCCTCGATCGATTTCGACAAGCGCCTGGCCGCCGAGGACCTGGCGGGTAGCCGCGCGCATTGCCGCATGCTGGCCGCCGAACGCATCATTTCCAAGGATGACGGCCAGGCTATCCTGGCCGGGCTGGACGCGATCGAAAAGGAAATCGCCGCCGGCGAATTTGTCTTCAAGCGGGAACTGGAAGACATCCACCTGAACATCGAGGCGCGGCTGGCAGAGCTGATCGGCCCGGCGGCGGGGCGCCTGCATACCGCACGTTCGCGCAACGACCAGGTGGTGACCGATTTCCGCCTGTGGGTGCGCAGCGCCTGCGAGCGCGCCGACCATGGTCTTCTGGCGCTGCAAAGGGCGCTCTATGCCCAGGCCGAGAAGCATACCGGCACTATCATGCCGGGCTTCACCCATATGCAGGTGGCACAGCCGGTGACCTTCGGCCATCACATGATGGCCTATGTCGAAATGTTCGCCCGCGACCGCGGCCGCTTCGAGGATGCCAGGAAGCGGCTGAACGAATCTCCCCTGGGCGCCGCGGCACTGGCCGGCACCTCCTTTGTCATCGACCGCGACAACACCGCGCTGGCGCTGGGCTTCGCCCGGCCGATGCGCAATTCCATGGATGCGATTTCGGCGCGCGACTTCGCGCTGGAATATCTGGCGGCCTGTTCGATCTGCGCGGTGCACCTGTCGCGGCTGGCGGGCGAGCTGGTGCAATGGTCGACGCCCGCTTTCGGATTCGTGAAACTGTCGGACGCCTTCACCACCGGCTCGTCGATCATGCCGCAGAAGCGCAATCCCGACGCCGCCGAACTGATCCGCGGCAAGACCGGCCGGGTGCTGGGCGATTTCGTGGCGCTGGCCACCGTGGTCAAGGGCCTGGTGCTGACCTATGGCACCGACCTGCAGGAAGACAAGGAGCGGGTGTTCGATGCCGCCGACACGCTGGAGCTTTGCCTGGCGGCCATGGCGGCGATGATCGCCGACCTGACTGCCCAGCCCGAGGCCATGGCCAAAGCCGCCGAACCGGGCTTTCCCACGGCCACCGACCTGGCGGACTGGGTGGTGCGCGTGTTGAAAAAGCCGTTCCGCGAGGCCCATCACATCGCCGGTTCGATCGTCAGGCGCGCCGAAGCGCTGGGCGTGACGCTGGACAGGCTGCCCCTGGCCGAAATGCAGGCGGTCGATCCCGACATCACCGACGGCGTTTTCGAGGTCCTGTCGCTGGAAGCGTCGGTCAATTCGCGCATGAGCCTTGGCGGCACCGCGCCTGCAAGGGTGAAGGAACAGCTGGCCTATTGGCGGGAGCGGCTGTCATGAGGCGGCTGGCGCTGATTGTCCTGGTTGCGCTGGCGGTAGCGGGCTGCGGCGTGAAGAACGATCTGGTGCGCCCCAACGGCCAGCCCACCGCCAGGGGCGACAAGGATCCGTCAAAGCCGCCTTATCCGATAGGGCGCTAGGAGACTGGCAAACCCGCCTCACCCTTCGACAGGCTCTGGGTGAGGGCTTAGATTGAACTCCTCATGCCGGGCCTGTCGAAGCATGGGGACAATGATCCGGTCCGAATTTCATGCATCATTTCAAATATCGCGATGGCGTCTTGTGCGCCGAAGACGTGCCGCTGACCCTGCTGGCCGAAAAGGTCGGCACGCCCTTTTACTGCTATTCCACCGCCACGCTGGAGCGGCACTACAAGGTGTTCGCCGGCGCGGTGCCGAAAGGCTCGCTGATCGCCTTTTCCGTCAAGGCCAACGGCAACCTGGCAGTGCTGAGGACGCTGGCCAGGCTTGGCGCCGGCGCTGATGTGGTGTCGGGCGGCGAGCTGGCCAAGGCGCTGGCCGCCGGGATATCGGCGGACAGGATCGTCTTCTCCGGCGTGGGCAAGACCGGGGAGGAGATGCGCGCGGCGCTTGCCGCCGGCATCCACCAGTTCAACGTCGAAAGCCAGCCCGAGCTGGATGCGCTGAATGCACTGGCGCTGTCGATGGGCAAGCGCGCGCCCGTCACCTTGCGCATCAACCCGGATGTGGATGCCAAAACCCACGCCAAGATCACCACCGGCACGGCCGAGACCAAGTTCGGCATCCCCTTTGTCCATGCCCGCGAGGCTTACGCCCATGCCGCCCGCCTTGCGGGTATCGAGATCGTGGGCGTCGATGTGCATATCGGCAGCCAGATCACCGACCTCGAGCCATTCGAGACCGCCTTTGTCCGGGTGGGCGAACTGATCGCCACCCTGCGCGCGGACGGCCATGCCATCACGCGCCTGGACCTGGGCGGCGGGCTGGGCGTGCCGTACGAGCACAACAACGAGCCGCCACCGGACCCCGCCGCCTACGGCGCGATGGTCACGCGGGTGACCAGGGATTTCGGCTGCACGCTTTCCTTCGAGCCGGGGCGGCTGATCGCCGCCAATGCCGGGGTGCTGGTCAGCCGCGTGATCTATGTGAAGCGCGGCGATGCCAAGAACTTCCTGATCATCGACGCCGGCATGAACGACCTGATCCGCCCGGCGCTGTACGATTCCCATCATGAAATATTGGCGGTGAAGGAACCTGCGCCCGGTTCCCTGCGGCCGCGCTATGACGTGGTGGGGCCGGTCTGCGAAACATCCGATCTTTTTGCCGCCGGGCGCGCGCTGCCAGAGCTCAAATCGGGCGATTTGGTGGCAATCATGACGGCGGGCGCCTATGGCGCGGTGATGGCCAGCAGTTACAATGCCCGTCCGCCCGCGCCGGAAGTCTTGGTGTCGGGCGACGAATGGGGCATCGTACGCCCCAGGCAGACATATGACGAGCTTATCGCGCAGGACCACATTCCCGCCTGGCTGGGCGGGTGAACCGCTTGAACGGCGGATCGCGCTCAGCCGCGCGTTGCTGGCGGTCGAACGCATCCTGCCGCGGCTCTGGCCGGCCGTCGGCTTCGGCGGCTTCTATCTCGCACTGGCGCTGACCGGCCTTTTCCAGATCATTCCCTGGCCGGTGCAGGCGCTGCTGCTGGCCGCCACCATCACCGCCATCGGCCTGTCGCTGGAAGACGGCTTCCGCGACTTCCGCTGGCCGCGCAGCATCGACGGCGCGCGGCGGCTGGAACGCGACAGCGGTTTGATCCATCGCCCCATCTCCGAGCGCGGCGATCGCATGGCCGGGGCGGGCAGCGATGCATTCGCCGAAGCGCTGTGGCAACTGCATCAGGCGCGCGCCCTGCCCGGCAAGCTTCGGCTGGCCTTGCCGCACACTGATCTGGCCGAGCGCGATCCCCACGGCCTGCGCTGGTATCTTCTGATCGCGCTGGCGGTAGGCGCGGCGATGGCGCGCAGCGATACGGCCAGCCGGCTGATCGGCGCTTTCGACAGTGGCGCAGGCGCCGCCGCCAGCATCGATGCCTGGGTCGATCCACCGCCCTATACCGGCCTGCCGCTGATCACGCTGCACGCGGACCGGCAGGCTGCCATCGCCGTTCCGCAGGGCTCGGTGGTGTCGCTGAGGGTGCATGGCGCGCCGCGCATGCCCGGGCTTGTGGCGGGCAGCAACCATGCGCCCCGCTTCACCGGAGAGAATGGCGAGTATGCCAGCACCTTCGTCATCGCCCATGACGCGCGGCTGCGCGTGCAGGTGGGCGGCCACGCCATCGGCAAATGGGACATCCGTGCCGTTGCCGACGCCAGGCCGTCCATCCGCTTCACCGCCAAACCCAAGGCGACGCCGCAGCTGGCCACCGACTTTGCCTTCCGCGGCGGCGACGATTACGGCATCACCCGCGTGCATGCGATCCTGAAGCCCCATGGCAGGCCGGGCAAGCCCTTGGTGGTGGACCTGCCGCTGCCGGAGGTATCGGCCAAACAGGTGGCGATGGATTCCTATGTCGACCTGACCGGGCACCCCTATGCGGGCCTGACGGTCGATGCGCGGCTTGAGGCGCGCGACGCGACCGGCCAGGCCGGGCTTAGCGAGCCGGTGACCTTCAAGCTGCCGGCGCGCGTCTTTACCGATCCATTGGCGCGGGCGCTGGTGGAGCAGCGCCAGCGGCTGGCCACCTCGGACGCGGCCGGAAGGCGCATCGTGGGCATGACCCTGGATGCGCTGACCATTGGGCCCGAACGGTTCTACGACAACCGCAACGACATCTTCCTGGCCATCCGCAACGCCTTTTTCGGGGTGCAGAATGCGCGCAAGGAGGCCGACTATTCGAAGGTGGAAGAGCTTCTTTGGCAGACCGCGCTGAAGCTGGAACGCGGGGGACTTCTGTCGGCGGCCGAGGAATTGCGCAAGCTTCAGCGCATGCTGATGGCGGCCATGGCCTCGGGCGCGCCTCAGGACGTGATCGACGAGCTCCTGAAGCGTTATAACGAGGCGATGCAGCGCTATCTCGACGCGATGCAGGCCAATCCCGGCGCCATGAACCAGCAGCCGCTGCCGCCCAACACCACCACGCTGGGCACCGACGACATCCAGACCCTGATGAAGATGATCCAGAAACTGTCGGAGGCGGGCGACCGCAAACAGGCCGCCCAGCTTCTGGCCGTGCTGCAGTCCATGCTGGAAAACCTGCGCATGTCCCAGGGCAACGGCACCGGCCAGGATGCCCGAAACAAGGCGCTGAACGAGCAGATGCAGAAATTCGGCAACCTGATGGGCCAGCAGCGCTCGCTGCTGGACAAGACGTTCCGCCAGCGCCAGGGCCAGGGCGATCCCAAGGATGGCGGCGCGCAGGGGCTGGCACGCCAGCAGGGCGAGCTGCAAAAGCAGCTGCAGGAAGCGATGAAGGGCATGGACCCCAAGGCCGCCGGCAAGGTGGGCGAAGCGGGCCGGGCGATGTCGGAGGCCCAGAAGAATCTCGCGCGCGGCGACCTGGCCAATGCCGGCAATGCCCAGAACCAGGCGCTGGAAGCCCTGCGCCAGGGCGCGCAACAGCTGGCCCAGGCCGCGCAGGAAGGGCAGAACGGCAAGCAGGCGGGCGGGCGCGATCCGCTGGGCCGGGGCAATTCGCCCTTGGGCAATTCGGGGGTGAAGATTCCGGGGCCCGATGAACTGGCCCGCGCCCGCGAAATCCTGCAGGAGCTGCGCCGGCGCGCGGCCCAGATGAACCGGCCGCAGCAGGAGCGCGATTACCTGGATCGGCTTTTGAAGGCCTTTTGAGATGATCCCCCTCTGTCGCAGCTCGGTCTGCCTCCGGCAGACACAGCGCTGCGACATCTCCCCCTTCCTGGTGCTCCGCACCGAAGGGGGAAGGAAGCCTGTCCTGGCAGTCAGGAGGTAACCTGGCCGATATAGGGCAGCGCACGATAGCGCCCGGCATCGTCCATGCCATAGCCGACAATGAAATCCTTCACCCCCGTATAGAGAGCGTAATCGGCCTTGGTCACCGCATCGTCGTGATGCTTGTCCACCGCCACCACTGTTCTGACCGAGGCGGCGCCCGCGTCCAGCAGCAGCCTGGTGGCGCGCGCCATGGTGTGGCCCCGGTCCAGCACGCCGTCGATCAGAAGCACATGCTTGCCCTTCACATGCTCGGTCGGCGCGGCCAGGACCGACAGCGCGCTTCCAGTGCGCGCATTGCCGTAGGAGCGCAGCCAGATCATCTCGGTCTCCAGGTGCACGCCTTCCCCCGCCAGCGCGCGCACCAGGTCGGCGGCGAAGACGAAGGCGCCCACCAGGATGGGCGCGGCGACCTGGGGCCGGTCGGGCAAGGCGGCCAGCGTGCGGGCAAGCGCCTTCAGCCGGGTGGCTATGTCTTCGGCGGAATAGAGAACCGGAGGAATGCTGCTCACGAAGCGTCCTTGGAGAAGCGGACTTCCAGGTGCCGCGCCGTGGCGGGCGGGCTGGAAAGCCGTGTGGCAAACGGCACGGACTGTCCCGGCTTCAGCGTGGAGGCATTGGGCTTGAAGGTCCAGTGATAGAGTTCGCGGTTGTCGGCGTCGCTGAGGGTGACGCGCACCGTCTGCGGCACCGGCAGCTCGCGGGGGCCGGTATTGACGATCCGGCCGGAGACCGCCAGCACCACCTGGCCATCTTCGCTCTGGCGCTTGTAATTCACCTGCCGGAAGTCGATGCCCCTGTCATTGACGGGCAGGCCCAGGCCCGAATAGACCCCGGCAGACTGGGGCCAGATCACCGCGATGTCCTGCCGGTAGCGCACCGCCGACACCGCGATCAGGACCACCATCGCGATCAGCCCCACCCAGCCCGCCGCCACGGCCAGGCCGGGCGGGACGGCCTTTCGCGCGGGCGCGGACGCCGCGGCGGGGGTCATGTCGCGAATGAACACGGGATCGGCGGCATGGGTGGTCTGTGCGGCTTCGGGGGCAGCCCCTGCCCCCGGTTCGGGCGCGGGTGGCGGCGGTGATTCGGGCGCGGGGGCCTCCTGCTCCGGCGCCTCGCCCGCCTGGTGCCAGCTATGGGCGCATTTCGAACAGCGCACGGTGCGACCGGCAGCCGGAAATCTGGCGCCGTCAACCGTGTAGCGGGTGGCGCAGGAAGGACAGGTGATGATCATGCCGGCCCAGGTGGAAGATTGCCGCGAAAATAGGAGGCGCGGCCCCCCGGAGCAAGCATGGCAGCCAGACCGTCAACATCACACTAAGACGTTTGGGCGCCCCCATTTTCCGGCAAAATGCTTTATGGTCGTGCCATGGTCCGCTTCGAAAATGTCGGCATGCGTTACGGCTCGGGGCCGGAGGTGCTGCGCGACGTCAGCTTCAACCTCAAGCCCGGCTCCTTCACCTTCCTGACCGGCCTGTCGGGCGCCGGCAAGACCACCCTGCTCAAGCTTATCTGCATCGCCGAACCGCCCAGCCGCGGCCTGATCACGCTGTTCGGAACCGACCTGGCCACCGCCAAGAGAAACCAGTTTCCGGCCCTTCGGCGCCGCATCGGGGTGGTGTTCCAGGATTTCCGGCTGCTGAACCATCTTTCGGTTTTCGACAATGTCGCCCTGCCGTTGCGCCTGGCGGGGCGGCGCATGGCCGACTTCCACCATGATGTGAGCGAGCTGCTGTCCTGGGTGGGGCTGGGTGATCGCATGCATGCGCGTCCACCCACGCTTTCGGGCGGCGAGCAGCAGCGCATCGCCATCGCCCGCGCGGTGGTGGCCCGCCCCGACCTTCTGATCGCCGACGAACCCACCGGCAACGTGGACCCCGAAATGGGGGCCCGGCTGGTCCGCCTGATCGCCGAGCTGAACCGGCTGGGCACCACCGTTCTCATCGCCACCCATGATCGCCACCTGGTCGAAGCCACCCGCGGCCGCGAAATGCGGCTGGTGGAAGGCCGGCTCATGGAATTGCGTCCGGTGACATAGCATGGCCGAGCGCACGCCCTCCTTCCTGTCCCGCGATCCCATCCTGCCCAAGGACGGGGGCGCGGCCCCGCTGGATTTCGTCATCGCGGTGATGGCCTTCCTGGCGGCGCTGGCGCTGGGCGCCTCGCTTCTGGCCGACCGCGCCGCCGAAGGCTGGCGGAGCGGATTGTCCGACCGCATCACCGTGCAGATCCTGCCGCCGGAGGATGGCGATCCGGCCACCGGCCTGAATGCCGAGACCCGTGCCGCGCTGTCGGTACTGAATGCCACGCCCGGCATCGCCCATGCCGCGCCGCTTTCGGACGCGCAGATCAACACCCTGCTGGAGCCATGGATCGGCAAGGACGGCGCGGTGGCGGGCATTCCCCTGCCAAAACTGATCGATGCGACGCTGGTGCCGGGCGCGCAGGTGGATTTCACCCGCCTGTCCGCCGCCCTGAAACAGGCCGCGCCGCATGCGCTTCTGGACGACCACCGCCGCTGGATCGCGCGGCTGAAGAACCTGGCCGACACGGTGCGCTGGTCGGCCTATGCCATCCTGCTCCTGATCGCGGGCGCCACCGCCGCGGCGGTGTCCTTCGCCACCCGGGCCGGACTTGAGGCGCATCACGAGATGGTGGCCCTGCTACACCAGATGGGCGCGCTGCCCGGTTTCATCGCCCGCGCCGTGGAATGGCATTATTTCACCTCGGCGCTGTTTGCCGCGGCGGTGGGCACCGCGCTGGCCGCGATGGTGTTCGTGGGCGCAGGCGGGCTGGAAAGCTTTGGCGTGGAGGCGGTGCCCTTCCTGCCGCCCTTGTCCTTGAAGCTGACCGAGTTACCATGGCTGCTGCTGGTTCCGGCCGCCACTGCGCTGATCGCCTGGGCGACAGCGCGCACCTCGGTCCTGTCGGTTGTGAAGGCTATCTATTGAAGCCTGCCCGCTGTTATTTTCGCGGCCGGCAGTGGAGTCTGACGTGCGTGTGTTCCTGGCCGCCCTGCTGGTGATCTTTCTGGCCTATGTCGTCGGCTTTGTCCTGTTCGTCGGCGGCCTTCCGGCGCGGGCGAAGGCGCCGCCGCGTGCCGATGCCATCGTGGTGCTGACCGGCGGCGACGAAAGGCTGGATACGGCGGTGGCGCTTCTGGAACGGGGCGTGGGCAAGAGGCTTCTGATCAGCGGGGTTTCGCTGGAAACCACCAAGGAGGTGCTGGGCCACATATCCGGCGGCGGCCCGCGCTTTGGCTGCTGCGCCGATATCGGCTATGGCGCCCAGGATACCCATGGCAATGCCGAGGAAACCGCCGAATGGATGCGCCAGCATCACTTCAAGAGCCTGATCCTGGTCACCAGCCGCTATCACATGCCCCGCGCGATGGCAGAGTTTTCCACCATGCTGCCGGACATCCGCATCATCCCCTGGCCGGTGGACCAGGAGGGCATCGACCTTGGCGGCTGGTGGCGGCACGGCCGGACCATGGCGCTGCTGAACCGCGAGTATCTCAAATTCCTTGCCAGCCTGGTCACCACCAAACTGGCGCACCACGCCTGATGCTGGCGCTGCGCTCCTTTCTGTTCATGGCCTGGTTCATGGGCCTGACCATCGTGCTGGGGATCGTATGCCTGCCGCTGCTGGCGCTGCCGCGGCGGGGCGCCGTTGCCGTAGGCCGCTTCTGGTCGATCGCGACGCTCTGGGGCCTGAAGGCCATTGCCGGGCTGGACTGGCGCATCACCGGCACCGTGCCGCGGAAGCCGGTGCTGGTCGCCGCCAAGCATATGAGCATGTGGGACACGCTTGCCCTGCACATCGCGCTGGGCGATCCGGGCATCGTGCTCAAACGCCAATTGCTGCGCATTCCCTTCTATGGATGGTATCTGGGCAAGGCCGCCGCGATCCCGATCGAGCGCAGCGCCGGGGCCAATGCCCTGCGCGCCATGACCGCGGCGGCAAAAGCGGTGCTTGACGAAGGCCGTCCCGTGCTGATCTTCCCCGAGGGTACGCGCAAAAAGCCGGGCGCGGCGCCCGATTACAAGCCGGGGGTGGCGGGGCTTTACGCCATGCTTGGGGTTGCCTGCGTACCGGTGGCGCTGGATTCGGGCGTCTATTGGCAGGGCTTCTGGAAACGGCCCGGCATCATTACGCTGGCCTTCCTGGAGCCTATTCCGCCAGGGCTGAAGCGCGGCGAATTCATGGCCATGCTGGAAGGGCGCATAGAGACGGCGACCGCCGCGCTGCTCGCGAGGGCACCATGAAACCACAGAGGACAAAGTCCACCCCGCTGGCGAAGCGCGAATGCGGGCCGTGCCGCGCCTGTTGCCAGGAGCTGAAGATCGCCGCGCCGGAGCTGAAGAAGAAGGCCGGAGTGCTTTGCCGGCACCATACCGGCAGCGGTTGCGGCATCTATGCCGGCCGGCCGCTTGTATGCCGCGAATTTCTTTGCGGCTGGCGCCTGTTCGAGGAATTGGGCGACGACTGGCGTCCCGACCTGTCGGGCGCGCTGATCGTCAAGCGCGCGGCGGCCGACATGCCCAAGCAATTCCGCGGCGCCGAATACGGCATCTCCATCGTGGTTACCGGCGGTGAGGCCGCGATCCGTCGCCCAGGCTTTGCCGAATATATCGTCTCGCTTTTGAAGCGGGGCATCGCGGTGAACATGTCGGCCGCCTCGCCCTCTACCCTGCTCAACCATCATCTGGAGCCCGAGGCCGCCGGCCGGAACCTGGAGGCCACGCGCAACACCCTGGCCCGGCTTTACCGGATGCTGAAGGCCGCACGCTGGAAGCGGGGGCCGATGATGCTGTGGCACCTCTATCGGCTGGAAGTGGAGCGCCAGAAGGCCCTGATGGAAAAAAGACTTAGCAAAAACAGCTAGTTAACTTTACAGCACGCTGGGGACGGCACTGGAAGTTGCGGCTGAAAGGGCCATATTAAGCGCCTGCCCGCCAGGATAGCGGGACCTGTCGGGATGTGTTTGGTATCCATCGGAATGAACGATATTTCCCACCAGATCTGGGACATGAAGTACCGGCTCAAGGCGCCGGACGGAACGCCCGTCGACCGGTCTGTCGAAGAGACCTGGGCGCGGGTGGCACTGGCGCTTGCCGCGGCGGAACCGGCCGGGACCCGCGCGGCGCACGCCCATGAATTCGCCGCCGCGCTGGCCGGGCACCGCTTTCTTCCGGCAGGCCGCATCCTGGCCGGCGCCGGCACCGGCCGCGCCGTCACCCTGTTCAACTGTTTCGTGATGGGCACCATCGAAGATTCGATGGACGGCATCTTCAGTGCCCTGCGCGAGGCGGCACTGACGCTGCAGCAGGGCGGCGGCATCGGCTATGACTTTTCCACCCTGCGTCCCAAGGGCGCGCCGGTGAACGGGGTCGGCTCGGATGCCTCCGGTCCCGTATCCTTCATGGATGTGTGGGATGCGATGTGCCGCACCATCATGAGTGCGGGCTCGCGCCGCGGCGCGATGATGGCGACGCTGAGCGTCGATCATCCCGACATCGAGGCGTTTATCGACGCCAAGCGCACGCCCGGCCGGCTGACCAATTTCAACCTGTCGGTGCTGGTCAGCGACGCCTTCATGGCGGCCATGGAGGCCGACGGGGACTGGGAGCTGAAATTCGGCGGCCAGGTCTGGCGCACCGTGCGCGCCCGCGCGCTGTGGGAGCGCATCATGCGTTCCACCTATGATTATGCCGAGCCGGGCGTGATCTTCATCGACCGCATCAACCAGCAGGACAACCTGGCCTATTGCGAGCGCATTTCGGCCACCAACCCCTGCGGCGAACAGCCCCTGCCGCCTTATGGCGCCTGCCTTCTGGGTTCGATCAACCTAGCCAGGCTGGTGAGGAACCCGTTCTCGGATGATGCCCGGCTGGACATGGCGGCCCTGGAAAACCTGACCGTCACGGCCGTCAGAATGCTGGACAATGCCATCGACGTGTCGCGTTTTCCGCTGGAGGCCCAGCGGCAGGAAGCCCTTGCCAAGCGCCGCATCGGGCTGGGCGTGACGGGCCTGGCCGACGCGCTGATCTTCTGCAAGGTCCGCTATGGCTCGCCCGAGAGCCTGGCCCTGATCCGCCAGTGGCTGGAGGCCATCAGCCATGCCGCCTATCGCGCCAGCGCGGCGCTGGCCAAGGAAAAAGGCGCTTTTCCGCTGTTCGATGCGGAAGAATATCTGAAGCGCCCCCACATCGCCGCGCTGCCCGGGGACATCCGCGAAGCAATCGCCGCCCACGGCATCCGCAATGCGCTGCTCACCTCCATCGCGCCCACCGGCACCATCTCGCTTCTGGCGGGCAATGTCTCCAGCGGCATAGAGCCGGTCTTCGCCTACAGCTACAGCCGCAAGATCCTGCAACCGGACGGCAGCCGCACCGAGCAGACGGTGAGCGATTATGCCGCGCGCGTCTTTCATGCCAGGTTCGGGGAAGACGCCGCCCTGCCTGACTATTCAGTCAACGCACAGACGCTGCCGCCCTCTGCCCATCTGGCGGTGCAGGCGGCCGCCCAGCCATTCATCGACAGCGCAATTTCCAAGACCATCAATGTGCCCGCGGCGATTTCCTTTCAGAATTTCGCCCATGTCTATGAGGACGCCTATGCCAAAGGCTGCAAGGGCTGCACCACCTATCGCCCGAATGCGGTGACCGGTTCGGTACTGGCCTTCGAAGAGCCCAGGGATGCGGTGCCGGCGGAAACGGTGATCGGACGGGACGGCGAGCCCGAACTGCCGCTGCCCCCGCCCAGGACCAGGGCGGGCGACGTCGTCTATATCACCAAGCCGCTGGACCGGCCCGATGCGCTTCTGGGCCGGACCTACAAGATCAAATGGCTCGACAGCGACCATGCCTTCTACATCACCATCAACGACGTCGAGCGGGACGGGCGGGTGCGCCCCTTCGAGATTTTCATCAACTCCAAGAACATGGAGGCTTATGCCTGGGCGCTGGCGCTGACGCGGATGATATCGGCGGTATTCCGGCGGGGCGGCGATGTCAGCTTCGTGGTCGAGGAGATGAAGGCCATTTTCGATCCGCGCGGCGGCCAGTGGATGGGCGGGCGCTATGTCCCCTCGCTGCTGGCGGCGATCGGCGAGGTGATCGAGCGGCACATGATCGAAATCGGCTTTCTGGGCCAGCGCGGGCCGTCCATCATGCCGGGCGCGGATGGGGCCGTGGCGGTGGAGGGCGCGCGCGCCCGCTTTTGTCCGCGCTGCGGCGATGCCAGTTTCGTCAGGCTGGAGGGCTGTGATTCCTGTTTGTCGTGCGGCTATTCCAAGTGCGGATAATATAAGTTGAGATATTCCTCGCGTTTCTGGCTTTACGCCCCCATCACCACATTCCTGATCCTGGCGGCGGCGGTGATGATCCACTGGTGGTACGCCGCGCAGGCCTTTGAAAAGGCGTTGGCCACGGTGAAAAGCCATGAGGTCGCGCCCGGCATCACCCTTAACTGGTCGAAGGTGGAGGTCGGCGGCTTTCCCTTCCGCATCGACGCCGATTTCGAGAATTTCTCCGCGGCGGGCGCCGCCGCGCGGGGACCCTTTGCCTGGACCAGCGAAAAATTCGCGCTGCACACGCTGACCTATGGCCGGCGCAAGACCGTCTACGAGGCGGCCGGGCAGCAGCATCTTCAATGGGTGGCGGGCGATGGCCGGATGCGCCGCGTCGACTTCCTGCCCGGGACCATGCGCGCCAGCAGCACCACCGACGCGCGGGGCCTTGCGCGCTTCGACCTCGACATTGTCGATGCGGACGGCAGGGGCTTCACCGCGCGGCGCCTGCAATTCCACATGCGCCGCGATCCCGACGGCAAGGATCTGGACGTGATGGCCAGAAGCGACGACTGGAAGAGCGGGGGCGAGGCCGCGCCGCTGGTGGAAGGCTATTTCACCCTCACAAGGTCCGCGCCGCTGATGCCGCTTTTGGCGGGCGCGGGCTTCTGGCCCGATGTGGTGACCCAATGGCATGACCAGGGCGGCCGGCAGAAGCTGACCAAGGGCACCCGGCCCGAGCTGGCGGCACGGGCGCTTTCGGGATTGTTCTGAATTTCCCAAGCTTGTCATGGCCCACGTAAAGTGGGCCGTGACATTCGTGGATTCTGTGCGGACCTAATTCTGATCGCGCCCAAAGTTGGGTGCGGCAGACTCCTGGCCCATGTCGATGATCGCTCGGCGGATGGCGCGGGTGCGGGTGAAGAACTCGTACAGCTTGTCGCCGTCGCCATTGCGGATGGCCCGCTGCAGCACGGCCAGATCCTCGTTGAAGCGGCCCAGCACTTCCATCACCGCGTCCTTGTTGTTCAGGAACACGTCGCGCCACATGGTGGGATCGGAGGCGGCGATGCGGGTGAAGTCGCGAAAGCCGCCGGCGGAATATTTGATCACCTCGCCCTCGGTGACGGTCTCAAGGTCGTGGGCGGTGCCCACGATGTTGTACGCGATCAGGTGCGGCAGGTGCGAGGTTATGGCCAGGACCAGGTCATGATGCGTCGCGTCCATCGCATCCACCTGGCTGCCCAGTCCCTGCCAGAATCCCTTCAGCCGCGCGACCGCGCCCGGGTCCGCGCCGGGAAGCGGCGTCAGGATGGCCCAGCGGTTGTCGAACAGGCTGGCAAAGCCCGCCTCGGGACCGGAAAATTCGGTGCCGGCGATCGGATGGGCGGGAATGAAATGCACGCCCGCCGGCACATGCGGGGCCATATCGCGGATCACCGCGCACTTGACCGAGCCCACATCCGAAAGGATGGCGCCTGTCTTCAGGTACGGTGCGATGGCTTGCGCCACGGGCCCGCAGGCCCCCACCGGCACGCACAGGACCACCAGTTCGGCATCGGCCACGGCGCTGCCGGAATCCTCGGCCACCGCATCGCAAAAGCCCAGCGTGGCGGCGCGGGTTCGCACATCGGCACTGGCGTCGAAGCCCACGATCTCGCGCGCCAGAATGCCCCGCCGCGCCGCGTGGGCGATGGAGGAGCCGATCAGGCCCAGCCCGATGATGGCGATCTTGCCGAAGGGGTCCATCGTCATGCCGCCATGAACTGCTGGATCAGCGACACGGCGAGGCGATTTTCCTCTTCCGTGCCGATGGTCATGCGAAGGCAGTCGGGCAGGCCATAGCTTGCCACGCCGCGCAGGATTACGCCGTTCTTGCTGAGAAAAGCATCGGCCTTGGCAGCCGTCTTGTCGCCGCCGGCCGGAAAATGGATCAGCACGAAGTTGGCGGCGCTGTCGTCCACGCGCAGGCCGGTCTTGCGCAGTTCGGTGGTAACCCAGGCCAGCCAGCGGCTGTTATGGTCGCGGCCGCGTGCAACAAGCTCCTGGTCACGCACTGCCGCCGCGCCGGCGATTTGCTGCAGGGTCGAGGTGTTGAACGGCCCGCGGATGCGGTTGAGCACGTCGCAGATCGCCGCCGGGGCATAGACCCAGCCCAGCCGCAATCCCGCCAGCCCGTACATCTTGGAGAAGGTGCGGGTCATCACGACATTATCGTTGGCTTTCACCAGCTCCACGCCCGGCTCGTAGTCGGGCGCGGTGACATATTCGGCATAGGCCGCGTCGATGATAAGCAGCACATCCTTGGGCAGGCCGGCATGCAGACGGTTCATCTCGTCCCGCGTGAGGTAGGAGCCGGTGGGGTTGTTGGGATTGGCGATGTAGACGATGCGGGTCTTGGGCGTCACCGCCGCCAGCATCGCGTCGACATCGATCTTGATGCCACTGTTGGTGTCGCGTTCCGGCACTATCACCGGCACCGCGCTGTTGGCGCGGGTGATGATTTCATAGACCAGGAAGGCGTGGCGGCTGAGCACCGCCTCGTCGCCCGGCTGCAGATAGGCGTTGGCCAGCATGGTCAGGATCGGGCCGGAGCCTTCGCCACCCGCCACGATCCGGTCGGGATCCAGGCCATGCACTTCGCCAATCGCCTCGCGCAGCATGCGGGTGCTGCCGTCCGGATAAAGCTGCAGGTCGTGCGCGGCGCTGCGCAGGGCCGCCATCGCCTTGGGGCTGGGGCCAATGGGGGATTCATTGGAGGACAGCTTGATGGGCTTTGCCACGCCGGGCACGGCGGCACGCCCGCCGACATAGAGCGAGACCTCGAGGATTCCGGGCTTGGGCGTGGGGGGCATAAGGTCGAGGAGGTCCAAAAAAGGGCGCTATTGATAGTGGCTGGGGCGGCAAAAGCAAAGCCGGGCGGACCTTTGCGGCCCCCCGCAACCCCGCCATGCCCGCTGCCAGATTGACAGGGGGTGGGGGGCGCCTTAGCTAGCGATCCGCAAAAAAGGCTTTGGCCGCATTGAGGCTTGGCGGCGATGACAGACGCGCCCCGTTTTGTAAAGCCGGTGACCCGCCCGGCCGATGTCGGGCTGGCAGTGACCTTCGACGGGCCGCTGGCGCTGGACTGTGGCCGCAGCCTGTCGCCCGTCACCATCGCCTATATGACCTATGGCACGCTGAATGCGGCGCGTTCCAACGCCGTGCTTGTCTGCCACGCCCTCACCGGCGACCAGTTCGTCGCCTCGGACCATCCCATCACCGGTAAGCATGGCTGGTGGACGTCCATGGTGGGACCGGGCAAATCCATCGACACCGACCGGTTCTTTGTCATCTGCGCCAATGTGATCGGCGGGTGCATGGGCTCTACCGGCCCGACGGAGGCCGATCCGGCCACCGGCAAACCTTATGGCCTGGATTTTCCCCTGATCACCATCCGCGACATGGTGCGGGCGCAGAAGATGCTGGTCGATCACCTGGGCATCGAAAAGCTGCTGGCGGTGGCGGGCGGCTCGATGGGCGGCATGCAGGTGCTGCAATGGGCGGCGTCGTACCCTGAAAGCGTGCGCGCGGTGGTGCCGATCGCCTGTGCCGCGCGCCATTCGGCCCAGAACATCGCCTTCCACGAAGTGGGCCGGCAGGCGATCATGGCGGACCCCGACTGGCATGGCGGCAGGTATGCCGAGGCCGGCGCCTTCCCGTCCAAGGGCCTGGCGGTGGCGCGCATGGCCGCGCACATCACCTATGTCTCGGAAGCGGCGCTGCAGCGCAAATTCGGCCGCAACCTGCAGAATCGGGCGGCGCTGTCCTTCCAGTTCGCGCCGGACTTCCAGATCGAATCCTATCTGCACCATCAGGGCGCGACCTTCGTCGACCGTTTCGATGCCAATTCCTATCTCTACATCACCCGTGCGATGGACTATTTCGACCTGGCCGCCGAGCATGGCGGGGTGCTGGCCGATGCCTTCCGCGACAGTCCCGTGCGCTTCTGCATCATCTCATTTTCCAGCGACTGGCTTTTCCCGCCCGGCGAGAACAAGCAGATCGCCCACGCCCTGAACGCGGTCGCCGCCAAGGTGAGCTTCGTGGAGATCAAGACCGACAAGGGCCATGACGCCTTCCTGCTGCACGAGCCCGAGATGTTCGACACGGTGCGCGGCTTTTTGAATCACGCGGCAACGGACATCGCATGAGCACCCCCCAGAATCTGAGGCCGGACCTGGCGGCCATCGCCGCCATGATCCGTCCGGGCGCCCGCGTGCTGGATGTGGGCTGCGGCGACGGCGCGCTGCTGGAGCACCTGGTCACGACCAAGGGCGTGGATGGCCGCGGCATCGAGATCAGCCAGGCCAATGTGAATGCCTGCGTGGCGCGCGGCCTGGCGGTGGTGCAGGGCGATGCCGATACCGACCTGGTCGACTATCCCGCCCAGGTGTTCGACGCGGTGATCCTGTCGCAGACCATTCAGGCCACCGAGAAGCCGGCAGCGGTGCTGAACCACCTGTTGCGCATCGGCCGGCGCACCGCCGTGTCGCTGCCCAATTTCGGCTATTGGAAGGTGCGTGCCTCGCTGCTGGCGGGGGGGCGCATGCCGCGCACCCGCTCGCTGGATCAAACCTGGTACGACACGCCCAACATCCATCTTTGCACCCTGGCCGATTTCGTCGACCTGACCGTGGCATGCGGCGCCACCATCGTGGAGGCGCATGCGCTGAAGGAAAGCGGGCGCACCGGGCACATGGATCCGCGCCGGCTGACGCACGGCATCCTGGGCCCCAACCTGTTTGCACAGGGCGGCGTCTTTCTGCTCAAGAAGGCTTGAAACCGTCCCGGGCGGGCTTCAGCGCAGATTTGGCGCCTTGCGGTAACGCGGGGCGGGCCGCGGCATAGAGCGACTTTGTCGCTTCCACCAGATGCACCCCGCCCATGCGGGGAAAAAGCCGCGCGCCCATCCGTTCCCAGCCCGTACCGCTGCCCACAAGGGCGCGGCTTTTCAGCGGCGGCGCATAGAGCGCGCGTTGCCAGTGCACAGGTTCGAACAGCACATCGCGCAACAGCCAATCCAGTTCGCGGCGGGAGAATGGCCGTCCCTGGCCGAAAGGCGAGATATCCACCTGGGCCCACAGGCTAGCGCGGTTGGGCGCCACGATCAGGATGCGGCCTTCCGGCGCCAGCACCCGCCAGAGCTGGCGCAGCAGCGGGCGCAACTGTTCAGCGCTTTCCAGGCCGTGCACCACCAGGATGCGGTCGAAGAAGACATCGGGAAAGGGCAGCGCATCTTCCTCGCACAGCAGCGCGACATTGCGCCCCTGCGGCCAGGCGATCACCCCCATGGCGGCGGGCATGGCGGCGATGGCGCGTTCGGCGTCTGGGAAGGCGCGCAGATAGGGTGTCGCAAAGCCATAGCCCAGAAGGCGCCGGCCGCCGAGATCCGGCCACAAGGCGCGCACCCGGCGCTGGATAATGCGCCGCGCCAACTGCCCCAGCGGCGCTTGGTAGAAGGCGGCCAGATCGCGGACATCCTGCGGCATGGCCCAAGGACTTAAACCCGCTTTGGGCGTTGTTCAACGGGGCCTGTCTGCTAGGGTGCCGGCCGCGAAAGGAATTGCCATGCCCACCCGGATCGAGATCGTGCCATGCCTGTCGGACAATTACGCCTATCTGGTCAAGTCGGGCGATGCCTGCGCGGTGGTCGACCCGTCCGAGGCCGCGCCCGTGCGCGCCGCGCTGGCGGCAAGGGGCTGGACGCTGACGCACATTCTTAACACGCATCACCATCCCGACCATTGCGGCGGCAACCTGGAACTGAAAAGGGAAACCGGCGCGATCGTCGTGGGGCCCGGCAAGGATGCGGCGCGCATCCCCGGCATCGATGTGGGCGTCACCGAAGAGTCGGGCTGGGAATTCGACGGCCGCAAGGTTCAGGTGCTGGAAGTGCCCGCCCACACCAGGGGGGCGATCACCTTTGTGATCGACGGCAATGCGTTTACCGGCGACACGCTGTTTTCCATGGGCTGCGGACGGCTGTTCGAAGGCGACGCGACGATGATGTGGAACAGCCTTTCCAAGCTGATGACCCTGCCGGACGACACGGAAATCTATTGCGGCCATGAATATACCGAAAGCAACGGCCGCTTCGCCCTGACGCTGGAGCCGCGCAATCTGGCGCTGCAAAAACGCATGGAAGAGGTCAAGGCGCTGCGCGCGGCCAAGAGGCCCACCGTGCCCGTCAGCATGGCGACCGAAAAGGCCACCAATCCCTTCCTGCGGCCTGACCAACCGGAAATCCGCAAGAGCCTTGGCATGGAAAGCGCCGACACAGTCGCGGCCTTCCACGAAATCCGGGAACGGAAAAACAGATTCTAGGAGCGCCTGGCGAACACCGCGCCGGCGCGACGCGAAATCAATGCTTGCTGTCGTCGCCAGAGCCGCCGGTGACGGCGCCGGCGGCGCCGCCCACCACATCGCCGGTCACGTCCACGGCGGTACCGGCCACAGACGTTGCAGCCCCCACGGTCGTGGATGCCACATCGTAGGCCATGCAGCCCGAGAGCCCAACGGCCAGGGCGGCAAAAGCGGCGGCGGCGAGCAGGACGCGCATGACAGACCCCGTTTGACAGCGCCGCAGATTGGCACCCTATTGGTGAAAGGGATACTAAAGATTTCTTGCCATGTCTGACGCTCTTTTTGTGACCCGGCTTTACCGCGCCCGCCTTTCCGTGCCGGCGGGCCTGGCCGAGACCTGCCTTGGCATCGCCGCGGAGGACACCGCCGGACGCCGCTGGTCGCGCGATCATGGCTATGGCGGCTATACCTCCTATGCCTCGCTGAACGACCTGCCGCGCCGGGCCAGCATTTTCGAGGAGCTGGAGAAGAAAATCGCCGCCCATGTGGCGGCCTTTGCGCGCGAGCTTCAGTTCGACATGGCCGGCCGCAAATGCGAACTGGATTCGCTGTGGATCAATGTGATGAACAGGGGCGCCATTCATGTGCCGCATATCCATCCCCATTCGGCGATCAGCGGCACCTATTACGTCACCGTGCCGCCGGGCTCGGGCGCCATCCGCTTCGAAGACCCGCGCCTTTCCATGATGATGGCCGCGCCGCCGCGCAAAAAGAATGCGCGGCCGGAAAACCGGGTCTTTGTCGATGTGACGCCCCGGCCGGGAATGCTGCTTTTGTGGGAAAGCTGGCTGCGCCATGGGGTGGAGGTCAGCGGCGCGAAGGCGCCCCGCATTTCCGCCAGCTTCAACTACCGCATCGGTTGAGGGGCGCCGCGACAAGTGGCGACAAACAGCGGCTGTTCGCCGGCCCGTCCCAGCGGCTAAGCTTCGCAAAAATCCGGGGAGAAAAGCATGGATCGGCGTTCGGCACTGGCGGGCATGGGCGTGATGGCGGCGGCGCCCGGCTTTGCATTGAATGCCCAGGCACAGGGCGAAGCGCCGGTGCCGCACTGGAGCGCGCCGGTGATCGACATGCATTTCCACATGCGGCGCGATCCCAAATTGAATGTCGCCCATCAGCAGGGCGCGGGCGTCACCGCCGCCTGCCTTCTGACCCGTAACGGATCGGAAGCCGAGGTGCGCGCGCTGGCCGCCGCCAATCCCCGGATGTTCCCCTGCCATATGGTCGGCTATGACGTGACCAAACCGGATGCCGAACAGGTCCTGACCGCAGCGGTGAAGGCGGGGGCCAAGGGCATCGGCGAGCTGAAATATCATGTCGAGGCCGACGGGCCGGAAATGCGCCGCATCTATGCCCTGTGTGCCGAACTGAATGTGCCGGTGCTGATCCACTTCCAGGAAGTCAGCCAGGCGGCGGCGGCCGGCGGCTACAACACCGGCATCAAGCGCTTTGGTGCGGTGCTGAAGGCGTATCCGAAGACGAAATTCATCCTGCACGCCGACGCTTTCTGGGCCAATGTCAGCGCCGATTATCACGAGGACACGCCTTATCCGTCAGGGCCCATCGTGCGCGGCGGCATCAGCGACAAGCTGCTGTCGGACTTCGAGAATGTGCAGGGCGACATGGCGTCGAACTCGGGCAACAACGCGCTGTCGCGTGATCCGGAATTCACGGTCGACTTCCTGAAACGCCACCAGGACAAGCTGCATTTCGGCAGCGACTGCAATTGCGAGGACGGGCGCGGCGGCGGGGCGGCGCAGAACAGCCCCCAGGTGGCGGCGCGCATCCGCGGCAAATGCGTGGCGCGCGAGACGCTGCGGGTGCTGACGGCGGCGACCACGCCCGAAATCTTCCGCAAGCTGACCTGGACCAATGCCCACCGGCTGATGGGCGTGGCCTAGCTTTTGTTGAGAGCGAAGCGAACTAGAAAAGCTGGCCCCGCTTCGAGCCGCGCAGCGGCGAGGGCGGGCCGGTTCTGGACGTGCGCCGCCCTTACACCGGCAACCCCAGGTGATGCCAAAGGTCCTCCAGCTGGATCAGGCCGACCTCGATGCGGGTTTCGATTTCCTCCAGACGGCTGGGGCCCTTGGCGCGGCGGGCATGGGCGGCTTCGGCTGCCTCGCGCAGCGTGCCATCGGACGGCGGATGACCATCCGAGACAGCGCGCCAGCCGGGCTGGTCCAGCTTTCCGATCAGTTCGTCTTTTGTGTATTTCTCGGCCATCGGGAATTTCTCCTCGCCCCGTACGGAGTGTAGTTCCGGGGCGCGGCGGAAGAAAGCCGGGCGGGGCTCGCTCTTCGACGGGCTCGGGGTGAGGAAAAGGCAGATTGTCATGACCCGGCTCGCCGGGGCCATGACATTCGGACTGCGGCGCAGGTCAGGCGTGGCGGCGGCGAATGATGGCGGCCATCTTGTCCGGGAGCTTGGAGACGTGGAACTCGCGATCCCAGGCGACCTTGGCTTCGTCGAAGATCATCTCCTGCACCTCGCGGGGCAGCTTGGGCCAGGCGGCGATGACGCCCGCGCCCAGCCGCCGGACCAGGCATTCATCCTCGGCCGGATACTTGAAAACTTTCTCGTCGATAATCGCCATGTCACTTCCTTCTGTTTTGCTCCCTTCGTCACGGTTCGGGTTTGCGTGCCGCAAACACCGCGCCGTGCCACCTCCCCCGCATGGGCGCTTTCCGCCGCAGGGGGAGCGGGTTTGAACGTGCTCCAACCGTGGCCGGGGGAAGTGGGGAACTTCCGCGCGACGGCGCATTCGCGACGAAAGAGCCATTGCTCGATCCCGCACGAAGCCCAAAGCCTAAACAGATCAGAGCGTTAATGGGAACGGATATTTTGCGGATCCGTCAGGGAATTTCATGGGAAAGTTCCGGGGCGCGCTTGACCCGGGTCAAAGACAGACGGTGTCAGTTTTGGCTCATTCGAGCCCATACTGGGAAGCCGCATGAACATTTATCACATCAAGATTTCAGCACCAGGAGCCGGCATCTCCTCGATCGTCTGCCGGGCTGTGAGCCTTGTTGCCGTCCTGCGAAGGGCGGAGCGCCTGGCACCCAAACAGTCCAAGGTGGAAATCTGGGACAACAGCCGCTGTCTCTACAGCGGCATCCTGTCATATCGCCCCAATCATGCCGCTACCCACACCTGAAATGGCGGTTTTGCAGGCGCGCCTGGAAGAGTATCGCGCGCAGCGGACGTCAGACCCGTGAGGACACGGGACGACGCCAGCGGCCAAAAGACAAGCGCCTAGCGCTTGCCCTTCTTCAGGCGTTCCTTGCGGGCGGCATAGCGCGCGTCGCGGGCGGCTTTCTGTTCGGCCAGAAGCTGCATCATCTTCTGCAGTTCGTCTTCCTTGGCCTTCTCGGCGGCGGCCTTGGCTTCTTCGGCGGCGCGTTTGGCGGCTTCCTCCGCCTCGCGCTTCGCACGCTCGACCGCTTCGGCGGCGGCGCGCTTTTCATCTTCCTTCTGGCGGCGGCGTTCCTCGCGAGCGGTGGCCAGCGCCTTGCGCTCCCCGGCCGTCTCCTCCAGCTTTTTCCTTGCTTCCTCAGCCCGGAGCTTCGCCTTTTCCAGCATGGCGGCGCGCGCCTTCTGCTGGGTGGCAAGACGGTCGTCGAACTTTGTTTCCTTGAAGCCGGCCATAGGTCAGATGTTCTTTCAGGTTTCCATGACACGCAAGGAAGGCGGCAGGGGACGGTTCTGGCCGTCCACCAGCAGCACGCGGGGGGTGAAGGCCTTGGCCTCCGCCTCGTCCATCCGAGCGTAAGCGATGATGATGACAAGATCGCCCTTCTGGGCGAGGCGGGCAGCGGCGCCGTTGACGCCGATGATGCCCGATCCGGCCGGGGCCGGAATGGCGTAGGTGGTGAAGCGCTGGCCATTGTTGATGTCCAGCACATCCACCTGTTCGTAAGGCAGGATGCCTGCGCGTTCCAGAAGCGCGGAGTCGACCGAGATCGAGCCTTCATAATGAAGGTCGCACTGGGTCACCGTGGCGCGGTGGATCTTGCCCTTCAGAAGCGTGAGCTGCATCTTCAGTTGTCCAGGAAGCTCCGAAGCTTGCGGCTGCGGCTGGGGTGCTTGAGCTTCCTCAGCGCCTTGGCCTCGATCTGGCGGATGCGCTCGCGCGTGACGGAGAATTGCTGGCCCACTTCCTCCAGCGTGTGATCGGTGTTCATGCCGATGCCGAAGCGCATGCGCAGCACGCGTTCCTCGCGCGGGGTCAGCGTGGCAAGGACGCGAGTGGTGGTCTCGCGCAGGTTCGCCTGGATGGCCGCATCGATCGGCAGCACCACATTGGGATCCTGGATGAAGTCGCCCAGATGGCTGTCTTCCTCGTCGCCGATGGGGGTTTCGAGGGAGATCGGCTCCTTGGCGATCTTGAGGACCTTGCGCACCTTTTCCAGCGGCATGGCCAGGCGTTCGGCCAGTTCCTCCGGCGTCGGCTCGCGGCCGATCTCGTGCAGCATCTGGCGGGAGGTGCGCACCAGCTTGTTGATCGTCTCGATCATGTGGACCGGGATGCGGATGGTGCGCGCCTGGTCGGCGATGGAGCGGGTGATCGCCTGGCGGATCCACCAGGTGGCATAGGTCGAGAACTTGTAGCCGCGACGGTATTCGAATTTATCGACCGCCTTCATCAGGCCGATATTGCCTTCCTGGATCAGGTCCAGGAACTGAAGCCCGCGGTTGGTGTATTTCTTGGCGATGGAGATCACCAGGCGCAGGTTCGCCTCGATCATCTCCTTCTTGGCGACGCTGGATTCGCGTTCGCCCTTCTGCACCGTCTGGACGTTGCGGCGGAAATCTTCCACCGACTGGCGGGTTTCGGTCGCCAGTTGCTGGATGTCGTCGCGCAGCGCCTTGATCTTGTCGCGCTCGTCGGTGACGAAATCATGCCAGCCGATGCCGGTCAGGCGGCCGACGCGGCGGGCCCAGTTGGGGTCCAGCTCGTTGCCGAAATGCTGTTTGAGGAATTCGGACCGGTCCACGCCGTGGCTTTCGGCCAGGCGCAGCAGCTTGCCTTCCAGGCCCACCAGGCGCTTGTTGATGCCGTACATCTGGTCGACAAGCGCTTCGATGCGGTTGTTGTTGAGCTTGAGCGACTTGACCAGGTCCATGGTCTCGCTGCGCAGCTTCTTGAAGCGGCGTTCCTGGCCGGTGGAGAGTTCGTCGGCGCCCAGCGCGGCCTCGACCGAGGCGTCCTGCAGCTTGCCCAGCTTCTTGTAGAGGCTGGCGATCTGGTCCAGCGTCGCCAGAACCTGGGGCTTGAGCGCGGCTTCCATCGCCGACAGGGGCAGGTTGCCCTCATCGTCGAAATCATCGCCGCCCTCGCCGCCGGGGTCCCCGTTCTGGGCTTCCTCGCCCTCTTCGCCGTCGGCTTTGGGCGTCGGCGCGGCCTTCGCTTCGAGCCTCGGCTCCGGCCTGATTTCCGGCTTGGGCGCTTCGGGCTTCTTGAATTCGGCGGGTGTGCCGCCGGGGACAGCGGCCGCCTCGCCATCGGGGCTCGCGCCCGGCTGGCTTTCCGGCCCGGCGCCATACATGGCTTCCAGGTCGATGATGTCGCGCAGAAGGACCTTGCCTTCGTTCAGCTCGTCGCGCCAGACGGTCAGCGCCTCGAAGGTCAGCGGGCTTTCGCACAGGGCGCCGATCATCAGTTCGCGCCCGGCCTCGATGCGCTTGGCGATGGCGATTTCGCCTTCGCGCGACAGAAGCTCGACCGAGCCCATCTCGCGCAGATACATGCGCACCGGGTCGTCGGTGCGGTCATACTGTTCGCCGGTCTTCGGGGTGGTGGCCAGGGCCTTGCTGCCGGATTCGACCAGCGCGCCGGCCTCTTCGCCTTCCTCGGCCTCTTCGCTCTCGATGACGTTGATGCCCATCTCGTTGAGCATGGCCATCGTGTCTTCGATCTGCTCGGAAGACGTTTTCTCTGAAGGCAGGACCTTGTTCAGTTCGTCATAGGTGACATAGCCGCGCTGCTTGGCGCGCGCGATCATCTTGCGCACGCCCACATCCGACATATCCAGCAGGGGGCTGTCGGCATCGCCGGGGGTTTCGCTTTCGCCAGGCTTCTTGGCCAGCGGCTTGGCGCCCGGCTTGGGCGCAGGTGCCGGCACCGGAGCCTTGCGGGCCTCGGCGGCAGCCTTTTTGGCCTCCAGCCTGGCTTCGGCGGCGGTCTTCTTGGCCTCGGCGGCCCCCTGGGCTTTCAGCCGGGGGTCTTCCTTGGCCGGCTTTGCCGAAGCGGCCTTGGTCGGCGCAGCCTTCGCATGCGCGGCCTTGGTAGGCGTGGACTTGGCGGCAGACGCCTTGACCGGCTTGATCGGCGCGGCCTTGGTCTTTGCCGCCGGCTTGGCAGCGGCCTTGGAAGCGGGCTTTACCGGCCTGGCGGGCTTTTTGGGTGCGGGCTTGGCCGACTTCTTGGCCGGCGCGGCGCGCGACGCCGCAGCCTTGGCGGCTGGCTTCCTGGCGGGCTTGGCGGATTTCCTGGACTGGGACGCTTTGGTCACGCTTGAACGATCCTAAATATTGCCACGTCCGTCGTCCGGACGCTGGTTCCCCGGGTGGGGATTTTGGGAAAGCGCCTTGCGGCGTTCCAGCAGGCGGCGGGCATCTGCCGACTGGCCGGATTCACCCCCAACCAACTGGCGAAGGTCGAAAGCGGCACGCTGAAAACTGGCATGGGCATCGTCAGCCGCCGCACCCGCGAACCGCGCGAGAAGTTCGGCCATTCCCTTACGTGCAAAATGGGTTTGAACCCCCACCTTTTCAAGGCTGGAGCCGGAGGCGGCGAGGTTTAGAAGCTCATGCCGCAATCTGTCAAGCGAGGGGTCCGCCACATCCAGCCCGGCCAGAGTTTCTCCCTCCCAAAGAGCGAGCTGGGGTTCGGCCGCCAGAAGCCGTCCAAGTTCCGTTTCCTTGGCCTGACGGGCACCGGCAACGCCCTTTCGCACCAGAGCGCTGGACTGGACCCCAGGGGAAACCGCCTCTGCCGTGCCCGGCTGGGGGCGCAGGGGTGCGCCGCGGCCCCGGAAGGGCTGGGGCCGAAAAGCGGAGCGTGCCCCATCCTGGCCGGGCCGCGCCGAGCGCCGCTTGAAATTCTCGAAAATCATCTGGTCGAACCCACGGCGATAATAGTCCGCCACTTTCGTGTCGCCGATTTGACCGACCAGGGCGCCCAGCGCCTGTTCCAGCCCGGCCCGCCGTTCCGGGGTGGAGAAATCCTTTCCTTCCGTCTCGGCCCGCCACAGAAGCTGGGAGAGGGGGATGGCCGCTTCCAGCAGCATCTGCATGGCGCCGGAGCCATTGGCCGCCAAAAAGGAATCGGGGTCCTCGCCCGGCGGCAGGAAGGCAAAGCGCAGGGAATGACCGGGCTTGAGATGCGGCAGCGCCAGATGGGCGGCCCGGTGTGCGGCCTTCAGCCCCGCTGCGTCGCCGTCGAAGGCGAGGATGGGTTCAGGCGCGGTGCGCCACAAAAGGCCCAGCTGGTCTTCGGTCAGCGCAGTGCCCAAAGGCGCGACGGCATGGGAAAAGCCCGCGCGCACCAGGGCAATCACGTCCATATAGCCTTCGGCCAGGATGATCGTGCCCGTCTTGATCGCCGCCGCCCGCGCGGTGGGGAAATTGTAGAGATTGTGGCCCTTGGAGAAGAGCACCGTCTCGCCGGTGTTGATGTATTTGGGCTTGGCGTCTGCTTCCAGCGCACGGCCGCCAAAGGCGATCGGCCGCCCGCGGCTGTCGGTGATGGTGAACATCACGCGATTGAAGAAGAAATCCCGCATGGGACGGCCTTCCTCGGCCGGGCGGGCCAGGCCCGCGGCGATCATGTCGTCCCGGGTGACGTTGTGGCCTGTCAGGTGGGCGACCAGCGCCTGGCCCCCTGCCATGCCTGAAGAGGGGGGGGCATAGCCCAGCCGGAACTGCCTGGCGGCGGCACCATCAAGACCCCGGCCCTTCAGATAATCGCGCGCGGGGCGGCCCTCAGGTGCCATGAGCTGGGCCTCGTAGAACCTGGCCGCCAGTTCCACGATGTCATAGAGCGATTTCTTCTTCTGCTCGCGCGCCTCATCTTCCGGCGACCAGCGCGGCAGTTCCACTCCCGCCTCGGCGGCCAGCTTTTCCACCGCCTCGGGGAAGGACATGCCCTCGGTTTCGGTCAGCCAACGGAAACAGTCGCCGCCCTTGCCGCAGCCGAAGCATTTGTAGGTGCGCCGCTCGTTCTCGACCTTGAAGCTGGGGGATTTTTCGGCATGGAAGGGGCAGCAACCCCACATCACCCGGCCCTTGCGGACCAGCTTGACGCGGCGGCCTACCAGCTGGACGAGGTCCGTCCGCCGCCTGATTTCCTCCAGCAATCCCTCGCCGTAGCGCATGGGCGCCAGTTTATGCGGAAATCCCCCCTGTTTGGGGGATATTTGCTGGTTAAAATCGGGTGTCCCCTGTGCATTATTCCTTAAACGGGACGCTGCCATGATGGTGGCGTTCGGGGGAACGCGATGTACCAATTGCCCTTTGACGGCGAAAACGATCCGCGCTGGCGGCTGCTGGAAGTGGCGCGGGCGCGGCTGGGCAATGCCGGCTCCCGCCAGGAGGTCATCGAGATCGTGCGCGCTTGCGCGCGCGGGGTCGTATCAGCCGACGGCGTGACCTTTGTCCTGCGCGACAATGACAAATGCCACTATGTCGAGGAGGACGCCATCGCGCCGCTATGGAAGGGTCAGAAATTCCCCCTGGGCAGCTGCATCTCCGGCTGGGCGATGCTGAACAACAGGACGGCGGTGATCCCGGATGTCTTCGCCGATCCGCGCATTCCCCATGAGGTTTATCGCAAGACCTTTGTGAAGAGCCTGGTGATGGTGCCGGTGGGATTGGATACGCCCGTGGCCGCCATCGGCGCCTATTGGCATGACAAGCCGGTGATCTCGGAACGCGAGGTGGCGGCAGTGGAGACCATTGCCGCCATGGTGGGCGAGGCGATGTCGCGCGCCCGGGGCGCGGCGGCCTGACGGGTTCCGAAAAGCCGTGCGTGCCACTGGCTGGCCGTATACGATCCAAGACAGTCCGAAGAGCCAGGAGAGGCGCGGGGCAACCTGCACGTAATGAGCCAGTCGACGATCGATGCCCGGCGCGAGTTTCTGAATGCCCGCGAACGTCTTCGCGCGGCGGGCGGGCGGGACGAAATCATTGAATGCGTGCGCCAGATGGGGCGAGCCTCCATCGGCTGTGACGGCATCACATTCGTCATGCGCGAGGGCGATTTTTGCCACTATGTCGAGGAAGACGCGATCGCTCCGCTGTGGAAGGGCCGGCGCTTTCCGCTGTCGTCCTGCATTTCCGGCTGGTCGATGCTGAACGCCTCGACCGCGGTGATCGAGGATGTCTATGCCGACGAGCGCATCCCCCAGGATGCCTACCGCCCCACCTTCGTGAAAAGCCTGATCATGACGCCGGTGATCGCCGGCAAGCCGGTGGCCGCCATCGGCGCCTATTGGAAGACGCAACGGCATTTCAGCCCGTTCGAGATTCGCAGCGCGCAGGCGATCAGCGATGCGGTCGGCCAGGCGCTGACCACCTGGCTGGCGGGGCGCGATTAAAGCTTCCCGGCGAAATGGAAGCTGACGATGGACAGCCCCATGCGGAAATAGAATTTGTGCGCGGCCGTCCGCTGGGTGCCCGAATCCAGGCTGAAGGTCTGGCAGCCTTCCTCGCGCGCTTTCTGTTCCATCCAGCGCAGCAGGATTTCGCCCAAACCCTTCGAGCGCTGCGTTTCGTCGGTCACCAGGTCATCGACATACAGCGTGCGGCCCGAATGCAGGCATTCCAGGACGCGGAAACCCGCCACTGCGGCAACCGCGCCGCGTGCGTTTTCGACATAGGCCAGACGCCATTTCTCAAGTGCCATCTGGCGGCGGGCGCGGGCGATGAACTCAGCCTCGTTCTTCAGGTGCGGACGCAACTGGCGCATGACCGCGAAACAGCGGGCGATGTCGGCATCGGTGGTAGCGAGCTTGACGTCAGGCACAGGGTCCCCCTCCCCCACGCGGCTGATGCCGCGTACCCCCTCCCACAAGGGGCGGGGGAAATGCATTAGGCGGACAATGCGGCCTTGGTGGTGGCGCTGGCCTTGCCGAAGTCCATCTGGCCGGCATAGCGGTCTTTCAGCGCCGCCATCACCTTGCCCATGTCCTTGATCGAGGACGCGCCCACTTCGGCGATCACCGCCTTTATGGCGGCGGCGGTTTCGGCCTCGTCCATCTGTTTGGGCATGAAGGAGCGGATGATGGCGATCTCCTCGCGCTCGCCCGCCGCCAGCTCGGGACGGTTTCCGGCGTCATAGGCGGCGGCGGACTCCTCGCGCTGCTTGATCATCTTGGCCATCAGCCCAAGGATTTCGTCGTCGCCCAGAAGCTCGCGGCTGGTTTCGCTGCGCGCGGCAATGTCGCGGTCCTTCAGCGCCGCCAGCACCAGACGCAGGGTGGAAAGGCGCTTGGCGTCCTTGGCCTTCAGCGCATCCTTCATGGCATCGTTCAGTTGCTGGCGCAGGGACATGGGATTTTCTTTCCTGAGGTGGCGCGGAACTTACCGGGAATCGCGGGCTATTTCCAACACCTTGATTTTGCTGGATTCGTTGCGGGTTGACGGACCGGGCCCGCGTCCCTATTTTCGCGAAAATTCGAGGCTCCCCATGACCGATCCATCCTCTGCCCAACCCGCCAGCGCGGGAAGCGTCTTTTCACGTGGCGGCCTGATGCTGGCCGACGGCACCTTCTTTGATGGCAGCGGATTTGGCGCGGTGGGCGCGATGGCGGGTGAGGTCTGTTTCAACACCGCCATGACCGGCTATCAGGAGATCCTGTCCGATCCGTCCTATGCCGGGCAGATCGTGGCCTTCACCTTCCCCCATATCGGCATCGTCGGCGCCAACGACGAGGATATCGAGACCCTGACGCCGGTGGTGCGCGGGGTGGTGGTGCGCGCGGACGCCGAGCATCCGTCCAATTACCGCAGCCTTCAGACGCTGGACCGCTGGCTGAAGAAGCACAACATTCCGGGCGTAGCGGGCATCGACACCCGCGCGCTGACGTCGCTGATCCGCGAAAAGGGCATGCCGCATGGCGTGGTGGTGAACGGTGAGGCCGATCCCGCGGCGCTGGTCCAACAGGCGAAGGGATTTGGCGGTCTGGAAGGGCTGGACCTGGCGAAGGAAGTCAGCGCGCGCCAGAGCTATCGCTGGGACGAGATGCCCTGGGCCTGGGGCAAGGGCTATGAACGCGAGGGCGTGCCCAGCTTCCGCGTCACCGTCATCGACTATGGCGTCAAGCGCAACATCCTGCGGCTTCTGGCCGGGCTGGGCGCCGACATCACCGTGCTGCCCGCCACCGCGACCGCCGACGACGTGCTGGCGACAAAGCCCCATGGCGTGCTGCTGTCCAACGGGCCGGGCGATCCGGCGGCAACGGGTGAATATGCCATTCCCACCATCAGGGGCGTGATCGACGCCGAGGTGCCGGTGTTCGGTATCTGCCTGGGCCATCAGATGCTGGGCCTGGCGCTGGGCGCGAAGACGAAAAAGATGCCCCAGGGCCATCACGGCGCCAACCATCCGGTGAAGGATCTGGAAACGGGCAAGGTGGAGATCGTGTCGATGAACCACGGCTTCACCGTGGACCGCGATACGCTTCCCGAGGGCGTGACCGAGACCCATGTCTCGCTGTTCGACGGCACCAATTGCGGCATCGCGCTGAAGGGCAAGGATGTGTTCGGGGTGCAGTATCATCCCGAGGCGTCGCCGGGTCCGATGGATTCGCACTATCTGTTCGAGCGGTTCGCTGAGGCAGCGAAGAAGCGGGCCTAGACGGCTTTTCCAATCAGCAGGCCGATCCCCGCCGTCACGCCCATGGCAAAGGCGCCCCAGAAGGTCACGCGCAAGGTGGGCTTGAGGATTCCCGCACCGCCGGTGCGCGCGCCGATCGCCCCCAGGACGGCCAGATAGACCAGTGAGGCCGCCGATACGGCCGGCACGACCAACGGCGTCGGGCTGAACACCACCGCCAGCAGCGGCATGGCGGCGCCGGTGGTGAAGGTCAGCGCCGAGGTGAAGGCCGCCTGCAGGGGTCGCGCGGTGAGGATTTCGGAAATGCCCAGCTCGTCGCGGGCATGGGCGGACAGCGCATCCTTGCTCATCAGTTCGCGCGCCACCCGGTGCGCCAGCTCCTGGTCCAGCCCGCGCTTCGCATAGATGCCCGCCAGCTCCCGCTCCTCGGCGGCGGGATCGGCGGCCAGTTCGCCGCGCTCGCGGTCAAGGTCGGCCTTTTCGGTATCGGCCTGGGAGCTGACCGAGACATACTCGCCTGCCGCCATCGACATGGCCCCTGCCACAAGGCCGGCGGCGCCCGCCAGCAGGATCGCGCCTTTGGGCGCGTTGCCAGCGGCCACGCCCACGATCAGGCTTGCGGTGGAGACGATGCCGTCATTGGCGCCCAGAACGGCGGCGCGCAGCCAGCCGATCCGCGCGACAAGATGACGTTCCCGGTGCAGGCGCCGCATGCCCGCAAGGCTAGCGCCGCAATTCGATCACATCCAGCAGTGATTCCTGGACGGCGGGAATCTCGAGCCTGAGGTGATTGTTGCCGATGCCGGTCAGAAGGCCGATCTGGTCGTCGGGCGTCACTTCGGCGCCAAGGGACGGCGAGCGCCCGGAATATTGGTGCCAGGGCTCGTTCTTGGCGCTGGAGGCGCCCAGATAGACCCAGGCGCCATCACGCGGATAGAGGTAGCCGGCGGTGCGCTGGGTGCCGGTGACCTTCCGGAAAAGCAGCCCGCCATTGGCGCGGCGGACGGTGCAACGGAACCAGTCGCGGTAGACGATATAGGGCGAGATACCGCCGAGCTTGATTTCGCGGCAGCGCCAGTTGCCCACAAGGGCGCCGGCGGGAATGGTGCGGCCTTCAGGCTCGAGCGCGCCGCGCAATTCGTTCAGGTCGCCCTGGCCCTTCCAGGTCATCGCGGCGTGAATCGCCTGGGCGCGGATGGCGGGAAGCTGTGCCAGCCGCTGGGCATCGGCGGCAGATGCCTGCTGCTGCCAGCCGGCCTGGGCCGGGTCCGGGATCGACAGAGTGGCGGCGCCAAGAGCCAGCGCGCCAAGCGCGCCCTGCATGGCCTTACGAATCCGTTCTCCCATCAGGCAGCTCCTGGCCGTTCTCCTGTGGCATCCACCCCTTCAGATCCGCGGTCGGCGGCATGCCGATCACGTTGAAGCCGGCGTCGACGAAGTGCACTTCGCCGGTGACACCACCTGCCAGGTCAGAAAGCAAATACAGTGCCGCTCCGCCCACATGGTTAAGCTCGACGGACTTCTTGAGCGGGGCGTGGGACTTGTTCCACTTGAACACCATGCGCGCGTCGCCCACCGCGCTGCCCGCCAGCGTGCGCATGGGGCCTGCGGAAATGGCGTTAATGCGGATATTGCCCTGGCCAAGATCGGCGGCCAGATAGCGGACCGACGCCTCCAGTGCGGCCTTGGCCACGCCCATGACATTGTAGTTGGGCATCACCCGCTGCGCCCCAAGATAGGACAGGGTGACCATCGCCCCGCCCGCAGGCATCAGCCGGGCGGCCCGGCGTGCGACAGCGGTGAAGGAATAGCAGGAAATGTCGAGCGTCCTCAGGAAATTGGCCCGGGTGGTGTCGACATAGCGGCCCTTCAGTTCGTCACGGTCGGAGAAGGCCAGGCTGTGCACCAGAAAGTCGATGGTTCCCCACTCCTTTTCCAACGCGGCGAAGGCGGCGTCGAGCTGTTCGTCGCTTTCCACATCGGCGGGCAGCATGATGGTGCTGGCGATGGATTGGGCCAGCGGGATCAGGCGCTTCTTCTGCGCCTCGCCCTGATAGGTGAAGCCCACCTCGGCGCCGTGATGGGACAGCATCTGGGCGATGCCCCAGGCGATGGAATGGTCGTTGGCCACCCCCATCACCAGGCCGCGCTTGCCGGTCATCAGTCCCGATCCGGTGCCCATCAGAGCCTCATGCGGCGTTTTCTGTTCCATATCGGCACGTCAGTCCCGGTAACGCTGGAACACCAGCGAAGCGTTGGTGCCGCCAAAGCCGAAGCTGTTGGACATGGCGGTGTCGATGCGCGCGTCGTCGATGCGACGGCGCACGATGTTGGCGCCTTCCACGGCCGGGTCCAGCTCGTCGATATTGGCGCTTTCGCAGATGAAATTGTGCTGCATCATCAGCAGCGTGTAGATCGCCTCATGCACGCCGGCGGCGCCCTGGCTGTGGCCGGTCAGCGACTTGGTGGCGCTGATGAAGGGCGTCTTTTCGCCGAACACGGTCTTGATGGCGTTGATTTCAGGCACATCGCCGACCGGCGTCGAGGTGGCGTGCGGGTTGATGTAGTCGACGGGAGCCTTGACGTTCTGGAGCGCCATCTGCATGCAGCGCACTGCGCCTTCGCCCGAAGGCGCAACCATGTCGGCGCCGTCGGCGGTGGCGCCATAGCCGGTGATTTCGGCATAGATCTTGGCATTGCGGCGCTTCGCATGCTCCAGCTCTTCCAGCACCAGGATGCCGCCGCCGCCGGAAATCACGAAGCCGTCGCGGTTCTTGTCATAGGCGCGCGACGCATTTTCGGGCGAGGCGTTGAACTTCGACGACATCGCGCCCATCGCGTCGAACAGTTCGGACAGCGTCCAGTCCAGCTCCTCGCCGCCGCCGGCGAACATCATGTCCTGCTTGCCCCACTGGATCAGCTCATAGGCGTTGCCGATGCAGTTGGCCGAGGTCGAGCAGGCCGAGGAGATGGAATAGTTGTAGCCCTTGGTCTTGAACCAGGTGGACAGGTTGGCGCTGCAGGTCGAGCTCATCGCCTTGGGCACGGCAAACGGCCCGATGCGCTTGGGCGAATTGTTCTGGCGGGTGATGTCGGCCGCCGAGACGATGGCCTTGGTGGAGGGTCCGCCCGAACCCACGATCAGGCCGGTGCGCGGATGGGATACCAGGTCCTGGTCCAGCCCCGCATCGGCGATGGCCTGGTTCATCGCCACCCAGCAATAGCCCGCGCCGTCGCCCTGGAAGCGGCGGGCGCGGCGATCAACAACCTCGTCCAGGTTGATCTTCAGGCTGCCATGCACCTGGGAACGGAAACCCAGGCGGATATAGTCGTCCGCCGCCACGATTCCCGAACGGGCCTGGCGCAGACTGTCGGTGACTTCCCCGGCATTGTTGCCGATCGAGGCAACAATGCCGAGGCCGGTGACGACCACTCTTTTCATCTAAACCCTCTGAGCAATCCTTGCGGCGGCGGATCAGGCAGTGACCGACGCCGGCTGGGCAGGTGCCAGGGCTTCGGTGAAGAGGCCCACCCGAAGCCCCTTGGCTTCATAGATGGTCTTGCCGTCCACCTGTACGATGCCGTCGGCCACGCCCATGAACAGTTTGCGCATGATCACGCGTTTGAGGTTGATGATATAGGTGACCTTCCTGGCGGTGGGCAGCACCATGCCGCTGAATTTCACCTCGTCCACGCCCAGCGCGCGACCCTTGCCGGGACCGCCCATCCAGCCCAGGAAGAAACCGACCAGCTGCCACAACGCATCCAGGCCCAGGCAGCCCGGCATCACCGGATCGCCCAGGAAGTGGCATTTGAAGAACCACAGGTCCGGATTGATGTCGAATTCGGCCACCACCTCGCCCTTGCCGTCGGTGCCGCCATCGTCGGTGATGGAGGTGATCCGGTCGAACATCAGCATGGGCGGCGCCGGAAGCTGTGCGTTGCCGGGCCCGAAAAGCTCGCCGCGGGCGCAGGCCATCAGGCCGGCAAGGTCGAAACTGGATTTGCGCAAGGGTTTGTCCACTGGTCCATATCCCTGAAATCTAGGCCCGGAAAAACCGGCTTTGCGCTGGCTCCTAGCCCAAAAGGGTTGCTAGGGCTATCGCAAAAGCCGCCCGGAGCCTGCAAAAAGCCCCTGAACTGCACCTGGAACGCTTCCGCTTGATTAGAAGCATTCTAACAAGTATCTTCGAGCAAGTTTAGCAGGTCTGTCCGGCCGGTGCGAATGCATCGCCGGGGCTGCTGAAAGGAACTGGATCGATGGCCAAAGAATCGGGAGTGACCGCCCGAGATGTTTCCAGGCACGGCGCCGGAAGGCTTCACGCCTCCGGCTTGGCGCGGCTGAAGGCATCGGGCCTTCGGCCCACCCGCCAGCGCCTGGAACTGGCCGGGCTTCTGTTCCGGGGTTGCGACCGCCATGTGACGGCCGAAAGCCTGCATGACGAGGTCACGCGCGCCGGCGTGAAAGTGTCACTGGCCACGGTGTACAACACGCTGCATCAGTTTACGGAGGCGGGCCTGCTGCGCCAGGTGGTGGTGGATGCGGGCCGCAGCTATTTCGATACGAATGTCGGCGATCACCAGCATTTCTTCCTGGAGGAGGAAGGTTATCTGATCGACATCCCGGGTGAGACCATTGCGGTCTCCAACGTTCCCGCCCCGCCGGAAGGACTGGCGGTGGACCGTGTCGATGTGGTGGTCCGGGTGAAGCGGGCTTAGCCCTCCCCTTCGCGTTCGAAGCACGCTGGAAGGGTGTCGCCAGCGATGTGTCTGCCGAAGCAGGCCGAGTTGGCGACGGAGGGGTTCGTCTGACATGCGAGTCATTCTCATAGTTTAGAATAGTTCTAAACTGTTGACAGTGGCTGTCCGGGGAGCGAGTGTTCCTCCCGAATTTTTCACCCCAAGGAGGCCTCAATGCCCGCACTCGCAAACACCAAGACCTGGGAAAACCTGAAGGAAGCATTCGCCGGCGAAAGCCAGGCCAACCGCCGCTACCTCTATTTTGCGCAGAAGGCGGATGTGGAAGGCTTCAACGACGTGGCGGCCGTGTTCCGCTCCACCGCGGAAGGCGAGACCGGCCATGCGCACGGCCATCTGGAATATCTCGAAGAGGTCGGCGATCCGGCGACCGGCGAGCCGATCGGCGCCACCGACGCCAACCTGAAGGCGTCGATCGCGGGCGAAACCCACGAATATACCGACATGTATCCGGGCATGGCCAAGACCGCACGCCAGGAAGGTTTTGACGAGATCGCCGACTGGTTCGAGACCCTGGCCAAGGCCGAGAAGTCCCATGCCGGCCGCTTCCAGAAGGCGCTGGATAGTCTGGGTAAATAGCCCCCTTCGGCCTTCGCAACCGCCGCGCCACGGCGCGGCTTCGCGTTGCCACGGCCACCTCCCCCTCATGCGTGCTCCGCACGCCAGGGGGAGGGCTGGCCCGAATTTTCCTGGAGTCATTCATGAGCGGCGAAGGCAGCCTTCAGGCCCCAACCCGTCAGATCATCGACTGGAAGAATCCGGACTTCGCCGATCCCGCCAAACTGGACGAGGAGATGCGCCGGGTCTTCGACATCTGCCACGGCTGCCGGCGCTGCTTCAATCTGTGCGATTCCTTCCCGCGCCTGTTCGACCTGATCGATTCAAGCCCCAAGGAAGACGTCGAGCACCTGAAGTCCGAAGACTTCAAGCCGGTGGTGGAGGCCTGCACCCTTTGCGACATGTGCTTCATGACCAAATGCCCCTATGTGCCGCCGCATCCCTTCATGCTGGATTTTCCCCACCTGATGCTGCGCCACCGCTTCGTCGAGACAAAGGCGGGCAACCGCAACGCGGAGTTCACCCAGCAGCAGCTTGCGGAAATGGATCGCAACGGCAAGGCGGCACGCTTTGTTTCGCCGATCGTCAACTGGGCGTCCGACAAGTCCAACACCGCCGCCCGCGCCTTGCTGGACAAGACCTTGGGCATCGACGCCAGGGCGACGCTGCCCAAATTTCATGCCCGTACCTTCACCGCCGCGGCGAAGCAGGAGCCGGGTGAGGTCAACGCCGCCGCGCCCGCCTTCGGCAGGCGCAAGGCCGCGCTCTATGCCACCTGCTTCGTCAACTACAACAAGCCCGACACCGGCATGGACGCACGCGCGGTGCTGAACCATATCGGGGTGGAAACCGTGGCCGCCTATCCCGGCTGTTGCGGCATGCCCTTCCTGGAACAGGCAGAACTGGACCGCGTATCCCGGAACGCCGCAAACGTGTCGAAGGAACTCGTCAAGCTGATCGACCAGGGCTATGACATCGTGGCGCTGACCGCCAGCTGCGGGCTGATGCTGAAATCCGAATGGGCGCTGGTCTGCCCCGACAATCCCGACGTGAAGAAAGTGTCCGAACATGTCTTCGACATCGACGAATATGTGGTCGATGTGGCCAAGAAGAACGGCCTGCCTGATGGCCCCTCCGGCGGCCTGAGCGCGCTGCCCGAAGGCGTCACCGTTCACCTGGCGTGCCATGCGCGCGCGCAGAACATGGGCCCCAAGGCGGCGGAAATGCTGAAGATGATTCCCGACACACCGGTCGATGTGATCGAGCGCTGCTCCGGCCACGGCGGCACCTTCGGCGTGGTCAAGCCCACCCATGAGGTGGCCGTGAAAGTGGGCAAGCCCGTCTTCCGCGCCGCCGACAAACAGGCCCGCGGCCACATCGTGTCGGACTGCCCGCTGGCGGCCCAGCACATCCTTGCCCATGTCGAACCGACGGGGGCGCCGGCGCGTGCGCCCGAACACCCGATTCAGATCATGGCGCGCGCGTTCGGGTTGCGGCAGGATTGAATTTGTTTCCTCACCCTTCGACAGGCTCAGGGTGAAGGCGTTGTAGATCCTCGTGCCGAGCCCGTAAAAGCATGAGGATAATGGAGGTCCAGATGCCCGAAGCCGCCCGCAAGATCACCCCCGAAGACCTGCTGCCGCCGGCCGAATACGAGTTCCGGCGCAAGGACATGAAGGCCAAGCTGATTCCGATGAAGAAGCTGCGTCGGGTGAGCGTTGGGCCCTTTGCCACCTTCTATTTCGAGAATTACGCCACCATGTGGTTGCAGGTGCAGGAGATGCTGCGCATCGAAAAGGGCGGCGCCGAGCAGGTACCAGGCGAGCTGGAAGCCTATAATCCCCTGATCCCGCAGGGCCAGGAGCTGATCGCCACCCTGATGCTGGAGATCGAGGACGCGCGCCGGCGCGATTCGGTGCTGCTGACCCTGGGCGGCATCGAGGAAACCGTGTTCATGGAGGTGGGCGACCAGACCATCCATGCCACGCCCACCGAATATGAGGACCGGACCACGCCGGACGGCAAGACCAGCTCGGTGCACTGGCTGCGCCTTGCCTTCACACCTGCGCAGATCACGGCGTTCCGGGATCCCGCGCAGCGTGTGGTGCTGGGCCTGAGCCACAAGAATTACGGCCACATGGCCGTGCTGACCGCCGAGACGCGCGAGGCGCTGGCCAAAGACTTCGCCTGAGGGGGCGGCTGGGGTTGGTTGCCGCCAAGTCTTCCCCTAGCATCCAGCCCTGATGACATGGGGCGGAAAGATGGTGCTTCGGACGGCGGCTCTGGCCGTGCTCATTCTTGCAGGTGCCGCAGCCGGGGCGATGTCACAGCCGTCCGCCCCCGCCGCACAATCCCTTGCAGCGCCGGACTGCGAAAAGCCAGATTCAAGGTCGCTGCAAAACCGGCCCGGCAACGATTCCAGCGAGATCATGGCCTATAACGCCAAGGTCCATCGCTATAACCGCATGTCGGAGGCGTTCAACGCCTGCACCAAGGCTTATGTCGAGAACATCAGCCGCGAGATCGACCGGGTGCGCGGCCAGACGCAGGACCGGCAGAAGCAGATCGTGGACCAGGCCAACGCGCGCATCCATCTTATCGAGGCCGAGATCAATGCCGCCGTCGCGGTCGGCAATGGCGGCATCGCCCCGCCTATCGCCAATCCCGATCCGGATTTTCCGCCCGCCGCCTGCGAGGCGCCCAAAGACACCGGGCCCGACTATGCGGACCGCCGGCGCATGTTCGAGACATGCACGCGCGACTATATCGACCAAGGCAAGATCGCCATGCAGCGCGCCAAGGACGACGCCGACCGGACCCAACAGCAGATCGCCGCCGACACCAACCGGCGCATCCAACTGCTGAACAGCCTGGCGCAGCGGGCGGCGGACGGCGACAATGACGCGGCGCGCCGGACCATCGCGCAACTGAACGCGCCTTGAGGGTTAAAGCTTCACCCGGCCTTCGCAGATGTCGGCATAACGCTCTGCGCTCAGCGGCTCATAGCTGCCGCGGTCGGGATCGAGCCAGTAGATCGGATCGGCGATCGCGGAAGGATCGAAGCCGTCCTTCACCAGGTCGACTTTCCGCTGCTTGAAAGTGCCGGTAACGTCGATGGCCGGCGACAGGCGCAGGAAGATGGGCCGGGCATAATGGGGCAGCCGCGCCGCCAGATGTGCCGGCAGCGCGGCCATGTCGAAGTCGCCATCCACCACCATGGCGGCCATGCCGGCGCGTCCGTCCAGGCCCGGCACATGCACGCCATAGACATTGGCCTCGCGGATGCCGGGCACGGCGGCCAGCGCCTCGCTGACCTCGCCGGTGGCGACATTCTCCCCCTTCCAGCGGAACGTGTCGCCGATGCGGTCGACGAAATAGAAATAGCCATGTTCGTCGCGGCGCATCAGGTCGCCGGTGCGAAACCACGCATCGCCCTTTTGCATCACGTCGCGCAGCACTTTCTTCTCGCTGGCCTTTTTGTCGGAATAGCCTTCGAAGCCGCGGCCGGCGCGGGTCGAGATGCGGCCCACCGCCTCGCCCACTTCGTCGGGACCGCATTCGATGCAAAGTCCGTCCGCGCCCCGCACCGGCATTTCCTTTTCCACATCGAAGCGCACCACACGCGTGGGCAGGAGCCATTCCAGATACTCGGGCACCCGCCCCACCGAGCCCACCGTGCCGTCGTAATTCAGCATCGAGACATTGCCTTCGGTGGCGCCATAGAATTCGACGATGCGGGGTATGGCGAAGCGGGCCTGGAACTGTCGCCAGATTTCGGGGCGCAGGCCGTTTCCGGTGATCGCGCGCACGCGATGGCCCTTTTCCAGCGGGCTTTCCGGCTGGTTAAGGAGATAGCGGCACAACTCGCCGATATATTCGAACATGGTGGCGCGGTATTTGTGGATGTCGGGCCAGAACTCATGCACCGAGAATTTGCGCTTGAGGATAAGCGCGCCGCCGGGGATGAAGGCCAGGCCCACCGCGCATACCCCGCCGGTGGAATGATAGAGCGGCAGGGGATTGTAAATGCGGTCGCTGCTGCGCGGCAAAAGGGCCCCGACAAAGCCGGACATCATGAACAGCATGCGCATATGGGTGAAGTTGGCGGCCTTGGGCAGACCCGTGGTGCCGGAGGTGTAGATGAAGAAGGCGCGATCCTTGAGGGTAACGCCTTCGCGCGGTGCCTTGCCGGGCGATGTTTGCGGCATGGCGGCCAGCGCCGCGTCCAGGCCGTTCATGCCGCGGACGTCACCGTTTTCCACCCAAAGCATCGGCGGATCGGGGAAGAGCGCGGTGCGGATCTGGGCCGCAAGCTCGGCGCCGACGATCACATGGCGCGCGCCCGAAAGCGCGATGGAATGGGCCAGCCCCTCGCCCATCAGGTTGGTGTTGATCAGTGCGGCCTCAAGCCCCGCCTTGAACAGGCCCAGCCAGGCGCAGATGTAATCGGGCCGGTTCTCCATCAACAGGGCCACGCAGTCGCCGCGCCTTATGCCCTGGGCCAGCGCCCAATGGGCATAGGCGTTGGCGCGCGCGTCCATCTGCGCATAGGTCATTTCACTGTCCTGCCAGACCAGCGCGATGTTGCCCGGGCGGCGGCGGGCATGGTCTTCGACAATGTCGACGATGGTGCGGGTGGAATGGGGGCCCAGCCTGCGCAACATCCAAAGGGTACGCGCGATATGGGTCAGATACACATATTCGCGCCGGATGGCGGCGGCCAGACTCATAGGCGTTTCTCCCGCGCACAGACTGGCGGGCGCCGGGCCCGCAATCAAGGCGAACCGGCAGCGGGCAACAACGGCCGAAAGCATGCTAGAGACGGCCGCGATGGAAGATCCCCTGGACCTGCGCGGCCTCAAATGTCCCCTGCCGGCGATGCTGGCAAGGAAGGCGCTGGGCAAGCATGCCTGCGGCAGCCGCCTTGTGGTGCTGGCCGACGATCCCATGGCGCTGGTGGACATTCCGCACATGTGCCACCGCGAGGGTCACGCCCTGGAAGGCGTGACCCGTCACGGAGTTTATGCGGAATTTGCGATCCGGGCCGGAGCGGCTAGGCCGGAGGTGGCGGCGGCGCCGGAGGAGGCGGCGCCTGGCCGGAAGGGCGATCCGGCGGCACCGCATCCGGACCCAGGTGGCGGATCACCTCGGCGGCATTGATGGAACGCGGCTCGGTCTTGGCCTGCTGCGGCGTCAGCACGACGATCTCGGCATAGGCGTCGTATTTGGTGCGGGTGATCACGTCCACCGACGGCTCATAGGCAAAGCCCCAGCCGCGCCAATAAGGGGCGTAATAGCCGCGACCGTACCAGGGGCCGTACCACGGGTCAGCCGGAAAATTGGGCACCGTCTGGTAGCTGGTGCGGGCCTTGGTGTTGCGCGTGTCGAAGACGAAGTAGTCATAGCCCGCCGCCCGGGTCACTTCGGCCGCCCGGAGCAGCAGATAGGACTCCACCGTCTCGCGGGGGGTGACGGTGTTGCCGCTGAAGGTGACGCGGTAGCGGTTGGGCGCCAGTTGGCGATCGGTATAGCCGGTCTGCTGGCCCTCCAGCCGGGGGGCATAGGGGGTCGGGGTGGTACAGCCCGCCAGGACAAGCCCGGCCAGGGCCGCAACCAGGAGGGGTCGGGAGGGGCCCGGGAAAAGCCGGGAAAAACGCGAGTGACGTGCGGTCATTTCATGGCTCCGGTTCAGCGCCCCTCGCTGTGGGGTAAATATGGTAACGGTCGCGCCCAAAGCCAAGTTCCGGCTGGCGAGCGGACCTTTATCAGGCCAGAGGCCGTTCGCCATGGCCTTGATTGCGCGCAATTTTTGCTGCTACAGAACGGCCCGCTTCGCACCTGCCCTCTTGCCATTCCGGACGGGGCGTAAGATGGTCGCCTTGCCGTGCGGCCCGCCGCAAGGCATGGTCCGAAGGTGGGCCGGAATGACCTGTAAGGCCGGGTCCTTAAAACGAGCCTTGGGGGCCTGAACGATCGCCATGCACGGTCTTTCTCTTTTCCTGCAGTTTGCCCTCTGCATCGTCCTCGTTTCCGTTTGTACCCTTTCAGTACAGCTGGCCTTCCTGGCTTGGGTGCGCGTCTTCCGGCGCAGCCCTGACCTCAAGCTTGCGCTGCTGGACGATGGTGCGCTGCCGCACGTGCTTGTACAGTTACCGGTCTGCAACGAAGGACCGCTGGCCGTACGCGTCGCCAGCGCCGCGGCGGCGATGGACTGGCCGCAGGGCCGGCTGACGATCCAGATTCTCGACGACGGCGATGCCCACGACCATGACGGGCTGGCCCAGGCGGTGCGCGCCGCGGTGCCCTGGCATGTCAATCTGCAGATTCTGCGCCGCGGCAACCGCAAGGGCTTCAAGGCCGGCAACCTGGCCTTCGGCCTGTCCCACAGCGACGCCCCCTTTGTCGCGGTGTTCGATGCCGACTTCGTGCCCCCCGCCGACTTCCTGCGCCGCACCATCCCCGCGCTTCTGGCCGACAGCGGCCTTGCCTTTGTCCAGGCGCGCTGGGGCCATGCCAACCGCGGCGCCAACTGGCTGACGCGGGTGCAGGGGCTGCTGCTGGATTCGCATTTCGCGGTGGAACAGGAAGCACGCTATCGCGCCGGCCTGCCCATGTCGTTCAACGGCAGCGCAGGCGTTTGGAACCGCACCGCCATCGAGCAGGGCGGCGGCTGGAGCGGCGACACACTGACCGAGGACCTGGACCTTTCCATGCGCTGCATGATGCAGGGTTGGCGCGCGGCGATGGTGCCCGACCTGGTGGTGCCCGGCGAACTTCCCCAGACCGCCGCGGCCTGGCGCGCGCAGCAGGCACGCTGGACCAAGGGCCACGCCCAGGTGGCGCGCAAGCTTTTGCCCCAGATCTGGTCCTGTGCCATGCCGGCCTGGAAGAAGACCGCCATGACGCTGCAGATGTGCCAGTTCGGCTTTTACATGCTGGCCTTTGCCAGCGCCGCCATTTCGCTGACGCTGATGTACATGGGCGTCGTATATCTGTCGGGGGTGGCGCTTCTGGGCCTGGTGGTGACGCTTCTGGGCCTGGCCTGCAGCATCTTCTATCTGTGGCTGGGCCAGCGCATGCTGATGCGCCACAACGAGCCGCGCCTGATCCCCTCGCTGCTGCTGGCGGTGGTGTTTCCGTCCGGCCTGATCCTGGCCAATACGCGGGCGACCTATGACGCCTTCTTCTCCACCAATATGGATTTCAACCGCACCACCCGGGTGGGCGAAACCCACAAGGGCGCCTGGCGCGGCGGCCCCGAACTGGTTGCGGGCCTTCTACTGCCCGTCTTCGCGCTGGCCGAACAACCGATCGGCGCGCCCTTTTTCTTCTTCGCCGTGGCCGGCCTTGTCTCCATCGGCGTGATGGGTGTGGCCGGCTCGCCCAAGCCGGTGCGCCAGCAGATCGCGCCAGGCGAGCAGCGCGGCGCACCCGTTAACCTGCGTTAACCAACTGTTTGCAGATCGCCGTTAGGGTTCCGTCGCATGTGGACGGTCCCCAAAGGCGCGATAACGAAGTTGCCGGTGGTAGCGCTGATGGCGTTGGCGCTGGCCGGCTGCGCTTCATCCACTCTGGACTATGCAGCGATGCCGCCCGAGCATGGCCGCGGCGTCGTCCAGCAGGGCAATGGCCGCACCCTCAATTGCGTGCCATTTACGCGCGACCATTCCGACGTGAAGATCTTCGGCGACGCGGTGACATGGTGGGACCAAGCGGAAGGCCGCTATGTCCGCCGCGAAACGCCAGCCCTGGGTTCGGTGATGGTGCTGCACAATTATGCCGGGCCCAAGCATGGCCATCTGGCGGTCGTGCGCACCATGGTCAACAGCCGGGAGATCCGGGTCGATCATGCCAACTGGCTGAATGACGGCGCGGTCTACCTCAACGACCCGGTAACCGATGTCAGCCAGGACAATGACTGGACCAAGGTCCGGGTGTGGAACATCCCCAACAATGCCTGGGGTTCGCGCGTCTATTCCGTCCAGGGCTTCATTGGACCGGGCCGCGATGCGGGCGGCGCCGTTGCGCAGGGCGGTGCCATGGGCCCGGTTTCCCTGGCAGGCGAATAGCGCAGAAACCACAGATACTTGCGGCTGAAGCGGGCACGCCGGCGCGTCATGCTGTCTGGCCCCTTTCGGCAGGCGGACAACCGGCCTATTTTGGCTCGCCGTCGGGGGCTTTCAGGGAACGTGGGTGTCAGTTGCTGCGCGGCGCGTTCTTCCTTTGCATCATGAGCCGTAATCGTCCGTGAGCAGCACAGAGCAGGACTTGTCCCAAAGCCAATCCCCGGGGGACCATTCCCAGGGGAGCGACGCGCCCGGATCGCGCCGCAATGCCACGCTGATGCTGGGGGCGCTGGGCGTGGTGTTCGGCGACATTGGCACCAGCCCGCTTTATGCCCTGCGCGAGACGGTGCGCGAGACCACCGGCATCTATGCCAACCATGCCGCGGTGATGGGCTCATTGTGCCTTATCTTCTGGGCGGTGGTGGTGGTGGTGACGGTCAAATACGTCACCCTGATCATGCGCGCCGACAATGACGGCGAAGGCGGCACCCTGGCGCTGGCGGCGCTGGCGCATCGCTCGCCGGGCCTCAGCCGCACGGTCAAGGGCATTATCGGTGTTGGCGCGGGCGTCGGGCTGGCGCTGTTCTATGGCGACGGCATGCTGACCCCGGCCATCACCGTGCTGTCGGCGGTGGAAGGCCTGACGGTGGAAAGCCGCGCCTTCGAGCCTTTGGTGCTGCCGCTGGCCCTGATCATCCTGGTCAGCCTGTTCGCGCTGCAGAGCCGGGGCACCCATCGCATCGGCAAGCTGTTCGGGCCGGTGATGGTGCTGTGGTTCGCCGCCCTGACTTTTTTCGGCCTCGCGGCGATCATCAAGACGCCCATCATTCTGGGCGCGATCAATCCGATGTACGGCATCCGCCTGTTCCTGACCGCGCCCTGGATCGCCTTTGTCAGCCTGGGCGCGGTGGTGCTGGCCGTAACAGGCTGCGAGGCGCTTTACGCGGACATGGGCCATTTCGGCAAGAAGCCCATCCAGTATGCGTGGTACTTCATCTGCCTGCCTGCGCTGATGTGCAATTATTTCGGCCAGGGCGCGGCGCTTCTGGTCCATCCCGACCGCGCGCCCATCGCCTTTTATTCCGTCATTCCGCACTGGGCGCATCTGCCCATGGTCGGCATGTCGACGCTGGCCGCCATCATCGCCAGCCAGGCAGTGATCACCGGCGTCTTCTCCATGACCCAGCAGGCGGTGCAGCTGGGCCAGTTGCCGCGCATGGAGATCCGCCACACCAGCGCCACCGATTACGGCCAGATCTATGTGCCCAACATGAATATCGTGCTGGGCATCGGCGTGGTGCTGATCGTGCTGATCTTCAAGAGTTCGGCGGCACTGGCGGCGGCTTATGGCATCGCGGTGACCGGCGTGATGGCGATCGACACCTTCAATGTGGCGCTGGTGGCGGGCAAGCAGTGGCGCTGGAACCCGTTCCTGGTCGTGGGCCTGTTCGGGTTGCTGTGGCTGATCGACATGGTCTTCCTGGCCTCCAACGCGCTGAAGATTCCCGAAGGCGGCTGGCTGCCGCTGTTCATCGCCTTCTGTGTCTTCATCCTGATGGACACCTGGCGCAAGGGAAGACGCGTGCATCTGGAAAAGGTTCGCAGCGAATCGCTGCCGCTGAACCTGTTCCTGGAGCGCGCCGACAGGAGCACCACCCGCGTGGCCGGGCTTGGCGTGTTCCTCGCCTCGCGCACCGACGTGGTGCCCGGATCGCTGCTGCACAATCTCAAGCACAACAAGGTGTTGCATGAGCGGGTGGTGATCTGCAACGTGGTGGTCGAGGACACGCCGCTGGTGCCCGCAGCCAGGCGCATCGAGGTGGAAAAGCTGGGCAAGGGCTTTTATGCCGTCAAGGTCCATCACGGTTTCTTCGAGACGCCCGATGTGCCGCGCGCACTGGAAGACGCACGCCGCTTCGGCCTGGCGCTGGACCTGGACACCGCCACCTTCTTCATCGGCCGCGAAACGCTGGTGCCTGACCAGCGTTCCGAACTGGGCCACTGGCGCAACTGGCTGTATCGCCAGATGGCGGGTGCGGCATTATCGCCCGCCCGCTTTTATCAATTGCCGCCGGGCCGGGTAGTAGAATTGGGCTCGCAGATTACCATCTGAACCGGCCGCGGCCCGCATTCCTTGCGGGACCGTCCGACCAGATCAACGAGGTTAGCATTCCGGCATGAAACAGGACTGCAGGGCGCCGTTCCGGCGCACATTTCTGCTCATGCTGGGCGCGCTGGGCGTGGTGTTCGGCGATATCGGAACATCTCCGCTCTATGCCATGCGCGAATCGGCCCTGGCCGCCAGCCGCCATGGCGCGGTGAGTGCGAGTGCGGTCTATGGCTCGCTGTCGCTGATATTCTGGGCACTGGTGATCGTGGTGACCGTCAAATATGTCGGCATCATCATGCGCGCCGACAACAATGGCGAGGGCGGGGTGATGGCGCTGGCGGCGTTGGCCCATCGCGCGCCGGTCAGCCGCCGCGCCAAGACCGCCATCGGCGTCGCCGCGCTTCTGGGCCTTGCGTTGTTCTACGGCGACGGCATGCTGACGCCGGCGATCAGCGTGCTGTCGGCGGTGGAAGGCCTGGGGGTGAGCGATTCCTTCAAGCCCTGGATCGTGCCCATCACCCTTGTCATCCTGGTCGGCCTGTTCCTGATGCAGCGCCACGGCACCGACCGCATCGGCAAGCTGTTCGGGCCGATCATGGCGCTGTGGTTCCTGGTGCTTGCGGTCCTGGGCGCGATGGCCATCGCCCGGACGCCGCAGATCCTGTGGGCGGTCAACCCCGCCCATGGCCTGGGCCTGTTCGTGCGCGAACCCTGGACGGCCTTTGTCTCGCTGGGTTCTGTGGTGCTGGCGGTCACCGGCTGCGAGGCGCTCTATGCCGACATGGGCCATTTCGGATCGCGTGCGATCCGCTGGGCCTGGCTCTACATCGCCTTTCCGGCGCTGACGCTGAACTATTTCGGGCAGGGCGCGCTGCTTCTGGCCCATCCCCAGTCGGTGCCATTCCTGTTCTACGCCCTGGTGCCGGACTGGCTGCATTTTCCCATGGTGGTGCTGGCCACCATCGCCACCATCATTGCCAGCCAGGCGGTGATCAGCGGCGTCTTCTCCATCACCCGCCAGGCGGTGCAGCTGGGCCAGTTGCCGCGCATGGCCATCCGCCACACCTCCGCCCAGGAGGTGGGCCAGATCTATGTCCCGCGCATCAACGCCATGCTGGCGGTGGGCGTGGTGCTGATCGTGCTGATCTTCAAGAGCTCGGACGCGCTGGCGGCCGCCTATGGCATCGCGGTGACGGGCGTGATGGTAATCTCCACCGCGCTGGTCGGCGTGGTGGCGATCCATCGCTGGGGCTGGCCGCGGCCGCTGGTCTATGGGCTGTTCGGCCTTCTGGGCGTGATCGACCTGGCCTTCCTGTCGTCCAATGCGCTGAAGATCACCCAGGGCGGCTGGCTGCCGTTGGCGGTGGCGGGCGCCGTGTTCGTGGTGATGGACACCTGGCGACTGGGCCGGCGCGCCCATCTGGATAAGGTGCGGGACGATTCACTGGCGCTGGACCTGTTCCTGTCGCGCGCGGACAAATACAACCAGCGGATCGCGGGAACCGCCGTGTTCCTGTCTCCCAGGCTGGACGTGGTGCCGGGCGCGCTGCTGCACAGCCTCAAGCATTATCATGTGCTGCATGAGCGGGTGGTGATCTGCCAGGTGGCGGTGGCAGACACGCCCACCGTGCCGGTTTCCAAACGGGTGTCGCTGGACAAGCTGGGCAAGGGCTTCTTCTCGATGCGATTGAATTATGGTTTCTTCGAAACGCCCGACATTCCCGCCGCGCTGGAACTGGCACGCAGCCAAGGGCTGGCGCTGGAGCCGGACGCCACCACCTATTTCCTAGGGCGCGAGACGCTGGTGGCCGGCCACGCCCCCAGCCTGAGCCGCTGGCGGGTGGCGCTTTACATGTGGCTGGCCTCCAACGCACAGGCGCCGGCGCGCTATTACAACCTGGTGCCGGGGCGGGTGGTCGAACTGGGCACGCAGGTTTCCATCTAGTTTTGCTCCCTCCGGCCTTCGCGACTTTGCTTGATGAAGCTGGTGCGTGGAGAGGGTTCGTCAGTCGAGCGCATAGACCAGCGCTTTCAGATACGCGCTTTCGGGCAGCATGGGATGCACCGGATGATCCGGCCCCGCGCCGGCCTGGCGGATCAGCGCCGCGCGGCGGCCGGTGCGCAAAAGACCCGCCGCGCATTCCAGCGCGAAGCGATCGGCTGAAATATTGTGCGAGCAGGATGCCAGCAGAAGGATACCGCCTTCGGCCGTCACCCGCGCCGCCATGCGCGCAAGCTTGCGATAGGCGCGCGCGCCGGCTTCCAGATCCTTTTTCGATTTCACGAAGGGCGGCGGATCGGCAACCACGATGTCGAAGGTCTCGCCGCTTGCCGAAAGACGCTCCAGCTCCTCGAACACGTCGGCCTTCACCGCCTTGACCGTCACGGCATTGGCGCGTGCGCTCTCTTCGGCCAGTGCCAGCGCGGGTGCCGAGGAATCCAGGCAGATCACTTCCCTGGCGCCCGCTTTGGCCGCCAGGATGCCGAAGCCGCCGGCATAGGAAAATGCGTCCAGCACGCTCTTGCCCCTGGCCAGCGACGCGATGAAGGCCCGGTTGTCGCGCTGGTCGTAATACCAGCCGGTCTTCTGGCCCTCCGCCAGGTCGGCGAAATAGCGCGCGCCATTCTCTTCCAGCTGGATGCGGCGGCCCTCGCCCTTGACCACGCGCACCTGTGTTTCCAGCCCTTCGAGGGCGCGCGTGGGTGCGTCACCGCGAAGGATGACCGTGCGTGGGCCGATCAGCCGATCCAGCGCGGACATAATCGCATCCGTCTGCCGCTCCATGCCCGCGGTACCGGACTGTACCGACAGCGTATCGTCGAAGCGGTCGATCACAAGGCCCGGCAAGCCGTCACCTTCGGCATGGCAGAGACGGTAGAAAGGCCGCGCATGGAAACGCTCGCGCAAGGCCAGGGCGCGGCCAAGGCGCGCGGCAAAAAAATCGGCGTCGATGACGGCATCGCATTCGCCCGACAGAAGGCGCACCGCGATCAGGCTTTTTGGGTTGAAATAACCCGTGCCGAAGGCCTGCCCGTCATCGCCGCGCACATTGACGATGGCGCCCGGCGCGATGGCTTTGGCGGCGTCGTCCATGCGGATCTCGTTGGAGAAGATCCAGGGCGACCCGGCGCGAGCCCTTTTGCCGTTCTGGTGTCCTTTGGGAAGGATGATGGTCTTGCGTGACATGTCCTGATGCGCCCTCCGGCCGCGCTGTCTAGCGCCCCCTTGCACAAGCGTCCATCCGGTCATTAGATGCAAGCCTGTTTCAGGGAGAATGCCATGGCTGTGGACGGCAAGTGGGAGATCATCATCAATTCGCCGATGGGCGCGCAGAAGGCCACGCTGGAACTGGCCAGCAGCGGCGCCAGCCTGAGTGGCACCCAGACCGCCGCACAGGGCTCGGGTCCCCTGGAAAATGGCAAGGTCGACGGCAACGCCGTCAGCTGGTCGGCCAAAATCAGCTCGCCCATGCCGCTGACGCTGGACTTCTCCGGCGCGGTGGAGGGCGACAAAATGTCCGGCAGCGTCAAGGCCGGGGCATTCGGCTCATTTCCCTTCACCGGCAACCGCGTCGCCTGATAAGCTTGGGGCGCTAACTGATGGGCAGCCGCCGGCGCGCGGGCAGCGTGGCCGGGTTTGGCTGCCCTTTCGCTTTTGGAGCCGCAATTGCACCTGCCGATCCACCGCGAGGGCTATCCGTTCATCGCAGAAGCGTCCGCGCGAGCGGGAGCGACCTTAAAAGGAAGCCCGTTGTGACCTTGCCGAATCACCGCGAGGGCTATCCGTTCATCGCAGAAGCGTCCGCGCGAGCGGGAGCGACCTTAAAAGGAAGCTTGCTGTGACCTTGCCCATTCACCGCGAGGGCTATCCGTTTATCGCACTCTTCGCGGCTGTGAATCTTCTCGCCTTCCTGTTCGCCGCCTGGCTGGGCTGGGTGCTGCTGCCGGTGACGGTCTGGTGCGTGGCTTTCTTCCGCGATCCGGAACGGCACGCGCCCGAGGGCGATGACCTGATCATCTGTCCCGCCGACGGCAGGCTGCTGCCCATCGTCGAGGCGGTGCCGCCCGCCGAACTGGGGCTGGGCGAAGAGCCGCGCCCGCGCCTGTCGGTGTTCATGAATGTCTTCAATGTGCATGTGAACCGCAATCCGGTGTCGGGCAGCGTGGTGGCGCAAGCCTATCGCCCGGGCAGGTTCTTCAATGCCAGTTTTGACAAGGCCTCCATCCATAACGAGCGCATGTCCATCCGCCTGCGCCCCGACGGCCGGGGCGAGACCCACGACCTGGCAGTGGTGCAGATCGCCGGCCTGGTGGCGCGGCGCATCGTCTGCGACCTGACCAAGGGCCAGGGGGTGCTAAGGGGCGCCCGATTTGGCATTATCCGCTTTGGCAGCCGGGTGGACGTCTTCCTGCCGCAAGGCACCGAGATCCTGGCCGGGCCAGGCAGCAGGGTCCGGGCGGGCGAAACGGTTCTGGCCCGCTTTGTCTGAAGAAGGATTATCGTTGGATAAACCGGATCGCATCTCCCGCCGCAAGCGCGCCCGCCAGATCGTGGCCGCGCGCCTGGAACGGCTGGAAGACTTGTCCATCGGCAAGCTGATCCCCAGCTCCCTCACGCTGCTGGCACTGGCCAGCGGCACCACCGCCATCCGCTTCGCGCTGGACGGAAATTGGACCGTCGCGGTTGCCTTCGTGGTGGCGGCGATGATCCTGGACATGCTGGACGGGCGCGCCGCACGGCTTCTGGGCGCCGACAGCCGTTTCGGCGCGCAACTGGACAGCCTGGCCGATCTGGTCAGTTTCGGCGTGGCGCCCGGCGTGATCATGTACATGTGGAGCCTGGAGCGGATGGGCGACGCCGGCTGGATCGCCGCGCTGATCTTCTGCGCCGCCAGTGCGGTGCGCCTGGCGCGCTTCAATGTGGAAAGCGTGCGCGACGAAGGCGCCACCAAGGGCAATCCCTATTTCACCGGCCTTCCCACGCCGGCGGCGGCCTGCATGATGCTGCTGCCGCTGCTGCTGTGGTTCCAGTGGCACAGCGATATGGTGCGCCAGCCTTGGTTTTCCACGGTGATGGTGGCTGTCACTTCTGCGCTGATGGTCTCGCGCCTGCCCACGCCGTCGATCAAATACATGAAGCTGCAGCGCCAGCATCGCGCGCTGGCGGCCATCGTCTCCGCAGGGCTGGCGGTGCTTCTGGTTCTGTGGCCATGGGCAACGCTGAGCGCGGGCCTGATCATCTATGTGGCGTCGATCCCGTTCGCGGTCTTCGCCCATCATCCCCGCTACGCCACGCGCACCGGCAATTGAGGCCGGCCGACTGCGCGCAAAGCCGGTCCGCGATTATCTGGGGCCGAAGCCCGGCCGGGCCGGCGGGGCCATTCCACCCATCCGCCGGGGCCGGAAAGGCCCGGCATGCGAAGGGTTGTACTGGAAGCTCTGGCGGTAATCATTGTAGGTCGGCCCGTTCAGCCGGTCCGGAGCATAGCCATAGCCGTAGCCATATCCGGAATCGGCGGCTCCGACGCCCACGCCGCCGTTCCAGCCACGCTGGTCGATGGTAAGGCCGTATTCTTCGCCATAGCCCCCACGCGGCGGACCATAGCCGGCTGGACCGGGGCCATGGCCGCCGTCCGGCGGCAGTCCGTAGCCGTCATCGGTAGCCGGGCGCCATTCGCCACGCCATTCGCCGCGCCACTCGCCCTGCCATTGCCCACGCCACACGCCGTGCCACACGCCGTGCCATTCGCCGTGCCATTCGTCCATGCGCACCGGCGCCGCCGACCGATAGTCGTAGAACCCTTCCGCATGGGCCGTGACAGGCGCCCGGCGCCGGGCATGGCGCTCGACATGCACTCTCTTGAAATGGTGCTTCGGCTCTGCCTTGCCCTGGGGCTTTGCGCAGTCGCACGGGCCGGCCTTTTGGGCGGCCATGGCGGGTGTGCCCGCAGGGATCGCGACAGCCGTTGCAGCTGCCAGCATCATGCCGACGATGACAATTCGAGCCTTCACCACACTCTCCCTCGTGACCAATGCATACCGGAGCATGCGAAGCGCGTGTACCGAGATGATACGTTCTAATATGGCACAGGTTGGAAGGGGAGTTTTGAGTAAGGCTTTGGTTAACCTGCCGGGGCGCGCGAAAGTTCCCGCAAAGCCCCTCTTAAGATTTCTTGGGCACACTGGCCCCGGCAAGCGGGGACTTCATGCATTCAGCCAGCCCTATCTGGGCGCCAGATTCCGACGCCGCGGCCGAGCGCGAGGATCGAGTCGCCTGGGCACTGCTGCGTGGCGTGGTGGAACATCTGCGCGGCAACCGGCCGGCGGTGCCGATCCTGGCGCTGGCGGTCTGCGTGATCTTTTCACAGTGGGTCGCCTGGCCGGTGCTGGCGCTATGCTATGCGCAGATCATGCTTGGCTTCATCCCGCACGCCATTGTGCTCAAGCGTTTCCCCGCCGGCCCGATGCCAAGGCATGGGGCGCGGCGCTGGACGCGCCTGGTCGTCATCGCGAACCTGTTCTTCATCGCCAATTGGGCGACAATCGGCTGGTATCTGTGGGTGCCCGGCGCGCCGGTCAGCCACATCCTGATCGAGCTTCTGCTGGCTGCGGTGATGGCCGTCCATGCCACAGCGACCGCCGCCTGCCGCGCCCTCGCCCGGCCGGCGCTTCTGCTCTACCTGATCGCCGTTGTGCTGCCGCCGTTGCAGGGCATGGATTCGCCCAGCGTCTATCTGGCGGTGGTGTCGCCCTTCTTTGTCGCCTTCATCGGCCTGGTCGCGCGGCAGAGCTATCTGCGGGCGCGAGCCGCCATCCTGGCGCAGGAAGAACGCAACACGCTTCTGGCCGAAGTGGTGATGGCCAAGCTGGAATCGGATCGCGGGCGCGACCAGGCGGAAGCCGCCAGCCTGGCCAAGTCGCAATTCCTGGCCAACATGAGCCATGAACTGCGCACGCCGCTGAATGCCATTCTGGGCTTTTCCGAGCTCATCTCCAGCCGCATGTTCGAGAAGGATGCCGAGCGGGTGCATGAATATGCCACCCTGATCAACAGTTCCGGACGGCACCTTCTGGCCCTGATCAACGACATTCTGGACCTGGCCAAGATCGAGGCGGGCCGCTGGAAGCTGGAGGAGACCGAGGTCGATTTGCACAACCTGACGGATGACGCGCTGCAACTGGTGACCTGGCGCGCCAAGGACAATGGCGCCCGGCTTGAAAACCTGATCGATGCCGGAACGCCGCGGATTCGCGCCGACGAGCGCGCGATCAAGCAGATCCTGCTCAACCTTCTGTCCAATGCTGTCAAGTTCACGCCCGCGCATGGCCGCGTCGGGGCCTTTGCCCGGCTGACCAGTGACGGCGCGCTGGTGTTCGGGGTGGAGGATACCGGCGTCGGAATCGCGCCCGGTGACATCTCCCAGGTGTTCGACACATTCGGCCAGGGCAAGCACGACATCAAGCTGGCCGACAGGGGCACGGGGCTGGGACTGGCCATCGTCAAGGGCCTTGCACAAGCCCATGGCGGCGATGTCTCGCTGGAAAGCCAGGTGGGCAAGGGCACCAGGGTCAGCGTGCTGATGCCGGCCAAGCGCGTGCTGGCGTTGCCGCAATTGCAGAGCATCGCCCGCGCCGGCTAGGCCGCCGCGCCGACCCAATTGCGACGCTAGGCGGTCTTGCGCACCGCGCTGGACCCATGAGTCAGCGCATGGACGAAACCCAGCTTCTCGATCACCGTGGGCGACAGCACGAAGGGATAAAGGTCGATCTGTCCCATGCTGCGGTTCAGGCTGTTGGTGGCGAATTCGATGGGCAGCCAGGTGTCGATCAGCCGGTCCATGCGACGGGCCCGATAGGGATCGAAATCGATCTCCGCCGCCAGCGCCCCGCGGGCGCGCCGCGGCCTCACCTTCAGACCGAAGGCGCCCGCCGTCTCCAGCGTGTCGATGATGTGCAGGTAATGCGCCCAGGTCTCGGCGAAATCCTCCCAGGGATGGCTGGCGGCGTAGGCGCTGACATAGTCATTCTGCCAGCCGGCGGGCGCGCCATTGGCATAGTGGTTCTGTAGCGCCGCGCCATAGTCGGCACGGTCGTCGCCGAACAGCTTGCGGAAGGCATCCAGCCAGCCGGGGCGGCTGGCCACCCGCCGGTCCCAGAAATAATGCCCGCTCTCGTGCCGGAAATGACCCAAGAGGGTGCGATAGGGCTCGCCCATCTCGCTGCGCACGCGCTCGCGTACCGCGTCGTCGGCCTCCTTCAGCGCCAGGGTGATCAGGCCATTGTCGTGGCCGGTCATGACCTCCTCGGCATGGGATTCAGACGGATCGGCCAGGAAATCGAAGGCCAAACCATGTTCGGGATCGTCCGTGCGGCTGTGCATTGGCAGATCCAGCCGCAACAGGGAATAGAAGAGCCTGTGCTTGGCGATCTCGAACTTGGCCCACAGGGCAAGGTTGCCCGCCACCGCCAGGTCCGGGATGACGCGGTTGTGACGGCAGGCGGCGCAATAGCCGGTCTCGTCATCTGCGGGCACCATCCAGTTGCATACCCCGAACTGGTAATTCCGGCAGAAATTGTAGGCCCTGCCGGGGGCCGCCAGCACCCGCCAGCCGCCGCCATCCAACGGGTCTAGTGCGGAAATCTCCGTCAGGTCAGGTAGATAGCCCAAGGCCCGGCCGCAGTTTTCGCAGCGTATATTCTCGAAATAGAGGAGCTGTCCGCACCCCTGACAGCTGAACAATTTCATCGCCCGCTCCTCTCGAAGGGGAACGCCCGCTTTGAGGGCCCGTTCCGCCTGCGTTGCATGGTCGCGCCGAGGGTCTAGGGTGCAATACGTCAGTGTGTGGAACCTATTTCGCACTTGCGGCATACTTTCAGACAATACGGGCAAGAAACACGGGTTCCCCGATGTCGATCCAGGCCGCGCTGCGTCATGTCACCCGTTACCGCTATGACCGGCGCATCGCGTTGGGGCCGCAGACGATACGCCTCAGGCCCGCGCCGCACGCCCGCGCCCATATCGCGTCCTATGCATTGAAGATCGAGCCGGAGCCGCACTTCATCAACTGGCTGCAGGATCCCCAGTCCAACTGGCTGGCGCGCGTCGTCTTTCCCGAAAAGACCGATCATTTCACCGTCTGCGTCGACCTGGCGGTGGAGATGAAGGTGGTCAATCCTTTCGACTTCTTCCTGGAGCCGGAAGCCGAGCGTTATCCCTTCGCCTATTCCGACGAACTCAAGGCCGAACTGGAGCCCTATCTGCGGACCCGCGACGGGAAAATGGGTGAAAAATTCGAGGCCTGGCTGGCGGCCGTGCCGCGCGGCGAAAAGCCCACCACGACCTTCCTGTTCGACCTGAATGCAAAGCTGGCGCGCGACATTTCCTATCTGATCCGCATGGAGCCGGGCATCCAGGCACCCGAAGAGACGCTGGTGAAGGGCTCGGGCTCATGCCGCGATTCCGCCTGGCTGATGGTCAATCTGCTGCGCCGGCTGGGCCTGGCGGCGCGCTTTGCCAGCGGCTACCTGATCCAGCTAAAGCCCGACGTGAAGTCGCTGGATGGACCGTCCGGTCCCGAACAGGATTTCACCGACCTGCATGCCTGGTGTGAGGTCTATCTTCCCGGCGCGGGCTGGGTGGGGCTCGACCCCACTTCCGGCCTGTTCGCGGGCGAAGGCCATATTCCGCTGGCCTGCACCGCCAATCCCGCCCATGCCGCGCCCATCTCTGGCGCGCTGGAACCGGCCGAGGTCCTGTTCGACTTCGACATGAGTGTGGCGCGGGTGAAGGAAGCGCCGCGCGTCACCAGGCCCTATAGCGAAGAACAATGGGCGGCTATCGAAAAGCTGGGCGATGACGTCGACAGGATGCTGAACGATCACGACGTGCGCCTGACCATGGGGGGCGAGCCGACCTTCGTCTCGATCGACGACCGCAGCGGCGAGGAGTGGCACACCGCCGCCGTCGGCCCCACCAAGCGCAAGCTGGCCGACACGCTGATCCGCCGCCTGCGCGAACGCTTCGCGCCGGGCGGGCTGCTGCATTACGGCCAGGGCAAATGGTATCCGGGTGAAAGCCTGCCGCGCTGGGCGTTCGGGCTTTACTGGCGGGCTGACGGCGTGCCCATGTGGAAGAAGGCGGAGAATATCGCCGCCGAGGCCCGCGACCATGCCCCGACGCTGGACGACGCGAAGGCGCTGGCCGAAGCAATCGCCACGCGGCTGGGACTGGATGCGTCCTATGCCATCCCCGCCTTCGAGGATTTCTGGCATTACCTGGCGCAGGAACAACAGCTTGCCGCGGGCATCGATACAACCGATCCCAAGCTGGACGATCCCGAACTGCGCGCGCGGCTGGTGCGGGTGTTCGGGCGCGGCCTGACAAAGCCCGCGGGCTTCGTGCTGCCGGTGGAAAAAGGCCTTCACCACTGGCAGAGCGAGCATTGGAAGACACGTTCGGGCCAGTTGTTCCTGATCCCCGGCGATTCGGCGATCGGATTCCGCCTGCCGCTGAATGCCCTTCCCTTTGTGCCGCCTGAGGCGCGCAGCTTTGTCCCACCGCCCGATCCGTTCGCGCCGCTGCCGCCGCTGCCTGCGCGCGAGGAAGCGGGCCCGCCCTATGGCGACGCCAGGCCCAATGGCGGTGGCGATTCCGCGCCCTTCCATGCCGTCAATGCCGCCGTCACGACGATGGACGGGCCCGAGCCTGCGGTGCGCACCGCCCTGACGGTCGAGCCGCGCGAGGGACGGCTGTGCGTGTTCGTGCCGCCAGTCCCCACCGCCAACGATTATTTCGCCCTGCTGTCGGTGGTGGAGGACGGCGCCGAGGCGCTGGGGGTGCCCGTGCATGTCGAAGGCTACCCGCCGCCCTTCGATCCGCGCATCCATGTGATCAAGGTCACGCCCGATCCCGGCGTGATCGAGGTGAACATCCATCCGGCCGGGAACTGGCGCGAGCAGATCGACGTCACCCGCGGCCTGTACGAGGAAGCGCACGCCGCGCGCCTGTCGACGGAGAAATTCCTGCTGGATGGGCGCCACACCGGCACCGGCGGCGGCAATCATATCGTGGTGGGCGCGGCCGCGCCTACCGACAGCCCCTTTCTGCGCCGGCCCGACCTGCTCAAGAGCCTGATCGCCTATTGGCAGAACCATCCGTCGCTGTCCTATCTGTTCTCGGGCCTGTTCATCGGTCCCACAAGCCAAGCGCCGCGGATCGACGAGGCGCGCCATGACGCGCTGTATGAACTGGAAATCGCCTTCGACGAAGTGCCCGGCCGTGCGGCCGCGAACATCCCGCCCTGGGCGGTGGACCGCATCTTCCGCAACCTGCTGGCCGACCTATCGGGCAACACACACCGCACCGAGATCTGCATCGACAAGCTCTATTCGCCCGACGGACCCACCGGGCGGCTCGGGCTGGTGGAATTCCGGGGCTTCGAGATGCCGCCTCATGCCGAGATGAGCCTGGCGCAGTCGCTACTGCTGCGCGGGCTGATCGCACGCTTCTGGCGCGAGCCCTATGGCCGGAAGCTGGTGCGCTGGGGCACCGGGCTGCATGACCGCTTCATGCTGCCCTATTTCGTGTGGCGCGATTTCGAGGATGTGATCGCCGACATGAACGCCCATGGCCAGGCGTTTGACGCGAACTGGTTCCGCCCGCACTGGGAATTCCGCTTCCCCCATATCGGGCGCGTGCAATATGCGGATGTGGAGCTGGAGCTGCGCACCGCGCTGGAACCGTGGAACGTGATGGCCGAGGAAGGCGCCGGCGGGGGCACGGCGCGATTCGTCGATTCCTCGGTGGAACGGCTGGAAGTGTCGGCCAGCGGCCTGACGCCCGGCCGACACAAGGTACTGGTCAACCGGCGGGCCCTGCCGCTTGCATCCACCGGCCAGGGATCGGCGGTGGCGGGCCTGCGCTTCAAGGCCTGGCAGCCCGCGCACGGCCTTCATCCCACCATTCCCGCGCATGGGCCGCTGGTGATCGAGGTCTGGGATGGCTGGCAGCGCCGGTCGCTGGGCGGCTGCACTTATCACGTCACCCATTCGGGCGGGCGCAATTTCGAGATATTCCCCGTCAATGCCAATGAAGCGGAAGGCCGGCGCCTGGCCCGTTTCGAGCCCTTCGGCTTCACCGGCGGTATTTTCGAGGTTGAGAGGGAAGACACAAATCCCGATTTTCCCTATACGCTGGACCTGCGCCGGGGACCTTGAGAATTGGCGCGCAAGGCAGATCAGGAACAGAACCAGTGTCGCGTGCGGAACTAGCAGAGCCGTCCAGTCGCCCGGCGCGCTTTGACGAGTTGCGCGAACCCAATGGGCTGGTGCGTCCGCACTGGCGGGCCTTTGCCCGCACCCTGACCCAGCTGTCGCCCGGGGAATATGAGCGCCGCCAGCTGGCGGCCCGCGCAACCGTCCAGGACAACGGCGTCACATATAACGTCTATGACGATCGCGGCGGCCAGGCGCGCCCCTGGCAGCTGGACATTGTGCCTTTCATCCTGTCGGCGGCCGACTGGAAGCATGTCGAGACGGCGGTGATCCAGCGCGCCATGCTGACCGATCTTCTGTTGCGCGACATCTATGGTCCGCAGACCCTGCTGTCGAACAATGTGCTGCCGGCGCACCTTGTCACCGGCCATCCCCAATTCCTGCGCCCGCTGTGCGGCGCCGAGCCGGCCCATGGCGTGCATGTGCATCTTTACTGCGCCGATCTGGCGCGCGGGCCCGACGGCAGCTGGAGGGTGATGGCAAGCCGCGTCGACGCACCGGGCGGGTTGGGTTATGCGCTGGAAAACCGGCTTGTCGTGGCGCAGACCTTCCCGGAGAATTTCGCCGACATGCGGGTGGCGCGGCTGGCCGCCTTTTTCAATGCCTATCGCGAGAACATCCTGGCGCTGGGCCAGTCGCGCCGCGACCGCGCCGTGCTGCTGACGCCCGGTCCTTACAACGAATCCTATTTCGAGCATGTCTATCTGGCACATTATCTTGGCCTGACCCTGGTGCAAGGCGACGATCTGGCGGTACGCGGCGGGGAAGTGTTCCTGAAAACGCTGACGGGGCTGGAACGCGTCTCGGCCATCTTCCGGCGCGTGGACAGCGATTTCTGCGACCCGCTGGAATTTCGCAGCGACAGCGCGCTGGGCGTGCCGGGGCTGATGGAGGCGGTGCGCGCGGGCGGCGTGGTGCTGGCCAATGCGCTGGGCGGCGGGGTGGTGGAATCGCCCGCGATGGACGCCTGGCTGCCGGCGGTATGCCGCGCGCTGCTGGGCGAGGAACTGAAAATCCCCGACATCGCCACCATCTGGTGCGGCACCGAATGGGGCAGGAAGGAAGCGCTGGCGCGGATGAAGCATTCCATCCTGCGCGATGCCTTCGATGCCCGGCCGATGTTCTCGCGCCGCTCCAGCGCGCGGCTTGGGGCCGACCTGACGGCAGAGGAGCGCGCCCACTTCGAGACGCGCCTGAAGCATCGCGGCGAGACGCTGGTGGTGCAGGAGATTTCGCCATTGGGGCTCGCGCCGGTGTTCGAGGACGGCCATTTCGCCGCAAAGCCCGTATCCTTGCGTGTCTTCGCCGCCTGGACACCTTCGGGCTGGACGGTGATGCCGGGCGGGCTGACACGCGTGGCCGCCGACGACAGCGTGCGGGCGCTTTCCATGCAGTCGGGCGCGTCGTCGAAGGACGCCTGGGTCCTTTCGGCCACGCCGGTCGACAATTTCAGCCTGCTCGGCAACGGCGGCAAGTCGCTGGACGTCCGGCGCCAGGGCGAATCGGCGCCCAGCCGTGCCATGGACAATCTGTTCTGGCTGGGCCGCTATGCCGAACGCACGGAGAATTTCGTTCGCATCCTGCGCGCGGTTGCCGCGCGCGTCGGAGACGAGCCGGCGGCGGCACTGGAAGTGGCGCGCAAACTGCTCGTGCCCTATTCCATGACCAGCGACACACCCATCGAAGCGATTGCCGACGAAGACGATCTGACGCGCGAACTGCAGATTCTGGTCTACAGCACCCGCCATGGCCGCAGCCTGCAGAATCTTCTGGCGCGGGTGGAACAGGCGGCCTGGGCGGTGCGCGACCGCATCTCGCTGGACACCTGGCGCACCATTCACGCCCTGGCCAAGATCGAGGCGCGGCCGGACGAAGAAGACGAATTCGAACCGGCGCAGGCGCGATTCTACCTGGATTCGCTGGTGCGGCGCACCGCGGCCCTGTCGGGGCTGGCGGCGGAGAACATGACGCGCGGCCCCAACTGGCTGTTCCTGGAAATGGGCCGGCGCTGCGAGCGGGCCCAGCACCTTGCCTGGCTGGTGCGCCAAACCGTGGGATACCCGGACGCGCGGGAGACCGATCACATGCGCATCGTGCTTGAGATCGCCGACAGCGCCATGACCTATCGCTCGCGCTATCTCAACGTCTTCCAGCTGGTGCCTTTCGTGGACCTGCTGCTTCTGGACGAGAACAATCCGCGCTCCTGCGCCTATCAGCTGACCGCCATCGGAGCGCACCTGCGGGAGCTGCCGCGCATCACGCCGGCCCAGCGCAGCGACGTGCCGCGCACTCTGGTGCAGGAGATGCGCACCGCGCTGGCGGGCGCCAGCCCCGCACGACTGGACTTCTGCGAGCATGGTGCCCGGCCGGGCATGCTGGAACTGACCGGCACGATTTCATCGGGTTGCGCGCTTTTGTCTGATGGTATCGCTGATGCCTATTTCCAGCATTCCAGCCGCAGCCGCACCGGCGCAGCGGGCCCGTGAGGGATGTGATGGACTATCTGGTGACGCATCGCACCACCTATCGCTATGTGCAGGACGTCTCCCATTCCTGGCATCTGGCGCATCTGCGCCTGCGCGACACGGCGAACCAGAAAGTCGCATCCAGCGAGATCGCCATCAGCCTGGAGCCGGACAGCATCGCCTCACGCACCGACTATTTCGGCAATCCGGTGGAATGGTTCGCCTTCGACCGGCCGCACACGCTGCTGGAGATTCTGGCGGAAAGCCGAGTGACGGTGGAACGGCCGCCCGAAAGGCCCAGCCGCGAAAGCCTGACGCATGAGAGGGTGCGCGCGCTACTGGAAAATCCGCCCGACGCGGAGGCGCGCGACGCCGTGCAGTACATCTTTGATTCCCCCATGACCGCCTTCAAGAGCGACATCGCCGAATATGCCGGCGAAAGCTTTCCGCCAGGCCGGCCCATGCTGGCGGGAGCTGAAGAGCTGATGAACCGCATTCATTGCGACTTCCGCTATGACACCAGCGTGACCGACGCGACCACGCCCGTCGACCGGGTGTTCGAGATCCGCGCCGGGGTCTGCCAGGACCTGGCGCACGTCGCGATCGCGGCGATGCGCAGCCTGGGCCTGCCGGCGCGCTATGTGTCGGGCTATCTTCTCACCCGGCCGCCACCGGGGATGCCCCGGCTGGTGGGGGCCGATGCCAGTCATGCCTGGTTCAGCGTCTGGGCGCCGCCTTTCGGCTGGGTGGACCTGGACCCCACCAACGATGTGATCGTGGGCGAGACCCATGTCACCTCATCCTGGGGTCGCGACTATGGCGATGTGGCGCCCGTTGCCGGCATCATCCTGGGCGGCCACGACCATATGGTGGATGTTGGAGTGGATGTCATCCCCGCCTGACTATTTTGCGCAATCAAGGCCCATCGCATCCTGCAGCCGCTGGTAGATCGAGACCATTTCGATCGTGCCCAGATTGCCGGGCGTGACGCCCGGACCCGACAGCAGGAAGATGCTGTGATAGTCGGGCCGGGTCGGCCAGAAGCCGTGCGTGCCCCGGCTACCGGGCTTGCCATGCGCAGAGCCGGTGGCGGCGTTGCCGAAGACGACATGCGGCGCGGGCTCGAAAGCGGTGGTGGCCGTGGAAAGCTGCGGGGCATAGTGCACCAGTTCGTCATGCGACACTTCCCGGCCGACATCGCCCTTGCCGCTTTGCGATTTCAGCCAGGCCGCGACGTTGGGATCATTGGTGGTGGCAAGCCCGCCCGCAATGGCCATCTCACCAGTGATGCCATCGGCCGCCGCCATCACTTTCAGGTTGGCCGAATGGTCGATGGCTTCGAAGCCATGGTCGGACACCAGCGCCAGGTCGTAATCGGCAGGCATGGCCTTCAATATGTCGCCAAGAAGTTCGTCGGTGCGCTCGACGACGGCTTTGGCATTGACGGTGGAGGGTCCCTGTTCGTGGGATTCCGAATCCAGCTCGGCCAGATGCGTCGCCACCAGGTCGGGTAGTTTGGTCTTCAGCAACCAGATGGTCGCCAGGGTGCGGCTGCGATCGTCCAGCCATTGCTGGCGGAAGGAAGGATAGGTCCTGTTGATGTCGGCGGCGAGGCCTTGCGGAATCTCCCACTTTTCAACCGTCTCCATGTCGGAGGAATCGCCGTTGCGTTTGGCATAGACCTCCGGCAGGTCGTAAGCGAGGGGCGCCTTCACCGTCACCGGCCAGTTGATCGCCCCGGCGGTCTTGCCCGCCGCCTTCAGGCACTGCCAGATGGCGGGCACCTTCACCTTCTCGAAGGACCAGTAGGACAGCGCCGGATCTGGCGCGCCCGCCGCATTGCCGAGGATGCCGTGGCTATAGGGCGTGACGCCGGTGATCATGGTGGTGTGCGAGGGCCAGGTGATGGTGGGCCACACCCCCACCACGCCATCGGCATATTGGGAACGCGCCAGGACCTTGCGGATGTTGGGGATCTTCAGGCCCAGCGCATCGCGGTCACGGATATAGCGCCAGTCCAGCCCATCGATGGACAGCAGCACCAGCTTGTGGGCGGCAAAGGCTGGCGTGACGCCGGTCGATGCCAGCAGTGCCAGTGCGATGGCCTTGAGGATTCGATGCATGGCAAACCCCTTTTTGACCGCAAGGCTAAAAGGCGACGGCCCGCCTGCCTAGTCACGCACATTGCGACAAATGTTGCCCCTTTTGCAGGCACGCGATAAGACGGCCGGACTTTTCCGCGGAATTCCCGATGACATCCCTTCTGGTCCTGGGCCTGGCGCTGTGTGCCGCGTGCGCGACCATGACCGGCGGCCTGATGGCCCTCAAACTCGCCGAGCGACTTCCGCTGGTGCTGGGCTTTTCGGCCGGCGCCGTGATCGGGGTGGCCTTTTTTGACCTGGCGCCAGAAGCCATCGCGGCGGGAAGGGGATTCTATGATGCGCGGACCCTTCTGGCCATCGCGGCGGGCGGCTTCTTTCTCTATGTGGTGATCGACCGGCTGGTGGCGCGCCATGACTGCGAGGGCGGGCCCAACACGACACGCGGCCTGATCGGCGCGGCCAGCTTTTCCGCTCACAGCATACTGGACGGATTCGCCATGGGTATCGCGCTGCAGGCCGGCCCCGAGATCGGACTGATCGTGGCGGCGGCAGTACTGGCACATGACTTCGCGGATGGCTTGAATACCGTCAATGTGGTGGTGAAAAATGGCGGAGAGCGCAGGCACGCGCTGTCCTGGCTGGCGATGGATGCCTTTGCCCCGCTGCTGGGCGCGGGTCTGAGTCTTCTGGTCACGCCGCGCCCCGAACTTCTGGCACTGCTGCTGGCGTTGTTCTGCGGCTTCTTCCTGCATATCGGGGCGAGCGGGCTTCTGCCGGAAAGCCACCGGACGCGCCCGCGCCTGTCCACGACCCTGGCCACGCTTGCGGGCGCGGGCTTTCTTTATCTGGTCACCTGGGCAGTGCGCTGAGCAGCCTTGCCGTGCGCCCTGTGCTTTGCGATCCTTGCGCGCAGCGTGCGGATGAGGGGATCATGATGGGACCGGATCGCCGCCTGACCGTACTGGGCGGGCTTGCTTCGCTGAGCGCCTGTGCCGCGCAGCCGCGCATCGGTTCGGGACTCTCGCCCGCCGATCTGCTGCCGCCGCTTGCCCCCATCCGCGCCCACAGGGACCGGCTATTTGATATCACCGTATGCCTGCGCCCCTTCCGCGCGGCGGGACCGCGGCTGGACACCGAGATGATCGGCGATGCGCTGGTGATCCACAATTACGGCCATGGCGGGTCGGGATGGTCGCTGTCGTGGGGTTCCGGCACGCTGGCGCTGGAAAAGGCGATGAGCCGCGGCCCGAAGGAGATCGCGGTAATCGGCTCCGGCGCGCTGGGGCTGGCGGCGGCGACGCTGGCACTGCGCGCGGGGCTTTCCGTCACCATTTATTGCAAGGAACTGATCCAGCAGGCGCGCTCGGCGCGCGCCTCGGGCCTGTGGACGCCGGATTCGCGCATCGCCATGGCGAAGGACGCGGCGCCAGGCTTTGGTGATACCTGGGAACGCATGGCGCGCATCTCGTGGAAGACCTATCGCGACTATCTGGGACTGCCAGGCAATCCGGTGGAGTTCCGGGATCGTTATTCGCTGTCGGACGGTGCAACCGCGCAGGAAGACGACCAGGGCTTTGCCGCCTATGCCGGCCGCATTGACGATTTGACCCCGCGCAGCGTGGCGTTGCCGGCGGAAGTCACGCCGTTTCCGGTGACCGGCGTGCGGCGCACATCCACCTTGCAGTTCAACGTGCACGATTATGCGCACCAGTTACTGGGCGACATCCGTGCCATGGGCGGCAAGGTGGTGGTGCGGGAATTCCATGATCCCGGCGAGTTCGGGCAACTGAAGGAGAAGGTTGTCATCAACTGTACCGGCTATGGCGCGCGCGCCCTGATGGGCGACCAGACCATCGTGCCGGTACGCGGCCAGATCGGCTGGCTGATCCCGCAGCCGGAAGTGACTTACGGGCTCTACTATCGCGATGTCTCCGTCATCTCACGCAGCGATGGCATCGTGGTGCAGTCGCTGGAAGGCGGTGACCTGAAGGGCTTCAACAACGACCACGAAGTGCCTGACCGCGCCGAATCCGAAGCGGCGGTGGACGTGATCGAGAATCTTTACGCGCGGTTCCGGGCCTGACTCTAACAGTCATGGCCCGGTTCCGGGCCTGACTCTAACAGTCATGGCCCACTCCAGGTGGCCGTCCAGAGTCACAAGAGCCATTCTTCGGGAATGAGCCTGTTGCTCCGGGGTGGCCCGGGCAAGCCGGGCCATGACAGTTGAGCGCGTTGCGGAATCTTATTTTATTTCGGTAAGCAATGGCCGCCCGGCGAAATGCGCGTCCAGATTGTCCAGCACAAGCTGGCTCATGGCGCGGCGGGTTTCATGCGTGGCGCTGCCCACATGCGGCTGAAGCACCACATTGTCCATACCGAACAGCACTTCGGGCACCTGGGGTTCATTGGCGAACACGTCCAGTCCCGCCCCGCCCAGTCTGCCGCTGACCAGCGCGTCCACCAGTGCATCCTCGTCCACCACCGCGCCGCGCGCGACATTGACCAGGATACCGCTGGGGCCCAGCGCCTCGATCACCTCTTTGCTGACGATCTTCTGGGTCTCAGGCGTCGACGGTATGATCACGATCAGGAAGTCGCTGTCGTTCGCCAGCGCCACCAGGTCGGGATAGTGGTCATAGGACACGCCAGCGACCGGGCGGCGGCTGTGATAGGCGACGCGATTGTTCATCGCTTCAGCGCGCCTGCCGATCTCCCTGCCGATGCGGCCCATGCCCAGAATGCCCACCGTCTTGCCGCTGGCGCGGCTGGCCAAAGGGTATTCGCCCTTCACCGGCCACTGGCCCGAACGCACATAGCGGTCGGACGCCACCAGCCGGCGGGCGGTCATGATCATCAGCGCGATGGCCAGGTCCGCGACATCGTCGTTCAGCACCTCGGGCGTGTTGGTGACGGGAATGCCCTTCGATCGCGCATATTCGACCGGGATGCCGTCATAACCGACCGATGCCGAGCAGATCACTTCCAGCTTCGCCAGCCGGTCGATGATGTGTGGCGGCGGGCCGGAATGGCCGTTTGTCACCACGCCGCGCACGATGGACGCCACTTCGTCCAGCCTGTCTTTCCCATGCACGCGATAGCGCGCTTCCAGTTCGCGCTGCACCTCGGGGCGCAGCGGCACGAATTGCAGAATATCGATTGTCATGACTTACGGCGCTTCCGCCATCTCCTTCATCTTGTCCAGGGCGGCACTGAAGCGGTCGGTGCGCTGCTTGCGGTCGGCCTGGCGCGCCTCGACCGTGGTCAGCGGCGCCACATCGTAGAAAAGCGTATAGACGATCTTGGACTGGCGCCCCCGGTCCAGTGGCTCCACCGCAAGGGTGCCGTGATAGAAGATCGGCGAGGTCGGCTGGGCGTAGGTGTAGGAGTGCGAAGTCACTGCCACCATCATTTCGTCGATGGTGCCGCGCAGCCGCCGGTTGGTGCCCACGCCCGCGCCGTTGCCTGCCGTGATCTGGCAGGGCACGTCCAGCCACTGCTGGATGGCGCAATAGGGCCCGATCTTCGCCCAGACCTGGCCGGGCGTGCGGTCGACCACCTTTTCCAGAAGGATGGTGGTGAATTCCGGCGTCTTGTCGGCCGCCCCCGCCGGCGTTGCCAATGCCAGCATGGCAATTGCTGCGGCTGCGAAAACTGTTCCTGCCTTCACTTTGTCTCCCCTTCCTGTCCGGTTTGCCCGGCGCTTCTGATAAAACCCCACCGGTCCGGGCGCAACAAGACAAGACGCCGTTTCCCCCGTCGCCCGGAGAGGATTTATGCGGTTTGGGTCGCAAACCATGCCGAAAATAAACTGGACGCGAGCGCCCTGCTGGACGACTTTCGGGTCCATTAAGGCTGTCGAGAACATAAAGGGAGACGTTCCATGGATCGCCGTAAATTCTTCTCCGTCACCGGTGCGGGGGCCGCGGCCGCCGCGGCCGGGACCATCGCCGCGAACGCGCCCGCGGCCGACGCGCAGCCAAGCATGCCGGGCGGTGCCTGCGCCAGCGCCAAGCTGCCGTCGCTGAAGGCGCGGCTGGGGCACCAGTTCGGCAGCCTGACCGACGACACCGCCGCCTGGGTGGCGCGCTATGGCGTCGATGCCGTCTGCACCAGCCCGCGTGTGACCGATCCCGCCCGCCTCTATCCCACCGTGGAAGAGATGAACAAGATGCTGGACCTGGCCAACAAGTGGAAGGTCAAGGTCGAGTTGGTCGATAGCGTGCTGCTCACCTCGTCCCTCATCGACCGCGAGAAGCATCCGGCGATCATGCTGGCCGACAGCCCCGAACGCGACCGCGATATCGAGGCGTTCCAGAACCACATCCGCACCTGCGCGCAGACCGGCATCCGTGCATTGAAGTATAACATGTCCCTCCTGGGCGTCCTGCGCACCAACGAGGTGCCCGGCCGCGGCGACACCATGTACAATCGCTGGAACGCCGCGGAATCGGCAGCCAAGAACCCGCCACTGACCAAGGCGGGCGTCGTCAATGCCGAAGCTTTCTGGGAGCGCATCGATTATTTCCTGTCTCACGTCGTGCCGGTGGCCAACGAATACAAGGTGCAGATCGCCTGCCATCCCCAGGACCCCGGCACGCCGGCCGGCGGCTATCGCGGCATAGACAATGTGCTGGGCACTTATGAGGGTCTGCAGAAATTCGTCCAGATGCACGACAGCCCCTATCACGGCCTGAACCTGTGCCAGGGCACGCTGTCGGAGAATCTGGAAAATCCGCGCGAGCAGCTGCCCGATTGCATCCGCTGGTTCGGCACCCGCAAGAAGCTGTTCAACATCCATTTCCGCAACATCCGCGGTCATCGCGGCGATTTCGTCGCCGAGATGTTCCCGGACGAGGGCGACATCGATTTCGTCAAGATGCTGAAGGTTTATCGCGAGGTTCAATATCCCTATCTCTTGATGCCCGACCATGCGCCGCGCGTGCCCGGCCAGCCCAATGCCTGGCGCGAGAATTTCCCCTTCGAGTTCGGCTATATCCGCGGCCTGATCCAGGCCGAACAGCATCTGGTCTGACCGCCGCACGGACGCAGGGATGGGGAGGGATGGCCACATCCCTCCCCTTTCTGCGTTCAGGCAAAGCGGCTCACCGCCCCGGCCAGGACAGCGAAATCCGCATTGCCGCCCGACAGCACCAGCACCGTGGTGCGGTCCCTTGCTTCCAGCTTGCCCGCCAGCAGCGCGGCCAGCGCGGCGGCCCCGCCCGGCTCCACCACCAGCTTCAGGCGGCAAAGCGCGAAACTGACCGCCGCAAGCAGGTCTTCGTCAGTCACGGTCAATCCGCCGGCGAGAAGCGGGCCCGCCACGGCGAAGGGGATGGCGCCCGGCTGCGGCGACATCAGCGAATCGGCCACGCTGACGGGCGTGGCTGGCGCCTTGACGGGCGCACCCGCGTCCAGGCTGCGGCGCATGCCGTTGAAATTCTGTGGCTCGACGCTGTAGACCTTTGCCGCATCGCCGACCGCCAACGCGATGCCCGCCGTCAGCCCGCCGCCGCCACAGGGCACCAGAAGCTGATCTACCCGCACGCCCCGTGCGCCCGCGTCCTCCAGAATCTCCAGCCCCACCGTGCCCTGACCCGCGATCAGTTGGGCGTCGTCGAACGGCTTGATCAAGGTGCCGCCGCGCTCGGCCAGCACGCGCGCGGCGATCGCTTCGCGGTCTTCGGTCTGGCGGTCATAGGTGACGATCTCGGCCCCGAGAGAGCGCGTGCCTTCCAGCTTGGCGCGTGGCGCGTCCGCCGGCATCACGATCACCGCTTTCATGCCGAAGACCCCGGCCGCCGCCGCCACGCCCTGGGCATGGTTGCCGGAGGAAAAGGCCACCACTCCCTTGCCGCGCTCGGCTTGCGGGATCAGGGCGATGCGGTTGACGGCGCCGCGAAACTTGAAGGAGCCGGTGCGCTGCAGCGTCTCGGGCTTGAGCAGGACCCGTCCTCCCGTATGCGCATCCAGCACCGGGCTGGCCAGCAGCGGCGTGCGCACGGCATGGCCCCTGATGCGCGCCGCGGCGGCCCGGATGTCGTCGATGGTGGGAAGCATTATCTCTCGACCCGTTCCAGCTTGCCGATCATCAGGATATAGGCCAGCGCACCAATCACCGCGACCACGGCGATATAGGTGAGGCCCGGGGCGAAATTGCCGCCTTGCGCCAGATAGCCGATCACCAGCGGCGTGGTAATGCCCGACAGGTTGGAGATGAAATTGAAGGTGCCCCCGGTCAGGCCGATCAGCCGGCTGGGCGCCAGCGAGGAGACCAGCGACCAGCCGATGGAAGCCAGGCCGTTGCCGAAAAAGGCCAGCGCCATGAAGCCGATCACCAACGACGGCGCATCGACGAAATTGGCGCCCATGATCACGCTGGACAGAAGCAATCCACCGATGATGGGGGTCTTGCGCGCCACGCCAAGGCTTAAGCCCGCGCGCAGCATCCGGTCCGACAGGAAGCCCGAACACAGGACGCCCAGAAAGGCGGCCAGGAACGGTACCGATGCATAAAGCCCCGATTTCACGAAGCTCAGGTGCCGGAACTCGATCAGATAGGTGGGGAACCAGGTCAGGAAGAACCACTGGCAGGAAGTGACCGCGAACTGGCCGATATAGACGCCCCACAGCTTGCGGTACCGAAACACGGTCAGGAAGTCGGTGAAGCTGGCATGCGACTTTTGTTTGCGCACACCCAGTTCGGTCAGCGCGCCTCCGGCTTCGATATACGCCAGTTCGGCGGCGTTGGCGCTGGAGTTGCGGGGATTGCGATAGGCCAGGAGCCAGAACAGGCCCCACACCAGGCCGCCCACGCCGGTGGTGTAGAAGACGCTTCGCCAGCCATGGCTTTCCTCCAGGATCAGCAGGACCGGCGTCAGGAAGGCCAGCCCCACGAACTGGCCGGAAGTGTAAAAACCGATGGCGCCCGCGCGCTCGCGGTCGGGAAACCAGCTTGTCACTACCTGGTTGTTGATACTGTAGGATGGGGCTTCCAGAAGCCCGATGCACAAGCGTATGGCAATCAGCGCCGCCACGCTGCCCGCAAGACCCATGGTGACAGTGGCGACAGACCACAGGATCAGGATGGCGGGATAGAAGAAGCGCGGCGCCACCCTGTCGACCAGCCAGCCGCCAGGAATCTGGCAGAAGGCATAGGTCCAGCCGAAGGCCGACAGGATCCAGCCCATATGCACCGTATCGATGCCAAGCTCGGCGCGCATGGCGGGCGCGGCGATCGACAGGTTGGAGCGGTCCAGATAGGTGATGACGACGCTGACGAACAGCATCAGCATCACGCCATAGCGGATATAGGTCGGCTTCATCTCACCACTCCGCGAACGAGCCGTCCTGGTGGTGCCACAAGGGCGGGCGCCAGCGATGGCCGATTTCCGCCCCGCGTTTCACGGCCTCTTCGTCGATGGCGATGCCAAGTCCCGGCGCTGTGGGGATCGCCATGTGGCCACCAGTGGCGGCGAAGACCGATGCATCGGCCAGATAGGCCGGCACATCATGGTCCTTGTTGTAGTGCATGCCGATGCTCTGTTCCTGGATCGCGGCGTTGTAGCAGACCCCATCCAGCTGCAGGCAGCTTGCCAGCGCTATCGGCCCCAGCGGGCAGTGCAGCGCCAGCGCCACGTCATAGCTTTCCGCCATGGCGGCGATCTTGCGCGTCTCGGTGATGCCACCGGCGTGTGACGGATCGGGCTGGATGATGTCGGCCAGTCCGTCATGCAGGATGGCCTTGAAGTCCCAGCGGGAATAGAGCCGCTCGCCCAGCGCAATGGGGGTCGATGTCTGCGCCTTGATCTCCTTCAGGGCCTCCACATGCTCGCTCAGCACCGGTTCCTCGATGAACATCAGGCGGTACTGTTCGATCTCCTTCGCCAGCACCTTGGCCATGGGCCGATGCAGCCGGCCATGAAAGTCCAGCGCGATGCCAAAGTCCGGGCCCATCGCCGCGCGCACCGCGGCCACCCGCGCCAGCACGGCATCCAGTTTGGCGTGGCTGTCCAGGAAGGCCATTTCCTCGGTCGCCAGCATCTTGATGGCCGTGAATCCCTTGGCCGCCGCGGCCTTGGCCCCGGCCACGATGTCGGCGGGACGGTCGCCGCCCACCCAGTGATAGACGCGCATGGTCTGGCGCAGCGGCCCACCCAGCAGCGCATGGACCGGCTGACCCAGCGCCCTGCCCTTGATGTCCCACAGCGCCTGGTCGATGCCGGCCAGCGCGCTCATATGGATGCCGCCGCCGCGATAGAAGCCGCCGCGATAGAGTACCGTCCAGTGATCCTCGATTGGCGCGGGGTCTTTGCCGACAAGATAGTCAGCCATTTCCGCAACACAGGCGGCCACGGTATCGGCGCGGCCTTCCAGCACGGGTTCACCCCAGCCGGTAATGCCCTGGTCGGTCTCGATCTTCAGGAACAGCCAGCGCGGCGGAACCCGGTAGGTGGTGAGCTTGGTGATTTTCATCCGGCGCGAAGGCTGCCTTTTCCTGGCCGGCACTTCCCCTCCGGCCGGGCCGAGAGTGGCGCCCAAACGGCAGATGCGCAAGTTGCCGCAGGGCCATTATGCGCAAGGTGACGTTTGCCTTTTCAGGCCTATATACGAGGCATGCATGATGTGACCTTGCGCCAGGCTGCCAAACGGGCCCTCCTGGGATACTGCCCCTGCTGCGGCAAGGGAAAGCTGTTCCGCTCCTATCTCAAGCAGGTGGATCAGTGTTCGGCCTGCGGCGAGCGTTTTGGCGCCATCCGCGCCGACGATGCCGCGCCGTGGCTGACCATTATCCTTGTCGGCCATATCTTCCTGCCGCTGGCCTTCTTGATCGACTTGGGCTTCCTGCCGACCTGGGCGGCGGCGCTGGGCATGGCGGCCGCTTTCAGCGCCCTGTCGCTGGCGATCCTGCCCAAGGCCAAGGCCCTGTTCATCGCCATCCTCTGGCACACCCGCGCCCCCGGTTACGCCGCCTAGAACGTCTCGCACGCCCCGCAGGGTGCCGCCGCCATGCACTGGCAGGCGGCGCGGTATTGCTTTTCCTTGGCGGCCAGGAAATCGGCCAAAGCCTGCTGCAGCAGGTGCTGGCGGCTGGTGTCGTCCTTCACCGCGATGATGCCGAGCCGCTCGAAATCATGCCCCGACATCCGGATAGTGCACTTGCGCACTCCCGGCACCAGGGGTGGGGCGCCGCCGGCCATGCCCGGTCGTGGCGGCTGCGCGGATTTGACGGCGGTCGCCACGGGGGGCGGGCCCGCCGTTTCGGGACGCACCAGCGGCCGGGAAGACGCCTGGCTCGCAGGCTCGGCAGTCGGCGGGGCGATCGTCCAGGGCCGTGCCTCGCCCTTGCGCGCGAGAATGTCAGGGGTGATGGCGGCGAAGCGTCCATAGCTCATGGCGACCTCACTTGCCCCAGGTTGCGCCATTGGGAGCCAGGTCGGTCTGGCGGCGGCCGAAGCTGCGCCGCTCAGGCCCGCGATAAGGCGGATCGGGCAGAAGAATGCGCCTGTCCGCGCTGCCGCGCCGTTCCGGCCCCTCATAAAATGGCACCACGATCGGCGGAATGGCATCGCTTTCCTGCTCGACCTCCAGCAGTGAGCCTATCGCCAGATGGTCGGGCCTGAACTCGGGCAGCAGTGCCGGATCGCGGACGATGCGCGAAAGCTTGTCCTGCACATAGACCCAAAGATCGCTGATTTCGCGCGCGGAGGGCGAGCCTGGCACCACTTCGCCCACCGTGCGCCCGTCGATCATCGAGGCGGCGAAGTCCACGCGATGATGGATGGTCACCGGCGCCACGGTGCCATGCTGCGACAGGGCCACGGCGCTTTCGCCGGTTATGCGGGCGCGCGCCGTCGCCGCGTTGATGACGAAGATCACCGGCTTGCCGTGCCGCTCGGCGATGTCCACAGTGGCGCCCACCGCCCGCAGGTCGTGCGGGCTGGGCCGCGTGGGCACCAGCACCAGGTCGGCATGGGCGACGACGCGGCTGATGGACTGGGTGATTGCCGGCGGAGTGTCGATCACCGCAATCTTGACTCCCGCCTGTTCCAGGCCCGCCAACGCCTCTTCCAGGTCCATCAGCCCTGCCTTGACGAAATGCGGCTCGGGCGCCTGACGGGCGTTCCACCAATGCGCCAGGCTGCCCTGGGGGTCGGTGTCGATCAGCGCGATGGCGCCGGCGCCGGAGCGCTGCGCCTCCACAGCCAGATGCCCCGACAGCGTGGTCTTGCCCGAGCCGCCCTTCTGCGATGCAGCCACGATGGTGTACATGCCGCAAACCCCAATCCTCGCGGCGATTTATGCGCCCCGGCGCATTGCGACAGGCTGAAGCGGAACGGCGCAATTTGCGTCGAATTAGGCTGCAATTGTCGCCAGTTCAGACCCCGCGGAGCGCGATGCGCGCCTTGCGCCGCCACTGGCTGGCAAGGCCCGGCATATCGGCCATGCGTTCCAGCTCCGCGCGCGTGGGCCGGCCGAAACTGACAATCTCGACCAGGCGGGCAAAGGGAAAATCCGGGTTGGGCCGTTCGGCCAGCGTGACCGTGTCGCCAGCGCCCAGGCTGCCGGGCCGGAGCACGCGGTAGTACCAGCCGGAAAATCCGCTTTGCACCATCCATTTGACCACGCGCGGCTCGCCCAGATGCAGCGCGAATTTGAAACAGGGCTGGCGCGGCTGACACACCTGAAGCAGCGCGCTGCCGACGGCATGGACATCGCCGGGGCAGATATCCGCCTCGGTCAGTCCCGCGATGGTGAGATTTTCGCCCATCGCGCCGTTCGCAAACCGTTCCCTGAGGGCGGGAAAGGCGTTGGCCCAGTCCGAGAAATGGACGGCCGCATAACCATAGATCGCCTTTTCCGCCCCGCCATGCACCGTCAGATCGGCCTGCTGGTCGCCGTCAAGGCCCAGCGGGCCGGCCGCGATCGGTCCGGCGCGCGCCTGCTTGGCGATGGCACTGGGCACATCCTCGGGACCCAAGGGGCGGATGCGGCCAGTCTGGACGGAAAGAACAGTGACTTCGCTCATGCCGCCAGACTAGCGGTGCGGCGGCGGCGCGCAAGGATCGGCGCCGCCGTCTGCACCTATTCGGTCATCGTCTCGCCGGAGCCGCCGAATTCGGAAGGAAAGTCCTTCAGCTTGGGCAGCCCGTCGCGCATTGGCAGCACCGTCTCGGCATAATTCACATGCACGCCAGGCGCGAAGGCGAGACCCTTGAGGATCGCTGGATACACGTCGGTCAGGCCAAGGCCCGGGTGGCGGGTCATCAGATGTCCGCCGCAGCGCGTGCAATAAAGGCGCTCGCTGGACGGGTTTTTGGTGAAGGCGCCCACGTTCCCGGCGCCGGAAACGATACGCACATCGGCGGGATTCCACAGACTGAAGGCGGTGACCGGCGCCGCCGACCAGGCGCGGCAGGAACTACAATGGCAATAACCCATCGCCGCCGGCGCGCCGGACACTTCGACCTCCACACTGCCGCAGAAACAGGCACCCTGATATGTCGTCATCATGTCACTCCTTCCAAACCGGAATCATCATTGGCCGGCGTCCGCCAGCAGGGGCCGGCTGACCGAAGCCATCGCCCGCTGCACCGCGCCGGAGACGCAGGCCTGATAGGGACGGAAGCGGGGCGAACGCAGGTCGGGCTCCGGCCCACAGACGGTGTGGGCGGCCAGTTTGAGGCGCCACCGCAGCACCTGCCTGCCCTGGGCGCTGGTCAGGTTGAGGTCGCCATAACGCACCGCGACATGGCTGGTGAGGACAGGGGAGGCATGAATCTGTGGGGTTGCAAGAACGATGATGGCAAAGGAAGCAAATGCGATGTTTCTCATCTTGGTGTCCCGTCTGTCTGGGTTGAATTTGGCGGAGCGGCGTTTTTCGCTCTCTCATGAATTCTTGATGATCACCGCTTCGAGATAGGCGGAAGGAACGACTATCGTTGCGTCATCGGAGCGGTTGAAGCGCCCGATCAGAAGCGCGATCTCTTCCGCCAGCGCCTTCTGCGCCGGCGGTTCGAGCGCCGCGAAGGCCTTGAGCATCGGCCCATAATAGGTACGGAAAATCTCGATCCAGTGCGCCGCGGACCGGTAGCGGAAGACGAAATCCTTCTGCCGCACCGTGATGGCCGAGGCCGCGGTACCGAACAGCTCTTTCAGGTGTTTGCCCGTGCCCCACAGGGCAGGCGACTTCAGCGCGGGCGGCGGCGGCACATGGCGGCCGATCAGCCTGAACAGCTCGCCGATGAAGCTGTCGGGCGTCCAGTTGGCCAGGCCGATCCGACCGCCGGCGCGGCAGACCCGCAGCATCTCCTGGGCCGGCTTTTCATGATCGGGCGTGAACATCGCGCCGAAGGTGGACGTCACCACGTCGAAGCTGGCATCGGCGAACGGCAGCGCCTCGGCATCGGCGACGCGGAAATCCATCTCCAGACCCTCCGCACGGGCGCGTTCGGCAGCGCGCGCCAGAAGCGCGGGAACATAGTCGCTGGCGGTGACGCGGCAGAAGCGGCGCGCCGCCGCCAGGGCGGCATTGCCGGTGCCGGCCGCCACGTCCAGCACGTCCTCGCCGGCGCGAACATCCAGCGATTCGCACAGTTCCTCGCCCACGATCTGCACGGTGGTGCCGATGACGGCATAGTCGCCCGACGCCCAGGTGGCCTGCTGGCGCGTCTTGACCGGGCTGAGCGGCAGTTCTTCCATTCCGGCATTGACGGCGGCGCCGGTGGCCGGGCAGCTGATCTTGTTCAACATCTCTGGTGTCCTTCCCGTTTCTGTGATTTATCTGCCCGCGGTTATGTCTTGCCGCGGCGTGGTGCGGTATGGCTCCGCTGCTGCCAGTCATGACCGAAAGTCCGGATCGCACCCCCGTCTTTGCAGATCCGCCGCAGTATTTGACCGCAATTCCGTGAAGCAGATTTGTCGTGAGCGCCGATACCCTGTCCGACGTGCTTGAAGCGGTGCGCCTGAAGTCCGCCGTGTTCTTCGACGTCGACACCAGCGCGCCGTGGGCCGCCGAAACGCCGAACGCCGCCGTCATTGGCCCGGCGGTGATGCCTGGCGCCGGACACGTCATCGAATATCATGTGCTGGCCAGCGGCACCTGCTGGGCAGCGCCCGTCGATTTCGAGGCGCCACCCGTCTTGCTGCGGGCGGGCGATGTGGTCGCCTTTCCCCACGGCGACGCCCATGTGATGTCGAGCGCGCCGGGCCTGCGCGGCGAAGAGGATCTGGAGCGCTTCCGCCAGCCTGACGATGCTGAACAACTGCCCTTCCTGGTCAACCTGAATGGCGGCGGCGCGGAGCGGGCTCATCTGGTGTGCGGCTTCCTGGGCTGCGATGCCCGCCCCTTCAATCCCCTGCTGGATGCGCTTCCGCGCATCCTGCATCTGCGCAGCGCCGATGATGCTGCCTCGCGCGCGGTCGCCGAACTTGCGCGCCTGGCGGTCAAGGAAGCGAAAGACAGACGCGCCGGCTCGGGTACCATGTTGTCGCGGCTGGGCGAACTGATGTTCGTGGAGCTGGTGCGCCGCTATGTCGAAACCCTGCCTGCGGACAGCAGCGGATGGCTGGCGGGCCTGCGCGATCGCCATGTCGGGCGGGCGCTGAACCTGCTGCATGGGGAGCCGCGCCGGGCCTGGACGCTGGACATGCTGGCGCGCGAGACCGGACTTTCGCGCTCCTCGCTGGTGGAGCGATTCTCCGCCTTCGCCGGCGCGCCACCCATGCAATATCTGCAAAAGTGGCGACTGCAGCTGGCGGCGCGCCAGCTTGCCGACAGCAGCGATAGCATCGCCACCGTGGCAGAGCGCGCCGGCTATGATTCGGAAGCCGCTTTCAGCCGCGCCTTCCGCAAGATGGCGGGCATGCCGCCGGCAGCCTGGCGCAACGCCGCGACCGGAAAGGTCGGGGTCAGGGCGCGCTGACCGCAAAGCTGCGCGGCGCGCAGTTTCGGCCCGACTGGCTTGCCTCGGCGACGGCGAGGGTGGCCGCCAGCGTGCGCGCCCCGTCCAGCACGCTGACCATGGGCGGTTCATCCAGCCGCACCAGGCGCTGGAAATGCCCCAGTTGCGCCACGAAGGGATCGTGATACGGCACTGCGATGTCTTCCCCGGCGATGGGCCTGTCCCAACCGATCTCGCCAGGGATGGCGGGCCCCCAGCGGCGCAGCACGGGAAGCTCAAGACTGCCGTTGGTACCGATCAGCCGGTAGCTGCTCTGGCCGCTATAGGGAAAGCTAGGATTTTCGCCGCTGCCCTGTTCAATGGTCCAGGGCGACAACCCTGCGTCGGTACAGGTCAGTGTGGCCAGACATCCGCTATCGAATTGGAAAAGCGCGGCCGCCGTGTCCTCCACCGCAAAGCCGCGCAGCGCATTGCCGCTGATGCCGCCGACCAGCCGCACCTCGCCGCACAGATGGCGCAGGAGGTCTATTTCGTGAATGGCATTGATCAGAAGCGGCCCGCCGCCCGGCTGGGTGCGCCAGGGGGTGTTGAAATAGGGATCGGGCTTGCGCGTGGCCCATACCACCGAAGCGGCAACCATCCGGCCCAGCGCGCCCTCCGCGATCAGCGCGCGCGCCTTCCGCACCGCTGCCAGATAGCGCCGGTGGTGACCGACCAGCGTGCGCGCGCCGCTTGCATGCACCGCATCCACCAGCGCGGCGGCCTCCTCCAGCGTGGCGGTCACCGGTTTTTCGACCAGGAAATGGATGCCGCGCCCGGCGCACAAGCGGCCGTGACGAAGGTGCAGGCCGTTGGGCGTGGCGATGATGACGGCTTCCGGTTTCGCCGCATCCAGCATGCGGCGCTCGTCGGTGAACCACTCGGCAGCGCCCAACGCCAGCGCGGAGGGATCGGCGGCCGGATCGGCCACCGCCACAAGTTCCGCCGTCTGCGGCATGGAAAGGATGGTGGCGATATGCCGGCGGCCGACGAGCCCAGCGCCCATCACCGCCATTCGCAATGGCCTCATGCGTGGGTTCCCTGATATTGCTGTGTTATCCTGCGCGCCGCTTGCAGAAGACGGCGGGCGTGCGCCAGCGGCTCGGTCCCCCGGAGGCCTGGGCACTTCGATGCTGGCCACGCACAAAGGCGGCATCGCCTCCAGCAGCGGACCCAGCGGGAATTCGCCCTCACCCGGCGCCAGGCGGTTGGTGCGCGCTTCAACGATCAGCGCCTCGCGCCCGACGGGACCCCGAAGCGGCCCGTCGCACAATTGCACATAGCCCAGAAAGTCCGGTGGTGCGGCCGCCAGCGCGGTCACATCGTCGCCGGCGCGCATCCAGTGCAGCGCATCGACCAGGACATTCACGTTCGGTTGGCCCGCCGCCTGAACAATGGCGACGGCGGCCGCCAGCGAGCGGACGCCTGAGAACACCATATATTCCAGGTCCAGCATCAGCGTCAGTGGCGCCGCCAGTTCGGCAAGCCGCGCCAGCCTGGCGGCGCAAAGGCCGGGATCGTCGCTGTCTGAAATCACCTTCACGCGCCGTGCGCCCAGAAAGGCTGCCGCTTCCAGCAGCGGCACATGATCTTCGGGACGGGTTTGCGCGTCGATGCGGATAATCTCCACGTCCCATATCTGAAGTCCGCAGGCCCTCAGGATGGGCAGAAGCTGGCGGCACAGCGCCATCCGTTCGGATCGCGAATAGGTGGGATCGCTGGGCGTGGCGGGCGACAGCCTGAGGTCGGCCAGGTCGAATCCCGCGGCGGCGGCGATCTGCACCAGTTCGCCCGGCGCGCAGCCGATCAGGCTGAGATGGGCCAGCGACAAAGGCCTTTGGGATTGCGCGGCAACCGGCATGACGGCGTTGGACGCCTCTTATTGTTATGGCACGACCCTATCGCGGCTTTGTGCGAACCGGAAGCCCTGGATCAGGAGGCACTGATTTCCGCCAGCGCGGCATATCCCCCCAGAATCTGGCGGAAGCGGCACGATTGGCCGTGGGCGGCGGCGACAGCGCGGGCGCAGACTTCCAGCTCCAGGCGCGGCGTCACCGAGAAATGCGCCAGCCAGGCAAACAAGGTCTTGCGGAAGATGGCGGGAAGGCCCGCCTGGTTGCCGAAATCGGCGATGTGCAGCGATCCGCCCGGAGCCACCAGTGCGGCGGCATGATCCAGTGCCGCCTGCCATCCCGGAATCATCGACAGGGCATAGGAGATCACCACCCGGTCGAACCGGGACACGCCAAAGAGTGCCTGCGGATCGAAGTTTGTTGCATCGCCCTCGGCCACAAGCACGGCTGCATCTTCGCGCGCGATCGAGGCACGTGCCGTTTCAAGCATGGCAGCGGAGATATCGACGCCATAACATTGCGCACCCCGATAGCGCCGCGCGATGCACAGAAGGTTGCGCGCGGTGCCGCAGCCGATTTCCAGCACCCGCCCGCCAGCGGGCACATGCAGGGCGCGGATCAACGGATCGCGGCCCAGAAGATAGGGCTTTCGGGTGACATCATAGATGTGGCGCTGGAAGCGGTAGACCGCATCCATGTGCGCCGCATGGCCGCTCATGCGCCGTTGCGCGTATAGAGATGGAAGCCGCCATAGATGGAAGAGCGGTCGCGGGCATTCAGTTCGCAGCTTTTCGCATCGTGATAGGTCCAGCGTGACAGGATGACTTCGGGCACGCGTCCCGGCAGCAGCCGCTCGTCGGCGGCGGTGCGGAAGATCACGCGCGCGCCCGGCACGGCGGTACGGTCGATCTGGCGCCACAATTCGGTCAGCTGGTGGCTATTCATCCAGTCCTGCGCGTCCAGAAGCACGAAACCGTCGACCGTGGCGCGCGGCTGGCCGGCCAGGTATTCCGTCATGGAGGCATGGCGTACATCGACGCACGAGGCGCGGGCACGGATCGCCTCGAAATTCGCCGCTTCCAGATAGGGCGGCAGCGCGCCGTCATCTGCGCCATAGCCGCGGCCAAAGGCCTGGCGGGCGAAGTAGTTGTCCTTCAGCGCGAAGCCGCAGGCCAGCTTTTCCACCCGCTGGCGCAGCACCTCATGCATGTCGCTGCCGCCGGCAAGCGCCTCATATTGCGCCGGGGGAATGCCCAGGCCGTAAAGCGAGGCCGGATTTTTGAGGATCCAGCGCAGCAGCGGCTTGTCGAAGGCCGGCGCGATCACCTGGTCGAACAGGCGGCGCTGCTCCTCCAGGCTCTGGGCGCGGGCGAGGACCCCGGCGTCCACCCCCAGCACCTTGCCCAGCATATGGGCGGCGCCAATGAACTGGCCCAGAAGACCGGTGCGATAAAAACCGCGGGCAAAGGCGCCGATGCGGCGGCGGCCGAATATGTCGCGCGCTTGCCAGTAGCGGCGGGAAGCCGGGTCCAGATGTGGCGCAACGAAGCGGTCGTAATTGCGGATATTGGCAGGGCGGTCGGCCAGGATGAAGAAGTCGGCGAATTCGCGATAGCCGGGCAGGTGCCGGGCAGCGGCGAGCTTCAGCCGGTTCAGCGCCACATGGGCATGGTTGAGATCGACGGCGGTGACGCGGCCGGGCGACTGGGTGAGATAGGACAGGATGTTGCAGCCGCCCGAGGCGATCGCCACCAGATGATCGCCGGGCCGGATGGCCAGCGCTTCCATGTCGATCAGGGGGTCTTCCCAGATCTGCGGATAGACCAGACCCCGGAAAGCGGCCGTGAACATGCGCTCCCGCAGGGAGGGCACGGTGAGAAGACCATTGCCATAGACTGCCCGCTCCAGCCGGACTTGCGTGGCCTGTCTGGTACCTGCTGCGGACATGATGCCTCCGGAAATTGCCGACGCGCCGGCCAATTCTTCGGCACCTAGCCGCTTCGCGTGACGATCACGTGACGCAAGCGGTGACAGGTGCGTGACAAGCGGGCTCTCCCATTGGGAAACGGTCTCGCCACCCCGGCTTTGCAGCCAAGCCGGCCACAGACGTCCTGGGCCCGCGATCCATCCGGTGCGGCGGGCGCCGTTTCGGAAAGGGGGAAAAGCGTGATAGAGTTTAAACTTGCGCGGTCCCAAGCTGAAAGGCGGCGGCGATGCGAGCAATCATTCTGGTTGGTCTGGGACTTGCGGTGGCTGCGGTGCTGTTGCTGGCGGCACCGGGACAGGGCGCGCCGGAAAACCCCGCCATAGACGACAATGACATCGGCGGGACCGTAACCGGCGCCAAAGGACCGGAAGCCGGCGTCTGGGTGATCGCGGAAACCACCGACCTGCCTACCAAATTCGCCCGCGTCGTGGTCACCGACGGCCAGGGCCGCTTTGTGATTCCCGATCTGCCCAAGGCCCGCTACAGCGTCTGGGTCCGTGGCTATGGCCTGGTGGACTCGCCCAGACTGGCGGCGGCACCGGGAAAACGGTTGGCGCTCAAGGCAGTGGCGGCGCCCAGCGAAAAGGAGGCGGCACGCTATTATCCAGCGCTCTACTGGTTCGCCATGCTGCACATCCCGCCCAAAAGCCAGTTCCCCGGTACCGGCACGCCGGGCAATGGCATGGATCCCCGATTGAAAAACCAGGGCCAGTGGCTGGACGTCGTCAAGACCGACGGTTGCTATACCTGCCACCAGCTGGGTGACGCGGCGACACGCACCATCCCCGCCGCGCTGGGCAAGTTCGACAGCTCTGCCGCCGGCTGGGAGCGGCGCATCCAGTCGGGCCAGGCCGGACGCGGCATGGTGAACGCCATAGGCCGGCTGGACACCCAGCTGGCGCTTCAGCTGTTCGGCGACTGGACCGACCGGATCAACAAGGGCGAGCTTCCCTTTGCACGCCCGCCGCGCCCGCAGGGCATCGAACGGAACATCGTCGTCACCTTGTGGGACTGGAACTCGCCCAAGGCCTATCTGCATGACGAGATATCCACCGACAAGCGCAATCCGCACGTCAATGCAAACGGGCTTCTCTATGGTTCACCGGAAGAAAGTACCGACCGGGTGCCCACACTGGATCCGGTGCGCAATGCCAGCGGTCATATCACGGCGGTGGCGCGCGATGCCGATACGCCCACCACAAAGGACAATACGGTCCTGGCGCCCTCACCCTATTGGGGCGAGGAGCGCATCTGGGACAGCCGCACGAACATCCATAATCCGATGTTCGACGCCAAGGGCCTTGTGTGGCTGACGGCGCGCATTCGTGGCCGCGACAATCCCGCCTTTTGCAAGGCGGGATCGCAACTGGCATCGGCAAGGCTGTTTCCTGTCGAAACCTCTGGGCGCCACCTGGCGGTTTACGATCCGGCGACCCGCAAATACACGCCCATAGATACCTGCTTCAGTACCCATCACCTGAACTTCGCCTCGGACGCGGACGACACGCTGTGGACCAGCGGCGGCGGCGACGTGGTGGGCTGGCTCAACACCAGGAAATTTCTGGCGACCGGCGACGCGACATCGTCGCAGGGCTGGACGGCTCTGGTCGTCGACACAAGCGGTGACGGGCAGCGCGGGTCCTATACAGAACCGGGCCAGCCGCAGCAGCCGGGCAAGGACATGCGGGTGGACGCCGGCTTCTATGGCGTGTCGGTCAACCCGGTAGACGGCGCGGTGTGGGGCTCCTTTGTCGGCTATCCGGGCGGCGTGGTGCGCCTCGCGCCGGGCAACAACCCTCCCCAGACCGCTGTCGCCGAAATCTTCTATGTCCCCGTGGATGATCCGCGCGCGAAGGTCCACGGCTTCTCTCCGCGCGGCATGGACATCGACCGCAACGGCGTGGTGTGGATGCCGCTGGCCAGTGGCCAGTTCGCCAGCTTCGACCGTCGCAAATGCAAGGGACCGCTCAACGGTCCCAAGGCCACCGGCAATCACTGTCCGGAAGGCTGGACACTTTATCCATTCCCCGGGCCGCAATTCCGCAACGTCGCCATGCCAGGCAGCGCCGAGTCCAGCTATTACGCATGGGTCGACCAGTTCGACACATTCGGACTGGGCGCCAACACGCCGATCGCGACCGGCAATGCCTCCGATGCGCTGCTGGCGCTGGTGAAGGGAAAGTTCGTCACCCTGCGCGTGCCCTATCCCATGGGCTTTTATGCCAAGGGGCTGGACGGTCGCATCGACAACCCGTCCACGGGATGGAAAGGCAGGGGCCTGTGGTCGACCTATGCGACCCGCACGCCTCAACACATCGAGGGCGGCAAGGGGACCAGCAGCAAGATCGTGCACTTCCAGCTGCGTCCCGATCCGCTGGCGCATTGAGGCGAAATATCAGCGGCAATGGTCTCGTCCGCCCGTGCGCCGTTACCTGTTGTCGCGCGGGCGGCGTGACTTTCGAGGTTCCGATTTGACCGCTTTCGACCCTTGGGGGCCAAGCCAGGTCAAGCATCTCCGCACGGCGTGCCCGTCCAAATCTTAGGCGCTCGGTGTCTTTGATGATACAATCACTTTGTTGGGCCTAGAACACACAAAATATTGGGAGGGCATTATGGAAAAAATCTCTGCGGCGGGAAGACTGCTCGCCGTTATTTTGGCAATCGCATCTGCCTTTGTCTCCAGTCCATTGATAGTCCCATTGCTTCTCATTTTTGGCGGCATTGCAGCGATCGGCAATACGCCAGAGAGAAATGCAAAAAACTACCTTATGGCAATCGTTCTGATACTTGGCGCCAGAACGCTTGAGGCCATGCCAATCACGGGATCATACCTGGCGACGATCTTTGCGTCATTGGGGGCCGCATTTGTCGGTGCTTCCATTGTTGCCATCACCATCACGCTTGAAGAGCGCATCCGGCGGGACTGGCTGAAATAGGCACGGACGAAAAGGACGTTCAAATCGGCCCCGTCACGGGGCCGATGAGAACGTCTGAGAAACAGGGAGATGGGAAAGTGGTGCCGCCTGCGTGACTCGAACACGCGACCCCATCATTACGAATGATGTGCTCTACCGGCTGAGCTAAGGCGGCAACTATGTCCGGAGCGACCTCCGGAAAAGAGGCGGGAAACTACTGGCCCCGCCCCTTTCCTGCAACAGCCAAAAGGCGGAGGCGGCCCAAACTGCCCCCGACCGGCTTAATGCGCCGTTTCGCCGTAGGAAATCCGCCAGATTCGGCCCTTGTTGGAATCCGCGACATAAAGATCGCCGTCCGGGCCCACCGCCACGCCAACCGGCCGATGGGCGGCTGTCTTGACGTTCCTGTCGCCCGGCCCTGGCCCGGCGAAGCCCGAAATGAAGTCCACCGGCTTACCTGCCTTGCCACCCCGGAAAGGCACAAAGACCACCGAATAGCCGTTATGGCCGCCCGGCAGGACCGTGCCGTCCGAGCCGCCGCCATGCATCGCCAGGAAGGCACCGTGTCGGTACTTCAGCGGAAAGCGGTTGCCTTCATAGAAGACCAGGTCCAGCACCGCCGGCCGCATCGGCTGGAATGCCGCCACCGGGGTCGCATACTTGCCCCTGGGCGCCTGCTTCTTGCCGTCGCCGCCATAGTCCGGCGCCATCAGCCGCTGACCGCGCGCGCCATCCCAATAGGTATAGGGCCAGCCCATGTCGGTGCCCTGGACGACACGGTGCATTTCGTCGGCGATGTGATCGTCATCGGCCTGGGTGAGAAGCTCGGGCCAGGTCTTGTGTGTGGCATCGCGCCCATGCCAGGCGCCATAGAGCGTGTCGCCCGTCTTCCAGTCCATTGCGCTCATGTTGCGATAGCCTGTGGCAAAGCGCGTGCCGTCAGCCAGCGTCTGGCCGGTCTTGCTGGCGTCGAAGCGCCATACCCCGCCCCGCGTTTCCAGCAGCGGACACGGATCGAGCCCCTTGGGTTTTTCGCCCTTGGGCGTCGCGGGATCGGGGCAGTTGCTGGCGCCACCGCCGCCGTCGATGCCGACATAAAGGTTGCCTTTGCCGTCGAAGGCGATGGGGTGGTTGGTAGCGGTCAGCCCTGTCACGATCTCGTCCGGCATGGCCGTCGGTACCAGCATGTCGTCCAGCGTGAAGCGCCAGACGCCCGTTCCCGACGCGGCATAGAGTGCGCCATTGTAGATTCGGATTCCGGTGCCCTGGTCCACCTTGCTGAATTGGGTGGTTTGCAGCGGCATGTGGTCGGGACCCAGGCGCAGCGCGACGATGCCGACGGAGGGCTGGTCGCGGCCATGACGGGTGGAGACATAGATATCGTTTCCGCGCAGCGCCATGTGGCGGATGGAGCCCAGGCCGTCGGCCACCACCTCGGCATGGAAGCCGGGCGGCAGCACCAGGCCGTCCGGTTCAGCCGCACCAACCGGTGTCACCGCGATGGCCGCAGCGGCAGCCAGCAACGCAATCCTGATCATTATTTCCCCGCTCAAGACTTGTTTTGCGCCAACGCTATTATGGTGCCTCAGCCTTGGCAACCGGCCCTGGCTCAGACCCGCCCGCGTGGATGGGCCTTGCTGTAGGTCTCCAGCAACTGCCGCGTGTCGATTGCGGTGTAGATCTGGGTGGTCGAGAGCGAGGAATGGCCCAAAAGCTCCTGCACGCTGCGCAGGTCGGCGCCACCCTGCAACACATGGGTGGCGAAGGAATGGCGCAGCGCATGCGGCGTGGCCCGCTCGGGAAGGCCAAGCCGCCCGCGCAGTTTCTGCATCAGGCCCTGGGCCTCGCGCGAACTCATCGGCCGGCCGCGCCTTGAGAGAAAGAGCGGCGATGACGGTGCGCCGGCGAAGGGGGTATTTGCGGCATAGGCGGCCAGCGCCTCTGCCACCACGGGCAGCACCGGCACGACGCGTTCCTTGCGGCCCTTGCCGATCACGCTGAGCGTGGCGCCCAACGGCACATCGCCGCGCTTGAGTGCCAGGGCTTCGGAAATGCGAAGCCCCGCGCCATAGAGCAGGGTCAGAAGCGCGACGTCGCGTGACCCCAGCCAGTCCACATCATGTTCGCCCGCTTCTTCGATGGCCCGCGCCGCATCGTCGACGGACAGGGGCCGGGGCAGCGGACGGCGGATGCGCGGCGTCTTCACCGCCTTGGGCGCGGCATTTTCCAGCACCCCCTCGCGTGCCAGGTATTTGTAGAAGCTGCGGATGGCGGCGAGCGCCCGCTGCACACCGCCCGCCCCCAGGCCTTCAGCGCGACGATGGGTGATGAAGGCGCGAATGTCGGCGGGGGTCAGCTTCGCCAGCGTTTTTTCGCTGACTGTCCCGCCTACATGGCTGACCGTGAACCCCAGGAAGCGCGCCACATCATCGCCATAGGCGCGCAGCGTATGCGGCGACGCGCGGCGCTCATGCGCCAGGGCGTCCAGCCAGCGCTTGCGATGGCCGGCAGCGTCCATCAGCCCTTGATCACGATGCCCGCCTTCTTGGCGTCAGCCTCGAATGCGGCCAGGCCTTTGTCGGTCAGCGGGTGGTTGAGCAGCGCCTTGAAGACTGAAGTCGGGATCGTCGCCACATCGGCGCCGGCCAGCGCGGCTTCGCGCACATGCATCACATGGCGCACAGAGGCGGCCAGGATTTCGGTCTTGAAGCCGTAATTGTCATAGATGGTGCGAATGTCGCGGATCAGGCCCATCCCGTCCTCGCCGATATCGTCCACCCGCCCGATGAAGGGCGAAATAAAACTGGCGCCCGCCTTGGCTGCCATCATCGCCTGGACCGGCGAGAAGCAGAGGGTCACGTTGACCATGGTGCCCTGTTTCGCCAGGGCCGCGCAGGCCTTCAGTCCGTCCCAGGTCAGCGGCACCTTGACCGCGATATTCTTGGCCAGCTTAGTAAAGACGGCGGCCTCTTTCATCATGCCGTCGAAATCGGTGGCCAGTACCTCGGCGCTGACTGCGCCCGGCACGATGGCGCAGATCTCTTTCAGCGATTCGACATAGTCCTTGCCGGTCTTGGCGGCCAGGGACGGATTGGTGGTGACGCCGTCCACCAGACCGCTGGCGGCATATTCGCGGATTTCCGGCACATCGGCGGTATCGAGGAAGATTTTCATGGCGGTTCCATTGCGCTTTGGATTGACGTTTCCGGGGGAGCAGACGCAAGTCTACTCCATGAGGCCCCATAGACAATGACACGGCTGAGACCCCGCCAGGCCAGCTTTTTGTCCCCCCCCGCCCTGCCGGAAAAGCAGGTAATGGGCGTGCTCCTGCCGCTGCCGCTGGCGGGGGCCTATGACTACAAGCTCCCCGCTGATTGCAACGCTGCCCGGGGCCTGGTGGTTGCCGCGCCGCTGGGCACCCGGGAGGTTCTGGGCGTGGTCTGGGGCCCGGCGGAAGGGGCGGTGGGCGACAACCGCCTGAAAATCGCCGAGCCTTTGGAGGGTGCGCCGGTCCTGCCGGAAAAACTGTGCGATTTCATCGACTGGGTGGCCGATTACACTCTCAATCCGACGGGCGCGATCCTGGCCATGGCATTGCGCAGCCGTGGCGCCTTCGAGCCCGAGGCCCGGCGCATCGCCTATGTGAAGGGTGAGACAGTGCCGGCCCGGCTGTCGGATGCGCGCAGGCGGGTATTGGACGTGGCCGCCGACGGCCTGGCTCGCAGCGTGCCCGGCCTGGCCGAGGATGCCAATGTCTCGAGCGCGGTGGTGAGGGGGCTGATTCGGGCCGGCGCGCTACAGCCGACCGAGCTGCCGGAATTTGCGCCCTTTCCGCTTCCCGATCCTGATTACGCCGCGCCGACGCTGAACCCCGACCAGGAGCAGGCGGCGGGCGTCCTTCGAGAAGCCGCGGTAGGGGGATTTTCGGCGCACCTGCTGGATGGCGTGACCGGATCGGGCAAGACGGAAGTCTATTTCGAGGCGGTAGCTGCCGCGCTGAAAGCCGGAAAGCAGGTGCTGATCCTGTTGCCCGAGATCGCGCTGACCGTGCAGTTCCTGGAACGCTTTGCCCGCCGCTTCGGGATGCGGCCCACCGAATGGCACAGCGACCTTTCACAGAAGGAGCGGCGGCGCGCATACCGCGCGGTGATGCGGGGCGAGGCGCGGGTGGTGGTGGGCGCGCGCTCGTCCTTGTTCCTGCCCTTTCCCGAACTGGGACTTATCGTGGTGGACGAAGAGCACGAACAGGCCTTCAAGCAGCAGGACGGCGCCATCTATCACGCCCGCGACATGGCGGTGGTACGCGCCCGCATCGAGGGCTGTCCGGTGGTGCTGGCATCGGCTACGCCGTCGCTGGAAAGCTTCGTCAATGCCACGGGCGGACGCTATCGCCATCTCATCCTGCGCGGGCGCCACGGGATCGCCGAATTGCCGGAGGTGCGCCTGATCGACATGCGCAATGAAAGGGACGCGCCCGATGAAGCGGCGCGGGGCCAATGGTTGTCGCCGCCGTTGCGGACGGCACTGGAAAAGACTTTGACCGCAGGCGAACAGGCTATGCTGTTCCTGAACCGGCGCGGTTATGCCCCGCTGACCCTGTGCGAGGCGTGCGGCCACAAATTCACCTGCCCGCACTGTTCGGCCTGGCTGGTGGAACACAAATACCGACGACGGCTGGCCTGTCATCAGTGTGGCTATGAAATCCCCGCGCCATCGGAATGTCCCGAATGCCATGAAAGCGGCACGCTGATTCCCTGCGGGCCGGGCGTGGAGCGGGTGGCCGAGGAGTTTGCGCGGTTCTTCCCCAATGCGCGCTATGCAATTGCGTCGTCCGATACCATGCATGGCCCGGCGGAAACCCAGGCGGCAATCCGGGCCATGATGAAGCGCGAAATCGATGTTTTGATCGGCACCCAGATCGTGGCCAAGGGCCATCATTTCCCGCAACTGACGCTGGTGGGCGTGGTGGACGCCGATCTGGGCGGCAGCGATGGCGACGTGCGCGCGCGAGAACGGACGTTTCAATTGCTGCATCAGGTTGCCGGCCGCGCGGGGCGGGCGGAAAAGCCCGGGCAGGTGATGCTGCAGACCCGCAATCCCGGGGATGCGGTGATGCAGGCGCTGGCATGCGGCGACCGCGACGGCTTCTATGAGCAGGAGCGCGTGTTCCGCGAGGCGGCTGCCGCGCCGCCGTTCGGGCGGCTGGTGGCGATCGTGGTGTCGGGCGCTAACGGCGAGCAGGTGCGCGAGATCGCCCGCGCGCTGCGCAAGGCCGCGCCCAGCGCGATGGATGTGAAAGTGTGGGGGCCGACGCCCGCCTTCTATGCCCTGCTGCGCGGTCAGACACGCGAGCGGCTGCTGGTGCAGGCAGCGAAGACGGTGGATGTGCAGGCTTACCTGAAAGCCTGGCTGGCGCCGGTGAAAGTGCCGTCCGCCGTGCGCGTCGCCGTCGATGTCGATCCGGTCAGTTTTTTCTAACTCAGAGCGTCCGCACGTCCGTCAGGTGGCCGGTGACCGCAGCGGCGACCGCCATCGCGGGGCTGACAAGATGCGTGCGCCCGCCGCGGCCCTGGCGGCCCTCGAAATTGCGGTTGGAGGTGGAGGCGCAGCGCTCGCCCTCCTTCAGCTTGTCGGCATTCATCGCCAGGCACATGGAACAGCCCGGATCGCGCCATTCAAACCCGGCATCCAGGAACACCTTGTCCAGCCCCTCTTCCTCGGCCTGGTGCTTCACCAGGCCCGAGCCCGGCACCACGATGGCGTTGACGCCCGCGGCCACCTTGCGGCCGCGCGCGATATCGGCGGCGGCGCGCAGGTCTTCGATACGGCCATTGGTGCATGAGCCGATGAAGACGTGATCGACCTTGATCTCGGTCAGGGGCTGGCCTGCGCTGATGCCCATATAGTCCAGAGCGCGCTGGGCGGCCTGGCGCTTGTGCTCGTCCGCCATCTTGGCCGGATCGGGCACCGATGCGGTGATGGGCAGCGCCTGTTCGGGCGAGGTGCCCCAGGTCACCATCGGCACGATGTCGCGCGCATCCAGCGTCACTTCGGCGTCGAACACCGCGTCGGCATCGGAATGCAGCGTGCGCCAGTAAGTCTCGGCAGCTTCCCACGCCCCGGCCTTGGGCGCGCGCGGGCGGCCCTTCACGTAATTGATGGTAGTATCGTCGACCGCGATCAGGCCGGCGCGCGCGCCGCCTTCGATCGTCAGGTTGCACAGGGTCATGCGCCCTTCCATCGACAGGCCGCGCACCGCTTCGCCGGCATATTCGATGACATAGCCGGTGCCGCCGGCGGTGCCGATCCTGGCGATCACCGCCAGGGCGATGTCTTTCGCCGTCACGCCTTCGGGCAGCGTGCCGTTGACGGTGACGCGCATGTTCTTGGACGGCTGGGCGCGCAGGGTCTGGGTGGCCAGCACATGTTCGACCTCGGAGGTACCGATGCCGAAGGCCAGCGCGCCGAAGGCGCCGTGGGTGGAGGTGTGGCTGTCGCCGCAGACGATGGTCGTGCCCGGCAGGGTCCAGCCCTGTTCCGGGCCGATGATGTGCACGATGCCCTGGCGCACATCGTTCATGGGCAGATATTCCACGCCGAATTCGCGGGCGTTCTTTTCCAGGGTTTCGACCTGCAGCCTGGATTCCGGCTCGGTGATGCCCTTGTCGCGGTCCTTGGTCGGCACGTTATGGTCGGCCACCGCCAGCGTCAGTTCGGGGCGGCGGACTTTCCGGGCCGTATTGCGCAGGCCCTCGAAGGCCTGGGGGCTGGTCACTTCATGGACCAGATGCCGGTCGATATAGAGAATGGGGGTTTCGCCGGGCGGCACGGCCACCAGATGGGCATCCCAGATCTTGTCATATAGCGTCCTGGCCATGATCTAACTCTTTGTATTTATTGGGACATATGCCCAATTGAACCTCCGGCGGGGGCCACCCCCCTCCCCCCATGCCGCCCTGTCGGGGCGGATCGGGCCGCTTACATAAAGGGCGGGGGGCAAATCTCCAAATGGGGATGGACAGGTCCAAAGTTCAGTGGCTCTGGCTGAACCAGAGGACCGCCATGATGATGATGATGGCGATGAACTGGGCCAGGACGCGGATCCGCATCAGCTTGTTGGACCAGGTTGCCGAGGTCGCGCCCCCCTTCCACAGGGTATAGAGGCCCAGACACAGGACCACGAAGACAATCCCGACGGCGACAGCGACAAGGGCTTTTCCCATACGGGGTTTTTAGCCTCGCTTGTCACGGCCCGCAAATGCGGGCCGCCCAGTTGACGAAAGGGAGAGCCAGAAGACCGTCGATATTCGATTCTGGACCAATGCGCCCTTTGGCCAACTGGGTGGCCCACACTCCGGTGGGCCATGACGATGGTGCGGCACGCTCAGGCCAGCGCGTCGATCTGTTCGTCGCTGAAATTGCCCGGCACGATCGTCACGGGGATGCCCTGGACGGTGCTGGAGAACAGGGTGACCAGCGGGCCGGGGCCTTCCTTGGCCGTGCCTGCCCCCAGAACCAGGATGGAGATGTCCTTGTCATCCTTCAGAAGCTGGATCAGGCAATCGGTGACAATCCCGAAAGGAATGACCAGTTCGGGAATGATGCCGGCCAGGTCGTTGGCCAGCTTGGCGGCCTCGAACAGCAGGCCCTCCGCCTCGGCATGGGCCTCGTCGCGCATGATCTCTTCCACCCCGCGCCATTGCTGGAAGTCGGGCGGTTCGGCCACGCACATCAGGGTGACGCGGCCGCCGGTATGCTGGGCGCGGCGGACCGCAAAGCGCAGCGCCACCCGGCATTCCGGAGACTTGTCGATGACGACCAGGAATTTGCGGGGGGTGCGGGAGGTGCCGGAACTGCTCATCGGGCGGCACGCTAGCCGATTGGGCGGGGCTTTTCACCTCCCCCCGCCATCAACCATTTGGGGGAGGCAGCTTCTGCTTGAGGCTGTAGAGAATCTCCAGCGCCTCTTTCGGCGACAGCGCGTCAGGGTCGACGGCGCGCAAGGCGTCCTCGACCGCGCTGGTCTTGGGCACCGACGGCGATGCGCCGAACAGCGGCAGGTCGTCGATCCGCGCCAGCGGTTTGTGGCCTTCGCGTCCCTCTTCCAGCGCGCGCAGCACTTCTTCCGCCCGCGTCACCACCGCTTGCGGAAGGCCCGCCAGCTTGGCGACATGGATGCCATAGGAACGGTCGGCCGTGCCCGGCACCACTTCGTGGAGAAAGACGATGCTGTCGTTCCATTCGCGCACCTTCATCGTATAGGCGGCCATGGATTTCAGCCGCTGCGCCAGTGCCACCATCTCGTGATAATGGGTGGCAAACAGCGCGCGACTTTTGTTCGCTTCGTGCAGGTGTTCGGCGGCGGCCCAGGCGATGGCCAGGCCGTCGTAAGTTGCGGTGCCGCGCCCGATCTCGTCCAGGATCACCAGCGAGCGCGGCGTGGCCTGGTTCAGGATCGCCGCCGTCTCCACCATCTCGACCATGAAGGTGCTGCGCCCCGCCGCCAGGTCGTCGCCCGCGCCGACGCGGGAAAACAGCCGGTCGACGATGCCGATATGCGCGGATTCGGCCGGCACGAAACTTCCCGTCTGCGCCAGGATGGCGATCAGCGCATTCTGGCGCAGGAAGGTCGATTTACCTGCCATGTTGGGGCCGGTGACCAGCCACAGCCGTCCTTTTGCACTGGGAGAAAGATCGCAGTCGTTGGGCACGAAGGCGCCGGCATTGGCAGCGGCAAGCGCCGCTTCGACCACCGGATGGCGGCCGCGTTCGATGCGGAAGGCAAGGCCGGTATCCATCTTCGGCCGCACATAGCGCGCCGCCACTGCCAGTTCGCCCAAAGCGGCGGCGACATCCAGCACGCCCAGTGCCTCGGCAATCGCGCTCAAGGGTTCGCCATGCTCGATGGCCAGCATCGCCATCTCGTCGAACAGCGCGGCTTCCAGCGCCAGCGCCTGTTCGCCCGCCTCGGCGATGCGGCTGGCCAGGCTCGCCAGTTCGTCAGTCGAAAAACGCACCGCGCCGGCCATGGTCTGGCGGTGGCGGAACAGATCCTTGTCGCCCATGAGTTTGTCGGCGTGGGCCTGGGGCACTTCGATGAAATAGCCCAGGACGCCATTGTGCTTGATCCTGAGCTGCGCCACGCCGCCGGCGCTGCGATAGCGGCTTTCCAGTCCGGCGATCACCCGGCGCGATTCATCGCGCAGGGCGCGCAGTTCATCCAGCGGCGCATGCGCGCCCGGCTTGATGAAGCCGCCGTCGCGCGCCAGATAGGGTGGCTCCTCTACCAGAAGGAATTCCAGCCGGTCCGACAGGCGCGAGACCGCGGCGATGTTCGCCGTCAGTGTATCGACCGCCATGCGCGCTTCGCCCGCCAGCGCTTCGCCGTTCAGGCGATCGCGCAGCGCCCGCGCCGCCTTCACCCCGTCCCGCAGGCTGGCCAGGTCGCGCGGGCCGCCGCGCGCCACCGACAGGCGCCCCAGCGCGCGGGCGATGTCGGGCGCGGCACGCAAGGCTTCGCGCGCGCGGCGGCGCAGTTCCGAATCGGCGGCAAAACATTCCACCGCGTCATGGCGCGCGCCTATCGCCTTCACATCGGTCAGCGGCGCGGCCAGCCGCCCGGCCAGCATGCGTGCGCCCACCGCCGTCACCGTGCGATCGATCCCGGCCAGCAGCGACCCGCTGCGCTGGCCCGACAGCGTGCTTGTCAGTTCGAGGTTTCGCCGCGTGGCCGCGTCGATGCCCATGAAATGGGCAGGAGCCTCACGGCGCACACGCTGAAGCGCAACCTTGCGGCCCTTCTGGGTCAGGTCGAGATAGGCGACCAGCGCGCCGGCCGCCGACAGTTCGGCGCGGCCAAAGGCGCCCAGCCCGTCCAGCGAGAGCATGTTGTAATGGGTCTTCAGCGCGCGTTCGCCACTGGCGGAGTCGAAGCGTGACGCGGGAAGCGGCGACAAGACCATGTTCAGCATCTTGAACAGGGCGCTCAGATCGTCCTGTGCGAGCAGCGAGTCCGGCAACAGCAGTTCGCGTGGGCTAAGGCGCGCCAACTCGGTACCGATCTCGTCGCGCGACAGCTGGGCGACGGAAAACTCGCCGGTCGACATGTCGGCGGAGGCGACGGCGAAGTCGGCGCCGCTGCGCCCCAGGGCGGAGAGAAGATTGGCGCTGCGCGGCTCCAGCAGCGCGTCCTCGGTCAGGGTGCCGGGGGTGACCAGGCGCACCACCTCGCGCTTGACCACCGCCTTGGCACCGCGCTTTTTTGCCTCCGCCGGGTCTTCGATCTGTTCGCAGACCGCGACGCGATAGCCCTTGCGGATCAGCTTTTCCAGATAGGACTCGGCGGCATGGACCGGCACGCCGCACATCGGGATGTCCTCTCCCAGATGCCTGCCGCGTTTGGTCAGCGCGATGTCCAGCGCCTCTGCCGCCTTTGCTGCGTCCGCGAAGAACAATTCGTAGAAGTCGCCCATGCGGTAGAACAGAAGGTAGTCCGCATGTTCGGCCTTGATCGACAGATACTGCGCCATCATGGGCGTGGCTTCGCCCAACCCTGGGACGTCAGTGTCTGCAGACTGTATACCGGCGGGTTCGCTCATGCGGCAAACATAGCAGACCTGCGGCGTCCTGCTTCACCGAAGCGGTGTGCATTGGCCGCGCGCGCGGTTATTCTGTGGAAAATTCCCGACGCCAAAAGCCGACCCAAGAAATCACCTACAGGCAGAAACGCATGTCCCGTCCGTCCTTCACCGAAGAAGAAGCCCTGGCATTCCATGCCGGTGCCAAGCCCGGCAAGCTGGAGATCATTCCCACCAAGCCCATGGCGACCCAGCGCGACCTCTCGCTGGCCTATTCGCCGGGCGTAGCGGTGCCGGTGCTCAGGATCGCGGAAAACCCGGAACTGGCCTTCGACTATACGACCCGCGGCAACCTGGTGGCCGTCATCTCCAACGGCACGGCGATCCTGGGGCTAGGCGATCTGGGACCCCTGGCGTCCAAGCCGGTGATGGAGGGCAAGGCGGTGCTGTTCAAGCGCTTCGCCGACGTCAACTCCATCGACCTGGAGGTGGACACCAAGGACGTCGATGCCTTCATCAACGCGGTGCGCTATCTGGGCCCAAGCTTCGGCGGCATCAACCTGGAGGACATCAAGGCGCCCGACTGTTTCATCATCGAGCAGAAGCTGCGCGAGCTGATGGACATTCCCGTCTTCCATGACGACCAGCACGGCACCGCGATCATCAGCGCCGCCGGCGTGATCAATGCCGCGCACCTGACCGGGCGCAGGCTGGAAGACCTGAACGTGGTGTGCAACGGGGCGGGCGCCGCCGGCATCGCCTGTATCGAGCTTCTGAAGTCGATGGGCGTGAAATCCGACAATGTGATCCTGTGCGACACCAAGGGCGTGGTCTATCGCGGCCGTGCCGAAGGCATGAACCAGTGGAAAAGCGCCCATGCGGTCGAGACGAAGGCCCGAAGCCTGGCCGATGCCATGGTGGGCTGCGACGTGTTCCTGGGGCTTTCCGCCAAGGGCGCGCTGACCGCCGACATGGTGCGTTCCATGGCCAAGGCGCCGATCATCTTTGCCATGGCCAATCCCGACCCGGAGATCACGCCCGAAGAGGCCAAGGCGGTGCGGGCCGACTGTATCGTGGCGACGGGGCGCAGCGACTATCCCAACCAGGTCAACAATGTGCTGGGCTTTCCCTATATCTTCCGCGGCGCCCTGGACGTGCGTGCCACGCAGATCAACGAGGCGATGAAAATCGCCGCCGCCGAGGCGATCGCGGCCCTGGCGCGCGAGGACGTACCCGACGAAGTGGCCGCCGCCTATCGCGGCGCGCGACCCGTCTATGGCCCCGATTACATCATCCCCTCGCCCTTCGATCCGCGCCTGATTTCCAAAGTATCGGCGGCGGTTGCCAGGGCGGCGATGCAGAGCGGTGTCGCGCGCAAGCAGATCACCGACATGGAAGCCTATGAATATCAGCTGTCGGCGCGGCTCGATCCGTCGGCGGGCCTGTTCCAGATGGTGACCGGCGCGGTGCGGGCAAAGCCCCGGCGCGTGGTGTTCGCGGAAGGCGAGGAAGATTGCGTGATCCGCGCCGCCGCCGCCTTCCAGAATGGCGGGCTCGGGCAGGCGCTGCTGGTGGGCCGGCCCGATGTGGTCAAGGCCGGGCTGCGCAAGGCCGGGCTGGCCGAAAATCTTTTGCAGATCTGCGTGCCCTTCTCTGCCGAGGAGGCCAAGCCCTATATCGACGCGCTTTACGCCCGCATCCAGCGGCGCGGCGGGCTTTACCGCGACGCGGTGCGCATGGTGACCAACGACCGCAACATCTATGCCGCCTCGATGCTCAAGGCCGGCGATGCGGATGCGATGGTGACGGGCGTGACGCGCAATTACGCGCAGGCCCTGGCGGATGTTCGCATGGTGCTGGATGCGCCGGCCGGCCAGCGCCCGGTGGGGATGCAGGTGATCTTCGCCAAGGGCCGGGTGGTGCTGATCGCCGACACCTCGGTGACGGAAATGCCCACTGCCGAGCAGCTTGCAGACATCGCCATGCAGGCCGCCGCCACCGCGCGGCGCTTCGGCATCACCCCGCGCGTGGCGCTGCTGGCGTCATCCACCTTCGGCTTTCCCCGCAGCGAACGCAGCGAGCGCATCATCGAGGCGGTGCAGATATTGGAGAACCGGGGCGTGGACTTCGAATATGACGGCGAGATGGCGGTGGACGTCGCCTTGGACAGGGACAAGCTGGCGCTTTATCCCTTTGCCCGCATCACCGACACCGCCAATGTGCTGATCATGCCGGCGGTGCATTCGGCGTCGATCTCCACCAAGCTGCTGCAGCAGATGAGCAATGCCAGCGTGATGGGACCGATGCTGGTGGGGCTGGAGAAATCGGTTCAGATCGCGCCGCTGGGCGCGCGCATGAGCGAAATCTACAATGCCGCGGTGATCGCGGCGTATGACATTAACAGGTAACGATGGACTTTTCGAACGTCGCCTCCTTCATGGACGGCATCTGGGATGGCGAGATCGTCTCCATCCTGTCCGATTACATCCGCATCCCCAACAAGAGCCCGGCTTTCGATCCCGACTGGGAGAGCCACGGCTATATGGACCAGGTGGTGGAGATGTTCTCCGCCTGGGCGAAAGACAAGCTGGCACAGCTTCCCGGCGCGACGCTGGAGGTGGTGCGGTTAAAAGGCCGCACGCCGCTGATCTTCATCGAAATTCCCGGCACGGCGCCCGGTACCGTTTTAATGTACGGCCACCTCGACAAGCAGCCGGAGATGACAGGCTGGGCCGACGGCATGGGTCCGTGGGAGCCGGTGCTGAAGGATGGCAAACTCTATGGCCGCGGCGGCGCCGACGACGGCTATGCCATGTTCGCGGCGATCTCGGCGCTGCTGGCGCTGAAAGAACAGAACATCCCCCATGCCCGCGCGGTGATCGTGATCGAGGCATGCGAGGAATCCGGCTCGCCCGACCTTCCCTTCTATATCGACCATCTGTCGGCCCGCATCGGCACCGTCGACCTGGTGGTGTGCCTGGATTCCGGTTGCGGCAATTACGACCAGCTGTGGCTGACCACGTCCCTGCGCGGCATGGTCATCGGCAACCTGACCGTGCGCGTGTTGACCGAGGGCGTGCATTCGGGCGCGGCCAGCGGAATCGTGCCGTCAAGCTTTCGCATCGCCCGCGCGCTGCTGGACCGGATCGAAAACAAAGCCACCGGACGATTGACGCTGCCCGAACTGTTCGTGGCCGTGCCGGATGACCGCGTGCAGCAGGCAAAGGCGACCGCCGAAATCCTGGGCGACACCGTCTTCACCGAGCTGCCCTTTGCCGGGTCGACGAAGCCGATGGGTGCCGACAATGCCGCGCGCGTCCTGGAAAAGACCTGGATGTCGCAACTGGCGGTCACGGCGGTCGCCGGTTATCCGTTGCCGGAGAATGGCGGCAATGTGCTTCTGCCCTATTCCACGCTGAAGCTGTCGCTGCGCCTGCCGCCGACCTGCGCCGCAGAGCCGGCGCGCGCGGCGGTGAAGAAAACGCTGGAAAGCGACCCGCCTTACAATGCCGAAGTGCGCTTCGATGCGCCGCGCGGCGAGAATGGCTGGAACGCGCCCACGCTGGCGCCATGGCTGGAGGCGTCGCTGAACAAGGCCAGCAACGCCGCCTTCGGCAGGCCGGTGGCGTATCAGGGCGAGGGCGGATCGATCCCCTTCATGGCCATGCTGGGCGAGAAATTCCCCGGCACGCAGTTCGTGGTGACGGGCGTCCTGGGTCCGCATTCGAATGCACACGGCCCCAACGAATTCCTGCACATCGCCACGGCCAAAAAGGTGTCAGCCTGCATCGCGCAGGTTCTGGCCGATCACGCGGGGCGGTAACGTCTCACCCGCCACTCAGCGCCTGGACGATGCAGATCTCGTCGGCAGGCGACAGCGGCGCGGAAAGATCGAAGGTCGGCGCCCCGTTGACAAACAGGCGCACGTGGCGGCGGATGCGGTCCTGCTCGTCCACCATGCGAAAGCGGATGCCGGGGTAGCGCCGGTCCAGATCGGCCAACACCGCGCCCACCGTCGCGCCGTCCGCCGCCACCATCGAGGCGCCGGTATAGGACCGCAAGGGGCTGGCGATCAGAACGTTCATCGCGTCGTTCAGCCGATCTCGGCCGTCTCCACCGCATAGATTTCCGGCAGATGGCGGGCGATCGCGCGCCAGGCACGGCCTTCGTTGCGGCTGGCCCACAACTCGCCGCTGGTGGTACCGAAATAAAGCCCGACCGGATCGTGCGCATCGGCGCTCATCGCCTGGCGCTTCACCGTCCACCACGCATCGCGCCGGGGCATGCCCCTATCCTGCCGCGACCAGCTTTTGCCGCCGTCGGCGGTGGCGTAGACCGCGGGCTTTCCGTCCACCGCGGTGCGCGGCCACACCGTCTGTCCGTCCATCGGCAGCACCCATGCCCTGTCGTCGTCGCGCGGATGCACCACCATGGGAAAACCGATATCGCCCACCGCGCGCGGCATCGCCCTGCCGATGCGCTTCCAGCGGATGCCCGGCCGATCCAGGCGATAGATGCCGCAATGGTTCTGCTGGTACAGCCGGTCGGGATTGGACGGACACAGCCGCACGCAATGCGGATCGTGGAACGTCACATTCGCGGCATCGAAGCCCTCGACCACCTCCAGCCCTTCCACCAGCGGGAAAAAACTGGCGCCGCCGTCGCGGCTTTCATGCACGCCGCCGCCAGACATCGCGAAATAGAGATGCTTGGGATCGCGTGGATCGATAGTCACCGAATGCAGCTTGGGCCCGTCGGGCGTTCCGTCCTGCTCGCTGCCCATCCAGCCGCGATAAACCGGATCGTCATTGACGATCGAAAATGGCGTCCAGTTCACGCCGTCATCCTCGCTGCGGAACAGACCCTGCGGCGAGGTGCCCGCGTACCAGACCCCCGGTTCGTTCTCATGCGCCGGCGTCAACCAGAAAGTGTGGTTGACACTGCGGCCCTTAAGGCCCTCCGCGACTTTGGCAAAGGCGGGCGGACGTGCCGCTTCCTCCCAGCTTTTGCCCAGATCGGTGGAGCGGAAGATGGTGGGGCCCAGATGGCCGGTTTTGGCCGCCGCCAGCAAGGTACCGCTGCGCCGGTCCATGACCAGGTGATGGATGATCTGGCCCAGGAAATGCGGGCCATCGGCGCGCCAGGTTTCGCGCGCGCGGTCGGAGCGATAGATCCATGCCCCCTTGCGCGTCGCCACCAGGATCAGCGTAAGGCGCGATGGCGCCGACGGTTTGGCACGGGACTTCGGCTTCGATTTCGATTTCGATTTCGATTTCGATTTCGAGAGAGATTTCGTCTTGCGTTTGCCAACCATCTCGTCCTCATGCCGCAAGCATCTTCAATATCATTTCAAAATGGCGGCGTGTGCGCAAGCCGGCGCATCGCGCGGCCGGTTTCGGATAAATCAGGTTATCGGATCGCCGAACATCAGCGCCTCGGCGAAGCGCGCGGGCGGCGAGCCGAAGGACAGCATCGTGTCATGATAGTGCTTCGGATTGAAGCCGCCCTTTTCCTGCGCGCGCTTGCGGATGGCGTCATGCTCCGACCGCCCCACGAAATAGGTGGAAAGCTGGGCCGATGACAGCCGCGCGCGGGTCCATTTGCCGGCGGCCTCGCTTTCCTCCTGGAACGCCGCCTCGGTCATCAGTTTCATCGCGTCCTTTTCGCTCATGCCGTCGCAATGGATGGCCTGGTCGAGGATCGCGTTGGTGATGGAGCGCAGCCACACTTTCAGCTGCGCGAGCCGGTAGAGCGGATCGGCCTGATAGAAGCCTTCCTCGGCCATCATGTTCTCGGCATAGGCCGCCCAGCCCTCGACGAAACTGCCCGACCACAGCACGGCGCGGATCATCGACGGGTATTTGTTGGCATGCCAGAGCTGGACATAGTGGCCGGGCATCGCCTCATGCACGGCGATGTCGGCGATGGCGCGCCTGTTGTATTCGCGCAGGAAGCTGTCGGTCTGTTTCCTGCTCCAGCCTTCGGGAATGGGCGAGACGGCGTAGAAAGTCGCCAGTTTCTTGTCCAGCGGACCCGGCGGATCGCAATAGGCCACCGCCACGCCCTGCTGGAACCTGGGCATGGTGATGATCCGGACCGGCGCGTCGGGCAGGGTGATGATGTTCTTGTCGCGTACGAACTTCGTCGCCATCGCCACGGCGCCCCGCGAGGTTTCCACCAGCCTGTCCGGCGCGGGACGGTCGGCATAGCACAGGTCAAGCGCAGCCTGGATCGTGGCCTGCTCGTCCATCGCATCGACATTGGGCGTCTTGCGCGCCACCAGCACCCGCTTTGCCAGGTCGTGCATTTGTGCGCGGGTCTGTTTCAGGGCGCCATGCGCGCGTGCACGGATTTCCTTGCGGGACAGGTCGGATTCGAGGGTGAAGGCCAGCTTCTCGTCGAACAGCGCCGCACCGAGGCGGAAATCGCCTTTGGCGTTCGGCACCAGCGTTTCGTCCAGCCATTTCTGATGCAGCTTCACCGCGCCGCGCAGCAGATCGGCCGCCGTTTTCAGCTCCGCCTGATCCGCCAGCGCCAGCACGTGCGCGTGCGGCAGGATCATGGAGTCGACAATGTCGATCACGCCGCCATTCTGCTTTGCCGCGGTGGCGGCGTGGATAGGCGGCACCCGCGCCGGCACCAGGCTGCCGCGCATCTGCTCCAGCAGCAGCGGCAGGCGCTTCATCCGTGCCGCCGCCGATTTCAGGCGCGTGGCCATCGGCGCGAAGTCCCGCGCCATCAGGAAATAAAGCGCATTGCCCGCCGTCTGCGACCAGCCATAGGCGTCCCAGGCCCAGCTTTGCAGGCGTTCATCGTCCCAAATCATGTATTCGAGCTGGTTTTTGAGGATCGCCGCGTCCACCTGGTTGTTGCGCGACAATTGCGTGCGCTCGATCCTGCCGAGCGCCTGCAGCAGCATGCGCCAGCGTGCGGTGCGGGCCGCGCGGCCGGCCGCGCTCATGTCGTCGATCTGGCCGTCGAAGCGGTGGTCGCCGACATAGGTTGCGGTGATGGGTTGAAGGGCCAGGAAGCTTTCCAGCCAGCGCTTGCTCAATGCATCAAAGTCGGCATCCGCGCCGCCGGCGGCAAAGGCGGAGGGAATGAACGCCGCCGATCCCATCAGGGCGATGCCGGTGCGGCGGGTGAAACTGGGCATGACGGCTCCCGGTGACAGCGAAGGATGCAAAAGCCTATCCTTGGGGGAAACCCCGGCAAAAGAGGAATTCGGGATGGAATGGACCGATGCGAAGCGCGCCCGTTATCGCCCGCTGGGCATGTTCCTGCTGGCGACGCTGGGCGTGGGCGCCGCCGCCAGCCTGTTCACCGAGCCAAACGTCGCCACCTGGTACGCCGGGCTGGTCAAGCCATCCTTCAATCCGCCCAACTGGGTGTTCGCCCCGGTCTGGACCACGCTTTATGTGCTGATGGCAGTGGCGGCCTGGCGGGTATGGCACAAGACCGGCCTGAGGGATCCGGCACTGTATGCATTCGGGGCGCAGCTGCTTCTGAACTTCTGCTGGAGCGGCATTTTCTTCGGCCTGCACCAGCCCGGCTTCGCACTTGCGGAATTGCTGCTGCTGAACCTGGCAATCCTGGCGACCCTGGTTCTGTTCTGGCGCCGCGACCCCATCGCAGGCATGATGCTGGTGCCTTATTTGGGCTGGACCTGTTTCGCCGGCCTGCTCAATTACGAGATCTGGCGTCTGAATACCTGAGGCGTGAGGGACCTGATTCGGGCCAAAGACTTGGCAAGGACCGGGCCCCTGCCTATATACCCCCTGTGGTACGCAAGGGCTTTGGGGTCTTGCGTATTCTGTCAAAGAATTCAATGGGATGGACCGGAGGACGCCCTAGGGGTCAGGACTCCATGCCCGTTTGAGAGGAATTAAGCATGGCTAAAGTAATCGGCATCGATCTGGGCACGACCAATTCCTGCGTCGCAGTAATGGAAGGCAGCACCCCCCGGGTCATTGAAAATGCGGAAGGTGCCCGCACCACCCCCTCCATCGTCGCCTTCGCCCCCGACGGCGAGCGCCTGGTCGGCCAGCCCGCCAAGCGCCAGGCGGTCACCAATCCCGAATACACCTTCTTCGCCATCAAGCGCCTGATCGGGCGCCGCTTCGACGATCCCATGACCCAGAAGGACATGGGCATGGTCCCCTACAAGATCGTCAAGGCCGACAATGGCGATGCCTGGGTGCAGGGCCGCGACGGCAAGAAGTTCAGCCCCTCCGAGATTTCCGCCTTCATCCTGACCAAGATGAAGGAGACGGCCGAGGCCCATCTGGGCGAGAAGGTCACCCAGGCGGTGATCACCGTTCCGGCCTATTTCAACGATGCCCAGCGCCAGGCCACGAAGGACGCCGGCAGGATCGCCGGCCTGGAAGTCCTGCGCATCATCAACGAGCCCACCGCCGCGGCGCTGGCCTATGGCCTGGACAAGAAGGCCGCCGGCACCATCGCCGTCTATGACCTTGGCGGCGGCACCTTCGACGTTTCCATCCTTGAGATCGGCGACGGCGTGTTTGAGGTGAAGTCGACCAACGGCGACACCTTCCTGGGCGGCGAGGATTTCGACACCCGCGTGGTCAACTATCTGGCCGACGAGTTCAAGAAGGAGAACGGGATCGACCTGCGCTCCGACCGCCTGGCGCTGCAGCGGCTGAAGGACGCGGCCGAGAAGGCCAAGATCGAGCTGTCGAGCGCGCAGCAGACCGAGGTCAACCTGCCCTTCATCACCGCCGACGCCTCGGGCCCCAAGCATCTGACCATCAAGATCACTCGCGCTAAGCTGGAAAGCCTGGTCGACGAGCTGATCCAGAAGACCACCGGTCCGGTCAAGCAGGCGCTGAAGGATGCCGGTGTCACCGCCCAGCAGATCGACGAAGTGATCCTGGTCGGCGGCATGACCCGCAAGCTCAAGGTACAGGAGACGGTCAAGAACCTGTTCGGCAAGGAGCCGCACAAGGGCGTCAATCCCGACGAAGTGGTCGCCATCGGCGCCGCCATCCAGGGCGGCGTGCTGAAGGGCGAAGTCAAGGACGTGCTGCTGCTCGATGTCACGCCGCTGTCGCTGGGCATCGAGACGCTGGGCGGCGTCTTCACCCGGCTGATCGACCGCAACACCACCATCCCGACCAAGAAGAGCAACATCTTCTCGACCGCCGAGGACAACCAGACCGCCGTGACGATCAATGTCTTCCAGGGCGAGCGCGAGATGGCGGCCGACAACAAGTCGCTGGGCCGCTTCGACCTTCAGGGCATTCCCCCGGCGCCGCGCGGCGTGCCGCAGATCGAGGTCACCTTCGACATCGACGCCAACGGCATCGTCAGCGTGACCGCCAAGGACAAGGCCACCGGCAAGGAGCAGCAGATCCGTATCCAGGCCAGCGGCGGTCTTTCCGACACCGATATCCAGAAGATGGTCAAGGACGCCGAGGAGCACGCAGCCGAGGACAAGAAGCGCAAGGAGCTGGTGGAGGCCCGCAACCAGGCCGATGCCCTGATCCATTCGACCGAGAAAGCTGTCGCCGAGCATGGCGACAAGGTCGGCGCCGATGAGAAGTCCGCGATCGAGGCCGCCCTCGCCGCGCTGAAGGAATCGGTCAAGTCCGACGATGTGGAAGACGTGAAGGCCAAGACCAATACCCTGGCCCAGGCGTCAATGAAGCTGGGCGAGGCCATGTACAAGGCCCAGCAGGCAGCCGAAAGCGGTGCGCAGCCCGCCGAGGGCGCGGCCGGCGCGGCCAAGGAGGACAATGTGGTGGACGCCGATTTCGAGGAAGTCGACGATTCCAAGAAGGGCGCCGCATAAATAACTCCGGCTTCCTCCCCCTTCGGCGCGCAAGCGCCAGGAAGGGGGAGGTGGCGGAAGCGACTTAGGAGCGCCAGGCATCATATGCCGAACGCGACGACAGGAAGCGAAGGCCGGAGGGGGTTGGGCTTTTTATAATGAGCACGAAGCGCTGTTATTACGAAACCCTTGAATGCCCCAAGAGCGCCAGCGCGGATATTCTGAAGGCCGCCTATCGCAAGCTGGCGATGAAGTTCCATCCTGACCGCAATCCCGACGACCACACCGCCGAGGTCCGCTTCAAGGAAATCAACGAAGCCTATGACATCCTGAAGGACGACCAGAAGCGCGCCGCCTATGACCGCTTCGGCCATGCCGCCTTCGAAAACGGCCAGGCCGGCATGTGGGGCGCGGCGGGCGCGCGGGCGGGCAATCCGTTTGGCGATTTCGCCGGCTCCTTCAGCGAAGTGTTCGAGGATTTCTTCGGCGACATCATGGGCCAGCGCGCCCGCGGCAATCGCCGCAACCGTGGCGCCGACCTGCGCTACAATCTGGAAATCACGCTGGAGGAAGCCTTCGCCGGCCGCTCTGCCGAGATCAAGGTGCCCACCCAGGTCGCCTGCGAGGCGTGCAGCGGATCAGGCGCCGAGGCCGGGCATGCCGCCGAGACCTGTCCCACCTGTGCCGGGCACGGCAAGGTGCGCGCCACCCAGGGCTTCTTCACCATCGAGCGCACCTGTCACGGCTGCCGCGGCACCGGCAAAGTCATCCGCCATCCCTGCAAGGCGTGCCGCGGATCGGGGCTGGAGCAGAAAGAGCGCACGCTGAATGTCGATGTGCCGCCCGGCGTCGAGGAAGGCACGCGCATCCGCCTGTCGGGCGAAGGCCAGGCGGGTCTCAATGGCGGGCCGCCGGGCGATCTTTATATCTTCCTGTCGGTGGCCGAGCATCCCATCTTCCAGCGCGACGGCCATGACCTGCATTGCCGTGTGCCGGTGAGCTTCGTCACCGCGTCGCTGGGCGGGGCGATGGAAGTGCCCACCCTGGACGGCGGGCGCGCCAATGTGAAAATCCCCGAAGGCACCCAGCCCGGGCGGCAGTTCCGCCTGAAGGGCAAGGGCATGCCGGTGCTGCGCAGCGCCCAGCGGGGTGACCTGTATGTCGAGTTGGCGGTGGAGACCCCCGTCAAGCTGACCAGGCGACAGAAGGAATTGCTGCGCGAATTCGAAACCGAGAGCCAGGCCGGCTGCCAGCCGGAGGCCGAGGGCTTCATGGCCCGGCTGAAGGAATTCTGGAGCGGCCAGTAGAGGGCCAGTGGGCAGACTGGCGACGCGTCCCCAGGCATGCAACTAACCGCTTCGCCCGATTGTTCTTTTGGCCTATGGTCCATCCCGACCTTGGTGCGAAAGGACCCTGCTTGACCGCCAGAACCGTGACCAATGCCAGGCCCGCGCCGGGAACCAGCCTGGCCGACAATCTGCGCTTCCTGCGTGCGCTGATCGCGCGGCCCAAGAATATCGGCGCGGTCCTTCCATCCGGCCCGGCACTGGCACGGGCCATTGCCCGTCAGATCGGCGATCCCCATCAGGGGCCGGTGCTGGAGTTGGGGCCCGGCACCGGCTCCATCACCCAGGCCATCCTGGAGCATGGCGTACCGGCCGAGCGCCTGACGGCGGTGGAATTCGATCCCGACATGGCGGCCGAACTGGCCGGCCGCTATCCGGCGGTGGAGGTGATCCGGGGCGACGCCTTCGACCTTGTCCACGCCCTGGGCCCCGGATCGCGCGCGCCCTTCGCCGCCATTGTTTCGGGTCTGCCGCTGCTGAATTTTCCGCCGGCAAGCCGCCGCGCCTATATGGAGGGGCTGGCGCGGCATCTGGCGCCGGGCGCGCCCATCATCCAGTTCTCCTATGGCACCAATGCGCCGGTGGCCGCGCCCGAAGGCTTTGCGGTTCACCGCGCCGCGCTGGTCTGGGCCAATGTCCCGCCTGCGCGCGTGTGGGTGTACCGGCGGGTCTGATGCAGGCGGCGTTGGAGCGCGACGGCTTCACGCTTGCGCCCGCTGGGAGCGCCCTGAATCAGGCGACGCTGTACTGCTTGCCCGCGGATTGGAACGGGCGTTCGACTGAAAATGCTGCGCTCTATATTGCAGCAAAAAGGTGCAGCATAGCGATCTATGCTGCACCTTATATTGCGCGGTAAGTATTTGATTTCATTACGTCATGGCCCGGCTTGACTGGGCCATCCAGAACGGCAGGCATCGGCGGTTGCGGCTGGCCCACGTGAAGTGGGCCATGGCAAGAGTGGGGGCTTACTCCGCAGCTTCTGCCAGAACCGGGGCCGCCGCCAGCACGTCGTCGCCGACATGGGCCTCGAACTTCCTGAAATTCTCGCGGAACATGCGGGCCAGCTTCTGGGCCTGGGCATCATACGCCGCCTTGTCGGCCCAGGTGTCGCGCGGATTGAGGATGGCGCTATCGACCCCCGGCGCCGCCACCGGGACGCGGAAGCGGAAATTGGGGTCGATGCGCATCTCCACATTGGCCAGCGACCCGTCGAGCGCCGCGTTCAGCAGGGCGCGGGTGGCCTTGATCGGCATGCGGCTGCCGGTCCCGAACGCCCCACCGGTCCAGCCGGTATTCACCAGCCAGCAGTCGGCCTGGTGCCGGCCGATCAGTTCGCGCAGCAGGTTGCCGTATTCCGACGGATGGCGCGGCATGAAGGGCGCGCCAAAGCAGGTGGAGAAGGTCGGCTGCGGCTCCTTGCCCAGGCCCTTTTCGGTGCCGGCCACCTTGGCGGTGAAGCCCGACAGGAAGTGGTACATGGCTTGGCTGGGGGTCAGCCGCGCGATCGGCGGAAGCACGCCAAAGGCATCGGCCGTCAGCATGATCACGTTGCTGGGATGGCCGGTGCGGCCGGTCAGGCTGGCATTGGGAATGAAATCGATCGGATAGGCGGCGCGGGTGTTTTCCGCAAAGCGCGCATCGTCCAGGTCCAATTCGCGGGTCGCCGGATCCATCACCACATTCTCCAGCACGGTGCCGAAGCGTTCGGTGGTGGAGAAGATTTCGGGCTCGGCTTCGCGCGACAGGCGGATCACCTTGGCATAGCAGCCGCCCTCGATGTTGAAGATGCCGTTCTCGCTCCAGCCATGCTCGTCATCGCCGATCAGGGTGCGGCTGGCATCGGCCGACAGGGTGGTCTTGCCGGTGCCGGAAAGCCCGAAAAATATGGCCGATCTGTCGTCGCCGCCCACGTTGGCCGAGCAATGCATGCTCATCACGCCCTTGGCGGGAAGCAGGTAGTTCATGATGGTGAAGACCGACTTCTTCATCTCCCCCGCATAGGAGGTGCCGCCGATCAGGACGATCTTTTTGGCGAAGTTCACCGCGATCACCGTGCCGCCCACGGTGCCGTGGCGGGCCGGGTCGGCGGTGAAGCTGGGCAGATCGATAATGGTGAATTCCGGGTCGAAGCTTTTCAACTCTTCCGCCGTGGGGCGGATCAAAAGGTGATGGACGAACAGCGAATGCCAGGCATATTCGGTGATGATGCGCACGCTGATGCGATGGGTCAGGTCGGCGCCGCCGAACAGGTCCTTGGCGAACAGCTCCCTGCCTTCGGCGAATTTCATCATGTCGGCATGAAGCGCGTCGAACTGCGCCGGGCTCATCGCCTTGTTGTTGTCCCACCAGACGGTCTTTTCCGTCGTCTCGTCGCGCACCACGAACTTGTCGCCGGCCGAGCGGCCGGTGTGCTGGCCCGTGCGCACCACCAAAGGACCGTTCTTGGCGACTTGGCCTTCGCCGCGGCGGCCCGCTTCCTCATAAAGAGCGGGCGCGCTGAGGTTGAAATTCACCCGGGACAGGTTGCGAAGCCCATGGCGGGAAAGGCTGTTGTCGGACATGAAAGCTCCAGAAATAGGCAGAAAGGTCGCGCAGGGGATCGAAGGCTGTGCAACCTACCTTCCTGCAAGGCCGGTCACAAATGTATACAGTCGGAACGAAATGAAGTTACTCATCAAAGGCTTATGGTTTTTGTCGGGGGCTTCCCGGGCAGCGCCTTGTCACGGCAATGTCACCGCCTGGGGTGCGCTTTGGAAGCCCATATCTGGGTAAGGCGATGGCAGGGTTGAGCGACGACGAACTGGACCGCTATGCGCGCCATCTGGTGCTGCGCGAGCTTGGCGGCGCGGGTCAGGCAAAGCTGCGTGCCGCCAGGGTGCTGGTGGTGGGTGCGGGCGGGCTGGGCAGCCCGGTGGCGCTCTATCTGGCGGCGGCGGGGGTGGGCACGCTGGGCCTGGCCGATGACGACCGGGTGAGCCTGTCCAACCTGCAGCGCCAGGTCCTGTTCCGCACCGCCGACGTCGGGCGGCCCAAGGTGGAGGCGGCAGCCGGGGCGGTGGCCGCCCTCAATCCCGGGGTCCGGGTGGTGACCCACCCGTTCCGAGTGGCGGCGGACAATGTAATGGGCCTGATCGCCGGATATGACCTGGTTGCCGACGGCAGCGACAATTTCCCCACCCGGTTTCTTCTGGGCGACGCCTGTTTTTTTGCCGCAAAGCCGCTGGTCAGCGCCGCCGTCACCGAGTTCGAGGGCCAGCTTTCCACCTGGAAGGCCTATGCGGCGCACGGCACGCTGCCCTGTCACCGCTGCCTGTTCCCGGAACCGCCGCCGCCCGGCACCGTGCCAAATTGTTCCGAGGCCGGGGTGCTGGGGGCCGCCGCCGGAGTGATGGGATCGCTTCAGGCCCTGGAAGCGATCAAGGAAATCACGGGAATCGGTACGTCGCTGGCCGGGAAACTCTTGGTCTATGAGGCGCTGGCAGCACGCTTTCGTACCATAGCCGTTCCGGCCGATCCGGCCTGTGCCCTGTGCGGCACAAATCCCAGCCTGATGGCACCGCAGGCTTAACCCGCGCTTAAAAAACTTTGCGGCACATTCCACAAATGGGTCAGGAAATACATTTCGAGATATTCCGGCGTGCCGGCGCCAGGGGCGGCTGGACCCTTCATGAGGTCCGCTCCAACCGCGAAGACGCCTTGCGTATCGCCGAGGAACTGATGAGCGGCGACAACGCCACCGGCGTGAAGGTCGTCAAGGAAACCTACAACGAAGAGACCGGCGACTACCTGACCTTGAAGATTTTCGAGGACGGCCACAACCAGGTGAAGGTTCCGCCCGCCGAGGAAGACGTTCCCCACGCCATCCCCTGTTTCAAGCCGGACGATCTTTATTCCTATCACGCGCGCCAGACGATGACGCGGCTCCTGGGCGACTTCCTGGCCCGCAACAAGATCACCATCACCGAGCTGATCCACCGCGCCGACATGCTGGAGAAGTTCGAGGCCACCGGCACGGCCTATCAGCACGCCATCCAGAAGGTGGCCGTGGCGCAGGCCTCGTCCACCAAGACGCCGGTGCAGCAGATCATCAAGGGCCTGAACGAACTGACCACAAATGCCATCCATCGTGTCTATCGCGACCAGCGGGCGGGCCTGTTTGCCGATCCTGAGCCCGGCCAGCTCGCCGAGCTGGCCTGCGAACTGTGCGCGCGGCCCACGGGAAATGCCGCCTATGTCTTCAACGGCGCGCTGGCCCAGCACCTGAAGGAGGCCAAGGGCTGGGACGAGAAGGTGGGGATGCTGATCGCCGTCATGGAGCAGGCCCCCGCGGACGAGGCGGCGCGCAGGCTGGTGATGGCATCGATCGATGCGGTGATGGCCGAGGTGCTGAGCGGATCGGCCGCCCTGCACGAACTGATCGGCGCCGCCGAAAACCTGGGCCAGGCGCTGCAGCGGCTGGTGGCGCTGTTCCTGGGCAAGCCGGTTCCGGGCGCCAGGAGCGGGCTTCTGGCGCTGAGCGGGCATTTCGCCGCCGACACCCTGCCCAATTCGCGCACCGCCGTGGCCAACCGGCTGGTGGCCGAATTCAAGAGCAACAAGCGGCTTTGCCCCGATTCCATGGTGGACGAGCTGAAGACCCTGCGCGTGATCGCCAATTCCATCGTGCTGGGCGTAGGCAAATATCTGAGTCACGAAGACCTGGTCGCCGCCTTCACCCTAAGGTCCAAGCGCCTGGTGACGCCGGAGGGCCTGGGCCGCCAGCTTGGCGATGCCCCGCCCGACGAGAAGCTGGAACAGCTTCTGTTCGTGGAAGAGAATATCATCGGCGCGGAGAACAAGCGCCTGTTGGCCAAATTCGTGATGCCCATCCTGACATCGGCGCCCTTCGATGCGCTTTTCTCCGATCCCAAGGTGCCGGTGCTGGGCCGGCTGCAACGCCTGGCCCAGTTGCAGGCACGGGTCAAGCGCAGCGGCTTCATCGACGTGACCAGGAACGAGATCGCCGACAAGCTGGACAGCATCGCCGCCCGCATCGAAGCGCGCGGGCGCGTGTTCGAAGCCATCGAGGCCCGCAATACCAGCCATGTCGAAAAGGCGCAGACCCTGCTGCGGCTGGCGACGGGCGGCGTATTGACCGAAGGCAGCGTGTCGGCGCGGGCGCGCGAGCTGATCCTGGGACACCTGTCGCGGCCGGGCTTCCTGACCGGCTATCTGGCGGCGCAGACGGCGAGCCTTAAGCCAGGCGACGAAAAGCCCGACAACCAGACCCTGATGGCCGAACTGATGGAAACGCTGGGCAAGGCGGGCATCACCGCCGAGACGGGTCTGAAGTCGATCGCGGCTTAATTCGTATCAGCGCACACAGGCCCGCCTCCCCTGCGCGCGCGCAGCGCGCCGGCGGGGGAGGTGGCTTCAGCGAGCGAAGGCGACCGTCCGTAGCGACAGCGTACGGACGAGCCGAGCGGAAGCTGAAGCCGGAGGGGGTCAAAATTCAATGCGCGGCGTCCCAGTTGTCGGCGGCGCGGGCTTCCACCACCAGCGGTACGGAAATCTCCACTGCCGGCAGCGCGGCTTTTTCCATCGCGCCCACAATGATCTTCGACGCCATCGCCACATCTTTTTCCGGCGCCTCGAAGATCAGTTCGTCATGCACCTGCAGCAGCATCTTCACCGATTTGGGCAGAAGCGGCGGCAGCCTGACCATGGCGCGGCGGATGATGTCGGCGGCCGCGCCCTGGATCGGCGCGTTGATTGCCGCCCGCTCGGCCCCGCCGCGGAAACCCGGCACCTTGGAGTTTATCTCGCGGATATGGATGCGCCGGCCGAACAGCGTTTCGACAAAGCCGTGGGTGCGCGCGAACTGCTTGGTTTCTTCCATATAGTCGCGGATGCCCGGAAAGCGGGCGAAGTATTTCTTGATATAGTCCGACGCCTCGCCCTGGGGGATGCCAAGCTGGTTGGCGAGGCCGAAGGCGGAAATGCCATAGACGATGCCGAAATTGATCGCCTTGGCCCGGCGGCGCACTTCGGCGGGCATGTCCTTGACCGGCACGCCGAAGATTTCCGACGCGGTCATGGCGTGAATGTCCAGCCCTTCGGCGAACGCCTTTTTCAGCTGCGGAATGTCGGCGATATGCGCCAGAAGACGCAGCTCGATCTGGCTGTAGTCGGCGCTGATCAGCTTTGCCCCCCTGGGCGCGACAAAGGCCTGGCGGATGCGCCGTCCTTCCTCGGTGCGCACCGGAATGTTCTGCAGGTTGGGATCGCTGGAGGCCAGCCGCCCGGTGGAGGTAGAGGCCATCGCATATGAGGTGTGCACACGGCCGGTCTTCGGATTGATGAAGCCGGGCAGCGCGTCGGTATAGGTGCCGCGCAGCTTGGCCAGCGCGCGCCAGTCCAGCACCAGGCGCGCGATTTCATGGCCCTGGGCGGCCACATCCTCCAGCACGTCGCTGTCGGTCGACCAGGCGCCGGTCTTGGTCTTCCTGCCGCCTTCCACGCCCATCTTGCCGAACAGGATATCGCCAAGCTGCTTGGGCGAGCCGATGTTGAACGGACCGCCGGCCAGCTTGTGAATCCTTGTCTCCAGCCCGGCCTGCTGTTTGGCGAAATCGTTGGACAGCTTGCGCAACAGGTCGGGGTCGATGGAAACGCCCGCCCGCTCCATATCGGCCAGCACCATGACCAGCGGCCGTTCCAGCGTCTCATAGACGGCGCGCTTGCCCGCCTCGGCCAGCTTGGGCCCCAGCAGCATGTAAAGGCGCAAGGTGACGTCGGCGTCCTCGGCGGAATAACGTGTCGCCTCCTTCACCGGCACGCAGTCGAAGCCGATCTTCTCCCTGCCCTTGCCGGTGACTTCGCTGAAGGCGATGGGCGTGTGGGACAGATGCAGCTCGCTGAGCTCGTCCATGCCGTGGCCGTGCAGGCCGCCTTCCAGCACATAGGAGATAAGCATCGTGTCGTCGATGGGGTCCAGGCGTATGCCGCGCTCCAGAAAGATGGCCGCGTCATACTTCAGGTTCTGGCCGACCTTGAGGACAGCATCATCTTCGAGCAGGGGCTTCAGGCGCGCGATCACATCGGCCTCGGCCATCTGCTCGATCTCGCCGCCCCCATCAAGCGACAGGCCGTCGCCCCGGCGATGACCGCAGGGGACATAACAGGCCTCGCCCGGCGCAACCGCCAGCGACACGCCGCACAGGCCCGCCTGCATCGGATCGAGCGAAGTGGTTTCGGTATCGACGCAGACGATGCCTGTCGCGTGCGCCCTGGCGATCCACTTGTCCAGGTCGGCCGGCATTGTGACGGTTGCATAGGCGTCGTGGTCGATGGGCTTGCGGATCGCATCTTCCAGCGGCGAGATTGCGGGCACCAGGGGTTCCGGCAATTCGATCTTAAGGTGCGGCGGGACGGCCAGGCCGGGGTCGGAAGCGATGGCATCCAGATCCTCGATCTGGAAATGCGCCGCCGCACGTTTGGTGATGGTGGTAAATTCCATCGCCTTGAGGAAGGCGATCAGCTCTTTCGGTTCAGGCTCGCGCACCGCGAAGCCGCCGGGCTGTTCGCTTAGCGGCACATTTGCGTCCAGCGTCACCAGCCTGAGCGAGACGCGCGCATTTTCCGCATTCTCGATCAGCGTCTCGCGCCGCTTGTTCTGCTTGATCTCGCCGGCGCGGGCCAGCAGCGTTTCCACGTCGCCATAGATATTGATGAGTTCGGCGGCGGTCTTCACGCCGATGCCGCGCACGCCGGGCACATTGTCGGTGGAATCACCGGCCAGCGCCTGGACCTGCACCACCTTGTCCGGCGTGACGCCGAAACGCTCCATCACCTCGGCGGAAGCAATGCGCTTGTTCTTCATCGTGTCCAGCAGCTCGACCCTGCCGTCCACCACCAGCTGCATCAGGTCCTTGTCGGAGGAGATGATGGTGGTGCGCGCGCCCGCCTCGCGCGCCAGCCGCGCATAGGTTGCGATCAGATCGTCGGCCTCATAGCCCGCCATCTCGATGCAGGCGACGCCGAAGGCGCGGGTGGCGTCGCGCACCAGCGGAAATTGCGGGATCAGGTCTTCGGGCGGCGGCGGGCGATGAGCCTTGTATTGCGGATAGAAATCATTGCGGAAGGTCTTTTCGCCGGCATCGAAAATCACGGCCAGATGTGTGGGCGCCTCGCCGCCCTTCATGTCTTCCAGCAGCTTCCAGAGCATGTTGCAGTAGCCCGACACAGCCCCGGTCGGCAGGCCATCGGACTTGCGCGTCAGGGGTGGCAGGGCGTGATAGGCGCGGAACAGATAGCCCGATCCGTCGACCAGATAGAGATGGTCGCCCTTCTTCAGGCTCTTCTTGTTCAAATCGGTCAATGGTGACCCGCGGCGCCGTCCTTCAGGACGAAGCGCCTGTCGCAATAGGGACATTCGACGAAATTCTCGTCGCCCATTTCCAGGAACACCTTGGGATGGCCCAGGGCGCCGCCTCCGCCATCGCAGGCGACGCGGGTGGTGGTGACTTCGATGATTTCGGGGGCCTCTACCGGCATGGGATTCTCGACAAATTCGCGGGCCAAAAATGCTAGGATGGCCGGATCATACAAGCTGGGATTTTGGGGGCAAGAGACAGGTTTGGCACATGGTACGGCTCGATAAAATCTATACGCGCGGCGGAGATCAGGGCGAAACCGGGCTGGGCGACGGCAGCCGGGTTTCCAAGGCCGGCCTGCGCGTCGCCGCCATCGGCGCGGTGGACGAGGCCAATGCCGCCATCGGCATCGCCAGAGTTGCCGCCAAAAGCCTGGACGCGGAGGGCGGCATGGACGCCATGCTGGGGCGCATCCAGAACGACCTGTTCGACCTGGGCGCCGACCTGTGCGTGCCTGAAGACGGCAGGAAGGCGCAAGATGCGTTGCGGATCACCCCCGCCCAGGTGGAACGGCTGGAGCGCGAGATCGACGCAATGAATGAGAGGCTTTCGCCACTGACCAGTTTTGTGCTGCCGGGCGGCACGGCGCCGGCAGCGCATCTGCACATGGCCCGCACCATCACGCGGCGGGCCGAAACGCATATGGTGGCGCTGGCGCAGGAAGAGGCGATCAATCCCGCCGCGCTTCGGTATATCAACCGGCTGTCCGATCACCTGTTCGTGGTGGCACGTGCCGCCAATGCCGACGGCGATGTTTTGTGGGTGCCGGGGGGCAGCCGCAACCGTTAGGCGCGTCGATTTTGTGACGTGGGCAGGAGCAAGGAGCGATGTGGGCGAATAGCCCATGAGCGGTTCGTAACGGCAGCGTGCGAACCGACGAACCCACGGCGCAAGAGAACGCGCCTATTCAGGGCCCAGGCGCTTGCCGAAGATGAAGGCCAGGATCACGCCGATCACGCCGGTCACGCCCCAGCCCGGCGTCGCCAGGAAGGAATAGACCGGCTGGGCGGCGAAGCGCGCATTGTCGTGCAGCCAGATCTTGAAGTCGTTCAGGCTACCTGCGTCCAGGATCGACCATACGGTGCCCAGGCTGCGCACCGTCAGTTCGCCGCCGCGCTCCAGGCTGGTGATCGCATCCGCGCCCAGAAGAATCAGGGCGCAGACGATCAGGATCAGGCTGACAAGGCGCATAAGGACGGCCATGGCTTTCCATAGCGCGCGGCGCGCCCCGCGCACAAGAACGGCGAACGCGCGTTAACCACCCTGATAAGGCGTTCCGTCGCGGCGGACGAACCCGCCCCTGGCGGGGTCCAGCACCAGATCGATGTCGGGATACCAGCAGGTGTCGCCGCCCGAGCGGGTTCCCACTTCCAGGAGCACCGCGTCCTGATCCGAACGGTTGACCAGATGATGGCCGTCGCCGTCATTCTTCGGAAAGGCGGCACAGTCGCCGGCCCGCAGCAGTTCTTCGCCTTTATTCGTCACCAGCACCACTTCGCCCGAAACGATGTAGACGAACTCATCTTCCAGAAGATGCCAGTGGCGCTGGCTGGACCAGACGCCGGGCTTGAGAGTCAGCAGGTTGACGCCGAAATCGGTCAACCCGCCGGCATCGCCCAGCCGCATGCGAGAGCGCGCGCGGCAGGGTTCGTCATGGGGCGGCGGATAGCCGCTGCCGGTGCGTACCGGCGCAGCGGAGATGTCGATCCTGGGCATGGGGGCTCCACAAAGAAACGCCCGCGAAGCCTAAGCCTCGCGGGCGCTATTTCGCAAATGCGCGGCAGCCGGATCAGGACTGCGGCGCGTCGGCTTCGGCCTTCTTCTTGCCGATGTCCTCGCCGGTCACCTGATCGACCTGCTTCATCGACAGGCGGACCTTGCCGCGATCATCGAAGCCCAGCAGCTTGACCTTCACTTCCTGGCCTTCCTTGACCACGTCCTTCGGGCTGGCGACGCGCTGCTGCGCCAATTCGGAGACGTGAACCAGCCCGTCCTTGGGGCCGAAGAAGTTCACGAAGGCGCCGAAGTCCATCACCTTGACGATCTTGCCGTCATAGATCTGGCCGACTTCCGGCTCGGCGGTCAGACTGCGAATCCACTTCAGCGCGGCCTTGATCGATTCGCCGTCGGCCGAGGCGACCTTGACGGTGCCGTCGTCCTCGACATTGATCTTGGCGCCGGTCTTTTCCACGATCTCGCGGATCACCTTGCCGCCGGTGCCGATCACGTCGCGAATCTTGTCGACCGGGATCTTGATCTGCTCGATGCGCGGGGCATGCTCGCCCAGTTCGGCACGGGCGCCCGTGAGGGCCTTGTTCATCTCGCCCAGGATGTGCATGCGGCCGCCCTTGGCCTGTTCCAGCGCGACCTTCATGATCTCCTTGGTGATGCCGGCGATCTTGATGTCCATCTGAAGGCTGGTCACGCCGTCTTCGGTGCCCGCCACCTTGAAGTCCATGTCGCCCAGGTGGTCTTCGTCACCCAGGATGTCGGACAGGACCGCATAGCGATCACCTTCCAGGATAAGCCCCATGGCGATGCCGGCGATGGGCTTGGACAGGGGCACGCCCGCATCCATCAGTGCCAGCGAGGTGCCGCATACGGTCGCCATCGAGGACGAACCGTTGGACTCGGTGATCTCCGACACCACGCGGATGGTGTAGGGGAAATCCTCCTTCTTGGGCAGCATCGGATGCACCGCGCGCCAGGCCAGCTTGCCATGGCCGACTTCGCGGCGGCCCGGTCCGCCCATGCGGCCCACCTCGCCGACCGAATAGGGCGGGAAGTTGTAGTGCAGCATGAAGGTTTCCTTGCCCGTGCCGGTCAACCGGTCGACGAACTGCTCGTCCTCGGCGGTGCCCAGCGTGGCGACGACCAGCGCCTGGGTTTCGCCGCGGGTGAACAGGGCCGAACCATGGGTGCGCGGCAGCACGCCCACTTCGGCCACGATCGGGCGGACCGTGACCAGGTCGCGGCCATCGACGCGCTTCTTGGTGTCCAGCACCGCATTGCGCATCACATGGGCTTCCACGTCATGCATCAGGCCGGAATAGACAATGGCGGATACCTGGCCTTCACCGTCGCCGACAAAACTTTCGGCAAAGGTCTTACGCACGGCGGAGATGGCGTCGCGGCGCTGGTGCTTGTCGGCGATCTGAAAGGCATTGGTCAGCGCATCATGCGTGGCCACCTTCAGCTTCTCGCGAACCGGGGCATGCACATCCTCGGGCACCGGGCGCGGTTCCTTGGCGGACTTTTCGGCCAGGCGGATGATCGCGTCGATGGCGGCCTGCATCTGGCTATGGGCGAACATCACCGAGCCCAGCATCACGTCTTCCGAAAGTTCCTGGGCTTCGGATTCCACCATCATCACCGCATCGCGGGTGCCGGCGACCACCAAGTCGAGTTGGGATTTTTCCATGTCGTCGACCAGCGGGTTGAGAACATATTCGCCGTCGATATAGCCGACGCGCGCCGCCGCGATCGGGCCCATGAAGGGGATGCCCGAAATCGTCAGCGCCGCGCTGGCGGCGACCATGGCGACGATGTCGGGATCATTTTCCAGGTCGTGGCTCAGCACCTGGGCCACCACCAGCGTTTCGTTGCGATAGCCTTCCGCAAACAGGGGGCGGATCGGCCGGTCGATCAGGCGCGACGTCAGGGTTTCGCGCTCGGTCGGGGCGCGCTCGCGCTTGAAATAGCCGCCCGGAATCTTGCCGGCGGCATAATAGCGTTCCTGGTAATTCACGGTGAGGGGGAAGAAATCGACCCCTTCCTTGGGCGCGGGCGCGCCGACCACGGTGGCCAGCACGACGGTTTCGCCATAGGTCGCCAGCACCGCGCCATCGGCCTGGCGCGCGATGCGGCCGGTCTCAAGTGTGAGCGTGCGCCCACCCCATTCAAAGCTTTCCTTTACGATATTGAACATCTTTCGTCTTTCGTCCTACCCGGAGCCATATTGCGTCCGGGGCGTGATTGGTCCCCCTATGGGACCGGCCCCCGGCGCGGCTCATCCGCGCCTGAAGCAAACCCGGCGCGAAGCTCATCTTCACGCAAGGCAAAACCACGGCGTACGCGCATCGCGCACACCGTGGGCAGTTCTGTCTGTTGCGCTTTCAGCGGCGCAGGCCCAGGCGGCCGATCAGCGACTCATAGCGCTTCACGTCGCGGGACTTCACATAGTCCAGCAGGCTGCGGCGCTGCGACACCATCTTGATCATGCCCCGGCGGGAATGATTGTCCTTGGCGTGAGTCTTGAAGTGTTCGGTCAGGTTGGAGATGCGCTCCGACAGGATCGCGATCTGCACTTCCGGCGAACCGGAATCATTTTCGCCGGTCGCATATTCGGCGATCAGCTCTTTCTTGCGTTCAGGCGTAATCATCGGTCATCGGCCCTTTCAGGGACTGGAGAAATTGAAGACGCGAAACGGACGGAGTTCTCCCCCGGCGATTTCGGCCAATGCCACGGGCGAACCGTCTTCTTCCCTGAGATAGACGGTCTGCCCGGTAAGATCGCCCTCTCCGAATCCGTCCTTCATCCGGGCAAAAAGGCTGCTGCGGATGAGGATGGGATTGCCGGATCGGATGCGAACCGTATCGCCGCCCGTGACAGCCAGCGCCGGGATGCCGTCCAGCGCGGTTGCAAGGGGCTTCAGATACCCAAAGGCGGCGGGACTATGCATAAAAGGGGTCAGGGTTTCCAGCGTCACCGCGTCTTTTTCTGCCCAGGCGCCCAGCCGGGTGCGGCGCAGGGCCGAAACATGTCCCAGCGTACCAAGTGAGAGGGCGATGTCGCGGACCCAGGCGCGGACGTAAGTGCCCTTGCTGCAAGTGATTTCGAACTCGGCGCTATCCCGAACAGCGTTCAGCAGACGGGCCTCGAAGACCTCGATTTCGCGGGGCTCCAGGGTCACGGTTTCCCCCTCCCGCGCCAGGTCATAGGCCCGCTCTCCACCCACCCGGACGGCGGAATAGGCGGGGGGCACCTGGGAAAGCACCCCGGTGAAGCGGGGCAGCATGGCTTCGATGGCTTCGCGGGTGGGGCGGATGTCGCTGGTGCCGGTGACAGCGCCTTCGGCATCGTCGCTGTCGCGCGCCTGGCCCCACGTCGCGGTGAAGCGATAGGTCTTGTCGGCGTCCATGGCGAAGGGGACCGTCTTGGTCGCCTCGCCAAGTGCGATGGCCAGGATGCCGGTGGCCATGGGGTCCAGGGTACCGGCGTGACCGGCCTTCTGGGCATCGAAGATGCGGCGCACCGCGGCGACGGCCTGGGTCGAACCCATGCCGATGGGCTTGTCCAGGATCACCCAGCCGTGGACGGGCTGGCCCTTTTTTCTACGGCCCATGGAAAGGCTCCTGAGCCTTTTCCGCCCCCGTAACCAGGGGAGGAAAAGGATGTGCTTGCGTCACGATTGTTCGTCTTCCCGGTCGCCGTCATCGTGTGTGGCCGCGAGATCCCGCTGCACTTCAGGCGACTTGAGGATGTCTTCGATCTTCTGCGCCTCGGCGAAGCTTTCATCCTCGACGAATCTCAGTTCGGGCGTGAATTTCATGGCGATGCGGTGGCCCATCTCGCCCCGCAGGAACCCCTTGTGGCGGTTCAGCGCCGCCACCACCGCCTTGGCATTCTTGCCGCCCAGTGGTTCGCAGAACACCGTGGCATGGCGCATATCGGGCGAGGGCCGGACCTGGGTTATGGTGACCGACACGCCTTCCAGTTCGGGATCGCGAATCTCGTTGTCGCGCAACACCTCGGCCAAGGCGTGGCGCAGGGATTCGCCCACGCGCAGTTGGCGCTGGGTGGGACCGCTGTCGCGCATGTCGCGTCGCCGCCGGGTTGCGGAGGAAGGGCGGTTGGAGGGACGGTGGGACATCTGGAGAATTCCGTCCTCATGCTTCGACTTCGCTCAGCATGAGGATTTGGTCAATTGGCCCCCACCCCGAGCTTGTCGAAGGGGGAGGGCCGCTAGCCGCCTAGAGCGCGCGCTGGATGGTTTCGACCTCGAAACACTCGATGACGTCGCCCTTCTGCATGTCCTGGTAGTTGGCGAAGGCCATGCCGCATTCCTGGCCGACCTGGACTTCCTTCACCTCATCCTTGAAGCGCTTGAGCGTCGACAATTCGCCTTCGTGGATCACCACATTGTCGCGGATCAGGCGCACCTTTGCTCCGCGGCGCACCACGCCCTCGGTGACCTTGCAGCCGGCGACCTTGCCCACCTTGGTGATATTGAACACCTCGAGAATTTCGGCGTTGCCCAGGAACTTCTCGCGCGTTTCCGGCGCCAGAAGGCCCGACAGCGCCGCCTTCACGTCATCTACCAGGTTGTAGATGATGTTGTAGTAGCGGATTTCCACGCCGTCGCGCTTGGCGCGTTCGCGGGCCTGGGCGTTGGCGCGGACATTGAAGCCGATCACCGCCGCGCCCGAGGCATGGGCCAGGATCACGTCGCTTTCGGTGATGCCGCCGACGCCGGACTGAAGGATCTGGGCGCCCACTTCGTCGGTGCCAAGCTTGGCCAGCGCGCCCTGGATGGCTTCGGAGGAGCCCTGGACATCGGCCTTCAGCACCAGCGGCAACTGGCGCTTCTCGCCCGCCTCGCGGGTCTGCAGCAACTGGTCCAGCGTCTGGCGGCTGGACGATGCCTGGCGCTGTTCGCGGCGCTTGCGGGCCCGGTATTCGGCGACCTCGCGGGCGCGCGCTTCCGATTCCACCACCACCATTTCGTCGCCGGCTTCGGGCGGCGCCGAAAGGCCCAGCACCTCGATGGGCGTGGAGGGGCCGGCTTCCTTCACCGTCTCACCGCGCTCGTTGGCCAGAAGCCGCACCCTGCCCCATTCGCTGCCGGCGACGACGATGTCGCCCACCTTCAGCGTGCCGCGCTGCACCAGCACGGTGGCGACAGGACCACGGCCCTTGTCCAGCTTGGCTTCGACCACGGCGCCTTCGGCGGGGCGGTCGGGATTGGCCCTCAGGTCCAGCAGTTCGGCCTGCAGCAGGATGGCTTCTTCCAGCTTGTCGAGGCCCGTGCCCTTGATGGCGGAGACTTCGACGGCCTGCACGTCGCCGCCCATGTCCTCGACCTGGATTTCATGCTGCAGCAGTTCAGTCTTGACGCGGGTAGGATTGGCATCGCCTTTGTCGATCTTGTTGATCGCCACGATGATCGGCACATGCGCCGCCTTGGCATGGGCGATGGCTTCCACCGTCTGGGGCATCACCCCGTCATCGGCGGCGACCACCAGGATAACAATGTCGGTCACCTTGGCGCCGCGCGCGCGCATCGCGGTGAAGGCGGCGTGGCCGGGCGTGTCCAGGAAGCTGATCTTCTGGCCCGATCCGAGCTGAATCTGGTAGGCGCCGATATGCTGGGTGATGCCGCCGGCTTCGCCCGCGGCCACGTCGGTCTTGCGCAGCGCGTCCAGCAGTGAGGTCTTGCCATGGTCGACATGGCCCATGACGGTGACCACGGGCGGACGGGGCCTGAGCGCCGTGTCCGCATCGGCGGCACCGGTCAGGCCTTCCAGCACGTCGCTTTCGGCCACGCGCTTGACCACATGGCCGTACTCGGTGGCCACCAGTTCGGCGGTGTCGGCGTCGATAATGTCGGCGGGCGTGGCCATCATGCCGTTCTTCATCAGCACCTTGATCACGTCGACGGCGCGGCGCGCCATGCGGTTGGCGAGGTCGGAGACGGTGATGGTTTCCGGGATCACGATGTCGCGCGGACCGGCGGGGCCGGCCTGCTGGCTCTGATGGCCCTTGTTGACGCGCTGCAGGTGGCGGCGATAGGCGGCGACCGAGCGGATGCGTTCGTCATCGCCTTCCAGCGCGCGGGTCACGGTCAGCTTGCCGCGGCGGCGCTCGCCTTCGACCTTCTTGGGCGAAGCGGGCACCTTTGCGGCGCCGGGCTTGCCGGGGCCCTTCTTGGCGCTGCTTTCTTCTTCCTCTTCGTTCTGCAGCCGGCGGCGCGGCGCCTCCTCCGTGACGGCGGCGGCGGGCTTGGGTGCCGTCTCCAGTCGGCGGGCGGCTTCCTGTTCGGCGCGCTTTCTGGCGGCCTCGTCGGCGGCCTTGCGGGCGTCTTCCTCGGCCTTGCGCTTTTCGGCGGCGATGCGTTCGGACGCCAGCTGCGCTTCTTCGCGCGCATGGCGTTCGGCTTCCTGCTCGGCGTGGCGGCGGGCCTCGGCGTCGCTGACCTTGGCTTCCGCCAGCGCGGTGGCCCGGCGGGCCTTTTCCTCTTCCGACAGCTGGCGCAGCACCACGCCGCGCGGGGCGGGGGCCGGGGACTTTTCCGCCGCCTTGGGCGCGGGCCGCTCGGCGGCCGGTGCGGCGGCAGGCTGGGCGGTGCTGCGCGCGGGAGGCGCGCCCAGGGTGCGCTTCTTCTCCACCACCACGGCCTTGGTGCGGCCATGGCTGAAGCTCTGCTTGACGGTGGATGTTTCCGTCTTCTTCAGCGACAGCGTCTTGGGGCGCTTGGTTTCGTCGGTATCGCTCATGAATCTCTTTCAGTCCGTGCCGGGGTTTGAAGCGGGGTTCTGGGAACGGAAGCCGGCAAGGCGTTCCGCATCGAAGACAAGTCTGTCGGCCAGGCCGCCCGGCTGGATGGCGGCATGTATCACATTCTCGCGTCCCAGCGCCAAGCCCAATTCGGCGCTGGTAAGGCATTCAAGGACAACACAGCCAAGGTGTTGCCGGTACGCGGCGGCATAGAGCTTTCTTTTGCCGTCGGCGGCGCCGTCCGACGCCTCGATCAGCACCTTGGGCGGCACAGGCGCATCCAGCGCGCGCTGGACATTGTCGAAGCCCATCACGAGCGCGCCCGAACGCCGCGCCAGCCCCAGGTCGCCGGTCATGCGCTGAAGCAGCGCCATTTCCGTGCGCGTAGCCAGATCGGCGGTTGCAACAACCGGCTGTTTCGCGGCCCGGGAGAAAAGCTTTTTCTCCACGGCTTTCGAAACGGCGGCGGCCGTCGCCTCTACCCACAGGCCGCGCCCCGGCAGTTTGCCGGCGACGTCGGGAACCACATGGCTGCCGGGGTCGGCGACAAAGCGGATCAGGCGGTGTTCGGGCATGACTTCGCCCGACACGATGTCACGGCGTTCCCGTTCCATCGCTTCCTCCCGATCCATCTTGTGCGCCGGATGTCCCATCAGGCTTCCGTCGTCTCCTCGCCCTCGGCGGCTTCGTCCTCGACCACTTCCGGTTCGGGCTCGATCCAGCCGGCCTTGACGCGCGCCGCCATCACAATGGCGTTGGCGTCGTCTGAGGTAAGATTGAACCCTTCAAGGGCGCCGGGCACGCGCACCCGTTCGGTCTTGCCGGATGCATCCTTGCCCGTCTCGTAATAGCCGACCAGATCGTCGCCGGCACAGCCGGCCAGGTCTTCCAGTGTCTTGATCTCGTGCTCGCCCAGCACCACGGCCATGGCGGCGGTGATGCCGGGCACTTCCAGCACCTGATCCTCGACGCCCAGCGCCAGGCGCTTGTCGTCCATTTCCTTGTTGCGGGCCTCGATGAATTCCAGGGCGCGGCTTTGCAGTTCCTGGGCGGTCTCCTCGTCGAAGGCCTCAATCTGGGCGAGTTCGGCCAGCTCGACATAAGCCACGTCCTCGATTGTGGCGAAGCCTTCCGACGCCAGCAGCTGGGCCACGGTCTCGTCCACGTCCAGGGATTCCATGAACAGCTTGGTGCGTTCGTTGAATTCCTTCTGGCGGCGCTCCGATTCCTCGGCCTCGGTCAGGATGTCGATCTGCCAGCCGGTCAGCTGGCTGGCCAGGCGCACATTCTGGCCGCGGCGGCCGATGCCCAGCGACAGCTGTTCGTCGGGCACCACCACTTCGACGCGGTGGGTGTCTTCGTCCAGCACCACCTTGGTGACTTCGGCGGGGGCAAGCGCATTGACGATGAAGGTGGCCGGATCGGGGTTCCACGGAATGATGTCGATGCGCTCGCCCTGAAGCTCCTGCACCACCGCCTGCACCCGCACGCCGCGCATGCCGACGCAGGCGCCGACGGGGTCGATGGAGGAATCCTTGCTGATCACGGCGATCTTGGCGCGGCTGCCCGGATCGCGCGCGACGGCGCGGATTTCGATCACGCCGTCATAGATTTCCGGCACTTCTTGGGCGAACAGGCGCACCATGAACTGGGGATGGCTGCGCGACAGGAAGATCTGGGGACCGCGCGCCTCGCGGCGCACGTCATAGATATAGGCGCGGATGCGGTCGCCGGGCCGGAAGCTTTCGCGCGGGATCATCTCGTCGCGGCGCACCACGCCCTCGGCCTTGCCGAGGTCCACCACTACCGAGCCGAACTCGCTGCGCTTGACCACGCCATGCACCACTTCGCCGATGCGGTCCTTGTATTCATCATACTGGCGCTCGCGTTCGGCATCGCGCACCTTCTGCACGATCACCTGCTTGGCGTTCTGGGCATTGATGCGGTTGAAATCGACCGGCGGCAGAGTTTCGGCGATGATGTCGCCAATCTGGGCGTCGGGATTGCGGCGCCGCGCATCGGCGAGCGAAATCTCTATCTTGTCGTTGTCGACCATCTCCACGACGTGCAGATAGCGCGAGACATGGGTTTCGCCGGTCTTGGGATCGATATCGACCTTGATGTCGTTTTCGGCGCCATAATGGGCCTTGGCGGCGCGCTGCATCGCTTCTTCCATCGCGGTCAGCACCACCGACTTGTCGATGGACTTGTCGCGCGCGACGGCGTCGGCGATCTGCAGGAGTTCGAGCCGGTTGGCGGCTACGGTGGAGGCCATGTCAGTCTTCTCCTGGAGTGGTAGCCCTCTTTCGGGCCTTCAGATCTTCGTTGATGAGCTTGTCGGTCAGAACAAGCTTGGCGTTTGCGATGGCACGGAATGGAAACCGGATGTCGGCGTTGTCGGAACGGATGAGTACGTCCTGCCCGTTGGTGCCCATCAGGAGGGCGCGGAAGCGTTTTCTTTCGCCGAAGGGTGTGGCGACAGGGGCAAAGAGTTCGATCTTGGCCTCATGGCCGGACCAGCGGGCGAAATCCACCAGCCTGGTCAGCGGCCGGTCGATGCCGGGCGAGGAAACCTCGATCTCGTATTCGCCCTCGATCGGGTCTTCCTGTTCGATGAAATCCAGAAGGGCGCGGCTGAGTTCGGCGCAGCCTTCCACATCCATGGTGCCGTCGGGACGCTCGGCCATTACCTGCAGCGTGCGGCTGGCGCCGCCCATCATGCGCAGGCGCACGAGTTTGAAGCCCGCCTTTTCGATGACGGGCTCGAACAGCGGTTCCAGATGGCCGGCGGCCGTGATGGTCACTGATCCTCGCGATACAAAAGCCTTTTCCCCGCGGCGATCCTTTGCGGACCGCCACACAACCGTTTCTTGTTGTCGGGGATGGGCGGGATATACGCCCTGACGGGCTTTAGTTCAAGTGATCCCCCTCTGGATGCGGGGCCGCTACTTCTCTTTCGCGTCGAACAGGATCATGGGCGTTTCACCCTGCTTCTGTTGCTGGGGCGGCGGCTTGGGCTGGTCCGGGGCCATCGCCCGATCGATGGCGCTCCAGTTCTGGGGGGTCAGCAGGATGTAGACAAAGCCGCAGGTGATCAGGAAGGCCACGATCACGATGCCCAGGTCGCCGGGGTGCACGCCTGAGAACAGGCCCGGTTGGTCCTCGTCCTTGCGATGGCCGGGTGGAAATTTCATGACGGATTTGTACTCCCGGCGGGTCCTGGGGGAAAGCAATGCCGGTCAGCGGCGGAGAAATCTGAGGAAGGTCGGCGGCCCCTTGATTGCCTTGGTTTCGTAACGGGTTGGCGGCCAGTCGGCGGGGCGGTTTTTCCAGTCCGAGGGCCCCGTGGCGGTCCAGGAAAAGGCCGGGTGGGCCATCAGCCGTTCCAGCGCATAGGGCAGGTAGGATTTGTCGTCGGTGGCAAAGCGAAGTTCCGCACCGGCCGGCATCTTGCGCGCCAGCAGGTCCAGCATTTCCATCTGCACGAAGCGGCGCTTGTGATGGCGGGTCTTGGGCCAGGGGTCGGGGAACAGCAGGAAAAACCGCGACAGGCTGGCGTCGGGCAGCCCTTCAATGATTTCGCGGCCGTCGCCCTCGTGTAATCGAACATTGTTCAGCGGCTTTTCTTCGAGCTTGGTCAGCATCTTGGCCATGCCCATCTCATAGGGTTCGGCGCCGATCAGCCCGGCATGGGGATGATGGGCGGCCTGCCAGTGCAAATGTTCTCCAGCGCCGAATCCGATCTCCAGCCAGAGCTCCCTAACAGTGTTCGGGAATTGCCCGGCAGGTTCCACACCAACTTTCCAGGCCAGGTCGGCCAAAAGGGTCTGGCGCAGCCCCGCCTGGCGAGCCGACAGCTTGGGGCCCTTGCGCCGGCCATAGAGCTTGCGGCGCCCCGCCCCCGGAGGGTGCACGGATTTGTCGCGGTCGGGGTGATCGGTCATCGGCGAGGCTTTTCGCGCAAAGCCGCGCCGCTTGGCAACCATGCGGGGTGCCAGTCAATTCTCTATTGACCTGATAGACTATAAGAGGATTAATCCCCGCCCAGCCGGGGCATTGCCATGTTCGAATTCCTGCATCTTCCATTTATCGCCTCCGGTTTCGCCGTGGGCTTCATCGTCGGGCTGACCGGGGTGGGCGGCGGCTCGCTGATGACCCCGGTACTGATCTTCCTGTTCGGGGTCCATCCCGGCACGGCAGTGGGCACCGACCTTCTCTATGCCAGCGGCACCAAGCTGGCGGGCACGGCCGTTCACAACCTGCACCGCAATGTCGACTGGCCGCTGGTGGGACGCCTGGCGCTGGGCAGCCTGCCCGCCGCCGGTTTCAGCCTTCTGGCGCTGTGGCATCTGGGGGCCGGGACCGCCAATGCCCTGATCACCCACAGCCTGGGCGTGGCGCTGGCGGCAACCGCCATCGCCATCCTGCTGCGCCGCCAGATCCTGCGGCGCTATGGCGGGCGCGCGGCAGGACTGGAGACACGCACCGTCCATGCATTGACCGTTGCCGCGGGCGCGGTGCTGGGCGCGCTGGTCACCCTGTCATCGGTGGGCGCGGGCGCCTTGGGTGTCACCGCGCTGCTGCTGCTTTATCCGCGCCATGATGTGGCCCGCATCGTCGGCTCGGACATCGCCCATGCCGTGCCGCTGACCCTGATAGCGGGCGCGGGCCATCTGGCGATGGGCCAGACCGACCTTTCCATGCTGGCCTCGCTGCTACTGGGTTCGGTGCCCGGCATCATGCTGGCCAGCAGCATCGCCCCGCGCCTGCCCGAGCAGGTGCTGCGCTATGGGCTGGCGGCGGTGCTGCTGCTGGTGTCGCTCAGACTTCTTGCCTGAAGGCTGCCGGCCTGAAGCGCCGACTTGCCTAAAGAGCCGATTTGATCGCGTCCACCAGGTCGGCCTTCTCCCACGAGAAGCCGCCATCGGCATCGGGCTCGCGGCCGAAATGGCCGTAAGCCGAAGTGCGCGCGAAGATCGGCCGGTTCAGGTTCAGGTGCTCGCGGATGCCGCGCGGCTTCAGGTTCATCACCTGCGGCAGCACAATTTCCAGCTTCGTCTCGTCCACCTTGCCGGTGCCGTGGGTGTCGACATAGACGCTGAGCGGCTCGGCCACGCCGATGGCATAGGCGATCTGGATGGTGCAGCGGTCTGCCAGCCCGGCGGCCACGACATTCTTGGCCAGGTAGCGCGCGGCATAGGCAGCGGAACGATCAACCTTGGTCGAATCCTTGCCGCTGAACGCGCCGCCGCCATGCGGGGCCGCGCCGCCGTAGGTATCGACGATGATCTTGCGCCCCGTCAGGCCGCAGTCGCCGTCCGGACCGCCGATGACGAAGGCGCCGGTGGGATTGATGTGCCAGACGGTCTTGGGTGTGATCCAGTTCTTCGGCAGCGCCTCGCGGATATAGGGCTCGACGATCTCGCGGATGTGGGAGGAGGTCTGGTTCTCGTCCATGTGCTGGGTGGAGAGAACGATCTGGGTCGCCTCCACCGGCAGGCCGTTTTCGTAGCGCACGGTGACCTGGCTCTTGGCGTCCGGGCCCAGGGTCGGCTCCTTGCCGGCATGGCGCGCATCGGCCAGGAGCTTGAGAATCTTGTGGCTGTAATAGAGCGGCGCCGGCATCAGGGCCGGGGTCTCGCGGCAGGCATAACCGAACATGATGCCCTGGTCGCCCGCGCCTTCGTCCTTGTTGCCGCCGGCGTCGACGCCTTGGGCGATGTGGGCGGACTGGGCGTGCAGCAGCACTTCAACCTGTGCGGTCTTCCAGTGAAAGCCCTCCTGCTCATAGCCGATGTCCTTGATCGCCTGGCGGGCGACTTCCTCGACCTGGGCAGGGCCGACCGACTTGGGGCCGCGGGTCTCACCGGCGATGATCACCCGGTTGGTGGTGGCCAGGGTTTCGCAGGCGGCGCGGATGTCCCAGGGGCTCATGCCCTCCTTGGGGCCTTCGCGGAAGAACAGGTCCACCACCTCGTCGGAGATGCGATCGCAGACCTTGTCGGGATGTCCTTCCGAAACGCTCTCGGAAGTGAAGAGATAGTTCTGCCGCGCCATCGCCTGGTATCCTGTTCTGGCTGTTGGAGACGGGGCCTGTTTACAGGGAATCCGCCGGGGGTCAAAGGGACATATGCAGTTTTTGACATATCCCTCTTTGTCGCAGGGGGTTAACCCGGGAATCCGGCCTGTTAACCCTTGGGTGCGGGGCTTGCTATAAGAGGGGAACCCGATTTTCAGCCGAAAGCACCATGCGCACCGCCACCGTTGAGAGAAAGACCCGCGAGACCGAGATCGCCGTCAGCCTGGACCTGGACGGCACGGGCGAGGCCGACATCGATACCGGCATCGGCTTTCTGGACCACATGCTGGAAAGCTTCGCGCGCCATTCCATGATCGACCTGAAGGTGCGCGCCACCGGCGACCTGCATGTCGACTTCCACCACACGACGGAAGATACCGCCATCGTCATCGGCACGGCGGTGAAGAAGGCGCTGGGCGATTTTTCCGGCATCACCCGTTTCGGCAGCGCGCTGATCCCCATGGACGAGGCGCTGACGCGGGTGGCGATCGACATCTCCAACCGGCCGTACCTGATCTGGAAGGTGAACATACCGAAGCCGAAATTGGGCGAGATGGACACCGAGCTGTTCAAGGAATGGTTCCAGGCTTTCGCCCAGAATGCCGGCGTGTGCCTGCATATCGAAAATCTTTACGCCGACAACAGCCACCACATCGTCGAGACCTGCTTCAAGGGGCTTGCGCGGTCGCTGAGGCAGGCCGTGGCTCCGGACGAACGCCTCGATGGTGCAAGTCCGTCCAGCAAGGGTTCACTGTAACTGTGGGCGGGCACAATGACGGGAATTGATCCTGTCAGCAGTCTTAATTCCGTTATCATACTTTGGAAGCGCGGCAGCCTGCTTTTGTGGGCGCTTGGTTCAGCAGCTTTAGTCTCAGCGATAGCCCTTGTCGCCTATGCACTATTGAGTGCCGACCAAAGCGCTCAAGCGTGGGTTCCTGTGGCCTTTGTGATCGCAATCGTACTTTTGATTCTTGCAGGATTTAAAACATACCAGGAGAAAACTATCGCAACGATGGTTTTCCATCTCGATGATTCCAGCAGCTTTTGGCATCATGCGCCTCAACCAGATGGACGCGAGTATACTCAAATCGCGTTACGTGGACGCGTTACCAATGTCACAGCCGTGCCCATCTATCCCACCGATGTGCGACTCATACATCCACGAACAAATCGCGTCGTTCAGCGGCTCATTTTTACAGAACACGAAGGTGGCCGAGGGTACGGTAGCGACAACGCCATCGCCCCCGGCGCTCGCTCGGGATTCAGTGTCCACTTTTTTGCCGAGAGCTTTGTTGGAAACCCGGGAAAACCAATGAAGCTTGTGATCAAGGTTAGTGATCAATTAGGTCATTGGCACAAAGTCGCTTGCACGGATTTATGGCGACCAGAAGATCGGAGATGATCAGCTCTCGGACCGCCAGCAATGTTGCTCGCGAGAGCGCAATTCTCGGTTGACCATCCGTTCACCAAATGTTCCAATTGGGGCATGATCAGCACTCATACCGCCATCGACGTCGCGCGCGGGGTCAGCCGCCTTCTGCTGCAGGAAGGCTATTCGCCCATCCTGGAATTCACCCTGCCCAACGGACGGCGGCTGGACGTGGCCGCCATCGGCCCGGGCGGCGAGATGGTCGGGGTGGAAATCAAGGTGGCGCTGGCCGATCTGAAGGGCGACGGCAAATGGCCCGAATATCTGGACTATTGCGACCTGTTCTATTTCGCCGTGCCACCGGATTTCCCGGACGAGCATGTGCCGCGTGATCCCGGCCTGATCGTGGCCGACCGCTATGGCGGAGCGATCGTGAAGGCGGCGCAGGTGCAGAGCCTGAACGCCAGCCGGCGCAAGGCGGTGACGGTGAACTTTGCGCGCTGCGCCGCCGAACGGCTGAGCCGCACGCTGGACGAGATCGCGCTTTCTCGAATGCCCAACCTGGTAATTCCCGATGCCGCTGACGAGAGCTGAAGCTCGCAAGATCATGCTTTCGATACCGGGCACCGACGAGCGGCCCTGGTTCAACGAACCATCGGTCTTCATTCACGACCGCTTCCTCAGCAAACTGCACAAGAAGGAGGAGGCCGTCACGCTGCAGGTCGGCTCGATGGAAATGCGCGGCATGATGCTGGAGGCCGAGCCGAAGCTTTTCTACATCACCGACCATTACCGCAGTTTTCCTTTTGTGCTGGTGCGGCTGGCCGCGCTGGACCGCAAGACGCTGAAGGAATTGCTGGTGGGGCGCGCCGCGCAGCTTGCGGCCATGAAGCCGATCAAGCGCGCCAAAAAGGCGAAGAAGAAAATACCGCTCGTCAAGAAAGCGGCGGCGAAGAAAACAAAGGGCAGATAGTCAGCGCGGTGAGCGCTTGGCCAGGATTCTTTGCAGCGTCCTGCGGTGCATATTGAGCCGCCGCGCCGTCTCGCTGACATTGTGGCCACACAGCTCGTAGACGCGCTGGATATGTTCCCATCGCACGCGGTCGGCCGACATGGGATTTTCCGGCGGCTTGGGCTTGGAGCCGGGCGTGGCCATCAGCGCCGCCAGAATGTCGTCGGCGTCGGCAGGCTTGGGCAGATAGTCGATGGCGCCATACTTCACGGCGGCCACGGCGGTGGCGATGTTGCCGAACCCGGTCAGCACCACCACACGGCTGTCGGGGCGGGTGGTGTGCAGGGTTTCCACCACATCCAGGCCGTTGCCGTCATCCAGCTTGAGGTCGACCACGGCATAGGCCGGCGCTGCCTCCCTGACCCTGGCCTTGCCGTCGGCGACGGACTCGGCCTGGGTTACGGCAAAGCCGCGCGCTTCCATGGCCCGGGCAAGGCGCTCACGAAGAGGACGATCGTCTTCGACCAGAAGAAGTGTCTTGTCGTCGGTTGTCATTTGCGGGGGGCCGTATAGGTCGCTTTTGTCGCGGCGTCAAACGGTCCCAGAGATGGCCGCGCCGTTCAGGCGGCGTCCGAAGGGGCCGGGGGCTGCGGCCCGTCGATGACCCCGCGCGGCCAGCGAATCTGCACCTGGGCGCCGCCGCCCGGGGGATTGACGGCCTTTACCATGCCGCCGGTCTGTTCCAGCAGCACCTTGGCGATGAAGAAGCCCAGGCCCATGCCTTCATGCTCTGCCAGTGCCTGGGGGTTCATCTCGGTCTCGCCCGGCGCGCGCTGGCCGGGCCGCGAGGTGATGTAGGGCTCGCCCAGCGCCTCAAAGATTTCCGGCGCAAAACCCGGCCCGTCGTCGGTGACGGCGACGTACAGATAGGTCGCGTCCCAGCCGGCGCTGATCTCGACCAGCAGGTTGGCGAAGTCGGCGGCATTCTCGATGATGTTGCCAAGCCCGTGCAGCAGTTCGGGCGCGCGCCACAGTTGGGGAACCGCGCGCTGCGCTTCCCCGGCGGGCGGGGTGATGGTCACGCGGATCTCCAGATCGTCGCCCCGGTGTGGGGCCGCAATGTCGTCCAGGAAGGCGCCAAGCGGCAGGCGCGCGGTGGCGCCCAGCATGGTTTCCTCCGGGTTGGCCAGCCGCGCGATGATGGCGCGGCAGCGTTCGGCCTGGTCGCGCAGAAGGCGCACATCCTCTGCCTCGGACGAATGTTCCGGCAGCGCCCGCTCCAGCTCGCGCGCCACAACCGCGATGGTGCCCAGCGGCGTTCCCAGCTCATGCGCGGCGGCGGTGGCCAGCGCGCCCAGCGAGGCCAGCCGGTGCTCGCGCGACAAAGCCAGCTGCGTCGCCGCCAGGCCCGCCGACATGCGCGCCGATTCCGAGGCGATACGCCAGGCATAGACCGACGTGAAACCGATGCCGATCACCAGCGCGGTCCAGATACCGGCCTGATAGAGCTGGGGCAGGTTGAGCGCCTCGCCGGCGGGCCAGGGCAGCGGGCGATGGACGACGGCGATCAACGACACCGAGGCAAAGGCGATGAAGGCCAGGATCAGTGTGTTGCCCAGGTTGAGCGTGGCGGCGGCGATCACCACCGGCGCCACGAACATCAGGGCAAAAGGATTGGCGATGCCGCCGGTCAGGTACAGAAGCGCCGCCAGCTGCAGGACGTCGAAGGCGAGATAGAATGTGGCCTCGCGGTTGGTAAGGCGATGGGTGGGCGGATAGCGCAACGCCAGAAGGATGTTCAGCGCGGCGCTGACCGCTATGGCGATACCGCAATAAAGAATGGGCAGCGGATAGCCCAGCGCGAAATAGACCAGGAACAGCGCCACCGACTGGCCAGCGATCGCCAGCCAGCGCAGGTTCGACAGGGTACGCAGCCGCACCCGGCCGCCGACCGCGCCATGGGGTGTTCCGCGCGCCAGTTCCCGTGACCTGGGGCCTGCCAATTGTTCACTTTCCTCTGCCGTCCAGACCGATTAGAGCAGGTCCGTCATGTTCCGCAACAGGCTCGCCCTTATCCCCTTCCTGCTGATGGTGGCCGTCATCGCCGGGGTCGTGCTGTGGCGCGAGGCCGACAATGTGCCGGGCGTGGGCCGCGTGGTCACCACCGGCCAGATCGACGTGGGCGGCCCCTTCCGGCTGGTCGACCAGAATGGCAAAAAGGTCAGCGACGCCGATTTCCGCGGCCGCTACATGCTGATCTATTTCGGCTACAGCTTCTGTCCCGATGTCTGCCCGACCACCCTCAGCGTCATGGCTGATGCGCTGGGCAAGATGGGCGCCGATGCTGCCAAGGTGGTGCCGGTGTTCATCACTGTCGATCCCGACCGCGACACGTCCAAGGTGCTGAAACAGTATATGGCCGCCTTCGGCCCGCGCTTTGTCGGACTGACCGGCGATCATGCCGCCATCGGCGAGGTCGAAAAGGAATATCGCGTCTATTCCAGGAAGCGCCCGCTGGACCCGAAGAATCCCGACGGCAATTACGCCATGGACCATTCCAGCGTGATCTATCTGGTGGGGCCGGACGGCAAGCTGGTGAACTATTACGACGAAGTGATTTCACCCAGCGATCTGGCCGCCGATCTCAAGCAGACGACGGCCTGAGCGGCGGTCCACGCCATTCTTCCCATAACCGTCATTGCCCGCGCATGCGGGCCATCCAGAGCAACAAGCACCGGCGCACGCGGCCCTGGATGGCCCGGACAAGCCGGGCCATGACAATCTTCTTTGATCAGCTGGAATTCTAGAAGGCAGGAAGCGGAAGACGGTTCTGCGCGCAGGCTGCAAGCAGCGTATTCTGCATCAGGCAGATGATGGTCATCGCACCCACGCCGCCCGGCACCGGCGTGATGGCGCCCGCTACCTGCTTCGCCCCTTCGTAGTCGACATCGCCGACCAGCCTGGTCTTGCCTGCGCCTACGTCCACGCGGTTGATGCCCACATCGATCACCGTGGCGCCGGGCTTGATCCAGTCGGCTTTGACCAGTTCCGGCTTGCCGATGGCGGCCACCAGTATGTCGGCCCGCCGCGCCAGCATCGGCAGGTCGCGGCTGCGCGAATGGGCCATGGTGACGGTGGCGTTGGCCGCCAACAGAAGCTGCGCCGCCGGCTTGCCGAACAGGAGCGAGCGGCCGATCACCAGCGCCTCCATGCCGGCGATGTCGCCGACATATTCCTTGAGCAACAGCATAACGCCGGCGGGGGTGCATGACTTCAGGATCGCCCGGCCCGACAGCAGAAGCCCCGCATTGGTGGGGGTCAGCGCATCGACATCCTTGGCGGGATCGAGCACGTCCAGAACCGCATTCTCGTCCAGATGCCTTGGCAGCGGAAGCTGCACCAGGATGCCGTGTACGTCCTTGTCGCCCGACAGGGCGCGCACGCGGTCCAGCAGGACGTCCTGCGACACGTCGGCGGGCAACTCGACATGCACCGAATGAAAGCCCAGCGCTTCGGCGGTCTTGCGCTTGTTCCTGACATAGACTTCCGAGGCCGGGTCATTGCCCACCAGAACGGTGGCGAGGCCCGGCACGATGCCATGCTCGGCTTTCAGCGCGGCGGCGGTGGCGGCGATCTTCTCGCGCAGCCGCGCGGCCGACGCCTTGCCGTCGATGACTTTTGCGCCCGTGGGCGCAGAAGAAGAGGGGCCGGTCATCTCAGAAGCCGAAGCTGAAGGACGCCCATGTGATGGAATATTGCAGGAACCAGATGATCACGAACACCACGATCGGCGACAGGTCCAGCCCGCCGATCGGCGGAATGATCCGGCGGATGGGGCGGAACACCGGCTCGGTCAGCGCCATCAGGATGCGCAGCAGCGTGCGCACGAAATTGTTGTGCACGTTGATGACGTTGAACGCGGTCAGCCAACTGACGATTACGGCGGCGACCACGATCCATTTGTAGATTTCCAGGATCTGGATCAGGAGGGCGGCAATGGGGTTCAGCATGGACCCCTTGTACCTGCCGGAACCCGGCGCGAAAAGCCTTTCCGGGGGCGTGTCCGGGGATTTTCGGTTCGGCATCTTTTCGATTGTGCGTGCAGATCGAAAAGATGGTGGAGCTGAGCGGAATCGAACCGCTGGCCTCCTCATTGCGAACGAGGCGCTCTCCCAACTGAGCTACAGCCCCGAACCGGTCCCGGCCAAAGCCGGGGGAGCGCGGGTTTTAGGGATGGGGGCAAGGCCCGTCAAGGACCGTCGATAACCCCATCCCGGAACCTACTTGCAATGGATCTGGTCATTTCCGGCTCCCGTTAAAAATCGGTTTACCAGTCCGGGGCTTATCTTGTGCCATGCGCCACATCGCCCAGCGCCTGGTCTTTGTCGTGGCGGCCCTGGCCCCTTGCTGGCCCGCGGCCGTCCCCGCGCGCGCGGAGGATGCGCCCAAGGCCAAGAAGGCGCCAGAGCACAAGATCACCCAGTCCAAGAGCTACAGCTCGGTTGACCCCATCTACACCACGATTGTGGCAGACAACCGCGCGGCGGGCATGCTGATGGTGGGCGTCGGGCTGGATGTGCCCGACGACAAGCTGCACGCGGAGGTCGACCGCTCCATGCCGGTGCTGCGCGATGCCTATGTCCGCAACCTGATGGCCTTTACCGCCAATGCGGTGCGCACTGACGAACAGCCAGACGTTGCCATGATCGCCGACCGCCTGCAGGCGGTGACCGACCGCGCCCTGAAGCGCAAGGGCGCCAGGGTGCTGCTGGCGCAGGTGGCGATACAGGTTAAGTGAACCCCCTCCGGCCTTCGCTTCCTGTCGTCATGCGCGGCGCCTGCGCCGCGCCTTCCTAAGTTGCTTCGGCCACCTCCCCCTTCCATGCGCTTCGCGCAGAAAGGGGAGGAAGCCGGTATGCATTGAGAGGCCCTGCTGGCCCCTGTCCGTCAACCATACTAGGCTTGCGGGAATCAGTGAGCGGCGTCATGCGTCTGTCCAAACCCGTCAGCCTGTGGCTGGCTCCGGTGCTGATCCTGGCGCTGGGGGTCGTGACGCTGCTGTTCAATCCCTTTTCCTGGGAATCGGCGCTGGCGGGCCGGCTGTTCGATGCCTGGCAGCGGCGGCTTCCGCTTGCCGCCCAAAGCAGTCCCAGGGTGGTGGCGCTGGATATGGCGTCGCTGGATGAGGACGCGATGGTGGACATCGTGTGCGACATGGTCCGGGCCCATGCCCGGACCGTGGTGCTGGCGGCGGGGCCCACGCCCGAGCCATCGCCCCGGCGGCTGATCCAGAAACTGCCGCCCGACGACAGCGCGGCCCGGGACGCCCTCACCCAACTGCCCGAACCGGGCGCCACGTTGGCCGAGGCCGCCCAGGGCCTGGACCTGATAGTGCCCGCCGTCCTGGGCCAATCAAGTCAAGGGTCTGGCCACGCCCCTGCCATCAAGGCCAAATTCGTCTATCGCGGCAGCCGCGACCCCTTTGCCGGGGTGCCGGGCTTTGCCACGGGCGCCGGCCCTTCCGAAATGCTGGGATCGGAGGCGAGGGGAGAAGGCGCCGCCAATCTGGTGCCCGACAGCGATGGCGTCGTGCGCCGCATGCCCCTGGCATTCCATTGGGGCACGATGCTGATACCCTCGCTGGCGGCCGAGACGCTGCGCGTGATCCGGCAACGGCCCACCATCACCGTCACCACGGACGAGCGCGATCCTCTTTCCTTCCTGCGCGGGGTCGCCATCGCGTCGATGCAGACGGACGGCGTCAGCCTGCCCACCCAGCCGGACGGATCGCTGTGGCTGCGCTGGGGCGGGATAAAACACGTCACCGCAGATGCGCCCGGCGATGTCGCGGGCGCCGTCATTGTCATCGGGCCCCGCGGCGCGACCATCCGGACGCCGCTGGGGCCGGACACCCCGGCCGGCGTCACCGCCAATGCGCTGCATACGATGCTGCTCGGCGCCGTGCCGTCGCGGCCGGCCTGGGTCCATCTGGCCGAGGCGTTGCTGCTGGTGCTGCTGGGCGCTGCGCTGGTGTTCCTGCTGCTCGAAAAGGGCATCGGCTGGGCGGCGGGAACGGTCCTGGTGGCGCTGCCGGTCCTGTTCTATGGCGCCTGGTTTGCCTTTGCCCGCGGCGGGCTGCTGGTCGATGTGGCCACGCCCTGGGTCGCGCTGGTACTGGCCTTCGCCGCCGGAGCCCTGGCTTTCGCCTATGAGCTGCGCATGACCCGCACGAGCCTGAGGCTCGCTTTCGCCGATTCCCTGCCCCGCGCCACCATCGACAAGATCGCCCGCAGCCCCGCGTTGCTGTCGGCGGACGGCGAAACGCGCACCGTCACCTATCTTGTGTGCGGCGTGCGCGGGCTGGCCGAGCTGGCCGCCCGCCATCGCGACGACGCAGCTGCCTTTACCCGGCTTATGCGCCAGGCGCTGACCCCCTTGATCGAGCAGGCGCTGGTACATGGCGGCACCATCGACCGGCTGACCGGCGACGGCTTCAGCGCCTTCTGGAACGCGCCGCTGGACGATCCGCAACATGCGCAACATGCCTGCGAGGCAGCCGATGCCATGTCACGCGCCGCCGGACTGATCGTGCTGGAGAAAGGCGAGGCGGGCGGGGCGGCGCCGGTGGAGATTGGCGTGGGGCTGGCCACCGGCCCGGTGATCGCGGGCGGCTTTGGCGGCCATGGCCGCATGGGCTACAGCGTCAACGGCGAGCCGGTCGTGCTGGCCCAGCGCATCCAGGCCTTGTCGCACCAATATGGCCTGCCCGTGATCGCGGCCGCCGGAACGCGCGTGGCCGCCGACCAGGGCTTTGCCTGGCTGGAAGTGGATACCATCGCGGTGGGGTCCAAGGATCCGGCCGTCTCGCTCTATGCGATGGCCGGCAATCACGTGATGCGCGTTTCGCCCAAATTCCGCGCGCTGACCGTGTTCCACGATCATATCTTCCAGGCCATCCGCAAGCAGCAATGGAGCATGGCCCGCGAGCTGATCGCCCAGTGCCGACGGTTGTCGGGCGCCAGCCAGAAGATGTACGACCTGCACCTGTCGCGCATCGCCCGGTACGAGAAGCACCCGCCCGATTCGAACTGGGACGGCGCGTTTCGCACCGTCGTCGAATAGCGCCCGACAAATTTTCGATGGGCGGCTCCGCCGCCGGGGCGGGCGCCAGCCAGAAGATGTACGACCTGCACCTGTCGCGCATCGCCCGGTACGAAAAGCAGCCGCCCGATCCGAACCGGGACGGCGCGTTCAGGCCGGCCCCGGAATGACCGCCGGGCCGTAATGCGCTTCGGGTGCGCCGGTCAGCGCCGCCCACATCTGGTCGCCCCAGCTGAAGTGCCACCATTCATCGGGATGGCCGGCAAAGCCTTCCGCGATCATCAGCCAGTGCAGCAGGCGGCGGTTGGCCCGGGCTTCGGCGTCGGAATAAGAGAAGTTGTCCGCATCCAGCGTCTCGAAGCGGTCGCGGTGCGCCAGCGCCGTCACGTCATCGAACAGCGAGCCCATCCACAGCATCTGCCCGTCCTTCCAGCGAAGCGTAAGGTCCACCGCCCCGCCGGTGGCATGCGGAGCGGGTGAATCGGCGTCGCCCGAGGGCGCGGCCCAATAGCGTTCCACTTCCTCGATCAGGGCCGCGCCGGCCAGGGACGGATCGCGGCGCCGGATCTCGCACGGCATCCATACGTCATGGAAATAGGCCTGCACTTCGCGCGGCCGCCAGGCATCGAACAGGAACAGTTCCAGGCCCGCTTCGCCCGCCCTGGCGTTCACGCGGCCCAGCCTGTCGGCCACGCCGGCGCGAAGCCACAGGCGGTCGGTGGCGCCGTCCACCCGGTGCCAGTAGGGCGGATTGCGCTCGCCGGCATAGAAATTCTCGCCCGCCAGGCCTGCGTCGCGCGCCTCAACCACCTTTTCGCCGTACAGCGCGTTGTCGCGGCGGATGGGGATTTTGGTGCGAAACCCCTTGCGGGCGGCGCGCGCCAGCGCCAGGTCGCCGATCGGCCGGTTGCGCAGTTCTTCCAGGCCGCCGAATACGTTCATATGCCTTCCCGATTTACAGCTAGAGTAAGGCGATGTCCTCCCATCCTGAAAGTCATTTTCCCGCAGATTATCGCGGCGCCCGGCGCGCCTTCATCGCCGCCTGCGAGGCGCGCGGCGTGGATGTGGTCGCGCGCGTCAATCCCAACGCCAAAGGCCCGGACGGCGCACCCCTGTTCCTGGACGTGGCCGCGATGGGCCCGCGCGATGCGAAGAAGGCGCTGGTGCTGGTGTCCGGCACCCACGGGGTGGAAGGCTATTTCGGCTCTGGCGTACAGACCGGCCTGATGCGCGAAGGCATCGCCCCGCCGCCGGGTGCGCGGCTGGTGATGATCCACGCGCTCAATCCGTTCGGCTTCGCCTGGAACCGGCGGGTGAACGAGGACAATATCGACATCAACCGCAATTTCGTCGACCACGCCCATCCGCCCGCCAATCCCGGCTATGACGAGCTGGCCGGGGCGTTCGCGCTCAAGGACATTTCCGAGGCGGCGATGGCGCGTGCCGATGCGGTGCTGGCCGCCTTTGCCGAGCGGCACGGACCGGCGGCCTATCAGCAGGCGGTCAGCGGCGGCCAGTACAATCATCCCGACGGGCTGTTCTATGGCGGGCGTGCCGAAAGCTGGTCGGCCCAGGCGCTGCGGGCCATCCGCACCGAAGACCTGTCGCGCGTGGAGAAGGTGATTGCCGTCGATTTCCATACCGGGCTGGGCGAATCGGGCACCGCGCAGATGATCACCGATGCCGCCCCGCACACCGTCCATTATGCCCGCGCCCGCGCGATCTGGGGCGAGGCCACGGTCTCGGGCAGCGGCGGCCAATCGCTGTCGGCGCCGCTGACCGGCACGCTGGATGTGGGGCTGGAGCAGATGCTGGCCCCGGCGGAACTGACCTTCGCCGCGCTGGAAGTGGGCACCATGCCGCTGGCCGGGATGCTGCGCGCCCTGCGCATCGCCAACTGGCAGGACCGGTTCGCACCCGACCGGTCCCGCGCCGAGGAGGTTTCGCGCCTGATGCGCGACGCGTTTTATGTGGATACGCCGGTGTGGAAGCGTCATGTGTGGAACCATGCCGTCCGGCATGTGGGGGCGGCGCTGGCTGCGCTTGGGGGTGCGATGAGGGCTGAGCCGGGGGGCCAAGATTGCCCGGGCTGGGAGGCTGGGCTATAGCTCTGGCCACAGCCGCAAAAAGCACCCGTAGCTCAGCTGGATAGAGTGTCGCCCTCCGAAGGCAAAGGTCAAGAGATTTTTGGACACGAAGGAGTTAGAGACCACTAAGAAAATCAACGCCTTGGTCGGCAGAAGCACTTTTACTCAGACGGCTCGAAAATCTCGCGTAAGCACCGCGTAAGCAATGTAGGGTGCGGTGTGGCGAGGTGCCGATAGAGCCAGCGTAGCGACGGAGCGCAGATCGCTGCGGAATGTATCTGAGGGCCGATTGGATTTGACATGGCGCTGTTCCGTTGACCTCGGTCGGTCGTCGGGACTAGGTGAAGTTTAAGGGCACCCGTAGCTCAGCTGGATAGAGTGTCGGCCTCCGAAGCCGAAGGTCACAGGTTCGAATCCTGTCGGGTGCGCCAACCCATCCATTGTCCGGACCGGAGACATCGGTAACGGAACGTACCTAAGACATGGGTGACAACCTCGGGCCGAACGGGTTGTCGAGGGGTTGCAGGGTCCTTTGCTCGAGATCGATGTATCCCAGATCGTAGCTCATGAAGATGACGAGCCAAATGCCGTCGTCAACCTTCTTAATGCCGAGGCGCTGCCCGGCGAGCACATGTGAGATGTTGACGCCCTTGCGGTGCATGCAGATGCGGCCGCAATTGGTGACGAGCACCTCGCGGACGTGCAGCGGATAGGAGATTTCTGGCAAGCCGTCATAGTTGCGCGGCGAGGGGCCGTAGAGCTCGACCCGGACCGCACGCCATCGTGCCGCCTCGCCGACAACGCCCTGCTCCCGCTCATCCGGCAGGCACGCGCATGTCCGTGATGGGCGCGTTCGGCATTGCCCGCGGGATTCCGATCGTCGTCGCCGCGACGATGGCAGGCAGTTTGGCGCATTTGGGATTCATGCGCCGATTTACGATCTGGGCCGAACGTCTCGGCGCCGCGCTCATGATCGCGGCAGCGCTGTTCTTTCTTGATCAGGCGGCGCTCTATGCGGGTTGGTTCCATCCGTGATCAACGTCCGATCCCGGGCGACATTGCGCAGCGTCTCGACCGTGGCGCGATGACGCTTGCCTCCCCCTGTCGAGTTGATCTTGGAGGCCATGTTTTCGCAGGCGCGCATACTTTGCCGGGGCGAGACGCCTCCGATCTGACGACGTCGACCTATTCGGCGGCTGCCTCACGGAACAATGTTTCGATCAGCGGGCAATCCGGGCGGGTTCCATCGCCGCATTGCGCGACGACATTCTTCAGGACGCTTTCCATACGTCTCAAATCAGCGATCTTCGCTCGCACGTCCGCGAGGTGAGCTGCTGCGAGGCGACTCGCTTCCGCGCAAGGCTGGTCCCGCTCGTCCACCAGGCGCAGCAAGGCGCGGACCTCCTCAAGCGAGAATCCGAGTTCGCGCGCCCTCAGTATGAAGCTGAGGCGACGTTCATGCGCCCTGTCATAGCTCCGATAGCCGCTAGCAGTTCGCGGCGGTGGCGGCAGCAGGCCTACCTTCTCGTAGTAGCGCACGGTTTCGAGATTGGCGCCCGTCCGGCGGGCCAACTCGGCCCGCTGGAGGCCCTTCGCCGGATTCTGATCGCGCATCGCAAAAAACCTCTTGACCCTGTAGTCGCTACAGACCGTAGCTTAGTCGAAGATCAAGGTTTTGGGCAAGGATAGAGCTTAGAGATGAGCGATACACCAACCGCAATCGGCGCTGCGACGGCCCACGACTCGGCCGTGGCGTCCACGCGCCAAAACGGGGATCGAGCCCCGCGGCTGCTCGCTGTCGGAGGCATCGTGGGTGCTCTCGGGGCGGCGTCGTGCTGCGTCATTCCCTTCGCGTTGTTCCTGGCCGGCGTCAGTGGAGCCTGGATCGGCAATCTGACCGCGCTCGAGCCCTACCAGCCGATTTTCACCGGCGTCTCGCTCGCCTTCATCGGCTACGGCGGCTGGCGCGTCCGGCGCAAACGGGAAATCGCATGCGCGGACGGTTACTGCGCCACGCCCCAATCGGACCGGATCGCGAAGGTCGGCCTCTGGACCGCTGCGACGCTGGTCGTGCTCGCTGTCGGGTTCCCCTATGCCGCGCGCTACTTCCTCTGAAGTGCTGGCGTCCGGCGAGAGCGACATCGACATCGACATCCAGTGTTAAATCCCAGGAAAGGTTAGAGACATGAAAGCCCAAATCGGAATATTCGCCGCACTTGGCATGCTGATCACGCCATTCGCCGCGCAGGCGGGGCAAGCCACCGTTGTCCTCGACGTTCATCATGCAGGCTGCGTGCTGTGCGGGCCGATCGTCAAGAGCACGCTCGCCTACGTCAAGGGCGTCATGGGCGTTTCGGTCAGTCAGGCGGACGGCAACGCCGATGTCATGGCGACCATCACCTATGACAACGCTCAGACTTCGCCGGCGGCGATGATCAAGGCGACTACCGCTCGGGGGTACCCGGCGGAAGTCTCGAAGTCTGCGAAAAGCTGATGCGCAACCGCTTCGGCAACGGATGTCCGAGATGAACGCTGAAAAATCCATCGCCGCGATCGCTGTCGCCGGTTTGGCTGTCCTGTGTTGCGCCGGACCTCTCCTGTTGGCGACGATCGGCTCGGTCGCGATCTCCGCGTCCGTGCTCACCGGTTCGCTCGCGATCGTCGCGGGCGTGGCGGGGATCGGGCTGGTTGGCGTCTGGGCCTATCGTCGCCGCCGCTCGGCCAACCCGAATGCTGTCGATTGCTGCGCGCTCGAAAGCGCAAAACGAAAGTCAAACACATGAACGATTGCTGCACGCCGGATACGAAGGATCGAACCCGCCGCTACGACCTCGCGGTCATCGGCGCAGGGTCGGCGGGATTCTCGGCCGCGATCACCGCCGCCGAGCTGGGTGCGAATGTCGCGCTGATCGGCCACGGCATGATCGGAGGAACCTGCGTCAATATCGGCTGCGTGCCGTCGAAGACGCTGATCCGAGCGGCGGAGACGCTGCATAACGCGCGTATTGCTGCGCGCTTCGCCGGCGTTTCGGCGCATGCGGAACTCACCGACTGGCGCGCGATCGTCCGGCAGAAGGACGACCTCGTCGCCGGGCTGCGCCAAGCCAAATACGCCGATCTGCTGCCCGCCTATAATGGCGTCGCCTATCGCGAAGGACAGGCACGTCTCGTCGAGGGCGGCGTCGAGGTGGGAGGCGCCCGGGTAATCGCCGACAAGGTGATCGTGGCGACCGGTGCGCGGCCGATGGCACCTGCCATTCTCGGCATCGAGACCGTGCCCTACTTGACCAGTACGACCGCACTCGATCTCGACGAGCTGCCGCGGTCGCTGCTGGTGATCGGCGGCGGTTATATCGGCGCGGAGCTCGCCCAGATGTTCGCCCGCGTCGGCGTGAAGGTGACGCTGGTCTGTCGCTCCCGCCTATTGCCGGAGGCCGAGCCGGAGATCGGCGCCGCGCTGACCGGCTATTTCGCCGACGAGGGGCTCGAAGTCGTTTCGGGCGCCGTCTACCGCGCGATCCGAAAAACCCAAAGCGGCGCGTCTCTCGAGATCGCGCGCGACGACCGCAACATGACCATCGATGCCGAGAAAGTCCTGGTCGCCTCGGGACGAACGCCCAACACCGAAGGTCTCGGTGCGGCTGAGTTCGGCGTCGCGCTCTCGTCGAAAGGCGCGATCGTCATCGACGACCGCATGCGCACGACCCGCGCCGGCATCTACGCCGCCGGTGACGTCACGGGCCGAGATCAGTTCGTGTATATGGCCGCTTACGGGGCGAAGCTCGCAGCCAAGAACGCCCTCAACAGCGACAGCCTGCGCTACGACAACGCGGCGATGCCGGCCATCGTGTTCACCGACCCCCAAGTGGCGAGCGTCGGCCTCACCGAGGCGGCGGCGCGAAAGGCGGGGCGCAACGTGCGCGTTTCGACGATTCGCCTCGACCATGTGCCGCGCGCGCTTGCCGCTCGCGACACGCGGGGACTGATTAAGCTCGTCGCGGACGCCGACGGCGGCAGGCTGCTCGGCGCCCATATCCTCGCCCCGGAAGGCGCCGACAGTATCCAGACCGCAGTCATGGCGATCCGTGGCGGACTGACCGTACAGCAGATCGCGGACACGATATTCCCATATCTGACTACGGTCGAGGGCCTGAAGCTTGCAGCGCTGGCGTTCGACAAGGAGGTCGCGAAACTGTCTTGCTGCGCTGGATGACCGCTGGCCATTCAGGTCGGCATCGACGTCGCCTACCGTCGCCCCGGATTCCGGGGCGCATAGGTCGATGGTTGCGCTTTCATTCTGCCGAATTTCCTGATCGTCGCCGCCCGGGGTACCTCGATCTTCTACGGGGTCTGCCCTGCGGTAATCGCGCTGATCCTGCATTCCTGTTACCGGCTGGTCAGGCTCAGCATGGGAGATCGTCTCCGATGGGCGGACCGCGAATTCTTAGGTTGGCACTCTAAGCCGCGTTGAGTAGGCGGGCTTCGCCTCGATCAGCCTTATGAGGTCGTCGACGACGAAGTGCGCCGAGGTAAGCACAGGCCCGCCTCGGAGATGAATTGTTCCGCTTGACGGCTAAAATGTGCTCCGTAAGCCCAGCCCACCCAAGGCTCCCAAAGTTGAGTGATCAGTCGTCGGATGCGTCCCCTTGGGCGCGTGTAATCCAACAGCCTGATCGTGCCTTGGGGTCGCACGACTCGCCCGAGTTCTCGCAGCGCCGGCACCTGGAGCTCGTCCGGGAGCGTGCAAAAAACAAAAGTTGCGATCGCGGCGTCGAAGAACGCATCGGGGAACCGCGGAGGCGTAAACAATGTGCGCCGGGAGCGTTGCTGCTTCTCGGACTGATTGCGGGGGCTTGGTCATGGCTGCTGGTGCATTCACGGTGATCCAAACGCCGGCGCCATATGGGCCGCCGCGCGGTCGCCATGTCGAGCACTGGCAAGAGACCTGGAGTAGTGTTCTCGCTCGTCACGTCGATGCAGGAGGGCGAGTCAACGTCGCCGGTTTGGCGGAGGACCGGGGCGGACTGGATGAGGTCGTGCGGTTCATCGCGGCCATCGATCCTGTTTCCTCGCCCGCCCAGTTCCCGACTTCGAATGCTCGACTCGCCTACTACATTGACGCCTATAACGCGCTGGCAATGCATGGTGTCCTCGAATCTGAGCTGGCTTGGCACCCACCTTATGGACGGGAACCGTCCGCGCGCCCGGGCTTCTGCTGACGTGCATGATGCCGTCAGGGCCGAATGCTTGTCGATCACAGATTGCTACCTCGCGCAGAAAGCGCATGCGAGATCATCATCGGTAGCACGACGGAGGAGGTCGGTTTTGATGCCTCGGTCAAAGCCTCCGCTATGAAAAACCTCACAGCAGGCGCTATTCGAGCCGTGCTTTTCCTTGCTGGCGTCCGAGTCAAGCGCATGTGGGCGGGGTTGCGCCCCGGTACACCGGACGAGCTGCCCATTCTGGAGCCGGTAGCCGGACTCGACGGCTACTACAATGCCTGCGGTCACTTCCGGACTGGCATCTTGATCTCGCCGCTGACGGGGCTCCTCCTCGCGGAGGCGATTGCCGGCGTCATTCCCGATCGAGCCGTTTCTCCTCTCCCGGTTCGCGCCGGAAGCGCCGGCGACTGATACGCGGCAGAATGCGCCGCTGGCCACTGCGACGCGTACATAAAATTCTTCACGTCGGCACGGTTACCCCTTGACTCTGTACTATAGTACAGACCCCACATTGTCAGTCGAGGTAAGGAAAAATGCAGGCGCTGACCATTGGAAGAACCGCCCGCGAGGCGGGGGTGAACATCGAAACGGTGCGCTTCTACGAGCGGCGCGGCCTGATCGAGCAGCCGCCGAAAGGCGCTGGCTACCGGGTCTACTCGCCGGAGCAAGTGGCGCGCATCCGCTTCATCAAGGAAGCCCAGCAAATCGGCTTCTCGCTGAGCGAGATCGGCGAGCTTCTGACCTTGCGGGCCGATCCGTCGGCCGATTGCTCGGACGTCCGGCAGCAAGCCATGACGAAGCTCGAAGAGGTGCGGCGGAAGGTTGAACAACTCCAGCAGATCGGCGCCGCGTTGGAAACCCTTATCGCAACCTGTCCGGGCTGCGGCGCCTTGCAAGCGTGCTCCATCATGGATGCGCTGACGCTTCGAGCTACGCCGAAAGCCCGAGCAGAAAAAAGTCGTCGTTCCGGATCCCGCAACATCTCACCAGGGAGCATCAGATGAAAACTGCCACGCTGAAGATCGAAGGCATGAACTGCGACAAGTGCGCCAACACTATCAAGGGCCTCGTTGAAAAGGAGCCCGGAGTTCGGATGGCGACCGTCTCGTTCGATGAAGGTCAAGCACGGATACTCTATGACCCGCAAACCGTCAGCGAGGATCGCCTCGTCGACGCGGTCCAAAAGCCTGGCTTCCGCGTTGTGGGACGACAGTAACCGAGCATACGAACGTGTTTCCGATCATTGGACGAAGCGCGGCTCCAAACCCGGAGCCTTATTCGATGATTGCGATGAAATGGAGATGGCAATGAGTGTCGCGACAACAGTCCCATCCACCCTCCAGCCGTGGAGCGAGGAGCCTTCGACCAGAGCCGGTCGCCGGAAGATCCGGGCCCGCATCGGCGGTCTTCATTGCTCCCTCTGCACCGGCACCATCGAGAAGGCGCTCGGTCGCATGCCGGGCGTCGACAAGGTGGCCGTCAGCCTAACGCATGAGCAGGCGCTGGTCGAATACGATCCCGCCATCGCTCGGCCGGAGAACTTGCTGCAAACCTTGCGCGACATCGGTTACACCATCTCCGATCCCCGCAAGCTCAGGGCTTTCGAGGAAGAAGAACGCGATCTTGTGCGCGAAGCCCGACGCTTCGTCCTCGCCGTCGTTCTCAGCGTCGCTGCCATCCCCATCATCGCCGATCCTCAGGTGGGCTGGATCGGCTTTCTGCCGGCGCTCGTGTGCCTGAGCCTCGGGGGTTTTGTCTATCTGGTCCTGCGATCGACCGGACTGTGGGCCGCCATCGGCGCCGCCGGAGGCCTCACCGTCATGGCGCTGTCGCTGCTCTATCTCAATCTGGAAGGATATCTGGCCGGTATCGCGCCCTGGCTCGCGGGCGCACTGGCTGTGGCCCTGGTGTTCGGCGTCGGGCGGCATATTCTCTACATGGCGTTCCAAGCGCTGCGGCGCGGCATCCTCAATCAGCATGTGCTCCTCGAGATCGGCGCGTTCGCCGGAATGGCCGGCGGCGTCATCGGGCTCATCCTCGATCGGCCCGGCTATCCGACGGCGGCCTTTTTTGCCGTCTCGGTGATGGTCGGCACCTATCACATCTTTTCGGAATGGCTCTCGCTCATCGTCAAGACGCGGAGCTCCCAGGCGGTGAAGCGCCTCTTGGATCTCCAACCCGAGACCGCGCGCCTCGTGCGCGGGACTAACGAGGTGGACGTGCCGATCGAGGATGTGAAAGTCGGCGACCTCGTGCGCATTCGTCCGGGCGAGCGCGTACCCGTCGATGGGACGGTGATCAGTGGTCACTCGGGCGTCGATCAATCGCTGGTGACCGGCGAGGCGGTTCCGGTCGAGAAGGCCGAGGGCGATTCCGTCATCGGCGGCTCGATCAATGGCACCGGCACGCTCCTGGTGAAGATCACGGCGGTCGGCGAAGGCAGCTTCTTGCATCAGGTGATCCGCCATGTCGAGGACGCGCGAGCGCTGAAGCCCGGCCTCCTCCATCTCGTCGACCGCGTGCTGCGGGTCTACACGCCGACCGTCCTTCTGATCGCCGCCCTCGCGGTTATCGGGTGGCTCGTCGGGTCCTGGCTCGGCACCGGCCATATCGACGTGGAGCGCGCCGTCTTCGCCGGCCTCAGCGTGCTGGTGATGGGGTATCCTTGCGCCATCGGCATCTCGGCGCCGCTCTCAATCGTGCGCGGCGCCGGTCAAGCGGCCGAGCACGGCATCCTGATGCGGACCGGCGAAGCCTTCCAGGGCTTCCGCACCGTGAAGCAGATCGTGTTCGACAAGACGGGCACGCTCACCGAAGGCCGCCCAACGGTGCGGGAGATCGAGACCGTCGATGTAAGCGAGCAGGAGCTGCTCGCGATTGCCGCCGCGGCCGAAACGTCGTCGGAGCACCCGCTCGCCCAGGCCGTTGTCAAGATGGCTTTCGAGCGCGGCGCAACGCCCCCGGAGGTTCAATCATTTGAGGCGTTTCCGGGAATGGGTGTCGTCGCCCGGATCGATGCGGGCGACGTACTCGTCGGCAGCCCGCGCTTCCTCACTGACCGAAGGGTCGACCTCACGCGTCTTCACAAGCGCATCGATGCTCTCGAGGCGGCGGGGCGCACCGTCATCGCCGTCGCGCGGGATGGGCGCGCGCTGGGTATCGTCGCCCTGGGTGATACGCTTCGACCGGATGCCATCTCAGCCGTCGCCACGCTGCGCAAGGCCGGTCTCAAGACCATCCTTGTCACGGGCGACAACGAGCGCGCGGCGCGGCGCGTCGCCGGCGATCTCGGCATCGACGAGGTACATGCAGGCGTCTTGCCGCAGGACAAGGCCGCGATCGTGCGGGAGCTTCAGGCAAAGGCCCGCGTGGCGATGGTCGGCGACGGCGTCAACGACGCTCCGGCTCTGATGCAGGCCGACATCGGCATCGCCATGGGCGCCGGCACCGATATCGCGATCGAGGCGGCGGACATCATCATCCTGTCGAACCGCTTGGATGCGCTTCCCGTGGCCCGCGACATCAGCCGCCGGAGCTATGGCAAGATGGTCCAGAACGTCGTGCTCGCCTTTCTCTTCAATGGCGGCGGTATTCCGCTCGCCGCCACCGGCCTCATTCACCCGGTTTGGGCGATGGTGGCGATGGCCGTGAGCGTCACGGCGATATTCATCAACTCGCTGTGGGGAAGCCCACGGCTCTTCTTCGATGCGATTCGCAGCGTCGGGCGCCCAATCACCCCCGCGTCGCCGCAGCCGATCTGAGCAAGGTGTCGGATGATATGACTGGAGTTCAGCAAACGATGTCGGGTGCGATCGGCGAGCGCCAGCGCGAACGTATCCTCAAAATGATGGCGGTCGCGACCTTCATCATCTTCTTTCAAGGCTACATGGTCGCGCCGATCATCCCGGCCTTGTCTGTAACTTTCGGGGCGTCCGTCCAAACGGTCGGTCTCCTGGTGCCGGCCTATCTGATCCCCTACGGGGTGGCGACGCTTCTCTACGGTATTCTGGCGGATCGGCTTGGCATCCACCGCGTGATGTTCGTGTCCTTGGCGGCCTTCTCGACGCTCACCATGTTGACCGCCACGGCGCAGTCCATTGAACAGCTCGCGCTGTGGCGCGTGGTGACCGGGCTCGGCGCAAGCGGCGTGGTGCCGCTCGCTTTAGCGCTGGTGGGCAGGATGTATCCCTACGAGCAGCGCGGAAGACCGCTTGGCTGGCTGTTCGGCGCGATGGCTGGCGGGATGGCCTTCGGTTCGCCGCTGGGCGCGATCCTTGTGCCGGTGATTGGCTGGCAAGGGCTCTTCGTCGTCGTGGGCTTGGCCGGCGCTGCGCTTCTGCTCGTCCTGGCGCCCTATCGGACCGTCATTGCGGGCACCGTTCAGGCGGTCGCCGGCACGCTCAGGGATCTCTACAGCGGTTATCAGACTCTGCTCGGCACGCCGCGCGGGCGGCGCACCTACGGCTATGTCCTCGTCAACTCGATGTTCCATTCCGGCGTCTTCACCTGGCTCGGCGTGTATTTCCAGCAGCGGTACGGCGTCGGGCCCGTAGGCATTGGCCTAGCCCTCCTGGGTTATGGCGTGCCGGGCTTCCTGTTCGGGCCCCTGATCGGCCGGGCGGCGGATCGCTGGGGCCGCGCGCGATTGCTTCCCATCGGCCTCGGACTAAGCGCTCTTGCCGCTGCATTTCTAATGCTCGGCTTCCCGGTGATCCTCGCGCCGGTAATCGCGATGCTGCTGTCCTTGGGTTACGATATGACGCAGCCGCTCTTTGGTGGGATCGTTACATCGCTTGGCGGCAAGCGACCGGGCCAGGCGATGGGCTTGAACGTCTTCACGCTGTTCGTCGGCTTCGGACTCGGTAGCCTCGTCTTCGGCGAGCTGCTCCGCTTCGGCTTCGGGGTTGCCTTGGGGCTGTTCGCGATCGTGGAACTAACCGCCGCCTTGTTGTCCTTCGCTTTGTTCCGCTCCGAGATCCCGTTGCGCGTGAGCCCTATTGTATCTTCCCCTGGGTGACGCAGACTGGCCCAGGCGCCGATCCAGACCTTGGCACAGCAGGCGGCCTAAGACCTCTCACGACGCGCTTGACCCTGGAGTATACTCCTGGGTCTAGAACACGGCCGGAGACAACGGAATGTTCACCATCGGCAAGCTGGCTTCTCTCACAAGCGTCAGCAACGACACGCTGCGCTATTACGAGCAAGAGGGTCTGGTCGAACCTGCAGGGAAAAGCCCTGCCGGCTACCGGCTATACGACAAGGACTCCGCGCGTCGCATCCATTTCATCAAACATGCGCAGAACTGTGGCTTCACACTCGCTGAGATTCGCGACCTCCTTGTCTTGCGCGGTCGCGACAAGGCGTGCTGCGGCGACGTTCGCACGCGCGCGATCGAGAAGAAGTTGCAGATCGAACACAAGATTCGCGCGATGAAGGCGATGTCGAAGGCCCTTGATCAATTGATTGCGGAGTGTGCGAACGAAACGCAGCCGGTGAAGGAGTGCACCATCATCGCTGCTTTGGAACGAGCCAACGTCTCGATGGAGATGCGGTAATCCATGAAAGTCGAAATATTCTACGCCCCAGGTTGTTCTGATTGCGCCGCGGCGCAGATCGAGCTCCGCACGGCCGCGCAGGAGACCGTGCAGGAGGTTGAGTGGCTTGAATTGAATATTCTCGATGAGATCGATCATGCGGTTGATCTCGGCGTGATCACGCTCCCTTCCATCGTTATCGACGGAAAACTCGAATTCACGTCGATGCCGACAGTCGAACAGCTGCGCAGGGCACTAATCCAACGAGTACAAGGACGAACATAGTGGAAGTGGAAGCGTTAAGGCAAACGGTGGAACACGCGGGCTATGCGGCCACGGGCGTCGCATTCGTCGCGGGGCTTGTGTTCAGTATCAATCCTGTTTCTTTGGCTTCCATCCCGGTGTCGCTGGCCTACGTGACCAAAGGACGTGACAGGAGCCAAGCATTGCTCTTCGGCGCGATGTTCATCCTCGGCATGATCCTCACCCATGTCGCGCTCGGCCTGATCGCAGGATTGGGTGGCAAATGGGTTGCGGAGGTCGCGGGAAGAGGATGGGGACTTTTTCTGGGTCCGCTGTTGATCCTGCTTGGCCTTATGTGGGCCGGATGGCTTCGTATCCCGCTGCCGTCAATCGGCTTTCGGGCAAGCCGTCCGACGGCCGCTTTTGGGGCATTCCTCCTCGGGATTCCGTTCGCAGTCGCCGTGTGCCCGGTGTGCACACCTGCATTGGTCGTGTTGCTCGGCGTGACGGCCGGGCTTGGTTCGGTGTTGCTCGGGGTGGTTTTGCTCCTCGCGTTCGCTCTCGGCCGTGCTGTCCCGCTTGCCATCGGGGCTTTCGCCGTGAGTTGGCTTGAAAACCTCAGCAGCCTCTCCCGATACCGACGCTGGTTCGAGATCTCTGGCGGCGTCGTCCTGATCGCGATGGGTTTTTACATGCTGAATGCGGTGTATGTCTGGATTCCGGAACTGGCGATCTGACAAGCTGGCATCATGACGAGCGTGGAAACCGATCAGTCTCGTGACTTGCCGCAGCCACGAAGCGCTGTGGCCGTGGGGAACCTCGTTGGCGCGCTAGCAGCTTCCTCCTGCTGCATGCTGCCGCTGGTTCTGTTCATTTTCGGCGCAAGCGGACCATGGATCGGTCGCCTGGTGCGGCTCGCTCCTTATCAGCTCTATTTCATCATCAGCTCTATTTCATCGCCGCGGCGACTGCTTGCCTCGGCTGCGGCTGCTGGCTTGTATATCGCTCATCGCGCAAATGCACGGTGGCCTGCAGCACCCGGACGGCGAACAAGCTTACGATGGGCGCCCTTGTACTGGCGACGGGCGCTCGTCATCGCAGCGATCGGTTTCAACTTCTTCGCGCCTTTGCTCAATTCGTAAGGAAAATTCCATGACAAAGCTCCTCATCTCCCTCGCCATCGTCTTTTTGGTTTCCTCCCACGGCGCTTCTGCTGCGGAACGAACCGTTACTTTGAGCGTGGACAATATGTACTGCGAGGCCTGCCCATACATGGTCAAGAAGGCCATCGAACATGTTTCGGGTGTCTCGCAGGTCACTGTTTCGTTCAAGGACAAGACCGCCATCGTAGTTTTTGATGATGCAAAGGCGGCAGTGAAAGATCTGACGAGCGCCGCCACCACGGCTGGATTCCCGTCGGCGCTGAAGAGCTGAGTGCAAAGCCACAACTCGGGACGACGACATGATCACGCAGCGCGTTTCTGCGTCCGTGCTGTTGAGATGGCAGGCCCAGCGCTGAGACCGATCCGACTTTAGGTATCACTCGGTACGGCGCGTCGGAGTCTGCCTGTGAGGCTGAATTTCGAGATGCGCATCGAGCTGCAAGATTTGAGGTGGGCCATCGTCGCAGCTCAATATCGGAGCCTGCGGCAAGGGGCGGAAGCGCTCAATGTCCGGCAATCTACGCTCAGCCGTCGCTTGCGCAGCCTGGAATACAAGCTTGAGGTCCAGCTCTTCGAACGCACCAACGGCGGTACCCGGCCAACGATTGAAGGCTTGGAATTCCTGGACGCCGCACGCCGAATCATCGACGAAACGGAAACGATCGCCGCTCGCCTCAAGACCCGTTCCCGGGGCGAGAGTGGACGGTTGACGATCGGCGTGCATGCATCGCTCTCAGCCGGCAATCTCCGGGCCACGCTGATAGAGTATCGCAGGCGCTTTCCGGATGTGGACACACACTTGGTCGATGGATCAAGCGGCCACTTGATCTCCGATCTTTCGAGCTTTGCCATAGACATCGCATTTGTCGCCGAAGGAAATCCCCGATGGGATGGAAAGTCGCTGCCCGTTTGGAGCGAGCGGGCTGTCGTTGCTATTCCGGAAGGCCACCCGCTGAGCGATCGTGACACGATTCCTTGGGCTGACTTGAAGTCTGAATCGCTACTGTTACCGCAGCGTGGGCCTGGCCCCGAATTTCTGAAACTAATTGCGAGCAAGCTCGGGGATCATGATCAGGCAAAACTGATCCGTCATGACGTCGCGCTCGACCGGCTTCTTACCCTTGTCGGGGCCGGTTGGGGCATTTTGCTCGCGTTAGAGGGGGCGACGGGCGTGGCCTATCCAGGTGTCATATTCCGCGAAGTTCATGACAACGACGGACCGACGCGCGTGAACTTTCGGGCTTTTTGGCGGCAGACAAACTGCAATCCCTCTCTGCGTCCGTTTCTCGATATGCTTCGCGAGCGCTACCCCGATCTTTCAGCCGATCCAGTGCCGGGCTGAGGCTGGTTAGCGCCCCGGCGTGCTTTGGCGAAGACTCGGTCGGTGGCCATGAACCGCTCGATCATCGGCACGATGAGCTTTGCCGGATCGATCACGGCCTGCCCGGTCGCCCGACCCAGCACCTCGGCATAGGCGACCAGATCGCGATGCACCGCGGCCGGCAGCTCGAGGCTGACCTTGACCGGCTTGTTGTCAGCGAGCGGTCCGAGCTTCAACTTGGTCATGGCGTTCCTTCCTGCCTGTAAGGGGCCAGCACTAGATCGCGCGTGACGATGACGCGGACCGGGAATCCTGGCCGGATGGTGAGGGTCGGCTGGATGTTGAGCTGGCGCTGGACGATCTGCTGGCCGGTCTGGCTGATGCTGTTGGAAGCGCCCGAGCGGATCGCTTGCACCAGGTTGTTCTCGTTCTGATTGGTGCCCGCTTCGGCACCGACGCTTAGAAGTGTCGAGAGTACCGCCGCCTTGAAGAGCATGCCCCAATGGTTGTCGACTTCGTCCTCAAGCCCAGCATAGCCTTGCGTGTCGGCGCCCGGTTGGCGCTCTAGCACGATGGATGTGCCATCGGGCATGATGATGCGGGTCCAGACCAGCAAGATTCGCGATTGCCCAAAGGCGACGGAGCTGTCGTACTGGCCGATCAGCCGGGCGCCCTGTGGGATGAGCAGGTATTTGCCGGTCGGGCTGTCATAGACCGTTTCGGTCACCTGGGCGGTGATCTGGCCGGGAAGATCCGAGCGAATGCCAGTGATAAGCGCGGCCGGGATGACGGTGCCGGCCTGCACGACATAGGGTGAGGCCTTGGCCTCGAGCCGATCGGAGCTGACGGTGCGTTTGTCAGTCGAGGCGTTGAGGAAGGCGGTCTTGCGATCCTGCATATTCTGGGCGGAGCCGGCATCGACGGGGGGCGTCGTGTTGGGAGGAGTCGCTCCTGCTGGTGCGCCCGGTATGATCTGGCTGACGCTCTGCGGCTGCTGGTTGGTCTGGGCAAAAAGCCGGCTGATGCGCGCCGCCTCGATCTCCTGCGCGAGGCGCTGCGCCGCGGGATCGGGAGTGGTCGGCACGGGATTGCCCGTGTTCGGCGCCGCGCCGGCATTGAGGATCGGCCGGCCAAGGTCGCCCGGCAGCGGCGGTCCGAGCGGCGGCGCTTGGCGCGGCAGGCCAGTGTAGTCCTTCGGCAAGCCTGCCAAGCCCTCGGCCGATGGACGATTCTGGGTGCTGAGAAGCTCCTGGCCGGCGCCCATTTTGTTGCGGGTCTGAAGCGCGTAGCCGAGCGCGCCAGCGACGGCGAGCGCAGAGACGCAGCCCATGCCGATCAGCACCTTGCGCGAGAGGCGTGTGACGCGCGGCCGCTCTCCCCGAAGCCGCAGGTCCGGCGGCACGTCGGGAGCGGGGGCGCTTTGTTGTTCCTGTTCGCTGTCCGCTGTCATGACCGTGGCCTTCCATCGGTGCGGACAATACGGACGTGGCGCTCGCTGTCCTTGTCACCGAGGCGCAGCTCTGCGGCGGCGAATAGTCGGTCGACGATGTAGTAGTTTCGGCTGACGCGGTAGTTGACCAGCTCGGAGCCGCCGGCCGGGCCGATGACGAAGAGCGGCGGCATCTCGCCCTGACTGATGCCCGGCGGAAACTCGATGTAGACCTTCTGCCCGTCGTCGAAGGCACGCAGCGGCCGCCATGCCGGGGTGTCGCCCTGGATCGAATAGCGGAAGTTAATCGAGGCGAGGTCGACGCCGGCGGCGATCGGCGCCGCAGCCTGAGCTTCCTGATTCTGGCGACGCAGAGCGATGAGCTGGTCTTCCGGATACTGCCAAGAGACCGAGGCCATATAGGTCTTCTCGGTCGAGCGCAGCTCCAGGAGATAGGTTCGCCGATCTGTGTTGATGACGAGGTTCGTCACCAGTTCTGGCCGCGTGGGCTTAACCAGGATATGGATTTTCTTGGTCGCCCCCGCGCCGCTTTCGGTGTCGCCGATGATCCAGCGGACGGTGTCGCCGGCGGCGACAGGGCCGGAGCCGACGAGTTGCTCACCCTCCTGTAGGGCGACATCCGTGATTTCACCCGGCGCGGTATAGACTTGATAGAGGGCTCCGCCGGAGAAGGGATAGACCTGCACGGCGTTGATGAAGCCGTTGCGCATCGGCTGGATACGGGCGGCTGCGTTCGCCTGGTTGACGCGGACGGTTGGGTCGGCGGCCTCGGGTGTGGGCTTGCCGCCCGTCAGAGGCTTCAACTGCCCAGGCAACGGCAGGGGTTTCGGCAATTCGACGATCGTGATCGGCGCCGGCGGGTCGACAGTGAGCTTCGCCGGTTCGGCATTGTCGTAACTAATGTCGGGCGGGATGAAGGGGTGCGCACATCCACCGAGCGCGGTGATGGACATCAGCAATGCCGCTAATCCGGCTTTACGGAAAACCGCATCCCCGACTTTCCGGGACTGCTGGTTTACGAGATTGCGCGAAGCCGGACCGCCGGCTTCCAAAGAAATCGGCGGGGTCATTGTCCCAGCTCCTTCGACCAGTTGATTGCGGTGACGTAGATGCCGAGCGGGTTCTTGCGGAGCACGTCGGCGGAGGTTGGCGTCTGGATCGCGACGGTGAGGATCGCGGTCCAGCGCGAGGTATCGGCGAGCGCACCGTCCTGATAGCGGTGCTCCACCCATTCGACGCGGAAGCTCGACGGCGACGCACGGATCACGCTTGAGACATCGATGGCGATCTGCTGCTTGCCGAGCTTGGCGAACGGGTCGTTGGCGCGGGCATAGTCGTTGAGCGCCTGGGACCCGGAGGTGCTGGTGAAGTCGTAAGCGTCGAGCCAGTTCTGCCGCACGATGATGGGGTCGGCCGGCAGCGAGCGAACCAGCGAGACGAAGTGGGCGAGATACCAGGCGATCTGCGGATCGCTCGGCGTGTAATCGGCCGTGGCGGCCGCCACGGCCTGAGCCTGGCCGAGCTTGTCGACCTGCACCACCCAAGGGACGATGCTGCCGTGGGTCGATTGCCAGACAAGGCCGCCGGCCAGGCCCATGGAGAGCGCGAGCGAGCCGAAGGCCATTAGCCGCCAGTTCTTGGCCTGCACCCGCGCGGAGCCGATGCGCTCGTCCCAAGCCTGCGCGGCGCGCTGATACGGGGTTTCCGGTTCAGGTGTGCGGCCATAGCGGACCGATGCGCGGCGGAAGATCGCCATGCTCATTCTCCTCCCGAGAGATCGACGGAATGGCCGCCGCCATGGCTGTCGCCGGATCTGAGGGCGTTTGCGGCGGCCGTCGCGCCGTGATGAATGGCTTGGTTGCGCCGCATGCGCTGGGCCCAGGCCGGCGGCCCGCCATCGGTCGCGCCCGTGCCTGCCGGGCTGGCGGCGGCGCTTTGGCCCCCGGCTACTGTGCCCTGGGTCGAGGAGCCGCCAGTGGCGGCGAAGCTGGATTTTGCGCCGGCCGCAAAGCTCTGCTTCACGGAACCGGCGGCCTGGCTGGCGGCGCGCCGGAAGGGGGCGGCCGCACTTGCGGCTGCGGCCCGCCCAACCCCGCCAAGGCCCGCGGCGACTCCCGACGCGCCGGATCGACCGGCCGAGGCGAGGCTGTAGGCCGAGGACGCCCCACCTGCCATCGCAGCGCCGCCCCGCACCGCCGCCGCCGAGCCGGAAGCCGCCGCCATCGCTCCCCTCCCGGCCAAGCCGAGCGCGCCAGCGCCGGCCATCGCCGTGCCGGCAACGGCAAGGCCGGTCCCGACGGCCGCACCCGCGCCGAGCTGCGGCGCGCCCGAGACCAAGCCGGTTGCGATGCCAGGACCGAAGATGCCGAGGCCAAGAAGCGCGAGTGCGGCGAGCACGACAGAGAGCGCCTGCTCGACGGTCGGCTGGCCGCCGGCGTAGGTCTGAGTGAACTGCGAGAACAGGCCCGAGCCGATGCCGACGATGACGGCGAGCACCATCACCTTGACGCCGGAGGCCACGATGTTGCCGAGCACCTTTTCGGCGAGGAAAGCCGTCTTGTTGAACAGCGCGAAGGGAATGAGGATGAAGCCGGCGAGCGTGGTCAGCTTGAACTCGATCAGCGTGACGAAGAGCTGCACCGCCAAAATAAAGAAGGCGATCAGCACCAGGAGCCAGGACACCATCAGCACGGCGATCTGGACGAAATTGGCGAAGAAGCTGGTGAAGCCCATCATCTGGCTCGCCGCATCGAGCAGCGGCTGGGCGGCATCCAGGCCGGTCTGGGCAAGCCGGCCGGGCCGCAGGAAATCGGCGGTCGAGATCGAGGAGCCGCCCGCCTTGAGGCCGATGCCGGCGAAGCTGTTGAAGACGATCGCCGAGAGATTGTTGAAGTTGGTGATGATGAAGGCGAAGAAGCCGATGTAGAGGGTCTTCTTCACCAAGCGCTGGAGAATGTCCTCGTCAGCGCCCCAGGCCCAGAACAAGCCCGCCAGCGTGATGTCGATGACGATAAGGGTCGAGGAGAGGTATCCGACCTCGCCCTTGATCAGACCGAAACCGGAATCGATGTAGGTCGTGAAGGTGTTGAGGAAGGTGTCGATGACGCCGACATTGTTCATCGCGTTTCTCCCGCGGCATTGGTGGCCGGCGCCGCCGCGCCCGGGGGCATTTGAGGCAGCGGCCGCGCCGGCCGGCCGAAGAAGCGCCGACGGTTCTCCTCCCAGACCGCCAAACAGCGCGCGTCCTCGGCGTCCTGCGGACCGAGCGCGCTACAGCGGCGCAGCTCGGCCGAGAGGTCATCGGATGCTGGGCTTGGGACGGTCGAAGGCGTCTCGATGATCGGCGGCGCGGGCCGCAGATGAATCGCGACCAGGCTCACGACCACGACGGCGATCAACGCGATGATCGCGACGACGCGGAAGGTGTCCGACCTGCCCAGCATCGCGGCGCCTCAATTGCCGCTGAACATGGTGACGTTGCCCGGCACGTAGCCGGTGCGCGTCGAGAAGGTCTTGTATTGCTGCTGGCCCTGCGCCTCGGCCGAGGCGGTGCGCGCTTGCTCGAGCGCGTCTGCCCGGCTCTTGGCAGCCAGCACAGCGACCAGGTCGGAGAGCTGCTGCGATTGGAGCGCCAGAAGCTGATTACCGGCCTGCGCGGCTTGCAGCGCGCCGGTGGCGCTCTGGCTGGCGGTGACCAGCGAGGTCATGGCGCTGGAGTTGGTTGGAATGTTGCCGACGACGCCGGCCTGGATCTTCAGGCTATCCTCGAAGGCAGCGACGGAGTTCTGCCACCGGGTCTGCGCGTTCGCCACCATCGTAGCGGTCGAGCCGGTGCCTGCCGCCGCCCCGTAGCTCGTCGAATAGGCAGTCTGGATTCCCTGGACGTTGAAGGAAATATTCTGCGCCTGGCTGAGCAGCGACTGGGTTTGGGCGATCGACGACTGGAGCTGGGTCAGCGTCGACATCGGCAGGTTCGCGAGATTGCGCGCTTGATTGATCAGGCTCGTGGCCTGGTTGTTCAGCATCGTGATCTGGTTGGTAATCTGCTGCAGCTCGCGCGCGGCGGTCAGGACGTTCTGGCTGAAGTTGGTCGGGTCGTAGACGATCCACTGTGCCGAGGCGGGTGGCGCGGCGACGGCCAGAGTGAGCACGACGGCGCTCGCCGTCGCCAGATGGCGCAGCTTGATCATGATGACGTCTCCAGGTTGGTCAGGTCAGGGATGAGATCGGCGGCCCACTGAAGCTCGCGGTCAGCGAGCCAGGTCGGCGTGAAGGCCTCGCGGCCATGTTCGGCGACGACCCGTTCGATCGCCGCGTGATCGGCCTTGGACGATGCCGCGCAGAAGGCGAGCGCGACGGGACCGAGGCCGAGCTCGAACAGCCGGTTGCCGCGCCGGGACTGGCAGTAGTAGTCGCGCTTCGGCGTGGCGCGCGCGAGGATCTCGATCTGCCGGTCATTTAAACCGAACCGGCGATAGATCGTCGTGATCTGCGGCTCGATCGCCCGCTCGTTCGGCAAGAAGATGCGCGTCGGGCAGCTCTCGACGATCGCCGGCGCAATGTTGCTGCCGTCGATGTCGGAGAGCGATTGGGTGGCGAAGACCACAGACGCGTTCTTTTTCCGAAGCGTCTTCAGCCACTCGCGCAATTGCTGCGCGAAGGCCGGATCGTCGAGGACCAGCCAGCCTTCGTCGATGATCAACAAGGTAGGGCGGCCGTCCAGGCGGCCCTCGATGCGGTGGAAGAGGTAAGTCAGCACGGCGGGCGCCGCGCCGGCGCCGATGAGGCCCTCTGTCTCGAAGGCCTGTACGGGCGCGGAGCCGAGTTGCTCGGTCTCGGCATCCAGCAGCCGTCCCGAAGGACCGCCGACGCAATAGGGTTGAAGCGCCTGCTTCAGCGCTGTCGATTGGAGCAGGACGGCCAAGCCCGTGATGGTGCGCTCGCCCACCGGCGAGGAGGCCAGCGAGTTCAGAGCCGACCAGACATGCTCCTTTGCGGTCGGATCGATGACGACGCCTTCCTTGGCGAGGATCGCCGCCACCCACTCCGCCGCCCAGGCGCGCTCGGCGTGGTCATCGATCCGCGCGAGCGGTTGCAGGGAGACGGAATGCTCCGACCCCGCTGACAGACTGCCGCCGAGATCGTGCCAGTCGCCGCCCATGGCGAGCGCGGCGGTGCGGATCGAGCCGCCGAAATCGAAAGCGAAAATCTGATTGTCGCGGTAGCGGCGGAACTGCATCGCCATCAGCGACAGCAGGACCGACTTGCCAGCTCCGGTCGGACCTACGATGAGCGTGTGGCCGACGTCTCCGACATGAAGGCTCAGGCGGAACGGCGTCGAGCCTTCGGTCTTGCCGAACAGCAGCGGCGGCGCTTTGAAATGCTCATCGCGCGCCGGCCCGGCCCAGACCGCCGAGAGCGGGATCATGTGCGCGAGGTTCAGAGTCGAGACGGGAGGCTGCCGGACGTTCGCATAAGCGTGGCCGGGGATCGAGCCGAGCCAGGCCTCCAGCGCGTTCACCCCTTCCGGCATGCAGGTGAAGTCGCGGCCCTGGATCACCTTCTCGACAAGGCGAAGCTTCTCGGAGGCGAGCCCGGCGTCCTCGTCCCATACGGTGACGGTGGCGGTGACGTAGGCCTGGCCGACATCGTCGGTGCCCAACTCCTGCAGCGCCATGTCCGCGTCGGCGGCCTTGTTGGCGGCGTCGCTATCGACCAGCGTCGACGCTTCGTTGGTCATCACCTCCTTGACGATCGCGGCGATCGACTTGCGTTTGGCGAACCACTGCCGCCGGATCTTGGTCAGCAGCTTCACCGCCTCGGTTTTGTCGAGCAGGACCGCGCGGGTGGACCAGCGATACGGGAAGGCGAGCCGGTTCAGCTCGTCGAGGATGCCGGGATGCGTGGCGGTCGGGAAACCAACGACGGTCAGCGTCCGCAGGTGATGCGCGCCGAGTCTCGGCTCCAGCCCGCCGGCGAGCGGCTCGTCGGCGAGGAGCGCATCCAGGTGCATCGGCGTCTCGGGCACGCGCACGCGCTGCGCCCTCGTCGAGATGGTCGAGTGAAGGTAAGTCAGCGTTTCGCCGTCATCGAGCCAGCCAACCTCGGGCATGAAGCCCTCGACCAGTTGCAGCACGCGGTTGGTGCGATCGACGAAGCCGCGCAGCAGCTCCCACGGATCGACGCCGCTCTGGGTGCGACCCTCATAGAGCCAGCTCTCGATGCGCGAGGCGTCTTCCGCGGGCGGCAGCCAGACGAAGGTCAGGAAGTAGCGGCTCTCGAAATGCGCGCCCGCTTCCTCGAAGGCGTCCTGCCGTTCGAGGTCGACCAGCGCCGACGCTGGATCGGAAAAGCTCGAGTGCGGATAGGTCTGCGCGGCGATCCGCTGCGCCTCGACGAAGATCGCCCAGCCGGAGCCGAGACGGCGCAACGCATTGTTCAGGCGTGACGTGACGGCGACCAGCTCTGCGGGCGTGGCGCTGTCGAGGTCCGGCCCACGAAAGCGCGCTGTGCGCTGGAACGACCCATCCTTGTTGAGCACGATGCCGTCTTCGACCAGGGCGGCCCAGGGCAGGAAATCCGCGAGACCGGCGGGGCGGCTGCGATATTCTGCGAGGTTCAGCATTTCGGCCTCACACCCCCAGATGTGCGGGATAGCGGAGGTGGCGGCGCACCACGTCCACGAAGAGCGGATCGCGCTTGGCGGCCCACACGGCGGCCGCGTGCCCGACGGCCCAGAGCATCGCGCCGGGTATCCAGAGCCGCAGGCCGAGTGCGATCGCCGCCGCGATCGTGCCGTTGGCGATCGCCACCGTCCGCGGCGCTCCGCCCATCAGGATGGGATCGGTGAGAGCGCGGTGAACGGGCGCGAAGAAGCCGGGTACATCGGGATCGACGATCGCGGCCATCAGACCAGCGCCCCGCCCGAGAAGCTGAAGAAGGTCAGGAAGAAGCTCGACGCGGCGAAGGCGATCGACAGCCCGAAGACGATCTGGATCAACCGGCGGAAGCCGCCCGAGGTGTCGCCGAAGGCGAGGGTCAGGCCCGTCACCGTGATGATGATGACGGAGATGATCTTGGCGACGGGACCCTGAACCGACTCCAGGATGGAGTTGAGCGGCGTCTCCCACGGCATGGAGGAGCCGGAGGCGTAGGCCGCAGGAGCGAAGGCCAGCGAGAGCGCGGCGATGGTGACGACGTCGAGGGCGCGCCGGTGCAGACGGCGAGCGGTGGCGAGAACGCGGATCATGAGATGTCTCCGGGATCGCCGCCCGCCTCGGCGGGTTGGACGCGGTAATCACCGGTGGCGGGATCGAGCCCGGCGACGAGAGCGAGTTCGGAGAGGCGGCGTTCGCCGCCGCGGCCGCGCAGCACCGCGACGAGATCGATGGTCTCGGCGAGCAGCGCCTTGGGGACGGTGACGACGGCTTCCTGGATGAGCTGCTCGAGGCGGCGCAGCGCGCCGAGCGACGTCCCGGCGTGGATCGTCCCGATGCCGCCCGGGTGGCCGGTGCCCCAGGCCTTCAGCAGATCGAGCGCTTCGGCGCCGCGCACCTCACCAATGGGAATGCGATCGGGCCGCAGGCGCAGAGAAGAGCGGACGAGGTCGCTAAGCGAGGCGACCCCATCTTTGGTGCGCATCGCCACCAGGTTCGGCGCGCGGCATTGCAGCTCGCGCGTGTCCTCGATCAGGACGACGCGATCGCTGGTGCCTGCGATCTCGGCCAGAAGCGCGTTGGTGAGGGTGGTCTTGCCAGTGCCGGTGCCCCCGGCAACGAGGATGTTCTTTCGCGAGGCAACGGCCTCGCGCAGCAGGACCGCTTGCGCGGCCGTCATGATTCCAGCGGCGACGTAATCGTCGAGCGTAAAGACGGCCACGGCGGGCTTGCGGATCGCGAAAGCTGGCGCGGTGACCACGGGGGGCAACAGCCCCTCGAACCGCTCCCCCGTTTCAGGCAACTCGGCGGAAACCCGTGGACGCTCCGCGTGGACCTCGGCGCCGACATGGTGCGCGACCAGGCGCACGATCCGCTCGCCGTCGACGGCGGACATAGTCCGGCCGGTGTCCTCCAAGCCTCCCGAAAGCCGGTCGATCCAGAGCCGACCGTCGGGATTGAGCATCACCTCGACGATCGCCGGGTCTTCGAGGAACGCGGCGATGGCCGGGCCGAGGGCGGTGCGCAGCATGCGCGCGCCGCGTGAGAAGGCCTCGGAATGGAGTGGTGCAGCCGCCACGATCGTCCCCGTAAAAGGCCAACCGCGAAACGCGATTGGCGACGGGGATGATTAGAAGAGGCAGTAAATAGGGCGGTTCAACAAGTATTCAGTCATCGTAGGGAGCCAGCGTAGAGCAGAGAAAAAAGACTTGCTGGGTGCGGCGGACCTTTTCGGGTCCCGCTTTCTTCCGTCACTTCACTTAATGATTTTGACGCGGAGATTACGACTCGGAGGAGCCGCTGGCGGAGCGCTCCGAGACGTCGTCCGGAATCTCCTGCCGAAGCTTCGGCCCCTCATTGAGGCGCCGGCCCAGTGTGGCAATGAAGTTGTCATAACGCGCGCCCGCCTGAGCACGGGCGGCCTTGGCGGCCGGCTCAGGGAGCGGTGGCGTGGTGTTCAGCCAGAAGCGTATGAACAAGGCGAGGGTCTCGACGCCGATCGAGACGTCGCGCTCGAGCCGCGCCAAACGCCGGTCCTGCTGGTCGAGCCGCTTGGCGATTGCCGCTTCGCGCCGCTCGTCGGCATCGGGCGACAAGAACGATGCGATCGCCGCTTCGGCGACGAGCGACATCGACTGCTCGCGGCGCGCCGCATAGGCGGACAGCGCCGTCATGACATCGGGGTCGAGATAGACCGAGACCTGGGCCTTCTTCTTCGGCGGGGTCATACGCACCTCACAGGCCGAGGTCGTCGCCCGGGTCGAGCGAGGCCTGCTGCGCGAGGCCTCGCATCAGGTCGTTCATCCGACCGATCCGGGGCGCGTCCTCCTCAAGCTCGTCGGCCGGATCGAGCGCGAACTCGTTCTCGATCGGCTCCTTCTTCTCGACGGTGTCCTGGCTTAGCTCCGGCTGGCGGCGGCGATCCGCATTCTTCGGATCTTCATCGTCAGCGTCTTCCCCATCGCGCGACACAGGCGCCGGCGGGCGCGGCGGAAGCGGACGGGCGCTCCAGTCATCGGGCCGGCCCTCTTTCGGCCGGGCCAGCGTGGGCGGCGGGATGATGCGCTCCTGGAAGCGCGCGTCCTCGTAGTAGCGCGCCTTCTGCGCGCGGATCGGATGCAGCCCCGAGACCATGACGATCTCGTCGGCGGGCGGGAGCTGCATGATTTCGCCGGGCGTCAGCAGCGGCCGCGCGGTTTCCGAGCGCGAGACCATCAGGTGGCCGAGCCAGGGCGACAACCGGCTGCCGGCATAGTTCTTCATCGCCTTCATCTCGGTCGCGGTGCCGAGGGCGTCGCTTACCCGCTTAGCGGTTCGCTCGTCGTTGGTCGCGAAGCTGACGCGCACATGGCAGTTATCGAGGATCGAGTTGTTGGGGCCATAGGCCCTCTCGATCTGGTTCAGCGACTGGGCGATGAGGAAGCTCTTGATCCCGTAGCCCGCCATGAAGGCGAGCGCAGACTCGAAGAAGTCTAGCCGGCCAAGCGCCGGGAACTCGTCCAGCATCAGGAGAAGCCGGCGGCGCCCCGCCTTGGCCAGCAGGTCCTCGGTCAAGCGCCGCCCGATCTGATTGAGGATCAGCCGGATCAGCGGCTTGGTCCGATTGATGTCCGAGGGCGGTACGACGAGGTAGAGCGTCGTCGGCCGATCGCCGGCGACGATGTCGCCGATCCGCCAGTCGCATCGCCGCGTCACCTCGGCCACCACAGGATCGCGATACAGCCCGAGAAACGACATGGCCGTGCTGAGGACACCGGAGCGCTCGTTGCCGGACTTGTTCAAAAGCTCGCGGGCAGCCGACGCAACGACGGGATGGACGCCGGCCTCGCCGAGGTGGGCGGTCTTCATCATCGCCGCCAAGGTGGACTCGATTGGCCGCTTGGGGTCGGACAGAAAGGCGGCGACGCCGGCGAGTGTCTTGTCCTCCTCGGCGTAGAGGACGTGCAGGATGGCGCCGACCAAAAGCGCGTGGCTCGTCTTTTCCCAGTGATTGCGCTTTTCCAGGCTGCCTTCGGGATCGACCAGAATGTCGGCAATGTTCTGAACGTCGCGCACTTCCCATTCGCCGCGCCGGACCTCGAGCAGCGGATTGTAGGCCGACGACTTCGCGTTGGTCGGATCGAACAGCAGGACGCGACCGTGCTGCGCCCGAAAGCCGGCGGTGAGCTGCCAGTTCTCGCCCTTGATGTCGTGGACGATCGCCGAGCCCGGCCAGGTGAGAAGCGACGGAATAACCAGGCCGACGCCCTTGCCGCTTCGGGTCGGAGCGAAACACAGCACATGCTCGGGGCCGTCGTGGCGAAGATAGCTGCGCTGGTGGCGGCCTAGCACCACGCCGTCCGGACCCAGCAGCCCGGCCTGCTCGATCTCCTTCGGCTGCGCCCATCGCGCGGAGCCGTAGGTCTCGGCGTTCTTCGCTTCGCGCGCCCGCCAGACCGACATGCCGATCGCCACGGCCGCGGCGATGAGGCCGCCCGACGCGGCGATGTAGGCGCCCTCGATGAAGATCGACGGCGCATAGGCGTCGTAGGCGTACCACCACCAGAAGAAGGCCGGCGGCAGATAGAAGGGAAAATGCAGCAACTCGAACCACGGCCGCCCCAGCTCCGGCTGGAAGCCAAGGCGGCAGGCGGTCCATTCCGTCGCCGTCCAGGTCGCCAGCAAGACGATGCCGAAGACGGTGATGACCTGGCCCCAGAGGATCTTGGTCGCGGACACGGCGGACGTCCTTTCTTGAAGTCGTTGATGGGTGGGGTCGTTCAAAGGCCGAGCCCCCGATTGCGCCCGAAACCCCAGTCGATGCCGCCGTCGCTGCGCGTGACGCCGGAGACGTGGCGGCCGAGCTGCTTCTCCAGCGAGGGCGTCCAGGGCACGAGTTGGAATCCAAGGCCGTCGTCGATCATGGCGAAGCGGCCGGAGGCGAGCGCGAAGCGCTGCCGATAGGCGCCGGCGACATACTCGCCCGCTGCGCCGCGATTGAACGGCTGCCCAGTGTCGGCCGCGAGCTGCTCGCCCAGGGCTTCGACCTCCCGGCGCCGAAGCGTTCCGATCAGACCCTGGGAGAAGACGATGCCGCGCGCCTGTCGTTCGGCGAGGCCCTGCTCGACGAGCTGCTCTGCCCGCCGCTCCATCGCGTCGCGGACTTCGGCGCCGAATCCGGCTTGGCCGAGCGCCACAGGGTCGCGGGCGACCGCCTGTCGATCGAGCCAGGTCGCACCGCTGGCCGTCACCTGGTGCTCGATCGAGAGATCGGACCGCACAGCGAGCGCGACGCGCCGCCGCCCTTGCGCGTCGTCGAACTTGCGCAGCTCGACTATCGAGCCCGGGGCGCTGTCCCCGGCCGCGTCGAGGTCGGGGAATTTGATGTGATGGGTGCGGCCGTCGACACCGTCGACCACGGCATAGGCCGTGCCTTTCAGCTCGTCATCGAGACCGCGATCTACGAGCCGGCCGATGACCGGGACTTCGAGGCTCTCGCCAGCGAGGACGAAGCTTGCGGTCGCGCGCTCGATGCCGCGTTCGGTCAGGCCGCGATGGATGCGCTTGATGATGTCGCCGCGCTCGCCGAGTTCGCGCAGCGTCGTCTCGGCGGCCTCGTCCATGGTCCACTGGCCTGCCCCAATCTGGTGAGCGAGCCCGAGGTTCTCGAGATGGCGCAGCCGTCCAACCTTGAGGCTATGAAACTCGTCGGGCTGTTGTCCGGGGACGGTGGCCAGATCGATGACGCCATGCCGATCGGCATCGCGAAGCAGTTGTCGATCGAGCTGAGTCCAGCGCTCGGCCTGCACCTGGCGCTCGAGTGCGTGACGGATGTCGATATCGCTGCGCAGCCCCAGCTCTTGCGTGACCAGATCCTGGGCGCGGGCACGCATTCCCTCTTTGATGTAATCGCGTGAGATGACGAGGTCCTGGCCATCCTCGGCGACGCCCCGCACGATGATGTGGACGTGCGGGTGCTGCGTGTTCCAGTGATCGACGGCCACCCAGTCGAGCTTGGTGCCGAGATCCTTCTCCATCTGGCCGACCAGCTCGCGGGTGTAACCTTGGAGATTGGCCATCTCCGGCGCGTCCTCGGGCGAGACGATGAAACGGAAATGGTGGCGGTCCCCCTCGCACCGTTCGGCGAAAGCCTTCGGATCGGCGTCGTCGGTGTCGGGGCCGAACAGCCGCGCCTTCTCCCCGTCGCGGGTGACGCCCTCGCGCCGGAGGTAGCTGAGATGGGCGCCGAGCGGCGCGGACCGGGCGGTATGCCGGACCACCCGTGTCTTGACCGTCACCAGTCGGAAGCGGCCGGTCAGCAGGCGGTTCGCCTGGACGCTGGCAACGCGGCCGCGGCCGAAGGTCGAGCGGCTCTTGCTCCTCAGGAGGCCCTGCCGCGAGATGCCGCCCCCGGCACGTTGAGCGGCCGCGAGCGCCTGGGCGATGAACGGCTTCGCACGCTGACTGCGGGAAGAGCGGATGCGGCCTGGCCGGGGATGGAAGTCGTTCTCCTCAGCCATGGCCGGCCCCGGCAATGTGCGGAAAAGGCAGTTCCAGCAAGGGTTTGAAGCGCGCGCGCACATTTCGGGCGGAGGCCGCACATTGCCGGATCAACGAATAAACCAAGCAAAAACAACCGACCGACCGAGCCGCACCCTGCGGCCTTTTATCTGGCCCTCGGTCGGTTGGTTTCTGCACTCCTCCCCTGTCCGCCCTTCCTTCTTCCCGGAGGCACGCCAGGGTGCGCCTGCCTGCGAAGTCGTGCCCCGTAGCTGGGATGTAGCCCTTTGAGCCGCCGGAGGCCGCCGAGCCGACAGGGAAAGCGCGAGCCGGCCGAGGCGATGTAGCGGCACATAGACGGGAGAATGGTGCGGTCACTGCTTCGGCCCCGCTGCGGAAACGTGGACGAACAGCCCATCAGATTGCGGTGCGATGGCCGACAGATCGCGCACCGCGACCGCAGATGACTGGTCGTTCGAGGGCGGTTTGGCTGCCGCGCGATCGACAGGTTCAGCGTTTGCCGATCGCACGATGAATAGCGGCGCCTGTGTCCAGGACGACGGATCGGAGGCCGCCACGAGGACAGGCCCATCGGTCGCGCCGTCCCCGACAAAAGGGACGAGTGCAGCCACGTAAGCGACGGTCTCCGGCGGCAGCGGACGATGGCGGTCGCGATAATCTTCGTATCGCCCGGGCCCGGCATTGTACGCCGCGAGGAATCCCGGCGATCCGTAGCGGTCGTGCATCTCGCGCAGGAAAGCCGCGCCTGCCAGGATGTTGTCGTGGGGATCGAACGCGTCTCGCCCAAGGCCGTAACGAGCGCGCAGCGTAGCCCATGTCTCGGGCATGAGCTGCATCAACCCCATCGCGCCCTTGGGTGAGATGGCGCGCCGATCGCCACGGCTCTCGATCCGCATGATCGCTCGAATCCATGCCGCTGGAATGCCGAAGCGTTGCGCGGCTTCGGCAATGAGAGCGGCGTAGGAGTCGCCCGCAGCCTGCAGCGCTATGGGAGCCGCCTGGGCGTGGACGGCGACGGCGGGCATGCCGAGCGCCGTTACGCTGGCGAGCAAAAGAAGTGCGCGCCGCATGCGATCAGCCCCGATCGCCGCGCTTCGGCGGACGGTTCCAGTTCAGCACCCAGGCGGATTTGTCGTCGCCCGACTGGAAGAGGTTGGCGCGGATCGGCAACGCGAGTGCGGGATCGTCGATGACGAGCGAGACATACTCACCCGCCTTCTCGCCGGTGCGCTTCCAGCCCGCGCCGATCTCCGGGCCGTCGCCGTCGCCCATGTGGACACGATAGTCGGGCGCGTTCTCGGCATCGGAGGATTCGGCCGGAACGAGGGAAAGGTCACGGTAGAAGAAGAGCGTCTGGATGCGCCCGGTGAAGCCGGACTTATCGCGGGTGAACTGACCAATCTGCGCCACGGTAAACCTCCGTTGTTGGCGGGTTGAGAAGCGGGTCAATCGGTGGCGGCGCGCCACACGAAGCGGCCGTCGCCGGTCTCGTCGGTCCACAGCGGGACCGCGCGGGCGACGATCGCGGTGGTGGGAAGCGGGCCGAAATAGCGCCCGTCCAGGCTGTCCGGGACGGTCGGGTTCATGAGGAAGACTTCGCTGGGGCCGAGGGTGTGGCAGCCGCTCCAGCGCGGCAGCGGACGGCCGAGGTGATCGCGTTCACGCGCCTCGCCGACGCCGATGTGATCGACGGTGATTGCGTCGCCTGCGCGGCAAACCGTCTGCCCTGGCAGCGCCATCACATGCTTCAGCAGCGGCACGCCCTTGGGCAGGAAGCCGCCATCAGCGAGGTAGCTGGCGATCGGTTCGGGCGCGCGCACGGCGACCAGTTCGAGCGCGTGGAGCTGTCCGGCCGGACGGAGCGCATAGAGCCCAGTCGGTGTGCTCGCCGTGGCGTTCCAGATCAGGCGCGGCGCCGGATGGACGAAGGCCAAGCCGATGAAGACAAGCATGGCGAAATACGTCGTCATGACGCAGCCGAAGCGGGTCATAGCGTGACGCTCCTGCGCTTGAGCCAGGCGGCGTGCTGATCGCGCGTGTAGGGGCGCGGCTCATGGCCGGCGGCGAGACGGTTGTGGAGGTGGCGCCAGTATTCCGGTGCGGCGTCGACGGGATCGATGTCGAGCGCCTCAACGGCGTCGATCGCCTGCAGCACGCGCTCGACCTTCGGCCAGTTATCGACGCGCAGCAGGATTTCGCCGCCAGGCCGCACGAAGGGGAGCGTCTGATAGCGAGCGCCGGCCTCGACGGCGCGCACAATGTCCAAGCGTGAGACGACGGTCCCGAAGTCGTTCGACGCCCAGCGGACGAATGCGAAGATGCTGTTCGGTTTGAAGCTGGAGAGGCTGCGGCGGCGATCGAGGATCTTCTCCTCGGCGCGGCGTCCGAAGCGGAGCCAATGTTCGATCTTCTTCTCGATCCAGGTCAGCTCGACATGGGTAAGCGCGATGGTCCGCCTGTGTGACGGTGGCACGACGCGCGGCAATGCCGGTTCGTTGTCGTTCATGAGGGCTCTCCGGGATCGGCGGGGAATTCGCGCGCGAGAAGGTCGCGCAGCATGTCGGCGACGGTGATCCCGCGCTGGAAAGCGGCGACCTTGATGCGGCCGCGCAGCGCCGGCGTGACGTCGATCGTCAGGCGCGCGGTGAAGGCGGAGCGCTCGTCGCCGCCACGGCTTGGCGGTTCGGGCGCCTTGATCCAGCTCTCGGCGTCACCGGGCCGGGCGGCGAAGCCGCGTCGGGCGCCACCCGCGCTCATGGCGCGAGCCTCGCGACTTCAGCGGCGAGCGCTGCGATCTCGCGCGCCGCGGCGCTCTGCTCAGCCAGCTCGAACACGAGGCGGCCGGACTGTGCGGCGTCGGCAAAAACGACACGCTGGCCGATGGTGCTGGAGAGCACCGGCGGATCGTGGTCGGCCAAGGTCTCGGCTGTTTCGCGGGCGATGACGGTGCGCGCGCCGCAGCGGTTCAGCACGAAGCGCGCGGCAAGCTGAGGGCGATAGATGCGGGCCTCGCGGAGCAAACCCAGCATCTCGGCCGAGGCCCAGCCATCGAAGGGCGACGGTTGCACCGGGATCAGTACGAGATCGGCGGCGAGCAGCGCCGAGCGCATGAGTCCCGCGACGCGCGGTGGACCATCGATCACGACATGATCGGCGGTGCGCGCGATCTCCGGCGCTTCGCGGTGGAGCGTGTCGCGCGCGAGGCCAACGACGCCGAACAGTCGTGAGACATTCTCCCGCGCCCTTTGCTGCGACCAATCGAGCGCCGAGCCCTGCGGGTCGGCATCGATAAGCGTTACGCGCTTGCCGTGCAGCGCCAGCTCGCCGGCGAGATGCAGCGCAAGCGTGGTCTTGCCGACGCCGCCCTTCTGATTGAGGAGAGCGACGATCATCGCTTCCCTCCCGGCTTGCGGCTGAAGGGCAGCGACGGCTGTCGTGCCGGCTGTCTGGAGGTCGGCGCAGCGGGAGTGCCGTGCTTATCCGCAGATCGCGCGCCCCAACTACAAGAGTTAGATTCTGAGTTAGACTCTAAGTTAAGGCCCGGAATCGCCGTTTCCGGCCAGAGCGTTAGCTGCGGTTCGTGCGTGCGAAGTCCCGATAGGACTGCGTGCGGAATCCCGATACCGTTTGCGTGCGAAGTCCCGAGCGCTTCCACAGCGCCATCCACAGGGACTGTGGATAAGTGGGCCGGCAGGATTCGCAGCAGCTCTCGGCGGCCCTGCCACTCGATGCGCAGGCGATAGCCGGGCAGCGGCTGGCGCGCGGCGATGCGCCGGATCTGCAGCGCGAAATCCGAGACGCGCACCAGGCTGCCGGACTTCTCGTGGAGATGCGCGATCTCGAACAGCCAGCCTTTGGGCTGGCGACCTGCGTGTTTGCGCGCGACGCGATAGAGCCAGCGCTCGATGCCGCCGGTCAGCCGGAAATAAGCGGGGTCGATCGCCAGGACGAGCGAGCGGTCGATGACGCCGCGGTAGAACCAGTCGGGGAGAACGAACTCCATGCCCTCGACGCGGCCGTCGCGCGTCGTGCATTCCTCCCACTCGTTGATCCACGAGAACTGGTGACGGCGCCAATGTTCGCCGTTGCGGATGGTGGTGCGGATGACGGTCGATTGCAGGCGGGCGAGCGCGCCCTTCAGCAGCTTGTAGTCGCGGGCCCCGGTCTGCCGACCGATTGCGGTCAGGAGCTGGTAGGGCGTGAAGCGCAAGAAGCGCGAAGTCTTGAAACCGAGGTTCTCGGCCTCGACGATCTGGCTCGCCGCCCAGATCAGCACGTCGGCGTCCCAAATGGTCGCCATGCCATGTTGGGGCACGGCGTAGACCTCGACTCGAACGCCGGCGGATTCGTAGAGGATCGGCGCCGTGCGCCTCGTCTTTGCGAGCGAGAAGAACGGCCGCTCCATCAGGTCGCGCTGATCGCGCGGGCTGGCGTCGCCGGTGGCGACGATGAACGGATCGAGCTTGCTCCGTTCGCTGGCAGTGATGAGGCGGCGCGCCGACATCGAAGAGCCCCGCTTCAGCGATGCGCGTGGCCGGCGGCGCGGGCCTCGACGTATCGAGGATCGGACGTCGAGCTGCATGCGGCCTGGTCGGCCCAGGCTTCGAGGTCGTCGATCGCGTAGACGACGCGCCCGCCGAGCTTGCGGAAGGTCGGGCCGCTGCCGTGGCAGCGGTATTTCTCCAGCGTCCGCGGTGAGATGCCGAGGATGCGCGCCGCCTCATGGGTGCGGACGTAACGCGTGGCGAGTTGCGCGGCCCTGTCGGGCATGATGTGCCTCCGTCTTGCCTCGAAGCGCCGCGGCCAAGTCGCGGCATGTCGGGGTGACGGTGGCGGAGAGTTCAGGCGTTGGGGGTGGACGAATATTTTGGTTGGCGTGTGTCCCCCCGTTTGAGATGGGGCGAACGGAAACGCCGCAGACATGGCCAGTGGCAATGGCCCGAGTGGTGATAGCGATGCGTGGGGATGGATGGTGGCGCGCGTCAGAGACCGCGCAGGAGCTTCAGATAGCCTCTTTCGACGAGGGCGATCGAATCGTGGATCAGGCGGTTGGCTTTGCGGCGCGCGTGGGAATCCTTCCACTCGACAGAGGGAAGCTGGGCGTGGTCGGAGCTGAGTACTTCCGCCGCGATGTCGCGCGGGCCACCGCCGGCATCGTGAACGTCGAAGGCGTGGAGGAGTTGGATCAGTCGCCGCTTCTGGAAAGATGTGAGCCGCAGGGCGGTCGGGAGAAAGTTGAGGCGCTGCCCGCTAAGGCGGCGGGCGAAGCGTAGCGCGACGTCGAGTCGAAGCTCGAACATGCCGTCGAGCGGCAGAAGCACGGCGGGGCGTCGCGTGGCTCGGTCGTCTTGCAAGCGGATATGGAGTTCGTCCGAGCCGTCGACGATCACCAGTTCGCGTCCATCGGCGTCCGCGCGCTCGATGAGCGCCGGACCGAAGGCGCTGGGATTGAAGGATGAAGCGGCCTCGAACCCGGTTGGCGCCGGTTCCAGGATCAGCGTGGCCGGCGAAACTTCCGGCAGCCACATGACGGGTTCGAGTCCGACTGGAGACGCGGGATCATGGGCGAAAACGCAACCCCCATCGCCGAGCCAGACTGACGCGGGCAGTCTCGGCGTCGACGGAAGCGCGCGCGATCCGGCGCTGGGTCCGGACGAAGTCGCGGCGGTAATCAGGGTTGCGGCGCAAAAATTCGGCGGCAAAGCCGGGACGTTCGAGGCGGTTCAGGCGATCAATCGTCTCCGGCGAGCGCCAGTACTCCGTGGGCATGGCGTTTCCTCTCGTTTTGTCGTCTCTCAAGGAGGGTCGCCACGATCCGGAAATTCGCCCGCCAAAGTAGTCCTTAAGGTTGCATCGCGTGTGGCTGCGAGCCGTGGGAGTGCGGGGCGTGAACTCACTGCATCCGGGGTTCAAGCAAGTGCCGATAGCCCGTCTCGGTCATCCAGCGGGCTCGCGCCAGGTGGCTGTCATGAACCGTTTTGGCACGGGCGGGCTCCTGGGCCGGGTTGAGGCCGAAGATCACCTGCACGACTTCGCGCCAGTCGGCACCCTCTTCATCGGCCATCAGCAATCGAAGATAGATCGCCAGATGTTGCTCGTCATAGGCGTTCAGGCGGTCGGTGTGCGGCGGCCGGTCCTGGAAGGTCACCTGAGTCATTGCGATCTACCCCCTAGAGATCAAAGCAATGTGTTAGCCATTCATTTACCGCGAATTTTTGCAAGATTTGCGCCGCGAATACTTACGCCGCGATGCTTGGGACGCATCACGTTGCTCGCGGAAGTGGCAAACTGCGGCCTCCGCAGCGTCGATGAATAGCAACGGCGTGTACGAATCGGAACGATCATTCCTGGAACGATAATTCCTATATCGGCTCCATCATCGCCATGGATCTTAAGGAGGTCATGGCGGTCAATCTGCGTCGGTTGCGTCATGCGAAAGGGATGACGCAAGAGGAATTGGCCGAAAGGGCCGGGTTGAGCGCCCGGTACGTCGGAGGGATCGAACGCGCTGACGTTTCGGCGAGCGTCACGGTGCTTGGCCGGATCGCAGATGCGCTGGAGGTGGAAGCGCCGGAATTGGTGCGGGCGGCGCCCGCGAAAGCTCGGAAAAAGGCGGTGGTCGAGCCTTAGGTTCCGTGCCGACTGTGGTTCACGTCTCGCGCCGGAAGAATTCGACGGGGTCCGCCTCAAGGACCTCGGCGAGTTTCTCCAGCATGTCGACGGTCGCGGAGTGCTGTTCGCGCTCCAGCATGCCAACATAGTTGCGATTGATGCCCGCACGATCGGCAAGGTCCTCCTGCGACATGCTTTTGGCATGTCTCAGTCTTCGCAGATTTGTGGCGACGATCTCCCGCAAGCTCATGCGGTGAGATCGCCGTGCCACCTAATATACTGCCACCTAGTAAACTAGGTATTCCGCTCCTTCAAGGTTGGCGGTAGCCCTTGCGAGCGTAAGGCGATGCCCCGCCCGGACCGGCCGGGCGGGGCATTGTGGGCGGGATCAGTCGCTCCGGCGGCCGTTGGGGCGGGACCAGATCAGGCTGTAGCCCTCGGCGTCCTCGTCGTCGAAGAGGTTGGCGAAGATCGGGGCGGTGAAGCTCGGATCGTCGAGCTTGAGACCCAGATAGTCGCGGCCCTCGTTGGAGCGCTTGGACCAGGCGGCGCCGATTTCCACCCGACCAACATAGACGCGGTGGCTGGGGCTGTTGTCGCCGGAGCGGTTGGCTTCGGGGACGATCCGGACGTTCTTGGCCTGGAGCGAGAGGGTGACGATTTCGCCGGTGAACTCGTTCGAGCCGGTCTTCTTGAAGGTGCCGATGGTGGCCATGGTAGTTCTCCTTGATCTCTGTTTCGAGCCCGCACCATTGCGGCCTCGATGGCGATCGGTTGGCCGGAGGCGATCGACGGCGCACCCCGAAGGGGCTCGACAGCAAAGGAGGGGCTTTCTTGTCTCGCGAGGAATGACGGCGCAGCCGTCAGGGGAAGAAAGTTTTGACGCCGCTGTTGCGCCATAGGCGATCGAGGCTTCAGCCGGCCTTCGGCTAGATCAGCCCATCGAAGAGGCCGTTTGGTGCTCTCGATCTACAGAGATGACATCAAGGAGAAAGTGGCAGCCGCCGCGCTGGAAACGGGCCGGCGTGGGACTTCGGCATACAAAGCGCACCTCTATCCGCGCGACGCGCGGTTCCCCCGAAATCATCGCTCTGCGCAGACCCGGCTTGGCTCACGCGTTTCGATCGGGTGGATGTAGCGAAAGGACGCTCGGTCCGAGTTGCCCATGAGGTTGCTGCCTGTGCGGTCCGCGATGACGATCGTTCGCTAGACCGCGACGATCACTGACGGCGAAATAGGCGCAGCGGGAGCCTGATCCTCGCGCCGTCTCTAGTCGCTGGATCGCGTCAGGTCCGCGCCATGCCCTGTCCGGCGGGTCCGGGCGTGGCCATTCCCGTGAACCGCAAGAACGCGGTAATGCCGACGGCGATGGCGCCGACGACCGCGAAGATCGTCTGCCAGATCGCAGAGGGCATCGCCATATGTGCGATCCCGTAAGTCGCGCTGTATCCGGCGACGACGGCGGGTACGACGAAGAGCAGGATGATCAAGAGCCGCAGCAAAGTCCAGGGCACGAAGCCGAGCGCGAATTGGCCGATGCCGAATGTCGCCCCACCGGCGACCAGGCCGACAAGGATGCCGCCGAGCACGCCGGCGCCGCTGTGGAATGCCCAGACGCCGAGCGTCAGGCCGACGAAGAACGGCAATGCGAACACAGCAAGGGTGAAGAGCAGCCAGCAGATGAAGCAGATGCCGGCGATGACGAGTAGTGGTCCGAAGATGATCATGGCGGTGTACTCCGTGAGATAAAGTTCTGACGGTTGCGCCTTCCACCACCACCACCACGGCGCGAACGTGAGTATAGCCTCAAACAGGCGCCAGTGGGAGTGGGAATCCCGCTGGCGCTTCGAGGTTCAGTCTGCGTGGCGGTTCGCCCCATCATGGTTGGAAGGGGTCGAATTCGTGGATGACTGCGCCGGGATCGCCGTCATATTCGGTGGCCAGCATGACGCCGAAGTTGCCAGCGTCAGCATGGAAGACAACGACGCAGACCATGAGGGTGATGGCGAGGTTCCAACCGTTGGCGAATGCGAGGGTTTGAGACATTGATCCGGCTCCTGCGCTGAGGCGGGGACCATCCCCGCGCGACAGGCGCCCGATGTGTCCGGCCGAGGGCCGCAATCACCGCGAAGGCAAAGACGCAGCGGCGGCACGCTTCGCGTAAGCCGACCCTTCACGGGTTGATGGCGTCAGGCCCTCGGCCGGACCAAGGATCAGCGCTGATAGACGAGGGGTGGCACCCGCCAGCACGGGCGGCTCATTAATGGCCGTCACAAGCAACGTGTGGAATCTCGTTGTCCTCACGGTACGCTGACCGATCGGCTAAGGTGTGCTCACGAGTCGACATGATGGTTGAGGCATGCGGCATGGCGGAATTTACGGGACGCGAGTTGCATCTGGTGAAGAAGGCGCTCGCGATTGCGGTGCTGGCGATCGAGCGACAGCCGGGACCGTTTCAATCGGCGTCCGATCAAGCTGACATGAAGGTGCTGCTCGACGAGCTGATCGAGAACGATGTGGAATTGGCGCACTATGCTCGCGCGGCCCGGATCGCTGTGACGGGTGAGTCGGACTGAAAGGCGGGTTTACGGAAAGCCCTTCGTCCGCCTTTATGTGTTCACGTCATTACGCCCGCAGGGTAAAGCGGCGCTTACGCGCCGCCAAACTTCCAGACCGGGATGCCGAGCTTCTTCGCCTTGTCGGCGAGGTTGTCCTGGATGCCGGTGCCGGGGAAGTGCATTACCCCGATCGGCAGGGTCTCCACCATGGCGTCGTTGCGCTTGAACGGTGCGGCCTTGGCGTGCTTCGTCCAGTCGGGTTTGAAGGCGATCTGCGTGACCTTGCGATTGTCGGCCCATTTGGCGGCAATCAGCTCGGCGCCCTTGGGCGAGCCACCGTGCAGCAGCACCATGTCCGGGTGCTTGGCGTGGACCTGATCGAGCTTCGCCCAGACCAGCCGGTGATCGTTGAAGTCGAGCCCGCCGGTGAGTGCGACCTTCGGACCTGGCGGCAGGAGCACCTGGTTGTCGGCGCGCTTCTTGGCGTGGAGGAAGTCGCGGCTGTCGATCATCGCGGAGGTCAGATTGCGGTGATTGACCTTCGACCCGTTGCGCGGCCGCCAGGTCGCGTGGGTGTGGCGCTCGAATTGGTCGGCGGCCTGGTCGCGCATCAGCTCGAAGGCGTTACGGCGCTCGATCAGCGTCTGCCCTTCCGCCGTCAGGCGTTCCAGCTCGACGGACTTGACCTCGCTACCATCCTGTTCCCGTTGCGCGCGTTGCTGTGCCAGCTCGTTGTCATCGAGTTCGCGCTCGATCCGATCGATGGCCCGGTGGAAGACGTTCACCGTCGACCAGAGCAGGTCCTCGAGATCGGGCTCGAGGCGAGTGTCAGCCAGCGCCACCACGAGGGCGTCGAAGATGTCGGAGATGCTGCCCGCGAGGATGTCCGCTTCGGGAAGCGGCCTTGGATCGGGCTCGTCGCTGAAGGGACGGTAGCCATAGAGCTGGAGTTCGTGGAGGACCTGGTCGGTCGGGGATGAGCTGTGGTGCGGCTCGAAATCGTCGTCGTGGTCGGTGGTCATCGCGGCTTTCCTTGTCGGATCGGCCGTGCCCATCGCGGCCTTCATGGCGACGAAGGCGGCGGGCGGACGGACTTGCACCCGCAGCGCAGCGGAGGGCCGAAGCCTCGGCGGAGGACCGCAGGGGGCCGACTATTTTGTCTCGCGATGTAAAGGCGGCTCTGCCGCCGACGGAAAATAGTCGGTCCACAAGGTTGCCGGTCCGGGCCGCTTGCTGCCCGATCGCCCTCTCAGAAGGCCGTGGGCGTGGTCCTCTCCGACGCTTGGGGGAAAGCATGACTGCCGACCCTGTGGCGACGATGCTGCCGCGCCCATCCCCGTTCCGGCTATGCCGCCAGTTCCATGAAGCGGGCGACGTCCTGCGCCGCAATCTGCACGCGACTTGCTGCCCGAAGTGCATCGATCCCAAGCAACCGGAGATCCTCGTTGAAGTCGCCAAGCCGTGGCGAGATCACGATCGGCTCGATCCCGACGTCCCGCGCTCGGTCGATCAACGTCGCCATCGCGCCGTCGCCGGCGGGATCGTCGTCGCGGGCGATGTAGAGTCGCCGCAGTGTGTCGGGAAACAGGATGGCGGAGAGATGCGCTGCCGAGAGAGCTGCGACCATCGGCATGCCAGGAAGGACGCACCTGAGCGACAGCATCGTCTCGATGCCCTCGCCGGCCGCCATCACCTCGCCCGCCACGCCAAATCGAACAGCGTGACCGAGAAGGTCGCCCATCGCCCGTCGCGGGGTGTCGATCGGCGCCTTGCCGAGCGTCGCCTCGCTGAAACCGCCGGGATCGAGCCAAGTCCGATGCGCCCCGGACAAATGACCCGCGAGATCGGTGACGGAAGCGATCATCGCCGGCCAGATCTCGGTCGGTGTGTGCTCGTCCGGCCGATAGTAGCAGCGCGGGTGGAAGCGCAGGCTTCCGGTTCCGTGCAAAGCCGTAATGCCGCGATTACGGAGATACGTTTCTACGAGAGTACGAGAAATCGGCTGCGACATGGAGAACAGTCGCCGAGACGCTTCCGGCGATCCGGTCGGGGCGCTCGGTGCGTGTGATCGGGGACGATCTCGCTCCGGTTCGGGATGTGGCAGACTGAGGAACGAACGTGCCTCATCGGCGACGTCCTTGAAGTCGACCAGGCCGCAGCTCTCGCGGATCACATCGAGAAGGTCGCCATGTTCGCCAGTGGCGGCGTCGGTCCATTTGCCCGCCGGCCCTTTCGCCGTGTCCTTGAGCCGCACGAACATCGAACGGCCAGCCACGTTGCGGGCGTCGCCGACAAGCCAATAGCTGCCTTCACGCCGTCCGGCGGAGAGGTAATGGCGGCACACGGCTTCGGCCTGCCGACCTAGTCGCTGTGCGAGATCATGCGCGGTGTTGCTCATGATGGTCCTCGAAAAGAAAAGGCCCGCCGCCCAGGTCCCCGAAGCCTGCTTCGTGGGGTGGTCCTAGCGACGGGCCTCGTTGCAGTCGGCAGCTATTCGGCCGCGATCATCGTTTCGCCGGCGTCGTCATTGTGGCTGACCGGCCCGTCGTCGTCGTCCGGCAGTTTTTCGCTGGACTGCTCTACGGTTTCCTCGGCCGCAGATTCCGGCGCTGGTTCGGCCTCAACGGCGCTGCCCGGTGTGCGGAGCGGTTCGGGCAGCCAGCCGGTGTCGGCCAGGAGCGTCTCCGCCTCGGCCGCCATGTCACCCTTCTTCAGATGCTCGATCCTATCGGCGGCGCGCTGGCTCTTTGCCTGGGAAACCGCCTGAAGGATGCGAGCCTTCGTCACCCGGCCGAGGAAGTTGTCCACGGTCGGCTTCCACCCGGCGGCCGCCATGTCGAGATCGACCGCTTGCGCCAGCCGATCGGCATGGGCCACGGCGCGGGGCCGCCGGTTCCAGGGCTCGTACACCGCGTTGACCGAGAGGCTGACGATGTGGGCGAACAGGCCCGCCTGGCTGTCGCCGTCCCATTCCTGCAACGCGTCCCAGAGATCGGCCGATTCCTTGGGAAGCGCCTTCGCCCAGCTTTCGTGCCGCACGCGGATCGCCTCGGCCGAGGCGCTGTCGTTCAGTCCCGGCGCCTGCGTGCCGAAGCTGACGCTCTTCAAGTCGAGTTCGAGGCAGCTATCCGAGCCGTAGTGGTAAAAGGTCTTCAGCGTCAGGACGTGCAGAGCGGCGACGAAGGCGACGTCCGGCCGTTCGCCGAGCGCGTGGCGCAGGCCCAGCGTCCGGTGCGAGGTCAGCTCAGTCATCAGGCGGTCGGAGATGGGCGACAGACTCTCGTCCTCCTCCGGTTCGGCGTCGGGCTCCACCGTCACGACGGCATCGTCGCCCTCGTAGCTGGCGGCCATAGCGCGTTCATCGTCGCCGTCCGCGTACAGCTCGGACGTGGGTTCGGCCGGCAACTCATCTTCCGGCCGGACGTAGCCCCGCTCGACGCGAAGCTGGCCCTCGGCGCCGATGCTGACGAAGGCGCCGGCGCGGGCGATCTCGGCGAGGTCGAACACCACGGGCCGAGTCTCGAAGCCCTCAAGCGCCGTTTCCAGCTCCGACAGGCGCTCATCCACCTCATCCGGCAGTTCGGCGGCGTCCTGGTATTCCTCGGACAGCCGGTCGAACTCGGCCTGCAGCGCATCGCGGCTCGCCTCCTCCTCGGCGGTCAGCGGCTCGGTCTCACCGCGAAGCTGGCGCAGGCCGAAGGCGTGGCCGTAAGCGAAGTCGGGCGCGACCTCGATCCACTTCCAGCCCTCGGCGACCACCGCATCCGATTCTGCCTTCAGCTTGTCGGCCACCATCTTGCCGACCAGCGGAACATCCTGCAGCCAGCCGCCATCGTCGCCCTGAAATAGGTCGCGCAGCACGGTGCCGCCTGCCGCCACGTAGGCGTCCACGCCGATGAACTGCACCCGCTTGTCGGAGGCACGGACCGCGCCTTCGGTGAGCATGCGGCGGATGGTGTAGGGCTGCTTGTCGTAGGAAGCCTTCAGCCGCTCGAACACCTGCTCCTGGCGCTCATGGTCACCGGAGACGGTGAAGGCCATGAGCTGGTCGAGCGTCATGCCGTCCTCGGCATAGACGTCGAGCAGCGCCGACGAGACCGACGCCAACTTCAGGCGCTGCTTCACCACGTTGACCGAGACGAAGAACGCAGCGGCGATCTCCTCTTCGGACTGCCCCTTCTCGCGCAACGCCAGGAAGGCGCGGAACTGGTCAAGCGGATGCAGCGGTGCGCGCTGGACGTTCTCGGCGAGCGAGTCCTCCTCGGCGATACCGCTGTCGCGGACGATGCACGGCACCGGCGCGGTCTTGGCGAGACGCTTCTGCTTCACGAGCAGCTCCAGCGCCCGGTAGCGCCGGCCGCCGGCGGGGATTTCGAACATGCCGGTCTCGACGCCGGCCTGATCGACGACCGCGCGCACACTCAGGCCCTGCAACAGGCCGCGGCGAGCGATGTCGTCCGCCAGCTCCTCGACCGAGACACCGGCCTTCACGCGCCGGACGTTCGACTGGGAGAGCAAGAGCTTGTTGAAGGGGATGTCGCGCGAGGGCGAAAGGGTGATCTTCTGAACAGTGGTAGCCATCGGGATGTACTCCGCGACGAGCGCCGAAAGCCTCTCTCTCGGCATCAACTCGTCACGAAGCGCAGCGCCGCCCTCTTCCTCTGAAGGGCAGCGCCTCGAAACCGACGATAAGGAAGGACGGAAAGGCACGAAGCCGGAGACACGTGTTTCCGTATCTCCGGCTTTCCGGGAGTCAGGCTGCCCGGTCGAGCAGCTTCTTCGCGCGCGCCTCCAGGTCGAGCCGGGCGTCCTGGTGGGTCTTGTCGCGCGCGACGGCGGTGATGCCCTGCACGAAGTCGAAGACGCTCTCAGGTTTGCGCCCTTCCTCGGTCAAGACGGTCTCGATGATCTTCGCCGTCTCGGTCTTGGTGAAGCCGCGCTTGCGCAGAAACTCGCTGCGGTCGTCGTCGGTGCGGGCCACGATCTTCTCCCGCGCCGCCTTGATGCCGTTGACGAAGGGCATCGGCGAAGAATTGGCGAAGCGGGTCAACGCCGGCGCAGCCTCATGCGCGAAACGCGAGGCGGCGTTTTTCGAGTGGCGAATGGTGATCTCCTGGAAATCCTCGACGCCCCAAAGATTGCGATTCTGGCAGACGGCGCGGAGGTAGAAGCTCGCCATGCCGAGCGTCTTCGCGCCGACCTCGGAATTCCAGCAGTAGAAGCCGCGGAAGTAGAGGTCGGGCGAGCCGTCGGGCAGCCGCCCGGCCTCGATCGGATTGAGATCGTCGACCAGGAATAGGAAGACGTCGCGATCGGACGCGTAGAGCGTGGTCGTGTCCTGGGTGATGTCGACGCGCGGGTTGTAGACTCCGGTCGACCAGTCGAGCACGCCTGGGACCTTCCAGCGTGTGTCGCCCGTGCCGTTGCCGGCGATGCGCTGGACGGCCGCGACCAGCTCGTGGTCGAAGATCCGGCCGTAGTCCGGCCCGGTCACGGCTCGCAGCTCGATGCGATGATCTTCGATCTCGAGCGTCTTCACCTGCTCGGCGCGATGGGACGTCAAGCCGTATTGCAGGTTGATACCGGCCAGCGGCGCCGGAAGCTGGCGCAGATAGGCCGCCGGCGCGCCGACCAAGCCAGCGAGCTGGCCGAAGCTCCAATGGGTCGGTGCGATCGGCGCGTCGGAGCCAGGCAGCATCAGCGCTAGGTGCTCGGCGTTGTCGCGGCTGGCCTCTACGCGGATCGCGGCGCTCTCGACGGTTCGGGTGCGGCTACGCTCGGTCCGTCCATGCACGGCAGCATAGAGGTCCGACAGGGAGAGGTATCGCTCATCCGCCGGCCGCGAAAACCACTCCGACGATACGCGGCCGATCCGCTCGCCGCGGCTCACATCCACCTTGTAGCCGCCAGCGCGATCGCGAGCGGCGTCCAGAATCTTCACATGGGTCATGGCTAGTCTCCATGACGGGCGCCGGAGGCCTCTCCTCCAACCCTCAACCCGTCACGGCGAAGCCGGCCGTCCTCTCACTCTAAAAGGGGCGTTGCGGGGATCTCCCCGCAGAAGGGGGTGCGTCGGCGACCGCGGCGCCGACCAGGGGGAAGGCTTTCCCCTTCAGGCCTTCCAGATCGCGGTCCCACAACTTCCAATTAGCGGACCATTGACTCCCAATCAGCCGGAACCGATAGTTCCAATCTTCCGGATTCGGAGATGGCATGTTCGAGCGGTTTGTGGAGCGACGGGCGGAGGAAGCCCTTTCTGATACGCCGGTGGTCCTGATCGTAGGCCCGCGCCGCGCCGGCAAGACCACGCTCGTCCGAAAAATGGGAGAAGCCGGGCGGACCTATATCACGCTCGATGATCAGACGGTCCTTGAGGCCGCTCAATCCGATCCCGCCGGTTTCATCCGCGGCCTCGACCGGGCCATCATCGACGAAATCCAGCGCGCCCCTGACCTGCTGCTGGCCATCAAGAAGACGGTCGACGAAGACTATCGGCCGGGCCGCTTCCTGCTGACCGGCTCGGCGAACGTCCTGACTTTGCCGCGGGTCGCCGACAGCCTCGCCGGTCGGATGGAGACCATCCAGATGCTGCCGCTCGCAAGGGCTGAGGTCGAAGGCCGGACGCCGAGTTTCCTGGAGCATCTCTTCGCGGGAAAGCTTCGGAGCCAGCGGGAGGCAATCCTTGGCGACGACCTGACCCAGCTTGTCCTGCTCGGCGGTTTCCCCGAAGCGATCAGTCGCGACAGCGAGCGCCGGCGGCAGGACTGGTCGAGATCCTATCTCACGTCGGTCCTCACGCGCGATCTGCGGGATATCGCTGACGTCGAGAAACTGACGGAGCTTCCGAAATTCGTAAGACTGTTGGCCGAGCACTCCGGCCAGTTGGTCAATTATTCGCAGTTCGGCGCCGGCATCAACGTCAGTCACAAGACGGGGCAACGCTATGTCGGGCTGCTTGAGCAGGTGTTCCTGATTGCGACAGTGCAACCATGGTTCACCAATGCCCTGAAGCGCATCGTCAAGACACCGAAGCTGCACTTCCTCGATTCCGGCCTGCTTGCCACTGCGCGCGGTCTTTCCTTTGACAGGGTCAAGGCGGATCGCGGGACGTTCGGCGCGCTGCTGGAAAGCTTCGTGTTCGCGGAGGTTCTGAAGCTGATGACGGCCTCGGACCTGCGGCTGACGCCTCACCATTTTCGGGATCGGGAGGGGCGGGAGGTGGACATCGTGCTGGAGCGCGATGACGGGATGATCGCCGGCATCGAGGTCAAGGCGAGCGCGACGGTTAAAGCCGGTGATTTCGGCGGCCTTCGCGCCTTGGCCGAGGCGTGCGGCGACCGCTTCGCCTTCGGCGTCGTCCTCTACGACAGCGCGGATGTCGTGCCGTTCGGCGACAAGCTGGCGGCAGCGCCATTGTCGAGTCTTTGGGATGGAAAGGCGCCGACGAACAAGACAGGCAAGGGAGCGTCGCGTGGGGCTATATAAGACTTGGTGCGAAGCCACGAAAGAAAAGGACAAGCGGAAGCACTATTGGACGTATGTTGAAAAGGACGGCGGTCGCGACGAGATTAGCGATGACCTCGCCGAGACTATCCGCTCGCATTACGACCGGCTCGAACGCATTGCCGAAGACGTGAAGCGGCTCGGACATAAGGTCGCGGCAGCGATTCTCACGGAGGCGATGCCACAAACCGCCAAAGGCCGTTCCGGCGATCTGGGCGAGATTCTCGCGACGGAGTTGGTCGAGGAAGAGATTGGTCTGCGTGTGCCTGTGCGCCGTCTCCGTTACAAGGACGGCCGCAACATGGCTATGCGCGGCGACGACTTCATCGGCGCCGGATACGATGCAGCCGGGGAGAAGCTTTGGCTTCTGAAAGGCGAAGCCAAGAGCAACAAGGTGCTCGGCAAAGCCACCGTCACGAGCGCTCGCAAGGTGCTCAACCGCGACAGCGGCCGTTGCACGCCCGACTCCCTGCTGTTCGTCGCCAACCGCCTGTTGGAGAGCACCGATCCGGACGACAACGCGCTGGGCCGCAGTCTCCGTGATGAGGTGGGCCTGAAGTCCCTTCGCGCCGATCGCATCGACCATATGCTCTTCACCGTGTCGGGCAACGGTCCCCACGCTTCACTGAAGGAGGATCTCGACGCCACGGGGACCAATCGCGACCATTACGTCGTGAACATCCACGTCGAGGACCACCAGGACTTCATCGCGGCCATGTACCAGGAGGCGGAAGACCTTGGAGACGATTGACGAACTAACCGCGTTCCTGGCGACCGCGACCGTCGACGGCATCCTTGGGCGCCTCCTCTACCGTGGTGCGGCTTGGTCTCTGATGCGCGAAGAGGGCGTGCTGCCGCCGAATGCGCCGCCCCTCGGCGCGACAATCGAGACCGATCTTGCCGAACACGGCTTCGCCCTGCTGCGGGGCGCGATGGCCCTGCGGGCTCAGGCCGGCGCTTCGGATCTGACCAGCAAAGCGTTCGAGCGCGCTGCCAACGCCTTCGAGGCTCTTGTTCGCAACGGCGACCCGGAAGCGCCCGATCGCGGCTTCCGTCGCACGATCGCCGCGACCGCCTACCACCTGGCCGGTTTCTCGGCGGTTGCCTACTCGCTTTTCAACGAGACTGCGGACGATCTGAATGCCTCGCCAGGCGAGACGGCGATCCGACACCTGATCCTGCGCGATCTCGGCCAATTGCGCGGCTTCGTTCGCGAGTGGTTGGACGACGAGGCTCACGGCGATGAGCAGATCGCTGCGGCGCTAGGGGTCGAAGAACCGGATGTCGATGAGGTGCTGTCGACCATCCTCAACACGACGATCTGTCGGGCTCTGGCGCATTTTGACTTTGCACTCGAGACAGGCGAGCCCGAACCGATCGAGAGCGCACGGGCGTTGCTCATCACTGCGGTCAGCCTGGCGGACAACGCGGAGAATGTTCCGCTGTGGTGGATCTCGAACCTCTGCCGTCACTTGATCGACGACCTCTGGCAGCATTCGCTTCACCAGAATCTGCCGACCGAGCCGCCAGAGGGGACGGAGGAAAAATACCCGGACCTGCGTCGGCTGTTCATCTCATCGCTCTACGCGCGCAAGAATTCCGAGGTGGAGTTATGGCCATCGCAGCGCGAAGCGGCCCAGCGGTCTACGGACGTCACGGACGATCTGGTCGTCGCGTTGCCCACCAGCGCCGGCAAGACGCGGGTGGCCGAGATCGCCGCGCTGATGACGCTGTCGTCGGCGCGACGGGTGCTGATCGTTACACCATTGCGCGCCCTGTCGGCGCAGACCGAGCGATCCTTCAGAAAGACCTTCGCGCCCCTCGGCTTCGGCGTCTCCTCCCTTTACGGCGCCAGTGGCCTTTCGGCTGGCGATGAAGACGCGCTGCGCACCCGTGAGATCATCATCGCGACGCCCGAGAAGCTCGATTTCGCCCTGCGAAGCGATCCGTCGCTGATCGATGATGTCGGTCTGATCGTCCTCGATGAAGGTCACATGATCGGCCCGAGCGAGCGTGAGATCCGCTACGAGACGCTAGTGCAACGCCTGCTTCGGCGCGCGGATGCGGGTGAACGCCGGATTGTTTGTCTCTCCGCTATCCTGCCCAGCGGCGACGAACTCGACGATCTTACCGCCTGGATACGCTCCGACGAACCGGGCGAGCCGGTGCGTTCCGACTGGCGCCCGACGCGGCAACGGTTCGGCGCGCTCACCTGGCGGGGCAAGGACGCGCTGCTTCGGCTCGACCTCGATGACGATGGTCCGTTCCTCGACAAATTCGTCGTGCAGAAACCGGCGCGGGGTAAAGAGAAGAAGCCCTATCCGCGCAAGAACTCGCATCTCGCTTTGTTCGCCGCATGGGAGTTCGCAGGTCAGGGCAAGCGGACCCTGATCTTCTCCACGCAAGCGAATTGGGTCGAGAGCTACGGCAAGCAGGTCGTGGACCTTTGCAAGCGCGGCTATCTGGACTCGCTGCTGGACGATGAGGCGTCGATCGCCCGCGCTCTGGAGGTCGGCAAGGAGTGGTTGGGCGATGGCCATCCCGCCGTCGCCTGCCTGAAGGCGGGCGTCGCCATCCACCATGGCCGGCTGCCGAGCCCGTTCCTGCGGGAGCTGGAGGCCCTGCTGTCTGAGGGTGTCCTGAAGGTCATCGTCGCATCGCCGACGCTGTCGCAGGGTCTCAATCTCAATGCCGCGGTCCTGTTGGTGCCGGCGCTATATCGGGCGTCCGAGAAGATCAAAGGCGAGGAATTCGCGAACGTCGCCGGCCGCGCCGGCCGCGCCTTCGTGGATGTCGAAGGCCTCATCGTCCACGTCATGTTCGATAAGATCGATTGGCGAAAGAAGGAGTGGCGAAAGCTGGTCGCCTCCGCCAAGGCCCGCACGCTGAAGAGCGGCCTGATCCAGATCGTGGCCGAGATCCTTGAGCGCCTCTCCCGCGAAGGTGTCCTGGATCGCGATGATGCCTGGGAATATCTCGCGAACGCTCGCGAAGCCTGGCGATCGCCCGAGGAAGAAGCCGCTGTCGCCGAGCGGCTGGCCGCCGGCCCGGAATACGACGGCGATGGCGACGATGATGAAGAAGACGGCGGCGGGGACGAGGAAGAAAGCATCGACGAGGAGCCGCTTTCGCAAATCGTCGAGCGTCTCGATGCGACTGTGTTCGGCCTGATCGAAGCCCTTGATGCTGATCGTGCCGACCTCCCAAAGCTCTTGGATGAGGCGCTCAAGGGATCGCTGTGGGCCCGCCAGATCGCCCGCGAGGACGAGGACATCGCCCCATTGCACAAGAAGGTGTTTGAGGCGCGCGCTGATCTCATCTGGAAGAGCACCACTGCGCAGGCGCGGCGCGGACATTTCGCCATGGGCGTCGGGCTAGAAGCTGGCCTCACTATCGACGCCATGGGCGACGAACTAGCCGAACTCCTCGACCGGGCTGACGGAGCGGCGCTGAGCGGAGATATCGACGAACTTGTCGATGCGCTCGGCGGCCTCGGGGAACGCCTGCTGTTTATGCGACCCTTCATCCCCGACAAGGCGAACGCGCTGCCGGCAAACTGGAAAGCTATCCTACGTAGCTGGGTGGCTGGCGAGGAGGTTTCGAAGATCGGACCGCAGAACATGCGGGCCGTCGAGGAGGCTTTCACCTATCGTCTGGTCTGGGCGCTGGAAGCTGTCCGCACCCGCCGCATGTCTCTCGGCTGGTCCCCGGAGACGGTGGCGGGCGGCGCCGCGGCGGCGGTCGAGACCGGGGTTCCGCAATTCATGATGTCGATGCTAATTCGTGCGGGCCTTCCGTCACGGCGGGCGGCCATGGCGGCGATCGAGGATGCCGAGCCTGTCTTCGTCACGCCCGCCGAGATGCGGGCTTGGCTGGAATCCGACGAGATCACGGCCTACACCGACGCTAACGACTGGCCCACACCCGACACAGCTTCGCTTTGGGCCCGATTTCGCACCGAGGCCCTCAGTGGCGGCATCCAGAAATGGGCGATCGAAAACTATAAGCGCCTTCTCGACATCCCGGCCGCGCCGCCTGCCGGCCTGTATCGTATTGTCACCGACGAGGGCGACGGACGGACTTGGCTGGCGACGCCCGACTATAAGCGAGTCGCCGCATTCAGGAAGGCGGCTGTCGACCCCAAGCCCAGCCTCTTCTCTGGTAGACTACCCGGCAACACCAGGCTGGTGGAGGCCCTGCGTGTCGGTCGGGGAAAACTGCGCTGGCCGCAGGCCGATGCGTAAAACTGCGTAACGGGGTGCAGCAGCCTACCTCTATCCTTAGGCCCGCGACCGGACGCGTATCAATGGCGCAGCCGTCGTGCAACAGAAGGGCTCTGGCTGGCAGTGGTCACAGTACAGGTTTGTCGGCGATGCCCCGGTCAGTCGATACCAAGCTTATTGAAGAATATCTTGTTCCGCATTTCCGCGTCGCGGAGCAGTTTTGTCCAGCTGACCACCTCCATGTAGAGGCTGATGTTGCCGAACCAGTTGAACCATCCGAGTCCGTCAGGCATCGGGGTAAAGTTCTTCTCCTTTTGGAGCCAGTCTTTGACCTTTTTGGTCAGGTCGCAGACGACATAGCCGTAGAACGGCGTTGTGTCGTTGACGAGGATGTCGCGGCCGGTTGGGGTCTTAAACTTGCCCTCCCGGATTTGATTGACGTAGCGGATGATCTGCTGAACCGGGTCTTCCCTGGAGGACGGGTCAGCAAAATCGTCCCGCTGGGGCTTCTTGAACTCGAAAATCGTGATGGGGTTGCTGGCTTCATTATCGCCGCGATAGGCCACGCGGCGGTTATAGACGGTTATGTCCGTGCGATCCCCAGACGATTGAAGTGGTTTGTCAGACGAAACGTAGGACGTAAAATTCAGTCGCTCGTCCAGAATCCAAAGATTGTGCGCGTCGTAGTTCAGTTCCTCGGAATCCTTTTTGCGAGGCATGATGATGTCATGCACCTCGCCTTCGGATTTATGCTTTCCACCTGCTCCGATCTCTAGCGACTTGGAGAACAAATCAAGGACGCATTTGCGCATGGAAACATAATGAATCAGGTCGTTCTTGCTGTTATCGGAAATACTCTCGATCAACTGCGAGATTTTCTCGCCAAGCTCATCTGGGTTTTCCGAGTTCAGCAGCGCCGTGACCTGCGCTCGGGTCGTTATTTCCTTTTCAAATTTCTTCTTTTGGAGATGAAGCTCGATGTCCTGATTTGATGGCCTCATGGGTAAGGCGCTGAAGTCTACCTCTTTTGCAAGGATACGATGCCAGGGGGCGTCATTGGTTACGTACTCGGAGATGCGCACTTCCTTGCGCTTCTTCCTTTCGGCGATCTCCGCACCCACCACCGACTGCACGATCTCGGCGGCTTTCTGTTCGATGTCGTTCTGGGATATGCCGTTCAACAGGTCGGTGTCGGTTTGAAAGCGAAACTCGCCTCGTTCGAGGGACACGTTGTCGTTCAGGTAGTCGCCGAACACATAGGCTTTGATTACGAAGTTGCGGCCCTTAGCCAAATCCTGATCCGGCCCCGGCTCGAAAAACTCCTCCGCAAATTCGGGAATGTATGTTTCGAGTGGATTATCCGTCACTTCCCGCCGGTGCGCGACAAGGCTGACCTTGCTCTTTGCCGTTCGCGGCGCGAAGAATTTGAATACGCGGACCTGAAAGGTCTTTTCATCCTCATTCGCCGATAGCGAAAACGCGCCTTCGTTCACCTTCATTTCGACGATCTGACTGTTCTCCTTGCCCAGGTAATCATTGAGGGAGACGGTATCGGACGGCTTATTGGCGTCCCGGATCACCACGCGCGGGCAGGCGCGCTCCTTATCCACGAAATAGGGCAGAAGTCGTTCCACCACCACCCGGCTGATCGTTTCCAGCTTCTTGTCAGGGAATTTTACCGACTTGATGCCGGAAATCTCGACGATCGCGCCGGTCGTCTGCGCATGAGACGGGCCTTCCTTTTCTTCAACGATGATGTCCTTGTCCAAACCCATCCTGAAAGAGCGATCACGGAAGGCGTCACCTTCGGTGAAGGTACTGGATACCTTCACCCGGTCGAAGTATTTCAGGCAGGTGAAGCGGCCAAAACCTTTGCCGCCGTCTGCAATCTTTTGTTCGGTGTAGAGGGTGTCGAAGGCGTCACGGTTGCTCTTGGTGAAGCCTATGCCGTTGTCCTTGACAACGAAGCCATCAACGTCCTCAAGGCGGTCGAGTACGTCGGCCTGTCCATTTCGGAGAACTTCGATTTCGACCAACCCGTTTGGTATGCCCTTCGCGTCGATTGCCTGAATCGCATTTACGACCAGCTCGACCAGCGGCGTATAGATATTGGTGCCCGAACGGATGTTCTCGACCAGCCGCCTGACGTTGACATTGCTCATGCCAAGTCTCCCGGCACAGGCGGCATGCCACGCTTTACCAGGCGGGCGCTGTTCGGGTCATAGACGTAGCCAGTGATCGTGCCGTCCTTGATCTTTTCCACGGCGTCATCGATCACGAACAGCGGCACAAGGAACCATTCACGCGGTATGACGGGATTGCCAAACCTGTCCTTGATCTCGATGTCGAGCCGGGCTGGGTCGAAGATGCGGTGGATCAGGTTTTCGAGCTTGATGCGGCTGATGTTGAATAGCTTGTAAGTCGCCACAATCTCCACGTCCGCCAGCAGGAAGGTTGGGTCCAGCTTGGCGTTGGCAATGCGCTTGGCGACATCGCCGCCGGTGACGCCGATCTTGTGAACGAGGTCGCGGTTGGCGGCGACAATGGCGTTGTCCGATTGGCTGCGCAGGACATAAATGGCGCCGCTGGCGAGGTCGTCGGCTTCGCTTTCGCCGGCGAACAGCGGCCCGGCGCTAGGTTCTGACACGCGCCGGCTCACCTCGTCCTTGTAGAGGGCGCGTTGCAGAGAGCGGAGCAACAGATCGCTCTCGGTGGCGTTAGAATAGATGACACGAAGGCGGGCGTCGCTTTCGCCATTGGGTGCTTTGAAGGGTTCGCCGACTTCAGCGACGTAGGCGATCTGGCCGCCAAGGATGAAAAACTCATCGGCCTTGATGTCGGTTTTTAGGAAGCCGGCATCCTTGCGGATCGGCCGGGTGATGCGCACACCACTGTCGAGGTCGTTCTGAACGGCGGTAAACAGGGGCTTGAAGCGGTCAAAGTCCTCGCATCGTTCCCGGTTGGCGATTTCCTCGGCGGCGCGCTTTTCGGTAGTGGTGCGGACGTGGCGAAGATCGGTAATGTCTGTCGCGCCTGCCGCGCCCTCTAGCTCGGCGAGCAATTCATCGTCGTCCATTTCCTCCGCCGAAGCGGCAACCACATCCTCTGCACCCGCAAGCAAGCCTTGATGATCGAGCGGTGCAAGAAGAGAACGGCACTCCTCCAGCGCGCGTAAGCGATCGAGGCGGCTGGCGTAAAGCCGCTCGAAGATGTCACGCTCCTCTCCATGTTGCGGGGCGCGGCCATGCTGATCGGCGAAACGCTGAATTTCCTCGAAGCCCGCGATGATGCGTTCCTCGCGCGCGGAGCGTCCGCCCTTCTTTTCAGGCTGGGCGAAATCCGCGAGTTCGTCGCGCAGTTCATCAAGGTCGAGGTCACTCATAGCGGCCCTCATCCTTGAAGCGCACGAAGGCGGCTGCGCCTTCGGCCAGCAGCTTTTCCCAGGCATCGGTCGAGCTGATCGAGGGCAGTCGTCCGCGCTCCTTCTTAAACTTGACCGCGCGCACGGCGTAGTCCTTCGCCTCCTCCGGCGTCAGCGTGGTGCGCTTCGCGGCAATCGCGGCCTTCACCTGTTGCAGGCGTTCCTCGTTCATCGTTTTGGCGAGGATCGAATAGGCTTCCTTGAACGGGTTGATGCGGTCGATCAGGTCGATGTCGAGTTCGCGCATGTCCATCGCAAACTTGCGCACGCCGTCGATTAGGGCGGTGTTGGCGGTGGGTTCGCCGCTCACGCGATCAAGCATGGATTGCTTGGCCTGCTGCGTGATGTTGAGCGCGGCGATAGCGTGTTGGCGCACGGCCTCCTGGTCTTCGTCACTAAGCTCAGGATATTTGTCCTTCACGATCTTACCCATGCGAACCTGCGTCAGTTCCTCGGGCACCAACTCGTCGTCGAACAGACCGCGCTCGATGGTCGTCTTGTCCTGCACGAAGGCAGCGATCACCTCGTTCAAATCCTGCTGACAGATACGCGCAGCCTCGTGACTCTTGGGCTCGACAAGGCCCTTGATCTCGAACTGGAAGACGCCACGTTCCTCGTTGAAGCCTACATTGCATTTGCTCGGATCATAGCCGCCTTCGCCATAGTCGAAGCCTTCGGTCGGCCCACTCTGCGGATTCTTCGGCTTGAACTCGAAGCGCGGGGCAAGCACCTGCTCCATGAGGAGGCTGGCGGCGATGGCCTTCAACGTGTCGTTGACGGCCTCCGTCACGGCCTCCTCGGCGGCGTCGGGTTCGGCGATCAGGTTGGTGAAGCGCGCGCGGGTCTTGTTCGGCGCATCGCGGGTCGCGCGCCCGATGATCTGCACGATCTCGGTTAGGCTGGAGCGATAGCCCACCGTCAAAGCGTGCTCGCACCAAATCCAGTCGAAGCCTTCCTTGGCCATGCCGAGCGCGATGATGATGTCCACATGATCGCGGTTGTTCTTCTGCGCAGGGTCTTTCAGAGCCAGGGAAACGCGGTCACGCTTGTTCGCGTCGTCATCGACCAAATCGGCGATGCGCAGCGTCCGGCCGTCCGGTGTTTTGACAAGCTGGAAACCCGTGGCGGCATCGATGCCCTGCCAATCGCCGAGCGCACCGATGATATGTTCCACTTCTTTGATCTTGTCCTTCGTACTCTCGCGCGAATTGACGTTCGGAATGTGGATGATGGTTTTCTCGGCGGGGTCGAGGACGGCGAGAATGTCGTCGGCATAAGAGCCGGAATAGAAGAAATAGCCGATGTCGAGCTGTTTCAGATATTCATAGCCGTTGAGCTGTTCGTAATAGGTGTAGGTGACGGACTCGAATTTCGCCTCGTCCTGTGGGGTCAACACCGGTACGGCGTCGCCACGGAAATACGAACCCGTCATCGCCACGATATGCGTTTTCTCGCGGGCGATCAGTTGGCCGAGATGCTGGCCGAGTTTGCTGTCGGGATCGGCCGAGACGTGATGGAACTCGTCTACGGCAATGAGGCAGTCATCGAACGCCTCCACGCCGAACCTGTCTATGGCGAAGCGGAAGGTGGCGTGGGTGCAAACCAGCACCTTGTCGCCGCTACCTAAGAACACCTCGACGGAATTGACCTTGCCACCATTGTCACCGCCCGGCGCGTTACAGAGATTCCACTTCGGCTCGACATGCCAATCCGCCCAGAATCCATACTTGGTCAACGGCTCGTCGTTGAAGCTCGCGCCGATGCTCTTTTCCGGCACGACGATGATGGCTTGCTTGAGCCCCTGGTTGGCGAGTTTGTCGAGCGCGACGAACATAAGCGCGCGGCTCTTGCCGGAAGCCGGCGGCGACTTGATGAGAAGATATTGCTCGCCCCGCTTCTCATAGACGCGCTCCTGCATCGGCCTCATGCCGAGAGCATTGGCCCTGGTCGAGCTGCCGTTGTGCGCATAGGTGACAGAGACGGAGGGGATGGATTTCTTCTCGTCGGTCATGCGCGCGCCCCCGCCTTGCGTTTTTTCGCCGCGCCTGGTGAGGCGGCCATCTTCGTGTAAAGGTCGAATAGCTTTTCCAGACGCTCGGTGTCGTTGCGGAACCGGCGGCCGATATAGATGCGCTCAAGCACCTCGTCGTTGCGCTCGTGCGCCTCGCGCAAATCGGCAGGCATGGCGTCGGGATCGTAGAGGTCGGCGATCGTCGCCGGGAAATGCGCCTCGCGCGCAAGCAGGATGTCCTCGGCGCTGCGTGTCAAGTCGGCCTTGTTCTTATCGGTGAGCGTCGGGACGGGAAACGTGTTCCAACCAAGAACATTGGAATAGCGATAGCGCGTTTCGAGTTGACCGCAGGTAGTGGCGATCCAAATCAAATGCACGCGCGACGCAATCAAAGCGAGTTGCCACAGCGGAGCGTCGAACATGGCGAATGCCTCGCTTGACACCACATTCTCTACGCCGAGCAACCCCGCTGGGAGATATGGCCGCGATTCAGATGATGTTCTAGGCATTATAATAGTGTAGGCGCGAGCGCCCCGCATTTCCCTCATTTGGTGGGAGCGCACAGCCATTGCCCGCCCGCCGCTATCGGTGCTCTTGAGGCGCATGGCGCGAACAGCCTCGATGCGACTTTTGATGCCGGAGATACTCAACGCCTCCGAGAGCTTTCCATCCTCAATCCAGAGGCAAAACCGCTCAATATTGGATATAAACTCCTTTGAGCCATAAATTCGACGAACGAAGATGTGGCGTTGCGTATCGTCCAAATTCAACTCGACCAAATCCTGCCGAGAGAGCAGCAAATTCCCGCCGTCATAAGGCATATTGCCGAGGTCCATCGACGACAGCTCGCCCAGCGGCGTGGAGCGCTTTTCTACAACCACGTCCGCACCGCCAACCAAGTATGCATTTATGTTGGAGACCTCTTTGGAGAGCGTCTCGCCTTCGTCCGACAAAGAGAAAAGCTTTCGTGCAACCTTGGATTCTCTCGAAAGTCCGATAATTGCTACCGTGACTCCGGCGTTGTTGCTTGCGAGATTTGCCCACTTAAATGATGTATGCGCAAAGAAGATGCGATGACCCGTCGCAAAGATTAGAGGCCAGATGAGCGGCACTTGATGACCTTGGCACAGGGAATTCGTGGTCACAAACGCGAAGGCGGAGTTAGCGCTGACGCCATATTCAGCCGCCTTCATGAACCAGCACCCCACATAGTCGATGTAACCGTGTTTTACGCCTCGGCGACCAAAGACGAACTCCATGTCGTCGATTTCAAGTGGAGTCTTTTTGCCTTTCCCCGCATAGGGTGGATTTCCGCAAATGTAGGTCTCGCCGCCTTCGTTCTCGAAGTCGATTTGGGCTTGGTCGAGCGGCGTTTCGAGAAGGTCGTCGGAAACGAGCTTCACACCCGTTCCGGTCGGCGGGCATACGCTCAGCCAGTCGAGACGCAGGGCGTTACCACGCGTAATCCAGTTCTCTTTTGAGAGCGGCAGAAATTCATTCAACGCGAGTCGTTTGCCGCGATAGAGCACGTTGCATTGAAATTCGGCGATGATGAGCGCGAGGCGCGCGATCTCAGCGGGAAAGTCGCGCAACTCGATGCCCCGAAAGTTCGTGAGCGGAATTTCCGAGGGCCGATCAGCCTCGTCGCGCCTCTTGTTGATCTCGGCCTCGATTGCCCGCATTTCCTTGTAGGCGATGACAAGGAAGTTTCCGCTGCCGCACGCGGGGTCAAAGACCCTGATCTTGGACATACGCTTGCGGAGATTGAGCAACGTGCGGCCATTGTCGCCCACTTCCTCAAGCCGGGCGCGGAGGTCGTCGAGGAACAGCGGATTGAGCACTTTCAAAATATTCGGGACGCTGGTGTAGTGCATCCCGAGCGCGCCGCGTTCTTCGTCGTCGGCGACGGTCTGAATCATCGACCCGAAAATGTCGGGGTTGATCTGCTTCCAATCGAGATTGCCGATGTGCAGAAGATAGGAACGCGCGATGCGGCTGAACCTCGGCACGTCCATGTTGCCCGAGAAGAGCCCGCCATTCACATAGGGAAAGGCGTCGGCCCAGCTTCGAATCTTCGCGGCGTCGCGTTCATCGATCTTGGTGTTCATGGCGAGGAACAGTGCGCCGATCACCTCATGGGTGTTGGACGAATCCCGTTCGCTCATCTGTTCAACGGTGCTTGTGAACAGGCCCGTCTTTCTGAAAATGTCGGTATCTTCGGCGAAGAAGCAAAAGATCAGCCGCGCCATAAAATGATTCATGTCGTGGCGGCGCCCGGTTGCACCCCAATCGGGGTTATCCCTCAGAAGCTCGATATAGAGGCGCTGAAGCCGCATCGCGGCGCGCGTGTCGAGTTCGTTCTCAACGATTTGCTGAGCGGTCGTGATGCCCGCCAGCGGTAGGAAAAAACCGAAATGCTTGGCGAAGCCGCTATAGGTACAGGCGATGGTTTCGCCAGAGTCCAAATGCTCGGCTTCGAAATCCACGCCATCGGTGGCGAGAATGAAACGCGCCTTCGCCTTAGTCGTGGCCGGGCTTGACCGAAGCGCGGCCAGGGTTTTCGTCGCTTCGCCGGACGCGGCGACGGCAATATGGATGTGGTTGCGTTGCAAGACGCCGCCGAGATCGGACTTATTCGTCTCGCCAGCGCGCAGTTTCTTGATCGTGGTTTCCTTGTTGCCGAAGGCTTGCAGGAAGGCGAACGGGAACTCGCCGCCGTCGAACGGCAGCTCGGCAAGCGCCGATATGGCTTCCTCGATCTCGACGGCGTTCATACGCCCCCCTGCACGTCGTTTGGGACGCCGGTAAATGGCTGCACGTCGATGCCGTCAGCCTTTTGCATCGCTTCCGCCAGTTCGTGATCGAGTTGCCGCGTGAGCCACTCGCGGGCCGGCGTGCCAAAGGCCTTTTCCAGCCGGATGGCCATCTCAGGGGAAATGCCGGAACGAGCGTTGAGCAGATTGCTGAGGGTCTGGCGATCCACGCCAAGCACGCGTGCGGCGTCGGTCACGCTGAGCCCGTGTTTCTCAAGGCATTCCTGCCGAACCACCGATCCTGGGTGCATCGTCCTGTTTCTTAGCACTGGCCTAGAGTGAACGACTGTATAGTGATAATCGACACTCGACAAGCTCGCTAGGGGCGTGTCCCAATGATCAAAGTGGACTCGCTCGTCAGCCCACTGCGCAACTAGGCGGCGAGCCGCTCGTCTGCAACGCGCTGCGCCTCCTCCTGGCCCGCAGCCTGCAGGAGGAATCGTGCGAGCGCCGCTTTGCGCGAGCCGCGATCGAGTGCGTAGGTCGTTTGCTTGAACTCCTTGCCGTCAAGCAGGCCATCAATGTAGCCCGCGATCGTGTCCGCCGCCATGATGAGGGCGGTGTCCAGCGTGTGGATGTATTTGCTGGTGACGGAGCCTTTGGCATGGCCGACCAGCGCTGCGATCGTCACTTCCGTGAAGCCGAGATCGTTGCCGACGCTCGCGAAGCTGTGCCGCAGCACGTGGGGCGTGATGTCGGAAAGAGGGGAGTTCTTGAAGATCTGTTCCCAGTGATTGGGGAAACCGCCGAACGCATTGTCGTCGCCGTAGCCAGGGAAGACATACGTGCCGGACGCTGTCTCCCGCCTGCTCTCGAGGAATTCGACAACCGGGAGACCGATCGGGCGGATCGAGGTGCCTTCTTTGCTGTCGATCAGGCGCAGGCAACTTCCATCGGTATCGGCTTCGCTCCACATGAGGCCGATCATCTCGCTGCGGCGGCAGCCGGTGAGCGCGATCTGACGAATGAGGTCAACCGTCGTCGCGTACTTTTCCTCTTTCTCGGCCGTGCGCAGCATTTCGCCGAGCGTCCGGTACTCCGCTTCCGTGAGGCGTCGAGTGCGGACGTTGTCCTTTGGTTTGCGCAGCCCGTGCGCGGGATTGAAAGTGATGATGCCGGCCTCAACCGCATAGGTGAGGATGCCGCCGAGAAGGCCGACGGTGCGGGTGGCCGTTCCCGCGCCGCCGCGGACGATGGCCTTGCCGCGCAATTTGTTGGTCTTGACCGACACGGCTGTCTTGCCGGCCATAATGTCCTTCAGAACCTTGTTGATGTCGGCCTTGGTCAGGTCCTTCACGCGCCGTGTCCCGAGGAGCGGGATGATGTGACGGTTGATGCGTCCGATGTCGGTGACGATCGTATGCGGCTTCTTCGGTCGGCCGCCCTTGCCCAGGATGAGACCGGCGTTCAGGTCGTTGAGGTAGAGCTTGCAAAGCTCCTTGACCGTGATCGCCTTGTGGTCGAGCTGACGTTCTTCGGCAGGGTTGTCGCCTTGAGCGACGCGGCCCATCTGGACCTTCGCTTCCTGCCGAGCGCTTTCAGGAGTCCACACGCCGTGCAAGCCAATCGTGTAGCGCCGCGATCGGCCGAGGGCACGATATTGGAGGACGTAGCTGCGTTTACCGGAAGCGAAGACGCGCAGACCGAAACCCGGTAGATCGTCGTCCCAGATGACGTAGTCTTTTTCACGCGAGATGGCGGCGTCGACCACACGTTTCGTAAGCTTAGGCATGGGAGTTCTCCCGTCCAAACGCCCTCTCTCGCGTAAGCACCACGTAAGCAGTAGAACGCAAATCGGAGCGTAGTCGAGCATAGGCCAGACGCAGCGATTTTCCAAATTGTTCAGTGATTACAGTGCTGTAGCGCATCGGAGCGAAACCTGTCGAAAAGGGTAGGAGGACAGGTTAAATTGCTCCGAAGGCGAAGGTCGCAGGTTCGAATCCTGCCGGGTGCGCCAAGGTCCTGTTACGCTGTCCCAGCCAACTGAATATCAAATCAGTCGTCATGCTCTTGCTCCCCTCGCTCAACCTTGTCCCACAATCGCCAGAAGACCGCCTAAATGGACCAGCGTGCAAGTGCTGTTACCTGAGCCAAATAAGCCAGGTCGGTCCGGATCGGGCGGGGTAGTCAGAGCGGGCTCTTTTTGCTTTCGGCAAACACATGGCACACTAAAGCCATGCTGCTGCCCGACCTGCCCATTGGCTTTGCACTTGTCGCGGTAACGGCCGCCAGCGCGCTGGCGGCGCGGCGGCTGGACGTTCCGCTGTCGATCGTGCTGGTGCTGGTGGGGCTTCTGCTCAGCTTCATGCCCTTCATGCCCGAGGTGCAGCTTCGGCCGGACCTGGTGCTGACCCTGCTTCTGCCGCCGCTGCTCTATTCGGCGGGCGTGGGCATGAGCTGGCGCGGCTTTCGGGCGGAACTGCGCCCGATCCTGCAGCTCGCGGTCGGGCTGGTGGTGTGCACCGCGGCGGCCGTCGCCTTTCTGGCCCATGCGTTGCTGGCGCTGCCGCTGGCGGTGGCCTTTGTGCTGGGCGCCGTGGTCTCGCCGCCCGACGCAGTGGCGCCCATGGCGGTGGCCCGCCGCTATGCCCTGCCCCAGCGCGTGCTGACCATCCTGGAAGGCGAAGGGCTGGTGAACGATGCCACCGCCCTGATCCTGTTCAGCCTGGCGGTATCGGCGGTGGTGGAAGGGTCGCAATTCTCGCCGGCCGCGGCGCTGGGCACGTTCCTTCTGATCGTGGCGGGCGAGATCGCCTGGGGCCTGGCCATCGGCTGGCTGGGCCTGGCACTGCGCCGCTGGGCGCGCGAGACGCGGGTGGAAATGGTGATCGCGCTGCTGACGCCGTTCGCCGCCTTCTGGGTGCCCCATGCCCTGGGCGGGTCGGGCGTGCTGGCCACTGTTACCGCCGGTCTTTACGTCAGCTGGAACGGCCCGCGCTTCATCTCACCCGCCACCAGGCTTCAGGGCTTCTTCGTCTGGGACATGGTGGTCTATGTCATCGAGGGCGTGATCTTCCTGTTGACCGGGTTGCAGGCCCGGACGATCGCAGAGCGCATGCCGCCGGGAGGCTGGCAGCAGGTGGCGATCGCGTCGGCAGCCGTCTGCGTGGTGGTGATCCTGGTGCGCTTTGCCTGGGTGTTCGCCAACGCCTGGCTGGCGCGCTTCCTGCCGCCCGGACGGGGCAGGGCCACTCCCCCCTGGCGCCAGGTCTTCATCATCGCCTTCACGGGGGTGCGCGGCGTGGTCTCGCTGGCCGCGGCCCTGTCCATCCCCTTCATGGCGGGCGGGTCGCCCTTTCCCCATCGCGACCTGGTGCTGCTGGTCACCTTTGTGGTGATCCTGGTGACGCTGGTCGGCCAGGGGCTGAGCTTTGGCCCGCTGATCCGCAAGCTGGGGCTGGTGGATGAAGGCCGCAAGGAAGCCGCCGAGGCCAAGCTGCACGAGGTGGCGGCGCGGGTCAAAGGCATCGACGCGGCGCTGGCGCGGCTGGACAAGCTGGAAGGTGTGGCCACCTCGCCCCAGACCGCCAATGCCCTGCGCCGGCGCAACGAAGACCGGCGCGCCTATTTCGTCGCCGCCTGCGAGGATATTTCCGAAGGCAATACGGTGCTCAGCTCCACCGAACTGCAATTGCGCTTCCTGGAAGCGGAGCGGGCCAGCATCGCCGACCTCTATTACCAGGGCGAGATCGACGACGATGCCCGCCGCCGCATCGAGCGCGAGCTGGATCTGGAAGAGGCGCGGTTGCGCCATGCCGCAGAGAGCGGCGCGCCCAGAGTCTAAGTTAAGTGAACCCCCTCTGTCGCAGCTCGGTCGCCTCTGGCGACCCATCGCTGCGACATCTCCCCCTTTTTATGCGCTTCGCGCAAAAGGGGAGGGAGCCGGTGTTTGATCAAGCAGGCTTGCGCCACACCAGCAGGGGGCAGGTCATGGTCTGCACCACCTCGCCGCGCTGGTTCCTGGTTTCGCAGCGGATGGTGACCACGCCGCGGTCCGGTTTGGAGCGGGATGGCGTCACCGCCAGCACTTCGCCTTCCAGATGCAGTTCGTCGCCGGGCCGCGTGGGGCGCGGCCATGCGATATCGGCGCCCGCCCCGATCAGCCCGCCCGCGACAGGGGCGCTTTGGACCAGAAGCGACATGGTGATGGCGGCGGTGTGCCAGCCGCTGGCGGCCAGTCCCCCGAAGAACGTGTCCTTCGCAGTCTCCTCATCCAGGTGGAAAGGCTGGGGATCGAACTGGCGGGCGAAGGCCCTGATCTGATCGGCATCAAGAGTGTGGGCGCCGCTGGTAAAGCGCGCGCCCACCACGAAATCCTCGAGATACAGTCCAGCCATGGACCGATGTTAGGAAGTGATGAGCTTTTTGGCTATCTCGGCCACCCGCTTGCCCTGGAAGCGTCCGACCGCCAGTTCGGCGTCGGTGGGGCCCGCCGGCGGATTGCCGGACACGACCGAGGCACCATAGGGCGTGCCCGCGCCGGCGAACATCACGCCATCGGCAAAGCCGGGGGGCACGATGATCAGGCCCAGATGCGCCATCACCGGATAGAGCGAGAGCGAGGTGACTTCATTGCCGCCATGGGGCGTGGCCGAACCGGCGAAGGCCGAACCCACCTTGCCGTTCAGTGCGCCCTTGGCCCACAGCCCACCCAGCCCGTCGATATAGGCCTTGAGTTCGGACGACACCGCGCCGAAACGGGTGGGGGTGCCGAAGATGATGGCGTCTGCCCATACCGCATCGTCGGCGGTGGGCGCCTCATACAGAGCGTTCATGGCGTCGGCGGACTCCTGCCAGCCCGGCACAGAGCTCATGATGTCGACCCCGATCAGCTCACGGGCCCGGCGCAGGCGCACTTCGGCGCCCACGGCGCGGGCGCCTTCGGCCACGGCCTCGGCCAGCCGCTGGATGGTGCCGGTGCGGGAATAGAAGGGGATCAGGATCTTGGGGGCCGACATGGCTGTCTCCGTGGGTTTGAAACACAGAATGCTACATGGAGGCTGGGCTCCATTCTGAAAACTGGGATAATATAGATCGACTTGTTCGAGTAAGTTGAATGGACAGCCAACCTCACGCTCCGACCCTGGACCAGATCGCGGTATTCCTGGCCGTGGTGGAGACGGGCAGCTTCGCCGCCGCCGGCCGCAAGCTGGGGCGCGCGACCTCGGTGGTCAGCTATGCCGTCACCAATCTGGAATCCCAGCTTGGCCTTTCACTGTTCGCGCGCGCAGGCAGCCGCAGACCCCAGCTGACCGAAGCAGGACGGGCCATCCTGTCGGACACGCGCGGCATTGCCATCGCGCTGGATGGTCTTCTGGCCAAGGCGCGCGGGTTGACCGGGGGGCTGGAGGCGGAAGTCTCGCTGGTGGTCGATGTGATGCTGCCGGCGAACCGGCTGGTGAAGGCGCTGGATGATTTCCGACGCCACTTCCCCACCGTGGCCCTCAGGCTGGAGGTGGAAGCGCTGGGCGCGGTGACCGAGCGCGTGCTGGGAGGGCGCGTGGCCTTCGGCATCAGCGGACCTCTGGAGCTGGAGAGCGATCTTCTGGTGCGTGGGCCCGCCGGATCGGTGAAGCTGATCGCCGTGGCCGCGCCCGATCATCCGCTGGCGCTGATCCAGGGCGCCATCGGCGCGAACCTGGCGCGCGATCATGTCCAGCTTGTTCTGACCGACCGTTCGCCGCTGACCGCGGGACGCGACTTCGGCGTCCTGTCGGTCAAGAGCTGGCGGCTGGCCGATCTGGGCGCCAAGCACGCGCTGCTGCTGGCGGGACTGGGCTGGGGCAACATGCCAAGGTTCATGGTGCGCGAAGACATCAAGCGCGGGCGGCTGGTGGAACTGAACATGGAAGGCCCCGGCGAGATGCTCTATGCGCTGCACAGCGTCTATCGCAGTGCCCAGCCACCCGGTCCCGCCGGTGCCTGGCTGATGGAGCGGCTGTCGATGGGCGCGCCATCGGCAGCAGGCAAAGAATTTCGCTGAAGGACCGCAGAGGAGTCTCGCCCATTCCCACGAAGGCGCGTAAGCTTTTGCCTGCCTGATACCAAACCATGGAGTGGATGACATGGCAGCGAAGAAGAAAAAGAAGAAAGCAAAGAAGCCGGCAAAGGCCGTAAAGGCCAAGAGGGCGGCCCCAAGGAAGGCATCGAAGAAGAAGGCTTCGAAGAAGAAAGTGGCGAAGAAGGCCGCCGCCAAAAAGGCCAAGGCGCCTGCGAAGAAGGCCGCCAAGAGGAAAACGGCACGGAAGGCTGCCAAAAAAGTCGCCGGCAAGCCGGCCCCGGCCAAGACAGTGACGCGGACGGTGGCCAGGAAAGCGGCGAAGAAGCCGGCCAGGAAGAAGCAGATCGTGGGCGAGGGCGATTACGCCGCCACCCGTGCCTTCGATGCCGACCAGGCTGCATTCGTGAAGCGCAACAAGGCCGCGATCCCCGAGATGGGCAAGGAAGCCGAAGCGGCGCTGGAAGGTCCGGAAGGCGCCGGACTGCGCGATGCCGAGGCCGCGGCGCTCGCACGCTCGCGCGACACGTTCTAGCAGGATCCCTTCGCGATCAGGAAAGCACCGCGCTCATGCCAGGGGGCGGTGCTTCTCTCAGAGGCCCGGTCGCAGGACCGCCGCGCTATTTTTTGTCCGCCTTGAAGTCCAGGGCACAGCCGTTCGTGCAATAGCGCAGGCCGGTAGGCCCGGGCCCGTCCGGGAAGACATGGCCCAGATGGCCGCCGCAGCGGGCGCAGTGGAATTCAGTGCGGATCATGCCGTGGCTGGTGTCGGTGCGGGTCTCGACCGCGCCCGGCAATGTGTCGAAGAAGCTGGGCCAGCCGGTACCGCTGTCGAACTTCATGTCCGCATCGAACAGCTGGGCGCCGCAACCGGCGCACTGGAACTCGCCTGGACGCTTTTCCCGGTCGAGGGGGCTGGATCCGGGCCGCTCGGTGCCATGTTCCACCAGCACACGATGCTGTTCGGGGGTGAGATCACGCAATTTGACGTCGCTCATGATGGTTTCCTTTCCCCTGTCATACGCGGGAAAGTGCAAAAAGTTACAGCGGTCAGGCGGGGGCCTGGGCCACCACCATTTTCAGCATGCCGCTGAGGGTGCCGGTGTTGCCGAAGGCAAGTCCCGCGTCGTAGACGACATCGTCCACTTTCCAGCCGGTGTCGGTGCGGATCAGCACCAGGATGTCATGCCATTGCGCCGGCTTCTGGCCGGCCGCGGCGTGGGCGGGCGGCGTGTGGGTCAGTGTCACCGGACAGCGCGCGGTCTTCGCATCACCCGTGCAATCACCCACCTGCCAGCCTGTGGCACCCTCGAACATGGACGTGAAGATGTCGCCCTCGATCAGGGGCGGGGCGGCGCCCTTCACCTTGGCGTCGAAACGGACCTGGGCGGCCTGTGCTTCGTTCAGCATGCGGTTCAGCCGCGGCGAAAGCACTGCCGCATAGCGCATGCGCCCGGTAGCATCGGGAAGGCTGCCCCTGCGCGGCAGCGCACCATAGACATTATAAAAAGCGTTGGCTGCGGCCTGCATGGCGCCATCCGCCCGGGCCGGAGTGGCCGCCGCCCAAGCCAGCAGCAGCGCCAGTAAAGCGAGCCGCCGCATCAGCTCCGCTGCTTCAGGCTGTCGCGGATCTCGCGCAGCAGAAGAATGTCTTCCGGCGGGGGCGGCGCCTCTGTCGCGGCGGGCGGAGCCTGCATCCGGTTGATGGTGCGGATCAGCAGGAACAGGGCAAGCGCCACCACCAGGAAGTTGATCACCGTATTGACGAACACGCCGTAATTGATGGTGACAGCGCCCGCCTTCTGGGCATCGGCCAGCGTGAGGACATCCGGGCCCTTCAGGGTGACGAAGAAATTGGAGAAGTCGATCCCGCCCATCAAAAGCCCGATCGGCGGCATGATCACATCCTTGACCAGCGAATTGACGATGCCGCTGAAGGCGGTACCGATCACCACACCGACCGCCAGGTCGATGACATTGCCGCGCATGGCGAATTTCTTGAATTCCTCGAACATGAAGCGTTCCCGTCCTTGAAGTCCGGCAGGGACGAAGGCTAGTGCCGCCGACCGCCGCCAACAAGCGGGCCCTGGCCAGTTATCCTGATAAAGACCGCCGCCACGGCCAGGCCCACCAGCGCGCCAGTGGTATTGGCGATGAAATCTCCCAGTTCCGCGTCCCTGCCCAGAAGGCCCTGCAGGATTTCCAGCACGCCGCCCAGCGCGATAATGCCCAGGATCGCCCAGGCCAGCGGCCGGCGCAGGCCCACGACAAGCGTCGCCATCGCGGCCAGGCCGAAATAGGCCGTGAAATGCTCTGCCTTGTCCCAGATGTGCTGGGCCACGGTTGGCGGGTTGGGGGTCAGTTCGCCCCAGGCGATCAGTGCCACGCCCGGCCAGAACAGCCACACGGCCAGAAACCGCAAAAACCGCATCAGGGATATCATCGAGCGCGTCGATCCGTTGGGCCGCTGACGCTCCTGTGACGGGCCGCCATGGCAATTCAGAGGCGACCATAGGGCGGAAATGCCGGAAAGCCGCAAGGGACCAATCCATGCGACCTTTTTGAAGCGACGTGTCGGCGGTCAGTTACGCCGCACCGGCAAAGCCAGATGCACGCCAAATCCCCGGGGCGAGGATTCGAAATGCAGCTCGGCATCGATTTCGGCGGCCAGGCTGCGCATTACCCGAAAGCCCAGGCCGCTGGCCGTGCGGGGATCCAGACCATCGGGCAGGCCCCCGCCATTGTCGCTGACCGAGACCCGAAGCCGGCCGTCAACACCGGGGCCGCACTCCACGCAGAGGATCACCTGCCCGCCATCGGGGCGCGCATATTTCATCGCGTTGATGAACACCTCGCACAGGATCAGCACCAGGGGCTGGACCTGGCGCGTGCGTACCATCGCACCCTGCCCGCTGTGAATCACCTGAACCTGCTGCTCGGGCGAAGCCAGGGCCGAAACCAGTGCGTCGGTCACCTCTTTGAGGTGCGGAAGAAGTTCGGTCTCCCCCTCGAACGGCGCATGGGAGAGGAGCCGGTGCAGGTGGGCAATGGTGTTGATGCGCGCGCCGATCCCATCGAGCAGCAGCCGGACCTCGGCCGTACTGGGCGGGTCGGGCTGGCGGGCGATGCTGGTGGCCTTCATGCGTACCATGCTCACGAGCAGGGTCAGGCTGTTGGCGATGCGATGATGGGCCTCCGCCGCGGGATCCTGCGCCGGGAGGCTCTCGAATTTGGGCTGTCTGAGGGTGGTGTCCATGACGGTCCCCCTTTCGCTTCGAACTATGCTCCCGTAATGGCCCCGCGTAAATAGAAATCATTCTGAAAAAACAATAACTTATATCAGCAATCGGCAGCGGTTGCGCCACTTGCTCCACTGCCTCAAGGGAACTCCGTCCCCGGCTCGTTCGTTAGACTGAAAAGCGTAAATTTCAGCCACTTACTCAAAATCAGATATTCGGGAGCATTGCGATGAACGATCTCAGCCGGGGCGAGCGGTTGCAGATTATGCTGACGCAGGAGGAGCTTGACGCGCTGGACAGCTGGCGCTTCGCAGCCCGCATGCCCAGCCGGGCGGCGGCGGTTCGCGAGCTCCTGAAGCGGGGCCTGGACGCAAAGGGCTTCGACACCGCCGAACTGGGCAGCCAGTCCAGGGATTTTGGCGTCATGGGGCTGCGGGCCGGTAATGGCGCGGGCCACGCCGACGGCGAAGACGCCTAGCCCCGATTCCGGGCGATCCCGGGCTGAGCCGGGCTTGGCGGCCACGCCGCCCTTGCATTTTTGCCCATATTCCTCTTAAACGCGCCCCTCCGGGCGGCCCGGCCGGACATGCCGTGGCAGCCCCGAACGCAACTCGAGCCTTTCGCGGCTCCAAAGGAAAGCAAAATGTCCAAGATGAAGACCAAGTCGGGCGCCAAAAAGCGCTTCAAATTCACCGCCAAGGGCAAGATCAAGACGCACCAGGTCGGCAAGCGCCACCGGTTGATCAACAACTCGCCCGAACGCACCCGCAACCTGCGCGGCATGGACGTGCTGAGCGAATCCGAGACCCGGCGCGTGAAGCGCTGGATGCCCTATGGCGGAGGTATCTGAGCCATGAGCCGTGCACCCCGCGCCGTAGCCCGCCGCGCCCGCCGCAACAAGGTCCTTGACGCCGCCAAGGGCTTCCGTGGCCGCCGCAAGAACACGATCCGCACCGCCAATGCCGCGGTCGACCGGTCGCTCCAGCACAATTACATCGGCCGCAAGGAGAAGAAGCGCAATTTCCGCGCCCTCTGGATCCAGCGCATCAACGCCGCCGTGCGCGAGCATGGCCTCACCTACAGCCGATTTATCAGCGGGCTCGCGCAGGCGGGCATCGCGATCGACCGCAAGGTGCTGAGCGACCTCGCCATCCACGAGCCCGCCGCCTTCAAGGCTCTGGTGGATCAGGCGTCGAAGGCATAGAGCGCAATCGGGCGAAGCGCACAGCGCATAGCCCGTAAATTGCGCGACCGCCAAAGACTCTGGAGCAAGATCACAATTCCAAGAGAAGCGATCTTGCTCTAGAAGCCACCGGAGCGTAACGGGGCCTTCGGGCTCCGCCATTCTCTTCGGGGTTTTCATGACCGATATCGCTTCGCTGCAATCGCAGATCCTGGCCGACATAAACGCGGCCGGCGATGAGGCCGCGCTGGATGCGGTGCGCGTCGCCGCGCTGGGCAAAAAGGGCAGCGTCAGCGCCCTCCTCGCCACCATGGGCAAGCTCACGCCCGAGGAACGCAAGCAACAGGGCCCGCTGGTCAACGGCCTGAAAGACACCGTCACCGACGCCATCGCCGCGCGAAAGGCCCAGCTGGCCGACGCGGCACTGGAAATGCGGCTGGCGTCCGAAAAGGTGGATGTGACCCTGCCGCCGGTGCCCGAGAACAGCGGCACGGTGCATCCCATCTCGCAGGTCTTGGAAGAGATCACCGCCATCTTCGCCGACCTGGGCTTTGCCGTGGCCGAAGGACCGGATGTCGAATTCGACGACTATAATTTCACCAGGCTGAACATTCCGCCCGACCATCCTGCGCGCCAGATGCAGGACACTTTTTATGTTGCGCCCCAGCAGGGGGACCAGGGCGCCGCCCACGTTCTTCGCACCCACACCTCGCCGGTGCAGGTCCGGACCATGCTGGCCCAGAAGCCGCCAATCCGGGTGATTTCTCCGGGGCGCACCTATCGGGTGGACAGCGACGCCACCCATTCGCCCATGTTCCACCAGGTCGAGGCGCTGGTGGTGGATGAGGGCATACACCTGGGCCATCTGAAATGGACGGTAGAAGAATTCTGCAGGGCCTTCTTCGAGATCGACACGATCGAACTGCGCGCCCGTCCCAGCTTCTTTCCCTTCACCGAGCCCAGCCTGGAATGGGACATGCGCTGCGACCGTTCCGTGCCCGGCCAGATCAAGTTCGGCACCGGCAATGACTGGCTGGAGCTGGGCGGCAGCGGCATGGTCCACCGCAGGGTGCTGGAGAATTGCGGCATCGATTCGGGCAGATACAGCGGCTTTGCCTTCGGCTTCGGGCTGGACCGCATGGCGATGCTGAAATACGGCATACCCGACATCCGCAGCTTCTTTGAAAGCGACCTTCGGTGGCTGCGCCATTACGGCTTTGCCGCGCTGGATATCCCCACGCTGGACGGGGGGCTGTCACGATGAGTTGGGGCAGCAAGCACAGGCTCGCCTCCCCTTTGGGCGCGCAGCGCCCTGAAGGGGGAGGTGCCCGTAGCATCGCTTGTCGATGCGCAGGGCGGAGGGGGTCATAAAATGAAGTTCACATTATCCTGGCTGAAAGAGCATCTGGACACCGATGCCTCACCGGACCAGATCGCCGAGCGGCTGACGGCCATCGGCCTTGAAGTGGAAAGCGTCACCGATCCCGGCGCGGCGCTGAAGGATTTCGTGGTCGGCGAGATCGTTACCGCCGAGCAGCATCCCAATGCCGACCGGCTGCGCCTGTGCAGCGTCAGCGACGGAAAGGACACGCTGCAGATCGTCTGCGGCGCCCCCAATGCGCGCGCCGGCATCAAGGTGGTGCTGGCCCGGCCGGGCACAGTGATCCCCGCCACGGGCGAAGCCCTGAAGCTGGGCACCATCCGCGGCGTGGAATCGCGCGCCATGATGTGCAGCGCCCGCGAACTGCTGCTGGGCGAGGACCATGACGGCATCATCGAGCTGAAGCCCGGCGCACAGGTGGGCGCGCCGGTGGTCAAGGCGCTGGAGGAGGCCGGCCTTCTTTTCAGCGATCCGCTGTTCGAGGTCTCCATCACGCCCAATCGGGGCGATGCCGCCAGCGTCTGGGGCATTGCGCGCGACCTGGCCGCCAGCGGGCTCGGCACGCTGAAGACGGAAAAGATCGTTCCGGTGGCGGGCAGGTTCCCCTCGCCGAAAAAGATCACGCTGGATTTCTCGCCCGAGAACAAAGACGCCTGCCCCATCTTCGCCGGGCGGCTGATCCGCGGTGTCAAGAACGGTCCCGCTCCCAAATGGGTGCAGGAGCGGCTGAAGTCCGTGGGCATGAAGTCCATCTCGGCCCTGGTCGACGCCACCAACCTGATCTCCCAGGATCGCGGCCGCCCGCTGCATGTGTTCGACGCCGACAAGCTGAGCGGCAACCTGCATGCCCGCATGGCGCACGATCATGAACAGGTGCTGGCGCTGGACGAGCAGACCTATATCCTCGACGACCAGACCATCGTGATCGCCGACGACAGTTTCGCGCGCGGCATCGCCGGCATCATGGGCGGGCTGGACACCGGCTCGTTCGACGACACGGTGAACGTCTTCATCGAGTCGGCCTGGTTCGATCCGGCGCGCATCGCCCGCGCCGGCCGCAAGCAGGGCATCATCAGCGACGCGCGCTATCGCTTCGAGCGCGGCGTCGATCCGCAGTTCGTGCTGCCGGGCCTGGAAATGTGCACCCGGCTGATCCTGGAATGGTGCGGCGGTGAGGCTTCCGACGTGGTGATCGCGGGCGAACTGCCGCCGCCGCATGCGCCCATCGCCTTCGACCCCGATGTCGTTCGCCGTCTTGGCGGCATCACCGTGCCGCGCGAGGAGATCGTTCGCATCCTGGAGGCGCTTGGCTTTGTGGCCGAGGATCACGGCGCCCTGTTTCAGGTCGTGCCGCCCAGCTGGCGCCACGACATCGACGGCCCCGCCGACCTAGTCGAGGAAGTGGTCCGCATTCATGGCCTTGACGATGTGCCCTCCACCGCGCTGACGCGCACCAATGCCGTGGCCGCAGCCGTCCTGTCGGCTTCCCAGCGCCGCATCCGGGCCGCCCGCCGCGCCATCGCCGCCCGCGGATTCAATGAATGCGTCAGCTTCTCCTTCATCGCCCGTGAGCAGGCTGCGCTGTTCGGCGGCGGTGATGATGCGCGCCAGTTGTCCAATCCCATCGCCTCGGACCTGGATGCCCTCAGGCCTGCCGTGCTGCCGGTGGTTCTGGCCGCGGCCTCGCGCAACGCCGCGCGCGGTCTTTCCCCACAGCAGCTTTTCGAGATCGGTCCCGCCTTTGCCGGCGGCATACCGGGCGAGCAGCAGGCGGTAGCCACGGGCCTGCGCGTGGGCGCGCCCGAGCGCCACTGGAGCAAAGGCGGCACCCAGACCGATGTGTTCGCCGTGAAGGCCGACATGCTGGCGGCGCTGGAGGCGATAACCGGCGCCCCCATGACCGCGCCGGTCAGCGACAAGGCACCCGGCTGGTATCATCCGGGGCGCAGCGGTTCCATTGCCCTTGGCCCCAAGGTCATCGCACAATTCGGGGAAATTCATCCGAAGATACTGTCCGCCTTCGACCTCAAGGGTCCGGCCGCCGCCTTCGAGATTTTTCTGGATGCGATCCCGGCGGCCAAAAACAAGGGCAAGGCCAGGCCGCTCTTCACGCCCTCGCCCTTCCAGGCCATCGAGCGTGACTTTGCCTTCGTGGTCGACGCCGGAATGCCGGCCGGTGACATCGTCAAGGCCGCGCGCCTGGCCGAGCGGGGCCTGATCGATCAAGTCAGCGTGTTCGACATCTATGAAGGCACTGGTGTTCCGCCGGGCCACAAGTCGGTTGCCATCGCCGTGCGAATCCAGCCCAAAGACAGGACGCTGACAGAGGCCGAGATCGACGTGATCGCGCAGAAGATCGTCGCCGCCGCCGTGAAGCTGGGTGCGGTCCTTCGCGCCTAGTGTCGTGGTTCCGAAATTCGTTCGGAGCCCGATATAGAGATCATCCGGATTTCGGAATCGGGACACTAGCGGATGATGCGCCTTACCGCGGGAACGCGCTCTGCCAGCCTGCCGACCAGCATGGGTACGATCGTGCCGGCCACAAAAAACAGCGCCAGCGCGAAGGTGGCCGCACCGCCATGGAACGGTGCGAGCTTCAGATAGCCCGCCTTCACCAGCCCGATCACGATGGTGTTCAGCAGATAGATCGTGAAGGCGGAGCCGCCCAGCGCCAGCAGCACCCGTTCACGGGCAAACAGGGGTGATTGCACCAGCCCGTGCAGCGCCGGAATGGCGGCGATGCCGCATATCAGCAGGCGGGCCTGGGCCGGCAGATCCGTCCATTCGCTGAACAATGTCAGCGCGAACAGGCCAAGCCACAGAGGCAGCGCGCGGCGAAACCAGGGCTCTATCGTGGCGCTGTTCGCCGCCACCGCGCCACCGATGGCAAAGAAGAGGAAGTAGTTCGCGGTCCTGTCGAGATAGAGCACATCCGTCGCCGGCGCCGCAAAGAGCAACAGGCCCGCCGGCAGCGCGAAAGACCAGCGCAGGCCCGCGCGCCACAAGAGCGGCATCAGCGCGCTGTAGATGAACAGGACATAGACGTACCAAATCGAAAGCGCCGGGCTGCGGCGCGTATCGATCACCAGCTCGCCGATCCCCTGCGAAAGCCTGCGCGGCGGATCATCGACATAAATGAAGAAGTGGGACAGGTATTTTCCCACCACGATCAGCAGCCCGAACAGCACGAAAGGGACAAGCAGGCGCACCGCGCGCTCGCGCAGATATTTCGGATAGGCGTGCACCCCGATGCGATGCTTGCCGGTCAGCGCGAAGACATAGCCGCTCAGATACATGAAGAACGGCATGTGGAAACTGTATACGATGTCCTTGGCCTGGTCGTACCAGGCGTTACCCGCCGGATAACCCCGGGCCATCAGGTGGCCGAAGACAACCAGGAGAATCGCCAGGCCCTTGGCGCGATCGATGTCGGTGCGATGTGGCATCGGACCAATAGACCGGCCCTGCGGTCAGATTGGGTGACTTCGGTGTGACATCAGAATTGCAAAAGTTCCGGCCGCGCGCCGATCTGGGCCGCCAGTTTCTCGAATTCCGCCCGCGCGCGCGGGTTCGAGCGCTGGTGGCGCTCGGCGAAAATGAATTCGTTCTTCTGGGTATGCTCGAAGCCAGTGAATTCGGTCACCCGCACCTTGTAGCCATGCGCTTCCAGATAAAGCCCGCGCAGCACATTGGTGGCGTGCGAGCCGAATTCGCGCCGATGGAGGGGATGGCGCCAAAGCTGGTCCAGGGGACCCTTGGCATCCTCAAGCTGTCGCGCCACTTCCGCCTGGCAGCAGGGCACCAGCGCCACGAATTTCGCCTCATGGCGAAGTGCGAAGAGGATGGCTTCGTCGGTGGCGGTGTCGCAGGCATGGAGTGCGGTGACAATGTCCACCGGCCCGGCCTTGGCATCGGCGATGCGGCCTTCCACGAAGTCCATCCGGGCAAAGCCGCTTTCGGCGGCGATGGTGCGCGCCGTTTCGATCAGTTCGGGGCGGCTTTCCACCGCCAGCACCCGCCCGCGCCCGGCGGGGCCGAAATAGAGGTCATACAGGATGAAGCCCAGATAGGACTTGCCCGCCCCCAGGTCGGCCAGAACCGGATCGGGCTTCTCCTTGAGCGCCATGTCGATGGCCGGGCGGATCAGCTGGGCCAGGTGCTGGACCTGCTTCAGTTTGCGGCGGCTGTCTGCGTTCAGCCCGCCTTCCCGCGTCAGGATGTGCAGGGCTTTGAGCAGGGGGACCGACTGGCCGGGCCATAAGGCTTTCAGGGGGTCGGGGGCTTTCTGGGGGCGGCGGCGCATGGCGCCTTATAGCCCGGAACCCGCCGGAATTCGCCTGTTGGAGGCCGCGGCGCAAACTGGTAAAGCGCAGCCCAAATGGCCGAACTCTCCAATATCCGCAACTTCTCCATCGTCGCCCATATCGACCATGGCAAATCCACCCTGGCCGACCGGCTGATCCAGGTCACCGGCGCCCTCTCGTCCCGCGAGATGACCAACCAGGTGCTGGATTCCATGGACATCGAGCGCGAGCGCGGCATCACCATCAAGGCCCAGACCGTGCGCCTGGATTACAAGGCACAGGATGGCCAGACCTATGTCCTGAACCTGATGGACACACCCGGCCACGTCGATTTCGGCTATGAGGTGTCGCGCTGCCTTGCCGCCTGCGAAGGCGCGCTGCTGGTGGTGGACGCCAGCCAGGGCGTCGAAGCCCAGACCCTGGCCAATGTCTATCAGGCGATCGATGCCGGGCTGGAGATCGTGCCGGTCCTCAACAAGATCGACCTGCCCGCGGCCGATCCCGACCGGGTCAAGACCCAGATCGAGGATGTGATCGGCATCGACGCGTCGGAGGCCGTGCCCATCTCTGCCAAGACGGGCGTCGGCATCGACCTGGTGCTGGAAGCCATCGTCACCCGCCTGCCCCCGCCAAAGGGCGAGCTGAACGCGCCGCTGAAGGCGCTTCTGATCGACAGCTATTACGACGCCTATCTGGGCGTGGTGGTACTGGTGCGCATCATCGACGGCGAGCTGAAGAAGGGCCAGAAGATCCGCATGATGGCGGCCGACGCCGTCTATTCGGTGGAACAGATCGGCGTCTTCACCCCCAAGAAGGTGGCGGTGGAAAAGCTGGGGCCCGGAGAGGTCGGCTATATCACCGCCCAGATAAAGCAGGTGGCCGACACCAAGGTGGGCGACACCATCACCAACGAGCGCCACGGCACGCCCGAGGCCCTACCCGGCTTCAAGCCGGCGCAGCAGGTGGTGTTCTGCGGCCTGTTCCCGGTCGATGCCGCCCAGTTCGATGACCTGCGCGAGGCGCTGGGCAAGCTGCACCTGAACGACGCCAGCTTCACCTATGAGACGGAATCGTCGGCGGCGCTGGGCTTCGGTTTCCGCTGCGGCTTTCTGGGCCTTCTGCACCTTGAGATCGTGCGCGAGCGGCTGGAACGGGAATTCAACCTGGACCTGATCACCACCGCGCCCAGCGTGATCTATCACATCTACATGAATGACGGCACCATGAAGGAGCTGCACAACCCGGCCGACATGCCCGATGTCACCTACATCGACCATATCGAGGAACCATGGATCAAGGCGACGGTGCTGGTGCCCGATGAATATCTGGGCAGCGTCTTGAAGCTGTGCGAGGACAGGCGGGGCCGCCAGGTGGAGCTGACCTATGCGGGCAGCCGCGCCATGGTGGTCTATCAGCTGCCGCTGAACGAGGTGGTGTTCGACTTCTACGACCGCCTCAAGTCGGTGTCGCGCGGCTATGCCAGCTTCGACTATCACATCGACAAATATGAGGAAGGCGATCTGGTGAAGATGTCGATCCTGGTCAATGACGACCCGGTCGACGCGCTGTCCATGATCGTCAACCGCCAGCGCGCCGAAGGCCGCGGCCGGGCAATGTGCGAAAAGCTGAAAGAGCTGATCCCGCGCCACATGTTCAAGATTCCGATCCAGGCCGCCATCGGCGGCAAGGTGATCGCGCGCGAAACGCTTTCCGCCCTGCGCAAGGACGTCACCGCCAAATGCTATGGCGGCGACATTTCCCGCAAGCGCAAGCTTCTGGACAAGCAGAAGGAAGGCAAGAAGAAGATGCGCCAGTTCGGCAAGGTGGACATTCCCCAGGAAGCCTTCATCGCCGCCCTGAAGATGGACGACAACTGACGATGGCGGCCGTCGCCCTGATCGACTATGGCTCCGGCAACCTGGCGAGCGCCGCCAAGGCGCTGGCGCGCGCCGCCGACGGCAAACAGGAGATCATCACCACTGCCGATCCTGACGTGGTCAAGGATGCCGAGCGCATCGTGCTGCCCGGCGTGGGCGCCTTTGCCGACTGCATGAAGGGCCTCTCGGCCGTTCCCGGCATGATCGATGTGCTGCGGGAAAAGGTGCTGAAGCAGGGCGCGCCTTTCCTGGGCATCTGCGTGGGCATGCAGCTTCTGGCCACCGAGGGCGTGGAGTTCGGCCATCACGCCGGGCTGGGCTGGATCGCTGGCCAGGTGGTGAAAATCACGCCCAACACCTTTGCCGCCAATGAACCGCCGCTGAAGATCCCGCATATGGGCTGGAACGAGCTGACGGTGGTGCGGGCGCATCCGCTGCTGGCGGGGCTTCCCGACAAGGCCCATGCCTATTTCGTCCATAGCTTCGAACTGAAGCCGGCGCTGCCTGAAGACCTGATCGCCACCACCGATTATGGCGGACCGCTGACGGCTGTGGTGGGCAACGAGAATGTCGTGGGCACGCAATTTCACCCCGAAAAGAGCCAGGCGGTGGGCCTGAAGATCCTTTCCAACTTCCTGAGCTGGCGCCCATGATCCTGTTTCCCGCCATCGATCTGAAGGACGGCGTCTGCGTGCGCCTGAAGAAGGGCGTTATGGAAGACGCCACCGTCTTCAACACCGATCCTGCCGCGCAGGCGCGCGCCTTCAAGGCGCAAGGCTTTGAGTGGCTGCATTGCGTGGACCTGAACGGTGCGTTCGCCGGCCACAGCGCCAACGCCGAAGCGATCAAATCCATCCGCGCCGCCATCGAGCTGCCGATCCAGTTGGGCGGCGGCATCCGCGACATGGCGGCGGTCGAAGGCTGGCTGGCAGCGGGTATCACCCGGGTGATCCTGGGTACCGCCGCGCTGACCGATCCGGATTTCGTGAAGTCCGCCGCGCGGGCCTTTCCCGGCCGCGTGGTTGTGGGCGCTGACGCGAAAGGGGGGAAGATCGCCACCCAGGGCTGGGCCGAGATCAGCGAACTGACCCCGGTGGAGCTGGGTAGGCGCTTCGAGGATGCCGGCGTGGCCGCGATCCTTTTCACCGACATCGACGGAGACGGGCTGCTCAAGGGCGTGAACGTCGCCGAAACCGCCGCCCTTGCCGGGGCACTTTCCATTCCGGTCATCGCCTCGGGCGGGGTCGGCTCCATCGCCGACATCGACGCGCTTATGGCGGCGGGCGAGCCCAACATCGAGGGCGTGGTGGTGGGCCGGGCGCTTTACGACGGCCGGCTGGACCCCGGCGAGGCCCTGGCGCGCAGCCGCGCCTGATTGCCTATCGTCCGCCGCTGAGGCGACGGGTCAGTTCGTCCAGTTGCTCCAGTGTCTTGTAGCCGATGCGGACTTCCCCACCTTCATCCCCATTGTGGGTAATATGCACCTTCAGTCCCAACTTATTGGAAATGCTGGATTCCAGGTCCACGATGTTCGGATCGCGCGGGGGTTTTCCACCGGGCTTGTGCTTTTTGGGTGAACGCTGTTCGGCTTCACGGACGGTCAGTTCGCCGGCGATCAGTTCCATGGCGCGGGCGTACGGATCAGGCTCACCGATCAGTGTTCGGGCATGGCCCGCCGTCAGTTTGCCCTCGCGCAGCAGCGCTTTCACCGCGTCAGGCAGGCGCAGCAGGCGGATGGTGTTGGCGATGTGGCTGCGGCTCTTGCCCACCTCGCGGGCCACGTCGTCCTGGGTCCGGCCGAACTTCTCGATCAGTTCCTCATAGGCCGACGCCTCCTCGATCACATTGAGGTCGGCGCGCTGGACATTCTCGATGATGGCGATTTCCAGCGCCTGGTCGTCCGGCAGTTCGCGCACCACCACCGGCACGTCGTGCAGCTTGGCCATCTGCGCGGCGCGCCAGCGGCGCTCGCCCGCCACGATCTCATAGGAATCGGGACCGATGGGCCTGACCAGGATGGGCGAGAGCACGCCCTTTTCCTTGATGGATGCCGCCAGGTCCGCCAGCGGCTGTTCGTCGAAACTCTTGCGCGGCTGATACTTGCCGGGCCTCAGGAAAGCGACCGGCAGGGAACGCGTGTCCTTTGCGCGCGCGGGCTCGCCCTTCACCGCGGCGACTTCATCGCCGATGAGCGCGGACAGGCCACGGCCAAGGCCTCGCGGCCGGTCGGCGGGAGGAGGAGGGTTCATGCTGCGGTCCGTATGCGTTCGCGCTGGATCAGTTCGCCCGCCAGCTTGATATAGGCCTGGCTGCCGGGACAGCGCAGGTCATAGACCAGCGCCGGCACGCCATGGCTGGGCGCTTCGGAAATGCGCACATTGCGCGGGATGATGGTGGCATAGACTTTTTCGCCCAGCGTCTGGCGCACATCGGCGGCAACCTGATCCGACAGCTTGTTGCGCTTGTCGAACATGGTCAGCACGATGCCCTGCATCTCCAGCGACGGGTTGAGCTTGTCCTTGACGAGTTCGATGGTCTTCATCAGTTGCGACAGCCCTTCCAGCGCGAAGAACTCGCACTGCAGCGGCACCAGCACCGCATCCGCCGCCGCCATCGCATTGAGCGTGAGGAGAGTGAGCGAGGGCGGGCAATCGATCAGGACATAGGAAAAAGATTGCCCGTCCCTGCCAGACGCTCCGTGTACTGAATATTCTTCCAGCGCATCGCGCAGGATGAAATTGCGCCGGGGCATGTCGATCAGCTCCAGCTCCGCACCCGACAGGTCCACGGTGGCCGGCAGAAGCGACAGGCCGGGAATGCGGGTCGGCACAATGGCGTCGGCAAGCTTCGCCTGGCCGGTCAGCACTTCATACGTGGTCATGCCCCGGTCCTGGCGGTGGATGCCCAGCCCGGTGGACGCATTGCCCTGCGGATCGATGTCGATCAGCAGCGTGGGCTCGCCGATGGCGGCCAGCGCGGTACCCAGATTGATCGCCGTGGTGGTCTTACCGACGCCGCCCTTTTGGTTGGCGACGACCAGGATGCGAGGCTTTTTTGGGGGCGCGGTCATGGGGCTCGAGTTCTCTCACCTCCAATATAGCACCCGATGGATCGGAAAGGCTTGGGAACTGAGAGACCTTCATGCTCCAACATTTATGGGCTTCGGTCAATTCTTCCCCCACATTTCGCCCCTTCAGGAACAGGCAGACGGTCCTCGGGCCTGTGAATCGATGGGCATACGCCAGCAGCCCAGGCAGGGGAGCACAGGCGCGGGAAGTAATGACGTCGAATATCTGGGCAGGTGCGTCCTCCATCCGGGCATTGACCACCCGGACATCCAGTTCCATCCGCGCGGCCGCGGCGGTCAGGAAGGCACTTTTCTTGGCGGTAGCCTCGAACAGGGTGACCTTGAGCCGGTCCCGCAGCATCGCCGCCAGCACCAGGCCCGGAAACCCGGCCCCCGAACCCATATCGGCCAAAGTCATATCGCGAGTTCCCGCAGTTCCGGGAATATGGCTGGCCAATTGGGCGCTGTCCCAGAAATGACGTCGCCACAGATCGTCCAGGCTCCCCCGGGAAACCAGGTTGTGGCGGCTGTTCCAGTCCACCAGCATGTCGGCATAGGTCTGCAGGCGCGCCAGTGTTTCACGTGAAACACCGGAACCCGTCGCAAACACCTCGGGGCCGAACGGCTCAGGCACGACGTCTATCGGACTTCTGGCCCTTTACGTGGGCCAGGATCAGGGTCAGCGCCGCCGGGGTGATGCCTTCAATCCGGGAAGCCTGTCCCAAAGTGGCGGGGCGGATAAGTTCAAGCTTCTGGCGCACCTCGTTGGACAGGCCCGCCACCGCGCCATAGTCCAGCGCGGAGGGCAGGCTGCGGGCCTCATCGCGCCGGAAGGCCAGAATGTCGGCGTCCTGCCGGTCCAGATACCCCGCATATTGGGCATCGACCTCCATTTGCTCGACCACATCTGGGTCAAATGCCGCCATTTCCGGCCAGATGCGAGCCAACGCGGGGAAATCCACCAGCGCCAGCAGGTCCAGGGCAGAGCGGCGCACGCCATCCTGCCGCACGGGAATGCCGTGCCGGGCGGCCTCGTTGGGTGTCAGCGAGAGGTGGGCCATTGTTTCACGTGAAACAGACAGGCGTTCCAGCTTGGCGGAGAAGGCGGCGGAACGTTCCAACCCTACGATCCCACCCTCCAGTCCCAAACCGGTCAAGCGCTGGTCGGCATTGTCCGCGCGCAGCGTCAGGCGGTACTCAGCCCGGCTGGTGAACATGCGATAGGGTTCGCTGACCCCCCTGGTCACCAGATCGTCGATCATCACCCCGATATAGGCCTGGGCCCGCTCCAGGATGACGGCGCCAGACCCGCCAGCCGCGCGGGCGGCGTTCCAGCCCGCCATCAGGCCCTGGGCCGCGGCTTCTTCATAACCCGTGGTGCCGTTGATCTGCCCCGCCAGAAAGAGGCCGGGAACGCGCTTGACCTCCAACGCCGCGGTCAACTCGCGCGGATCGACATAATCATACTCGATCGCATAACCGGGACGGCGCACCGCCACCCTTTCCAACCCCGGAATCGTCGCCAGCAGCGCATGCTGGACATCCTGGGGCAGGGAGGTCGAAATCCCGTTAGGGTAGACCGTATCGTCGCTAAGTCCTTCTGGTTCAAGGAAAATCTGGTGCGACTCGCGGTCCGCAAAGCGGCTGACCTTATCCTCGATGGAGGGGCAATAGCGCGGCCCGGTGCTGGCGATCTGACCCGAATACATCGGCGCCCGGTGCAGGTTCGCCCGGATGATGTCGTGGGTGGCCGGCGTGGTGCGGGTGATGCCGCACTGGATCTGGGATGTGGTGATCGCCGACGTCATGAAGGAAAAGGGCAGGGGCGGATCATCGCCCGGCTGCATCTCAAGCCGCTGCCAGTCAATGGTGCGCCCATCCAGCCGGGGCGGCGTGCCCGTCTTCAGGCGCCCCATCTGAAGGCCCAGGCCGTAAAGCGTGCGCGACAGGCCGATGGATGGTGCCTCAACGCCATCGCCCACCTTCATCCGCCCGGCGGGGATTTTGGTCTCGCCGACATGGATGAGACCATTGAGGAAGGTGCCGGTGGTCAGCACGACCTTGCCGCACAAAATCGTTTCGTCGTCCGCCGTCATTACGCCGGTGACGATTCCGTCCTTTAAAATCAGGTCTTCTGCGGCCGCCTCGCGAATTTCCAGATTCCGAATTTCGCCCAGCATCCGCTGCATCGCCTGGCGATAGAGCGCGCGATCGGCCTGGGCGCGCGGGCCCCGAACCGCCGGACCCTTGCGCCGGTTGAGCAGGCGAAACTGGATGCCTGCGGCATCGGCTACGCGGCCCATCAGCCCGTCCAGCGCATCGATCTCGCGCACCAGGTGGCCTTTGCCCACGCCGCCGATTGCGGGATTGCACGACATCTCCCCCAGCGTGTCGAAGCGATGCGTCAGCAGCAGCGTCCTGGCGCCAAAGCGCGCCGAGGCCGCCGCCGCTTCGCAGCCGGCATGGCCGCCGCCGATCACGATGACATCAAATGCCGTCATGGCGCGGCTCATACGCGCGCGCGTCTTTATCCACAAGCGTTTTGCGCGCTACTTGCCGATGCAGAAATCGCGGAAGATGAAATCGAGAACCTCCTCCACATCGACGCGGCCGGTGATACGGCCGATCGCCCGCATTGCCAGGCGCAGGTCTTCGGCCAGCAGTTCGGGGCGTTCCGCCGGTGCGGCCAGCCCGTGGCGCAGCGCTTCGGCGGCTTCCATCAGCCCGGCGCGATGGCGTGGGCGGGTCAGGGCAGGGGCCTCGCCCTCGAGCTTTTGCTGCACCTTTTGCTGCAGCAAATCCTGCAGCATGGATACGCCCTCGCCGGTCTTCAGCGAGATGGAAAGGCCCTCGCGCCGGAAACCCAGATCGGCCTTGTTCCACACAGTCAGATCCGGCTCGGGCAGGTCCGGGGGCAGGCCGGCACGCGGGTCTGGCAAGCTTCCATCCAGCAGCAACAGGGTCATGCCCCCGGCTGCGTGTGCCAGCGCCCGGCGCACGCCTTCCGCCTCGATCACGTCCTCGGTCTGGCGCACACCTGCGGTGTCGGCCACCAGCAGCAGATAGCCGCCCAGGTCCAGCCGCGCCTCCACCACATCGCGGGTGGTGCCGGGCACATCGGTGACGATGGCCACGTCTCGCCGCGCCAAGGCATTGATAAGACTGGATTTTCCTGCATTCGGAGGACCGATGATGGTCAGCCGGAGCCCCTCGCGCAGGCTCTCACCCCGGCCATGGTCGGCCATATGTTCTTGAATTTGCTCCAATATCTCCTGGGCGGCCGCGCGTGCGGCGGCGAACTCCGCTTCCCCCACCCCATCGTCGGAAAAATCGATAGCCGCTTCCGCCCGCCCCAGCGCCGCGATCAACGCCGCGCGCCAGCCCTCATACAAATCGGCCAGCGCCCCATTGTGCTGGCGCAACGCCTGGCGCCGCTGGCTCTCGGTTTCGGCGTCGACCAGATCGGCAATGGCCTCGGCCCGAGTCAGGTCCAGCTTGCCGTTTTCCACCGCCCGCCGCGAAAATTCCCCCGGTTCGGCAGGTTTGAACCCCAACCGTTCGAAAGACTTGAACAAGGCCTCGCGGACCGCGCGCCCGCCGTGGATGTGGAATTCGGCACAGTCCTCGCCGGTGAAGCTGGCGGGGGCGGCGAACCACAGCACCAATGCCTGGTCAATCTCCCCGCCCTGCCAGGCCAGCCGCCGCAGCACCGCCCGTCGCGGCGCCGGCAAGGGCCCGGCCAGCGCCATCAGCGCGTGCCCCGCATCGGGTCCGCTGACCCGCACCACCGCCACTCCGGCCCGGCCGGGCGCGCTGGAAAGCGCATAAATCGTGGAATTCATGGACCTGCCTTCATCGGGAAGGCTATCTGCCGTCCTTCTTGCCCATCATCGCGGCGGCACTGTCCCACAGCGTCTTCTGGAATTTCTGGAACGCTTCGCCACCGCCCCCCGTCCCGTAAAGCAGCGGCATCCAGGCCCGCATCATCCCCTCCGGGTCGCCGGCGTCGAAGGCCGCCTTCATCCGGGCCTGCATCTCCTCCATCATCTGCTTCTGTATGGGCGCGACGTCGGGCAGGCCCATGACGGCGCGCGCCTCCTCCGGGGTCATGTCAACCGTGATATTCACCTTCAAGGCGGCACCTTATGGTTCTGGCCCCGCCGGGCTTTCGGGACCATGGATTTCGGGCTAAGTAACCCGGCCCTAAAAACATCCAAGACGCAAGGCCTCGGGGGAGTTACGCCCGGGCTGGCGCCAACCGGGACCAGACGATGAGCCTTTCCGCCGCCACCAGCCCCTACATTCTTCTGCACAAGGACAATCCCGTCCAGTGGCGCGTCTGGGGCAAGGACGCCCTGGCCGAGGCTGCGGAAAAGAACAAGCCCATCTTCCTGTCCATCGGCTTCATGGGCTGCCACTGGTGCCACCAGATGAACCAGGAAAGTTTCTCGGACCCCGCCGTCGCCGCCGTGATCAACGAGCATTTCATTCCCGTCATCGTCGACCGGGAAGAGCGTCCCGACCTGGACCAGATCTATCAGCTGGCCGCACAGAATATGGGCCATCAGGGCGGCTGGCCGCTGTCCATGTTCCTGCGCCCCGACGGCGTGCCCTATTTCGTCAGCGGCTATCATCCCCGCCAAGAGCGCACCGGACTGATCTCGGCCGCCAAGCTGTTCGAGGAAGGGCGCAGCATCTTCCAGGACCAGAAGGAGCGGCTGATCCAGAACTCCGACGCCATCCTGGAAGGGCTGAAGAATCTCTACGAACGCGACATGCGCACGGGACCTGAGAACATCAATCTCGACCTGGCGGCGCTGCGCATCGGCCAGCGCTTCGACGTCTTTTTCGGCGGCATGCAGGGCCCGATGAAATTCCCAAATGTCCCCCTCGTCGAGGTGCTGTGGCGCGCCTGGCTGCGCACCGCCACGCCGCAATTCTCCCAGCTGGCTTTCACCACCCTCGACGGCATCCTGTTCGGCGGCATGTACGACCATATCGGCGGCGGCGTCTTCCGTTATGCGGCCGACGAGCGCTGGATGATTCCGTATTTCGAGAAGGCGCTGGCCGACAGCGCCCAGATGATCGACCTGTGCACCGGCATCTGGCAGTTCAACCGCAACGACCCCTGCCGCCAGCGGGTAGAGGAAACCATCGGCTGGATCCTGCGCGAGATGAAGACCGGCGAGGGTTTTGCCGCCGGCCAGGGCAGCGACAATACCGGCAGCGACGGCGAGGCCGACGCCGGCAGATACTATCTGTGGAGCGAAGCGGAAATCGACGCCGGCCTGGTCGGCACCTTCTCGGCCCGCTTCAAGCAAATCTATGGCATCACCCGCGACGGCAATTTCAACGGCAAGAACATCCTGCGCCGGCTGGGCAACCCCGCTCCAACCGGCGAGGCCGACGAGGCGCTGCTGGCCCGCCAGCGCGAGATGCTGCTGAAGATCCGCAGCAAGCGCCCTGCCCCGGTGCGCGACGACATGCTGCTGGCCGACTGGAACGGCATGACAATCGCGGCGATGGCCCGCGCCGGCGTCGTCTTTGAGCGCCCCGACTGGATCGGCGCCGCCAAGGCCGCATTCGACCATGTGCGCCGCACGCTGGGCGAAGGCGACAGGCTGCACCATTCCGCCATCAACGGGATCAAGGGCGCGCACGGCTTTGCCGACGACTATGCCCATATGGCCCGCGCCGCCATCCAGCTGTGGGAGGTCACAAACGACAATCAGTATCTGGTTGCGGCAAAGGGCTGGGTGAAGACGCTGGACACCCTGTTCTGGGATAACGAGCGGGGCGGCTACTGCTTCACGCCGTCCGACGCCGATCCCTTGATCGTGCGTGCGCGCACCATCTTCGATACCGCCACGCCCTCCGCCAACGGCACCATGCTGACGGTGCTGACGCGCCTGGCTTTCATCGCGGGCGAAGTGGAATACATGAACCGCGCCTCCACCCTGGCGGCCACGTTCGGCGACGAGATGAACCGCGTCCTCAACATGGCGGGCACCTTCATCGCCGGCCTCGAATACCTGGCCAACGCCCTGATGGTGGTGGTGGTCGGCACCAGGGGCCATAGCCGGACCCAGGAACTGGTGCGCACCTTCTGGAGCAAGAACGTTCCCAATGCCCTTCTGGTCCAGGTCGAACCCGGCCAGACGCTGCCTGAAGGCCATCCTCTTATCGGCCGGGGCATGGAAGGCGGCCAGCCGACCGTCTATGTGGTGCAGCAGGGCCGGGTCTCATCGCCGATCACCAGCGCGCAGGTGCTGGCCCAGGGCCTCACTCTGCCTTATCAGTTGCAGCAGCAACCCCAGCCGCCGCAACAACGCACCGCCTGACCGTCGGCAAAGGCTGGATCGCGGGAGAACCGACCCATGGGCCAGAAAGTCTCCATCAACGGGCGCGACGGGAATTTCGACGCCTATCTGGCAATCCCCGCCTCGGCCGAGGGGCCCGGCGTGGTGGTGATCCAGGAGATCTTCGGCATCAATGCGGTGGTGCGCGGCGTGGCCGACTGGCTGGCCGGTCTGGGCTATTTCGCGCTGGCGCCGGACCTGTTCTGGCGCCTGGAGCCGGGTGTGGAACTCACCGACAGGACGGACGCGGAATGGCAGCAGGCCCTGGACCTGATGCACCGTTTCGATCCCGATACGGGGGTGGATGACATCCAGTCCACCATCGACCACCTGCGCGTCACCGCCGGCGTCAGCGGCAAGGTCGGCGCGGTGGGCTATTGCCTGGGCGGCCTTTTGGCCTTCCTGACCGCCGCGCGTACCGACAGCGACGCCACCGTGGCCTATTACGGGGTGAACATTCAGACCAAGCTGGACGAAGCGGCAACCATCCGAAAGCCCCTGATGCTGCACATCGCGGCAGAGGACGGCTTTGTGCCCAAATACGCGCAGGACATGATCCTGGCCGGCCTGAAAGACAACCGGATGGTCACGGCCCACGTCTATGCGGGAGTCGATCATGCCTTTGCCCGGCCGGGCGGCAAGAATTACAATGAGGCAGCCGCCGGCCTGGCCAACCGCCGCACCGCGGAATTCTTCCAACAGCATCTGGGCTGACCTCATGACCAAAGCCATCCGTTTCGAGAAACCCGGCAGCAGCGAGGTGCTGCAGTATGTCGACATCGACCTGCCCCCGCCCGGCGCCGGCGAGGTGCGCGTGCGGCACACCGCCATCGGCGTGAACTTCATCGACACCTATCACCGCACCGGGCTCTATCCGCTGCCCCTGCCCTCGGGCCTGGGCTCGGAAGCCGCCGGCGTGGTCGAGGCGGCGGGCGAAGGCGTGGCCCGTTTCAAGCCGGGCGACCGGGTGGGTTATGCCTCGGGCTTCATCGGTTCCTATTGCGAGGCCGCCAATGTCCCCGCCGCCCGGCTGGTGAAAATTCCCGATAACGTCAGCGACGAGATCGCAGCCGCATCGCTGCTCAAGGGCATGACCGCGCAATACCTGCTGCGCCGGATCCATCCGGTGAAAGCCGGTGAGACCATCGTCTTCCATGCCGCCGCGGGCGGGGTGGGCCAGATCGGCGTGCAATGGGCCAGGCATCTGGGTGCCACCGTGATCGGCTCCACCACCTCGCCGTCCAAGATGGATCAGTGCAAGGCCAACGGCTGCACTTATGTCCTGAACACGCGTGAGCCGGGCTGGGAAAAGAAGGTGCGCGAGATCACCAGCGGGGCTGGCGTTCCGGTGGTATACGACTCCATCGGAAAGGACACTTTCCTGGCCGGGCTGGATTGCCTTTCGCCGCGCGGCATCATGGTGACCTATGGCAATGCCTCGGGCCCGGTCGACCCCTTCTCGCCCGCCATACTGGCGCAAAAAGGCTCGCTGTTCGTGACCCGCCCGACGCTGGCGCACTATACCCGCACGCCCGAAGAACTGCAGGAAACCGCCGACGACCTGTTCGCGGTGCTGGCGTCGGGCGGGGTTAAAGTCGCCATCAACCAGCGGTTTGCCCTGAAGGACGCCGCCAAGGCGCAGGACGAGCTGACGGCGAAGAAGACCACCGGAGCCACCATCCTGATTCCGTAATGAGTGCCGACCGCATCACCGCGATCTATCACGTCACCGACAGCGCCGATCGCATCGCCGCGCGCGCGGACGCCATCGCCGTCGAGCAGAGCGTGGAGATGCCGGTTTCCGCCATCAGCGACCGGAACGTGCTGGACAATATCGTCGGCAAGGTCGAGGACATCAGCGATATCGGCGGCGGCAAATTCGAGGTCCGCATCGGCCTGGCGGTCGCCACCATGGGGCCCGAACCCGGCCAGCTGATGAACATGCTGTTCGGCAACAGCTCCATCCATGCCGATATCGAACTGCATGACGCGGTGTTTCCCGATTCCGTGCTCTCGGCCTTCGGCGGACCCAATCATGGCCTGGCGGGGATGCGCGCCAGGGTCGGCGCAAAGGATCGCGCGCTGACCTGTTCGGCGCTCAAGCCGCAGGGGCTGGACGGCAAGGGACTGGCGAAAATCGCCGGCCAACTTGCCAAAGGCGGGCTGGATTACATCAAGGACGATCACGGCATCGCCGACCAGCATTACAGCCCCTTTGCCGAAAGGGTGCCGGCCATCGCCGATGCCGTGCGCGCTGCCCGCGCCGCCGATGGCGGGCGCACCGCCTATCTGCCGTCGCTGTCGGGCAACCTCGACCAGATGCGCATCCAGATCGACATCGCCCGCAAGGCAGGGCTGGACGGCGTCCTGATCGCCCCGATGATCGCGGGCGTCGCCACCTTCCACGCGCTGGTGCGCGAGAACCCGGACATGGCCTTCATGGCCCACCCGGCGCTGGCGGGGGCATCGCGCATCGCCCCGCCGCTGCATCTGGGAAAGATCTTCCGCCTCTTCGGCGCTGACGCCACCGTGTTTCCCAATCACGGCGGCCGCTTCGGCTATTCGCCCGTCACCTGCCGTACCCTGGCCGATGCGGCGCTGGCGCCCTGGGACGGCCTGCGCGATACGGTGCCGGTTCCCGCCGGCGGCATGACGCCTGACCGCGTCCCGGAAATGCTGCAATTCTACGGCAGAGATGTGATGCTCTTGATCGGTGGCGGCCTTTTGGCGGCCGGCAGCCGCATGGCCGACGAGGCGGCGAAATTCCAGGACGTGGTGATGCATGGATAAGCCCGACCACAAATCTTCGGACGACAAACAGGCGGCGCTGTTCCGCGCCTTCGCCGATAATTTCCGCTGGGAAGACGTTTCCCTGCTGGCCTACAAGGAAGAAGGCAGCGCGCCCTTCAAGTCGATCACCCGCCAAGTCCTGTTCAAGGATGACGCGCTGCGCTGCGAGCTGCGCTATTTCGAGGTCGCGCCCGGCGGCTATTCCACCCTGGAGCGGCACGAGCATACCCATGGCGTGATGATCCTGCGCGGGTCCGCCGATGTGCTGGTGGGCGACGAGGTCCGCACCGTCAAGACCCATGACCTGGTGCGCATCCCGGCCATGACCTGGCACCAGTTCCGCACCAAAGGCGATGAGCCGATGGGCTTTCTGTGCATGGTCAATGTGGAACGCGACAAGCCGCAACTGCCCAGGGACGAAGACCTGAACGCCATGAAGGCCAATCCCGCGATTGCCGGCTTCCTGAAATCCTGAGACATGCCCGTTCGCGCCGCCCTGGCTCTTCTTCTATCGGTCTGCTGGCTTGCACCTGCGATGGCACAGCCGGCAGTGGATGCCCGTGCCGGCGCGCTGTTCGATGCCGTCGCCGCCCAGGACGCCAGGCTGTTCGACGCCTACAACCATTGCGACCTGAAGACCCTCAGCGCCATGGTCAGCGAAGATCTGGAGTTCTATCACGACCAGACGGGGCTGGCGCGGGGCCGCGATCCCTTCATCGCCGCCATCCGCACCAACATCTGCGGCAAGGTGCACCGCCTGCTGGTACCCGGCTCGCTGGAAGTTTATCCGCTCAAGACCTACGGCGCGGTGGAAGTGGGCGAGCATGTCTTCTGCCCGGCGCAGCACCCCGACAAATGCGATCCCAAGACCAGCGGTGTCGCCAAGTTCACCATGCTGTGGCAGCAGACCGGCGACAGCTGGACCCTGACGCGGGTGATCTCCTATGCCCACGTCTCCGATTTCGCACGCAAATAACTGAACAAAGAAAAAGGCCAGACTTGCATCTGGCCTTTGTTCGTCGCGCGGAAGCGCCAATCAGGTATTCATGCTCTCGAAGAAGTCCGCGTTGTTCTTGGCCGACCGCAGCTTGTCGAGCAGGAATTCGATCGCGTCCACCGTACCCATGGGCGACAGGATGCGGCGCAGCACATAGGTCTTGGATAGCTGGCCCTTTTCGACCAGAAGCTCGTCCTTGCGGGTGCCTGAACGCATGATGTCGATGGCGGGGAACACACGCTTGTCGGCCACCTTGCGGTCCAGGATGATTTCGCTGTTGCCGGTGCCCTTGAACTCTTCGAAAATCACTTCGTCCATGCGGCTGCCGGTATCGATCAGCGCGGTGGCGATGATGGTCAGCGAACCGCCTTCCTCGATGTTGCGCGCCGCGCCGAAGAAGCGCTTGGGCCGCTGCAGGGCGTTGGCGTCCACGCCGCCGGTCAGCACCTTGCCTGACGACGGCACCACCGTGTTGTAGGCGCGGCCCAGGCGGGTGATGGAATCCAGCAGGATGATCACATCGCGCTTGTGCTCGACCAGGCGCTTGGCCTTCTCGATCACCATCTCGGCCACCTGCACATGGCGCGTCGCCGGCTCGTCGAAGGTGGAGGAGATGACCTCGCCCACCACGGTGCGCTGCATGTCGGTGACTTCCTCGGGGCGCTCGTCGATCAGAAGCACGATCAGGAAGGCCTCGGGATGGTTGGCGGCGATCGCCTTGGCGATGTTCTGCAGGATCACCGTCTTGCCGGTGCGCGGCGGGGCGGTGATCAGCGCACGCTGGCCCATGCCCTGCGGCGCGACGATGTCGATGACGCGGCCGGTCTTGTCCTTGATGGTGGGATCGTTCAGCTCCATCCGCAGCGGCTTGGTGGGATAAAGCGGGGTCAGGTTGTCGAAATGGACCTTGTGCTTGATCTGCTCGGGGTCCTCGAAATTGATGGTGGTGACCTTCAGCAGCGCGAAATAGCGTTCGCCTTCCTTGGGGCCGCGGATCGGCCCTTCGACCGTGTCGCCGGTGCGAAGGCCGAAGCGGCGGATCTGGGCGGGGGCGACATAGATGTCGTCGGGACCGGGCAGATAGTTGGATTCGGGGCTGCGCAGGAAGCCGAAGCCGTCCTGCAGGATTTCAACGACGCCGCCGCCGGTGATCTCGACATTGCGTTCGGCCAGCTCCTTGAGGATGGCGAACAGCATGTCCTGCTTGCGCATGGACGAGGCGTTCTCGATCTCAAGTTCTTCGGCGAAGGCCAGAAGGTCGGCGGGTTTCTTGTTCTTGAGCTCCTGCAGCTTCATCGCCTGCAGGCCATCTTGGACAGTCATGGAAGGGGCACCTGACAGAGTGGGGGAAATCGCCTCGACGGACCCGGGCGCCTTTGTTGTCCCGGCCGTGACCATCGATGGGGTTGGTTTTGATCCGCTGGCCGTTAGGCTTGAAGCCCTGGTCGACACCGGCCGGGGGGCTTTGGGCCTTCCGGTCCGGACCTGGCACTTGCCGGCCGCGGACCAATCAGACGGCGTCCTTATACCCTCTTTTCAGGGGCGCGCAAAATCCTTTTGTGGGGCCTAGAACGGCCTGACCACGGCCAGGATCACGATCGCGATCATCAGCAGGGCCGGGATTTCGTTCAGGATCCGGAAATACCGGGCGCTGTGCGTGTTGCGGTCCTCACGGAAGGCGCGCCACAGCCGCACATTGTGGCCGTGCAGGCCCGACAGGATGATCACCAGCACGAACTTGGCCTGAAACCAGCCCTGAAGATGGGCGTCGATCACCCAGGCCAGCGTCAGTCCCAGCACCCAGGCGGCAATCATCGCCGGGTTGATGATCACCTTGAGAAGCTTGGTCTCCATGCGCTTGAAGCGCTCGCTGCCGTCTGATCCGGGCGCGGTCTCGGTGTGATAGACGAACAGCCGCGGCAGATACAGCATCCCCGCCATCCAGCTGATCACCGCGATGACGTGAAAGGCCAGAAGCCAGCGTTCATATCCGGCCAGGAAATCCTTCAGCGCGTCCATAGTCCCCATCAGATCCCGGCAGCGACGATCCGCTAACGGCCCGCGCAGCCGCAGCGGGCAAAGCGTGCGGGGCAGGCGCCCGCCATCCGCGGGCCCGTTTCCTCTAGTGCCGCCTGCCGCACGAGTCCAGCAAGCCCGGCGATGAAATCGGGATGATCCCCCACCGTGCGCGCGCGGCGATATTGCGGCACGCCGCTTTCACGCGCCAGCCTGCCATATTCGATGTCCAGTTCCACCAGCGTCTCGGAGTGTTCGCTGACAAAGGCCAGCGGCGCGACAATCAGATTTTTTCCTTCCGCGCCCGCCCGGCGGATTTCCGCGTCCGTTGCCGGACCGATCCATTCCATTGGCCCCACCCGGCTCTGATAGCAGACCTGCCAGTCCAGGTTCTTTATCCCCAGTGCATCCACAATGGCCTCGGCGCTCTGTTCCACCTGCCACTGATAGGGATCGCCCGCCTGGATGATCTTTTTCGGCAGCCCATGCGCCGACAGCAGAAGCCGCCAGCCCTCCGGCGACGCATCCCCAAGCGCCTCGCGGATGCGCGCCGCCATCGCCGTGATGAAACCGGGCTCGCGCGGATAGCACACGATCTCGCCGGTGGGGACATTCAGGCCCGCCTTGCGCGCTGTCCTGGTCCAGTCCTTCAGCGACGAGGCCGTGGTGGTGGTGGAAAATTGCGGGTAGAGCGGCAGCAACACGATCCGGTCCGGCGCATAATTCTTCACTGCCAGCGCCGCGCCATCGCTGAAGGGGTGCCAGTAGCGCATGGCGATGAAGGTCTTCGCCTCCATCCCGCCCGCGGCCAGCGCCGCCTCCAGCGCCCGTGCCTGGGTCCGGGTTTCTTCCACGATGGGGGAGCGCCCGCCCATATGGGCATAGATCTCGCGCGCCACCGGGGCGCGGCGCCTGGCGATCAGGCGCGCCAGCGGCAGCCGGACGATGGCGGGCAGGGTGATGATCGCCGGATCGGAAAACAGGTTGCGCAGGAAAGGCTCGACCGCCTCGGGACTGTCGGGCCCGCCCAGATTGAACAGGACGACAGCGACCCTCATCCGCGAACCCGCTTCAGCAATTGTTCCACATGGGCGATGGGCGTCTCCTGCAGGATGCCGTGGCCCAGGTTGAAGATGAAGGGCTTGCCCGCCATCGCCTCGAGAATATCGCCGACCGCCCGGTCCAGCGCCATCCCGCCCGCCACCAGCGCGATGGGATCGAGATTGCCCTGCAGCGTACAGGCCAGCGTCTCGCCCGCCCAGTCCAGCGGCGCGGCGGTATCCAGCGACACCGCATCCACGCCTGTCGCCCGCACATAGGCCTCATAGCCGGCAAGTGTCGCGGCACGGGGAAAGCCGATGATCCTGGCGCCCGGCACCTCGGCCCGCACCGCCGCCACGATCTTGCGGGTGGGGGCGATCACCAGCTGCTCGAACAGCGGCGGCGGCAGGCCGCTGGCCCAGCTGTCGAATATCTGCACGGCGTCGGCACCGGCCCTCAGCTGGCGCACCAGGTGGAAGACGACACAGTCGGCCAGGATATCCAGAAGCCGTGCAAAGCCCTGGGGATCGCGATAGGCCCACAGCCTGGCAGCCTTCTGCTCGTCGCCGCCCGCTCCTGCCGCCAGATAGGTGGCCAGCGTCCAGGGCGCACCGGCAAAGCCCAGAAGAGCGGTGTCGCCGAAGCCTTCCCTGTCCAGCCCGGCGCGCGTTTGCCTGAGCGCCGCATAGACGGGTTCGAAATAGCTTTCCCAGCGGGCCGGATCGCTGTCGAAGCCCGCGACATCCGTCACCGGCGTCATGCTGGGGCCTTCCCCGGCGGTGAAGATCACCTTGCGGCCCAGCGCCTCGGGCACGGTCAGGATGTCGGAAAACAGGATCGCGGCATCGAAACCGAACCGGCGGACCGGCTGGATCGTCACCTCTGCGGCAAAATCCGGGTTCAGCGCCATGCCCCAGAACGAGCCCGCCTTTTCCCGCAGCGCCCGGTATTCCGGCAGGTAGCGTCCGGCCTGGCGCATCAGCCAGACGGGAGGCGGGCTCTCGGCCCCTCCCTCCAGCACGCGCACAAGCTTCTTTGCACTACTCAAAACAAGACTCCTAAGACTCTTTAGGTGATGAAGATGATGTTAGGGCTGTGAGTTGTGGGCGGATCAGGGGATGGTGGCTCCCCTTAGGCCGAATGGCTCTTTGGTTCAAGCAATTGGCGTTGCCCCGCCGCTCCCCTGTCGGCGGTCCCTGCATGTGGGCACCCGGTTCACCTGTCCCCACAATGCCCGGCCTTGCACAGTTTCGGCCTTCCCGGCTAGGAGGGGTGTGGGTGAAGACGGCTGTCATGCCCAGCTTGTACATGCTTGCTCAGAGCCTTGCGGATAAGCCTGTGAGTCACAAGTTCCACGTCCATCTGATCTCCGATTCCACCGGCGACACGCTGAACGCGATGGCGACGGCGGCGCTGGCGCAGTTCGAGAATGTGGACGTGCAGATCCATCCCTACGCGCTGGTGCGCAGCGAGCACCAGCTGACCCGCGCGCTGGATCATGTCGCCATCGCACCTGGCATGGTGTTCTTCACCCTGGCGAACGAAGTGCTGCGCGACAAGCTGATCGCGCGCTGCGACGGCATGCTGGTGGAATGCGTCGATGTGCTGGAAGGGCCCGTCTCGGCGCTGCGCCAGTTCCTGGGCACGTCCGAAAGCCACAAGGTCGGCCGCCAGCACCAGATCGACCAGCGCTATCTGGAACGCATCGAGGCACTGGAATTCACCATCCAGCATGATGATGGCCAGTCGCTGGCCACCCTCAACGATGCGCAGGTCATCCTGACCGGCGCAAGCCGCACCTCCAAGACGCCGACCTGCGTTTATCTGGCGATCCGCGGCGTGAAGGCGGCCAACGTACCGCTGGTTGCCGGCATGCCGCCGCCTCCGGCACTGCTGGCGGCCAAAAATCCCCTCATCGTGGGGCTGTGGATTTCGCCCGACCGGCTGATCCAGGTGCGCCGCAACCGGCTGATGGCCATGGGCCATGCCAAGGACAGCAACTATGTCGATCCCGACGCGGTGCGGGCCGAGATTGCCGCCACCCGCCAGCTGTTCGAGGCCCAGGGCTGGCCGATGATCGACGTCTCCCGCCGCTCGATCGAGGAAACCTCCGCGGCGGTGCTGAACTTCATGGCCGACCGCAAGGATAAAGCCACGTGAAACGGCTGGTCCTGGCCAGCGCCAGCGCCAGCCGGGCCGGGCTGCTGCGTGCGGCGGGCGTGGAATTTTCCGTCCATCCTGCGGAGCTGGACGAAACGGCGCTGATGGCCGCCATGACGGGCGCCGATGCGGCATCCGTCGCCCTGGCCCTGGCCGAGGCCAAGGCGCTGGCCGTATCCGCCGCCCTGCCGGGTTCATTGGTGCTGGGCGCCGACACGGTGATCGCGCTGGGCGGCGACCTGATATCCAAATGCCCGGACATGGAGGCGGCCCGCACCCTTCTGGGACGGATGAGCGGGCAGGATCATCGTCTGGTCTCGGCGGCGGTGCTGGCGCGGGACGCGAAGGCCGTCTGGCGCCATGCCGGCCCGGCCACCATGACGGTTCGGCCGCTGTCGCCCGCTTTCGTGGAAGACTATCTGGCGGCGGAAGGCCCTGCCATTCTCTCCAGCGTGGGCTGCTATCACTACGAAGGACGGGGCGCGCAGTTGTTCGAGAAGGTGGAAGGCGACTATTTCTCCGTCCTGGGTTTGCCGCTGCTCCCGCTTCTGGGCGCGCTCCGGCAGGAAGGCGTGATCGCATCATGACATTGACGGGAAAAGGGCGGATTGCAGGCATTATCGGCTGGCCGGTGGCGCATTCCCTGTCGCCGGCGCTGCACGGCTACTGGCTGGACGAACTCGGCGTCGACGGGGCGATGGTGCCATTGGCCGCGCGGGCGGAGGATTTTTCCCGCGTGATCGAAGGCGTCCGGCTGGCCGGTTTTCGCGGCGTCAATGTCACCGTGCCGCACAAGGAGGCGGCCTTTGCCTTGGCCCACGAAACGCGCCAAGCTGCCCGCCTCGCTGGAGCCGCCAATCTTCTGGTGTTCAAACCCGATGGGATGATCGGCGCTGACAATACCGATGCGGTTGGTTTGTTTGATAGCCTGCAGGACGCTCTGGGGGGAGTAGCTATCGCAGGTAAAAATATTGTTGTCCTGGGCGCGGGCGGTGCGGCGCGGGGCGCGGTTTATGGTCTGCAGCAATTTGGCCATGTCGCAAAGATCACTGTGTTGAACCGAAACAAGGAGCGCGCCGATCAGTTGGTTGCGCATGTGGGCAAGCTGCAGCCGGATGCAGTGCTGCAAACTGGAACATTTGACGAATGGGATCAGGCTGCTGCCGATGCTTGGCTCGTCATCAATACAACCTCCGCCGGCATGAAGGGCAATGCGCCGCTGGCTCTGGACCTGGCTCCGCTGCCACAGTCCGCGGCGGTTTGCGACATCGTCTACAATCCGTTGGAGACGCAGCTTCTGAAAGACGCCGCATCGCGCGGCCATGTCACCATCGACGGGCTGGGCATGCTGATGCACCAGGCGGTGCCGTCGTTCGAGGCGTTCTTCGGCGTGAAGCCTTCGGTCACGCCCGGCCTGCGCGCGGCCTTGGTGAAGGTGTTGCGTGAACGCGCCTAGGCCATATGTCATCGGCCTGACCGGCTCGATCGGCATGGGCAAGACCGAGACGGCCAAGTTGTTCGCCGCCGAAGGCGTGCCGGTCTTCGATGCCGATGCGGCGATCCATGATCTCTATGCCGGCGAGGCGGCGGCGCTGATCGAGCGGGAATTTCCCGGCGCCACGAAAAAGGGCGTGGTGGACCGCGCCGCCCTGTCGGCGAAAGTCACCAATGACCCGGCGGCACTGGCCCGGCTGGAAGCCATCATGCATCCGCTGGTGCAGGCGGCACAGGACCGCTTCCTGGCGGGGAATGCCGGCGCCCCCGTCGTGCTGCTGGACATTCCGCTTCTGCTGGAAACCGGCGTGAAAGTGGATGCGGTGGTGGTGGCAAGCGCCCCGGCCCACATCCAGCGCCAGCGGGTGCTTTCCCGCCCCGGCATGAGCGAGGAGAAATTCGCCGCCCTTCTGGCCCGCCAGATGAGCGATGCGGAAAAACGTGCACAGGCCCATTATGTGGTGACGACCGACAGGGGCTTGGATCACGCTCGCGAACAGGTGAAAATGATCCTGGCCGACATTCGTCAAAAGACATGCGCGAGATAGTATTCGATACCGAGACAACGGGCTTCGAGCCGGCGGAAGGCCACCGGATCGTGGAAATCGGCTGTGTCGAGCTGATGGATCATTTCCCCACCGGCAAGACCCTGCAATTCTATCTGAACCCCGAACGCGACATTCCCATCGAGTCCCAGCGGGTGCATGGGCTTTCGGCCGAATTCCTGGCCGACAAGGCGCTGTTCGCCCATGTCGTGGACGAATTCCTGGAATTCCTGGGCGATGCACCGCTGGTGATCCACAACGCCGCCTTCGACATCAAGTTCATCAATGCCGAACTGACGCGGGTGGGGCGCACAGGCATTCCCTTCGCTCGCGCCATCGACACGATCGAGATCGCCAAGCGCAAGATTCCGGGCGCCCGCTATTCGCTGGACGAGCTGTGCAAGCGTTTCGGCGTCGACCTTTCGGCACGCACCAAGCATGGCGCCTTGCTGGACGCCCAGCTGACGGCGGAAATCTATCTGGAACTGATCGGCGGGCGCCAGCGCGGCCTGATGCTGGCGCCGGTGGAAGCCGCAAGCGCGGCTGTCGAAGGCCAAAGGCCCGCGCGCCAGCGGCCGCAGAAGCTTTCGCCGCTCCTCACCGAAATCGAGATGGAACTGCATGCAGCCTTCGTCGCCCGGGAACTGGGCGACAAGACGCTGTGGAACCCGTGACGGATCAGGCCGTGCCCGCGGGCTCGGCGCTGGCCTGGGCCACGCGCGCCTGGTAGAGCGCGACAAAATCGATCGGCTCGATCATCAGGGGCGGCATGCCGCCATCGCGTACCACGTCCGAGACGATGCGCCGCACGAAGGGGAACAGAAGGTGCGGCGCCTGGATCAGCAGGATCGCCTGCTGGGTGGCGGTGTCGGGAATGTTCTGCAGCCGCATGATGCCGGCATAGGCCACTTCCAGCAGGAACAGGGGCTTGGAGTCATGCTTGGCGTCGACCCGGACCTTCAGCTCGACCTCGAAATGTTCCTCGTCCAGCTTGCGGGCATTCAGGTCGACCCCCAGTTCGATCTGGGGCCGTTGGGTGATGTTGGCCGCCGCACCCGGATTCTCGAAGGACAGATCCTTGATGAACTGCGCCACGATTTGCATGTGGGGGGCCGGACGGCTGTCGCCATTGCCATTGAAGGGATCGGTGCCGATGCTGCTCATGCCGTTCTTCTCATGGGGTTCTTCGGGGGCCCGGAACGGGCCTCGCCTGGGATAGGTGGCCCGCGCGCTACCACGGATCGCGCATGGGGGGCAAGTCAAACCGGGCCGCGGCGACACCCCCCGGGAACGCAGGGCAACCCAAAGTGCTGTTGGGGGCTTCTAAAGGGGCGCCGCCACGGCTACTTTCATGAACAGTTCACACGACCAGGGCCGAGCGACGGGGGCGGACGGCCTTGCAGAGGTTTGTTTCATGCCGGATTCCCAGTCCCTGATCCTGTTCGCGGCCGCCATGGTGGCCGGGATCGTATGTTTCCGCCTGTTTCTGGTGCTGGGCCGGCGCACCGGCCATGAACCCACCGCGCGGCCGCCAGAGAAAGCACCAGAGAGCGCGCCGGAGAAGACTGCCGAAGCCCAGCGTGCCACCGCCGCGCTGGAAGCGCCGCGCAGCGAAGCCCCTTCCTCCAACGGCCTGATCGAGATCCAGCTCGCCGACCGCAATTTCGACACCCCCCACTTCCTGTCCGGGGCGCGCGAAGCCTATGTGCGCATCGTCAAGGCGTTCGCCGCGGGGGACCGCGCGGCCCTGGCCCCGCTGCTGTCGCCCCAGGTGCTGGAGGCTTTCGAAGCCGCCATCGCCGCCCGCGGCCAGTCTGCCCCCGCTGCTTTTAACGCCCTCAATGACGCGCGGATCGCCGGCGCCTCGCTGACTGGGCGCCATGCCGAGATCACCGTCGCCTTCCGGGCCGAATTCGCCGGGGCAAGCGGGCCGGAAGAGGTGGCCGACGTGTGGACGTTCGCCCGCGACCTGGACAGCACCGATCCCAACTGGACGCTGGTCGCCACCTCGGGTGAACTTCCTGAGTGAGCGGTTTGGCCGAATGATCTCTTGCCGTCCGTCGGCGCTTGCTTTTTTTCTGTTGCTGGCGCTGGCGGCCTGTGCCGCACCCAAGCCACCGCCGCAGGCCGGGCTGCAACTGGCACGCATGGACTTCTCTGCCCTGCCCGGCTTCGGCGGCGACAGCGGCGCCGCGCTGGCGGCCTTCCGCCGCGGCTGTTCGGCGCTGAAGGCAAAGCCCGACGATGCACCCATGGGCGGTGCCGGCTATGCCGGCACGATCGGTGACTGGCGCGGCGTCTGCGCGGCGGCCGAACATGCGGGCAGGGATTTCTTCGCCGCCAATTTCACGCCCTATGAAGTGCGGGGCGCAGATGGCCTTTTCACGGGCTATTACGAACCCGAGATTTCGGGCAGCCGCACGCGCCATGGCGCCTTCCAGACGCCGGTCTATGGCATTCCCCCCGACCTGGTGCGTGCCGACCTTGGCCTGTTCATTCCCAAACTGAAGGGTGAGCATATTTCCGGCCGCGTTTCGGGGCATGCGCTGGTGCCCTATCCGCCGCGCGCCGAGATCGATGCCGATGGCATCGCCAACGCGCCGCTGCTGTTGTGGACCGACGACCCCATCGCGCTGTTCTTCCTGCAGATCCAGGGCTCGGGCCGGGTGGTGTTCGATGACGGAAGTCAGGCCCGCATCGCCTATGCCGGCGAGAACGGCCAGCCTTACAACGCCATCGGCCGGACGCTGATCGCGGATGGCGAACTGACGCGCGAGAATGTTTCGCTGCAATCCATCCGCGCCTGGCTCCTGGCCCACCCGGACAAGGCCCGCGCGGTGATGGAGACAAACCGGAGCTACATCTTCTTCAGGGAAGCGCCCTTGGGCGACACGGCGCTGGGCAGCCCCGGCGCGCTGGGGGTGGCCCTGACGCCGCTGGCAAGCCTGGCCGTCGATCCGCGCCTGAATGCACTGGGTGCGCCCTTTTTCGTGGCGGCCGGCGGACCCGATCCGGTGCACGGGATTCTCATCGCCCAGGATGTCGGCGGCGCCATTCGCGGGCCGGTGCGCGGCGACATCTTTTTCGGCTTCGGGACGGACGCGGAACGGCGCGCCGGGGCGATGAAGGCGCCGGGGCGCCTGTTCGTGCTGCTGCCAAAAGCGCTTGCCGCGCGCATCGGCGATGGCGGGGTCTATGGGGCCGGTGCATGACCAGGCGCATCACCAGTGACGAAGAGCGGCGCGAGTTCGAACGGAACTTCGCGGAGAAGCGGCCCATTCGCGCCGTCACCCCGGCCCAGGGAACAGTAAAGCGCAAATCCCCGGCCTCCGGTCCCAGCGGCATCAACGGCGGCACGCTCGACAGGCTGCGCCGCGGGCTTCTGGAACCGCAGGCGCGCATCGACCTGCACGGCATGACCGAGGCGGTGGCGCACCGCTGCCTGCACGCCTTCCTCCATGCCGCCCAGGGGCGTGGGCTTCGCCTGGTGCTGGTGGTCACCGGCAAGGGCAATCCCCGCAAAGAGGAAAGCGCCGGCTGGATGATGTCGCCGCATGGCGTCCTGAAACAGATGGTGCCGCGCTGGCTGAACCAGCCCGAGGCCGCCGCGTTGATAGCCCATGTGCAGCCCGCCCATGTCCGCCACGGCGGCGACGGCGCGCTCTATCTTTATCTCAGGAAGCAGCGATGAAGCAGGCCCATCGCACCATTCCGGTATCGACGCACGGTCCGGGACTTTACGAAATCACCGACGTCCTTGTTCGCTTCCTGCGCGACAGCGGCGTGCGCGACGGGCTTGTCACCTGTTTCATCCGCCACACTTCGGCGTCGCTGCTGATCCAGGAAAATGCCGATCCCGACGTGCGGCGCGATCTTCAGGACTTCTTCGCCCATCTGGCGCGCAATGGCATGAATTATCGCCACACGGCGGAAGGTCCCGACGACATGCCCTCGCATATCCGCTCGGCGCTGACCCAGACCAGCATCGCCATCCCGGTGACGGACGGCCGCGCCGCGCTGGGCACCTGGCAGGGGCTCTATGTGTTCGAACACCGCGACGCGCCGCACAGCCGCGAGGTGGTGCTGCACGTGATCGGCGACTAGAGCAGCTTGTGCTGCTCTGCCAGCGTCTGCAGCCGTCGCCCGCGCGACCGGAATCAAAGAAGGCCGTGCCTGTCCGCCAGTTCCTTCAGCGACACTTCCGGCCGCGCGCCATAGTGGCTGATCACTTCCGCGGCCGCCATCGCCCCAAGCCGCCCACAGACGCCCAGCGGCCTTTCCCGCGTCAGGCCATAGAGGAATCCGGCGGCGAACTGGTCGCCCGCCCCGGTGGTGTCCACCACATCGGCCACCGGCGCGGCGGGAATCTCGTGCACCTCGTCGCCCCTGACGATCACGCAGCCCCTGGCCGAACGGGTCAGTGCGCCGATCCCGCCCCAGCGGCGGATATGGTCCACCACCCTGTCGAAGTCTTCTTCCTCGAACAGCGCCTTGGCCTCTTCCTCATTGGCGAACACGATGTCGAGCTGATTGTGCAGCAGGTACAGGAATTCCTCGCGGAAGCGTCCCACGCAGAACGGGTCCGAAAGCGTCAGCGCAACCTGGCCGCCCACCCTCTTGGCCGCCGCCATCGCCTTGCGCGAAGCCTCCTTGGCGCCGTCCTCGTCCCACAGATAGCCTTCGATATAGACCACTTTGGCGCGGGCGATCTGGTCTTCGTCCACATCGTCGGGCACCAGCTCGCGGCAGGCGCCCAGATGGGTGTTCATGCTGCGCTGGCCATCGGGCGTCACCGCGATCATCGACGAGGCGGTGGGCGCGCCCGTGATTGCGGGCCGGGTGGTGAAGGTCACGCCCAGCTGCTTCATCGAATGGGTGAAGGCATCGCCCAGCCGGTCGCTGTGCACCTTGCCGACATAGACGCCCTGGCTGCCCAGCGAGGCCAGCCCGGCCATGGTGTTGGCGCAGGACCCGCCCGCCACCTGATGCAGGAAGCTCAGCGCCTGGCGGGCGTCGGCCAGCGCCTTGTGCAGTTCCACGGCGCGGAATTCGTCGATCAGGGTCATCGCGCCCTTGGCGATGCGATGGGTCAGAAGGAAACGGTCATCGACCGCGGCTATGACATCGACAATGGCGTTGCCCAGACCGGCAACATCGTAGCTTTGCGGCATGAATCCCTGACCGTTAGGTTGTAGGCTGGCCTTCCTACGAAAGGATGCCGATGCTGGCAAGCTTGGGCCGGGCGCTGCGAAATCTGGTGGACGGCCGGCTTTTCGGCACGCTGCTCAAATCGGTCGGGCTGACGCTGGTCCTGTTCGCGGCCCTGGTGATCCTTGGCGAATGGGCGCTGTCGGCCCTGCCGGCGCTGGGCTCGCCGTGGGTGAACCGGGTGCTGGAATGGCTGCTGCCGGTGCTGGCGGTGTTCGGGCTGATCCTTCTGGGCGGGCCGGTGGCGGCGCTGTTCGCCAGCCTGTTCCTGGACGGCATCGCCGCCCGCATCGAGGCGCGCGACTATCCCGGCGATCCGCCCGCGCGCGGGGTGTCTTTCTGGACCGGGCTGAAGACGGGGCTGGCGCTGATGGCTGCGGTGCTGGGCGTCAATCTGATGCTGCTGCCTTTCGACCTGGCGCTGCCGGGACTGGCACAGCTGGTCACGCTGCTGGCCACCGGCTGGCTTCTGGGCCGGGAATATTTCGAGCTGGTGGCGCTGCGCCATGTGGGCCCGCAGGAAGCGGCGCTGCTGCGCCGCCGCTTCGGCGCGCGCATTACCGCGGCGGGCACGATCCTGGCGCTGCTGGCCATGATTCCGCTTGTCAACCTGATTGCGCCCTTGTTCGGCACCGCTTTGATGGTGCATCTGTTCCGGCAGATGCGATGCAGAGCTTCCGCATGATCCGCCGTATTCCTGTGCTGTGCCTTGCGCTTCTGACCGCGGCCTGCGCGTCAAAGCCCCTGCCGCCGCCTGTGCCGGCGCCGCACGCCATCCCGCCCGAACCGCCGCGCGGCGAGCCGTCCGATTTTCTGGGCATGACCGCGGCGGCGTTGCGCCGGCAGGTCGGCGCGCCCGCCTTTGTGCGCAAGGATGGCGGAATGGAGATGTGGCGCTATGACGGCGCTGACTGCCACGCCTTTTTCTTCCTCTATGACGCCCAAGGCAGCAATCGGGGCCAGAAGGCGGTGCGCCATGTGGAGACGCTGCCGCACGGCGCCGCCGGCGCCGCCGACATGGACTGCCTTGCCGCGCTGAAGCTCATCCCCGCGAAGACGTCCTGAGCTTCGGCTTTTGCGGCGGCAACTCCCTGGTCTTGTCCTTGAAGCGGCACAGGTCGCGCACCACGCAGGTGGGACACAGGGGCTTGCGTGCGACACAGGTATAGCGCCCGTGCAGGATCAGCCAGTGATGGGCGTGAAGGCGATATTCCTGCGGCACGATCTTTTCCAGCGCCAGCTCGACCGCCAGCACATCCTTGCCCGGCGCCAGCCCGGTGCGGTTGGCGACGCGGAAAATGTGCGTATCCACCGCGATGGTCGGCTCGCCAAAGGCCACGTTCAGCACCACATTGGCGGTCTTGCGCCCGACGCCCGGCAGCGCCTCAAGTGCCTCGCGCTCCTTCGGTACCCTGCCGTGGTGCTGTTCGATCAGGATCTTCGACAGGGCGATGACATTCTTCGCCTTGCCCTTGTAGAGCCCGATGGTCTTGATGGCGTCGGCCAGCTTTTCCTCGCCCAGCGCCACCATCTGTTCGGGTGTTCTGACCTTCTGAAACAGCGGCGCGGTGGCCTTGTTCACGCCCTTGTCGGTCGCCTGGGCCGACAGCACCACCGCCACCAGCAGGGTGAAGGGATTCACATACTGAAGTTCGGTTTTCGGTTCGGGCGTGTGGGCCTTCAGCCGCCGGAAGAATTCCGCCGCTTCGGCCCCGGTGAACGGCTTAGCCATTCAGCCCGAGCACATCGCTCATCGCATAGAGCCCCGGCTTCTTGCCATGACCCCATTTCGCCGCCGCCAGTGCGCCATGGGCGAAGATGGAGCGGTCTTCGGCGGTATGCGAAAGGGTGATGCGCTCGCCCGTACCGGCGAAGATCACCGAATGCTCGCCTACCACCGTGCCGCCGCGCAGCGTGGCAAAGCCGATGGCGCCTTCGGGGCGCACGCCGGTATGGCCGTCGCGGGCCTTGACCGCCTTCTTGCTCAGCGCCACGGCGCGGCCCTTCGCTGCGGCCTCGCCCAAAAGCAGCGCGGTGCCGGACGGCGCGTCCACCTTGTTCCTGTGGTGCATCTCCAGCACCTCGACATCGTAATCGGGCAGCGAGCGGGCGGCGCGCTCCACCAGCGCGGCCAGAAGATTGACGCCCATGCTCATGTTGCCGCTCTTGACGATCACCGCATGGCGGGCGGCGGCGGCAATGCGCTGCTCCTGCTTTTCGTTGAAGCCGGTGGTGCCGATGACATGGACGATGCGCGCCTGCGCCGCCAGTTCGGCCAGCATCACCGACACCAGGGGCTTGGTGAAATCCACGATCGCCTGGGCGTTCGCCACCAGCGGCAGAGGATCGGCGGTCAGTTTCATGCCGTTGGGCTGCATGCCTGCCAGGGTGCCTGAATCCATGCCCAGATTGGGATGGCCTTCCATCTCCAGCGCCCCGCACAGGGTGATGCCGCTGCCCTGCGCGATCTCGCGGATCAGGGTGCGGCCCATGCGGCCCGAGGCACCGGCGACGACGATGTTGAGATCGGCCATGGGTTTGCCCTCTTCTTCTGCATGACCCGATGGATCAGGCCTTGACGTCGGTGCCCGCTGGAACTTCCTTGCGCGCCACGGTCACCATCGCGGGCCTGAGCAGGCGGTCGCCGATCGTGAACCCGGTCTGCACCACATCCACGATGCTGCCGGCGGGCTTGCCGCCGCCGGGCACTTCGGCGATCGCCTGGTGCAGGTTGGGATCGAAGCGCCCGTCCGAAGTGTCCACCGGCTTGACGCCATAGCGTTCCAGCGTGGACAGAAGCTGGCGGTCGGTGGCTTCCACGCCATCCAGCACGGCCTTGACCTGCGGATCGGCGGCCTCGCGCAGCGCGGGCGGGCAGGCCGCCAGCGCGCGGGCGAAATTGTCGGCGATGCCCAGCATGTCGCGGGCGAATTTGGTCACCGCATACTGGCTGGCATCGGTCTTTTCGCGCTCGGCCCGGCGGCGCACATTCTCCACCTCGGCCAGGGCGCGCAGGCGCTGGTCTTTCAGGCTTTCCACCTCGGCCTTCAGGGCTTCCAGCACGGCGAACTCCGCCGCGAAGGGCGAATCTTCGTGTCCGGCCTGGGCCTGATGATGCGGTGTCTGGGGTTCGGGTATCTTTTCTTCGGTCATGGCGAAATCCTTGGCGGCGACTTCCTAACCCTTACGCGAGCAGCCGTCCAATGACTTTGGCGGTGTGGTCGACCATGGGAATGATGCGGCCGTAATTGATGCGGGTCGGCCCCAGAACCCCGATCACCCCCACGATCCGCCCCTGGGCGTTGGCATAAGGCGCGGCCACGATAGAGGAACCGGAGAGCGAAAAAAGCCGGTTTTCGGACCCTATGAAAATGCTGACGCCGTCACCATCCTTGGCCAGTTCCAGAAGGCGGATCAAGTCGGCCTTGCGCTCGATGTCATCGAAAAGGGTGCGGATGCGTTCGATGTCCTCGCGCGCACCCATATTGTCCAGCAGATGCGAGGCGCCGCGCACCACCAGCACTTTTTCCGGCCCGGCGATGGTGGCCAGCCCTTCGGCCACCACCTTGGCAGTCAGCGTGTCCAGCAGCGACCGCTCAGTTTCCAGCTCGGCCAGGATCTCGACCCGCGCCGCATCGATGGTGCGCCCGCGCAGCCGCGCGCCCAGATAGTTGCCCGCTTCCGTCAGCGCCGACACCGGCAGGCCGGGCGGGGTGTCGATGACCCGGTTCTCGACCTGGCCGTCCTCGCCTACCAGGATCACCAGCGCCTTGCCGGGCCCGACCCCCACGAATTCCACATGCTTGAGGGGCGTGTCCTGCTTGGCGGTGACCATCAGCCCGGCACAGCGCGACAGGCCGGCCAGCGACTGGGCGGCCTGACCCATCACCTCTTCCAGGCTCTTGCCCGTGCCCAGCATGCGGCTTTCGATGGCCCGGCGTTCGTCATCGGCCAGTTCGCCCACTTCCAGCAGCCCGTCCACGAACAGGCGCAGGCCCTTTTCGGTGGGCACCCGCCCCGCCGACGTATGGGGGGCATAGAGCAGGCCCATCGCCTCCAGGTCGCTCATCACATTGCGGATCGAGGCGGGCGACAGGGTCAGGGGAAGCCGCTGGGACAAAGTGCGGCTGCCGACCGGTTCGCCGCTGGTCAGGAAGGCCTCCACCAGATGGCGGAAGACCTCGCGCGGGCGCTCCCCTAGCATCGGGGGGACATAGAGGGGGGATCGCGATTCTAGGCTCAACGCTTTGAATTTCCTGTATATTCCGCCGGTGATGGACTTGCCCCGGCGGATGCCGCTAGGAAACGCGCCCAGATTAGCAGACTTCTCCCATATAAGAGGCACCATGCCCCCTTCAATCGACTTGCCTGTCACCGCCCGCCCCGATGGCCGCGCCCCGGATACGATGCGCCCCGTCAGCCTGACGCCCGGCTTTTCCCGCCATGCCGAAGGCTCCTGCCTGGTCAAGTTCGGCAACACCCATGTGCTGGTCACCGCCAGCCTGGAGGAAAAGGCGCCCCCCTTCCTGAAAGGCTCGGGCAAGGGCTGGGTGACGGCGGAATACGGCATGCTGCCCCGCTCCACCCATGAGCGCATGCGCCGCGAGGCGGCGGCCGGCAAACAGTCTGGCCGCACCCAGGAAATCCAGCGCCTGGTGGGCCGCAGCCTGCGCGCGGTGTGCGACTTCACCGCGCTGGGCGAGCGGCAGATCGTGATCGACTGCGACGTGCTGCAGGCCGACGGCGGCACCCGCACTGCCGCCATCACAGGCGGCTTCGTGGCGCTTTCCCAGTGCGTCGCCTTCATGAAGCGGGTCGGCATGGTGACGGCGCCGGTGATCAGGGACCACGTCGCCGCCATATCGTGCGGGATCGTGCGCGGGCTGCCCGTCCTGGACCTGAACTATGACGAAGATTCCACCGCCGAGACCGACGCCAATTTCGTGCTGACCGGCGCGGGCGGGCTGGTGGAGATCCAGGGCACCGCGGAAGGCGCGCCGTTCACCGAGGATCAGCTGACCGCGCTCTTGCGCCTGGCGCGCAAGGGCATCGGCGAACTGGTCGAATTGCAGAAGCAGGTCCTGGCGTGACGATCCGGCTGCCGCGCGGGGCCACCCTGATCGTGGCCAGCCACAATCCCGGCAAGGTGCGCGAGATCCATGCACTGCTCGGCCCGCACGGCATCCATGCGGTCAGTGCGGGCGACCTGAAGCTTCCTGAACCGGAAGAGACCGGCACCACATTCGCCGCCAATGCCGAACTGAAGGCGCTGGCTGCGGCGAAGGCCGGCGGCCATGCGGCGCTGGCCGACGATTCGGGCCTGTGCGTGGAAGCTCTGGACGGCGCGCCCGGCGTCTATTCGGCGCGCTGGGCCGGGCCGACGAAAGACTTCCGCATCGCCATCAACCGCGTGCATGACGAACTGCGTCAGCGGCACTTGTCGGGAAGTCCGGCGGCCTTCGTCTGCGCGCTGAGCGTGGCGCTGCCGGGCGGCGAACACCAGACCTTCGAAGGCACGGTGCATGGCAAGGTGGTGTTCCCGCCGCGCGGAGAGAAGGGCTTCGGCTATGACCCGATCTTCGTCGCCGACCTGATGACGGAAACCTTTGCCGAGATTGATCCCCAGTTGAAGCATTCCATCAGCCATCGCGCCATCGCCTTCGAGCGGCTGCTGCACAGCCATATCTTCGATGAGTCGCTTTGATATCTCTCATTCGTCATGGCCCGGCTTGTCCGGGCCATCCATAACCCTCTCACCGTATGGATGGCCCGCTTGCGCGGGCCATGACGGCCGGAGAAGCTGATGGCATTCGGCATCTACGTCCATTGGCCGTTCTGTGCCGCAAAGTGCCCCTATTGCGACTTCAATTCCCATGTCCGCGCCGCGATCGACGAAGACGGCTGGGTCGATGCCATCCTGGCCGAGCTGGCCTGGGTGCGCGCGCGGCAGGCGGGGACGCCCATCGTCGAAACCATCTTCTTAGGCGGCGGCACGCCTTCGCTGATGAGCGGACGCGCGGTGGGCCGGGTGCTGGAAAAGATCGCCGCCCTCTGGCCCCGGGCGAACGATGTCGAAGTCACGCTGGAAGCCAATCCGGCATCCGCCGACGCCGCGCGCTTCGCCGATTACGCGAGCGCCGGAGTGAATCGCGTGTCGCTGGGCGTGCAGGCGCTGAACGATGCCGACCTGAAGGCGCTGGGCCGCCTGCATGACGTGGCCGAGGCGCGCGGCGCGCTTGCCACGGCGATGCGGCAGTTCGATCGCGTCTCGCTGGACCTGATCTATGCCCGCCCCGGCCAGTCGGATGCGGACTGGCGCGCCGAACTGAAACAGGCGCTGTCTTTCGGCACTTCGCATCTTTCGCTCTACCAGCTCACCATCGAGCCCGAAACGCCCTACGCACTGCTCTACCGGCAGGGCAGGCTGGCGATACCCGACGATGATCTTGCCGCAGGCCTGTACGAGACGACCCAGGAACTGACCGAAGCGGCGGGCCTTCCCGCCTACGAGATTTCCAATCACGCCCGCCCCGGCCAGGAAAGCCGCCACAATCTGATCTACTGGCGCTATGGCGATTATGCCGGCGTGGGCCCGGGCGCGCATGGGCGGCTGACGCTGCCCGGCGGCCGCATCGCCACCGCCGCCATCCGCCTGCCCGAACGCTGGATCGCCAGGGTGGCAAAACAGGGTCACGGCTTTGACGAAATGACCGCCATCACCGATGCCGACGCGGCGCGCGAGCATCTGCTGATGAACCTGCGCCTGGCCGAAGGGCTGGACCTTGGGGCATATGAACGGCGCTGGGGCACGAGGCCCGGCGCGGCGCGCATTGCCGCGCTGGCCGGTCAGGGCCTTCTCAGGCTGGATGGCGACATCCTCACCGCCACGCCCGCGGGCCGTCTCTTGCTCAACCGCGTGATTGCGGAGCTTTTGAATTGAACCCGCTCCGGAGGGGTTAAGAGCTCTTCCCCTGAAAAGTCGTCGGCGCCGGGCTGACCACCACGGGCCCCAGCGGCGTCATCTCCAGCACCGCCAGCCCGCGCTCGGAGGTGCCGTCGGCATTGAAGCGGAAGATGCCGTCCACTCCGGAAAAGCCGTTGGGGTCCATCAGGGCGGACTGGGTGAAGCGGTGATAGGGCTGGCCCTCGGCCAGCAGCGCCACCAGCGACATCGCGTCATAGGCCAGGCTGGCCAGGTTGGCCGGCGGCGAATTGAAGGTGGCGCGATAGCGTTCATTGAATGCGTCGTCCGCCTTGGGCGAGGGCGCGGCATACCAGCTGCCCTCAAGCGTCGGTTCCTTCTGCAGCGACGCATCGTCCCACAGCCCGGTGCCCATCAGCTGCACCTTGCCCGGTCCCATGCCGTCGAACTGCAGGGTGGGCGCGATCTCCTTCACCAGCGGACCACCCTGGGCGATCAGCACCGCGTCGGCGCCGCTTTTTGCCACCGCGCCCGCCGAACCCATCACCGCTCCGGTCCGCGGCGTGAAGCGCTCGATGTCCACCACCTGGCCCTTGGCCGCCTTGACGGAATTTTCGAACTCGTTCAGCGCCAGATCGCCATAGGCACTCTGCGGGATCAGGGCGGCGAATTTCTGGTGCCCGCGCGAGGCGGCGTATGAAACCACCCGGCGCACTTCGTTCTGCGGCAGGAAGCTGATCAGATAGGCGCCATCGCCCGCCACGCTGCGCTCGGTCGAGAAGGCCAGCACCGGCACGCCGCGGTCGCGCGCAACCGGCGCCACCGCCGCCACAGACGGACCGAACAGCGGCCCCACGATCACTTCGGCGCCCTGGGCCAGAAGGTTCTTCGCCGCCTCCGCCGCCTGGGCACCGCCATTGCCCTCATCGCCGACCATCAGAAGGATGCCGTGGTTCTTGGAATCGAACATGGCCAGCTCGGCGGCCTTCAGCATCGACTGGGCCAGGTTGCGCGTGGCCGGTGAACCGCTGGACAAGGGCAGGATCACACCCACCCGCACCGGCGTACCTTCGGGAAGGCCCGGAAGGCGCAGATATTCGGCCTGGTCGCGGTCCAGCGGATTCTTGGCCACCGGCGCGGGTGCAGGGGGCGCCACGCGCGGAGGCGGCGGCGCGGGTGGCTGGGTCGCGCAGGCCGACAGCAGCACTGTCGCGCACATGGCCGACATGGCAAGAAACCGGGGGGGACGGGCAAAACGGGAAGGCAATGAGCCAAGCATCAGATCATCCTGGTTCGGAAGGCCCAGCAGATGCCGGGGCGGGGGACCTTAAGCCGCTGGAACAGCCCGGTAAATCCCGCGATTCGTCTTCCGCTGTCCTGGACGCCGACCAGGGCGGTCCCGCCGCCGGCCCGCCTTCGGGCCTGTACGTTCTGGCGACCCCCATTGGCAATGCCCGCGATATTTCGCTGAGGGGGCTGGAAATCCTGAAGGCAGCCACCGTCATTGCCGCAGAAGATACCCGCGTGACGTCTAAACTATTGGCAATCCACGGAATTTCCCGCCCCCTGATCGCCTATAACGACCACAATGCCGCGGTCATGCGGCCCAAGATCCTGGCCCGCCTGGCGGCGGGGCAGAAAGTGGTGCTGGTCTCCGACGCCGGCACGCCGCTGGTGTCGGACCCCGGCTACAAGCTGGTGCGCGAGGCGCTGGCGGCGGGGCTGCCGGTCCATGCCATCCCCGGCGCTTCGGCGGTGCTGACGGCGCTCACCCTGTCGGGCCTGCCGTCCGACCGCTTTCTGTTCGCGGGTTTCCTGTCGTCGAAGGCGGGTGAGCGGGCCGGCGCCCTGGCCGAACTCGCGGCGGTGCCCGCCACCCTGATCTTCTTTGAATCCGCCCAGCGGCTGGCCGAAAGCCTTTCGGCCATGGCCGATGCGCTGGGCGAGCGGCCCTGTGTGGTGGCACGCGAGCTGACCAAGCGGCACGAGGAAGTGCGGCGCGGTACCTTGCGCGAACTGGCGGCGCATTATGCGGATGCGGGCGCTCCAAAAGGCGAAGTCACGATTGTGGTGGGCCCGCCGCTGGAGGTGGGCCCGGACTTTGCGCGCATCGACGCGGCGCTGGGCCAGGCGCTGGCCTTCATGCCGGTCAAGGCGGCGGCCGAGCTGATCGCGCAGCTGACTGGCGCATCCAGAAAGCAGATCTACAACCGCGCCCTGCAGCTGAAAGACGATGCGAAACCGTGAAGCGGCCGAGCGCCGCGGCCGCGCCGGCGAAACCCTGGCGGCCCTCTGGCTGCGGCTGAAGGGCTATCGCGTCCTGGCGCGGCGGGTGAAGACCCATGCCGGCGAGATCGACCTGGTCGCCGCCGCCCCCTTTGGTCCCATCTGCTTCATCGAGGTCAAGGCGCGCAGCCATCCGCGCCTGGCGGCGGAAAGCGTGATGGACGGCCAGCGGACTCGCATTGCCCGCGCCGCCAACCTATATCTGGCCGCACGGCCGGCGCTGTCGGCGCGGGGCATGCGCTTCGACATCATCGCGGTGGCGCCGCGCGCGCTTCCGGTGCATCACCGCGATGTCTGGCGGCCCGAAGGATGATTGCACGGACGATGTGTGGGAGAGCATTTACATGGCGCTGACCGTCGCGATCCAGATGGACCCGATCGAAAAGATCGACATCGGCGGCGATTCAACCTTCGCCCTGGCGCTGGAAGCGCAGTCGCGCGGCCATGGGCTTCTTTATTACGGTCCGCGCGATCTTTCCTTCCGCGACGGACAGGTGTTCGCCCATGTGCGCCCGCTGAATGTGCGCGCGGTCAGGGGCGACCATTTCGCCCTGGGCACGCCCTTCGTCTATGACCTGTCGGCGGCCGATGTGGTGCTGATGCGCCAGGACCCGCCCTTCGACATGGCCTACATCACCGCCACCCATATTCTTGAGCGCATCCATCCCAAGACGCTGGTGGTCAACGACCCCCGACAAGTGCGCAACGCCCCCGAAAAGCTCTTTGTCACCGAATTCGCCGACTTCATCCCGCCCACGCTGATCTCCTCGGACCTGCGCGCCATCCGCGAATTCCGTGCCGAGCAGGGCGACATCATCATCAAGCCGCTCTACGGCAATGGCGGCGCCGGCGTCTTCCGCCTGAAACCGGAAGACGAGAATTTCGGCGCGCTGATGGAGATGTTCACCCAGTTCTTCCGCGAGCCTGTCATCGTCCAGCGCTATCTTCCCGCCGTGCGCCAGGGCGACAAGCGCATCATCCTTGTGGACGGGGAATTCGCCGGGGCGATCAACCGGGTTCCCGCCTCAGGCGAGGCGCGCTCCAACATGCATGTGGGCGGGCGTCCCGAAGCCACCGAACTGACGGCGCGCGAGCGCGATATCTGTGCCGCCATCGGCCCGGAACTGAAGCGGCGCGGCCTGATCTTTACCGGGATCGACGTGATCGGTGACTACATGACCGAGATCAACGTTACCTCTCCGACCGGCATCCATGAGGTGCGCCGCTTCGGCGGCGCCGACATTGCGGGGCTGGTGTGGGACGCGATTGAAAAGCGGCGCCCTTGACAGGATGCCTATATAAGGTCGGCAACAGACGGCAGGTGACGCCATGGTGACCATTCGCAGATCCCGGGAACGGGGCCAGACCAAGATCGGCTGGCTGGATTCGCGCCACTCTTTCTCCTTCGGCGACTATTACGACCCGGCCAATGAAAGCTTCGGCCCGCTGCGCGTGATCAACGAGGACTGGATCGCCGGCGGCGCCGGTTTTCCGCCCCACCCCCACCGCGACATGGAAATCGTCACCTATATCCTGGACGGGGCGATCGCCCACAAGGATTCGAGCGGCGGCGGCGGCACCATCCGCCCGGGCGAGATCCAGCGGATGAGCGCGGGCAGCGGCATCGTCCATGCCGAATTCAACGCCAGCAAGGACGAAACCTGCCACCTGCTGCAGATCTGGATCACCCCGTCCAGGCGCGGCCTCGATCCCAGCTATGAACAGAAGACCATCGACGCGGCAGCGGTGCAGAACCATTTCGCCCGCATCGCCGGTCCCGATCCCCAGGAAAACGAAGTGCGCCTGGTGCAGGATGCCGAAATCTGGGCGGCCCGGCTGGACGCGGGGATCGAAGCGATCCATCCCCTCGGCCCCGGCCGCCGCGCCTGGCTTCAGGTGGCGCGCGGCGCGGTGCATCTGGACGGCCAGGTGCTGACCGCGGGCGACGCCGCCGCCATAACCGACCTGGAACAGATCGCGGTGCGGGCCGAACAGGACAGCGAAGTGCTGCTGTTCGACTTGGCTTAGTTTTTCGCCCCCCATCCGTCACAGCTCAGGTCTGCTCCGCAGACACTTCGCTGCGACACCTTCCCCCGCTCGTCGCTTCGCCCGCGGGGGAAGGAAGCTGGATGTATGTCGATGGTCGCGCCGCGGAATGCGGCGCTCGAGCCCAGGCCTACTTCACCAGCCCAAACCGGCTCTTGTAGCGCGCATCAATTCCCGACAGCGGGAAATAGATGAAGACGTCGGTGGTGCCGAACTGGCGGTCGATCACCGCACCCTCGCCGATGCAGCAGCCGGCGCGAACATAGCCCTTGAGCAGCGGCGGCAGGCTGCGCAGCCCCTCGCGCGCATCGATGGCGCCGGCCGGGACGCGGTTCATCTCCACGGACAGTTCGGGGCGGGCGCGCACCCTCAGGTCCGCGGGCATCGGGTGGAAATGATGCAGATAGGACAGCGGCAGCGCCAGCTGCTCCACATCGGTGCCCGACAGCGAGGCGCAGCCGAACATCAGATCGATGTCGAAGCGCGCCACATAGGCCATCAGCCCCTTCCACAGAAGCTGCATGGTGCCCGGACGCGCGCGATAGCTTTTCAGGATGCAGGAACGGCCCAGTTCCAGATATTTCGTTTCGGGGTCCAGCCCCGCCAGCATGCGCGAGAGGTCATATTCGCTGCTGGTATAGAAGCCGCCGGCACGCGCGGCGTCCTTCTCGCGGGTCAGCCGGTAGGTGCCCACGACCAGCGGCTGGCCGTCCTCGTCATGGGCATCACGGTCCACAACCAGCAGATGGTCGCAGACCAGGTCGTATTTGTCGAAATCGCGCCGCGCGTCGCGCATCTCCTGGGTGGGGATCGCGCTCATCTCTTCGTAGAAAACCTGGTAGCGCAGGCGCTGGGCCTGTTCGACTTCCACCTCGGTCTCCGCAAGACGCACCTCAAGGGCTCCAGCGGTGGCCAGGATGGGCCACTGCAGCAGGCGTCCCTCGAAAGGTCCGGCTTCGTAGATGTTGACCACGGTCTTTCCCTTGGCGCCCCTGCCCCCCACCGTTCTTATCCGGGACCGGCCGCACCTGATTCTGTTGCTGAAGCTACGCTTCCATTGCGACAGTTTGGCAATTTTAGCCTATCTGCGTGACCAAGGATAGGGCCGAAAAGCGTTCCCGCGCCCGGGGTTAAGCTCGGTTAATGGCGGTCCTCCGGGCATGCCGGTCCAGGATCAGGAATAGCGCGATGGAGGGTATTGCGATGGAGGCACTGCCCAGGAACAGTACGGCATAGGCTGGCATCAGCCCCAGGCCGGGGGTCAATGCATCCACGATGCTGCCGGAAAATCCCTTCAGGAACTTGCCCGCCAGGGCATAGGCCGAAGAGAGCAGCGCGTACTGCGTTGCCACGTAACCCAGGCTGGTCAGGGACGACATATAGGCGACCAGGCTGATGCCCGCGAAGCCCAGGGCGAAATCGTCGATCCCCATCACCAGCATGAACATGGGAAGATCGCTGCCGGTATAGATCAGCACGGCATTGGCGGCGACGCCCAGCGCCTGCAACACCGCGCCGAAGATCAGCGTCCGCATCAATCCCAGCCGCACGGACACCAGGCCTGCCGCCAGGGTGCCCAGGAAAGTGGTGCCCAGGCCCACCACCGCGCGGGAGAACCCCACGGCATCCTTGCTCATGCCCAAGTCATGGAAGAAGGGATTGACCATCGGCCCGCGCACGAAATCGGGCAAGCGGTACAGCGTGATCGCCAACAGCATCACCAGCGCCATCATGCCGTGCTTCTTGAAGAAGGCGACGAAGGGCCCGGCCACGGCATCGAACAGACCGCGCGCTGTCCACAGCGGCGCTTCCTTTTCCTTGGCCGTCATTACCTCGTCGGCGCGTTCCGGCTCCGGGGCCAGCAGGGTGGCGCCGATGCCCACCACCATGGCAACAGCGCAAAGACCATAGGACGCCTGCCAGCCCAGATGCTGCGCCGAGATCAAGATCAGAGAGTCCGTGCAGATCATGGCGACGCGATAAGCCATGGTGTTGGCGGCCGTCAGCAGGCCCAACTCGTCGGCATCGCGCGCGATCTCGATGCGCCAGGCGGCGATGGCGATGTCCTGTACCGAACTGGCGAAGGCCACCACCAGCGCCAGCGCGCCCAGTACCGCCAGCCCATGGCCAAGGCCGGTCACGGCCATGCCGGCGAGTCCTGCCACCAGCAGCAACTGCGTCAGCAGAAGCCAACCGCGCCGCTGGCCCAGGAATTTCAGCGCCGGCACGCGATCCAGGAACGGCCCCCAGGCCCATTGCAGCGAATAGGCTATGCCAACCCAGGAGATGAAGCCGATCGCGGCCAGCCCCGTGCCTTCGTCGCGCAGCCAGAAGCCGAAGGTGTTGCCCACCAGCAGAAAGGGCAGGCCCGACGAAAAGCCCAGCGCCAGCATCACCAGCACGCGCGGATTGAGATAGTCGCGGAATGTATAGCGCCTGCGCGCGCCCGAAGCAGTCGCCGTCATGCGGCGACGATATGCGAACCATCCTCGCTGGGAAACAGCATCAGGAACATTTCCTCAAGCTCGGCCGGATCCACCGGCTTGGTGAGGAACCCGTCCATGCCAACCTCCTGGCAGGCACGCTTGCCCGCATCCAGCGCATCGGCGGTCAGCGCCACGATGGGCGTGCGCGGACGGCCGCTCTGCTGTTCCAGCGCGCGGATCGCGCGCGCGGCCTCGATGCCGTCCATGCCGGGCATGTGAATATCGGTGAGCAAAAGATCGAAATGTCCATCGCGCACCGCTTCGACGGCGGCCTTGCCGTTGGTCACTTCCGTCACCTTGTGGCCGCGCCGGCGCAGCAGCTCGCGGATCAGCATCATGTTGATGGGATTGTCCTCGGCCAGAAGGACATTCAGTCCCGGCCCGTCGCTGCTGACCGGCGCGGGCTGCGGCGGGGCCTTTGCCTCGGGCTGGTGCGGCGCCGGTTCCGGCAGGGGCTCCTGAACGAACGGCGCCACCAGCGGCGGCAGCCCGTCATCATCATCGTCCGGCGCGGCTTGTGTTTCGCTCGTCCATGGCCCGGGCGCCTCCGGGAACGCTGCCTGGGCGCCGTCCGCGCTTTCCATTTCGCGACAGCAAAGGTTCAGCCGCTCGGCAAGCGAGGACTGGCGCACCGGCTTGACCAGATAACCGGCAAAGCCGATCTGGCGCAGCTCCGCCAGGCTGCCGCGCGCCGCCGGCGTCAGCAGCACCAGCGCCGGCGTACCGGGCTCGGGATGCAGGCTCAGGTCGGGCACGGCTTCGGTGCCGGCATCGATCAGCACCGCGTGTGCGCGGCCATCCTCCGGCCCGGCGACGGTGCCGCCGCAGGCCTCGATCTGCAGCGCCAGGCCTTCGTTCAGCGCGCGGTTGCCGCTCATCACCGCCACGCACAGGCCCGCCAGCGGCAGGCCGTCCGGATCGGCCTCCTCCACCACGATGCTGGGAATGGTGAACCAGAAGCAGGAACCCGAAACCGGCGCGGCATCGACGCCGATCTCTCCGCCCATCGTGTTCACCAGCCGCTTGGAGATGGCCAGCCCCAGCCCGGTGCCGCCGAACCGGCGGGCATGGGTGGAATCGGCCTGGACGAATTCGCGGAAAATTTCGTGCCGCTTGGCGGCGGGCACGCCCACGCCGGTGTCGCGCACCTCGAAACGCAGGAAGGTGCGTTCGCTGCCCTGCACGCGGCGAACCTCGACGCAGACGCCGCCATTCTCGGTGAACTTGATGGCATTGCCCATCAGGTTGGTGATGATCTGACGCAGGCGCCCTTCGTCGGCACGGATGCGCCGGGGCACATCGGCGGCGACGATCGCCGTGATCTCCACGCCCTTGGCATGGCCGCGCTGGCACAGAAGCTCGGCCATGCCGTCGACCAGCGCGCGCAGGTCCACTTCATCCTCGTCCAGCGAGACCATGCCTGCCTCGATCTTCGAAAAGTCCAGGATGTCGCCGATCAGGTTCAGCAGTGCCTCGCCCGACTGGCTGATCGCCTCGGCATAGGTGCGCTGCTCGGGACGCAGTTCGGTTTCCAGCAGCAGCCGCGCCATGCCCAGGACGCCGTTCATCGGCGTCCTGATCTCGTGGCTCATGGTCGCCAGGAAGCCGGACTTGGCGCGGGAGGCTTCTTCGGCGCTGTCGCGCGCCTCGGTCAGCGCATCCTCCAGCGCCTTGCGCTCGGTGATGTCGCGGCCCACGCTCTGCACTTCGACCAGCCGGCCATGGGAATCGCGTACCGCATAGTCTTCCCAGGCGATCCAGCGATATCCTGTGGCCGTGCGCACATGCTGGTCATAGCGCACACGCCCGCGCCCCTGTTCCAGCGCGGCAAACCCGCCGAAGATGGCCGAGCGGCTGCCCGGATGCGGCTCGGGCGCGAAGGGATAGCCGATGGCGCGGCCCGGCGTCAGGCCGAACAGGCGGAAGAAGGCATCATTGCCGTAAGTGAGGCGGCTGGAGGCGTCGCGGCGGAAGATGGCGTCGCCCTGCGCATCGACCAGGCCCTTGTAGCGGGCCTCGCTCTGGTTCAGCCGGGCATTGATGGCGGCGGCATTCTTCAGCGAGGCTTCCAGCCGCTGGGTGATGACCTTGAACTGGCCGGTCTGCTGCTCCAGTGCCTCGCTGCGGCCGCGCGCCTCGATCAGGTTCTTGATCATGAAGGCCAGCGCCACGACCAGAAGCGCGCCGAAACTGATCGGCGACAGGATGGTCAGCCGCCCGGTCAGCACGACATTGGCGAGCGCCGCCACCAGGCCACACCCCGCCAGGACTCCAAAAATGAAACGCGTCGCCCGCAGCACGAAAGCAGCCAGCCCTGTCAGGATTTACCGGACCAAGTCTGGCCTGCCGTCCGCAAAAATTTGCTTAAGGTTCCCTTGTCCCTGGCGGCCGCGGCCGGATTTTCATTTCCGCGCGATTTACTTTGGCCGGCTGCCGGTCGATTTTGGAATTATATAGCCGTAACAATGGCTTGTAGCGACGGCGCATCCCCGGGGCCACCACTGTCATAAAACCTTTGCAGGACTGTGATGTTCGTGGCGCCACGGGCGGGTGAACTGGCGCCCGCCAGACCCTCCGGAACTGCCCTTTTGACAGACATCAGCTTGAGCGACCAGACCGCCGAATTTGCCGCCCGCGTTGAATCCGCCCGCAAGGCTGGGGCGGGCGATTTCCGCTTCCGCGTGATGGCGCTGGCCGCTGCCGTGGCGGTGATGGTGATCTTTGCGGGCGTGATCGTCTCCCTGCTGGCTGGCGCCATGCCGGCCTTCCGGGCGTTCGGCCTGTCCTTTGTCGTCACCGAGGCCTGGAGCCCGACGGAAGAGACGTTCGGCGCCCTGGCCTCGATCTACGGCACGCTGGTCACCTCGGTCCTGGCCATGCTGATCGCCGTGCCGGTGGGCATCGGCATCGCCATCTTCCTGACCGAACTGTGCCCGCGTCCCCTGCGCCGTCCCATCGCCATCGCCATCGAGCTTCTGGCGGGCATCCCGTCCATCATCTACGGCATCTGGGGCCTGTTCGTGTTCGCGCCATGGTTCCAGTTGAACGTCCAGCAGCCCATCATCGACGCCACCGACGGCATTCCGGTCATCGGCACCCTGCTCGGCGGCGCGCCCTATGGCATCGGCATCTTCACCGCCAGCGTGATCCTGTCGGTCATGATCCTGCCCTTCATCTCGGCGGTGACGCGCGATGTGCTGGAAACCGTGCCGGGCGTGCTGAAGGAAGCCGCCTATGGCCTGGGCTGCACCACCTGGGAAGTGATGTGGCGCGTGGCGCTGCCCTTCGCGCGTACCGGCGTGGTGGGCGGGGCGATGCTGGCCCTGGGCCGTGCCCTGGGCGAGACCATGGCCATCACCTTTGTCATCGGCAACGCGCATAATATCGACTCCTCGCTGTTCTCGCCGGGCACCACCATCTCGGCCACCATCGCCAACGAATTCACCGAGGCCACCGGCGCGCTTTACACCTCGTCGCTTATCGCGATGGGCCTGATCCTGTTCGTCATCACCTTCATCGTCCTGGCCGCCGCCCAGCTGATGTTGCGCACCATGGAGCAGAGGGCAGGCAAATGAAGACCGCATTCGCCAATCCCGGGCTGTATATTCGCCGGCGCATCACCAACACGCTCTTCGTCGTGCTGTCGTTTGCGGCGGCGGTGTTCGGCCTGGTCTGGCTGGGGCTGATCCTCTATGCCCTGCTGCGGGCAGGTATCACGGCGTTCGGTCCGCACATCTTCACAATGCCCACCCCGCCGCCGGGCATGGAAGGCGGCCTTTCCAACGCCATCCTGGGCAGCGTGATCATGAGCGTTCTGGCCGTCGCGGCGGGCACGCCCATCGGCCTGTTCGCCGGCACTTACCTGGCCGAATATGGCCGCCATCACCGCTTCTCCTTCTTCGTGCGCTTCGTCAACGACATCCTTCTGTCGGCGCCCTCCATCGTCATCGGCCTGTTCGTCTATGAAGTGGTCGTGCGGCGGATGGGGCATTTCTCGGCCATCGCCGGCGCGGTCTCGCTGACGGTGATCGTGATCCCGGTGGTGGTGCGCACCACCGAGAACATGCTGCTGCTGGTCCCCAACGGCCTGCGCGAGGCCGCCACCGCCCTGGGTGCGCCCCGCAACTTTGTAATCAAGGCGGTGACCTGGAAGGCGGCCCGCGCCGGCATCATGACCGGCGTGCTGCTGGCGATCGCCCGCATCTCGGGCGAAACCGCGCCGCTGCTGTTCACCTCGCTGGGCAACAACTTCTCCTCCTCCGACCTCACCCAGCCGATCGACTCGCTGCCCACCCGCATCTTCAACTTCGCCATGTCGCCCTATGACGACTGGCACGCGCTGGCCTGGGCTGGCGCCCTGCTGGTCACCGCCACCGTGCTGGTGCTGTCGATAGCCGCCCGCCTTCTCGAGAAGAAACAACGGACATGACCCTCATGGATACGAGTGTGATGGAAAAGCCCGCCGCAGTGCAGAACGCGGACCAGACCAAGATCGACATCCGCGACCTGTCCTTCTATTACGGCGATCACCAGTCGCTGAAGAACATCACCCTGCCCCTGATGGACCGCAAGGTGACCGCCTTCATCGGTCCGTCGGGCTGCGGCAAATCCACCCTGCTGCGCGCCATCAACCGCATCTTCGAGCTCTATCCCGCCCAGCGGGCGGAGGGCGAGATCGTGATGGATGGCCAGAACCTGCTGAAGGTCAAGGACCTCAACCTCCTGCGCGCGCGCATCGGCATGGTGTTCCAGAAGCCCACGCCCTTCCCGATGTCGATCTACGACAACATCGCCTTCGGCATCAAACTCTACGAACGCATCCCCAGGTCCGAGATGGACGGCCGCGTCGAATCCGCCCTGCAGCGCGCCGCGCTGTGGAACGAGGTGAAAGACAAGCTGAATGCCTCTGGCCTGTCGCTCTCGGGCGGCCAGCAGCAGCGCCTGTGCATCGCCCGCTCGGTGGCGACCAAGCCCGAAGTGATCCTCCTGGACGAGCCCTGCTCGGCGCTGGACCCGATCTCTACCGCCAAGGTGGAAGAGCTGATCGAGGAACTGGCGAACGACTATACGATCGTGATCGTCACCCACAACATGCAGCAGGCCTCGCGCACCAGCGACTATACCGCCTTCATGTATCTGGGCGAGCTGATCGAATATGGCGCCACCGAAAAGATCTTCACCGCGCCGGAAAACAAGCGGACGGAGCAGTACATTACTGGTCGCTTCGGCTGACCCCCTCCGGTTTCAGCTTCCTCTCGCTCGCTTCGCTCCGCTCGATCGCTGAAACCACCTCCCCCTTGGATGCGCTGCGCGCATAAGGGGAAGGCGGGCCTGCGCTCGCTTCGGGGGCAATCCATCAGACATAATCCGCCGCGGCGGTTTCGTCCGTCTGCGCGCCACCCTTGTCCTTCAACAGCAGGTGCAGCACCCCCGCCACCGCGATGTTGAGCACCAGCGCGCTCAGGGCGGCGTAACAGGGGATGGTCCAGCCGAACAGATGCAGCGGATAGGTCGTTCCCTTGAAGCCCAGCTCGGCGACCATCCATGTCCCCGATCCGATGCCCGCCGCCCAGCCCGCCAGCAGCGCCCACGGATTGAGCCGCACATACAGCGCCAGCAGCACCGCGGGCACGGTCTGGCAGATCCAGATGCCGCCCAGAAGCTGAAGCTGGATGGCATAGGTCGTGTCGATCTCCAGCACGAAGAACAGTGCCCCCAGCTTGGCGATGAAGGCGACCAGCTTGGCCATCTTCGCCTCGGTCCGGGGCGCGCAGTCCGGCGCGATGAAGCCCTTGTAGATATTGCGGGTGAAAAGATTTCCGCAGGCGATCGCCATGATGGACGCGGGCATCAGGGCGCCAATGGCGATGGCGGCAAAGGCAAAGCCCGCGAACCAGGCCGGGAACATGTGCAGGAACAGCGCCGGCACCGCGAAGTTGGCGCTGTAGGCTGCAAAGCCCGCGGCATATTCGGGCATCTTGTCGACGCCCGCCGCCACCGCCATGTAGCCAAGCAGCGCGATCAGCGCCAGCGCCACCGAATAGGCCGGCAGCACAATGGCGTTGCGCCGGATCACATGGCGGCTGGAAGACGACAACAGTCCCGTCACCGAATGGGGATAGAGGAACAGCGCCAGCAACGATCCCGCCGCCAGCGTCACATAGGAAAAACCCGCCCCGAAACTGTGGTCGGGCGCGGCCGGCAGCGTCAGCTTCTCCACCGGCATCGCGGCGAAGATGTGCGAATAGCCGCCCAGCTGGGCGGGAATGACGATGATCGCCGCCAGCACGGTGACATAGACCAGAAGATCCTTGACCACCGCGATCAGGGCGGTACCGCGCAGCCCGCTGGTATAGGTGAAGGCCGCCAGCACTGCGAAAGCCACCACCAGGGGCACCGAAACCTGGCCCAGCAGCGGCACGGCGATATTGTAATCCATGCCGATGGCGGCGAAGACCACCTGCATGCCCACCAGCTGCAGCGCGATATAGGGCAGCACCGCCACCATGCCCGTCACCGCGATGGCCAGCGACAGTCCCCTGTGGCCGAAGCGGCCCTGCACGAAATCGGCGGCGGTGATGTAGCCGTGCTTGTGCGCCACCGACCACAGGCGCGGAAACGCCATGAACAGCACCGGATACATCAGCGAGGCGTAAGGAACGGCAAAGAAGCCCATCGCCCCGGCACCGAACATCAGCGCCGGCACGGCAATGAAGGTATAGGCGGTATAAAGATCGCCCCCCAGCAGGAACCAGGTGATCAGGGTGCCGAAGCTGCGCCCCCCCAGGCCCCATTCATGCAGCTGGGAAAGATCGCCGGCGCGCCAGCGCGATCCGAACAGGCCCAGGATGGCGACGAACACGAACAGCGCCAGGAAGACGCCGATGGTCACGGAATTGGCGCTCATTACCGGCGTTCCTGATGCAGATAGACCGGCACGATGCAGGCGGCGGTCAGCACCACCCAAAGGATCTGCCACCAGTAGAAAAAGGGAATGCCGAAAAGCTGCGGCTCGATGCTGTTGTAGAAGGGCACCCAGAAGAACGCCAGGTACGGCACCAGCAGCATCAGATAGACCGGATGGAATTTCCGGCGCGCCCCGTTATTCATTGTTTCCCCTTCGGTGAAATCCTGACGTGCGCCTCTGCGGGCAGTCCGTCATGTCTATTTCGGCGGTGGTACGAAATCCTGGCCCGCCGGCGGCTTGCCTGCATCCTTGGGGACATAGCGGGTGCTGGTCATCGGCCCCTCGCCCACCAGCATGATGATGCAGGGTCCGGTTTCGGCCTTGGCACCGTCCCAATGGATGGTGTTCTTGATGTCGGTGACAAAGGTGCCCGCCGGAATGGGATACATCTTGCCGGGGTCATAATGGGTGCTGGACGACACCCACCAGCTGCCCGACACGACATAGACATAGCGGTCGGTGGAATGGAAATGCGGCTGGGAATTGTGCCCCGGCTCCCATTTGATCAGCACGCCATAGATGCCTGGTTTGGACGAGTCGCCGAACAGCTTTGCGCTGCACTCGCCATTGCCGCATTTCCACGGAATGTCCTTGCCGAACACCATGGGGATGTGGCTGGGATCGGGCACGGGCTGGCTGGTTTTGGGTGGGCCCTGGTTCAGAAGCTGGGCCTGCGTCTCGGCCAGGGCGGGCGCCGCCACGGCCATCGCGGCAGCGGCGGCAAAAGCCGGAAAAATTTTCAGGCGCATGGATGGGTCTCCCGAAAAAAGCGCCGCCGCACGGCGGCGCCCCGCCGGTCAGTTGCTCGGTTTGGGCTTGCCGTTCTCGTCCACCTGGATGGTCTTGACCGGGCCGATGCCCACCAGCTCCAGCACGGCAGGCTCCTTTTCGCCGGTGCGCGCGCCGTCCCAGTGGACGGTGTTCTTGCGGTCGATCGCCACCGTGCCGGCATGGACCGGATAGGTGGTGCGCTCGTCATAGACATTGCTGGTCGAAACCCACCAGGTGCCCGAAATGACATAGGCATAGCGTTCCTGGTCGTGGAAATGGGGCTTGGAGAAATGCCCCGGATACCATTTGTAGATCACGCCATAGAGGCCCGGCTTGCTGGGGTCGCCGAACAGGGTGCAGGTTTCCTGCACGCCCACCTTGCCGGTGCATTTGATGTCCTTGGGCAGGGTGACGGGGATATGGCTGGGATCGGGCACCGGACCGATGGGGTCGTGGATGGTGGTCCCGACCTTGGGATCGGTTTGCGCCACGGCCATGACGCCAAGGCCGGCGGCGCCGGCCGCAACGGCGGCGCCCAGAAGAATCTTCGCGAGCGAATGCATGATCGTATCTCCCGGGGATTTATGCCGGGGATGATAGGCGGGAAGACGTGCTTCTCACAAGAAAAGTCGGTTTCTTCGCGGGTGCAACAGAAACGGTCACGCCGAACGGCGGCTGACGAACACCAGGCCCACGCCCGCGATCACCGCGGCGATACCGGCGGCGGTCGGAATCCAGACGCTGTGGTCTTCCTGGGAATTGATCTGGATGGGACCGATATCGGCCACGTTCTTGGTTTCGGTCCAGTGGACCGACCGGAAGATCAGTCCGCCAATGCCGGCAAGGATCAGCACCACGCCCAGGATCGCAAGCGGTTTCATGGTTCTCTCCGCAAAATGGCGCGGCCCCGAACCGGCCGCCTACAATGCGGTGGAAACGGCGGGACGGAACCGTTGGTTCCGTCATGGCGGAAGGCCGCTCAGCGGACCGAAGCCGTCGACCAGGCCCTTGAGCACGCAGATCGGTCCGGCTCTTTCCTCTCCCCTTGAGGGAGAGGACGCAAAATCCTGCACTTGGCGAAGCGTCAGCGAAGCCAAGTGCTTGGATTTTGCTAGGTGAGGGGGTACGTCCATGACGACCAACTCACCCCTTACCGGAATAATCACTGGGTTGAGCGTCGCTACCGCTCCACTAACCCAGTGATTTTTCTTCCTCCACCGGACGCGCTTGGCCGCACGCCCGTCCTTCGGCCCCCTCAAGGGGAGAGGAAAAATAAATGTCGATGCAGCCTGCGCGCCGTCTTACCCGTTAGGATGCACGATCCGGCGGTACGACAGCGCCTCCGCCACATGGGCGCGGGCGACGGTGTCGGCCCCGGCCAGGTCGGCGATGGTGCGCGCCACTTTCAGCACGCGGTGATAGCCGCGCGCCGACAGGCGCATGGCGGATGCCGCCTCGGTCAGAAGCTTTGCGCCCGCCGCATCGGGCGTGGCCACCTCGTCCAGCAACTCGCCCTCGGCCTCGGCATTGGTGCGGACGGGATGATCCTTGAAGCGTTCGCGCTGGATGGCACGCGCCGCGCCCACACGCGCCGCGACCTCGGCGCTGCCCTCGGCGGGCGGCGGCAGGGCAAGATCGGCGGCCGACACGGCGGCGACATCGACATGGATGTCGATGCGGTCGAACAGCGGACCCGAAATGCGCGACTGATAGTCCACCGCGCATTTGGGCGCGCGCCCGCAGGCTTGATGGGGATCGGTCAGATAGCCGCAGCGGCAGGGGTTCATCGCCGCCACCAGCTGGAAGCGCGCCGGATAGCGTAAGTGCGCGTTGGCGCGCGCCACCACCGCCTCGCCGGTTTCGATGGGCTGGCGCAGGCTGTCCAGCACCGCGCGGGCGAACTCCGGCAGCTCGTCCAGGAACAGCACGCCCAGATGCGCCAATGACACTTCGCCGGGTTTGACCTTCAGCCCGCCGCCCACCAGCGCCGCCATCGACGCGGAATGATGCGGATTGCGGAAAGGCCGGTTGCGGCTGATCGCGCCGCCTTCCAGCGCCCCGGCCAGCGACTGGATCATGCTGATCTCCAGCGCCTCGCGCGCATCCAGCGGCGGCAGAAGCCCGGGCAGCCGCGCCGCCATCATCGACTTGCCCGCGCCGGGCGGACCGATCATCAGAAGGTTGTGCCCGCCGGCGGCGGTGATCTCCAGCGCGCGCTTGGCGCTCTCCTGGCCCTTCACGTCGCGCAGGTCGGGCGCGGCGCGTGGGCTCTCGGCCACTTTCGGCGCGGGCGGCGAAAGAACGCTGGCGCCCTTCATGTGATTGACCAGCGCGATCAGCGACGGCGCCGCCAATATGTCGATGGCGCCCGCGAACGCCGCTTCCGGTCCGTTCGCGGCGGGACAGATCAGCCCGCGCCCCTGTTCGGATGCCGCCAGCGCGGCGGGCAGGACCCCGGTGACGGGCGTGATCGCAGCGTCCAGCGACAACTCGCCCAGCGCCACGAAGTTGGCCATCTCGCTGGCGGGCACCACGCCCATCGCCGCCAGAAGCCCCAGCGCGATGGGAAGGTCGTAATGGCTTCCTTCCTTGGGCAGGTCGGCCGGCGCCAGGTTGACGGTGATGCGCTTGAACGGCAGCGCCAGGCCGATCGCGGACAGCGCGGCACGCACCCGCTCGCGGCTTTCGGCCACCGCCTTGTCGGCCAGGCCCACGACATTGAACTGCCCGCCCCCGGAATCGGAAATGTGAACCTGTACGTCCACCTCCCTGGCCTCGATGCCCTGAAAGGCGACGGTATAGACGTGCGCGACAGCCACAACGCTTTGAAGAATCCAGCCCCGAATCCAGATTGGCATTTGTGGCTGGGCGCGTCCATCGCCGCCTTTTCGCCGCGATCTTCTTTGCAGCGCAGCACATTTTGCCGCCGTCCACACCGGAACATTGCCGCGCGAGGCCGCGTTACCAGTTGCGACAAATCGACAAGATTTCAGGACGGCATATGACAGTCATTCGACCCGAACATCGCGCCGAAGCCCGTGCGGCGGAAGACGTCCGCGCCTTCGACATCGTGATGGCGCTGGGCGGCTGCTGGGTGCTGCTGGGCGTCATCCTCTACATGGCGGTCGCGAGCTGAAAGGAAAACGCCCGGACGATCCGCCCGGGCGCCTCCCATCGCAATGTCGTCAGGCCTTACGCCTTGGCCCCCGCGATATAGCGGTCGGTGATGCCGTCCAGCAGGTCCAGCGGCACCGCGCCCGCCGTCAGCATCGCATCATGGAATTTGCGGATGTCGAAGTGGCTGCCAAGCGCCTTCTTCGCCTTGTCCCGCTCCTTCAGGAAGGCCAGCTTGCCCAGCATGTAGGTGCAGGCCTGGCCCGGCCACACGCAATAGCGCTCGATCTCGGTCACCGCGCTGGCTTCCTTGTCGCCCAGCGTGTCGATGTAATACTTCACCGCCTGTTCGCGGCTCCATTTCATCGCATGCATGCCGCTGTCCACCACCAGGCGCACGCCGCGGAACATGGCGTCATGCAGCTGGCCGATCTGGCCCAGGGGATCGCCATCATACATGCCCATCTCGCCGGCGAGCTGTTCGGAATAAAGCGCCCAGCCCTCGATATAGGCCGAGAAGAACGCCAGCTTCCTGATCAGCGGCAGCCCCGCTTCCTGCTGGATGGAAAGCTGCAGGTGATGGCCGGGAATGCCTTCGTGATAGGTCAGCGTCGGCAGCGTCCACTTCGGCACTTCGGCGGTGTCGCGCAGGTTGATCCAGTAGATGCCGGGGCGCTTACCGTCCAGCGAGGCATTGTTGTAATAGCCGCCGGGCTGCGCCGCCTCGATATTCTTGGGCACCCGCTTGATCAGAAGGTCGGCCTTGGGCAGCACGCCGAAGGTGGACGGCAGCTTGGCGCGGATCTCCTGCACCTTCTTGTTCAGGTCCGCGATCAGCTGCTCCTTGGCCGCGTCGGTGTTGGGATACCGATAGCGCGGATCGGCATACATCGCCTTCAGCCGCTCGCCCACCGTGCCCTTGGTCAGGCCGTTCTTCTTCATCAGCGCGTCGATCTTCGCCGTATGGTCCTTGACGATGGAAAGGCCGATCTGGTGGATCTCCTGCGGGCTCTTGTCGGTGGTGGCCCACTGCTTCAGGCTGGCGCGGTAATAGGCGTCGCCTTGCGGAAGCCGCCACACGCCCGCGTCATGGGTGGCCTTTTTCTGCAGCTCTTCCACCAGCGCGATCTGCCGCTCCAGCGCGGGATAGACTTTCTCTTCCACCAGGCGGGCGGCCCATTTGCCCCAGTCGCCGGCGATCTTCTTCTCCTTGGTCCGCCGCACGATGGATTCGGTCAGGGGCGAGGCCTCGGCCTTGGGCTCGCGCAGCTGCTTCATCTGCAGCAGCGTCTTGGCCAGCGCGAAGTCGGGCGCGAACACCCCTTGCGCCGCGTCATGGCGCTGCACGTCGATTTCCTGGTCCATCGCCCGTCCGAACCCGTCCAGGCGCGCCAGATAGGCGTCGGCATCCTCGCGCGTCTCAATGGTGTGCTGGTTGTCCAGGAAGGACGGGCCCTGGCTGTAATTGCCGGTCAGCTGCGACAGGATATAGGGCTGGCCCGCAATGCCGGGGCCATAGTCAAAGCGCGCGCCGTCCACCTGGGTCTTCAGCCCGTACATGACGACGTCATACGAAACCAGGTCATCGCCCTTCAGCCCGGCGCGGCTGATTGCCGACAGGCGCTTCATCTGGCTGGCCGCCAGCGCCTTGTTGCGCGCGATGGCGGCCAGCGAGGCGTCGTCGATCAGGCTTTTCTGCCAGGCGCGCGGCCCCGTATCCATGCCCAGCGACGAGACGGTGAGGGGCGAGGCATCCAGATTCTCGGCGACGAAATTGTCGAACAGCTCGGCCAGCGGCTTGTCGGCCCCCTGATGGGTCCCCTGCGCGAAGGTGGGCGTGGCCGAAAGCGCCGTCAGGGCGGCGCCGGATTTCAAAAGGCTGCGGCGGTCAAACATTCCAGGGTCCTTTAGCAAATCAAAGGGCCTCACGCCCAGCGCGCGGGCCCTGTCTTGCAGGGCAGGATGGCGTGCCGCGGAACATTGCGGCAAGTCCCCGGGAATTGCGATTTTTTCAGGAGCCTTGATCGAATCTGGCGCCAAAGGCCGCGCCGGCATTCAAATCGGGCGGGTTGCCCGTTTCGGCGTTCCTATTCGGGCGCGACAGTGACCTTGATGCCGTCGGTCTCGTCCGAACAGATGATCTGGCACGACAGGCGCGAATTCGGTTCCACCGCCAGCGCCATGTCCAGCATGTCGATCTCCGCATCGCTGGGCTTGGGCAGCTTGTCGAACCAGCCGTCATTCACATAGACATGGCAGGTGGCGCAGGCACAGGCCCCACCGCATTCCGCCGCGATGTCCAGCCCGCCGTCGCGCAGGATTTCCATCACGCTCCAGCCGTCGCGGCCTTCCAGCGTATATTCCTTGCCCTGGCGATCGATGGCGAAGATCTTCATCAGGAGACGCCCAGCTTCTTCTGCAGGTTGGAGGATGACGTGGTGTACTGGAAGCGCAGCTTCTCGCCCGGCCGGGCGATGTGGAACGCCGCCTGCGCCATCAGCGCCGCTTCATGGAAGCCCGACAATATCAGCTTCAGCTTGCCGGCATAGGTGTTGATGTCGCCGATGGCGAAGATGCCCGGCGTCTGGCTTTCAAAGCGCGCCGTGTCCACCGGGATCAGGTTTTCGTGCAGATTGATGCCGAATTCGGCGATCGGGCCCAGCTTGATGGTCAGGCCGAAGAAGGGCAGGAAGGCATCGGTTTCATGGTGCCATTCGCTCTTGTCATGGCCCGCCAGCGTCACGCCGGTCAGCTTGCCCGGCTCGCCATGAATCGCCTTCACGCTGGCGACATGGAACTTGACCTTGCCTTCCTTTTCCAGCTCGCGCATCTGGTTGACGCTGTGCTGGGCGGCGCGGAAGCCGTCGCGGTGATGAACCAGCGTCAGCGTCTTGGCCAGCGGCGCCAGGTTGATCACCCAGTCCAGCGCGGAATCGCCGCCACCGGCAATCAGGATGTTCTTGCCGCGGAAGGTCTCCATCTTGCGCACGGCGTAATGCACGCCGATGCCGTCGCCGGCATTCTCGAACGCCTCGATGCCGGGCACCGGCGGGCGCTTGGGCTGGAAGCTGCCCGCGCCGGCCGCGATCACCACGACCGGGGCGATGATCTCGGTGCCCGCATCGGTCACAAGTTTCCAGCGGCCGTCGGCCAGCTTTTCAAGGCTGGTGGCCATCTCGCCGAAATGGAATTGCGGGTCGAAGGGCTTGATCTGCTCCATCAGCCGGTTGACCAGCTCCTGGCCGGTGACGATGGGCAGGCCCGGAATGTCATAGATGGGCTTTTCGGGATAAAGCTCGGTGCACTGGCCGCCCGGCCGGTCCAGGATGTCGATCAGGTGGCACTTCAGGTCCAGAAGGCCCAGTTCGAACACGGCGAACAGGCCGATGGGACCGGCGCCGATGATGGCGACATCGGTATGGATTGGCTGGCCTGAGGTGGCGGGGGCTGGCGCGTCGGTCATGATCTTGTCCATCGGAGACTGTATTCCACACCTAAACTTCTGTAGTGACTGGGAAAACAACGTTCTTATATGTAAAAAGCCCGAAGTGGACAACCCCTGTGCAAAGCGGTGCTGCGATGCAAAATGACGCTCCCCATTATGCCCCTGTTGCGGCTTCCGATTGCGCCGACATGGGCGCCCTGCGCGCCGCCATTGACGAACTGGACCGGCACCTGGTCGCCCTGCTGGCGGTGCGCCAGACCTATATGGAGAGGGCGGCCCAGCTCAAGCCCCGGCGCGAGCTTGTGCGCGACGAGGCGCGGGTGGAGGAAGTGGTGTCCAGGGTGGTTGCCGAAGCGGCGCGCGTGGGCCTGTCACCGGCCATCGCCGAGCCGGTCTGGCGCACCCTCATCGAACGCTGCATCGCCCATGAGCTGGAGGCGTTTGATCGGCGCGCTCTTTAGCAGCTCGATGGGAGTGCAACCCAATCGTCATGGCCCGTCCGTACGCTGTCGCTGCGGGCCATGACGGACCAGGACGGACCAGGACCAATCGCCATTCGTGAAATTCGGTTCCCCTCTCCCCTTGTGGGAGAGGACGCAAAATCTTGCACTTGGCGAAGCGTCAGCGAGCCCAAGTGCTTAGATTTTGCTGGTGAGGGGTCACATCCCAAACTTACCCCTCACCTGAAAAATCAATGGGCTGAGCGTCGCTGTCGCTCCGCTACCCCAATGATTTTTCTTCCTCTCCCACAAGGGGAGAGGGGGCAGTCAATTCGCTGCCGATGCCTGGGCGCGCTTGGCCTCGCGTCCGTCCTTCGTGCGCCGGCATTTGTCAGTGAGATATCCAACACGCCGCCGAGCGTTTCCCATGCGATACTGCCGCCATGACAGACGGGGCACGCACATCCAATCCCTATCCCCGTTGGACAAAGGGGGGAGGGGTCAGAAAATCGCGAAAACAATTCGCGAAAAACCGATGCGCGCCAGCGCCTTGCGAAGTTGCGCAATATTCGAATGCCGGACAGCCCGGCGCGCCCCTGTCCACAATCCCCGTAGTCATGGCCCACTTTACGTGGGCCATCCAGGGCGCCGGAGCCTGTTGCCCTGGATGGCCCGGCCACCCGGATCGCTGCGCGACCGTGTGGTGGCCGGGCCATGACAAATGCGCTGCGGAAAGTGTTCCAGCGCCCGATACTTTTAAGCGGGCAAGTATCTGGCGATCAGGTCCTGAAACGCCTGTCCCCGCCCCGGTTCGCCCGGCCTCAGTTCACCGCCGGCTTCAGGCCGGGCTTGAGCGCGATGCCGATATATTTGCCCCCGCTCTCCACCACGCCATGCGAGACGCGCATCTGCTCGACGAAATGGGCGAACGCCATGTTGTCCTGGATGTCGTCCGAGATGAAGAGCCCGCCGGGCCGGACTGCCCGCCACAGGATCGGGTAGCCGAACTGCCGCCCGCGATAGGTCTTGTCGGAATCATAATGGGCGATGTCCACCCCTTGCGGAAAGCACGCCGCCGCCTTCACAAGGCCGTTGCGGTCCGGCTCCTGCACGATGGTCCAGTGCGGCACCAGATAGTCGGGCACCGCCAGCCCGACAAAGTCCTCGCTGCCGTCGCCCGGATAGGGCCGGTCCACGCTGACCAGCCGGCCCCCGCCATTGCACGCCATCGCGCTCAGGAAGGCCAGGCTGCTCCAGCCAAAGGCCACGCCCGTCTCCAGCGCCCTGCGCGCGCCCAAAAGCCGCGTGACCGCATAAAGCAGGTCGACATTGGCGGGACCGCCCATGCGGACCGGCGCCCCCGCCACCCGGTGGCGCGCATCCACCAGCACATCGGCGGGCAGGCGCGGCAGGATGCCGTCGGGCGTCAGGCCGAAATGCATCAGCACCGCGCCCAGCGGCTGGGCCCGCGCCCGCGCCCAGCCCATGGCATGGGCCTGGTGCGGCCGCCCGTCCAGGTCGGGCTGCAGATAGCCCAGGGCGCGATGGCCGAAATGCGCCCAGAAGGGCGGACGGCCCAGATAGAAGGCTGCGCTGCGCAGCTTGTGGGGGATGCTTGTCATGCGCGGAATTTCTATCCGCGCCGCAGGGTCCAGGCGTGTGATATCGCTGTGATTTCCCCACCGTCCCCCGGCACAACGCCTTGGGGAATATTGCGAAATTGCAATCCTCGGAAGGGCGGGCGGCCCCTAGGCCGCCACCAGATAGCGGGCAATGAACGCCTGCACCGCGTCGCCCTCGCGCATCAGCCGGGCGATGGCGGCCTCGGCCTTGTCGGCCTGCATCACCAGATCGACCGGTTCGGCCGCCGCTGCCGCCTCGCCCATGCGGAAGGCGCCGACGCCGCGCGCCGCGCCCTTGATGGTGTGGGCGATCTGCTTCCACCGGCTGGCGTCACGCTGGGCCAGAACGTCCCTCAGGTCCTCGACCATGGCCGTGATCTGGCCATCGAACAGGCGCAGGATCTCCGCATTCAGCATGTGTTCGCCGCCGGTGTAGCGGGCCAGGTGGCTCAGGTCGATGGCCAGGTCGGAGGAGTGCGTGTCGGTGTCGGTCATGGCGCCATACTGGCCCGGCCACGGCTAAGACCTCGTTAATGCGGGCCTTTTATAGTGTGAAACGCTCGCATGGTCCGGCGAATGATGTTTAAAATGCCGGGAATCCAAAGGGTCTGAAGGGCGTGGTCAGGACATTCGGGCAGAACCAGCCTGTCTTGGTGGACAAGGCCGAAAGCACGGCCCGCCCTGCCCCTGGTGCGGCTGCGCCGGAAGCCAAGGGTCCTGCAATCCGCATCCGGCCTACCCGCTTCGGCGCCGTCGCTACCGCCGTGGCCGGCATGGCCAGCCTGTTCTGGGTGGGGGTGTCCGCGGCCTTCCTTTGGGGCTGGCTGGGGCCAAAGGGCCTGGCCGCGCTCGATCCCGTCCACGCCTCGCTTTTCACCGCCGGCGCCTTGCTGCCGCCCCTGCTGTTCCTGGCCATTGCCGCGGTGCTCGCGCGCAGCGCCGCGATGCACGAGGCGACCCGCGCCCTTCTGGTCGCCACCGACCGCCTGTTTGCCGCCGACGAAGCCGCCGCCAGCAACGCCGCCCGGCTGGCCCGCTTCATCCGGCGCGAGCTGGACGGGTTGAACACCGGGCTGGACGCCGCCGCCCAGCGCATGCGTGCGCTGGAACAGGTGCTGGAAACCCAGATATCCACCCTGGACGAAGCCGGCGCCCGCGCCGAGGTGCGCGGCCAGGCCATCGCCGCGCGCCTGTCCGAGGAAAGCCAGCGGATGGAGGCGCTGGGCGACGACCTGAACAATGCGGCATCGCGCGCCAGCCAGACCATCGCCTCCCGCTTGGGCCAGGAAAGCCTGCGGATCGAAGCGATGGGCGACAGCCTGACCGGCGCCGCCGACCGCGCCAGCCAGACCATCGTCGCGCGCCTGTCAGAGGAAAGTCAGCGGATCGAAGCACTGGGCGACAGCCTGACTGCCGCCGCAACCCGCGCCAGCCAGATCATTGCCGCCCGGCTGGCCGAGGAAAGCCAGCGGGTGGAAGCAATGGGCGACAGCCTGACCGGCGCCGCCGCCCGCGCCGGCGAGGCCATTGCCGCGCGCCTGGCCCAGGAAAACCAGCGCGTCGCAGCGCTGGGTGACGGTCTGGCCGGGGCCGCCACCCGCGCCAGCGAGACGATCGCCGGCCGCGCCGCGCAGCTGAAGTCGATGATGGAAGCGGCGGAAGGCACCCTGAAGATGGCGACCCAGTCACTGGATGTGCAGGCCGCCGGGTTCCGCGCTGCGGTCACCGCCGCGACCGATGCGCCGCGCGAAGCCGCCGTCGAACTGGACCGCCAGGCCACGCGGATCGGGGAAATGGCCGACAGCGCCGCATCGCGCGCCGAATTCGTGCTGGCGCGGCAGGAAAAACAGCGCACCCAGCTTTCCGAGCTGATGCAGAAGCTGGAACAGGAAGGCGAGCGGCTGGACAATGCCCTTTCCCAGCAGCGCCGCGGTCTGGAACAGGCGGTGGAGGCACTGGCCGCCGAAGCCCGCAAATGCGAGGTGGTAACCACCGACGCCGACTTGCATCTGGAACACCTGATGGTCAGCGCAGCCACCCGCGCCGAAACGCTGACCGGCGTCTTCGCACGCGAGGCCGAACGGCTGAAGGATGCCGGCGATGCCGCCGCCGCGGTGCTGGCGCAGCTGTCGGCGGCACTGAAGGAAGCGGGCACCGGCGCCCAGACCCTGATCGGTGAAAGTGCAGCCCAGGCCAGGCAGGACGCGCGGCTTCTGGTGGGCGAGGCGATGGGCGAATGCGAACGGCTGCTGCGCACCGCCGGCGAGATGGGCGCCGAAGCCGGCAGGATCCGCGGCATCCTGGGCAAGACCACCGAAGACCTTGAGCGCCACATCATCCGCCTGCCGGGCCTGGCCCAGGAAGAGGCACGCCGCGTGCGCGAGATGATCGCCGGCGAGACCGAACAGCTTCTGAACATATCGGCGCGCGCCATGTCCACCCTGCACGCCCGCTCCGGCAACAAGCCGCTGCCGATCCCTCAGGCGAGCCCCGAAGTCGAAACCGAAGCCGCGCCCAGGTCCGAACCGGAAAGCGAAGGCCTGAAGGGCCTGGCCCGCAAGCTGACCGCGCGCCAGAAGCGCGAGCCCAGGGAAAGCAAGACCTGGGACATGAAGACCCTGCTGGCCGCCGCCGAACAGGGCGACGGCGACATGCGGCTGAAAGCCGGCGGCGCCCAGGCCGTCTCGCTGGCGGCGCTGGAGGCCGCGCTTGCCGACCTGGCGATCGACCTGTCAAAGCTGGACGAACAGTCTCCCGGCACGATGGAATGGAAACAGTATCTGATGGGCGACCGCAGCGTGTTCGCGCGCCGCCTGGCCGGCACCATCGACGCCGAGGCGGTGGACCGCATCACCGGCCTCTATCGCGACGACAAGGTGTTCCACGATGCCGCCGACGCCTATATCAGCGAGTTCGAGATGCTGCTGGACAGGGCGCGGGAAGGCGATGGCGGCGGCCTTCTGACCTCGACGCTGCTCTCCGCCGACACCGGCAAGGTGTATCTGGCCATCGCCTATGCCCTGGGGCGTCTGTGATCTTTTCAGCCGCGCGGCATAGAAGCCGTCCATGCCGCCAAGATGAAACGGCAAGGTACGCAGATCACCGTCGGGCGTGATCCATTCGCCGTGGCCAAACACGTCGTCAGATGACAGCGGCGCGCGGGAAAATTCGGGATGCGCCGACAGGAATGCGGCGATCTGTTCCTCGCCTTCCTCGCGCTCCAGCGAACAGACTGCAAAGACCAGTGTTCCACCGGGCTCGACCATCGCCGCGCCCGCCTCCAGAATCTCATAGGCCATCGCGCTCGCATGGGTGACATCGCCGGCCTGCTTGATCCAGGGCAGGTCAGGATGGCGGCGGATGGTACCGGTGGCGGTACATGGCGCATCCACCAGCACCAGCGGCGCGGTCAGCTGCACCTCCCGCGCATCACCCTCCACGATGGTGGCGCAAAGACCCGTGCGGGCCAGATTCTCCCGGATGCGCCCCGCCCGCACCGGATCGATCTCCACCGCTGTCACCAGGGCCCCCGCCGCGGCAAGCTGCATGGTCTTGCCGCCCGGCGCCGCACACAGGTCGATGACGCGCCTTCCACGCACATCGCCCAGCAGATTTGCCGGAAGCGTGGCGGCCGCGTCCTGCACCCACCAGTCCCCTTCCGCGAAGCCCGCCATCGCCTCGATCCGCCCGCCAGCCTTCAGCCGCCGCACCCGCCCGAACAGCCCATCGCTCTCTGGAAAGGATGCGGCATCGGCTTTCAGGACAATATCGGTCGGCGCCTCGTTCAGATGCGCTTGGGCAATCCTGCGCGCCGTCTCCCCGTCGTATTGCTCGCGCCAGCGGCCCCATAGCCAGTCCGGCACCGACAGCCGCACCCAGTCCAACCCTACCAGAACATCAACGCCCTCGCGCGCGATCCGGCGAAGCACCGCGTTGATCAGCGGCTTGAAATGCACCGCCTTTTTGTCCTTGGCCGCCAGCGCGTTGGCGCCATTGACCGCGGCATGGTCGGCGGTCCTCAGCACAAGAAGCTCGCAGGCGCCCAGCAGCAATATCTCACTGGCAGGTCCGGCCTTGTGCGGCGGCGGTGGCTTGGGCACGAAATGGCGCACCACCGCATCAAGCACACCCAGATGGCGCAGCGTCTGGCTGACCAGCGCGCGGGCAAAGCCGGCATCGCGGGTCGCCAGTCCCTCCAGTGAATCCAGCTGATGGTCCAGACTGCGTCCCCGGCCCAGCACGCCGGAAAGCATGGCCAGCGCTGCCTGGCGGGCAGCAAGTCCGGGTGCATCACTCATGAAGGCTGTTTAGGACAGTTCAGGCCGCAATTCAGCCCCAAGGTCCGCGCTGGGCGGCGACCTCGGGCTGGCCCGCCATCGCCCGCAGTCGCGCGACGCGGTCGGCCGTCGCCGGATGGGTGGCGAACAGGCCCGAGAAGCCGCCATGCAGCGGATTGATGATGAACATATGCGCCGTGGCCGGATTGGCGTCGGCAGGATAGTTGGGAATCTGATGTGCAGCCTTCTCGATACGGCCAAGGGCACTTGCCAGCCACAGCGGACGGCCGGTGATTTCGGCGCCGGCCTTGTCGGCCTCATATTCGCGCGAGCGCGAGATGGCCGCCTGCACCAGCACCGCGGCCAGCGGGGCCACCAGCATCACCACCAACATGCCCACCAGCCCCAGCGGATTGTTGCGATCGCGTCCGCCCATGAAGAAGGCGAAGTTGGCCAGCATCGAGATGGCGCCTGCCATAACCGCGGTGATGGTCATAATCAGCGTATCGCGATGTTTCACATGGCCCAACTCATGCGCCAGCACGCCCGCCAGTTCTTCCCGGCTGACCTGCGCCATCAGGCCGGTGGTAACGCAGACGGCAGCGTGGTCAGGATCGCGGCCGGTGGCGAAGGCGTTGGGCTGGGGATTTTCGGTGATGAACACCTTGGGCATAGGCAGCCCGGCCTGGCTGGCCAGCTGCTCCACCAGACGGTAAAGGTCGGGCGCGCTGGCGGCATCGACCTGGCGCGCGCCGTACATCGACAGCAGCACCTTGTCGGAATTCCAGTAGGCAAAGAGGTTCATCGCCCCCGCGACACAGAAGGCGATCAGCATCCCGCCGGTTCCGCCCACCGCGGCGCCCACCGCCACGAACAGCCCCATCAGGGCCGCCATCAGGATACCAGTGCGAAGCGTGTTCATCGGTTTTGTAACTCCAGGTGCTAAAGATGTAGGCTCTGCTGATGGCCAATCAAGAATCCGCGTCTCAACGGATCGCCGCCCGCATCGCGGAGGCGGCAAAACGCGCCACCGCCGAGGCTGAGGCTCGCCGGGCGCATGAAGCTAAGATGCAATTACCGCCGGAATTGGGCGGACCAAAAGGCCCCGAGCCCACCCGCTATGGCGACTGGGAGCGCAAGGGGATCGTCTCCGACTTCTGACCTAAAAGGCGTCAGAACTTATTTCTTCCAGCACTCTGCGTACGTCGGTCGGCCATGGCTCGATATGGGCCAGGAAATCCTCTCGCGCCCCGGCATAAAGCGCCCGCATGGCTTCCTCATAGGCCGGCGCATCTCCTACCAGCGCCGTAGCCAGCCGGTAGACGGCGTCGCGGCGAGCCCGCATCCGGGCCTTGGGGCTGCGGCTCGCCGCCTCGACCAGCTCCCGCAGCGCAACAGAGGCGCCTCCGGGTTGACTGGCCAGCCAGTCCCAGTGCCGGGGCAGCAGCGTGACTTCCCGCGCCACCACCCCCAGCCTTGGGCGGCCGGGACGCGCTACTTCGGCCCCCGGAGGAAAACGGGGATCTACATCCACCACCCGGCCCGTCTCGGTATCGAAGATCAAGGCGCCCCCGCCCGAGGGGCAGGCGGCGTAGACCTCGGCGAGGGTGCCGGAGGCCAGGCGGTCAAAGCCTGAAAAAGCGACATGGGTCATGGCGCATAATTACCCGGGTAAAACACGATAGTCAATTCACCCGGAATAAATAATATGGAAGCCCGGCCTTGATGCCGACGCCACAAGGGTTCATTTAAAGATGAACCCAAACAGCGGACCGCAGGGCGCGTTATCATGTTTATCCAGACCGAATCCACTCCCAATCCCGCCACGCTTAAATTCCTCCCGGGCCGCCCGGTGATGGGCGATGGTGCGGTGGCCGATTTTCCCGCCGCCGAGACTGCGGGCCGCTCTCCCCTCGCCCGGGCTCTGTTCGCGGTGCCCGAAGTCAGCCGTGTATTCTTCGGCGCCGATTTCATCTCGGTCACCAAGCGCGACGGCGACTGGAAGCACCTGAAGCCCGCCATCCTGGGCGCGATCATGGAGCATTTCACGCAAGGGTTGCCGCTGCTGGAAGGAGGCGCCGATGAGACCGACGCCGCGGAAAGCTACGATGAAGCCGACACCGAGGTGGTGGACCAGATCAAGGAACTGATCGAGACGCGCGTGCGCCCGGCGGTGGCGCAAGATGGAGGTGACATCATCTTCCGCGGCTTTGATGGCGCCAGCGGCGTGGTCTCGCTGCATCTGCAGGGAAGCTGCGCGGGCTGTCCGTCATCCACCATGACACTGAAGAACGGGATCGAGAACATGCTTCGCCATTACGTGCCCGAGGTGACTGCGGTCGAAGCGGTCTGACATCCAGATGATCCAGACAAAGCCTGAAGCCTGGCTCTCCGAACCGCATCACGCGGTCAGCGATGCCGCGCTCGACACCCTGTTTCGCGAGGCGCACACCACGCGCAGGTGGCTGGACAAGGCTGTTTCTCCGGCGTTGCTGATGGCGATCTACGATCTAATGCGGTGGGGCCCCACCGCGACCAACATCACCCCGGCGCGCATCGTCTTCCTGGTTTCGCCCGAGGCAAAGGCGCGGCTCAAGCCGCATCTGGACGCGGGCAATGTGCGTCAGACCATGGAAGCACCCGTCACCGCCATTCTCGCCTATGATCTGGATTTCGCCCGCTACCTCCCGCGGCTCTACCGGGGCAATCCCGAAGCGCAAAGCTGGTTTACCGACGCCCAGGCGAACAAGACCATCGCGCTGCGAAATGGCAGTCTTCAGGCCGGCTATTTCATCATCGCTGCCCGTGCGCTGGGGTTGGATTGCGGGCCGATGGGCGGCTTCAGCCATGAGGGCGTGGACCGCGAGTTCTTCGCTGACGCCCCGATCCGGTCCAATCTGCTCTGCAATCTGGGCTATGGCGCCGAAGGCGGCTGGCGCCCGCGCAACGAGCGGCTGGGTTTCGACGAAGCCTGCAAGATTCTCTGATGATCGTCCTGGCCGCAGACACCGCGCTGGGCGCCTGTTCGGTGGCCGTGCTGAATGGCAAGCGCATCCTGGCGCATCGCTATGAAGCCATGGACCGCGGCCACGCCGAGGCATTGGCGCCAATGGTGGACGCAGCAATGCAGGACGCGGGCCTGATCTTTGGGGCGCTCGACAGGCTTGCCGTCACTACCGGCCCGGGTACCTTCACAGGCCAGCGCGTGGGCCTGGCCCTGATGCGCGCGCTGCGGCTGGCGCTGAAAATCCCGCTGCTGGGCGTGACCACGCTGGAGGTGATGGCCGACGCGGCGATGGCACAGACCGGCGTGAGCAGGGCTGCCGCCATTCATGATGCGCGCCGTCAGGAAGCCTATCTGCTGCTGCGCGATGGCCCGGCCGACCCGCTGGAGCCCGTGGTGCTGCCCTTTGACGATGCGCTGGACCGCATCCGCGATTTTGGCGCATGCACCCTGGCCGGGACCGGCGCCGAAGCTGCCGCTTCCGCTCTGGGCAAGGACTATACGCTTTCCGCCATACGTCAGCCGGATGCGCTGTGGGTGGCGCGCCTGGCGGCGATCCGCCCGGCGTCCGAAGCTGTTCCTGGCCCGCTCTACCTGCGCGCGCCGGATGTCAAACTGCCGGGCGCCAGGCTGCCGGCGGGCCGGCTGGCATGAGTGTCGACCTCTTCGATCCGACCACGGACGATCTTTCGCATCTGGCTGCCCTGCATGCCGCCAGTTTCGAATCGCCATGGGACCACGTGGCGCTGGCCGATCTTCTGGCCGCACCGGGCAGTTTTGCCTTCCACCATCGGGACGGGTTCGTACTGGCCCGCGCCGCTGGCGGCGAGGCTGAAATATTGACCCTGGCGGTGGCTCCCGAGGCGCGCGGCAGGGGATTGGGGCGAGCGTTGATGATCGCCGCAACCAGCCGTTCTCAGGAATTGGGCGCCCGGGACCTGTTCCTGGAAGTGGGGGCGGCCAACCCCGCCGCCCTGGCGCTCTATGCCAGATTGGGATTTGCCAAGGTTGGCCTCCGCAAGGGCTATTATGATGACCCCCGCGCGCCGCGGGCCCGCGGTGAAGCCCGGGACGCTCTGGTGCTCAGACTTCCGCTGCCCGCCAAATTCGCCTAACCTCGGTGCTCGTTTCAACCCGGCGGACGGCAGACAAAGGAGCTAGCAGTGACGCGGATCGAAAAACTCTGCGTCGACAAAGGTCTCCGCATGACGGACCAGCGGCGCGTGATCGCCAAGGTTCTTTCCGAATCCGAAGACCATCCGGATGCGGAAGAACTTTACCGCCGCGCCTCTGCCGTCGATCCGCATATTTCCATTGCCACTGTCTATCGCACCGTCAAGCTGTTCGAGGATGCCGGCATCCTGGAACGGCATGATTTCCGCGACGGCCGCTCGCGCTACGAGGAAGTTCCCGAATCCCATCATGATCATCTGATCGACGTCGCCACCGGCAGCGTGATCGAATTCCGGAACGAGGAAATCGAACGGCTCCAGCGCCGCGTCGCCGAGGAGTTGGGCTTTGAACTGGTCGATCACCGGCTGGAGCTTTACGGCGTGCCCAAGGGGCGCAAGCCGTAATCCCGTGACCCTCCCATGATGGACCGCCTGCGCGCCGCCGCCATCATCGCGGCCTTTCTCGTATTCACCGTTCTGTGCATGCCCATCCAGTGGCTGCTGCTGAAGCTGGGCGGCCGCTGGGCGCGAGCCTTTCCCAACTGGTATCATCGCCGCGTCGCGGCCCTGTTCGGGCTTCGCATCCGCGTGGTGGGCGCGCCGGTCACGAGCGAGGGCGTCCTGATCGTCGCCAACCACACAAGCTGGGCCGACATCGTGATCTTCTCGGCGGTGATGCCCATCTCCTTTGTCGCCAAGGCCGAAATCGCGCGCTGGCCCTTCTTTGGCACTCTGGCGCGGCTGCAGCGCACCGTCTTCGTTGAGCGCAGCCGGCGCAGCGCCACCGGCGAAAAGCGTGACCAGATCCGCCAGCGCCTGCTGGCAGGCGACGCCCTGGTCCTGTTCCCTGAAGGAACCAGCCATGATGGCAACCATGTCCTGCCCTTCAAGAGCGCCCTTCTGGGCGCGGCCGAGGCCCGGCTGGCGGGCGGCCAGCATGTGAAGGTACAACCGGTCACGGCCGCATTCACCGGCCTGCACGGCCTGCCCATGGGGCGGGAGAACCGGCCCCTTTTTGCCTGGTACGGCGACATGGAGATGGTGCCCCACCTGTGGGAGGCGCTGCTGGCTGGGCCCGCCGATGTGGTGGTCCAGTTCCACCCGCCCCTCAGTCTGGACAGGATGGACCGCAAAAGCTTGGCACTGGAGGCGGAAAAGCTGGTCCGCGCCGGGCTGGCGGACGCCCTGTCGGGCAGGGTTTGACTTGAATTTCGTCCGTCCGGCCCCGATAACCGGCCTGCCGTGAAGACGCTTTCCCCCGCACCTGCCCGATGAACGACCCTGCTACCTCGCCGGGCGCGTTGGAACAGACATGAAGAAGCTCTTCGTCAAGACCTATGGCTGCCAGATGAACGCATATGATTCCGCCCGCATGGCGGATCTGCTGGCGCCGCTGGGCTATGTGCAGGCGGACGGTCCTGACGGGGCAGACATGGTGATCCTTAACACTTGCCACATTCGCGAAAAGGCGGCGGAAAAGGTCTATTCCGAAATAGGGCGCCTGCGCGTGCTGAAGGCGCAAAAGGCGGAAGGCGGCGGGCGCATGCTGCTGGCGGTGGCCGGTTGCGTCGCCCAGGCCGAAGGCGAAGAGATCGTGGCCCGTGCCCCGGCGGTGGATCTGGTGGTGGGGCCGCAGTCCTATCACCGCCTGCCGGAGATGATCGCCCGGTTCTCCCGCGAGGGCGGCCATACGCTTGCCGCCGATTTTCCCGCGCTGGAAAAATTCGACGCCCTTCTGGAGACGAAAGAAACCGGCATCAGCGCCTTCCTGACGGTGCAGGAAGGCTGCGACAAATTCTGTACCTTCTGCGTGGTGCCCTATACGCGTGGCCCCGAACATTCCCGCGCGCCCCAGGCGGTGCTGGACGAGGCACGGCACCTGGTGGATCTGGGCGCACGCGAACTGGTGCTGCTTGGCCAGAATGTGAACGCCTATAATGGCGGTGGATGGTCCCTGGCGAAATTGTGCGAGGCGCTGGCGAAGATCGACGGTCTTCAGCGTATCCGCTACACCACCAGCCACCCGAACGACATGTCCGATGACCTGATCACCGCGCACCGCGACAACGACAAGCTGATGCCCTATCTGCATCTTCCGGTACAGTCGGGGTCGGACGCCACGCTGGAGGCGATGAACCGCAAGCACCGCGCCGCCGACTATCTGCGCATCGTCGACCGGCTGCGCGCCGCCCGTCCCGACATCGCGCTGACCTCCGATTTTATCGTGGGATTTCCGGGCGAACGCGACGCCGATTTCGAAGCCACGCTGCAGCTGGTGCGCGATGTGGGCTTCGCCACCGCCTTTTCCTTCAAATATTCGAAGCGACCCGGGACGCCCGCCGCGGCCCTGCGGAGCCAGGTGGCAGAGGATGTGAAATCCGCCCGGCTTGAAGCCTTGCAGGCCCTGCTTGGTCGTCAGCAGCATGATTTCGACGACGGCCAGATCGGGCGTACCCTCCCAGTGTTGTTCGAAAAGCCTGGGCGCAAGACGGGGCAGCTCGTCGGCCGCACGCCCTATCTGCAACCGGTGCATGTTGAGGCGCCAAGCGCGATGATCGGCCAGCTCGCATCCGTGCGCGTCGAACGGCGCACCGCCAACAGCCTCCACGGATCCCTGGTTTGACGGCCAAGACAAAAAAAGCGTCGCTGACGCTGGAGTTCCCCGACAACGCGCTACTGGCTGCCGTCAGCGGGCCCCATTCCAAGCATCTGGTTCGGCTGGAACAGAAGCTGGACGTCACCATCGACATGCGCGGCAATCTGGTGTCGGTCGGCGGGGCAGCCCGCGAACGTGCCGCCTCGATCCTGCGCACGCTCTACGCCAGGGTCGAAGCGGGGGAAAGCATCACCCCGGCGGAGGTCGATGCCGAGATCCGCTTCACCGACCAGGGCCGCGCGCTGGCGCCTGGCGCGATCAAGACCTCTTCGACCCGCGCCGTGCGGCCGCGCTCGCCAGCCCAGGCGGCCTATCTGGACTTGATGCGCAATCGCCCGCTGGTGTTTGGCGTCGGCCCGGCGGGCACCGGCAAGACCTATCTTGCCGCCGCCTTCGCCGCCCACATGCTGCATGAGCGGCGGGTGGAGCGGATCATCCTGTCGCGCCCTGCGCTGGAGGCGGGCGAGCGCCTGGGCTTCCTGCCCGGCGACCTGAAGGAGAAAATCGATCCCTACCTGCGCCCTCTCTATGACGCGCTGTTCGACGTTCTGGGCGAGCAGGCCGCGCGGCTGATGGAGTTGGGCGTGATCGAGGTGGCACCGCTGGCATTCATGCGCGGGCGCACGCTTTCGCGCGCCTTCGTCATCCTGGACGAGGCACAGAATACCACCGGCGCCCAGATGAAGATGGCGCTGACCCGCCTGGGCGAGGAAAGCCACATGGTGGTGACGGGCGATCCCTCGCAGAGCGACCTGCCGGACGGCGAGGCCAATGGCCTCAACCAGGCCCTGGCCATTCTGGAAGATGTGGAAGGCGTGGGCGTGGCCCGTTTTGCCGAGCGCGACGTGGTGCGCCATCCTCTCGTCGCCCGCATCGTGGCCGCATACAATCGGCGGGCCGGTTCATGAGTGGAATCCAGATGGTGGTCGAAGATCCGGCCTGGCGTGGGCATCGCGGCCTTCGGGCCAAGCTGTTGCGCGTCGCCGAAGCTGCGGCCGCAGCAGGGAAATTGCGCGGCGAGCTTACCATTCTTCTGGCTGACGATGCGCGACTGATGGCGCTGAACCGCGAGTTCCGCGGCAAGAACCGGCCGACCAATGTGCTCTCCTTTCCCAGCGCCAGAACGGGCTATCATGGTGACATAGCCATCGCCCACGGTGTTAGCGCGGCCGAGGCGAAGGCGGCGGGCAGGCGCTTTGCCGACCATGTCAGCCATCTGGTGGTGCATGGCGTGCTGCATCTGGCAGGCTATGATCATGAGACCGAGCGCGACGCAAGGCTGATGGAACCGCTGGAGGTGAAGATACTGGCCCGCCTGGGCATCGCCGATCCCTACCGCGCGGTAGCGCCATGACGGATCACCTGCCGGTGTGGAAGCGGCTGATTCTGAAACTGCGCGGCGAAGATGCTTCGGCCGCCGCCATGCGCGAAAGCCTTGCCGAGGTCGTTGAGCAAAGCGAACGCGAATCCCCTGCCTTGTCGGCGCAGGAACGCGTGATGCTGGGCAATCTTTTGCGCTTCGGCGACCTGCGCGTGCGCGACGTGATGGTCCCCCGGGCCGAGATCATCGCCGCCGACGAAGCCATCACCCTGGCCGAACTGATGAAGCTCATCCGCGAGGCGCAGCATTCGCGCATCCCGGTTTATCGCGATACCCTGGACGATCCCACCGGCCTCATCCATGTCAAGGACGTGCTGGCGCTGATGGAGCCGTCGCCCGAAGGCGCCTATTGCGTTACGCCCAGCGCGGCGGTCGTATCGCTGCGCCGCCCCATCCTGTTCGCGCCGCCCTCGATGCGGGCGCTCGATCTCCTGGTCAAGATGCAGGCCAGCCATACCCATCTGGCGCTGGTGATCGACGAATATGGCGGCACCGACGGGCTGGTCTCGATCGAGGATCTGATCGAGGAGATCGTGGGCGACATCTCCGACGAGCATGACGAGGATACCGCCGCGCTCAAGCCGGACGACGATGGCTATATCGCCGATGCGCGCATGGACCTGGAGGACTTCAAGGAGCAGACCGGCCACGACCTGATATTTGAGGACGCCGACGAGGATACCGACAGCCTGGGCGGGCTCGTCACCTCGCTTCTGGGCCGTGTGCCCCAGCGCGGCGAGATTATCGATCACCCGGGAGGGTTCCAGTTCCTGGTACTGGATGCCGACCCGCGCCGGGTGCGCCGCCTTCGCGTGCGCCTACCCAAGGGTGCACAAGAAAACAGCCAGAAGAACGCTGCCGCGCAATGACGGCACTTTCGGCCTTTGGCGACGCCATAAAATCTCTTTCCGGCTGGCGGCGCCTTGCCCTGGGCTTCGCCGCCGGTGCCGTCTCGGCCACGGGGTTCGCGCCGCTTGGATTCTTCCCTGCTCTGCTGTTGGGTTATGCCGCGCTGGTGCTGCTGATCGACGGCGCCGATGCGGCCCCCCATCCCATCCGCGCGGCCGCCGCCGTCGGCTGGGCCTTCCTGTTTGGCCAGTTTCTGGTTGGCTTCTACTGGATCGGCTATGCCTTCATGGTCGATCCGGGGGCGCATCTTTGGCAAATGCCTTTCGCGCTGGTCGGGCTGACGGCGGGATTGGCGCTTTATGGCGCGCTGGCCGGCGCGTTCGCGGCCTGGTTCTGGCAGGATGGTCCGGCGCGCATCTTCATCTTCGCGGCAGGCTTCGCCCTGTGCGAATGGCTCCGCGGCCATCTGCTGACGGGTTTTCCCTGGAACCTGTCCGGCTATGCCTGGGGCCTGGCGCCCGCGCTGCTGCAGACAGCAAGCCTGGTGGGCGCCTATGGCCTGTCGTTCCTCACCATTCTTTTTGGGGCCGCGCTGGCCGAGTTGTTTTGCGGCCGCTGGCGCGCGCCCGCCGCGATCCTGCTTCTGTTTGCCGCGCTGCTGGCCTTTGGCGCCTACCGCCTCGCAGCCACGCAAGTTCGCGACGTCCCCGGCGTGGTGGTGCGGCTGATACAACCGGATGTCCCCCAGCGGGAAAAATATGTCCGCCGGCTGATGCTGCGAAACTGGGAGCGTCTGGTCGATCTATCCGCCCGGCCGGCGGACAAGGCGATTGGCAAGCCCAGCGTGATTGTCTGGCCCGAAGCGGCCACCGGCTTTCCGGTCGCGCGCGCCCCAGGCGCGCTGGACCAGATCGCCCTTTTTACCGCGCGCGGGCAGACCGTGATCACCGGCTCGGAGCGCATCGACCATGACGATCGGGGGCTGGCCTTCTTCAACAGTCTCTACCTTTTTGCCCCTTATGGCGCGCTGCCTCTGGTCTATGACAAATTCCATCTGGTGCCGTTCGGCGAATATGTGCCCTTTGCCAGCCAGTTGGGCCGGTTGGGTATCACCAAACTGACACAAGGCGCATCGGGTTTTTCAGCCGGCGATCATCCCCATCTCCTGCCAGTCCCAGGTGCGCCGCCCATGTCGCCACTGATCTGTTACGAGGTGATCTTTCCGGGCGAAGTGACCGATACCGGCGCGCCGCGCCCTGGCTGGTTCGTCAATGTCACCGACGATTCCTGGTTCGGCCCCTGGGCCGGGCCGCGCCAGCATCTGCTGATCGCGCGGGTGCGCGCCATCGAAGAAGGTCTTCCCATCGCCCGCGCCGCCAACACCGGGATCAGCGCGATGATAGATCCCCTGGGGCGGATTTCCGCCCGCCTGGCGCTGGGCAAAATGGGAGTGGTCGACGCCCGCCTGTCTGCCGCCCTGCCCGAAACGGTTTATGCGCGGTTTGGCGATCTTCCCTTTTTCCTGCTCCTGCTTGGCGCCGTCCTTGTGGCGTATTTCCTGGCCCGCGCGGCCCGCCGGCCCGGTTCTAGATGAAATATCTGTTCAGTTCGGCGGCCGATGCAGGTAAGTTCCCGCAAGGCCAACCGAGCCGTGCAACCGTGCCGAAAAAACAAGCAAATCCCATCGACATTCAGGTCGGAAATCGCGTGCGCATCCGGCGCATGCTGATCGGCATGAGCCAGGAACGGCTGGGCGATCTTCTGGGCCTGACCTTCCAGCAGGTCCAGAAATACGAAAAGGGCGTCAACCGCATCGGTGCGGGCCGCCTGTTCGAGGTGGCGCGCATTCTCAATGTGCCGATCGACTTCTTCTATGAAGGGGTGGAAGCCCAGCTTGCGGGACAGCCCGGCATGGCCGAACCGGAAGGCGCGCCCCCGGTGATGGAGTTCGTTTCCTCCGGCGAGGGGTTGCAGCTTTCCCTGGCCTTCATGAAGATCAAGGATGCCAAGGTCAGGAAGCGCGTGCTGGATCTTGTGAAAAGTCTGGCCGAGGAAGAAGAACAAAAGAGCTAGGCGCTAGCCCTTCCGCGACGCCTTTTCCGCCAGCCCCGATTGCGTCTCGCGGCCCTTCAGCACCGCATAGACATCTTCCGGGGTGACGCCTGCCGCAGCCCACAGCACCAGCAGGTGATAGAGGACGTCGGCCGATTCCCTGGCCAACTCGGCCCTGTCCCGGCCAATGGCGGCGATCACTGTCTCCACCGCCTCCTCGCCGAACTTCCGGGCGCATTTCTCCACGCCTGCCGCCAGAAGGCTGGCGGTATAGGACTGCGACGGGTCCGCACCCTTGCGCGCGGCGATGGTGGCATAAAGTCGGTCGATGGCATCGGACATGGGATCACTCACAGCGGAAGGACGGCAGGCTAGCCGGTTCCCGCGCCGCCATCAAAGCCCGATGCGGGCGCGGATGTCGGCGGGGGTGGCGCCCGCTTCGCGCAGCGCCTTCAGGGTGACGGCGGCATTGCGCTTGGAGAATTTGCGCCCGTCCTCGTCCAGGATCAGCCGGTGATGGGCATATTGCGGCTCGGGCAAGGCAAGAAGCGCCTGCAACAGGCGCTGCACATGGGTGGCGGGCAGAAGGTCTTCGCCCCGCGTCACCAGGTTCACGCCCTGCCTGGCGTCATCCACCACCACACTCAGGTGATAGGAAGTGGGCAAGTCCTTGCGCGCGATCACCACATCGCCGAACAGGCCGGGATGGACGGCATACCGCCGGCTATGCTCCAGGAAAGTCAGCGGCCCCGTCAGCGCCGCCGCCGCGGCGACATCCAGCCGGATGGCATAGGGTTCGCCCGCCGCCATGCGTGCCTGGCGCTCGCCGGCGGTCAGCGTGCGGCAGGTGCCGGGATAAAGGAAGCCCTTGTTGCCATGGGGGACGCCGGCATGGGGCGCATCTCCCGCCCCTGCGATCTCGCGGGCAATGTCGGCGCGGGTGCAGAAACAGGGATAGGTGAGGTCCTCAAGCTGGTCCAGCGCGGCGCGATAGGCATCCATGCGTGCAGACTGGCGCAATACCGGCTCGTCCCAGGACAGGCCCAGCCATTTCAGGTCCAGGAAGATGGCTTCGATGAAATGATCGCGCGACCGGGCGGAGTCGATATCCTCGATGCGCAATACGAAATCGTCGCCGCCCTGGAACGCGACGATGGCGGCAAAGGCATGGCCCAGATGCAGCAGGCCTGTCGGTGAAGGTGCGAAGCGGGTTACAATCATGGTCTGCAAATCTAGCCCATCACGCCAACCATGACACTCGATACCCCCATATTGGCCGGTCCCACCATGCCGCCCGCCCGCGGCCCCGCCAGTCATCTGGTCGTCATGGTGCATGGCTATGGCGCCGACGGCCAGGATCTGATCGGGCTGGCCGATCATTGGCGCCAGATGCTGCCGACGGTGGCGTTCAGCGCGCCCAATGCGCCGGCGCGCGTTCCCGGAGCGCCCGGCTATCAGTGGTTTGCGATCTCCCGCATCGATCCACACGAGATGCAGATGGGCGTGGAACAGGCGGGCCCGGTGCTTGACGCCTTCGTGGATGCTGAACTTGCGCGCCTGGGCCTTCCGCCCGAGCGTCTGGCGCTGGTGGGCTTTTCCCAAGGCACGATGCTGTCCCTGCATGTCGGGCTGCGCCGGAAGGTCAGACCCGCAGCCATTGTGGGCTTCTCGGGCCTTCTGGCCGGCTCGGTGCCGCCATCGGCGAATGACGGCGCCGATATTCCGCCCATTCTTCTGACCCACGGCGACAGTGACAGTGTCATCCCGCCCCAGGCCATGTTCCTGGCGGCCAGTCAGCTCGGCTTGGCGGGGGCGGCGGTACAGTGGCACTTGGCGCCGGGCATGGGCCACGGCATCGACCCGGAAGGACTGACGATGGCCGGCATTTTCCTGGGCCAGGCATTTGCCGGGCGATTGCGGCGGCTGGGCCAGACGCGCTGCGTCTACAAAGTGTCATAGCGAATCGGCTAGCATAAGCGCACGCGATGACGCACAATTCGCGCTGCGAAAGGAGATTGGCCTTCACAGGATTTCCTCCGTGCTAGCCGCCAGCGTGTCCGCCGGCAATTGCCCCGCCCTGGTGCTCAACGCCGATTATCGGCCCTTGAGCTACTATCCGCTTTCGCTCTGGTCCTGGCAGGACACGATCAAGGCGGTGTTCCTGGACCGGGTGACCATCCTCGAAGAATATGATCGGGTGGTGCACTCGGCCCGCTTCGAGATGAAGCTGCCCTCGGTCGTTTCCCTGAAGACCTATATCCGGCCGGCACGCAGGCCCGCCTTCACCCGGTTCAATGTCTTTCTGCGCGACCAGTTCGAATGCCAGTATTGCGGCGATCCCGAGGACCTGACCTTCGACCACGTGATTCCGCGTTCACGCGGCGGGCGCACGACGTGGGAAAATGTCGTCACCGCCTGCAGCGCGTGCAACCTGCTGAAGGGCGGGCGCATGCCGGCCCAGGCGCACATGCATCCGCGCATCCGCCCGCACCAGCCCACGGTGATCGAGCTGCGCGAGCACGGCCGCAGGTTCCCGCCCAACTATCTGCATGAAAGCTGGACGGACTATCTGTACTGGGATTCCGAACTCGAGCCGTAAGGGCGCGGTTCTTTTGCGTCCCGAGTGCGTCGCCCGTCGCTCATGGGCGTCTTGCCCACATCGCTCCTCGCTCCTGCTCAGGCCGCAAAACTCCTCGCGCCCTTGGTCAGGGCGTGATTGCCGGCCTCAGATTCTTTCCGACAGCTTGATTGCGATGCGGCAACCCGCCTTGATCGTCGCGCTCAGCAGGCGATAGCCGGGCGCCTGCTGCGCGCCTTCGTCCAGCGCGGTCTGGCGGTGCGCCGCTTCATCGGCGCGAAATTCCGTGACGGTGGCTTTCAGCCCGGCATCCGTCTCGCCCAGGGCGGCGATCTGGCCGGCGTAATGTTCGTCGATCACTTCCTCGACCGCGGCTGTGCAGGCGTAAGCAGCCTTCTCGCCCATTGCCGCCGTCGCCGCGCCCAGCGCGAAACCCGCCACGCGCCACACCGGCTCCAGCGCGGTGGGGCGCACGCGGCGCGCGTTGACCAGAGCGTCGAAGGCCTTCAGATGCTTCTGCTCCTGCTCGGCCATATGGGTGATGGTCTCGACGCTGCGCTCGGCGCCCTTGCGGCGGCGAAGCACGGCAAGCTGGCCCTCATAGATGCGTACCGCGCCATATTCGCCGGCATGGTCCACGCGGATCATGGATTCGATGTCGGCTTTCGTGCCCGGCGCAGCAGGCTTGGGTTTGCGGCTCATGATCTCTTCATCAGAAATACCGCGCCCAGCGCCGCGGCGCCAAGCGAGATAAGTGCATTATAGGCCGCCAGCGACAGGCCGAACAGCGACCAGGTGACGACATTGCAGCTGACCTCCGGCGGCGGCGCGCCAGAACCCAGCACATAGGCATGCGCCACGGTGCAGGCGCTGGGCCCGGGCAGCAAGCCGATCTGGATGCCGGTCTGATAGGCGCCGATCAGGCCCGATACGGCAACCAGCGCCACGGTGGCGATTGTCACCGCGCGCCGCGCGGGTGCCAGCACCAGCAGTGCGGCGATCATGACGATGGCGGCCACAAGCCAGGGCGCCATGCGCCATTGGCCCGCGATGGCGATACCGGCAAGGCCCACAACCAGTATCGTGGCGGCAATCCAAAGATGCGCGTGCCTTCGCCACATCTGTATACCGGCAAGGCCAGTGATGGCTGCGGCAATATGCGGCCAGCGCTGCCAATGGCACATCTCGCAGGGTGGCAGATGCGCAAGGAACTGCAACCCCAGCGCACCCAGCACAAGCGCCAGCGCGATCGCTCCAAGTGCCAATGCAATCCCGTCATCACGAATCATGGCAGAGAAATGTCTTCCGGTGAGGAGGCTGCCCGGGCTAGAACTAGCATGGTTGCGCCGCAGCATGAAATGGCTGCGCCCATGCATGAGTCATCCGTGTTGTTTAAAAACAAGTCATCACCCCCGCGCCGCGAGCTGTTGAAGATAGATGGCCGCATGCTGGAGGTAAAAGTGCGGCTCAATCCGCGCGCCCGGCGCATGATCGTCAAGGTCAACCCCGCCACCGGCGAAGTCAGCGTCACCGCGCCCACGCGGCGCGGCCTGAATTCGGCGCTGGATTTCGCGCGACGGGAGCATGACTGGATCGCCCGCCAGCTGGCGATCGTACCGGGGCCGGTGGCGCTGGAAGCTGGCGCCCACTTTCCTTTCCGGGGTGAAATGCATGTGATCCGCACAGCGGCCAAAGGCCCGGCGCCTGTCTGGCGCGGCGGCGGCGCGATCTGGGTACGGGGCCAGCCGGCGCATGGTCCGCGCCGGGTGCTGGATTTCCTCAAGCGCGAGGCGCGCAAGGAGTTCGAGACCCGTGCCCTCAGCCACGCCGCGGCGCTGGGGGTCAAGCCGTCGCGCATTACCGTGCGTGATACCGCCAGCCGCTGGGGCTCCTGTTCCTCGGCACGATCGCTCTCCTTCTCCTGGCGCCTGATACTGGCACCTGATTTCGTGCTGGATTATGTGGTGGCCCATGAGGTGGCGCACCTGGTGGAAATGAATCACAGCCCGCGCTTCTGGGCGCATGTGCGCAGCCTGATCCCGGACATGGATGCGGCTCAGGCCTGGCTGCGCAGCCACGGCCGCGAACTGCAGCGCTACTCCGCGGGCAATAACGCCTGACGAAAACACCAGATTCCCACTTCTTCGCGCAGCGCAAGGAAGGGGGAGATGTCGCAATGAACTGTCGGCATGGCGGCGACAGCCTCCGTGCCGACGCGAGCAGCGACGAAGGGGCGCAAAAAAATCAAGTCCCGCCGAATATCCCGTCCAGAATCCGTTCCAGCGCATCGGGCTTGCGCGGTTCTTGCGGCCTCTCAGCCTCCGCGGTCTGCACCGAATCGGGCTCCGCGCCGGCGACCAGCGTCTCGCCCACCAGCGGGCGCACGGGCAGGTTCTGTTCGGCATCCTCCATGAAGGCATGGAAGATGTGCGCCGGAAGCCCGCCGCCGGTCGCCAGTTTCATCGGCGCATTATCGTCATTGCCGATCCACACCCCGCACACCAGGTCCGCGGTGAAACCGATGAACCAGGCGTCGCGATAGTCCTGGGTGGTGCCGGTTTTACCGGCGCTGGGCCGCTCATCCAGCCGCGCCGCCTTGCCGGTGCCGGTGGCCACGGTCTCGGCCATCAGCTGTGTCATCTGGTAATTGTTGTCGGGGCTCATCACCAGGCCGATGCCGGGCGGGCGGTGCTGGTACAGAACCTTGCCCGCGCGGGTGCGGATGGAAACGATGGCGAACGGCTCGACTCCTTCGCCGCCATTGGCGAAGGGCGCATAGGCGCCGGTCAGTTCCAGCGGCGTGACGCCCGACGTGCCCAGCGCGATCGAGGCCACCTTGGCCAGGGGCGAGGCGATGCCCAGCCGGTGCGCGGTGCGCGCCACCGCGTCGGGCCCCACTTCGTTGGTAAGCTGCGCCGCCACCGAGTTGGAGGATACGGCAAAGGCCTCGATCAGCGGCAGCGGCCCCTTGAAATGGCCTTCATAGTCCTGCGGCTTCCAGCCGTGGATGTTGACCGGCCCGTCATTCATGACATCCGCGGGACGGCGGCCATGTTCGAAGGCGGCCAGATAGACAAAGGGCTTGAAGGCGCTGCCCGGCTGGCGCACCGCGTCGGTGGCGCGGTTGAAGCTGGAGGCGGAGTAGTTCACGCCGCCCACCATGGCGCGCACGGCCCCGTCCGGGGTCATCGCCACCAGCGCCGCCTGCCGGGCATGAAGGCGGGCCCCGTCGCGGGCCATTCCTTCGGCCACCGCGCGTTCGGCCAGGGTCTGGGTGGGAAGATCGAAGCTGGTCTCCACGATCAGGGGCTCGCCGGTGCTGCCGACATAATCGTTCAGCCGCGCTTCAACCCAGTCCGCGAACCAGCCGGCGCCGGGCGTGCCGGTGGCACGCACGATGCGCGGCCGCGTCGCCGCCGCCATCTGGCGGGTACCGGCATCGATGAAGCCGGATTCGGCCATCGCCTTCAGCACCAGCTGCGCGCGGGCAAGGCTGGCATCGGTGTCCGCGATCGGGTTGTAGCGGGCCGGCGCCTTGACGGAGCCTGCCAGCATCGCCGCCTCGGTCAGGCCCAACTCGCTGGCATGCTTGCCGAAGAATTTCTCCGAAGCCGCCTCGATGCCATAGACGCCGGCGCCGAAATAGACGCGGTTGAGATAGAGCGTCAGGATCTGGTTCTTGGTGTAGCGCGTCTCCAGATAGACCGCGAGCATGGCTTCCTGCAGCTTGCGCTCATAGTTGCGGCTGGGGCTGAGGAACAGGTTCTTGGCCAGCTGCTGGGTCAAGGTCGATCCGCCCTGCACCACATGGCCGCTCATCATGTTCTCGAAGGCGGCGCGGGCCATGCCGATGGGATCGATGCCGAAATGAGAACGGAAGCGCCGGTCCTCGATGGCAATGAAGGCATTGGGAACAAAGTCGGGCAGGTCTTCCACCGCCACCATGCGTCCCTGCGTCAGGCCGCGCCGCGCGATCTGGCGGCCCCGGTCATCCAGGATGGTGATGTCACGCGAAGGGCCCGTAACCATCAGGTGGCTGACATCAGGCAGGCTGGAGAGGAAGTGCGAAAAGAACAGCCCGGCGAAGATCAGTCCCCAGGCGCCCAGCATGATCAGGATATAGGGCCAGGTGCGAATCTTTCTGGGCGGGGGCGACGCCAGCGGCTCCGGCGCCTCGGCGGGCGGGGCGCGCCGTGCTTCTCCGGCGCGGACCATGCGCGCGTTGGGCACGGGACTGGACGGAGGCTTCCTCGCCATCCCGATTTTCTAAGGACGAAAGGGTTAACGGCTGTTAAACAATCCTACCGGGCCTTCAGGCGGACAGCCGGTACCCGCCGCCCTCGGTGAGCAGGATCTGGGCTCGGCCGGGATCCTCTTCGATCTTCTTGCGCAGGCGGTAGATATGGGTTTCCAGCGTGTGGGTCGCCACCGCCGGGCCATAGCCCCAGACCTCATGCAGCAGGATCTCGCGCGGCACGGTGCCGGCGCTGGCATGCAGGAACTTCAGGATGTTGGTTTCCTTTTCAGTCAGGCGGACCTTGCGTCCATCCGTCTGCAGCAGCTTGGCCGAGGGGTGGAAGGTATAAGGGCCGATGCGCACCGCCACATCACCGATCCCCGCATGATGGGTGGTCAGCGCGTGGATGCGCGCCAGAAGCGCGGCGAAGCGGAAAGGCTTGGCCAGGGTTTCAAAACCGTCTCCGTCCGGGCCCACGCCATCGGTCAGAAGCAGGATCGGACAAGCCATGCCGGCATCGCGCAAGCTGCCGGCCAAGTCTAACCCGCCCTTACCTGTCTGGCCGATGATGGCCAGGGCGAAGGGTGTGCTCCTTGCCGCATCCAGGGCCTCATCGATGCTGGCCGCGCGCACCACCTCATGCAGGCCCTCATGGGCGAGCTGCTCCGCCAGACTGGCAAGCAGGACCGGATCGTCATCGGACAAAAGGATGCGGCTGGGCATGCTCGGATGGTCCCTATTCCTTGCAATTTTAGCGCGCGCGCGCCCGGGCGGCAAAATTTGCCGTGCGGCGCACTCTTAACCCCATGAAATTCCAGCAATAAGGCGCAAAAAGGGCTGGCCCGGCGCTTGCTTGTCTTATCCTCCACATGCCCCGCTTCGATGTCCACACTCCGACCCCTTATGTGCCCGCCCCGGCAGCGGCGTCACCGGCTGTCCAGTCCCATGCCGCCTCGGCTCCGTCGGGCGGCGGCGAGTCGTTCCTTTCCGAGCTTCTGGACATCGTCAATCCGCTGCAGCACCTGCCGGTGATCGGCACAATCTACCGCGCGCTGACCGGCGATCGCGTCGACGCCTTCGCCAAGGTAGCGGGCGATGCGCTTTATGGCGGGGTCTGGGGCGCGGCCGGCGCGGTGGCCGATGTCGCCTTCGAGGCCGCGACCGGCAAGTCGGTCGAGGATACCGTGCTGGCCCTGTTTGATTCTTCGGATCGCGAAACCAAGGTGGCCGCCAACCTGACGGCGCCCACCACCGGTTCCATTGCGCCCCCTGCCATTTCCCTGCCGTCCGATGCCGCTTCGCCGGACATGGGCAAATCCGTGCAGATGCCGTCCGGCGAGCTGGCGGCCCTCACAAGCGCGCTTTCGGCCAAGGGCGTGACCGGCGAGACGGCGCAGCGCGCGCTCTATGCCTATCAGCGCAGCGTGCTGCTGACGGGCCAGTACATAACCTCCGGCGTGAATTGACGCTATAATCCCCCCGCATGGACCTGATCGTGACGGAAGACAACGGCCAGGCCTTCCTGGACTGGGGCGCGGGCAAACGCCGCTGCGCCGTGGGCAGGGCCGGCATCGGCGACAAGCGCGGCGAAGGCGACAACATCACCCCGCGCGGCGCCTGGCCGCTGCGCGGGCTTTTCTATCGCGCCGACCGTATCGCAGCGCCACAATGCATCTTCACGCCCGCGGCCCTTCGCCCCAATGACGGGTGGTGCGACGCGCCCGGCGATCCCAATTACAACCGGCTGGTCAGCCTGCCTTACGCCGCCAGTCACGAAGCCATGTGGCGCTTCGACCATCTCTACGACCTGGTGCTGGTGATCGGCTACAACGACGATCCGGTGGTGCCCGGCAAGGGCAGCGCCATCTTCCTGCATCTGGCGCGGCCCGATTTTGCGCCCACCGAAGGCTGCGTGGCGGTCACGCTGGGCGACGCGCTGGCGGCGCTGGCGCAGCTTGGCGAAGGCGACCGGATCAGGATCGGCTAGGCGGATGGTCGCGCGCCGAAGATGGCGCTTCCCACCCGTACGTGAGTCGCCCCGAATTTTACCGCCAGCTCGAAATCTCCGCTCATGCCCATGCTGAGGAAGGGCAGGCCATGCTCATCGGCCAGCTTCTTCAGCAGCGCGAAATGCGGCGCTGCATCGTCCTCCACCGGCGGGATGCACATCAGCCCTTCCACCGGCAGTTTCAGAATGTCGCGGGCATAGTGGATCAATTCGCCCGCCTCCCGCGGAAGCACGCCCGCCTTCTGCGGCTCCTCGCCGGTGTTGACCTGCACGAACAGGCGCGGCACCTTGCCCCCGCGCGCCCTTTCGGCGGCGATGGCGTCGGCCAGCCGAATGCGGTCCAGCGTCTGGATGCAATCGAACAGCGCCACAGCCTCGCGCACCTTGTTGGTCTGCAAGGGGCCGATCAGATGCAGTTCGATGCCGGGGAATTCCGCTTTCAGGGCGGGGAATTTCGCTTGCGCCTCCTGCACCCGGTTCTCGCCGAACAGAAGCTGGCCCGCGGCGATGGCCTCGCGCACCCCCACTTCGGGCACGGTCTTGCTGACCGCCACCAGATGGGTCGCTGGCGCCGGATTGACGGCGGCCTTCCGCGCCGCATCGATGCGCGCCACAATGGCCTGAAGATTTTCCGCGATGGTCATGGGCTTATCCCTAGCAAGACAGCAGCAGCGCCTCAACGCGGCTTTTCCCCTGGTGATGTTCACCGATGAGCGCAGGGCCGACTGGGTCGGCGCGGCATGCCGCCTGCCGCCGGGCAGCCTGGTGGTGGTGCGTGGGCGCAGCGCGGGGGAACGCGCCGCGCTGGCCGAGGCCCTGTGCGGCATCGCCCCGCTGCTGATCGCGGGGGATGAAAGGCTGGCGGCGCGCGTCGGGGCCGCGGGGCTTCACCTGCCGCAGGCGCGCATGGCAGAGGCGATGCACTGGCGCGCGCGCCATCCAGGCTGGATCATCACCGCATCCGTCCATTCGCTGGGCGCGATGGCACGGGCGCGCGAAGTCGACGCTTTGTTCCTCTCGCCGGTCTTTCCCACCGCCAGCCATCCGGGTGCGCCATCGCTTGGTGCCGCGCGAGCAGCCTTCATCGCCGCGGCCGCGCCGGCGCCGGTCTATGCCCTGGGCGGCGTGACGGCACGGAACGCGGCGCTGCTGGCGCCATCGTTCAGCGGCATCGCCGCGATTGGTGCCCTATTGTGACGTCGTGAGATTCAAATGAACAAACACGGCGTCCATCGAAAGCCGTGAGCTTCCGCTGAAGAAGACGCCGCTGTTCCTGCCATAGCTCAGATGCTGCCAGCCGGTGCTGGCGCCTATGGAGCTGCTGACCTGATAGCCCAGCGAGGCTTCCCACCCGTTCAGCCCGATGCGGGGCTGGCCCGGCACCGCGCCGGCGACGCCGTTGCCATATTCCAGCCCTGCACTCCAGGTGCCGTTGCTGATCATGCCCGAGGCCGCAAGGACGCGGCTGGCAGGCCCGCCCCAGCTCTGGTTGATGTCGAAGGCGTGGGCATTGCTGGTGCGGTAGGCTCCGCCCAGCGACACGGTGATTTCGTCATTCACCGGATAGTCGGCTCTGAGGCCAAAGCCGATGTCGCTGACGCCGTGCTGGCCCGCCAGCTTGTGTTCGGCGCGGCCGGTGGCAAAGGCGCCGTAGGCACTGACAGTGACCGGGCCCACATCCTGGCTGACGCGCGAGGCCGCTTCCCAGATGTCGGCCTGCCGGCCCGGCACATGGGGTCCCGCATTCATGAAGGGAAGCTGCTTGCCTTCCGTCGGCGTGAAGGACAGGCCCAGCTGGATGCCGAATAATTCCGGGCTGGCATAGGTGAACTTGGCATAGTTGGACGAGGCGCCGACTTCCGCCCGCAGCGGAAACAGCTCCGTCAGCGCCCGCCCGCCCGCCGGATCGCGGAAAAAGCTCGTGCGCGGATCGTCCAGCGACACGCCGGGATCGACCTTGGGCCCGGTCACCGCCAGCGCATAGCCGGCGCCATCCGCCAGCCCGATCTGCACGGTCCCCAGCCCGGTGCGGGCCACGCCTGCCAGCCGCTCCAGCGCGTCCCCGTCATAGCGCCCGCGCGACAGGGGATCGGAGGCCGCCACGACCCCTTCCAGCGACAGGGCCAGGCCGCTGTCATAGTCGCGCCTGAGGGTGGGCATCAGCCGGAAGGTGCCGCTGGCCTGTGTCCCGTCAAATTTTTTCCCATTTTGGCCGGGCTGGTCGGGTCCGAACAGGGCGCCGGACGCCTGCGCATTGATGGTCAGTTCGGCATTGCCGGCGGGAAAGGACAGTGGGGCCACCGTCCAGTCGGACGGGGCCGCGCTGGCGGCGCACAAGCCCGCCAGCCAAGCCGCCGCACCCAGAACCCAAACCGCCTTACCGTTCCGCAATGCCCAACCCGCCTTAAGCCCCGCTTTAAGTCCTTCCAGAATAAGCCGAACTTGCCGGACCAAGGCAAGCGGAGGCGCCGTTGCGCCAGGGGAGCGGGGCCAGTATAAGCCGCAGGACCCCGCCCGTCCCTCAAAGGAACAGCGATGCGATTTCTGACTGCTTTTGCCTGCCTGCTGCTCCTGGCCGGTTGCGGTTCGTCCGATGACGGCACACGCGCCATGGACAGCGGCACCAGCATCGCCAGCGGCTCCAGCCGCATGACCCTGGGGGTGAATTCCTTCCTCTGGCACGCCTCGCTCGACACGCTGTCCTTCCTGCCGCTGCAGTCGGCCGATCCGTTTGGCGGTGTCATCATCAGCGACTGGTATGTGGCCCCCACCGCGCCCGACGAGCGGCTGAAGGTGACGGTCTACATCATGGACCGGGCACTGCGCGCCGACGGCCTGAAGGTGGTGGTGTTCCGCCAGGTGCGCAATGCCAATGGCTGGAGCGATGCCCAGCCTAGCCCCGACACCGCGCACAAGCTGGAAGACGCCATCCTGACCCGGGCCCGCGAACTGCGTCTTGCCACGCTGGGCACATCCGGCTGAGCCTGGCGAGGGCTGACGATGGCGCGCTACAACGCCAAGGAATCGGAAAAGCGCTGGCAGGGCGAATGGGATCGCCGCGGCCTGTTCAGGACGCCCGCGCTCGACTCGTCGAAGTCGGGCGCCGCACCCAAATGCTATGTGCTGGAGATGTTCCCCTATCCGTCGGGGCGCATCCACATGGGCCACACCCGAAACTATACGATGGGCGATGTCATCGCCCGCTTCCGCCGGGCGCAGGGCTATAACGTGCTGCATCCCATGGGCTGGGATGCCTTTGGCCTTCCCGCCGAAAACGCCGCGCGCGACAAGGGCGTTTCCCCCCGCGACTGGACCTATGAGAACATCGCGCACATGCGCGACCAGCTGAAGATGATGGGCCTTTCCATCGACTGGTCGCGCGAGTTCGCCACCTGCGACGTGGAATATTATCACCAGCAGCAGAAGCTGTTCCTGGATTTCTACAAGGCCGGTTTCGTCCATCGCCAGGAGGCGGACGTCAATTGGGACCCGGTCGACATGACCGTGCTGGCCAACGAACAGGTGATCGACGGACGCGGCTGGCGTTCGGGCGCGGTGGTGGAACGGCGCAAGCTCAGCCAATGGTTCTTCAAGATCACCCAGTTCGCCGATGACTTGCTGGCGGGGTTGGACACGCTGGACCGCTGGCCGGAAAAAGTCCGGCTGATGCAGAAGAACTGGATCGGCCGCAGCGAAGGCCTGCGCTTCCAGTTCACTTTGTCTGATGGCTCGCCTCCGCTCGCGGGCTCCAACGCCGGAAAGCTGGACGTCTTCACCACGCGCCCCGACACGCTGTTCGGCGCCTCCTTCGTGGCGCTGTCGCCCGAACATCCCCTGGCACAGGAACTGGCAAAGACCGACGCGAAGCTGGCTGCCTTCATCGAGGAGTGCCGCCATGTCGGCACCGCCGAAGCCGATATCGAGAAGGCGGAGAAGAAGGGCTATGACACCGGCCTGAAAGCCATCCATCCCTTCGACGAGAGCTGGGCGCTGCCTGTGATGGTGGCGAATTTCGTGCTGATGGGTTACGGAACCGGCGCCATCTTCGGCTGCCCGGCGCACGACCAGCGCGACCTGGAATTCGCCCGCAAATACGGTCTGCCGGTCACGCCGGTGGTGGTGCCCGAAGGCACCGATCCCACGACCTTTGATGTCGGCAACGAGGCCTATACCGGCCCCGGCAGGCTGGCCAATTCGCGCTTCCTGAACGGCATGAGCGTGGAAGAGGGCAAGGCCGAAGTCGCCAAACGGCTTGAGGCGGCGGGCGTGGGCCAGCGCACGGTGAACTATCGCCTGCGCGACTGGCTTGTGTCGCGCCAGCGTCCCTGGGGCTGTCCCATTCCGATGATCCACTGCGCCAAATGCGGCGTGGTGCCGGTACCGGAAGACCAGCTTCCCGTGAAGCTGCCGGAGAAGATCAATTTCGCGGTCAAGGGCAATCCGCTGGATGCCGACACCGCCTGGAAGAACGCCCCCTGTCCGTCCTGCGGCGGCGCGGCCACGCGCGATACCGACACGCTGGACACCTTCGTGGATTCCTCCTGGTACTTCACCCGTTTCACCGCGCCCCATGCGGAGGGTCCGGTGGACAAGGCGGCGGCGGATTACTGGCTGCCGGTGGACCAGTATATCGGCGGCATCGAGCATGCGATCCTGCACCTGCTCTATGCCCGCTACATCACGCGCGCCATGTACAAGCTTGGCATGGTCAGGGTGGCCGAACCCTTCGCGGGCCTGTTCACCCAGGGCATGGTCTGCCATGAGACCTACAAGGACACGAAGGGTGACTGGGTTTCCCCCGACGAGGTGACGAAAGACGGCGGCAAGGCACTCCGCATTGCCGACCACGCCGAACTGACCATCGGCCCGTCGGAGAAGATGTCCAAGTCGAAAAAGAACGTCATCGCGCCCGAGACGATCATCGCCGATTACGGCGCCGACACGATTCGCTGGTTCATGTTGTCCGATACCCCGCCCGAGCGCGACATCGAGTGGACCGACGCGGGCGCCGAAGGCTGCTGGCGTTTCGTGCAGCGCGTCTGGCGCCTGGCCAGCGAGAGCGAGGGGCTGGCCGCGCCCGGCACGCCCGTCACCACCAATGACGAAGCCAGCCTCAACCTGCGCCGCGCCACCCACAAGGCCATCGCCGCGGTGACCGAGAATCTGGAGGCCCTGCGCTTCAACAGCGCCGTGGCGCAGCTCTATACTCTCGCCAATGCAATCGGGGCCGCGGAAAAATGCGATGGCGCCGCCCGCCGCGAAGCGATCGAGGCGATGGTGCTGCTGTGCGCCCCCATGATGCCGCACCTGGCCGAGGAGTGCTGGCAGGCGCTGGGCCACGCAAGGCTGGTGGCCGAAACCCCCTGGCCGAAACACGATCCGGCGCTGACCCAATCCAACAGCGTGACGCTGGCGGTGCAGGTCAACGGCAAGCGCCGCGGCGAAATCACCATGCCCAAGGATGCCGACGGCAAGGCGGCCGAAAGCGCCGCCCTGGCGCTGGACGGCGTGGTGCGCGCCCTGGAGGGCAAGGCACCGAAGAAAGTGATTGTGGTTCCAAACCGGATAGTGAACATCGTCGCATGAAGAAGGCCCTTGTCCTTCCTGCGACCCTGCTGCTGGCCGGATGCGGCTTCCACCCCATGTACGGTTCGGCGCTGGAGCCGCAGCTCACCGCCATCTATGTCGAACCCATCCCCGACCGCGACGGTTATGAACTGCGCAACGAGCTGATCGACCTTTTGCACAGCGACGGCACCAAGGCGGGCAAACACTATATCCTGAAAGTGACGCTGAACGAGACCAGCCAGGGCATCGCGCTGCGCAATGATGCCACCATTACCCGCTACAACCAGACCCTGGACGTCCACTATGTGCTGACCGACGCGCGCGGCACGCAGCTGACGGAGGGCGACCAGACCAACCTGTCGGCCTACAACGTGGCCGATTCGCCCTACGCCACCCTTGCGGCATCGCAGGATTCCTCCAAACGCGCCGCCCAGGACATTGCCGAACGCATCCATCTGGACCTGGGTGCCTATTTCCGGCGCGCAAAATGATCGTCAAGAATCACGAAGCCGACCGCTTTGTCGCCGCGCCCCCGAAGACGCTGGCGGCGGCGCTGGTCTATGGCCCCGATGCCGGGCTGGTGCAGGAGCGTGCCGAAAAGCTCGCCAGGCAGGTGGTCCCCGACCTGACCGATCCCTTCAATGTCGCCGATTTCAACGAGACGGCGCTCCTGGCCGATCCGGCGCGCCTGGCAGACGAGGCCGCCGCCATCTCCATGATGGGCGGGCGCCGGGTGGTGCGGGTGCGCGGCGCGACCAACGCCAGTGCCGAGATTTTTGAAACACTGCTGTCCAATATCAAGGGCGATGCGCTGGTGGTGGCGGAAGCGGGCGACCTGGCCAAGACGGCGGCGCTGCGCAAGCTGTTCGAAAGCCAGAACCACGCCGCCGCCATCGCCTGCTATCCCGACTCGGCGCGCGATCTGGCCGATGTGGTGCGCGACGGCCTGCGGGCAGAGGGCCTTTCCATCACCCCGGACGCGCTGGAAGACGCGGTATCGCGGCTGGGCTCAGATCGCGGCGTCACAAGGCGCGAACTGGAAAAGCTGGCGCTTTATGCCAGAGGCCAGGACAAGGTCACCATCGACGATGTCCGCGCAGTGATGGGCGACGAGGCCGAGGCGCGCAGCGAGGCCGCCAGTGACGCGGCGGGCACTGGCGATTTCGCCCGCCTGGACCGCGAGCTGGAACGGCTGTGGACCGCCGATGTGGCACCCGCCCAGATCATCCGCAGCGCCATGGGCCATTTCCAGAAACTGCTGATGGTGCGCGAATTGACCCAGCGCGGCGAGCCATTGGATGTGGCACTGAAAAAACTGCGCCCGCCACTTCACTTCTCCCGCGCCGCCAGCTTCAAGGCCCAGGCCCAGCGCTGGACCGGCGACCGGCTGGGTGAGGCACTGGACCTGTTGCTGGACGCCGAGGTCCAGACCCGCACGACCGGCGTGCCGGCCGAGGCGGTCACCGCACGTACCCTGATGAATATCGCCGCCATGGCCAAAGGAAGGGCCTAGTGCTGAAGGTTCGAGTCATCCCCTGCCTTGACGTGAAGGACGGCCGGGTGGTCAAGGGCGTCAATTTCGAGAGCCTGCGCGATGCCGGCGATCCGGTGGAGCAGGCCATCCTCTATGACCGCGAAGGCGCCGACGAGCTCTGCTTCCTCGACATAACCGCGTCCCACGAAAACCGCGGAACGCTGCTGGACGTGGTCCACCGCACGGCGGAAGTCTGCTTCATGCCGCTGACCGTGGGCGGCGGCGTGCGCACGCTGGACGACATCCGCGCGCTTCTGCTGGCGGGCGCCGACAAGGTGTCGATCAACACCGCCGCCGTGGCGCGGCCCGAATTTGTCGCCGAAGCGGCCCGGAAGTTCGGCAGCCAATGCATCGTCGCCGCCATCGACGCCAAGATGGCGCCCAGCGGCAGATATGAGATCTATACCCATGGCGGGCGGCGCCAGACCGGCATCGACGCGGTGGAACATGCCAGAAAGCTCACGGGGTTCGGCGCGGGCGAAGTGCTGCTGACCTCCATGGACCGCGATGGGGTCAAATCCGGCTACGACCTGGCGCTGACCCGCGCCGTCAGTGATGCGGTGAGCGTGCCGGTGATCGCTTCGGGCGGCGTCGGTTGCGTAGACGACCTGGTGGCGGGCGTCAGCCAGGGCCATGCCAGTGCGGTGCTTGCCGCTTCGATCTTCCATTTCGGGGAAGTGTCCATCGCGGAAGCAAAAAAAGCCTTGGCGGACGCCGGAATCCCGGTGCGTCCGGTTTAAGCAGATTCCACGATTGCGGGCCGGGCATTTTTCCGGTTTAGCTGCAATCCATGGACCAGCGCGCTTCCATCCATTCCCTGGTATCCCGTCACTATGGCCCGCGCCCTTACGGGCGCCCGGTCAAGGCGGTTCCCGCCCACATCACCCGTGCCATGCGCCCGGAAGAGGCGTTCCGCGCCACGCTTTCGGACTGCCTGGCGCAGCTCACGGCCAACGCCGCAACGCTTCGGACCGGCCGCTCGGTGGAAGGCCTGCACCAGCTCCGTATCGCCTTCCGGCGGCTGGAAGCGGCGCTGGGCGCCTTTGGCAAGGAATTCCGCCAGGAATGGCTTGAAGAACTGCGCAGCCGTTCCAAGGTTCTTTCGGGCCGCATGGCGGCGGCGCGCGACCTGGATGTCTTCATCGGCTCGCTGCTGGACGACGCGTTCCAGGCCGGCACGGTGGAAGGCGCCCAGGCGTTGCGTGCCGCCGCACAAAGCGCCCGCGACGCGGCATGGACAACCGCCCATGCCTGCGTCACCAGCGCCGATTTCGCGCGCTTCCTCGATGATGTCGCCGCGCTTGCCCAGTCGCATCTGCCCCTGGGGCGCGAGCGCAAGCTGACGCGCACCGCCGCCCGCATCCTGGACCGCCAGGCCCGGCGGGTGGAAAAACGCGGCCGTGCCGCATCGAGCCGCGAGGAAGCCGACCTGCACCGCCTGCGCATCGCGCTCAAGAAGCTGCGCTACAGCGCGGAATTCTTCGCCCCGCTTTATCCGGCCGGGAAGGTAAAGGCGTATCTGGCCTGCGTGCGCGAGCTTCAGGACGAGCTGGGCCATCTCAACGATGTCGCCAATGTGCGCGGGACCATCGGCGGACTCCTGCGCGCCCGCAAATCCGGTGACGGCGAAATGCGGCTGGCCGCCGGCATGGTACTGGGCTGGTACGGCGCCCAGACGCCGCGCGCGATCAAGAAGTCGCTGAAGCGCTACAAGACATTTCGCGGCTTTACGCCTTTCTGGACGTGAGGTTGGTGGGGCGCGAGACTGGCATGAATTCCAGATTGAGTGCGGCAATGGCGGGCGCCCCGTCCGGCGCCAGCGACAGAAGCAGGATGCGCGACACATCCAGTTGCGCCGGCATGGGCGCATCCATCGCCCAGCCGCTGGCCAGGGTATAGGCCGCGCGCAAGAACACCCAGATGGGCCACCGCGACCGCGTCTGCCTCGCCCCGTGATACGTCCTGCAGGAAGTTCGCCACGCGCGCATGGAGTTCGCCGGTGGATTCCCCGCCCAGCGGGCGAAATTCCTCGCGCCGCGCCGCTCCGGCCTTTTCAAAGGCGTTGGCGCCGTGCCGCTCTAGGATCTGCGCGCGGGTCAGCCCTTCCCATTGGCCCCAGTTCTGTTCCATCAGCCGCGCATCCAGCACCGGATTTGAAAAGCCCAGCGCCTCGGCCGTCTGCCGCGCACGCAGCATCGGGCTTGAGAAGATGCGCGCCGGCGCCAGCGCATCGGGCAGGCGCAGCGCCGCCATCTTCGCCCTTCCGGCATCGCTAAGCGGAATATCGGTATGCCCCTGGATGCGCCCCAGCACATTCCATTCGGTGGGGCCGTGGCGCAGCAGCGCGAGCTTCATGCCGCGCCTCGTGCTTCGACCGGCTCTGCATGAGGCGTATTTCGCAATCCGGCCCTTATCTGGAGCCGGTGGAAGGAGGAGGGCCGATTACACATCCAGTTCGACGACGACAGGCACATGATCGGAAGCCTTCTGCCAGCCGCGCATCTTCCTGACGATCTTGTGCGCGACAAGCGCGCCCTTCAGCCCGGGGCTGGTCCACACATGGTCCAGCCGGCGGCCCCTGTCCGACGCTTCCCAGTCCGCGGCGCGATAGCTCCACCAGCTGTAGATCTTTTCCGTCTCCGGGATGAAATGGCGGGTGGAATCGGTCCAGTCGAAGGCGGCCTGCACCTCGCCCATCAGCCGCGTTTCGACCGGGGTGTGGCTGACCACGTCCAGAAGCTGCCTGTGGCTCCACACATCGTTTTCCAGCGGCGCCACATTCAGGTCGCCCACCAGCAGCACGGGATCGGATTTTCTCGCCGGCCGGGCGGCGAAGAATTTCTCCATCGCCCGCAGGAAGTGCAGCTTGTGGTCGAACTTGCCGTTCTTCACCGGATCGGGAACGTCGCCGCCCGCCGGCACATAGAAATTGTGCAACTCCACGCCGTTCTCCAGCGTCACGCCCAGATGGCGCGCATGGCCTTCGCGGCAGAAATCCTGCTCCCCGGTTTCGCGGAAGGGCGTGCGCGCGATGATCGCCACCCCGTGATAGGCCTTCTGGCCGTGAATGGCCTGGTGGACATAACCCAGCTTGCGGAAGGGTTCGCCGGGGAAGAGACCGTTCTCCACCTTGGTTTCCTGCAGGCACAGCACATCGGGCCGCTCATCGCGCAGGAAGCGCGTGACCAGGTGAATCCGGTGGCGCACCGAGTTGACGTTCCAGGTGGCGATTTTCACGAAGCCAGCTCCCAATCCTCAACGGCGCGCCGTTCCAATCGTTAATTTTTACAGCAATATCACGGGCTTGCCAAATATACTGCGACGCAGCACTGCAATATTAGCATAACTAGATACGATTGAAACGCGGTACCTACGCCCCATATTGCAGTGCAGCACAAAGGTTCCCGCACCGCGAGAGAAAAACAATGCAAGGTACCTTGCGTAAACAGGTAGCATGCAGTACATACTACCCAACGCCAATTTCGAAAGGACACACCGCCATGACCAACCCCATCCTTCATTCCCTCCAGCCCGAAACCCGCGTTGAAGACCGGATCGCCAACGCCTTCCAGGGCGCAACCATCGCCTTGGCTGGCCTGCTGGCGCTTCTGACCGTCGCGGCGACGGTCTGACCCAACCGAAACGGAGACATCCCATGACCAAGCTGCTCAGCCCCGCGATACAGCCCGAAGCCGGCGTGAGCGAGTTCGTGGCCGGCCTGTTCAACGCCGCCACCATCACGCTGGCCGCCACCCTCGGTCTTCTGACCGTCGTGGCGACATTCTGAGGATTCAGATCCCCACAGGGGCCTTGCCGGCCAGCGGCCAGCGGGCCCTTGGAGAAATGCGAAGCGCACTTTCCCCCTCCCCCTGCGCCAGCATTTCCAGCCCCGCCCAGGCAATCATCGCCGCATTGTCGGTGCACAGCCTGGGCGGGGGAATCCGCACCGCAAAGCCCTCGCGCGCCGCCAGCCCGTTCAGAGCCGCGCCGATCGCCTGGTTGGCGGCGACCCCGCCCGCGACCACCAGAACCGGCATATCCACATCCGGAAAATCCGCGCGGAACATCGCCATCGCCGCCCGCGTGCGATCGGTCAGGATGTCGATCACCGCCGCCTGGAAGGACGCGCTGGCGTCGGCCACGTCCAATCGCTGCTGCTGGGCCTGAAGCCTCAGCGCCGTTTTCAGCCCGGAGAATGAGAAATCCGCGCCGGGCCGCGCATTGTGGCCCGTGACCAGCGGACGCGGCAGGTCGATCGCGCGTGGATTGCCGCCTCGCGCCGCCGCCTCCAGCGCAGGGCCCCCCGGATAGGGCAGGCCCAGAATCTTGGCCGCCTTGTCGAAGGCTTCCCCCACTGCATCGTCGATGGTGCTGCCATAAAGGCGAAAATCATCAATGCCGCCCACGCCCAGAAGCTGGCAATGACCGCCCGACACCAGAAGCAGCAGGAAGGGGAAGGCCACGCCATGCGTCAGCCGCGCGGTCAGCGCATGACCCATCAGGTGATTGACCGCCACGAGCGGCTTGGCGCATGCCAACGCCAGGCCCTTGGCCGTGGTCAGGCCCACCATCACGCCGCCGATCAGGCCTGGCCCCGCCGTGGCGGCAATGCCGTCAAGCTCGCCCAGGGTGACACAAGCATCCGCCAGCGCCTGTTCGATCACCCCGTCCACAATCTCCAGATGGGCGCGACTGGCGATTTCCGGGACCACCCCGCCATAAGGCGCATGCGCTTCGGTCTGGCTGAACACCACATTGGACAGTATCTGCCCCGGCCCTGGAGGAAACCCGCGCACCACGGCCGCCGCGGTCTCGTCGCAACTGGTCTCAATGCCCAGAATGGTGAAGGTCTTGCCTGTCATCGGGCGCTCGTCTACTCCCAAAACCCTATGGATCAAAGCCCATGCGGATTCTGATCACCCGCCCCGCCGAAGATGGCGCCGAGATTGCCGCGCGCCTGGCCGAAATGGGTCACGAAGGCATCGTCGCTCCGCTTCTGGTCCCTCGCTATGACAAGGCCCCCGAGCCCGATTTTTCCGGCGTGCAGGCGATTTTGATCACCAGCGCCAATGGCGTCAGGGCGCTGACGCGCGCCACGCAGCGCCGCGACCTTCCCATCTTCGCCGTTGGCCCGCAGACCACGACCGAGGCGCGCAATTGCGGCTTCACCGATGTCCGCAATGCCGACGGCGATGCCCGGGACCTGGCGGCGCGCACGAGGCAATGGACCTCGCCGCAACTGGGCGCCCTGCTGCATGTGTGCAGCCATGACGCGCCGGGCACCTTGGCGTCGCTTCTGACCGAAGCCGGCTATGCCGTGCGCCGCGCTCCGCTCTACCACATCGAGGCGGCCGATGAACTTCCCGCGCCGGCCGCGCAGGCGCTGACCGGCCATCAGCTGGACGCGGCGATGTTCTTCTCGCCGCGCAGTGCGGCGATCTTTCGCGAGGCGCTGATGCGGCAGGATGCATCACTTGCCACCGCGCTGACCGCGCTGTGCATCAGCGCCCAAACCGCCGCAGCCCTGGCGCCCCTGTCCTTCGCGGCCGTGCGGGTGGCAGCCCGGCCCAACCAGGATGCCATGCTCGCCCTGGTAGAATAATCCGGAAAACACCCGGGCCGTGCCGCCATTAACCTGGTATTTACGTCGACGGATTACAACCTTAAATTGTGGTCTGGCGATTTCGCCAGAACCATCCCCGGCCAGCAGCGCGACCTCCCCCGGCGTCGCATCCTGGCTTCGGACGGGCGGGCAGGCGGCATCCGGCAGACATGCCCGCCTGCCCGCCCACCTGCACAATCGCGCGCCAGGCACATATACAATGCAATCCGCTTGCGGGACGGCCTTGGCTCTGTGCAGACTTTGCAGATGCAGCACGAGGCCGTTGCCAACACCGAAGATTTTGGCGGTCCAGACATCGTCTCCGGCCCGGCACGCATCTCACAGGCCGGAATCGATCCTCCTTACGCCGCCTATGAGCTCGGCAAGCCTTATGACGAAATGTTCGCGCCCGACGGCAAGGTGCGGGGACCTTATGCGGCGCTGGATTCGCGGCTGTCGACCCTCTCGCTGGAAGAGCTGGTGCGCCGCCAGCAATCCTGCGAGCAGAGCTTTCTGCACCAGGGCATCACCTTCACCGTCTACAGCGACAACCGCGCCACCGAACGGATCATCCCCACCGACCTATTGCCCCGCATCATCACCGCGGCGGAATGGGCCCGGCTGGAAGCGGGCCTGACCCAGCGCATCGTCGCGCTGAACCTGTTTCTGCGCGATATCTATACCGACGGCCGGGTGCTGAAGGACGGGGTGATCCCCCGCCAGCTGATCTATGGCTCCAAGCATTACCGGCGCGAGATGCGCGGCCTGCCGGTACCGCACGGTGCCTATGTGAACATCTGCGGCTCCGACCTGATCCGCGATGAAACCGGCGACTTTGTGGTGCTGGAGGACAATCTGCGCGTGCCCTCCGGCGTCAGCTACATGCTCGCCAACCGCGATGTGGCGCGCAGGGCCTTCCCGGCCGTCTTCCGCTCCATGGGCGTGCGCCCCATCGAGCATTATCCCCTGGAACTGCTGGCGACGCTGCGCTCGCTGACGCCCTTCACCGAGGATGTCTCCATCGCCGTGTTGACGCCGGGCGTCTTCAACTCCGCCTATTTCGAGCATGCATTCCTTGCCCGCCAGATGGGCGTGGAGCTGGTGGAGGGCCGCGACCTTCTGGTCAACGACAATGTCGTCTATACCCGCACCACGTCCGGGCTGAAACGCATCGACGTCATCTATCGCCGCATCGACGACGATTTCGTCGATCCCCTGATCTTCCGCGAGGATTCGGCGCTTGGCGTGCCGGGCCTGTTCAACGCCTATCGCGCCGGCAATGTGATGATCGCCAACGCGCTGGGAACGGGCGTGGCGGATGACAAGGCGGTCTATGCCTATGTGCCGCGCCTGATCCGCTATTATCTGGCCGAAGAACCCATCCTGGAAAATGTCGAGACTTTCCTCTGCCGCGAGGAAACATCGCTGCACCACGTTCTGGCCAACCTCGACAAGCTGGTGGTCAAGGCGGTGGGTGAATCGGGCGGTTACGGCATGCTGGTGGGCCCCCACGCCACGAAGCAGGAGCGCGCCGAATTCGCCGAAAAGATCAAATCCGATCCCGACAATTACATCGCCCAGCCGACCATCCAGCTTTCGACCGCGCCCACCTTTGTCGGAAACGGTGTCGAGGCGCGCCATGTCGATCTGCGCCCTTTCATTCTGCATGGTGCCGAAACCAAGATCGTGCCGGGCGCCCTGACCCGCGTGGCGCTCAGGCGCGGCTCGCTGGTGGTCAATTCCAGCCAGGGCGGCGGCTCCAAGGACACCTGGGTCCTCAGCCAATGAAGATCCTGCGCCGATGAAACAGCCGGGGGGCCCTTGCTAAGCCGCGTCGCCGATTCGCTCTACTGGATGAGCCGCTATGTCGAGCGCGCCGAACACACCGCCCGGGTGATCGCGGTCAAGCTGGATTCCATGGTCGAACAGACGCCCGAGGACGCCGCTGCCTCCTGGGCGCGGGTGGCCGAGGCGTTGTCCGGCGAGAAACAGGCGGTCCGCCACGCCGACGCCTTCGCGATCACCAGAAAGCTGGCGTTCGACCGCGACAACGACACGTCGCTGATCAACTCGCTGTCCATGGCGCGCGACAATGCCCGCCAGGTGCGCGAGGCGCTGTCCAACGAAGTCTGGGAAAACCTGAACCGGCTTTACCTGCGCCTGTCGCCGGTCACCATGGACTCCATCTGGGTCCACTCGCCCGCCCGCCTGTTCCGCGAAGTGCTGGAAGACATGCACGCGCTGGAGGGCGTGACCTATTCCACGCTCTCCCACGGCGAAGGCTGGTACTTCCTGGAACTGGGCCGCCATATCGAACGGGTACAGCTTGTCGGCCGGCTGCTGGACCTGCACTTCACCGCCGCCGCCAATGAAGGCGAGGCCGGTCCCAAATATTTCGACTGGCTGGTGCTGCTGAAATTCTGCACCGCCTTCGAGCCCTATACCAAGCGCTACACCGCCTCGATACGCCCGCAGAAGATCGCCGAATTCCTGCTCTTCGACGCCGAATTTCCCCATTCCATCTGCTTTTCCGTCGATCGCATGACCGAGGCTCTGGCCCGCGTCGCCCCCGGCGCGCCCCCGGCCCGTCGCGCGGCAGTGGAACGGCTGGCCGGGCGCCTGAAATCGGCGGTGGATTTCGGCCAGGTGGACGACCTGATGCGCGGCGGAATCGCCAGCTTCATCGCCGACGTGATCCGCCAGTGCGAGCAGATCCACAAGCAACTCTACAGTTCCTATATCACCTACGGTGCGGAGACAGTGCTGTAATGATCCAGGTAGCGCGAGCGCCGCATTCCGCGGCGCGACTTTCAGCATCGGCCAGCTTCCTTCCCCCTTCGTGCGAAGCACAGGAAGGGGGAAGGTGTCGCAGCGAGATGTCGGCGGAGCCGACCCGAGCTGCGACGGATGGGGGTTGAATGTTTTATTCCATAAGACACGTCACCCGCTTCCGCTATTCCGGTCCCGTGCGCGAAAGCGTGATGGAACTGCGCATGCAGCCGCGCTCGGAAGGGCCCCAGACCCTGCGCTCCTTCCAGATCGTCACCAATCCGCGCGCCCAGCTCTATGCCTATACTGATCACATGGGCAACGCGGTCTATCACTTCAACCTGCTGCGCGAGCATGAAGAACTGCGCATCGAGGCCCAGGCGGTGGTGGAGATGGCATCCTTCCCGCCCCGCCCCGAACGGCTCGATGACCTGGAATGGGGCCGCTACAACAGCTTCAACCTCAAGGACGATCATTTCGACATGCTGGGGCCGTCCAAATTCGCCCGCCCCTCGCCGGAGCTGGACAGCTTCATGAAGATCGCCGACCTGCAGGAGCCGGTGGGCGACCCGCTCACCGCACTCAATACGCTTCAGCGCGGCATATACGATTCCTTTGAGTATCAGAGCGGCATCACCGAGGTGAATTCCCCGATCGAAGTGGCGCTGGAACAGCGGCGCGGCGTCTGCCAGGATTTCGCCCACATCATGACCGCCATCGCGCGGGTCTGGGGTGTCCCCACCCGTTACGTCTCCGGCTATCTCTATCACAAGGGCAGCCGCGACCGTTCCGCCGCCGACGCCACCCATGCCTGGGTGGAAGCCTGGCTGCCCAGCCTGGGCTGGGTGGGCTTTGATCCCACCAACAATATCATGGCGGCCGAACGGCATGTGCGTGCCGCCGTGGGGCGCGACTATGCCGATGTGCCGCCCACGCGCGGCACCTACAAGGGCGGGGCGGACAGTGAGCTTTCCATCGCCGTGTCGCTGGAACCCACGGCGGCACCGGTGCGCCACGAGGACTTCCTGAAGGTCGCCCGGCCCATGGCGTCGCCGGCGCCCACACCCTCGATGCCGGAACGGCTGTATCATCAGCAGCAACAGCAGCAATAATCTTTTGGCCCCCTCCGTCGCAACTCGACCGGCTGCGCCGGCCCATCGTTGCGACATCTCCCCCTTTTAAGCGCTTCGCGCTAAAGGGGGAGCAGGGACTGAGTGGTGGATGGAATGTCTGGGAAGAAGAAAAGAGATATCGGCGGCACGCTGACGGTGGACGGCACCGAAATGCGCTGGTCGGTGAAGAGCGAACCGGTGCGCAGCGCGACCTCCGGCGATATCGGCCTGCGCCTGTCGGTGGTGCTGCATGATGAGACAAAGACCCGTCACGGCACCCTGAAGGCCTGGCGTGAGCTGGTGCTGCAATATCCCTTCGAGCGGCAGAAACATCCCTCGCGGTTTCCCGAAAAGCCCAGAGTCGATCCCATCCATCTGGCTGCCGACATCAAGCTGGCGATGGAAGCGGGCTGGGAGCCAAGGTCGCGTGGCCGCGCCTTCGAACTGATCCTGGACGAGGAAGACTTGACCGGCCGCGACTAGCGGGCCAATGCCGCGCGCAGGCTGAAGCCGGTAAGCCCCAGCGCCACCAGCGCGAAGGAGGCCACACGCGGGTCCAACAGGTTGCCGATCAGAAGGCCGAAGCCCAGCGCCACCACCACATAGGCAACAGAGGCGGCAGCCGCCACCCAGGCCAGTCCCCTGTCATTGGGCCGGTCCGCGCGCAGCAGATTGATCGCCGCCACCAGCAGGATCACCAGCGTGCCGTTCAGCGCCCAGAATCGCGCATGCGGCTGGTCACGATAAAATTGCAGCGACCCGAATGTGTGCCCGCAGGCCCCAAGCACCAGGAGCGCAGACAGGCCGCGATCGATCCATTTCATGCGATGTCCCCAACCACTTGCGGCGGGGACTATCCGTCCGCCCCCAGGGCCTGTCCACGCCCCGGCGAAATTATTTTCGGCTTTGCCGTCCGCACGTTGGCGATGGTGGCGCCAGCCCGCCAATCCACCGGCCCTTGCGCGCGGCCATACTGGCCCGATGAAGCGCGCGGCGGTCATGGCGAAGGCTCCCCTTATCCAACAGCCGGGGGAGGGGGGTGGGGAATTCTTGCGCAAACGAATATTCGGAAAAAACGTTGACCGTCGGCATTTGCTGCTCGCGCGGCGGTCCAGGACGCTGCCCGCCTCTCCACGCCTTATCCCGCGGCAAACGCCGCCAGTTCTTCGGCCACCCGCGGCATCAGGGAATTCCAGTCGCCGAATTTCTCCGGCCAGAACACCTTCGTATCCGCATACCAGGGATATTCCGCCGTTCCCAGCTGCGGCCAGGTGCGGCCGGCGGTGACAAACCAGGTCTTTGCTCCCACCGCTCCGGCGGTGGCACCTGCCGCGGTGGGCGCCGAAAGCACCAGGTCCAGCGCCGCGCACAAGGCGGCCGTGCCGTCGATATCGTCCCGCAGGTCCAGTCCCTCGATCTGGTGGATGGTCACGCCGGACTTCTCGGCCGCGCGCGCCAGTTCGGCGGCGCAATCGCCGTACTGAAGATTGACGAAGCTGATGCCCGCGGTCTTCAGGATGGGGCCCCAATGGTCGATGGGAGAAAAATATTTCGCGCGCTTGGCGCCCAGCATCATCGAACGCCAGCACAGGCCGGCCTTCCTCCCCGGCAAGGCGGCCAGCTTCTGCCTGAAGTCTTCTACCCGCGCCGGATCGGGCACCAGGAAAGCCTCATGCCGGAAATCAGACAGCGACTTGCGGAAATGCTGCAGGGCCGTGCCCATCGGTGCCCACAGGTCGGGCGCATTGTCCTTGGCGGCAAAGGGAATGAGGCGCAGCGCCTTGTTGCCGTCCGGGTCTATCAGGGTGCGGTCATCATAGGTACCGACCTGCGCCGCCGGGAAGCTGCGCTGGAACAGCGGCACCAGCCGCGGATCGACTGCGATCTGCAGCTTTCCGGTTTCGCCGACTGCCTTCTGGATGTCGGGCAGCACATTGGCGAACATGAATTCATCGCCCAGGCCCTGTTCGCCCACGATCAGGATGGTCTTGCCCGCCAGCTCTTCGCCCTTCCACTGCGGGGCTTCGATCATGTGGTGCAGATAGGCGCGAAAGCGCGTGTCGTTACGGATCTCATAGGCGTGGAAGCCCTCTTCCAGGTGGCCGGCGCCAATCAGGCAGATGCTGCGCGAATGACTGGTCTCGCGGCGCTCGGTGGGATCGACTGCCCGCTCCAGCGCCAAGTCATAGGATTGCAGCGCCTCCTCCAGCTTGCCCAGATGCTGATAGGCATAGCCCAGATTGTGATAGGCGCGGGCAAAGCCGGGCTGAAGCCGCGCGGCTTCCTCATAGAAGACCAGGCTTTCGTCGGCGCGGCCTTCCTCGGCCAGCACGGTGGCCAGCGAATTCCACAGGATCGCCTCGCCCGGCATGCGGTAGAGCGCGGCGCGCAGCGTATCGATGGCGGTCGTCGGGTCGCCCATGTCGCACTGGACCGAACCCAGATTGTTGTAGCCCAACGGAGAATCGGGGCAGGCCGCGATATAAAGCTGGAACAGCTTGGCCGCGCCTTCCGTCAGCTTCAGGTTCCAGGCGGTCAGCCCCAGATTGATCAGCAGTTCGGGATCTTCCGGATCGAGCTGGAAGGCGCGTTCATAGGTCACCAGCGCCTTGTGAAGGTGACCCATCCGCTCCAGCGCCATGGCCAGCACATGGAAGGCCTTGGAATTCTCGCCGTCGGCCTCGGTCGATTTCAGCGCCCACTGGCCCGCCTTGGCGATGTCGCCCTTGCGCCAGTACCGGATCGCCCGCTTGAGAAGAAGGTTGGAGCGATGCCGCGCCTTTTCGCGGACGACCTCGCCGACAAGGTCCTCCAGCTTGGAAATGGCCTGCATGCGCGCGTCCACGCCGGACATTGTGTCGATGCTCGGAAGGGGCGCGGCATTGGCCATGACTGTCTCGCGGGATCGGATTTGCGCGCCCATCAAAGCAATTCATGCTTAACCGCGTGTAAATAATGTCCGGTCATTGCGGCAGGTCTTTGTTAACCAAACCACGCCTATGGTCGGGGCGACGAACACGAAAAGGGGCGCCATGCCGCTCAAACTGTCTTTGAAGCCGGGCGAGAAATTCGTGCTGAATGGTGCGGTCCTCGCCAATGGCGACAAGCGCACCAGCCTGGTGATTCAGAACAAGGCCTGTGTGCTGCGCGAAAAGGACATCCTGCAGCCCGAGGACGCCAATACCCCGGCCCGGCGCATCTATCTGGCTGTCATGATGATGTACCTGGACGGAGAGGCCAGCCAGGAACCCTACAACGAATTCGCCCTGCGCATGACCGAATTCATGGGCGCGATTCAGACCCCGTCAATCCTGTCGATGTGCGTGGACATCAGCCGCGATGTGGCTCTGGGCAATTACTACAAGGCCCTGATCGCCTGCCGCAAACTCTTTGAACCCGAACGGGAGCGTCTTTCCTATGAGCCTTAAAGCCTATCAAAACGCCCAGGCCGCGACCGAAGATCCGCGCGTCACCGAATACCGGCTGTTCGGCCAGGTCACCGGCGCGCTGCTCAGCGCCAAGGAAAGCAATGCCGTCGGCACCCAGCTGATCGAGGCGATCGACTGGAACCGCCAGCTGTGGCGCACGCTTGCGGCCGACTGCATGGACGACCGCAACACCCTGACCCAGGATGTGCGCGCCAAGATCATCTCGCTGTCGTTGTGGGTGTCGAAATATTCGCGAAGCGTGGCGCGCGAGAAGGCGCCGCTCGATCCCCTGATCGAGATAAACCGCACCATCATGCAGGGCCTGCAGGCCTCGTAAGACAGGCGCATACAGACAGGGGCCGGCCTTGCGTCATGCGAGGCTGGCCCTTTGCTTTTGTTGCCGCCCCATGCTGCCGATGGGCAAAAGATGCCTAACCGGGGCTGCCCCCTGGCGAAAAATAACATCGAAAAATCAATGACTTGCCCGGTTAACTGCATGGCACGGCGGTTGCAGTTCCTCGCGTGGGCCGAAATGCCCCAGGACAAGCAGAAAGCGCGTCCGCCACCAGGTAACGGAGAATGCCAATGTCTTTTAGCGTCAACACCAACAACGGCGCGGCGATCGCGCTGCAGTATTTGAATCTGACTCAGGGTCAGCTCGACCAGACCCAGTCACATATCAATACCGGCCTGAAAGTCGCGTCGGCGAAGGATGATGGCGCGATTTATGCCATTGCCCAGAACCAGCGCGGCGACCTGGCCGGCTTTCAGTCCGTCATGAGCTCTCTGAACAACGGCTCGTCCGCGATCGATGTCGCCCTTTCCGCGGGCCAGTCGATCTCTGACCTGCTGATCCAGATGAAGCAAAAAGCATTGTCCGCGGCTGACCCATCGCTCGATACGGCGAGCCGTCAGGCGCTCAATGCCAATTTCACCGCCCTTCGCGATCAGATATCCACGATCGTGAAGAACGCCGTGTTCAACAACTTCAATCTGGTCGATGGTTCCACCACCAAGATTCAGGCTCTGGCTTCGGCCGACGGCTCGCGCCGCATAACCGCCGCCGCCCAGAATCTGAGCCTGTCCGGCACCATCGTGACCCTCAAATCGACTGCCACGGTCTCGACCCAGACGAAAGCCTCGGCCCTGATCGGTACGATCCAGACCTCGCTCGCCAACGTGAACGCGGCCCTTGCCAAATTGTCCAGCGGCGCGGCGAAGTTCTCGATCCAGTCGACCTTCAGCCAGAAACTGTCGGATACCCTGACCAGCGGCCTGGGCAACCTGGTCGACGCCAACATGGCGCAGGAAAGCGCCAAGTTGCAGGCTCTGCAGGTCAAGCAGCAGCTGGGCGTTCAGGCTCTGTCGATAGCCAACCAGTCGCCGCAGACCATCCTGTCGCTGTTCAAATAGCAGTCATACGCCCGTCGAGGGGCACCGAAAGGGCGATGCGAAGGCATCGCCCTTTTCTTTTTGCGCACGCCTGCGCGCCGGCGATTAACAAGCCTTCACCGTGCCCTGCTTCGCGGTGATACAGGTTTTTCCAGCAATTCCGGGCCCTTGGTGGCCGCGCATTTTCTGAAAAGTGGAATCTTTTGCCGCCTGATGCGGCAGTTGTTGCCGGGTGGCGGCAGAATTTGCCGGGCGGCTTCTGCTGGCCGGCAAACCTCGCCGGATCGGATTTTCCGACGCTGCACAAAATCGATGCTTAAGCGATTCTGAATTCCAAGCGGCACAAGCCTTGAAATGTGGTCGCGCGGGCAAAATGCCCGAGAGCACTGCTCAAAACCAGAACGGAGAGACCACATGTCCTTTAGCGTCAACACCAATAACGGCGCCGCGATTGCGCTGCAGTATCTGTCGGCCACCCAGGGTCAGTTGAACCAGACCCAGTCGGCCATCAACAGCGGCTTCAAGGTTGCCAATGCCCGCGATGACGGCGCGATCTATGCGATCGCCCAGAACCAGCGCGGTCAGGTTGCCGGCTACCAGGCCGTCATGAGCTCCATCAACAATGCGACCTCCGCGGTCGATGTGGCCCTTTCCGCCGGCCAGTCGATTTCGGACCTGCTGATCCAGATGAAGCAGAAGGCGCTTTCCGCCGCCGACTCCTCGCTGGATACCGCCAGCCGTCAGGCCCTGAATGCCAACTTCACCGCGCTGCGTGACCAGATCACCACCATCGTGAAGAACGCGGTGTTCAACGGCTTCAATCTGGTGGACGGTTCGACCACCCAGATCACGGCTCTGGCCAGCGCCGACGGCAGCCGCCGCATCACCACTTCGGCCCAGAAGCTGGCCCTGTCGGGTACGATCGTGACGGTGAAGTCCACCTCCACGATCTCGACCCAGGCCAAGGCCTCGACCCTGGTCGCCACGATCCAGTCCTCGCTCACCAACGTCAACTCGGCGCTCGCCAAGCTGTCGGCCGGTGCGGCGAAGTTCTCGATCCAGGGCACCTTCGCCCAGAAGCTGTCGGACACCCTGACCCAGGGTATCGGCAACCTGGTCGACGCCAACATGGCGCAGGAAAGCGCCCAGTTGCAGGCCCTGCAGGTCAAGCAGCAGCTGGGTATTCAGGCGCTGTCGATCGCCAATCAGGCGCCGCAGACCATACTCTCCCTGTTCCACTAAGCCGTGGCATGGACGGCGCCCCATTCTTCGGGGCGCCGTCCATCGCCAACCGATGCCGGGGGACCGTAAGAATACGGCCCCTGCCCCGGGGCGAAGGGAACTTATTCTGGTGGGAATGCAAGGGGTGTGGGCATGTGCCCGCGCCCCTTGCAGCTTTTCAGGCGGCGCTCACGCAAAAACGGAAGCGCCGCGAGCCGGGCATGAAATCGGCCGGCTTGCGCGTGTCATCGAGCTCCAGCGCCGAAAGCTGCAGCTGGCAGAACAGGCTTTCGGTTCCGTCCGCGCGCCGCGCCGGCCGATGGGTGAGAAGCCCCAGAAGCGGTGCGCAGCAGCGGTCAACCTCGACGCGCAGGGCCGCACGGCCATCGCTGATCTCGGCCCAGCCCTCGGTCATGCCCAGTCCAAAGCTGGACGAAACCAGGAATGATACCGGCGCGCCATGGTCGATCGTCTGTCCGGCCAGCGCGAAGCGCTCGGCCGCGCCGCCATTGTTGGTGGAGAGCCAAAGCCTCTTAAAGTCGAAGGCATCGGGCAAAAGGGTGAAATGGCCCAGGCGCAGCACGCCCTTGTCCCAGCTGCTCCAGTTGAACAGAAGGTCGAACTCCACCCGCGGGCTGCCGCCGCAAAACCGCATCCGCTTTTCGATCGTGCCGCGCGGCGTCTGGATGTGCCCTTCCACCAGCACATCGCCTGCCGCATTTTCCGCGATGCGTGTGTCCGCCCAGTCCAGGTCTGTGGTTTTGTGTTCGCCGGGCGCTTCCCACACACAGTCGCCGGTGTACCAGTCGGCCTGCAGCGCGATGTCGCCGAAAAAGCCGTGCGGCAGCCCCCCCAGCACGGGTCGTGCGTGCCCGGAGAAATGCAGGCTCGAAAGCGCAAGACCGCGGCGCCGGTCCAGCCGCGCCGACAGTGTCGCCGTTTTGATGTCGATATGACGATCCGCGACGGCCGGCGTTGACAGCGGTGCAGGCTTGCCCGCCGCGGCGATGCCCCAGCGGGCATCGGCCGCCTTCAGGCGTTCGGCAAAGCCGGTCCAGCGCTTCCCGGTCAGATGCGTGCGAAAATCGCTGGCCCACAGATAGCAAAGTTCTTTCCAGTCGGCCTTGCTCTCATCGGCCGCCATGCCGCGATAGATGCGTTCGCAGGCGGCGTTGACCGCCAGATTGTCCCGTCCCGTCACCGCCCAGCGCGCCAGATTGTATTTGCGCTGCTTCTTGACCGGCACCGGACAGGCCGCGCTTTCCAGCACAAGCGCCTGGCCGGCGCCCGGCCGGTCCAGAATATCCAGCACGCGCGATGGCGCCACGAATGCCGCGCCGTCTTCGCGCACCGCGGCAAAGGCGGCGGCCAGGCGGTCCCATTCCCCGCCGCTGAGTTTTTCCTCGGTCTTGAAGCGGCCGGGGCGGAAATCGAAAATTTCTGCATCGCTGGCATAAAGACAAAGGGCACGGGCACTTTGCGCGCGCGCCTTGCCGCGAACGAAATCACGATAGACGTCCAGGCCTGTGTCGCCATGAGCCAGCCGCTGGAGTTGCTGGAAGGCGGCGGTATTGCTCCACAACAGCGCGATCCGGCGGCCATCGGGCCCCACGGCGTATTGCGGCAGAAAGGCCGTCTCCCCATGCCATTCGGGATGCTGGCTGGCGGGATTGTCGAAATCCATGATCAGGGCGTCGAATCCGGCATCGGCATAAAGCCCCACCAGGCCGCCGGCATAGGCCTGCTCGTTGACCAGGGCAAGGCGGGGACGCATGCCCAAAAGGCGCTGATAGACCTCAAGTCCCAAACGCAGATTTTCGCGGGTCACCCGCGCGGGCACCAGCGGCCCGATCATCTGGCTGTAGCCCGAACCGATCAGTTCGATTTCGCCCCGCGCTATGGCGGCGCGCGCCGCTTCGATCCAGGCCGGATCGCGGGCCGAGATTTCCTCCAGCGTATAGCCGCTGATCTCCATGCCCAGCGGGCCGTGTGCCGCCGCCAGCTTCAGGAGCGGCCAGTAGCAATTGGCGATCATTGCGTCACGGCGCTCTTCCTCGATCGAGGAGAAGGCCAAATTCAGATGAAAGAATGCAAAAACTTGAAAGGTGGTCGCGCCGGAAGGCCCTCCGCCTTGCTCCGGGTTTCCGGACGCTCCGGGGACGGAGAACGGCGCATTCATGCCGTGCGGATCCGGATCAGCGCCAACGCATCATTGGCCGCCTTCAGCGCGGCGTCGTGGGTGTCGCCGGTGGCCAGCACCATCGCGGCGCTGGGTCGCTTGTCGCCGGCCGGCGGGATTACATCGCCGGGCCGGGCAGTGACCACGACCTCGGCGATGCCTGGGATCCTGCGCGCGTCCTCCTCGCCCGTCACGCCCATCACCGTGCCGGGTTCGGGAAAGGTATAGCGCTGAACCACCGGCATTTGCCGGCGCGGGGTCAGTTCTTCCGGCGAAACCGCCTCGCCCAGCGCCAGGCGAATGGCGGCGCCTATGAAGTCCACACCGGTGTTGAGCGGTATCTCGCGGGTACAGAAAAAGCCGCCCGACAGGCGCGCCGCCAGCTCGATCACATAGGGCTCGCCATCATGCACCACGATATCGCCCTTGACCGTGCCGGTCGTCACGCCAAGAGCGGATGCGGCGCGGCCGACCAGGTCCTTGACCTTGTCCTGGATGCCGGCGGGAAGATGACTGGGCAGATCGCCGCCATTCTCGATGAAGAAGGGCGCATAGCGTTCCAGATATTCGTAATTGCGGTCCGAGAAGCCGGGCGTATAGCACACCCCGTTCATCACGATGCTTTCGGTCGACACCTGCGGGCCGGGCAGATACTGCTCCACCATCACCCGCTCGCTGGGCGAATGGCTGCGCGCCAGCATGAAGGCCGCGGTCAGGTCGGCCACCTGGGCGACGCGCTGCACGCCGCGCGAACCGCGCGAATCCACCGGCTTGATCACCAGGTCCTTGCCGCGCTCGATGGCGATGCGCTGCAATTCCTGGGGGGTGGATACTTCGGCGAACCAGGGAATTGCCACGCCCGCGCTGCGGAAGGCTTTCTTCATCGCCAGCTTGTCGCAAGCCAGTTCCGCCACGTGTACCGGAATGCCGGGCAGGCGCAGGCGCTGGGCTACCGTGGCGGCGGTGACCGGCGCATCGGCCGCCACACACAGCACCCCGTCGATCCTGCGGATCTTGCGGCTGTAGCGTTCTGCGGCAGCCGCCGTCTCGGACGGGCCATAGACATCCGCGATCAGGCAGGAATCGGCAAAGGCGAAGCCGGGCGCGGTGGGATCGCGGTCGGAAACGACGACGGTATAGCCCATCTCCTTTGCGCGGCGGGCCGCGTCGGCGGCCTCGATGCCGCCGGAGATGATCAGGAGTGTCTTCTTCTCCATCAGAAATAAAGCCCCCCGTTCACGTTCAGCGTCTGCGCCGTGATGTAGCTGGCAGCGTCCGACGAAAGGAATACCACGGCATCGGACACTTCCTCTGGCGCGCCCATGCGCTTCAGAATGATGGAATCGGCCGCCTTCTGCACGGCGGCGCTGGCCATGCCGGCCGCCGCCATGTCGGAAGCGATCAACCCCGCCGCCACGGTGTTGGAACGCACGCCATATTGCGCGCCGAAACGCGCGATCACCTGGGCCAGCGAGATCAGCCCCGCCTTGGAAGCGGCGTAATGGGCGGTACGCGGACCGCCATACTGCCCGCTGACGGAGCCGATATGCGTGATGGCGCCGCCGCCCGCGCTTTTCAGCAGCGGCAGGAATGTCTGGGAGACCATGAATGGCCCCTTCAGATTGGCGTCCAGGATCATGTCCCAGTCGGCATCGCTGATCTGGTCGAAGTCGGCGGGCTTGTTGATCCCCGCATTGTTTACCAGGATGGTGACGGGGCCGAAACTGCGCGCCTGCTCGGCGGCGTGCTGGACGCTGGCGCGCGATGTCACATCCATGGGCACGGCGTGGGCGCGCCGGCCCAGCGCCTCGATGCGATGGACAATGTCCTGCGCCTCGCGGTGGCGCTCGCGATAGGTCAGAACCACGTCGGCGCCGGCTTCGGCAAGGCCGACGGCGATGGCGGCGCCGATGCCGCGCGATCCGCCGGTGACGACGGCAGTCTTTCCGGCAAGCGAGAATCGCGGGTTCATTTGCGTTTCATGACCCGTTTGGCCGCCTCCGCGATATGGGGGGCGGCGATCTCATAGTGATGCGCCAATTCCTCGGGTTCGCCCGATGCGCCGAACATGTCCTTCACGCCGACGAACTCGACCGGGCAGGGATGCGTGGCGGCCAGCGCCTCGGCCACCGCGCCCCCCAGTCCGCCATGAATGTTGTGGTCCTCGGCGGTGACGATGGCGCCGGTCTCGCGCGAACAGCGCGCGACCAGGGCACTGTCGATCGGCTTGATGGTGGGCATGTTGACAATGCGGGCGGAAATTCCGTCTGCTGCCAGAAGGTCGTGCGCAGCCAGCGCCCGGGCGACTTCGGCGCCGCAGGCGATGATGGTCAGGTCGGTGCCGTCCCTCAGCACCTGGCCCTTGCCGATTTCAAACCTGTGATCGTCACCGAACAGGCGCGGCGCGGGGCTGCGGCCGGTGCGCATATAGACCGGTCCGTCGAATTCCAGGATCGCGCGGGTGGCCAGCGCCATTTCGGTGGCGTCGGCGGGCGAAATCACCGTCATGCCGGGGATGGCGCGGAAGGCGGCCAGGTCTTCCAGCGCCTGCGCGCTGCCACCGTCGGGGCCGACATCCAGGCCGGGATGGGAGGCGACGATCTTGGCATTGCGCCGCGCATAGCATAGCGACAGGCGGGCCTGTTCGATGGCGCGCAGGCAGAAGACGGCGAAGGTGGTCACCACCGGCACCAGTCCCACGGCGGCCATGCCGCCCGCCGCCGCCATCATGTTCTGCTCGGCAATGCCGAACTGCACGAAGCGCTCGGGATGGGATTTGCGAAAATGGTGCACGCCGGTGCCGCCGGCGATGTCGGCGTCCAGCACCACCAGCTTGGGAAACTCATCGGCCATGGCCGACAGCGCCTTGCCGAAGGCTTCGCGCAGTGAATCGCCGTTGGAAGCGATAAGGGCAGGCCCCGCCTCATGCAGCGAAGCGGTAGGCGAACTAGAGGTCATCGAGGAACTCCGCAATCTGGCCCGCGTCGGCGCCCAGCGCCGTCAGGGCTTCCTCCGCCTGGGCGCGGGTGAACTTCACGCTGCCATGCCAGGCGGGAATGTTTTCCATATAGGGCACGCCCTTGCCCTTGATCGTATGGGCAATGATCAGGGACGGCACCTTGCTCAATTCGGCGTTCAGGCCGGTGTTGTGAAAGGCGTCAAGGATGGCGGTGACGTCGTGGCCATCGATTTCCTGCACGTTCCAGCCGAAGGCGCGCCATTTGTCGGCCAAGGGTTCCAGCCGCATGATGGAATCGTTGCTCGCATCGCTCTGCAGCTTGTTGTAGTCGACCACCGCGGTCAGGCGCGACAGCTCGTGATGGGCCGCCGACATGGCCGCTTCCCACACTTCGCCTTCCTGCATCTCGCCGTCGCCCAGCAGGCAATAGACGCGCGCCGGATTCTTCTGGATGCGCAGGCCCAGCGCCATGCCCACCGCGACCGAGATTCCCTGGCCCAGCGAGCCGGTGGACGTTTCCACCCACGGCAGGTCCAGCACATGGGGATGGCCCTGGAAGGGGCTGCCCAGCTTGCGCAAAGCCAGCGCGGCCCTGGCGTCGCAGAAGCCGAAATGCGCTCCCGTCGCGTACAGCGCCGGCGCACCGTGGCCCTTCGACAGCACGAAACGGTCGCGGCTGGGATCGTCGATGCCGCCGGGCCGGACATTCATCTCCGCGCCGTAGAGGCACGCAAAGAGCTCGGCAGACGACATCGCGCCGCCCGGATGACCCGAGCCGGCGTGATAGATCGCGGCGATGGAATGCATGCGGATGAAGCGCGCGGCCTGCGCCAGCTTCGGTTCAGTACCCGATGCCGTATCCGTATTCTGGCCGGCATCGTTGGCCGGTTGGCTTCTGAGCGGCAGGTTCATGGCCCCCTCTTGGAGTGTGTCGTCAGGCCGCGCGGCCAAGGCGGGCACGCCCAAGCAGGTCGGCATAAAGAATGATCTCAGCCCCCGGCGCGCGGGCGCGCACCTCTGCGGAAATTTCCTCGGCGAAGCCGCGCGACATCACCACCACTACATCGGCAGTGTCGTCGTTCAGCGCGTCGGGCGCGGCCAGGGCGACGCCGTGGCGTTCCGCCATGTGTTTCTTCAGGTGGACGTCAATCAGGAGCGAAAGCGTCCCGGGGTCATAGCCCCCCTCGCGCACCAGCATATCGAACAGCCGCCCGGCGCCCCACAACGCGACGCGCTTCGGCTTCAGCGCTTCCAGCTCGCGCGCCACCATTTCCAGTGCTGCCAGGTTGCGCGCGCGCGTATGCTGGTAACGGTTCATCAGTGCCATCGCCGCCGCCGATTCGGCCGGGTCGGCGGCAACGGTCTCGAGCGGTGCACCGGACTTGCGGGCGACGAACAGAAGATTGATCGCATCGGCCGGATCGTTCTGCTCGACGATCTCAAAACCGGCGGCCTCGATCATCCGCGATAGGGTGCGGGCCGAAAAGTGGAACAGATGCTTGTCGATGAACCATTCCTCGACGATGTCCTCGCCGCCGATCAGCGCGATGTTGGGTGCGTCGATCACCAGCAGCCCGTTCGTCTTCAGCACGCGGGCGTGATCCTTCAGCGCCGCAAAGGGCGCGGCCAGATGTTCGATGGTGTGGCAGGAATGGACGATATCGAAGCTGGCATCGGCAAAGGTGGTGTGTTCGGTGCGGGCCTGCACCAATTCGGTGCGGGGCATGCCGGCGCAAGACGCCGCGAAACGCTCATCGGGCTCGACCGCCGTCAGTTGGGCACCGCGCGCGGCCTCCAGAAAGGCGCGCGCAAAACTGCCCCGGTTCGAGCCGACATCCAGCAGCGCAAGATTGCCCGTCAGGTCGGCGTGGCGCGAGAGGGCGGCCATAGCCGCGCCGGTACGAAAGCCCTTGCCGTAGCGCACATTGCCCCAGTCCGCCCCGCCCGACACCGCAGCGGCATGACGCTCCCGGGTACGGGCGATGCGCGGCGTCGACTGTACCAGGCCGCAATAACGGCAGACATGGACTTTCAGGCCGCGGGTGGAGCCGTCCGGCAGATAGGAAAAAGCCAGTTCGTCGCGGCCGCAAAAGTCGCACGGACAATGTTGAAGGGTCTGAGACGACATGGGGGGACCGCCGGAATATTCCGGTAACCATGTTCAGCCGGACATGGTTAACGGGGCCTTATCTCTCTAGTAATTGACCGCATATTCGGCGCGGTCCGCATAGCCCAGCCGCGCCATCATCGGGCCGGCGGTGGCCTCGAACCGGGCGCGCTGAAGCGGGGTCAGCAGACGGTCTTCAGGGCGATTGACATTGTGCGGTCGGGCGAAGACGGCGAAATCGCTGTCCTGGTATTCGAGCCCCAGGAAACGCAACAACTCTCGCACATGTGACGGCGACCGGGTCAGGTCTTCCAGCCGTGCGAACAGTGTTCGTTCCGCCGGCAGCGCGGCCAGGGAGTCAAGAATCTCGCGGTTGATCTCGGCCCAGTGCCAGCAGATGCGCTGGAACTGGTCGAAGCTCCGAAATGCCTCCGCCATCGGGTCATTCCGGCGCGGCACCGGCCACCAATAGGGCTTCTCGGGGGGAGGCGGGAATGCGGCGCCGTCGTAGTGGGCCTGCATGACGGCGTTGGCGTGGTCGTCGTAATTCTCGGCACCCAGCTTGTGAAAATAGGAGCTGGTTACCTTTCGTCCGTCACGCACCAGATGGACGAAGCGCGCGTCGGGATAAAGCGCGGCCAGGTCGGGGATCAGCCAGGACAGCTTGTTGGACGAATCGCCCCATAGACGCGCGCGACTGTGGTGGATCGCGGCGCCGAAGGTGTCGCCGATGAGGCCCCGCGTCTGGGCCTCCCCCATCAGCCCCAGATAGCGCTTCACCGCCAGGGGCTGGGTGATCTGCACCGCATATTCGTGATGCATCTCCACATTCGGCTTGGCTGACAGGGCCTTGTGCAGCATGGCTGTACCGCTGCGGCCGGAGGAGACGATGAAAAAGGGTGTCGCGGTCACGTTGCTTGCGGCTTCGTCGCGATGATCACCGCCTCGCGGCCGATGCCCTGCCCGGCCAGTGCGCGATAGAAATTCCGCCGGACCTCCTTCAGTCCCGCCAGCTCCATCGCAAAGTCAAAGCGCTTGCGCCTGTCGTGACAGGCCCGCCCCAGTGCGGGGTCGTCCGTGTAGTTCTCGCCCATCATCAGGAAGGCTTCCATGGGAAAGCTGGTGGTGCGCTCCTGATCGGCCACGCCCAGCCGGCCCAGCAGCGCGGCCAGGGAATCGAAATCGAAATAATTCAGATGATGGGGCGGGGCCACCCACCATTCACCGATGCCAAGCGCGCCGCGCGCGGCGATCTGGAACGGCGAGAAATCATTGGGAACGCCCACGCACAACACCCCGCCTGGCTCGATCAGTCCGATGGCGCGCGTCAGCACATCAATGGGGTTTGGCACATGCTCCAGCACATTGGTCAGGTTGACCGCATCGAAGCGGCCCAGCGCGGGGGCGCTTTGCGCATTGAAGAAGTCTTCGGTGACGGCGGCACCCAAAGACCGCGCATGGGCCGCGGCCTGGCGCGACGGCTCGATGCCGTGTGCTTGCCAACCGCGCGCGATCGCGGTCTTCAGGAAAAAGCCCGGCCCGCATCCGATATCCAGCAGGCGGCGGCGCCCTGCACCCAGCCGCCGCTCGAACGCTTCCAGCCGGTCGGTCTGTGCCAGAACGAACCAGTCCTGATCCTCGCCGGCATGGGCGATGAAGCTGGGCTTCTCGTCGGCATAGTAATTCTGGCGATATTCCTCTTCCAGCGCCGCCGGATCGGGCAGCGGCAGCGCATGGCGGAAGCCGCATTCAAAGCAGTCGATGATGCTGTGGGACCCGGCCCCCGCGATGCGCGGGCCGTTATGCCGGCCGTCCCGCAGGAACTCGGCCTGCGGAAACAGGCGTGGCGAAGATGCTTGGCTCATCAACAGTCCCCCCGCTGCCGGCTCCCTTGGCCGCATCGCGTTAACCGCTTTTTAGCCATACAAACTTTAGATTCGGTTAAATGGACCAGCCGATCTTCATCGCAGAAGCCTCATCGAACCACGGCCGCGACCTGGACCGCGCGCGCGCCTTTGTCGATGCCGCGGCCGATGCCGGTTGCGATGCGGTCAAATTCCAGTTGTTCAGGATCGACCGGATGTTTTCGCCCGAGATCCTGCGCCAGAGCCCCGGGCACAGGGCCCGGGCGGAATGGGAATTGCCGCTTTCCCACCTGGCGCCGCTGGCGAAGCATTGTTCGGAACGGAACATCCGGTTTTCCTGCACGCCCTTCTACCTGGAGGCGGTGGCGGAGCTGGCGCCCTTCGTCGACTTCTACAAAGTGGCGTCCTATGAGCTGCTGGTCACGGACCTGCTGAAAGCCTGCGCCGCGACCGGAAAGCCCGTCGTCCTGTCAACCGGCATGGCCACGTTGGATGAAATTGCTGCCGCCGCGGCAACATTGAAAGACGCCGGCGCCGCCGACATCACGCTGCTGCATTGCGTGTCGGCCTATCCCACCCCGGCTTCAGAGGCCAACCTGTCGGCCATCGCCGCCATCCGCGAGGCGACCGGCCTGAAGGTGGGATGGTCCGACCACACCCGGCGCCCCGCGGTGATCGAGCGGGCGGTGCATCGCTGGAATGCCGCGGCGGTGGAATTCCATCTCGACCTTGACGGCAAGGGTGCCGAATACGCCGCCGGCCATTGCTGGCTGCCGGACGAGATCGCTCCCGTCATCGCCCGCATCCGCGAAGCGGGCGTGGCCGATGGCAGCGGCTTCAAGGGTCCGCAGCCCTCCGAATTGTCCGACCGCGACTGGCGCGCCGATCCATCCGACGGCATGCGCCCGCTGAAGCATGTACGCCTGTCGTACAGGGGCGAAGCAGCCTGATGGAAATGCGCGAACACATCCGGGTCGTCGCGGTTATCCAGGCCCGCATGGGCTCCACCCGCCTTCCCGGCAAGGTGCTGAAACCCATCGCCGGAAAGCCGCTTCTCTGGCACATCGTTCATCGCCTCAGGGCTTGTCACCTGATCGAAGAGATTGCCGTCGCCACCACCGTCAATCCGGCGGACGAGGCGATCGTGGAATGGTGCAACGCCGAAGGCGTCGCGGTGGTGCGCGGCTCAGAGGAAGACGTGCTGGCCCGCTATGCGGCCGCCGCCGAAAAGCTGGACGCGGACATCATCGTGCGTGTTTCATCCGATGCGCCTTTCATCGATGCCGGCTTCGTCGACCACCTGATCGCCACCCTGATCGAGCAGGACGGCGATTACGTGCTGCTGGAAGAGGGCGCTGACTGCGCCCATGAGGGCGTCGATCCCTTCAGCCGCCGCGCCCTGGACAAGCTGATGATGGATGCCGCCACCGATCCGGCCGCGCGCGAGCATGTCACCGGCTATTTCAAGCTGCATCCCGACTTCGTAAAGATCGTGCGCGCCGCCCCATATCCGCCGCTGGCCGGAAAGGGCGGACGCCTGACCATCGACACGCCTGACGACCTGGCATTCATCGAAGCGGTGCATGCCCGGCTGGCGGCCAGGGCGGGCGAAGCCTCGCTCGCCGACCTGCTGCTGCTGCTGGAGCGCGAGCCGGACCTCACGCGCATCAATGCCCACGTGAAACAGAAGCCCATCGCGGGGGCCACCGGCCAGACGGCGGGCGGCGTGGCCCTGATCCGTTGCGATGGCGGTGGTGCTTTCGGCTATGGCCATGTCAAACGCATGGTGTCGCTGGCCCGATCCTTGCGCGACCAGGAAGGCATCGGCGCGGTCTTTGCGCTGAACGGGACCAGGGATGCGGCCGCCCCGATCCGCCGCGCCGGCTTTCAGGTAACCATGCTGCATGGTGCCAGCGACCTGGAGACGCTGATCGATACCATCGGCCCCGACATTCTGCTGCTGGATGGCCGCGAAGGCCCCACCCGTGCCGAACTGGAAAAACTCAAACGCGGCATTCCCGTCACCGCCGTGATCGACGATGCCGGCGAACGGCGCCTGGCCGCCGACTATGCCTATTACCCGCCGGTTCCCCAGGCCCATGCGCTGGATTGGACGGGCACCAACACCCTGCCGCGCATCGGCTGGCAGTGGACGCTGACCGGTCTCAACCCCAATGCCGCGCCGGGACCGCAGCTGAAACCGGCGCTGCCCAAGTCGGGGCGCCCCACCGTGCTGGTGGCGATGGGCGGCAGCGATCCCCTGGGGCTCACCCTGCGTTGCGCCAGGGCGCTGGCGCCTCTGGATACCGTCTTTCGCGTGCGCTTCGTGATCGGCGCGGGGATGAAGGACGGCAAGAAGATCGCCGAAGGCCTGGTCAAGCTGAAAAGCAATTACGAGACGGTGGAAGGCGCCAATGATCTTTCCATCGAATATGCCAATGCCGACCTGGCGCTCTGCGCCTTCGGCGTCACGGCCTATGAGCTGGCGTCCACCGGCACGCCGGCCATCTATCTGGGTATTTCCGAGGACCATGCCATCTCTGCGGGCGCCTTCGCAGAAGCTGGCATGGGCATCTCGCTGGGCCTGGCCGCCAGGCTCAGCGACGCCGATATCCTGCGGACGGTGAGCTGGCTGTTGCAAAAGCCGCTGGCCCGGCGCGAAATGCGCGCTGCCGGTCTTTCGCTGATCGATGGGCAGGGCGCTTCGCGCATCGCCGCCGATCTCGCCGCGGCGCTGACCAGCGCCCGCACGCCGCTCAAGACCGCGCTTTAGGACAAGGCTGCAAGCACTTTGCGGAAGGCCGACGGCCAGTCGCCGCGCGCCTTCGGCATCGCCAGGCTGCAGGCCGGCGCGAAAGGCTCGTGCGCCTGGCCCAGCGCGGTCCAGCTGGTGTTGTACAGCACCTTGAAGGTGGGCGTTCCCACACCGGCGCAAAGCCACGACACCGCGGTGGGCGCGCTGACCACCGCATCAAGAGCGGACAGCAGCGCGGCACTGCGATCCAGTTCGTTCTTCTGGTCGATGCCCTGCGGGACGATGATCCGGCGTCTGCTGATCTGTTCCAGCGCGGCGATTTCCTCCTGCGTGGCATCGTACTGCACGCTGACGATCGTGCCCTGCAGATCGCGCAGGAAAGCGCCCCATTCTTCCAGCGGCGCATATTGCAGGCTGCGATGGCCGCCCGACTTTCCGCTGCGCCAGCATATGCCGATCGTCCTGCCACCGCGGCCGAACACCTGTTTCCAGCGGGCGGCCTCTGCAGCATCGGGCGCAAGGAAGACATGGGGATCGGGGAAACGGTCCAGCGACCCGCGCAGATAGCGCGGCAGGGTGCCCATCAGGGTCCAGGCGTTGGCACCACCCGCGCCTTTCAGCCAGCCATAATCGGCGCGCGGATGCCCACCCGCCGACGCGATCTCGGCGGGGTGCACGCACACAGAGGGGAATGAGCGGGCGAACAGCGAAACCAGCCGCGGCTCGCATTCCAGCACCACGCTGCCGCCTTCCCCGGTGGCACGCGCGGCAAGTTCGGAAATCAGGCTGGCGAACAGGATCTGGTCGCCGACGCCCTGTTCGGCCCGCACCAGAAGCCGTTTCCTGCGCAGCGGCTCGCCCGTCCACGGCGCCAGGCGCAGGTCCGCCGCAGGTACCTTGCCGGCAATGTCGATGCGGGCGGCATAATCGCGCCAGCCTTCCTTCAGCGCGCCCGTCAGCAGATGCAGGACGGCGCGATTCAGTCGGATTTGGGGATTTTTGGGATCATGATGGATGGCCGAATCGTACAGTGTTCGCGCTTCCTCCCATTCGCCTCGGTCGCACAGAAGATCGGCCAGGTTCGACAGCGCGGGCGCATAGTTCGGACGCGCCGCCAGCGCGGCCCGGTAATGGCTCTCGGCCCGTCCATTGTCGCCCATCTCGCGGAAGGCCGATCCCAGGGTGAGGTTGATCTCGGGGCTCTGCGGAACTTGCGCCAGCGCCGGCTCCAGCAGGGCGATGGCGGCCGCAAACTGGCCGTTCGCCCGCATCAGATTGGCCAGGTTGACCATGGCTTCCAGCCGGAGCGGATCGATGGCCAGCACCTGGCGGAAGAATTGTTCGGCAGGGCCGGCCATGCCCAATGCGCCGGCGGTGTTGCCCAGCGCGAAAAGGACCCTTGTGTCCTGCGGGTCCTGGGCCAGCGCCTGCTCATACTGGCCGATGGCCTCCAGATGCCGCCCTTCGGACGAAAGTTTCAGACCCGTGGCATAGGCGGTGCTTGGCATGGCGCGATGATCGCGCGCGGCTGTTTAAGGCAGCGTTAAGCCTGTTTCTTCAAGCCATTAGTCTGCTCTTAACGCACCGGATGCGAAATTCCTGCATATGTCGGGCATTGGCATTTCCGGGCTTGATCCTTCGACGCTGCTGGGCTTCTACCAGGCCCAGCTGGCGACCTCACCCACCGCCATCGCGGCAGGCGCCGCCCAGGCTGCGTCCCTTGCCGCCGCCCAGAACAAGGGCGCCACCGCCAACGACAATCCACCCTGGAACACGCCCAACACAAATGATGCGCACCAGGATGCGCAGGTGCTGTCGACCACCGATTTCCTCGACACGTCCAAGGTGCCGCTGAGCGCGGGCGCGACCACCGACTCCAAGATGGAGCAGGACAATCAGAAGCTGTTCGCCCTCTACAGCGCTGTGAACACGCTGGCCTACCTGGCCAAGATGGCCCAGCGCCCCACCGCCACCGGCGGCCAGCTTGCGGGCCTCAACACCCGCTTCCAGGACGGCATGTCCCAGCTGCAGCAGTATCTGGCCGGGTCGAGCTTCAACAATTTCAACCTCCAGGCGGCCAAGCCGTCCGACCAGGTGACGTCCACGGCCTCGATCCCATTCAGCGACTACACCTACCAGACCAAGAAATTCGTCACCAACGCCCATATCGGCGATCCGCTGCCGGGTGTCTCGGCCTCCGACAGCTTCACCATCGGCATCAAGAAGGGGGGGGTGACCACCAATGTGGCGATCGACCTCAGCCAGGTGCAGGGCTCGCTGACGTTGACCAACATCGTCGGCTACATCAACGGCCAGCTGGCCGCGAACGGCTTTTCCACCCGGTTTCAGAAAACGGTGACGGGCGATACGCCCACCAGTTCGGCCAACGCCACCTATGGCATGCAGATCACGCCCGGCGGCGTGGAACAGGTCACGCTGTCGGCCGCCTCCACGCCCTCGCTCTACATGGTGGGCAGTTCGGGTACTGCCACCGAAACCCAGACCGTCACCAATGCCGCCACCTCGGCCACCACCACCTCGGCCGCTGACCAGGCCGGCCGCCTGACCAAGATTTCGGGCCTGTCCGGCACGCCGTCAGGCATCTTCAGCGTCAATCAGCAGGCCTCCAGCGGCATCACCAATGCGCAGGCCACGGTGGTGGACGGCAGCGGCAATATCTATGTCGTGGGCAACGCCACCGGCGACTTCGGCAACCAGATCAACCAGGGCAGCCAGGACGTCTATCTCACAAAATACGACTCTGCCGGCAATGTGGTGTGGCAGAATCTTCTTGGCAGCGCCGGCAGCGCCAACGGCTACGGCCTGGCGCTCGATCCCAGCGGCGGGGTGGTGGTGACCGGCAGTTCGACCGCCGATCTCACGACGACTTCCGTCGCCGACGGCAACAATGACTCTTTCGTCGCCCGCTATGCCGCGGACGGAACGCAGAGCTGGATCAAGCAGGTCCAGACCCTGGCTACCAACCAGTCCAATACCGTCAGCGTCGATGCCAGCGGCAATGTCTATATCGGCGGTTCGGTCTCGGGCGGGGTGATCGGCGCCGGCCAGACCGGCTCGGGCAAGGCCGATGCCTTCCTGGCCAAATACGACTCCAAGGGCAATCTCCTGGCCGAGAACCAGTTCGGCACCTCCGCCAACGATTCGGTCGCGGCCACCGCCACCGGCAGCGACGGCAGCCTCTATGTCGCCTCGGTCCAGAACGGCCACGCCATCGTGGCGAAATATGCGGGCGGCGACATCACCAGCGCCCCCACCTGGACCCAGGACCTGGGCGATCTGTCGGCGGCGGGTGCCATCGGCGGGCTGGCCGTGTCCAATGGCCAGGTCTATGTCTCCGGTACCACCACGAACCAGAACCTGACCGCGGGCGGACAGGCCACGATAGCCAACGCGGCAAGCGGGGGCGTTGATTCCTTCGTCTTCGCGCTCACCGATAACGGCACCAGCGCGGCGGCCGGCCACGTCACCTACGTGGGCACCTCCGGCACCGACCAGGGCGGCGGGCTGAGCGTGGCAAGCGACGGCACCATCTATATGACGGGCAGCACCACCGGCACCTTCGCCGGCCAGACCCGCAACATCCAGAACACCACCAATGCCTTCGCCACCGCGATCAACGCCGATGGCAGCATCGGCTGGACACGGCAATATGGCGGCCAGGACGGCATCTCATCCGGAACCGGCGTCGCCATCGACCCCAACGGTTCCAGCGTGCTGGATGCGCTGGGCCTGCCACGCGGCACCATCAACCTCAACCAGTCGGTGGACCTGACGACCCAGACCACGCTGCGGGCAGGCGACACGTTCCAGATCCAGATTCAGGGCACGGCGGCGCGGACCGCCACCATCACCATCGACCAGGGCGAGACCTTCGATTCACTGGTGACCAAGATCAACGGCCAGCTTGGCCAAGTGGGCAAGGCGTCGATCAACTATACCGGCGGGGCCGAGAACCTGAAGCTCCAGGTCAACGCCGGCTACACCATCAACCTGGTTGCGGGATCGGGCGATTTCGATGCCCTCTCGCGGCTGGGCATTCCGGCGGGTGTGCTGACCGCGCCATCCACGAACAGCAGCAGCACCAACACCACCACGACGTCGTCGGCTATCACGCCCACTTACGGGCTGGGCTTTTCGGGCACGCTGGACATCTCGACCAAGATGGGCGCCGACCTGGCGCGGTCCCAGCTTCTGACCGTGCTCTCGTCCATCCAGAGTACCTATCAGACCACCAATACGCCAAAGCCGACCAGCACCACACACACCGGCAACACCAGCGGCACGGCCAGCGCCTATCAGGCCTCGCAGCTGGCCAGCTACAATCTGGCACTGGGGCTGATGAACACCGATCCCAACAACGCCGTTGCCAATATCCAGCAGATCGTCAGCAGCGGCGGATCGGGCGGGAGCAGCCTGGCCGGGCTGCTGGGCGGGTTGGTCTAGCGACCTCGTCGCAAGCGCAGGCTGAAACCGGAGGGGTCAATCAGACCACCTTGTTGAACACCATCGCGCCCGACGACTGGGGCTTGTAGCCCGGGCGCGGCCCATAGGTCCGCGTCGGCGCATTCATCCGGTCCACTTCATTGGCGATGGCGCGGATCATGCCCTCGCTGGCGTTCTTCACCCGCGCCAGAAGCCGGGTGTGAAGCATCAGTACTTCGCGGAATTTGGCCGTGATGGTCAGGAAGCGGGTGCGCAGCGTCACCGGGGCGGCCTGGGCGATGCGCAGGTCGAAATTCTGCGCCTCGCGGCCATATTGGGCGGTCAGCTTCTGCACTTCGGGGTCGCCGGTCTTGAGCGCCGCCACATCGCCGGCCTTCAGCGCCGCGATGTCGCTTTCCAGCACCGCGATCAGCCGTTCGGCCATGGCGATCAGCCGTTCGATTTTCGGCTCGTCCTGTATCTTCACGTCGTTCATTGCGCGCCCTGCTGGTGCTTGAGCAATTCGGCCTGCATATGTGCGGCCAGGCCGAAGCCGCCCTGATTGGCAATGCCCTTGGCATACTGGTCGATCATCATGGAGCGGAACATCTCCTCGCCCTGGCCGCCGCCGAACATGCCGTCGGTCTTGATGCCCGAAAACATGCTGCCCAGCAGCTGGGCGATGAACACGCTCTCATAGTCCCTGGCCGCGCTGGCGGCCTTGGACGCATCCGCCGTCTGGGCGGGCTGGGCCACCGCGCCCTGCTGGGCCAGAAAGGTCGCACCTGAAATCGCCGCGTCCATCAGCCGATCACCTGGATGTCCGCCTGCAGCGCGCCGGCCGCTTTGATTGCCTGCAGGATGGAGATGATGTCGCGCGGCCCCACGCCCAGCGCGTTCAGGCCATCCACCAGGTGCTGCAGAGAGACGCCCTCGTTCATCACCGCCATCCGGTTGCCGCGGCTGTCGTCGATCTGGATGTTGGTGCGCGGCACGGTCTGGGTGGTGCCGGTGTTGGAGAAGGGCGAGGGCTGGCTGACCTGCGGGGTCTCGGTGACCTTGATCGTCAGGTTGCCCTGGGCGATCGCCACGGTGGAGATGCGCACATCCGCGCCCATCACGATCACGCCGCTGTTCTCGTCGATGATGACCTTGGCGGGCTGGTCGGGATCGACCTTGATCTGTTCGATGTCGGTCAGAAGCGACATCACCCCGCCCGGATAATTGGCGGGCACCTCAAGTTGCACGTTCGAGGGATCGGTCGCCTGGGCGGCACCGTTGCCCAGATAGGTGTTGACCGCCTTGGCGATGCGGCTGGCGGTGGTCAGGTCGGGATTGTGCAGCGACAGCTTTACCGTCGAAAGGCTGGCCAGCTTGAAACCGGTATCCTTTTCGACGATGGCGCCATTGGCGATGCGGCCCGCGGTGGGCACGCCGCGCGTCACGCTGGCAGCCGCGCCCTGGGCGGCGAAGCCGCCGACGGCGACGGGCCCCTGGGCCAGCGCATAGATGGAGCCATCGGCGCCGAACAGCGGCGTCACCAGAAGGGTGCCGCCCTGCAGGTTCTTGGCATCGCCCATCGCCGACACCGACACGTCGATGCGGGTGCCCGGCGCGGCAAAGGCGGGCAGGTTGGCGGTCACCATCACGGCGGCGACGTCCTTGGTCTGCATCACCTGACCGCGGGTATTCACGCCCAGCCGTTCCAGCATCGCCTGGATGGACTGCTGGGTGAACGGGGCGTTCTTCAGGCTGTCGCCGGTGCCGTTCAGGCCCACGACCAGGCCATAGCCGACCAGCATGTTGTCGCGGATGCCCTGAACTTCGACCAGGTCCTTGACCCGCGAAAAGGCAAGGACCGGCGCCGGAGCGGCAACGACAAGGGCGCCCAGGATCAGGGTGGCGATGCGGAGGTAATAGGACGGTGCGCGGCGCATACGGGCTTCTGCCTTTCTGTTCGCGTGCGTCCCTGCCAGAATCGTGCCGCCCAGCACATCAGAATTGTCTTTTTAAATCAATATGTTGAACAATGTTCGGAAATCGGCCGGGCCGTTTCGGCAAATCCTGCCGGGTCCAGGCTGCCGTGCGCCTCTCCACGGCCGTCTTTGCCTGCCCGCCCGGGCCCGATTTCGGAGAGGGCGATTTTCGTCACGCCGAGCCGGGCTTTTCCGTATCCGCCCTACAGCCTACTCTGCCGCCTCTCCGCCCCCACTGATGTTCAGGACAATTCATGACGCACACGACGCTTCTTTGCATTCTGGATGGCTGGGGCCCCGGCGGCGGACGCCGCCAATTGATTAATGGCGGCGCACGCCGCCCCTTGAACAAGGGCCAGCCCGGCCGCGAGCACGCGTCATGACGCGCACGACGATTCTCTGCATTTTGGATGGTTGGGGCTGGCGTGAGAATCATGCCGAGGACAACGCCATCGCTGCGGCCTCCACGCCCAATTATTCGCGCCTGCTCAAGGAATGTCCCCACGCACTGCTGCAGACATCGGGCAGCGCGGTGGGCCTGCCCAGGGGGCAGATGGGCAATTCCGAAGTCGGCCACATGAATATCGGTGCCGGCAGGGTGGTGGCCCAGGACCTGCCGCGCATCGATGTGGCGATCGAGGATGGCTCGCTGGCGCATCGGCCCGCGCTGCTCGACCTGATCGACAAGGCAAAGTCGAAAAAGTCGGCGGTGCATCTGATGGGCCTTCTGTCGCCGGGTGGCGTGCATTCCCACCAGGACCAGATGGTGGCGCTGGTGAAAATCCTGGCGGGCGCGGGCGTGCCGGTCTTCGTCCATGCCTTCCTGGACGGCCGCGATACGCCCCCGCGCAGCGCCGTTGGGTTTGTCCAGAAATTCCTTTCGGACATCGACGGCACTCCCGGCGTGCGCCTGGCCACCCTGTCGGGCCGCTATTATGCGATGGACCGCGACAAGCGCTGGGACCGGGTGGAAAAAGCCCATGCGGCGATGGTGGATGCCGATGGTCGCCGCTACACGGATGCGGCCGCGGCGCTGGAGGCCTCCTATGAGGCCGGGGTGACGGACGAATTCGCGGTGCCCTGCGTGCTGGGCGATTATGCCGGCATGGAAGATGGCGACGGCATGCTGTTCGCCAATTTCCGCGCCGACCGGGCGCGCGAAATATCCACCGCGCTGCTTGATCCAGGCTTTGACGGCTTTGACCGCGCGCGGCTGGTGCGGTTCTCCGCAGCCTGCGGCCTGACTGAATATTCGGAGGCTCTCAAGCCTTTCATGCAGGCGATCTTCCCGCCGGAAGATGTGCGCGACACGCTGGGCGAGGTGATCGCCCGCCAGGGGCTCAAGCAGCTGCGCATTGCGGAGACCGAGAAATACGCCCATGTCACCTTCTTCCTGAACGGCGGGCGCGAAGAGCAGTTCGATGGCGAGGACCGCATCCTGGTCCCCAGTCCCAAGGTGGCGACCTATGACCGCAAGCCCGAAATGAGCGCCTATGAAGTAACCGACAGGCTGGAAGCGGCCATCCTGTCGGGCAAGTATGACCTGATCGTCTGCAACTACGCCAATCCCGACATGGTGGGCCATACCGGGGTGATGAGCGCGGCGGTCAAGGCGGTAGACACGATCGATGAATGCTTGGGCCGCCTGATGGCGGCGCTGGAAAAAGTGAATGGCGTGATGCTGCTGACCGCCGATCATGGCAATATCGAAATGATGAAGGACCCACAGACGCATGAACCCTATACCGCGCACACCACTTTGGATGTGCCGGTAATCGCGTTTTTTGGAGAAGAGGGCGGCGCGCCGAAGGGATCGAAGCTGGAAAACGGCCGTCTGGCCGATGTGGCGCCCACGGTGCTGGCCCTGATGGGAATCGAAAAGCCCGCGCTGATGACCGGCCATTCGCTGCTGGTCACGCCCAGGTGAGACCGAATGCCACTCTCCTGCTGCTGACGGTCCTGCTGGTGACGGCGCCGGCCGCCGCGGCGGTGAAGACGGCGCGCAGCCCCGCGGCACAGGCGCAAAAGCGCGTGAGCGTTCCGGTCAGGCCCACGCCCCGGCCGCGCGACGCGCAGCCCGCCGCAAGCTCCGAACCGGCGATCGACCTGTCGCATGCCATGCCGGGCAAGGCGCTGGCCGGCCTTCCATCCAGCGCCGACCAGCTCAAGGCGCTTTCCGCCGAAATCAAGGAGGACCGACCCAGGCTGAAGGCGGCGCGCGAGAAAAGCGATGCCCTCGCCGCCGAAGCCCGGACCCTGCGGCGCAAGCTGATCGACACCGCGGCGCGGATCGAAGACCTGGAGCGCAGCCAGATCGCCGATGCCGCCGAGATCGACCGCTTGGCGAAAGAGGATGCGCGCCTTTCCGCCGGCTTCGCCAATGACCGGGTGGCGGTGACCAAACTGCTGGCGATCCTGGAACGGCTTCAGCACGACATGCCCCCCGCGCTGGTGCTGCGGCCGGACGACGCGCTCAGCGCCGCGCGCGGCGCCATGCTGATCGGGGCGGGTTTGCCGCCGGTCTACGCCCAGGCCGCCCGGCTTTCCCACCGCATCGAGGCGCTCAAGCGCACCCGTGCCGCGCTCGAGCGGCGCCGGGCCGAGGCCCATGTGACCGCCGTCAATCTTGGCTCGGCGCGGGTGGAACTGGACCGGCTCCTGGCCCAGAAGGAAGAAGAAGCCCAGGGCGCTGCCCAATCCTACGGAACTCTCAGGCGGCAGCTGGACCAGATCGCCCGCCAGGCGGCGGATTTCCAGGCGCTTTTGACGCGGGTTCGGGCGCTCAGGCGCCAGGGGGCGGGGACGGAGGACGGGGTGGTGACCGTCACCGCCCGCAGCACCGACGCCCTGCCGGCCCTGCAAAAAGGATCCTTTCTGGAACCGGTGGTTGGCAGTCTGGTGGGGGGCACCCAACACGCAGGTGTCGGGCTTTCCTATGCAACCCGGCCCGGTGCCCAGGTGATCGCGCCGTCAGATGGAAAAGTTTTATACGCCGGGCCTTACCATAAGTCAGGACAGGTCTTGATCCTGGAGATAACCACTGGCTACGATCTGGTATTGGCTGGAATGGGACGCGTGACCGTAAAGCCGAATGACCAATTGCTTGCGGGCGAACCGGTCGGAAACATGCCCGCGGGAGAGGGGCCGGACAACCGGCTCTATTTTGAACTGCGCCATGCGGGCCATGTCCTCAATCCGGCACCTTGGTTGAAACTGAAACTGCGTCCGGTACTGTGAAAGGCAAAGACGACATGAAGAAGTTTGCCCTGGTGGGTCTGGGCCTGGTCGGCGGCCTGTCGGTCGCCTTGTTCGCGCTGCCTCAGGCCCAGGGCGCCAATGACGCCAGCGCCTATTCCCAGCTCGACCTGTTCAGCGACGCCTTCCAGAATGTGCGCGACAAATATGTGCGCCCGGTCAAGGACAGCGAACTGATCGACAATGCCATCCAGGGCATGGTCTCCAGCCTGGATCCGCATTCCAGCTACATGGACGCCAAGGCTTATGGCGACATGCAGGTCACCACCAAGGGCGAGTTCGGCGGCGTCGGCATCGAAGTCACGCTGGAAGACGGCCTGATCAAGGTGGTCTCGCCCATCGACGGCACGCCCGCAGCGCGCGCCGGCATCAAGTCGGGCGACCGCATCGCCGGCATCGACGGCCAGTCCATCGCCGGCATGCCGCTGAACGATTCCATCGACAAGATGAAGGGTGCGCCGGGCAGCAAGGTGACGCTGACCATCCTGCGCGAGGGCGAGAAGAAGCCCTTCGACGTGGCGTTGACCCGCGCCATCGTCCATGTCGATGCCGCCTCCTCGCGGCGCGAGGGCGATGTCGGCTATGTGCGCCTGCCGGGCTTCAACGAACAGACCGCCGACGGGCTGGAAAAGGCCGTCGCCAAGCTCAAGAAGGAAATCGGCCCGGGCATCAAGGGCTATGTCCTGGACCTGCGCAACAATCCGGGCGGGCTTCTGGACCAGGCGATCCAGGTGTCGGACGACTTCCTCAACAGTGGCGAGGTCGTCTCCACCCGCGGCCGCCACAGCGAGGATACCCAGCGCTATGATGCCCATCCCGGCGATATCACCGATGGCAAGCCGGTAGTGGTGCTGATCAATGGCGGCACCGCCTCGGCGTCCGAGATCGTCTCGGGCGCGCTGCAGGATCACAAGCGCGCCACCATCATCGGCCTGACCAGCTTCGGCAAGGGTTCGGTGCAGACCATCATCCCCCTGGGCGACAATCGCGGCGCGTTGCGCCTGACCACGGCGCGGTACTACACCCCGTCCGGCCATTCCATCCAGGCACAGGGCATCATCCCCGACATCCAGGTCGCCCAGGGCGACGAGGCCGATGTGCCCAAGCTGGCACGCCCCTCCGAAGCGGACCTGCGTGGCCATCTGGCGGGCGAACCGATCCCGGAAAAGCGTGCCAAGGCCCCGGTCATCAAGCCGGCCCCGGGCAAGAAGTATGACGACTTCCAGCTCTCCTATGCGCTGGACCTGCTCAACGGCAAGATGACGGTGGCCTCGGCCAGCTCGGTGGTTCAGCCCGCCGACCAGACGGCCGCCGCACGTTGATTTAACCCCTCCGGCCTACGCAACTTTGCTTGGCGCGGCGCACTTTGTGCGTCGCGCCTTTGCGTTGCTGCGGCCACCTCCCCTTCCAGCGTGCTGTCGCACGCGAAGGGGAGGAGGGCCTGTGCGCGCGGTGGGGCTATTAACTGAAGAGTAACCACATAACCCGTTAATTGGGGCATGACTGCCGTCAGCCCCACCGACGAGCCGCACGGCTCGCGCGCCGCGCGCGCGCTGGCCCTCTGCACGGCTTTCGTCGTTTGCGGCCTGACGGCCGGTGCCCTTGCCATCACGGTTTTCGGGCACCATCAGGGTCCGGCGGTAAGCCTGGACCTGTCCGCCCCGGCCCAGCCAAAGAGACAGCCCGCGGCTTTTGTTCCTGTGCCCAGCGAGGATGGTCCGGCCCTGGCGCCGGTGACCAAACCGCTCTTTGCCGGCAAGGCGCTTCTGGCCGATCCGGCGCTGATCGAGAACACCAAACAGGGGCCGCTGCCGCGCATCGCCGATGACGGGCGCAGCCCCATGACCGCCTACGCCGCGCCCGCTGCCGACGGCAAGTTCCGTATCGCCATTGTCGTGCGGGGGCTGGGAATCTCGGCCTCGGCCACCAGGGCAGCGCTGGACAGCCTGCCCGCCGGCGTCACCCTGGCCTTCGCGCCCTACGCGCACGATGTTTCCACCTGGGTCGCCCAGGCGCGCGCCAAAGGTCATGAGGTGCTGCTGGAAGTGCCCATGGAACCATACGACTTTCCCGACAGCGATCCGGGGCCGCACACCTTGCGCGCCGGTCAGAATGAGGGAACCAACCTCGACCGCCTGACCTGGGCGCTGACCCGTTTCACGGGCTATGCCGGGGTGACCAACCTGATGGGACAGCGTTTCCTTTCCGACAGCGACGCGCTGTCGCCCACACTCACCTATCTGTCGCGTCGCGGGCTCTACTTCTTCGACAATGGCAACGCTGCCCAGTCAGTGGCGCCACTGGTTGCCGGCCAGGTCGGTGCCCGCCTGGTACAATCCAATGCCGCCATCGACCCCATCCAGACGGCGCTGGAAATAGACCACCGCCTTTCGGACCTGGAGAATGCCGCCCGCGCCAATGGCAGCGCGACGGGCAGCGCCTTCCTCTATCCGGTCAGCCTGTCGCGCATTGCTGCGTGGGCGAAAGACCTTAAGGCCCGGGGGTTTGTTCTGGTCCCCGTCTCGGCCATAGTGAATCCGCCAAAATAACGGGCACGGTCTTCTCCCGTGTCTGCTTCAACGGATTCAGGGACATGTCATCGGGCTCTCAATACGGCGATCTTCCTTACCGGCCCTGTGTCGGCATCATGCTGCTCGATGCCGATCGCAGGGTTTTTGTCGGCAAGCGCATCGACCAGACGGTGGAAGGCTGGCAGATGCCGCAGGGCGGCATCGATCCGGGCGAGACGCCGCGCCAGGCTGCGATGCGCGAGCTTCTGGAGGAAGTGGGCACCGACAACGCCGAAATCATCGCCGAGATGGAAGAATGGGTCACCTATGACCTGCCGCCTCATCTGGTGGGGGTGGCCTTTCATGGCCGATATCGCGGCCAGAAGCAGAAATGGTTCGCGATGCGCTTCGGCGGCAGCGATGCCGACATCAACCTGACGGCGCACGAGCCGGAATTTTCCGCCTATCGCTGGGTGGCCATGAACGATCTGCCCGGACTGATCGTGCCCTTCAAGCGCGACACATATCGGACCGTGATATCGGCCTTCCGGGGCCTGGCATGACCTGTTTATTTGGCGTTCGTTTCTGTTCGTGCCCGCGCTCCTCCCGGAATCCGGCATGAGCGCCCCAAAGCCGCCCGTGCTGATGATACACGGTGCCTTCTGCGGCCCCTGGTCGCTTGAGGGGCTGAAGGTCAGGTTTGAAGCTGCCGGTTATGGCGTCGCCGTGCCTTGCCTGCGTTTTCATGATGAAGCCGCGCCGCCGGCGGCGCTGGGCACCACCGGCCTGGCCGATTACGCCGCAGACCTGGAAGAGGAGATTTCCGCGCTGGGCGAGCCGCCGGTGCTGGTGGGCCATTCCATGGGCGGGCTTCTGGCGCAGATTCTGGCGGTGCGCCGGCCTGCGCGCGCGCTGATCCTTCTGGCGCCGTCGGCGCCGTGGGGCGTGCCGCCCTCCACCCTGTTCGAGATCAGTGCCGCCCAGGCGCTGCATCTCCATCCCGGCTACTGGAACCGGGTGCTGGAACCCAATCGCGACGTGGCGCTGGCCCATTCCATCGACAGGCTGCCGCGCGATATGCGCGACGAAGTGTTTTCCCGCTTCACCTGCGAATCCGGCCGCGCCACCTTCGAGGTCATGAACTGGGGGCTGGACATGAAACGCGCCAGCGAGGTCGATCATGCCCGGATCGGTTGTCCGCTGCTGTTCCTCACCGGTTCGGAAGACCGCATCAATCCGCCCACGACGGTCATGCGCATCGCCGCGCTTTACAAGGAACGCGCCACGAATGAGGTGCTGCCCGGCATGGGGCACTGGCTGATCGGCGAGCCGGGCTGGGAAGCCCTGGCCGACCGCGCGCTTTCCTGGCTGGATGAGAAACTCTAGGCCCGCCCGCTAGCTGCGCGGTTGCTCGCCATAGCGCTTGTTGAAATCCGTCATGAAGGACTGCAGCGTGTCGATGCCGGCGATTTTCGCCGCCGCGTCACGGAAGGCAAGGCCGTGCGTCTCCAGCGGCGCCGACAGCACCGCGAACAGGTTGGCGTCGGGCGTGGACTTCATTTTTGCCTCGAAATGCCCGTTCAGCCGCGCCAGGCTCTGCTGGTCGCCGGCCAGCGAATAGGCCACAGCCGCGCGCAGCACCTCGGTGCGCTCGGCCGGGCTCAAGGGCTCCTGGTCGCTCCAGCGCGTGTCCAGCATCTCCTCGGCCTTCTGGCCGGCCATGGCCCAGTTGCCGCTTTCCCAATAAATATCCGCGCGCAGCCGCCGCGATTGCGGGGTGTCGTCCAGCGCGATCAGGTCCAGCGCATTGTCCCATTGCTTGAGGGCGGCGAAGGCCCGCGCCTCCAGAAGCAGGCGCGCATGCATTTCATCGGCCGGAAGGCCGGTGACGTCGGAATCACGGATCGCCTTCACCGCGGCTTCCGGCTTGTGGTCCATCAGATAGACGCTGGCAAGGCGGGTTGACACCTGTGCCTTGGCGACGCCGTCCAGGCGCTTGTCCACCTGATAGGCGAGAAGCTTCGCCGCTGGTCCCAGAAGATCCACCGCCACCAGCCGGTCCGAGATGCGCCGGATCATCTCGTCGCCGTCGGGCCCGATGGGGGTCAGGTCCAGATTGTCATAGAACAGAGCCAGCGCATCGACCGGTTTCATCTTGTCGGCGCCGCCTTTCAGGAACAGGTTGACGAAGGCGGCGCGCATGTCGTCCTGCGCCACCCGCGCGGCGTCAAGGCCGGGAAAATTCTGCGTGGCCACGCGCAGGACCTTCAGCCCTTCGCGCCACTGGTGCCTGCCGAAATAGAGCGAGGCCAGCTTGCGCAGTGTCTTCAGCTCCAGCCCGTCGCCGCGCCAGCGGAAGCGCAGCCGCTCCAGCGCGTCGATCGCCTGGGGCGCGGTGATGGCACCTGCCCCCAGCGCGGCATTGGTCTGATAGAAGATCGCCGCCGCCGCCAGCTTCTCGTCGCCGCCGCGCGCCACCGCCGCGAACACGGGCGCCGCATCGTGATAGCGGTCCTCAGCCGCCACCAGCCGGGCCTGCGCCAGCTCTTTGGCCAGCGCCTGCCTGGGCGTCAGCGTCTTGGGCAGGCGCTGCAGCGCCGAATCCGCCAGGTCCAGCCGCGTCAGCCCCAATGCGGCATCGGCGTCGGCCAGCCGCGCTTCGGCCTGCCAGTAATCGGGATAGCGGTTCAGTACCGGATCGGCTTGTTCCAGATGCTCGTGCGCGGCTTTCCAGTCCTCCATGCCCGCCTCGGTCAGGCCGCGCCACAAGGCGGCATGGCGCACGCTGTCGAAGCCGGGACCGGCGAGCGTGTTATGGGCCTGGCGATAGCGGCCCATCATGTATTGGGCGGCGGCGCGCATGGTGGTCAGCTGGGCATCGCCCATCAGGCCGGGATCGTGGCTCTGCACAAGGTCGATCAGGCCCAGGGCCTCGGCGGCAAAGCGGTTCGCCAGATAGAAGCGCGCAAGGTCCAGCCGCGCGCCGCTCGCCCCGGGCATGGGCTGGTGGGCGATGCGTTCATTCAACAGGCGCTCGGTGGCCAGGAAGCTGCCGGCCCTCAGCGCGCCCCAGCGGTTGAAATCCAGGAAACTGGGGCCTTCGCCAAAGCGGGCCAGGGCGGCGGGCGTCTGGCCCAGCGGCAGTTGCGGCGGGGTCAGGCTAAGGCCGCCCGGACGCGAAATGGTGACGCGCGATTCGTCGGCCTTGACCTGAAGGTCGTCGGCGAAGGGCGTGACCACCAGGCCCGAGGCACTGGGCAGAAGCGCGAAATCGACAAAGACGCGCTTTTCCGGCACCCCGCGGCCTGCCGCAGCCGGCACGATGGTCAAGACATCGCCGGTCGCCGGATCGGGCACCAAATAGGCATGGCCCGCCGCGGGCAGCAGGGTGGACAGCGACTGGCGGCTGGGATCGCTCTGGTTGCGGGCCAGCCCGACCGGCTGGGCGGTGCCGGCCACCTTGGCGCCGATGGCCACCTTCAGGTCGCCATGGTCGGCGGTGGCGGCGATGGCGGCGGGCGCCTTCAAGGTCAGGCGCAGGATGGAAAGGCCCTGGCTGGAGACCGCCTGCACCTGCAGCGCATAATCCCCCAGGGCCTTCTGCAGACTGGCGACATCGAATCCGGGTGTATCGTCCAGCACGATCCAGGCGGTCAGGCCGCGCACGAAGACCGCGCTGGCGCGCGGGCCCGCGCCGTGAAAGGTGATCAGCACGCCGTCCTGGGTGCGCTGTCCATCCGCGAAATTCTGTGCGGGCGCGGCCGGCGCCTCGGCGACGGCTTGCTTGGTCTGGTCGCCCGGCTTCGGCGCGGTGTCGTCGGCCTTGGCCTCTTTCTTCTCGTTGTTTTTGTCTTCGGACTTTTTGTCTTCGGTCTTCTTGTCTTCGGTCTTGGCGTGCCTGGCAGGGTCCAGCCTGGCCGCGGTTTCCGCGATTGCCTGGGCCTGGGCGCCGGTGATGCCCTTGCCGCCCAGCGGCTTCATTGCCGAGACCTGGGGCCGCCCGCCGCCGGGTGGGGCATAGGCGGCGCCGTCGGTCTTGGGCGCCAGGATGTCGAGCACGACATGGCTGCCGTCCTTGAAATCGTGATAGCCGGAATCGGAGTCGGTTTCGAATTCCACCACGGTGGTGTTCCCGTCCAGGCGCCAGGCGGCATTCTTCACCCAGGGCGGCGTGAAGCGGGCGATCACCGACAGGTCCATGCGCACCGGTGCCTGAAAGCGGATGGTCATCTTTCCCGCGCCGGGGAACACCGAATAGGCCACGTTCCTGGGCCAGTCGAAAACCAGCCGGGTGAATTTGGGATAGGTGCCGGTGCGCAGCTTCACCTCGGGCAGGCTGGCCGGATCGATGGGTTTGACAACCGGCTTTGCGGGCGGCGGCAGGTCGGGCATCACCCCGTTGAAACTGGCCGGTGCCAGATCGACCACGGCGCGATCGCCCTGTTGGCTGACATGCAGGCGCACGGGCACGGTCAGGGCAAAGCGCAGCGTCTTGCCGTCGGGATCGGCGCGGCCGGCCGACAGCACTCCGGGCATGGCGGCGGTCACCGCCGCGGGGCTGACATCGGTTTTGCTGCCGAAGGAGATGGCCAGCACGCCGCCGGTGGTGACGGCGCCGACCTTGGCGTTTTTGGCCAGGGTGAAGGACAGCCGGCCATAACCGCCCATCATGCGGCCTGAAACGCTGTCCGCGCGCGCACCAAAGGGCAGCAGCACGGCGCACAGCGCCGCCGCCACAACCATTCTGGACGCCATACCGGTCACGGACTTTTCCCCTGCGCCTGCCCCTGGCGGCGACTATCGCGAAGCGGCATTAACCCGCGGTTAACCACGCCGGATCACCCGCCGGATTTGGGCGGCTGGGCCTTTGCCTCCGCCGCCGCCGGAGCCGCCTGCGACGGCGCGCCGGAAGCTGCCGCCTGTGCGGTCTGGACCGTAGCCGCGGTATCCGCGGTCTGGGGCAGGGCCAGCCTGTCGGCCAGCTTCACGGTCAACGCCTGGGCGCTGTCGGCATTCATGCCGGCCAGGATGGTGCCCAGCACGTCCGACTTCATCTGCTGGGCCACCGGCACCAGCACCGCGTCGGGCAGGCTGTTGAAGATGCGCGCGGCATCCTTGGGCTTCATGCTGGAATAGGTTTTCACCAGCGTGGCGATCTGGGCCTTCTGCGCGTCGTCGCGCTGGACCAGAAGGGCGGCGATCTGGCCCTGAAGCTGCTTGAGCTGGGCGATCTTGGCATCGACCCGCTGTTCGGCAGCGGCCAGCATCCTGGCCTGGGTGTCAAGCTGGCTCTGGCGTGCGTCCAGTTCGCGGCGCCGCTTTGCCATCGAGGACATCACATCCACTTCGGCGGCGCTGGCCGTGGCATCGTCTTCGGCGCCGGCATAGTCGGGATTGGCAGCCTTGGGCGCGGCGGTCAGGTTGGCGCTGTCCTGGACGGACTGCGCTTCGCCGGCCGCGGCATAGGCGGCGTGCACCAGATCCGACGTCTTCAGCGCCAGAAGCGCGCCGCCAACGATGACGACGACCGGCAGCAGGCGCAGGAACCGCCTCCCCCTTGCGCGCAAAGGCGCGCCGGAGAGGGGAGCAGGCTCGGAGTTCATTGCGCGGACCTTTCAAGGCGGCTCATGATGCTGATCGACGGCAGCGCCATCTCGGCGGCGGGCCGTGCGGCGGCGCGGCTGGCGGTGGTGGCGCTTTCCATGCCCCCGCGCTGTGTCGCAGCGCTTTCCATGCCCCCGCGCTGCGTCGCAGCGCATTCCATGCGTTGCGCGATGCGCTCGCCCGAGGCGGCAAGCACCGACAATTCATCGATATGCAGGCGCGCCCGCTTCAGCCGCTCGTCCAGCGTGGCGGCGGCCTCGCCGGCTGCGGCCTTCAGCGCCCGCAACGACGCGCCCGCGCCGGCGATCGCCATGTTCAGTTCTCCGATGGTGCGCGACAGGCCTTCCTGGCCCTTGCGCACGGCGGCCAGGCGCCGCTCCAGCAAGATGCAATAGCCCAGGGTGAAGACCAGAAGCAGGTCCAGCGCCAGCTCCATGAAGAAGGCCGGGCCCAGGTTCGAAAGGAAATTGGCGATCATGGATCGTCTCTCCTGTTGGTTTTACAGAGCCCGCGAGGCATCGGTGCGCTCGATGGCGTCATCGACCCGCACGGCGACATTGGCGTTGACCCGGCCCATGCGGCCGGTCAGCAGCGGCACGCCGCGGCAGCGCAGTTCGACCTTGGACTCAGGGCCCGCGCTCAGCATCAGGGTCTGGCCGACTTCCAGGTTCATCACCTTGTGCAGCGGCATGGTCTGCTCGTCCAGGATCGCCTCGATGTCGATCCTGGTGGACCACAATTCGGTGGCAAGATGGCTTTCCCAGATGGAGTCGCGGCCGAACTTCTCGCCCATGAACTGCTGCAGCAGAAGCTTGCGGATGGGCTCCAGCGTCGCATAGGGCAGCAGCAGCTCGGTGCGCCCGCCGCGATCTTCCATGTCGATGCGCAGCTTGACCAGGATGGCGGCATTGGCGGGCCGGGCGATGGCCGCGAAGCGCGGGTTGGTCTCCAGGCGGTCCAGCGAGAAGCTGACCGGCGCCAGGGGCTCGAATGCGGCGCACATGTCCTGCATGATCACCTCGATCATGCGCTGCACCAGCGTGCGCTCGATGGTGGTATAGGGCCGGCCCTCGATGCGCATGGCCGAAGAGCCGCGCCGCCCGCCCAGAAGCACGTCCACGATGGAGTAGATCAGGTTGGAATCCACCGTGAACAGGTCGTAATTGTCCAGTTCCTCGGCATGGAACACCGCCAGGATGGCGGGCAGGGGGATGGAGTTCAGATAGTCGCCGAAGCGGATCGACGTGATGGAATCCAGGCTCACCTCGACATTGTCGCTGGTGAAGTTGCGCAGCGACGTCGTCATCAGCCGCACCAGGCGGTCGAAGACGATTTCCAGCATCGGCAGGCGCTCATAGCTGACCAGCGCCGAATTGATGATGGCGCGGACGCCGGACTTGTCCTGCATCTGCTCGGCGCTGACGTCGAAGCCCAGAAGGGAGTCGATCTCCTCCTGGTTCAGCACGCGCTCGGCGCCGGCGGCGTCGCCGGCCTCGAGGGGCGCGGCATCGGTCTGGATCTCTGGGGTCTCGTCGGCCATGGTTCTGTTCTCGGAAGGGCTACTGTACGATCATTTCCTTGAGCAGCACGTCGCGCACATGATAGGGCGCGGCGGCCACATTCACGCGGCGCAGCAGCTCTTCCTTCAGGCGCAGAACACCGGCCGAACCTTTCAGGTCGTCGAGCCGCAATTCGCGCAGATAGGCCTGGAACTGATCGGTGATGCGCGGCATCAGGGGCTGTATCGCGGCCTTGTGCTCCTCGTCATCCATTTCCAGCGACACCGACAACTTCAGATAGGCGGGGGTGCCGTCGCTTGACTGGATGTTGACCAGGATGTCCTGCATGTCGCTGAAGGCGACCTTTGGCGGGGTGATGGGCGCTTCCTCGGCCTCTGCACCCGCCTTGGATTTCTCGCCGGCGAAGAGAAAGAAGTACGCACCGGCGCCGCCGCCGCCCACCACCAGCAGCAAGGCCGGCACGGCGATCATCAGCATTTTTTTGGTCAGGAATTTCTTCAGCCCCTTGGGGGCCTGGGCCGCACCTTCGGCGCCGGCATCCTCGCCGTCCTTTGCCTCGGGGACCTCTGCCTTGCTCGCCATTGCCGGTTCTCTTGAATTCGACGAGGCCAGACTTGCGCAAACGTGGTTAAGGAGTGGTTCAAATTGCCGGGTGGACCGGTTTCACCCGGCAGGAATTTCCGCCCGCGATCCATCGTGTCCGCAAAAAGCCAGCAAAACGGGGGCTCCGAAGCTGGCACGGCGGCTGCACCTGCCTTTGCACGGATCAGAAGGATCTGCACGGGTGCACAATGGACAATTCACTTCTCGTTAGTCTTTCACAGCAGCTCGCGGCGTTTCGCGCGATCGATGTGATTGCCAACAATATCGCCAACGCCTCCACCCCCGGCTACAAGCGCGAATCCACCAAGTTCGAGGAATACATCGCCCAGATGCATCCTGCCGAAGGCGAGACGGGTTCCCAGTCGGTCAGCTTCGTCAAGGACGCCGGCACAATGCGCGACCTCGCCCAGGGCCATATGACCCAGACGGGCGCGCCATTCGACCTGGCCATCAACGGCAAGGGCTTCTTCGCGGTGCAGACGCCCCAGGGCCTGCGCTATACCCGCGACGGCCATTTCTCGCTGGATGCAAACGGCCAGATCGTCAATTCCAGCGGCTATGCGCTGCAGGGCGACGGCGGCGCCATCACCATCACCCCCGACGACGGCGACATCCGCATCGCGCCGGACGGCACGGTATCGGGCCGCACCGGCCAGCTGGCCAAGGTGCGCGTGGCCGACTTCGCCGATGAATATGCGATGGTGAAGCAAGGGGCCAATCTCTATTCCACCGACCAGCAGGCCCAGACGCCGGCGGTGATCGACATCCGCCAGGGCGCGCTGGAAGGCTCCAATGTGCAGCCGGTGCTCGAAATCAGCCACATGATCGAGGTGATGCGCGCCTATGAGGCGACCGCGACCCTCACCAAGAACCAGCAGGACATGAAGCGGGATGCCGTCGAGAAGCTCGGCGCCATGCCGGTATCATAGGAGAACTGACCCATGAGAGCCCTTTCCATCGCCTCGACCGGCATGCTGGCCCAGCAGACCAATGTCGAAGTCATCGCCAACAACCTGGCGAACATGAACACCACGGCCTTCAAGCAGCAGCGCGCCGAATTCCAGGACCTGCTCTACCAGAACATCCAGGTGCCGGGGTCGCAGACCTCCGACCAGGGCACCTATGCCCCCAACGGCATCCAGCTGGGCGCGGGCGTGCGCACCGCGGCGGTCTATCGCATCACCACCCAGGGCGACCTGAAATCGACCGGCAATCCCTATGACGTCGCCATCCAGGGCCCCGGCTTCTTCCGCGTGCAGCAGGCCGACGGCACCGATGCCTACAGCCGCTCGGGCAATTTCTCGCTCAGCCCCCAGGGCCAGCTGGTCACCCAGGACGGCCTGATCGTCCAGCCCGGCATCGCCATCCCGCAGAACACGCTTTCGGTGAGCATCAACGCCCAGGGCCAGGTCAACGCTACCATCGCCGGCAATTCCACGCCCCAGACCGTGGGCCAGCTGGAGCTGACGCGCTTTCCCAACGAAGCGGGCCTGCAGGCACTGGGCAGCAATCTCTACATCGAGACGCCAGGCTCGGGCAGTCCCCAGGCGGGCGTTCCCGGCTCGGTCGGCTACGGCACCATCCAGCAGGGCTTTCTGGAAACCTCCAACGTCAACTCGGTGGACGAGATCACGGCGCTGATCACCGCCCAGCGGGCCTATGAAATGAACTCCAAGGTGATCTCGGCGGCAGACCAGATGCTGCAGGACGCCTCCAGGCTGGGATCCTAAGCCATGATGCGCAAACTCATCCTCACCCTGACGCTCTGTTTCGCGCTTCCCACCGCGCTTCTGGCCGCCACAAGCGCCTTCGCCGCCACAGTGCGGATCGTGGTGCCGGCGCGCGACATCGCCCGCGGCGATGTGATCGGCGAAAGCGACCTGACCTACGTCACCGTCGACGGCAACGCCCTGATGTCCGGCGTCGCCACTTCGATGGACGAGATCAAGGGCATGCAGGCCCGCCGCGTCCTGGGCGCCGGCCAGCCGCTGCGCGGCACCGATGTGCGCCGCCCCATCGTGGTCAGCAAGGGCCAGGTGGTGACCATGGTGTTCAGCGCGCCGGGCGTGGAAGTCACCGCCACCGGCCGCGCGATGACCGAGGGCGGCGTCGGCGATACCGTGACCGTCCAGAACCCGGCTTCTTACCGCATGATCTCCGCCACCGTCACCGCCCCCGGCACCGTGCGCGCCGATGGCGGCGTCATCTCCAGCCCCACCCGCACTGCCAGCCGATAGGATCCAGCCATGCGTGCCCTTTTGCCCAAGCTTGTCGCCGCCGCCTTGACCGGCGTTGCCCTGTCCGGCTGCTCGGCCATGGACCGGCTGGAGAATATCGGCGAGGCCCCAAAACTGACCGCGGTGGACAATCCGGCCGGCCGCCAGATCGTGGCCGCCATCCCCGCGCCCCAGCCCATCATGCATGTCGACAACTCGCTGTGGCAGCCGGGCGCGCACTCCTTCTTCCATGATCCCCGCGCCAGCCATGTGGGCGATGTGATCACGGTGAACGTCAACATCGCCGACGCCGCCAAACTGTCGAACAGCTCGACCCGCGGCCGTACCAATTCGGACAATGCCAACCTGACCAATTTCTTCGGGCTGGAGAATGCGCTGCCCACCAATGTCGACCCCACCAGCCTGGTGAAGATGGGTTCCGACATGACCAATACCGGCACCGGCGCGATCAACCGCTCCGAAGCCATCAACCTGACCCTGGCGGCGCTGGTCGCCCAGGTGCTGCCCAACGGCAATCTGGTGATCGACGGCCATCAGGAAGTGCGGGTGAACAACGAACTGCGCGACATGCGCGTATCCGGCATCGTGCGCCGCGAGGACATCACCCAGGACAACACCGTCAACCTGGCCCAGATTGCCGAAGCGCGCATCTCCTATGGCGGGCGCGGCCAGGTCACCGACGTGCAGCAGCCGCGCTATGGCAGTCAGGTCTTCGACGTGCTGATGCCGTTCTAAAGAAACCCCCTCCGTCGGCAACTCGGTCTGCCTAAAGGCGGACCCATCGTTGCCGACACTCCCCCTTCTGGGGCGCTTTGCGCCGAAGGGGAAGGAGGCCGGTGCCAGCCGGGGGCGCGTCGCGAAATGTGGCGCTCGAGTTCAAAGAAAAAGGCCGGCGCTGGCCGGCCTTTTCAATTCGGGCTAGTCGTCCCGGTAGACCTTTTCGCGCCGCTCATGGCGCTCCTGCGCCTCGATCGACAGCGTCGCGATGGGGCGCGCATCCAGCCGTTTGAGCGAGATGGGTTCGCCCGTCTCCTCGCAGAAGCCATAGGAACCATCGTCAATGCGGCGAAGCGCGGAATCGATCTTGGCGATCAGCTTGCGCTGGCGGTCGCGGGTCCTCAGTTCCAGCTGGCGCTCGGCCTCGGTCGAGGCGCGATCGGCCAAGTCGGCATGCGGCACGGTTTCCGCCTGCAGATTCTGGATGGTCTCCCGGCTTTCCTTGAGGATTTCTTCTTTCCACTGATTGAGCTTGCGCCGGAAATATTCGCGCTGACGCTCATTCATAAAGGGCTCATTTTCCGACGGCCGATAGTCAGCCGGGATTTGGGTACCCATGCGCACTCCCTTCGAAGCGGGGCGGGCGGCAGAAAAGAGGTAACACCCGCCTTGAGGGCCGGGGTTATACCGGCGCCTCAACCCGGCAGCAATCGGGAAAGCGTGTTAAAGTAACTGCTGCACAAAATTCGGGCATTTCCGGCCAAAGTCGTTGGATCTCCGGGCATTTCGGGCCGCTGCCGGGCATGCCGGAACCAGGGGACGCCGGAGCTTTCGATTCCCGGCGCCGGTCAGTTCAGCAGCAACCGGTTCACATACGGATCAAGGCCCTCAGCCCGCGCAATGCGCCGGGGGCGGTAATCGAGCGCGAACACCGGCAGGATCGAATAGCCCACCTCCAGTATCAGGCGCGGGCGGGCCAGCGGCACCGGTCCGGCATGAATGCCAAAAGTGTCGGCGATGAAGCTGGTGCCGCGCCCTCCGGTTATCGCAATGATCGCCTCGCGGCCATAACGCTGTTCCAGCTCCGCCTCCTCGATCGGGCGCGCACGGAAGGTTCCCGCATCGAGATGGGATCCCTTTACGTACAGATGCGGTCCCGAATCGCAATCGACATCGCTCAGGTAGATGAAGAATTTGAAGAAGCGCCAGTCATCGGGATCGCGATGGAAATTCTGGGTCTGGACCTGTGCGCCATCTCCCGGAAAGGACCAGCGCATGCCGATGGTCGAGATCGTGGGCATGCAGCCCAGATAGTCGATGGCCAACTGGATCAGGAATGGCGCATTGGCCGTGGCCAGCACATGGGGGCATTCGAGGACATCTTCCAGCGGCACATCCGCGATCGTGACCTGTGTTTGCGCCTGCCCCGCGCCCAGGCACAGTCCATCCCGCAGCAGCAGCGGCTTGTCGCCGAGATAAGCGAGGATGTCGTCGACCTGCCCCGGCTTCAGCATGTCGGGAAGCCGCGCATAGCCATCCTGGCGCAAGCGCTTCACGAATTCCTCGCAGACGCTCGCCGGAAAGGGTTCGGGGCGCCGCTGCGCCACGTTGATGCCCGCCGCGATCACCCCGGCTGCGGCGCGGCGGATAGCCGGGTGTGTGACAAGACGCTGGGAATAGTACAGGCAGCCGCGCAGCGACGGCAGACCGATGCGCGAACGCAGGGACGCGTATTCCAGCATCGCGTGAGGGAACCTTCAAAAAAGGCAAAGCCATTTTCTCCGACTCGCGAAGTTCAATGCGTCCCGGATTGAACATCAAGGACGGTTAAGAGCGCCCGCCCGTGGAACTCCATGTCGAAGCGCCCGTGCGATCGTCGCAAATCCGCGCTCCAGCCGTCACGCAAATTTTTTGCGGCGGCGCGAAACTGACAAGGTCCGGCCTGCTTCCCACTTGGATCCATCCTTCGAAGGAGACTGATTAATGGTTGAGCAAACTCCCGACATGTCCGCCCCCATCCAGGCTGCCTCCGCCCTTACGGCAAGCCTGACCGAAGCTGTCCACAAGAACCGCCTGCTGATCGAGCAGATGGCCCAATTCACCCGCAACGAAGCCCTGCGCTTCTTCCAGCGCCGGATGGAGCAGGATACGGCCGCCATGAGCAAGCTGCAGGATGCCCACGGCATCGGCGCCATCATCGGCGTGCAGCAGGAATGGCTGCGCGGCCTGTTCCAGGATTATGCCGGCCAGAACATGCGCATCGCGGGCCTTGTCCATGATCTGACCCAGGACGCATTCGACCGTTGCGGCGAAGTCGCCGGCATGGGCCTCGACAGCGTGCGCCAGGCGGCGAACGGCATGGCGGGCGAGATGCAAGCCGCTGCGGACATGCCCGCCGAGATGGCGGACAACCCGCAGCAGTACGCCGAAACGCAGCACTGATCGCCGGCGCCGAAACTGCGTCCTCCGGGCAAGCCGGGGGACAGCGGACCTGCGAAAGCGGCGAACGGTTTGAACCTGTGACCTTCGAGCCTGACGAGGTAAGGCGGGGTGGCCACTCCTGCCGAACGGGCCGCTCCTGCAGCGCGGGTTGCGAAAGCTGGGTCCCCGGACCAGCCGGGGGAGGCGCGCCTTGCGAGCAAATCCGGTGGATTTGCGAGAGCGCCGACCATTCGCACAAACGGCTTAGGCCCTGAAAAGGACCTAAGCCGTGTGCTCATGATGGTTGCGGGGACAGGATTTGAACCTGTGACCTTCAGGTTATGAGCCTGACGAGCTACCGGGCTGCTCCACCCCGCGTCACGGAAGGGAGGCGGGATATAGGACTTTGAGCCGCCGCTGTCCACCCCTGCCGCCGGCTGCGGAAAACCGGACTTTTGGCTGGATTTTCCCCCCGCCCCCATCGCCGAAAGCCGTCAGGCCGGGTGGGCGCCCGGTCGGGGCGTCGCCGTCAGCCCCGCGACATGTTCCTTTGCGGTCTGGATGGCGCGCACGAAGCCGACGGGATCGGCGATCTGGGGTGTGGTCACCGAATCAACGCCCGTCCCTTCGATCCTCACAGTTCCGTAATTGAAGATGCGGCCAGGGAAGCTCTGGTGGATCTTCACCCCCTCGATATTGGGCAGCGCGATCTCGTTGGTTCGCATGGTGAAGAGGCCATACTTCTCCACAAAGCGGTGGCTGGTCACGCCGAGCTCGGTGGTCCATTTGCGAATCATCAGCTTCAGGAACACCCCAAGCCCCACCACCAGCAGCACCACGAAGGCGACGGCCAGCGAGTGCCATGTGGCCTGGTTGGCCGGATCGCGGCCCGCATGGATGAAGGTTGCTGCCAGGGCCGCCAGCGGCAAAATGATCCACAGCCATGCGCCCAGGCTATAGAGCCAGTGGAAATGCGCCCGAATGATCACGGTCTCGCCATCGCCCAAAGACCTGTCGATGTAGGAAGGCATCTTTCGAACCCCTTCAACCCTTGCGGCGCCGCATTGTTGCTCCGGGCGGCGCCGGAATTTCCAATCGTTGCACGCACGCGAACGCCTGGTCTTCCTTCTACGGCATTTACGCAGGCTCCGGGAGAGGGACCCTGCGCGTGCCACGCCTGCTCTGGTGCCATTCGCCCCATGACAGCCCCGTGACTTTGCCGCTTAATCGGCGGTGCTGTCCTTTGGGGAAATCACATGATCCGATCGCATCTTCTGAATTTTGCCGCCCTGCCGGTTCTGGCCCTGGTGCTGATGGCCGCCAATGGCCACGCGGCCACACCGCCCAATCCCGGCGAGGCGTCGGCAAAGCCGGATGCGCTCAGCACGTCCGCCCCCGCCAAGGATGTGCTGTTCCACGCCGGCAGCAGCCAAAGCGAGGGCAGCGTCACGGTCGAAGGCACACGCATCGACTACCGCGCCGAGGCGGGCACCATCATCGTCCATCCCAAGGACTGGGACGACGCGGCCTGGCGCGAGCATCCCGCCAAGCCGGGCGACGACGACAAGGACAACAAGGAGGCACCCCAGGCCGAAGCGGCCATGTTCTATGCCGCCTATTTCAAGAAGGGCGTGCCGTCCGAGCGCCGCCCCATCACCTTCGTCTTCAATGGCGGGCCGGGCTCCTCCACCGTGTGGCTGCACATGGGGGCATTCGGGCCCCGCCGGGTCGTCACCAGCAATGACAGCCACACCCCGGCCGCACCCTATTCCGTGGTCAACAATGCCTACAGCCTGCTGGATGTGTCGGACCTGGTGTTCATCGACGCGCCGGGCACGGGCTTTTCGCGCATCGCCGGCAAGGACAAGGAGAAGGCTTTCTACGGCGTTGATCCCGACGCCCACGCCTTCGAACAGTTCATTCTGGGCTTTCTCTCCCAGTATGGCCGCTGGAATTCGCCCAAGTATCTTTTCGGCGAAAGCTACGGCACCCCGCGCAACGCCAATCTGATCAACCTGCTGGAGACCGGCGACAGTGTCGACTTCAACGGCGTGATCCAGCTTTCGCAGATCCTGAACTTCGACCTTTCCGCCGACGGGCCCCAGTTCAATCCCGGCACCGATCTGCCTTACGTGATCGCGCTGCCCACCTATGCGGCGACCGCCTGGTATCACGACAAGCTGTCGGGCACCAAGCCCGCGGCGCTGGAGCCCTTCCTGAAAGAGGTGGAGCGGTTCGCGACCACCGACTATGCCCAGGCACTGGCGGAAGGATCGCAGCTTCCCGCCGACAGGAAGCAGGCCATCGCCGAAACGCTGGCCCGCTATACCGGCCTGCCGGTGGCTTATGTGCTGAAGGCGGATCTGCGCATCAATGGCGGCATGTTCGAGAAGATGCTGCAGGATGGCGCCGACCTGACCACCGGCCGGCTGGACACCCGCTTCTCAGGGCCCAGCATGGATCCGCTCTCCAAGGAAGCGGCCTATGATCCCCAGTCCGCGGGCCTCAGCTCGGCCTACGTCTCGGCCTTCAACGATTACGCGCGCAAGGTGCTGCATTACGGCGACGGCCAGACCTACAAGCTGTTTGCCGATGTGGACAAATACTGGAACGACCCGCATCAGCCGCCGGGCGCCAGCCAGCCGGTCGCCGGCATCCTCAACCTGATGCCCGACCTCGCCTCGGCGATGAAATACAATCCCGATCTGAAGGTGATGCTGAACGGCGGCTATTTCGACCTGGCCACGCCGTATTTCGAAGGCTGGTACGAGATGCATCACCTGCCGATTCCGGACAAGCTGCAGTCGAACATCGAATACCGCTATTACCAGTCGGGCCACATGGTCTATGCGCACGAAGAATCGCTGAAGAAGCTGCACGACAATGTCGCGGACTTCATCAACCGGACCGACAATCTGGGCGGCGGCGCGAAGTAGAACGCCCCCCGCGCGCCAATGGCGCGCCGTTGAATGAGAAGTGCGTGCGGGAGCGTCGGCGTGAGCCGGAGCGACCCCTCGACAACTGCCGGTCTTCGTGATCCGGCAGCGGCACTTCGCGCACGCCAAAGGCGCGCCGTTGAATGTGAAGGGCGTGCGGGAGCGTCGGCGTGAGCCGGAGCGACCCCTCGACAACTACCGGTCTTCGTGATCGGGCAACAGCACTTCGCGCACGCCCTTATGGTTGGGCGCGCTGACCACGCCCTCGTTTTCCATGCGCTCGATCAGGCTGGCGGCGCGGTTGTAGCCGATCTGCAGCCGCCGCTGGATATAGCTGGTCGACGCCTTGCGGTCGCGCGCCACCACGGCCAGCGCCTTGTCGTACAGGTCGTCGCCCGACTGGCCGTTGCCCTGGCCGAACACGGCATAAGGGTCGTCGCCATCCTCGTCCGGCTCCTCGGTTACCGCGTCCAGATATTCCGGTGTGCCCTGTGACTTCAGGAAGCGGACAATGTCTTCCACCTCGTGGTCAGACACGAAGGGGCCGTGGATGCGCTGAATGCGGCCGCCCGCGGCCATGTAAAGCATGTCGCCCTGGCCCAGCAGCTGCTCGGCGCCCTGCTCGCCCAGGATGGTGCGGCTGTCGATCTTGCTGGTCACCTGGAAGGAAATGCGGGTCGGGAAATTGGCCTTGATGGTGCCGGTGATCACGTCGACGCTCGGCCGCTGCGTGGCGGCTATAAGATGGATGCCGGCGGCGCGCGCCATCTGGGCCAAGCGCTGGATGGCGCCTTCGATCTCCTTGCCCGAGATCATCATCAGGTCGGCCATTTCGTCGACCACCACCACGATGAACGGCATGGCCTCGAATTCCAGCGCCTCGTCCTCATAGACGGGCTTGCCGGTCTCGCGGTCAAAGCCGGTCTGCACGGTGCGCTTGAGGACTTCGCCCTTCTCCTTGGCCTTGCGCACCCGGTCGTTGAATGCTTCCACGCCGCGCACGCCCATCTTGGACATCTTGCGATAGCGCTCTTCCATCTCGCGCACCGCCCATTTCAGGGCCACCACCGCCTTGCGCGGATCGGTCACCACCGGCGACAGAAGATGCGGAATGCCGTCATAGACCGACAGCTCCAGCATCTTGGGATCGATCATGATCAATCGGCACTGCTCGGGCGTCAGCCGGTAGAGCAGCGACAGGATCATGGTGTTCAGGCCCACCGACTTGCCCGAACCCGTCGTGCCCGCCACCAGAAGGTGGGGCATCTTGGCCAGGTCCGCCATCACCGGCTCGCCGCCGATGGTCTTGCCCAGCGCCACGGTCAGTGGCGCACGCGCCTTTTCATAGTCCGAGCTGGCGAACATCTCGCGCAGATAGACGGTCTCGCGATACTGGTTCGGCAGTTCGATGCCGATCACGTTGCGCCCCGCGATGGTGGCGATGCGCGCGGCCACCGCGCTCATCGAACGGGCCACGTCGTCGGACAGGCTGATCACGCGGCTGGACTTCACGCCCGCCGCAGGTTCGAATTCATACAGCGTCACCACCGGGCCGGGGCGCACGGCATGGATGCGGCCCTTGATGCCGAAATCGCCCAGCACCGCTTCCAGCATGCGGGCATTTTCCTCCAGCGCCTCGTCGGACAGGGCGTGGCTTTCCTTGGGAGGCGGCACTTCGGCCAGAAGACCCAGGGCAGGAAGCTGGTATTCGCCGCTGGCTAGGTTCAGCGCGGCCTGGCTGTCAGAGCGCCGCGGCTGGGGCCTGGCGGATTCACGCTTGACGCGGCTTTTCTGGCGCTCGGCCTGACGTTCCTGAAGGCGCATGGCGGCGATGGGTTCGGGGCGCAGCGATCCGGGCCCCTCGTCATCCTCGGCCTCGTGATAGGCGCCTTCGCCGTCGTCCTCATATTCGCCGTCGTCATCCTCGTCATGGTCATAGGCGCGGGCACGGGGGCGCCGCACCAGGCCGTGGAGCCATATCGCGCCCGCTGGAATATTGGCGATGCCGCGCGCGATGGGCACAAAGCGCAGCCCCGTGGCCAGGAAGGCCAGCGGCAGGCCCACCAGCAACAGGCCCAGCGGCAGCGCCCACGCCGCCCATGCCTTGTGCAACACCAGCGCGGCATGGGCGGAAAGTCCTGCCGCGGCAATGCCGATCATGCCCCCGGCTCCCGCCGGAAGGCTGGCGGGCGGCGGCAAAAGGCCCAGTCCCGCCGCCACGGTGACGGTGCCCAGCGGCCAGGCGACCAGCCGCCACATGGCATATTTCAGGTGACGGCCCATCAGGGCGCGCGCGCCCCACACGAAAAGCGGCGCCAGGAAGGCCAGTGCCGCGATGCCGAATATCTGCAGCAGAAGATCGGCGGCGACCGCGCCATAGGGCCCCAGCAGATTGTTCACCGGCGCCAGAGTGGCGTTGTTCAGGCTGGCATCGCCGGACGAATAGGAAAGCAGCGACAGCAGCGCGGCAAAGGCTGCCACGATCAGCAGCAGCCCGGCCCCCCGCAGCATCGCCATCCGCGTCAGCCGGGCCAAAGCGCGGCGCGCATCGGCCAGCGCGTCGGCCATCGCACTGCCCTTGGCGCGCGGGTGATAGACGCCTCCGACCATTCTTCCGGCCATAACCTCAACCCCCATCCGTCACAGCTCGCTTGCGGTCGTCCGGCTTTGCCGTACAGGCCGCAAAGCTCGCTGCGACACCTTCCCCCTTCCTGTGCTTCGCACGAAGGGGGAAGGAAGCCTCAGTTTCGTCCCGGCCGCCCGAAGGCAGCTCAGAGAATTTCCTTCAACCTTTCGAGTGCGGTAAGAATGGTTGACAAATTGCTAACGAGCGCCACCCGGACATAGGAAAATCCAGGGTTTTCCCGGGTTTTTCCGGTTACGATTTCTCTTCCCATGTAAGCGCCGGGCAGCAGGCGCACCCCCTGCTCGGCCCATGCCCGGCGGGCGAAATCCTCGCCATTGCCCACATCCAGCCAGAGGAAGAATCCGCCTCCCGGCCGCGTCATGCGCCGGCCCAGGATGCGTTCGGCCGCCGCCATCTTCTCCTGATAGCCGGCGCGGTTTGCCTCGACATGCGCCTCGTCGCTCCACAGCGCCGCCGATGCCGCCAGCAGCGGTCCCGGCACGGTGGGGCCCGCCACATTGCGGAAGGCGCGCAGCCTGCCGATCAGCGCGGGTTCGCCCGTCACCAGGCCGGAGCGGATGCCCGGAAGTCCCGACCGCTTGGACAGGGAGTGGAACGACAACAGCCGCGCCAGCCCGGCGGTAGCGGCGTATCGCGCCGTCAGTGCCGACAGCGGCGGGTGATCGAACCAGATGTCGGCATAGCATTCGTCCGCCAGCACCAGGAAATCGTGGCGGTCGGCCAGTGCGAACAGCGTGCGCCAATAATGCTCATCGGCCACCGCGCCTTCGGGATTGGACGGGCTGCAGATATAGACCGCCGCCACCCGCTCCAGCGTCTCGTCCGGCAGGGCGGCATAGTCGGGAAGAAAACCGTTTTGCTTGCGCGACGGCACATAGAGCGGCTCGGCGCCCGCCGCCAGCGCGGCGGCGGCATAGCACTGGTAGAAGGGATTGGGCATGGCGACGACGGGTTTCGCCCCCGCCTTGGCCAAAGGCATGAAGGGAAAGAGGGCGCTGAACAGCCCCTCGCGCGTGCCTGCCAGCGGCAGCACATCGCGCTCGGCATCGACCTTGAGGCCGAAGCGCCGGTTCAGCCAGCCCGCCGCCGCCTGGCGCCAGACCTCGGTGCCGGTGATCGCCGGATAGTTGCCGAAGCTGGCCAGCGCCTCCTCCAGCGCCGCGTTCACGAAGCCGGGCACCGGGCCCGATGGATCGCCCACCGCCAGCGAGATGGGCGGCTTGCCGGGGGGCAAGTCCGCCAGCAGCGCCGACAGCCGGGCGAACGGCCCTTCGGGCAGGGCGGACAGAAGCATGTCGGACAAGGCGATTCTCCGGGAAAGTGGCGCAGATCCAGTGTCGTGGTCCCGAAGTTCGCCCGGATCCCGATATAGAGATCATGCGAATTTCGGAATCGGGACACTAGTGGGCGCGGGCCGTGCGGGCCAGACATTGATGGATTCCTGGCATGCGGCTTGGTTGGGGCACAGGGCGCATGCCAGCATGGCGCATGGCAGGCAGCAAACCCCTGGCGGTGGTTTTGGCGGCGGCCCTTCTGGGCGGCGCGGCGCCTGCGCCTGTCCCGAGCCCGGCTGAAATCTGGTCCAGCAGCCTGCCGTCAGAGGCGGTGGAAAGCGTCACCGTCACGGCGGACGCGAAGGGGCCCGCCATCTGGCGCCTGGCACGGGGCAATGGCGAGGTCTGGATCCTGGGCACCATCGGCCCGATGCCCGAGGACCTGGCCTGGAACCGTGCCGGCCTCCAGCGCCTGATTGCCGGCGCCCGCCAGCTTCTGCTGCCGCCGGCGCCCGATGTTGGAATGATCGACGCGGCCTGGTTCTATCTGTGGCACGGCGACCTGCTGCGCCAGCCCGATGGCAGCAGCCTGCAGCAGACATTGCCGGGGCCGCTTGCCGCCCGCTTTGCCCAGGCGGCCGCGCTGGCCGGCAAGGATGCTTCGCGCTATGCGGACGATGTCGCGCTGGTGGCGGCGATGCGGCTGCAGCGCGATTTTCTTTCGTCTCATAGCCTCACCCGCCAGGAACCGCGCGAAACGGTGGAGCGCCTGGCCCGGCGCGCGCGCGTGCCGGTGCGGCGCATGGGCGAATTCGACCTGATGCCGACGGTGCGCGCGGTCCTGGCGCTGCCGCAGGCGCGCCAGCGCCCTTGCCTGGAACAGGCGGTGGACGACGCCTTCCGCCAGGCGCGCGATGCGGCAGCCGCGGCCGATGCCTGGGCCGACGGCAATATCGACCAGGTCAAGGCGCATTATGCCGAGACGAAGCTGCTGGAATGCGTGGCCGCCACCTCGCCCGAGGCCGCCGGGGTGAATGCGCTGAGTGTAGGGCTGATCGTCAAGGGCCTGGACCAGGCCCTGCGCGACGGCGGCAAGAGCGCCGCGGTGATCTCGATCGGTCCCCTGCTGCGCCAGGGCGGGGTGCTCGAACAGCTTGCGGCAAAGGGCGTCGCGATCTCGCATCCCGAGTAGAACGCGAGCGACGCATTCCGCGGCGCGACCATCCGCGCGCACCAGCTTTCCTTCCCCCTTTTGCGCGAAGCGCACCCAAAGGGGGAAGGTGTCGCAGCGAAGTGTCTGCGGAACGCAGACCTGAGCTGCGACGGATGGGGGTTCAACAAAACAAGACGCCCCAAACAAAAAGGGCGCCTCTTTCGGGGCGCCCTTGATGCTTTGCTTGCGACAATCAGTCGTGAACCGTCTCACCATGCAGGTTGATGTCGAGGCCTTCGACTTCAACTTCGGGCGAGACGCGCAGGCCGATGATCATGTCGATGACCTTCAGGATGATGAAGGTACCGACCGCGCACCACACAAAGGTGATGCCGATATCGGCGAGCTGGATCGGCATCTGGGCGAAATTGCCGTCGATCAGCCAGCCCTTGCCGGCCGAGTTGATGGCGCTGTTCGCGAAGACACCGGTCAGCAGGGCGCCAAGCGCACCGCCCACGCCATGCACGCCCCAGGCGTCCAGGCTGTCGTCATAGCCGAGGGCCTTCTTGACCCACACGGCCGAGACATAGCAGACCACGCCGGCAGCGATGCCGATGATCAGCGCGCCCACCGGATCGACGAAACCACTCGCCGGGGTGATGGCCACCAGGCCCGCGACGGCGCCGGAGATCATGCCCAGGACGGACGGCTTCTTGGCGATGATCCATTCGGCGAACATCCAGGCCAGCGCCGCGGCAGCGGTCGCGATCTGGGTGGCGGCCGCGGCCATGCCGGCATTGAAGCCGGCGGTGAGGGCGGAACCGGCGTTGAAGCCGAACCAGCCGACCCACAGCAGGCTGGCGCCGATCACCGACAGGACCAGGTTGTGGGGCGACATGTTCTCGCTGCCATAGCCGATGCGCTTGCCCAGCATCAGGCAGGTGACCAGCGCCGCGGTGCCGGCATTCAGGTGCACCACCGAGCCGCCGGCATAGTCCAGCGCGCCCATGGTGAACAGGATGCCGCCGCCCCATACCATGTGGGCGATCGGGCAATAGACGAAGATCAGCCACAGGCCCATGAACCACAGGAAGGCGGAAAACTTCATGCGGTCGGCCAAGGCGCCTGCGATCAGCGCCGGGGTGATGATCGCGAAGGTCATCTGGAAGAACATGAAGACCGACTCGGGGATGGTGCCCGACAGCGTGCTCACGGTCATCGGCTTCAGGAACAGGAAGCTGAAGTCGCCCACGAACTTGTTGATGGTGGCGTCGCCGTTGGTCTTGAAGGCCAGCGAATAGCCCAGCACCATCCACAGGACGGTGATCAGCGCGGTGGCGCCGAAGCTTTGCGCCAGCGTCGCCAGCACGTTCTTCTTGCGGACCATGCCGCCATAGAACAGGCCAAGGCCCGGGATGGTCATCATCAGCACCAGGGCCGAGGAGGTGATCATCCACGCGGTGTCGCCCGAATTCAGCGTCGGCGCGTCGGCGGCAAACGCGGTGCCCGCCGTCAGCGTCAGCGCGCCAAGACCCGCAAGGGTCGCAAGGCCCGCCTTCTTCAAAATCTCAATTCTCATTTCATGTCCCCTTTGTGGTCGCGCGCAAGCCATCGGCCTAGAGCGCGTCGCCATCCGTTTCGCCGGTGCGGATACGCACGACCTGCTCGAGCGGCGTGACGAAAATCTTTCCGTCGCCGATCTGGCCGGTCTTCGCCTTGGAGGTGATCGCCTCGATCACCGCCTCCAGCATCTCGCTCTTCACCGCCACTTCGATTTTCAGCTTGGGCAGGAAGCTCACGGCATATTCCGCGCCGCGATAGATTTCCGTATGCCCCTTCTGCCGCCCGTAGCCCTTCACCTCAGTCACCGTCATGCCCTGAACCCCGAGCGCTGACAGCGACTCCCGGACCTCGTCGAGCTTGAAGGGTTTGATGATCGCCGTAATAAGCTTCATCTGCCGTCCTTCCATGTGTTGGCCGTTGCCGGACGAAGGGTCCGGCCTTAACGATTTATCAAGAAGCGGGCCAAGTCCCCGGCGATGGACCAAAGGATTGAAAATCCATGATTTTCCTTGAAATCCGGGCCGCAAGTGACTCAAAAACAGGCAGACATTTTTGCCTGTTTGGTGTGCATAATCGGCGAAATGCTCAAGGAATAATCACGATTGGAGCAAAATTGTGAGCGAGGACCGATCAGCGAACGCTCCAGCCCGAAATGTCGACGTCATCATCGCGGGCGGCGGTCTGGTGGGACTTCCCCTTGGAATTGCGCTGGCACGGGGTGGGCTGAGGGTGGCCGTGGCCGATGTCGCCCCTCCCGCCCGGGTGCTCGAACCGCGCTTCGACGGCCGGGTTTCGGCCCTGGCCTATGCCAGCGTGCGCATGCTGGCGGCGCTGGGGGTATGGCAGCATCTGGCCCATGCCCAGCCCATCCATGAAATCCTGGTGACCGACGGCGCCATCGGCCGGGCACCCTCGCCCTTCTCGCTGCATTTCGATTCATCAGAGGTGGGGACCGGCGCGCTCGGCCATATCGTCGAGAACCGCCACATCCGCCTGGCGCTCTATGAGGCGGTGGCCGCCACGGCGAACCTTGCGCTGATTGCCCCCAATGCGGTGAGGAACGTCACGGTGGAAGCCGGCAGCGCTGTCGCCACCCTGGGCGACGGCCAGGCCATTGCCGCGCCGCTGGTCATCGCCGCCGACGGGCGCGCCAGCCCGCTGCGCGAGCAGGCAGGCATCGGCAAGGTGGGCTGGTCCTATCCCCAGACCGGTATCGTGGCGACCGTCGAACACGAAAAGCCGCATAATGGCGTGGCATACGAACATTTCCTGCCGTCGGGGCCGTTTGCGATCTTGCCGTTGCCGGGCAACCGGTCCTCGCTGGTATGGACCGAGACGAAGACAAAAGCGCCGGGCCTGCTGGCGCTGGACGAGGCGGGCTTCAACGCCGAACTGGCGCGCCGCTTCGGCGACCATCTGGGCGCCACCAAAGCCGATGGGCCGCGCTGGTCCTATCCGCTCTCCTTCCATATCGCCCGCGATTTCGTGCGGCCGCGTTTTGCGCTGGCGGGCGATGCCGCGCACGGTATCCATCCCATCGCGGGGCAGGGGCTCAACCTGGGCCTGAAGGATGCCGCCGCCCTGGCCGAAGTGCTGCTGGATGCGGCGCGGCTGGGCCAGGATATCGGCGCGCTGGATGTGCTCAAGCGCTATGAGCGCTGGCGGCGGTTTGACAGCTTTACGCTTGCGGCTTCGACCGACGCGCTGAACCGTCTCTTCTCCAACGACATCGCGCCCATCCGCGCCATTCGCGACCTGGGGCTGGGCATCGTGGACTCCATCGGTCCGGCGCGGCGCTTCTTCATGCGCCATGCCGGCGGCGATGTGGGCAAGCTGCCCCGATTGATGAAGGGCGAAGCGGCCTAGCCCTTCAGCCGCCGTAGGATTCGCAAGAATTCGCCAACTCCAAAACGCTTCGACGCGCCGGACTTCCTACGGGCCATAATGGCTCTCTCGAATTCCGCTTTGGTATAGATTTCGCGGTTGGGCTTAACGAATTTCATTTTGAAAATTCCTTAAATAATAAGAGGCGGACCTAAGTTCACAACCTTTGTTGTTCAAGTCTTCGCCTGCTCGCCAGGTGGGGAATTTGACTGTCCAAAAACCCAACTGTCATGGCCCACTTTACGTGGGCCATCCAGGGCAACATGCGCCGGCGCCTGGCGGCTCTGGATGGCCCGGGCGAGCCGGGCCATGACATAGAAACTAAGACGGCGCTCCTGCCCGCAGGATCATCGCCGCCGCCAGGCTCGCGCCCACCGCGCCCGCCAGCGCAGAGGTCGCCAGCGGCACGGCGATACCGCCACTAGTGAAGAAGGGAAGCTGCACCAGAGCGGTGAAGGTAAAAGCAACGGCACCGCCCATCGCGCCGGCCAGCGCCACACGCCGTGCCCTTGCTGCCGGCACGCGCGCCAGCGCCACCATAAAGGCCAGCACGCCAAGCGCGGCGCCCGCGCCCAGGCCCAGCAGCACTATCATCAGCACGTTCATCTCAATGGATCGTCCGCTTCCAGCGCGCGCTGGCGCGTTCGCGCGCCGACAGCGGCGAGCGCGGGCCGGATTCGCTCCGCGCCATCAGGGCGGCGGGCAGCTCGTCATAGAATCGCCGCGCCACCACGCCGACGCGGCGGGCGCGCATTTCCTCTGCCTCGTTGCGGGTGGCAAAGGCTTCGGCCTCGAAGATGTAATGGGTAACGCTGCCCACCCTGACCTCCTGAACCTCCTCCACCTGCTCGTCGGCCACTTCCAGGGCGTGGCGGATATGGGCGTTGGCATCCTGCTTGTCGCGGAATTCCCGCTCGATGCGCGCGACATTCTCGGCATCGAACTTCTTCAGCCGCGGCAGGGCAAACTTGTAAAACAGAAGGCAGGCCAGCACGAAAGCGCAGGCCCAGTACACGCTGGTCATGAAAGCCCGTGAATTCCGTGTCCCCGCCTCAGATAATCCTCGCCCTGCATTTCGGCAAGGCGGGAGACGGTGCGCTGGAAAACATCCGCGCCATCCCCTTGCGGATACAGGCCGGCCGGCGGGGCGGCGGCGCTGGCGATCAGCTTGACCCCCTCGTCATACAGCGTGTCGATCAGCAGGATGAAGCGCCGCGCCGCGTTGCGCATGTCCGGCGTCATCTGGGGCACGTGATCGATCAGCACGGTGTGGAAATCCCGCGCGAGCGCCAGGTAGTCGGCCGCGCCCAGCGGCTCTTCGCACAGTTCCGCAAAGCTGAAGCGCGCCACGCCCCTGGCCGCCTGCGGCACCACCAGCTTGCGGCCCAGCACGGTCAGGATTACCGGCCGGCCGGCGCGCGTGCCGGTCAGGCGATGCCACGCGCCGTTCATCGCCGCTTCGGCTTCATCGGACAGCGGCGCCATCCAGGTCCTGATGCCCGTCAGTGCTCCGGTTTGCAGGCGGTAATCGGTCGGCCCGTTCAGCGCCACCACCTCCAGGTGCTGCCGGATCTCGGCAATGAAGGGCATGAAAAGCGGCCGGTTCAGGCCGCCCTCATAAAGACGCTCGGGCTCGATGTTGCTGGTCGCCACGATGGTCACCTTCCGGGCGAACAGCGCTTCGAACAGCCGGCCCAGGATCATGGCGTCGGCCACGTCGGTCACCTGGAATTCGTCGAAGCACAGAAGCCGCGCGCCATCCGCCAGTTCGCGCGCCACCGGGCCGATGGGATCGGCGGTGCCCGCGCGCCGGCGCATCGCATGGATGCGCGCATGAACGTCGACCATGAAGCTGTTGAAGTGGGCGCGGCGCTTCTGTTCCACCGGCACCCCGCCAAAGAACAGGTCCATCAGCATGGTCTTGCCGCGGCCCACATCGCCCCAGATGTAAAGCCCGCGCGGGACCGGTCGGGGGAACGGCAGAAAGCCCGGCTTCTGTGTCAGCGCGCGTGCAAGCTGTTCCAGCTTTTCGGCGGCGGCTTCCTGGGCGGCGTCGGGCTTCAGCTCGCCCTTCGCCACCGCCTGCCGATAGGCTTCCAGCATTTGCGGCATGCCCCGCGGCCTGCTGCCCAGGCGCGGTCTACTCGGCGCCTTCGACAAGGATGAATTCGCCTTCGCTGACGGACTGGCGGATGGCGCGCGCCGCGGTGTATTCCGGCGAATGATAGCAGTCATGTGCGTCCTGCAGCGAAGGAAATTCGATCAGCACATTGCGGGCGCGGGCCTGGCCCTCCAGCATCTCGGTCCTGCCGCCGCGCGCCAGGAATCTGGCGCCATGACGCTCGAAGGCCGGCTTGGCCGTCTCGACATATTTCTTGTAGGTCTCCGGGTCGCGCACATCGACGCGGGCAATCCAATAGGCTTTCGGCATCTTCTTCCCCTTCTTCAGGCTGCAGTCAGCAGCTTGCGGTTGACCAGGCTTTCGGCGATCTGCACCGCGTTCAATGCGGCGCCCTTGCGCAGGTTGTCGGACACGATCCACAGCATCAGGCCGTTCTCGACGCTGGGATCCTTGCGGATGCGGCTGACGAAGGTGGCATCCTCGCCCGCGCACTCGATGGGCGTGACATAGCCGCCGTCCTCGCGCTTGTCGACGACCAGCACGCCGGGCGCCGCGCGCAGTACTGCCCGCGCCTTCTCGGCGGTCAGGGGCTGTTCGCACTCGATCGACACCGCCTCGCTATGGCCCACAAAGACTGGCACGCGCACGCAGGTCGCGGCGACCTGGATGTCCGGGTCCAGAATCTTTTGCGTCTCCACCATCATCTTCCATTCCTCCCTGGTGAAGCCGGAATCCAGGAAGACGTCGATATGGGGAATGACGTTGAAAGCGATCTGCTTGGGAAATTCCTCCACCACCACCGGGTCGGCCACGAAAATGGCGCGGCTCTGGCGGAACAGTTCGTCCATCGCCTCGCGCCCGGCACCGGATACGGACTGATAGGTCGACACCACCACCCGCTTGATGGTGAAGGCGTCGTGCAGCGGCTTCAGCGCGACAACAAGCTGGGCGGTGGAGCAGTTCGGATTTGCGATGATGCCCCTCGGCCGTTCCAGCAACGCGTCCGCGTTGACTTCCGGCACCACCAGCGGCACCTGCCGGTCCATGCGCCAGGCGCTGGAATTGTCGATCACCACACAGCCCTGGGCGGCGATCCTGGGTGCCCATTCCTTGGCGATGGCACCACCCGCGCTCATCAGGCAGATGTCGGTGCCCTTGAAATCGTAATAGTCCAGCGCCTTGACCTTCAGGGTGCCCTCGCCGAAGGAAACCTCGGTGCCGACCGAGCGGGTCGAGGCCAGCGCCGCCACCTCCGAACAGGGAAATTGCCGCTGCGCCAGAACATTCAGCATCTCGCGCCCGACATTGCCGGTCGCACCCACAACAGCAATTTTATAAGCCAAGCCGCAATCCCCTTGTCATGGCCACCGCGAAAGCGGAGCCCTGTCGACGGCCAGAGGAATACTAGAAGGGGCCCGGATCGGAAAGGTGACGCAAAGCCCTTTGGAGCCCGCTCACCGCCACTGCAAGCGGATCATGGCGCCGCCGCTGTCCACCCCGCCGCGAAGCGCGGGCATGAACGGGTCGGACGAGGAAGTTCCGGTGTCGAACGCGTCCCACCGCCCGCCGTGGACGCCCAGCGACTGGGCCGCCTCGTCGGCATAGTTCATGGCATAGGCCGGCCGTTCCTTGCCGGCCATGATCGAGGCCATCTGGTGCTCGCTGGGAATGGCGGGGGCGTAGGCCGGAAACCGCTGCCGCGCCATGGCGGGGGTGGCACAAAGCAGGAGAACCGCGAAAAGGCGCCACATGGCAGGGCCTCACCTTCCGTCAATAAAACGCGCTGAAAGACACCTGTATCCCCGCAATCTTTGGCTAACTGACAATAAAGTTCCCTTGTTACAGAGACTTGGCGGGCAGGCGGCGATCCGGTTATGGTTCTTTGCCCGGCCCCCGCCGGCCCCCTTGGAGAGGACAACCATGACCGCATGCAAGCTGGGCGCCTGCCTGCTCGCCTTCAGCGTGGCCGCAACCAGCGCCGCCGAGGCGCGCGGGTGCGCCTCGTCGGCGGAAGTCTCCGCCATCCAGATATCCGCCGTGCAGCAGGAACTGACCGACGCCGCGCTGGCCTGCGGCCCGCGCGAGGTGGCCCTGTTCAACCGCTTCCAGACCGTGTTCGGTCCTGAACTGCGCAAGTCCGACGCGCTGATGCTGCGCATGTTCAAGCGGCTCAAGGGCGTCGCGGCCGGCAACGCTGCCTACGACTCCTACAAGACGCGCGCCATCGCCCATGCCGAGCAGCGCCGCACCAAGCCTGGCGCGCATGACAATTTCTGCAAGACCGCCGATGTGGTTTTCGCCGCGGCGCTGGCCCCCGACAAGCCGATGCTGGGTGATCTGGTGTCCGGCATCGAGGTGAAGGAAGCTTCGCCCGTCGATGCCTGCGAAATCCGCGTTGCGGTCACGCTGGAAGGGGTGAAGTCGGGCGCCGAGGTCGTGCCCACCCCGCGTCCGGCCCTGCCCGGCGATCCCCCGGCGGAAAGCGGCACGCAACCCGCTGTGCGGCTGCTGCAGTAGCAGGGGACGCAATTTCCAAAGGCCGGGCCGGAAGGTCCGGCCTTTTCGTTTTGAAGCCGCGCGGACAAAAGAAAAGGGCCGGTCTTTCGACCGGCCCTTTCCCGTTTCATTGGGCTGCCGTCAGCCGCCCAGATCGATGACAGCGCGACGGTTCTTGGGCTCGCGCACGCCCGGCCCGGTCGGAACCAGCGGGTCGTGGAAGCTCTTGCCCTCGATCGCGATCGAGTCGGCGGTCAGACCCTGACGCACCATCTCGTCCTTCACGGACTGGGCGCGGCGGACCGACAGCGCCTGGTTGTAGCGGTCCGAACCGACGGTGTCGGTGTGGCCGGTGACCATGACGCGGACCGAACCCAGCGTCTTGGCCGCGGCGACAGCCTCGGTAACCGTCTGCTGCGCTTCCGTGGTGAGGTCCGACTTATCGAAGTCGAAGAAGACGATGTACGTCTTCGCCGGCGGAGGCGGAGGCGGCGGGGGAGGCGGCGGCGGAGGCGGCGGCGGGGGAGGCGGCGGCGGCGGAGGCGGTGGCGGCGGGGGTGCCGGCGGGGTCATGTACCAGCGCACGCCGAACATCGCGACCTGCTCGGCCGCATTGTCCACATGCCAGGAGCTGACGCCGGGCAGCGACGCGCGATAGGTGTCGTTGACCTCGTTGCTGCGATAGCGGTATTCGCCGAACAGGTCCATGTCGGGCGCAACGGCATAGCTCAGGCCGATGATGCCCTGCCACTGGAAGCCCATCGGGGCGCCATCCAGCAACCAGTAGTTGGGTTGGGCGTGCAGGTTGGCGATACCCACGCCGGCACCGCCACCCAGGGTCAGCTTCCACTGGTCCGACAGCGGGATGTCATAGAGGACATTGACCATGTCGGCCCAGTTGCTCGAATAGGCGTTGACCGTGCTGCCCCAGGCAGTCCCGGAATGCTCGGAGAAGCTGACTTCGTTCTCGATGCGCCAGTTGTTGCCGAACGAGTAGCCGATCGAGGCAACGCCGGCCCAGCCTTCCAGGGACGTCATGTTCAGGTTGGTGCCGCCGGGATTGGACGTCGCAGTGATGTCTTCCCCGTGGCTGTAGCCGGCTCCAAGACCCAGGTACCAACCCTCTGCGGCCATTGCCGGCGCGCTGAATGCCGTGGCGGCAACAGTCGCCAGAGCGAGCAAGCGAAGCTTCATTTTTCTACCCTCGTTGAAAATCACGGCGGGGGCAGTTCCCCCCGTCTGTTCGTCAGAAACTATGTGGCGTTTATAACGGCGATCCCCCGGAAAGTCTCCACGACAGGTGCTGCTTTGCGGAATCCGGTTGTATTTTGCCGGGGTTTTAGCAGTTACGTGTGACTGCGGCGCAACATGTAAACAGGGAAATGATCCCGTATTACCAATCCGTGCCACAATTCGGCCATTGGTGCGCCAGGCTCCATTATTTCCGTTTTCTGACAAAGTGTTGTGCCTGCTGCCCCGGCCGGAGTTCCGCATGACCCAAACATCGCTTCAGAAACTTCTGTCCCTTCTGGATCTGGAGAAGATCGAGGAGAACATCTTTCGCGGCACGTCGGCCGACCACCGGGTCCAGCGGGTGTTCGGCGGCCAGGTCCTGGGCCAGGCGCTGGTTGCGGCCACCCGCACGGTCGATCCGGCGCGGCTTTGCCACTCCCTTCATGCCTATTTCCTCCGGCCGGGCAATCCGGGCCGGCCGATCCTTTATCAGGTCGACCGCAGCCGGGACGGTGCCAGCTTCACCGCCCGCCGGGTGGTGGCCATCCAGAACGGGGCGCCCATCTTCACCCTGGCAGCCTCGTTCCAGGTGGTCGAGGCGGGCTATGAGCACCAGGCGTCCATGCCCGAAGTCCTGCCGCCCGAGGTGCTGGAGGACGAGCAGCAGGTTCTGCTGCGCGATCCGGGCCTGTCGGCAGAGACGCGCGACTGGGTGGCGCGCGAGCGCCCGTTCGAGATCCGGGCTCCGGTCAGCCGCGGCTTGGGTGACCGGCAGCCGCGCCCGCCGGTGGACTATCTGTGGTTGCGCGCGCGCGGGACGCTGCCGGACGATCCGGCCATCCACCGGGGCGTGCTTGCGTTCGTCTCGGACATGACCCTGCTGGATACCGCGCTCCTGCCGCACGGCAAGAGCATCTTCTCCAACGTCCAGGTGGCCAGCCTGGACCATGCGATGTGGTTTCACCGTGCCTTCCGGGTCGATGAATGGCTTCTCTACGCCCAGGACAGCCCCAGCGCCTCGGGAGCGCGCGGCTTCAACCGCGGCGCCATCTTCACGCGGGACGGCACGCTCGTCGCTTCGGTCGCGCAGGAAGGGCTCATAAGACCAAGATAACCCCCTCCGGTTTCAGCTTGCGCTCACCTCCCAAGAGGTCGGTTTCGCACGCAGACTTCCTCCCCCTTCGGCGCTGAAGCCGGAGGGGGTTGACTTAAATCAGGGACAGCTGCTGGGCCCGGTGATCTGGGCCACGCGCCGGGGTTTTGTATAGAAGGTGTTGGTCATGCTCATCGGCCCGGTGATGATCTTGGTGGTCGGAGAGGTATAGGAATAGGTGATCTCCGACATGATCACGCTGCCGTTGGCCGTCATCAGCCCGCTGGGCAGCGTGACTGTGGCGTTGGTGCTGCGCGCGGTGCCGTTCTTCGAGCAGCTCCACGCCACCTTTCCCGAAGTCAGGCTCTTGGTTCCGGTGTCGTAGTTGATGCTGGTGACCGTTATCTTGGCCGTGCTGGTGTCATAGGGGTAAAGGATCGCGCCGGCGGCGTTGAACACATCCCCCATGCCGGTGGTCGAAATCGAACTGGACTGCGCCGTCAGGTCGGCGGCGGTGGAAGCGACGGCGGTGACGGCGGCGCGGCAGTTTATCGCCATGGAAAGTTCCACCACGCCGAAGAACATGGTGAGCATCACCGGCAGCAGGAAGGCGAACTCCACCGCGGCCAGCCCGCCCTGGGCCCTGGCAAACAGGCGCAGCCTGGCGATCGCGCCCATCAGCAACCCGCCACGTTGTTGTTATAGGGCTCGTTGCGGAACGCCGCCGCCGCCGACAGAAGGTGAAAGTTGCCGGCCATGTTGGCCAGGAACCAGTCCAGGCCCGGCGTGAACACCGGCCAGGTGTAGAATCCGCGCACCAGCACCACGCTGCAGGGGGCTCCGGTTGAGAAATTGTTCATGCCGGAATTCAGCGTGCCGCTGCCCGTCAGGGGCGAGCCGAAATTCACGCTGCCATAGCTGCTGAACGACTCCACGTCTATCATCAGCTTGCCGTCGCATGCCATCAGCGGCGCGACCAGGCTGCACACCTTGGCGCGGAAATCGGACTGGCTCATGTTTGCGGTCTGGACCTGGCCGGTACGGACCATGCGGCCCACTTCGTTGATCGCGTTCTGCAGCGTCGCCTGGGCGAAGAAGACGATGCCCGCTTCAATCGTGCCCATCAGCAGAATGAAGAAGACCGGCGCGACAAAGGCGAATTCGATCGCGGCCGAACCCTTGTCGGCATCGCGGCGCAGGCGCCCGAGGAATTTTCGGCAGCGCGATCGGAATTTCATGGCGAAGCGCACGGCATCGTTAAGCCTTTACCCCGGGCGTATTTGTAGGCTCCCGGCGCCGGCAAGCGAAGACAAAGCCGCTTTCTTGCTCAATGGCCGGTTAACGCGGTTGATGGGCGGTTAACGGCATCCGGTGCCACGCGCGCCTTCGCCTAAATTCCGTTTAAACACCGTATTAACAGGGAACCGCTGTTGTTAAAGGCTGCATAACCAAGCCCTGCGAAAGCAACGGCATTTTCACCACTTCGCGCCAATATGGATGCGCAACTGTGGGCGATGCTGCCGTCATGGGCAAAACAATGGCTGGCTTCTTCACGCGACTGCGCGATTTTGCGCTCTCGCGGCGCGGCAATGTGGCGATGATGTACGGGCTCGCGCTGGTGCCGCTGACCATCGCGGGCGGCGTCGGGCTGGACCTGGCGCGCGGCATGATGGTGCGTTCGGCGATGAGCGAGGCGCTGGATTCGGCCGGCCTGGCGGTCGGTTCGAGCACGGGCCTCGATCACGACAGCGCGCTGGCCCTGGCGACCAAATACTTCAACGCCAACTACAAGGGCGATGCCGCCTACGGCACGCCCACCCTGTCGATCGCCGACAACGGCTACAACGCCAACGGCTCGGTGACGATCACCGCCACCGATCCCATGCCCACGACCCTGATGAAGGTCGCGGGCTTCCAGACCATACCGATCTCCACCACGACCACCGTGGTCTGGGGCCAGAGCAAATTGTGGGTGGCGCTGGTGCTGGACAATTCGGGCTCCATGGCCCAGGGCGACTCCAACGGCTCCAAGATGGACGCTCTGAAGAGCGCCTCGCAACAGCTCCTGACCACGCTGCAGGGCGCCTCCGCCAACGCCGGCGACGTGCAGGTGTCGATCGTGCCCTTCGACCGTATTGTCAATGTGGGCACCTCGAACGTCAATTCCAGCTGGGTCGGCTGGACCCCGTGGGAGGCGCAGCCCGCCAATGTCGACCTGGACGGCAAGACCGACCTGATCGGGCCCGGCGACGCCTGCCCCTTCACCACGTCCGGCAACAAGCTGATGAGCCCCTATGGGTTCTACTGCGTCAACGGCCCCAGCAACGGCTCCTCCAAAACCTCGACCATTCCGTCCAGCGGCAGCTACAAGGGCTACATCTGCCCCGGCATGGATTCCGGCGACTACAATACCGATCATCGGGACCAATATTACAACGGCTGCTACACCAGCACCGCGACAGGCAGCACCAAGACCGTCTCGACCGGCACCTATGCGACGTGTAGCGGCTACGCCAACTGTTCCTGCTCGGGCAAGAACAGCAAACGGCAATGCAATGCCAGCTATTTCAAGCATGCCTGGGTGGTGAATGCCCACTCCACCTGGAAGGGCTGCATCATGGACCGCGACCAGGATTACGACATCGCCAACACCACGCCCGGCAGCGGCGGCACGCTGTTCCCGGCCGTGAACGTGGCCAATTGCCTGCCCGCGACCATCACCACCCTGGGCTATGACTGGACCAGCCTGAGCAGCCAGATCGCCAACATGTCACCCAATACCTCCACCAACCAGGCCATCGGCGTCGCGCATGGCTGGCAGACGATCACGCCGGGCAATCCCTATGGCGCGCCGTCGGTTCCCGCCAACACCGCCCGCTACATCATCCTTCTGTCCGATGGCCTCAACACCCAGGACCGCTGGTGGGGCAACGGCTCGACCGAAGGCACCACCGAAGACGGCTATATCGACGACCGCGAAAAGAAGACCTGCGACGCCGCCAAGGCCGACGGCGTCATCATCTACACCATCTTCCTGGACATCGGTGGCGCCCATGGCGATTCCGCGCCGCTGGAATATTGCGCCAGCGACAGCAGCAAATATTTCGACCTGACCAGCACCAGCGCTGTGGTGACCACCTTCAACCAGATCGCCGCCCAGATCACCAATGTCCGCGTGAGCAGATAGCGCCGTGAAACTGTTCACCGACGTCAGCGAGCAGGTCTTTATCACCCTGTGGCATGTGCTGCCCTGGCTGGTGGGGCTCGGCGCCGTGTTCGCCCTTCTGTCGCGGCTTTCGCCCTGCAATGAAGGCCGGCCCTGGTGGCACAAGCGCGGGCTCTTCACCGACCTCTGCTACTGGATCTTCGCGCCGCTCTTCATGCGCTACATGCGCATCTGGGTGACGGTGCTTTTCACCATGTGGATATTCCATATCGTGGACGGCCGGAAGATCGCCGACTTCTATCTGCACGGCCATGGGCCCATCGCCGCGCTGCCGCTGTGGCAGCAGGTCGTCCTCTACCTTGTGGCGACCGATTTCCTGCTCTACTGGAGCCACCGCATCTTCCACCGCGGCTTTTTGTGGAAGTACCACGCCGTGCATCATGCCTCGCGCGACGTGGAATGGATCAGTGCGGCGCGTTTTCATCCGGTGAACCTGGCGCTGGGCACGGTGGCGGTGGACATCGCCGCCCTGCTGGCCGGCGTGACGCCCGACATCTTCCTGTTCGTGGGTCCGTTCAACATCATCACCTCCTGCATGGTGCATGCGAACCTCAACTGGACCTTCGGGCCTTTCGCGCGCCTGTTCGTCAGCCCGGTGTTCCACCGCTGGCATCACGCCATGGAGGTGCGCGACGTCAATTTCGCCAGCACCTTCTCGCTTTGGGACTGGATGTTCGGCACCTATCACATGCCTGAGGGCCAGGTGCCGCGGAACTACGGCATCGACGATGCGGCCATGCCCGATGGGCTGATGCCGCAGCTGGTCTATCCCCTGCTGCAGAAGGCCTGAACCAGGGCAATCGGGTCACGAAAAAGCCGCGCGGGGCGGGCCCCACGCGGCTCTCTGTTGCCCCGAACCTCGATCAGCTGCCGCTGGCGGCCGCCTTGCGGGCGACATCCTGATGGACGCCGATCTGGGTGTTCTGTGCGTCGAAGCTGTCCTTGCCGTCGCCGGGCATCGGCGTGGGCTCGCAGCGCGTTTCGGTGCAGCTGTAGGTCACGCGCTGGGCACCGCGGTTCAGCACCACCATGTCATTATGCTCGGAGCCGATCACATTGATATAGGTGCCGAATACCTGGCTGCCGCTCTGGTTCAGCGCCACGATGTTGGTGCGGCCGTAGCCCTTGCCCTGCACGAAGGCGTGGCGGGCATCGACCATGGTGATGTCGGCGATCGAGGGATTTCCCACATAGACCGTCGTCACCGGGCTGCGGAAGGTGAGGGTATGGACCTCGTCCAGCGTCAGGTTGACTTCGTCGCGGCCGGGCGCTGCCGGGCCGGCCGACGCGGGCAGGGCGGCGGCACTCAGGAAAAGCGTGGCGGCGATGGCGATACGGCGCATGGCGGCAAACCCGGCAAATTGCACGGTCATGCTAGGGGATGCGGCGTAAAGGAACGTTTAAGAGTGTGCCGCCGATTGCATGCATGATTTGAGAGGGCTGCGTGGGCGCCGGTCCGCATTGCGCACGGCTCTTGCAATGGCCGCCATGCGTGCCGCGAAACGGCACAGCCGCAGGCGCGGAAAAATTCCGCTGCGATTTTCGCCGCGCGCCATGCACCGCGGGCGCCGAATCTGCCCGCATGGTTAATGAAACTCCAAAAATTTACGGCAAGTACGGCATTTTCCGCATTTTCCGTACCGTCGCGATACGCACCGGCCTTGGCGCGCCGCCTTTCGATTAAGCCGCCATTAAGCGCTTGCATTCTACATTGCGTGCGTCCGGCAACGACCGATGGGTGTCGAAGCGGGGCATCCTAGGGTGTCATTCAAATTGGAGACTCACATGAACATTTTCTCGCGGTTTGTTCGCGATGAATCGGGCGCCACGGCCATCGAGTATGGTCTGATCGCCGCTCTCATCGCCGTTGTTGTCATCAGCGCCGTCAGCCTGGTCGGCACCAACCTGTCGACCACCTTCACCACGATCTCCGGCAACCTGAAGTAAGGTTCGCTGCGATCGCATTCGCAAACGAGCGGCCGCCCCTCGAAAAGGCGGCCGTTCGCATTTGAAGCCTCTGGGGCCTGGCCTGTGCCCCGCTGGACCGGACATGATCGCCGAGTTTCTTGTCCTTGTTGCCCTGCCTGCGCTCCTGGCCGCCGCCGCCGGCTGGGACCTGGCAAGCTTCACAATTCCAAACCGGCTCCAGCTGGCGCTGCTGGCAACCTTCATGCTGTTCGTTGCGGCGTCGGGCATGACGCTCGCCGTCCTGGGCTGGCACCTTGTGGCCGGCCTTGTCGGCCTTGCCATCGGCTTTGCCCTTTTCGCCGCCGGCTGGATCGGCGGCGGCGACGCCAAGCTTTTCGCCGCCACCGCGCTGTGGCTGGGCTTTCGCGACATGATGCCTTACGCCGTCATCGCTTCGGTGTTCGGCGGCGTTCTGACGCTGGGGCTGCTGGTGTTGCGCGGCTGGCCTCTGCCCGCCGCATTCGCGCGCTATCCCTGGATAATGCGCCTGCACGATCGCCGGTCCGGCATACCCTATGGCGTGGCACTGGCGGCCGGCGTTTTCTTCCTTCTTCCGCAGACGGATATTTTCCGTCTCGCCGCCGGCGCTTGAGTTAACGGTTTCACAAACCGTCGACTCGCGCATTCCGCAGCTTCTTATTAAGCAATTTCTAAAGGGTTGCGTGGTGAATTAGCGTCAAAGGGAGCTGCCACGCATGAACACCCAACGCATGATCGTACTCGGCCTTGCCCTTGTGGCAGCGGCTGGCGCGGCTTTTCTGGTGCGCGGCATGCTTGGCGGCGGAACGCCCGCCGTGGATGCCAAGCCCGCGCCGGCGATCGCCATGAGCGAAGTGCTGGTCGCATCCGAGAATCTTCAGCCCGGCCAGGCAGTGCAGCCCGAACAGGTGCGCTGGGAAAAATGGCCGGCCGGCGCCGTCGACTCCAGCTTCATCACCCATAACGGCGAGGCCAGCGCTGCCGATGCTATAAAAGGCACGGTGGTGCGCAGCCCCATCCTGGCGGGCCAGCCGGTGGTCAACACCGCGATCGTCCATGCCGACGCCGCCGGCTTCATGGCCGCGATGCTCACGCCCGGCATGCGTGCAGTCTCCATCGTCACCTCGCCGGAATCGGGCGCCGCCGGTTTTATCCTGCCCAATGACCGCATCGATGTAATCCTGACCCGCAAGATCAACGGCGATCCGCCGCGCGTCTCTTCCCAGATGATCCTGTCGAACGTGCGTGTGCTGGCGGTCGATCAGACTTTCAAGCAGGAAAAGGACACCAAGACGGTGGTGGCCAAGACCGCCACACTCGAAGTGACGCCCCAGCAGGCCGAGATTCTGTCCACCGCCAGCCAGGCCGGCCAGCTTTCGCTTGCGCTGCGCGCGCTGGGCGACAATCAGGCCGTGAGCACCGGCGGGCGCCGCGGCGGCTATGCCACAGGCAACGGCCAGGTCTCGGTGATCCGCTACGGCGTCATCGCCGCCAACGGTTCGCGCGACCGCGCACAGGAGAGCCCCCAGTGACAATCTCTGCGACCAGACACCCGGTGTTCTTTCTGCGCGGGTTCCTGTTTCTGGGCCTGCTGCTGGCAGCCGCGCCGGCGGCCGCCAAGCCGGAAATCGACGAAGCCAATGCGCGCCTTCTTTCCATCACCACCCACGGCGCTTCCGTCCACCAGCGCCTGACTCTTTCGCTCGACAAGGCCGCCATCGTGCAGCTGGATGCCGATGCGCGCGACGTTCTGGTGTCCAATCCCGACATGGTCGATGCGATCGTGCGCACGCCGCGCCGCATCTTCCTTTTGGCCAACAAGGTGGGCCAGACCAACGCCTTCTTCTTCGACGCCAACGGCAAGCAGATCCTGTCCCTGGACATCCGCGTCGAGCGCGACGTGACAGACCTGTCCACCCTGATGCATGCCTCCATGCCCAATTCCTCCATCAAGGTGCAGGCGCTGAACGACAATGTGGTGCTGACCGGCTCGGTCTCCAGCGCCATCGAGGCGTCCCATGCCGCGGACCTGGCGGCGCGCTTTGCCGGCGACCCCAAGAAAGTGGTCAACATGATCAGCGTGGCCGCCGGCCAGCAGGTGATGCTGAAGGTCCGCATCGCCGAGATGGACCGCAACATCGCCAAGCAGTTCGGCATCGACCTGACCGCCGCCGCCAAGATCGGCGGCGTGCCCATGGTGACCTCCACTTCCAATCCCTATGGCCTTCTGGGCCGCGCGCTGTCCGACATGTCCGGCAGCCAGATTGGTTCGGTCTGCCCTCAGGCGTTCACCCCCACCGTCACGACGAATATCGCCACCAGCGCCACCACCGGCTCGCCCGCCACGACCACGACCAGTACCAACACCTCCATCCCCTGCTCGAGCCCCAACAACGCCCAGGGCGTGCTGAAGGCGCTGGAGCAGGTGGGCCTGGTGCACATGCTGGCCGAACCCAACCTCACAGCCGTCAGCGGCGAAACCGCCAAGTTCCTCGCCGGCGGCGAATTTCCGGTCCCCGCCAGCCGCGACCGCGACGGCAACGTGACCGTGGTGTTCAAGCAGTTCGGCGTGGGCCTTTCCTTCACCCCGGTGGTGCTGTCGCCCGGCCGCATCTCCATCCAGCTGTCCAGCGAAGTGAGCGAACTGTCCAATACCGGCTCCTTCCTGCTGAATGGCTCCACCTCCGGCAATGGCCTGAGCATTCCGGCCCTGTCGGTGCGCCGCACCGAGACCACGATCGAGCTGCCCTCCGGCGGCAGCTTCGCGGTGGCCGGCCTGATGCAGCACAACACCAAGCAGGTGATCGACGGCTTTCCCGGCGTAAAGGATCTGCCGGTGCTGGGCGCGCTGTTCCGCAGCCGCGACTTCCAGAACGACGAAACCGAACTTGTGGTGCTGGTCAGCGCCTATCTGGTCGAGCCCACCGCCGAAGGCGCGCTGGCCGCGCCCACCGACGGCTTCGTGGCCCCGACCGATCCGGAAACCCTGCTGCTGGGCCGCCTGAACGCGGTCTACAGGAAGGACGCCAAGCCCGTAACGCCCCAGGCGGCCGCCCCCGTCGGCTTCGTGGTGCGATAGGAGGACAGGATGAAGCTCGAAGACATCGTCCGCGCAACCGCCCTGACCGGGATGCTGGTCGCGGGAAGCTGCGCCGCCCCCACCGCCGATCCCAACGGCATGATGGAAGACGGCGCGGTCAACCACCCGATCCTGGTGGAACCGTCCTTCCGCGACCTGAAAGTGAGCTATGGCGGCGCGGGGATGAGCGACCAGGATGCGGTCAAGTTCGACGCCTTCCTCGCCGACTATCGCGTGCACGGCAATGGCTCTTTGGGCATCAGCGTGCCCAATGGCGCGGCGGCCCGCGACGCTATCACCTTCTTCGCCGAGCGCGCCGCCGCCACCGGCATTTCCCGCGACAGGATACTGGTCTCCACCCGCGATGCCGCCAGCGGCGACAACCGCGTGGATGTCAGCTACATCGCCTATACCGCCCGCACCGACAAATGCGGCGACTGGTCCGAGAACATCGCCTATACCGCCGACAACCAGACGCCCCGCAATTTCGGCTGCGCGACACAGCAGAACATCGCCGCCATGGTCGCCGATCCGCGCGACCTCCTGGGGCCGCGCCCGATGGATGCCAGCGACACGAACCGCCGCATGACGGTGATGGGCGCTTACGAACAGGGCAAGATCACCTCGGCCGAAAAGCGCAAGGGCGACCTGGGCAACGAACAGTCCGCCAGCGTGACATCTGTGGGCACCGGCCAATGACCGGGCGCCTGATCGGAGCTGAGTGCAACAAGGCCCGCGCGCGCGCGCCGGCAAGCGTATAGGGGACTGCCGCATGGTCAAACCGCCTCCCGTGGAAAGCTTCGGCGCCTCGCCGCATGAGCGCCCGGTGCCGCGCATTTCCATCCATGCGTTCTGCGAGTTTCCCGACACCGGCGCTGCCCTGCAGCGCGCCGGCAGCGACCGCCGTCTTTCCAAGGCGCACCTGACCGTGCAGCTGGGCGGCATCGCCGCGGCGGTGGAACATTACAAGGGCCAGGTCACGCCCAATCTTCTGATCGTGGAGACGCGGTTGAACGGCCAGGCCGCGCTGGACGACCTGGACCGCCTGGCCGAGGTCTGCGACCCGGCGACCAAGGTGGTCGTGGTGGGCCGCGTCAACGACGTGGAACTGTATCGCGAGCTGATGCGCCGCGGCGCCAGCGAATACCTGGTGGCACCGCTCTCGCCGCTGCAGCTGATCGAGGTGATCTCGGGCCTCTACCTGGACCCGGGCGCCACGCCGATCGGCCGCGTGGTGGCCTTTGTCGGCGCGCGTGGCGGCTCCGGTTCCTCGACCCTGGCGCACAATGTCGGCTGGTGCATCGCCGAGGAGTTCGCGATCAACACCACCATCGTCGATCTGGACCTGCCCTTCGGCACCGCCGGCCTGGATTTCAACGACGAAGCCAGCCAGGGCGTCGCCGATGCCCTGACCGCGCCCGAGCGGCTGGACGATGTGCTGCTGGACCGGCTTCTGCTCAAGCGCGGCGACCGTCTTTCACTGTTCACCGCCCCGGCCACGCTGGAACGCGACTATGACGCGGTTCCCGAAGCCTATGAATCGGTGATCGACGCGGTGCGCCAGTCCACGCCCTGCGTGATCCTGGACGTGCCCCATGGCTGGCAGCCCTGGATCAAGAACACGCTGCTGATGGCCGACACCATCGTGGTGGTTGCCACACCCGACCTGACCTCGCTGCGCAACGCCAAGAACATCATCGAGCTGGTCAAGGCCGCCCGCCCCAACGACGCCCCGCCGCGCCTGGTGATCAACCAGGTGGGCATGCCCAAGCGCCCGGAAATTCCCGCCAAGGATTTCGCCGAGACCATGGGCCTGGAGCCCGCCGCGGTCCTGTCCTTCGATCCGGCCCTGTTCGGCCAGGCGGCCAATAACGGCCAGATGGTGATGGAAGTTGCGGCGCGGTCGGCCATCTCCGACTCCATCCGCGGCCTGTGCCGGTCGCTGACCGGACGCGCCGCCGCCGGCAACAGTGCACGCGGCGCAATCTCACTCCTGTCGTTCCTCAAGGGCCGGAAATCGGCGTAAGGTCAATGTTCGGCAAGCGATCCCAATCCGAGCCTGCTTTCGGCAAGACGCCCGGCGCCACCGCCAGGCCCCCGGCCGCTGCCGCTCCGGCATCCGTGGCGGCGCAGTCCGTCCCGTCTTCCGCCGCGGCCGCCCCGCCGCCGCCCGCATCCTTCCAGCCGTCCGTGCAGGCGGCGCCCCAGCCGTCCAGGTCCCAGCCGCGCGCCGTCGTCGATACCCGCTCCGAAGACTATTACCAGATCAAGTCGACCATCTTTAACGCCCTGATCGACACCATCGACCTGGCGCAGCTGGCCCAGCTGGATCCGGAATCGGCGCGCGAGGAAATCCGCGACATCGTCAACGAGATCATCTCGATCAAGGCGGTGGTGATGTCCATCGCCGAGCAGGAACACCTGCTCCAGGACATCTGCAACGACGTTCTGGGCTATGGCCCGCTGGAACCGCTCCTGGCCCGCGACGACATCGCCGACATCATGGTCAACGGCGCCAACCGCGTCTTCATCGAAGTGGCCGGCAAGGTCCAACTCACCAATATCCGCTTCCGCGACAATGCCCAGCTGATGAACATCTGCCAGCGCATCGTCAGCCAGGTGGGCCGCCGCGTCGATGAAAGCTCGCCCATCTGCGACGCCCGCCTGCTGGACGGCTCCCGTGTCAACGTCATCGGCCCGCCACTGTCGCTGGACGGTCCCACCCTGACCATCCGAAAATTCAAGAAGGACAAGCTGACGCTCGATGACCTGGTCAAGTTCGGCTCCATCAGCCCGGACGCCGCGCGCGTGCTTCAGGTGATCGGCCGCTGCCGCTGCAACGTGCTGATCTCGGGCGGCACCGGCTCGGGCAAGACCACCCTGCTCAACTGCATGACCGCCTATATCGACGCCGAAGAGCGCGTCATCACCTGCGAGGACGCCGCCGAACTGCAACTGCAGCAGCCCCATGTCGTGCGCCTGGAAACCCGCCCGCCCAACCTGGAAGGCCAGGGCCAGATCACCATGCGCGACCTGGTCAAGAACTGCCTGCGCATGCGTCCCGAACGCATCATCGTGGGCGAAGTGCGCGGCCCCGAAGCCTTCGACCTGCTGCAGGCCATGAACACCGGCCATGACGGCTCGATGGGCACGCTGCACGCCAACAGCCCGCGCGAGGCGATGGGCCGTCTGGAATCGATGATCACCATGGGCGGCTATGCGCTGCCCATGCGCACCATCCGCGAAATGATCGTTGGCTCGATCGACATCATCATCCAGGCCGAACGCCTGCGCGACGGCAGCCGCCGCATCACCAAGATCACCGAGGTGATCGGCACCGAAGGCGAGGTGGTGATCACCCAGGACCTGGTCAACTACGAGGTCCAGGGCGAGGACGAAACCGGCCGCCTGAAGGGCCGCCATGCCGGCACCGGCATCGTGCGCCCCAATTTCTGGGAGCGCGCCCGCTATTACAATCTGGAAAAAGAACTCGCCGACGCTCTCGACAAGGTCAATCAATGATCGTGATGGCCGCCATACTGGTCACGCTCGCGCTGGGGGGCGTGGCGTTCGCCTTTGCCGGCGGCGATGAAGCCTCGCGCAAGCGCGTGCAGGCCGTGGCCGGACCCGCAGGCAAGGCGCGCGGCCGCGGGCCTGCGCCGGAAAACGCCGCCCAGAAGCGCAAGAACGTCGCCGCCCTGCTCAAGGACATGGAAAAAAACCGCGCCGCCAAGCGCGAAAAGCCCACCATGCGCCGCCGCCTGGAACAGGCCGGCCTTGCCAAGACCAGCCCGCGCACCTTCTGGATGATCTGCGCCATCATGGCGGCGATTACCGCTGCGCTGTGCCTCCTCACCCGGCAGAGCCTCCTGGTCACGGCGATGATGGTGTTCGTGGTGGGCCTGGGATTGCCGCGCTGGGTGCTGGGCTTCCTCGCCGCGCGGCGCCGCAAGAAGTTCACCGAGAATTTCGCCAATGCGATCGACGTGATCGTGCGTTCGGTCAAGTCGGGCCTGCCCACCCATGAGGCGCTGCGCATTGTCGCGCGCGAGGCGCCCAACCCGGTGGGCAGCGAGTTCTCCACCCTGGTCGAAGGCATGAAGGTCGGCGTGACCATGGAACAGGGCCTCAAGCGCATGCTCGAATCCATGCCCACCGCGGAAGTGGGCTTCTTTTCCATCGTGATGACCATCCAGGCCAGGTCGGGCGGCAACCTGTCGGAGGCGCTAGGCAACCTGGCCGGCGTGCTGCGCGACAGAAGGCGCCTGCAGGGCAAGATCAAGGCGATGAGTTCGGAAGCCAAGGCCTCGGCCCTGATCATCGGCTCGCTGCCGCCGGGCGTCATGGCGATCGTCTACATCACCACGCCCAAATACATCTCGCTGCTGTTCACCGAGCGCGCCGGCAACCTGATGCTGGCGGCCTGCGCGGTCTGGATGTCGATCGGCATCATGGTGATGCGCAAGATGATCAACTTCAAGCATTGAGGAGGGGGCGATGGTCCAGCACATCATGACGCTTCTCTTCGACCGCAACTTCCTCACCATGATGTTCGTGGGCGTCCTGGCCTTCGCCACCGTGGTGACGCTGGGCATTCCGCTGCTGGAACGCAGCAACCTGGACGATCGCCTGAAAACAGTGGCGCGCCGCCGCGAGGAGCTGCGCGCCCGCCACCACGCCGCCCTCAACAACAAGCGCGTCAGCCTCAGGGTCGAGCCGGTCAGCTTCATGAAGAACACGCTGGAAAGGTTCCGCCTCGCCAACATGCTGGAAAGCGAGAACACCCGCGAAAAGCTTGCCTCGGCCGGCTATCGCGGCCAGGCGCCGCTGATCGCCTTCATGTTCTTCCGCTTCGTGATGCCCTTCATCGTCCTGGCGGTGGGGCTTTTCTACCTGTTCGTGATGACCCACTTCCAGTGGACCGGCCTGCAGAAAGCCCTGGCGGCGGTGACCGGCGGCCTTCTGGGCTTCTACCTGCCCGATCTTTTCGTTTCGAACATGATCACAAGGCGACAGCAGTCGATCATGCGCGCCTTTCCCGACGCCCTCGACCTGATGCTGATCTGCGTGGAATCGGGCATGTCGATCGAAAGCGCGTTCACCCGCGTCGCCGCCGAGATCGGCACCCAGTCGCCCGAACTGGCCGAGGAACTGGCGCTTACCACCGCCGAACTTTCCTACCTGCCGGACCGCCGCCAGGCGTTCGACAATCTGGCCAAGCGCTGCGGTCATCAGGGCGTGAAGGCCGTGGCCATCGCCCTGAACCAGGCCGAAAAATACGGTACCCCGATGGGCCAGGCGCTGCGCGTCACCGCCAACGAGAACCGCGAGATGCGCATGCAGGATGCCGAGCGCAAGGCGGCATCGCTGCCCGCCAAGCTCACCGTGCCGATGATCCTGTTCTTCCTGCCCAGCCTGTTCATCGTGATTCTGGGGCCGGCGATCATCCAGATCAAACATATGATGTGAATGTCACGCCGGCGAGTTCGTCGCGTTCGGATGCTGTCGCTATGAACTCGCTCGTGGGTGTCTTGCCCACATCGCTCGTCGGCTAGCTGCGCAGATATTGAACATAGTGTGGGAGGCCAATTATGCCGCCTGAAATTCTTGCGCTGGTAGCAAAGCCCTACTTGTTGTTTGCAGTAGTGGTTCTGGGCGTTCTCCTGGGGGTATTCGTCGAGCAGATTCGCACTGAAGTGCGCCGCAGAGCTTGGCTAAAGAGAAATGCACCGCGTTCACGCGGATCAAAAGACGACCGGCACATATCATGGCTGAAGCCGCAAGGCCGGTCATTTCAGCAACTCGACGGCGCTGATCAACTTCGGATCGTCATGGAGTCGGACTTCACAATCCAACCACTTCTCAACAAGGGCGAAGCCCGGGTGTTCAGGGAACTGGACCGGATTGTGATTGGCTGCAATCCATCCTGGCAAGTTATGGCGCAAGTGTCGCTTGGCGAGGTCCTTCGATGTAAGGATGCTCAAGCCTACAGCTGCATCAATTCAAAGCGAGTTGATTTGCTTTTGATGGACGAAGATTGTCAGCCACGGCATGCCATTGAATATCAGGGGGCTGGCCATCATCAAGGAACGTCGGCGGCGCGCGATGCCGTCAAAAGAGAAGCTCTCAGGCGTGCAGGCATCGGCTACCACGAGGTTGTGGCCGGGTCCACGACTCCCGCGGAGTTGCGACGGTTGGTTGAAAAACTGGTGGATAGGCCCGGCACCCGCAACTGGTAGAAATTTCCGCTCTGTTTGCGCCCCCAGGGCGCGATACAAAGCGAAAATTCGCCAGGCTGGGTCAGTAGGCGTTGGCACTCAGGCGCAGCGCCGGCACCGCATTCTTGTCGTTGATCTTGGCCTTGGCGTCGGGCTTGCCGGCGATCTTGTCGGCGACCTTGTCCGAATTCTTTTCAGAAGCCTCTGCCATCCGGGACCCCTGGCTCTTTGCGGGCGCAGGCTTGGGCGCTTCCATCCTGGCCAGCTGCGGCTTGGCGACTTCGGGCTTCTGCGTCTCCGGCTTTGCGGATCTGGCGGCTTGCGCCTTGGCGACCTGCGGCTTGACCGGCGCGGGCTTTGCCGGCCCGGGCTTCTCCGCCTTGGCCAGTTGAGGCTTCGGCGTTTCGGTCCTGGCCGTTTCCGCCTTGGGCATTTCCTTCGCGGGCTGGGCAACGGCCACGGCATGCGGGTCCTGGGCGGCTTTGTGCGCCACCGGACCGGCCAGCGGATCGACCGGCACCTTCTGCATCACCACGCCCCGCGGGGCCGGCGCGGCAGGATGGGCGGCGGCGATCGCGCTGTCCTGCACATGCGGCGTGATCGGACGCGGCGCGGCCGTGGCGACCGGCGCGCTTGCGGGGGGCAGGGCTGAGACCGAAACCGCATGAGGGGTGCTGACCGGCGCCGTCGCCTTGGCGATCTCGGGCTTGGCGGGGGTGGGCGCGGCGCCGGCAGTCGCCTTGACAGGCACAGGCGCGGAACTGGCCGACGCCTTCGCAGGCGCAGGCGCAGGCGCAGGCGCAGGCCGCTCGGTCTCGGCCACCGTTGGCTGCGGCGGGACGATGCTGCTCTTCTCCGGCGCCTTGTCCTCAGGTGCTTTCTCGTCCGCCCCCTTCTGGGCAGGCGCCATCTCATCGATCATGGCCAGGTTGCGCCTGATCTTGGGATCGGCATCGCCGCCGCTGGCGCGGGCCTCCGCGGCCAGCCGGCGCGCGGTTTGCGGGTCGTGCGCCAGAAGGCGCGACAGGGCATAATTGTTCAGCACGCTGGCCTCGCCCGGCTTCAGCGACAGCGCCCGCTGATAGGCCGACTGGGCCTGGACCTGGGCGCCGATCTCGTCATACGCCACGCCCAGCGCGGAATAGATGGTCCAGTCCGTGCCGTTCAGCTGCTGGGCGCGGGTCAGGAACTGCACCGCATCCTGGGCGCGGCCCATCTGGGCCAGCGTCTTGCCATATTCGCCCACCACGCGGGCGTCGTCCGACGCCACCAGCATCAATTGGGACAGGTGGTGGATGGCTTCATCGTAATTTCCGGCCAGACGCAGCATCTGCGCCTGGCGAACATTGCCTTCGATATCGGCGGCCGGTACGGGCTTGGTCGATGCCGGATCCTTCGGCGCCTCCGCCGTTTTCGCGGCGGGTGTCTTGGCGCTGTCGTCATCGCCGCCGAACAGCCATCCGGCATGGGCAGGCGCCGACAGCGCGGTACAGCCAAGCATCAGCGCGATCAGCGAGGGGGCGAATCGGCCCAGGCGGCTCGGGGTAGTTGTCATGCAGCAGCAGCCTTCGAAAAACCGCTCCCGATCCTGCCAGCACCGGGTCAACAAACCCTTAAGCATATCGGGTGAATAATCCCCAATCATCGAACCCAGGCTCCATTCCGTTCAGGCCATTGCGTTCGAGAGATTTTCCGATCGTTCTGCAAAGTTTGGTCGGCACATGGCCGTGATCCTGACGCAATAGGGGGTTAACCTTTCTCATCATGTCCCAGCGCGTCGCCGCCCTCATTGCCCTTTTCGGTTTTGCCGTTCTGGTGGTGGGTGCGCTGGTGACGGGTGGCAACCTGGGACTGGCCGACGCCTCCTCCGGCCGCATCTCCTTCCAGATCGCCACCGGCTCCACCGAAGGAATCTATTTTCCCGTCGGCCAGGCCATGGCCGGCCTGATCAGCCATCCTCCGGGCGTGGGCCGCTGCGAGACCGCCACCGTCTGCGGGCCTTCCAACGTGATCCTTTCCGCGCGCACCAGCGAGGGCGCCGCCGACAATCTGCGGGCCGTCAACCAGGGCCTGGTGGACAGCGGGCTGGCGCAGGGCGACACGGCCGCCGAAGCGGTGGCAGGCGAGGGCGCCTTCGCCAAATCCGGCAAGCTCAGCCACCTGCGCGTGATCGCCGCCCTGTTCAACGAGGAAGCCCAGCTGGTGGTGGCGTCGGATTCCAAAATCAACAGCGTCCAGGACCTGCGCGGCAAGCGCGTGATGCTGGGCACCGCGGGCTCCGGCGCGCTGGAACGTTCGCGCCGGATTCTCACCGCCTTCCATGTGCCCTGGTGGCGCGTAAAGGCCGTCTCGCCCGACCAGGGCGATCCCGCCCAGCTTCTGCGCGACGGCAAGCTGGATGCCTATTTCGTCGTCTCCGGCGTGCCGCTGGATTCGGTCACCGCCCTGATCCGCGACCGCAAGGCGCGGCTTGTCCCCATCGACGGCGAGGGCCGCGACCGGCTGGTCGGGACGGTGCCCCAGCTTGTCCCGGCGGTAATCCCGGCGGGCGTCTATCCCGGTCAGGGCGCGGTCGAAACCGTGGCCACGCGCGCCTGGTGGGTAACGCGCGACAGCGAATCGGATGCGCTGATCTATGGCATCGCCCGCGCGCTGTTCAATCCCGCCAATCGCGGCCAGCTTGCCGGCAGCCATCCGGCGGCGCGCGATATCTCGCTGGCCTATGCCGCCGACAATCCGCCCGCGCCCATCCATCCCGGCGCGGTGCGCTTCTATCGCGAGATGGGCAAATTGCCGCGCTAGCCGCGGAGCGCGGATTTGGCGGGAAAGTGCGCTGCATCATGCAAATTGCTGCGGCGCAGCCACGAATTCCCTTGTCGCGCCTCGAATTTCGGAAATTATCCGTGCCGAAAGTGTCACGAACACTGGGTGCGCATGATGTCGATCACGACCGATTTCGCCCGCAAGACCCCACCCCGCACAAACGAACTGTCGCCCCAGGCGGCCCGCCTGATCGTGTTCTGCGGCCTCCTGGCCTTCTGGATTGCGCTGGCGCTGGCCGTCACGGCCATCGCCTAGGCGCCCCCCGGCTCAGGCAAGGCCGGATTCGACTTCTTCCTGTGCGCCCTTCGCCCAGGCCCGCATGGCCGGCAGTGCCATCACCCGGTCCATATAGGCGCCGACGGCAGGTCCAACCTCCACGCCATAGGTGACGAAGCGCGACACCACCGGCCCGAACATGGCATCGGCGATGGTGAAACGCCCGAACAGGAACGGCCCGCCCGATCTCGCCAGCGCATCTTCCCAGGCTTCCAGGATGCGGGCGATCTGCCGGCTGGTCGCCTCGTGCAACTCCGGCAGCGGCAGGCGGCGCGCGAACTCCATGGTCAGCTGCTCGCGAACGTCGGGATAGCCCGAATGCATCTCCGCCGACAGCGCGCGCGCACGGGCGCGCAGCTTCCAGTCGTCCGGCCACAGGCCCGCCTCGGGATGGCGCTCGGCCAAGGTCTCGCAGATCGCCAGGCTGTCCCAGACGACGACGTCGCCGTCATGGATCTTCAGCACCGGCACCTTGCCGGCGGGCGAATATCTCAGGATCTGCTCGCGGGTTGTGGGATGGTCGGCCTGGCGCAGCCGGATCACCACCGTCTCGAAGGATGCTCCGGTCGCATGCAGCGCCAGGAACGGGCGCAGCGACCAGCTTGACCAGTTCCGCGTGCCCACCACCAGCGTATAATCTGCCATGTTACACTCCCTGATCGACGCCTTGCGGCCGCCTGACCCGATTCATAAAGTCGATCGCGCCACAGCATAAGAGCCACCTCATGCATGCGAGCCTTGCGCGCGCCCGACAGTCAGCCCAGGGCGCCATCCCCCTTCATGCGGTGAGCGCCGCCGACGCCGCAAGCTGGCTGGCGGCGCAAAAGCATGGCGCGCTCATCAAGGCATCCGGCTTTGCCGGGGCGGAAGGGGCGCTGGCCGCGCTGCCCGATACCAAAGGCGCAATCGCCGCCTGGGTGCTGGGCCTGGGAGAGAGCCGCGATGCCTTTGCCCTGGCGGCTGCGGCGGAAAAGCTGCCCGCCGGACTCTACCGTCTGGGCGACGTGCCGGACTGGTGCGGGGGCGCCAATGCGGCGCTGGCCTGGACGATGGGCGGCTACGGCTTTTCCCGTTACCGCAAATCGAAAAACCATCCGCTCGCCCGGCTGGTGCTGCCGTCCGGGGTGGACGGGGAAGAGGTCAGCCGCATCGCCGAGCACCTGTTCCTGGGCCGCGACCTGGTGAATACCCCCGCCAACGACATGGGTCCGGCGGAACTGGAAGCGGCCGCGCGCGCGCTGGCCCGCCGCCACGGCGCGAAGGTGCGGGTGATCTCCGCCGCGGCGCTGAAGCGCGGCTATCCGCTGATCGCGGCGGTGGGACAGGGCTCGGACCGCGCGCCCCGCCTGATCGAGCTGGTCTGGGGAACTGCCCGTGCGCCGAAAGTGACGCTGGTCGGCAAGGGGGTGTGTTTCGACACCGGCGGGCTGGACCTCAAGCCCTCCTCGGCGATGCTGACCATGAAGAAGGACATGGGCGGGGCGGCCTGCGTGCTGGCGGTGGCGGGCATGGCGATGGGCGCGAAACTCAAATCGCGCCTGCGCGTGCTGATCCCGGCGGTGGAAAATTCCGTCTCCGGCCGCGCCATGCGTCCGGGCGACGTGTTCGAAAGCCGCAAGGGCCTGACGGTGGAGATCGGCAACACCGACGCGGAAGGGCGGCTGGTGCTGGCCGATGCGCTGGCCGACGCCGACGCCGAAGCACCCGACCTGATGATCGACGTGGCGACCCTGACGGGGGCGGCGCGCATGGCCACCGGCATGGAAGTGCCGCCCTTCTTCACCGACGACAATAAACTGGCCGCCGACCTGATGCGGCTGGGCACGGCGGTTCAGGACCCGTTGTGGCGCCTGCCTCTGTGGCGCGGCTATGAGGACACGCTGAAAAGCCGCATCGCCGACCTCAACAACAATCCCGCCTACAATCTGGCGGGCGCCATCACCGCCGCGCTGTTCCTGAACCGCTTTGTCGAAAAGACGAAAAACTGGGTGCATCTGGACATCCCCGCCTGGATCGACCGGCCGCGGCCCGGCCGCCCCCTGGGCGGCGAGGTCAACGCCGCGCGCGCGCTCTATGCGCTGCTGAAAGAGCGTTATGGCCGATAGCTTCGACAAGAGAGTGACGCCCGCGCGGCTCGACCTGGCGGCGTCCTTTCTCAAGGACAAGGTCCAGGCCGAACGCTATGCCGACGGACAGGCGTTCATCTCCACACGGGGCCACACGCCCCTGCGCGCCTGTCCCGAAAGCTATGCCGCGCAGGAAACCGAGCTGCTGTTCGGGGAACTCTTCACCGTCTATGAGCAGAAGGACGGCTGGGCGTGGGGGCAGATCGCCTCGGACGGCTACGTCGGGTATCTCCACGCCCTGACGCTGGAGGCGCCCGTCATCGCCACCCATCGGGTCAGCGTGCCGGCGACGCCCGTGCTGGTGCGGTGCGACGCCAAGGCGGCGTCGCTGCAGCTGTTGCCCATGAATGCGCAGGTGCGCGTGGAACGCGTCATCGGCGATTTCTGCGAGACCAATGCCGGCTTCGTCTTCACAAAGCATCTGGTGCCGCTGGGCAGCCATGAATCCGATTTCACCGCCGTCGCCGAACGCTTTGTCGGCGCCCCCTATGTATGGGGCGGCAAGACCTTTGCGGGGCTGGACTGTTCGGGCCTGGTGCAGACGTCATTGGCAGCGTGCGGCGTCAGCGCGCCGCGCGACACCGACATGATGGAGCGTGCGCTGGGCACGCCTGTCGCCATCGCCGATGCACGGCGCGGCGATCTTGTCTTCTGGAAGGGCCATATGGGCATCGTGCTGGACGGCGCACGCTTCCTGCATGCCAACGCTTTCCATATGCAGGTGACGCTCGAGCCGCTGGCCGAAGCGCTGGCGCGCAATGAAAAATTCTGCGGCCCCCTCACGTCGGTGAAGCGGCTATAGAATGAGGGCGGCAGCGGAGCCGGGGCACTGTCCGCATTCGAACAGGTGTCCGCCAACCTGTACGGACGCGGACACTGCCCACGCACCGGCGGCATGTAATCTATTGATTCCATTATGCTCAACTTTGGCGTGTCGCTTGCATGGATAACGATTGAGAGCCCAGGCGCAGCTTCGCCTGGGCACGAGCGGCGAAAGCCGCCAAGTCATTGCGGGGGGCGCCATGTTTCGCAATTACCTGGTCACCGCGCTGCGCAACATCGCCCGGCACAAGCTGTACAGCTTCATCAATATCGCCGGCTTGGCCGTGGGCCTGGCCTGCGCGATCTTCATCATGCTGTTCGTGCGCGACGAGCTGTCCTACGACACCTGGCTTCCTGATACGCAGCACATTTATCGGGTGGAAAAGATTGCGCGTCCGCTGGGCCGCGACCAGCTCAATCTGGCGATCGCGCCTTTCATGTTGCCGACCACGATGCGTGACAGCCTGCCGGAAGTGACGGCAATGACGCGCATCTTCTATGCCCCCATGTCGATGTTCGCCGGTGACCGCCAGTTTCGCGAGAATGTGGCGTCAGTGGCCCCAAATTTTTTCACGGTCATCAGGTTTCCGCTGGCAAAGGGTGATCCGGCCACCGTATTCAGGAATCCGGAATCGGCGGTCGTCTCGGAAAGCGCGGCCCTGAAGTATTTCGGAACCACCGACGCCATCGGAAAGACGATAAAGACCACCGCCAATTGCGATGTCTCGGACAAGGCTTGCCTTGGACGGCTGATCCCCCTGAAAGTCACGGGCGTGATGCGGGACATTCCGCACAACTCCCAACTCGACGGCGATGTGTTCGTGCCCAGCACGTCCATTACAGACCGGCTGTTTCAGCAGACCAGGCAGTCCTGGTATGGCAACTGTTGCTATAGCTATGTCGTGCTGGCGCCGGGCGTCACGCCGCAGGCCGTCGTCGCGAAGATGGCGCCCATACTTGACCGCATCGTTCCAAGTGAACCGGGCGACTCTCGCAAGGGCAGCCAGCGCTATGCCATTCACCTGACCCCGTTCACGGATGTTCACCTCACCGCCGGCCGCTGGAGTTCCAGCGAAACGCCCGCCGGCAGTTGGCCCGCACTTTACGGTATGGGCGCTATTGGCTTTCTGATTCTGCTGATCGCCTGCTTCAACTTCATGAATCTGTCCACCGCGCGCGCGTTGCTGCGTGCGCGCGAGATCGGGTTGCGCAAGACCCATGGCGCCCGCCGGGGCCAGCTTGTCGCCCAGTTCCTGGGCGAGGCGGTTTTGATGGCGCTTCTGTCGCTGATCCTCGCTCTGGCGCTGGTGGAGATTCTGCTGCCATCCTTCGACCGCTTGCTGCAGCATCCGGTCGGACTGCACTATGCCGGCGACTGGCCTTTTTTGCTGATGATCGTCGGCGTTGCCGTCCTAGCAGGCTTGGGAAGCGGACTTTACCCTGCCCTCGTTTTGTCGGGCTTTCGTCCCGTGACAGCCATGCGCGCGGCCACCGGTGGGCTGGCCGGTTCGGGCCGGCTGCGGACCACCCTGGTCGTCCTGCAGTTCGCCGTATCCATCGGGCTGGGCGCAGCCGCCATCGTCATGTTCGCCCAGATCAGTTTTGCGCAAAGGATCGATCTGGGTTTTCGCAAGGACAATATTCTGGTCATTGTCGGAAACGGTCTTCTGACGGTTGGCGGACAGGAAAGCTTCGTCCAGCGCCTGCGGTCCGATCCCGATATCCAGGATGTGGCGATGATTGACTGGCCACCGCTCAACCGCAGCATGGCCCTGCTGACGGGCATTCACCTGTCCGGCAAATCCCAGGATGTTGCGCTGTACCGGCGCGTGATCGATCCCCATGCCGCCCAGTTTCTGGGCATCAAGCTGCTGGCCGGACGTTATCTCTCCGACAGGCGGGCCCAGGACCGGATCGATATCCGGACGGTGTTGGAAGTGTCCGGCAATGAGGGGCACAACGTCCTGATCAATGCTGCCGCGGCCTCGGGCCTGGGGCTGACGCCGCACCAAGCGGTGGGCCAGACCATCGTTCTGAACACATTGCATCTGCACATCGTCGGCGTTCTTGCCGATGTCGAATTCAACGGCGCGCGCGAGTGGGCGGAGCCGTCGCTCTATATCTATGGCCCCGACCAGCCCGCCTATGCGCTGGTGCGCGTTCGCCCCGAAGCCATGTCCCGGGCCCTGACTTTCATAGACCGGGAATGGCACGTCTTCGCACCCACCAAGGCGGTGTGGCGCTATTTTCTGGATGAAAATTTCGCGCGGCTGTACCGGAGCGACGAGCGCCGCGGAGCGATGCTCGGCATTTTCGTCTGTATCGCCGTCCTGATTTCCGCGCTGGGGCTGTTTGGCCTTGCTGCCTTCACCGCCAGCCGACGGACCAGGGAAATCGGCATCCGCAAGGTGTTCGGCGCCCGCACGCGCGATCTAACCCTGCTGCTGTTATGGCAGTTCACCATCCCGGTTTTGCTGGCCAATCTGATCGCCTGGCCCATAGCCTGGTATTACCTGCACCATTGGCTGCAGGGCTTCGCCTATCGCATCAGTCTCAGCCCGCTCTATTTCCTTACGGCAGGCGCGGTCGCGCTCGCCATCGCCTGGGCCACCATTTTCGTTCATGCCTGGCGGGTGGCCAGAGCCAATCCCGTCCACGCGCTTCGCACCGAATAAACCATCGAGGCCGCCGGTCTCGGCAAAGGGGCACAAATGAATCATGTCGCGGCCGCATGGAGGACGGCGCTTTTCTGGGGATGCCTTGGGGGCATCTTGGCAGTGGCGGGGTGCGCGACCGCACCCGGCCCCCAGATTGCGATGAAGCCCGAGGATCAGCGGACCGCGGAAAAGACCATCGCAAGCAGCCTGAAAGTCCCCGATGAGGCGCAGTTCAGGAATTTTCGCGCCTTCTCGACGCGCGAGGGCACACTCTTTTGCGGCGAAGTGACGAGCCGCAATTCCTTCGGCGGATATGCGGGGTTCGTTCGCTTCTTCCAGATCTGGAAGTCCGACGGCCAAGGCTATTTCCCGCAGCCGCCGGTCATGGAGCGCTCGCCTGACGGAAAGCTCGCCTCCGCCTGGGGGCGCGCGCACCTCGATTGCGATTGACCGGGCGCGGCCACGCCATCTTCAAGGGATAAAAACAGGAAAGCCAGGTGACGCTCGCCGTCACCTGGCTTTCTTTTCCGGTTGATCCGAAGACCGAAGGTCAGTGACCGGCCTTGCCCGGCGCGGTGTTGTCGGCCGGCTTTTCGGCCGGCTTGGCCGCATCGGCGCCGGCCTTTGCGTCACCGGCCTTGGCGTCGCCAGCCTTCGCGGCATCGGCAGCCGGCGCGGCGCCGCCCGCCGGAGCAGCTTCTGCCTTCGGCTCTTCCTTCGGCTTGGGCGCGGGGATCGGCGCGGGTGTGTCGGCGTTGGTGCGCAGATAGGCGATCAGGTTGATGCGGTCCTTTTCGCTGCGCAGGCCCGCGAAGCTCATCTTGGTGCCGGGGATGTAGGAGCCCGGCGACTTCAGGAACTTGAACAGTTCGTCATAGGTCCAGGTGCCGCCCTTGGCCGCCATCGCCGAGGAGAAGCTGAAGCCGTTCCGGCCCGTTCCGCGCGGCTCATCAACCACGTTATAGAGGTTGGGGCCGATCTTGTTGGGGCCGCCCTTGCTCAGATCGTGGCACTGCTCGCAGCGCACCGAGATCGACTTGCCGTCCGCCACATCGGCGGCGGGAAGCACGGTGCCCCAGTCGGGCATGGCTTCCTCGGCGGGCGCCGCCGCGCCGCCGGCAGCACCGGGCTCCACCACGCCTTCGACGACATAGCCGGGCTTGGCGGGATGTTCGGGCTCATAGACGATTTCGGCCACCGTCTTGACGACGAAGATGAAGATCGCCGTGCCCAGAACTGCACCGATGATCTTGTTCCACTCAAAGGAATCCATCTGCCGCCATGCTCCCCATTTGCGCGGCCCGCCGGCCGACAGCAGGACGCTGGCGGAAAGGCGCGCGACAACGAAAGGCCGGGTGTTGGGCCCGGCAAAATACGGGGCGACATTACCCGCCGGCACTGGCGCGTCATTGCGGCGAAGCGTCGCATAAAAGCCAGCCAGCGCCGTGGGTTGGCGAAAAATCGGGGGCGCGAAATGCTGCGCGGATTTGCCTCCCCGGCGGCCCCGCCCGGCTTCGGCGCTCTGGCCTTTTGGAGCCGTCCCGGCCTAGATGGCGCCCGCCCGCCTCAAAGATCCGTTCCCAGGCCATGAACCCGATATTGCTGATTCCCGCCCGCATGGCGTCGACCCGCCTGCCCGGCAAACCGCTCGCCGACATCGGGGGTGTTCCCATGATCGTCCGGGTCTGGGCCCGGGCGGCGGCGGCCGGGCTGGGCCCGGTGGTGGTGGCGGCGGGCGAGCCCCAGGTGGTCGCTGCCGTGGAACGGGCGGGCGGCCGGGCGGTGCTGACCGAGCCTGGCCTGCCGTCCGGCTCCGACCGCATCTGGGCGGCGCTGATGGCCATCGACCCGCAGGGACACCATGACGTGGTGGTGAACCTGCAGGGCGACCTTCCCGCCCTCGATCCTGCCGAACTCAGGCTGGTGGTGGACCTTCTGCACGAAAGCGGGGCCGACATCGCCACCCTGGCCGCGCCCATCGACAACGAGGCCGACCGCATCAATCCCGCCGTGGTCAAGGCGGTCGCCGCCTGGAACGCGGACGAGACGCGGGGCCGCGCGCTCTATTTCACCCGCGCCACCGCGCCCACCGGCGAAGGCACGCTGTGGCATCATGTGGGACTCTACGCCTATCGCCGCGCGGCGCTGGAACGGTTCGTTTCCCTGCCGCCCTCGCCGCTGGAACTGCGCGAGAAGCTGGAACAGCTGCGCGCGCTGGAGGCGGGCATGTCCATCGCCATCGCCCGCGTCGATGCCCCGCCCTTGTCGGTGGACACGCCCCAGGACCTGGCGCGGGCCCGCAGCCTGTTGCAGTAAGAAGAACAAGAGAGTCCCATGGTCAAAGCCATCGAGAACGCCAAGCGTATCGCCTTCCAGGGCGAGCCCGGTGCCGGGAGCGACAGCCAGGCAAGCGCAGCGAAGCCGTCCGGCTGCGCGACCCAAAAAAGAGGACAATAATGGTTGCTGCAATCCAGAACGCGAAACGGATCGCCTTCCAGGGCGAGCCGGGCGCTTATGCCAACCTTGCCGCGCGCGAGGCGGTTCCGAACGCCCTGGCCATCCCCAAGCCCAGCTTCGAGGATGCGATCGAGGCGGTGAAGACCGGCGAAACCGACCTCTGCATCATCCCGGTGGAAAATTCGCTGATCGGCCGCATCGCCGACATCCATCACCTGTTGCCCGATTCCGGCCTGCACATCGTGGGCGAACATTTCCTGCCCATCCGCCACCAGCTTCTGGGGCTGAAGACCGCCACGCTGGAAAACCTCACTGATGTCTTCAGCCAGGCGCCCGCGCTGGCCCAGTGCCGCGGCATCATCCGCTCACGCAAGCTGAAGGTGCACAACTGGTACGACACGGCGGGGGCGGCCAAGCATGTCGCCGAGCTGGGCGACGCGCATGCCGGTGCCATCGCCTCGGTGCTGGCGGGCGAGATCTATGGCCTCAAGGTGCTGGCCCCGGATGTGGAGGACGAGCATCACAATGCCACGCGTTTCCTCATCATGGCGCGCGACATGGAAATCCCGCCCATCGGCGGCAGGATCGTCACCACCTTCGTCTTCCAGGTGAAGAATGTGCCCGCCGCGCTTTACAAGGCACTGGGCGGCTTTGCCACCAACGGCGTGAACATGACCAAGCTGGAAAGCTACCAGATCGGCGGCTCGTTCAACGCCACCCAGTTCTATGCCGACATCCAGGGCCACCCGGACGAACCGGGCCCCGCCCGTGCGCTGGAGGAACTGGGCTTTTACACAACGCGGCTGACGATTCTCGGTGCCTATCCTGCGCATCCTTTCAGAGAGGATATGCCTTGATTGAGTGAACCCCTCCGTCGGCAGCTTGGTCGGCTCCGCTGCCCCTGCGCTGCCGACACCTCCCCTTTTATGCGCTTCGCGCAAAAGGGGAGGCGGGTCTGTGTCAGGTCCGCGCCGCAAAATCCTGTGCGGCGTTCTACTGATACCCACAACTCGTCATGGCCCGGCCTCATCCTGAGCCTGTCGAAGGAAGGCCGGGCCGTCGATACATCGCAAGCCGCGCATCGTTCGTTCCGCCTTGTCCACCTCCCATTCCGCCGCTGCTACACTCGCACCGCGAGGTGACGATGCAGTGTTGGACAAAGGGGGGAGGGGTGAGAAAATTCGCCCAAAACGGGCGCGGCGTTCCGGCAAACCGCCGGTGCAAACCGCTGGACAGCCGAAAGCTTGGTTCAGCCCCCGGCCCAGTCGCGGATCAGGCGATGGGCGATGGCGATGGGCGTGGGCATGCGAACGCCGTCCTCGATCGCACCCTCCAGCCTGGCGCGGGCCTCGGCCCTGCTCATCCAGCGCGCCTCGGCGATCTCCGCGCCATCCACGGTGAAATCCCGCGACAGAGCCTGGGCATAACAGCCGATCATCAGCGACGACGGAAACGGCCAGGGCTGGGAGGCGTGATAGGTCACCGCGCCTATCCTGATACCGGCTTCTTCTTCCAGTTCGCGCGCCACCGCGTCTTCCACCGTTTCGCCGGGCTCGATGAAGCCGGCGAAGGCCGAATGCAGGCCATTGGCGAAGCGGGCGTTGCGTCCCAGAAGGCAGTGATCGTCCAAACCATCCGTCCCACGCAAAATGGGCAGCATGATCACCACCGGATCAGTGCGGGGGAAATGGTCGGCGCCGCAATGGGCGCAGTGCCGCCGATAGCCGCCATCCTCGGCCGTGGTGGCGCCGCCGCAATTGGCGCAGAAGCCGTGGCGGTGATGCCAGTCGATCAGCGCCTTGGCCTGGCCGGCGATGGCGCAATCGCGCGCCGGCAATATCATCGCGGCCGGCCGCATCTCCTGGAACGCGGCGCCCTCGAACACCGGCTTGGGATCGTCAGGCAGATCGACCGCGAACAGGGCCTCTTCGCCCTCCAGCCCCAGAAAGACGGTCAGGCAGTCTTCCCATTCGGGTTGCCCCGGCAGGAGGGCCGCGGCCTCGCCCGCAAGCAGCGGCTGGTTCTTCCAGAAGGGCAGGAACAGGCCGCGCACCCGCTGCGCCGCCAGCCAGGCGGCATTGCCGCGCTTTTCGCTGGCCCGATTCAGAGGATTGCCGCCAAAGGCGATGGACTTGGTCATCGGGACCCAGTTGGTAGAGCAGCCGGAACCGGCGCGGAAGCGGGAAAAGCGCAGGTCCGCCATGGCCCCGCCGGACTCGCAATTCCCGCCACAACCCCCTATACCCCGGGCTGAAGCCGGCGGGCGAAGCTGTCGCCAACCCGGTCCGGTCGGGAACGGTGAGCGCGAAAAGCGGAAGCCCGACAGGGCTTTCGCCGCGCGAACGCCGTACCGAATTTGTGACTCGCAATCGTCCACCGCCAAACCTATATAGGGGTTGAGAGTCCGGCGGGCGAAGCTGTCGCCAACCCGGTCAGGTCGGGAACGAAGCAGCCGTAACGAATTGGCTTCGGGTCGCTCGGGCTCTCACCTGTCCACAATACATTTCGTATCGCGGGCGCTGCGCCTTGCTATAGTCGGTCCATGGCCCCGCCTTCCGCCCCCTACCGCGTTCTGGCGCGCAAATACCGCCCCACTGACTTCACCGGCTTGATCGGGCAGGAGGCGCTGGTGCGCACCCTGTCAAACGCCTTCGCCACCGGCCGCATCGCCCATGCCTTCATGCTGACCGGTGTGCGCGGGGTGGGAAAGACCACCACCGCGCGCATCATCGCCCGGGCGCTCAACTGCATAGGCCCCGACGGCAAGCGCACCGAGCCCACCATCCATCCCTGTGGGCAGTGCGAGCCCTGCACATCGATTTCCGAATCGCGCAATGTCGATGTGCAGGAGATGGACGCGGCCAGCCGCACCGGCATCGACGATATCCGCGAGATCATCGAGGGCGTGCGTTATGCCCCGGTGGCGGCACGCTACAAGGTCTACATCATCGACGAAGTGCACATGCTGTCGAAACAGGCCTTCAACGGCCTGCTCAAGACGCTGGAAGAGCCGCCGCCGCATGTGAAGTTCATTTTCGCCACCACCGAGATCCGCAAGGTGCCGGTCACGGTGCTGTCGCGCTGCCAGCGTTTCGACCTGCGCCGCATCGATTCCGCCGAACTGGCGGCCTATCTGGCCACGCTGGCGCAGAAGGAAGATGTCGCGATCGAGGACGGCGCGCTGGCGCTGATCGCGCGCGCCGCCGAAGGATCGGCGCGCGATTCGCTCTCCCTGCTCGATCAGGCCATCGCGCACGGTGAGGGCGGTATCATCAACGCGCAGGCAGTGCGCGCGATGCTGGGGCTCGCCGATCGTGGCCGGGTGCTGGACATATTCGAAAAGCTGATGGGTGGTGATGTCGCTGCCGCGCTTGCCGACCTGAAGACATTATATGACGCAGGCGCCGACCCCCTGGCGGTGATCCAGGACTTGCTGGAAACGGTGCATTTCCTGACCCGCGTCAAGGTCGCGCCCGGCGCGCAGGGTTTTTTCGACGGCGGCTCGGGCGAGGCCAAACGCGCTGTCGCGCTGGCCGACAAGCTGTCGGTCGCCGCGCTCACCCGCGCCTGGCAGATCCTGATGAAGGGGCTGTTCGAGGTGCGCGACGCCACCCGTCCGATCCTGGCCTGCGAGATGGTGCTGATCCGCCTGGCCTATGCCGCCGAACTGCCGCCCACCGACAAGCTGGTGAAGGACCTGCTGGACAATCCCGGCGCTGCGCCGCGCATATCTTCGCCCCCGCCCCCTGCGGGAGGGGGCAATCGCGCGCCCAGCGCGCGATTGGGGGAGGGGGCTTCTGCCGCGCAGCGCCTGTCGCCGCAAAACATGCCCGAAGGCACGCCCAGCCTGCGCACCCTGGAAGACATCATCGCGCTGGCCGCGGCCAACAACGCGCCGATCCTGCGCGTGGCGCTTGAGAACTACGTGCATCTGGTGCGGCTGGAGCCCGGGCACATTGAATTTCGTCCTCATCCGCGTGCGCCGCGCACTCTGGCCGGCGATCTGGCGCAGAAGCTGAAAGACTGGACGGGTGTGCGCTGGAGCGTTTCCATCGCGCGCGAGGGTGGAGCACCCACCCTGTCCGAACAGAAACAGGCCGCAAAGACCGCGCGCTTCGAAATCGCCGCGCAGGAACCGATGGTGCGCGCCGTGCTGGACCGCTTTCCCGGCGCCGAAATCGTCTCGGTGCGCGACATCGCCCGGGATGACATCGCCGCCGCCATGCCGGAAGGCGATTCGGAAAGCTGATGGCCGCAGGCTCTGAAATCGAACGGCTGATCCAGCTTCTGGCCCGGCTGCCGGGCCTCGGGCCCCGCTCGGCCCGGCGCGCCGCGCTGGTGCTTCTGAAAAAGCGCGATGTGCTGCTGGAGCCGCTGGCCCAGGCGATGCAGGATGCCGCCGCCGCCATCCGGCCCTGCGAAGTGTGCGGCAATCTCGATACGGTCAGCCCTTGTTCGATCTGCACCGACGCGCGGCGCGATCCCAATCTGCTCTGCGTGGTCGAGGATGTGGCCGACCTGTGGGCGCTTGAACGGGCCGGCGTCTTCCGCGGCCGCTACCATGTTCTGGGCGGGGCGCTGTCCGCGCTGGATGGCGTCACCCCCGAACGGCTGAACGTGGCCGCGCTGCTGGACCGGGTGAAGCACGGGATCGATGAAGTGATCCTGGCCATGAATGCCACCGTCGAAGGCCAGACCACGGCCCATTACCTGATGGACGTCCTGGAAGGCGGGGACTTAAAGATCACCCGCCTCGCCCATGGCGTGCCGGTGGGCGGCGAACTGGACTATCTGGATGAAGGCACACTGTCGGCGGCCTTCAAGGCAAGGCGCGGGCTCTAGCGGTCATCGGCGGGAGGGCGCAGTTCAGTAGCTGTAGCGAAGACCGACGAAGAAGTTCCGGCCCGTCTGGTGCCAGTAGTAAAGCCGGTGCCCGACCGAGTCGGCATACTGGTATGTCGGCTGGTTGGTCAGGTTGATCGCGTCGAAGGTGGCGGTGAAATTCTCGTTGATCTTGTAGCTGGCCGAAGCGTCGATATTCAGGCTCGCCGCGTTGACGATGACGTCGTTCAGGTTGCCCGGATTGATGCTGGCCAGGTACTTGCTGCGGAACGAGGCGGTGCTGCGCAGCGAGAACACATTGTCGTCATAATACAGCGTGGCGCTGTAGGAGGTGCGCGACAGGCCGGTCAGGTCCGTCTTGGCCAGCACGGTGCCGTTGCTGTTGAAATAGGTCTGGGTCGCCTGCACGAAGGTGACGTTGCCCAGAAATCCGGTGTTGCTGAACACGCTGGGCAGGAAGTCGAAAGGCTGCTGCCAGGTGATTTCCGTGCCGTACAGCGGCGCCCCCTTGGAATTGACTGGCTGGGCGAAATTCCAGATTGCCGCCTCGTTGCAGCCGGTGGCGGGCGGCGCGACATAGCTGGTGCCGCAGGCCGCGATCGCCAGGCTGTTGGACACGCCGTCGGTATTCTGATTGAAGGCAATGCTCTGGCGCAACGTCTGGATCAACGTGTCCAAGTGCTTGTAGAAGAAGGCGACCGAGAACAGCGCGCCCTTGTGGTAATACCACTCAAACGACATGTCCGCCGTCTTCGCCCGGTAGGGCAGAAGGTTGGGATTATTCTCCGTCACGTTGAAGTTGCTGCCCGTGACGGTGGCGGTGGCACCGCCCGGCAGCAGGTTGCCCAGGTCCGGCCGCGCCATCACATAGGCGCCGCTGACGCGGATCAGGAAGTCATCGGTGGGTGAGAAGACCGCGTTGGCCGACGGCAGGAAGTCGTGATAGCCGCGCGAAAGCTGCGTGGTGACGATCGTCTTGGATGCCGGATTGTAGCTGTAGCCGACCGTGCTCTGGTCGGTCTGCACATAGCGGCCGCCGATATTGCCGCGGAAGGGCACGCCATAGAACATCGCGTCCCAGTCCGCCTGTATCCAGTAGCTCAGGTCGTTTTCGCCGACGATGCCGTTCTGGCTGAGAAACTGGCCGGGCCCCTGCCTGAAGGCGGGATTGCTCTGGTCCCAGATGTTGAACTGCTTGTTGAAGGCGTTGATGTCCGGCACCGCCCAGGTGGTCGGCGTGCCCGCCCCGACACCCAGTCCGTGCATGTCGATGAGTTGGGAATTGGCCGCCAGAACCGCCGAGGTCTCCATCGCCGCCGGAATGACCAGGTCCTGGCTGGCGGTGGTGCCGTTGGTGCGCGCGGTGATCAGAGCCCGGTAGCCGTAATTCTTGTAGTCGATGCCGGCTTTCAGCGTCAGCCAGTCGAACGCCTTGTACTGGCCCTCGACCTGGGCGGTGCGGAAACCGTTGTTGACGTAGTTTTGGCGCTCGCGGATCTGCGACAGGAACCAGCCGTTGGTGGAGGTGACGTCGACATTGCCATAGGTGAGCGCGGGCAACCGGCCCAGGTCGCCGCGATAATCGAAGGAATAGGGGTTGGCCAGGGTGCCGGCGCCGCCGCCTGCTCCGCCCGGACATCCCGACACCGCGCTGGTCGATGAGGTGGCGGCGGTGCAGTCATAGTCCATCGTCAGCGTGGTCTGGATCGGGTTGCTGTGATGGGATTCCGACCACCCCAGAAGGCCGTGCACGCTGAAGGCGTCGGTAAAGTCGTGGTCGAAGTCCAGCGTCACCTGCTTGAAGCGGGTGTCCAGATGGTCCAGACGGTGTTCGGAGCGAAGGCCAACATTGACGGCCTGGACATAGTTCAGATTGTTGGTGGCCGGATCGACATTGTAGTTCAGCACGCCGATGCTGCCGGAACCCAGGATCGGCGCGTTCAGGCTGGCGGGAGAATTGCTGACATTGTTGTTCGAAAAGGATTCGGCTTCCAGATAGTATTCGTTGCGCACCACCGCGAAGTCGGCATAGAGCGCGTCCAGCGTGAACAGCGTGGCATCGTCCGGCTGGTACTGGATCGATCCGGTCAGGCCGAGGCGCTTTTCGTGATTGGTGATGTCGTCATAGCGCGGAAAGCGCGGCCGGAACGCCTCGTTCACCACGTCGTAATTGTTCGGCTTGGTGCTTGCGTTGTAGTTGGCGCCGTTGGGCACGGCGCCCGCCGTCTGGCGGTTCGGTGCGGTGGCCGTCGCCGGCAGGAAAGTCTGAGTGCCGGCGCTGCCCGCCAGCGGGCCGGGCGGATTGTAGGCGACATAGCCCAGCCGCTGGCCGGCGGCGCACTGCGAGCTGGCACCCGGAACATTGTTCACGCAGCCGGCGATATAAGGCGAGGAATGGTTGCCCGTCTGGGCGGTGTTGTCGTTCTGCCAGCGCACGGTGCTCGAGCCGTTCTCAAGCCCGTTCTGGATCTGGTAGGCCCCCGACAAGAGCACCCCCAGCTTGCCGCCCAGGAAGGTATCAGAGACAAGACCCGCCACGCGCGGATTGAAGCCGCCCGACAAGTCGTTGTAGCCCGCCTGGGTCGAGGCCACCAGGTTGAAGCCCGGCTTGTCGAAGGGATGGGCGGTATGCAGGTCCACCGTCGCGCCCAGCGAGCCTTCCTCGACCTCGGCAGAAGCTGTTTTGTGCACTGTCAACTGGCTGAACAGTTCCGACGCGAACACATTGAAGTCAAAGGAACGCCCGCGGTTTGCCCCGCCCGACACGTCTTCCGAGCCGGTGGTTGCCAGCGCTTCCATGCCGTTGATGCGCACGCGCGTGAAGGTGGAATTGAGGCCGCGCACCGAGATCTGGCGGCCTTCGCCCTGGTCGCGCTGCAGGGTGATGCCGGGAATGCGCTGCAGCGATTCCGACACGTTCAGGTCCGGAAACTTGGCGATATCTTCCGCCAGGATGCTGTCCGACATGTCGTTGGCGGCGCGCTTCAGATCCAGCGCCTTTTCAACGCTGGAACGGAAGCCGCTCACCACCACCGTTTCGACTGGGGCGCCGCCTGCCGACAGGTCGGGAGCCTGGGTGACGGCCTTGGTGAAAGGGGCGCGCACGATAAGTCCCGAGGGCCCGTCGGAAACCACCTGCAGGTTGGTGCCGCGGGTCAGCATGGCGACTGCCTGCTGGGCGTCCATTGGACCGGAAATGGCAGGCGCCCGGATGCCTTCCACCGATTCCGGCGTGAACAGGATATTCTCGCCCGTCCTCTGCGCGACCTTGCGCAGGGCGTCGGATAGCGGCTGCTCCTGCAGCATGAAATTGGCGGTCTGGGCTATCGCGGCGGTGTGGATGGCAACGACGGCCGCGCCGCCAAACAGAACCGGGCGCAATGCGCCCCACCGCGAAATCCTCATGATGTTTCCCTCCTGTCAGGCCACTGGCGGGCCATTTTTGTGGAGAGACGTTCCAGGGGGCCTGTTTCCCCACCCCCTAACCTTGCTGATCGGCCACCAGCAGGTAGGAATCCCCGTCCCGGCGAACGGCGATGGGCAGAAGCTTGGCGATCGAACGGGCGAAGGCCTCGTTGTCCCCGACCCTGTATACGCCACTGACTTTGAGATCCGCCACGGAGGATGATACCTCCAGCCTGTCCATGCTGTAGCGGTTCATTTCCTGCACCGCGTCCGCTAGATTGGTATTTTCGAATACCACCGAGCCGCTCTGCCAGGCCAAGGCCCGGTTCAGATTGGGGCGGTCCCGCCGCTCCATGTCCACCGACGCCACAAGCCGCTCGCCCGAACGAAGGCGCTCGACCGGGCTGCCCCGTGAGGCCGAAACCGGCGCCACATCGGCCTCTCCGTGGATAAGCAGCACCTGAACTTCTCCGCCTACGCAGCGAACGTCAAAATTGCACTGGGTAGCGACGATCTTGCGCTGGGCCGCCTCCACGACGAACGGCCGGTTTATGTCTGGCGCAATGCGGAAATTGACCTGTCCATAATCAAGACTGGCTGCACGGATTGTGTCGCTGAAATCCACCACCAGTCGCGTCCTGGCATCCAGGAACAGCTGGCTGCCATCATCCAGCGCGACATGCTTCTGCTCGCCCACGTCCGTCTCATAAACTCTGGCGGATGCCGATCGCCAGAAGGCCAAACTGCCGGCACCCGCCAGCAAGAGTGTGATACCCGCCATAGCCGCGCGGCGATCGAGTCGCGGGGCGCGCGCGGTGCGCACGCGAGCGAAATCATTGGTGCAATGCACTCCTCCTACCGCGCCCCACATCCGGTCGACCGCCTCAAAGGCAGTGGCATTGTCGGGACTGGCGGAAAGCCAAATGCGGAAGGCCTCCTCATCGGCGGGGGAGCGGTCGTCGGCATGCAGGCGGGCCAGCCAGGCCGCTGCCTCGGCCCTCACTTCGGCAGATGGCGGTGCGGAACCCATTACCAACCTTCCGTCCATTCGGTCAGGAATAGAGCGGCGCGCGCGATATGTTTTTCCACTGCGCTCTGGCTGATCCCCAGGCGCAGGGCAATTTCCCGGTACTTCAGATTTTCCAGGCGGTGCATCAGAAAGACTTCCCGGGTGCGCGGTGTCAGGCGGGTTAGACCCTGCCTGACGCGTTCTAGACGAACGCGCGCGGCCAAAACCTCATCCTGCAACGGACAAATTTCCGCAATGGCGATGTTGTCGGGCACGGCTCCGGACAAGTGCCGGTCGTGGCGGAAATTGTCGACTCCGATATTCACCGCCGTCCGGACTAGAAAAGCTGGAACATTTTCAACGACATGTTCCATGCGGTACTGGATGAGACGCAAGTACGCCGCCTGAAGCAGATCCTCGGCGTCAGTGCGACCCCTGACCCTTTGCCGCACCTGGCGGATCAGCCGATTCCAGAACTTCCGATCCAGCGCGTCGTCCGACATGCTCCCCCGAGCCCGCGCATGGCAGCGCGAAAACGAGCCCCAGATATACAGACCGCAAGTTGTCAGGGTTTGCAAGAACGCCGAACTGCACAATCGTTCGAATGCCAGGTGACAACGCCGCCCTTGTGCCGGTGCCGAGCCTGCGAAAAGTGCAAACGTTTTTAATGTGTTACTTGGAGCCGGTGGGGCCTGCAGGGCAACACAGCTCAGATGGCAGTTGCCAGCCAGCGAAGCGCAATGCGCCGCGAGCATGGGCCGCGCGTTCGGTGTTGGTCAGCAGTCACGTTAGCCGGTGGCGTCGACAGAGGTCTTTACATTTCGCAAGACACGCGCTGAATCTCTACCAGCGAGAGAAGAGCCCGCTATGCCGAACTCCGGTGTCTCCAAGGTGCTGGTCGCCCAGGGAGGTGGCCCGACTGCCGTCATCAATCAGTCGATGGTGGGCGTGGTGCTTGAGGCGCGCAAATTCCAACAAGTCGAAAGAGTCTATGGCGCGCTTTACGGTATACGCGGTATCGTCGATCAAACTTTCGTCGATCTTACCCAGGAGACGACACAAAACCTGGAAATGGTCGCCGAAACCCCGTCCTCGGCACTGGGATCCACCCGCGACAAGCCGGATCTCAAATATTGTCAGGCAATTTTCCGCGCATTGAAAGCGCATGGGATCGGATACTTTTTCTACATCGGTGGCAACGATAGCGCGGATACCGTGCGAATCGTGGCAGCCGAGGCGCGAGTTGCCGGCTATCCTCTGCGCTCGATCCATATCCCCAAGACGATAGATAACGACCTCGTCGGAAACGATCATACGCCGGGGTTTCCTTCGGCCGCGCGGTTCGTCGCGCAGGCATTCATGGGGATCAATCTCGACAACCGGGCACTCCCTGGAGTCTATCTCGGCGCCGTTATGGGGCGTCATGCCGGCTTCCTCACTGCAGCGGCGACAATCGGCAGAAAATTCGCGGACGACGGTCCGCACCTCGTCTACCTGCCCGAGCGGGCGTTCGAGATTGATCGGTTCCTCTCCAGCGTAAAGGCTACCGCGGACAAATATGGTCGTTGCGTGGTGGCGCTATCGGAAGGCATTTGCGACAATCAGCATGTCCCCATAGCTAATCTACTCGCCTCCACCGTCGAGAAGGACGCCCACGGGAACGTCTATCTCGGCGGTGGCCCGCTGGCTGACCATCTCGCCAAGCTCGTAAAGGAGAAGCTCGGATATAAACGCGTGCGCGCCGATACCCTGGGATATCTGCAGCGCAGCTTTGTCGGCTGTGTCTCCGACGTCGATCAACGCGAAGCGCGAGAGGTAGGCGAAAAAGCGGTGCAATTTGCGCTCTGGGGCGATCGCGACGGTTCAATTACCATCCACCGCACTGGCGACTACTTCGTCGAATACCGCCTCACGCCCTTGGACGAGGTGGCCGGAAAGACCAAGACGATGCCTGACGAATTCATCGACGGGGCGGGTTGGGATGTAACCGATGCTTTTCGGGGCTATCTGCGGCCGCTTCTGGGCAAGGGCATGTCCGACGCCGGCCGTCTGCGCCATAGTGCCGTTCCCAAGATTGTCGATCAGGGCGATTGATGTCTGCTCGCCTCCCGCTCTGTCGGGTCGTCACAGCCAGAACACCGATTTCCTTCATGGGTTGCGCATCATAGAGCGCGCCCGACCACTTACGTGTCCCGGCCCATAGCGTCATTCGCGAGGCCGCGCGATTCCAAGTGCGATGAAGGCCATTGCCATCATCAGCAACGGCTGGAGGGAGCGTGTCGCGCCAGCGTCGCATCACGCACCAAGTCCCCATGCACAAGAATGGGGAGACGAGTACACGGAGTTCCCTTTTGCGGCGCAACAAGTTTGAATTGTGCCCGCGCGGCATCGCTGCGCTCTCATCTGTTGAGAGAGCGAGATGCTCTCCGTTTTGACACTGCCCGGAATGCGAGCCCAAGCTTTTCGAACATGGTCGCGAGCAACTCGCTGGATGACCTACGAAAAAAAATGTTCGAAGGGGAAGCGTCATGACCAAACTTTCGCAGCAACTCAAGCTCGGCGGTTCAACCTTGGCATTGGTCGCGGTCGCGACGATAACGCCGGCATCGGCCCAGCCGGCAGGTGCGCCGGAAGCGGTGGAATCAGTTACCGTGACTGGCACCAATATCCGCGGCGTTGCCCCCGTTGGTTCCAACCTTATCACCATCGGCCCTGCCGACATCCAGGCGACCGGCGGCCAGACGATGGATGAAGTGCTCAAGAAAATGCCGGCGCTGTCCGACGCCGGTCAGGTCGGCCAGGGCATTCACAACAGCACCTATTTCTCTCCCAACATTCATCAGCTGGGCGCAAGTTCCAGCAGTTCCACGCTCGTTGTGCTCGACGGGATGCGCGTCCCGCTCGGCGGCACTGTCCATTCGCAGCCCGATCCCAGCATCGTACCGGCCAATGCAATCCAGCGCGTCGATGTGCTCGCTGACGGATCGTCCTCGATCTACGGTTCGGATGCGGTCGCCGGCGTCGTCAACCTCATCACCCGCAAATCGTTCGACGGCCTGGAAATCAACGCTTCAGGCGGCTACGCGGACAATTACAACAAGTGGAACGGAAGCCTGTTGTGGGGATATAATTGGGATGGCGGCAACGCAATGATCGCCTATCAGCACTCGTATGCGAGTTCAATCGACAACGTCACGCGGCAGCCGGCGAGTTTCGATTTCCGTCCCCTGGGCGGCACCAACCAGAACAGCTTCAACTGCTCGCCGGCGTCGTTGCAGCCCAGTGGAAGCGCAAGCATATATCTGCCGCCGGGCTATACGACGTCGGTAACGAGCGCGGCGGCAAACGCGCCGTGCAACATTCTCGACGGAAACTATCTGCCCAAGGAGAAGCGCGACAACGCGCTTGCCAAGCTGACTCAAACCTTCGGGAATTTCACCCTGTCAGCCACCATGATTTATGCGATCCGCAACGACACGTCATTCAGCGAATCCGGCTCCATCACTGGCACCGCTTTCGGCCCCGGTTACGCCAACCCCGGCCAGGTCAACCCTTTCTTTCAGAATCCGCCCGGCGTGGCTTCGAACAAGCAGACGGTTCGCTACAACCTGAAGGGCCTCTTGCCCCGCAGTCTGTCGCGGAATGGCGCCAACGACATCTATGCCCATGTCAGCGGCAGCTACAACGTCAATGACGACTGGACGATCGATGCTGATTTCGTCGCCGGCCAGGATGCATCGGTTGATTGGACGTACAACGGCTTTTGCGCAAGCTGCGCCTATCTCGCGCTGAACGGCACCGTCAATACCGCCGGAAATACCACCACGCCCGCGGTCGTCGGCACAACTCTGGTGCCCCTGAATCTTCCCCTCACCCCCGAGAATGCGCTGGACGTGTGGAACCCTGCCGCGACCAACAAGACTTCGGCTGCCACGCGCGCGCGCATCGCCTCCTATGACCACGGCTCAACCGCCGACAACGCCTTTGTGCAATATCGGCTCTCGGCCAGCGGTACGCTTTTCCAGGGTCCTGCCGGCCCGGTCAAGCTGGCCCTGGGAGCCGAAGTCTATGCCAACAGCCTTGTCCAGAACGTCACCAAGACCAACGGAACGGGCCCGGCGGTTTATGGGTCCGGATTCGAAGATTTTCATTACGGCCGTGTGGTGCAGTCGGTCTATTCCGAAATCAATATTCCGATGATTTCGCCCGATATGGATGTGCCGCTCGCACAGAATGTCGTGATCGATATCTCCGGCCGATACGACAAGTACAGCGACGTCGGCTCCACGGCCAATCCGAAGTTCGCGATGGATTGGACGGTGATGGACGGGTTCAAGCTGCGTGGCAGCTATTCCACCTCATTCGTGGCGCCGCAACTCGACAGTATCGGCGATCCCAGAAAGGGCTACCGCGCATCCTATGCAAGCGCGGGAGGCACGACCGGCCACGTCGTCTTCCCGACCAGCCTCTATCCGGCGGCGGCGGGGGTGCTGCCGGGCTGTGCGGCAAACGCGGTTACCTGCGAGGTTGGCGGCGGTACCGGCCTGGACGGGTTCCAGGAGATTTCGGGCATCGGGCCCAGCGCCAAGCCGCAGCATGGCAACGGCTATACCGTCGGTTTCGACCTGGCCCCGGATTTTCTGCCGGGCTTCGTGGCCAACGTCACGCTGTTCAATGCGGCGTTCAAGGGGGCGGTTACATCGGCAAACGTCAACGTCTATGCAAATGTGGCATCGCTCAACAAATACTTCCTCGTCTGCCCGACAGGATGCAGCCAGGCTCTCGTCAATACCTATGCGGGGCCGTTCCCCACGCTGACCAGCCCACTTCCGTCTACTGTTTACTACATCTACTCACATGACCAGGCCAACATCGAGAATCTCACCGCACAGGGGCTTGATATCAGTGCGACCTATGATTTCGATACCGATTTCGGCCATTTCAGGATCGGAGAGTTTGCCACCGATTTCCTGAAATACACGATTTCGTTCGGGTACCCGGTGGCCGGCCCCACCTACAGCCTGCTCAACACCACGGGCCAGACGTCGCAATTCCCCGAGATCAAATGGCACTCGCGTACGAACCTGGGATGGTCCATGGGCGGTCTGTCGCTCGATCTCTTCATGAACTATACCGGCAGCTACCACGATTGGGACGCCCCTGCCACGCCCATCCTTCATGACGCCAACGGCAATCCAACCGGCGGCGGCGATGTTGTGGATTCCTATACCACCTTCGACCTGCACGCGTCCTACGACATCCCGGACGGGTTCCTTTCCGGAAACCAGATCTATATCGACGGGAACAACATCTTTGATAGTCACCCGCCGTTCTACAATTCGCATGGGCAGTACGAGATCACCGGTACAAATGATCTTGTTTCCAATCTCATCGGGCGTCTGATGACGTTGGGCATAAGAGTCAAATTCTAAATCCTGCCCCGCGATGGGCAGGGCAGCCTCCCGGCGCACCCCCCTCTTTGCCGGGAGGCATTTTTTCGCGCCGGGAGCCGCCGGCAAACTTTTTGCTTTGCAGCAAGAAACTGCGCGGTTGCAAACTCACCTGATGAGATGCCCTCGCCGGGATCGGCTTTGAAAAAGCCGGAAGCTGGCGCAGCATCGGGGGCAACGGGGCCCGAACAGGGATTGGGGACAAGGATCATGAAAACCAGCAGAAGGTCGCTTCTGGCATACAGTCTGGGCGCTGTTGCGCTGGCCGCCAATTCCGCCATGGCCGAGAGGCCCGGGCGGATCACCTATGGTCCGCAGCGGCGGGCCGTTCCGCATGGCATGGTCAAGACCACGCGCCTGTTCAAGGCGCCGCCTGGCTACGTCAACGCGCTGGCCGTGGCGCCGCAGGGGCTATGGCTGGGCCAGCAGAAGCTATCGGGACGCGCCGCCCGGCAATATCACCTGCCGGACCCCAAGGATTTGCGCGAAGCGGCGTGGCTTGTGGACTGGAGCGGCAAACTGCTGAAGACGGTCGAAACCAATTCGCGCAACACTTCCGGCATGGCCTATGGAGACGGATGCGTCTGGATGATGGCGAACCAGGAGCCGGAAGGCTGCTTCCAGCACGATATGAGCGGGCGGCAGATCAGCCACCGGCAGATTCCGCTGGGCCTGCCCGGACAGGATGGCGGCGGCAGCCATGGCGCCCAATGGCACAATGGCAAGCTGTGGATCGTCGCCAACCGTCCGCGACTTTTGCTGCGCGTCGATCCGAAAAGCTGGGCCCCCGAGGTCGCCATTCCCATCCACGTTACGGCGGAGAAGCCGCGCTGGCACGACATGACCTTTGATGCCGAAGGCAACATCTGGCAGGTCACCGGCAACGATAGCAAGAGCTACAGGGAAGGCAGGCCCGGCCTGGTCAAATACGATGGCAAGACGGGCGCTGTGATGGCCACCTATGATTTCGCGTCGGGCAGCTGTGATCCCCACGGGCTGGAATTCCACAACGGCACGCTGATCAGCTGCGATGCCGGCATCCATCCGGGTTGGCCCAATGGAGACAGCCCGCATGCCGGCTGGGTGTTCAAGATCGAAATGGCCTGAAAAAACAAGTCAGGGAGTGAACCAAATGCTCGAGAGACGCAATTTCCTGAAGCTGGCAGCGGCGGCGCCTGCCGCGGCCGCCGCTCCGGCGCTGGCACAGCCCGCCCGTCCCTCCTGCCTGCCAGGCTGGTCGTCCATTCCGTCGCGGCCTGCCAGCAAGATCGAGGTGCTCTACAAGACCAAGCACGGCCAGCCCAATGGCCTGGCGCTGGCCAGCACGCCGGGGCAGATGTGGGTTCTCGACCAGGGCGCCCAGCACTGGGTCACGCTGATCAACATCAAGGACGGCTCGACGGTGCGCGAATTCCAGGCCGATGTGGTGGGCCCGTCCGGTCTGGTCCAGGACGGCAACACGATGTGGATCACTTCCACCCACAATTCGATCATCGTGCATTGTGACCTGAACGGCAAAACCATAGCCAAGTATGTGACACCCGGGGCGGGGCGCATTTATGAGCGCGAGGACGACCCGCCCGCGCGCCGCAGCCCGCTCAAGCCGGCCTGGCCGGACATGAAGCGCGGCATCGGCCCGGCCATGACCGGCAATGTCGGCAACAATACCGGCAAGGGCCTGCCTCCCGGCCAGCTGCCATTGGATGCGGAAGAAGGCTCGGGCGGTACAGGTGCGCACGCGATCCTGGTGGACGGCGATTATCTGATCTATGCCTGTCCGCCCGCGCGCCAAATCTTTACTGTCAACAAGAAGACCTGGAAGGTGAAGGCCTCATGGCCAGTGCCCGGCAACCGCACCCACGGCATGAGCTGGGGCAAGGACAGGTCGACCATCTGGTCGTCGGATTCCAATCTCAACTGCTTCTTCCGGCACGATGCCGAAACGGGCAACATCCATGAGCGCGTCCAGCTTCCGTCCGACTCGCCGGTGATCCACGGCGCCAAGTTGGTGGGCGACGACATGTATTTCTGCGACGATATGGGCTGGATGGCACGGTTCAGAATCTGAGCCGCGCGGGATTTCCGCCGTTCTGGGCCGCGCCGGGACGCCGTCCACTTGCGGGCGGCCCCTCATTTGTTTTTCAGCCGAGCATGATCAGTTCAGTGGGAGCGGGGCCGCGACGCCGGATACGGCCGAGATCCGGGTCGGGCGGAAAGACCCGGCACTCCAGCAGCCGGACGGCGGCGATCAAAGCGCCCCGCACTTCGCCTTGGCGATCTTCGGTCATGCGTTCGGCATGATCGGTTGCCGACATCGATGCGATAGTGCGGCCTTCGCTGTCGTGGATCGGCACGGCCAGGCAGCGCATGTCGGGCCGGATCTCGCAATTATCCAACGCGTAGCCGCACTTCCTCACCCGGTCCAGTTCCATGCGGAGCTGCATGCGGCTGGTGATGGTGTGCGGAGTCAGCGCCACAAGGTCGCCATCCAGGATGATGGCGTCCAGTTCTTCAAGCGGCAACGCCGCGAGCAACACTTTGCCCAGGCCTGAGCAATAGGCCTCAAGCTGCGCACCGGGCCTGGTATGCGGTGACAGCGAGGTCGGCGTGCAGACCTTGGCGATATAGGTGACCATGCCGCCTTCCAGCAGCCCGATGTGGACTGTCAGATCGAGCCGCTGGGCGACCTCAGTGATCAGGTCCAGGCTGGCTTCGCGCAGCAGATCGCCAATTGCCACGTTGCGCGACAGCGACACCAGCAGCATACCCGGCCGGTAACGTCCCCGTGGCCCGCGCACCACAGCGCCGATCTGTTCCAGCGTTTGCAGAAGGCGGTAGCCGGAGGCTTCCGGCAACCTCGCCCGACGGCTGAGCTCACTGCTGGTGAGCCATTCGTCCCGGTCGCGAAAGCACTTCAGAACTGCGAACGCTTTCAAAACGGACTGGTTCTTGGGCGTTGCCATGGTTGTCCCCTCCCGCCTATTGGTTATTGCTATTTTGAAACGGCGCCCTCTTTCTGCAGAAGGTCGAGCGCGACATCTGTGATCATGTCCTCCTGGCCGCCGACCATCCGTCTTCGACCCAATTCTACCAGAATTTCCCTGGTATCGATGCCGTAATCTTTCGACGCCTTCTCAGCATGGCGAAGAAAGGAGGAATAGACGCCGGCATAGCCCAGGCTCAGGGTTTCGCGATCCACGCGGACCGGGCGGTCCTGCAGCGGACGCACCAGATCCTCGGCTGCGTCCATCAACCGGAACAGGTCGCAGCCATGGTTCCATCCCTTGCGGTTCGCCGCGGCGATGAAAACTTCCAGGGGCGCGTTGCCGGCGCCCGCGCCCATGCCGGCCAGACTGGCGTCGATCCTGACGGCGCCCGCTTGTGCTGCGACGATCGAATTTGCGACACCCAGGGACAGATTGTGATGGGCGTGAACGCCGCGCTGCGTTTGCGGGCCGAGCACCTGGTCATAAGCCTCCAGCCGCGCCCGGTAGCCGTCCATATCCAGTGCGCCCCCGGAGTCAGTGACGTAGATGCAGTGGGCGCCATAGTCTTCCATTTGCCTGGCCTGCTGCGCCAGCTCCTGTGGTCTGACCATGTGGCTCATCATCAGAAACCCGGATACGTCCATGCCCAACTTCCGGGCGAACCCGATATGCTGGCGGGCGATATCTGCTTCCGTACAATGCGTGGCAATGCGAACCGAGACCACGCCCATGTCGAAGGCGCGATCCAGGTCTTCTACCGTCCCGATTCCCGGCAGCAGCAAGGTTGTCAGGCGCGCGCGCCTGACAACCTTGGCAGCCGCGGCAATCCAGTCCCAGTCGGTGCAGGCGCCGAACCCATAGTTGAATGACGAGCCGCTGAGGCCATCGCCGTGGGCCACTTCGATCGCATCCACGCCTGCTGCATCCAGTGCCGCTGCAATGCGCGTGACGTGGTCGATGCCGTACTGATGCCGGATGGCATGCATGCCGTCGCGCAGGGTGACGTCCTGGATATACAGCCGGTCCGTATCGGGGTTGAACATACCTAGGCCATCCTCTGCGCCAACTTCCGTGCGGCTATCTTTTCGGCCGTGCGCAGCGCCGCCGATGTCATGATGTCGAGATTGCCGGCATAGGCGGGCAGGTAGTGCGCCGCGCCTTCGACTTCCAGGAACGTGCTGGCCTTTATGCCGCAAAATTCGCCAACGCCGGGCAGGGTGATGGGATTGTTGGCGCCGAAACGCTCGAACTGCACCTTCTGCTTTAGCCGGTAGCCCGGCACATAGGTCCGCACACGTGCAACCATCTCTTCAATTGCATCCCCGATTTCCTGTTCGCTGGCCCCTTCCGACAGGGTATAGACGGTGCCCCGCATCATCACCGGCGGTTCGGCGGGGTTCAGGATGATGATGGCCTTGCCCCTGGCGGCGCCTCCGACCTCTTCGATGCCACGCGCGGTGGTCTGTGTGAATTCGTCGATGTTCGCACGCGTGCCCGGACCGGCAGAACGCGACGAGATTGAAGAAACAATCTCGCCATAATGAATCTTGGCGACGCTGCGCACCGCGGCGACGATCGGGATGGTTGCCTGGCCGCCGCAAGTCACCATGTTCACGTTGGCGGCATCCAGATGGGCATCGCCATTCACTTCCGGGATCACGTAGGGTCCGATGGCGGCCGGCGTCAAATCGACCATCACCTTGCCGGCCTCTGCGCAAGTATCGCTGTGCGCCTTGTGCGTCGCCGCGCTGGTGGCATCGAATACGATGTCGATATCGGAAAAGACCGGCATGCGGGTAAGCCCTTCAAGACCCTCGGACGTGGCCGCCACACCCATCCGGCGCGCCCGCTCCAGCCCTTCCGACCGTGGATCAATGCCGGCCAGCGCGCTCATTTCCAATACCGAGGAGGTCTGCAACACCTTGATCATCAGATCGGTGCCAATATTGCCCGACCCGATGATGGCAACTTTCAGCTTACTCTTTCGCTCGCCCGCCATTCACTCTCCGCAGGTTTTTGGATGAGCTTAGGCAAAGCAGATTTGATCCCAAATCCCGCCCCAGTGTGATCTCTCATCTTGTGAGAGATTGAGAGCTGGCACTGGGTTGCCTCACCGCGGCAGGATCCCTCTGCGCCCGTTCTTGAATTGTTCTTTTAAAGACTATGTCAGTTCGCTGGTGTCCTGCCAGCTCCCCTCAGGCTCTATGGCGAGAGTCGGCTACAGCTTATCGGGATCATCTTGCATGGCATCTGTTGTCGAAGCGGCGCGCAGCTGGGTAGTAATTGTCTTATGACCCTGCGCATCCTCCTGATCGATACGGACGCCGAACGCGCACACGCGTTGGAGAAAACGCTGTCGGAATCCAGCTATGCTCAAGTCACGCGCGCTGGCGCTGAAGACCTGGCCGCCGCTGTCGATCGCTCCCGCCCGGACCTGATCATCATCGACATGGCTCTGCCTGACCGCGACGCGCTGGAAGACATCCGGGCGGTGGCGGCGGCCAATCCGATCGTCATGTTCGCCAGCACCGACGATCCGACCTTCGCACAGGAAGCCATCGCGGCAGGCGTCTGCTCCTACAACCTGTCGGGTGTCGCCCTGGCGGATGTAAAGCCGATCATGGCGTCGGCCATCGCGCTGTTCCAGCGCTACCGCCATGTCGAAACCGAGCTCGCCGCGGTGCGCGCGCAGCTTGACGAGCGGCGCCAGATCGAACGCGCCAAAGCCATCCTGATGAAAGACAGGCGGATGAGCGAACCGGAGGCGTATCGCTGGCTGCAGAAAAAGGCGATGGATGAGAGTCGCAAGCTTTCTCAAATCGTGGCGGAATTCGTGGCGGCCCACGAGGCGCCGCGGCGGGAGAGAAAATCATGAACGAGACGAGATTGCGCATTGGCCTGTTGCGGCTGACCGATTCCGCGCCCGCGATCCTGGCGCAGGAATTCGGATATTTTGCCGAAGAAGGCGTCGATGCCGAACTGCATGTCGAACCGTCCTGGGCCAACATCGCGGACAAGCTGACCTATGGCTTCCTGGACGCCGCCGTCGTCGTGCCACCGCTGGCTTTCGCCGTCGAGACGGGGCTGCGCGGCCTCAACCAGCCGCTGATCATTCCATGCAACGTCTCGCTGGGCGGCAACACCATCACGCTGGAAATCCGGCTGGCCGAGAAGCTGCGGACAGCCGCTCCCGCCCTCTCCGTGCCGGCAGCGTTGCGCGGCCTTCTGGAAGGCCGCGGCGCGCCTTTGACGTTGGGCATCGTGCACGCCTATTCCACGCACAATCTTCTGCTGCGCTACTGGCTGGCCAGCGGCGGCGTCGATCCGGAACGCGATGTCCGCCTGGTAGTAGTGCCGCCGGCGCGGGCAGTGGAGGCTCTGGCGTCCGGTCAGGTGGCAGGCTTCTGCGCGGGCGCGCCCTGGGGCGAGGTCGCGGCGCGCGAGGGCGTCGGCAGGGCCGTGGCGACCTCCGACGATATCTGGCGCAACGCCCCGGAAAAGGCCTTCGCCGTGCGCCGGCACTGGGCTGACGATAATCCCGATGCCCTGAAGGGCGCGATCAGGGCCATGGCCCGCGCCGGGCAATTCTGCGATGCGCCGGAAAATGCATCCTATACGGGGGCGCTGCTTTCGCGGCGGCGTTACTTGGATGTCGACAGCCACGCCATCCTGTCGTCCCTGCCCGGCGGAGCCGTGGTCTCGCGCAACACATCGCGCTTCTGGCGCAATGCCGCCACCTTTCCCTGGCTTAGCCACGCGCGCTGGTTCCTGGATCAAATGGCGCGCTGGAATCTGCTGGCGCGTGATGTCGACCAGGCTGCGCTGGCCGGACGGGTTTATCGTCCGGACATCTACCGCGAAGCCACCGCGGCGCTGGAGATCAGCGTGCCCGTCATCGACAGCAAGGCGGAGGGCGCGCACACCAATACCTGGGACTTGGAGGCCACGCCGAACCCGATCGCCATGGATTCAGACACCTTCTGCGATGGGACAGTCTTCGCACCCGAAGGACAGCCTGCCGCCCAATAGATTGGCGCGTTGCACAAATATTAGACGCGAGCGCCGCGCCGGACCGCCAGAACCCCAGAAATTTCGTAACTTTTTCGCCCGTGGGCGGTGATTTCTGTCAATTCGCACTTGCGAAGAAGGGGCTTGTTGCGTTGCCATGGAGTCCAGTCGGATGCGAGTCCGGCCTGGCACTGATCCAAAGGCGGGTCAGTTCCTGAAGTGTCCTTCTGAAACCCGCGGGCCAATGGCGGTTCGTATGTGGCGCGTATCGCGCCCCGGCGAGCCATTCGATGAAAAGCGCGTTTCTGAAGTCCGGTCATCTTCCCACTCTCATCTCCTGCTTTCTTTATTTCGACTTCAGCTTCGCGGTGTGGGTGCTGCTGGGGCCGATGGCGGTCCTGATCGCTTCAGACCTCAATCTCGATGCCGGCCAGAAGGGCCTGATGGTCGCGGTCCCCGTTCTTGCCGGAGCGCTGTTGCGCATCGTCAATGGCGTGCTGGTGGGTCAGTGGAAGCCCTGGATGACCGGCATTGTGATGCAACTGGTCGTCATCGCGGGGCTGATCGCAGCCTGGATGCTCGGCATCAGCAGCTTCCATCAGGTCCTGCTGCTGGGTGTGGTGCTGGGCGTGGCGGGCGCCAGCTTCGCCATCGCGCTTCCCATGGTTTCCTACTGGTATCCGCCAGAGCATCAGGGCACTGCCCTGGGCCTGGCCGGGGCAGGAAATTCCGGCACCGTCTTCGCATCGCTGTTCGCGCCCGCCGTGGCGCTGGCGCTGGGCTGGCGCAATGTCCTGGGCCTGGCCGCACTGCCGCTGATTGCGGTGTTCCTGCTGTTTGCCTTTGCTGCCAAGGACAGCCCCAATTGCCCGCCGAAGAAGCCCTTGGCCGACTATGCCCGCCTGCTGAACCGCGCCGATAGCTGGTGGCTGATGTTTTTCTATGGTGTCTGCTTCGGCGGCTTTGTCGGTCTGTCGTCCTTCCTGCCGATCTATTTCCATGACCAGTACGGCCTCTCGCCGGTCACCGCGGGCTACTTTACCGCGGCCTGCGTTTTTGCCGGTTCTTTCGCCCGGCCATTCGGCGGCTATCTGGCAGATCGCATCGGCGGCACCCGCGCGTTGGCCGTCGTTTATGCGATCGTCGCTCTGGTTCTGGTGACGGTCAGCGAAAGCGTCCTGCCCGCGCCGGCCGCGCTTGCCGTGCTGATCCTGGGCATGGCGACGCTGGGCATGGGCAATGGCGCGGTCTTCCAGCTTGTACCGCAACGCTTCCAGAGCGATGTCGGGTTGATGACCGGGCTGGTCGGAATGACCGGCGGCGTCGGCGGTTTTTATCTCGCTGCCAGCCTCGGCTATGCCAAGCAGTTCACCGGCAGCTATGCCTTCGGCTTCATGGTGTTCGCGGCCCTGTCGCTGATCGCTTGGGCCGGGATCAGTTCGGTGCGCCCGCGCTGGCGTCGCGAGGCGTCTGGCATGGCGCTTGTGCGCATCTGAAGAGGTGATTCAATGAACATGATTGCCGATCCGCGCAAGCATCTGGTCGTCGTTGGCAATGGCATGGCCGGCATGCGGACGGTGGAGGAGCTGCTGAAGCTGGAAGGCGCCGGCCGCTATCGCATCACGGTCTTCGGCGCCGAGCCGCACCCCAACTACAACCGCATCATGCTGTCCAGCGTGCTGGCAGGCGACAAGACGGTGGACGAGATCGTCATCAATCCCCGTGAATGGTATCAGCAGAACGGCATCGGCCTGGTCACGGGCGACGCGGTCGCCGGCATCCATCGCGGTGACCGATCGATCGCCACGGCCAGTGGGCGGGTTGTACCTTATGACAAGCTGCTGATCGCCACCGGCTCCAGGCCGCTGGCGCCGCCAATTCCGGGACTGGGCCTGCCCGGCGTATGCGCGTTCCGCGACATCGCCGATGTCGACAAGATGCTGGCGGCGGCGCGCACGCACAAGCGCGCCGTGGTGATAGGCGGGGGTCTGCTTGGGCTGGAAGCGGCCTGGGGCCTGAAGCAGCGCGGCATGAGCGTTGCGCTGGTGCATCTGATGCCGACGTTGATGGAGCGGCAGCTCGACGCGCCATCCGGACAGATGCTGCAACGGGACCTGGACCGGCGCGGCATTGCCTTCTTCACCAACGGCCAGACCGAAGAGATTACCGGAACCGAACGGGCCGAAGGCGTGCAACTGGCCGACGGCCGCTTCATTCCCGCCGATCTGGTTGTGTTGGCTATCGGCATCCGGCCCAATATCGAGCTGGCCAAGATTGCGCAGCTTGACGTCAATCGCGGCATAATCGTCACGGACGACATGTGCACCTCCGATCCCGACATTTTCGCGGTCGGCGAATGTGTCGAGCATCGAGGCCAGACCTTCGGCCTGGTTGCTCCGCTATGGGATCAGGCCAAGGTCTGCGCCGCGCGGCTGGCCGGAGACGGCGAAGCGGCATTCCAGTCGCGCGCCCTGGCCACCAGCCTGAAAATCACCGGTATCGACGTCTTTTCAGCGGGTGCCCTGATGGCGGCTGACGAAAGCGACGACGAGATCACCCTGCGTGACGACGCCCGGGGCCTCTACAAGAAGATCGTGCTGCGCGAAAGCCGGCTTGTGGGTGCGGTCCTCTACGGCGATGTCGGTGACGGGCAATGGTACCTGCAGCTTATGCGCGACAAGACCGACATCGGCGCCCTGCGCGAGCGGCTGGTGTTCGGACGCGCCTTCGCGGAGGCCGGGGGCATCGCGCCGGCGGGTCCGGACTTCGCCGCCATGCCGGACGACATGCAGATCTGCGGCTGCAACGGCGTGTGCAAAGGCGTCATCGTCAACGCCATCCGTGAAAAGCATCTGACCTCGCTTTCCGAGGTGCGAGCCCATACCAAGGCGTCCGCTTCCTGCGGCCAGTGTACCGGCCAGGTCGAAGCGCTGCTGGCCTTTGCCGCAGGCGCGGCTGCCCGGCCGGCGAAGAGGACCGTCTGCGACTGCACCGAGGCCAGCCATGACGAGGTTCGCCAGGGCATCCGGGACCAGAAACTCAAGAGCATGGATGCCGTGCGCGCGGCGTTCGGCTGGTCGAAGCCGGAAGGCTGCGCCAAATGCCGCCCGGCGCTGAACTATTACCTGCTCTGTGCCTGGCCGCAGGAATATCGCGACGATGCCCGCTCGCGCTTCGTCAACGAACGGGTTCACGCCAATATACAGAAGGACGGCACGTATAGCGTGATACCGCGCATGTGGGGCGGACTGACCAGCGCCAAAGAACTGCGTGCCATCGCCGATGTCGCCGACAAGTTCAACATCCCCACCGTGAAGGTCACCGGCGGCCAGCGCATCGACCTGCTGGGGGTGAAGAAACACGACCTGCCCGGCGTGTGGGACGAACTGGGCAAGGCCGGCATGGTGTCGGGCCATGCCTATGCCAAGGGCCTGCGCACCGTGAAGACCTGCGTGGGTAGCGAATGGTGCCGCTTCGGTACCCAGGATTCCACCGGTCTGGGAGTCAAGCTGGAGAAGATGTGTTGGGGCTCGTGGACCCCGCACAAGGTCAAGCTGGCCGTGTCTGGATGTCCGCGCAATTGCGCCGAAGCCACGATCAAGGATCTGGGCGTGGTCTGCGTGGAGGCCGGCTATGACATTCTGGTAGGCGGGAACGGTGGCGTCGATGTTCGCGTCACCGACCCGCTGGTTCGCGTGGCAACGGAGAGGGAAGTTCTGGAACTGACCGGCGCCTTCCTGCAACTCTATCGCGAGGAGGCGCATTACCTCGAGCGGACTGCGCCCTGGATCGCCCGCGTCGGCATCGCCTATGTGAAAAAGCGAGTGGTGGAGGATGCGGACGGCCGTGCCGCGCTGCACGCCCGCTTCCTCGATTCCCAGCGTTTCGCCCAGATCGATCCCTGGACCGAACGGGTGATGGGCGTGGACGCATACGAATTTGCGCCCTTGCCCGAATTGGCGGGGGCCTGAGCCATGGCGGGCGCCAATTGGAAGAATATCGGGCCGCTGGCCAACATTCCCGTGCAGGGCGCGCGGCGGCTTTGCCTGAAGCACATGGGGCGGCCCGTGGCGGTGTTCCGCACATCGGCGAACGAGATTTTCGCCCTGGTCGATGAATGTCCGCACAAAAAGGGCCCGCTGTCGGAAGGAATTGTCGCCGGCCGCACTGTCACCTGTCCGCTGCACAGTTGGGTGATAGGCCTGGAGGATGGCATGGCGGTGGCGCCGGACGAAGGCTGCGCCCAGTCGATTTCCGTACGGCTGATCGGTGGCGACATCTACATCCATCTTCCGGAAGCGGCGAGCGCGGCGTGACACGCACCACCTGTCCCTATTGCGGCGTCGGTTGCGGCGTTCAGGTGGTGGATGGCATACCGCGGGGCGATGCCGCCCATCCTGCCAATTTCGGACGGCTGTGCTCCAAGGGGGCGGCACTGGGTGAGACGCTCGACCTGCCCGGCCGGCTGACCACTCCAGTTCTACATGGTCGCGCGGCGGAATGGGGCGAAGCGCTGGATTTCATCGCGGCCGAATTTGCGCAGATTCGCAAAACCCACGGTCCGGAGGCAATTGCATTTTATGTCTCGGGCCAGTTCCTGACGGAAGACTATTACGTCGCCAACAAGCTGATGAAGGGTTTTATCGGCGCAGGCAATATCGACACGAACTCGCGACTGTGCATGGCCTCATCGGTGGCGGGCCATGTGCGCGCCTTCGGCGAGGACGTGGTGCCTGGCTGCTATGAGGACCTGGAAGAGGCCGATCTTGTCGTGCAGGTCGGCAGCAACATGGCCTGGTGCCACCCGGTGCTCTATCAGCGGCTGATCGCAGCGCGCGCGAAGCGCGGCACAAAAACCGTCACCATCGATCCGCGCCGCACTGCCACGGCGGAAAGTGCCGATCTGCATCTGGCGATTGCACCGGGCGGCGATGTGGCGCTGTGGAACGGCATGCTCGCCCATCTTGCCGATCATGACCTGCTGGATCGGGACTGGACTGCCCGTCATGTGACCGGTCTGGAGGAAAGCGTGGCCGCCGCCCGCGCCGCTGCGCCTTCGCTGGATTTTGTCGCCGCCGCCACGGGCTTGCGCGCCGGGGACGTGCGCCGCTTCTATGAAATGTTCGCGGCGACCGAGCGGGTGGTGACGGTCTATTCCCAGGGTGTGAACCAGTCCGTCGTAGGCACGGACAAGGTCAATTCCATTCTCAATTGCCACCTTGCCATGGGCCGCATCGGTCGCCCGGGCATGGGTCCTTTTTCGCTGACCGGCCAGCCCAACGCGATGGGTGGGCGCGAAGTGGGCGGCTTGGCCAACCAGCTTGCCGCCCATATGGGCTTTACCCGCACCGACATCGAGCGGGTTGGGCGCTTCTGGAACAGCCCGGCCATGGCATCAAAACCGGGCCTGAAGGCCGTGGACCTGTTCGAAGCCGTCGGCGATGGGCGCGTGAAAGCGATATGGATCGCCGCCACCAATCCCGCCGATTCCATGCCGCGCGCAGGACAGGTGCGCGAGGCGCTGAAGAAATGCCCGCTGGTGATCGTGGCCGATGCCTGGCACACCGACACCAGCGCGCTGGCCGATGTGGTTCTGCCCGCTGCAAGCTGGGCCGAGAAGGACGGCACCGTCACCAATTCCGAACGCCGCATCTCGCGCCAGCGCGCCTTCCGCGCCGCTCCCGGCCAGGCGCGCCCCGACTGGTGGATGTTCGCCGAGGTGGCACGGCGCATGGGGTGGGATGACGCATTTGGCTGGCGCGGCCCCGCCGACATTTTCCGCGAGCACGCCGCCCTGTCCGCCTTCGAGAATGAAGGCGCGCGGCTGTTCGATCTCGGCGCCCTGGCCGATATCGACGATGCCGCCTATGACGCACTGGCACCGCTGCAATGGCCGGCGCGTCGCTTCGGCCAGGAAGGATCGCGCCTTTTTGCCCGCGGCGGATTTCCCACGCCGGACGGCCGGGCACGCATGCTGCCCATTTCGCCGTGCGCACAACCAACGGCGGCAGAATTTCCCCTGACCCTCAACACCGGGCGAATGCGTGACCAGTGGCACACCATGACCCGCACCGGCCGCGTCGCCCGGCTGATGACCCATGCGGATGCCCCCACCTTGTCGCTGCATCCGCGCGATGCGGCCGCGCACGCAATCAAGGACGGCGCACTGGTGCGGATCGAAAGCGCCCACGGCCGCTCAGTGATCCGCGCGGCCATCGACGATGGCGTGCGGCCCGGCACCGTCTTTGCGCCGATGCACTGGACCGACCAGTTTTCCTCCTCCGGTCCTATCGACGGTCTGGTGCACGCCCTGACCGATCCGATTTCCGGCCAGCCCGACCTCAAGGCCACGCCCGTTCGCATCAGTGCCATTGTCGAATGCTGGCGCGGCACGCTGATACGGCTGGACGATGCCGATCCGCCGTTCGGTGCCGCCGCCTGGTGGGCAAAGGCGCCGCTGGAAACCGGCGCCGGCTTCGCGCTGGCGGGTTGGAAGCCGCTGTCGGAGGAAATCGATGCCGAGCCGGTGCTGCGGCGCCTGCTGGGGATTTCCGCCGAAGCCGAATTGCTGACCTATTCCGATCCCCGCAGGGCGGTCTTCCGCTATGCTGGAATTGTCCTGGGCCGGCTGACGGCGTGCCTGTTCCTGGGCGCGCCAGGTGCAGACCTGACAGGCATCGAACAGGCAAAGCCGCTCTTGGGCCGGGAACTGTCCGCCGCCGAACGCATGGCGCTTCTGGCCGGCATTTCCGCACACGGCGCTGCGCCTGCTGGCCGCATCATCTGCGCCTGTTTCTCTGTCAGCGAAGGCAAAATCACCGCCGCGATCCGCGATGACGGCCTGGCAAGCCCTGCCCAGATTGGCGCGGCGCTGAAGGCGGGCACCAATTGCGGCTCCTGCATTCCCGAAATCCGCAAGCTGATCGGCGCGCAGTCGCCGGTCCTGGTGAGTTGAATGGCGAAGCTGCACGGCCTGACCGTTCTGGTGCCGGAAAGCCGCGAGCTGGATCTGTTCGCGGCCATGCTGGAGGCCGAAGGCGCGGCTCCTCTACGTTGCCCGCTGGTTCAGATCATGGACCTCGACGATACCGGAGCGGCGCAGACCTGGCTCGAACAGGCCATTGCGGGCACCTTTCAGGACATCATCTGGCTGACCGGCGAGGGTTTGCGCCGCCTGCTGCCCATCGCCGAACAGATGGGCAGGCGCGAAGATTTCATTTCCGCCCTGTCCGGGGCGCGCAACATCACGCGCGGCCCAAAACCGGCCCGTGCTCTGCGCGAGTTGGGCCTGGCTTCAGGGTTGGCCGCCCAGACCCCGACCTCGCAAGGCGTGCTGGACGCGCTGGCCGGCGAAGACCTGAAAAGACGCGCCATCGGCGTGCAGCTCTATCCCGGCGACGGCGCCATTGCCCTGCCGGCGCAGCTTCGCGCCCGCGGGGCATGCGTCTGGCCGGTTACGCCTTATCGCTATGCCTCGCAGGCGCAGAACGACACCGTCGCCGCCAAAATTCGCAAGTTGGCTGATGGCGATATCGGCCTGATCGTTTTCACCGCCACGCCACAGATCGAGCGGCTGTTCGACGTGGCGGAGAAGACCGGCCTCAGGGCCGCGCTCGCCGCGGCGCTGACTCGCACGCCCATCGCCGTGATCGGCCCGGTCGCCGAAGACATGCTGCGCCGCCATGGCATTACGCCGGCGTTACGCCCCGAATCCAGCTTTCACCTGAAGCCGCTTGTTCGTGCGATCATCGCCTGGAGGAACGCATGAATGCCGCCTTGCCGGCAACCGCACGCGGCTGACCTGGCCGAACGGCAACTACATCCAATATACCCATGATGCCCTGAACCGGATGAAGCAGGTCCAGCAGAACGGTAATACGGGTAATACGGTGACATGCGCAGCGACGGGGCCGTGCGTTCTGCCCGCGTGCTGGACAGGCCGGTGGTGGACAGGCCGGTGGTGGACAAGGGGGAGGGGTGGAAAATTTCGCCCCCAAACGGCCGCCCATCTTGCGGCTTTCGTCCCGGCCGGACGGCGGATATCCGGACGGGGACAGCCGGCGAATATCGGCTGCGGCTCTCAGCGCCCCCTGGCGACGAAGCGTCGTGAATATAGGGTGGGAACGTTCACCGTCTTAAACACCGTCTTTCTAGAACGGCCAGACTGGCTAAGTCCTGGCGCGCCCGAAAGGATTCGAACCTCTGACCCCCAGATTCGTAGTCTGGTGCTCTATCCAGCTGAGCTACGGGCGCGTTTGGAGGGCGCGAACCTATTGATGTGCCCTCCCAAAGGCAAGGACTTACCGTGGGGAGGCCTTTGGCGGCCCTTCTTTGCCCTCCAAGTCCCCGTAAAATCGTAAAATTCTCCCCGGAAGCGGCATACTGCTCCCTTGTCCCTGCCCGCTGCGCTGGTTAAGACTTGGGGGCAAAGGGTCCGCCGCCGCTGTCGTGGGGGCGCGGACGGGGTTGGGTGTGTTGGCGCCGCAAATCTGGGGCAGGCATCCTGGGTCTCCAGGGCGTCCACGAGGCTTCAGGCGCCAGGCAGCGGAGAGCATAATGAGGGGACTTCAGGCGCAGCAGAGGCTCAAAAAGGGCCTTTTCCTGGCTATTTCGCTGACGGGCGCTCTGTTGCTGTCCGCCTGTTCCGATATTGACAACATGTTTGGCGATGACCAGGCGGCCATGTCCGACCAGGTGGCCCCGCCAGACGCGGGGGCTCCGCCCACTGCTTCGGCCGGCGCACCAGCCACTTATGCCCCTGCCGGTGGTGTTTCCGGCACAGGCACGATGGCCACCATCACCCCGGTGACCATCGACCCGGGCAGCGACACCGGCACTGCCGTCAACAAGACCATTCAGTCCCTGCGCAGCCAGCTCTCGGGCCTGCAGCAGAAGCTGATGGGTAACGCCCAGCGTCTCGCGGACCTGCGCAATACCAGCACGGGCGCCGCTGGTGCCTATCAAGAGGCCAAGGCCCATATCGTTACCCGCCTGCAGGTGGGCACGACCAAGGGCAATCCCGAGCTGGTTGCCGAGTGGAATACCGCCCAGGCACAGCTGGATGCCTTGACAGCCAACATCAATGCCCTCAATTCCCTGGGCACCGAGGTGGCGAACGATTCCTCCGCCGCCCATTACGCCCTGAACCAGATCGGTGCGACCTTCAATGTTTCGGGGGCCGTCGATGAGGACCACCGCCAGTTGTCTGTGCTGGAGGACGAGACCAGTCAGATCATCGTACTGATCGACCGTCTGCTCAAGGAAGTCTCCGACAACGTGCAGCGCCAGACCGCCTATGTTGCCAGCGAGCGCGCCAATCTCACCACGCTGGCTGCCTCCATCAAGAGCGGCGAGCTTTATAGCGGCGGGCTGGGCGTGCCGATGGGCGCAGTCTCGGGCTTGCAGCTGGCTGCTGGGGGGTCGCCACTGGTCGTGATTAAGTTCGATCATCCCAATGTCGACTATCAGCAGGCGTTGTATGCCGCACTGAGCCAGGCGCTGCAGAGCCGGCCCGGCGCAGGTTTCCAGGTGGTAGCCGTTTCGCCCACCAAGGGTTCGGCCGCGTCAGTCCAGATCGCTCAGACGACCGCTCGCCGCCATGCCGAGGACGTCATGCGGTCCATGACGGACATGGGCGTTCCCGCCGCCCGCCTTAATGTGGCCTCGACCACCGATCCCAATGCCACCGCCAATGAAGTGCGCGTTTTCGTGCGCTGACGTTTTGGCGAGCCGTGACCAAAGGCCCCGCCCGATGGCGGGGCCTTTTTCTTTGTTGCCCCACCCGCATCCTGCCATACCATGGTGCAGAAGCTAACACGGTGACGGTCATGCGGTTTTTGCGGCGGTTCCTGGCGCTTGCCTGCGTTTTTCTTCTGCCTGTCGCCGCGGTTGCCGACGTCCAGCCTGGCTTCATCCAGCCGTTTGCCAGGCATGAAATGGTGGCAGCGGCCAATCCACTGGCCGCCGAGGCGGGGCTGGAGATGCTCAAGGCTGGCGGCTCGGCTGTTGATGCTGCCATTGCCGTGCAGATGGTCCTCAACCTGGTCGAGCCGGAATCCTCTGGCATAGGTGGCGGCGCCTTCATGCTTGCCTTCGATCCCAGGACCAGAACCACCACCAGTTTTGACGGGCGCGAAATGGCCCCGGCCTCGGCTATGCCGGGGATGTTCCTTGGCCCTGATGGCAAGGCGCGACCCAAGCTTCAGGCCATTCCGGGCGGCCTGTCAGTGGGCGTGCCCGGGGTGATTGCCATGCTGGAGATGGCGCACAAGAAGTACGGGAAGCTGCCCTGGGCGCGGCTGTTCCAGCCCGCGATCAAACTTGCCGAGAACGGTTTTCCGGTGGGGCCGAAACTGGCGCGCACAATCGCACGCTGGCCACAGATGGCGGATATGCCCGACATCCGTCACACTTTCCATCACTCGGACGGCACGCCTTTTAAGGAAGGCGAGATCCTGAAAGAGCCCAAACTTGCGGCCAGTTTGCGCGCGGTTGCCGAGGGCGGGGGCAAGGCCTTCTATTCCGGCGAGATAGCGCAAGAGATCGTGAACGCCGTCCAGCATGCGCCGCGCAACCAGGGTGGCATGACGCTTGCTGATCTTGCCGGCTATCGCGCAAAAGAGCGTCCGCCGGTCTGCGGCGATTATCGGCAGTGGCGTCTGTGCTCGATGGGGCCGCCCAGCTCGGGCGGCATCGCCATCGTGCAGATACTGGGCATGCTGCAGCACTTTCCGGCGTCTCAGCTCCAGCCAAACACGCTGAGCGAAGCGCATCTGTTCACCCAGGCGAGCCGCCTGGCCTACGCCGATCGCGCCAAGTATCTCGCCGACAGCGATTTCGTCGACGTGCCGGTCAAGGGCTTGTTGGACAAGGGTTATATCGCCAGCCGTGCCGCGCTGATCAATCCCAGCAAGGATATGGGCAAAGCGGAAGCCGGCAATCCGCCGGAGAAGCACGCTCAGTTCAGTCCGCAGATCTCGCCAGTGCTCCATGGCACCAGCCACATGACCATCGTCGATCGCAACGGTATGGTGATCGCCATGACCACCTCAGTCGAGTTTGTCTTCGGCGCCGAGATCATGGCCGGCGGATTCCTGCTCAATAATACCCTGACGGATTTTTCCCTCCAGCCGGAGATCGACGGTAAATTGGTGGCTAACGCGCCCGCGCCGGACAAGCGGCCGCTCAGCGCCATGTCCCCCACCATCGTCTTCGACAGGGACGGGAATTTCCTTTTGTCGGTGGGTTCTCCGGGCGGGCCCGCCATCATTGATTACGTTGCCCAGACTCTGGTGGCTATGCTGGACGGCGGGCTGACGCCGCAAAAGGCCATCGACCTGCCCCGCCAACTCAACCTCAATGGCCCCACGCGGTTGGAAAGCTCGCCTGCCAACGAAGCCCTGGTGCCCGGCCTCAAGGCGATGGGCCATGACGTAACGATCCAAAACGGGGAGGGTAGTGGCCTGCACGGGATCGAGAAGGTCAAGGGCGGTTATATCGGCGGCGCCGACCCCCGTCGTGACGGGGTCGTGATCGGCGACTGAAATACCGTTTTATTTCAATTGCTTGAGCTATAAAGCGGCATTTCGTTGACAGCGGCGGGGCCAACGCCTAAAACCCCCGCTCTTTTCGAGCCTTTGGGCGCAAAACCGCACTTTTCGGAGCCTGGAAACCCATGAAGCGCACCTTTCAGCCGAGCAAACTCGTGCGCAAGCGCCGCCATGGTTTCCGTTCGCGCATGGCCACCGCCGGCGGACGCAAGGTCCTGAACCGCCGCCGCGCAAGCGGCCGCAAGAAGCTCTCGGCCTGAGCGAGGACCCATCCGGCGCCCAACAGGAGCGGGTGGCCCGGGAGCGCGGATCGTCTGCGCCATCCAGGGGAAATATTACGGTGGATCGTCTGAGGAACCGCGCCGACTATCTGAGGGCCGCGCGTGGAGTTCGCCGTGTCGAGGGCGCAGTGACACTGGAAGCCTGTCCCACCCCCGAAAAAGATCGCCAGGACGGCCATTTACGCGTGGGTTTCACCGCCAGCCGCAAAGTCGGTAATGCCGTCACCCGCAATCGGGCCCGCCGGCACCTGCGTGCGGCCGCCTCGCAGCTTCTGCCCCTTTTTGGATGGGCGGGGTATGATTATGTACTGGTCGCGCGCGGTACGATCGTGACGCGTCCTTTCGCGGCCCTGCTGTCGGATGTCACCAGAGCCCTGAGCGCTGCACACCGCAAACTGGACGCCACAGCGGGAGAACCTCATGCCTGACTTCAGGCCTAGCTTTCGCCAGGCTGCTGTCGGGCTGCTGTCGGCGCCAATTCATATCTACCGGTCACTATTGTCGCCGCTTCTGCCGCCAAGTTGTCGTTATAATCCCACTTGCTCGGCTTACGCGCTGGAAGCCCTGAAGATTTATGGCCCTGTCCGGGGCCTTTGGCTGGCGGTGTGCCGGATCATGCGCTGCCACCCCATTTCCTGGCTCGGTGGCGGTGAAGGGGTTGACCCCGTTCCGCTGCCCCATCCCAAGCAGGGGCACTCATGAACAACAACAAGAACCTCATTCTGGCCTTCGCTCTCAGTGCGCTGGTACTGTTCGCGTGGCAGTATTTCGTGGCGCGTCCGCAGATGCAGGCCGAACAGGCCAAGCAGGCGGCGCTGAGCCATCAAGAAAAGCCCAAGCTCAAGGAGGCGCCTGGCCTGCCAGGCATGAGCGCGCCTGCTGCCCATATGAGCCGCGAGGCGGCGCTGAAGGTGGGCGGCCAGCGGATCGTGGTCGATTCTCCGATGGTGGATGGCTCGATTTTGCTGAAGGGCGCCCGCTTCGACGATCTGCGGCTGAAGAAGTACCGCGAGACGGTGGACCCCAGCAGCCCAGAGATCGTGCTGCTTGCCCCAAAGAGCACCGCCTTCCCCTACTACGCCGAATTCGGTTGGGTAGGCGCTCAGCATTTGCCGAACGACAGCACCCCGTGGACCCAGGTCGGCGACAATGCCTTGACGCCCGGACATCCTGTGACACTGACATGGAACAATGGACACGGCCTGGTTTTCACCCGCGCCATCGCCATCGACGACAGATACATGTTTACCGTCACTGACAAGGTCGCCAATGACGGTGGCGCGCCGGTCACACTCTATCCATATGGTTATGTCGCTCGCCAAGGCGTACCCACAACGCCGCATACCTGGATCCTGCATGAGGGCTTCGTCGGCGTGGCTGGCGGCAGCGAGGTCGACGCAAATTACACAGATTTCAAGGATCCGGGCACCCCGCCAAAGACCTTCTCGTCCACGGGTGGCTGGGTGGGCATCACAGACAAGTACTGGATGGCGGCGGTGGTGCCGCCCCAGGGCGAATCCTTCGATGGTGCTTATCAAGGCAGCAAGCTGCCCAACGCCGGCGACGCCTACCAGGCCAATTATCGCCTGGGCGCCCGCAATGTCGCACCCGGCGGTGCCGCCAGTGTGAAACACCGCCTGTTTGCCGGCGCCAAGGTCGTTGATATCCTGCGCGAATATCAAGATCGCGAAGGCATCGCGCAGTTCGACAAGGCGGTCGACTGGGGTTGGTTCTGGTTCTTTACCAAACCGCTCTTCTGGCTGTTGGACGTCTTTTACAAGTTCATCGGCAATTTCGGCATCGCCATCCTCATGCTGACGGTGGCAGTCAAGCTGGCTTTCTTTCCTCTGGCCAACACGCAATTCAAGTCGATGAGCAAGATGAAGAAGGTGCAGCCGGAGATGGAGCGCCTGAAGAAAGCCCATGCCGACGACCCGCAGGCGATGCAGCAGCAGATGATGGAGCTGTACCGCCGCGAAAAGGTGAATCCCCTGTCCGGTTGTCTGCCGATTCTGATCCAGATTCCCGTCTTCTTCTCGCTGTATAAAGTCCTGTTCGTTACCATCGAGATGCGGCATGCGCCCTTTTATGGTTGGGTTCACGACCTGTCGGCGCCAGACCCCACATCAATCATCAATCTGTTTGGGCTTCTCCCTTTCAATCCGCACACGGTGGTGCCCGCGTTCCTGTCATTCCTGTCGATCGGCATCTGGCCGATTCTGATGGGCATCACCCAATGGGTACAGACCAAGCTCAATCCGACCCCGGCCGATCCCATGCAGGCGCGCATGTTCACGATGATGCCGGTAATCTTCACTTTCATGTTTGCCACCTTCCCAGCGGGCCTGGTGATCTACTACACTTGGAATAATCTTTTGTCGGTAGCACAGCAGTACTTCATCATGCGGCGTCAGGGCGTCGAGGTGAAATTCTTCGACAAGCCCAAGAAGCTGACTGCGGCCAATGACTGAGGAAGCGCAGGCTTCGGTTGAGGAGATCGAAGCCGCGCGCAGGCTCTTTGCGGGCCGCTGCGACTTCGTGTGGGGCGCGACCTCGGCCCAGAACCTGCCGCCGGAAAAGCTTGACGAAGTGGCCTTTGTCGGCCGTTCCAACGCAGGCAAGTCCTCTTTGGTCAACGCGCTGACCGGGCGAAAGGCACTGGCGCGTGTCTCTCAGACGCCGGGAGCTACCCGCCAGATAAATTTCTTCGATCTGGGCGGCCAGTTAATGCTGGTTGACTTGCCGGGCTACGGTTTCGCGAAGCGCTCCAAAATGGAAGCCGCCCAGTGGCAGGAGATGATTTTTGTATATTTGCGTGGTCGGGCACGTTTGCGACGCGTGGCGCTGCTCATCGACGCCCGCCGCGGAGCGATGGACAGCGACCGCCAGGTTATGGAACTGCTGGACCGGACTGCGGTGTCCTACCTGCTGGTTCTGACCAAGGTCGACGAGCTCGACAAGGCTGCTCTGGACCAATCCCGGGCGGGCGCCACCGCCGAGGCCGCAAATCACACCGCCGCCCTGCAACAGGTGATTTTGACTTCGACCCTGAGCGGCACCGGAATACCAGACTTGCGAGCCCATCTGGCTTCGCTGGGCCGTTAGCCTTCCAACCAATAAAAAGTTAGAAACGGCGGGTCCGCCGCGCTATAAGGCGCGCGCCTTTTTGCCGGGTTGGTCATGGCCGAAGACACTCCAGAAGAACGCAATCTGCGCGTAATGGCGCGCTGGCGTCAGACGGGCCGCGTGCTGGTCGAGGCACTGCCCTACATTCTGAAATACGACCAGAAGACGATCGTAGTGAAGTATGGCGGCAATGCCATGGGCGGCACCGGCGCGCACGATTTCGCCCAGGACATCGTGCTGATGAAGCAGACTGGAATTGATCCGGTCGTTGTGCATGGCGGCGGTCCCCAGATTGGGGCGATGCTCAAGAAGCTGGGCATAAATTCCACGTTCATTGACGGGCTGCGCGTTACCGACGAGGCAGCCGTGGAAGTGGTTGAGATGGTTCTAACTGGCTCGATCAACAAGCAGATAGTCACCGGCATCAACGCGGCGGGTGGCCGGGCAGTGGGCTTGTCGGGCAAGGACGGCAATCTGGTGATCGCCCGAAAGGCGGCGTTGACCCGGCTCGATCCCGAGACCGGTGAGCGCAAGGCCGTCGATCTGGGCTTTGTCGGTGAGCCCGAAGCGGTCAATCCCGAAGTGCTACACTCCATCATGAAGTCAGAGACGATTCCAGTGATCGCGCCCATTGGCGTGGGCCGCAAGGGCGAGACCTTCAATATCAATGCCGACACGGTGGCGGGGGCGGTATCCTGCGCACTCAAGGCTGAGCGCCTGATACTTCTCACCGACGTCGAGGGTGTCCTGGACAACGAGAAGAAGCTGATTCCGCGCCTAACTGTGCGCGAGGCGCGCGCACTGATCGCCGACGGCACGATTTCCGGGGGGATGATTCCAAAAATCCAGACCGCAATCGACGCGGTGCAGGGCGGCGTCCACGCCGCAGTCATTCTGGACGGCCGTATTCCTCATGTGCTGCTGCTGGAACTGTTCACCGAACATGGCGCCGGCACGCTGATCACGGCGGAATGAGGCGGCTCTGCCGCGCAGCGCTGACAGCTGCGATCCTGGCCGCGGCCGGCGGCCCCGCGCATGCCTCTCTGATGCTGTGCAACCGCACCAGCTACGTCCTTTATGCCGCGACCGCCACACTGGATCCGCACGCTGCCGAGGTGCGCGGCTGGACCCGCATTGTGCCTGGCGACTGCGCGGTGGCGCGGCCGGAAGGACTCACGAAATCGACGTATCTCGTGCATGCCCGCTCCAGCATCGCCCACGCCGGCCCCGCTCGCGCCTGGGGCGGAAAGTGGCTCCTGTGCGTGCGGGAGGGTGATTTCACATTGAAGCAGCCGTCGTCCGGGGCGACATGCCTTGGCGATGGCAGTTTTCCCGTCGGCTTTGCCGCAATCGACAATAAGGGCCGCCCCAGCTGGAGCATGACGCTGGACGAGCCAGAACCGCTGGCCACGATGCAGGCCGCGCAGCTTGCTGGAGTAAAAAGGCTGCTCAAGGACAACGGCTATAAGATAGGTTCAATCAATGGCGAGCCGGACACGGCGACAGGCGCGAGCTTGGCGGACTTCCGCAAGAAGTTTGCGCCGCAGGCCGACAATGCTCAACTCTTCGACATTCTAGAAGAAAGGGCGCGCCAGCATGTGACGCCCTCCGGGCTGACAGCTTGCAATGACGGCGCGGTGCCGCTGCTGGTGGCACTAGGACAGATCGGGCATGGCAAAAGGAGTTCCCGCGGCTGGTGGACGGTTGTCCCCCGAGCTTGTGCCCGGCTGCAGACCGTCCCCCTGGCCAATGACGTGCTGTATGTGCTGGCCCAGACCAGGGATGGTGTAACCGTGATGGGTGGGTCAGAGACCTTCTGCATCACCACAGCGGTCTTCGAAATCCAGGGCGCCCGCGACCGGTGTGCCGCCCGCGGCTATGGCGAGGCCGGATTTTTGCGCGTCGATGCCCGTGGCTCTGTCGGAGCGGTCCTGCATCTTGGTGCCGCCATCAAGCCCCCGGGTCGTGCCGCCGCGCGCTAGGTCAGCACATTGAAATAGCTTAAGTGCCAGCGCATCTCCTCGCGCGGCAATGGGAAGGCGATACCCGCGCGTGCTGGCAATACGTCACGGGCGGGGAGTTTTAACAGGAAAGTCTGGATCTTGAATGCCACGCGCATCGACAGGTGAGCATGCCAAACCAGCGATACAACCGGCTTGGCCGTTCCCGAGGCCAGAATCTTACGCACCGTAGCCGGATCGACTTGCGCCAGCGCCGCCAGCGCCTGTACCACCAGTTCGCGGTGTCCCCTTTGTGCCGCCTGCTCCACGAACGAGTCATCGAGCCGACCTTCCGCCCTCGCGGCAGCCACGATATCGGCGGGCGCGCGGCGCTCGCCATCCGGCTCGGCAATGTCTTCGCCTTCAGCCAGGCGCGCGCGCAATTCCCGATTCAGTCGCATACGAGTCATCTCAGATAGATCATTACGGGCCGCCAGCCGTTCGATGATGCTCGATCCGACGAGCGCGGCGATCCGGCGGATGGCGCGGGCCGACAGATCTGCACGCAGGGCTAGTGGCATTTGCCATGCACCGATCTCTTCGGCCTGGTCGATAATTCTGTCCATCGTTGCTTTGCGAATCTTGGCATCCGGATTGACGAGTAGAGCAGCCACTGCCGAGACGTCCAGCGTTTGCACCAGCCGGGCTGAGACATCGCCATGCACATTCCTGCGGCGGGCGATGGCGGCCAGCGCCTCGCTTACTTGGCCGCAGGCGATGATCTCGATCAGGTCGGCGCTGGACAATAGGGGGGAATATTCCAGGATTGGCGATGCCACGATGGCATTTAGATCCCGTGCTAGGGTCATCACTATGTCGTGCGGGATGCAGTCCATGGCTTTGACGGCTTCGGCCAGGATTGCGCGCACCCGTACCGCCGCGTCGCGGGCCAGGCACTCCAGTGTCTCTATCGTCAAGGCATAGATGTGCGAGCTTTCACGCTCGGCCAGACCGGGCATCAGTCGGGCAATCTTGGCGGCCAGCTCGGCGCGCACGTCCTCGGACGTATCGTCGGCGAGATGGCGGTTGGTGACCGCGGTCGTCGCCGGGTTGGCGGCAACCGCAGCGCGTGTGGCGGCCGCGCCGTGGGTGGCCAGATAGTGCAGCACATCCGGCCCCGCGTCGGTACGTCCGGCCAGCTCGGCGCTGCCCTGGCGGGTCCGGCTGTCCAGCATATCCAGGGCATCGCGCGGATTGAGCCCAGATTTCGCATTGCGACCGGCGGGTGGCGTCGTTTGACCCATTTCGGTTTCCTTTGGCTCTCTGGCCCGCTCTGCGTCATTGTCGTCCCGTCGCCTTTAACAGCCTATAAATAGACATGGTGGAGAGACGTTAACGGAGCTTGCCTCCTGGCTGCGGGAAGGCCATGTTCCGCCCATGACAGGTTCGGCAGCAGAGCAGGAGAAAGCCGTCGCGGGCGCAGATTTCCGCCATGTGTCGGCCTGGATATTTGATCTGGACAACACGCTCTACCGCGCTGACAACGGCGTCTTCGCCCAGATCGAGCGGCGCATGACCGACTATGTGATGCGGATCCTTGACCTGGAGCGTGAAGCGGCCTGGGTCCGGCAGAAGGATCTCTATCGCCGCTATGGCACCACCCTGAATGGATTGATGCAGGAACATGGATGCGATGCAGAGGATTACCTGAATTTCGTCCACGACATCGATTTGTCGAGCCTGATTCCGGACGGAGATCTGGCCGCGGCGCTGGCTGCACTGCCCGGGCGGCGCTTTGTCTTCACCAACGGCTGCCGTGTTCATGCGGCCCGGATCCTGGCGCGGCTCGAGATGGATCATCTGTTCGAGGAGGTCTGGGACATCCGCACGCTCAATTTCCGGCCCAAGCCTGAGGCGTCTGCCTACGCCGATGTCGTGGCTGCATGCCGCGTCGACGCCCCGCGTGCCGCCATGTTCGATGACATTCCCCGTAACTTGGTGCCGGCCCGAGCGCTAGGCATGACCACGGTGTGGCTGAGGACCGACTCGCCCTGGGTCGGCCATGGCCCGCAGATGGACATCGCTGAGGGTGACATCGACCACGAAACCGACAATCTCTCGCAATTCTTGCATAACATCAGGACTCAATCATGAACGATCTGGTTAACGCCATCGAAGCTGCCTGGGACGCGCGCGAAAGCCTTTCGCCGGCCAGCAGGGGCATCGCGCGCGAGGCGGTGGAAGCGGCATTGGAAGGACTGGACAATGGTTCGTTGCGTGTGGCTGAGAAGATCGATGGCGTCTGGAAAGTGCATGAATGGCTGAAGAAGGCGGTATTGCTGTCCTTCCGCCTGAACGACATGAAGCTGATCTCCGGCGCACCAGGCGAAGCGGTATGGTGGGACAAGGTCGATTCCAAATTCCTGGGCTGGGGCGAGGCGCGCTTCCGTGCCGCCGGCTTCCGCGCCGTGCCGGGCGCGGTAGTGCGCAAAAGTGCCTTCATCGCCAGAGGCGCGGTGTTGATGCCCAGCTTCGTCAACGTTGGCGCCCGGGTAGGTGAAGGCACCATGATCGACACCTGGGCCACGGTGGGATCCTGCGCGCAGGTCGGCGCGCACTGCCATATATCGGGTGGCGCCGGGCTTGGTGGCGTGCTGGAGCCGCTGCAGGCTGCGCCCACCATCATTGAAGACAACTGCTTCATCGGCGCTCGCGCCGAGGTGGCCGAAGGCGTGATCGTGGGCGAGGGCAGCGTACTGTCGATGGGCGTTTATCTGTCGGGCTCCACCCGCATCATCGACCGCACCACTGGCGAGGTGTTCCTGGGCAAGGTGCCGCCCTATTCGGTGGTGGTATCGGGCTCCGCGCCAAGCGGCAATAATACCGGACCCAACCTCTACTGCGCCGTCATCGTCAAGCGGGTGGACGAAAAGACCCGCGCCAAGACCTCGATCAATGAATTGCTGCGCGACTGATACATGGAAGCCCTTGACCTGGCCCGAGCCCTGATCCGCCGAGCGTCGGTAACCCCCGCCGATGCGGGCGCGCTGGACGTGCTGGAAGCGGTGCTGAAAGAGCTCGGGTTTACCCGCCATCGGCTCAGGTTCGGCGAGGTGGACAATCTCTACGCCCGGCTGGGCACAGAGAAGCCGCACTTCTGCTTTGCCGGCCACACCGACGTGGTACCTGCAGGCGAGGGCTGGACGCGCGATCCCTTCTCTGCCGAAGTGAAGGACGGCGTACTCTATGGCAGGGGCGCCGCCGATATGAAATCGGCCATCGCCGCCTTCGTCGCCGCTGTCACCCGCCTGCTGGCATCCGGACAGCCCAAGGGCTCGATCAGCTTCCTGATCACAGGCGATGAAGAAGGCATGGCAACCGATGGCACGGTCAAGGTGTTGGAATGGCTGAAGGCGCGGGGCGAGACCATCGATCATTGCGTGGTGGGCGAGCCGACCAGCGTAGCGCGCGCCGGCGACACGCTGAAGATCGGCCGGCGCGGCTCGATCAATTTTCAGGTCACGGTCGCGGGCGTGCAGGGCCATGTCGGGTATCCGCAGAAGGCGAAGAACCCGATTCCGGTTCTGGCCGAGCTGGTAACCCAGCTGGCAAACCACAAGCTGGACAAGGGCACCGACCATTTCGATCCTTCGACCTTGGCCTTTACCACCATCGATGTGGGCAATCCGGCTACCAATGTGATCCCCGCGGGCGCGCGCGCCGCCTTCAACATCCGCTTCAATGACCGGCATACGCCCGAAAGCCTCACCGGCTGGGTCAGGGACCGTGCCGACCAGATCGCGCGCCAGTCGGGGTGTGAAATTTCCATCTCTGCCAAGACCAGCGGCATCGCCTTCCTGACCCAGCCGGGCAAGTTCACGCAGCTGATCAGCGATACAGTCGCGGGCATCACAGGTCAGGCGCCGCTGTTCTCGACCAGCGGGGGCACTTCGGATGCGCGTTTCATCAAATCGGTCTGCCCGGTCGTGGAATTGGGGCTGGTCGGCGCCACAATGCATAAGAGCGACGAGTGCGTGCCGGTGACCGAGATCACAGCCCTGACCGACATTTACGCCGCGCTGCTGGCGGCTTATTTCGCGAAGCCACCGCTTTGACCGGTTCTGCAGGTGGTATGCGCCCCATCGGCATCTTTGATTCCGGCATGGGCGGGTTGACGGTAATGGCCGCCATCCGCCACTGCCTGCCGGGTGAGTCATTGGTCTATCTCGGCGATACGGCGCGCTTGCCATACGGCACCAAGAGCGCCGATACAGTGACCCGCTATGCCGTGCAGGCGGCCGAGGCGCTCAGGCGATACGACATCAAGCTTCTGGTGGTAGCCTGCAACACCGCCAGCGCGGCGGCCTTGCCCAGGTTGCGAGAGATGTTGGCACCGTTGCCAGTCGTGGGGGTGATCGAGCCGGGGGCAGAGGCGGCGGTGACGGGGGTGCCGGATGGGCCAATCGGGGTGATCGCCACCGAGGGCACGGTCAAGGGCGGCGCCTATGTCAGGGCCATCCAGGCCCTGTCGCCGTCCATGCCGGTGGTGCAGGCGCCCGCACCCCTGTTCGTCGGCCTCGCCGAGGAAGGGTTGACGGACGGGCCGATCGCCGAGGCGGTGGCGCATCACTATCTCGACCCGTTGCTGGCGACATTGCCCCGGCCGCGCGGGCTGGTGCTGGGCTGCACGCATTTTCCGGTGCTGAAGCAGACGATTGCCAGGGTTGCGGGGCCGGACGTCGCGCTGATCGACAGCGCCGAGGCCGCGGCAGCGGCGGTTGAAAGCGCGCTGAAGGAACATGGCCTGCTCAATCCCGGGCCAGCGGCGGCGCCGCAATTCCTGGCAACCGATGCGCCCGGCCGCTTCGCCCATCTGGGCGAGATATTCCTGGGTGAGCCGATCGATCCGGGCGCCGTAACCCTGGTCGATCTTTAAACCCTCATACTCCCCGGACTGTGCCAGGCGCGGCCGCAACTTCCGCAAGCTCAGCACGGGGGGTAGTCGACTTTCACCAGATAGAGCCCGTCGGGCGGTGAGACAGGGCCACAAGCGGCGCGGTCGCGCGCCTCCAGCGCCTTCTTCACGTCATGGGGCCGCCATTTGCCCTCGCCCACCAGCTTCAGCGTGCCGGAAAAGGACCGGATCTGGTGGTGCAGAAAGCTGCGGGCACTGGCTTCGATATGGATTTCGTCGGCGCGGCGAAAGACCTCCAGCCGGTCCAGCGTCTTGACCGGCGTTTGGGCCTGGCATTCGGCGGCGCGGAAGGTGGTGAAGTCGTGATTGCCGACCAGGTATTGCGCGGCCGCGCCCATGGCGGGAGCATCCAGCGGCACAGCGACATGCCAGACCTTGCCCCTTTCCAGCGCCGGCGGGCTGCGCCGGTTCAGGATACGGAACAGGTAGTGGCGCGCGCTGGCCGAGAAGCGGGCATGGAATTGCCCGTCCGCGACGGCGGCCTCCAGCACGCTGATGGGCGCGGGCCTGAGGTGATAGTTCAGCGCATCGCGCACCTTGTCGGGCGGATAGTCCCTGTCCAAGTCGAAATGCGCCACCTGGCCCAGCGCATGGACGCCCGCATCGGTGCGGCCGGCGCCGACAACGGTCACGCGCGTGGCCGACAATTTCTCGATGGCGTCTTCCAGCGCGCCCTGGACGGAGGGGCCATTGTCCTGTCTTTGCCAGCCGACAAAGGGGCCGCCGTCATATTCGATGGTCAGGCGATAGCGCGGCATCAGGCAAACATCGTGCCGGGGGGCAGGGCGAAGCCCTTCGCCATCTCGCGCGCATCCATCACGCCCTTGCCGGGGCGCTGGACCTTCAAAAGTTTGAGCGCGCCTTCGCCGCAGCCGATCACCAGATCATCGGTGAGCACCTCACCCGGCGAGCCGCGATCGAGAACCGGCATGGCGTGCAGGATCTTCAGCCGCTCGCCCTTGGCCTCGGTCCAGGCGCCGGGCCAGGGGGAAAGGCCGCGGATATGGCAGTCGATCTGGCGCGCGCTTCTCGTCCAGTCGATACGCGCTTCTTCCTTGCCGATCTTTTTCGCATAGGTGACGCCGTCCTCGCCTTGCGGCACGGGGGTGACGCCGCCGCGCTCGAGCGCGCCCAGCGCCCGCACCATCAGGTCGGCGCCCAGGCGCGACAGTTCATCGGTCAACTCGCCCGCGGTCTTGCGGCCGATTGCCGTCCGCTCGGCCATCAGCACCGGGCCGGTATCCAGCCCTTCCTCCATCTGCATCACCATCACGCCGGTTTCGGCATCGCCGGCCATCACCGCGCGCTGGATGGGGGCGGCGCCGCGCCAGCGCGGCAGCAGCGAGGCATGGAGGTTGAAGCAGCCCAGCCGGGGCGCATCCAGGATGGGCCTTGGCAGCAGCAGGCCATAGGCCACGACGATGGCCGCGTCGATATCGAGCGCGGCGAAGGCGGCCTGTTCTTCCGGGGATTTCAGGGAGAGCGGGGTGCGCACTTCAAGCCCCGCGCCGGCGGCGAACCTGGCGACCGGAGTGGGTTCCAGCGCCATGCCGCGCCCTTTGGGGCGGGGCGGCTGGGAATAGACGGCGGCGATGTCGTGCCCCTGGGCGATCAGCTCCGCCAGCGTGGGCACCGCGAAATCGGGCGTGCCCATATAGGCCAGCCGGAGGGTCATGTCAGCCAGCCGCCGCGAGCTTCTTGGCCTTGGTGAGTTTCTTGATCGCCATCGCGCGCTTCAGGCGCGAGAGGTGGTCGATGAACAGCACCCCGTTCAGGTGGTCCATCTCGTGCTGCAGGCAGGTGGCCAGAAGGCCATCGGCTTCGAGAACCTGCCTGGTGCCGGCCTGGTCCAGATATTCAGCCCTGATGCGGGCGGGCCGTTCCACATCGTCCCAGATTTCGGGCACCGACAGGCAGCCTTCCTCGAACACCGCCATTTCTTCCGACGCCCAGATGATGCTGGGGTTGATGAAGGCGCGGGGGTTGCGCTGCCCCTCCTTCTGGTCCAGGTCGATCACCAGCACGCGCTTGGGGACCCCGATCTGGATGGCGGCCAGCCCGATGCCGTCGGCGGCATACATGCTGTCGGCCAAGTCCGCGACCAGGGTGCGGATCTCGTCGGTCACCTGTTCCACGTCGGTGGAGACGGCTTGGAGGCGCGGATCGGGGGCGGTCAGGATCGGGCGCACGGTCATGGGCGTCAGATAAGGGCTATGCGGCGAGGGGTCAAGAATGGACCCGGCGGGGGCGGGAATCGGCTATCCTTGCGGCCAAATCCGATCCTGGGAGGGGCATCATGGCCCAGATGCTTGCCATTGCCGCGGCGGGGTTCAGCCTGGTTGCGGCGGTTTTTGCGTTTCTGGCCTTCCTGCGCGCGGGCCGGGCGGGGGAACCGGCAGGCTTGGCCGATACCATCCGCACCGAGGCGGACCGCACCCGCGCGGCCGCGGACGAGCAGGCGCGCGGTACCCGGCAGGAACTGGCCGACGCCATAAGGGGCCTGCAGGACAGCGTGGCCCAGCGCCTGGACGGCGGCATCGAGAAATTGCAGCAGCCCGTTGCCGCCATCGGCAAGAAGCTGGACGAGGATATGGCGCGCATGGCGGAGGAAGCGGTGCGCGGCCGCGACACGCTGCGCCAGACCATCGAGGGCAAGCTGGATGCCGCCGGCCAGCAGGGCGCCGAGGCGGCGCGGGCGCTGCGCGAGGAGTTGACCGGCAATTTCGACAAAAGCAGCAGGCTGCTTTCCGAAACCATGAAAGCCTTTGGCGACAACCAGCATCAAAGACTGGGGGACATGAAGCTGCAACTGGCCGACATGTCCGAGAAACAGGCACTGGCGGGCGAGGCATTGCGCGGCACGGTCGAGGGGCGGCTGGACAAGCTGCGCGAAGACAACAGCGCCAAGCTGGACGAAATGCGCCAGACGGTGGACGAGAAGCTGCAATCCACCCTGGAGCGGCGGCTGACGGAATCCTTCCAGGTGGTGCAGAACCAGCTCGACAATGTGCACAAGGGACTGGGCGAAATGCAGACGCTTGCTACCGGCGTGGGCGACCTGAAGCGCGTGCTGACCAACGTCAAGACCCGCGGCACCTGGGGCGAAGTGCAACTGGGCATGCTGCTGGAGCAATTCCTGTTGCCGGACCAGTATCTGAAAAACGCCCAGGTCAAGGAAGGCAGTCTGGAGCGGGTGGAATTCGCCGTGCGCTTTCCGGGACAGGCCGACGAGAAGGAAGTCCTGCTGCCTATCGATGCCAAGTTTCCGCAGGAAGATTATGAGCGGCTGGTTCATGCCGCCGAGCGCGCCGATGCGGCGGCGGTGGAAGAGGCCGCGGCCGCGCTGGAAGCGCGGGTGAAAAGCTTCGCCAAGACGGTATCGGTCAAATATATCAATCCGCCGCTCACCACGGACTTCGCCGTGCTGTTCCTGCCCACCGAGAGCCTGTTTGCGGAAGTGCTGCGCCGGCCGGGCCTGTTCGAACAGCTGCAGCGCGACTGCCGGGTGACGCTGGCCGGCCCGACCACCCTGTCGGCCATGTTGAGCGCGTTCCAGCTGGGCTTCCGATCTCTGGCCATCCAGAAACGCTCCAGCGAGGTGTGGCAGATACTGGGCGCGGTGAAGACGGAATTCGAGCAGCATGGCAAGGTCGTCGACACGCTGAAGAAGCAGCTGGGTGCCGCCACCAACACCATCGACCGGCTGGGGACGCGCACCCGCGCCATGACCCGCTCGTTGCGCAATGTGGAGACCCTTCCGGGGGCACAGGCCGAGGCGCTGCTGCAGCTTCCGGCCGAGGCCGAGCCCGACGACGCCGAGGAGGCGGCGGAATAAGATCACCTTTTGCCCCGGCTTCCCGGTGAAGTTTACATTCCGGCTGCGCTGCGCGCGGACGGGGACGCGGAAATGACAGGTGGCCGATCGGCATGCCTGCGTGGAAAGGGTGATCGAGAAGGCTGATCCGGCGCATTTGCGCCAGCCGTTCGGCCAGGGCCTCCGCCGCCGCCGCCAGTTTTTCGCTTTCGGCTATCAGACGGTCCAGGGCGGCGAAACGCAGGCGGTCGGCGGGGTTTTTCGGCAGCTTTTTTGTCCCCCCTCCCTCTTGTCCACGCTCCGGGTCACATGAATGTTCTGTCGGGTCTCACCCTTCAGCCGCGCCAGTGCGGCGGTCAGCCGGGCGCTGGCCTTCATCAGCCTGGCGACGTAGTCCAGGTCGTTGCGGCGCAGATGGCCGAACTGGTCGTTGTCGCGGGGCGCGCGCGAATGGGCCAGGCAATCCTGCATGGCGGCAAGGCAGGTGGCGAGCTGGTCCTGAAGCAAATCTTCGGGTGTCTGTTGCATGCGGGTTTTCCGTCCGGCTGGTTTCTTCATCGCCCGATGATAGGGGCACGGCGCCGCCGGGTGGATTGTCACGGCGCGGCGAAGCGGGGCCAAGCCCCTGCCTGCGCGGCGGAAAATATTTTCGTGGGCCGTTGGACAGGCCCGCGTGCGGGTCAATCGACATTCGTGAAATTCAGTTTTCCTCTCCCCTTGAGGGAGAGGATGCGAAATCTTGCACTTGGCGAAGCGTTAGTGAGCCAAGTGCTTAGATTTTGCTGGTGAGGGGTCACATCCCAACGCACCCCTCACCTGAAAAATCGATGGGTTGAGCGTCGCTATCGCTCCGCTAACCCAATGATTTTTCTTCCTCCACTGGGCGCGCTTGGCCGCACGCCCGTCCTTCGGACCCCACAAGGGGAGAGGAAGCGTGCGGTGAATGTCGATACAGCCTAGTTCTTCTGCACCGAGGCCAGCAGCAGGCGCACGAATTCCTTCATCTTCGGGCTGTCGATCCAGCGCACCACCGCCACCATGTCGTGCTGATAGTCGATGAAGATCACATTGGCGCCGTCGCCGATGAAGGCCACGCTGTCCGCGCGCGCCGCCGGATACATCTTGCGGTCGGTGTTGAGGAACCAGTTGCAGAAGCCATAGCCGGGGTTGGGGCCGGTCGGCGTGGTGGCCATCTTCACCCAGGCGTCCGACAGGATGGTCCTGCCGTCCCACTTGCCGCGATTGAGGCCCAGAAGCCCCAGCCGCGCCTGGTCGCGGGCCGAGATGAACATGCCCCCGCCCCAATGGCCGCCCCCCGACACGACCTGGACGCGCTTTCCGTCCAGCGTGATCCAGCTGTTGTCATAGCCTTCCCAGTGCCAGGCGTCGGACATGCCGATGGGACCGGCGATATACTGTTTCAGCACCTCGGGCAGGGGACGTTTCCACAACCAGGTCAGTTCCAGCGCCAGCGCGTTCACGCGCACGTCATTGTATTTCCATTGCGTGCCCACGGGCGGGGGGCCCTTGGCCAGCTCGCTCCACGGCTTGCCGGGCTCGGGCCGGTCCGCCCACCAGGGCTTGCCCCACAGGGTGCCGATCCAGCCTGAATCCTGGCGCAGCATGTTGTCCCATGTGATCGGCTGGTTATGGGGCAGCAGGAAGTCGGGGAAGTCCGGTGTGGGGTGGACATCGTCCAGCACCCGGTCGGTCACCTTGAACATGCCCTTGTCGAAGGCCACGCCCGCCACCGATGACAGGAAGGTCTTGGAGACCGAGAAGGTCATGTCCACGTCGTGCGTGCGGCCCCATTCGGCGACGATATAGCCGTGGCGGATGATGATGCCGTTGGCCGGCGCGCGGGGCTTGAGCGGCCCGATGGGGCTGGAAAAGGGTTCGGGCGCGAATTTGATCGGCACGGTGATGCGAAGGTCGCGCAGGTCGGCCTTTCCCTTGAGTTCGGCGGGGAACATGGTTTCCGACGCGATGGCATAGTCGATGGCGGCTTTCAGCTTGCCTGCGTCCAGCCCTTCCTGTGCGGGGGTGTGGGTGGTCCACTGGTCCTTGGGCGGGAAATAATCGGCCGCCTGCGCCGCCAGCGGCAGCGCCGCGCTCAAAAGAATGCCGCAAATCCAGATGCGCATGGTTTGCCCCCTCAACAGCTTTGCGGTTTCCCCTCCTGCGTAAACGGGGAGGAAAATTCCCGGGTGACAGTCAGGGCGAGCTTACGGTTTTGTCAAACCGGCGCCGGAGGGTAGCGCTACCATTTTTTTGCGATAATATCGGGCCAGAAAAAAAGCTCGGGGTGGAATATGCGGCGGATCCTGCTGGCGTCTCTGGTCTTTGGTGCGGGTGCTTGGGGTGCGGGTGCTTTGGGCGCGGGTGTGCCGGCCGCCGAGGCGCAAACGCCCCAGCCCTGGTTCGACCCCAGCCTGCCCGTGGCGGCCCGCGTCGATGCCCTGGTCGGGCAGATGACGCTGGAGGAAAAAGCCTCGCAGATGGTCAACCAGGCCCGCGCCATCCCGCGGCTGGGCGTGCCCGCCTACAACTGGTGGAGCGAGGCGCTGCATGGCGTGGCCAACAATGGCCTGGCGACCGTGTTCCCCGAACCTGTCGGCCTGGCCGCCACCTTCGACGATGCGGCGATCCATGAGATGGGCGTGGCGATCTCGACCGAGGCGCGGGTCAAGTTCAACCAGGTGGGCCCCGCGACGGCCGATCACGGCATCATGCAGGGGCTGGATTTCTGGTCGCCCAACATCAACATCTTCCGCGATCCGCGCTGGGGCCGCGGGCAGGAAACCTATGGCGAGGACCCCTATTTGACGGGGCGCATGGGCAGCGCATTCGTGCGCGGCATGCAGGGCGACGATCCGAAATATTTTCGCGTCATCGCCACCGCCAAGCATTATGCCGTCCATTCGGGGCCCGAGCCGACGCGCCATGAAGTCGATGTGAAAGTCTCGAAGCATGACGAGATCGACACCTATCTGCCGGCCTTCCGCGCGCTGGTGACGGGCGCGAAGGTGGATTCGGTGATGTGCGCCTATAACCGCATCAACGGCCAGCCGGCCTGCGCCAGTGATTTCCTTTTGACCGACCAGTTGCGCGGCAAGTGGGGTTTCGGCGGCTATATGGTGTCGGACTGCGATGCCATCGCCGACATCCAGCGCGGCCATCACTATGTCGGCACCTATGCCGAGGCGGCGGCGGTGTCGCTGAAGCACGAGGTGGACAGCGATTGCGCCGACTTCTTCATCCCGGTCACCGACGATTCCGACTATGGCCGCTACCGCGATGCGGTGAAGGAGGGGCTGGTGCCGGAAAGCGTGCTGGATGCGTCGTTGAAGCGGCTGTTCACCGCGCGCATGAAGCTGGGCCTGTTCGATCCGTCTTCGATGGTGCCTTACGCGCAGGTCCCCGAGTCGGAGCTGATGTCGCCCGCCCACCGCGCCCTGGCGCTGAAGCTGGCGAAGGAATCCATGGTGCTCCTGAAGAACAACGGCGTGCTGCCGCTCAAGCCTTCGGTGAAGCATATCCTTGTGGTGGGGCCGCTGGCCGACCAGGTGCCGGTGCTGCTGGGCAACTACAACGGCACGCCGAAGGACCCGGTGACGGCGCTGGACGGCATCCGCAAGGCGTTTCCGGGCGCGGAGGTCACCTATGAGCCGGGGATCAATTTTCTGCGCCTGCCCGAGCCGGTGCCTGCCAGCGCGCTGTCGAGCGACGGCGCGCCGGGCCTGAAGGGCGAATACTACAAGGGGGCAGGCTTTGAGGGCGAACCCGCCATCACCCGAACCGATGCAACGGTAGATTTCAGCCCGCGCGGGCCGCGCGTGCTGCCCGAAGAGAACGCGATCTCGGTGCGCTGGACCGGCACGCTGACTGCACCGGACAGCGGGCGCTATGACATCGGGCTGGCGGGCAACAATGCCAGCCTGTGGATCGACGGCCAGCTTGTGGTGAAGGCGGATGGCGATCAGCGCGGGCCGCTGACCAAAGAGATGCGGCTGGAGAAGGGACATGCCTACAGCGTGAAGATCGAACAGACCCCGGCGCGCGGTCCCTTCCTGCGCTTTGTCTGGACGAAGCTGATCGATGATCCCACCGGCCGCGCCGTGGCCGCGGCGAAGAAGGCCGATGTGGTGGTCGCGGTGGCGGGCATCACCTCGGCGCTGGAAGGCGAGGAGATGACGGTGAACGTGCCCGGCTTTCAGGGCGGCGACCGCACCAGCCTGGACATGCCGCAGCCCGAGGAAGACCTGCTCAAGGCGGTGAAGGCCACCGGTAAGCCGCTGGTGGTGGTGCTGATGAACGGCTCGGCCCTGGCGGTGAACTGGGCGGCGAAGAACGCCGATGCCATGCTGGATGCCTGGTATGCGGGCGAGGAGGCTGGCACCGCGATCGGCCAGACATTGTCGGGGCAGAGCAATCCCTCCGGCCACCTGCCGGTCACCTTCTATACCGGAGTGAACCAGCTTCCGCCCTTTGACGACTATTCCATGGCGAACCGCACCTATCGCTATTTCACCGGCAAGCCGCTTTATCCCTTCGGCTACGGCCTCAGCTACACGCGTTTTGCCTATGGCAAGCCGAAGCTGACGGCGAGGGCGCTGAAGGCGGGCGACACGCTGGGCGTGGATGTGCCGGTGAGGAATGTGGGCAAGACGGTGGGCGACGCGGTGGCGCAGCTTTACCTGAGCTTCCCCAAAATCCCCGGCACGCCGATCCGGGCGCTGCGTGGCTTCACCCGCGTCAGCCTACAGCCGGGGGAGGAAAAGACCGTGCATTTCGACCTGACGCCGCGCCAGATGATGAGCGTGACCGAGGCGGGCGATCCGGTGGTGGCGGCGGGCAGCTACACGCTGTCGGTGGGCGAGGGCCAGCCGGGGACGGGAGCTGCGGCGTCCGGCGCATCCTTCAAGATTGCGGGAAGCGTGACATTGCCCGAATCGGCGATAAGGTTCCGGGACAAGAAGAAGGAAACGTCCCGTTGTCCCTGAGCTTTGAAAAGTCCGCGGCGCTGATCGCGGAAAATTCCCGCTATGTCGCCGGCGGGGTAAACAGCAATTTCCGCATCGGCATGGCGGGTGGGCCGCTGGTCTTCACCCATGGCGAGGGGCCCTATCTGTTCGACGCCGACGGCAACCGGCTGATCGACTATTATTGCGGCATGGGGGCGATGGTGCTGGGCCATTCCCCGCACGGCGTGATCAGCGCGGTGCAGGACCAGGTGGCCAAGGGCATCCTTTATGCCGGCCAGTCGCCCATCGAGTTCGAGGCCGCGCGGATACTGTGCGAGCGCATTCCCAGCGCCCAGCGCATCCGTTTCGGCTCGTCCGGGTCCGAGGTCGCGCAGGCCGCCTTCCGGCTGGCGCGCGCCGCCACCGGCCGGCGGATCATCCTGAAATTCGAAGGCCATTATCACGGCTGGTTCGACAATATCCTGTGGTCCACCGCGCCGGCGCTGAATGCGGCGGGGCCGGAGGACGCGCCGGTGCTGGTGCCCGGCAGCCTGGGCCAGGACCCCATCGACGCGGCGGGGCTGGATGTGATCGGCTGGAACGACCTGGCGCGGCTGGAAGCGCGGCTGGCAAAGGGCGATGTCGCGGGCGTGATCATGGAGCCGGCGATGTGCAACCAGGGTGCCATCGCCCCCGCGCCGGGCTTCCTGGAAGGTGCGAAAGAGGCCTGCCGCCGCCACGGTGCGATCCTGATCTTCGACGAGGTGATCACCGGGTTCCGGCTGGGGCGGAGCGGTGCGCAGGCGCGCTTTGGCGTCACCCCCGACCTGTCGCTTTTCGCCAAGGCCATCGCCAACGGCTTTCCGGTGTCGGCGCTGGTGGGCCGTGCCGATCTTCTGGACATGTTCGTGAGCAAGGGCGTGCTGCATGGCGGCACCTTCAACGCCCAGCCGGTCACGATGGCGGCGATGGTGGCCACCCAGAATGCGCTGACGCCCGAACTGTATGAAGCCACGTCGAAGCGCGGCGTGCGGCTGAGGGACGGCATCGCGGCGATCCTGAAGGATGCCGGTCTGAAAGCCCAGGTGACGGGCTTTGAGATGATGTTCCATGTCGGTTTCGGGCTTGAGAAACCGGCGCGCAACTATCGTGGCCTCGCGGCAGGCGACAAGGCGCTTTATGTGCGCTTCGCCCATGCGCTTCTGAAGCGCGGGGTCAGGGTGCTGGAGCGCGGCGCCTGGTTCGTTTCCTCGGCGCATGGCGACGATGTCATCGATGCCACGCTGGAAGCGGTACGCGGCGCGGCGGGCGAGATCGCCTGACAGGATCTAGGCCTGCGGCAACCGTGCCGGGCGGCGAACCTTTGTGAAGAGAAGAAACGTCAGGGCGTGAACGGTGGAGGATGCCATCAGCGCCAGGATGAAGGCCGGCCACATGGCGATGTGCGGCAAAAGCACATAGACAGTGAAGCAGAAGGCGCCCACCGAACTGAGGCCCATCGACATGCCGGCCACCGCCTCCTGCACCGCGTGGCGGCCATATTGCACATGGTTGGAGACGGCGATGATCGAACCCAGCACCGGGAAGGCGGTCAGGACGCCCGACCAGTGGCTGCCCAGCGCGCCCGCAAAGCGGGTGATTGCCAGCGTCAGGGCGGCGCCGGCCAGCATGCGGGCGGGAAGGCCCCACCAGACATGCTCGCGCTCCCGGTTCGAGGCGGGGCCGCGCGAATTCAGCAGCACCGCCGCCGCATAGGCCAGCAGCGGCACCACCGCCAGCCAGCGCGGGCCTTCCTGCGCGATGCCTGACAGCACCGCCAGGCCCAGCCAGACCGCCAGGGCCAGGGGCAGGCACCACAGCCAGCCGGCGAAGCGGGCAAAGAAGGCGTAGACATTGGCAAAACCCAGCCAGGGCACCAGCCCGAACCAGGCGCCCAGCGCCGCATGGGCGCCGAACCCCGCGCCATGATCCAGGGTGATGAAGACCAGAAGCGGCCCCGCCACCACTGGAATGCCCGCCAGCCAGCCGGCCAGGCGCGGGCCGTGCAGCCGCTCGACAACGCCAAGCGCCAGCAACGCCAGGGGCACGATGGTCAGTTTCAGGATCAGCACGCGTCCCCCAAACGCCCTCTTGGCGGGGCGTGCTGAAGTGTCCCGCCGGTGCTGGCCTTGTCAATGCCAAGCCGTGCTTGCGGGCAGGGGAAAAACCCGCATAGCTTTGCGGACAAGAACAAGAAGGAGACATCCGTGACGCGCATTTTCATCGCCGGAATCTTCCACGAGACCCACAGCTTCACGCCCGACATCACCGGACTGGACAGGTTCACCATCCATCGGGGGCAGCAGATCCTGGCGCGGCGGGGCGATGCCTCGCAACTCGACGGCTTCCTGTCGGTGGCCGAACGCGAAGGCTGGGAGCTGGTGCCCAGCGCCATCTACACCGGCGGCGCGTCGGGCATCGTCGATCACGCCGTGTTCGAGCAGTTCTGGAGCGAGGTGAAGCCGGTGCTGGAGCGCGCGCTGGCCGAGGGGCTGGACGGCATTCATCTTTCGCTGCATGGCGCCATGGTCACCAGCGAATGCGACGACCCCGAAGGCGAGCTTCTGGCCCGCATCCGCGCCGTGAAGGGAGCCGAAAACCTGCCCATCTTCGGGGTGGGCGACCTGCACGGCACGCTGACGCCGCGCATGGGCGCGCTGTCGGAGGGCATCGTCTTCTATCGCGAATGCCCGCATACCGACCAGTTCGACAGCGCGGTGCGTTCGGGCGAGCTGCTGGCGCGCTGCCTGAAGACGGGCGTCAAGCCCAGGCACCGCGTGCTGGTGACGCCGATCGTGTGGCCGCCCACCGGCACTGGCACCCGCGACGGACCGATGCGGGCGCTGGAAGACGCGGCGCGTCGGATGGAGCGCGAGGTGCCGGGCATGCTGGTGGTGAATGTGGTGGGCGGCTATGCCTTTTCCGACGTGCCCAATGCGGGCGTGTCCTTTTCCGTCATCACCGAGGGCAGCGAAGAGAGCGCGCGCGAGGCGTTGCACGAACTGGCGGCCATCGCCTGGGAGATGCGCGAGGGCGGCATTCCGAAGCAATATGACCTGGACGAGGTGGTGCGGAATTTCAGGCCGGGCGCAAAGGGTCCGGTGCTGCTGGTCGAGCCGGCGGACAATATCGGCGGCGGCGCGCCGGGCGACGGGACCGACGTGATGCGGGCGCTGTTGAAGTACGACATCCAGGGAGCGGGCGTGGTGATCGCGGACGCCGAAGCGGTGGCGGCGCTGCAGCGCATCACCATCGGCCAGAAGATGACCCTGCCCATCGGCGGCAAGGGCAGCCCGCTCGATCCGGGGCCGGTGACGCTGGAAGTGGAACTGGTCTCGCGCAGCGACGGGACCTTCGAGCTGGAGGACAAGCATTCCCACCTGGTCGGCTCGCTGGGCAAGATCATCCATATGGGACCATCGGCGGTGGTGCGGCACAAAGGGCTGACCATCCTTTTGACCAGCAGGAAGATGCCGCCCTTCGACCTGGGCCAGTGGCGCAGCCAGGGGATCAATCCCGAAGAGCTCAGCATGATCGGCATCAAGGCGGCGGTGGGCCACCGGGTGGCTTACGGGAAGATCGCATCGGCCGAGTTCACGGTGAACACCAGCGGGCCCTGCACGTCGGACATCACGCGGCTGCCCTACAAGCGGCTGCGCCGGCCGGTATTTCCTCTGGACAGTCTGTCGGGGGACCGCGTGCCCGAGGACATGACCGCGTGAGGCCCGACCGCCGCGGCATGCTGGCCGGGATGGCGACGGTGCCATTCCTTGCCATGCATGCCCAGGCGGCGCGCGGCAATGTGCTGAACGCGATGATGCCGGCCGAGCCGGGCACGCTGTGCTATCCCCTGATGAACACGCGGGTGGTGCAGGAGATCTGCGGCAATATCCAGGAATCGCTGCTGCTGCTGGACTGGAATTTCAAGCCCCAGCCCAACCTGGCCCGCAGCTTCACCGTCACGCCGGACGGGCTGGTCTATGTCTTCCACCTGCAGCCGGGCGTGCGCTGGCATGACGGCCATCCCTTTACCGCGCGCGACGTGGTGTTCAGCTGCGACCGGATGCTGCGCGCGCTGAACCCGCGCAGCCGCAATGCCTTCAACAATTGCCAAAGCATCCGCGCGCTGGACGCGCTGACCGTCGAGTTCCGCCTCAAGCAGCCGTTCAACGCCTTTATCATGTCGCTGATGGCGTCGAACGCGCCGATCATGGCCGCGCACATCTATGAAGGCAGCGACTGGCGCACCAATCCCGCCAATTTCCGGCCCGTCGGCACCGGCCCGTTCAAATTCGCCCGCTGGGAGCGCGGGCAGTATATCCGCCTGACCCGCAATCCCGATTACTGGCGGGCAGGCTATCCGAAAATCGACGATATCTATTTCCGCGTCTGCCCGACGCCGGAGCAGCGCATGGTGGCGCTGGAGACGGGGGCCGTCGACATCGCCCTGGCCGACGATATCGACACGGTGGTGTCCAGCCGCCTGCGCGCCAATCCCCATATCGTCGCCAGCACCCACGGCTATGAAGGAGTGGGCGAGATCGCGGTGTTCGAGATGAACCAGCGGCGCTGGCCGTTCAGCGACCGGCGCTTCCGCCAGGCCTTCATGCATGCGCTGGACCGCGATTTCATCGTCAAGGCGATCAATTTCGGCCAGGGCAAGGTGGCGAGCAGCCCCATCCCCTCCAGTGCGCCCTATTACGATCCGAAGGTGCTGACGCGTTATCCCTACGATCCGGCGAAGGCGCGGGCGATGCTGGACGAGATGGGTTTGAAGAAGGGGCGGGGCGGGGTGCGCCATCGCTTCAGCTTCCTGATGATCCCGGATGGCGGCGGCGTGCAGACGCGCGGCGCCCAGTATGCGCGGCAGGCGGCGTCGGAGGTCGGGCTGGACATCGAGCTTCAGTCGTCGGACTGGGCCAGCTTCGCCTACCGCACCGGCAACTGGGATTTCGACATGGACAACAATTCCTATGGCGAATATGGCGACCCGGCGATCGGCACCTCGCGCTTTTACGTCTCCTCCAACATCCGCAAGGGCGTGCCCCAGTCCAACATCCAGGGCTATCGCAACAAGGAGGTGGATATGCTGTTCGCCAGCGCCTCGACCGCCATCGATCCGAAAGAGGCGCAAGGCCATTACAGCCGGCTGCAGCAGATATTGACCGAAGACGTCGCCATGCTGTGGATCTTCGAGCGCGATCCCATGCTGTACTACAACAAGCGGGTGCACGACCTGGTCAGCGGACCCAACGGCCCCACGGACGGCTTTGGCCGGACCTGGCTGAGCGGCCAGGCATGAGCGGTTTTGCATGAATCGTCTGGCCTATATCGCCCGGCGCCTGTTGCGCACGGTGCTGGTGACGGTGGCAGTGGTGCTGCTGAGCTTCTTCCTGATCCGGCTGGCGCCGGGCGATGCCGCCACGGTAATGGCGGGCCAGTCCGGCTATGCCGACGAAACCTTCATCAAAAACCTGCGCGCCGAATACGGCCTGGACCGGCCGCTGCCGGTACAGCTGTGGAAATATGTGAAGGCGGTGGCGCATGGCGATCTGGGCCAGTCCTATGAGCGGCGCCAGCCGGTGCTGGAGATAATCCTGGAGCGGCTGCCCAATACGCTGCTGCTCGATGCCTTTGCGCTGATGGTGGCGATGGCGGGCGGCATCACGCTGGGCGCAATTGCCGCGCGTCGGCCGGGATCGGTGGGCGATGCGGGCGTCACGGTGCTGGCCATGTTGTTCTATGCGGTGCCGCAATTCTGGCTGGGCATGATGGCGGTGCTGGTCTTTTCCGTCTGGCTTGCCGTGTTGCCGCCCTTCGGCATCGCGACCATGGGCGCCGATTACACGGGGCTGGCGCGCCTCGCCGATGTGGCCCGCCACATGATCCTGCCCGGCATGACGCTGGCGCTGTACTACATGGCCAGCTATGCGCGGCTGACGCGCACGGCGATGATCGAGGTGGCTACCCAAGATTTCGTCAGGACGGCGCGGGCCAAGGGCATCGGCGAAGGCCAGGTGGCGCGCCGCCACATCCTGCGCAACGCGCTGATCCCGCTGATTACCTATGCCGGGCTTCAGGCATCGATCCTGGTGGGCGGCACGGTGCTGGTGGAGAATGTGTTTTCCTGGCCCGGCGTGGGCACGCTGGCCTACGAGGCGGTGACCGCCAGAGACAATCCGCTGCTGCTGGGCATCTTCATCGTCACGGCGGTGCTGGTCAGCCTGTTCAACCTTCTCACCGACATCGCCTATTCCATCGCCGATCCCCGCGTGGAGCTGGGCGGATGAGGGATTTTATGACCCGCTTCCTGGCACGGCCGCAGACCCTGATCGGGCTTTGCGTCTTCATTGCCATTGTTGCGGTGGCGCTGGCCGCGCCGCTGCTGTTTCCCAAGGGGCCTTTCACCATCGTGGGCATGCCGCTTCTGGCGCCCGGCAGCGCCGGATTGGCGGCGGGCAGCGACGTGCTGGGTCGCAGCATGGTGGTGGGTCTTGCCTATGGCGCGCGGGTATCGCTGCTGGTGGGCATTTCGTCGACCTGCTGCGCGGTGGGCATCGGGGTGCTGCTGGGCGCGGTGGCGGGCTATTATGGCGGGGTGGTGGACGATCTTCTGATGCGCCTCACCGAATTCTTCCAGATCATTCCGGCCTTCGTGCTGCTGATGGTGCTGGTGGCGTTCCTGCAGCCCAGCCTGTTTTCCACCGTGATCGGCATCGCGCTGATCACCTGGCCGCAGGTCGCGCGCGTGGTGCGGGGCGAGTTCCTGGCCCTGCGAAACCGCGAGTTCGTGCAGGCGGCGCGGCTTCTGGGCGAAAGCGACCTTCACATCATCTTCCGCGAGATTTTGCCCAATGCGCTGCCGCCCATCGTGGTAGTGGGCTCGATGATGGTGGGCAGCGCCATATTGACCGAATCGGCGCTGGCCTTCCTGGGGCTGGGCGATCCGGGCCTGATGAGCTGGGGCAGCATGATCGGGGCCTCGCGCTCGGCCATGTGGGTGGCATGGTGGACGACCGTGCTGCCGGGCCTGGCGATCATGGTCACGGTGCTGGCGCTGAACTTCATCGGCGATGGGCTGAACGAGGCGCTCAGTCCCAGGAGGCGCCAGTGAGCGCGCTGGTCTCCATCGAGGGGCTCAGCGTGGCGCTGCCGCCGGGCGCCGACCGGCGGTTCGCCGTCGAGGATGTGAGCCTTCAGGTCGGCGCCGACCAGATCGTCTGCATCGTGGGCGAATCCGGATCGGGCAAGTCGGTGGCCGCCCATGCCCTGATGGGGCTGCTGCCGCGCGGGCTTGCGGCCGTATCGGGGCGCATCCTGTTTCAGGGCCGCGATCTTCTGGCCCAGTCGGCGCAAGACTGGCGGCAAACGCGCGGCGCGGACATCGCCATGATCTTCCAGGACCCGATGGCGGCGCTCAATCCGGTGATGCCGATCGGCCGGCAGATCACCGAGCAGATAAGGGCGCATCGCAGCATCGGCGAAGGCGCGGCGCTGGCAGAGGCGGGCGTGCTTCTGGCGCAGATGGGGCTGGCGCCGCAGCTGCTGCGCGCCTTTGCGCACCAGCTTTCCGGCGGCCAGCGCCAGCGGGTGATGATCGCCATGGCCCTGTCGCTGTCGCCCCGGCTTTTGATCGCGGACGAGCCCACCACGGCGCTGGACGTCACCACCCAGGCGCAGATTCTTGCCCTTGTCAAAAAGGTGCAGGCGGAGCGGCAGATGAGCGTCCTGTTCATCACCCATGATTTCGGCGTGGTGTCGGACATCGCCGATCACGTGGCGGTGATGCGCGAGGGCCGCATCGTGGAAAGCGGGCCGGCGGCGGTGGTGCTGGACAGTCCGCGCGATGCCTATACACGCGCGCTGATTGCCGCGGTGCCGCGCCTGTCGGGCTCGCCCGCGCCGCTCGCGCCGCAAAAGCCGCTGCTGGCGGTAGCGGGGCTGTCCAAAAGCTATCGCAGCGGCGGGTTTTTCGGGCGCCGCGCCACCCCCGCACTGGACCGCGTATCGCTGACGCTGCAGCGGGGCGAGACGCTGGGCGTGGTCGGCGAATCCGGCTCGGGCAAGTCGACCCTGGCGCGCTGCATCATCCGGCTGGTGGATTCGGATGCGGGCGAGGTGCTGTTCGACGGCGCTGACCTGGCGCGCATGGGGCCGCGGGGGCTTCGGGCGCAGCGGCGGCGCATCCAGATGGTTTTCCAGGACCCGTTCTCGTCGCTCAATCCGCGCCATACGGTGGGCGAGATCGTCACCGCGGGGCCGCGCGCGCACGGCGAGCCCGGCGACGCCGCGCTGGCACAGGCCGCCGAAATGCTGAGGCTGGTGGGATTGGACGCGGCCGCGCTGTCGCGCTATCCGCACGAATTCTCGGGCGGCCAGCGCCAGCGCATCGGGCTTGCCCGTGCGCTGATGCTGAGGCCCGATGTGCTGATCGCCGACGAACCGGTCTCGGCGCTGGACGTGACGGTGCAGGCCCAGGTGCTTGACCTGCTGGACCAGGTGCGGCGGAAAATGAACCTGGCCATGCTGTTCATCACCCATGACATGCGGGTGGCCGCGCGCATCTGTCATCGGGTGATGGTGATGCGCCATGGCCGGGTGGTGGAGGAAGGGCCGACGGCCACCCTCTTTGCCGCGCCCAAAAGTGATTATACCGGCCAGCTTCTGGCCGCCATTCCCGGCCGGACGTGGCTGGAAGCATAAGGAAAACAGCAATGCGGATCGCGATCGCCCAGTTCATGCAGGAGACCAACAGCTTCGTGCCCTTCACCACCACGGTGAAAACCTTCGAGGATCAGTATTTGCACCGGGGCGAGGAGTTGTTCACCGCCTTCGGCAAGGCGCGGCTGGAGATTCCGGGCGCCATCGCGGCGCTGAAGGAGGCGGGCGCGGAAATCGTGCCGCTGATCGCCACCATGGCGATGGCATCGGGCACGGTGGAGCGGGCGAGTTTTGAAATTCTCCTGGGCGAGATCCTGGAGCGGCTGCGCGCGGCGGGGCCGGTGGACGGCGTCTATCTGGCGCTGCACGGCGCCATGATCCTGGAGGACGAGCCGGATGCCGAGGCCGAGATCGTGCGCCGGGTTCGCGGCGAACTGAGGCCGGGCACGCCCATCACCGTGTCGCTGGACCTGCATGGCCATATCACGTCCGCCATGCTGCAGCTGGATGTCGCCTATGTCGGCTATCGTGAGTTTCCGCACATCGACATGTATGAGACGGGATACCGGGCGGCGAAGCTTTTGGTGGACTGGGTGAACGGCAAGGTCCATCCGGTGATGGCGCTGGCCAAGCGGCACATGGTGGTCAGTCCCGACTCCGCGCGCACCACCGTCCCGCCGCTTTCCGACATCGTGGCGGAAGGCCGGGCGATGGAAGCGCGGGGCGAGGTGCTGCATGTCTCGCTGTTTCCGGTGCAGCCCTGGATCGACACGCCCGACCTGGGCTTTGCCGCACTGGTTTGCGCGCAGTCGAAGGAAGCGGCGCAGAAGGCCGCAGACAAGCTGGCCCGGATGGCCTGGGACCGGCGGGCGGAATTCGAGCCGACCCTGACGCCACTGCCCGAGATCATCGCCATTGCGCTGTCCGGCGAGGGCCTGACGGTGGCCAGCGACAGCGGCGACACGCCGTCGGGCGGCGGTGCGGCGGATTCAACCGCGGTGCTGGAGGCGCTTTTGAAGGCGGGCGCCGACAGGGCGGACCGCATCTCGATCTGCACCATCTGCGACGCGGAAGCGGCGGCCGAGGCCGCGCAGGCGGGCGTGGGCCGGACGGTGACGCTGCGGGTGGGGCACAAGCGTTCGGGCCTGGGCGAACCCCTGACGGTGACGGGCCGCGTGAAGACCATCAGCGACGGCCGCTATGTGCTGATGGGCCCGGGCGCTCATGGCATGGTGGGAGAGATGGGGCTGACCGTGGTGCTGGAAATCGGCGCGATCCGGCTGAACATGCGCTCCATCCCGCATTTCGAATGGGATCCGGCCATCCATACCTCGGTGGGGCTGGACCCGGCGCGGGCCGCGCTGGTCTTTGTGCGCTCGCCGGCGCATTTCCGTGCGTCCTACGCCCCCATCGCCGCGCGCATCTTCATCGCCGACACGCCGGGGCCGACCTCGGCCAACATGCGGCGCATTCCGTATACCCGGGTGACCCGGCCGCTGTATCCGATCGACCTGGTGAATGACTAGTGTCGTGGTTCCGAAATTAACTCGGAGCCTGATATAGAGATCATGCGAATTCCGGAATCGGGACACTGGAGCGTTGTCGCGTTTCGTTGAAGCGCGACAACGCTCGATCTCTTCATTTGGTCGCGGTTTCGGACGGAAAATCGCTGCGCAATTTTCCTGAAACCGCTCTAGGCGCGGTGACGGGCGGGGGTGAGCGATTTGCGGAATGCCAGCAGGATGTGGCGCAACTCCGGCTCGGCGACGCGGTGGGCGGCTTCATCCACCGGCAGCCAGCACAGTTCGCGCGCGCCTTTTTCCGCAAAATTACGGTCCTGCCTGGTCACCTTGAGCGCGAAGACCGATACCCGGCAGGGAATGGCGCTGCCGCCCTTGCGTTCCTTGAGATAGAGATAGTCGCCCAGCGCAGTATCGCGGACCTCGCCGGTGACGCCGGCTTCTTCATGCGCTTCGATGGCGGCGGACCGGGCAAGGCTCATGCCCTTGACCGGCCAGCCCTTGGGAAGGATCCAGCGCCGTGTGTCCAGGCTGGTGATCAGCAACATTTCGGGGAGCGGGCGGGCCCGCCAGCAAAGGGCCGCGACCTGCTGCACTGGTTCATGAAACACGGGTTCGTCCGCCACGCGCGGTTCCCAAAACGGGTGATTCGCAAGGTCATGCTAGGCGCGAAAGCCTTGGGGTCCAAGGTTTATCGGGCACCCTTCATCGAAGCGTCCGACAATCGTCACGCTTCAGGAGAGCCCGAAGGCGCCGGCCAGGAAATAGAATCCGGCGGCGATCAGGGCCGCCGCCGGCATGGTGATGATCCAGGCCACGACAATGTCCTTGGCCACGTTCCAGCGCACGGCCGTGACGCGTCGCGCCGCGCCCACGCCGACGATCGCGCCGGTGATGGTGTGGGTGGTGGAGACGGGAATGCCCATGAAGGTGGCCATGAACAGGGTGATCGAGCCGGCGGTCTCGGCGCAGACGCCCTGGAAGGGCGTCAGGTGGGTGATGCGCGCCCCCATGGTGCGCACGATGCGCCAGCCGCCGGCCAGCGTGCCCAGCGCCATTGCCGCCTGGCAGGCCAGCACCACCCAGAGCGGAACATGGAACGCCCCGCCTTCAAGGCCGTGGGCGAAGAGCAGGGCGGCGATTATGCCCATGGTCTTCTGCGCGTCGTTGCCGCCATGGCCGAGGCTGTAGGCGCTGGCCGACAGGAACTGGATGTGGCGGAACAGCTTGTCCACCTTCAGCGGCGTCGCCTTGAGGAAGGTCCAGGAGAAGGCCAGGATCAGGACCAGCGCCAGGACAAAGCCTGCGGCCGGCGACAGCACGATGGCAAGCATGGTCTTGCCCAGCCCGTTCCACACCACCGCGGTCCAGCCGGCCTTGCAGACGCCCGCGCCCACCAGCCCGCCGATCAGGGCATGGGAGGAGGAAGAGGGAATGCCCGCCAGCCAGGTGATGATGTTCCATGCGATGGCGCCCATCAGCGCGCCCAGGATCACCTGGTCGGAGATGATCGACGGCGCCACGATGCCGGTGCCGATGGTGGCGGCGACATGCAGGCCGAACACGGCGAAGGCCACGAAGTTGAAGAAAGCCGCCCAGGCCACCGCGAGGCGGGGCGACAGGACCCGGGTGGAGACGATGGTGGCGATGGAATTGGCCGCGTCATGCAGGCCGTTGAGAAAGTCGAAGATCAGGGCAACCGCGACCAGGGTGATGATGAGGATCATCACACCTGCTCGATGACGATGCCGCTGATGCGGTTGGCGACGTCCTCGAAGCGGTCGACCACCTTTTCCAGGTGGCGATAGATCTCGCTGCCGATGATGAAACCCATCGCATCACCGCCATTGTGCCTGAGGTAGAGCGCCTTGATGCCGGCATCGTTCAGCTCGTCGGCATGCTCCTCCAGCCGGGTAATTTCCTCGGCGATGGCGTTGATGCGGCCGGAATTCTCGCGCAGCGCGCCCAGAAGGCCCACGGCTTCCACCGTCAATTCGGCGCAGCGCAGGACGATGTCGGCCATCTGGCGCATGCTGAGCTCGAACTGCGAGACCTCGAACAGCGTGATGGCCTTGGCGGTCTTCTGCATCTGGTCGATGGCGTCGTCCAGAAGCCCGATCAGGTCCTTGATATCGCCGCGGTCGAAGGGGGTGATGAAGGAGCGGCGCACGCCAAGCAGCACCTCGCGGGCGATGGCGTCGGCCTCGTTCTCATAGGCGACAATGCGGGCGCAGGCCGCGGGCACGCCCTCGCCGCCCTCCAGAAGGTCGCGCAGAGCGATGGCGCCCTCGACCAGGATGCGGGCATGGCAATTGAAGAGGCTGAAGAATTTCTCCTCGCGCGGCATCAGGGCCTGGAAATAGCGCAGCAAGGATCGCCCCCCTCTTTGGGCCCATGACGGTTTTGCGGGCTCTGCTTGCTATGGCTCGGCGCATCCGTCAAGGCGGGTGGGTCTGCGGTAAAAATATCTGCGATTTCAAAAAGTTAGGGGCGCCGCGATGGCGGCGCCCCTGTGTCATTTCAGCACCTCTGGGTGCGAATGTTACTTCGCGTACATCACTTGGCGTCGGGAAGGCCGAAGACGAACACGGCATAGCCCGTCACCGGCCGGTGGACTTCCCTGAGCATCGTGCCCGGCTTGAGCTGCGGGCTGCCGCCGCCGAGCGCGGTGGTGACGGCGATATACTGCTTGCCGTCGACCATGAAGCTGACCGGATAGCCCTGCACCGTGGTGCCCAGGCGCGTGGTCCACAGCGTCTTGCCGTTCCTGACATCGATGGCGCGGAAGACGCGGTCGAAATCGCCCACGAAGGCGACATTGCCTGCGGTGGAGACCACGCCGGTCAGGAAGGGCGCGCGCTGCTGGAAGGACCAGAGCGGCTTGAGGTCGGAGGTGCGATAGGCCGACAGGCGTCCCATGTTGCCGTCCGAGCCCGGCATCTCGAAATAGGTCTGCGAGCCGTTGCCCAGCATGAAGACGCAGGATTGCGAGAGCGGGATGATCAGCGTGTCGCTCGGCTTGTGGTAGCTGGTCGCCTGCCAGTCATGGCCGCCTTCGGGACCGGGGCAGGACGGCAGCCACTGGTCCACCTTCTGGTCGATGACATCCTTGCGGTAGGTGGGAATGCCGGTCTTGGGATCGATCTTCGTGAAGACGTTCTGGAACACCGTCTCGGCGTGATCCAGGTACTTGCCCGTGACGCGGTCCAGCTTCCACAGGATGCCGGCCTTGCCGATGGTCAGCAGGTATTTCTGGGAATCGTGGTCGACCAGCACGCGCTCGAACACCTCGTCCAGGTCGAAGGTCTCGCCCGGGGCGTGGTTGTGCCACCACTTCATCTTGCCGGTGTCGGGATCGAGCGCCACGGTGGAGTTGGCATAGTCGGTGGCGCCGGTGCCGGTGCCGCGCAGGTCGCGCCGCCACGGCTTGGCCTGGGCGGTGCCCCAGTAGGTGGTGTTGAGCTCCGGATCATAGGTGCCCGCGATCCAGGTCTCGGCCCCCATGCGCTCGTCGTCCGGCTTGCCGCCCCAGCTGTCGCCGCCCGGCTGGCCGGTCAGGGCCACGGTGGTGAACTTCCAGTCGCGCGCGCCGGTCTTGGCGTCATAGGCGCTGATGTAGCAGTGATCGCCGCTCTTGGGCCGGCCGCAGCCCGTCATGCCGACGATCACCTTGCCGTTGATGATGATGACGCCGCCCGTGGTGCGGCCCACGCCTTCCTTGGGATTGATCTTGGTCTTCCACACCTGTTCGCCGGTGCGCGCATCCAGGGCATAGAGCCAGCCTTCGGGCGCGGCGACATAGACGTTGTTTCCGTAAAGGCCCATCGAGCGGGTCTCTGTGGTGGACGGGCCGGGGCCCATGGCGGTGGGCGTCGGGCCCAGCCGGTTCTCCCACAGAAGCTCACCCGTCTTTGCGTTCAGCGCCTGGATGGTGTTGCCGACGCCCCACATGTACATGATGCCGTCATGGACGATGGGCGTGTCTTCCATCGTGCCGTTCTCCGGCATCGACCACATCCATTTCAGCTGCAGGCTGGAGACGTTGCCGGTGTTGATCTGGCTGAGGGGGCTAAAGCTCCAGCCCTGGTAGTTGCGGCGGAACATCAGCCAGTCGCCGTCCGGCGGGTTGCGCAGCATCTCGTCGGTGACGGGAATGTAGTTCTGGATGTCGCCCTTCAGCGAAAGGCCCAGCTGGGTGGGAATCCGGAAGCGGCCCGGATCGCCATAGCGCACCACCTGGCCCGGACGGGCGAAGCCGGCGGAGGTGGCGACATCGGAATTGGCCCCTTGCCCATTGGCCGGGGCGGCAGCGACGCGCGCCGGGGGATGGAGCACATCGTCGGCCAGCTTGCCGGTCGCGATGGCGCCGATGGCGACGTCGGTGGTCGGCGTCAGTGCGGTGGTGCCCGCCCTGGCGCTGTTGGCGTGCAGGATATAGGCGACGATGCCGGTGTAGGTGGCTTCGTCAAGGCTGCCGCCGCGGCCCGCCGGCATGGTCGCGTGGATCTTGCTGTAGAGCGCTTCGGTGCTGCGGCCCTTCCATGCGCCGAAGAAAGCGTCGCCCGCCAGCGGCGGCGCGTCGGTGGCGCCGGAAAGGTCGTTCTGGTGGCAGATGGCGCAATTGTCGTTATAGGCCTGGCGGCCGGCATTCACCTGGTCCTGGGTGAAGGGGCCGGCGGCGTTCTGCGCCATCGCCGTGATGGCCATCACGCCGGCGAGCGCAACGCCGGTGGCGGCGCCAAGAAGCAATCCCGTTTTTTTCAGCATCGTCACTCGATCCTTGTGTTCTCTGATCAGCTCTTTGGCGTGTCGAGCTGGGGAATGAACCAGTGGCCTTCCTGCGGCACGTCCTGGCCCACGGTCTCATGGGCGGGCAGCAGCCAGCCCCACAGCGTGCCCTTCGGGCCCCAGCTATAGCCGGGCGGTGCCTTTTCGCTGTTGATCTGGATATAGAGCTTGCCGGTGCGCAGGTCTTTTGCCTGCTGCGCCGAAAGCTTGAAGGTGCCCGAGATGGTGCCGCTGGTCGCCTTGGTCACATCCAGGTCCAGGATCTGCTTGCCCGGCACGCCCGCCACCGGCGAGGTGAAGATGTGCGCCTCGGTGGCGTTGGAGGGAAGGCCGTGGAAGCTGCCCTTCACCGTCACGGTGCGGCCGTCCAGCACGGCGGTGGCATCGCCGCGCCCGGCGATGACGGTCTTGGTCTCGTCGTCCAGCGGCATCGGTCCCAGATTGGTCTGGTAGCTGGTCTGGGCGGCCAGGGCCGGGGCGGATGCCAAAAGCGCAAATGCCAGCGCCGGAAGAATGCGGTGTTTCACGTGTCTGCTCCTTTGCGATCCGTTGCCGCCGTTTTCAATTTCCGCCCTGAGCCTTTTCAGGCTGGTACCAGTGCAGGTTGTCGGGGCGGGGAATATAGGCGAGGCGGGTAGAGGGGCCTTCGCCGGCGGGTGTGGCGCGGTGCCAGCGGCCGGTGGGCGCGGCCACCAGATCGCCGTCATGCACGGTGACCAGCTTCTCGCCTTCCACCAGGAATTCCTGGGTGCCTTCGACGATCAGCCAGATCTCCGGGAAGTTGGCGTGGTAGTGGCCCCATTCGGTGGGCGGGGGCGTGGGCGTTGCCTTCTGCGAGCGCAGGATGGTGACGTAGGTATGGTCGTCGCGGATCCACACATTGCGCTTCTCGCCGCCCTGCACGATGTCCTTCTCGAAATCGATATAGGGCTTGTTGATGTCGTCATAGGTGCCGCGGCCGGTATAGGCGGCCTTGACATACTGGACGCCGGGAACGGGCGTCGGGGTTTCCGTCAGCGGATAATCGGGCGCCTCGCCCGCCGGCTTCATCTGGAAATAGAGCACCGGTTCGTTGCCCACCGTCTCCATGCTGTACTGCAGGCGCTTGGGTACCTGCACCAGGAAGTGCTTGGTGGCGACGAAAGGCTCCTGCCCCTCGATGGTGACTTTCATGGCGCCGGACTGCACCACCCAGAAAACGCGGTCGTCGGCATAGAATTGCGTCTTGGTCTTGCCGCCGGGCGCCATGGAAACCCAGTCGCCTTCGAAATCGCGGCTGAGGAAGACTTCCTGGTGCCAGTTGGCCTGGCCCTTGTGGGCGGCCAGAACATCGGCCAGGCGGTAAACGAGTTTGTTGGGGCCCGTGTAGGGTGGCAGCGTCGCGGGTTTGGCGGCCCATGCGACGGTGGCCTTGTTGCCCGGATTGGTGGCGCGCGCCTGGGTCTGTGCGGCGGCATGCTGGACGGCGATGGTTGCGATGGCTGCGATGGCGGCCGTGGCTATCATGCCCCGGGCCGCGGTTCTTCCCACCGTGGCGAGCCGGTCGATCCTCATTTTCCTTATCCCTCCCCCTTCGCCCGTTTTCGGACGATTTTTCGGCCCGCACCCTAGCAGTGGCGGTTCCCTTGGGCCAGCGCGCAAGGGCGCTTTGCAGAGGGAAGCGGGGATGAATTCGTCTCAATTTTTCGCAGGGGAACACACGATTTGTTGGCCTGGCAGCGCGCATGGTTTGATGCGCTGCATCACGGCCCCATTTCCGCCGCTTCCGCCTTGTACCCAGCCGCCTTGGCGGGGGCGCCATCAGCCAGGGAAGATTTCATTGCTTCAACGCAGAACCATGATCGCCGCCGCGCTGGCCGCTGCGCCGTTAGCGCTCACGGCCCGGCGCGCGCTGGCCGCCACGGCCGCCGAAAGCTTCGTCGCCGCCAATATCCAGCGCGGCCTCGACATCCTCAACGATGCCTCGCTCAGCGCCGCCGACCGGCGCACGCGTTTCGCGGCCTTCCTGATGGGCCTGACCGACATCAGGCGCGTGGCGCTGTTCCTTCTGGGCAAATATGCCGCCGGCGCCAGCGCCGAGCAGGTGAATGCCTTTGTCGATGCCTTCCGCGATTACTCGCTGGCGGTCTACCAGTCCTATTTCGCGCAATACGCCGGACAGTCCCTCAAGGTAACCGGATCGCGCGAGCGCGCGCCGGGCGATGATGTTGTCGCCACCACCGTTTCAGGCGCCGCGGCAAGCGGCAATGCGACGGAAGTGGATTTCCGCATCCGCAGCGATGGACCAAAGCCGGTGTTGGTGGACATTTCGGTGGCGGGCGTGTGGCTGGCGCTGGCACAGCGCGACGAATTCGCCGCCGTGCTGGCACGCAGCCACGGCGATATCGCCGCGCTTATCCAGCATTTGCGCGCCGCAGAGGCCCAGTACCGCTGAAGGTTCCCGAAAAGTTGCGGCTTGCATTTGCCCGCCGGGACCGGTATCTCGCAATCAACTGGGGCATGTGAAGCTGGCGCCTTCTGGTTCCGCTTCTTCGAAAAAAATTTCGAGAGCGCCCGGTTCCATCCGATCCGCGAAGTTCCGAAATCGAAATGGAGACGCGTTTGTCCGATTGCGATTCCGTGATTGCCCGTTCTGCCGTCGCCCCGGCGCTGGACATTCGTCCCGTGCGCAGCACCGCGCCCCTGCTCATGCTGGGCATGCTGCTGACGGCTGCGGCGCTGATGATGCCGCATGTGCATGTGCGCGATGCGGTGGAACAGCCCGCGGTGCTGCAGTCGTCGCATGTGGAAGCGGTGGTGGTCACGCCCAGGCCCATCGTGCCTTCGGCCTTCGACAGGGAAGCGGCGATGAAGCCCTCCCAGCTGATGGGACGCTGGGACGACTTGATCAGCAAGGCCTCGCGCAAATTCCATGTCCCCCAAGCCTGGATCCGCGCGGTGATGCAGCGCGAAAGCGGCGGGCGCACCATGATGGCGCCGGGCCGGCCCATCGTGTCGCGCGCCGGCGCGCTGGGGCTGATGCAGGTGCTGCCCGAGACCTATGACGAGATGGCGGCGCAGTACAGGCTGGGGGCCGATCCCTTCGACGCGCAGGACAACATCTTCGCCGGCGCGGCCTATCTGCGCTGGCTGCACAGGAAATACGGCTATCCGGCCATGTTCGCCGCCTACAATGCCGGTCCCGGCCGCGTGGACGACCATCTGCAGCATGGCGCGCGCCTGCCGGCGGAAACCCGCGCCTATGTCGGACACATCACCAGTGTCCTGGGCAAGGGCAAACCTGCGCATAACGCGCTGCTGGTCAAATTCACGCGCCCCGACGGCAGGACGATCCGCGTCGATGCCGCCAAGGTCGATCAGGTGCGCGCGCCGCTGCCCGGCGAATATGACGGCGAGGTCAGTGCGGTCATCAAGATGGGCGACCGCTATCAGGCGATTCGCGAGAATCTTGAGATCGCGCGCTCGGCGATCCGCGCGGTGGGCGGCCTTTCCTGACGCGCGTGCAACTTTGCATCCGGCGTGGCTCTTGGCATAGTCGCGGGGTCTTTCCGGCGGGGCCCCCAATGACCTTTCGCATCCGTAATCTGGCGCTGCTTTCGGCGTGCCTTTTGCCGCTTGGCTGCGGGCCGTCCGAAAAGCCCAAGGCACCACCGGCCCGCGCCAACCCGTTCGAACATGCCAGCACGCTGCCCTTCCAGGCGCCGGATTTCCGCAAGATCCGGGACAGCGACTACCAGCCCGCGATCGAAGAAGGCATGCGCCGCCAGATGGCCGAGGTCGAGGCGATCGCCGGTCAGGGCGCGGCGCCCACATTCGACAATACCATCGCGGCGCTGGAAAAATCGGGCCGCATGCTGGACCGGGTGCTGGAGACGTTCTTCGCGGTGGTGCAGGCCAACACCAATCCCACCCTGGACAAGGTGCAGACCGCGGAGGCGCCCAGGCTGGCCGCGCACCAGGACGCCATTTTCCTTAATCCCAAGCTCTTCGCGCGGGTGAAGACGCTGTACGAAAAGCGCGACGGTCTGAACCTCGATCCGGAAGCGGCGCAGGTTCTCAAGCTTTATTACCAGCAGTTCATTCATTCCGGCGCCAACCTGCCGGCGGCCGGCCAGGCGCGGCTGAAAGAGATCAACAGGCAGGACGCCTCGTTGCAGGCCGAATTCCAGCAGCGGCTGGTGGCCGGCACCAAGGCCGGCGCGCTGGTGGTGGACGACAAGGCCGGGCTCGCCGGTCTTTCGGACACGCAGGTCGCCACCGCCGCCCATGCCGCCGAAGAGCGGGGGCTGAAGGGCAAATATCTCATCGCGCTGCAGAACACCACGCAGCAGCCGCTGCTGACCGACCTGGCCGACCGGGACATCCGCCAGCAGCTGTTCGACAGGAGCTGGAGGCGCACCGAGCGCGGCGACAGGAACGATACCCGCGACATCATCCAGACCCTGGCGGTGATCCGCGCCGAGAAGGCAAAGCTTCTGGGCTATCCCAGCTATGCCGCCTATGCGCTCTACGACCAGATGGCGCAAACGCCCCAGGCGGTGCAGAAATTCATCGGCGCGCTGGTGGCGCCCACCCGCGTGGGACTGGCAGCGCTATGCCGAGAAGGTGCGCAAACAGCGCTATGACGTGGATGAATCGGCGCTCAAGCCCTATTTCAAGCTGAACAAGGTGCTGCGCGACGGCGTCTTCTATGCGGCCAACAGGCTGTATGGAATCACCTTCAGGCAGCGCCACGACATTCCGGTCTATCAGCCCGATGTCATGGTGTTCGAGGTGTTCGATCACGACGGCAGTTCGCTGGGCCTGATCTATTTCGACTACTTCAAGCGCGACAACAAGTCGGGCGGCGCCTGGATGAGCAATTTCGTGGGCCAGTCCAAACTGCTCGGTACCAAGCCGGTGGTGTTCAATGTCGCCAATTTCACCAAGCCTGCGCCGGGCCAGCCCGCGCTGCTGAGCTTCGACGATGTCACCACCATGTTCCACGAATTCGGCCATGCGCTGCACGGGCTGTTCGCGGACCAGACCTATCCCATGGTCTCCGGCACCAATGTGGCGCGCGACTTCGTGGAATTCCCCTCCCAGTTCAACGAGCACTGGGCGCTTTATCCCGACGTGCTGAGGCACTATGCCGTCGACCACAGGACCGGCAAGCCGATCCCGCAGGACCTGGTGGACAAGCTGCGCAAGTCGCAGACCTGGGGCCAGGGCTATGAACTGGGCGAGCTGCTGGCGGCGTCCGAACTGGACATGCAATGGCATCTTCTGCCGGCGGGCGCGCCCAAGCCCGATGTCGATGCCTTTGAAGCCGAGGCGCTGAAGCTCACCGGCACCAATTTTCCCGATGTGCCGCCGCGCTACCGCTCCAGCTATTTCCTGCACATCTGGGCGAACGGCTATGCGGCGGCCTATTACGCCTATCAGTGGACGGTGATGCTGGACGACGATGCCTATGACTGGTTCGAGCATCATGGCGGGCTGACGCGCCAGAACGGCCAGCGTTTCCGCGACCTGATCCTGTCGAAGGGCCACACCCTGGATTACGGACCCATGTTCCGGGCCTTCTATGGCAAGGACCCCGATGTCGGGCCGATGCTGAAGGATCGCGGCCTGATCCCGGGCTGATCGACAGGTTCGGGCCGGCACTCAGCCTCACGAAAACGGAACTTTTCCAGCCCGGCGACGTTTCAGGCCGATAGCCGGCTGGGCAGCCGGCTGGTGCGAGCGGGGGATTTGCGTGACTGGAGGCGGTGGCGGGCGGCGCCAGGCGATTCGTGGTGCCCTGCTGGGCATCCTGCTCGCCTCATCGGGCCTTGCCGGGCCCGTACGCGCACAGCCGTTCCAGCAACTGGCCAGTGCCGCCGACCTTCAGAACCTGTCGATCGAACAGCTGGCGGATGTGGAGATCACTTCCGTGTCCAAGTCCGCCCAGCCTCTGATCAGCGCGGCGGCTGCCGCCTATGTGATCAGCCATGACGACATCGCCCGTTCGGGCGCGGTCAGCCTGCCGCAGATGCTGCGCCTGGCGCCCAACCTGGAGGTGATGCAGACCAGCCCCAGCGCCTGGAACATCACCGCGCGCGGGTTCAACGGCAACAGTGCGGCCCAGAACTTTCCCAACAAGCTCCTGGTTCTGATCGACGGGCGCAGCGTCTATACCCCGCTTTATTCGGGCGTCTATTGGGACATGCCCGACGTGCCGGCCGCCAATATCGAGCGCATCGAGGTGATCAGCGGGCCGGGCGGCACGTTGTGGGGCGCAAACGCCGTCAACGGCGTGATCAACGTGATCACCAGGAAGGCCGCCGATACGCCGGGCGGCCTGCTGACGCTGGGCGCCGGCACGGGCTATTACAGCGCGGCCCTGCAATATGGCGGCGCGCTGGACGAGGACCTGCACTATCGCGTCTATGGCCAGGATTTCTACCAGCGCGCCTTCAACGCCGCATCCGGCAAGGATGCCCATGACGGCTGGACGCGTCCGCAGGGCGGCTTCCAGCTTGACTGGACGCCGGGAGATGAAGTGGTCAGCCTGCATGGCGACGCCTTTGGCGGCACCGAGGCGCAGGCGGGGGGCCTGGCCAACCAGCAGATATCGGGCGCCAACCTGACGCTGAACTGGACCCATCCGCTGGAAGAAAATTCGGCCCTGCAGTTCCTGACCTATTTCGACCAGACGCGGCGGGCGATGGCGGGCGGCGGCGCCTTTACCCTCAATACCTATGACATGGAGCTGCAGCACAATTTCAGCCTGGGCGACTGGAACAGCCTGGTGTGGGGCGTCGGCCAGCGCTTCGACCAGTACCGCATCACCAGCCGCATCGCACCCGACACCTCGCTGATCTTCTCGCCGGCCGCGCGCACCCTCAGCCTGACCGACATCTTCGCCGAGGATCACATCGCGCTCAGCGAGGCGGTGCAGCTGACCCTTGGCGTCAAGCTGGAGAATGATCCCTGGTCGGGATGGGCGGCGATGCCCAGCGGGCGCCTGTCGTGGACGGTTGCGGACGGCCACCTGGTCTGGGCCTCGGCCTCGCGGGCGGTGCGCGCGCCCACGCCCTTCGACACCGATGTGGTGGAGAAGCTGGGCAGCGTGACCTTTGCGACCGGCAATCCGAACTTCGAGCCGGAGACCGTCACCGATTTCGAACTGGGCTATCGCGGCCAGGTCACCCCGGACGCGACCGTCTCGGTGACGCTGTTCGACAGCCTTTACGACGATCTGCGCACGGTCGAGACAACGCCGGCGACCTTCATTCCGCTTGTCTGGGGCAATGGCATGAAGGGCAATGTCCATGGCGTGTCGATCTGGGGCGACTGGCAGGCCGCGGACTGGTGGCTGCTGTCGGCGGGCTTCACCGCCCAGCACCTGGACCTGGAGTTCAAGCCGGGCGCCAGCGGCCTTCTGGGGATTTCGCAGGCGGGCGATGATCCCCACCACTGGGCGTCGCTGCGCTCCTCCATGCGGCTGGGAGAAGATGTCAACCTGGACGCGGACCTTCGCTATGTCGGCGCGCTGCCCAATCCCAAGGTGCCCGAATATGCCGAATTGAATGCGCGGCTTGCCTGGCAGTTGACGGAAAAGCTGGAGCTGTCGCTGGCCGGCTTCAACCTGCTGCATGGCCAGCACCAGGAATATCCCGGATCGGACCTGATCCGCCGCAGCGTGATGCTGCAGACGCAGGTCAGTTTCTAGCGATGCGCGCGGCCCGCACTCTTTATGGATGGGCGGGGCTGGTGCTGGCCGTGGTGGCGGCCCTTGCGGGTCCGGCCCACGCGGCGCCGTCGCTGGAATATGCGGTCAAGGCGGCATACCTGACCAAATTCATTCCCTTCATCACCTGGCCGGCACGCAGTTTCGAAAGTCCGTCCAGCCCGGTGACCGTCTGCCTGGTGGGCGACGATCCCTTTGGCGGGGTGCTGGATGCGGCCGCGCGCAGCGCCCGGGTCGGCGGGCGCCCCATCAATGTGCGCCACCTGGCCCTGCCGGACGCCGGCTGCCAGATGGTGTTCCTGTCCGCGAGCGATCCCGAACTGGCGGACGAGGCGCTGGAGGCGCTGAAGGGAAAGCCGGTGGTCACGGTCACCGACTCCGGAATGCGGCCTCACGGCATTATCAGCTTTGTGATCGACGCGAACCATGTGCGTTTCGACATCGATGATGCCGAGGCCGGGCGGGAGGGGATTTCCATCAGCTCCAAGCTGCTGGACCTGGCCCATGCGGTCCGTGCCAGGGGCAAGCCATGAGGCAGCACGGCTGGGACCTGTCGGTGATCGGCGCGCTGGCGGCGGCGGGGCTTCTGTTGGGCGTGGGCATCGCCATGGCCGTGTATGAGGAGCAGGTCTACAGCGGCCAGCAGGTCAAGAGTGTGCGCGAGCAGGCCCAGATCCTGGCGGCCAGCGTCAGCGCCGCGGTGGTGTTCGACGACCGCAAGGCGGCGCAGGAATATGTCAATGCGGTGGCGGTCAATCCCGAGACCGAGGCCGCCGGCGTCTATGACAGGCAGGGCCGGCTTCTGGCCGGCTTCGCCCGCGGCGGCACGCGGCTTCCCGCCCAGGTGCGGCGCGCCGCAACCACCTATGGCGGCGACCATGTCGACGTTGCCGAGGAGGTGCGCCAGGCCGGCACAAGGGTGGGCATGGTGCTCTTGCGCGCGGTCTCCGAGCCGGTGCAGCGCCGCTATGCGCGCTATGCCGGGCTGGTGCTTCTGGTCACCATGGGCGCGCTGGTGATCGCGGTGCTGAGCTTCTCGCAGGCGGCGCTGGCGCGGCGCGCCCGCCAGCTTTCCGAAATGAACGAGCGCCTGCAGGCGGAAATGGCCGAGCGTCAGCGCACCGAAGAGGCGCTGCGCCAGAGCCAGAAGATGGAGGCGGTCGGCCAGCTTTCCGGCGGCATCGCCCATGACTTCAACAACCTGATCATGATCGTGAAAGGAAATCTGCGGCTGCTGCGCCGGCGGCTTGGGGCGGAACTGGGGCCGCAGGGCGGCAGTTACATCGTCAATGCCGAGGAGGCACTGGACCGTGCCGCCCACCTGACCCAGCGGATCCTGGCCTTCTCGCGCCGCCAGCCGCTGACGCCGCAGCGCGTATCGCTGAGCCATCTGGTGGAGGGGATGGGGGAACTGCTCCGCCACTCGGTGGGCGAGAAGGTTGAGATCGTCACCCGGCTGAACGCCCAGTGGCCGGTCCTGTGCGACGTCAACCAGATGGAGAATGTGATCCTGAACCTGGCGATCAACGCCCGCGACGCCATGCCTGAAGGAGGACGGCTGACCATCGAGACGTCCGACATGACCCTGTCGTCCGCCCCGCCGGAGATGGAGGAGTTCAAGCCCGGCGCGTATGTGGCGCTGACGATGCGCGACACCGGCCATGGCATGCCGGAGGACGTGCGCCGTCGTGCCGTCGACCCCTTCTTCACCACCAAGCCGCAGGGCAAGGGCACCGGGCTTGGGCTTTCCATGACATTCGGCTATGTGCGTCAATCGGGGGGCTATCTGGTGATTCAGAGCGCGCCGGGTGAGGGCACAGCCATGACCATTCTGATGCCGCGCGATATCGGGGGAGAGATCGCATGAATCCGCAAGCTGGGCCGGTGCCCATCCTGGTGGCCGAGGACGAGGCCATGCTGCGCACCATTGCGGTGGAAATGCTGGAGGAGGCGGGCTTCCTTGTGTTCGAGGCCGCCGACGGAGTCGAAGCGCTGGAACTGCTGAAGGCCAATCCGCAGATACGCCTTCTTGTGTCGGACGTGAAGATGCCGCGCATGGACGGCTATGCGCTGGTCGAGGCCGGTTATGCCCTGCGACCCGGGCTGAAGGTGCTGCTGATGACCGGCTATGCCCAGGAGCCGCCGCAGAGGCTGACGCAGGAACACAACATCCAGATCCTGTACAAGCCGTTCAACCTGGAGAAGCTGTGCGCGCTGGCTGCGGAGCTGGCGGCCTAGAGCGTTTTTTCGCAACTGCGACGATCAAAGCCGTGAAGCGTTTCCGCGACCCGGCGAAAGCGCCCTAGCGACTGGCCTTCCTGCGGCCGGTTTTCCTGCCGGACTTCTTCCTGGTAGTTTTCTTCTTGCCGGTCTTTTTCTTGCTGGTCGTTTTCTTGGGGACCTTCTTGCCTTCGCGGCGCGCTTCCGACAGGCCGATGGCGATCGCCTGTTTGCGGCTTTTCACCTTCCGGCCCGAGCCGCTCTTCAGCGTGCCCTTCTTGCGCTCCTCCATCGCCTTCTTGACCTTGCGCTGCGCGCCCTTGGAATATTTTCCGGCCATGTCCTCCACGCCTGTTGGAACCCTTGGCGGTAACAGGCGAAATTAAAATCGGTTCCGGCTGGAACGGCCATCGTGCTGCGGTGTTGCCTCCTTGCCGTTGCGGCGCCAATGCGTGGCGCGCATGACGCGCGTCAAGACAGCAACAAGAAGCGGCGCCTGGCACGGCACAGGAGGTCCAGACCATGATGATCACCCTTTCGCGCCTTTACCCCGATGCGGCCCGGGCGCGCGCAGTCATCGACGAACTGAAGGCCAGCGGTCTTCCCGAAGACGATATCGGCGTGATCTCGGCCACCCGCAGGGACAGCCGGCCGATGGCCAATGCCGGGATGCACAATGCCGGCGACGAAATCGACCGCGACCGCGACGGGCGCGACGATCGCGGGGCGGCCGCCGGCAAGGGGGCGGCGGTCGGCGCTGCCGCCGGGCTTGTGGCGGGGCTGAGCGCCTTCGTGCTGCCGGGCATCGGCACCGTGGCCGCGGCCGGATGGCTGACGGCGGCTCTGACGGGCGCAGTGGCGGGCGGCGCGGCGGGCGGCATTGTCGGCGCCCTGGTGGAATCGGGCCTGGATGAGAACGACGCCGCCGAATATGCCGATGGCATAAGGCGGGGCGGCACGCTGGTCACCATCCGCGTGATGGGCCAGGACCGCGACCATTACGAAGACATCCTTTCGTTCACCGACGGGCGAGGGCCGGGCGGCTATGATTCGTCGGGCATGCCGGTGCAGCTGCACGACATCGGCCAGGGCGTCCGGCGCAGCTGACATGCCCGCGCGGACAGCCGGCAAGACCAGGAAGAAGGCCAATAAGACCCGGGGCGGCCGAAAGACAGAGCCCGGCAGGAAATGGTCGGGGCGGGTGACGCGCGAAAGCGACGCGCTGGACCTGACGAAAGGCGTCTTCACCTGGAAGGACCCGCGGCGGATCGCCCGTTCGCTCAAGCGGTCGGCTGAGGCCAGCCACCGGCGCAAGTCCAGCCCCTACGCTTCCGCCATGTCGATGCTGACCTTCTATATCAACCGCGGGGGCAAGGATCTGCCGGCGCGGCAGAAGAAGGTTTTGGAACGGGCCAAGGACGAACTGCGCGCCCTGTTCGACAAGAATTAGCCGCTTCTGTAGAAGACCCGCCATGACCAAGGCGGCTTTCATCGCGGGCGACTGGGGCACCAGCCGTCTCAGGCTTTACCTGTGCGGCGCGGACGGCACGGTGCTGGACCGGCGCGAGGGCGCGGGCGCTTCCGTGCCCGACTGCGCCGGGCGCTTTGCCGCCGCGGTGGCGGAATGGGACTTGGCCTATGAAGATCGGGTCCACGGCAAGCTGCCCGCGGTGCTGGGCGGCATGGTGGGATCGACCATCGGCTGGAAGGAAGTGCCCTATCTTGAGTGCCCGGCCCGGCCCGAAGCGATCGCGGGCGCGGCGCTGAAGTTCGAGGCGGGGGGGCGGGCCATCGCCATCGCGCCAGGCCTGAAATGCACCAACCCGGCGGGCGCGCCGGACGTGATGCGGGGCGAGGAAGTGCAGATCCTGGGCGCGCTGCGTCTTGATCCTGCCCTGGCCAAAGGGCGGCACCTGCTGTGCATGCCCGGCACGCATGTCAAGTGGGTGGTGATGGAAGACGGCGCGGTGATGCGATTCCAGACTGCGCTGTCGGGCGAACTGTTCGAGCTTCTGGCGCGCCATTCGGTGCTGGCGCGCGACGGCGGCGCGGTCGATGCGGAAAGCGACGCCTTCGCGCTGGGGCTGAAGACGGCGCGGGACAATGACAAGGCGGGGCTGTTGCATCTTCTGTTTTCCACCCGCAGCCGGGTGGTGACAGGGGTCATGGCCAAATCCGGTGCGGCGTCCTATCTGTCGGGGCTGATCGTGGGCGCGGACGTGGGCGCTGCGCTGAATCTGTTTTCGGCTTCGCGGGTGCCGCTGGTCTGCTCGCCCCTGCTGGCGGCGCTTTATGCGAAGGCGCTGGACTTTTATAAGGTCGAGGCGCCAGTGATTGATGGCGATGCCGCTGCCCTGGCGGGCCTGGTGCAGATACACACGGAACTGAGCCGATGACTCCGGAAGAATTGCTGGCCGAACTGCCCATCGTCGCCATCCTGCGCGGGGTGACGCCCGACCGGGTGCTGGGCGTGGCCGGGGCGCTGTATGGCGCGGGGCTGCGCGCCATCGAGGTGCCGCTCAATTCTCCCGAGCCCTTCAAGAGCATCGAACTGCTGGCGCGCGAATTTGCCCGCCGCTGCCTGACCGGCGCGGGCACGGTGCTGACGGCGGCCGACGTGGACCGGGTGGCCGATGCAGGCGGCCGTTTGCTGGTGACGCCCAACACCGATCCGGCGGTGATTTCGCGCGGCGTGGCCAGGGCGATGACGGTGATGCCGGGCTTCTACACCCCGTCGGAAGGTTTTGCCGCCATCGCGGCGGGGGCGACGACACTGAAGTTGTTTCCCGCTTCCACCGGCGGCATCGACCACCTGAAGGCGATGCTGGCGGTGATTCCGAAATCGGTGCCGGTCTATGCGGTGGGCGGGGTCGGCGCGGCCAACATGGGCGAATGGCGCAAGGCCGGCGCGGCGGGCTTCGGCCTGGGCAGCGAACTGTTCAAGCCGGACTATTCCGACGCCGACATCGCCGCACGCGCGGCCAGGTGCGTGGCAGCCTGGAAAGCCGCGAGCTGAAGGCGCGTGCGAAGAGCACGTGAGCACGCGCGACGCCGCCAGTAGGCAAAAGGCCCGCGCCTACCAGTTTGTATAGCTCCCATCCGGTCGGTGATTGATCTGGATCGGGGCATAATGCTCCGTCCAGTCGCCCACCTGCTGCAACTTGCTGGTGTCCAGCGTCACGCCCAGGCCCGGCCGCTCATTGGGCCACAGCTTGCCGTCATGGAAGTCGTAAGCCTGCGGCAGGTACGGCCAGGGGCGGCGGCCCGCGCCGGTCATTTCCATCAGTGCGATGACCGAGGTGGCGGTCAGGCAGTGCACCAGCGCGGTCTCGCCGATGGGGCCGGTGAAGTGCGGGATCAGGCCGCAATAATGCGTCTCGGCCAGCGCGGCGATCTTCATGTATTCGGTGATGCCGCCGACATTGGGCACCGTGCAGCGGGCGAAGTCGATCAGGTTCTGTTCGATCAGCGGCGCGATTTCCCACTTCACGCCATAGATCTCGCCCACCGCGATCGGCACGCGCAGGCGCGGGCGCATCACCTTGTAGATATCGATATTCTCGCCGCGGATCAGGTCTTCGCAGAAGAAAGGCCGCAGGGGTTCGATTGCCGTGGCCAGGGTGATGGCGTCTTCCGGGTCCATGGTGCCGTGGAAGTCGATGGCCCAGGCGCCGTCCTTGCCCACGCCCTTGCGGATCAGCTCGCACTCCGCGATGGTTTTTTCCACCGCGCGGAAGCGGTCGAACTCAACCGATTCAGCCACGCCGGTGCGGAAAGCGCGGAAGCCCGCCTGGATACAGGCACGCGCCGCGTCCTCGATCGTGCCGCCCGGCGGGGTGGGATAGCCGGTGGCATAGCATTCGACATGGTCGCGGCTCTTGCCGCCCAGAAGCTGCCACACCGGCACGCCCAGCGCCTTGCCCTTCAGGTCCCACAGCGCGACATCGAGCGCGCCCAGCGAGTGCGTCTTTTCGCGGCCGGCCGGATAGAAATAGCCGCGCTCCATCACCTGCCACAGATGTTCGATGCGGAAGGGGTCTTCGCCGATCAGAAGCCCGGCGCACTGTTCCATGGTGGAGGGCTCGCCGCCCTCGCCGATGCCGATCAGCCCGCTTTCGGTCTCGATGGTGACGATGTTGGTGGACTGGTTGAAGGTCGGCTGGTGCACATTGGGGCGGCCCGCCGCATCCGTCGGGGTCTTGTAGTAGCGGATGCGCTTGACCTTGTCCTTGGGCAGGCCCAGCGCGAAAGCATCCGGCGGTGTCCAAAGGGCGGCGCCCGCCGCGCCCAGCAATCCGGCCGCACCCGCGTTTGCCATGAATTTGCGGCGATCCATATCGTCCCCCTTGAATGAAATTCGTGTTGTTCGGGCCCGTCCCATCACGTGAGATTGCAGACCCAGCCCTTGTTCGCGTCGCAATACCACAGGACGCCGTCGTGGATGTCCAGCCCATGGACCGACGGATCGTTCGCCTTGTCGAGCACGATCCTGCCGACGATGCCGCCATCGGACATGCGCAGCCTGTAGATCTCGGCCTCGTCCGAGCCGACGCACCAGATGTGATCGCCGTCCAGCGCGATGCCGTGGGTGCGCACGGTGGGCGCCTGGATCGAACGGGCGACGGTACCTTCCTCGGCATTCATCAGGAACAGTTTGCCGCTGGCGGGCACCGCCATCCAGTATTTGTCCTTCCCTGCCCATTTGACGCCATGGCCGCCCGATTCCAGCGGCAGGTCGCCGGGCTTGCGCTCGCGCCTGGTGTAAGCGCCGTAAATTCCCCAGCCGGGCGTTTCCCATTTCTTCAGCGTGGCGCCGGTCTTCGGATCGACCTTGAGGGTGGAAGGCTTGCCCGTCAGCACCTTTGTGGACGTCAGAAACCAGGCGCCGTCGCCATAGGTGATGCCGCTGCCATGGATGCATTCGGTCTGGACGCCGGCCAGAACCTGTCCATTCGCCGGATCGATGGTGAAGACCTTGTTGGGGTCCTTCTGGTCCAGCACCCACAATTTGCCGTCCGGCGAAAATTGCAGGTCGTTGGGCTCCATCACCTGGGGACGCAGGTTGAAAAGGCGATTCACCTTTTTGGGAACGACCGGGGCGTTCCGTCGCGCGGCGATGGTCGCGGCGGGAATGACGGGATCGGCGGCGATGGCAACGCGCGTGAAGGCGGGCAGGGCCATGCCGGCGCCTGCAACCGCCATGACGCCCATCATCGCGCGGCGCGAACAGTCCTGCATGGCGCTTTCCCCGTTCCGGTTGTTGTTGCAGCAAGGTTAGACGGGATCGCACGGCAGGGCAAAGCTGCCGCGATGCAGCATCGGCCGAACGTTATGAAATTGTCATTGCGCGGATGGCGTCCTAGACTTGCGTGCGTGCGGTGCGCGAAAGCGCGACGTGCGCACAAGAACAAGGGACGGCGCAAGACCGCCAATCGGGGTAGAGGAAAGAACGCCACATCAAAGGCTTGGCGAAATTCCATCGGCGAGAAGCCGAGACCGCGTAGCGGAAAAATCCGCCCGCGCCCGAGGGGAATAAAGACATAAGGCGGGGCCAACCCGCCGGCATCGGTGCCGCCTTCCGCCGGAGGGCGGCATTTTTTTCGCTCCCTGTCGCAAAATCGCCGCGGCGGATTTCGCAGGGTGCAATGACGCAGTGCAGCGACAGGGCTTCGTGCTTTTTTTTCGCGGAAGGCTGCCTTAAGGTCCGGCGCGAGTTGTGCGGCATTCCTTTGGGGATGCTCCCATGCATCCGAAAAGAAAGCCCCGGAAAAGGGGTCCGCGCTCGGTGTCAGGGGAGGGAAGGCAGATTCGGCATAATTGGGTCGGGGTCGATGCGCGAAAGACCGGGGAACGGGTTTCGCGATGGGCCGTCCGTTACGGCGGTCTTTAGCTATGGGAGTTCTGGGAAGATGTTTCGCTTGAAGAATGCCGCCGGCGCCGGTGCCCTTGTGGCGGCCGCTGCCATGACCGCGGTTGCATGGGCGACGCCCGCCCTGGCCGAATCCACGGTGCTGACCAACGTCACCGTGATCGACGGCACCGGAAAGCCCGCCCAGCCGGGTTCGGCCATCGTGATGACCGACGGCAAGATCGCCTTTGTCGGCCCGATGGCCCAGCTCAAGGCGCCGGCCGGCGCCAAGACGGTGGACCTGGCCGGCAAGTTCGTGATGCCCGGCATCATCGATGCCCACGTCCATGTCGGCATGATGCATGACCTTACCCAGGACGAGAAGTATGAGACGCCCGAGAATGTCCAGGCCGACCTCAAGCAGTATTCCGCCTATGGCGTGACCTCGGTTCAGGTGCTGGGCACCGACAAGGACTTCGTCCTTCAGATGCGCAACCAGCAGCGCAAGAGCCGCCCGACCATGGCGCGGCTGTTCAGCGCCGGCCAGGGTGTGGTTTTCAAGGGCGGCTATGGCGGGCTTCTGGGCGTGACCCAGCCGGTGGCGACGCCGGAAGAAGCGCGCAAGCTGGTGGACGAGCAGGCCGCCAAGGGCGCCGATTTCATCAAGCTGTGGATGGACGACGAGCGCAAGACCATCCCGGTCAAGATGCCCTATTCCATCAGCAAGGCAGTCATCGACGAGGCCCACAAGAAGGGCCTGAAGGCGGTGGCGCATGTCTTCTATCTGGCCGATGCCAAGGAACTGGTGCGCGAGGGCATCAACGGCTTCGCCCACATGGTGCGCGACCAGCCGGTCGACAAGGAATTGCTGGACATGATGAAGGCCAAGGGCGTGTGGATGGTCTCCTCCACCCTGTCGCGCGAGATGGCCTATAGCCTGGCGGTGATGCCCTGGCTGAACGATCCCTTCTTCACCCGCGGCGTCACGCCCGGCACCATCGAGGTACTGAAGAGCCCGGCCCGCGAAAAAGCGGTGGTCCTGGGCTACACCATGTTCCCCGGACTGCCCTACAAGAAGCAGGTCTTCTCGGACATGGACCGCACCCTGTTCCAGGCGCTGGAGAATTACGAGCGCATGGCCCAGGCGGGAATTCTGATGGGCATGGGCACCGATTCCGGCCCCAATGGCCGCTTCCCCGGCTTCAACGCACACGAGGAAATGCAGCTTGAGGTGATGGCCGGCCGCACGCCGATGCAGGCCATCGTGTCGGCCACAAGCATGAACGCGCGCTGGCTTGGCGACACGACGATCGGCTCCATCGCCGCAGGCAAGTGGGCCGACCTTCTGGTGCTGGACAAGGATCCCTTGAAGGACATCCGCAACACCGAGACGATCAACAGCGTCTATATCGCCGGCAATTCGGTCCCGACGATCTGGCAGACCTGCCGCGACCGGCCGCTGAGCGCGTGCCAGCCGCGTCCGGCGGACCTGCCGAACATGCCGTATTGATGCCCGGATCGCGCCTTAGCCTGATCTGAGCGAAGACTTGCGGACGGCGCGGGGGCCTGACGGCTTCCCGCGCCGGATCGTAAAAAGGGGGAAATGCCACATGTCGACAGTTGCCGAGCCAGCGGGCACCAAGCCGACACGCGTGCGCCACCGCATCCTGGGCTTTGTGGTGCTGGCCTATTTCATCACCTATCTGGACCGGGTTCTGATCTCCAACGCCATGCCGGTGATCCAGAAGGAGTTCGGCTTCGACATCGGTACCGCGGGCGTGATCATGTCCGCCTATGCCTGGGCCTATGCCCTCTTTCAGATTCCCGGCGGCTGGTTCGGCGACCGGGTGGGACCGCGCATCGCGCTTGCCTGTGTGGTGACCTGGTGGTCGGCCTTCACGTTCCTGGCCGGGTTCTCGGCGTCGGTGACGATGCTGGCGGTCTGCCTGTTCCTGGTCGGCCTGGGCGAGGCGGGTGCCTTCCCCATCTCCAACCGCGCGCTGTCGCGCTGGATGCTGCCGTCGGAGCGCGGCTTCGCCCAGGGCACCACCCATGCCGGTTCGCGCCTGGCGGGTGCGGCGACGCCATTGCTGGTTGCCACCCTGATCGGCGCCTATAGCTGGCATGTGCCTTTCTGGCTGTTTGGTGCGGTGGGCGTGGTGTGGGCGGTGGTCTGGTACGGCTATTACCGCGACCTGCCGCGCGAGCATCGCGGCATCAACCATGCCGAGCGCGAACGCATCGAGGCGGCACTGGGCACCGCGCCCAAGAAGCGCCAGCCCATTCCGTGGAAGCTGATCCTGTCCAGCCGGCAGATGTGGACCGTGGCGGCGATGTATTTCTGCTATGGCTACAGCCTGAACATGTTCCTGGCCTGGTATCCCAAATACCTGAACGCCGAGCGCGGCTATGACCTGGCGCAGATGGGCCTGTTCACCAGTCTGACCCTGGCTGCCGCCGTCGTCGGCGACATCCTGGGCGGAGTGATCTCGGACTACATCATCCACAAGAGCGGCCGCATCAAGTTCGCGCGCCAGAGCGTGGCCATCACCGGTTTCGTGATCGCCGCGATTTTCATCCCGCTGGGCGTGCACATGGACGGTCCCTACCTGACCGCGGCCATGTTCGGCCTGGGCGTGTTCGGCCTGGAGCTTGTAGTGGGCAACGCCTGGGCGGTGACGCTGGACATTGGCGGCAGCTTTGCCGGGTCATGCTCGGCGGTGATGAACACGCTGGGCAATGTCGGCGGCGCCATCGTGACCACCGTGACCGGCTTCATCGTCGCGGCCTATGGCTGGAGCGCGGCCTTCTATGTGGTCACCGCCTTCTGCGTGGCCGGGGCGCTGCTGTTCACCCAGATCGACGCCGGACGCAAGCTGGCCGCCGACGCCACCAGCCCCGTCACCTGACGGAGCAGCCTGGCCGTCCCGCCCGGCGGGGTGGGACGGAAATGCGGCAATTCCCGCGCCAAAAGAGGGTGTTTTCTTTTGCGCGGAATTGGCTATGGTCCGGCCCGCCATGGAACCATTCAAGAAACTCGAAGGGGTCGCGGCCCCGCTCAACATGATCAATGTCGACACCGACATGATCATCCCCAAGCAATTCCTGAAGACCATCCAGCGCACCGGCCTTGGGCAGGCGCTGTTCGACGAGATGCGCTACAACACCGACGGCAGCGAGAAGCCCGATTTCGTGCTGAACAAGCCGGCCTACCGCAAGGCGCAGATCCTGGTGGCGGGCGACAATTTCGGCTGCGGGTCGAGCCGCGAGCACGCGCCCTGGGCGCTGCTGGATTTCGGCATCCGCGCCGTGATCGCCCCCAGCTTTGCCGACATCTTCTATGGCAACTGCTTCAAGAACGGCATCCTGCCGATCAGGCTGCCGCAGGCGGAGGTCGACAAGCTGATGGACGATGCCGAGCGCGGTGCCAATGCCGTGATCACCATCGACCTGGAGGCGCAGGAGATTCGCGGCCCCGATGGCGGCTGCATCAAGTTCGAGGTCGATGAATTCAAGAAGCAGTGCCTGCTGAACGGCTGGGACGATATCGGCCTGACCATGCGTGCCGAGGACAAGATCGCCGCGTTCGAGAAGAACAAGGCCGTCCAGCAGCCCTGGATCTAGTCAAAAGAGAATTCTTCCATGAATGAATACAAGCTTCTTCTGTTACCGGGTGACGGTATCGGTCCCGAAGTGCTGGATGCCACCATGCGCGTGGTCGGCTGGTACGGCCAGAAGGGCCTTCCCTACCAGACCGAAGAGGCGCTCTTGGGCGGCGCGGCCATCGACGCGGTGGGCCGGCCCGATCCCGACGAGACCTTTGTGAAGGCCATCGCCGCCGACGCGGTGCTGATGGGTTCTGTGGGCGGGCCCAAGTGGGACAACCTGCCGTTCGAAAAGCGGGCCGAACGCGGCCTGCTGCGCGTGCGCAAGGACATGGGCGTCTATGCCAACCTGCGTCCGGCGCTGTGCTTCGACGCGCTGAAGGATGCCTCGACCCTCAAGCCCGAGATCGTGTCGGGGCTGGACATCCTGATCGTGCGCGAGCTCATGGGTGGGGTCTATTTCGGGCTGCCCAAGGAAACCACGACCCTGGCGGACGGCCAGAAGCGCGCCGTCGATACCGGCGTCTATACGACAAGCGAGATCGAGCGGGTCTGCCGCGTCGCCTTCGACATGGCACGTCTGCGGGGCAACAAGGTGCACAGCGCCGAGAAGTCCAACGTGATGGTCACGGGCGTGCTGTGGAAGGAAGTCATCACCGACCTGCACAGCAGAGAATATGCCGATGTGGAACTGCATCACATCCTGGCCGACAATGCCGCGATGCAGCTTGTCCGCAATCCCAAGCAGTTCGACGTGCTGGTGACGGACAATCTGTTCGGCGACGTGCTGTCGGACGAGGCGGCGCAGCTGACCGGCTCCATCGGCATGTTGCCGTCCGCGTCGCTGGGCGACAAGAAGGAAAACGGCCTGCCGTCGGCGCTGTATGAGCCGATCCATGGCTCGGCGCCCGATATCGCCGGTCAGGGCCTGGCCAATCCGATTGCCTCCATCCTGTCGTTCGCCATGTGCCTGCGCTATTCCTTCAGCATGAAGGACGAGGCGGCGCGGCTGGAAAAGGCGGTCGATACGGTGCTGGCGGAAGGTTATCGCACCGGCGACATCATGCAGCCCGGCATGACCAAGGTCGGCACCACGGCGATGACCGATGCGATCCTGAAGGCGTTGGACAAGAGCGCCTAAGAAGGTCTCGCTTGAAAGCAGAAAGGCGCTGCGAACCCGCAGCGCCTTTTTCATTCTCAATTTCTGTCACGCTTTCCCGCTTTTATGGCTGCCGCACGAGTTCGCCCACCGCCGCGACCGTGAATTTGCTGAAATCCTGGCTCGGCGGAAGATCGTTATTGTTTACTACCCAGTACAAATTTGTGATCAGCGTATTGGCGTCTTTCAAAGTCACAGAATAGGTATGGCTTTGAACCCATGTCCCCTCGCGATCCTTTCCGGAATCGATGGACAGAATAACAGCGTTGGTTTTGAGTCTTATGATGCGATAGGTGCCGGGCTTAATTTCTATGAACGAGCCGTCTTGACCGGGCTGGAAAACTTGAACGGTGTCGTTTGAGATGAGGAGGCGGACAACGATAGGGCTGTTTCGTGAGGCGAGGGAGGAATCGCTAAGTGGGCGAAGGCTTCCTTGCCACGTGCCATTCAATGTTTCGAGGTCTTGGGCTCTGGCGGGCGCGGTGACGAGAAGAACGGCTGCGGCCGTCAATGCAGTTCTCAAGAACCTGCGGACATCCACAACACTCACTCCCCCTTCAACCGCCGCCGCGCGGCATGCAGCAGCGGCTCGGTATAGCCGCTGGGCTGTTCCTTGCCCTTGAACACCAGGTCGGTCGCGGCCTGGAAGGCGATGCCGTCATAGGACGGTGCCATCGGCTGGTAGAGCGGATCGCCTTCATTCTGCCTGTCCACCACCTGCGCCATGCGCTTGAAGGTTTCGGTGACCTGCGCCGCATTGGTGATGCCGTGCAGCAGCCAGTTGGCCATGTGCTGGCTGGAGATGCGCAAGGTCGCGCGATCTTCCATCAGGCCGACATTGTGGATGTCGGGCACCTTGGAGCAGCCCACGCCCTGGTCCACCCAGCGCACGACATAGCCCAGGATGCCCTGGGCGTTGTTGTCCATCTCCTGCTGCACTTCTTCGGGCGACCAGTTGGTGTTTTCCGCCAGCGGAATGGTCAGGATGTCGGCCAGCTTGGCGCGCGGGCGCGATTTCAGTTCATCCTGCCGTTCCTTCACGCTGACCTGGTGATAATGCAGCGCGTGCAGCGTGGCGGCGGTGGGCGAGGGCACCCAGGCGCAGCTTGCGCCCGCCATGGGATGGCCGATCTTGGCCTTCAGCATGTCGGCCATGCGGTCGGGCATCGCCCACATGCCCTTGCCGATCTGTGCCTTGCCCTGGAATCCGCAGAGAAGGCCGATATCGACATTCTGGTCTTCGTAGGCGGCCAGCCATCTGGCCGACTTCATGTCGCCCTTGCGCACCATGGCGCCGGCCTGCATCGAGGTGTGCATCTCGTCGCCCGTGCGGTCCAGGAAACCGGTGTTGATGAAGACGATGCGATCCCTGGCGGCGCGGATGCACTCCTTCAGGTTGGCGGTGGTGCGGCGTTCCTCGTCCATCACCCCCATCTTGATCGTGCCCCGCGGCAGGCCCAGCAGGTCTTCCACGCCGTCGAACATCCGGTTGGTGAAGGCGACCTCGGCGGGGCCGTGCATCTTGGGCTTTACGATGTAAATGCTGCCCGTACGGCTGTTGCGCCCCTTGTCCTTCATGGCCACCAGGCTGGTGACCACCGCGTCCAGCAGGCCCTCGCCGATCTCACTACCGTCGGGCAACAGGATTGCGTCGGACGTCATCAGGTGGCCGACATTGCGGATGAACAGCAGGCTGCGGCCGGGCAGGGTGAGAGACTTGCCGCCGGGCGCGGTGTATTGCCGGTCGGGATTGGCGCGGCGTTCGATCTGCTTGCCGCCCTTGTCGAAGGTGGCCGACAGCGTGCCGGTCATCAGCCCCAGCCAGTTGCGATAGGCGTGGGCCTTGTCTTCGGCGTCCACCACCGCGACGGAATCCTCGCAGTCCATGATGGTGGTGACTGCCGATTCCAGCACCACATCGCTGATGCCGGCCCTGTCGGCGCCGCCGATGGGCGTGGAACGGTCGATATGGACTTCGATGTGCAGGCCGTTATGGCCCAGAAGGATCAGCGAGGGGCGCGCGGCATCGCCCTGCCAGCCCTTGAGCCGCGACGGGTCTTTCAGCGCCGGGACCAGCGCGCCGTCGCGGACGGAAAATTTTTCGGGATCGGCCCAGCTTCCGCAAGCCAGTGGCGCGGCGATGTCGAGCGCGGCACGGGCGAAGGCGATGACCTTTTCGCCGCGTTTGGGATTGTAGCCTTTGCCCGGGGCCAGATCGCCCGTCCTGTCGATCGCGTCGGTGCCGTAAAGCGCGTCATACAGGCTGCCCCAGCGCGCATTGACGGCGTTCAGGGCGAAGCGCGCATTGGTCAGCGGCACGACAAGCTGGGGCCCCGCGATGGTGGCGATTTCCGGATCGACATCGCGGGTGCCGATTTCGAAATCGGGGCCTTCGGGCACCAGATAGCCGATCTCTTTGAGGAACTGGGTATAGGCGGCGACATCGATGGGTTTTGCCGGATGGGCCTTGTGCCAGGCGTCGATGGCGGTCTGCAGCCTGTCGCGCTCGGCCAGCAAAGCGCGGTTCTCGGGCATCAGGGCGGTGGCGAGCGCGGCAAAGCCTTTCCAGAAGGCGTCCGGGTCCACGCCGGTGCCGGGCAGCACCTCGCGGGTGATGAAGTCGTGCAGGGCGGGGACGATTTTCAGACCGTGTTCCTCGATGCGCTGCGCCATGACCCGCCTCATTCCTGGTATGCGGGGCAGAACCTAATAGTCCGCACCGCAAACGAAAAGGCCGGGCTTTGCGGCCCGGCCTTTCGCGTCGCGTATGGCTGCGCGCCTAATAATGCGGGATCATCCAGGTCCAGACATGCTGCTGCAGGAACACCAGGATGCCCAGCAGCACGGTCAGCAGGATGCTGTGCAGGAAGGTGCGTGAGAAGATCTTGGCCTCCTGCCCGCGCAGCCCGCTGATGGCCACGCCAGTGGCAATGTTCTGGGGTGAGATCATCTTGGCGAAGACACCGCCCGAGGAGTTGGTGGCCGCCATCAGCACCGGATCGAAGTTCAGCTGGCGGGCCGCCACGACCTGCAGGTTGCCGAACAGCGCGTTGCCCGAGGAGTCCGAGCCCGACAGGAACACCGCCAGCCAGCCCAGGAAGGCCGACAGAAGCGGGAACAGCGCGCCGGCCGCCGCCACGCCCTGGCCCAGCGTATAGGCCATGCCCGAATAGTTCATCAGGAAGGCCAGGCCCACAATGCAGATCACCGTCAGGGTCGGCAGCGCGACCTGCCTGGCGGACATCGATGCCGCCTTGGCCAGGCCACTGACGCCCTGGCCCAGCGACAGGGATGTGATGATCGCGGTGACCAGAACGGCGGTGCCGGTGGCCAGCGGCTGGAAGCTCCACACCGCGGCATAGGGCTTGCCGTAAAGGGTGATGAAGACCTGGTTGTGCAGGCCGGGCCACTGGATGTTCATCTGGCCCATGCCGGCGACCTTGAAAATGGTCCACAGGATGACCACCGCGCACATGATCAGCCAGGGCAGCCAGCCCTGCCAGGTCGGAATGGCACCGTGGTCGGTGCTGATCTGATCGGCCGGTCCCACGCCCACGGCGAAGGCCGGATCGGGCTTGGGCTTCCACACGCGCAGGAACGCCACCGTCACGATCAGGCAGCTCAGCGCCGATAGCACGTCGGTCAGGGTGTAGTTGACGAAGTTGGCGGTGATGAACTGCACGCCGGCAAAGGTGCCGCCGGCGACCAGGATCACCGGAAACAGCGCCTTGACCGACTTCAGCCCGCCATACATGGCGATGACATAGAAGGGCAGCAGGAAGGCGAAGAAGGGAAGCTGGCGGCCCACCATCGCGCCCAGCGCATCGGCCGGCAGCGCGGTGACGCCGGCCAGGGTGGTGATCGGAATACCCAGCGAGCCGAAGGCGACCGGCGCGGTGTTGAACAGAAGCGCATAGACGACGGCATCGGCGGCCTCGAAGCCCAGCATGATCAGCAGTGAGGCGCAGATCGCGACAGGCGCGCCGAAGCCGGTCACCCCCTCAAGCAGCGCGCCGAAGCCATAGCCGATGACGATCAGCACGATGCGCCGGTCGTTGGGCAGATGGGTCAGCACCCAGCGGCGGAAGGCGTCGAACCGCCCCGACTGGACCGCGACGTTGTAGAGGATGAGGGCGGCGAACACGATCCACATGATGGGCCACAGCGCGAAGGTCACGCCGTTGGCGACGCTGTCCAGCGCCAGGCCGACCGGGAACTGCCACACGCCGATGGCGATGATGACCGCGCTGGCCAGGCCCGCCAGCGAGGACTGCCAGGCCGGGCGCTTGAGCACGCCAAGCATCAACAGCACCACCGCAATGGGCAGCGCCGCCACGACGAAGGACAGCGCAAGGCTGCCGCCCACGGGCGTCAACAATTGTTGGAACATGCTTCCCCTCCCCAATGCAGGCCGACCGGGCCCTGCGTGATCGCGTGCTATGGGGTTGCGTCTGCCGCTACGAGCCACCGGGTCATGCCCCGAATGCCCGTGCACAAGCCGCCGGCCCCTGTCCTTGTTGCATTTGTTAGAGCAAAAAAAAGCCTGCCGGCCAAGGCTGTTGCGACGGTGCAGTGCACCATTTGGTGCTGCTGCCACTGTCGCAATTGCGTGCGGCTTCGCCTATTTGTTCCAGGTCGAGGCGACGTGCTCGGGGTCGTCCTGCGACTTCCGTTCGGAGAGCAGGAAGTCGTAATAGCCGCAGCTCTTGCCGCCCGGATATTCGCGGCAGATGGTGGGGCGTGCGGTGTAGATGGTGCAGCGGCGCGCATCGGTGTCGAAGAAGCGGCAGATGCGGCCGAAATGCTCGTCGGCCTTGCGCCGCATCGCATAGGGCTCGTCGCCCTCCTTCTTGGTGAATTTCGCCTGCGCCTGTTTGAAGGAAAGACCGAAATGGTCGGCCAGGCGCTGCACGTCGCGCTTCTTCAGCGGAATGACGGGATAGGAGCAGCAATAGCCGGGGCATTTGGAACAGTTGTAGACAGCCATTGTCCTGCCAGAATCGGTTTTTCGGTCTTCTGATAGCATGAAGGCGCGCCCGAAAGGTCCCGCACGACAACGACCGTGCGGCGACCCCGTGACGCGCCCCCTCCCCATGTCTCACTTTCGCCCGCTTTGGTGCCGTTGTATGGAGCGCAAATGGGCAAGCAGCCGATCTTCTTCGACGCCTCCGGGCGGCGCGCAGCCCGGGTCCGCTGGATCGCATGGACCGCGGGCGCGGTGGTCGCCGTCATGCTGACCGGCTTTGGCGTCAGCCTGGCGCTTTCACCGCCCATCGCGGGGCTGCAACTGCCCGGCAAGCCCGTGGCGGTCAATCCCAAGGAACTCATCCGCCGCGCCGAAAAGCCCGGCCTTCTGGCGCGGGCCGAGCGGCTGGCGACCCAGGCGCGGCACCGGCGGGCGGAAATCGCCCGCAAGCGGCGCCATGCCGGCGAGCTGTCGGGCCGTCTGTTGCCGGCGGTACTCAAGCCCCAGAAGGGCCGGTCGCTGGCCATCTGCTTCTATACAAACTGGGCCGGGCGCGACGATCCCAGCTGGCCCGCGCTTCGCCGGTCGCTGAAGTACCTGGACTGGGTGGTGCCCAGCTGGCTGACCCTGTCGGGCCCGGACGAGAAGCTCACCGTCACGCTGGACGAGAAGGCGCTGCGCTATATCCGCAGGCACAAGCCGGGCGTGGCCATCCTGCCCATGATCCAGAATGCGCAGGCCGGGGAATGGAACGGGCCGGGACTGGCGGCGCTTCTGGCCAGCCCGGCGCGCCAGCAGCAGCTGGTGGATTCCATCACCGCTTTCCTGGCCCGCCGCCACCTGCAGGGCGTGATGGTGGATTTCGAAAGCGTGCCCAAAAGCGCGCATCCGGACCTGGCCGCTTTCCTGAACCGGCTGTCGGCGGCCTTTGCCCCGCATGGCTGGATCATCGCCCAGGCGGTGCCCTTCGACGATCCGGACTGGCCTTATCAGACCTATGCCAACATCGTCGATTACACGGTGCTGATGGCCTATGACCAGCGCGACCAGAACGATCCGCCCGGCGCCATCGCCTCGGAGGACTGGTTCGAGAAGACGCTGGACAGGCGCATGAAGACGCTGGATCCGGCTTCCACGATCATCGCGCTGGGTTCCTATGCCTATGACTGGACAGGGCCGGGGGTGGCCTATGGCACCAGCTTTTCGGAGACCATGGTCTATGCCCGCGATTCAGGGGCGAAGATCCAGTTCGACGACGCCAGCAACAATCCGCACTTCTCCTATCGCGACGGCGACGGGACCCAGCACCAGGTCTGGTTCCTGGACGGCGCCACGGCCTTCAACCAGATCCATGCCGCCGACGCCTACCAGCCGGCGGGCTATGCGCTGTGGAAGCTGGGCAGCGAGGACCCCTCGATCCTGCCCATCATGGGCCGGCCCTATGGCGCGCCGGTGCCCCGCAGCCTTCAGTCCATTCCCACCAATGACGATGTCGATTTCGACGGCGAGGGCGAGATCTTGCGGGTGGAATCCAATCCCACCCGCGGCGTTCGCAAGCTGGACATCGACAAGGCCACCGGCGACATCGACGACGAGACCTATCTGGAGCTGCCGACCAATTACGTGATCCGCCGCGTCGGTGCGGTGCCCAGGAAGCTGGCGCTGACCTTCGACGACGGCCCCGACCCGGAATGGACGCCCCAGATCCTGGCCATCCTGAAGGCCAAGCATGTGCCGGCCACCTTCTTCATGATCGGCGCCAACATGGAGTCCTATCCCGGACTGGTGCAGCAGGTACTGGCCGACGGCAACGAGATCGGCAGCCACACCTTCACCCATCCCAACCTGGCCGACACCCCGCCTGGAGCCGTGCGGCTGGAACTGAACGCCACCCAGCGACTGTTCCAGGCGCTGACCGGCCGTTCGCTGCGCATGCTGAGGCCGCCCTATCTGGCCGATGCCGAGCCCAGCGACGCCGAGGAAATCGTGCCGGTCGAGATCGCGCAGGACCTCGGCTACATCACGGTCGGCACGCATGTCGACACGCTGGACTGGCAGAAGCCCAGCGTCGCCCAGATGATGAAGAGCGTGCTGCGCTATGTGAACAATCCCAATCCCGACCTGCGCGGCAACATCATCCTGATGCATGACTCGGGTGGCGACCGCAGCCAGACGCTGGCGCTGCTGCCGCTGCTGATCGACAGGTTGCGGGCACAGGGTTACAGCTTCGTGCCGGTGTCCGAACTTGGCGGGTTTACCCGCGACCAGGTGATGCCGCACCTGCCGCTGACGGCCAGCCTCTATGCCGACCGGGTGGTGTTCCTGACCATCTCCTGGATATCGCAGCTTCTCTATTGGTGCTTCCTCGGCGCGATCGTGCTGGGCGTGGCGCGGCTTGTGGTGCTGGCGGGACTGGCGCTGTGGAACCGCACCCACCAGAGAAAGCCGCTCGCGGGCGTGCCGCTGCCGGGGGTGACGGTGCTGATCCCCGCCTTCAACGAGGAGAAGGTGATCGTCTCCACCATCGAGCGCATCCTGGCCAGCGACCATGCGGCGCTGGAGGTGCTGGTGATCGATGACGGCTCGTCGGACCATACCGCCTATATCGCCCGCTCGCATTTCGCGCATGAACCGCGGGTCGCGGTGATGTCGCTGCCCAATGGCGGCAAGGCCCATGCGCTGAATGCCGGATTGTCGGCGGCGCGGCACGACATCGTGGTGGCGCTGGACGCCGATACCCAGTTCCAGACCACCACCATCTCGCGGCTGGTGCGCTGGTTCGCCGATCCTGAAATCGGCGCGGTGGCCGGCAACGCCAAGGTGGGCAACCGGGTCAACATGATCACCCGCTGGCAGGCGCTGGAATATGTGGTGGCGCAGAATCTGGAGCGGCGCGCGCTGTCGGCACTGGACACGCTGACCGTGGTACCGGGCGCGGTGGGGGCCTGGCGGCGCGAAGTGCTGCAGGAACTGGGCGGCTTTCCCGCCGACACGCTGGCCGAGGACCAGGATTTGACCATCGCCATCCAGACCGCCGGCTACCGCGTGGTCTTCGATCCCACCGCGGTGGCCTGGACCGAGGCGCCTGCCAGCGTGCGCGGCCTGGCCAAGCAGCGCTTCCGCTGGGCCTATGGCACGCTGCAATGCCTGTGGAAGTATCGCGGCATCACCTTCAATCCGCGCTATGGCGAACTGGGGCTGGTGGCGCTGCCGCAGGTGTGGCTGTTCCAGATACTGCTCACCACGCTTGCGCCGGTCGCCGACCTTCTGCTGGTGTGGCAGCTGATCGGCCAGTGGATCGCCTGGAGCCAGCATGGCACGGAGTTCAACAGCGGCAGCCTGGCGATCGTCGGCATCTATTATGTGGTGTTCATCGTGGTCGACATGCTGGCGGCGACGACCGGATTCCTGATGGAGCGGGACGAGGACTGGAGCCTGCTGCTGTGGCTTCCGCTGCAGCGCTTCGGCTATCGCCAGATCATGTATTATGTGGTGGTGCGCTCGCTGTGGACCGCGGCCAAGGGGCCCTTTGTGGGCTGGGGCAAGCTGGAGCGCGCGGGCACGGTCAAGGCACGGGCCTGAGGCCGGCTTTGCGCCGGCCCGCGGACCGGCCGATAATGGCGGCGGCGATTCGTGGGTACCTTCCTGGAAGATTGCATGCGGCGCTTGAGTTTCCTGTGTTTGGCGCTGGCCCTGTCGGGAATGGCCCTGGCTGGATGCGGGCTGATCGGCGGCGAGCCGCAGCAGGCCGCCGCGCCGGCGCCTGCCCCCCGCGCCGACCTTCTGGCGCCGGGCGACACGGTGCGGATCATGGTGGCGGGCGAGCAGGAATTGAGCGGCACCTTCCCGGTCGGCCGGGGCGGCACCGTGCATCTGGAACTGGTGGGCGATGTGCGCGCCGCCGGCCTGACGCCGCGGATGCTGGCGGAAAACCTGCGCCAGCGCCTGGCGGCGGGATATCTGAAGAATCCCGTGGTGACGGTGGCGCGCGCCGCGCCGGGCGCGCCGGCCGCGGGCCAGCCGATGCTGGTGGGCAGCCTGTCGGGGGCAGATGAGCCGCCCCCGCCGCCGCTGCAGGGAAGCCTGTCGGAAAGCGCGGCGGCAAACCGCCCGGCAAGGCAGGCGGCAAAGCCGCGGCCATCTGTTGCCTCGCCTGCTCCGGAATTGCGCCAGTCCCGGGATATGGGCCAGCCTTATTAGACGGCTAGTGGAAATCCCTTGAAGGGGGCAGCACCCTTGCATTGCGGGGATGGCCCGCGCGCGGTGCAGGGGCCTGGCCGTAATCCATCAACGCCTTCAGGTCGGCGCTGCGGTCGGTCAGTTTCTCGGCCATCAGATGCACCACCCCTTCGGGGCTTTTCTGCACCCGCCCTTCGGCCAGAAGCAGGCGCGATCCCATCACCTCCCGGCGGAATTTGCGGAACGTGTCCTGCCACACCACCACATTGCACACGCCGGTCTCGTCACTGAGGGTGATGAAGATGGCGGTGCCTTCGCCGGGGCGCTGGCGCACCAGCACGATGCCGGCACAGCGCACTTTCGCGCCATCGCGCAGGGCCGCGACGCCCGCGCACGCCGTGATGCCTTCCTGGTCCAGCGCGGCCCGCAGGAACTGGGTGGGATAGCCTTTCAGTGACAGGCGGGTGGTCTGGTAATCGGCCAGCACATGATCGCTGAGCGTCATGGCGGGCAGGGGCGCGATGGTTTCGGCGCCCTGTTCCGGCGTGGCCCGCGGCGCAAACAGGGGCAGCGGGGAATCGTCGGGCAGGCGGCGCACCGCCCACAGCCCTTCGCGCCGGTCCAGGCCGAAGCCGCGAAAGCCGTCGGCCTCGGCCAAAAGCACCAGCGCGCGGCGCGGCAACGCCGTGCGCCGGGCGAAATCGGCGAAGCCGCGATAGCCATAGCCGCGTTCTTCCATGATGGTGTGGGCATCCTGTTCGCGGAAACCATCGATCTGGCGAAAGCCCAGCCTGACCGCCAGCGCGCCGGCCGCCGTGCGTTCCAGGCTGTTGTCCCATTGGCTGAAGGCGGCATCGGGCGCCAGCACGGCAACGCCATGCTCGCGGGCGCAGCGCACGATCTCGGCTGGGGCGTAGAAACCCATGGGCTGGGAATTGAGCAGCGCGGCACAGAAGGCCGCCGGATGATGTTTCTTGATCCAGGCCGAGACATAGACCAGGAGCGCAAAGCTGATGGCATGGCTTTCGGGAAAGCCGTATTCGCCAAAGCCCTCGATCTGGTTGAAACAGGCTTGCGCGAATTCCGCGTCATAACCGCGGCGCATCATGCCGCCGATGAACTTTTCCCGGAAGGTCGGCATGGTGCCGGAATGACGGAAGGTCGCCATCGCCTTGCGAAGCCCGTTGGCTTGCGCTGCGGTGAATCCGGCCGCCACGATGGCCATGCGCATGGCCTGTTCCTGGAACAGCGGCACGCCCTTGGTGCGCTTGAGCACTTCATACAGCTCATCGGGCGGTCCGAAACGGGGATCGGGCGCAGGAAACCGGATCAGGGACGGATCGGCACGGCGTTTCAGATAGGGATGCACCATGCCGCCCTGGATGGGACCGGGCCGCACGATCGCCACCTCCACCGCCAGATCGTAAAAGGTGCGGGGCTTCAGGCGCGGCAGCATGTTCATCTGGGCGCGGCTCTCCACCTGGAACACGCCAATGGCGTCGGCGGCACAGAGCATGTCGTAGACCGATGGATCCTCCTGCGGGATGGCGGCAAGGGTCCATTTCGGATCCCTGCCGCAGGGCGCATGCGCGTGGATCAGGTCGAAGGCCTTGCGGATGCAGGTCAGCATCCCCAGCGCCAGCACATCCACCTTCATGATGGCCAGCGTGTCCAGGTCGTCCTTGTCCCATTCGATGAACCAGCGATCGTCCATGGCGGCGGGACCGATGGGCACCACGGTGTCCAGGAAATCCTCGGTCAGCACGAAGCCGCCGACATGCTGGGACAGATGGCGGGGAAAGCCCATCAGTTCGTTGGCGAAATGAATGGCCCGGGCGATCGCTGCGTTGCCCGGATCGGCATTTCCCTGGCGGACCTGGTGTTCCTCCATCTGGCCGCCATGAGAGCCCCATACCGTGCCTGCCAGCCTGCCGGTGATGTCGTCGGTCAGCCCGAACACCTTGCCCACCTCGCGGATGGCGCTGCGTCCGCGATAGCAGATGACGGTGGCGGTCAGCGCGGCGCGGCGCCGGCCATAGCGGCGATAGATATACTGAATGACTTCCTCGCGCCGCTCATGTTCGAAATCCACGTCGATGTCGGGCGGCTCGCGGCGGTTGGTGTTGAGGAATCGGTCGAACATCACCTCGAATGTGGCGGGGTTCACCTCGGTTATGCGCAGGGCATAGCAGACCACGGAATTGGCGGCGGAGCCCCGGCCCTGGCACAGGATGCCCTGGCCGCGCGCCCAGGCAACGATGTCGTGCACGGTCAGGAAATAGTGGGCGATCTCGCGGTCTGCTATGAAGTCCAGCTCGGTGCGCGCGATCGCCGCCACCTTGGGCGGGATGGCTTGGGGATAGCGCCATGCCAGCCCGCTTTCGACCAGGTGGCGCAGATGTTCGTCCGCCGTCTTGCCGGGCGGGACGGGCTCATGCGGATAATTGTGCCGCAATTCGTCCAGCCTGAAATCGATCATGCCGGCAAGGCGCAGGGTTTCGGTGATGGCGTGCGGATGACGGGCGAATAGGCGCGCCATCTCCTGCGGCGGCTTCAGATGGCGTTCGGCATTGGCCTGAAGGCGTCTTCCCGCTCCCTGCAGCGTGACATGCTCGCGGATGCAGGTGACGATGTCCTGCAACTCGCGCTGGTCGGGATGATGATACAGCACGTCGTTGACCGCGATCAGCGGAACGCCGGCCGCGCGCGCCTGCCGTTCCAGGTCGCGCAGGCGGCGGCGGTCCTCGCCGGTATAGAGCATGGAGGCGCCCAGCCATGTATCGGGGCCCAGGGCCCGCAATATCCCGGCAGGCTTTGGCTCTCTCCCCGGCAAAGGCAGGTGAGCAGAAGGCATGACGATCAGCAAAAGCCCGGCACGATGGTCCAGAAGATCACCCAGGCCCAGAAAACATTCACCCTTGGGCGCACGGTTTTTGCCTTCGCTCAATATCCGGCACAGCCGCCCATAGGCGGCGCGGTCCTTGGGGTAGGCCAGGATGTCGGGCGTGCCGTCGCGGAACACCAGCCGCGCACCGACCAGGAGCTTGGGGCGGCCTTCTTCGGGAAGGGACTGCCACGCATCATAGGCACGCACCACGCCGGCCAGGCTGTTGTGGTCGGCGATGCCGATGGCGGCATGTCCCAGAAAGGCCGCCTGCTGCACGAACTGGCCGGGATGGGAGGCTCCGCGCAGGAAGGAATAGTTGGTGGTGACGGCCAGTTCCACATAACTCATGCGAAAATGCCTTGCAGGTACCAGCGCGGGCCAAGACCGTTCCGGCGATAAAGCCCGTCGCGATAGAGCCAGAAACGCTGGCCTTCCCGCGTTTCGACGCGGAAATAGTCGCGGGTGGGCCCATCCTTGCTCCACCATTCCAGGACTATGCGTTCGGGTCCCTCGGCGCGCGCCACATGGTGCAGGCACTGGCGCCAGCGGAAGCGGACCGGCGGAGCGTCGGGGGTATCGGCCATGACGTGATGGATTTCTTCCGGCTTTTCCAGCAGGCGGCAGGGCCGGCGCGGCGGATCATCCGGACGTTGATGCCGCGGCCATGTGGCGTCGAAATCGCTGTCCTGGGCGGGCACCGCCACCGCGGCGGCTTCGGGAATATGCGTATCCTGGGGCACGAAGCGCAGCACGCGATGTTCACCGAAGCGCGCCGACAGCCGGTCGATCAGGAAACGGACCTGGCGGCGGGCATTCTCGTTCGCGTCAAAGCTGACGGTGGCGGGACTTGTGGTTTCGGCCAGCAGTGCTTCGAGCCGGACAAGATCGAAACCGAAGCCGGGGTCCAGGGGATCGGCCAGCGCGTCCAGCTTCTGGTTCAGAAGGCGCAGCATGATGGTCGGGTCGCGAACGGGCGCGCCGGCGCGCACGGCGATGCGGTCGACCTTGCCGTCGGCACGGAAGAAGGCGGCCCCCAGCATGCGCGCGCCCTGGCCCTGGCGTTCCAGAAGGCCACCAAGACTTTGCGCCAGCGCCAGCAGGGTGGAAGCGATGGCCTCGCGGCTGGTGACGGGATCGGCGAAGCGCTGTTCGGCCATCAGATCAGGCAGGGGCCGGCGTGGTGCCAGCGGTTCTTCCGCCTGGCCCAGCATCACAAGCAGCCGGCGTACGAATTGGATGCCCAGCCGTTCGGCCAGCTCGCTGGACTGGCGGGCCGCCACCTGGCCGACGGTCTTCAGGCCCGCATGGCTGAGGGCGCGCAGGATTTTCGCGTCGCAGTCGAAAGCGGTGATGGGCAGGGACGCCACCGCCTCGGCCTCGCCGCCGGGCGGCACGATAAAGCCGGACCCCCCGCGCGCCAGCGCATTTGTTTGATGGCGCGCCAGCGCGCGGGCCGCCCATGACGTGCCGGCGATGGCGCCACGAACGGCAAAGCCCTGGGCGGAGAGTTTTGCCAGCACATCCTTCAGCATCGCCTGGTCGCCGCCGAACAGGTGCGCCGCGCCGGTGATGTCGAGATAAAGCCCGTCCGGCGCATCCAGAGACACCAGCGGCGTGAAGCGATCGCACCAGTCGGCGATGTTTTCCAGCAGCGCCGCATCGGCCTTTTCATCGGCCGGGACCACGTTCAGCGGCTGGACCATGGCGTGGGCATTGGCCAGCGGCTGGCCGCGGTAAAGGCCCAGCTTTTCGGCCCGTGCCTCCAGCGCATGGATGATCAGCGCATTGTTCGCCCGTCCGCTGACCACCAGCGGTGCTTCAGGCGCGCCGCTTTTGCGGATCAGCCGGTCGGTCGGCAGGCGCGGCAGCCACAGCGCCATGATCCGGCGTTGTTGCAGCATGGCTCAGGCCCGCCTCCCCCTCATGCGCATTAGCGCATCGGAGGGGTGAGGCGCGCAGCCAGGCGCGCCGAACGAGACGACCGAGGGAGCGAGGCGACCGACGGGTAGTCGAAGCCGGAGGGGGTCAACAAACCCGGTTTGCGGGTCCCACTCCATAAGGAAGTTACCCAATCCGCCCAATCGGTGGCGTACCAACTCCACCGCAAACCGCGGGTTGCCCCAGTCATCGTCATCGGCGCGCGAAGGCGCAGCGCGCGCCAGCCAGCGTGTGTGGGCGGCGCTGGGGTCCTGGTGCGCGCCCTCGCGCAAAAGAATCAGGCCCACGCCGGATTCTTCCGCCGCCAGGGCCAGCCGCCGGCTGGCGGTCAGGTCCAGCAGGCGGGGATTGCCCTCCATCTCCAGCAACAGGCAGCCCACATGCGGGCAGGCCAGGATGTCGGCCGCCGCCGCCAGGGCATCGGCCCCGCCCGCCACCCGCACCACCACCGGCGGGCCTGCATCCAGGGAAGGCATCAGCGCGGCGATGCCTTCGGGCGCGGCGGCGCCATATTCCAGGGCGGCGTAGTCGGAGCGGACCCAGAACAGCGGCCCGCCCCCCGCTGCCGTCAGCCGCAAAGCCAGCAGCAGGGCAAAACCGCCGCCGCCCCAGCCCTGGGCGAAAACCTCATGCAGAGCCCCCCGGCGAAGGCCCCCGCCCAGCACCGCGTCTGCGCGCGGTTCGCCCAGGGGCACGGCCGGCCGGTCGGGCGGCAGGCCGTATCGTGCCAGGGCGTGGCGCAATTCCGCGATTTTTGCGCTTTTGTTCATGATACGTTCTATAATGCGCCCAGGACCGGAAGAGTCAATCCTGTGGCTGCCGCCTGCTTTTTTTGCATGGGGATGCATTTGCCCGGCGCGCATCTGGCATGTTGCGTCGCAACTGGTGCCGTGATCGAATAGCCGGTAATTTCGTGGACAGCGCGCAATTTTCTTGCTCGGCTTGGCTGGGCGGGAAGACTGCGCGTGACCGGCTGGGATTGGGGTAGTTCGATGGGTTTGCCTCCGAGACAGGGTCTGTACGACCCGCGCAATGAGCATGACGCCTGCGGTGTTGGCTTTGTCGCCAATATCAAAGGTGCGAAGTCCCATGACATCATCGCCCAGGGGCTTCAGCTCCTGATCAATCTCGATCATCGCGGCGCCGTGGGCGCCGACCCGCTGGTGGGCGACGGCGCCGGCATCCTGATTCAGATTCCCGATGCCTTGCTGCGCGAATGGGCCAGGGGCGCGGGCGTGAGCCTGCCCGAGCCGGGCAAGTACGCCGTGGCCATGTGCTTCCTGCCGCAGGAAGCCAAGGCGCGCGAAGTGGTGGTCAAGCAGTTCGAGCATTTCATCAAGGTCGAGGGCCAGGCATTGCTGGGCTGGCGCGATGTGCCCACCGATCCCAGCGGGCTGGGCAAGACGGTGCTGGACGAGATGCCGCTGATCCGCCAGGCGATCATCGCCGCGGGGCCTTCCATCCGCAGCCAGGACCATTTCGAGCGCAAGCTGCTGGCGATCCGCAAGCAGACCCAGAATCCGCTGGCCGAACTGGCGGCCAAGCACAAGCTGCCGGCGATCGCCAATCTCTACATGCCCAGCCTGTCCACCCGCACCGTGGTCTACAAGGGACTTCTTCTGGCGCATGACGTGGGCCGCTTCTATCGCGACCTGCAGAACCCGCTGACCGTTTCGGCGGTGGCGCTGGTGCATCAGCGCTTCTCCACCAACACCTTCCCGTCCTGGAAGCTGGCGCATCCCTATCGCTTCATCGCCCATAACGGCGAGATCAATACCGTGCGCGGCAACGTCAACTGGATGAATGCGCGCCGCCGCACCATGGAGTCCGAGCTTCTGGGCCCGGACCTGGACAAGATGTGGCCGCTGATCCCGCATGGCCAGTCAGACACCGCGTGCCTCGACAATGCGCTGGAGCTGCTGGTGGCCGGCGGCTATCCCCTGGCCCATGCGGTGATGATGCTGATCCCGGAAGCCTGGGCCGGCAACAGGAGCATGGATGCCCAGCGCCGCGCCTTCTATGAATACCATGCCGCGCTGATGGAGCCGTGGGACGGCCCCGCGGCCATTGCCTTCACCGACGGGCGCCAGATCGGCGCCACGCTGGACCGCAACGGGCTTCGCCCGGCGCGCTATGTCATCACCGAGGATGACCTGGTCATCCTGGCCTCGGAATCGGGCGTGCTCCCGGTGCCGGAGGAGAAGATCAGGCGCAAATGGCGGCTGCAGCCCGGCAAGATGCTGCTGATCGACTTCGAGGAAGGCCGCATCATCGACGATGAGGAGATCAAGCAGCAATATTCCGCCGCCGAGCCTTACGAGGACTGGCTGAAGGAAGCCCAGTACAAGCTGGAAGACCTGCCCGACCTGCCGGAAGACCGCCGGGCGGAAGCAAAGGACCCGGCGCTGCTGCTCGATGCCCAGCAGGCCTTCGGCTATACCCAGGAGGACATCCAGTTCTTCCTGGAGCCGATGGCGACCAAGGGCGAGGACCCGGTCGGTTCCATGGGTGCCGACACGCCCATCGCCGTGCTGTCGAAGAAGCCCAGGCTTCTTTACAACTACTTCAAGCAGAACTTCGCCCAGGTCACCAATCCGCCGATCGACCCGATCCGCGAGGAGCTGGTGATGAGCCTGGTGTCGATGATCGGCCCGCGCCCCAACCTTTTGGGCCTGGGCGAGGCGGGCGCGCACAAGCGGCTGGAAGTCAGCCAGCCGGTGCTGACCAACGCCGATGTCGAGAAGATCCGCTCGATCAGCGAGCTGGTGGACGGGGCCTTCCGCACCGCCACCATCGACTGCACCTGGCCGGCCGAGGAAGGCGCGGGCGGGCTGTCGAACGCGGTGCTGCGCATCTGCCACAACGCCACCGACGCGGTGCTGGCCGACAACAATATCCTGATCCTGTCCGACCGGGCGGTGGGCGAGGGGCGCATCGCGGTGCCGGCGCTGCTGGCGACCGCGGCGGTGCATCACCATCTGGTCCGCCAGGGTCTTCGCATGCAGACCGGCCTTGTGGTGGAAACCGGCGAGGCGCGCGAGGTCCATCACTTCTGCGTGCTGGCCGGCTATGGTGCCGAGGCGATCAATCCGTACCTGGCCTTCGAGACGCTGGAGCAGATCCGCGTGCGCCAGCACCTGCCGCTCAAATCCTCCGAGGTGCAGAAGAACTACATCAAGGCGGTGGGCAAGGGCATCCTGAAGGTGATGTCCAAGATGGGCATCTCCACCTACCAGTCCTATTGCGGCGCCCAGATCTTCGATGCGGTGGGCCTGTCCACCGAGTTCATCGCCAAATACTTCACCGGCACCGCCTCGACCATCGAGGGCGCCGGCCTGAAGGAAATCGCCGAGGAAAGCGTGCGCCGCCATCGCGACGCCTATGGCGACAATCCCATCTACAGGAACATGCTGGATGTGGGCGGCGATTATGCCTTCCGGCTGCGCGGCGAGGACCATGCCTGGACGCCTGACAGCGTTTCGCGGCTCCAGCATGCGGTGCGCGGCAACAATCCGGCCGAGTACCAGCTTTTTGCGCAGCAGATCAACGAGCAGAGCGAGCGGCTGCTGACCCTGCGCGGGCTGATGGAATTCAAGCCGGCGGAAAATCCGGTCCCGCTGGACGCGGTTGAACCGGCCGGCGAGATCGTCAAGCGCTTCTCCACCGGGGCGATGAGCTTCGGCTCGATCTCCAGGGAGGCGCACACCAACCTGGCCATCGCCATGAACCGCATCGGCGGCCGCTCCAACACCGGCGAGGGCGGCGAGGAAGCCGACCGCTTCAAGCCGCTGGCGAACGGCGATTCCATGCGCTCGCGCATCAAGCAGGTGGCGTCGGGCCGTTTCGGCGTGACCACCGAATACCTGGTCAATGCCGACGACATCCAGATCAAGATGGCGCAAGGGGCCAAGCCGGGCGAGGGCGGCCAGCTGCCTGGCCACAAGGTCGACGCCAATATCGCAAAGGTGCGTCATTCCACGCCCGGCGTGGGCCTGATCTCACCGCCGCCGCACCATGACATCTATTCGATCGAAGACCTGGCGCAGCTGATCCGCGACCTGAAGAGCGTAAATCAAAAGGCGCGCATCTCGGTCAAGCTGGTGTCGGAAGTGGGCGTGGGCACGGTGGCGGCGGGCGTCGCCAAGTGTCGCGCCGATCATGTCACCATCTCGGGCTTCGAGGGCGGCACCGGTGCCTCGCCGCTGACCTCACTGACCCATGCGGGCAGCCCCTGGGAAATCGGCCTGGCCGAGACCCAGCAGACCCTGGTGCTGAACGGGCTTCGCGGCCGAATCGCCGTGCAGGTCGATGGCGGGCTTCGCACCGGCCGCGACGTCGCCATCGGCGCGCTTTTGGGCGCGGACGAGTTCGGCTTTGCCACCGCGCCCCTGATCGCCTCGGGCTGCATCATGATGAGGAAGTGCCACCTCAACACCTGTCCGGTCGGCGTGGCGACCCAGGACCCGGTGCTGCGCAAGCGTTTCACCGGCCAGCCCGAGCATGTGATCAACTATTTCTTCTTCGTGGCCGAGGAGCTGCGCGAGATCATGGCGGCGATGGGGTTCCGCACGGTGGACGAGATGATCGGCCGCGTCGACCGGCTGGACATGAAGAAGGCGGTCAGCCACTGGAAGGCGCAAGGGGTGGACCTGTCGCGCATCCTGTTCAGCGTGACGCCGCGTCCGGGCGTGGCCATCCATTGCTGCGAGGCGCAGAATCACGGGCTGGAGACGGCGCTGGATCACGACCTGATCGCCGCCGCCGGACCGGCGATCCAAAGCGGCCAGCCGGTGCGGCTGGAGCGGACCATCCGCAATGTCGACCGCACCGTGGGTGCCATGCTGTCGGGTGAAGTCGCCAGGGTGCACGGTCATGCGGGCCTGCCGGAAGACACGATCAGCGTGAAGTTCACGGGCACTGCCGGCCAGAGTTTCGGCGCCTTCCTGGCGCGGGGCGTGTCGCTGGAACTGACCGGCGACGGCAACGACTATGTGGGCAAGGGCCTGTCGGGCGGGCGCATCGTGGTCAAGCCGCCGAAGAATGTGAATCGCGATCCGGGCGAGAACATCATCGTCGGCAATACGGTGCTGTATGGTGCCATTGCGGGCGAAGCCTATTTCCAGGGCGTGGCGGGCGAGCGTTTTGCCGTGCGCAATTCCGGCGCGGTGGCCGTGGTGGAAGGCACCGGCGACCATGGCTGCGAATACATGACAGGCGGCGTCGTCGCCGTGCTCGGCAAAACGGGGCGCAATTTCGCCGCCGGCATGTCGGGCGGCGTGGCCTATGTCCATGACGAGGACGGCGATTTCCGCGAGCGCTGCAACATGGCGATGGTGAAGCTGGAGAGCATCGGGGCGGCCGACAGCGGCGAGGTTTTTGGATTGTCGCCGTCCGGCGACGGGGGCGACATGCCGCGCCAGCGCTCGGTCAGCGTGTCTGACGCGGGGATGGGCGACATGCTGCGCTTCGACGCCGAGCGCCTGAAGATCCTGGTGGAGCGCCACCTGCTCTTCACCGGCAGCGCGCGTGCCAAGGCCCTGCTGGATGATTGGGACAATGCCCTGGCGAAATTCGTCAAGGTGATGCCGACCGACTATGCCAAGGCGCTGACCGACATGAAGGCGCGCGCCGCCATCGCCGCTGAGTGAGCCGCGGCCGCGGAGCGGACAAAACGCTCCGGTGGAGCGTTTTGAGCGGCGAACGCCGCGAGCACGGGCGAACGGCCGGGAAGAATTGGGAACGGGAATTGTAAGTCATGGGCAAGATTACGGGCTTTCTGGAAATCGAGCGGCACGACCGCGGCTATGACAAGCCGGATGAGCGCATCCACAATTACCGCGAATTCGTCCACCCGCTCTCGAATACCGAGATCGCGGGGCAGGCGGCGCGCTGCATGGATTGCGGCATTCCGTTTTGTCACAATGGCTGTCCGGTCAACAATCTGATCCCGGACTGGAACGACCTGGTCTATCGCGACCAGTGGCGCACCGCGTCCGAGACGCTGCATTCCACCAACAATTTCCCCGAATTCACCGGCCGCGTCTGTCCCGCCCCCTGCGAGGCGAGCTGCACGCTGAACATCATCGACAGCCCGGTCACCATCAAGACCATCGAATGCCAGATCGTCGATCGCGCCTGGGAAGAGGGCTGGCTGCAGCCGCAGATGCCGGCGCGCAAGACCGGCAGGACGGTGGCGGTGGTGGGCTCGGGCCCGGCGGGGCTGGCCTGTGCCCAGCAGCTGGCGCGGGCCGGCCACAATGTGACCCTGTTCGAAAAGTCCGACCGCATCGGCGGGCTGCTGCGCTATGGCATCCCCGACTTCAAGATGGAAAAGCACCATATCGACCGGCGCATCCGCCAGATGGAGGCGGAGGGCGTGGAATTCCGCACCGGCGTCGAGGTGGGCGCGGGCGTGTCGGTGGACCAGCTTCTGACCGACTATGACGCGGTGGTGATGGCGGGCGGGGCCGAGCAGCCGCGCGACCTGCCCATCGAGGGCCGCGAACTGGAGGGCATCCATTTCGCCATGGATTTCCTGACCCAGCAGAACAAGCGCGTGGCCGGCGACCCCGAGGCCAAGGCGGCTCCGAACGGCACCATCAGCGCCAAGGGCAAGCATGTCGTGGTGATCGGCGGCGGCGATACCGGTTCGGACTGTGTGGGCACGTCCAACCGGCACGGCGCGGCGTCGGTGACCCAGTTCGAGATCATGCCCCAGCCCCCCGCGAAAGAGAACAAGATGCTGGTGTGGCCGGACTGGCCGCTCAAGCTGCGGACGTCCTCGTCGCACCAGGAAGGCTGCGAGCGCGACTGGTCGATCCAGACCAGGCGCGCCATTGGCGGCGGGAATGGCGGCAATTACGGCAAGATCGAAGCCCTGGAATGCGTGCGGGTGGAATGGAAGCTGGGCGACGGCGGCAGGATGAATCTGGTTGAGGTCCCCGGCAGCGAATTCGCCATCAAGGCCGACCTGGTTCTTCTGGCGATGGGCTTCACCGGCCCGCGCCTGCCCGGCCTGGTGGAGCAGTCCGGCGTTGAGCTGGACGGCCGCGGCAACGTCAAGGCGCCGGTCACCAGCTACCAGACCAGCAAGAAGAAGATCTTCACCTGCGGCGACATGCGGCGGGGCCAGTCACTCGTCGTCTGGGCGATCCGCGAAGGCCGCCAGTGTGCGCGGGGCGTGGATGCATTCCTGATGGGCAGTTCCGAACTGCCGCGGTAGCTTGTTTTGGCCCCCTCCGGCTTCAGCTTCCTCTCGGCGCGTTCCGCGCCTTCGATCGCTGAAGCCACCTCCCCCGCAAGCGCGCTGCGCGCGCGCAGGGGAGGCGGGCCTGTGTTCGCTTCGGAATTATCTTGTCACCACAATCCCGATGGGCGCGGCCCGGGCGCTTTCCAGGATTTTGGCGGCATTGGCCACCGGCGGCGCATGCAGCATCGGGCGCCGGGCGACCAGCACGGTGGCGTCGGCCAGCCGCGCCAGCAGCGCCGCTTCGGGTCCCGCGGCGGCGATGCCGCAATCGATCACGATGAAATCGGCGCTGCCGCGCAAGGTCGAGACCAGCTGCGCCATCTGGCGCGAGGAGAACATGGTGGGCGCGTTGGGCGGCCGGCGCGGGGTTCCCAGAAGATAGACCTCGCCGCGCGGATCCCTGGCCAGCGCCTGGTTCAGCTTCACCTTGCCGGTCAGCACCTCATAGACGCCGTTCTTCACAGGCGCCCCGATGGCGCGGGTAACCAGCCCCTGCGGGGCGCAATCGACGATGACCGTCTTCTTGCCCATCTTCGAGGCGGTGCGCGCCAGGCCGGCGGCGATGGCGGCACGGTTCTCGCCCGCATCGGCACCGACGCTGACCGATGCCAGCGCGACCACCGCTGCACCCAGGGCCGGATCGGCGCCGCGCGATTCCAGCTGGCGCACCAGGGCGGACAGGGCGCGGGAATATCTGCTGGCAGGGTAGTCGATGACGTAATCGGCTGCGGCCAGGCGCGCGGTATCGTCGATTTCACCGAGGATGGGCGGGCCGGTCCATACCGCAGGCGTGCCGGCGCGCGGCTTTGACGGGCGCATGATGGCGGCGCGCGGCGCACCATTGACCTTGACCGGCATCAAGGGGCCCAGCTTTTCCATAAGGAGCGCGCACATCAGTCCCAGCAGGAGCCCCAGCGGCAGCGAGGCGCCGACGATCAGCGTGCGCTTGGGCCCGCTGGGCTTGTTGGGCACCGCTGCCGCGCTGATGATGCTGCTTTCCGGCGTCTGCACCTCGTCGGCATTCTGGCTCTGGCGCAGGCGCTGGACGAAGGCTTCGTACATGGTGCGGGTGGAGGCGGCGTTGGATTCAAGTGCCTGAAGCTGGACGCGCGCCATGTTCTGGTCTGTGGCGGTGCGTTCGGTGCTGCCGAGGCTGGATTCCAGCGAGGCCAGGTGGGCCCTTGCCACCATCTCGTCGCTGGCGGCGGAGGCGGCCAGGCGTGAAACTTCCTGGCCGATCTTCAGCTCCAGGTCGCGTCGCTGCGCCTGGATGGCCTGCATCCTGGGATGCAGGGGGCCGTATTTGTTGGCTGCAAGGCCTTCGTCGCGCAGAAGCTGGGCCTGCTGGGTACGAAGCTGGACGATCAGGGGCGAGGAAATGATCTGGCCGATATCGGCGCCGTTGCCGGCAGCCGTCAGCTGGTCGATGCGGTCCTTGATCGCCCGCTTTTCGGCGAGGTCCGAGCGGGCCTGCACGATCTGCGCGTTGATGCCCACCAGTTGCTGGTCGACCAGCGAATTGCCGGGGCTGGAATCGGTCAGGCCGTGCAGGGCCTTGTAGCGCTGCACGGCTTCTTCCTGTTGCTGAAGCTGATGGGCCAGGTCCTGCAGCCGCTGCGTCAGCCAGCCGGTGGTGGCCGCCGTCGCCTTCACCTTGGTTGCGACCTGGGCCTGGACATAGGCATCGGCCAGGGTGTTGGCCAGAAGCGCGGCCTTGTCGGGGCTTTTCGATGTCACCGTGATCGTGACGGCGGTGGAAAGGCCCTCGGCGCTGGTGCTGACATGCTTGAGGAAGGTGTCGATCGTCCGGTCGCGCTGGCGGGCGGCGGAGACGGCGTCTTCGCCGGGCCAGTTGCGCGGATCGAGCATCGACACCATCTGGCCCAGAAAGGCGCGCAGGCCCGGCTGCACCAGAGTCGGGTTGAATTCGGGATCGCCCGTCAGGTGCAGCTTGTCCACCACACGGCCGGCCAGTTCGCGCGAGGTGAGAATCTGGATCTGGTTCTGCAGCGTCGCCGGATCGTTGGGAAGCTGGGAAAGAACCGTCGACAATTCGGTGACGTTGTTGTGGCGCTGGTCCAGCATAACCTCGGCCGAACCGGACCAGGTGGTGGGCAGCACCAGCGCCACCAGGATTGCCAGCAGCACCGTGGCGGCGGCGACTTTCAGGATCAGGATGCGGCGGGCGTGAATGACGCGGACAAGGTCGGCAAGCTGGAAGGCCGGCTGTGGCGCCGTATGGGGCGGGGCACCGGGAACATAGGCGGCGAGGGGCCGGTATGGAGACATGCGCCGTGGTGCCTTCCGCCGGGGCATGGCCGAATCTGAAGCCCCGCAATCATTACCCTTTACCGGAGCCCTGCCTGATGAATGGTTAACAGCAGCAGTGGCGGCGTGCCAGAAAAGGCCAGAATCCCGGGTGATTTCCCCTTAAAGCCGCAGATGGGCGCGCCGGCCGGCGAAGGCGCGGGCCATCGCCTCCCACAGGGGCTTCCTGCGCATCGCCGCATCGAACGGCGTCTTGCGGTAGCGGAAGCCGGCCAGCTTCAGCCGCCATTCGTCCGGCGGGTCGACATAACGGTCGGACAGGTTCCATGTCAGCACGCTTTCCAGCGCGGGGCTATCCAGCACCACATCCAGGAAGCGGCGCGCTGTATCGGCGACGGCACCGTCGCGGCGGGCGATATCGGACGAGCCCCCACTGTCGTCCACATCCAGTTCGGTGACCTGAAGCCCAAGGCCGCGCGCGCGCACCTCCTCCAGGAAGGCGCGCAGCTTGCCCTGGTCCACCGGATCGGTGAAGGCGGTCAGATGGGCCTGGAGCCCCAGCGCATCGACCGGCACGCCCCTCGCCAGAAGCCCGTCCAGCAGCCTCAGCGTATCGGCGCGGAAGCGGTCGTTGCCGGCGCTGCCCTGCTCGCAGCCATAGTCGTTGTAGACCAGCCGGGTCGTTGGCGCTGCCGCGCGCGCAGCATGGAAGGCGATGTCGAGATAGGCGGGGCCGAAGGCGGCCAGCCACAATGAAGGGCGATAGCCGCGCTGGGTGGAACCGGGCGGCATCAGCGCCTCGTTCACCACATCGACGGATGCGAAGGTGTAGCGCTTCAGAAGCGTCTGAATGTGGCCGGTCAGCAGCCGTTCGTCGCGGCGCGCCGCCAGCGAATCCTTCAGCCAGGCGGGATTGGCGGTGTACCAGACCAGCGGATGGCCGCGCAGCGACAGGCCATTGCGTGCGGCAAAACCGAACAGCGTGTCGAGCGCAGAAAAGTCATAGCGGCCGGGCTGCGGCTCCAGCGCACCGCGTTTCATTTCGTATTCGGGGACGATCTGCGCGGCTTCGCCGACCAGCACGGGCGGAAAGTCGGCGTCCTTCAGTTCATAGCTGGCGGCGGCGGTGCCGAAGACAAAGCCCCTGGCAGCGGCAATGCTGCGCAAGGTGCGGAGATCCTGTGCTCTTGCCGGTGCCGCAAGGCTGGCCGCGCCCGCCGCCAGCAGGCTTCTGCGCGTGATTCCGGACGGGATCATGTCTGTTCCAGCGCGCGCGGCGAATCCTTTTGCGCGCGCTCGCGCAGGCCCACCTTCAGCCATCTTATCGCGTGGTCGGCGAGATTGCGGTAACGCCTGCCCAGGAATATCTGCAGGAAAACGATCACAGCCAACCCCGGCGCATAGCAGCCGCGCAACACCGCATTGAGGTAGAGGCCCAGCGCGGCCAGGGGCCGTTCATGGGCGATCAGCTTGGCATAGGCCCAGCCGCGCCCGCCATGATACGCCCGCGCCGGTATCATCGGCTTGAGCCGGTCCAGCCAGCCGCCGAAGCGCTGGCCGCGGCGCGTGGCGGAGGTGCGGCCCGGATCGGCCAGGTCCATCCACACCGCGCCGGGCTCCTCGATCATCCTGAAGCGGCAGCCGGCCAGATAAAGGCGCAGGGCGAAGTCGGTGTCCTCGGCGGTGCGCAGCACGCCGTCATAGCGGATGCGCCGCGCGGTCCGGCGTTCCACCGCGATGGTGATGGTGGGCACGAAGCCCCGCTCGGCCAGAAGATAGGTGGCCATATGCTCGCCTTCGCGGATGGCGCGCGGCGGCTTGAGGATCACCCGGCCGCCGCCCCGTTCCACGCGGATGCGGGCATAGCCGACCACGCTGCCGTCGGTGTCCTTCAGCAGGGCCTGCATGCGCTCCAGGTGATGGGGCAGGAAGATGTCGTCGGAATCCAGCGGCGCGATGAAACGGCCGCATGCGGCGTCGATGGCGGCGTTGCGGGCCGCCCCGCCGCCGGCATTGTCCTGGCGGACGAAGCGGATGCGTGGATCGGCGAAGCTTTCGGCCACCGCGCGTGGATCATCGGCGGAGCCGTCATCGACCACCACGATCTCGAAATCCTGGCAGGTCTGGACCAGCACGGACTGAAGCGCCCGCTCTAGGGGCACGGCGCGGTTGTAGACCGGGATGATGACGCTGAAGAACGGGGCCGTCATGATCCCCGTCTTCTATACAGTTCCGGTTAACGATTTGCCCTTTGGGAGCCCTTCAGGCCCGAAGGCGCCGGACGGGCGGCCTGCCGAGGGCGGCGATCACCAACAGGAGTGCCGCCCAGCACACCGCGTCGCCCTCCAGAAAGTCGCTTTCCATGAAATTGTGCAGCACCAGGAAGGTGAAAAGCGCGAACAGCATCGGCTTGAAGGCATCATCGTCCAGGTCCAGCGTCCAGAAGCGGCGCAGCGGCCAGACGATAGTGGCCAGCACGGTCAGGAGGAAACCGATGCCGCCGATGGTGACCAGGATCTGCAGATAGCCATTGTGACCGTGGCTGACTGCCTCCACCCAGCTGCTGCCGACATAATCATGCAGCGGCGACAGCCCGCCGGTGTCGGTGAAGGTGCCGAAGCCCGAGCCCAGCAGGGGGTGGTCGGCGATATAGCGCAGCTCGGCCGCCCAGATCGCCGCGCGGCCGGTGAATTCGCGCGGGTCCTCCAGCATGTGGGCGATGGTGCCCGCATCCAGCAGAACCAGGCTGATCAGGCCGGTCACAAGCAGCAGCGCCGCCACGCACAGGATGGCGCGGGAAAGCCCGTCGCGCCAGCCGATGCGATAGGCCAGTCCCGCCAGCAGCGCCACCGGAAGGAACCCCATCGAGGTCTTGGAGCGGGTCATCACCAGGAAGAAGACCGCAGCCGCGGCGATGGCGATGCCGACGATGTTCTTCCAGCCGGTGCGGGTGAACAGGAACAGGATCGCGGTGATGGCACAGATCGCACCCGCGATGTTCTTGTGACCGTAAAGGCCGCGCCAGTTGCCCACCAGCGCCGGATCGGTTTCCCCCGCCAGATGGCGCGCGACGGGGACAAGCGGGATGGAAACGAAATTGACCAGCAGCACCAGGGCCATAAGCCAGCGCCACCACAGGAAGGTTTTTTGCGGGCCGAGCGTGTCCACGCTCAGCAGCAGCGAGACGACGATCACCACCTCCAGCCCGGCACGGCGGATCACCACATTGGGTTCGGGCGCCCACAGCGCGCTGGCGATGCACCAGGCCAGCAGCAGGGCCATCGGAAGCGGTATGGCGCGCAGGGCCGAAAAGCCGTGGCGCTGGAGCGCGGCCAGCGCCACCAGCGCGCCAACGCCCAGATAGCATATCTGGCGCAGCATATCGCCTTTGGAGGCTTCCTGGACGCCGCCGAACTGCGACACCAGCGGCGGCGGCGAAAAGGCGTCAAGCCCCACGAAGATCAGCAGCAGCAGGGCAAGGCAGGCGCCGGTCGCAAGCAGGGTGCGGGAGGTATCCTTGGGCGCGGCGTAGGTTAGCGCGAAATCATTCGCCATGGACCACGGCATACTCGTTGTAGCGGGCGCCGCACATCGCGGTCAGCTTGCCGGCGGCCCGGCAAAGCTTCTGCAGCGGCACCGCCCGCCGATTCGGACTGCCGGCGAGGATGACCGCGGCCAGCGGCGACAACAAGAGCGTGGCAAGGATTTTCGCAAGCTCGCGGGCGAATGTGCCGGCGCCGGGCTGGTGCTTGATCAGCACGCGCATGTCGGAATTCCCCACCGAATAGGCGCGTTTCAGAAGCCATTGCAGGGTCGCGCGGGTGCCCGGAACCTCACCATGGGCGACGGCTTCGTCCGACCAGGCGAAACATTTGCCCGCCTGCATCAGCCGGACGAAGAAATCCTGGTCCTCGCCGCCGGAGAGCGCGAATTGGGGATCGAACCAGGGCGCGCCCATCTCTTCCAGCACTTCGCGGCTGACCAGAAGATTGCCCGCGCCCTGCAGCATGCCGATCGGGCCGCTGGGACGGCGGATGTCGCGGTGGCCGTCGGCGGCGCCGGCCTGGCCGAACAGGATCGAACCCTGCAGCACATCGGCGCCGGTGGCGCGGGCTGCCGACAGGAACGCCGCGATCCATTGGGGGCTGGGCCATTCGTCATCGTCGATCATGGCGATGAAGCGGGACCCTTGCGGCAGGGCGTGGGCGATCAGGGTGTTGCGCACCTGGGCGATGCCGCGCTCCGGGGCGATGACCGCCGTCAGCGGCCAGCGGTAATCCGCCGCCATGCCTGTCACCAGATCGAAGCCGGCATGGGATTGGGCGTCATTGTCCGCCACCAGCACCGACAGGCGCGCATCGGTGCGAAGGGCGGCGGTGGCGTCCAGCAGCCGCTTGAGGCTTTTGGGCCGCCTGAAGGTGGGGATGCAGATCGTGACGGTCGGGGGCATGGGCTCAACCATGGACGGTCGCTTCCGCGGCCGGTGCCGCATGGGTCCGCTTCCAGGCCGCGACAAGGCTGAGGCAGCGTGCCACCACGGCCACTTCGCCCAGGAGGATGCCCAGCAGCGAAGCGACGGGGCCGAAGGCCAGCAGCAGCGCCAGAGTGGCGGTCAGCGAGACGGCGCCCGAGATGGCGCCAAGGCGCGCCAGGGCCTTGAACTCGCCGGCGGCCTGCAGCAGCACTGCCATGGGTGTGCGCACCGCGCGCAGCAGCATGATCGCCGCGCTGATCGCCGCCACCAGCGCCACGGCATCCAGGCTGTAGCCTTTCTTGAGGATGAGCGCGGGAAAGAAGAGCAGCAGCACGACGCAAAGAAGGATGTTGGCCGCCCAGGCGGCGCCAAGGCCATAGAGGAAATGGCGGGCGATGGCGCCAAGCCCGGCCAGGTCGCGGCGGGCGATGGCACGGGCCATGGCCGGCCGCTCCATGTCGGGCAGGGCGCTCTGCACCAGCGCGGCGGGGCGCATCAGCAGCATGCCCAGGGCCAGCAGCGCAAAGGACCCGGCGCCGGAGATGAAGGTGACCAGATAGGCGTGGATGTTGACCGTCACCTCGGTGAAGATCACGCCCATCGTCGACCAGCGCGAGACGTCGCGGAAGATCGGCAGATAGGCTTTCAGCGTACCCTGACGGAGCTGGGCAAGCTGGCCGGCGAAGAAGGCGCGGCCGAAGGGCAGAAGCGCCAGCAGCGCCGCCAGCAGCATCACCTCGCTGCCATGATTGAAGGTCATGTGATGGGTCAGCGCCAGGGCGGGCAGCAGCGTCACCAGCAGCAGGCTGTAGACGAAGTCCGAGGCGATCGCCGCGGACATGCGCGCGTCGATATAGGCGAGCGAGCGGGCGAACCAGCGGAAGGCGAAGGCGGCGCCGAAAAGGCCCAGCAGCAGCGCCTCGCGCGGCGGCGCCTCACTCACCCACAGGGCCAGACCCAACAGCGTGGCGAAGGCGCCGCACACCAGCCAGTTCATCCGGTAGCAGGCGGGGCGGACGGCGTCGTCGCCGCTGACCAGGCTCTGGGTGATGGGAACCACGATCAGCGCCCCGGCCAGGCTCATGCCGAAGGACACCACCACCATGACGAAGGAGAACAGGCCGAACTCATGCGTCGAAAGATTGCGCAGGAAAACCAGCGAGGCGACGAAATGCGCCGCCGACACCGCCACCGGACCGGTGGTGGTGATGCCGTAGCGCAGCGCGACGCGCAGCAGCGATGCGCGTCCCCGGCTTTCGCCCGGCCTCCATGTGACATCGGCGTGTGTCATCGTGTCCCCGAAATCGCGGCTGTGCGGTGGGAGAATGTGCGCGTCAGCAGCAGGAAAATCGCCAGCGGATTGGTCACCGCATAGCGCCAGAACAGCCGCCGCGGCTCACGGGCAAGACGGTAGAGCCACTCCAGGCCGGTGGCCTGCATCCAGCCGGGCGCGCGGCGATAGGCGCCGGTGACGAAATTGAAGCAGCCGCCGCAGGTCACCACCCAGCCGGCTGTCAGGCGCGGACGGTTGCGCACGGAAAATTCATATTCGCGCGGCACCGACAGGCCCACCCAGATCACATCGGGCTGGGTGAGGTTGATCTCGTCGCAAAGCTCGTCTTCCTCCAGCTGGGAGAAATAGCCGTGATGGCGCCCCACGATCTGAAGGCCGGGATAGGTTTGCCGCAGGATGCGGGCCGCCTCGGCATTGGCTTCCTCGGTGGCGCCCAAAAGAAAGAAGCGCAGGCCCGTCTGGACCGCCACCTTGGCGGCGTCATGGATGAAATCGGTGGTGGCGCTGCGCTCGGGGATGGGCGTGCGGGTCAGAAGGCGCGAGGCGAAGACCGCTGCCTGGCCATCGGCATGGATGATGTCGGCCTGTTCGAAGGTGCGGCGGAAGGCTGCGTCCCGGGCGGCCATGGCGATGGCATGGCCGTTGGAGGCAAATACCAGCCTGGGGCGCGAGAGACTGTCCTGGCGTGCGGCCAGGCAGTCCACCACCATCATCCGCGCCAGGGCTTGGCGCGTCAGGCAGGCGGTGCGCAGCCCGCCCACCGTGACCTCGGCATGGGTATCGTTGGCCGGGGCCGGCCGGGACGCGGCGGCATTTGCGGAATGGGAAAGCGAAGCGGCGGCGCGCATCAGAGGGCGTTCCGGTGGCGCAGCACTTCGAGCGGCGTGCGGATCAGGATCAGCAGATCCAGCGCCAGGCCGGCATGTTCGACATACCAGGCGTCCAGGTCGATGCGTGCCTGCATGTCGGCAAGCGCCGGGGTGGCGCCGCGCGCGCCCCGGACCTGGGCCCAGCCGGTGATGCCGGGCCTGACCGCGAAGCGCCGGGTGTAACCTTCGATGCGGGCGCCATAGTAAATGTCATGGGCGATGGCGTGAGGGCGCGGTCCCACCAGCGACATGTCGCCCGCCAGCACGTTGAACAGCTGGGGCAACTCGTCGATCGAGGAGGCGCGCAGGAACCGGCCCACCCGGGTGATGCGGGCATCGCCCGCCACGGCCTGGGTAATTTGGGCGCCGTCCTCCAGCACCGTCATGGTGCGGAATTTGTAGATGCCGAAGGGCCGGCCGTTCAGGCCGGTCCGGCGCTGGCGGAACAGGACGGGGCCGCCGCAATCCAGCGCCACGGCGATGGCCGCCAGCGCCAGGACGGGGCTGAAGACGATCACCGCAATGGCCGCCAGCACGATGTCCAGCAGGCGCTTGGCGTCCGGGCCGGTGGGGGCAGCGGCGTTTGCCGGACCAAAGCCGTCGAGGTCGGGAAACGCCGCCTTCATTGCCGTGTCGCCAGCCTCGATACGCACCGCCGCTCCCCGTGGTTGTTTTCGGGTGCGGCGATGCAGGAGGCGGGCCAGCGAAAACGGCTCCGGGCGCGCCGTTCTGGTACGGAATCGGGCCTTGCGGCGTGCCGGAACGGGGGCGTTAAACCCGGACTGTTCCGAATGGGCCCTTAATGAGGCAGGCGGGCCGGGCCAGGGATGGTTGCCGGGGAAGGCAGTAAACACTGTTCGATAGGCGGCAATGGAACAGCCGGGCCATGACGGCGGGATGGCGCAGCCGGGTGCCGTCAGGTCAGTGGAAACGAACAGTGTACGGGACTGCCGCCGAACGGGACACAAGAAGGGGACGCAGGCCGAATCCGCACCCCAGCACCGCCACAATCGCCGCGAAGGCTCAGGCCGGCGGGTGACCCGCTAAACGAAAAATAATCTTGGCAAAGCCGCTCAGGCTATCAGGAAGCGCATCGCCACCGCCGGAAAGGCCAGCAGCACATAGGCCCACAGCAGTGCCGAAGCCGCATTGGCGATCTGGAAGGGCCAGAATTCCAGTTCGCTCATTCCCGCCACCAGGGGCACGGTGGCGCGGAAAGGGCCCATGAAGCGGCCGATGAAGATGGCAGCAGTGCCCCAGCGATGAAAGAAATGCAGGGCCTTTTCGATCTGTGCCTCGAATTTGCGGAAAGGCCAGACATGAACGATCTGGTGATGATAGTGCAGGCCGATCCACCAGCTGATCCAGTCGCCCAGGACCGAGCCCAGCACCGCGCCGGCCCAGCCGGGGAAAATTCCGATATCGGTGGCCCCGATCACCCCGCCCAGGGTGACCAGCAGGATGGTGCCCGGGATGATGAACGAAACGCCAACAAAGGATTCGCTGAAGGCGATCACGAATGCGATGGGAAAGGACCAGAGGGGATGGGTCTGGGCCGCGTCCGTGACCCAGATCCGCGCCTCATGGAAGAACCAGTGTAAGAATTGCAGCACGCGCCTGCCTGTTCATGATGGGGCCGTCCGGGCCCGCCCGGTGCCTTGTCCCGGGGCCGGGAACGACACCGCGACATAGCCTTATTGTCGCGACGGCGCCAGCCGGACGGCCAGCCGGGACAATTTCGACAAATATCCGCTTCAATCGGCAGCTATCAGACGGCGCGTCAACTAAGGTATGCTTTCACCTTGCGTTCAGCTTCGTGACGATAGACCGGAGCAGGAACTTCCCCGGATTTTTCGGCCCTTTTGTGACACGGACCCCAGATGAACATCGACCGCAGCGCGCACGACTTTCGCTCGCCCGAGCCTGAGCCGGGCCTGGCGGGACGCACCTGGCAGGGTGTCAAGCGCTGGAGCGGGCGCCATCCCCGCCTGTCGCGCGTGGCCTGGTTCGCGGTGGGCCTGGCGGTCCTGGCATTGCTGATCTGGGCGATCTATCCCAGGCCCCAGCGCAACCTGCGCTTCAACCAGGGACCCCAGCCGGTGGGCGTCGCCGTGGTCCGGGACGGCGATATTCATGTCACGCTGAACGCGTTGGGCACGGTCACGCCGCTTGCCACCGCCACGGTGCGGCCCCAGGTCGGCGGCATGCTGGTCAAGCTGAACTTCACCGAAGGCGAGATGGTCAAGGCCGGCGACCTGCTGGCGCAGATCGATCCGCGCCCCTATCAGGCGGCGCTGGACCAGGCGCGCGGACAGCTGGCGCGCGACGCCGCCACCCTGGCCAACGCCAAGGTGGACCTGGAACGCTATCGCGCGCTGCAGGCCCAGAACGCCATCGCCCAGCAGCAGGTGTCGACCCAGGCCGCGACGGTGAAGTCGTATGAAGGCGTGGTCGTGGCCGACCAGGCCAATGTCGAAACCGCGCGCATCAATCTGGGCTATACCAGCATTGTCTCGCCCATCACCGGGCGGGCGGGCATCCATCTGGTCGATATCGGCAACATCGTCTCGGCCGGCCAGTCGACCGGCATCGTGGTGGTAACCCAGCTTCAGCCGATGTCGGTTCTGTTCACCATCCCCGAGGACAATGTGCGCCCGGTGATGGCGCGCATGGGCGCGGGCGCGACGCTTCCTGTCGATGCCTATGACCGCACCCAGACCACCAGGCTCGCCACCGGCACGCTGGCGACGGTGGACAATGTGGTCGATCCCTCCACCGGATCGGTGAAGCTGCGCGCCATGTTCGACAACAAGGACAACAGCCTGTTCCCGGCCCAGTTCGTCAATGTGCGCCTTCTGGTCGACACGCTGCACCACCAGACGGTGGTGCCGGTGGCCGCCATCCAGCGCGGCTCGGACGGCAGCTATGTCTTCGTGGTGACGCCGGACAAGACGGTGCTTCAGCGCAACGTGAAGACCGGCGTGCAGGACGGCGACACCATCCAGGTCCTCAGCGGACTGAAGCCCGGCGACACGGTGGTGGTGGACGGCGCGGACCGCCTGCGTGACGGCGCCGATGTCGAAATCCCCGACCAGACCGCCAAGATCGCCGCGCCATCGGCGGGTTCCGATGATGCGGTCCGCGCCGCGCGCCGCGCCCAGATGGAAGAACTGATGAACAAGTCCTGCGGCGACGATGTGAAGAAGCTGTGCCCCGATGCCAAGCCCGGAACGCGCGAGGCGCGCATCTGCCTGTTCCGCAACCGGCCGCTGCTGAGCCAGCAATGCTCGACGGCGATGGCGCAGATGCGCCGCGGCGGGACAGCGCGGGGCGGCGCACGTCCGTGACCCAATCCTTCCCCGACCGGATCCCTTCAGAAGCCGGAGGGGCGGGAGGCGGGGGGGCACCCCCGCCGCCGGGCGCAAACCCGTCGGCGCCGTTCATCCAGCGTCCTGTCGCGACCACGCTGTTGATGATCGCCATCCTGCTGGTGGGCGTGACGGGCTACAAGTTCCTGCCGCTGTCGGCCCTGCCGGAGGTCGATTATCCCACCATCCAGGTGCAGACTTTCCTGCCCGGCGCCAGCCCCGACGTGATGACCACCTCGGTCACCGCGCCCCTGGAGCGGCAGTTCGGCCAGATGCCGGGGCTGAAGGAGATGTCGTCCATCTCCTCTGCGGGATCGTCGGTGATCACGCTGCAGTTCGACCTGTCGCTGAGCCTGGACATCGCCGAACAGGAAGTTCAGGCGGCGATCAATGCCGGATCGAACCTTCTGCCGCAGAGCCTTCCGGCGCCGCCGGTCTATGCCAAGGTCAATCCGGCCGACGCGCCGGTGATCACGCTGGCGGTTAGCTCCACCACCCTGCCCCTCACCCAGGTCGAGGAACTGGCCGACACCCGCATCGCCCAGAAGATTTCGCAACTGTCGGGCGTGGGGCTTGTGTCGATCTCGGGCGGCCAGCGGCCGGCCGTGCGCGTGCAGGCCAACATCCAGAAGCTGGCGTCGCTGGGGCTGAATATCGACGACCTGCGCACCACCATCGCCAACAACAACGCCAACGCGCCCAAGGGCAGCTTCGACGGCGCCGCCCAGTCCTACACCATAAACGCCAACGACCAGTTGCAGAGCGCCGACGCCTACAAGAACATCGTCGTCGCCTACAAGAACGGCGCGCCGGTGTTCCTGTCCGACGTCGCCACCGTCCTGGAAGGGGCGCAGAACACCAAGCTTTCCAGCTGGGCCAACCGCACGCCGGCGGTGCTGATCAATGTCCAGCGCCAGCCCGGCGCCAACGTCATCGAGGTGGTTGACCAGATCAAGGCGCTCCTGCCGCAGATCCAGGCGGGACTGCCGGCATCGATCGATGTGCACACCCTGACCGACCGCACCGAGACCATCCGTTCCTCGGTTGCCGATGTCGAGTTCGAGCTGATGCTGGCGGTCGTGCTGGTGGTGCTGGTGATCTATGTCTTCCTGCGCAGCGTGCCGGCCACCTTCATCCCGTCCCTGTCAGTGCCGCTTTCCATCGTGGGCACCTTCGCGGCGATGTATCTTCTGGGCTATTCGCTCAACAATCTTTCGCTGATGGCGCTTACCATCTCGGCCGGTTTCGTGGTCGACGATGCCATCGTGATGATCGAGAACATCTCGCGCTACATCGAGCGCGGCGAGACGCCTTACAACGCCGCGATGAAGGGCGCCGGCGAGATCGGCTTCACCATCGTGTCGCTGACCGTTTCGCTGATCGCGGTGCTGATCCCTCTTCTGTTCATGCAGGAGGTGGTGGGGCGGCTGTTCCGCGAATTTGCCGTGACGCTGGCCATCACCATCCTGATCTCGGCGGTGGTATCGCTGACGCTTGTGCCGATGCTGTGCGCCAAGCTGCTGCGCAGCCATTCGGAAGAGGAAAAGCGCCAGGGCAGTTTCCGGCGCCGCACCGAGGTCTATTACGAGCGCATCATCGCCGAATATGACCGGCTGCTGGTGTGGGTGCTCAGGCACCAGCCCCTGACCCTGCTGGTGGCGGTGGGCACGCTGGTGCTGACCGTGGTGCTCTATATCGCCATCCCCAAAGGCTTCTTCCCGGTGCAGGACACCGGCTTCATCCAGGCCATTACCGAGGCCGGGCCGACCGTCTCCTTCGATGCCATGGCCCGGCGCCAGCAGGCCATCGCCGACAAGATCCTGAAGGACCCGGATGTTGCGAGCCTGTCCTCATTCATCGGCGTGGACGGCACCAACACCACCCTCAACAGCGGCCGGCTGCTGATCAACCTCAAGCCCAAGGACCAGCGCGACGGCGTGCAGGCGGTGATGGACCGGCTGGCGGCGGACGCCCACAGCGTGCCGGGCATCACCTTCTACCTCCAGCCGGTGCAGGACCTGACCATCGATTCCGTCGTCTCCCGGGCCCAGTACCAGTTCGTGATCCAGGCCGCGACCACTTCGGCGCTGAACGATTATGTGCCAAAGCTGCTGGCCGAGCTGCGCAAGCAGAACGCGCTGCGCAATGTCTCCACCAGCTTCCTGGACAAGGGCCTGTCGGCCTATCTGAATGTCGACCGCGACACCGCCGCGCGTTTCGGCGTTACCGCCGCGACCATCGACAATGCGCTGTATGACAGTTTCGGCCAGCGCATCATCTCCACCATCTTTACCCAGTCCAACCAGCGCCGGGTAATTCTGGAGGCCGATCCGCGCCTGCAGAACACCATCCAGTCACTGAACGACATCTATCTGCCGTCCTCGGGCGGCGGCCAGGTGCCGCTGTCGGCCATCGCCAGGATCGAGGAACGGCAGGTGCCGCTGCAGATCGACCATCTGGCCCAGTTCCCGTCGGCGAGCTTTTCCTTCGACGTGGCGCCGAGCTCTTCGCTGGGCACGGCCGTGAACCAGATACGCGATGCCGAAGCGGCGGCAGGCCTGCCGCCCGGCATCACCACCCAGTTCGAGGGGTCGGCCCTGGCCTTCCAGTCGGCGCTGGCCAATGAGGTGCTGCTGATCCTGGCCGCGATCATCACCGTCTATATCGTGCTGGGCGTTCTGTATGAGAGCTTCATCCATCCGGTGACGATCCTTTCCACCCTGCCGTCGGCGGGCGTGGGGGCGCTGGTGGCGCTGATCATCAGCGGGCATGACCTGAACATCGTCTCGATCATCGGCATCATCCTTCTGATCGGCATCGTCAAGAAGAATGCGATCATGATGATCGACTTCGCGCTGGAGGCCGAGCGCGGCGAGGGCAAGTCGCCCACCCAGGCGATCCACCAGGCGGCGCTGCTGCGCTTCCGTCCCATCATGATGACCACGGTGGCGGCACTGTTCGGCGCCCTGCCGCTGATGCTGGGCGGCGGCATGGGATCGGAGCTGCGCCATCCGCTGGGCATCTCGATCGTGGGCGGGCTGATCGTCAGCCAGCTTCTGACCCTGTTCACCACCCCGGTGATCTACATCTATTTCGACCGGCTGGGGCGCGACCTGCGCGAATGGCGCGCGCGCCGCCGCGGCGATCCCCTGCCGGAGCCGGCGGAATGAATATCGCGGCCCTGTTCATCCGGCGCAGGATCGCCACCACGCTCCTGGCGCTGGGGCTGGGCCTGGCGGGGATGACCGCCTATTTCCTGCTGCCCGTCGCGCCGCTGCCCAATATCGACATCCCCACCATCGTGGTCAGCGCCAGTATGCCGGGCGCGAGCCCCGAGACCATGTCGACCAGCGTGGCGACGCCGCTCGAGCGGCACCTGGGCACCATCGCCGGCGTCACCGAGATGACCAGCTCCAGCAATGTCGGCTCGTCCAACATCGTGCTGCAGTTCGACATCGACCGTGACATAGACGGGGCGGCCCGCGACGTGCAGGCGGCGATCAACGCCAGCCGTGCGGACCTTCCCACCGCGCTCAGGTCCAATCCCACCTATCGCAAGATCAATCCCGCCGACCAGCCGATCCTGGTCCTGGCGATGACCTCCAAGACCCTGACGCCGGGCCAGATCTACGACCAGGCCGCCAACATCATACAGCAGAAGCTGTCGCAGATTTCGGGCGTGGGCGACGTGTCGCTGTCGGGGGCCTCGCTGCCGGCGGTGCGCATCGAACTCAACCCGCGCGCCCTGTTCAAATATGGCATCGGGCTGGAGGATGTGCGCGCCGCCATCTCGGCCGCCAACGCCAACAGCCCCAAGGGCGACGTCCAGCAGGGCGACCAGAGCTACCAGCTCTATGCCAATGACCGGGCAAGCGAGGCGAGCGAATACCGCAACCTGATCATCGCCTATCGCAACGGTTCGGCGGTGCGGTTCCAGGACGTGGCGACGGTGCGCGAGGGCCAGGAGAATATCCGCAATATCGGCATCGCCAACGGCCGGCCCGCCGTGCTGGTGCCCATCACCAAGCAGCCGGGCGCCAATGTCATCGAGACGGTGGACCATATCCGCGCCGAGATGCCGGCGCTGCAGGCTGCCCTGCCGCCGGCCATCCAGGTCAGCGAATTGCTCGACACCACCCAGTCGATCCGCAATGCCGTGCATGACGTGGAGATCACCCTGATCCTGTCTACCGTGCTGGTGATCCTGGTGGTGTTCCTGTTCCTCAGGAACTTTACCGCCACGCTGGTGCCCACGGTCTGTGTGCCTCTGTCGCTGCTGGGCACCTTCGGCATCATGTACCTGTCGGGGTTCAGCCTGGACAATTTCTCGCTGATGGCGCTGATCGTCTCCACCGGCTTTGTCGTCGACAACACTATCGTGGTGCTGGAGAACGTCACCCGCCACCTGGAGAATGGCGAGGAGCGCCTGACCGCCGCCATGAAGGGCGCGCGCGAAGTCAGCTTCACCGTCGTGTCCATGTCGATCTCGCTGGTGGCGGTGTTCTTCCCCATCCTGCTGATGGGCGGCATCGTGGGGCGGGTGTTCCACGAATTCGCCGTCACCCTGACCGCGGCAATCGGCGTGTCGCTGATCGTCTCGCTGACGGTCACGCCCATGATGTGTGCCTATCTGGACCTGGTGAATGAGAGCGGGCACTGGACCTCGCGCTGGTCGAAGCGGGCATTCGACCGCACGCTGGACTTCTACAGCCGCACCCTGGCCTGGGGGCTGGACAATCCCAAGACCATCATGGCGATGCTGATGATCGCGGTACTGCTGAATTTCTACCTGATCGCCATCGTGCCCAAGGGATTCTTTCCCGACCAGGACAACGGCATGCTGTTCGGGCGCATCCGCGGCGATCAGTCGATCTCGTTCCAGTCGCTGCAGAAGAAGTTCACCCAGTTCGTGGACATCATCCGCGCCGATCCGGCGGTGGCCACGGTGGGCGGTTCCGCCGGCGGCGGAGGCGGGGGGCCGCGCGGCGGCTCTTCCAATTCCGGCACTGTCTTCGTCACCCTGAAGTCCGACCGCGGCGGTCTGTCCAGCGACGATGTGGTCGAGCGGCTGCGCCCCAAGCTTGAGAAGGTGGCGGGCGCGCGCATGTTCCTGTTCTCCAGCGGCGGGGTGCGTGCGGGCGGGCGCCAGGGCAACGGCAACTACCAGTACACGGTGTTGGGCGACACGCTGGACGAGCTGAACCAGTGGGTGCCCAGGATCACCCGGGCGCTACAGGACGTGCCCCAGCTGGAGGATGTCAATTCCGACCAGCAGGACAAGGGGCTGGAGGTGCAGCTCAAGATCGACCGGCAGACTGCCGCGCGGCTGGGCCTGACCACCGTGCAGATCGACAACACGCTGTATGACGCCTTCGGCCAGCGCCAGGTCTCGACCATCTACAAGGACAAGAACCAGTATCATGTGGTGATGGAGGTGGCGCCAGAGTTCTGGCAGAATCCGGAAACGTTGCGCGACATCTATGTCAGCACCTCGGGCGGCAGCGTCAGCGGCACACAGGCGACCGCGGCGGCGGGCGGCGCCTTCCGGACCGGCGCGGCGGCCACCACCACGGCAGCAACATCGGGCACGGAGACGGCCCAGCAGCTCGCCCAGGATGCGGTGCGAAACCAGCAGCTCAATGCCCTGACCAACAGCGGCGGCGGCGGCGCTTCCACCGGCGCCTCGCTCTCCACCAGGGTCGAGACAATGGTGCCGCTGTCGGCCTTCGCGTCATTCGGTCCGGGCACCACGCCGCTTTCGGTCAACCATCAGGGGCCGTTCGTGGCGACCACCTTCTCGTTCAACCTGCCGCCGGGCGTGTCGATGGGCCAGGCGGTGGCCGCCATACAGAACACCATGGCGCGCATCAATGTGCCCCTGACCATCCATGGCGAGGAGGCGGGCACGCTGAAACTCTTCGCCAGCTCCTTCGCCAACCTGCCCTTCCTGGTGCTGGGTTCGATCCTGACCATCTATATCGTGCTGGGCATGCTCTATGAGAGCTTCATCCACCCGGTCACGATCCTTTCCACCCTGCCGTCGGCGGGCGTGGGGGCGGTCCTGGGCCTTTTGATGTTCAACGCCGAATTCGACCTGATCGCCTTCATCGGCGTGATTCTTCTGATCGGCATCGTCAAGAAGAACGCGATCATCATGATCGACTTCGCCATCGACCTGCAGCGGCGCCAGAATCTGAGCTCGCGCGAGGCGATCTATCAGGCGTGCCTGCTGCGCTTCCGTCCCATCATGATGACCACGCTGGGCGCGATCCTGGGGGCGCTGCCGCTGGCGATCGGCATGGGCGAGGGCTCGGAGCTGCGCCAGCCGCTGGGCATCTCGATCGTGGGCGGACTGATGCTCAGCCAGATACTGACGCTCTACACCACGCCCGTCGTGTTCCTCTACATGGACCGCTTCGGCAGCTGGGCCAAGCGGCTGTGGAACAAGTGGTATCACGGGCTGATGAAAGACCGGCCGGAAGACCACACCGGCGGGGCGCCGTCGCCAGCGCCGGCGGAATAGGCGCGCGAGCCCCGCCTTGCGATGCCGGCTTACAAGTCCGGCAGCTGGTCGAGATCCGCGCCGCCGTTGATCTGGGCGTTGCGGTGCTGGCGATACAGGTTGCGGGTGGTCGCATAGAAGTCGATCGATGACCGCTCGATCGATTCCACCGAGTCGATATTGGCGGCACGCTGGTCCAGCACGCCCATGCCGGTGCGCACGATCATGTAGAGCGTGTAGTTGTTCCAGGTCATGTAGGTGGTGGGATCGAAGGCCACGTCCACGCCGGTGCCGACCAGATCGCGCGGGGGCTTGGGGCCGGCGAAGGGCAGCACCAGATAGGAGCCTTCCTGCGCGCCCCACTTGCCCATGGTGATGCCGAAATCGTTCTCGTGATACGGGATGCCGAGCCTGCCGGCCACATCGATCAGGCCGGCGACGCCCACCGTGGAATTGATCACGAAACGGCCAAGCGTGTCGGTGGCCTTGTCGCCATCGCCCTGCAGCACGTCATTGGTGAAGACCACGGGGGAATTCAGGTTGGTCAGCGCGTTATGCACGCCCTGGCGCGCCAACTGGGGTACGGCGCTGCGATAGAATTTCGCGGCAGGACGGGCGACCGCATGATCAACCTGGATATCAAAGTCGAAAACCGCCCGGTTGGTCGGTTCGAAAGGGTCGTTCTGCGCCAGCGACTCCGGATCGCTGGTGGTACAGCCGCCGACTGCCAGGACCGCACAGAGCGTCCCTAAAATTGCGCCACGATACGTCATTCCCCGCACCAAATACCTGTATTTCAATAAAAAAACCCTAACCGCTGATTTCAAGCTAACGCTCAATATCGGGATTAGTGCCGCAGCGCACAAGGGGGCACTGCTTCGATAAGCGGAACCCCCGGCGGCGGGAGGGCCAACTGGGCCGAAACACCGCGTCTGGGCGACGGGCAAATCGATTGATCGGGCACTGGAATGGCCGCCGGATCAGGCCAGGCCAGGCCCGGTCGGCCAGGTGTCTGGGCGGCAAGACAATGGCCGGGCCGTCCCCCGCCAGCCGGGGCGATTGCAACATTGCAACACCATAGCCCAGTGCACAAACATTTTGACCCAGAAAGCAGGCGCGCATTCTTACCCCCACCATCCGCCAAGGAAAACCGGCGAGCCGCCAACTGGCTCCCGGTCTTGCACACTTTCGCGTCAATTTTTTTTGCAGCCGTATGCGGTGACACGATCACATTTGTGATGGCTTCCCTGCTCAGCCCCGGCCGTAAAGCGGCATTTTGGTGGCCATGACCGTCAGGAAGGAGACATTGGCGTCCAGCGGCAGGCCGGCCATGTAAGCCAGCGCATCGGCCACATGGCGCACGTCCATGCGCGGCTCCACCGCCAGGCTGCCATCGGGCTGCAGGACGCCCTGGGTCATGCGTTCGGTCATCTCGGTGGCGGCGTTGCCGATATCGATCTGCCCGGCGGTGATGTCGAAGGGCCGCCCGTCCAGGATGGTGGATTTGGTCAGGCCGGTAATGGCGTGCTTGGTGGCGGTATAGGGTGCCGAATGAGGGCGCGGGCGGTCGGCGCTGATCGAGCCGTTGTTGATGATGCGCCCGCCGCGCGGCTGCTGCGCCTTCATCATCCTGACCGCTTCCTGGGTGCAGAGGAAGGCGCCCGTCAGGTTGACCGACACCACCGCCTGCCACTGTTCGAAGGAAAGCTCCTCGATCGGGACGGCCGGCGTGCCCATGCCGGCATTGTTGAACAGAAGGTCCAGACGGCCGAAACGATCGGCGATCCGGGCGAAGACGGATTTGACCTGGGCGGGATCGCCCACATCGGCGGGCGCCACCAGCGCAGGGCCGGAAAGCTGGGCGGCGGTCTGTTCCAGCGCGTCTGCCTTGCGGCCCACCAGCACCAGGCTCCAGCCTTTTTCGGACAATGCCTTTGCCGCGGCCCGGCCCACGCCGCTGCCCGCCCCGGTAATCATGCCGATCTTTGTCATTGTCGCCTCTTGGAATGGAGCGGGCACTCTAGCGGAGCGGCTGGGGAAGGAAAATTTCCCGATTTGCCGCAAGACGGTCACATCGCCTTTATCGCATTGGGCATTTCCGGTAGGTCTGCCTTCGCTTTTGCAAGGGCTCAGGGCGGCGCAAGACCGCCCCGGCCCATATTGACCTGTCGGGGAAACGATCGATGTCCAAACGCCTTTTCCTGGCGCTGGCCGCCACATCCAGCCTGGCCGTCCCGGGCGAGGCCCTGGCCCAGGCAGCTGCCGCCACCCCCACCTATTCGCTGGGCAGCACCGGGCTGGAATCGGTGGTGGTTACCGCCCGCAAGCGCGCCGAGAACGAGCAAAGCGTTCCCATTTCCATCTCGGCGTACAGCCAGGCCGATCTGGACAGGCTGGACATCCAGACCATCGAGGACCTGCGCTATGTCAGCCCCTCGGTCTATATCGCTCCCACCACCTTCCGCCAGGACACGCTGAACGTCACCATCCGCGGCCAGCGCGATTTCGATTCCAGCTCCGGCCAGTCGGTGATGTCCTTCGATCCGGCGGCGGCGATCTATATGGACGGTGTCTATCTGGCTCGCCCGGTGGGCCTTTCCGGGGCGCTGTTCGACATCGACAGCGTCGAGGTGCTGAAGGGACCGCAGGGCACGCTGGTGGGCCGCAACACCACGGGCGGCGCCATCCTCTACCGCACGCGCGAGCCGGACAGCGAATTCGGCGGCTATGTCAACGCCACGCTGGGCGATTATGGCCGCGCCCAGCTGCGCGGGGCGATCAACATTCCCATCACCGACCAGCTCTTCTTCCGCGCCGCTGCCCAGGTCAGCGACCAGCGCGGCTATATCGCCAACTATTATGTCGATCCGGCCACCGGCTATCGCAACGACCAGCCGGCCATGGGCGCCAACAAGATCGCCGCCAACCTGTCTCTGAAATGGCAGCCGGACGACACGCTGAACATCCTCTTGCGCGCCAACCTGGCGGCGGAGCATGACACCGGCTCGACCTATCACGACCTGGGCTGGTTCGACGGGGTGGGCAACCGCTTCGGCCGCCCCGCCATCTGCAACCTTCCGGGCGCCTGTATCGGCTTTACCGACATGCTGGGCCACCGGATCGAGCCCTATTACGCGTCCTATACGGCGGCGGGTGTCGGCCCGCTCAACACCGATCCGCGTGCCTACAATTCGCTGCAGGCGTCGGTGTTGCGCGAGCAGAAATACGGCTTCTGGAGCACCGAGCAGACCGTCAGCAACGCCGATGTCGGCCATTACCAGACTGTCTCGGCCACCGTGAACAAGAGCATCGGCGATGTCGACGTGAAGTGGCTGTCCGCCTATCGCTGGTGGGACAATCGCGGCACCTCGATCGGCCGCGGCCTTCCCTATGATACCGCCGATTACGAATACATCACGCCGGACTACAAGTCCTACCAGTCCGAGCTGACGGTCAATGGCGATGCCTTCGCCGGCGACCTGAAATGGACGGCAGGGCTGTTCTTCTTCCAGGAAGACAGCCCCCATGACGGCGGCCTGTTCTATCTGTTCATTCCCAACAATGGCGTGGCGGCGCCCGGCAAGGGCATCACCCTTCAGGATGGCAGCGTCAACAGCCAGCGCAACACCTCATACGCCGGTTATGCCCAGGCGACCTGGTCGGTCAGGCCCGACACGCGGCTGACGGCGGGCGTCCGCTATACTTATGACGAGCGCCACGCCCTGATGGGCACGCGGACCGACATCTTCCCGGCCAGCGCGGCCTCGACCGCCGGTGTGCCCAACGGCGTGTTCGATCCTGGCACCTATACCTACAACGGCATCAACTACAGCGGCATCACCCATGCCTGCACGCTGACCGATATCCACGGCGTGCTGAAGCCCTTGTCCCAGTGCAATACCAATGTCGACGCCAGCTTCCACAAGCCGACCTGGACGCTGGCGATCGATCATGACCTGTGGGACGGCACACTGGTCTATTTGACCAGCCGCTCCGGCTATCGCTCGGGCGCGATCAATTCCACCGCGATCAACCCGGCCGTTACCGTGGCCAAGCCCGAGAATGTGCTGGACTATGAGGCGGGCGTGAAATCGGACTGGAGCGTGTGGGACATTCCCGTGCGCACCAACCTGTCGGCCTATTTCACCGACTATCACGACATCCAGGTGCTATCTGCCCTGCCGAACGTGACGCTGGCGACGGGGCCGGGCGGGGTGGCGTGCACCCAGGCGCTGTATGACGCGGGATCCTGCCTCAACACCACCAACGACAATGTCACGCTGAACGCCAAGACCGCGCACATCTATGGCGCCGAATGGGACATCAGCATCATCCCGTTGCCGGGCCTGACCATCAACAGCACCGGCAGCTATCTGGACGCGCATTACACCGACTATTCATTCACCCCGCCGGCCGGCTACCTGCTGCCCACCGGCACCACCAACCTTTCGGGCACGCCCTTCCCGCTGCCCAGCTGGCAGACCAGCCAGACGGTCACTTATGCCACCGGCGTCCACGACATCGCCAGCGTTCCGGTCGACGACGTGTCCTTCACGGCGCACTACTATTGGCAAAGCCGCTACAATGCGGACCTGCGCACCTTCAATCCCAGCCAGCGCACCGGCTCCTATGGCCTGCTGGATATTCGTGCCGACATCACCGGTATCGGCGGCAGCAAGTTCGATTTCGGCGTTTATATGAGCAATGTCGCGAACACGCCCGTCTGCATGCCCGAATATAACGGCGTGCTGAATTCGGCCCCCAACAGCACCTTCGGTGTCGCCAACACAGCGGGTGTGTTGCAATGCGTGCCGCTGGCCCCGCGGATGAGCGGTATCACGCTGGGTTATAAATTCTAGCAGCAGCCCACACCGGGCCCCGCTCCCCCTTTTGGGCGAAGCCCACAAAAGGGGGAAGCTGTCGCAGCGATGGGTCCGCCCTGGCGGACCGAGCTGCGAAAGAGGGGGTTAAAGAGTTAGGGCGCGTATTCGACCTTCACCAGCTTCATGGTGAAGACCAGCGTCTGGTCCGGCGGAATGGTATCGCCCGCCCCGTCCTCGCCATAGCCGAGCGCCGAGGGGATCACGATCTCCCACATGTCGCCCGTCTTCATCTTGTTCAGCGCTTCGACCCAGCCGGGGATAAGGGCGCCCGCGGGGAACTGGCGCGGCTCGCCGGGCTGTGTCTGGTCGAACACCTTCTGGTTGATCAGCGCGCCCCGGTAATAGACCGTGACGACGTCGCTGCCCTTCTGCACGCCGGGCCCGTTGCCCGCCTCGAGCACCCGGTACATCAGCCCGTCGGGCAGCTTGACCACACCGGGCCGCTTGGCGAAATCGGCAAGGAATTTGGCGTTCGATTCAGGGGTCAATGTATAGGTGGCGGTCGGCGCGGCATCCGACTTCTTCTCGCAGGCGGTCAGACCCAGGACCGGTACCAGCACCAGCACCATCAATTTCAGAATTCCACGCATGCATTTCCTCCCAAGAGCGGGAGGATTTATAGCGGTGGACGGCGCGGGATGCCAATTGGAGTCTGCCTTCGCCTTTTTCAGGACAGCAGCAGGATCGTCCCGATGCCCCCCAGAATCATTGCGAACTGGGCAAGGGCAGCGAAGGGCGTGGCCTGCCGGTGCAGGAGCGGCACCAGGTCGGCCATGGCGATATAGATGAAGCTTGCAGCCGAAAAGGCAAGCACATAGGGAACGGCCACCATCGCCTGCGCCAGCCAGAGAGAGGCGAGCAGTGCACCCACAAGCGTCGTGCTGGCGGAAAGCGTATTGAGGAACAGGGCCCTGGCCCGGCCATAGCCGCTGTTCAGCAGGATGGCGAAGTCTCCCACCTCCTGCGAGATTTCATGCGCGATGATGGCAAGTGCTGCCGACACGCCAAGAGGAATGGAGGAAAGGAACGCTGCGGCGATGACGACGCCATCGGCAAAATTGTGGAAGCCGTCCCCGATAAGCACCAGCGGGCCTGCGCTGCCATGGCCCGCGCGGGCGGGCGTGTGGCAGTGGCGCCAGAGCATGAACTTTTCCAGAAGAAAGAACGCAAGAATTCCGGCCAGCAGGATGAAAGACACCTGCGACGGGGTGGTCCGGGCCAACGCTTCCGGGACAAGGGCGAGAAAGGCCGCGCCCAGCAGGGTCCCTGTGGCGTAGGACAATAGCCAGGGAAGGACGGCATCGCGCATTCGCTTGGGAAACAGCAGCAAAAGCCCGGCGCCGAGAACCGAGCCGATACTGCCCAATATGCTGAAACCTGTGATCCACCAGATCATCCGGCCTCGCCGCCATCAGGACGCCCCGGCAGATACTATCAGACGATGGAAGGCAGAATACCGTCCGTTTACGCCTGTCAGTGGACTCCCGACGATGCGGCGACCCGAACAAGATCGCCCTCGGACAGTGAATCGGGCGGATTGTCGACAATGCGCTCCGTGGGAGAGATGCCGGTGGCGTCCACCGCCTGGCCCAGATCGCGCAGGATGTTGAGGCGCTTCAGATGCACATGGCCGCCGGCATCGACGGTGGCCACCATCATGCCTTCATCGCGGAACATCAGCGCGGTGGCCGGCACGCGCACACCGTTTGCGCCGGAGGGCAGAGGCAGGGTGACCTGGGCATAGCCGCCCGGCTGCAACACGTTGCCGGGATTGTCGGTCATGAACTGGACCAGCATGGTGCCGGATGCCGCATCGACCGCGCCCGCGCTGGCGACCAGCGAGGCCTGGAAAGTACGCCCCGGATATTGCGGCACGCTGAAGGTCACTTTCATTCCGGGGCGGATGGCGGCGGCATAGTTCTGCGGCACACGGACATAGATGCGCAGTCGCGTCTGATCCGACACGGTGAAAAGCGGCGTGGCGCTCATCCCGCTGGCGACCAGCGCGCCCACATCGACCGCGCGGCTGGTGACGGTGCCGTCGAACGGCGCCACTAGGCGCTTGAAGCCTTCCTTGGCCTGAAGACTGTAGAGATTGGCGCGGGACGCGGCCACGGCGGCATTCTTGGCGTCCAGGTCGGCATCCTTGATGTCCTTGTCCTGGCGCGAAACGGCGCCCTGCGCGAACAGCGCGTTCCAGCGCTGGGCGGTGGCGGCGGACAGTTTCTGGGCGCTGATGGCGCTGGTCAGGTCCGCGTGGCCCTGCAGCACCTGGCCATCCAGGTCGGGCGTGTCCAGTTCGGCCAGAACCTGGCCTTTCTTCACGGGCGTCCCGATATCGACATGCCAGGCTTTCAGATAGCCGCTCACCTGGGCATAGATCGGGGCATTGATGAAGGCCTGGATGTCGCCGGGCAGGTTCAGGGCGCCGCCCTTGCCGGGCGGGGCCAGCCGGATCACCTGCACCGTCGGAACCGCCTGGTCGTCGGTCCATTCACGGGTTTCCATGCCGCGCCAGACGCGCAGGCCAATGCCGATCAGCGCGATCGCAACCGCGCCGGCAAGGACGATGACGCCCCAGCGCTTCAGGCCGGCCGGCCGGTGATGACGCAGCAACTCCTCGCGCGCCGGGCCGGGCGAATCGTCCGGGTTCTTGTCAGGCATAGGCTTCTCCGGCCTCGGTGGATGGGGCGGCACGGCGCGCCTTGCGTTCATGCAGGATGCTGAACACGACCGGCACGAAGATCAAGGTGGCGCAGGTGGCGAAGACAAGACCGCCGATCACCGCGCGGCCCAGCGGCGCATTCTGTTCGGCACCTTCGCCCAGCCCGATCGCCATCGGCGACATGCCGATGATCATGGCCAGCGCGGTCATCACCACGGGACGGAAGCGCGTGACGCCGGCTTCCACGGCGGCCAGGACCGCATCGCCATGCACCGCCAGCCGCTCGCGGGCGAAGGCGATCACCAGGATCGAATTGGCGGTCGCCACACCCATGCACATGATGGCGCCGGTCAGCGCGGGCACCGACAGGGTGGTGCCGGTGGCGAACAGCATCCACACAATGCCGGCCAGCGCTGCCGGCAACGCGGTGATGATGACAAAGGGATCGGTCCAGGACTGGAAGTTGACGACGATGAGAAGATAGATCAGCAGCACCGCCGCCATCAGGCCATAGGTCAGGCCCGAAAATGCGGTCTTCATGGTGGTGATCTGGCCGCGCAGGGTGACGGTTGCGCCGCGCGGCAGGAATTTCCTGTTGGCGTCGATAATCTTCTGCACATCGGCGGCGACCGCGCCCAGATCGCGGTCCTGGGTGGTGGCGAACAGGTCGATGGTGGGCTGGATATTGTAGTGGGTAACCACCGCCGGTCCCTGTCCGCGCGTCAGGGTAATCAGGCCGCCCAGCACCTGGGGCGTGGTCGCGCCCGCGCCGGTGACCGGCAGGTTCTGCAGCGCCGCCAGCGAGTCGATTTTGTATTCCGGCGTCTGCGCCGTCATGCTGTAGGAGACGCCGTTCCTGGGATTGAGCCAGAAGTTCGGCGCGGACTGCGACGTGCCGGCCAGGCTGGTGGCCAGCGCGTTGGTGACGTCACGCTCGGTCAGGCCGACCTGGGCCATGCGGCTGCGGTCCGCCGCCACGTTCAGCCGCGGCATGTCGCTGGACTGCTGCATGCGCGCATCGGCTATGCCGGGCACCGTGCGCATCTGGCGCAGGATGCGCTGGCCAAAGGCCGCGGTCGCTTCCTGGTTGGTGCCCGAGATCTGCACGTCCAGCGGAGCGGGGGCGCCGAAATTCAGAATCTGGCTTGTGATGTCGGGCGGCGGGAAGGAGAAGGCGACCGCCGGGAACAGGCGCGGCAGCCGTTCGCGCATGGTGCGGACATAGTCGGCGGTGGGACCGTGATTTTCGTTGAGGGTGATGAAGATGTCGCTGTCCTGCAGGCCGACCGTGCCGGAATTGTTGTAGATCAGGTTGATGGGGCTCATGTTAAGGCCGACATTGTCCACGATGGTCGCCAACTCGGCCCTTGGAATGATGCGGCGCACTTCCTGTTCGATGTGCGCCACGATCTGGGTGGTATCCTCGACGCGGGTGCCGGTCGGCGTGCGGGCATGCAGCGTGATCTGCCCGCTGTCGACGGCGGGGAAGAGATCCTCTCCCAGGAAGGGGATCAGCAGCATGGAGGCGGCGACCATGGCCAGAAAGCCGATGACAAAGGGCTTGCGCGCCGTCATCGCCAGGGCCAGCAGGTTACGATAACTTTCGCGCACCGCCATGAACCAGTCCTCGAAGTGGCGCTGCACCCGTCCCAGAAGATTGGGCGGCGCTTCGTGATGGCCAGCTGCGTCCATGCGGTGGGGCTTCAGCAGGTAGAGCGACAGGGTCGGCACCAGGGTGCGCGACAGGACGAAGGAAGCGATCATTGCATAGACGACGCTGAGCGCCATGGGCACGAACAGATAGCCCGCGATGCCGGTCAGCGAGAACATCGGCACGAAGGCGACGCAGATGCACAGGAGTGAGACGAAGGCCGGCTGCACGATCTGGCGTGCGCCGTCCATGATCGCGTCATAGACGCTTTTGCCCTGCTCCAAGTGCCAGTTGATGTTCTCGATGGTCACGGTGGCGTCGTCGACCAGGATGCCCACCGCCAGCGCCAGTCCGCCCAGGGTCATGATGTTCAGCGTCTGGCCGGTGGCCCACAGCCCGATCAGCGCGCACAGCACCGCCAGCGGGATCGAGGTGGCGATGATGACGGTCGAGCGCCAGCTTCCCAGAAACAGAAGGATCATGATGCTGGTAAGCGCCGCAGCGATGGCGCCTTCGCGTGCCACCCCGCTCACGGCCGCTTTCACGAACAGCGACTGGTCGGAGAGGATGTCGATTTTCAGGGCGTCGGGCAGTTGCTGGCGCAGCAGCGGCAGAAGGTTCTTGATGCCCTGCACCACGTCCAGGGTGGAAGCGTTGCCATGCTTGAGGATGGTCGAGAGCACGGCACGGTTGCCGTCGACATGCACGATGTTCTGCTGCACCGAGTTGCCGTCGCGCACATGGGCGACATCGTGCAGGAAGACGGTTCCGCCATTGGCCGTCTTGACCGGCATTTCGTTCATTTGTCCGATCGTGTCGGCGGCGTTGTTGAGCTTCACCACATACTGATAGGAGCCGATCTTCACGTTGCCGGCGGGCACGATCTGGTTCTGCGAGACGAAAGCGTTCTGCACGTCGGTGGCCGACAGGCCGCGGGCCTGCATGGCGGCCGGGTCCAGGTCGATCAGCACCGAGCGGAATTTGCCGCCATAGGAATAGGGGATGGCGGCGCCGCGCACGGTGGCCAGGCGCGGGCGGGCGAAATTCTGCGACAGGTCCAGCACCTGCTGCTCGGACAGCGACTTGCTGGAGAAGGCCAGTTGCAGCACCGGCACCGTGGAAGCGCTGTAGTTGAGAATCAGCGGCGGCTGGGTGCCCGGCGGCATCATGCGCGTGGCGGTCTGGGAAATGGACGTGACCTGCGCGGTGGCCAGGCGGATATCGACATCGGGCTGGAAATAGATCTTGGCGATGCCGATGCCGGGCATCGACTGGCTTTCGACATGCTCGATGTCGTTCACCGTTGTCGACAGAATGCGCTCGTAATTGGCCATCAGGCGCGCGCCCATCTCGTCGGGCGACAGGCCCGAATAGGTGAAGGCCACGCCCAGAACGGGGATGCCGATGTCGGGGAAAATGTCCGTGGGGGTGCGCACCGCCGCCAGCGGCCCGAAGATCAGAATCATCAGGGCCATGACGATGAAGGTATAAGGTCGGTCCAGCGCGATCTTGACGATCCAGGTCATGCTCGCTCCAGAGGGGTCTTGACGGTCGTGCGCACGGAGAGATCCTTGCGAGCGGGCGTGGCCGCAACTCCACCAAAGTATAGCGGCAAACCGGTGTGCGGCGCAGCACCGCGAATGTCGCAACCTGTCGCCGTTTGGCCCATCCCCGCGGGCCGTGGAGCGTGGCGCATGCCAAGTTGGAGGAGGCGGGGATGGAGGGAACGCTTCCCGCAACCATCCGTGTTAAGACGAATTCACGATGATTCGCAGCGAGGGAAAACCATGAGAACATTGCGGCGGATATTCCTTGGGGCGGTTGCCATGTCCGCGCCGGCAGTCCTGGCCATGCCGGCCAAGGCGGCAGGTGCATCCGATCCGCGCGTCACCGTGCTGGAACAGCAATTGCGCGACGTCCAGCGCCAGCTGGCCGAAATCCGCCGCCGGCAGACGGCGCCCGCCAACACGCCGCCCGTCACCGCGACGCAGCTGGCCGATGCGCAGCGCGCCAATGCCCAGCAATATGCCGCACTGAAAAAGCGCATGGACGAGCAGCCTCATCTGGGCTTTGGCAATGGACGTCTCTCGATCGCCTCTCGCGATGGAGCCTTCAATCTGTCACTGCGCAGCCTGGTTCAGTTTGATGCGGGTTATTTTTCGCAAGGGCGTGGACCGGCGGGCGTGGACCTGAACAGCGGCACCAACTTCCGCCGTGCCCAGATCAGCCTGGTGGGCACGGCGTGGAAGGACTGGTCGTACAATTTCACGTACGACTTTGGCGGAAACGGGGTGGAGAAGAACGGTTACATCTATACCGCTTCGCTGCAATACAACTTCGCGCCTTTTGCGGTACGCCTGGGCGCTTTTGCACCGCCGGCGGGACTGGACGATTCCACATCGGCGAGCAACCTGGTCTTCCTGGAATGGTCCTCGCCCGCCGATATCGCCCGCAACATCGGCGGCGCGCCAAGCCGTGAAGGCTTCAATGTCTATGCCCAGGGTGAACGGTATCTCGCGTCGGTGGCCATCACCGGCACCAAGGCCACCGATGCCAGCCATTTCGACGAGCAGATCGCGCTGGTCAGCCGCGCCGCATACCTGGCGGTGGACAGGGACAATATGAAATGGCTGCTGGACGCCGACCTGACCCATGTCTTCAAGATGAGCGATGCGGCGGCCGGCCCCAATTCGCCCAGCATGCTGCGTCTCGCCGATGGCCCCGAAGTGGCGATCGACAGCTACAGGACGGTCGATACCGGCGCCTTCCCCGCCGACACCCTGACCGAGTGGGGACTGGAAACGGCGGTTCAGTCCGGGCGCTTCTATGCCCAGGGGGGCTATTTCCATTTCGCCGTGGGCCGCAATTCCACGCTGCCCGATCCGGAATTTTCCGGCTGGTACGCGCAGACCGCCTTTTCCCTGACCGGCGAGCCGCGCCGCTATGACGCGGCGGTCGCCAGCTTTGCCGGTCCCACGCCCGCCCATCCGCTGGGCCGCGACGGATTCGGCGCATGGGAAATCGCGGCGCGCTACAGCGTGATCGACCTGGCGTTCGATCCCTTTGCGGGCCCCGCAGCGGGCGGCGTCGCGGGCGGCCGGCAAAGCATCATGACGGCGGCGCTTAACTGGTACCCCACTGCGGGCCTGCGGTTCATGCTGGATTACGAAAACATGCAGGTGAACCACGTCGAGGCGCGGTCGAAGGATCTTTCGGCCAACATCGGCATCCTGCGCTCGCAGATTGCACTCTAGGCGCGCCGATCGCGCAAGTCAGGCGCCGGCGATCGAGCTGGCGACGGCTTCAGCGACCTTGATCCCGTCGATTGCCGCCGACAGGATGCCACCCGCGAAGCCTGCGCCTTCGCCCGCCGGATAAAGCCCGCGTGTGTTGAGGCTCTGGAAGTCCTCGCCACGGCGGATGCGGATGGGGCTGGAAGTGCGCGTCTCCACCCCCGTCAGCACGGCGTCGTGGCGATCGAAGCCTTTTATCTGGCGGCCGAAGGCGGGCAGCGCCTCGCGGATCGCGGCGATGGCGTAGTCGGGCAGGCAGGATGAAAGATCGGTGGGTGTCACGCCGGGGCGATAGGATGGCGCCACCTCGCCCAGGCCGGTGGAGGCAATGCCGGCGATGAAGTCACCGACCAGTTGGGCCGGGGCGCGATAGCTTTCGCCGCCCGCGACAAAGGCGGCACTTTCGAGATGCCGCTGCAGGGCGATGCCGGCCAGCGGGCCTTCGCCATATGGCGCATAATCCTCCGGCGTGACGCCCACCACGATGCCGGCATTGGCGTTGCGTTCGTTGCGCGAATACTGGCTCATGCCGTTGGTGACGACGCGGTTCGGTTCGCTGGCCGCCGCCACCACGGTGCCGCCGGGACACATGCAGAAGCTGTAGACGCTGCGCCCGTTCCGGGCGTGGTGGACCAGCCGGTATTCGGCGGCGCCGAGCTGTTTGATGGAGCGGCCGAAGCGGGCGCGGTCGATCAGCCCTTGCGGATGCTCGACGCGGAAACCGACGCTGAAGGGCTTGGCCTCAATGGCGACGCCGCGTGTCTGCAGCATGTGAAAAGTGTCGCGCGCGGAATGGCCGAGGGCCAGCACGACATGGTCGGCCTCGATCTCTTCGCCCGATTCCAGCACCACGCCCCTGAGCGCGCCATCGATGATTTTCAGGTCCGTGACCTTGCTCTGGAAGCGATATTCCCCGCCCAGGTTCTCGATGGTTTCGCGCAGGGATTCGACCATGGTCACCAGGCGGAAGGTGCCGATATGGGGATGAGCCTCGGTCAGGATTTCCTCCGGCGCGCCGGCCCTGACGAATTCGGTCAGGACTTTCCGGCCCAGATGGCGCGGGTCCTTGATCTGACTGTAGAGCTTGCCGTCGGAAAAGGTGCCCGCGCCGCCTTCGCCGAACTGGACGTTGGATTCGGGATTGAGCACCGAACGCCGCCACAGGCCCCAGGTGTCCTTCGTGCGCTCGCGCACCACCTTGCCGCGCTCCAGGATGATGGGGCGGAAACCGGACCGGGCCAGGATCAGTGCTGCGAACAGCCCGCATGGCCCCGCGCCGATCACCAGTGGGCGGCGAAAGGTCCGGGTGGGCGCCTGCGCCGCGAAACGGTATTCCATATCGGGGGCGGGCTGGACGCCACGCGGCTGGTGCTTCAGGATGGCCGCTTCGTCCGCGACTGTCACGTCGACGGTATAGATGGCGGCGATGGCCGACCGGTTGCGGGCATCATGGCCGCGCTTGAAAACCGCGAAATCCTTCAGCGCCGCCGCCGGGATATTCAGCCGCTTGAGGATGGCGCTTTTCAGCGCCTCGGGCGGATGGTCGAGGGGCAGCTTGATGTCGGTCAGGCGCAACATGGCGGGCGGACATATAGAGGCAGCCGGCCGCCCTTGCCAGTCCGTCACAACGCCATGCGAATCCCAAGCTGCACCGAGATGGGCTGGCGCAGCGTGATGGTGCGCGGATCGTCGCCCGGATCAGCCTCGTAATAGCTGCCATAGGTGGCGTCGTGCCGGTTGAACAGGTTGTTGACCAGCCCGAAGACCTCCCAGCCGGGGGCTACGCGATAGCTGCCGCGCAGGTTGACCGTCCAGAAGGCGGGCAGCTTTGCATTCCGGTTGGCCGGATCGCCGTCGAAATACTGGCTGGACGTGAGCGCCAGGTCCGCGCCGATGGTCAGGTCGTCCAGCAATTCGACATCGCCGCCGGCGCGCAACTGGTGGGCAGGATTGAGCGGGATATGCCGTCCCGGCGTGACCAGTACATTGCCGTCGCTGTCGGCATTGGGATTGTTGGGGGATGCCAGAAGGCCGGTGAACTGGTAGGTGGCGTCCAGATAAGAATAGGTGAAGAAGGTCGACCAGCCGGTGGCGGTGTAGCGCGCCGCCACGTCCAGCCCCCGGCGGCGGGTCAGGGGCACATTGGCGAAATAGCCGCGTCCCGCAATGGCGCTGGCAAGCGAGACAATGTCGTTGTCGCTGTCGGTGGTGAAGAGCCCCGCGCTCCAGGAAAGCGCGCCTGTGGCCGCCGCGCTTGTGCCGCGCAGCCCCACTTCACCGGTATGGGCTACCACCTGCTTCAGCGGCGGATCGGCCACCAGCGAGCCTTCCAGCAGGCAGGGCAGGGTAGGGTCGGCACAGTCCAGCTCCAGCGGGGTGGGCGCGCGGTTGGCTTCCGAATAGCCGCCAAAGGCGCTGATCCAGTCCGCGATCTTCCAGGTCAGGCCCGCCACCGGATTGGCGCGGGTATAGCTGTGGCTGCCGTTCAGCTCGGGCGCGGCACCGCTTCTGTCGCGTGTGTCGATGTCGGCGGAATTGAAACGCAGGCCCGCCGTCAGGGTCAGCGTTTCGGTGATGTCCAAGGCATCCACCGCATAAAGGCCCCAGTACCGCGTGGCGGCGGCCAGGTCGACAGGCGCATAGCCCAGATTGCCGTTGGTGTGGATGATGCTGCCCGATCCGGGCAGGCCGGCATCCAGCGTGACTTCAAGGTCGGGCTGGATGACACCCAGCGTGCTGGTGGAGCGAAAGCCGATGGCCGCCGTATCCAGGCTGGCGCCGAGGGTCAAGTAATTGCCATGGCCGAACAGGGGCGCGTCGCTGGTTGTTTGCAGCGAGCCGCCAAGCCCGGTGGCATCGGTGAATGTGCGGTCCAGCGTGCCATATTGGGCATCCGGGTCGAAGGCGATGGGCGCGCCGGTCTGGTCCAGGAAGACGAACTGGTCGCGGAAGGCCCGGGTCTTGGGGTTGGGCGCGGGAAAACCGTCATCCTCCAGGCACAGCTCGCCGCCGAACGAAGACTGGCCGGAGCAGGATTCAAAATTGCCGTCATTGCCGTCCAGGTGGCGCTGGCGCAGGCTGCGCGCATAGAGCGTGCCCGCGACCTGCCAGTGATCGGAAAGGCGGCTCCTGGCCGTAAGCGCCAGGCTGGCGACGCGATTCTGGGTGTTCTGCGGCCAGGTATAGACGGATGCGGAATCGGCGCGCGCCATGTCGATGGGCGTGGGGCCCACCACGCCCAGCGAAGAAACCGACGCCGACGCCACCAGATGCAGTTCGCTTTCGCCGCTGCGCCAGCCGGCATCGCCGTAAAGCCGCGCCAGGTTCGATCCCGAATGCAGGCGCCAGCCGCCATCGGTGATGCCTTCGGCCGCGCCGTAGAAGCTGAAATCGCCGCCGGTGAAACCGTATTCGGTTGACGCCATGCCATGGCCGAAACTGCCGCCCTGAAGCGAGGCATCGCCGCCCTGAAAGCCAAAGCCGTTCTTCATGGTCATGTTGACCGCCCCGCCCAGGGCATTGAGCCCGAACACGGGATTGGCGCTCCATAGATCCATGCGGGCGACGGCAATGTCGGGGATCGCGTCCCAGTTGACCGTGTCGCCAAAGGCTTCGTTCAGGCGCACTCCGTTCTGGTAGACGGCCAGCCCCTGGGGAGTGCCCTGCAGCGGCGATGCCTGGAAGCCGCGGAAGCGCAGGTCCTGGAACATCGCATTGCCCTGAACATCGTTCAGCGACACCCCGGCCACTTCGCTGCCCAGTGCATCCAGGATACTGCCCCCCTGGCGCCGCGCGATGCGGTCGGACCCCAGGCTTTGCAGCATGCCCGGCACCTTGGCGCCGTCCAGCGCGATATCCGAGCCCGGCACGGGCCCATAGACCACAACATGCTCGCTGCCGGGAGCGCCCTGGGCCCGTGCCGCCGATGACGCGGCGCCGGCCACAAGGGCGATGGTGGCCATGAACGCGGCCCGGCTGGTCATGCTCCCCCCTTTTCGTTCTGGCTTAGAGGAGACGCGGGCTTGCGGTCAATTTCCCACTTTCCCGGACCCCACAGGAATAATTCCCGAACCTGCAAGCCTCTCGGCTAAGATGCCGCCATGTCGCTGCGCGGACAATTTTACCTGTCGGTAATGCTGGCGCTTCTGGTGGCCCTGTCGCTGCTGGCGGCGGTGGCGTGCTGGCATGCACGCCGCTCGGTGGAAAATGAAATGGCGATGGCGCTTCAGGCTGCCGACCGCATCGTCGACAATGCACTGATCTCGCTGCCCGAGGCCGGTGCCGATGCCTATCTGGAACGGCTGGTGAGAAGCTTCGATGGCAACCGCCATGTCCGCGTGTCGCTGATCGAGGGTGGCAGGACGATCCTTACCTCGCGCCTGGCACCGACCGATGCGGTACCAGGCTGGTATCGCCGCCTGCTGGAGATTCCCGCCAACAGCCGGCTGGATACCGCGCCTCGGCTTGGCGGCCGCGCGCTGCTGGTGGCGACCGACGCGCATGGCGAGATCGGCGAGGACTGGGTCCAGTTCCGTGACGGCGCGGCACTCCTGGCGTTGTTCAGCTTTCTGATGATGGGGCTGGTGCATCTGGCGATGGGCCGCATCGCCGGCCCCCTGGCGCGGCTGGCGCGCGGCTTCGAGGCGGTGGGCGGCGGCGACTATGACGCGCGCGTGCCGTTGAAGGGCCCGCGCGAGGTGGGCGCGCTGGCGGCCGCGTTCAACCGCATGGCCGGGCGGCTGGGTTCACTGGAATCCGACAATCGCCGGCTGGCGCGCCAGACCATCGCCATCCAGGAAGAAGAGCGCGCCGACATCGCTCGCGACCTGCATGACGAGATGGGGCCCTTCCTGTTTGCCATGCGCGTCGATGCCGACGCCATCACTGCCGCCGCCGAGGCGGGCGGTCATGGCGCCATCGCCACGCGCGCCCGCGCGCTGGGCGAGGCAGCCGGCCATATCCAGCGCCATGTGCGCTCGATCCTCAAGCAGTTGCGCTCGGAGGGGTTGGCGGAGACGGGTCTTGCGCCGGCGCTGGCGAGCCTGGCGGAATTCTGGCAGCGCCGGCATGACGGCGTGCGGCTGCATCTGGATATCGATGCGGCCAGGAAAGGATTCGGCGCCGATGCCGATGCGGCAATCTTTCGGCTGGTGCAGGAAGGCCTGACCAATGCCGTGCGCCATGGCGGGGCGCGCAATGTGTGGCTTTCCATTCGCGCAGACGCGCACATATGCGTGGTGCTGGAAGATGACGGCGCGGGACTTCTGGTGGCAGAGGCGGGGGCGGATGCGGGCGAAGGCATGGGCCTGAAGGGCATGCATGAAAGGCTGGCGCCGCTGGCCGGCTCGCTTATGCTTGCGCCCAGGGCGGGCGGCGGCGCCCGGCTTGAGGCGCAGATCCCGCTGACGCGCGCGGAGGCGGCGGAATGAAACTGCTGGTGGTCGATGATCATGCGATGATCCGCGCGGGCCTGCGCCAATTGTGCGCCGACGATCCGGTGTGGCAGGCCGCCATCATCCTGGAAGCGCAGGAAGGCGCGCTCGCGCTGATGCTGCAGAAAAAGGAGCGGCCGCAGATCACGGTGCTGGATCTCAACCTGCCCGGGATCGGCGGATTGGAACTGCTGCGCCAGATACTGGCGGAAGATCCGGCGGCGCGCGTTCTGGTGTTCAGCATGCACAGCGAGCCGGTCTATGCGGCGCGCGCGCTGGAGATCGGCGCCAGGGGCTATCTCAGCAAACACGCAAGCCCGGTCGAACTGCGCACGGCGCTGGCGCGTATCGCATCGGGCCTCACCTATGTCGAAAGCGAGATCGCCCAGGCGCTGGCCGCGCAGGCGGGCGAGCCGCGCCAGATGCTCAGCGAGCGCGATCTTGAGATATTGCGGATGCTGGGCGAGGGGCGCAGCTTCGCGCAGATCGCCAGCGCCCTGGGCCTTGGCTACAAGACGGTCGCCAACAGCGCCACGGCGATCAAGTCCAAGCTGGGCGTGGCGCGCACCGCCGACCTGATAAGACTTTCGGTTGAAATGGGGATCGGGCGGTCTGCGCCATGATGGTGCATCCCGAACAGTTTCAGGTTCCGCCTGAAGAATTGATGACGGTTCCGTGTTGACCGCCCCGGGATTCAGGAGGATAGTTTTTGAGCTAAGGGCAAGAACGCGCTGATCGCAGTTACTTCCCTCCGCTCGCGCCTTCGCGAAGGACTCGCGGATATTTCCGGTGGACACCGGATTTCAAAAGGCGCCGGGGAACGTCGCGCGGGGTGTGTTCGGATGCTCGCGGCGCGTGAAACTTCGAACTGAGGAGGGTTCCTGAATGGAAGAAACTCCGCCGGATTGCAGGCCTGGCTTCACACGGTGAAGCCACGGCCCGGCTTGAAGACCCGGACCGCCGCCTACAATCCAGATCAGACAATGGGAGAAATCCCATAGAGCGTCCGGCCTGATGCCGGACAGGAAAACAGGCCTCGCCGGAGTAAAGTCCGCCGAGGCCTGCCCATTTCCCGATACGCCAAATCTTGCGACGTGCCATCTTTTGTGAACGCGCCGATTGCAGGATTTTCATGCCGCGCAACAGCTTGCACGGAAATTTGCGCTGGCATTGGCGGCCAAAAAGTTGCAAATCGGGGGCAATCACAAAAATGCCGGTCAAGGGCGCTGGGTAAGCAAAAGAAACAGTCTGGTTCCATGCGATCAATCCTTGCCGTGTTTGCCGCCGCCCTGATGCTTGCCGGCTGTACCACCGCACGTACATCCGAGCCCGTCCGAACCGCCACCGAGCAGCTTCTGATCTCGGCGGCCGCCGACCGCGCGGCGGCGCAGCTGTCGCTGGGCATTCCCAAGGGCACCAAGATCTTCGTCGATACCCGCTATTTCCAGGGTTATGACGACGGATATGCCACCGCCGCCATCCGCACTCAGATGCTGAAGAGCGGGCTGGAACTGGTGGACGACCGCAAGGATGCGGAAGCGGTGGTCCAAGTGGCGGCGGGCGCGCTGTCCACCGACCAGAAATCGCTGCTGATCGGCATCCCCCAGCTCACCGTTCCCTATATCCCGGTGGGCAATTCGGTCACCGTGCCGGAGATCGCGCTGTTCAAGCAGGCCGAGGAAAAGGGCGTCGCCAAGTTCGTTGCCACCGGCTATGACGCCAAGACCGGGCGGCTTCTGGCCACCACCGACCCGCGCTACGGATTCTCGCACAACACCAACCACACGGTGCTGCTGTTCTTCTCCTGGGCGTCGGGCGACATCGTTCCGCCTGGCGTGGATCAGGACTCGCTGTCCTTCCGCACCTTCACCAATCTCTTGCCGGGCAGCACCAACTAGGGGCCCGGCGGGAAATACTGGTAGAGCCAAGTCTCGCTGAGTGTCTTGCCGTTCAGCCGCAGGTAAAGGCGCAGATCCACCGGCGCGGTGCCGGTGAATTGCAGATCGAACAGCGCGCGCCATAGTGGGGTGCCCACCACCTTGATCACATAGGCGCCGTCCACCGTTCCGTGCGAGGCCGTGATCACCGGCTCGACATCGTAGCGCTGGGCCATGGATGCCAGCGGCCCGCCGGTGAAATCGACCACGAATTTGGTCTTGTCGCGCGGCCAGGGAATGGCGCCGGGAATGCCGCCGCGGCCCAGGCGCGTGGCCACCACCCTGGCGATGCCGGCCGGATAGTCCGGTATAGAATCCTGCCAGTAGAGACGATAGGCAAAATGCATGCTGCCATGGGCTTTGGCCGTTTCGGCGGGGCGCCAATAGGCGACGATATTGTCGTGGATTTCGTCGTCGGTGGGGATTTCCACCAGCTGCACCTCGCCCTTGCCCCAGGCGCCCCTGGGTTCGATCCAGATGCCCGGCCGCTTTTCATAGAAGGCGCCGTCGTCCTGGTAATGGTCGAAGTCGCGGTCGCGCTGGATCAGGCCGAAGCCCTTGGGATCGGTGTCGAGAAAGGAATTGGTCTGCACCGCCGGCGGATTGATCAGCGGCCGCCAGATGCGCTCGCCCGCACCGGTCCAAAGCGCCAACCCATCATTGTCGTGAATCTCCGGCCGCCAGTCGGCGGCCTTGTCGCGCTGGTTTTCGCCGTACCAGTACATGCTGGTCAGCGGCGCCAGCCCCAGGCGCGCAATGTCCCTGCGGAAGAACAGCCGGGCTTCGACATCAATGGTAACCGTGTGCTTCTTCACTGCGTCGAAGCGATAGGCGCCGGTGACGGAAGGCCCGTCCAGCAGGGCGAATATGGTGATGCCCCCCGCATGGGGCTCAAGCCAGAACTGGGTGAAGCGGGGGAACTCCTCCGGTTGCGGTCCGCCGGTATCGACGGCGATGCCACGGGCACTGGCGCCGTACTGCCCGTCCTGGCCGCTGGAGCGGAAGTAGCTGGCGCCCTGGAAGGCCAGCCAGTCGGTGGGAGCATCCTGGCCATCCATCACCCGAAAGCCCGAGAAGCCGAGATTGCCAAGCTTGCGGGGGTCCAGTCCGCTGCTGCCATAATCAAAGTAATCGGAACCGTAGAGGATTTGCCGGGCCTTGCCGTCTTCTATGGTGTGAAGCAGGACCGGATCGCCCGAATAGCGGTTGAGATGAAAGAAGGCGATCGGGTCCTGGCCGGCCCGGCCGCGCCACAGCGCATGATCGGGGCGGAACTTGATCTTCTGCACGGCGTCGAAGTCGATGCCGGCAATCAGTTCCGGTGCAGGCGGTACTGGCGCGCGATAAGGCTGGCTGGCGCTTTTTGCGGCACGCCCCGCCAGCATGTCGAAGCTGAAGGGCTGGGGCGGCCCCAGCCGTACCGCTTCGCCCGCCGCCAGCGCCGCCCGGAAAGGCGTGGGAACGAGGCTGGCGGACAGCGCAGCCAGCAGCAGGCGTCTGTCGGTCACGAACATTGGATGGCCCCTTGGCATTGGATGGAACACTAAACGCAGCAAAAGCGAAAAAGATAAGGCCGCGGAGGGCCGCCAAAATGCCGCGAAACAATCCCTGATTTTGCCGCATTGTAACGTTGAATTACAGACTGCCAGTTGGGGCGGTCCCCTGTTTGGAACTGAGGCAGATGAACTTCCACATTCGTAGCTTTGAACCGAGCCGTCTGGCCCAGCCGGAAATTTCCCCGCTGGCGCCCACGGGCGTGCCGCTTTCCTGTCCCCGCCCGATGCGGGCGGCGAGCCTGGCTGTGCCCACCCCCCTGTCCCTGTTCGGCACCATGCTGATGGCGCTTCTGGCGGTGCCGCGCGGTGCTATGATGGCGTCCGCGCTCTTGAGGATGAGACACCATCGCCGTGCCTGACATCGCCCCCCGGCGATGGCTTTACCTCTATCTTGTACTGGCTTCCACGGTCGCCGCGGTCACCGCGATGGCCGGGGTCCTGCGGGGCGGCGGCTTCAGCGGGGGCGAGATTGCGTTGCTGGCGCTTTTCGCCATCCTGTTTGCCTGGATCGCATCCTCATTCTGGCTGACCTGTTTCGGGGCGGTGGCCCGGCTGACCGGCTATCCGCTCCTGCCGCTCAACCCGCCGATCGAGCCATCGGCGGCGCGCACTGCCATCCTGATGCCGGTCTACAATGAGGAAGTGGGCGCAGTCTTCGCCAGGGTCCACGCGATCTGGGAATCGGCGGGGCCGGATTTCGACTTCTATGTCCTGTCGGATTCCACCAACCCGGATTCCTGGGTGGCCGAGGAGCTCGCCTGGCAGAAACTGAAGACCGAGCTTGAGGGGGTGGACAATCTGTTTTACCGCCACCGGCCGCGCAATGTGGGGCGCAAAAGCGGCAACATCCAGGACTTCTGCGAGAATTGGGGCCAGCTCTACGACTATATGGTGATCCTGGATGCGGACAGCCTGATGACGGGCCGCACCCTGCGCGAGCTGGTCGGGCTGATGGACGCCAATCCGCGCGCCGGCCTGATCCAGGCGCCGCCCCAGCTGGTGGGCCGTCATTCCCTGTTCGCGCGCATCCAGCAATTTGCCTCTTCCGTCTATGGTCCGCTGCACACCGCGGGGCTGGCGCTGTTGCAGGGGCCGGACGGAAATTACTGGGGCCACAACGCCATCATCCGCGTGCATGCCTTCATGCAGCATTGCGGGCTGCCGAGCCTGCCGGGCAGGCCCCCCTTCGGCGGCGAGATCATGAGCCATGATTTCATCGAGGCCGCGCTCTTGCGCCGTGCGGGTTGGGATGTGTGGATGGCGCCCGACATAGGCGGCTCCTTCGAAGAGCCGCCGCCGACAATTCCGGATTATCTGCTGCGCGACCGGCGCTGGTGCCAGGGCAACCTGCAGCATCTGCGCATCGTCTTCGCGGAAGGACTGAAGCTGCCCAGCCGGCTGCACCTGGCGATGGGGATCATGAGCTATGCCTCATCGCCCCTGTGGCTGCTGCTGCTGGTGGCTTCGGCAAGTTTCGTCGGCGCTGCCGAACATGGGCCTTATTACCATTCCGCCGTGGTGACGCTGGTGGTGGCCATGCTGGCGCTGCTGTTCGGGCCCAAGGTGCTGGCGCTGGCGGTCCTGGCGCGCGACGAAGACCAGGTGCGCGCCCATGGCGGGCTGGGTGCTTTGATCTGGAGCATCATGCTGGAAAGCCTGTTCTCGGCGCTGATGGCGCCGATCGCGATGCTGCAGCTTTCCTGGTACATTTTCACCATCCTGATGGGCATCGCCACCGGCTGGGGCGCCCAGCAGCGCACGGACCGCGCGCTGCCGCTGGACTATGTGGCGCGCGGCTTTGGCGTGCACACCGCGCTCGGCATTCTGGGCGTGATCCTGCTCTGGGCCTTCGCGCCTGGCAGCCAGGGCTGGTTCCTGCCTCTGCTGGCGGGTCTGATCCTGTCGATTCCGCTGGTGATCGTGACCAGCAGCCCCATGGCCGGCAAGCTGGCTCGACAGGACCGGCTGTTTCTCGTGCCCAGCGAAACGCGCGGCCTGCGCGTGCTGGACCGCGCCCATGCGCTGGCCCATACGCATGCCGCGCCGGCAGCGGATGTCCGCGCCCTTGTGCTTGACGATCCGCAGGTGCGCCGCCTGCATCTGGCGCTTCTGGCCGATACGCCGCCCCCGCCGCCGGCCGATCCGGCACGGCTGGCCGAACTGCGCGCGCAGGTGGCGCGGCGCGAGATCGCCGGCTTCACCCGCGAGGACTGGCGCATGGTCCTTTCGGATGTGGAAGGCCTGGCCGCGCTGTCGTGAAGCGCCATTGCAGATTAAAGTGATTGCGCTACCATCCTGGCACAAACAATTCGGGGTGGAGCATGCTCAAACATATTTTCGGTGCGGCGCTGATATTGGCGCTGCCGGCGTCGTCGGCCATCGCACAAAATGACGGTCCGGCACAGGTTTCGGTCACGGTCGACACGTCGAAGCCGGGGCCGGTGATCGACCGGCATATCTATGGCCAGTTCGCCGAACATCTGGGTACCGGCATCTATGGCGGCATCTGGGTTGGGGAGAACAGCCCCATCCCCAATATTCGTGGCTATCGCACCGATGTGGTGGAGGCGCTGAAGAAAATCCATGTGCCGGTGATCCGCTGGCCCGGCGGCTGCTTCGCCGACCTTTACAACTGGCGCGACGGCATCGGCCCGCGCGACAAGCGGCCTGTGCGGATCAATGTGCATTGGGGCGGCGTGACTGACGACAATGCCTTCGGCACCAACGAGTTCATGAACTTCGCCGAACTGGTCGGCGCCGATCCTTACGTCTCGATCAATGTCGGCTCGCTGCCGCCCTATGACGCGGCCCAGTGGGTCGAGTACATGACCTCGAACGAGAACGCGTCGCTGGCCAACGAGCGCCGCGCCAATGGACGCGACAAGCCGTGGAACCTGAAATATCTGGGCATCGGCAATGAGACCTGGGGCTGCGGCGGCAACATGACGCCGGAATATGCCGCCTCGATCAACGCGCGCTATTCCAGCTTTGTCAACGCGCCGGCCGCGATGGGCATGATCAAGGTGGCCAGCGGGGCCACCGGCAATGTCGGCGGCAGGGGCGATCCGCAAGCCTTCACCGAGGCGATGATGAAGGACGGCGGGCGGCTGCAGGCGCTGAGCTTCCACTATTACGCCATGCCGATGGGGCGCGACCGCGGTCCCGCCACCGGCTTTGGCGAGGACCTGTGGGCCCGCGAACTGGACCTGGCGCGCGAGATGGAGCCCTTGGTTTCCAAGGTCAGCGCGACGATGGACAAGTATGATCCCGAGAAGAAAGTCGCGCTGTACGTCGATGAGTGGGGCTCCTGGTACAACCAGGAGCCGGGGACCCATCCCGGCTTCCTCTATCAGCAGAACTCGCTGCGCGATGCCGAAGTGGCGGCGCTGACGCTGGACATCTTCCACCGTCACACCGACCGGGTGAAGCTGGCGGCCATCGCCCAGATGATCAACGTGCTGCAGGCGATGATCCTGACGGATGGGCCGAAGATGCTGCTGACACCGACCTATCATGTCTTCGACATGTACCAACCGTTCATGGAGGCGACGCCGTATCCCGCCAACGTGTCGGGTCCCAACTACAGCCAGGGTGGCCACACCATGCCGATGGTCGATGTGTCGGCGGCGCGGGGCAAGGACGGCAAGCTGTACCTGGCGCTGGTCAACACCGACCCGCACAGAAGCGCGCATGTGGTGACCAACCTGAACGGCACGGGCAGGGGGACGATCCTGACCGGACCGGCGATGGACACGCACAACACGTTCGACGCGCCGAACACCATCCATCCGGTGGCCTTCAGCGGCAAAAGCGCCGGTGGCAAGGCGGTGTTCGACTTGCCTGCCAAATCGATCGCGGTAGTTGCCATCAAGTAGAGCGAAAACACCGGCTCTCTTCCCCCCGCGAGCGAAGCGACCTGCGGGGGGAAGATGTCGCAGCGAGGTGTTTGCGCGCAAACCCCGAGCTGCGACAGATGGCGGGCAATTATTTCGTGCTGAATTTGTAGACGATCGTGTTGGTGTAGGTCTGGCCCGGATTCAGCCGCGAGGTCGGAAAGTCCGGATGGTTGGGCGAATCGGGAAACACGCCCGGCTCCAGGCAGATGGCGTCGCCCTGGCGATAGGCGCGGCTGTTCTTGCCGACGAAGGTGCCGTCCAGGAAGTTGCCGGTATAGAACTGGATGCCCGGCGCGGTGACGCTGATTTCCATCACCCTGCCCGACACGGGATCTTCCACGACCGCGGCGGGGCGCAGCGTGCCCGCCTTGCCGTCGACGATGAAATTGTGGTCATAGCCGCGGCCATAGCGGATCTGCTGGTCGCGGCCATCGCGGATGCGGTCGCCCACCCGGTGCGGGGTGCGGAAATCGAACGGGGTGCCCGCCACCGCTCGCCGCTCGCCGGTGGGAATCAGGGTGGCACCGACCGGGGTGAAGCGGGCGGCGTGCAGCGTGACCATATCGCCCATCACGTCGCGCGCGTCATTGCCCGACAGGTTGAAATAGCTGTGGTTGGTCAGGTTCAGCACCGTGGGCTTGCTGGTCGTGGCTTTGTACTCCAGCCGCAGCTCGTTGTTTTCGTCCAGTGCGTAGGTCGCGGTGACCTTGAGCTGGCCGGGAAAGCCTTCCTCGCCATCGGCGCTGACGTAGCTCAGCACCACCTTCGCGTCCGGCCCGCTGGTGACGGAGTCGATCTTCCACATCCGCTTGTCGAAGCCCCGAAGGCCCCCATGCAGCGAGTTCGGCCCGTCATTGGTGGCGAGCGTATAGGTCTTGCCGTCCAGGGTGAACTTGCCCTTGGCAATGCGGTTGGCATAGCGTCCCACCGACGCGCCGAAATAGTCGGGATGGCTGAGATATTCCTGGGCACTGTCATAGCCCAGGGTGATGTCGGCCTTGTTACCGGCCTTGTCGGGCACGACCAGCGACTGCAGCGTGGCGCCAAGGGTCATGATCTTCGCCGTCATGCCGTGCCCGTTGGTCAGGGTCACCGCCTCGATCTTCGTGCCGTCGGACAATTGCCCGAACGGTGCGCGCGTGGCGGTGGCGGCATCGGCACCGCCGGCGGCCAGCGCCAGAAACGCCGTTCCCAGCGCCAGTTTTGCGATCATATGCATGTTGGTCCTCCTGTTACTCGTTCGGCAGGGCATAGATCGCGATCACGTCGCTGAACTGCGCCTTGCTGGTGTCCGCAATGAGCCCGTTGCTGCGCGCGCATCCCGCCGCGCCGACCGCCACATACTGTACGCCCCCGGCGCGATAGGTGATGGGCGGCGTGCATACGCCGATGCCCAGATTCTGCTTCCACAGCTTGCGGCCCGTCTCTGCGTCAAAGGCATCGAAATCGCCGTTCATCTCGCCGGCGAACAGAAGGTTGCTGGCAGTGGTCAGCACGCCGCCATACATGGGCAGGCTCGCCTTGTACTGCCAGCTGATCTTGCCTGTCGCGACATTGACGGCGCTGAGCGTGCCGTCGACGGGGAATTCGCTGGTGTCGGAAGGCTTCTGGGTGCCGCCCACCTGCTGGCCCACGGTGGGCTTGCCCGGCACATATTTGGGGAATGGGAAGGCGGTGACGGTGAAGGCCTGGTTCACGCCCATCACATAGAAGTGCTGGGTGAGCGGTGAATAGGACGCCGGCGACCACAGATTGCCGCCATTGATGCCGGGGTAGCGGCTGAACGGCTTGTCGGACGGAATGACGAACATGTTTTCCGCCTGCTTCACGAAGGGCTCGGACTTGTGCAGCAGCTTGCCGGTCAGGCGATTGACGATGAAGACATTGCCCAGCTTGCCAGCTTCGGCGGCGGCGGGAATGAGATTGCCGTTTTCGTCCTTGTAGTCGAACAGGATCACAGGGCTGGGGCAGTCATAGTCCCACACATCGTGTGGCACCTGTTGGTTCCACCATTTCAGCTTGCCGGTTTTTGCGTCGATGGCGACGATGGAGTCGGTATAGGCATTGTCGCCCTTGCGGTTTTCGCCCCAATAGTCGGGATTGGGGTTGCCGGTGGCGAAGACGACCAGCCCGTTCCTGGGGTCGATGGCGGGGGTGTTCCACACTGAACTGCCGCCATATTTCCAGCTGTCCTCGCTCCAGCTGTTGCCGCCGGGCTGGTCCGGCGCGGCAGTGGTATGGAAGCGCCACACCAGCTTGCCGCTATTGGCATCCAGCGCCTCGACAAAGCCGCGGGTGGGATATTCGGCGCCCGAATTGCCCACGATCACCATGCCGTCATAGACCTGGGGCGCCATGGTGAAGGCATAGTAGTGCGTGGGCGCGGGGATGGTGTCGGCGATCACGCTCTTCCACACCACATTGCCGGTCCTGGCATCCAGCGCCACCACATGGCCGTCCAGCTGGGCGACGAACACCTTGCCATAGGCAACCGCAACCCCGCGCGTCTGGGGCCCGCAGCAATTGTCGGTGTAGCCCAGGACCGGATTGTAGGTCCATTTCAGCTCGCCCGTGGCGGCATCATAGGCCTGGACGTGATCGAAGGGCGCGGCGACATACATGATGCCGTCCACCACGATGGGCGTCGCCTCGAAGCTGTTGACGATGCCGGTATGGATCATCGTCACCAGCGAGAGTTTTTTCACATTGTCCTTGTTGATGGCAGTGAGCGGCGAGAAGCGCTGGTTGTCATAGGTGCGGCCATAGAGCAGCCAGTTGTCCATGTCCCTGTCCGCGGCCAGAAGCGCGGCGTCGGTGCTGGCGACATTGGCGGTCACCGCCTGGCTGGTGATAGTGACGGGCGTGGCCGGCTTGATCGGTGCGGCCGCGCGCTCCTGTGCCCAAAGCTGCTGGGTCAGAACCGGCGCCGACAGCAGGGCTGCGGCAAGCAACGCAAAGCGCAATTTCATCCTGTTTTCCCCCGATGCCCCGCGGCGATGACTACCGCTTTGTCTGGGACTATAGGAAGGGCGGTGCCACAAGTCAGCGGGCGGATTTCTTCGCAGCTGCGGCAGGAAAAAGGTTCGGATTCGTCATGCGTGCGCAGGCAGGAATTCTCGTGGTCGGCAGCGCCAACATGGACCTGGTGGCCTTTTGCGACCGCCTTCCGCGGCCCGGCGAGACGCTGGTGGGCGGGCGCTATGCCACATTCCCGGGCGGCAAGGGCGCCAACCAGGCGGTGGCGGCAGCGCGGGCGGGCGGCCGGGCGGCCTTTCTGGGCCGGGTGGGCAGCGATGATTTCGGGGCGCGCCTGAGGGCGGGCCTTGAGGCCGACGGTGTGGACACGCGCTGGCTGGAACGTGTGGAGGGGCCGTCCGGCGTGGCGGTGATCCTGTCGGGCGGCGGCGACAACATGATTGTGCTGACGCCTGGTGCCAACGCCATGCTGGATGCGGCGGCGCCGGTGCCTGAAGCCTTTGCGGATGTGAAACTTGTCCTGTGCCAGTTGGAGATCGCCGTGGACGCGGTGACGGCGGTGGCCCGCTGTGCGCACAAGGCGGGGGCAAAATTCATTCTCGATCCCGCGCCTGCGCGCGAACTGCCTGCCGACCTGCTGGAACAGGTGGACTGGCTGACCCCGAACGAGGGTGAAGCGTGTGCAATGCTGGGCCGCGACAGGTTGGGCGATCCGGTGGCGGCGGCGCGCGCGCTGGCGGCGCTGGGCCCGCGCGGCGTGGTACTCAAGCGCGGCGGCGATGGTGTGGTGCTGCTTGGCGAAGACAATCTGCCGGTCGTGATCCCCGCGCCCCGGGTGGCAGTCGTCGACACGATAGCGGCCGGCGATGCCTTTGCCGGTGCCTTCGCCGTCGCGTTGGGTGAGGGGATGGCACCCGCCGACGCGGCGCGCTTTGCCACCTTAGCGGCCTCGCTGTCGGTCACGCGCGCAGGGGCCCAGTCCGCGATGGCGCGGCGCGATGAAATCGACGCGGCACTGGCCGATGGGAATTGTCCCGCGCCATCAGGGCCGTGATGACTTTCACGGGCCGTTAAGCTTCCGGCAATTACATTAACCGCCATCCATCAAAGGGGGCGCCGTTGCGGGAAGTCTGGAGCCAGTCGCAGGATATGCTGCCACCCGTCGGTCCGGCCGCTGCCCGGCCCACCGCCCAGGCGAGTGCCCAGCCAACACAGCCCATGCCGTCGGCTGCCCTTGCAGGCACATCGGCAAGCGCCCGCGCACCCCAGATCGGCCCCTTCGTGCCCACCGCCCGGCTCCCGCGCCATGTGGCGCGGGTTGCCCAGAAGATCGGCCGCGTCACCGGTGTTGCCGGCCCGGTCACCACGATCGAGCTGGATGCCGCGCCCGCGGGCCAGGCTCCGCCGCGCGCCGAGATCGGGTCGCTGGCCAAGATCCGCACCCGCACCGCCCACGTGGTGGGCATCATCTCCAGCCTGCGCCAGACCGGCCAGGGGCCGGGCCCGGACACGGTCGTCGTGGAAATCATCCTGGTCGGCGAAATGGCCCATGACGGCAAGTCGATGTCCTTCGCGCGCGGCGTGGCGAATTTCCCCTCCATAGGCGATGAAGCCTTCCTCGCCGGGCACGACGATCTTGCCGTCGTTTACTGCAAGGGCAGCGTGGCGGCGCTCGACATCGGCACGCTCTATCAGGACCCGTCTGTTCCGGCCTGCCTGTTGGCCGATGAACTCTTCTCCAAGCATTTTGCCATTGTGGGCACCACGGGCTGCGGCAAGTCCAGCGCGCTGGCCTGCATCCTGCACCGCGCGCTGGAACGCCATCAGTACGCCCATGTCATCGTGCTGGACATGCACGGCGAATATCACCGGGCCTTCGGCGCCAAGGCCGAGGTGTTCCGCCCCGACAACCTGTATCTGCCCTTCTGGCTGCTGAACTTCCAGGAACTGCGTTCGGTGCTGACCAGCCCCGAAGACCATCATGATGCGCAGTCCGAGATTCTGTGCGACGCCATTGTCGTCGCCAAGCGGCGCTATGCCGATGCCGCCGCCGGCCGGCTGCGCAACCGCACGTTCGATTCCGCCACCGGCACGGTGGACAGCCCCACCCCGTTTCGCCTGTCGGACCTGATCGCCTATATCGACGAGCAGCTGGGCAAGCTGGAACGGTCCTATCCCACACTGGCCTATCGCCGCCTCAAGCTGCGCATCGAGGCGCTGGCCAGCGATCCGCGTTTCAGCTTCATGTTCGGCAATCCCAACATGGAAGACACGATGGTGGATCTTCTGGCCCAGATCTTCCGCGTGCCCGGCAACGGCAAGCCGGTCACCGTGATCGAGCTGTCGACCGTGCCGGAGGAGATTCTGGACGTCGTCATCCTGCTGATCTCGCGCCTGACCTTCGACCTGGCGGTGTGGAGCGACGGCGGACTTCCGGTGTTGTTGGTATGCGAGGAAGCCCATCGCTACATTCCGGCGGACGACCGGCGGGGTTTTTTGCCCACGCGCCAGTCGCTGTCGCGCATCGCCAAGGAAGGCCGCAAATACGGCATCTCGCTGGCGCTGCTGACCCAGCGGCCGTCTGAACTGGACACCACGGTGCTTTCCCAGTGCAGCACGCTTCTGGCCATGCGGCTGGCGACCGAAAGCGACCAGAAGGTGATGCGCGCCAATGTGCATGACAGCACCTTCGGCATCCTGGAATATCTGCCGCTGCTGGCGGACCGCGAAGCCATCGTGCTGGGATGCGGCGCGCCCATGCCGATGCGCGTCAAGCTCAACGAACTGGCCGAGGGTTGGCTGCCGGGAAGCGGCCAGGTACGCTTCACGGACCGGTGGGCCAGGCCCAACATGGACCGGCCCAGGCTGGAAGAAACCGTATCGCGCTGGCGCGGCCGCAAGCTCTAGCATGGCCCCTGCTCCTGCCCATTGTAAACCGGGCCAATAGCGCGTATACAGGACGTTACGTGGTTCTTGCGTCCCTGTCAGACGAAGCGCTTCTGTCTTTCTGACCCGCTAAGGCGCGCCGGACGAACCGAAAAACTTCCCTCCAGTTATTCTTGTTTCCACGGCCGTCCCCGCATGTCGCGTGGGCGTAACTCCCATGGTTCAAAGGAAAATCGTATGACCATCGGCACCGTGAAGTTCTTCAACGCCTCCAAGGGCTTCGGATTCATCTCGCCCGAAGGCGGCGGCAAGGACGTGTTCGTCCATATCAGCGCCGTCGAAGCGGCGGGCATGCGCACCCTCAACGAAGGCCAGAAGGTGAATTTCGACATTCAGCCGGATGCGCGCGGCTCCAAGGCCGCCAATCTCTCGGCGATCTAACGGCAGGGGCAGGCGGCGTTAAGCCACGCCGCCTGCATCCTTGGGAAAGGCATATGCATGAAAGATTTCCTTCCCACCGCGCGTGTCGCGGGAAAGCGCGACGCCGCCCACCAGCGTGCCGGCGGCGCTTTCAAGGCATCGGAAAGCCGCGACCAGATGATAAAGAACGAGCTTGCCGCGGCCAGCGCCGCCAATGACGCCAAGACGGCGCGCCTGCGGGCCCTGCGCCTGGAAAAAGAGCGACAGGACGCCGAAGCTGTCGCTTCCGCCGCGCCCACGCCTGCCAAGGCGAAGAAGAAAACCGTTCGCCGCATCACAGACTGATCATGATCAGGCACACCTCTGTCGAGGTTGAGCGGTTTGTCCTGAAATGGGTGGACGAACATCTTCGTGCCCAGCCCGGCCGAACCAATGTGCCGCTGGAAGTGGACCGCCTTGCCGCCCAGCTTACCGGCGACGCCCGCACCCATGGGATCAGCGGTGGCGACATCTGCCGTGCAGTGGGCGATATCGACGTCTTTCTGACTGAAAAATACGAACAGGCGGCCGGCGCATAGGTCGCTCGGCTTCAGCTGGCGTCGGCAATCCCGTCAAACCAGATATTGGAGGCAAGGGATGGCGGTGCCGGATGAAGTGCACCAATTGAGTGAAATCAACGGGTTAAAATGGCTAACCTGAAAAATCGATCCCAATATATTCCGATAGTTTACTTCGGGGTTGGCTAACGAAACAGCGATGCAGCCGAACGTCCGCTTTGTGACCCAAAGCGGACGTTCAATTGCTCTCTAAAACCGCGCCCAATCTGCTGGCAAAATCGTCCCCCATCTATAGGATCGCACCTTCCGGGGGCTGTGCGTAATCGGGGGATTCTCAGATGGCTCGCTTTGTCCTTGTGCACGGCGCTTTTACGGGCGCCTGGATCTGGGGGCCGCTGGCGGAACGGCTCCGCTCCGCCGGCCACGCTGTAGAAGTATTCGACCTTCCCGGGCTCGGCGATGACGCAACGCTTCCGGAGGATGTAACTCTCGATTCATGTGCTGCTCGTCTCGGGGAGGTGCTAACCGCCAGTGCTGAACCCGCCATCCTAGTCGGCAACAGCATGGGCGGCGTCATAGCCACTCAAGCCGCTGCCCGCCACCCCGACAGTGTTGCCGCACTGGTCTATGCCACGGCGTTTGTTCCGCGCGACGGACAGTGTCTGCTCGACCTGACACGCCTTCCAGAGGGTGCAGAAGACCAGGTGCAGGCCAACATCGTTATCGAGCCGCCAGTGGCCACAATGCCGGCAGCCGCGTCGCGGAGTGCGCTGTATGGTTCCTGTTCCGAAATCGATGCAGCCTGGGCGATTTCCAGGCAGCGGCCGCAACCGCTTGGGCCGTTTGCCATGCCAGTGTCGATCTCAAGCGGAGCGCTGGATGGCATCAACCGCTACTTCGTCCTTTGCACGAAAGATCGGGCGATTCCTGCCGCGCTGCAGCGTCGGATGATTGCCGAGAATTCAATCGCCAACGTCATCGAACTAGATACCGACCACACGCCGCACCTTTCCATGACCGCCGAGCTTGCCGATGCCCTGCAGAAATTTGCCGGACATGCAGCAGGCCGATTAACCCTTGTCTGACTGTCTGGATGTCCGCTTCTTGCGCAAAGCGGACATTCCCCTGCTTGCGTGAGTGCAGCCGACGTGCGTGCGAGAACGGTTTGGTGCCGGTTAGCCGAAATCCCTAATAAGCGATTGGCGTATCGAATTGATTTTTAGGGTTTGGCGGTGCCGGAGGGACTGTACCAATTGAATGAAATCAACGACTTAAATTGGCTAGCCGGAAAATTTGGTCCCAATACATTCCAATGGCTTATTTCCTGGTTGGCTAACCAAAAGAGCGTGTCAAGCGAATGGCCGCTTTTGGCCCAAAGCGGAGTTTGAAATGTCGGTTCACCCTTTCGATCTAGTGGCCGATAATAGCCAGTGCGATTGGCTTCCATTCGGGTAGCCGGTAGAGGCTTACGCCCCCGAATTGGCAGGCCAGTATCCACAAGCCTCCGGCGATATAAGCCGGGTGCAGGCGCTTGCGCGTCATCACGTCGTACGCCCCAAGCGCAAGAAGCAGAAGGTCGGTACCAAGATAAAGTCCCACGAACCTGCCAGCGAAGTCGCGGCCCAACACGTGACTAACGCTTGGCCCAAGCCATCGTGAGTAGCCCGCATCCGCGATATAGAAAGTGGCCAGAAGGATGAGCCTCTTATGGGCTGACGCATTGCCACGCAAGATAAGGGCTGCGCCCGCCAGCCCTGCAAAGGCCAGCATGTCAGTGAACTCAATCGCCAGAAAGGGCGGCCGGCTGAGCCGAGTGCCGAAATTATTCCTTTCGACGATAATAGCGGCGGTCACACCCGCGACGACCATAAGCGGTGCCAGCGCCATGCCCACAATGCCCAGCTTTCGGTGGAGGTCGAGCCTGCGGACGCGGATAAGCAGTACTTGACCCGTCAGCAGCAGGAGCCAGCCAACAAACAGCCCGGCATGAAGGTGAACGATGGGCGGGAAAGGCTGACCGACTCGCAAGTGTTTGAGGATGTCGGGCACAAAGCCCATCAGGATGCCCAGCCATATCAGCCCGACCAGGACAAGGAAGGCATTGCGATCCCATCTGTGATAGGCGGCGAAGCGCTTGCCTGGATGCTCGCCTGCACTGAAGGGCGGCGACGCGCCCTGCGCCTCTGCGGTTGTCATGGTAGTGCCCCTCGTCCCCGAGACCCAAGCCTAGGAGGCGCCCGCAGGCGCCGCAAGCGGCGTTACGGCGTCCCCTCGACGGTCGCTAGCGGCCATCACCGGCCACCGCAGCTTGCAGGAGGTTCGTCGCTATACCCAGGCAGCCAGCCAGCTTGTTCTTGCTCGCCGGGCGATAGAGGCCATACCAAGCCCGAATAGCGAACGAAAACTGGCTAACCCGGCGAAGCGGTTAGCCAAAAAGCGCTCTAGGTAATTGAAATTGTTATCCCTGATAGGAAGGGTGGCGGTGCCGGAGGGATTCGAACCCTCGATACGGCTTTTCAACCGTATAACGGTTTAGCAAACCGCCGCCTTCAGCCTCTCGGCCACAGCACCATCCAAAACCTCCAGCCTGAGAGACGCGGCTGAAGGTCATTCCTATGCCCGCTTGCGCGGGCGGGGCGGACACGGCCCCATTTTTCCGTATCCGCCGGAGCGGCGCCCTTTTGCCCTAGATTGAACAATGGCTCAAGGCGGCTTATTGGCCGGCAAATCGCCGCCCAGGCCGGGCTATTCCTGGCGGTTTCCAGGGTTTTTCGCGCTGCGGAATCGATTCCCGGCTCCGGCGCCTTGCGGGCTAGCCCTGCCGGGCGCAGCATTACCAGCAAAGGCCGGAAGACCGGCTGCCCCGCCAAGGGGATGGCGGGGCTCCAAATCAGCCTACCGGACCAGGCTGCCGGATCACGTGGCCTGGCCGGGAGGAACTCGGGAGGAGCAGCCATGCAAGTCAGGCATATTCTTCAGGGCAAGGGCCGGGACGTAATCGCGGTCACCACGGGCACCAGCCTCATCGATGCCGCACGCATTCTGTCGGAGCGCAGGATCGGCGCCCTGATTGTCAGGGACGGCGCGGGCGCGCTGGCCGGCATCATCTCGGAGCGCGACCTGGTCCATGCCCTCGCCCGCAAGGGCGCGGCAGCGCTGGACCAGCCGGTGTCGGCGTTCATGACGCCCGGTCCGGCAACCTGCGTGGAATCGGATTCGGTGGAAACCATCATGGAAGTGATGACCCATGGACGCTTCCGTCATGTGCCGGTGCTGGATTGTGACGAGCAGTTGTGCGGCATGATCTCGATCGGCGACGTGGTCAAGACGCGCATTGCCGAGACGGTGAGCGAAGCAGCGGCGCTGCGCGATTATATCAGCGCCACCGCCTGATCCTCCTGTCGCAGCCGGCGACCGGGTCTTTGCGTCCGAAGTCTGCCGGGAACCCTGGTCCTTCGAAGACGTTTTGCAGGACGAGGATCATTCGGAGCCGTGCCATGAAGCGCGTCAAAACGGCCGCCACGAGCGGCCTGGCGATTTCGCTGTTCCTGATGGCGGCACCTGCGATGGCGCAAGCCGGCCATACGGCCGACAGTGGTGATCACGTCGACGCCAGTGGCATGCCGGCCGACCATTCGACGCCCGCCGAACGGGCCCAGACCCGCGTCCTGAACAATCAGATATCGCAGTCCAACGCCGCTGCCGATGCAAAGGCCGCGGAGGACAATGCGCGCTATCAGCGCGAGCGCGCCAACTACGCCGAGCAAAATGCGCGCTATCACGAAGCGATGCAGCGCCACGACATGCAGGTGCGCGAATATCACGAGCGCCGCCAGGCCTATGAAACACTGCGCGCGCGCTACGCTGCCGAACGTGCCGCCTATCGGCGCCACGAATGGCCCGGCCATCACTGGGTGGTGCTGGACCGTGACATTGATCCGGTGGGCGAACGCGTGCAGCTGCTCAGCGGCGCCCGGGTAGGTACGGTGATTGACGTTTCCCGTTCGCCCGGCGGCCGAATAGAGGGGCTTCAGGTGCGCCTGGATGACGGAAAGCGGGTGTGGATCGACAACTCCGACATCCGCTACAACCGGACCGACGGCATCCTGATGACCAATCTGGATCGCCGCGACCTGTGGGCAATGGCCGGCGAGAGCCTTTGAAAAACTTGTATTTCCAATGATTTGACCCGATTTCGGCGTCGCCGGCCGAGCGCGGGGACGGCCCATCTATATATGGGGTTTTGAGGGTGGCCGCGCGCGATAGGTGGGGTCGTCCAACCTGTCCACAGGGGTGAAAAACGCGGGCCGAAAAATCTGAATTTTTTGCCTCTTTAGCGTTTGACTTGCCCGAACCCCGCACCTATAACCCGCGCCCACGCTGCTTCGCGGCTGTTGCTGAGAAGCGGTGTTTGCCGTTGAAATCAGACGTGAAAATCGTCGCAACGACGCTGTTTGACATTGTGATTTAAGGAAGGGGAACGTGGGCGGCGGCTCGAGCAGCCATCCACGTCGGAGGTCAAACTCTGGCGTGTAACTATCGAGCAACGACGCGAATGCTCGCGTTCTCTTTGCAAGACTAAATTGAGTAAATGTTCGGCCGGATCGGACCTGTGACGGGACCGGTTCGGCAAAACCCTAGTCAATACAGTTTTGCGAACACGCATAGCAGCCGGGCTCACGTCCGGCTTCTACAAGAGCGTTCAGCGTCGTCTGCAAAAGGATCAAAACATGAGAGTTTGATCCTGGCTCAGAACGAACGCTGGCGGCAGGCCTCAAACATGCAAGTCTAGGGGGTGTAGCAATACATCACCGGCGGACGGGTGCGTAACACGTGGGAATGTACCTTTTGGTTCGGAACAACCCAGGGAAACTTGGGCTAATACCGAATGTGCCCTAACGGGGAAAGATTTATCGCCAAAGGATCAGCCCGCGTCCGATTAGCTAGTTGGTGGGGTAATGGCCTACCAAGGCAACGATCGGTAGCTGTTCTGAGAGGAAGATCAGCCACACTGGGACTGAGACACGGCCCAGACTCCTACGGGAGGCAGCAGTTGGGAATCTTGGACAATGGGGGAAACCCTGATCCAGCCATGCCGCGTGAGTGATGAAGGCCTTCGGGTTGTAAAACT
>JAFKEU010000016.1 GCA_017308475.1 Alphaproteobacteria bacterium
TCTAATGCCCTGACCATCTACAGTGGCAATCCGTATCTGAAGCCGGCCTACCAGACCGCGATGGACAATGCCGGGGTCACTAGCTTCAATCTCAACCGCTACAATGAGGACTTTGGCGGTCTGCTGAATCTCACGGACCGCACATCGACCGAGACCATTAGTGCGGGCCTGCAGGGGACGCTATTCGATGAATTCAACTGGGAGCTGTACTACACCCATGGCGAGGGCCGGGTGCAGCAGGTCACCCACGACAATGTCAATACCCAGCGCATGTATGCCGCGATCGATGCGGTGAAGGATCTGCGCACCGGCAACATCGTATGCCGGGTATCGATTACCGCGCCGGGAGCATACCCCGGTTGCGTGCCGATGGACATTCTGGGTGATGGCGCGCCGAGCCAAGCCGCAATCAACTATGTCAATGGTACGACGCAATGGAAGGCGATCAACACGCTGGACGACGTTGGCGCCAACATCACCGGCACCGTGTTCGACAACTGGGCCGGCCCCGTGAAGATGGCGGTTGGCGCGGAATACCGGCTGCAAAGCCTCGTGGAGACCAGCAGCGTCGACGATAACACCTTCAATATCCAGAACCTTCGTGTCGGGCTGGACGGCAACACGACATCGCCTGGCGCGCTGCAATGGACCAAGAACGTGACCTCGCCGATGCATGGCGCGGAATCGGTCTACGAAGGCGATGTGGAAATTGACGCTCCGCTCCTACGCGACCTTCCGCTGATCCAATCGCTGGATTTTAACGGAGCCGGTCGCTACACGCAGTACAGCACCAGCGGTCAGGCCGAGACCTGGAGAGTGGGCCTGCAATGGCGCCCCATCGACGACCTTCGCTTCCGGGCAACCCGGTCGCGTGATATCCGCGCACCAACCCTGTATGACCTGTTTCAAAACCAGTCGAGCCAAATCGGGGGGCTGGTGGACTATCTGACCCACACTGGTGGCTCGGTGCTGAATATTTTAGGCGGTAATCCCAATCTGGTTCCTGAAGTGGCACGCAATACCACCGCAGGCTTCGTCTATACGCCTGGTTGGATGCCAAACGTTATGCTCTCGATCGACTACTATCACTCGGTCGTCGACAACGCGATCGCCACAGTCAGCGGATCAGCGACGGCTACGCAGCAGATCTGCATCAATTCGGGAGGGATGTCGCCCCTCTGCAACTTGGTCGTCCGGCCTTACCCGGTCACGGATGCGACACCGGCCAACTATCCGACGCTGAACTACAATGTGAAGCAGAATGTCGCCCTGGTGTATGCCGAAGGCATTGATTTTACGGCCGACTATGCCGCCGATCTTTCTAAGATCGGATGGCGCGGCACTTTAGTTCTTCAACTTCTTTGGTCACATCAGCCAGTGCTGAAGAACCAGACGCTGCCAGGCACCACGATTATCAATGTGGCAGGTACATCGCAAACGCCTAAAGACCGTGCTTCATTGCAAGCGCAATATACATGGGGGGCTTTAAGCATTTCTCTGCTTGAGCGCTATTACGGTTCGTTCCACTTTAGCGGAAATCCCTCCCTAGTAGAGGCTTATTCTCTTCCGGCCTACTGGCAGACCGACATTGACCTGTCTTACAGATTCGTATTGGCGGGTCAGCCGGTCACCGGCTTCCTAAACGTCAATAACCTCTTGAATAGCTTCGGCGCTAATTGCTGTGCCTTCACCAATAACCCGGGCATGCAGTATCCTGTTGCCTCCTTTACTGATCGTATCGGGCGCTACTTCGTCCTAGGAATGCGGTTCAACACACATTAATCCGCGCACGGATAGCGTGGCGCGATATCCTGCATATGTTCTGCTCGCGCTGTTGCAGTGCAAAATAGACAATCAAAAAAGTCACATCGAGTTGTTGGGGGGAGGCGATGTGCCGTTCGTCCAACCACCGAAGCTCTTGCATGGAATTTGCGGAGCCCAAGACGACGGGCGCTGGTCAGCGTATCCGTTGATAACGGCTGTGCCAAAAGGCCAAGCGCAGGGGGAGATAACGGCATGATTTCGAAGTTCAGATTGTTGCTGGTGTGTGGTGTTGCGACGATTGCCCTTCCGGGCGTTGCATTCGCCAGTCCCTATGGTGGTTTGGGGTCTGATCTCGAGGCTGGCGCGAACGGGCGCAGCTCTGATGGGCTGGCACAACTGGCTTTGAATTTGGACGGAAGTGACAGCAGGCCGCTGAGCCTGCCGCGCGGAAGCGTCATGCAAGCCACCTCTTCCAGCGCCGGGGGCTCATCCCCTCAGTCGGTGGAAAGCGTGACGGTTACCGGATCGCGCATCGCCGGCAACGCAGCCCAAGCACCAACGCCTATTACCTCCCTGTCCGACGACCAGTTGCAGTCACTCAGTTCCCAGAGCATTCCGGCTGGGTTGGCGAAGCTTCCGGTGTTTGCCCCTGTGCGTGGCAGCGATACAGCATCGGATGGTGGCTATCAGCCCACCGGCAATTACATGGACTTGTACGGTCTTGGCCCGATCCGCACCCTGGTTCTTGAGGATGGGCACCGGGT
>JAFKEU010000012.1 GCA_017308475.1 Alphaproteobacteria bacterium
GGGTCCGGTGATGGGCATGGTGGGCGCACTGGCGGCCTGTGGCCTGACATTTGCGCTGGGCGGCGGCGGGACGCGTGGGGGAACCGTTGCGCTGGTGCTGGCGGGAGCAGCAGTGTCCAGCCTGACCGCGGCGGGCATTGCCCTGGCGCTGAACTTCGCGCCCAACCCCTATGCAGCCTATGAGATCATGTCCTGGCTTCTGGGCAGCATCGCCGACAAGAGCTGGACCCAGGTTTGGCTGGTCCTGCCCTTCGCGGTGCTGGGCGTGGCGCTGTTGTCGGCGACGGGACGGGGGCTGGACGCATTGACCCTGGGCGAAGCGCAGGCGCACAGCCTGGGCATCGATGTGCGCCGGCTGGCGATGCTGGTTGTGGCGGGAACGGCACTGTCGGTGGGGGCGGTGACTTCGGTCACCGGTGCCATCGGCTTCATCGGCCTGGTGGCGCCCCATCTGGTGCGCCCTTTTGTGGGGCATGAGCCGCGTCGGGTATTGCTGCCCGCGGCGCTGGCGGGTGCCTTGCTGCTTTTGTGCGCAGATATCGCGGCCCGGCTGGTGCATACCAATCCGGAACTGAAGCTGGGTGTTTTCACCAGCTTTCTGGGCACGCCCTTCTTCTTCTGGCTTGTCGTCCGTATACGGAAGGTGGCGCCATGAGGCTGGCGGCGGAAAACCTGACCGTACGACGGGGCGGGCGACCAATCCTGTCCGGCGTGTCGCTGTCGGTGCGGGCGGGCGAGTTCATCGCAGTGATCGGCCCCAATGGCGCGGGCAAGTCCACCCTGCTGTCGGTCCTTGCCGGGCTGATACAGCCGGATGCGGGCAGGGTGACGCTGGACGGCGTGCCTTTTACCGCCGTGCCGGCGCGTGCGCTGGCGGCCCGCCGCGCATGGCTTCCGCAGAACCCGCATCTGGAATGGCCCATATCGGTGGAGCGACTGGTGGCGCTGGGCTTGACCCCGCGCCTTCCCGCCACCGGCGGTCTGCCGGAAGCTTTTGCGCCCGCCATCAGCCGGGTGCTGGCACTCTGCGATCTTCAAACGCGCCGCGCCCAGCCGGCCACCACGCTTTCGGGCGGCGAACTGGCGCGGGCGATGCTGGCACGGGCCCTGGTAGGCGATCCGGAACTTCTGATCGTCGACGAACCGATCGCCGGTCTCGATCCTCGCCATGCCATCGCCTGCATGCGGTTGCTGGAAGGCCAGGCGGCGGCGGGCAAGCTGGTGGTCGCAGCGCTGCACGATTTGACCCTCGCGGCGCGCCACGCCAGCCGGGTCGTCGCGCTTGTGGATGGCAGCCTGGTTGCCGACACCGATTCGCTCACAGAAGAGCTTATCCACAGGGCCTTTGGCGTTGATGTCCGCGCGACGGGCGAGGGGAATTCGCGGGGATTCACACTTCTGTCCACAAGCGAAAAATCGGACGTGTGAATGGAAAAGTATGCTTGACGGATTCGGCCAAATCACCACCAGATATAGGCGCTGAACATCTCAGCAATGTCACATTTAGAGGCTAGAAGCATAGGGTGAGTCCCTGAGAGAGGGGACTTTCGCCGACGCCTTCGATCCCTCGTCAGTCAGGTTTTCGGGGGCTTTTCCATGTCGGCACTGGGCAGGGTTTACGGGGATTTCGACTCCGACGGGCAGCTGGTGGAAACCCGTGGCCCTGAGCGAACCGTTGTCATCACCAGAACGGTGACGACCGAAACCAGGCCGGTTGAATCGCCCAAGGCGGAAGCGCCCAGGACCGAGCCCGCGGCCGTACACCATGCCGGCCAGCCGCCGCAGGCAAGTCAGCCGCCGCTTCCCTATCCGCTGGCGCCGCGGCCCAAGCCGTCCGACTTGGTGCTGGATCGCACCCGCGACGCGCTGCTGACGCCCTTCGGCAAGGCTACCCTGACCGACCGCTACCTGATGCCAGGCGAAAGCTTTCAGGACATGTTCGCGCGCGTCTCCTGTGCCTATGCCGACGATGTGGCGCATGCCCAGCGGCTGTACGACTACATGAGCCGGCTGTGGTTCATGCCGGCCACGCCCGTGCTTTCGAATGGCGGCACCACCCGCGGGCTGCCGATCTCTTGCTTCCTGAATGACGTTCCGGATTCGCTGGACGGTATTGTGGGCGTTTGGAACGAGAATGTAGCCCTGGCCTCCAATGGCGGCGGCATTGGCACCTATTGGGGCAAGGTCCGCTCGATCGGCGAGAAGGTGAAGACCGGCGCCACCAGCGGCATCATCCCCTTCATCCATGTGATGGATGGCCTGACGCTGGCGATCAGCCAAGGCTCGCTGCGGCGCGGTTCGGCGGCGGTGTATCTGGACGTCACCCATCCCGAGATCGAGGAATTCCTGGAGATCCGCAAGGCGTCTGGCGACTTCAACCGCAAGGGCCTGAACCTGCATCACGGCATTAACATTACCGACGAATTCATGCAGTGCGTGAAGGAAGGCAGGAAGTTCGGCCTGAAGAGCCCCAAGGACGGCAGCGTGCTGCGCGAGATCGACGCGCGCCAGCTGTGGCAGCGTATCCTGGAGACGCGGCTTCAGACGGGTGAGCCCTATATCCTCAACATCGACCATGTGAACCGCGCGCTGCCCAAGCACCAGCGCGATCTGGGCCTGAAGGTCAACACCTCCAACCTGTGCAGCGAGATCACGCTTCCCACCGGCGCCGACCATGACGGCAGGGAACGCACCGCGGTCTGCTGCCTGTCCTCGCTGAACATCGAAACCTGGGACCAGTGGGAAAGCCAGGAAGGTTTCGTCGAAGACGTGCTGCGCATGCTGGACAATGTGCTGACCAGCTTCATCGAGACTGCGCCTGACGGCATGCACCGCGCCAAGTACAGCGCCCTGCGCGAAAGGTCGGTTGGGCTGGGGGTGATGGGCTTTCACTCCTTCCTGCAGCAGAAAGGCATTCCGCTGGAAAGCGCGATGGCCAAGTCGTGGAACCTGCGCATATTCAAGAAGATACGCCGGGAAGCTGATGCGGCATCTTATATTCTGGCGGAAGAGCGCGGTGCCTGCCTGGACGCACAGGAAAAGGGCATGAAGGCGCGCTTCAGCCACAAGCTGGCAATCGCGCCGACCGCGTCGATCTCGATCATCTGCGGCGGCACCTCTGCCTGTGTCGAGCCTATCCCAGCCAATGTCTATACCCACAAGACGCTGTCGGGCGCCTTTGTCGTGCGCAACAGCTATCTGCAGGACCTGCTGGAAACCAAGGGCCAGAACACCGCCGAGGTGTGGCAGTCGATCCTGGAGCAGGAAGGCTCGGTCCAGCACCTGGACTGCCTGAGCGAGGACGAGAAGCTGGTCTTCCGCACGGCGTTCGAAATCGACCAGCGCTGGATCATCGAGCTGGCGGCCGACCGGACGCCCTACATCTGCCAGAGCCAGTCGCTGAACCTGTTCCTGCCGGCCGACATCGACAAGTGGGATCTGCACATGCTGCACTGGACGGCGTGGGAGAAGGGCATCAAGAGCCTTTACTACTGCCGCTCCAAGTCGATCAGCCGCGCCGGTTTCGCCGGCCAGCTTGAAAAGAAGAGCAGTCTGAAAGCCGTTGCCAGCAAGACCGATTATGAAGAGTGCCTGGCATGTCAATGAATCTCGCGGACGTCGATCCCAAGTCGCTGATCGGCAAGGGGGCGGTCGGCCTTCTCAATTCCACCGGGACCTATGACGTCACCCGTTATCCCTGGGCCTATGATTGCTGGAAGCGCCAGCAGCAGACCCATTGGATGGGCGAGGAAGTGCCGCTGGGCGCCGACATCCGCGACTGGCAGGCGGGCAACATCACCGATGCCGAACGCGCGCTGCTGACCCAGATCTTCCGCTTCTTCACGCAAAGCGACGTGGAAGTGGGCGACAATTACCTCAAGCGCTACATCCCCATCTTCCAGCCGCTGGAAGTGCAGATGATGATGGCTGCCTTCTCCAACATGGAGACGGTGCACATCGATGCCTATGCGCTGATCCTGAAAACACTGGGCATGCCCCAGGCCGAGTTCGAGGCCTTCCGCGACTATTCCGAGATGCGGGCCAAGGCCGATTACATGCATACGTTCGGCGTCTCCACCTGCGCCGATGTGGCGCGCACCCTGGCCATGTTCGGCGCCTTTACCGAGGGCATGGCCCTGTTCGCCAGCTTTGCCATGCTGCTGAACTTCCCGCGCCACAACAAGATGAACGGCATGGGCCAGATCGTTTCCTGGTCGGTGCGCGACGAAAGCCTGCATTGTGAAGGCATCACCAGGCTCTATCACGCCTGGAACGAGGAGACGGGTGCGGTCACCCGGCAGGTGCGCGAGGATATCCGCGAGGTCGCCTCGACTATGGTCAAGCTGGAGGAGGGCTTCATCGACCTGGCCTTCGGCATGGGCGGCATCCAGGGCATGGCCGCCGATGACATCAAGGCCTATGTCCATTACATCGCCGACTGGCGGTTGACCCAGCTGAAGCTCAAGCCGGTGTTCGGAAATTTCGAGGAAACCGAGAGCGGCTATCGCCAGCTCAGGGCCCATCCGCTGCCCTGGCTGGTGGAGATACTCAACGGGGTCGAACACGCCAACTTCTTCGAGCAACGCGCTACCGAATATTCCAAGGGTGCGACGCGTGGCTCCTGGGACGGCGAAGGCGGCGTGTGGACCAATTTCGACAAGCGCAATCAGGTCGCGGCGGAATAAGGCACAGGACGCTAGTTTCGCGTCACCGGATACCCCGCCTCGCGCCAGGCCTGCATGCCGCCGTCCAGCGCCGCCACGCGGGTAAAGCCCAGATCGTGAAGCGTCGCCGCCGCAAGGGTCGAGATGCGGCCGAATTCGCAGGCGACAAGGATGCGGCGCGTCGGGTCGGGCAAGTCCTTGTTGACGCGAAGCTCCAACTGGCCGCGCGGCAGGTGTTGGGCGCCCGGTATGTGGCCGGCATCGAACGCGTCTTTCTCGCGCACATCCAGCAGGATCATGTCCAGCGCGCCCGCCTCCACGCGTTCGGCCAGTTCGTCCAGGGCAATGAATGGCACCTTGGCGGCGGCTTCCGCCAGGAACTGTTCCACCGTCTTGCCGCCGCTCATGTTGGTGCGCAGCGCCTCGGTCAGGTGGGTGGGCGCCGCCAGGTTGAGATGCGTCATCATCTCCACGAATTCGGCGCGTTCGCGCTTTTGCAGTCGCGGATTGCTTTGGATCTCCGTGCCGATGGTGGAATGGCTGCGGCCCTTGTAGTCGTGCGCCGGAAAGACCAGCAGGTTCGGGTCCTGCTTCAGCACAATGTTGAACAGGCTGTCATACAGCGCATCGGGATCGCCGGTGGGCAGGTCGGTGCGGCCCGTCCCGCCGATAAGCAGCGTGTCACCGGTGAAGATGCGGTCCCCGGCCAGAACGCACATGGAATCGCGCGTGTGACCGGGCGTATAAAGCGCCTTCAGCCGCATGGCACCGACGCGCAGGATTTCACCGTCGTCCAGCCGGAAGCTCGAATAGGGCGCCGGCGAGGGCCGGCTGGTAACCACCGGGGCGCCCAGCCTGCGGCCCAGTTCCTTTGCTGCCGAGAAATGGTCGGCATGGGTGTGAGTGTCCAGCAGATAGCGGATGGAAAGCCCGTTCTGCGCCGCCAAGCCCAGATAGCGGTCGATCTGGGCCAAGTGGGGGTCGATCAGCACGGCGGCGCGGCTTTCGGTGCAGCCCATCAGGTAGGACAGGCAGCCGCCGGTCGCGATCTGCTCAAAGATCATGCTCGTCTCCTGCCGCCGTGCCGTAACGCCGAGTATGCCGCAAAGCCCTGCCCGGCGGCAGGGGCGCCGTCACAGCCCGCGCAGGGCAGCACGGAAGACGCGGTCGTTTTTCAGCGCATATTCGCGTTTCATTGCGCCGTTGCGGGTGCGGTGTTTCTCGGCGTAGACAAGCGTCCATTGGCGGCCGCGTGTCGTTTTTGCCCCTTTCCCACTGCCGTTATGCTCGGCCAGGCGCCGTTCGAGGTCCAGCGTCCATCCAACGTAAGTGACTGGATTGCCGCCTGGATTTCGCGTCATCAGCACGTAGACATAGGAAGGCATGATCGTTTCTGCCTCCGTTTTGGCAGATCAGGCAAGACGAATTCGCAGATCTTCCGCACTTGCGAATTGGCGCGCGACGGATAACGTTGCCTAGGCAAGTGTTGCGCTGGCAACAATAATCCATGCTGAATTTGGGGTCTTTGTCATGCGCCCTTATTACAAGCCTTCAAATTACACGATGAAGAATTCCGTGGGCTACCTGATGCGGGTTTGCACCAACCGTGTGCTGCCGCAGATGGAGGCGCTGTTTGATCATGAAGAGCTGACCTTCTCGCAGTGGACCACCCTGGTCGCCCTGCATGACGGTCGCATCAGCACCGCCGGGGACCTGGCCCACACTATCTGCCACGATGCCGGCTCGCTGACGCGGCTGATCGACCAGCTGGTCGAGCGCGAATTGGTTACACGCACCCGCAGCGAAACCGATCGCCGGGTTGTCACACTGAGACTGACGCCGCGCGGCAGCGCACTGGTCGAGGTGCTGGCCCCCCGGGTGATGAATTTCTGGAACGAGCTCCTGTCCGGCTTCACCCATGTCGAGGTCGATATACTGATCAATCTGTTGACGCGCCTGGTGATCGCCACCGAGGACAAGGTGCGCGGTGACAAGCCCTCGCGCCTTGTGATCTCCGAAACGCCCATTTCCGTTCCCATCCTTCCTTCCCCTCCCGTTTCCCGTTCCAAGGCGAAGAAGTCATGAAAAAGCCCCTTGCTGCATTGATGGCATCGCTGCTGCTCAGCGCCTGCGTCGCCACCCCGCCCACCGATCCGCAGATTGCCCAGGTCAAGACCGAAAAGCTGGGCCTGGACGGCGCACCCATGGCGCCTGTGCCGGTAGCCTGGTGGAAGGCGTTCAAAGATCCCCAGGTCGACCGGCTGGCGCCGCAGGTAATCGCCAACAATCCCAGCCTGACGGCTGCCATGGCACGGCTGCGCGCCGCACAGGCGGAGCTTTCGGTCAACCAGGCGGAAGACATGCCGCAGGTGACGCTGGACGCCCAGGAACAACGGCTGCTGTTCAGCAAGGACTACATCATCCCGCCTCCTTATGGCGGATCGTACCGCTGGTATGGCCAGGTCCTGGGCAATTTCAGCTGGAACCTCGATTTCTGGGGCAAGCAGGCGGCGCTGATCGACAAGGCGCGCGGCACTGCACAGGCTGCGGCGCTGGATGTGGAAGCGGCGCATCTGGCATTGTCGGGTGGCTTTGCCCAGGCCTATATCGGTCTTCTCCTGAATTACCAGGACGGCGACATTGCCGACGCCACGGTGGCCGAGCGCGAGGGGATCGTGAAGATCACCCAGGGCCGCGTGGACGCGGGTCTGGAAAATGCCAGTGCCCTGGAACAGGCCAAGGCGCTGCTGTCCCTCGCCAGGGCCGACCAGCTGCGCTATCAGGCGGCGCGCGAGACCGACGTCCACGCGATCGCTGCACTGGCGGGCGAGGGCGCCAATGCCTATGCTGGCATCGTCAGGCCCACGCCCGATCTGGATGCGGCGCTGCCGCTGCCCACCCAGCTTCCCGCCGATCTTCTGGCACGGCGTCCCGACATCCTGGCGGCGCGGGCGCGGATCGATGCGGCCATGGCCGGGCGCAAGGCCGCGCACGCCGCCTTCTATCCCGACATCAATCTGGTCGCGATGGTGGGCTTCCAGGCCATCGGCCTGTCCAACCTGATCGGCGGCGATTCATTCACTTATGGAGCGGGGCCAGCTATCCACCTGCCGATCTTCGATGCCGGCAAGTTGCGCGCCGAATATGCCGGCGCCACGGCCCAGCTGGACGAGGCGGTGGCTGACTATAACGGCGCCGTGGTGAACGCCATCAAGCAGGCGGCCGACGCGATGACCCAGGTAAAAAGCCTGGAGCAGCAGCGCCTGCGCCAGCAGGAGGCGGTCCAGAGCGCCGGCCGCGCCTTCAAGATCGCGGAGGACCGCTATCGCAGCGGGCTTTCCACCCAGCTACCCATGCTTCAGGCGGAAGCCACGCTGCTGCAGGCGCGCCAAGGGCTGGCTGCCGTCACCGCCCAGTCGACCATCCAGCGCATCACCCTTCTTCTGACCGTGGGTGGGCCCTTCGCCGCGCCCGATACCACCAAGATTGCCAAGCAGGATTGATCCCATGAGCAATACCGATACTCCAAACGGCAAGCGCCGCTTCTGGCTCACGATTGTCGCTGTCGTCGTCCTGGCAGGCGGCCTGGCATATGGACTCTACTGGCTGTTCTATGCGCGCTATTTTGAATCGACCGACGATGCCTATGTCGCCGGCAATGTGGTGACCATCACCGCCAAGGAACCGGCCACCGTGCTGGCGCTGCATGCCGACAACACCCAGACGGTGAGGCGGGGCCAGCTTCTGGTGGAGATGGACCCGGCCATCGCGAAAGTGAACCTGCAGTCGGCAGAGGCGAACCTGGCTCGCGCGGTGCGCGCGGTGCGCGGCGCCTTCTCGCGCTCCGACACGTCCCAGGCGCAGTTGCGCCAGGCCCAAGTCACGCTGACCCAGGCGCGCGCCGACTATCAGCGTCGCCGGGCCGCGGCGGCGAGCGGTTCGGTTTCGGCCGAGGAACTGGCGCATGCCCGCGACGCGGTGGCGGCGGCGGAAGCGGCGGTCAACTCCGCCAGCAGCAGCTTGGCCCAAAGCCAGGCGGCGGTTTCGGGCACCGACATCGCCACAAATCCCGACGTCCTGGCCGCCGAGGCGCAGCTGCGCGCCGTGGTGATCGCCATGGGTCATATGCGCATCATCGCGCCGGTGGACGGCGTGATCGCCCAGCGCACCGTGCAGGCCGGCCAGCAGGTCGCCCCCGGAACGCCGATGATGGCGGTGGTGCCGCTGTCCAAGGTCTGGATCGATGCCAACTTCAAGGAGGTGCAACTGGACCGCGTGCGCGTGGGCCAGCCGGTGACGGTTAAGGCGGACATCTATGGCGGCGGCGTGACTTTTCACGGCCGCGTCGAGGGTCTGGGCGCCGGCTCCGGCTCCGCCTTTGCCCTGCTGCCGCCACAGAACGCATCCGGCAACTGGATCAAGATCGTCCAGCGCGTGCCGGTTCGCGTTGCGCTGGACTCTGAAGAGCTGAAGGCCCATCCTTTGCGCGTCGGCCTGTCGGTCACGGTGGATGTGGACGTTCGCGACCAGTCCGGCCCGCTGGTGACAAACCGCGTGGGGCAGGGCGTGATCCGCGCTGACACCGGTGAGGACACCGGTCCCAAGGCCGACGCCATCATCGCCCGCATCCTGAAAGAAAACAGCGGGGCGACGCGGTGAGTGGCCCCGGAGAGGAGCATTCGCTTCACGGCGGGCGGCTGGCGGTTACGGCGCTGGCACTGGCGGCAGGCACCTTCATGCAGGTGCTGGATTCGACCATCGCCAATGTCTCGCTGCCCACCATCGCCGGCAATCTGGGCGTGTCGCCTGACCAGGGCACCTGGGTGATCACATCGTTCGCCGTGGCCAACGGCATCGGCGTGCCGCTGACCGGCTGGCTGATGGGCCGCTATGGCGTGGTGCGCACCTTCACCTTTTCGGTGCTGGCCTTCACCGTCGCTTCCCTCCTGTGCGGCATGGCCTGGAGCCTGACGTCGCTGATCTTCTTCCGCGTCCTGCAGGGCGCGGTGTCCGGGCCGATGATCCCCGGTTCCCAGGCGCTTCTGATCTCCATCTTTCCACCGCAAAAGCGCGGCACCGCCTTGGGAATATGGTCGATCACGACCCTTGTGGCGCCGATCTGCGGGCCGATCCTGGGCGGGTACATCTCCGACAATTACCACTGGGCCTGGATTTTCCTCATCAACGTTCCTGTGGGCCTTGTCGTGACAGCCCTGACCTGGATGAACCTCAAAAGCCGCGAGACGCCCACCCGCAAGCTGCCCATCGATACGGTGGGCCTGGGCCTTCTGATCGTATGGGTCGGCGCGCTGCAGGTGATGCTGGACCAGGGCAAGGATGCGGACTGGTTCGCATCCACCCAGATCGTGATCCTGTTCCTGGTGACGATAATCGGCTTTGTCGTCTGGCTGATCTGGGAGCTGACGGAAAAGCACCCCATCGTCGACCTGTCGCTGTTCAAGGGCCGCAATTTCGCGCTAGGCACGCTGGCCTTCTGCCTGGGCTATGCGGTGTTCTTCGCCGCCAACCTGTTGATGCCGCTGTGGCTGCAGACGCAGGTTGGCTACACCGCGACCTGGGCCGGCCTGGTGGCCGCGCCCACCGGCGTGATCGCGGTTCTGCTGACGCCCTTGAGCGCCCGGCTGATGAGCCGCATCGACGCGCGCATCATGGCGACGGTGGCGTTTATTGCCTTCGGCGTTTCCTATCTGATGCGCGCCAACTTCACCGCCGATGCCAGTTTCGTGGACTTCATGCTGCCGCTTCTTGTACAGGGCATCGCCATGGCCACCTTCTTCCTGGCGATGATCACCATCCTGCTGGACGGCGTGCCGCCCGAGAAGATTCCGCTGGCCTCGGGCCTGTCGAACTTTTGCCGCATCACCGCGGGCGGCTTTGCCGCTTCGATCGTCACGACCCTGTGGGACCGGCGCGAGGCGCTTCACCAGAGCCGGCTGGTGGACCACACTACCCAGTTCGCGCCCCCGTTCCAGCATGTGTTGGCGGCCTTGTCGCATCTGGGCCTGTCCGACCTTGCCGCGAAGGCGGCGGTGATGCGGACCGTGATCTCGCAAGCCTATCTGCTGGCGACCACCGACATCTTCTGGGCGTCGGGCTGGATCTGCTTTGTGCTGATCGGCATGGTCTGGCTGTGCCGGCGCGCTGTGTCCGGCGGCGGGCCGCCGGTGGCTGCCGACTGAGCGATCCCGAGATCTGCGTTTGGCCGGCAATCCGTGGCAATATTCCAGCATGGACCGGTCATCGCTGATTCGGCGCGTGCGAAAGGCTGCCCCAGAGGCGGCCTTTGCCCTGCTGCTGGGAGCGGCGCTGTTGATTGGCGGCGGCGCGGCGCTGGCGGGACTGCCAAAATTCCTGGATGCCACACTGCCGGACATGCAGGCCCACGCACTGACCGACAATGCCGTGGCGCACGGCCTGGTCGTCCGGGGTGTCGCGCGCCTGGTTCTGCCGCAGGATGCGTCCGAAGCTGCGTCCGGCCACCACGCGCCACAGGTGCTGTATCCCGTGACCGGACAGGTCATGCCCGGCTGGCTGGCCGATGCCGTCGCCAGGCAAAAGAACGTGTCCGTGCTGCGGACCTCGCTGGGCCCATCCGTTCCACCGGATTTCGCGCCACGTGTGAAGGGGCCGGTGATCGCCATCTGCATCGACGATCTGGGCGAGGACCTGGCCGGCGCCGACCGGGCGATGGCGCTGCCCAGGGCGGTTGCGCTGTCGTTTCTTCCGTATGCGGATGACACACCCTTCCTGGCGCAATCGGCGGCGCGCCAGGGTCATGTCGTATTGGCCCATGTCCCCATGCAGGCGCTGTCCGATGCCAATCCCGGACCGAGGACACTGAAGTCCGGCATGAAGCCCGATGAGATCGCAAGACGCCTGGGCTGGGACCTGTCGCGCGTGCCCGGACTGGTCGGGATCAACAACCATGAAGGCAGCCGCTTCACCGCCGATGCGGCGGCGCTGGCGCCGGCGATGGCGACGCTGAAGGCGCGGCATCTGTTCTTTTTCGATTCCCGCACCGGTCCCAACAGTCAGGTGGCGGCGGTGGCGGCCAGGGCCGGTGTGATGAGCGCAGGCCGCGACGTGTTCCTCGACGATGACCGGAGCCCGGCGGCGGTCGCGGCACAGCTTGATCTTCTGGTGCGCGAGGCCAAACGCGACGGCGTGGCCATCGCCATCGGCCATCCCCATGACGTGACCCTGACGATACTGGCGGCGTGGCTGAAAAAGGACCATGGCGTGACGCCTGTCCCGCTGGACGAGGCGATCAGGATGAAGGCCGGACGCGAGACGGCGGTCGCATCGAGATAGAATGGTCGCCACGCGGTACGTCGAAGGATCGGTTTGCGAGTTACTGTGCGCGGCATACCGCGCAAACATTCCGCAATTTTCCTGTCCTTGCTGCCTTAACGGCGAAATGCGTCCCGCAAGGATTTCTGATTCGAAAGAGTTCCAGAGGGCGGACGGACAGATACTGGTTGGTGGCAATCTGGCCCCGCGGCTCTACTGCCCCTTCCTGGCCGCGCTGGCAAAGCGCACCGCTTCCTCCGCCGCCGCAAACAGAGCGCGAGACTTGTTCACCGTCTCCTGATACTCCGCCTCAGGCTGGCTGTCGGCGACCACGCCGCCGCCGGCCTGCACATACATCGTGCCGTCCCTGACCAGCGCGGTCCTCAGCACGATGCAGGTGTCCATCGATCCGTCGGCGGCGAAATAGCCCACCGCGCCGGCATAGGCGGCGCCGCGCTTTTCTTTTTCGAATTCGTCGATGATCTCCATCGCGCGAATCTTGGGGGCGCCGGTCAGCGTGCCCGCGGGCAATCCCGCAGCCAGCGCGTCCACCGCGTCCAGGCCCTCGCGGATGTCGCCTTCGACGTTCGACACCAGATGCATCACATGGCTGTAGCGTTCGATGAAGAAGCTGTCCGTCACCTTGACCGCGCCGACCTTGGATACCCGGCCCACATCGTTGCGGCCCAGGTCGACCAGCATCAGGTGCTCGGCGCGCTCCTTGGGATCGTTGATAAGGTCCTCGGCCAGCGCCTTGTCTTCCTCAGGCGTCTTGCCGCGCCAGCGCGTGCCCGCGATGGGGCGGATGGTGACTTTGCCATCACGCAGGCGCACCAGCACTTCGGGCGACGAGCCGACGATCTGGAAGCCCGGCATAGACAGGTAGTAGAGATAGGGTGAGGGGTTCAGTCGCCGCAGCGCCCGGTAGAGCGAAAAAGGCGGCAGGCTGAACGGACGGCGGAAACGCTGGCTGGGCACCACCTGGAACACGTCGCCGGCGGCGATGTAGTCCTTGGCGCGGCGCACCACGTCGAAATACTCGTCCTTCGTCATGTTGGACTGCACAGCCACGCCGGTGGGCAGATGCTCCGGCACCGGCGGGGAGGGGGGCGCGGGCTTTTCCAGGTCGGCCACGGCCTCTTCCAGCCGCGCCACCGCGCGGGCATAAGCCGCCTTCGCATCCACTCTTTCGTGAGGCCAGACCGGCGTGACCAGCACGATCTCGTCCTTCACGCTGTCGAAGATGGCGGTGATGGTGGGCCGCAGCAGGATGGCGTCGGGCAATCCCAGCGTATCGGGCGGCGGGTTGGGCAGATATTCCACCTCGCGTGCCATGTCGTAGCCCAGATAACCGAACAGGCCCGCTGCCATGGGCGGCAGGCCCGCCGGCACGTCCATGCGGATATCGCGCGTCAGCGCGCGCAGGCTTTCCAGCGGCCTGGCGGTTTCTTCCGTGAAGGTATCGGTGGTCAGCGCGGCGCGGTTGATTTCGGCCACCCCGCCGCGGCAGCGCCAGACTAGGTCCGGCTTCAGTCCGATGATGGAATATCGCCCGCGCGTCTCGCCGCCCTGCACGCTTTCCAGCAGAAAGGCGTTATCCCGACCTTCCCCCAATTTCAGGAACGCGCTGACCGGCGTTTCCATGTCGGCTACCAGCCGCGTATAAACCAGCTGGGGACAACCCGCCGCATAGCCGGGCGCGAAGCCATCGAACTGTGGCTCGATCATCGTCAGTAGCCGCCCGCGCCGATGGTGGAGTTCACCAGCTGCTGGTTTACTTTCACGCCCTGGCGATCGCGGGCGGCATTGGACAGCGAGATGGTGAAGTCTCCCGCCACCGCGCGCGAAAGCTGGGCCGCGCCCTGGGCATAGCCGGGATCATTGGGGTTGAGCGGGGGATGGGCGATGCCGCTGACCCGGGCGATAACGAAATTGCCCGTCATGCCTTCGGGCCCCCAGACTACGCCGCCGGGCGCGGCATTGAAGACGTCCTGCACCAATTCGGCGGAGAACACCGCATCGTTGGTCTGGCGCGACAAAGCCGGGCTGTGCTGCACGGCAACGCCCAGCGATTTGGCGATGGCGTCCAGCGACTTGTCCTTGGTGGCCTGGGCGGCCAGCGCCTTGGCCTTGTCGGACAGGACCTTGCTGCGCTGTCCGGCGGTCCAGGCGGCCACCGCCGCATCGCGCACCTGATCGAGAGGCTTGAGCTTGGGCGGGGTCACGCCATTGACGTGGATGACATAGAAATTGCCCAGCTTGGAGTTGAAGGGATCACCGTCCTCGCCGACTTCGGCGGTGAACAGGGCTGAGAGGAATTCCGGATCGGCGGGGGCGCTGCTGCGGGTGCCGTCCGGCGCCAGACCGGCGGAATCCACTGCCTTCAGGTGCTCCACCCGCATCCCGGCTTTCTTCGCGGCCTGGGCCAGGTCGTCGCCGCTGTTTCGGGCGTCGGAATAGACATTCACCGCGTCCACCAGCTTGGCCTGGGACAACTGGTCCTGCAGGGTCTTGCGAATCTCGGGCGTGGCCTGTTCCAGGGTGCGGCTCGAGCCGGGCTCGATCTTGGTGGCACGCGCCAGCACCCAGCTGCCGAAGGCGGTCTTGAGCGGCTGGCTGACCTGGTTCAGCGGCAGCGCGAAAATTGCCTTGGCGCGCACCGGATCGGGCAGGCCCGCCTCGGTCAGGGTGCCCAGCGAAATGTCGGCGGGCTTGAGACCGCGCTGGGTGGCCAGCTGCTCGAAGCTGGTGCCGGAATCGATCTTCTGGCGCGCGGCCCTGGCCTCTGCCTCGGTCTTGAATTCGATCTGCTGCACATCGCGCTTTTCGGGCACCACATAGGTGTCCTTCATTGCTTCATATTGCTGCTTGATCTGGGCGTCGGTGACGTTGATCTGGCCCGCCACATCGGCCGGGGTAATCACGGCATACTCGGCGTCTCGATATTCCGGCGTGGAATAGCGTGACGCATCGGCCTTCACATAGTCTTCCAGCTGCTTGTCTGTGGGCGGGGCAATGGTGCCGGCCGCATCCGGGCCCAGCACGACATAATCGGCGGCGCGCCGCTCGTTGATGTAGAGGAACAGGCCCTGGGCATAGGCGTCCGGCAGGATGAAGTTGGCTTCCACCGCGTCGGTCAGCTGGGTGCGGGTCTTGTCCTCGCGCATCTCCTCCAGGAACTGCTGTTCGGTATAGCCCGCATTCTGGATCGCCTGCTGGAAGGTGGCGCGGTCGAACTGGCCGGAGGCGCCGCGGAAGGCGCTCATGGTACGCACATCCTCGGCGACCGCCGCATCGGAGGTGGTCAGGCCCAGATCGGTCGCCACATTATCCAGTGCCGTGCGGCTGACCATCTGCTGGAGCGCCACCTGACCCAGGCCCATTTTCTGCGCCATCTCTGGCGTGATCTCGGTTCCCATCTGGGCGCCCTGGTTGCGTATCATGTTGCGATAGGCGCGGCTGAAAGCGCCCTGGGTGACCTCGGTGCCGCCCACCACGGCCACGGAATTGCTGGTGCCGCCCTGGAAGACGTCGCCGATGCCCCACAGCACAAAACTCAGTGCCAGGCCGCCCATCAGCAAAGTCGCCACCCAGGACTTGGACAGGGCGTGCATCCATTGAATCATGTGAAAGGTCCGTTGCTGCTCAGGTGGCGCCGAAAGGCGGCGGATGATAGGGAGGGGGATTGTCGGGGGCAAGCCGCGATTGCCTCCCTGATCTGCCGCCGGAATGCGGCAAATTCAAGAGGTTACGATGCGTCCGCTGGTGGCGGGAAACTGGAAGATGAATGGGCTGGGCGCCGACCTGGCCGAACTGGCCGCACTGAAGGCGGCGCTGTCCGGCCGGCCCGCGGGCTGTGATGTGCTGGTGTGCCCACCGGCGACCCTGATCGCCAAGGCGGCGGGGCAGGCTGGCGGCGCCTTCGCCATAGGCGCGCAGGACTGCCATCCCCGAGCCTCGGGCGCCTTTACTGGCGACATATCGGCCGAGATGCTGAAGGACGCCGGCGCGTCCGCTGTCATTGTCGGCCATTCCGAGCGCCGCCAGTTTCACGGCGAGACCGACTCCGATGTTGCCGCCAAGGCGGCGGCAGCGTGGCGGGCAGGGCTTCTGGCCATTGTGTGCATCGGCGAGACCAGCGCCCAGCGCGACGCCGGCACCGCCAACCACATCTGCGGCAGCCAGCTCGATGCCAGCCTGCCCGACGACGCCATGGCCGGGAACACGGCCATCGCCTACGAACCGGTATGGGCGATCGGCACGGGGCGAACGCCCAGTGACGGCGACATCGCGGCCATGCACGCCCATATCCGCGCCTGCCTGGTGCGCCGCTTCGGCGAGGAAGCCAGGGGCATCCGCATCCTTTATGGCGGCTCGGTCAAGCCGTCCAATGCCGCGCAGATCCTGAATCTGCCTGAAGTTGGCGGTGCCCTGGTGGGCGGCGCCAGTCTGAAGGCGGCAGATTTCGAAGCCATCATCCGGGGCGTAAAGGTGCAGGATTGAACGTATTTTATGGCCCTTAACCAAGTCGCTCGACCCTTTGTTAAGAGGCCAGACGCCATCCTGCCGACCAGCAAAATAGAGTTGGCGGGTAATGGGCAGGCTGTCTTACGACAGTGTGGATGTGTTGATTTATGACCCGGTTCCGGCCAACAGGGCCGCGACCCGGGCGGCGCTCTATGCCCTTGGCTTTCGCCGTACCGTCAATGTCTCCACGCTGGAGGCCTTCGTCGAAGCCATCCAGAGAAATCCACCGGACATCGCGCTGTGCGAGGCCGACGAGGGCGGCGAGGAGCTGTGCAGTACGATCCAGCAGCTCCGTCAGGGTGGTGCCTGCGCCAATCCCTTCATCGTCATCATCGTCACCGCCTGGGACAAGTCGAGCGGGCTGATCAACCGCGTGGTCTCCAGCGGCGCCGACGACCTTTTGCTACGCCCTTTTTCCACCTCTGTGTTGGGCAGCCGCATCGAAGCCCATATCGAGCGGCGCAAGGGCTTTGTGATCACCACCGATTATGTCGGTCCCGACCGGCGCCGCGATGACGGACGGCCCGGCAGTGCCGAGATGTTCGACCCACCCAATTCTTTGCGTATGAAGGCCAAGGAAAAACTCAGTACCGAAGTGGTGACCCGCCGCCTGGAGGGCGAACTGAAACAGGCGCGCGAGAAACTGCAATGCGAGAAGCTGCGCCGCGACAGTTTTCAGATCTGTATCCTGTGGCGGCTGCTGCAGGATCAGCGCCCCGGCGCTGCGCCCCCCGACATGGACAAGCTGATCGAACTGGCGCGTTCGATCGAACAACGCTGCCGCGACACCGAATTCCATCCCGCGGTGGAGTGGTGCGAATCCATCCTCGCGGCGGCGGAAGGGCTCAACATGGGCGTGGACCGCAACGCCTCGATGCATCTTCTGGGGCATGCCGCCCTCAGCATGCACCTGATCTTCCATCCGGAGAAAACGCCGGCCGAACAGATCGCTGAAATCGATGCCACGGTGGCATTGATGCGAGCGCGCAACCAGTCCCAGGCGATGGCGAGCTGACCGCTCCGCGGTCCGGTTGACCGAGCCGTTATAGCCGACTGCTTCCCATCTCTGTCATGTGAAGCGGGGTTCTCGCAGGCCGGCATGCGTCTGTGATGCGACCGCCGGGCAATCCCTTTTTCAGAGGAGCGCTAAGTCCAGCGGATCGGCATTCGGAAACACTGTCTGCAGTTGCGCCTGTGACAGGCCATAGCCGCGCTTCAGCATGCCGCCGATCAGGCTGCGATAATCGGTCAGCACCGGCCAGTCGCGGTCCTGGAACAGGCTGGCCTGGCTGACTTCGACCTGGCGGCCCGCGACGCGTCCGCCCTTCACCGCGCCGCCCAGCACCCAATAGGTGCTGCCATGGCCATGGTCGGTGCCCCGGTCGCCATTCTCGCGGAACGTGCGACCGAATTCGCTGACCACAATCACCACCGTGTCGTTCCATTTGTCGCCCAGCGCCGCGGGCAAGGCAGCCAGGCCCCTGCCAAGCTCGCCGATGCGGTTCGCCAGATAGCCGTCGGCGCCGCCCTGATTCACATGGGTGTCCCAGCCGCCGACATCGACAAAGCCCAGGTTGAACTTGTCCTGCATGAGAAGCCCAATGCGCTGGGCCGCCAGTTCGAAGCCCCTGGCGCTGGCGGCGCCGCGGCTGGCCGCCTGCATTTCGCCGGATAGCGCGTCATAGACCTCGTCATTCACCTTGAAGCCCTCGGCCACTGTGGCGGCCAGCGACTCTCCCTGATACATGGCCTGGATAAGGGCAGCGTTGGGGCCCGCTACGCCGGGCGGCGTGTTGGTGTTGACGATGATATTGGGAACGGGTGCTGCGGCGCCGCGAAAAATCAGTGGCAGCTGCTGCGTGAAGGCGATCGGATGATTGGGTGACAGCACCCCGGCGGTGCGGGCCAGGAATCCGGAACGATAGTTGCGCGCGCCGCCGCCGGATTCGGCCGGCAGGGGCTGGCCCAGCTCAATTGTATCCTGGGTTTCGAAATGCGAGCGCGACAGGTCACTGGTGCCGGAGAAGGGCACAAAAGCGATCTGCCGGGCCTGCCAGAGCGGAAGGATGGAGTCCTTCAGCGCCGGATGAAGGCCCCAGTCCGCATCCAGCGGCAGGGCGGCGTCGCGCGTGATCGCGATGTTGGGGCGGGCTTCGTGATAGAAGTCGCTCTTTACTGGCACTACGATGCTGGCGGCATCGTAGGCGCCGCGCAGGAACACCACCAGCAGCCGGGGGCCTTGGACCGGCGCGGCATAGAGCTTCCCCGCAGGAATGAGAGGCGCGGTAAAAGCTGCGCTCTTCAGCAATGTGCGGCGATCCATCATGGCTAGTTCCTCATGAAGTCGGGGGAGGACAGGAACAGCATGTTGCGATCGACCTGGGAGGCGCCCTGGGCGATGGCCGCACGGGTGGCGTCCGCCAGCCGCAGCGACCGGAAATAGGCGGTCTGGTCCAGTGCCGGCGGACGGGATGCCGTCATGACGCCGTCATCGCCGCCCATGAACAGGCGTGGCGCACCGGCGCCGATCTGGCGGGCGATCTCGAAGCGGGTCTGCATCTGGCCCGGACCTGCCCAGGCGGCCTTGGTCATGGAATAGCCGTCGGGCGTTTCATGTCCATAGAGCGGCTCGCCCAGCCGGTTCAGCATCTGCGCGACGGGCAGCATGTTGGTGATGACACGATCGCCAAAGCTCGCGCGCAGCGCCGAAACCGTCCACTGCATCGGATCCTTGAACCGCTTGCCCAGCGAGGCGGCGAATTGCGGGGAGGCAACCAGCGTGCGCAGCACCGCCGCGATGTCGCCATCACTTTTCAGGAAGGCGGCGGACATCGCATCGACCAGTGCCTCGGACGGGGCATCGCAGCAGAAATACTGCGCCAGTTCGGTGGAAATGTGCCGAGCCGTGGCCGGCTGGCTGGCCAGGATGTCGATGGCCTGCCGGACTTCATCAAGTCCCGAGCCCTTGATGGTGTGGCCAAGAAAGACCTTGTCGCCATAGTCGTGGCGTTTCGGAATGAATTCGAACAGGCCCCCGTCACCGACATTCGTGCGATATGCAGCGCGGGCAAATCGCGCGAAGCGCCGGGGGCGGCCCGACATGTTGACGCCCACCCCGGTCAGGATGCGCGCCAGCTCCTGCACATCCTTCTGGGTATAACCGCTGCCTACGCCCATGGTGTGCAGTTCCATGATCTCGCGGGCGTAATTCTCGTTGATCTTGCCCGCCGCATTCTGCTGATTGTCCAGATATTGAATCATGGCGGGGTGAAAGACGGTGGAAGCCAGCAGGTCGCGGAATTTGCCCAGCACATGAGGGCGAATTGCGGTCTCGTCGAAATCGCCGATCAGGCCGCCGATCTCGCGCTTGCGGGCATAGACGTTGAAATGGTTCAGCCAGAACCAGTCGAGCCGCTCCTTGAGCTGGTTCCTGGAGTAGAGGTCGCGCAGCAGCGAGCGGGTCTGGGCCTCAAGCGCCAGCTTCACCAGCATCTGCTGGTAGGGCATGCGCGCCGCTTTCGTGTCCTTGCCGCGGTCCCTGGCGGCACGTATCTGAAGCTGCAGTTCGCGCAACTGGGCAGCGATGTCGGTCAGGGGTGCATGGCTGATGTCCATGGCATCGATGCGGGCCTGAACCTGCTGCGGCAGGCCATCATCCTGGCTGGGGTGGAGCTGTTGATCGAGCCATTGTAGGGCGGAAAGTCCATCGGGGATCCGGGCGCTGGCGCCCCAACTGAGGCGGTTGACTAATGCCAGCCCGTCAGCGTCGGTGACGTCGGACGCGAGGGCAGGACCGCATACCATCAGCGTGGCAATCCAGGCGGCGGGAATAACGCGTTTCATGTCTGATCCGGGGTAGCCCCTCCCGGAAACGACAGCATCCTGACCGAAAAGGCCGGATTTCCGCAGTGAATTTTTCGTCAATCCGGCGCAACTTCCCAAAGCGGACCAAATGCCGTAAAGACCCGGCCGAAAGAAGGCCCTTCAAACCAAGGCTTTGGCCCATGCAGACCCTGCTTCTCTTTGCCGAACTGGTGATCGCGATTGCGCTGATCATCTTTGTCCTGCTTCAGCGCTCCGAAGGCGGGGCACTGGGCATCGGCGGGGGCGGCGGCATGGGCGGCCTGTTCAGCCCCCGCGGCGCGGCCGACACGCTGACCCGCACCACCGCGATTCTAGCCTTCCTGTTCTTCGTGACCTGCATAGCTTTGAACCTGGTGGCCCTGCGGGGGCGGGACGAGACTTCCTTCCTTGATTCGGTGCCGGCTACGACCGTTCCGGGTCCGGCGCCCAACCCGGCGACACCGGTCGTGCCGGGCCCCACCGGGCCTTCGGTTCCCAAGCCCCAATAAGCCCGGATTTCCGCCTTTCGCCTGCGCGGCGCGCATATCTGTTAGCGGCGAAAAGAATTTTCATTTTTGCGCTTGAGAGCGGCATGCCTTTTCGACATTTTGGCCTCCCATGGCCCGGTTGATCTTCATCACCGGCGGCGTGGTCTCTTCCCTCGGAAAAGGTCTTGCGTCCGCCGCACTCGGCGCGCTGTTGCAGGCGCGCGGGTACAAAGTCCGCCTTCGCAAACTCGACCCATATCTGAACGTCGATCCGGGTACGATGAGCCCGTTCCAGCACGGCGAGGTTTATGTCACCGACGACGGGGCCGAGACCGACCTCGACCTGGGCCATTATGAGCGTTTCACCGGCGTGTCGGCGCGCAAGTCCGACAATGTCACCTCCGGCCGCATCTACAGCCAGGTGATCGAGAAGGAACGCAAGGGCGGCTATCTAGGCCGCACCGTGCAGGTGATCCCCCACGTCACCGACATGATCAAGGAATTCGTGCTGGCCGATACCGACGGGCTGGATTTCCTTCTGGTCGAGATTGGCGGCACGGTGGGCGACATCGAGGGGCTGCCCTTCTTCGAGGCCATCCGCCAGTTGCACAACGAGTTGGGGCTGGGCCAGAGCGCCTTCATCCACCTGACCCTGGTGCCATTCATCGAGGCGGCGGGCGAGCTGAAGACCAAGCCGACCCAGCACAGCGTCAAGGAGCTGCGCGCGATCGGCATCCAGCCCGACATCCTACTGTGCCGCACCTCGCACACCCTGCCGGACGAGGAGCGCCGCAAGATCGGCCTGTTCTGCAACCTGCCGGCCGAGCGGGTGATCCCTGCCATGGACCTGGACACCATCTACCGCGTGCCGCTCGCCTATCACGATGTGGGGCTGGACACCCAGCTTCTAAAGGTCTTCGGCATCGAGAATGCACCCGAACCCGACCTGACGCGCTGGCAGCGGGTGGTGGAGCGGGTGAAGAACCCCGAGGGCGAGGTGCGCATCGCCGTGGTGGGCAAGTACATGCAGGTCAAGGACAGCTACAAATCGCTGTCCGAGGCGCTGACCCATGGCGGCCTTGCCAACAATGTGAAAGTCCATCTGGACTGGATCGACAGCGAAGTGTTCGAGCGCGACGATGCCGCCAGCTTCCTGGAAAATGTCAACGGCATCCTGGTGCCTGGCGGTTTCGGCGAGCGCGGCACCGAAGGCAAGATCAACGCGGTCAAGTTCGCGCGCGAGCGCAAGGTGCCGTTCTTCGGCATCTGCTATGGCCTGCACATGGCGGTGATCGAGGCAGCGCGCGACCTGGCGGGCCTCGAAGGGGCGGGGACCAGCGAGATCGGCCACCCCAGGCACGCCGTCGTCGGCCTGATGACCGAATGGGTGAAGGACAACCAGGTGGAGACGCGGCAAGCGGACGGCGACATGGGCGGCACCATGCGGCTGGGCGCCTATCCCGCCGTGCTGACACCGGGAAGCAGGGTCGCCGAAGTCTATGGCGCCACCGAAATCAGCGAGCGCCATCGTCACCGCTATGAGGTGAACATCAATTATGCCCGCCAGCTGGGACAGTTCGGCTTGCAGGTGTCGGGCTGGTCGCCGGATGGGCGGCTGCCGGAGATCATGGAAATCTCCGACCATCCCTGGTTCATCGGCGTGCAGTTCCATCCCGAACTGAAGTCGCGGCCGCTGGAACCGCACCCGCTGTTCACCGGCTTCGTCGCTGCTGCCGTGAAACAGAGCCGGCTGGTCTGACGCCGTTAACGAAGCCTTTACCCCAGAATGGCGCGCTGACATGGCGTCAGGGGTAGCACTTTCGTAACGCCGCCAACCCTAGGATCGCAGCTCATGGGCCGGACCATTTCCCTTTTGCTGCTGCGCGCCTCGGTGATTGTCTGCGCCGGGATGCTGCTGTTCGCCGTGTTCAGCCATGCCCATGCGGATTCCTATGCCAATGACAGTTACGGCCTGTCACCCTTGCCACCGGCCAGCCAGGCAGCGGCGGCCAGCGCGACCGCCTATGGCGGCTCACCGGGCAATGACGAGAGCGCTCCTGCGCCTGCCCAATCCGCGCCGGTAGGCACCGCGCCGCAATCGCCCCAGCCCGGGTTCACAGCCGCACCGGCGGCGAACCCGGCCGGCTATCGGCCCGCGGCCACGAATGCTTCGCCCTATCAGCCCGCCCCGATCGATCAGGCGCCGCTTCCCCAACCTGCCCAGCCCGCATATCAGCCTGCCTCGGGCGCCAAGAATTACGGATTCAAGCCCGACATGCGCGGCCCGCAGATGCCCGCCCGCGCGGCGCCCGCCGGCACAACTCCCTATGGCTACAGGAAGGGCGACGGAGAAGAGCCCATCAACGCGCCGGCACCAGGCGTTCAGGCTGCCTACCAGCCGCCCGTGCAGGCGGCGGACAGTAACCCGCACGATTATGTGCTGGGCACCGGCGACAAGATCCATCTGACCGTGTACGACGAGCCCGATCTTTCAGGCGACTTCATGGTCGACGGCGCGGGCGTTGTGCGCCTGCCGCTGATTGGCCAGATCCGCGCCGCCGGCCGTACCTCGCCGCAGCTGGAAGCTGCCGTGGGCGGTGCGCTTGCCAACGGCTACCTGCGCTCCCCGCGTGTTTCCGTCGAAGTGGTGACCTATCGGCCCTTCTATGTTGTCGGCGCCGTAGGCCGGCCCGGAGAATACCCTTACGTCAACCACATGAACGTGCTGAACGCGATCGCAATCGCGGGCGGCTTCCTGCCCAGCGCGGTGGAGAGTGTGGTCTATATTCGTCCCGAGGGCGCCGCAAAGGAATACAGAGTGCGCACGGATACGGCCAGCACGATCCATCCCGGCGACGTGGTGAGGGTGGAAACCACTGTTTTCTGGGATGCAATGAGCGTGTTCTCGCCCCTGAACGGGTTTGCCGGGATCGCGGCCGCCGGGGTCCGGTACTAGCAGGCCGATTGCCCGCGGGGCCGGCGCACCTTAAAAGAGCGCCATGACCGCATCCCTCCATCCCGTGGCCCCCAAATCCGTCGTGAGGCTGGGCGACGTTGCCGTGGGCAACGCGCTGAAGCTTTCCATCATCGCCGGCCCCTGCCAGCTGGAAAGCCGCGACCACGCCTTCGACATGGCGGGCGCACTGAAGGAAATTTGCGACAAGGCGGGCGTGGGGCTGGTTTACAAGACCAGCTTCGACAAGGCCAACCGCTCCAGCGCCGGTACGGCGCGCGGCATCGGGCTGGAGCGGGCGCTACCCATCTTTGCCGACATCCGGAAGCATTTTGGCATTCCGGTGCTGACCGACGTGCATGAGCGCGACCAGTGCGCCGCCGTGGCTCAGGCGGTGGATGTGCTGCAGATTCCCGCTTTCCTGTCGCGCCAGACCGACCTTCTGGTTGCCGCCGCCCATACAGGCAAGGCAGTGAATGTGAAGAAGGGCCAGTTCCTGTCGCCCTGGGACATGAAGAATGTGATCGCCAAGGTCACCGGCGCCGGCAATCCCAACGTGCTGGTGACCGAACGCGGCGTCTCCTTCGGCTACAACACCCTGGTCAGCGACATGCGCGCCCTGCCGATCATGGCGGGCTTTGGCGCGCCGGTGGTGTTCGACGCCACCCACAGCGTGCAGCAGCCGGGCGGGCAGGGGGACCGCAGCGGCGGCGATCGCACCATGGTGCCCTATCTGGCGCGCGCCGCGGTAGCGGCGGGCGTGGCGGCGGTGTTCATGGAAGTGCACCAGGACCCGGACAATGCGCCGTCCGACGGTCCCAACATGGTGCGCCTGTCTGACTTCCCCGCGCTTCTGCAGCAGCTGGTCCGGATCGACGCCGTCGTCAAAGCCTAGCTGGCGGCAGTTGCTATCCAGGCGCCTGAGATGCCGATGATCGCCAGGATTGCCAGGGCCAGGGTCGAAAAGGCGCTGATGGCGAACCCGACCTCGCGCTTCTTTGGCTCGGCCATGTAGCCCGCCGCATAGAGAATGCGGCCCACGCACCAGATCACGCCGATAATTCCGGGGATCCAGCCCTGGAAATAGAGCGCCGCCATCCATAGCAGCGGCAGGAAGATCAGCGCCTGTTCCACAGTGTTGCCCTGAACGCGCAGGGCGCGTTCTACTTCCGGGCAGCCGGTCATGGCGGGCGGAGCGATGCCGTGGCGGTTGCGGGTACGGGCCACCAGCATGGCGGTCCCAAGGCAGATCAGTGCCGCCAGTACGGTGACGGCGGCGGCCAGAAGCGTAGTGGGCGCGGCAAGCAGCATGGAAATCCCCTTCAACCTGGTGAGACAGGCTAACCCCTTTCGGTCATGAATGCGTGTCTTGTACGCCGCGGCGCGCGCCCTTAAAACCCCTCCAAAATCCGGGAGTTCTCCACATGACCGCCATCATCGACATCACCGGCCGCGAAATCCTGGATTCGCGGGGCAATCCCACCGTGGAAGTGGATGTGCTGCTGGAGGATGGGTCGTTCGGCCGGGCCGCGGTCCCCTCGGGTGCCTCGACCGGCGCACATGAGGCGGTGGAGCTACGCGACGGCGGTACGCGCTATGGCGGCAAGGGGGTGGAGAAGGCGGTTGCCGCCGTCAATGGCGAACTGTTCGACGCCCTGTGCGGCCTTGACGCCGATGACCAGATCGGGATCGACCGCACCATGCTGGCGCTGGACGGCACCCCCAACAAGGCTCGCCTGGGCGCAAACGCAATCCTGGGCGTGTCGCTCGCGGTGGCCAAGGCCGCGGCATCGGCATCGGGCCTGCCGCTCTACCGCTATGTCGGCGGGGCGCGCGCCAATGTCCTGCCGGTGCCGATGATGAACATCGTCAATGGCGGCGTGCATGCCGACAATCCCATCGACTTTCAGGAATTCATGATCATGCCTGTGGGCGCGCCCAGCTTCCGCGAGGCACTGCGCATGGGCGCGGAAATCTTCCACACCCTGAAGAAACAGCTGCGAGACGCCGGCCACAACACCAATGTGGGCGACGAGGGCGGCTTCGCCCCCAACCTGAAATCGCCGGACGAAGCGTTGACATTCATTTCCAGGGCCGTGGAAAAGGCCGGTTACAGGCTGGGCGACGAAGTCTTCTTCGCCCTCGATCCCGCCTCCACCGAATTCTTCAAGGACGGCAAATATGTGCTGGCAGGCGAGGGCAAGACGCTGTCGCCGGACGAGATGGTCAAGGTCTATGCCGACCTCTGTGCGCGCTATCCCATCGTCTCCATCGAGGATGGCATGGCCGAGGATGACTGGGCCGGGTGGAAGGCGCTGACCGACATGATCGGCAGCAAGGTGAACCTGGTGGGCGACGACCTGTTCGTCACCAATGTGGCGCGGCTGAAGCAGGGCATCGAGACAAAGACCGCCAATGCCATCCTGATCAAGGTCAACCAGATCGGCACCCTGACCGAGACGCTGGACACGGTCGATATGGCCCATCGCGCCGCCTACAAGTGCGTCATGAGCCATCGCTCGGGCGAAACGGAGGACAGCACTATCGCCGACCTGGCGGTGGCGACCAATTGCGGACAGATCAAGACCGGCAGCCTCGCCCGCTCTGACCGCCTCGCCAAGTACAATCAGCTGCTGCGGATCGAAGAGCAGCTTGGCGACAGCGCGGTCTATGCTGGGCGTTCCATCTTGCGCGGCTGATGTTTGTTCCTATTATGTTCTCATTTGAATCAAGTGAGGCCATAAAGGGGACGAGCATGGAAATCGGTCTGGGTTCGGTGGTGGTGGATGCGGTTGCGGGCAGTGGCGTGGCCATGGTGATCGCCGCGATGGATGGCGATCATGCCTATTGCGTTTCGATGGACGCACAGAAGAGCGTGCGCCAGTGGCGGCATTGCTCGACCTTGAAGGAAGCCGGCCGGGAGGTGCCGAACCGCGCCTTCGGCTAATGCCCGGGTGGACCGGAAGAGGTTAACGGGCAAAACCGTAAGTTCCCGGAATCCTTAACATAAATCCGCTTGACGCCGCGAATCAGCGTGTGATTCGTTAGGTGAATGCGAATCAGGCGTTCGGTCACCCGCTTTTTCAGCCTTCTGGTCTTTCCCGCCATCACCGTGGCAGTCGTAAGCTATTTCGGCGCCTACACAATCTGGGGTGAGCGAGGGATTCTGATGCTGGAAGATACCCAGGCCAATCTGGGCATCCGCCAGCAACAGCTGGCCGAGTTGCAGGAGAACCGCGCGCGGCTTGAGCACCGCATCCAATTGATGGAAGAGGGCAATCCCGACGCCGACATGGTGGAAGAGCTTGCCCGCACCCAGTTGATGGACGGCGCCCCCAATCAGGTCGCCATCCCGCGCAAGGCGCGTTGACCGGCCTTTCTCAAATGTTGACCCAAGTCGGGCCCGTCTCCCTTCGCGTGCTCAGCATGCTGGAAGGGGTGAGCAGCGTCAGCATGCGAATGCAACGAGGTGTCGGCGGAGCCTAATGGAGCAGCCGATGGAGGGGCTATAGATAATCCCGAACGGTGTTCACATTTGCAGCGCAACAATGTGTCGCTCCGGCTTGCCAAGTCCGTTCCAGCTTGCAACAACGCTTCCGGCACGTTGAAAACTCACAAGAACGGCACGCACGCATCCATGCCCGACGCTCCCAAAAGCAACTCCGAGTCCCTCAAGAAACTATATTCAGACATGCTGCTGATCCGCCGCTTCGAGGAGCGCGCGGGCCAGCTTTACGGCATGGGCCTGATCGGCGGCTTCTGCCACCTGTATATCGGCCAGGAGGCCGTGGTGGTGGGCCTGATGGCCGCCGCCAAGGAGGGCGACCAGCAGATCACCGCCTATCGTGACCACGGCCATATGCTCGCCCAGGGCATCGACCCCAAGGCGGTGATGGCCGAACTGACCGGCCGCTCCACCGGCCTGTCGCGCGGCAAGGGCGGCTCGATGCACATGTTCAGCGCCGAAAAGAAATTCTATGGCGGCCATGGCATCGTCGGCGCCCAGGTGCCGATCGGCACGGGCCTGGCCTTCGCCAACAAATATCGGGGCATCGACGCGGTGACCCTGACCTATTTCGGCGACGGCGCCGCCAACCAGGGCCAGGTCTATGAAAGTTTCAACATGGCCGAGTTGTGGAAGCTGCCGGTCATCTATGTGATCGAGAACAACCAGTACGCGATGGGCACCTCGGTGGCGCGTTCCAGCGCCGAGACGGATTTCTCAAGGCGCGGCCTGTCCTTCAATATTCCCGGCGTGCAGGTCGACGGCATGGATGTGGAAGCTGTCCAGAAGGCCGGGCAGGCGGCGATGGATCACTGCCGCGCCGGCAATGGCCCCATCATCCTGGAGATGAAGACCTATCGCTACCGTGGCCATTCCATGTCCGACCCGGCCAAGTACCGCTCGCGCGAGGAAGTCAGCGAGATGCGCGAGAAGCGCGATCCCATCGACCATTTCGGCAAGAAGCTGATCGAGCGCGGCGTGGTGAACGAGGACGATCTCAAGCAGATCGACAATGCGGTGAAGGCGCGCGTGGTTGCCGCCGCCGAATTCGCCACCGAAAGCCCTGAGCCGGGCCTGGAAGAACTCTATACGGACGTATACGCCTGATGAGCACCGAGATACTGATGCCCGCGCTTTCCCCCACCATGGAGGAAGGCAAGCTCGCCAAATGGCTGGTCAAGGAAGGCGATACCGTCAAGTCCGGCGACATCTTGGCCGAGATCGAGACCGACAAGGCCACGATGGAGTTCGAAGCCGTCGATGAAGGCAGGATCGGTACGATCCTGGTGCCGGAGGGCACCGAAGGCGTGAAGGTCAACAGTCCCATCGCCACGCTTCTGGCCGATGGCGAATCCGCCGATGCCCCGCCGGTGAAGAAAGCCGAAGCGCCCGCCTTGCCGAAGGGCGAAGACCACAAGGATGTTGCCGACAAGGGCAGCAGCACCGTCGCCGCGCCCAGGATCGAAGTCGCTGCCGATCCGGAAATCCCGGAAGGCACCGAATTCATCACCCAGACCGTGCGCGACGCCCTGCGCGACGCCATGGCCGAGGAAATGCGCCGCGACGAGAACGTCTTCCTGATGGGCGAGGAGGTTGCCCAGTACCAGGGCGCCTACAAGGTCAGCCAGGGTCTTCTGGACGAATTCGGCGACAGACGGGTGATCGACACGCCCATCACAGAGCATGGCTTTACCGGCCTGGGCGTGGGCGCGGCCTTCGCGGGCCTGATACCAATCGTGGAATTCATGACCTGGAACTTCGCCATGCAGGCGATGGACCAGATCATCAACTCTGCCGCCAAGACGCGCTACATGTCGGGCGGCCAGATGAGTTGTCCGATCGTCTTTCGCGGTCCCAACGGCGCGGCCGCGCGCGTCGCCGCCCAGCACAGCCAGGACTATTCGGCTTGGTATGCCAGCGTTCCCGGCATGAAGGTGATCGCGCCATATTTCGCCGCCGACGCCAAAGGCCTGCTCAAGGCCGCGATCCGCGATCCCAATCCGGTGATCTTCCTGGAAAATGAAATCGTCTATGGCCGGTCATTCCCGGTACCCAAGCTGGACGATTTCGTGCTGCCCATCGGCAAGGCGCGCATCGTGCGCCCCGGCAAGGACGTTACCATCGTCGCCTATTCGATCACGGTGGGCCAGGCGCTGGAAGCCGCGGAGAAACTGGGGGAGGAGGGTATCGACGCCGAAGTGATCGACCTGCGCACCCTGCGTCCGCTGGATATCGACACGGTGATCGCCAGCGTAAAGAAAACCAACCGCATCGTCACCATCGAACAGGCCTGGCCGATCTGCTCCATCGGGTCGGAAATTTCTGCCCGCGTGGCGCTAGAAGCGTTCGACTGGCTGGATGCCCCGCCCATGAAAGTGTCGGGCAAGGACGTGCCCATGCCGTACGCCGCGAACCTGGAAAAGCTTGCCTTGCCGACCGTCGAAGACCTGATCGCGGCAGTCAAGACCGTCAGCTACAAGGCTTGATCTCATGGCCACCAATATCCTGATGCCCGCTCTGTCGCCCACCATGGAGGAGGGCAAGCTTGCCAAGTGGCTGGTGAAGGAAGGCGATACCGTCCGTTCCGGCGACATCCTTGCCGAGATCGAGACCGACAAGGCCACGATGGAGTTCGAGGCTGTCGACGAAGGCAGGATCGGCAGGATACTCGTGCCGGATGGCACCGAAGGCGTGAAGGTCAATGCGCCGATCGCCGTACTGCTGGATGAAGGCGAGAGCGCCGACGCCGTGCCCGCGCCCATCAATCAGGACATTCCCGCCGCGATGAAGGACATCGGCGAGGCGGTGAAAAAGGAAGCTGGGGTCCAGAAGGCCGATACCGCCAGGACGGTGGAAGCCAAGGCCGAGCCGCAGAAGGCCGGCGTCCCGGCGCCCGCCACCGGCGAGCGGATATTCGCTTCGCCGCTGGCCCGCCGCATCGCCGCGGACAAGGGTATCGACCTGGCCGCTCTGGCGGGCACCGGTCCGCGCGGCCGCATCGTCAAGGCGGACGTTGAGGGTGCCAGGCCGGGCATCAAGGCCACGCCCGCCGCTATCGCTGCGCCCTCTGCCGGCGCGGGCATCCCCGGCATTGCGCCGCTGCCAGATGCGCGCCTGCTCTATCCCGCGGGCTCGTACCAGGAAATACCGCACGACTCCATGCGCAAGGCTATCGCCAAGCGCCTGACCAGCGCCAAGACGCTGATCCCGCACTACTACCTGACCATCGATTGCAATCTGGATGCGCTAATGGTGGTGCGCGAGAAGATGAACGCCGCCGCGTCGAAAGGAAAAGACAAGGTTCCGGCCTACAAGCTGTCGGTCAACGATTTCATCGTGAAGGCGTCCGCCATGGCGCTGATGAAACACCCCGCGGTCAACGCGTCTTGGACCGATACCGCAATCCTGCGCCACAAGGATGCCGATGTCGGCGTCGCTGTGGCGCTGGATTTCGGACTGATCACGCCCATCGTGTTCAAGGCCCAGACCAAGGGGCTGGTGCAGATCTCGAACGAGATCAAGGAACTTGCGGCACGCGCGCGCGAGAAGAAGCTGAAGCCAGCCGAATATGAAGGCGGCGGTTTTTCGGTCTCGAACCTGGGCATGTACGGGATCAAGAACTTCACCTCGATCATCAACCCGCCGCAGAGCTGCATCATCGCGGTCGGCGCGGGCGAGGAACGGCCCGTGGTGAAGAACGGCAAGATCGAAATTTCCACCGTCATGACCGTCACCATGTCGGCCGACCATCGTGTTGTGGACGGTGGCACTGGCGCCAGATTCCTGGCGACCCTGAAGCAGTTCATCGAAGAACCTGCTTCGATGCTGCTGTAGGAGGGCGCGATGGCGGACAATAATTTCGACGCGATCGTGGTGGGCGGTGGACCGGGCGGTTATGTCTGTGCCATCCGCTGCGCCCAGCTTGGCATGAAGACCGCGGTGGCCGAACGCGACCGCCTGGGCGGCATCTGCCTGAACTGGGGCTGCATCCCGACCAAGGCGCTGCTGCGCTCGTCCGAGATATGGCACCTGATGCACCGGTTGAACGAATTCGGCTTCAGCGCCGACAATTTCAAGTTCGACATCGAGAAGATCGTCAAACGCAGCCGCGCAGTGTCCGAGCAGTTGTCGAATGGCGTCGGCTTCCTGATGAAGAAGCACAAGATCACCGTGATCAAGGGCGAGGCCAAGCTGGCGGGCAAGGGCAAGCTGTCTGTGACGGCGGACGGCAAGGCTTCAGACTACACGGCGAAAAATATAGTCCTGGCGACCGGCGCGCGCGCCCGCACGCTGCCGGGCCTGGAGCCTGACGGCAAGCTGGTGTGGACCTATCGCGAGGCGATGGTGCCGACGTCATTCCCCAAGTCGCTGCTGGTCGTGGGTTCCGGCGCCATCGGCATCGAATTCGCCAGCTTCTATCGCACCCTGGGCGCGGACGTGACCGTGGTCGAAGTGCTGGACCGCGTTCTGCCGGTGGAGGACGAGGAGATTTCCGCCTTCGCCGCCAAGGCATTTGCGAAGCAGGGCATGAAGCTGAAAGTCGGTACCACGGTGACCGAGCTGAGGAAGGGCGCAGACAACGTCACCTGCACCTTGAAGGCCAAGGACGGCAAGACCGAACAGGTCACCGTGGATCGGGTGATCCTTGCCATGGGCATCGTCGGCAACGTCGAAAATCTCGGCCTGGAAGCCGCAGGTATCAAGGTCGAAAAGACCCATGTCGTTGCCGGCAAATATGGTGAGACGGGCGTGGACGGCGTGTGGGCCATCGGCGACCTGGTTGGCGCGCCCTGGCTGGCGCACAAGGCCATGCACGAAGGCGTGATCGTGGCCGAGAAGATTGCCGGCGTGAAGGGCGTCCATCCTCTCAATACCTCGAATGTGCCTGGCTGCACCTATTGCTGGCCGCAGGTTGCCAGCGTGGGCATGACCGAAGCCGCGGCCAAGGCGAGCGGCCGCAAGATCAAGGTCGGCAAGTTTCCCTTTATCGGCAACGGCAAGGCCATCGCGCTGGGCGAGGCGGAAGGCCTGGTCAAGACGGTGTTCGACGCCACCACCGGCGAGCTTCTGGGCGCGCACATGATCGGCGCGGAAGTCACCGAGCTGATCCAGGGCTATGTCGTCGCCAAGACCGGCGAACTGACCGACCAGGAACTGGCGCACACCATCTTCCCGCATCCCACCCTGTCGGAGATGATGCATGAAGCGGTGCTGTCGGCCGACGGGGCAGCGCTGCACATCTGATCAGTTCAGGAGCCGCTTCACGTCCGCCGCCATGCCCACGGTGTCGGACGTGCTGGTGGTGACCAGGCGGGCATCGCCGTCACGATCGAAGAAGAATACCGCGTTGGAATGCATCACCTCGTAAGGCGGGCCCTTCTTCACCGAATAGGCGACCCGATAGGTGCGTGCCAGCGCCGCCAGCGCGTTCGCCGATCCGCGCAGGCCCACGATCTGGGGCGAGAAGGCGTGGGTATATTCCTCCAGCACCGGCGCAGTGTCGCGGTCCGGGTCCACCGTCACGAACAGAACCACCACATCCTTGCTGCCGACCTTGCCCAGTATGTCGGTCATGTTGGCAAGGGTCTCCGGGCACACGTCGGGGCAGTGGGTGTAGCCGAAATAGAGCGCCACCACCTTGCCCCGGAAATCGGCACCGGTGACGGGCCGACCATACTGACTCAGGTGGAAATCCAGGCGCGGCATGGCGCCTGAAATATCGGTCATGTGCCAGCCAGAACGGGAACATCCCGCCAGCAGAAGCGCGATAAAAAGAGCGGCGATACGCATGGCCCCGCGTCCATATCACGCTTGGGCCCTGCGGCACACGCGCATAAAGTCCCGCCCCATGGAAATGGACTCTGACCGGCTGTCGGCCGGCTGGCTGTGGTATGGCGGGGCGCTGGCCTTGGGCGCTGTGCTGTATGTCGTCAGCGGCTTCTATCCGGCGCACCTGCCGGTGTGGATGCCCTGGCAGTTCCACTGGCTGGAATATCTGGCCACCGTGCTGGTGCTGGGCTTGTTCGCGCGCGGGCTGAAAGCGCTGCCCCGCGACCAGCATCCCCCGCTGTGGCGCAAGATCAGCTTCGTGGCCGGAGTCCTGAGCTTTTATATCGTGCTGCAGACGGGCATCGACTATTACGCCCAGCACATGTTCTTCGTGCATCGCTGGGCCCATTTCGTGCTGCATCATGCCGGCGCCTTCGCCATCGCCATGGGCATGAGCGGGCCGGTGCTGTTTGCCGGGCTGCCGGATTTTCTCAAGCCCATCGTGAGGTCGCGCCCCGTCCAGGCGGTGCTGAATGTCGCGCAGACGCCGGTGATGGCGCCGTTCCTGTTCGTGGGGCTGCTCTATTTCTGGCTGATTCCGCAGATCCACACCGTGGTGATGCTGGACGAGCGGCTCTACACCTTCATGAACTGGACCATGGCCATCAATGGCGTGATGTTCTGGTCGCTGGTTCTGGACAGCCGGGCCAAGCCGCCCGCGCGGATGTCCCACCTGATGCGGGGCCTGATGATCCTGGTGATCGAACTGCCCCAGATGGTTCTGGGCGCGATCCTGTCGCTCAGTTCCCACGATATCTATCCGGTCTACAACATCTGCGGGCGGGTGCTGGACATGACCGCGTTGAATGACCAGCACTATGGCGGCCTGATCATCTGGCTGCCGGGAACCCTGACCAGTTTTGCCGCCATGATCGTGGTGCTGGTGACCATGCGCCTGAACGAGGAAAAAGCCGAACGTGAACGAGAGGCCCGTGAAGGCGCTGTTTGAGATCACCCTTGCCGTGCAGCTGGCTGCGTTTGTGCCGTTGCCGGCGGCGGCGCAGCCGGCGGGCCTTGTGGTCACCGATGCCTGGTTCCGCAGCTTGCCGGGCAAGCTGCCGGCGGCGGGCTATTTCAGCCTGCGCAGCAACAGCGGCCTGACGCTGGCCGTCACGGGTGCGGAATCGGATGGTTGCGGCAAGCTGCTGCTGCACAAATCCAGCGGCAATGGCGGAATGAGCAGCATGGCGATGGTGGACAAGGTGACGGTGCCGCCGGGGGGAACCGTGAAGTTCGCCCCCGGCGGCTATCACCTGATGTGCGTGGATCCCAGGCTGAAGACCGGAAGCCGGATGCCGGTGACGCTGCATCTGTCGGACGGCAGCAGTGTGATCGCCGCCTTCCAGGTACACGGCGCCACCGGGAAATAATCACGCCTTTTCAGCGGCCACCTCGGCGTAAGATACGTGGCAGTGCCCACCATGCTTCTGGAAATAGCGCTGGTGGTAATCCTCGGCCCTCCAGAATTTGGGTGCGGGCTCGATCTGGGTGACGATCGGGGCCTTCCACCTGCCCGACGCCTTCGCGGCCTCCAGCCGCTCGTGGGCGATGCGCGCCTGTTCCTCGCCATGGGTGAAGATCACCGAGCGATATTGGGTGCCGATATCCGGCCCCTGGCGATCGCGCTGGGTGGGGTTGTGCATGCGAAAAAACAGGTCGACCAGGGCGGCATAGGGCGCTTGCGCCGGATCGAAGGTGACTTCCACCACTTCGGCATGACCGGTCCGGTCGCTGCAGACCTGCTTGTAGGTGGGATTGTCTGCGGTTCCGCCGGCATAGCCGCTGACCGCATCCTTGACCCCGGGAACCTGGAGGAAGAAGTCCTCCACGCCCCAGAAACAGCCGGCGCCGAAGAGTGCCTTTTCCATGGACCTGATCCTTTCGTGATGTGCCCACATAATACGTCCGGCAGGCGTGGCCGTTACACAGCAGATGGGCGCTGTGCGCCAAAGGGCAAGCCTGTATAGAGGGCGCCATGAGACTGGCTTCCCCGAACGCCATATTCGACCGGCTGGCGGCCCGCTTTCCTGGCGTGCCTGCGGTTCCATTGTCGGCGGGCGCATTCGTTGCGCTGCTGGCGGCGACTGCGGTGGTGGCCTTCCACCATCCGGTCTGGGGCGCGCCACTGCTGCTGGTGGCGCTGGCGGCGGACGGCTGGGGACAGGCGGAGGCACGCAGGCAGGGACAACGGGTCAGCGCGGCAATCCCGCTGGGGGTGCTGATGCTGCCGTTCGGCTTCGGGCTGGATGATCCTTCCCGGGCGTTGGCGGCCATGTTTCTGATGTTGGGGTTGTCGGTGTTCACAAGCCAGCGCGCCCTGGCCGGACGGACCGGCATCCGCTGGATGCACTGGCTGGCGGGATGCGCGCTGGTACTGGCCTGTCTGTTGCCAGACCGCTTTAGCATTCTCGCCTATCTTGTTGTAATTGCGTGCTTTGCTGCGGCAGGGCAGGGGCTCGCCCAGAAATGAAATCGGACATGAAGATCGTCATCATCGGCGCAGGTGTGGCCGGGCTTTCTATAGGATGGCGGCTGCGCCAGGCGGGCGCTGAAGTCACCATTCTGGAGCGGGCCCAGCCCGCCAGCGGTGCCACATGGGCCTCTGCCGGCATGATTGCACTGGCCGCAGAGCTGGAAACATCGCCTCCAGTAGAGGTGGATTTTGCGCGGCAGTCCAACGCCTTGTGGCCAGGATTTGCAAGAGAGATCGAAGAGGAGAGCGGCCAGGCCGTTGGCTATGAGCGAAGCGGTGCACTGCTCCTGAGTGATGACGCCGTGGCGATGGCCGGGCGGGCCGCCGCCGACACCGACCTGACCTTCCTGACCGCCGAAGAGGTCCGCGCCCGCTGGCCGATGTTGTCGGGCGAATATTCTGGCGGCCTTTGGGCACGGCACGAGGCCCATGTCGACAACCGCGCCCTTGGACGAGCGCTGGCCATTGCCTTTCTCAAGGCCGGCGGCGTGCTCAAGCCCGCCGAGGCTGCCGTCAATCTCGAGTACCGGGGCCGCCGGATCACCGGGGTCCTGACCCCATTTACGCGCTACCATGGCAATGCGGTGCTGCTGGCGGCGGGCGCCTGGAGCGGCCAGGTCGTCCAGTTGCCCGTCACCCCGGTCAAAGGCGAAATGATCGCGCTGACCCCGCCGCCGGACGCCGAATTCGATTTCGTGGGGCCGGTAGTGTGGGGCCAGGGCGTCTATCTGGTCCCCCGGGGCGGGCGCCTGCTGGTGGGGGCCACCGTCGAGGAGGTAGGCTTTGACACCTCGTTGAGCGACGGCGCCGTGCGGCACCTAAGGCAGAAAGCCGAGGCCGTCATCCCCGGCCTGGCCCGCTGGCGGCTGGACGAGCATTGGGCGGGTCTTCGGCCCGGCACCCCGGACGGCCTGCCGCTGCTGGGGCCCTCCCATGAGCAGGGCCTGTTCATCGCTTCCGGCCAGTACCGCAACGGCATCCTGTTCGCCCCTGCCATCGCCCAGCTGATGGCCGACATGATACGGGGCAGGGCTGAGCCCATTGACGCCTTCGATCCCCGCCGTTTTCCCGGAGCCAAGCCATGAACGAATTCACTGTCGATCCCGTTATCGCCTCACTGACGCACCGGGTGGCCGACTGGCCGCTCAGCCGCGTGTTCGTCTACAACGATGCGCGCTATCACTGGGGCCTGCTGGTGCCGCGCCGGGCTGGGGCGATCGAGATGTGCGACCTGCCGGCGGAAGACCAGCAGCAATTGATGGCCGAGATCGTCAAGTTGTCGGCAATGATCCGCACCCTGCCGGGGGTGAAGAAATTGAATGTCGGCAACCTGGGCAACATGGTCCCGCAACTTCACGTCCATGTGATCGGCCGCTTCCCCGGCGATCCGGCCTGGCCGGGGCCGGTGTGGAGCCACAGTCCGAACCAGCCCTGGCCCGATGCTGCAAAAGCTCCGCTGGCTCAGCTCTTCGCCTAGCGGCGCAGTATCCCGCCCAGCGCCCCGCGCACGATGGCGCGGCCCACCGTGCCGCCCATCGATCCACCGATGGACCGGCCGATATCGGCGGCCATGCCGCCGACTACACGGGTCGCGACCGAGCGGGTGACGTCGCGGGCAATGATCTGGCCGGTCGAAAGCCGCTGGCCGCGCGGGCGGCTGGTGCCGAAAATGGCGCCCAGGACATCGCCGAGGCCGCCGATCATGCTTGCGCCGGCCGGGGCATCGGCAGGCGCCGCCTTTTCGGCGATGCGCAGTGTCAGCATCTCGAAAGCGGACTGGCTGTCGATCGCCTGGTCGTACTTCCCCAGAACGGGGCTGGCGGCAATCACCGCCCTGCGCTCTTCGGGCGTGACGGGGCCGATGCGGCCAGCGGGCGGGCGGATCAGCGCCCGCTCCACAATGGCCGGTGTGCCGTTGCCTTCCAGGAACGAAACCAGCGCCTCGCCCTTGCCCAGCTCGGTGATCGCTTTGGCGGTGTCCAGCTTCGGATTGGACCGGAAGGTCGTCGCGGCGGCATTGACCGCCTTCTGATCGCGGGGCGTGAAGGCGCGAAGGGCATGCTGTATCCGGTTGCCCATCTGGGCCAGCACGGTCTCGGGCACGTCCAGCGGATTCTGCGTGATGAAATAGATACCCACGCCCTTGGAACGGATCAGGCGCACAACCTGCTCGATCTTTTCCAGCAGTGCCTTTGGCGCATCGTTGAACAGAATGTGCGCTTCGTCGAAGAAGAAGACCAGCCTGGGCTTGGGCGGATCGCCCGCTTCGGGCAGTTCCTCGAACAGCTCCGACAGCAGCCACAACAGGAAGGTGGCGTAAAGGCGCGGCGTCTGCATCAGCCGGTCGGCGGCCAGGATGTTGATGATGCCGCGCCCGTCGCGGTCGGTCTTCATCAGGTCGCTCAGGGCCAGCGCCGGCTCACCGAAGAAATGCGCCGCGCCCTGGTTTTCCAGTACCAGCAGCGCGCGCTGGATCGAACCCACGGTGGGCCTGGCGACATTGCCGTAGCTCGCCGCCATTTCGCGCACCTTGTCGAGGGCGGCAGAACCGTCCATGTCGGCCTTGCCGGCGGGCACGACACTGTCCAGCATCTTGCGCAGATCCTTAAGGTCGACCAGCGGCAATCCGCATTCATCGGCGACCCGAAATGCGATATTGAGAACCCCTTCCTGCACGTCGTTCAGGTCCATCATCCGCGACAGGAGCAGGGGACCCATTTCGGACACGGTGGCGCGCACCGGATGACCCTGTTCGCCGAACAGGTCCCAGAAGATGGTGGTGAACTGGTCCGGCTGCCAGGCGAGGCCCACGTCGCGGGCGCGGGCGGTGATGAAATCCCTGGGCGCACCCACCTGGCAGATGCCCGACAGGTCCCCCTTGATGTCGGCGGCGAAGACCGGGACGCCGGCCCTTGCGAAGCCTTCGGCCAGGACCTGCAGGCTCACCGTCTTGCCCGTGCCTGTCGCACCCGTCACCAGCCCATGGCGGTTGGCCAAAGCCAGGGTCAGCCAGGCCGGATTTTCACCCTTGCCGACAAAAAGCGCTTCGGCGTTGTCCGCATAGTCCGCCATCACAGCCCTCATGGTCCGGCAGGCACAATGCCGCCGCGCTTCGGCTGGTCGATCATGCCAGAGTAACATCCGGTTAACCATAAAGTCCCAGATTGACGGGATGCAGGCCGACGCTGCTCCGCTTCCCCTGACGCCCTGGTCCAGCGACCGCTCCAGCGTGGTCGCCGCGCTGCGCAGCGCGGCCGCCGCCACGGGGTCGGATTTCCACTATCTGCTGGGCACCGCCATGCGGGAATCCAGCCTGCGGCCCGGCGCGCAATCGTCTACCTCGTCCGCGGCGGGCCTGTTTCAGTTCATCGACCAGACCTGGCTGGGGCTGGTAAAGAACCACGGCGCGCAATACGGGCTTGGAGGCTATGCCGACGCCATCCACAAGGGCAGCGACGGCCGCTATCACGCGGACGCGGGCATGCGCCAGGCCATCCTGGCGCTGCGCAAGGACCCCCAGGCCAGCGCGCTGATGGCCGGCGAATATGCCAAGGCCACCCAGAGCCAGCTCCAGGCCGCGCTGGGTCGCGATGTCTGCGGCGGCGAACTCTATGCCGCCCATTTCCTGGGACCCGACGCGGCCTGCCGGTTGATCAGGCTCAACCAGACCGATCCCAGCGCCAGCGCCGCGGCGCAATTTCCCCAGGCCGCGGGCGCCAACCGCAACGTCTTCTTCCACGGCAACGGCGCGCCCAAATCCGTTCGCGAGGTCTATGACTGGGCAATCCGCCAGCCGGGCACGGAGGGCACGGTGCGCGTGGCCACGCTTCCCGACATAACGACCCAGACGCCCCCGCCACCCCAGCCGATCCAGCAGCGCGCGCGAACCATGGCGGCCAGCGCGCACGATGCGGAAATCCAGATGCTGCTGGCGAGCGTGATGAACTGGCAGCCGCGCGCAAATGGATTTGGCGGCGGACTCGGCGTTGGACTGGGTGGGCTGATGGGCGGCGCCACGCCGCTGACTTTCGGGCCGGGGCTTCTCAGCCTGCTGTCGGATGCCCGTTCCGGTTCGGATTCCTAGGTGCGGCCGCCAGCGTCTTCGTGACCCTGGCGTCCAGTTCGGCGCACAGGGTCCGTGCCATCGGGTTGGCCTCGTCCCGGATATTCTCGCGGTGGATCACCAGCACGGCCTGGACATGGGCCTCCACCAGGCCGGGCGGCAATTCGCGGCCGGCCGGCAGCTCACCCAGGAGCCGCGACAGCGATCCGGCGACACGCGCCACCAGCGGGAAATCGAAGGTCGCGGCCTGGCCCTTTAGGTCATGGGCAGCGCGCAGCATGGCGGCGCGGTTGTCGTCGCCGAGGCCGACGGCATAACGGGCATGTGTATCCACCAGCGCCTTCAAGTCCGCTGCCAGCCACTCGGAAAACTGGCCGGACAGGTCTTCCATTGCCGCTTCGGCGCGCTTGACAGCCGCCATGTCAACTCCTCCAAGCCCGCCGCCTACCTTGGCCTTGAGCATGTTGGGCGGCATGAACAGTTCAATCGGCTGCTGGCGGGCCATGGCGGGATTACTCCACAACCTGTTCGGTTTCAGTGCGCCGCTCCGGCCCCCTGTATTCATCGTTGGCCCTGCGGCGGCGGCAGGGGCCGAAATAGACACTGGTGCGCACGAAGGGCCGGGGGTGTTCGATCACCGAGACCAGGCGAGACATAACTGTCTTCGCGGCGACGGGCTTGGCGATGAATTCGTTCACGCCGGCATCGCGTGCCTGGCGAACATGGTCGATGCTGGTGTAACCGGTCAGCATGATCAGCGGCACAAAGGGATTGGGCGCCAGCGGGTTGGTGCGGATCATCCTGGCCAGATCCAGCCCCGACATGCCAGGCATCATCCAGTCCAGCAGGATCACATCGGGATTGTTCTCGCGCAGGGATGTCCAGGCGCGGTCGCCGTTCTCCGCCTCGACGGTCTCATGGACGCCGAAGGCCTCGAGGATGGTAACGACGAGCTTGCGCATGTGGGCGTTGTCGTCCACCGCAAGAACCTTCAACCGCTCGAAGCGGTAGCCGCTCATCATCGACCCCCGCGCCGCCCACCCGACGGGCTCGCACCCTGCTATCCTAGATTAATTCCTGTTAAGGTCAGGTGAAGAGCTGCGACCCCGCCCGGCATTTTTCGCTGCTCAGTCCGAAAACTGCTCGGCCAGGATGCGTTCGTCCAGGTTGTGTCCGGCATCGTACAGCATGGTCATCGAGATCGTGCGGTCCTCGGCCACGTCCACCGCGCTGACGTCGCGCACCTCGAAATCGTCGGCCACCGCGCTGACCGGACGCTTGGCGCTTTCCAGAATCTCGAAGCGCACCTTCGCGCGATGTGGAAGGATGGCACCGCGCCAGCGACGTGGGCGGAAGGCGCTGATCGGCGTCAACGCCAGCAGCGCTGCATCAATGGGCAGGATGGGGCCGTGCGCCGAAAGGTTGTAGGCGGTGGAACCAGCGGGCGTCGACACCAGAACGCCATCGCAGATCAGTTCCGAGATTCGCGGGCGCCCATCCACCATGATGCGGATCTTCGCGGCCTGGCGGGTTTCGCGCAGCAGCGAGACTTCATTGAAAGCCAGCGCCTCGGTGACGCCTTCAGTGCTATGGGCTTGCATGCGCAGGGGATGGATCACCGCTTCCTCCGCTGCCGCCAGCCGGGTCAGCAGATCATCGGTGCGGTATTCGTTCATCAGAAAGCCAACCGAGCCCAGATTCATGCCGTAGATCGGCTTTCCCTTGCCGACGAAGGCATGCAGGGTCTGCAGCATGAAGCCGTCGCCGCCCAGCGCCACGATGATGTCGGCATCCCGGGGACCGGCATCAGGATGGCGGGCGCGCATCTCGGCAAGGGCGTCTGCGGCTTCGGGCGCGGCGGTGAAATGCAGTCGGGTCATGGCGCCGGCTATAGCATGGCGGGCCGGGCTTGTCCGCCGCCCTTTGGCGGCCGGGCCGCTAGTGCGCGAAGACCCGGCGCATCTCTTCCAGCGCGCTTTCGCGGTTGAAGCCGGCGAAGATCTGCCCGGCCTCGGCCATTTCCTGCTCGCTCAGCGGGACGTGACGGCCGCAGCTCTGGCGCGAGAGATTGAACACGGTGGGGAACACCGAACGGTCGATGCCCGCCGCACGGCAGCCCAGCGCCACGGCGCGTGCGCCGCCTTCGTAGAAAAGCCTGCGGAACATGGACAATTCCATGTCCAGCAGGCGGGCAAAGGCCAGGTCGAACAGGTCGGTCTGGCCCTGGCTGAGCACGCGCATCAGGAAGCCCGCCTTGAGCTGGCCTCCCGCGGCTAGCTTGTCGATCAGCTTCTGTGCGCTGTCGGCCGGCGGGTCCTTGGGCGAGGGCGGCTCGCTTCTGACCACGATGGTGGCCTGGCTGAGCGCCATGTCCACCCGCTTTTCCGACATCTGGTAGTTGGTGCGGATATAGGTCTTGAGCGCGTCGGACACCCATTCGCACATGCTGGTGGCAAGCTGCGGCGGCAGGTCCGGCCGGCGCGTCAGCGGCTCTTGCAGGCGGGCGAAGGCGCGCGACTTGTCGACCAGCGTTTCATAACTGGCGCCGGAGATTTTTGCGGTGGCATTGCGCAGCAGTGCCAGCAGCACGGATTCGGTGTCGCATTTCGCCAACGCGTCGGTGACCGGAATACCGATATTGGGACGGCCGGCCACCGCTTCCTGGTGGCCGGTGCCGGCCCTGGCGATCAGCCGCAGCATGTCGGTTTCGGTGAGCAGGGGATTGTTGATGATCAGCGGACGCGCGACTTCGATCGTGTCGTCGACCAGCAGCAAGATCAGGTCGTGCGGGGCGGTGGTATCGTCGGCCAGGCGCTGGGCCAGCGCGATGCGGATCGCCATCTCCACATCGCGAGTCAGGCGCCGCAGGATTTCGCGCATCAATTCGCGCTCGCGCTCGTTCAGGCCCGCACCCTGGATGCGGTAGAGCGAGGCGACGGCCAGATAGATTTCCTCGCGGCTGGCACCATCCCTGGGATTCATTGCCAATTGAGCCAGGCGGCTCATATCGCTCATATCGTGCGCCGTAAGCCCCACGGTACAAATCCCCCAAGAAGACAAAGCGTCGACAACCCAGCCGGTTAGGCCCGATGCCGACTTACTAACAGGCAGGTGTTAACAGCCGATTAAGTGTCTTGACGGGCCGGAACAAAGCGTATGCGCTGGCATCGGATGTCCCACAATGATCGATATCTTCTAGCCATCGACCAGGGCACGACCTCGACCCGGGCCATGCTGTTCGACGGCAGTGCCAGGCCCTTGGCCAGCCGTGCGGTGCCGCTCAGGCAGATATACCCGGCCAATGGCTGGGTCGAGCATGACGCGGGCGATATCTGGCAGGCGGTGCTGGAGTGCTGCCGGACTGTCCTTCGGGGCATTGCGGCGGCCCGCGTGGCGGCCATCGGCATTACCAACCAGCGCGAGACCTGCGTGATCTGGGACAGGCAGACGGGCGCGCCACTGCACAATGCCATCGTCTGGCAGGATCGGCGCACCGCCGCGCGCTGTGCCGCGCTGAGAAAGGCCGGCAAGTCGGCGATGATCGCCCGCAAGACCGGACTGCTGCCCGATCCCTACTTTTCCGCGACCAAGCTGGAGTGGCTGCTCAAGCATGTTAAGGGGCTTGGAAAAAGGGACGTTGCCTTCGGTACCATCGATAGCTGGCTGATATGGAATCTGACGCGCGGCGCGGTACATGCCACCGACGTCACCAATGCCTCGCGCACCATGCTCTGGAATTTGAAGACGCGCGACTGGGACGAGGATCTGCTCAGGCTGTTCAAGGTGCCGCCGGCAATCCTGCCGCAAGTGCGTGAAAGCCAGAGCGATTTCGGAGCGGTCGATCCGCTGCTGCTGGGGGCACCCATTCCCATACTGGGCGTGGCCGGCGACCAGCAGGCGGCCTGTGTGGGCCAGGCCTGCTTTACCCCGGGCGATGTGAAATCGACCTATGGCACCGGCTGCTTCGCCCTGGTCAATACCGGCCATGCGGTGCCGCGATCGAAGAACCGGCTGCTGGCAACGGCGCTGGCCGGGAGCGGCGGCCAGGCGAGCGCGGCGAAGCCGTCGGGGCGTGCGACCAAACAAAAAGGGCAGTATGCGATCGAGGGCAGCATTTTCATCGCCGGCGCAGTGGTGCAGTGGCTGCGCGACGAACTGAATATCCTGAATGGTGCCGCCGACAGCGAAGTTCTGGCCAAGCAGGCCCGCCCTGCCGAGGGTCTCTATTTGGTGCCCGCCTTCACCGGCCTGGGCGCGCCTTATTGGGATGCCGACGCCCGCGGCGCGATCGTGGGTCTGACTCGCGATTCCGGACGGGCCGAAATCGTGCGCGCGGCGCTGGATGCGGTCTGCTACCAGACCCGCGACCTGCTGGAGGCGATGCGACGCGACATCGCCGCCGCCGGGTTGAAGCGGCTGACCCGGCTGAAGGTCGATGGCGGCATGGTGGCGAATGACTGGTTCTGCCAGCGGCTGGCCGACCTCACCGGGCTGACGGTCGACCGTCCGCGCGTGACCGAGACCACGGCGCTGGGCGCGGCCTATTTGGCGGGTCTGGGGGCCGGGCTGTTTCGCAGCGAAAAGGATATCGCAGCACGCTGGGCGCTGGACCGCCGCTTCAAGCCTGCCCTGAAACCGGCGGAGCGGGACCGGCTTTACGCGGGCTGGCAGCGAGCCGTGCGAAGGGTTCGCAGCTGAGCGCAACCGAACCGCTGCCAATATTCACTACATTCGCCAATTTGGCGGTATTCGATGCCGTATCGGATTGACGTGCGCGGAAGATAATTCATAGTTCGCGTTGCAACCTGTGGTCTCTCCCAGGTTGGTGTTCTGCGTTCGTCGAAAAAACCGGTGCCACGCAAGTCTTTGCTTGCGCGTGCCCGATACCTTTTGCCGGGGGCTTGGGTGGAAGACGAGACTGCGCCACAGGACGGCCTTCGGGCCGATCTGGGCCTCTACCTGACGCGCCTGTTCCTTCCGGCCAGCGAAGCCGATGGCAGCAAGGTGCTGCTGTGCGCGGACCTGTCGGCGGAAAACCGTGCCTGGCTGAAGGTCTATGCCGGCGGAATTCCGCTTAAGGCGGTCCCCCGTGAAGACCTGCTGGCGGCGGTCAGGGCGCGTTTCGATCCGGCGCTCCTGGATGATGCCGTCTTCAGCCTGGCACGGCGCACGCCGGAATTGTCTGCCCAGACGGTCATCACGCGCGGGCAGGGCGTGGCATTCGCCCTGCTGGCGCTGCTGCTGGCGGCGGCGCTGTTCCTCCGTCCCGCCGCCACGGGCCACGTGGTGATGGTCTTCCTGTCCCTGGCCTATATCGCCAGCGGATTGTTTCGCGCCAGCCTGGCGCTTCTGGGCAGCAGCCACCGGCGCAGCATCGCGCCTGCCGTCACGGCGCTGCCGCTCTACACCATCATGGTGCCGCTCTACCGAGAGGTCGCGGTGCTGCCCGGACTGGTGGCGTCGCTGAGCGCCCTGGACTATCCGCCCGACCGGCTGGACATCAAGCTTGTGCTGGAGGCGGATGATCACGACACCATTGCCGCCGCGCGGGACTTGCGTGACAGCGGTGCGGCGCCTTTCGAGCTGGTGCTGGTGCCGCCGGGGGGGCCGCGCACCAAGCCCAAGGCGATAAATTACGCGCTTGCCTTCGCGCGCGGCGAATATCTGGTGATCTTCGATGCCGAGGACCGGCCCGAACCGGACCAACTCAGGCGCGCCGTCGCCACCTTCCGCGCCAGCCCGCGCGCCGTGGCCTGCCTTCAGGCGCGGCTGAACTTCTACAATGTCGAGCACAACTGGCTTACCCGCGGTATTATGGCGCAAATGCCACAAGAAAGAATCCCCGCCGTCGCTTAAATCTGGGGAATGAACGACCTATCCAACAAGTACGCCCTGGCGGCGCTGAAAGACCGCCGCGCCTCCCTGGCCGGTGAGATAGCAGACCTGAAGAAACGCCTTCAGGTCGCCACCACCCAGCTAGACCACATTGACGCTTGCCTGACGATCTTCGAGTACCAGGGCGATCCTGCCGCCATCCCGGTCCACAGGATCCGGCGCAGGGTCAAGCTGTTCCGGCAGGGCGAACTGGGGCGGCTGATCCTGGACGCCCTCAGGCGGGCTGGGAAGCCGCTGGGGACGCACCAGATCACCACGGCGCTGTTGGAGGCTGGCGGCTATGGCGAGTCTGCACGGCCCTCCCTGACGCCCAGGGTGCGGGGCAACCTGGCCTATCTGGAAAAGGCCGGGAAGGTCGCCAAGGCCGGAGGCGGAAAGGCAGTGATATGGTCCCTCAATGGATGAAATCGACATCTGGCGGACGGCCAAAATCCTCATAGATGCCCACGGCGAGAACGCTTGGCTGGAAGCGGCCCAACGGGCCGATCACGCCCTAGAGGATGGTAGCCCGGAAGGCGTCACAGTCTGGAAGCGGGTACTGCGGGCGGTGGAGGATTTGCGGCGGCAGAAGCCAAGCGCCAGCGAACCCTTGAATTAAGGTGGTCCCCAATGGGGATTTTTGAATCTTTTCAACGAGGTTTTCGGTAGGCTGTATGTGATTCGGCCTGGGTTGCCGCCCGTCCGTATCGACCTGTGTTGCGCCGTCCAAGCAGCAACGAATCGGTTCGCCTCGCAAGAGGAGAATCGAAATGATTGCGCTTGTCCAGTCCAGCGGCATCACAAATTTTGAGGAAATCAGGGAGTTAAGGGTTTCGGCGGAAGCTATCGAAGCTACCTATGGTCCCAACCCGTATTCCGATTACCTGCGGCGGCACGGACGGCGGCCCGATCCTGAAACTGCGGCAGGTATTGGCCGCTATCTCGGAGGCCGCGTCAGGGCCGATGACGGCAGTATGCAGCCCGTTCGCAAGGCCAAGGTATAATGCAGGTGATTCGCGGAGTGGGCTGCCATGGTTCATCGCAACGCCAAAGCGCCCAAAAGCAGGGCGCGAATTATCGAGATTAAAGGCAAGCTCGCGCGTAAAGGCGCGCCGGACGAAGACATAATCACGGCGTTCCTCGAAAAATATCCCGATATTGTGCGCGTAGAAAATGATGCGCTCGTTAGGATCGCGCTGAAGAGCATCTTGAACGTCATCTGCAATCTCAACGTCAAACCCGAAGACGCTCAACTGGACTTGTTTCAGGGATACCGTTTGCCGTTTACCCTTACCGTACCGGCCCACAACGGCAAGAATGCCGGGCGGAAGGTCAAAAAGAATTTCGATGCCATGACAAAGGCTGAAGTGCGGGAATACATCGACCACAACAACCGTCCGCGCAAGCAATCCAGGCGCGTTGAGGAAGTGATCCGGTTCTTCAATGAAAACGCTCGGAATTATGGCGATGAAAACTCGACCATGATGCAATGCTGGAAAGCAAAGCAGGCTCAAACCACCGCCCGGTGACGCTGCCAGTAGCCGCTGAAATCCACCGACGGCTTGGCCTTCATGGCATGGGCAGCAACGGCTTGGACCTGATCCCCATTGGCCATGCGGCGGTTATCCTCGCGCCATGACGCTTCCTGCGCATAGCGCAGCAGATAGGCCCCGGCGATATGATGGTGGTGGCCCTGTTCGGCGCGGCGCAGGCGGCTGAAATAGCTTTCCGCCCAATTCGTGCAAGCACCGTCGAAGCTGTAAGCCTGTTCGTGATTGATGCGGCGCATTTCAAACTTGCTATGCAGATCGTTCCAGCTAGGGGCCTCGTCGGCGTGCAGGACGGTGCCAGCCTGGACGCGTGACTTGATCCACGACAGAGCCGCGCCTTCGGTCTTGAACACGGCCGGGAGCGACTGACCACCATGCTCGCGCATGATCACGACGCATTGGCGCTTGCCGCTTTGGTTCTTCCACCTGCGGCGGTCTTTGCGATCTTCCCGCAGATTGGCGGGCTTCACATAGCCGCCGAAATACCCACCATCAACGGAAGCCTCCGGGCAATCGTCCCCGATGATCCGGCCCTTCATTTCCTGGGCCATTGCCTCGCGCATCTTGTGGCACAGGACAAAGGCGGTCTTGTAGGACAGCCCCAGGTCGCGGCTCATGGCCAACATGCTCTTGCCTTTCACCTCATTGCAAAAGATGGCAATGGCGGCCAGGTAGGCCCGCAGGGGCAGCTTGTGGCTGGCAAACAGGGTGCCGCTAGTGATCGTGAAATCGCCCTTACAGCCCTTGCAGCGGAAGCGGAGCGCTCCATTCGGGCGGCGGCACTCATAGGCGTCCAGGGAGCCACATTCGGGGCAGACCGGCGCGCCAGCAGTTTCCACCCAGCGCATCTTGCGGAAGGCTTCCTCGGCCTGGGCATCCGTCATGCGGATTACGTCCAGCAGGGATAGGGTCTTAGCCTTGGAGGAAAGGAGGAAGTGTTGGGCCATATCGCTTATCCGTTACGTACGCATCTTATATGCGACTAGACGGATAACTTTCAAGCGTCTAATGTCGCTTTTAAGCGATTATTAGATCGGAAAAGGGATATGGCAGAGCGAGAAAAGGGTTACTGGGAGAACAAGGTCAAGGTTTTGCTCAAAGTTGAGTTGACAAAACAAGGGGTTACATACGCTCAATTGGCCGAAAAGATGCGTAAAATGGGGATTCCAGAAACCGAGCCCAACGTGCGCAATAAACTGTCGCGGGGGACGTTTGCCGCTACTTTCCTTATTCAGGCTCTCGAAGCATTAGGGGTATCGGAATTGCGCCTGTAGGAGCCGGGATGATGCCTCCCCACCGGCTTTCACGAGCCGGTCGAAAGAGTTTTCCCATTTTGGAGTCACGCTTTATCGCTTCATACGCTGCCACCATGGCGTTATGCGCGACGCGCCAATCCTCCCATGAGTTCGCTAACAGGAGGACATAGCTAGTGTGGATATAGCCAGATTGGGCCAATCTGTTTGTTTCATTCAGAAATGCTTGATAACCCTTTTCGACCTTCGCCACGCTCTCAATCATTTCAGGAAATGGAATGAAGTCGACCGGGCTGTTGCTCAGACCTTCAAGCCCCTCTAGGCCAGTTCGATACTCCCAGACATTGGAATGATGGGTCGCGCCCAGTTGTGCGATCTCCGCAACCGGACCGTTGGGACAGAGCGCCCTGATTAAATTGCCATGCAATCGCTCGCGGGCGTAACAGGCCACGAAAAGGTGATCCACCACAAAGTTCATCAACCGCTCATGGGGCCCTTCATAAGTTGGGTATTCATCATCACAAAGAACCTCTTTTAGGGGGGATCCTGCGGCTTCAACGCGCTTGTGGACTTGATAGAAAAACACAAGAACAGATAGGACAATTAGCCCCCCAGCAGCGGCCTGCCATACCCAGCCAGGCAATCCTATGATTTCTTGGGCGCGCCCGATCATGTCGAGCATCCATGCGATAGCTGCACCGATTGCCAGAATGGCAGGCAAAGTGTGTTGCCGCAGGAAGCCCCAAATCCCCATGCAGCTCTTTTAGCCGAGTCCCGGAACTCTGCCGAATCCGGGTTCACAGCCTCGGCTCTAAGGTAGTGGCGTTTGCGCCATAATACCGCTTACCCGCATGTTCGCGCTGGATTATGCGCTGTGGTTCGACGTGCTGCTGCCGGGACTGGACCGTATCGGCGTACCGATGCCGCTGGGCGGCACCTCCAACCATTTCCGCACTGCGGTGCTGCGTGCCATCGGCGGCTGGGACGCCTTCAACGTCACCGAGGACGCCGATATCGGCATCCGCCTGGCGCAGCTGGGCTATGGCGTGTCGATGCTGGAGTCCACCACCTTCGAGGAGGCGCCCACGCGGCTTGGACCATGGCTGCGCCAGCGCTCGCGCTGGATGAAGGGCTATCTGCAGACCTGGCTGGTGCATATGCGCGATCCGCTGGCTCTGGCGCGGCGCACGGGCCTGTCGGGATTTCTGTCCTTCCAGCTTTTCATCGGCGGCGCGCTGGTTTTCGCACTGGTCACGCCGCTGCTGTGGCTGGCCTTTCTGGCGGCCTTGCTGCTGCGCGGGCATTGGGCGAATCCCGGGGCGCTGATCCCCGGTTCGGGACTTCTGGCCAGCAACCTGCTTCTGACATGGCTGGCGGTGCTGGCGCCGCGCCGCCGGGGCTGGGAGACCCTGGCGCCCTATGGCCTGACCGTGGTGGCCTATTGGGCGATGATCTCGGCTGCGGGCTACCGCGGCTTGTGGCAACTCTTCACCCGGCCGTTTTTCTGGGAGAAGACCGAGCATGGCGCCGTGACGAATTGATCATGCGCTTGCTCGTTCTGGTGGTGCTGTTGTTCCTGCCGGGACCCGCGTCGGCGGCGGCCTGGATGCAGAAACAGGGGACCTGGCAGGTCATTACCAGCGCGATCTTCACCGATGCCCGCCACAGCTTCGGCGATGGTGGCCGGGCCGGCAGCAGCACCCTGTTCCAGCGCGGTCTTCTGCAGACCGACACGCAATATGGCTTGGACGACCGTCTGACCCTGTTCCTGCGCACCGAGACGGCGAATGTCCATGTGCACGATATCAGCGCCCGCATCGGCACCGTCAGCAGTGCCTTCGAGGGCGGGGTCCGCTATCACCTGGGCGACGATGTGCTGACCGGATATGACGTCGCGTCGGTGGAAGTCATGGGACGCACGGCGGGCGCCTTCAATTTCTCAGTCTCGGCCAACGATCAGGCGGGCGGCGAAGCTGGTGGTGTGCGCCTGCTGTACGGCGCCCCATTCAGGGTGGGGGAACGGGACGGTTTCCTGAACGCAGAGCTGGGCTGGCGTTGGCAGAGCCGGCCGCGTCCGGACGAGACGGTACTGGACCTGACCGCGGGAGTTTGGCTGAACCCGGTGACCATGGTCATGCTGCAGAACTTCAATGTCATCAGCGGCGACGCCATGCAGCCCTATGTGCGCTACCGCAGTCACAAGCTTCAGGCGTCCTGCGTCTGGCGCTGGTCGAAACGCCTATCGCTGCAGGCGGGCGGCTATTTCTCGCCGGCCGGCGCCAACGCGCTGCAGGAAAGCGGGCTGATACTTTCGCTCTGGACGAATTTCTGACGAACTCATCCGCTTCCTCCCCTTCGCGCGTGCCAGCACACGCGAGGGGGCCGAAGCGGCTTGGGAGCGCGCGGCGCAGTGCGCCCGCGCGATGACAGCAAGTGAAGGCCGGAAGAGGGTGAACTAATTCTCCCCGTACCAATCCAGCAGCCGCACCTCGATGCCGCTGCCGTTCAGGGCGTCGCGGAACTTGGTGATGTCCTGGCCCTTGTAGTGGTAGGGGATCGCGACATCCGGATGGAAGGCGCGCACCGCGTCAGCCGCTTCCCCGGGCGTCATGGTGTAGGGCAGGTTCATCGGGATGAATGCCACGTCGATCTTCTTCAGCGCGCGCATTTCGGGCGTGCCTTCGGTGTCGCCGGCGAAATAGAAGTTCTTGCCGCCATAGGCCAGGATGTAGCCATTGCCGCGGCCCTTCTCGTGATAGGGCGCCCCGGATGGCTGCATGTGGGTAATGTTGTACATCGGTACCGCCGTGATCTTCCATTTGTGCCACATGGTCGACTGGCCATTGCCCAGCACCCGGGCGCCGGCGACAGTCTTCTGCACGGCGGCGGGCGCGATGATCGCGGTGCCGGATTTGGAGAGCGCGCTGACATCGGCCGAATCCATGTGATCGCCGTGGACGTCGGTGATCAGGATCAGGTCACCCGGCGGCATCCCGTCGATCTTCGCCGGCTTGGCCGGGTCGATGTAAATGCGGTCGCCGCCCGCCTGGATCACGGCGGTGGCATGGTAGATCGGCGTGATCGTAACCGCACCGGCATCGGTCTGGAACGTCTGCGCCGGAGCGGCGGCGGCTGGCAGCGCGAAACCCGCGACGACGGCGGCGGCAAGGGCGCACGGCAAGTTCGTCATCATGGTCCTCCCGGATTTGTGGCGCGAAGGATCACTGTACGCTCCGCCTGTGTCAATTGAAGCAGGACGGGAAGAACTAGCGTCCGCTGCCCGGAGCGCCGACACTGAGGATGTGGATGGTCCTGGACTGCGCCAGCTTCACGCCGAAAAGTCCTGGTAGAAGCACGAGGCGCCAGCCGCGGCGGCGGGGCGAAAGGGGGCCCCGGTGCCTGCTATGGGGCATTCCTCGGGCAGGCCGGAATTCATTTCGAATTTTTCCGATCGTAGAACCCATATCGTAACGGAGGCCGCGCTAGGGTGGCGCCAGTTGGGGCTCGCGGGCATGCACAAAGAGACAGAAAAGGACGACAGGACGAGGTTGTTGGAGGCGGCAGGGGCCCTGATTGCGCAGGGCCATGTCAAGTTCTCCATTACCGCCCTGTGCGAAGAGGCGGGGCTGGAGCGCGGGATCTTCCGTGCCAATTTCTCCAGCCGTGCCGAACTGTTGGAGGCGCTGGACAAAGCCGCCGCGTCCGAAAATGCCCCACAGGCACCTGCCCCCGAGGCGCACGTCCCCCTGGCCCCCGCTGCCCCGATGGCCGTTCAGGCACAGCCCCCTTCTGCCGATGCCTGGCTTGAGCGGCGCCTGCGCGTGTTCGAGCGCGCCCTGACGGCGCTGGAGGCGCGGGCCGAAACCACCGCGAGAGAGCACGGTCTGACCGTCGCACGGCTGGAAGAGAAGGTCCGCGCCCTGATGGGCGAAGCTAGCGCCGAAGTCGTCCAGGACGTGATGGCGGCGGAAGGCAGGACACTGCGGGTTGCCAATGGCGGTCAGCTGATGATGAAGACCGCCATCGCCAGGCCCGACCTGGAAGCGGCAATCAGCGCTGCGCCGGCGGCGGAGCCGGAAATTGGGCCATTCCCCGAGGACGAGGACGAAGCTGCGGACGAGACCCTTTGCGAAGAGGCGAGGGAGGGCCAGGCCGCCCTGCTGCTGCCGGCGGAGCCACCGCCGGAGGGAACAGTGCCGCGCGCGCAGATGGCAGAGCTTTTGGAAGGTGCGCGCCGCGCGGCCCGTGCGATGATTGAAAAAGAGGGCGCCGAAAAACCCCGCCCCAGACTTCGTCTGCGCTGGCTGGCGCTGGGGTGCCTGTCGCTGGTGGCACTATTCATCGGCATTGGGCTCACGCTGGGCGATCCCGCGGGGGCGTTTCAGGTATCATCGGGCAGCGGGGTGAGCTATCGCCAGGTCTCCCACGACGCCTTCGTGCGCATGGTGGCGCGCGCCGACAGCGGTGATGCGCGCGCCCAGGCGGGCCTGGCGCTGGCCTATCTGCGTGGCGAGAAGGTCAGGGCCGACACGCGCGCGGCCATGCACTGGGCCGGGCAGGCGGCGAAGGCTGGCAATCCGCTGGGCCAGTATCTGATGGGCGCGCTCTATCATCAGGGTGAAGGCATCAAGGCCGATCCAGCGCTGGCGTTGCGCTGGTTCGCGGCGGCCGCTGGGCGGGGCAACGTCAAGGCGATGCACAATCTGGCCATTGCCTATGCTGAAGGTCAGGGTACCTCCAAGGATGCCGCCAAGGCCGCCGAATGGTTCGCCCGGGCTGCCGAACGGGGCTATGTCGATTCCGCGTTCGACCTGGCGGTGCTGTACGAGCGGGGCGACGGCGTGCGGCAGGATGCGGTACAGGCGCTGAAATGGTATCAGGTCGCGGCCGTGCTGGGCGACCGGCCTTCGCAGGAGCGCGCCGACACCCTCCGCGACCAGATGGACCGCCAGCAGATCGCGCTTGCCGACAATCAGGCGCGGGAATTCGAAAAGCTCAGGCCGCTGGCCTCTGCCAACGTGCTGCCCGCCTTCTAGTTCGGCAGGGCGGGGGCGCGTTCTTCCCGGGGCTTCCAGCCGCCATAATGGTGTGCCCAGACCTTGGTGAATTCCGCGCCCAGCAGAAATATCTGGGCCGAATAGTAGACCCAGATCAGCAGCACAATCACTCCGGCCGCTGCGCCATAGATGCCGGCTGTGATGAAGCGCGTCAGATAAAGCCCGATCACCGTCTGGCCGAGTTCGAACAGGACGGCCGAGCCGCAGGAGCCCACCAGCACGTCGCGCCAGCGCAGGCGGCAGTTGGGCAAGAGCTTGTAGAAGGCGGCGAACAGCACCGACACTACCAGGAATGACAGGCCCAGGTCGAACATGACGACAAGGAAGCGGGGTACTGGTTCATTGTCGAACAGATGTCCCAGAAACCGCGCCCCGGTGGCGATCAGCATGGAAAACAACAGCAAAAATCCCAGCACCACCACCAGCACCAGGCTGAGGACGCGCCCGCGGACCAGCTGGTAGAGATAGGATTCATGCCGCGGCGCCTGCCAGATGACGTTCAGCGCATCTTCCACTTCGGTAAAGAAGCCGGACGCAGTGACCACAAGGGCGGCGATCCCGATGACGCTGCCCAGCACGGTATGGTGGCCGCCGCGTACATGCAGGATTGCCGCCTGCACGAGGTCGGCGCTTTCCTGGCTCATGATACGGCGCAGCTGGAAATGCACCGCGCCGCTGGCGGCGGATTCGCCCAGGACCAGCCCGGCGATGGCAGTGGCGATGAAAAGCACCGGCGCTAGGGCAGTCACGGCATAAAATGCAATGGCTGCGCCGCGCGTGAGCGCATTGTCTTCCACGAAGGCGTTGACGCCTTCGCGCAGCAGCGTCCAAGCCGTCAGGTGCTTCACGGAATCCGGGCCCTTTCAGCCGGCTGGGAAAGGTTCCTCCGGTTCCCAACGTCTTCGCAAGCGGTAAGTTTCGCCGAGCAGCGAACCGCATCCGCGATTTGCACGTTCCCTGCTGGCAGTTCCGTCGCAAGCCGCTGATTTTTCATGCCTCTCGTGAAGCAAAAGCGATACCCCAGCCGGGCATTTCCCTTTTGGCGCCGTGCTGCCGGATGGACGGTGCTGGCGCTCGCCGGCTTGCTGACGGTCGCGATCCTGGCGCTCTATTTCATGGACTGGAACCGCATGCGCGGCCCGATAAGCCACTATCTGTCGTATCGCTTCGGGCGCCAGGTGCGCATCAACGGCGATCTGTCGGTCGACCTGTTCCGGCTTCAGCCGCGCATCCGCGCCCGGTCGGTCGAGGTGCGAAATCCCGGATGGATGGCGCCGGGTGCGCCTCCGGCGGGACGTTTCGCCGATATCCGGCTGGAGATGCGCCTGCTGCCGCTGCTGGTGGGACGGCTGGTGCTGCCGCTGGTACAATTGGACAGGGCCGACGTGCTGCTGGTGCGTCAGGCGTCGGGACGCTCCAACTGGGACCGCGCGGGCGGGGGCGGCCCGCTGAAAATGCCGCCCATCCGGCGCTTCCAAATTCGCGATGGCCATGTCGAAATCCATGACCGGGTGCGCCGGCTGGATTTTGCCGGCACTGTCAATTCGCATGAACGTGGCGGGCGCCGGGCGGCCTTTGTGCTGACGGGCGACGGCACCTTGAACAAGGGACCGTTCAAGGCCGATATGCGCGGCGGTCCCTTGCTGAAGGTCGACGAAAACAAGCCCTATGCTTTCAGCGCCGATATCGTCGCTGGCAAAACGCATGCGCGGATCAGTGGCGCAATCGACCATCCATTTCATCTGGATCATTACCGTGCTGATCTCAAGTTGTCGGGCGCCAACCTGGCGGATGTCTATTACCTCACGGGGCTGACGCTGCCCGGCACGCCGCCCTACCATCTCGATGTGACGGTCCGGCGTGACGGTCTGGTCTACAAGCTGACCGACCTGAACGGGCAGGTAGGCGGGTCGGATCTCGCGGGCAACCTGTCCATCGACGTGTCAGGCAAGGTGCCTGCGCTGGCCGGACGCCTTGCCTCGCGGCGGCTGGATTTCGTCGACCTGGGCGCGCTGTTCGGCGGCGGTCCTGCCAAGGCCCAGGGTGCGCATCTTCTGCCCGACACGCCGCTGCACACCGAGCGGCTGCGCCAGACCAATGCGGAAGTCGATTTCAGTGCCGCCAGGGTGGCGAGCCGCGATTTCCCGCTGACCAGCCTGGACACCCACATCAGCCTGGAGGACGGCGTACTGGACCTGAAGCCGCTGTCCTTCGGCATGACGCAGGGGCGCCTCAGCGGCACGCTCATGATCGATGCCCGTCGGGCTGTGCCGGTAACCGCGATGGATGCGCGCATCTTCGGCGTCACTGTGGGGAATTTCATCAATGGCCGCGAGAAGCCGCTTGAGGGCGAACTGGCGGCACGCGCGCGCCTCACGGGCCGTGGCGATTCCGTGTATCAGACCGCCGCCAGCGCCGACGGAACCTTCACCGCCGTGATCCCCAGGGGCCAGATTCGCAGATCCCTGGCGGAATGGCTGGGCGTCGATGTGATCTCAGCGCTGGGCCTTACTCTTTCGGGCGATGAGAGCAGCACGACGGTGCGCTGCGCGGTGGCGCATTTCGGCGCGAAGGACGGTGTTCTGGCATCGCAGCGTTTCATCTTCGATACGGCGCCAGTGCTGGTTGAGGGCGGCGGCACCATCGACATGCGGCGTGAGACCATGAAATTGCGCATGCAGGGCAAGCCCAAGCATTTCCAGCTGCTGCGGGTGCGCGCGCCGGTGACGGTCAGCGGGCGCTGGGACCGACCTTCCGTCGGCGTGGATGCAGGGCCGGCGCTGGGGCAGGGGGGCATCGCCGCAGCGCTGGCCTTGCTCAACCCGCTGGCGTCGGTACTGGCCTTCGTCGATCCGGGGCTGGCGGAAGACGCCAACTGCGGCCCGCTGGTGCGCCAGGCCCGTGCCGAAGAAGCGTACCCCGGCAAGCGGGATTAGGACGCGGCTTTGCGGGCCAGCACCCGCTGGCGCGCCAGTACGCGATCGCGGTCGGTGATGTGTATCAGGTTGCCCAGCCGCCGGATCAGCGCGTCCTCCTCCGGGTCCAGCACGCCGTCGGCGTAGGCGACCTCCCACATCATCTCGATCAGCTCGATGCGCTCGGCGGGTCCCATTTGTTCCAACACCACGCGGGTATAAGGATGCAGCTGGGTCATGCTGGCGTTGATGCTTTCGGCGCGGGACAGGAGCCGGTCGCATTCTTCCGCCGAAAGGCCGAATTTCTCGGTCAGCAGGCTGGCGATCACGCTGCGCTCTTCGGGCGCGAATGTATCGTCGCGGTGCGCCGCCTCCACCAGCAGCACCGCCGCAGCCAGCTTGCGGTCTGGTGCGGTGCGCGGCGGTTCGCCGGCGGAGATGAAGTCGAGAATCTGCCGTAACATGACGGGTTTGCAATTGATGGCGGGGACTCGACTAAGCGTCTCCCAATCGGCTTGGCAAGTCCAATATTTTCGCCGTTACCCTTGCGGTTCCCGCCGTAATTCCCATCTTTCAGCACGGGTATTCGCGCGAAGGGAGCGCCCATGACCATTTCCAGATTCCTGCCGAAGATTCTTGCCATTCTGGGCCTGTCGCTGGCCCTGGCGGGCTGCGGCATCAACAATATTCCCGCCAAGGACCAGGCGGTGAAGGCGGCCTGGGCCAATGTGCAGGCAGCCTATCAGCGCCGCGTCGATCTGATTCCCAACCTGGTCGCCACGGTGCAGGGCTATGCCAACCAGGAGAAGTCCGTGCTGGAAGCGGTGACGCAGGCGCGCGCCAGGGCGACCAGCGTGACGATCGACGCGTCGCAGATCAGCGATCCGGCGGCGTTCCAGCGTTTCCAGCAGGCCCAGGCGCAGCTGTCCGGCGCGCTGGGACGGCTTCTGGCGGTAAGCGAGAATTATCCCGACCTGAAATCGAACACCAACTTCTTGGCGCTGCAATCCCAGCTTGAGGGGACGGAGAACCGCATCGAGATCGCGCGGCGCGACTACAATGCCGCGGTGCAGGACTACAACACCGAGATGGTGACCATTCCCGGCTCGTTGTGGGCGGCGACGATCTACAAGTCCTACAAGCAGGCTACACCCTTCGCGGCGACCGCCGCGGCCCAATCGGCGCCGACAGTCAACTTCAATACCTCCGGTCCGCCCGCTCCGTCTCCGGCGGGGCAGCAGCCGCCGACAACCAACCCGCAGGCGGCGCAGCCCGGCACCCAGCCGACGAAGCCGTAAGCGATGCGGGCCCTTGCCGCCGTCCTTGCCTTCCTCTGTCTGATCGCTCCCGGCCTTGCGCCGGGGGCCCAGGCGGCGCCGAAATTTCCCGCCCTGACCGGGCGGGTGGTGGATGACGCGAATATCCTCTCGGATTCCACCCGCCGGGAGCTGACGGACCAGCTGGCGGCGCTGGAAGCGAAGACCTCGCGCCAGCTGGTGGTGGTGACGGTGCCCTCGCTACAGGGCTATGAGATCAGCGATTACGGCTATCAGCTGGGCCGCGCCTGGGGTATCGGGCAGCGCAAGCTGAACAATGGCGTGCTTTTCATCATCGCGCCCAACGAACATCGCACCCGTATCGAGGTTGGTTATGGGCTGGAGCCCATCCTGACGGATGCGCTGTCTTCGGTGATCATTCAGACCAAGGTGCTGCCGGCCTTTCGCAAGGATGATTACGACGCCGGCGTCATGGCCGGTGCCGATGCCCTGATCGAGCAGTTGTCGCTGGACACCTCCACCGCTGAAAAGCGCGCCGCCGCGGCAGAGCACCAGGCGGCCGATCGGGACCATGGGTCGCCGCTCAGCGCCTTCATCATCTTCATCATCGTCGTGTTCATTTTCCTGCGCATGTTCGGCGGCTGGGGCGTGCTGCCCTTCCTGTTCATGGGCGGCGGCGGCGGCGGCTGGGGTGGCGGCCGCGGTGGCGGCTGGGGCGGCGGCGGGTTCAGTGGCGGCGGCGGCTCCTTTGGGGGCGGCGGAGCATCGGGGAGTTGGTAATGCTGAGCGCACAGGACCATGCCCGCATCAGCGCCGCCATTACCGATGCGGAACAGCGCACGCGCGGCGAGATTTTCTGCGTGCTGGCACGGGGGGTATCGCACTACCGGGAAGTGCCGCTGGCATGGGGCGCACTGGCCGCTCTCGTGTTGCCGCCCTTGATCGCAGTGGCCGGGCTGCACCGGCTCATGCTGGCCGGTATCCTCACCAGCTGGAGCGATGAATCGGCGCGGGCGGTGGAGAGCCTTACCCTGCGCGCCCTGTCCACCTATTCCATTGTGCAGGCGGGAATATTTGCCGTCGTGGTGCTGGTCGTCTCGCTGCCTTTGGTGCGGCGTGCCTTGACCCCGCGCTTCCTCAAGCGCCACCGGGTGCGCCAGGTGGCCCGCAACCATTTCGTGGCCGCGGGCGCGCGCCACCATGAACCGCACATCCTGATCTATGCCTCGCTGGCCGATCGGCAGGTGGAATTGGTGGCACATGAAGCCATCCACAAGGCGGTGGGCGAGGGGCCCTGGAATGCGGCGGTTGCGGCGGTGACGGAAGGCATGAAAACCGGCAGTCCGGCAGATGGCTTCATCACCGCCATCCGCATCTGCGGGGACGCCCTGGCGACGCATTTTCCCTCTGACGGCGCGAGCCGGAACCAGTTGCCGAACAGCCTTCTGGAGACCTAATCTCCCCGCCACAAAACGGGGAGACGACATGAAAATCCTGACACATGCGGTGCTGCTGGGCTTGTTGGCCGTGCCCGGCGCAACGGCTGCCTTCGCCCAGACCAGTATCCAGCGCATGGATCCGGCGCTGGACAGGGTGATTGCGCCCGGCACAAAGATCGAAAAGGTCGCCACCGGCTTCATCTTCATCGAAGGGCCGATGTGGAAGAACGGCAAGCTGTGGTTCAGCGACGTGCGCGGCGACAAGGTGCGCACCTATGATCCCGCGACCAAAAAGGTCACGGTAATCCTGAACGACTCCGGCGGCATGAAGAATGCGCCGCCCGACGGCAATTTCGGTTCCAACGCCATGGTCACCGACAAGGACGGCTCGATCCTTCTGACCCGCATGGCCATCGGCACGATCGAGCGGATGGATGATCACGGCAACCTCAAGCCGTTTCTGTCCAAGTATGAAGGCAAGCGGCTGAACAGTCCCAACGACCTGGTGTTCACCGGGGACGGCGCGCTCTGGTTCACCGACCCGCCCTTCGGTCTGCCCAAGATGGACGCAGATCCCAAGAAGCAGCTGAAGTTCAACGCGGTGTTCCGCTATGCCGGCGGCAAGTTGACGCCGATGATCACCGACCTGAAGGCGCCGAACGGCATCGGCTTCTCGCCCGACGGCAAGACGCTATACATCTCCAATTCCATGCCCGACATGGCGGTCTATGCCTATGACGTCGGGCCGGGGGGCAAGCTGTCGAACAGACGCACCGTCATCAGCTATCCCGGCAGCGCGCCGGACGTGCCCGATGGGCTGAAGGTGGATAGCGCCGGCAATGTCTGGACCACTGGTCCCGGCGGGGTGCGCATCATCAGCCCCAAGGGCAAGGTGCTTGGCCAGATCAAGATTCCCGAGATCGTCGCCAATATCGGCTTCGCGGGAGACGGCAAGACTGTGTATCTGACCGGCTCGACCAGCCTCTACCGGCTTGAGAGCAAGGTGGCCGGCGAAATCCCGATGTACTACCGGAAATAACCGCGATTGGAATCTGGAAACAGGCCGGTGCGCCGTCCCGGTTCTGCCGGGACGGCGTTTTTCTTCAGAAAGCGTTCTTGGGATCGGCCATGAAGGCTTCCTTGGCCTCCATGTCGCGCGCCACGCCGATCACCATCAACTCCAGCGGCTGGGTGCCGGCCTTGAAGCTCTTGGTCTGGCCCAGGTCCACCGGCACCGCGTCGCCCTTTTTGATGGCGACCGTCTCGCCGTTCACGGTCGCGGAGCCATCGCCTGACATGACGTAATAGGCCGCGCTCATGTCGCGGTCGGTTGTGGCGGGCAGGGCAGCGCCGGGCTGGATCAGCAGGTGGTCGACAAAGGACCAGGGTGTGAAGAACACCGCCGGGCCCAGGGCGCGGCGGCGCGAGACACCGGGCTCGCCCTCCACCGGCTTCAGCAGGCTCCGGTCCAGGTGCATGGTGACGAACTGGGGCACCTTGTCCAGCGGGGCGCCAACGCGGTCGTCCTTGAGGTCGAAATTGTCATAGACCTTCGACATGCCGACATTGATGTTCATCCATTCGATGTCGTGGTCGGTGGGATTGTAGACGCCATGCGCGCTGCCCATGCGGTCGGGCGCGCCCCAGGTGCCGGTGAGCTGTGAGGTGCGGCCATTGATGGTAAATTGCGCGGTGTCGTCGAAGATGACGAACATCTCTTCGCAGTGATTGTGGAAGTGCTGGCCGATGCCGCTGTGGGGATGGATCACGCCCCGGTGCAGGAAGATCAGGTTGGTGGAAAGCGCATTGGCCCCCATGATGGGACCAAAATTCATCGTGCCGGCGCCTTCATGCACGGCGCTGATCTGCCGGGTCCGGGCGGGGTCGTAATGACCGACTTTCTGAGCCAGCGGCACATTGGCTTCCGCGGGCGCCGTCGGTGGCGCTGGCTGCGCAAGAGCGCTGGAAGAATATAGCGCAGCGCCGCACAGCAGCGCCGCCGTCAAGGCAAGCCGTTTCATGTTTTCCCCCTTTGCCGCGCCCGCGTCAGGCCGAAAGGCGCAGTTTCTTGCTCTCTCCCGTCAGCACGTCCATGGCCGCCAGCACGCCGCCGGCCTTGTAGGGCACTTCCCCGATTTTCAGGCCCATCTCGACGCCTGACAGCGCCGCCATCAGTGTCAGTTCGTTGATGTCGCCCAGATGGCCGATGCGGAAAACCTTGCCCAGAACCCTGCCAAGCCCCATGCCCAGCGAAATGTTGAAATGCTCCAGTGTCACCTTGCGGAAGGCGTCGGCGTCAAAGCCGGCGGGCATGCGCACCGCGGTCAGCACCGGCGAATAGGCCTTCGGGTCGGCGCACTGAAGTTCAAGGCCCCAGGCCTGCACTGCGGCGCGTGTGGCGGCGGCCAGGCGCTGGTGGCGGGCGAAGACATTCTCGAGGCCCTCTTCGCGCAGCATGGCTAGCGCCTCTTTCAGGCCATAGAGCAGGTTGATCGCGGGAGTGTAGGGAAAGAAGCCGTTCTCGTTGAACTTCAGCATCTCCGCCCAGTCCCAGTAGGAGCGCGGCAGGTTGTTGGTCTTCGACGCGGCCAGCGCCTTTTGCGAGATGCCCGTGAAGGCCAGGCCGGGGGGCATCATCATGCCTTTCTGCGAGCCCGACACCACGACGTCCACGCCCCATGCGTCCTGCTCCACGGGCATGGAGGCCAGCGCCGACACCGAGTCGATCATCAGCAGGGCGGGGTGGTGGGCGGCGTCCATTGCCTTCCTCACCGCGGCGATGTCGGTGGCACAGGAGGTGGCGGTTTCGTTATGCACCACCATAACGGCCTTGATGGCGTGGGACTTGTCTTCGGCCAGCCTGCCCTCGATCTCTGCGGGGTTCACGCCATGGCGCCAGTCGGTTTCAAGCAGATCGACCTGAAGGCCCCAGCGCTTGGCGATCTGGCTCCACAGCACGGCGAACTGGCCGGTTTCCACCATCAGCACCCTGTCACCGGCTGACAGGGTATTGGCGATGGCGGCCTCCCAGGCGCCGGTGCCCGAGGCGGGGAAGATAACCACGGGCTGGCGGGTGCCGAAGGGTTCCTTGATCGCTTCCAGTATTTCCTTGCCCAGCTTCTGGAAGGTGGGGCTGCGGTGGTCGATGACCTGATGGTCGATCGCGCGCTGGATACGCTCGGGAACGGGGCTGGGACCTGGAATCTGGAGATAGTGCATGCCCTGCGCCATGGTTTCCTCACTTGGCCTGATATTGGCGGCCGTTTCTGCGGCCGGTTTATAATTGGATTGCTTTTAGCCCGGAACGGGCAAAAAGTCGGGAAAAAACTGTCACAGGGACGAACTTAGCCACATGGCAGCCATGTTGAATCCCGGCCTGGAACGGCGCCTGAAATCCCACGTCTCGGGCGAGGTGTTGTTTGGGACCTTCGACCGTGGCCGCTATGCCACGGATGCCTCGCATTACCAGATGATGCCGGCCGGTGTGGTGGTGCCTGCCAGCATGGACGGCGCCTTGGCCGCCCTGGCCGTGGCCCGTGAGGAGGGTGTTCCGGTCACCGCCCGCGGTGGCGGCACCAGCCAGTGCGGCCAGACCGTGAATAGCGGGCTGATTGTCGACGGCTCAAAAAATCTTAATCGTCTGCTGTCGCTGGATGTGGACGCGCGGCGGGTCACTGTGGAACCAGGCATCGTACTGGACGATCTGAACCGCCAGTTGAAACCGCACGGCTTGTGGTTTCCGGTGGATGTGTCCACCTCAAGCCGTGCCACCATCGGCGGCATGGCCGCCAACAACAGCTGCGGCGGCCGATCGCTGCGCTACGGCACCATGCGCGCCAACGTGCTGGCCATCGATGCTGTGCTGGCCGACGGCACGGCGATGCATTTCGGCGAAGTGTCGCCCGACCTGTCGGACGTGGATTCGAACATGCGGCCGCTGGCGCAAAAGCTGCTGGCCATCGGCGCGCGCGAAGCCGGCGAGGTGGAAGCGCGTTTCCCCAAGGTGCATCGGCGCGTCGGCGGCTATAACCTCGACGCGCTGGACCCGCGCCGCAACCGCATCAACCTGGCGCATCTTCTGGTGGGCTCAGAAGGCACCCTGGCATATTCCACCGCCATCGAACTGCAACTGTCGCCTGTTCTGGGCAAACGCGCGCTGGGCGTGTGCCATTTCGGCAGTTTCCATGCCGCAATGGATGCGGCCCAGCATCTCGTGACGCTGAAACCCATCGCGGTGGAACTGGTGGACGACACCATGCTGGGCCTGGCCGCCGAAATTCCGATGTTCCATGCCACGCTGGAAGCGATGCTAAAGGGCAAGCCCGCGGCGATCCTGCTGGTGGAGTTCGATTCCGGCGAGGATGAAAACCACCGGCGCATGGCCCGGCTTGGCCAGATGATGGGCGATCTTGGTCTGGATTTCCGGCACGAAGGCGCAAAATGGGGTGGGGTGGTGGAGGTCTATGATCCGGCCCTGCAGAACGCCATCACCGAGCTACGCAAGTCCGGCCTCAATATCATGATGTCGATGAAGGATCAGCGAAAGCCGATTTCATTCGTCGAGGACTGCGCCGTGCCGCTGCCGCATCTGGCCGAATACACCGCGAAGCTGACCGAATGCTTCGAACGCCACGGAACGCGCGGCACCTGGTATGCCCATGCCAGCGAGGGCTGCCTGCATGTGCGCCCCGTGCTGAACCTCAGGCAGGAAAAAGACGTCAAGGCGATGCGCGCCATCGCCGAGGAGGCTTTCGAACTGGTGCGCCAGTACAAGGGCTCGCACTCTGGCGAGCATGGCGACGGGCTGGTGCGCAGCGAATTCCACGAACCCATGTTCGGCAAGCGGCTTGTGAAGGCGTTCGAGGAGGTCAAGGATGCTCTCGATCCCGCGGGGCTGATGAACCCCGGCAAGATCGTGCGCAGCCCCAAATTCGACGAGCGCAGCCTGTTCCGCTATCCGCCGGGCTATGCCGTGCGCGATTTCCGGCCGGCGCTGGACTGGTCGGAGTATCCAGGCGCCATTGGCGGATTCCAGGGTGCGGCCGAGCAGTGCAACAACAACGGCGCCTGCCGCAAGTCGGAAGGCGGGGCGATGTGTCCGTCCTACCGTGCCACCCGCGACGAGAAGCATGTCACGCGCGGGCGCGCCAACACGCTTCGCCTGGCGCTGTCAGGGCAGCTGGGCGAAGGCGCCTTCACGAGTGATGAGATGCTGGAGACGATGAAGCTCTGCGTCTCCTGCAAGGCGTGCAAGCGCGAATGTCCCACCGGAGTCGACGTGGCGCGGATGAAAATCGAGGTGCTGAAGGCGCGCGCCGATCTTTATGGCTACTCATTGCGCGACCGGCTGATCGCGAACCTGCCGCGTTATGCGAGGGCTGCAGCTTGGGCAGCGCCTCTGCTGAACCTGCGCAACCGCAGCGCCAGCCTGCGACTGCTGTCGGAGAAGATTGCCGGCTTCAGCGCTCTCAGGTCGCTGCCGGCCTGGCGGCGCGACCGTTTCGATCATCCGGGTGAAAGCTTCGGGCCCGAAGGCGGGCACGAGGTCGTGCTGTGGGCGGACACGTTCAATGCTGCCTTCGAGCCGGGCGTCCTGCGTGATGCGCTGGCCGTGCTGACCGGCGCAGGCTATCGCGTGCATCTGGCAGCGGCCAATGGCCGGCCGCTGTGCTGCGGGCGGACATACCTGGCGGTCGGAAATGTCGCGGCGGCCCGCGAAGAGATGCGCCGAAGCCTGATGGTGCTGGAGCCGTATTTCGCCCGCGGCGTGCCGCTGGTGGGGCTCGAGCCGAGCTGCCTCTTTTCATTCCGCGACGAAGCCCAGGCGATGCTGGCGGGCGCGAAGTCGAAACGCGCCGCGGCCCATGCGCTGCTGTTCGAGGAATTCATTGCCCGCGAGGTGAAGGCGGGGCGGTTCGTCCTTGGGCTCAGGCCGGCGGATCGGAAGGTGATGCTGCACGGCCATTGTCACCAGAAAGCCTTTGGCGCGATGGGCGCGGTGGAGGAAACGCTGCGGCTGATCCCCAACCTGAAGCTGGAAAAAATCGAATCCAGCTGCTGCGGCATGGCGGGGGCTTTTGGTTACCAGGTCGAAACTGCCGCCGTCAGCCTGAAGATGGGCGAACTGTCGCTGCTGCCTGCCGCGCGCCGAGCCGGTGATGATACGGTGCTCGTGGCTGACGGCACATCCTGCCGCCACCAGATTGCCGATGGCGCACAGAAGCGGGCGGTACATGTCGCCAGCCTTCTGGCGGCGCAGATGGATGGACAAGACGCATGAGCCATGGGCTATTCGGGGGACTCACCAATTATGGTGACCGCGATTTCGCGCGCTATCTGCGCCGGTCCTTCGCGCGCTCCATGGGCGTGTCAGGGCCGCTGCTGGACGGTCCCATCGTGGGCATCGCCGCTACCGGATCGGATTTCAACAATTGCCACCGCGCCATGCCCGAACTGGTCGATGCGGTTTCGCGCGGCGTGCTGGCGGCAGGCGGGCTACCGCGCGTCTTTCCGACCATCTCGCTGGGTGAGGTGTTTCTCAATCCCACCTCGATGATGTTCCGCAACCTGATGGCGATGGACACCGAAGAGATGATCCGCGCCCAGCCGATGGATGCGGTGGTGCTGATCGGCGGCTGCGACAAGACCGTGCCGGCGCAATTGATGGGCGCGGTGTCGGCCAACATTCCGGCGGTGCAGCTTGTCACCGGGCCGATGTCCACGGGCCGGTACCGGGGCGAGCGGTTGGGTGCCTGTACCGATTGCCGCCGCTTCTGGGGCCGTTATCGCGCGGGTGAGATCAGCGCGGGCGAGATCGGCGGAATCGAAGGCAATCTGGCGGTGACGGCCGGGACCTGCGCGGTCATGGGCACGGCCAGCACCATGGCCTCGATCGCCGAAACGCTGGGCATGGCATTGCCGGGCACGGCGGCGATCCCGGCGGTGCATTCGGCGCGCCTGCTGGCGGCGGAAGCGAGCGGCCGCGCGGCGATGGCGCTGACCATGAACCCGATTACCCCGCGCCAAGTGGTGACGGAAAAGTCGGTGGAAAATGCGCTGCGGGTGCTGATGGCCGTCGGCGGTTCCACAAACGCCATTATCCACCTGGCCGCCATCGCCGGGCGGGCTGGGGTGACGATTTCGCTGGATCGTCTCAACGCCATCTCCGACGAGACTCCCGTGCTGGTCGACCTCAAGCCGGTGGGCGAGGGCTACATGGAAGACTTCTTCGCCGCCGGCGGCATGGGCGCGGTGCTGCGCGAGCTGAAGCCGCTGCTGCACCTGGACACGCTGGACGTTGAAGGGCGCACCATGGAACAGCGGCTTGACGAACCGCTCGATTTTGTCGACCGCAAGGTGATCCATACACTGGCCGCACCGGTTTCGGCCGTGGGCGGACTGGTGGCGCTGACCGGCTCGCTGGCCCCGCTGGGGGCGATCCTGAAACGTGCGGCAGCCACGGAAAGCCTGTTCGAAATCGAGGGACGGGCGGTGGTGTTCGAGAATCTGGAAGACCTGGCCACCCGAATCGACGATCCGGCGCTGGATGTCATGCCGTCCGACGTGCTCGTGCTGAAGAATGCGGGTCCGCGCGCCGCTGCCATGCCGGAAGCAGGCTATCTGCCGATCCCGAAAAAACTGGCGCAGCAGGGGGTAAAGGACATGGTGCGGATTTCCGATGCCCGCATGTCCGGCACTGCTTTCGGCACTGTGGTGCTTCATGTAACGCCGGAAAGTGCGGTGGGTGGGCCGCTGGCGGCGGTCAGGAATGGCGACCGCATCCGCTTGTCAGTCAAGGACCGGCGCATCGACCTGCTGGTGGAAGCGGATGAGGTTGCCCGCCGTTTGTCGGACCACCAGCTGTCACCCGTACCGGAACGCGGCTATGCCGCACTCTACCAGCGCCATGTTACCCAAGCGGACCGGGGCTGTGATTTCGATTTTTTGATGGGGCGATAGCAAAATGCGCGGGGCAGCCGCAGCGCGTTTCCTAGCGCTGGTATCCAGGGGCTAGGGGAACTTCGCCGGCGTTTAGCCACGACTGATTGCTGCGTGCGATATCCAGGCATTGAGCCAGCTGCGCCTGGTACATGCGCTCGCGGGTCGGCGCATCGAATTTGCTCAGGTTGGCCTTCTGGTGCGCGCTGTTCTCGCAAAACCCGTCTTCCGTCCCGCGCGGCTGTGAGACTGGCGCGGCCGTCGCCGCGGGCGCGCGCATCGTGGTCCCTTCCCGGGAAGCCAGCCATGCCGTGGACGAGGCGCTGGAGGGCTCGTCATTCAGGCCCAAACGCGTCAGCGCATGCGACCAGTCGGCATCGGTACATCCGGCAAGGAGGAGAGCGGAGACGGCAATCAGGAACACAAAGCGCATCGCAACCTCAGGAAAGAAGGTTGAAGTGTACAGCCAGCCGTCTGCCAGGGAAAGGAGCGGCGCACCGCTCTGTCCAGGGCGGACGAGATCGCCCGGGCCTGGGCCCGTCCCCCAGACGCGGCTATGTGGAACTCCACCGGCACGTCGCCAGCAGGCCGGGACGATTTCGAATTTATTATTCAGACCTTACGGGTTAACACCAGGGCTGACGCGAGCCGTTCCACTGGCGCGCCAATCCTTCCGATACCAGCATCGTGCCCAGCGATTGCCCATCGCGCATCACTCGACGCAGGGCGCGGCCATAGCGGTCGGTCCCGGGCCAGACCGTTTCCAGTTCGAACCGGCCGGCATTCAACAGGTCCCGAAGTCTCAGGGTTGCGCGATTGCCCAGATTCGCTTCCCGTGGGCATCTCGGCGGGTGGGTCTCGGGCGCGTCGATGTCGGCGACGCGAATCTTGACGCCTTCGGACCAGAATGTGTCGCCATCGACCACGCAGTTCGTTCCCGCCCCGGTGTAGCAAAGTCCGAAATGGGCGGCGGCGTTCTGCGACGGAGCGGAAGGGAGAATGGATGTAGGTTGACGGATGATCGCAAGTCCCAACAGTGCCCCCACGGCGACGGCGGCGACCACCCAGCGGACGGGCAGGGCGCGCGTGGGTCTGTGGCGCTTCGCCTTCCGGTGCTGGATTTTCTGAAACTCGGCCATGGCGGTCCCGGCTGGGAGCGGTGCCGGTTGAGGGGATTGAACCCCCGACCTTCGGTTTACAAAACCGCTGCTCTACCGCTGAGCTAAACCGGCTGTCCGCAGCGATCCATTAGCCACAGCCCCCGTTAAAGGCAAGGTCCCGCGGCGGCAGGCACCTTAAGGCGTGAATTCATAGGTATAGCGCCAGCGCTGCTGGTCCCCCGGCGAGACATGGATGGCGATAGTGGGTTCCACCGCCTGTACCCGGTCGACCGAGAAGATGTTGATCCTGGTGATGGGTGCGTCGCCCCTGATGCGCATGCCCGCGCCGGTGGGCCCGTCGATGCGGATATCGTAATCGCCGGCGGTATCGCCAAAGCCGGTAAGGGTGAAGGACAGGCGCTCCCTGTTCTTCATCGCCCGCAGGTACACCAGGCCGTTGCCCTGAAAGCTGATCAGGTCCGCGGGCGGTGGGTTGGCGGCATGGGCCAGGTCTGGATGAACGGCAAAGGGAAAGCTGACCCGTATGTCACCATTGCCGGGCACAAGCCTGAGGAAATTGTGGTCATAGACAGTGGTGTCGATCGGGGTGGTGCCGGTGTTCCTCAGCACATGGTCGATCTCCATCGTGCTGGTGCCGGGGATCAGGGTGATGGTCTTTTCATAGTCATAAGAATAGCCCGCGCCCGACAGCGTCTGGGTAAATGTGACGCTGCGGCTGGACGTCTGGGTGTGACGCTCTCCCGCATCGACGATCTCATAATGCCGGTAGTGGTCGTAAGGCTTGTCGTCGGGCTGGCGCAGCACACCCACGCCGATCTTCACGAACAGGCCGGGCCTGGGTGCGAAACCCAGCGGCGCGAACTCCTCCACTGGCCCGCTGATGGCGCTGTCGGGCCCAGCCACCAGATCGCTGCCGACATAGGCGTAGTCCAGCACTTGCGGCGCGGTGCGCTCGAACCAGGGGCCATAAAATTCGGTATCGCCGGCCTTCAGGCTGGTGATCACCCCCGTCTGGTCGAAGCGGGTGCCGCGGTAAAAGCCCGCCTTCAGATCCGGGGGCCGCACCACCGCGCGCAAGGTGCCGTTGCTCAGCACGACGGACGGCGAGGACGCCAGCAGGTCAGCAACCGGATAGGTGACTTTTGGCTGGGGTTGCACAGGCTGCGCCCAGGAAATTGGATCGAGGGCGCTGCCCGCAACAAACACGGCCAGCGCCGCCAGGAAATGTCTCATGCGCGGTATTATCCCTGGCCCGGGCCGAAATAGTCCAGCGTGTGGGTCCAGTGCATGGATTCGCCCGGCTTCAGCTTTACATCCATGTAAGGCTCGATTCCCATGGTCGAAGGCACCGACCACCAGAGCAGCCGCGTCACCGGCCGGTCGGCCCTGAGGCGCACGCCATAGCCGGTCTTTGTGGCCGTGATGCGGAAATCATTGTCGCCGGCGCTGTCGCCAAACCCTGTCAGATCGCTGGCCACCTGTTCCCGGCCGGTCAGCCCGCGCAGATATGTCATGGACTTGCCGTCGAACTTCACGACATCGGCAGGCATGGGTCGGGCGTGAGCGAGCGTGAAAGGCGCCTGAAGCTCCACGCCATCCTCGCCGGGGCTCAGGGTCATGAAATGGTGGTTGTAGACGGTTGTGTCGATGGGCTTTTCGCCGGTGTTGGTCAGCCGGTCCTCGATCAGCATGGTGGGCTTGCCCGGCACCAGCGTCACCGTCTTGGTGAAGCGATAGCCGTAGCCGGAAGGATCACCCGCAATCACCTGGGTGAAGGTGATGCCGCTCTTCGTCGCTCGCGTGGTGCGCACGCCGCGATTGAGGATGGGATAGGTGTGGAAGCGGTCATACTTGTCGTTGTCGCGCTTCAGGATGCCCACGCCGATCTTCAGGAACCGTCCTCCCGGCCCCGCCGCGTTGAAGCCGTTCTCGCCGAATTCCTCCACGGGACCGGCAGCGACATTGTTGTTGTTTGCCACCAGCCCATCGCTGTCATAGGTAAAATTCTGCACGACGGGCGACGTCTTGACGAACCAGTAGCGGCCATAATCATGCCCCTTGTAGGTGATGTGGGTGATCATGCCGGCATGGTCGAAGCGCGTGCCGCGATAGAAACCGAATTCGCCAGGCAGATAGACCTTGGCGCTTATGATTCCGTTGGTAATGGTCTTGGACGGCATATCGTCCCACGCACTGGCGGGCGTGGTGCTGTCCTTGGGCGGCGGGATATAGGGCGCATTGCCTTGCGCCAGCGCCGTGCCGGCCGTGACGACGAACAGGCTTGCAAGCACGATCCTCATGGCTTTCCTCCCGTCCTTTTGTCTCTGGGTCCGAAATAATCATACGTGTAGGTCCAGCGCTTTGTCTCGCCGGGCTTCAACGAAATTGCGATATAGGGCTCCAGGCTGTAGGTGCGGTCGATCGACCACATGTTGATCTTGACGATCGGCTGGTCGCCGCGAATGCGCTGGCCGAAGCCGGTCCTGGTATTGGTCACGGTGAAATCGTAGTCGCCGGCGCTGTCGCCGAAGCCGTCCAGATAGCTGCGCACCATCTCGCCCGGCGGCACCGGTGCCAGATAGCGGATGGTCTTTCCCTCGACCTTCGTCAGATGAGGCTGGAACGGCGTCTGCGGCTTGATGTTGAAAGGCGCAGTGATGACCAGATGTTCGTTGCCGGGGCTGAGAGTCAGGAAATTGTGGCAATAGACGGTGGTGTCAATGTCCTTCCTGCCGGTGTTGATCAGGACATGGCTGATGGTCATCTGCGCCTTGCCGGGGACCAGCGTGACAATCTTCTCGTAGTGATAGCCATAGCCGGATTTCGGGTCATCGATGACCTGGGTGAAACGGGCGCTGCTTTTTGTCGCTCCGAAGGTACGGGTGCCGTCATTCAGCGCGGGCAACGTCGGAAAGCGTGCCGGATCGTCATTGTCTCGCCTGAAGATGCCGATGCCCGGTTTGAGAAAACGGCCGCCCATGCCGGCCTGCTCGAACCCCACGGCGGAAAATTCCTCCACCGGGCCGCTGACCGCACAGCAGGATGTCTGCACATAGGGCGGCTGTTTGGCTGTGACCGTGGGATCGGCCACGAAGCGATCGAACCAGTAGGTATCGTAATCCTGTTCCTGATAGGCGACATGGAAAACCACCCCGGCATGGTCGAAACGGGTGCCGCGATACAGTTCGTTCTTGCCCGGCGGATAGACCTGGGCGGTGATCAGCCCGTTGCCGATCGTCACATGATGGAAATTCTCCAGCGCCGTGGCGGGCTGTGTTCCCGGCTGTGCACTTGCCGGGGCGGCGGCCCCCAGCAGCAGGAGGGCGCCAAGAAAGCCCAGGGACGCCGCGCGCCGCATTCTATTTCGGCCCGATATAATCGTAAGTATAAGTCCAGTGTTTGGTCTGGCCGGGCTTGAGCGAGATTGCCACATAGGGCTCCCAGCTTACATTGGTGGCAATGGACCAGAAATTGATGCGCGCCAGCGGCTGGTCGCCGCGGATGCGCTGGCCAAACCCCGTGGCGGTGTTCTTCACCGTGAAATCGTAATCGCTGGCGCTGCTCCCGAAGCCGCTGATGGGCGAGGTGACGCTTTCGCCTTCCTTCACCGCGCGCAGGTATTTGATGGTCTTGCCGTCTACCGCTGCCGCGTCGGGCGCAAATGGCTTTTCGGCCTTTATCGCGAAGGGTGCGGTGATGGTGATGTGTTCGTCGCCGGGGCTGAGCGTGAGGAAGTTGTGGCAATAGACATTGGTGACGATGTCCTTGCTGCCCGTGTCCGTCAGCGTGTGCTCGATCGTCATCTGGGCCTTGCCCGGCACCAGATGCACCGTCTTCGCATAAACGTAGCCATAGCCGCTGGCCTTGTCGGTCAGGGTCTGGGTCATCTGCACGCGGGTCTTGCCGCCCTGCGTATCGAAGGTGCCGCCATTGACCACGGGATAGGGATGAACGTGGTCCTCCTTGTCGGTGTCGCGCTTGAGCATGCCGATCCCGATCTTGAGGAATTGCCCACCCATGCCGGCGGCGTCGAAGCCGATGGAATCAAATTCCTCGGCAGGTCCGGCCGCGGCGCTGGCCGGATGCACGATCACTTTGCCCTTGTGCCAGGTGAAGTCGTGCACCGCAGGCGAATAGCCGCTGAACCATGGCTTTCCATAGTCCTGCCCCTTGTAGGTGGCGTGGGCGATAATGCCGTTCCGGTCAAAGCGTGTGCCCTGGTAGAATGCGCCCGGGCCGGGCAGATAGACCCTGGCCGAGACGATGCCGTTTGAGATGTCCTGGTGGGGCGCCTTGTCCAAGGCGCTGACAGGGACGACGGTATTGTCGGGGATTGGCTGATGGGGCTGGCCGGATGCCGGCCCCGCCACCAGAAGCGCGGCTCCCGCTGCCGCCGAAGCCAAGCCCCGCGTCATCCCTGACCAGCGCATCATTGGCATGTCAAAAGCCCCTTTTGCTTCCCCCGCCGTCCCCCTGTATGAGGAACTGGCATTTTTCGAGACTTTGGCACAGTTCAGCCCGCCATGAAACGCATCCTGATTACCTCCGCCATTCCTTATGTCGCCGGGGTCAAGCACCTGGGCAACCTGGTTGGCTCCATGCTGCCGGCCGACATCTTCGCCCGATATTGCCGCAGCCGGGGCTATGACACGCTGGCGATCTGCGCCACGGACGAGCATGGCGCTCCGGTCGAACTGGCGGCCCTGGAAGAGGGCGTGCCGGTCGCCGAGTATGCCGCCAAGTGGCATGCGGTCCAGAAAGAGCTGGGTGACCGTTTTGCCCTGTCCTGGGACAATTTCGGGCGTTCCTCCTCGCCGCAGAACCACGAACTGACCCTGCACTTTGCCCGAAAACTGTGGGCGAACGGCTTCCTGGAATTGCGCACGACCAAGCAGGCTTACAGCGCCACCGACGGCCGCTTCCTGCCCGACCGCTATGTGATCGGCACCTGTCCGCATTGCGGCTATGACCGCGCGCGCGGCGATCAGTGCGAGAACTGCACACGGGTGCTGGACCCGATCGACCTGATCGAGCCGCGCTCTGCGGTGTCGGGCGCCAAAGACATCGAGATTCGCGATTCCACACACCTGTTCCTGAAACAATCGCTGTTCGCCGACCGCCTCCGCGCCTGGATCGACAGCCACAAGGCCGACTGGCCGCAGCTGGTTACCTCCATCGCCTATAAATGGCTGGACGAGGGGCTGAAGGACCGCGGCATCACCCGCGACCTGGACTGGGGTATTCCCGTGCCGGACGATATCGCCGGCGGCGCACTGAAGGGCAAGGTTTTCTATGTCTGGTTCGATGCGCCCATCGAATATATCGCCGCCACCAAGGCGTGGTCCGACAAGGGCGGCAAGGGCGATGCCTGGAAGAATTGGTGGTACGGCGACGCCGCCAATGAGGTCACCTATTGGGAGTTCATGGGCAAGGACAACGTGCCTTTCCACACGGTGGGCTTTCCCGTCACCATCATGGCCTCGGGCGAGCCGTGGAAGCTGGTCGACCGGCTGAAGGGCTTCAACTGGCTGAACTATGAGGGCGGCAAATTCTCCACCTCCGGCAAGCGCGGCATCTTCATGGACACCGCGCTGGACATCGCGCCGGCAGACTGGTGGCGCTATTACCTGATCGCCAATGCGCCCGAAGGCAGCGACAGCAATTTCACCTGGGAGCATTTCGCCGGCGTCATCAACAAGGACCTGGCGGACGTGCTGGGCAATTTTGTCAGCCGCGTGACCAAGTTCTGCGTTGCCCGCTTCGACGGCCAGGTGCCGGGCGAGGGCGACTATGGCGAGGAAGAACACGCGCTGATCGCCGAGCTGGACCGGCGCATCGCCACATACGCCCAACTGATGGAGCTGGCCGAATTCCGCAAGGCGATGGCCGAGCTGCGCGCCATCTGGGTGGCGGGCAACGAATATCTTACCCGCGCCGCGCCCTGGACCCACGTCAAGACCGACCGCGACAGGGCGGCCGTCGGCGTGCGCATGGGCCTGAACCTGGTGCATCAGTTCGCGCATCTGATCTGGCCGGTGATGCCGGGCTTCGCCCGTACCATCCATGAATGCATCCAGCCGGTTGGCTATCGCGGCGGAGTGATTCCATTCCCCGAAGAAGGCATGAAGGTGCTGCTGGACGACCTGTCGCCCGGCCAGCCGATCCGGGCGCCGGAGATTCTGGTGCCCAAGATCAGCGAAGAGCAGATCGCGGAATGGAAGCAAAGGTTCGGCGGCGCCGGCCGGTAGTCATTCGCCTTCCGGCGGCACTTTCACCGCCTCCCAGCCATTCTGGGTCAGCGCCTCCAGCGGCGAGAAGCGCACCTTGTAGTCCATCTTGCGGCTGCCGCGCACCCAATAGCCCAGATAGACGAAAGGCAAATGATGCTGCCTGGCCACGCGCACATGATTCAGGATCATGTAGGTGCCCAGGCTGCGGGCAACTTCCCCCGGATGGAAAAAGCTGTAGACCATGGACAGCCCATCCTTCAGCCGGTCGGTGAGGGCGGCGGCCACCAGCACGCCGTCAGGCGTGCGGTATTCCACGATATGGGTGGCGACCGGCGTCTCCTCCACCATCGCGACATAGTCGAACAGGCCCATGTCGCTCATGCCCCCGCCGGGATGGCGCGAATCCAGATAGGTGCGCAGCAGGGCGAACTGTTCGCGCGTGGCCTCGGCGGCGACTTCGGTGCGCACGATGTCGGCGTTGCGCTTCAGGGTGCGACGCTGGCCGCGGCTGGCCACGAAGCGGTCGGCCAGGATGCGCACCGATACACAGGCGTTGCAGCCCTCGCAGGCCGGGCGATAGGCGATGGACTGGCTGCGGCGGAAGCCGGAATGGGTCAGGGCCTCGGACAGGGGCTGGGCCAGGGTTCCGCCCAGACGGGCAAAGACTTTCCGCTCGACCCGTCCCGGCAGATAGGGGCAGGGCCCACCGGGGGTGAGGAAAAACTGCGGAATGCGTGTGCTGCGTTGCTCGGTCACGGCCCAAAAACCTGCCCCGTCCAGGCGTGAGTATGGCAAACAAACCGAGTCCCGCGGAGTGTTTTTTGGCGGACCGTGGGTGAATTTCTGTGAGGGGCCGGGACGTTGGCCGGTTCAGAGCCCAGGGTCGGACGGGACGGGGGGCGCTTCGCGCATCAGGGTGATCGACAGGCGGCGATTGGCGCTAGCGCTGGGGTTTTCAGGCAGCAGCGGCTCGGACCCCGCCTTGCCGGAAATCTCGTAGATCCGGTCGGAGGAAAGGCCGCCCGCCTGCAACAGGGTGCGGGCCTGGTTGGCGCGGGCCGCCGAAAGTTCCCAGCTTCCACCGGTGGCGGCCGCATCGTTTACAGCGGTGTGGCCGCTGATCGAAACGCGGTTGGGGAGGGCGGAGACGATGCCGCCGATCACCGACAGCAGCTTTTTGGTGTAGGGCATCGGTTCGGCGGTGCCCTGCTGGAACATGGGCCGGCCATCCTGGTCGACCAGCTGCATTTTGAGACCCTGGGGCGTGTTCTCCAGAATCACCTGATGGGACAGGTTGGCGATATCGGGGTTGTCCTGGATCGACTGGCGGATGGCCTCGGCGGCATGGGCGAAGTCGCTGTCCTGGGCGGAATTGGTGCTGGTGCTGTCGCTGGTCGCGTTGGCGCCGCCCTGGGCGCCGCCACTGGCCATCGACTTGACCGGCGAATCGGGCGAAGGCGGGCTCTGTTTCTGCATGACGGACTGGGCGCCGCCGGCATGAGCACTGTCCTCACCCATCACCTTGCCGCCCAGGACGCCGCCGGACCCCGAAACCGTCTGGGCAATCGACTGGGGTGCAAAATAGTCGGCGATGCCGCGCTTCTGCTCCGGGGTGGTGGTGTTGATGAGCCACATCAGCAGGAAGAAGGCCATCATGGCGGTCACGAAGTCCGCATAGGCCACTTTCCAGGCGCCGCCGTGATGGCCGCCATGCCCGCCCTTTTTGATGCGCTTGATGACAACCGTGTTGTCGCCGGCCATGAGCCGAGAACCCCATTTTAACAGCCAATACCCGGGTGGGACTTGCGGTCTGTCGCCGCTATGCCCAACCTTTGGCGATCATGCACACCCCGGCTTAACCGAGTGTGAAACGGGGCCGGGTCAGGATGGGTCATGGAATTCGACACGCGGGCTTTCAGGAATGCGCTGGGCAGTTTCCCCACCGGCGTTGCGGTGATGACCACCACGGGCGCGGTGCCCGGGGAGGCTGAGGATGCGTCCCATATCGGGATTACGGTGAATTCCTTTACTTCGGTATCGTTGGATCCGCCCCTGGTGCTGTGGTGCATCGACCGCCGCTCGCGCCGCTATCCGGCCTTCGCCACGGCGCCCGGCTTCACCGTGTCCATCCTGGCTGCGGGACACAAGGCGGTGTCCTCGCGCCTGGCCGGACCGGGTGAGCACCGGCTCGATGGGATCGAGCTGATTCCCACCGAACTGGGTCCGCCGGCGCTGGCTGATTCGCTGGCGGTATTCGAATGCGCCCGCGAAAGTGTTCAGGATGCGGGCGACCATGCGATCCTGCTAGGGCGGGTGCTGCGATTTGCCCGCCACGCCGACGTCGGCGCGCCGCTTGTTTACTTCCAGGGCCGCTATGGCGCGCTCGCCCAGGGCACACCGCCCGATGGGATTATCGGCCGGCGCGTCACCGACTCGGAATAGGGGCGTCCGCTACCCATCCGAATGGGCGTGGCAAAGACGCCACGTCTGCAACTATTCACAGAGCCCGGATCGTCCGCCAGCGCAGTTTCTGCCGCGCCCGCGAAGGCTGTCACCGAACCGTCACACCGCCGTCATCGTCCTGTAGTGCCCCCCGGCGATAGCAACCGCGCGCGAGATTGCGCGGAACATCTAGGGACTGAGGGTAGTGATGAATATGGGGAAACTGGTATTGATGACGGGCGTTGCCGCCATCGCGATGGGAAGCACGGCGTTCGCCAGGACGGCCGACGCGAATGCGCCCACGATCACCGCCGCGATGGTCGGTTCCGAACAGCCCAAGGAAGCGCCTATGATGCTGGCGCAAAACGACGCGGCGCCAACGAACGCCGAACTGGAATCGCGTCTGTCGGCCCTTGAGGAGGAAGTTCAGAACTCCGAGATGCGTGCTGCCGAGGCCGCCAACAATCCGCCGCCGGCGCCGACCGGCTGGTGGAGCAATACTTCGATCAGCGGCCGCATGTATTTCGATGCCACCAACATCGATAACAAGGCCAACGGCGCGCGCGTGCCTGGAAACGGCAACGGCACCAATTTCGACATCAAGCGCTTCTATATCGGCATTGATCACACCTTCAACAGCATCTTCTCGGCCAACGTCACGACCGACACGACCTATGACGGCACCACCGGTGCCGGGCAGCTCTACCTGAAGAAGGCCTATCTGCAGGCCAAGATCGATCCGGCCCTGATTGTGCGCCTGGGCGCGACTGACCTTCCGTGGGTGCCCTACGCGGAAAGCATCTATGGCATGCGCTATTTCGAAAATACGCTGATCGACCGCACCAAGTTCGGCACCAGCTCCGACTGGGGCGTCCACGCCCTGGGTTCGCTGTTTGACGGCATCCTCAACTACGACTTCGCGGTGATCAACGGCGGCGGCTACAAGAAGATTCCGGTCGGCGGCGGCACCAACCGTTTCGACAGCTTTGACTTCGAAGGCCGCGTCAGTGCTGTCTATGAGGGCTTCAACCTGGGCGTCGGCGGCTATACCGGCAAGCTGGGCACGCCCTATGGCACCAAGACATATCACACCGCCGACCGCTTCAACGTGGTTGGTGCCTATATCGCCAACGGGCTGCGCGTGGGCGTGGAATATTTCAACGCCAACGACTACTCGACCGCCCTGGTCGCTTCGCCGACCATCGGCGACAGCGCCCACGGCGTTTCGGGTTTTGCCTCCTACTACTTCCTGCCGGAATGGGCCGTGTTCGGCCGCTACGACTCGGTCGACACGAACACCAAGACCGTGCCGGGCAAGAACAACGAGTATTATACGATGGGTATAACCTGGAGCCCGACCAAGATCGTCGACTTCTCGCTGGCCTGGAAGCATGAGGGCGCCAGCGGCGGTCTGATCAGCACCCAGAACGGCAACATCGGTTCCAATACCGGCCTGAAGACCGGCTCGTATAACGAGTTCGGCATCTGGGGTGACTTCCAGTGGTAATATAAGTAAGGGGCGCACGTCATGTGCGCCCCTTATGTCTTCTGGACTTCGCGCACGAGCACAAACGAAAAAACCTCGCTCATTTATGGCGGGACACTCGAAAGGAAAGACGAAATGAAAATCTCCCTCAAGACGGTTCTTCTGGCGGCCGCGGCTTCGGCCCTGATGAGCACCAGCGCGCTGGCGGTCAACCTCACCGGCGCCGGCAGCACGGCCATCTATCCCGTGCTGCAGGTCTGGGCGCAAAGGTACAACCAGCAGACCGGCACCCAGATCAACTATCAGGCGATCGGTTCGGGCGGCGGCATCAAGCAGATCGAAGCCAAGACGGTCGCTTTCGGTGCGACCGACAAGCCGCTGATGCATGACGAAATTGCCAAGAACAAGCTGATGCAGTTCCCCCAGGTGATCATCTCGATCGTGCCGGTCGTGCATCTGCCTGGTGTATCCGCCGGTCAGATGGTTCTGGATGGTCCCACGCTTGCCGACATCTATCTGGGCAAGATCAAGAAGTGGAACGACCCGGCGATCAAGAAGCTCAACCCGAAGGTCAACCTGCCCAACATGGCGATCCTGACCGTGCACCGTTCGGACGGCTCGGGCACCACCTTCAACTTCACCGACTATCTCGGCAAGGTGAGTCCGGAATGGAAGAGCAAGGTCGGTGCCGACACGGCGGTGTCCTGGCCGGGTGGCGTGGGCGGAAAGGGCAATGCCGGCGTCGCCGCCAGCGTGGCCCAGCTGGCCGGCTCCATCGGCTACGTCGAGTACGCCTATGCCAAGCAGTCGAACCTGGTCTACACGGACATGATCAATGCCGCAGGCCAGCATGTGAAGCCGACGATGGAGGCCTTCCAGGCCGCCGCTTCCAACGCCGACTTTTCCAAGGTGCAGGATTTTTATCTGGTCCTGACCAACCAGCCGGGTGCGCAGTCCTGGCCGATCACCGGCACCACCTGGGTGCTGCTGCGGTCGGATTCTCCGCAGGCGACCAACAAGTCCGCCGTCCAGTTCTTCGACTGGGCCCTGAAGAACGGCCAGGCTGATGCCGAAAAGCTCGATTACGTCCCGATCCCGGATTCCGTGGTGAAGCGGATCGAGGCGGCGTGGGCTTCGGAGCTCAAGGTTTCGCCGTAAACTTATCGGTAGTTCCGGCATCGGGGCCGGCGGGGAAACCCGCCGGCCCCATTGTTTTTTGCAGACGGGATCTGCCAAAAAAGCCGCCTTATCATCTTGCACGTTATTATAACGCTGCTTATGTTCGCGGCATGAATCTCGACCGGGATATGCTGGTTCTGATGCACGACGTGGCGCGGATCATGCGCACGCGCTTCGACCAGCGGGCGCGCGCCTATGGCATGACCCGGGCGCAATGGGTGATCCTGGCGCGGCTGGAGCGCCAACCGGGCATGACGCAGAACGAGATGGCCAGCCTGTGCGAGGTGGAGCCCATCACAGTGGGGCGTCTGGTCGACCGGCTTGAGGCGCGCGGGCTGCTGGAGCGGCGCCTGGATCCGGCGGACCGTCGCATCCGCCGCCTGCACCTGCTGCCGGCCTCCCAGCCCATCCTCAGGGAAATCCACCGCTACAAGAACGATCTGTTTGCAAGCATCACCAAGGGGCTGGACGAACAGACCTTGGAAACCATCACCAATGCCCTTCTGCACATGAAGGACAAGCTCACTGCTGAGCCCGGCAAACTTGCCGCGGCGGGAGAATAGGATGTCATCCGTGAACAATTCCATCGCCGCCGTGCCGGCGGGCGCTCGTCCGCGCGCCGGTTTCGATCGCGCCGCCCTGCGGCGCATCCTGATGATCGGCGGTGTCGGAATATTCCTCGCGGCGGCAGCGGTCTTCTATCTGATGGGCGGGCGCTACGAGACCACGGATGATGCCTATGTCCACGCCAACAAGCTGATGGTGTCGACCGACGTCTCGGGCCTGGTCCAGAGCGTGAATGTGCATGAAGGTCAGCATGTGAAGGCGGGCGATGTCCTTTTCACCCTGGACCCCAAGCCCTTCCGCATCGCGCTGGAGAATGCCCAGGCCGCGCTGGCCGGCGCCGTCCAGGATGTCGAATCCACCCGTGCCCAGTATCGCGCCGCCGTGGCCCAGGTCGCCGCTCAGCAGGCCCAGGTAAATGTCAACCGGAAGACCTATGACCGCTATGTCGCGCTCGCCAGGCAGAACGCCATCGCCGCCGTCCAGGTAGACAACATCCACGCCGCGCTGCTGAGTGCCCAGGCAACCGTCGCCTCCCTGCGCCAGACCGCGGCCACGGATCTTGCCAAACTGAACGGCAATCCCAACCTGCCGGTGGACCAGTCTCCGGATTACCTGAAGGCCAAGGCCCAGGTGGATGAGGCCCAGCGCCAGCTGGACCACGCCACCGTGCGCGCGCCCTTCGCCGGCACGGTAAGCGAAGTGGATTCGCTGCAGCCCGGCACGCTGGTGATCTCGGCCCTGTCGGCCTTCACCACCACCAGTGCGGTGGGCCTGATCGGCGACCGGATCTGGGTCGAGGCCGATTTGAAGGAAACCCAGTTGAACCACATACATCCGGGCGCCCCGGTCAGCTTCACCATCGACACCTATCCGGCATGCAGCTGGACCGGCCATGTCGAAAGCGTCAGCGCCGGCAGCGACAGTTCCTTCTCGGCCCTGCCGGCCGAGAATGGCAGCGGCAACTGGGTCAAGGTTGTCCAGCGCATCCCCGTGCGCATCGATATCGATCACAGCCAGTGTGACCGCCCCCTGAGCGTGGGCATGAGCGCGGTAATCTCGATCGATACCGGCCACCGCCGCTGGTTCCGCCTGCTGAACGGCATCTAGTCCGCCATGGACCATCAACTCCACGCCGCCCACCAATACGACAACAAGATCGCCGAGTGGGCGGTGCTGTTGGGGTCAATGGCCGGCGTCTTGATGCAGGCCCTGGACACCACCATCGTCAATGTGGCGCTGCCCTATATGGAAGGCAGCCTGTCTGCCAGCCGCGACCAGATCACCTGGGTGCTGACCAGCTACATCATCGCGGCGGCCATCATGACCGCGCCGGTCGGCTGGCTGGCGGCCCGCTTCGGCAAGAAGAATTTCCTGATCACCTGCGTTGCCGGATTCACGATCGCTTCCATGCTGTGTGGCGCGGCCCAGTCGCTGGAACAGATGGTGTTGTTTCGCCTGATCCAGGGCGTGTTCGGCGCCGCGCTGGGGCCCCTGTCCCAGGCGGTGATGCTGGACATGTATCCGCCCGCCAAGCGCGGCAATGTGATGGCGATCTGGGGCATGGGCGTGATGCTGGGGCCGATCCTTGGTCCTACCGTGGGCGGCATCCTGACGGATGCCTATGACTGGCGCTGGGTGTTCTACATCAACGTGCCGTTCGGCATCGCATCCTGCGTCGCGTTGTGGATATTCTTCAAGGACACGGCACGCGATTCCACCCTGCGCTTCGACTGGTTCGGCTTTGGTGCCCTGTCGGTGGGCCTGGCGGCGCTGCAACTGCTGCTTGATCGCGGCACCACCAAGGATTGGTTCTCCTCCACCGAGATCGTGGTCGAGGCGCTCATCGCCGGCATCGCGCTCTACCTGTTCCTGGTTCACATGCTTACGGCCGAAAAGCCCTTCATTCCGCGCGCCATTTTCCGGGACAGAAATTTCACGGGCGGTATGGTGCTGATGTTCGTCATGGGCATGGTGCTGCTGGCCTCCTCGGCGCTGCTGTCGCCCTATCTGCAGAACCTGTCGGGGCGCACCGTTACCCAGACTGGCTTTCTCATGGTACCGCGGGGCATTGGGGTAATGGCGGCGATGATGTTTGCCGGACGGCTGACCATGAAGATGGATCCCCGCATCATCATGACCGCAGGCGCCAGCCTGATGATCTATTCGCTCTGGCACATGACCGGCTGGACACCTTCCGTCAGCGTCTGGACCCTGTCATGGGTGACGTTTGTTCAGGGGCTGGGCATGGGCCTTATATTCAACCCGATGATCCTGGTTGCGTTTGCGACACTTTCGCCACAATTGCGCACGGATGGCACCGGCTTGACGAATCTCATGCGCAACATTGGCAGCGCCATCGGCGTTTCCCTGACCACCACCATCCTGGCCAACAGTGTCCAGACCATCCATGCCCACCTGTCCGGCTATGCCTCGCCCTTCAACCGGGCACTGGGGGTCAATGGACCCTCGATGATGATGAACCCGCAGATACCTTTTGGGTTGGCAAACCTGAATTCTCTCCTAGAATATCGCGCGCAAGTTCAGGCCTATGCCAACGACTTCCTTTTCATGTTTGTAATCAGCCTTCCGGTCTTCGCGGTTATCTGGCTGATGAAGAGGCCCGAATTTGCCGTTGGAGGAACTCCTAAAATGGAAGTGGTGGACTAATGAAAACCGCATTTATCGGTCTGGGTGTGATGGGCTATCCCATGGCGGGCCACCTCCTGAAGGCCGGACACGATGTTACCGTTTATAATCGCAATGCTGCCAAGGCGGCGCAGTGGCAGAAGGAATATGGCGGAAAGACGGCGCCCACGCCGGCCGAAGCTGCCAGGGGCCAGGACATTGTTTTCTGTTGCGTGGGCCGCGACAGCGACCTGCGCGATGTCACGCTGGGTCCGGATGGCGCCTTCAACGCCATGAGCAAGGGTGCGTTGTTCGTCGACCACACCACCGCGTCTGCAGGTATCGCGCGTGAACTGGCGACTGAAGCTCAAAAGCGCGGCTTCGGGTTCGTCGATGCGCCGGTGTCGGGCGGGCAGGCGGGCGCCATCAACGGCAAGCTGGGCATCATGTGCGGCGGCAGCGAGGCGGACTATGCCCGCGCCGAACCGGTAATGGCGGTCTATGCAAAGCTGTCCAAGCGGCTGGGTCCGCCCGGATCGGGCCAGTTGACCAAGATGGTCAACCAGATCTGCATCGCCGGCATTGTCCAGGGCCTGGCGGAAGGCTTCAGCCTCGCGCGTGCCGCCGGCCTCGACATCAAGGAAGTCGAGGCGGTGATCTCCCAGGGCGCGGCGGGAAGCTGGCAGATGGAGAATCGTTACAAGACCATGGATGCCGGCGAATATAATCACGGCTTTGCGGTGGAATGGATGCGCAAGGATCTGGGCATCGCCCTGGATGAAGCGCGCAAGCAGGAAGTCAGCCTGCCCATGACCGCCATGGTCGATCAGTTCTACGCGGAAGTGGAAAATCTGGGCGGCAAGCGCTGGGATACCTCCAGCCTGTTCGTGCGCCAGGAAGCCGCGCGCAAGGGTAACAAAGGATAGCATTGGCATGGATGAGCGGAATCGGCAGGAAATTGGAGCCGACGCGTCGCAGGACAGGGCGGCGCGTGGATATCATCACGGCGACCTGCGTAACGGATTGCTGGAGGCGGCTCGCACTATCCTGGAAGAGGAAACGCTGGCAGCGCTGACCCTTCGCGCGGTGGCACGCCGCGCCGGGGTCAGTCATGCCGCGCCCTATCGCCATTTTCCCAACCATGAGGCGCTGCTGGTGGAACTGGCCATCGAGGGCTTCGACGAATTGCGCGAGTCGCTGGCTGAGGCTGCCAAGATGTCGGGCTCCGAGCCTGATCGCATCGCCCATATCGGCGCCGCCTATATGCGCTTTGTCGCCGCCCGTCCGGCGCTGGCGCGGTTGATGTTCGGCGGCCAGCTGCCCAACCGCGACCAGTTCCCCGCACTGGGGCTGAAGGCCGATGCCATCGGCACGCAGATTGGTACCTCCCTGTCCGATCCGGCTCTTGGCCTGGCAGTGTGGTCGTCGATACACGGCCTGGCCATGCTGGTGCTGGAAAACGTGATCGACCTGGGCCAGCGCCGCTCCGGACTGCATGTGCTGCCCGCGCGCGCGGAGATCATTCTGCGCAGTCTTTTTTCGACCGTGCGGGACTGATCGTTCTCGCTATTTCTTGAGGTTCGCCAGGAACTGTCGCGCCATCGCGTGGTAGAGCGACTCGCGCTGGATGGCGCGCGAGATGCCGTAGCCGATCAGCGCCGCCAGCAGAAGCGGCAGGCGCATGGCGGTGGCGTTGGTCATCTCGCCGATGATCACTGCCGAGGTGATCGGCGCCTGCACCACGCCGGCGAAATAGGCGGTCATGCCCAGAAGAACGATGGCGCCCGGGGCGTGGACGTGCAGCACCGCCGCCACGGCCTCGCCAAGGCCGGCGCCGATAGAGAGGGAGGGAGCAAACAGGCCGCCCGGAATGCCCGAGCAGGTCGAGGCCACAGTGGCGAAGAATTTCAGCGGCGCAAAACCCAGCGACATGCCACTGCCTTCAACTGCTTGGCGGGCAGCCTCATAGCCGGTGCCATAGGTGGCGCCGCCGCTGAGCAGCCCGCAAATCGCCACGATCGACCCGGCGACGAACGCCGCCAGCAGAAGGTTGCGGCGCGGATTGGCCGCGATATAGGTGCCCGTGAAGGTGTTGATGCGCAGCACCGCGCGCGCGAACAGCGCGCCCAGGACACCGCCCAGGATTCCACAGATGGGCAGCGCCACCCAATCGATCGTGACCGTCAGCATGGAAGCGTTGCTGCCGAAATAGCTGTAGTTGCCGACCAACCCAAGCGAGGCCATGCCGGCCAGGATCACGGCGATCAGAACCAGGCCGCTTGAGCGTTGCTCGAAGGCGCGACTCATTTCCTCGATGGCGAAGACGATGCCGGCCAGCGGCGTGTTGAAGGCCGCGGCGACGCCCGCTGCGCCGCCCGCCAGGATCAGCCCGCGCTGGCTGATCATTCGCCCCACGCGGCCCGAATAGAGCATGATCGCGGCTCCGACCTGCACGGTGGGCCCCTCGCGGCCGATGGAGGCGCCGCAGGCCAGGCCGAACAGGGTCAGCAGGATCTTGCCGAAGGTCAGGCGTAGCGCCAGGATATTCGAACGCAGGCCGGTGTCACGGATATGCCGCGCGGCGATGGCCTGGGGAATGCCCGATCCCTGGCTGCCCGGAAAATAGTTCGCCGCGACCCAGGCCGACAGGGTGAAGCCGGCCGGCGTGAGCACCAGCGCGATCCAGGGATTGAACAGCATGGCGTTGAACAGCGCGCTCGCCTGGGTCGCGGCGGCGGCGAAGGCGACCGAAACCACGCCCACGCCCACTGCGCCGCCCCAGAAGACGAGCCGCATGCGCCACCGGCGGCCCGAAAGCAGCATCTTGCGATGGCGTTTTTGCAGGAAGAAGGAATCTGACATGCCTGATGTGAACTACTTTCCCAGCAGACGCGCTGCTTCCGGGGCGAAATAGGTGAGGATGCCGCTGGCGCCGGCGCGCTTGAAGCAGGCCAGGCTTTCCATGATCGCGGCCGTGCGGTCGAAGGCGCCGTTGCGCGCCGCGAATTCGATCATCGCATATTCGCCGGACACCTGATAGGCGAAGACGGGGATGTTGAAACTGTCCTTCACCAAGCGGATCACATCAAGATAGGGCAGCCCAGGCTTGATCATCACGCTGTCGGCGCCTTCCTCGATGTCCAGCGCCACTTCGCGCAGCGCCTCGTCGATATTGGCCGGATCCATCTGATAGGTCTTCTTGTCGCCCTTCAGTCTTGCGCCGGAACCCACCGCCTCGCGGAAAGGCCCGTAATAGACCGAAGCATATTTGGCGGCATAGGACATGATTTGGACCTGGTCGAAGCCGCTCCCGTCCAGCGCGGCGCGGATGGCGCCCACCCGCCCGTCCATCATGTCGGACGGGGCGATGATGTCCGCGCCGGCTTTTGCCTGCACCAGCGCCGATTTGACCATGACGTCTATGGTCGCGTCATTCAGCACTTCGCCGTCCCGCACCAATCCGTCCTGGCCGTCGCTGGAGTATTCGTCCAGCGCCACATCAGCGATCAAACCGATCTCCGGAACCGCCGCCTTGATGGCAGAAAGCGCCCGGCACATCAGGTTGTCGGGATTGTAGGCCTCGCTGGCGGTCTCGCTGCGCCGCGCATCCGGGGTGTTGGGAAACAGGGCCAGGGCGGGAATGCCCAGCACTGCGGCGTCCCGGGCCGCCGCCACCGCCAGGTCCACCGACAACCGTTCCACGCCCGGCAGGGTCTTGATCGTGGAACGTTCGTTCCTGCCGTCGATGATGAACAGCGGCCAGATCAGGTCGGCAGGGGTCAGGACCGTCTCGCGCACCAGGGCCCGGCTCCAGGCGGATCGGCGCAGGCGGCGCAGGCGGGTCGCAGGGTAGCTCATGTGGGAGTTCTCTTGCCAATTTGGCCGCGCCCACGCAAGTAGACGCAATGCAGCAGGACCGCCACATTCTCGCCGAAAAGCGCGGCGCCCTCGGGCTTCTGACCCTGAACCGGCCCCAGGCACTCAATGCCCTGACACCGGACATGGTCGCGGGCATTCAGGAATTCCTCGACGAATGGGCCGCGGACCCGCAGATCCGCGCCGTTGCCATCCGTGGCGCAGGCGACCGCGCCTTCTGCGCCGGCGGTGACATCCGGCTGGTGCAGCAGTCGGTGCTGGCCGGCGACGGTGTGGGCGCCCGATTTCTGGCCGACGAATACCGGCTGAACGCACGGATCGGCGCCTTTCCGAAACCTTACGTCGCGCTCATACACGGCTTTGTCATGGGCGGGGGGGCCGGCGTGTCGGTACATGGCAGCCTGCGCCTGGCCGATCCTGAGATGTCGTTCGCCATGCCGGAAACTGGAATCGGTTTTATTCCCGACATCGGCGCGAGTCATTTCCTGACGCGGAGTCCGGGTCGGCTGGGGCTTTATCTGGGCATGACGGGCGCGCGCATCGGGGCCGCCGACGCACAGGCCGCGGCACTGGTCGACGCGATCGTGGCCCGCACGGATTTCCCCGCCCTGCTGGATCGGCTAGCGGAAGGTGAGGCGCCGGATGCCGCAGCGGATGCATTCGCGTGCAAGCTGCCTGCCGGTGAGCTGGCGCCGCATCGCCGCCGCGTCGACACTGTGTTCGCGGCGTCCTCGGTGGAAGCAATCCTGGAACGGCTGGACCGCGACGGCAGCGTGTTCGCGCGTGAGACAGCGCAAACCTTGCGCAGCCGTTCGCCCACATCGCTGAAGCTGGTATTTCGGCAGCTCCAGGCGGCGCAGGGATTGAGCCTCAGGCAATGCCTGGCGATGGAATACCGCCTGGCGATGCGGGTGATCGAAGGCCATGATTTCCGGGAAGGCGTGCGCGCGGCGCTGGTGGACAAGGACCGCAATCCGCACTGGCAGCCTCAATCCCTGGCGGCTGTGCCGGAACAGGTCATCGAGGCGGCGTTTGCGCCGCTTCAGCACGAACTGTTCGGCGATTGAATGCATGTTGTTTACCGCGTGTTATCCTTGTGCCTGTTTCCCCGCATTCGCAGCATGACCGCCAGACGGGCTAGCGCGGATTTTACGCACCTTTAAGACATCTCCCCTAAAGTGGCTGTAACAACAGGTGGGCTCCGCAAAAAGCGGGGAAGACAAATGACGGCATTGGTCAAACCGCAGGCCGCGGCGGCGCTTGATGGCGCCTTGGCGGTACGCAAACACTATCTCGAGACGCTCAATCTCGTGGAGCGGCTGCATCGTCAGCTTCTCGATGTGATCAAGGACGAGCTGGATCGCCGCGATGAGCGGGAGATCAACTCGGTCCAGGCGCTTCTTCTGTTCAATGTGGGCGACCAGGAACTGACGGCGGGTGAGTTGCGCACGCGCGGCCACTATCTTGGCTCGAACGTCTCCTACAACCTCAAGAAGCTGGTGGAGGGCGGCTATATCCATCACGAACGGTCCGAAGCCGACCGCCGCTCCGTGCTCGTGCGCCTGACGCGCAAGGGCGAAGCGGTGCGCGACATGCTGGGCGAACTGTTCGACCGGCATCTGCTGTCGCTGGAGGCGGTGGGCAATGTCGGCGCCGCCGACCTTGAGAGCATGAACATCAGCCTCAAGCGCCTGGAACGCTTCTGGATCGACCAGGTCCGCTTCCGGCTGTAGCTCCATGAACGCGCCCTTCATCGCACCGGTTTCGGGACAGATGCGCCGTCCGGGCGAGGAGCGTGTCACCGCCAGTGCCGAACTGCCGGTTGAACGGGTGATCGCCGCATGCGAGGCCATGTTCGACGCCGTCCGCGCCGATTCCGAACAGGAATGGGATCGCCATCCCCAGAACCAGGGCATCTGGCAGGCCGAATATGACAGCAAGGACGGCTGGCTAAACGCCATGGTTGCCGAAAAAGGGCCACTGAAGCTGCATCTTCTCTGCCTGGCCGCCCGCGATTGCGGTACCCCCGGCGTGTGGCTGGGAGCAGAGGATTTCTGGAAGATCGCGCCGTTCTACAAAGGCCGCTGAAGACCGACTCGGCTAAGATTGCCCTATGATGGGGCTTCGCGCAGCGCTGACACGCCATGTGCGCTTTTACGGTGCGCTGGTTGCCGGCGCGCTGGCATGGCTGGCCGCCCGCAAATTCGGCCTGGATGCCGCCGCGCTGGCCGGCGGCGACCTTTTCTATCTGGCCTTCCTGATCCTCTGCGTGCCGCTGTTGAGCCAGACGCCCAAGGACCTCAAGCGCCGCGCCAAGCGCGAGGACGAGGGGATCGTGGTGGTGGTTCTGATCACTCTTGCCACCATGGGCTTCTTCGCAGTTGCAGTGTTCGTGGCCCTGAACCAGAAGAACAATTTTGATGTTCCGGCGCTGGTTCTGGCGGGCGCCGGCGTGCCGCTGGGCTGGTGTACGCTGCACACGGTTATGGCATTTCACTATGCAAGCCTGCACTATTTCGACGACCCGGAAGTGGAGGGCGACGAGCGCGACCTTGCGTTTCCGGGCGGCGGCGATCCCGGTGTCTGGGACTTTCTCTATTTCTCCTTTGTCGTGGGCATGACGGCCCAGGTTTCGGACGTGGGTGTGACCACGACCGCCATGCGCAGGGCGGTGATGCTGCACGGGATGCTGTCGTTCTTTTTCAATACCGTGCTGATCGCCATGGCCGTGAACGCCGCGGTGGCGATGGCAAGCTAGCGCCCTGGTGGCAGCGGAACAAAAGCACTCACGCGCCGCCTGTAATCTGCATATGCCGGACGGCGTTCCTCGATGCCATGCTCCATCGGAGTGATACCCGAGACTTGCAGCAGCAGGAACGTCACCAGGAGCGGCGAGAGGATCAGCCACCAGGCATGGGCGGCGGAGAAGCCGATCAGGAAGAACCCCCACCACATCAGCGCCTCGCCGAAATAGTTGGGATGGCGTGACCAGCTCCACAGGCCGCGATCCAGAACCTTGCCCCTGTTGGCGGGTTCGGCACGGAACCTGGCCAACTGAAAATCTGCCACCGACTCGAACAGCAGCCCTGTCACGGCCAGCGCGATGCCCGCATAGTCCATCCCTGCAAGCACCGGCAGGCCCGACAGCATGGCCGCAACCAGAGGCGCGGGAATGAACCAGATGAGAATCGCTTGCAACAGGAACACCTGGACCAGGCTCCACCACGACCAGCGCGCCCCGAAATGGCGGCGCATGGCGGCATAGCGATGACCTTCGCCGTGATGGCGGGCGTAGACATGGGCTGCCAGCCGGACGGCCCAGATATTCACCAGTAAAAGCGCCGTGGATGCTCTGGGACCGGCCGCCGGAGCCATGATGGCGGCGATGTCGACCACACCGGCTACGCCGGGTCCCCAGAAGATGTCGACGATACTGGCGTCCTTGCGCCGCAGCGAAACCAGCCAGAGCAGAAGCCCGCCGGAGATTGCGAAAACCAGGCCCCAGAGAGGCGGCGTCGGAAGCGGCACGGTCATGTGACAAATTGCGTGGAATCAAACACTTCTTTCGGTTTATCCTGCCTTGTCAGGGCGCGAACCGATCCAAAGGCAGTATCCATGGCGTTTTCCTACCGGTCCAGCTTCCAGGAAGCTCTGGCGGCTCTCAAGCGTGAGGGGCGCTACCGCGTGTTCGCCGACATCCTGCGCGAATGCGGCGCCTATCCCAAGGCGGGTCTGATCGAGAACGGCATTACCTATACCGACAACAGGGGGCTGCCGATCACCGTCTGGTGCTCCAACGACTATCTGAACATGGGCCAGCATCCCAAGGTGCTGGCGGCGATGCATGAGGCGGTGGATGCGGTGGGCGCCGGTTCGGGCGGCACGCGCAACATTTCGGGCACCACGCACTATCACGTCGAGCTTGAGCGCGAACTGGCCGACCTGCACGGCAAGGAGGCCGCGCTGCTGTTCACAAGCGGCTTCGTCTCCAATGACGCCACGCTCTCCACCCTGGCCAAGGTGCTGCCCGGGTTGATCATTTTCTCGGACGAGCTCAACCATGCCTCGATGATCGAAGGCATCCGTCATGGCGGGACGGCCAAATACGTCTTCCGCCACAATGACATGGAACATCTGGAAGAGCTGCTGAAGGCGGCCGGCTCCGCGGCCCCCAAGTTGATCGCCTTCGAGAGCGTCTATTCGATGGAGGGCGAATTTTCGCCCACTGAACAGATCTGCGACCTTGCGGAAAAATATGGCGCGCTGACCTATATCGACGAGGTCCATGGCGTGGGCCTCTATGGCCCGCGCGGTGCCGGTGTTGCCGCGCGTGATGGCACCATGGGCCGTATCGACATCGTCGAAGGCACGCTGGCCAAGGCGTTCGGCGTCATGGGCGGCTATATCGCCGCCAGCACCGAGCTGGTGGACTGCATCCGCTCCTTCGCGCCGGGCTTCATCTTCACTACCTCACTGGCGCCAGTGATTGCAGCGGGCACGCTGGCTTCGATCCGGCACCTGAAGTCCAGCGACGTCGAACGCGAAAGGCTGGCCGAGCGTGCCGCCACCCTGAAGCAGAAGATGGCGGTCGCGAAGCTCCCCGTGATGGATAGCCCCAGCCATATCGTGCCGGTGTTCGTGGGCGATGCCGCACTGTGCAAGGCGGTGTCCGATTCGCTGCTCAAGGACCACGGCGTCTATGTGCAGCCGATCAACTATCCCACCGTGCCGCGCGGCACAGAGCGGCTGCGCTTCACCCCGTCGCCGGCCCATACCGACGCGATGATGGATGCCCTGGTCGATGCGCTGGTGGTGGTGTGGGACGCCCACAAGCTCGCCCGCGCGGCTTGAGCGCTCACCAGCCGATCTACGTCGAATTCGTGGTCCTCGGGAACACGGTCAAGGCAACGGCCATCGATCCTGCCAGCGGCCTTGAGGCCAGCATCATCGGCCCTGCCGGCGCGCCGCAATCGGTTCTGGCCCAGGCGGCGCGCCGCAAGCTGGACTATCTGGCCCGGAAAAAGGGTTAGCCCTTGCGCCGCCGCTTCGCCTGGGAGCCGCGGCCCAGGCCGATCTTCTTGGCGAAGTCACTGCGCCGCTTGGCATAATTGGGCGCCACCATCGGATAATCGGGCGGCAGGCTCCAGCGCTGGCGATACTCGTCGGGCGACAGCTTGTAGCGCGAGCGCAGATAACGCTTGAGCATTTTCAGCTTCTTCCCGTCTTCCAGGCAGACAATAAAGTCCGGCGTTACCGATTTTTTGACCGACACCGCGGGAGCGCGTGGCGCACTGGGAACCTCGCCATTGCCCATGCCCCCAAGGGTGGCATGGACACTCCTGATGATCACGGGGAGGTCGCCGGGCGCGATGGTGTTTTTGCTGACATAGGCGGCCACAATCTCCGTCACCATTTTGAGGATCTCATCTTCGCCTTGGCTACGCATACGCCACACTCCTTCGACATCTGCGGTCCGGATGCTGGAAACCGGGGCCGCAATCCTCGGTCTTTTGCGGCAGCATCGCGGCTTAAATGGGGCCGCCACGGGGGCATTTAACCGCCCGCCGGACGCCAGGCCTAGGGCCGCTGACAGCGGCAATGAACCACACTTCCTGTATCTTTTAACAATCCTGCCCCGCTGCCGCACCAAGATGCTAGATTTGGTGCGGGGAAGACGGTAAATCCGCCACTTCTGTGCGGGGGCGCTAGATCAGCCCTCGACCCGTCTTCAGCATCTTCAAAGAGGCTTGCATGTCGGCCATTGCCACCCACTCCGATGCAAAAGGGTCTGCCGAGCGAAATTCCGGCTTTTTTACCAATGGTTTAGAGGCATCGGATCCCGAGGTGGCCGCCGCCATCCAGGACGAACTGGACCGCCAGCGCGAGAAGATCGAACTGATCGCCAGCGAGAATATCGTCTCGCGAGCTGTGCTGGAGGCGCAGGGCTCGGTCCTGACAAACAAGTATGCGGAAGGTTATCCCGGCAAGCGCTATTACGGCGGCTGCGAATATGTCGACGTGATCGAGACCCTGGCGATCGAGCGGGCCAAGAAGCTGTTCGGCGCCAATTTCGCCAATGTCCAGCCCAACTCCGGCAGCCAGATGAACCAGGCCGTGTTCCTGGCGCTGCTGCAACCTGGGGATACCTTCATGGGCCTGGATCTGGCTGCGGGCGGCCATCTGACCCACGGCTCGCCGGTCAACATGAGCGGCAAGTGGTTCAAGCCGGTTTCCTATGGCGTGCGCCGCGACGACCAGCTTCTGGACATGGACGAAGTCGCCCGCCTGGCGCGTGAGCACAAGCCCAAGCTGATCATCGCGGGCGGCACCGCCTATAGCCGGGTGTGGGACTTTGCACGCTTCCGCGAGATTGCGGACGAGGTGGGCGCCTGGCTGATGGTCGACATGGCACACTTCTCTGGCCTGGTGGCGGGCGGGGTGCATCCCAACCCGGTGCCGCACGCCCATGTCGTGACATCGACCACGCACAAATCGCTGCGCGGCCCGCGCGGCGGCCTGATCCTGACCAATGACGAGGCGCTGGCAAAGAAGCTCAACTCCGCCATTTTCCCCGGGCTGCAGGGCGGCCCCTTGATGCATGTCATCGCGGCCAAGGCCGTTGCCTTCGCCGAAGCACTGCGGCCGGAGTTCAAGGTCTATGCGAAGAATGTGGTGGAGAATGCCAGGGCGCTGGCCGCCGAACTGAGAGCGCAGGGGCTGGACATCGTGTCAGGCGGCACCGACAACCACCTGATGCTGGTCGACCTTCGTCCCAAGAAGGTCAACGGCAAGTTCACCGAGAAGGCGCTGGACCGTGCTTTCATCACCTGCAACAAGAACGCCATTCCCTTCGATCCCGAAAAGCCCTTCGTCACCTCCGGCATCCGGTTGGGCACGCCCGCCGGCACAACGCGCGGCTTCGGCGTGGCCGAATTCCGCGAGATCGGCAAGCTGATCGTGGAAGTGATCGACGGGCTGGCCGGCAGGAATCACGAGGACGGTGACGCGGAATCCGAAGCACGCGTGCGCGAGAAGGTCGGCGATCTGTGCCGGCGATTTCCCATCTATCCATAATAAAAAGAGAGGCGAGAATGCGCTGCCCCTTCTGCGGACATGACGACAGCCAGGTGAAGGACAGCCGTCCTTCCGAGGACAACTCCGCCATCCGCCGCCGCCGCCACTGCCCGGAATGCGGCGGACGCTTCACCACTTTCGAACGGGTGCAGCTGCGCGAACTGATCGTGGTGAAGAAAAGCGGCCGGCGCGAGGCATTTGACCGCGACAAGCTGGAACGCTCGATCAACCACGCGCTGCGCAAGCGCCCGGTGGAGCGAGAGCGCGTGGACCGCATGATCACGGGCATCGTGCGCCGCCTGGAGTCCATGGGTGAAAACGAGATTCCCGCCAATGTGATCGGTGAACTGGTCATGCAGGCGCTGGCAAGCCTCGACAAGGTAGCCTATGTGCGCTTTGCATCCGTCTACCGGAACTTCCGCGAGACCCGCGATTTCGAGACGCTGATCGGCGAACTCGAGGGCGAAGACAAGTTGGAATGATTTTTTAGATGGGCCCCATCCGCCCTGCACAGCTTTGCTCATTGTGCGCCGGCTCTGGTCGTCGCCCAATTCTCGCTTCTGCGGGCACCTCTACCTCCTGTGCGCCGATGCGCACGAGGGCGAGACGGAGCTGTATGCGCGTCGGCGGGTCATGAATATCCTGATCATCGAATCCCGCTATTTCCCGGCCGTCACGGACGCGCTGCTTGATGGCGCCACCCTGGCTCTGGAGAAGGGCGGCGCTCTCTTCGAGCGTTTTTCCGTGCCGGGCGTTCTGGAGCTGCCGCCGGCCATTGCCCTGGCCGCGCGCAGCGGAAGGCCGTTCGAGGGCTATGTGGCCCTGGGCTGCGTGCTGGGTATGTCCGCCACGGCGGACATGCTCTATCGGGAATCCGCGCGCGGGTTGATGATGCTGGGAACAGAAGGCCTGTCGATCGGCAATGGCGTGCTGATGGCCGCCGACGAGGATGCGGCGATGGCATTGGCGATGGACCAGGATGTGGGCGGCGATGCCGCGCGCGCGGCGCTGTCGCTGATTGTGCTGCGCCAGCGCCTGGGGATTCTGTCATGAGGGATATTCCGTGAGTCAGGCAGACGAGCGCCGTGCAGCACGCCTGGCCGCGGTTCAGGCGCTTTATCAGATGGAAATTTCGGGCGAGGGCGCCGAGGAGGTGGGCGAGCAGTTCATCGCCCATCGCTTCGCCGAGCTGAGCGAAGCTGGGATGGCGACGCCCGATGAAGCCTTCTTCACCGCCATCCTGGAAGGCGTGCCGGCCCACCAGGTCGAGATCGACCGCGCCATCGCCTCGGCGCTGTCGCAGAACTGGAAGCTGGAGCGGGTGGATTCCATCCTGCGCGCAGTGCTGCGCTGTGGCGTGTTCGAACTGGTGGCGCGCCGTGACGTGCCCGCAAAGGTGGTGATCGACGAGTACGTCGCTGTGGCCGGCGCGTTCTTTGGCGGCGACGAGCCGGGCTTCGTCAATGCGGCGCTGGATACGCTGGCAAGGCGCAAGCGCGCGAAGGAATTCGGACTTCCGGTCCCCGATGATGAAATTGAGTTTTAGTCGGCCAATACGATCGGCCTAAATTTTTCTTCATCATTTGTCTTTTTGTCGCAAGACCGGTCTCACGGACACATGCAAGCTATTCCTGCGACAGGACTTTCCCCGATTTAATGCCTGCGGCGGCCACGTCATGGCAAGACTTGGCAGTGACAAGTGTTGGTGGTGCCATGCCCCCGGGGGCATTGGTGTGACGCCATTGCTTTGCACCACAACAATCTAGGGGAGGATATTCCATGGACATGAAGAAGCGAGATTTCCTGGGCCTTGCGGCCGGGGTGGGAGCTGCCGCGGGCCTGGCCGGTGCCGCGCAGGCACAGCCGCGCCGCCAGGTACCGCCGGAGATGATGGGTGTTCGCACGCAGAACCCGATCCTGGCGAACAGCAACAAGCAGCCCTCGACGGTCGACTGGAACTACAAGCCGCGCCGCATCAACAAGGCGATCGAGCTGTGGGAAGATGGCCAGCCGATCTACTACAACGGCTCCGGCCTTGGTCCGGGCGTCGATCCTTACGCCCAGGGCGTGAAGATGGCGCGCACCTGGTATGACGCCATCAATGTCGAGATGGAACATGGCGCGCTCGATTTCTCGCAGCTGCGTGAATTCATGCGCGGCCTGGTCGATGGCGGCCCGACCCGCAGCGGCCACCGCACCCCCGCCGTGTTCGTCGAGACCTGCATCATCGGCCTGGACGAGCCGTATATGCGCGCCAATACCTGGGTGATCGAGCAGCTGCTGGACTGCGGCATCCACGGCATCCACATGTGCCATGCCCGCGATACCAAGGCGGTGCAGGTGGCGATGCAGATGGGCTGCCGCTATCCGTTCAAGCGCCCGGGCATTCCCGATCTGCCCATGCGCGGCCTGCGCGGGTCCTCGGCCGGCTATGCCGCCCAGATCTGGGGCGTCAACACCTTCAAGTACAATCACGTCGCCGATTTGTGGCCGCTCAATCCCAAGGGCGAACTGATCTTCGGCGTGAAGATCGAGGATACCTATTGTGACGAGCAGGCCGCCGGCACAATCGCGCTGCCCGGCATGTCGATGGCCGAATGGGGCCCGGGCGATCACAGCTACTGGCTCTATGGTCTTGACGTGATGCCGGAAGACGGCACCCGTCCGCCGAACATCATGGACATGCCCGAGATGGTGAAGGTGCGCCAGAACGTTCTGGACCTGTGCAAAAAGAACAAGGTGCGCTTCCTGAACGCGGCCAACACCAACTCCAACTCGTCCGACTTCATCATCAAGCAGATCAAGGACGGCGCGATGGTGCTGGAGTGCGGCGAGGACTCCGCCATCATGGGCCGCGAGTACACCAAGCGCAAAATGCCAGTTTAATTCGCATCTTGTCGGGGAAGGGCGGTGCCTGATTTGGCACCGCCCTTTCTTTTTTGCAGTTGCGAGATACGTGCCGGTTCTGTGACGCGAAACGCCTGTTTCGCGGAACGGCTTGCGCGCGCCCGCCTGGGTGTGCAAGGTCGCCCCCCCAGTCAGCAGATGCGGACACATTGTTGGCGCGGATGCGGACAGATTATCGGTGTCCGCGCGCGGACTTTCCATTTTCTTTGACACCTGCGGAGAACTCCCATGGATATCAAGAAGCGAGATTTACTGATCGCCGGTGCGGCGCTGGGCGCCGGTCTTGCCGCAAGCAGTGCGAAGGCGCAACCGCGCGAACGGCCGATCAATTCGGGCACCCAGCCTTCCACCGTGGATCGCAATTACAAGCCCCGCCGCGTCAACAAGGTGATCGAGCTGTGGGAAGACAACCAGCCGGCCTATTACACCGGCCCCGGAATCGGCCCGGGCGTCGATCCTTACGAGCAGGGCAAGAAGATGGCCAAGACCTGGGCCGACGCCATCTGCTACGACATGGAGCACAATCCGATCGACTTCACCTCGCTGCAGGCCTTCATGCAGGGCCTGGCCGATGGCGGCCCCACGGCCAGCGGCCACCGCATCCCCTGCGTGTTCGTCTCCACCCCCATCATCGGCCTGAACGAGGCTTATATGTGGGCCAACAGCTGGGTGTTCGGCCAGCTTATGGACACCGGCATCATGGGCATCCACATCTGCCACGCCCGCGATCCCAAGGCGATCGAGGTCGCGGCCCAGGCCTGCGTCCGCTTCCCGTTCAAGTTTCCGGGCGTGCCGCAGCTGGCCCATGAAGGCCTGCGCGGCTCGCCCCAGGTCTTCCCGCCGCGCATCTGGGGCGTGCCGATGGGCAAGTATCTGCATGTCGCCGACACCTGGCCGCTCAATCCGCGCGGCGAGATGATCTTCGGCGTCAAGATCGAGGACGTGCATGCCGACGCCCATGTCGAACAGACTTTGGCGGTCAAGGGTATCTCGATGGCGGAATGGGGTCCGGGCGACCATGCCTATTCGCTCTATGGCCTGGAAGCCTTCCCGGAAGACGATCATTCGATGGGCGAGTTGGCGGCGCGGCCGGAAATGAAGGCCGTGCGCCAGAAGGTGCTGGACCTGTGCAAGAAGAACGGGCTGCGCTTCCTCAATGCCGCCCGCGCCGACGACAACAGTGTCGACAGCGTTGTCCAGCAGATCAAGGATGGCAGCATGATCCTGGAATCCGACGAGGCGGCCGCGATCAAGGGACGCGAGTACACCAAGCGAAAGATGCCCGTTTAGCCCAATCTCCGTTCTTCTCCCCCTTCGGCGCGTGGCGCCTGGAAGGGGGAGGGTGTCGCAAGGAGGTGTTTGCGGAACGCAAACCCGACTTGCGACGGAGGGGGTTCATCAGAAAAGGGCGGGATGGCTATTGCCATTCCGCCCTTTCCTTTATTGTGCGCACATGGACGAATTCGACATCATCGCGCACTACTTCGCGCCGCTGGCGGGCGAGGGAGCCTTTGGCCTTGGCGACGATGCCGCAGTACTGCCGCTGTGGTCGGGGCACGAACTGGTGGTCACCACCGATGCCATCGCCGAAGACACTGATTTCTTCCCCACCGATCCGCCCGACACGGTGGCGCAGAAGGCGCTTCGCGTGAACCTTTCCGATCTGGCGGCGAAGGGCACATCGCCCGCCTATTACCTGCTCAACCTGACCGTGCCGCGCGACGTGACGCCGGCCTGGCTGACGGCGTTCGCTGCCGGGCTGAAGCGCGACCAGGAGACGTTCGGCATTTCGCTGCTGGGCGGCGACACGAATGCCGGGGTGCTGTCCATCGCCATCACCGCCTTCGGCTTTGTTCGCGAGGGCCGTATGGTCCGGCGCAGCGGCGCGCGCCTGGGCGATCATGTCTATGTCACCGGCACCATCGGCGATGCCGGAGGCGGCCTGGCGGTTCTGCGCGGCGAGGGTGCCGCTCTTTCCCCGGCCGATCGCGACAGCCTGATTTCGCGCTATCGCGTGCCCGAGCCGCCAGTCAGCTTCGGCGCCACCGGCCTTGGCGATGCGGCCCATTCCAGTATCGACGTCTCTGACGGGCTGATCGCCGATCTTGGCCATGTCGCCAAGGCGTCACAGGTCGCCATCGTGATCGATGGCGCGCGCGTCCCGCTGTCGGCGCCGGTGAAGGCGCTTTGGGGCAATGATGCGCTGCTGCGGGCGGTTACTGCCGGCGACGACTACCAGATCGCCTTCACGGGGCGGCCGGGGCTTTCGGGACGCTTCACGGCCATCGGCCATGTCGAAAAGGGCAGCGGCGTTCACCTGATGCAGGACGGCCGCGAAGTACCCGTCCAAAGGCCCGGTTTCCGGCATTTCGAGGGTTAACCAATCCCTAACTCCGATCTGGGACGGTGCGTGTCATGAAGCGGGCAGTACTGATCATGCTCCTGGTGGCTCTTCCGGCCATGGCGGCGGAGGAAGGCCATGGCACCGGCGAAGCCCAGGGCGGCGAAGCCGGCAAGGGCGGCGCACAGAAAGGCGGGGCTCCGGGCACCAATGTCGAGATGCCCTTCCTCATGGCGCCCATCACGAATGAAGAGGGCAAGCTCAGTGGCTACGCCTACATCTCCAGCCGGCTGACCGCTTCTTCGGGCGGAGCGGCGCTGACCGTGCGCGACAAGCTTCCCTTCATCCAGGATGCGTTCGTGCGTGACGTGAACGCCCAGCAGGTGACGGCCGCCGGCCATCCCGATGAAGTCGACATTCCCCGGCTTGAAGCCCGCCTTCTGACGGATGCCCAGAAGGTGATGGGGGCCGGCAAGGTCAAGATCATCACCATCTGCACCATCCAGATGGCGGCCCTGAATGCCAAGGGGCAGCCCGTCCGCGCACCGGCCGGACCGGAAGGCGCTGTCATAGAAAAATCGCGCTGCAGCAATTAGCCAGGCGGTTGCCTCACCGCAGGCCTTTTGGCAATCTCGCGCCGCCCTTGAAGCGGCGCGCCGCACCACCTCTCAGGATGCGGCCCCGGCCATGGGGATCGGTTGCGCCGAATCCCCACGCCACCCTTGGCCATGGGATTAGCCACCGACCCACACCTAAGCTTACTCGGGGCTTCCCGGGGTTGGAAAAGGGGATACGCATGGAACTTTACATCATCCTGGCCTGCGGCGTGCTGGCGCTGCTGTATGGCCTGTACACCATCCGCTCGGTGCTGAGCCTTCCAGCCGGCAACGCGCGGATGCAGGAAATCGCCGCCGCGATCCAGGAAGGCGCGGCCGCCTATCTCAATCGCCAGTACACCACCATAGCAATCGCCGGCGCGGTGATCTTCGTGCTGGCGTGCGTGTTTCTGGGCTGGCAGGTTGGTGTCGGCTTCCTGATCGGCGCCACGCTGTCGGGCGCGGCGGGCTACACCGGCATGTATGTCAGCGTGCGCGCCAATGTGCGCACCGCCGAGGCCGCCCGCTCCGGCCTGGCGCCAGGCCTGTCGGTGGCGTTCCGCTCCGGCGCTGTTACCGGCATGCTGGTGGTTGGCCTGGGCCTGCTGGCGGTGGCCGGATACTATTTCTTCCTCACCACCTGCCTCAGGCTTTCGCTGGACGATCCGGCGCAAAGCCGCGTGATCACCGACAGCCTGGTGGGCCTGGGCTTCGGCGCTTCGCTGATCTCGATCTTCGCCCGTCTGGGCGGCGGCATTTTCACCAAGGGTGCCGACGTGGGCGGCGACATGGTGGGCAAGGTGGAAGCGGGCATCCCGGAAGATGATCCGCGCAATCCGGCGACCATCGCCGACAATGTGGGCGACAATGTCGGCGACTGCGCCGGCATGGCGGCCGACCTGTTCGAGACTTTCGCGGTGACCACCGTGGCCACCATGGTTCTGGCCTCGATCTATTTCACCGGCGAAATGAAGGCCCAGCTGATGCTCTATCCGCTGGCCATTGCGGGCCTTTCCATCGTGACCTCGATCATCGGCACCTTCTTCGTGCGCCTGGGATCGTCGGGCAACATCATGGGAGCGCTCTACAAAGGTGTGATCGCCACGGTGGTCCTGTCGCTGATCGGCCTGTGGCCGCTGACCAACGCAATGATCGGCATGGGCAACCAGATGAGCATCGGCGATACCGCCTTCACCGGCCAGACGCTGTTCTGGTGCGGCGTGGTGGGCCTCGCGGTGACCGCGGCGCTGATCGTGATCACCGAATATTATACCGGCACCAATTTCCGCCCGGTCCAGTCGATCGCCAAATCCTCGGTCACCGGTCACGGCACCAATGTGATCCAGGGCCTGGCGGTGTCGATGGAATCCACCGCGCTTCCCGCCATCGTGATCTGTACCGGCATCATCATCACCTACCTGCTGGCGGGACTGTTCGGTATTGCCATCGCGGTGTCGACCATGCTGTCGCTGGCGGGCATGATCGTGGCGCTGGATGCCTTCGGTCCGGTGACCGACAATGCCGGCGGCATTGCCGAGATGAGCGGGCTGGAAGGCGATGTCCGCAAGACCACCGACGCGTTGGACGCCGTCGGCAACACCACCAAGGCGGTGACCAAGGGCTATGCCATCGGTTCGGCCGGTCTTGGCGCGCTGGTGCTGTTCGCCGCCTATACCCAGGACCTCAAGCACTTCGTCGAGCAGGGCGCGGGCTTCTTCGCCGGCATCGAGATGCCGGCCTTCAGCCTGGCCGATCCCTGGGTGGTGGTGGGCCTGTTCTTCGGTGGATTGCTGCCTTATCTGTTCGGCGGCATGGCCATGACGGCGGTGGGCCGTGCGGCTGGTTCGGTGGTCGAGGAGGTGCGCAAGCAGTTCCGCGAAATGCCGGGCATCATGCAGGGTACCCAGAAGCCCAACTATGCCCGGGCCGTGGACCTTCTGACCCGCGCCGCCATCAAGGAAATGGTGGTCCCGTCCATGCTGCCGGTCTTTTCCCCCATCGTGCTGTTCTTCTTCGTGACCGGCGTGGCGGGCAAGACCGCGGCGTTCAATGCGCTTGGTGCCATGCTGATGGGCGTGATCGTCACCGGCCTGTTCGTCGCCATCTCGATGACCTCGGGCGGCGGCGCCTGGGACAATGCCAAGAAGTTCATCGAGGACGGCCATCACGGCGGCAAGGGCAGCGATGCCCACAAGGCCGCGGTGACGGGCGACACGGTGGGTGACCCTTACAAGGACACCGCCGGCCCGGCGGTAAACCCCATGATCAAAATTACCAATATCGTCGCGCTGCTGCTGCTCGCGACCCTTGCCCATCTGGGGTGAGGTCCGCGCTGTCTCGTTGACCCCCATCCGTTGCAACGCAGGTCGGCTCCGCTGACACTTCGCTGCGACAGGTGGGGGTGAACTCCTTTAGGGAATCGGCCCGCCGCCGTTGCCCGGATTGACCTGCTGGATCGGCGTCGCCTGGGTGCCGGGCGTGGCGTTCAGGAGCTGTTGCAGGAAGGTCAGTTCGCGGCCCCGGGCGGGGGTCTCGCGCGATTCAAACGCGATCACATGGCCGTCATTCAGCGTGTAGTGGCGAAGGTCCGTCACCCGGTTGTCCTTGTCGAAATAGACCGCCAGGATCTGACGGCGCAGCACGGTCGGATGGAAGAAGGCGACCTGCTTCTCGGTGGACGAGATATAATACCAGGTGTCGCTGCCGAAGGCGGCGGTGGTAGAGGGGTAGCCCAGCCGTTCCTGCACCGTGGTCTCGGTGTCGGTACCCGGCTTGATCGCGCCTTCGGTGGCAAGATCGCCCAGATAGCCGCGCTGGCTGACGACAGGGGTACAGGCGATCAGCAGGGCGGCGGCGGCCACGCCTGCGGCTTTGAGGGCAAGTTTGGACGTTTTCATCACTTCGACCTTGACGCCCCCGCTCCAGCTGGTGTGCTAACCTCCGGCGGGGCGCAAGGCAAGGGCCCGTCGTCCCCGGGGAACTCTTGAATGTTGAATTTGCTCAGGAAATCGATTGCGCGCAAGCGGGAAGGGGCCCGCCTATACGAGGTAATGGTGGCCCGCGCCCGCGATCCGGTATTCTACCGGGAATTCGGCGTGGCCGACAGCATCGACGGGCGCTTTGACCTGGTGGTGCTGCATGCCTGGCTGGTTCTGTCCGCCCTGAAGGCCGCGGGCGAGGGCGAGGCCGCCCAGGGACTGACCGACGCCATTTTCATCGGCTTTGACGAGGCCATGCGCGAGCAGGGCGCGGGCGACATGGGGCTGTCGCGCAAGATGAAGGCTTTTGCCGACGCCTTTTTCGGCCGGGTGACGGCCTATGAATCCGCCGGCGACGCCACCGCCCTGGCCGAGGCGCTGGCTCGCAATCTTTACCGGGGCGGGCCTGTGGACGGACGCAGCCGGGCGCTGGCCGCATATGCCCTGGCGGCGGGGCCTTACCTGAAGGCTGCCATCCCACGGGGTCTCGATTTCGGGCCGCTGCCGACTATATCGGTCTCATGAACATGCCACTCTCTCAGTTCTACAATCTCGGCCGGCTGGGCAATGCCGGCGACAAGGTGGATTTCGCCGCCGACACGGACCAGCGCGCCGCAATCGCTGCATGGTCGGGCGTGTCGTCGCTGGAGAACTTCGCGGTGGCGGTGGACATCACCAAACTGGGGCCCACCCGTTTCCGGCTGGATTACCGGCTGGTGGCAGATGTTACCCAGGCCTGCGTGGTCACGCTGGAGCCCGTGCCGGCACATATCGAGCGCGCGTTCAGCCGAGAGTTGCATTATGTCGGAAATACCCGCCGTGGTACCGAATCGGAAGGCGGCGATACGATCGTCGATCCCGGCACCGAAGAGGGGCCGGAGGACATCGAAAGCCTGCATTACGACTTGGCCGGTCCGGTGCTGGAGGAATATTCCCTGGCCCTGGAACCTTATCCGCGCCGTCCGGGGGCGGAATTTTCGCCCGAATCAAAGGAGCCCGATGTTCAGGAAAGCCCGTTTGCGGTGCTGAAAGGGCTTCAGAAGCGGCTCTGAAGCCACGAAGCGATAGGCTGCGCGGCCCAAAAGGGGCTTTTGGCTTGAAATTGGGCGGACTTTCCTGCTACCCACGCCCCCTGTTTTGCCCGCCGGAAAGCCCCGGCCGGGGCCTGAAGGAGTCTTCCCGCCATGGCGGTCCCAAAAAGAAAAACCTCGCCGTCGCGCAGAAACATGCGCCGGTCGCACCACGCCCTGACCGCCGCCGCCCATGGGGATTGCCCCAACTGCGGTGAGCCCAAGCGCCCGCACCACATCTGCGGCGCCTGCGGCCATTACGCGGACCGTGAGGTCGTGAAGGCCAAGAGCTGACACCTTTCGCCTGAAAGGTGGCTGTGGCCCGCACCCTGACAGTTTCGATCGATGCGATGGGCGGCGATGCCGGCCCAGCTGTTGTCGTAAGCGCACTTCTGCGATCGGCGCAGCGTCATCCCGATGTCCGCTTCCTGCTGCATGGCGAGGAGGGCCAGCTCAAAGACCTGTTGGCCCGTCATCCCAGGCTGAAAGACAAGGTCAGCGTGCGCCACGCGCCCGGCCGCAAGCCAAGCCATGTGCTGCGCCGGGGCCGCGACACCTCCATGTGGCATTGCATCCAGAGCGTGAAGATCGGCGATGCCGATGTCGCGGTCAGCGCCGGCAATACTGGCGCGCTGATGGCGGTCTCCATGTTCAACCTGGGCATTATCGACGGCATCTCGCGCCCGGCGATTGCCTCGATCTGGCCTACGCTGAAAGGCCAGACTGTGGTGCTGGACTGCGGTGCCAACGTCACCGCCACCGACGAGCAACTGGTGGATTTTGCCGTGATGGGTGAGGCTTTCGCCCACGCCATCCTGGGGTTGGAACGGCCGCGCGTGGGCCTGCTCAATGTCGGCGCCGAGGAGCAGAAGGGCAATGACGCGGTCAGGGGCGCGGCCGCGATCCTGCGCGGCTCCAGCCTGCCCATCGCCTTTCATGGCTTCATCGAGGGCGACGACATCACCAAGGGCACCGTCGATGTGGTGGTGACCGACGGCTTCACCGGCAACATCGCGCTGAAGACCGCCGAAGGCACCGCCAAGCTGATCGTGCAATTCATGCGCCAGTCGCTGAAGCGCTCGCTGTTCGGCCGGCTGGGGGCGATCATCGCTTCGGGCGCACTGAACACGCTGCGCCGCAAGCTGGATCCGCGCGCTTCCAATGGCGGCATATTCCTGGGCCTGGGTGGCGTGGTGGTCAAAAGCCATGGCGGAACCGACGCGATCGGCTTTGCCAGTGCGCTGGACATGGCCATCGACATGGCCCGCGCCGACATCAACGCCCGCATCACCGCCGACCGCCGCTCCATCGCGGCGAAAGCGGCGGGTGAAAGGGCAGCTGAACTGTGATACGCGCGCGCATCATCGGTTGCGGCGCCTTTCTGCCGGACAATGTCGTCACCAATGACGACCTCGCCGCGAAGGTCGATACCTCCGACGAATGGATCCGCGAACGCACCGGCATCCGCCAGCGCTACATCGCCCTGCCGGGCGAGAAGACCTCCGACCTGGCGCTGGGCGCGGCGCGCGCGGCGCTGACCGACGCCGGCATCGATGCCGGCGAACTGGACATGATCATCTGCGCCACCACGACGCCGGATGAAAGCTTTCCCGCCACCGCCACCATCGTGCAGTCGCGCCTTGGCATGGGTCACGGTGCCGCCTTCGACGTTCAGGCGGTGTGCTCGGGATTCATCTATGGCCTTGCGGTGGCCGACAGCATGATCCGCACCGGCGCCGCGCGCACCATCCTTCTGATCGGGGCCGAAACCATGTCCCGGCTGCTGGACTGGAATGATCGCACCACCTGCGTGCTGTTCGGTGACGGCGCTGGCGCGGTGGTGCTGCAGGCCCATGACGGATTGGGCGACAATTCCGACCAGGGCGTGCTGAACACCAGGCTGTTCTCGGACGGACGGCTGCACGACATGCTCTATACCGATGGCGGAGTCTCTTCGACCCAGACCGTGGGCAAGCTGAGGATGCACGGCAAGGAAGTCTTCAAGCATGCCGTCACCAACATCGCCGCCGCTATCCAGGCATCGCTCGACGCCGCCGGCCTGACGGTAGAGGACATAGACTGGTTCGTGCCCCACCAGGCCAACCAGCGCATCCTGGACGGGACGGCCAGGAAGCTGGGCATCGACCCCGGACGGGTCATCTCGACCGTCGCCCAGCATGGCAATACCTCGGCCGCCTCGGTGCCCCTGGCCTTGTGTACCGCGGTCAGGGAAGGCCGGATCAAACGGGGCGACCTGGTCCTGCTGGAGGCCATGGGCGGGGGCTTTACCTGGGGGGCGGCGCTGCTGCGCTGGTAGGGTCCGGCCTGTCATGCAGCAGTTACATAAAAGCCTCTGGCTATCCTCTTGATCTTGACGGGAAATCCTGGCGGGGGTTACCCTACTGTAGATAACCAGAGAGTCGCCACATGACCACCGGTACCCTCACCAGAGCCGATCTCACTGAAGCCGTGTTTCAAGCCGTCGGCCTCTCGCGCACCGACTCTGCCCAAATGGTCGAGGACATGCTGGAAGAAGTCTGTGGCGCGCTGGCCCGGGGCGAGACCGTGAAACTTTCGTCATTCGGCACCTTCGCGGTGCGCCAGAAATCGCAACGCATGGGCCGCAATCCCAAGACCGGCGACGAAGTGCCGATCGCGCCGCGGCGCGTGCTGGTATTCCGCCCCAGCCACGTGCTGAAGGCGGTCATCAACGGCCAGACACCAATGCCGGAAAACGAGGGGAGCGAAGGATAAGTGTCGTTTGCCGCTTTTGCCTACCCGGCCAAGTCGGCGGAAGCATTTCGCACCATCAGCGAAGTGGCCGATGAGTTGGACGTGCCGCAGCATGTGCTGCGCTTCTGGGAAAGCAGGTTCGGCCAGATTCGTCCCGTCAAACGCGCTGGCGGCCGCCGTTATTACCGCCCCGAAGATATCGATCTTCTGAAGGGCATCCAGGCCCTGCTGTATGGCGAGGGTTTCACCATCAAGGGCGTGCAGAAGGTGCTGAAGGAGCGCGGCGTGCGCCATGTGGCGGCGCTGGGCCGTGATGGCGCGACGCCGCCCGTTGCGCCCGAGCCGCTGGTGATCGAGAAGATCGTCTATGTGGAAAAGGCGGTTCCGAAGAAGCGGCCCGCGCACCTGCGGCCCGTCGGGTTCGAGGAAATGACGCTTCCTTTCTTCGACGCACCAGCCGCGACGCCGGCCGAAGAGCCGGCGGCGGAAGTGACAGTGCCGGCAAAAAAGGCGGCCCGCGCGGCGCGATCCGCTGGCGTGGCCGGCAAGAAAGCGGGCGCGTCCCACAAGGTCATCACCGCGACGGACGATGAAGCCAGCCGCCTGGCCGGCGAGGAGCGCGCCCGACTGGAAGAATTGCTGGACGGGCTGACCGGCTTGAAGGCCAGGCTCGCGGCAGCGCGCAGCGGCGGAAAATAGGCCAAATTCGCGGTTGCTGCGGCGGGGGGTGGTGACTATAGTCCGCCGCCTTCTGGCACCCCCTGGGCCCTTCCCGGCCCATCAAGAATAAGTCGGAGCGTGGCGCAGCCTGGTTAGCGCACCAGTCTGGGGGACTGGGGGTCGTGGGTTCAAATCCCGCCGCTCCGACCATTATCTTTCCCAATTCCAGCAAGCGGCGGGCGTCATTTCGCCGGCCGGGGTTTGCCCAGCCGCAAGGCCACGGCCAGAAGCGTCATCCCGATCACGACGCTTCCCAACGAGGCACCCAGTACGCCCAAGGTCGCCGCGCCGAGCAGATGGCTGTCAAAGGCGAGGCTGGCGACGAAAAGCCCCATGGTAAAGCTGATCCCGCACAATGAGCCGGCTGCCGCTATCAGCGTCCAGGACAGGTCATGGGGAAGCGGTGTGCCGGAAAGCTTCACGGCCAGCATGCTTCCGGCGAAAATGCCGATCGGCTTTCCCACTACCGATCCGACAATGACGGCGGTCACCATCGATGTGTCCAGCCCGGCAATGCGCAACGATATGCCGGCGCTCGCGAATGCGAAGACCGGCAGAACAAGGAAGCTGACCCAGGGGTGCAGCATGAATTCAAGTCTCTCCAGGGGGGAAAGCAGCTCGCGCGCCGCCACGGCTATGGAACGCACCCTGTGCGCCGGTTGGGTGAGAATGAAGTGCGCATCCCCCCTTTCGCCTGCGGACAGATAGTGGGATATGCGCCGGATCATGGATTGAAACCGCTCCGCGCCAATCCATGGGCGCGCCGGCGTGAACAGGCCCAGGACGATGCCAACGATCGTGGGATGAATGCCGGACAGGTCCACGACAAACCAGGCCAGTGCACCGGCCAGGAAATAGACCGGGATAAGCCTCACGCCCAGATATCTGAGGCCGATGACGGCCACGATTACCAGCGCGCCCAGCCCCAGCGACCAGAACTGAAGATTTTCGGAATAGGCCGTGGCGATGACCGCCACCGCGGCGACGTCGTCGATGACCGCAACCGACAGGACGAATGTGCGCAGACTATGGGGCACCCGTTCCCCGAAAATCGCCAGCGCGCCGATGACAAAGGCGGTATCGGTCACCATCACCACGCCCCAGTCCTTGGCGCCGGGTTGGCCCATCTGCAAGGCAAGATACAGAAGCGGCGGAACCAACATGCCGCCGATGGCGGCGGCGACGGGTATGAACGCAACTTGCGGTCTTCGCAGTTCGCCGAGCGCCAGCTCCCGCTTGACCTCAAGTCCGATGACGAAAAAGAACAACGTCATCAAGCCGTCATTGATGACGTGGGTGAGCGGCAGTCTGAAGGACCAGGTGCCGGCATGAATTCCGATCGGAAGCGACCAGAATCGATTGACCGGGTCGGCCCATGGCGAATTGGCGATTGCCAGCGCCGCCAGCGCCGCAAGCAACAGTATCACGCCGCTGATGGCTTCGATGCGCAAAAAGCGCGTGACCGGTTCCAGAAGCCGCCGAACCGGCTGGTCGGGCAGATCCGCCTGGTCTTCGGGGGTGAAATGGCTGGACAAGTCAATTCTCCCGATTGGGCCGAAGCGTCAAACTCTGTCGGGTGTTATTCCATCGCGCGGGCCGGCTTCTCAAGGCTTTTGTGCGCGCCCGCCGGCCATCCTTCTTTCCGGTCCGATTTGCCGGAACGTTGCCGGCGGGTCACTGGCGGGGAAACTTGCCCGAAGCGCATCATCAAGCAGGCGGTTCAAATGCGAGTCTTCCCGGCGGTTCGCCGGTCGTGATGAGTCATTTGCGCCGTGCCGGTTCATGACATCCTCTCGGTGGCAGCCGGAAGGAGACGCACCGCCCTGTCTGCTTCGCCCGTGATGATCAATCGCACGGGCGAGGGCGCCTGACGCATCTCAGAATGATGATCGCGCCAATATTCCATGGCAGCAACCGGGGGTTCCTGGCTGGCGCACTCATCACGCAGCCTTTCGCAAAATATCCATTTTAAGGATATGCTGATGGGTGGCGGGCATCTTGATCCTGATCAAGACGGCAGGCGCTCGTTTACCCGATCGTGTCGGCATATTTCCTGCTGCCGCAGGCTGACATGCCCGCGCATGGAAAGGCGCGTTTCAACCCGCGAAGGCAATGCAAATGAGGCGAATGGACTCCTGGTTTGCCGCCATCGTTGTCGGGCTGGTATTGGCCGTGCTCGCCAGCTTCGTCTTCGGCATCGATGCGGTGTTGAACATGGTCTCGACGATTTTTGCCGTCGGTGTGGCCGCGATATTGGTGGCCGTCATGACGGCATTCCTGGCGGCGATCGGATGGGTGGTGGTTCGGGACGCCATCGACGAGATCGGAAGCGACCGCCAGGAGGGTCGCCCCTGGCTGTGGCGCTGTGTCGGTTTGGCCGGAATTGCCGGCATAATCCTCGATGGCATCGTCGGGGCGTGGAACGTCTATCAGAAGCACATCCTCTTCAGCATCGCGGTGGAGGAAATCCCCTTCGCCGGTGTTCCTGTGCTGATGGCGCTCGCCGCTTACCCGTTCAAGTGGATCGAGGGGCTGGTGCTGCGGTGGCGCAAGGCGCCGCGATAGCCCGGCGCGCCTGTCTCTAGTGGGCGACGGTCAGCTTTGGCGGCGGGCTGCTGCCGGTCAGCCGCGCCCGCAGCCTGTCCAGCTCCGGCTGGCCCAGCGTCTCCCTGGCAAGCAGGTCGCGCGCGCCATCCTCAAGGACGGCGCGGTTCTTTTCCAGGATGCCAACCGCGGTACGAAAGGCGTTCTCGACGAAAGTCTTGATGGCCCGGTCGATCGCTTCCGCGGTTCCTTCCCCATAGGTCTTGGGCCGCCAGACCGGCATCTGTCCGGCCAGGAAGCTGCCGCGTTCCGGCTCATAGGCGACCGGACCAAGGGCTTCGTCCATGCCAAAGCGTACCACCATGTCGCGGGCCATCTGGGTCGCGCGCGCCAGATCGTCGGCCGCGCCGGTCGAGACATCGCCATAGACCAGACTTTCGGCAGCGCGCCCGCCGAGCAGCACGGCAAGGCGGTTCTCAAGTTCCCGCTGGCTGATCAGATAACGGTCCTCGGTCGGCCGCTGCATGGTGTAGCCCAGAGCACCGATGCCGCGCGGAATGATCGACACCTTCTGGACGGGATCGGTGCCCGGCAGGGACATGGCGACCAGCGTATGGCCCATTTCATGATGCGCCACCCGGTCGCGCTCGGCCGGACTCAGGATCCGGCTTTTCTTTTCCAGGCCGGCCACGATCCGCTCGATGGCCTGGGTGAAGTCGTCCAGCGTGGTGGCATTGGCCTTGCGCCGGGTCGCGGCCAGGGCCGCCTCGTTGACCAGGTTGGCCAGGTCCGCTCCGGTAAAGCCTGGCGTCATGGCCGCGACCGCTTCCAGGTCCAGGTCCGGCGCTGTCTGAATCTTCTTGATGTGCACGCGCAGGATTTCCAGCCGGCCGCGGCGGTCGGGCCGGTCCACCAGCACCTGGCGATCAAAGCGTCCGGCGCGCAGCAGGGCTGGATCGAGCACCTCCGGGCGGTTGGTCGCCGCCAGCACGATGATGCCGACGCTGGGGTCGAAGCCGTCCATCTCGGCCAGAAGCTGGTTCAGCGTCTGCTCCTTCTCGTCGTGACCGCCGATGGGCATGTCGATGCCGCGGGCCCGGCCCAGCGCGTCCAGCTCGTCGATAAAAATGATCGCCGGCGCAAGCTTGCGGGCCTGTTCGAAAAGATCGCGCACCCTGGCCGCGCCGACGCCCACGAACATCTCGACGAATTCCGACCCGGTGATCGACAGGAAGGCAACATTGGCTTCGCCGGCAACCGCCCGGGCCAGCAGCGTCTTGCCGGTGCCCGGCGGTCCCACGAGAAGGACGCCCTTGGGAATGCGCGCGCCCAACCGTCCGTGGAATTCCGGATCCTTCAGGAAGCCCACAACTTCGGCAAGCTCCTGCTTTGCCTCGTCGACGCCGGCGACATCGGCGAAGCTCACCTTGACGTTGGTTTCGGCATAAACCTTGGCCCGGCTGCGGCCCACGGTCATCAGACCGCCGCCCATGCCTGTTGCCATCGGGCGCAGCAGGAACATCCAGAACAGCAGCATGATGCCCATTGGCAGCAGCCAGGACAGGATGTTTGCGAAGAGCCCGGGCGCGGGCTCGCCGGCGAACTTGACGTGACGGGCTTCCAGTTCGCGCGCGATCTCGGGATCCACGCGGATCGTGCGGAACGGCTTGGGTTGCGCTTTGGGGTCGGGCTTGTACTGACCGCTGATCGTGTTGGGGCCGACCAGCACTTCATCGGCCACCAGTCCCTTGTCCAGCCATTCGCGAAACTGGCTATAGGGCACGGTCTCGGTCGATCCAAGGCCCGCCCAGATCTGCTGGAACAGCAGAAGCGACGCCACGATCCCCACAAGGAAGAGAAGATCGAGCTTGAAGGGGCTATGCTGTTCCGGTTTCTTCTGGTTGGCCATGCGCCTTCCTGTATGGCGCAAGGGCGTGCCGCCGCATTGACCCTGCTCAACTGGTTGTGGCGGCGCTACGGCGCCGCTTTCAGGTACCGGCCGGCGAAATCGATGAAGAAGGGCCAGTTTGGCGCGGGCGTGTGGCCATAGGCGTGCTGGCGATAGGCGATGCGGCCGGTCTGGACCAGCGTGTTCACCGGCGGGAAGGTGGTAATGCCCAGGCCCTGAACTCCAAGCACCCGCCACGCCGGGCTGGCTGCCACTGCTGCCTCGAACATGCCTTGCGCATCCTGCCATGCATCGCCCGGCGCATATTCCGGGTCGGTGATCAGCGCGCCGCCGCCGATGAAGATGGGGCGCGGTGCGACCAGGGCGATGAATTCATGGGCATCGACCGGCATCTCGTTCGCCGTGTGGCCAGCGGCGGCATAGCGCAGGAAATTCCCCGCGAACCAGTGAAATTCACTGACGCCCGCCAGGTTGCCCATCGTCTCGCCATAGTTGCGGCGATAGAGGTTGGCGCCGCCCGCGCCCGATGAAGAGATATATCCAATGGCAATGCGCGGATCGTCGGCCATCGCCACCAGCGCCGCCTTGCCGCCGCGCGAATGGCCCATCACGCCCACGGCCCTGGCGTTCACGTCCGGGTCGGTTTGCAGATAATCCAGCGCCCGGCTGTCGGCCCAGGCCCAGGCGCGCAGCACGCCCCAGTCGTCGAGCTTGCGCGGCTGGCCCTTGCTGGTCAGGCCGATGATGCCTCGTGTCAGCCCCGCGCCGTTGTCGGCCTGTACGGCATTATAGTCGATATAGACGAAGCCCCAGCCTTTTTGCAGCAACAGCTTTGCCGGGTCCGGCGGATTGTCAGGCATCTTCAGCCGATGCACCGGCTGGCCGGGCGGGAAGCTGAACACCGGGCGAGGCCGCACCGATCCACCGCCGATGATCACCGGCACCTTTTGGCCTTTGGTGGCGATGGGGGTCACCACGTCCATGTCGATGGTGACGCTGATGGCCGGGTATGCCGAATTGTCGACCAGTCCGCTGACATGCTTGATCAGCGCGGGCACGCCAGAGACGTCTTTCTGCTCCGTCCCGGTCACCGTCCAGGTCACGCCTGGAATGTGGGCGGGGTATTTGCCATAAACATTCTCGTCGAACAGTGCCTTGATCTCGGCGCGGCGCTTGTCCCATTGGGCCGGGGTGGTTACGGGCGTGCCGTTGTCCAGAACCATCAGTGCGGGCAGGCGAGGATAGGGGTTGGCCCTGGCCTCTTCGTAATTGGCATTGCCCGGCGCGCCGATGTCGTAAGCGGTGGCCCCCTTCTGCATTTCCTTGATGCCCAGAATGTCGATCTCGCGCTGGCGCTCGGCGGCCGAGGCGGCGACGATCGCTGCGCGCTCCTGCGCCAGCGCCGGCCACGCGGTCAGCAATATGCCGCAAAGCAGCAAACCAATGCCCTTGATCATGCTCCCGCCTCCTGCCGCACTGTCGTGTAAGACGACCGCCGCCGTCAAATCCGCCGCATACTTTGAGAAAGTTTGCCCGGTCGCGCCACAAGGAAGCCATGCTAGGCTGTGCCGGCGGGAGGACAGGTATGCAGGTCAGGGGCTGGCATCGGCGTGGCGTTATTGCCGGCACGGGCGCAATGCTTGCTGCGCCGGCGATCGCACATGGGCTGACTGTGCAGGCGGTGCTGGATCGCATGAAGACCAGGATCGGTACGGCATGGTTCGAAGGCGGGGTCGATCACATCGTCGCCGGCAGCGCGGATGCGCCCGTCACCGGTGTCGCCACCGTGATGATGGCGACCTTCGATGCCCTGAAAGCGGCGGTGGCGCACAGGCTGAATTTCGTCATCACCCATGAACCGACATTCTGGTCGCACCAGGATCGGATCGACCAGCTTCAGGACGATCCGCTCTATCGCACCAAGCTGGCCTATATCCGCGATCACGGCCTGACGGTGTTTCATTTCCACGATCACTGGCACGCCAAAAAGCCCATCGACGGAATCAATTTCGGCATGATGCGCAAGATGGGCTGGCAGACCCGCATGGACGCGCAAAACAATCGCATCTTCAATCTGCCGCCAACCAGCCTGAAGGCGCTGGTGAACCAGTTTCGCGCCAGGCTGGGCGACCGCACCTTGCGCGTGATCGGCAAGCCCGATCTTCCGGTAACGCGTGTTATCGCAAGCTGGGGCAACTGCAGCAGCTTTCCAGGCATCCCCTATCTGGATGAGGCCGATGTGCTGGTGATCGGCGAGGCGCAGGACTGGGACCTGATCGCCTATGCGGAGGACCTGGTGACGGCGGGCCGGCCCAAGGCGCTGATCGTGCTCGGCCATGTGCTGTCCGAGCAGTGGGGCATGGACTACTGCGCCGACTGGCTGAAGACTTTCGTGCCCGAGGTTCCGGTGCGCTTCCTGCCCATCATCCAGCCCTACTGGAACCCGGCCGATCCGGTGTTCGAGATCAATACGAAGGTCTGACCCATGGCTGCGCCCGCACGTTCGCCCTTCATGCCGCGTCACACCGGGCCACGCACCGCGCTGCAGATCATCGAACAGGTCGTCAAACAGACGGGCGCGCAAGGTCGCGGCCAGACCATCGACCATGTCAGCGCGGGTGATCCGCTGACCGCGGTGACGGGAATCGCCGTGACCGCCATGGCAACGCTGAGCGGCCTTCAGCGCGCGGCGGCGGCGGGACAAAACCTGGTCGTCACCTATGACCCGGGCTTCTGGTCCAGCAGTGACAGCCTGGACGGAGTGGAAGGCAACGCGCTTTTTATCCAGAAGCGTGACTTCGTACGCGAACACCAGATGGTGGTGTTCAATCTGCACGACCACTGGCGCGAACGCGTGCCCGACGGGCTGAACGAAGGCATGGCCAGGACGCTGGGCTGGACCATGCCGCGATCGGGGGCGGTGTTCGATATCGGCGAAACCACCTTGCTGGCGCTGGCGCGTGACCTGCAGCGGAAACTGGGCGGGCACACCATGCGGGTGGTGGGCGATCCCGGACTTCCGGTGGCCAGGGTTTCGATGGCGCTGGGCAATGCCGCGCAGATGCCGACAATCGCGCTGCTGAATGGCCCGGCCGATTTGGTATTGGCCGGCTACTGCCGCGAATGGGAAGCGGTCGAATATGTACAAGACATGATCGCCAGCGGATCGAAGAAGGCGATGATCCTATTGGGGGAGGTGCTGTCGGTCGAGCCGGGCATGCGCTTTTGCGCCGACTGGCTGAAGACGTTCATCACGGATTTGCCTATTGGTCATGTACCGGTGGGCGAGGGCTATTGGTCGCCATCGGCCTGAGAACAAGAGCAGGGGTGATTATGGACATAAAGAAAAGGGATTTCCTGTTCGCGGGCGCCGGCCTCGCCATCGCCGCGGAAGCCATGGCGCAGCCCGCGCAACCGCGCTGGGTGTGGTCGGGCAAGCAGCCGTCCACTGTCGATCCCCATTACAAGCCCCGCCGCATCAACAAGGCGATCGAGCTGTGGGAAGACGGCCAGCCCATGTACTACGTCTCCTGGGGTCCCAGTGGCGAGGGAAACGGCTATGAGATGGGCAAGAAGATGTCCCAGACCTGGGCCGACGCCATCTGCATCGACCTGGAGCACGCCTGTTTCGACCTTGCAGATGTGCGCAACTTCGTGCGCGGGCTGGTGGATGGCGGTCCCACGCGCAGCGGTCACCGCACACCGGCAACCTTCTGTCCCATGCCGATCATCGGCCACAGCAAGGAATATATGGAGCACAACAGCTGGATGGTGGCGCAGATTCTGGCCTGCGGCGTGATGGGCGTGGACATCTGCCATGCCCGAGACCCCGAGGCCGTGGCCGCCGCGGTGCAGGCGATGCGCTATCCATTTCCCTATCCGCCGTCGGCAAAAAAGGCACTGGGCGATCTGCCGTATGGCGGCGAAGGACTGCGCGGCAGCGGCAGCCAGGGCTTTGCCTCGCGCATGTGGGGCATCGATGCCAACCGCTATACCCGAATCGCCGACCTCTGGCCGCTTAACCCCGACGGCGAACTGATGCTGGGGCTGAAGATCGAGGACAAGTGGGCGCTGGACAATGTGGAGAAGTCTTGCGCCGTTCCCGGTGTAGGGTTTGCCGAATGGGGCCCGGGCGACATGGCGATGTCCCTGAACGGGCTCTCTTTCTATCCCGACCCGCCCGTGCCGCGGAAGACCGAGTACTCGGTGCCGTCCTCCATCGCGGCCAATGTCAATGCCGCGCGGTTGCGCGTGGCGGCGGCGTGCAAGGCCAGCGGGGTCAAGCTGCTGGACACGGCCATCCCGGAAACCGTGATCGACAGCATCAGGCTGGGCGCGGGCGTGCTGGAATGTTCGGAAGCCTCATCGCTTACCGGCCGGGAATACACCAAACGGCGGATGCCGGTCTGATGGGTGAAGCATGATGGCGATGCGGACGATTGTTGCTGCGACGATGCTGTTCACCGCCGCGCCGGCCCTGGCGGCGCAGACGCCACGGCCGGGCGATTTCACGATCCGCGATTTCCGTTTTCATGACGGTTCGGTCCTGCCGCAGCTTCGCCAGCATTACACGACGCTGGGCGATCCGAAGAATCCGGTGGTGCTGGTGCTGCACGGCACGGGCGGCAACGGCAGTGGCATGCTGAACGCCGGCTTCGGCGGCGAACTGTTCGGCCCGGGCCAACCGCTGGACGCGTCGCGCTATTTCATCATCCTGCCGGATTCTATCGGCGCGGGACAATCTTCCAAACCGTCCGACGGCCTGCGGATGAAATTTCCCCGCTACACTTACGACGACATGGTCGCGGCGCAATACCGCCTCCTCACCGAAGGCTTGCACATCCATCACCTGCGCCTGGTGACCGGCAATTCGATGGGCGGCATGATGACCTGGACCTGGGCGGAAGCCTTTCCGGATTTCATGGATGCGGCTGTTCCGCTGGCCAGTCAGCCCACGGCCATGGCAGCGCGCAACTGGATGCTGCGGCGAATGCTGATCGAGACGATCAAGGCCGACCCCGCCTGGCAGGGCGGAGATTACAAAACCCAGCCTCCGATGCTGAAAATCGCGCAGGTCACTTTCAGCATCGCCACCAGCGGCGGAACCCTGGCCTGGCAGGATCGTGCGCCCACGCGCGCGAGCGCCGATGCCATCGTGGACGCTCAGCTGGCCGCGCCGGAAAACAGCGACGCCAACGACACCATCTATCAGTTCGATGCCTCGCGCGATTTCGATGCCGCCCCTGGGCTGGCGCGCGTCAAGGCCTGGGTGCTGGCAGTCAATTCTGCCGATGATGAACGCAATCCGAACGAGACAGGCACCACCGTGAATACCATCAGGCGGCTGGCGCACGGATCGCTCTATCTGATCCCGGCCAGCGCCCAAACGCGCGGCCACGGCACCACGGGCCGCGCCGCGTTCTGGAAAGACAAGCTGAAGGACTGGCTGGCAAGCGTGCCTCCGGCGCGCTGACCGCTATTCCGCCTCGATCAAGGCGGGCGCGTCGGGGTCCAGCTCCGGCACCTCGGTGACGCCGCGCCCGACATGGCTGTTGCGGTAGCCATAGGCGAAATAGAATACCAGGCCGATAGCCGACCAGACCGGAAACAGGATCATCGCCGGCGCCGGCAGGAAGAAGAAGAGGATGATGCAGCCACCCGCCGACAGGGGCGCGAAAAACCAGATCCATGGTGTGCGGAACGGACGGGCGCGGTCCGGCGCGGTGTAGCGCAGCACCAGCACCGCGATGGAGACGATCGCGAAGGCGAAGAGCGTGCCCGAATTGGAGATATCGGCCAGCTGGCCCACCGGCAGGAAGGCTGCCGCCACGGCGACGCAGACACCGGTGATCCAGGTCACCACATGCGGTGTCTTGAATCGCGGATGCACCCTGGACAGCACTTCGGGCAGAAGTCCGTCGCGCGACATCACAAAGAAGATGCGGGTCTGGCCGAACAGCATCATCAGGATCACGGTCGGCAGGGCGATTCCCGCCGCCAGCCCCAACAGGTTTCCGACCAGTGGGTGGTGGATGGCGCGCAGCACATGGGCCAGCGCCTCGCGCGAACAGACAAGCGGCTGGGTTGTCATCCCGGCGCATTGCGCGGCAAGCGCCATGGAGCCCGGTTCAAGCGCCTCGCCATGCGGGCCATAGACCGGCTGGGCGCCGAAGGAGCCGATCGCCCCCGCCGCGACCACGAGATAGATCACGGTGCAGATGGCCAGGCTGCCGATCAGGCCGATGGGCAGGTTGCGCTGGGGATTCTTGGTCTCCTCCGCGGCGGTGGAGACGGCATCGAAGCCGACATAGGCAAAGAATATCGAGGCGGCGGCGCCCACCACGCCCACCGTGCCCCAGCCATTGGGCAGAAAGGGATGGAAATTGCCGCTCTTTATCACAGGTACGGCCAGCGCGATGAAGGCGCCCAGCGCGACCAGCTTGATCAGGACCAGCACGGCGTTGACGTTGGCGCTCTCGCGGGTGCCGATCACCAGCAATATGGTGATCGCCATCGAGATGAAGACGGCCAGAAGATTGACCACCCCGCCCGCATAGGGTCCTGCGGCCAGGGCGGGGGGGATCACGATATGCACCTGTGCCAGAAGGCCCACGATATAGCCGGACCAGCCCACCGCGACCGCGCTGGCCGCGACGGCATATTCCAGGATGAGCGCCCAGCCGACCAGCCAGGCCACCAGCTCGCCCAGCACGGCATAGGAATAGGTGTAGGCCGAGCCCGAGACCGGCACCATCGACGCCAGTTCGGCATAGCAGAGCGCGGCCACCGCGCTGACCGCACCGGCGATGACGAAGGAGATCATCATGCCGGGGCCTGCCTTCTGGGCGGCTTCCGCTGTCAACACGAAGATGCCGGTGCCGATGACGCCGCCGATACCCAAAAGGGTCAGCTGGACGGGGCCCAGCGACCGATGCAGGGATTTCTTCTCGGCCGTCCGTAAAACGGCATCGAGAGATTTGACGCGCCACATAACCCAACCCTCCGCAACAGCATGCTTATTACGAGCCGGGCCCGTGGCGTATTTCAAGCTTCGCGGGTGCGACATGAACGCTCTTTGGGCGTGCCTGTTTTTTAGGCCAACACATCCCGGGCGCCCGGATGCCGCTGGAACCAGATCCGGGCATATGGGCAGCGTGGTTCCAGCTTGAAGCCGCCGGCGCGCGCGGCATCCGTGATGGCTGCCATAAGCCGGCCGGCCGCGCCAGTGCCGCGCAAGGGCGGTTCGGCCTCCACATGGGGAATTATATAGACCCCGTCGCGAATGTGATATTCGGCCCACGCCATCAGGCCGTTTTCGGTGAGCTCGAAGCGGTGCCGGTCCCGGTTGTCGATCATTGCTTCGCCGGTTCGCGGTACATCCAGCGCAACGACAGGCCGATTGGGATGATCCAGGCCGTCCCCGCCAGGGCATAGAACAGCAGGGTCACATACCAGGGGGCGCCCGGCAGGACGCGCCACTGCAGCCCCGCAATGAACAGGGCATAGACCGGCAGCCAGATGAAAACGATCAGGATGGCGGCGATCAGGGTCTTGGTACGGCGGGACATTTTGGCCTTGGACGGGAACGCGGTGGAAGGCTATCAGAGCCGCAAGGAGCGATGCGACCGATAAAATGACCACCGCGACAGGTTTCTGGAAAAGCCGCCAGGCCGTTGGGGGCTGGCTGCTGGGCGTGGCCGTGGTGATCCTGGCGATGATCACCATCGGCGGGCTGACGCGGCTGACGGGATCTGGCCTTTCCATCACCGAATGGGACCCGATCATGGGCGCCATTCCGCCGCTGAACCACGCGCAATGGCTGGAGGCGTTCCACAAATACCAGCAGATCCCGCAATACACGCTGGAAAACCGGGGCATGACCCTGGAAGGCTTCAAGGCGATCTTCTGGTGGGAATGGGCGCACCGCTTCCTGGGGCGCTTGCTGGGGTTCGTGTTCTTCGTGCCCTTCGTCTGGTTCGCCGCCGTAGGCGCGATCAAACGCAGCGACTGGCCGCGCATGCTTCTGCTGTTTCTGCTGGGTGGGCTTCAGGGCCTGATCGGGTGGTGGATGGTGGCCAGCGGGCTAGAAGTGCGCGTGTCCGTCAGCCAGTACCGCCTCGCAATCCATCTGGGCACCGCGCTGCTCCTGCTGGTGGCGATGATCTGGATCGCGCTGGAATATCTCAAAGGGTCCAATGGCGGCAGCGTATCGGACAAGGACAGGGGCGACGCGCGGCGCGGCTATGCATTTGCCGCGCTGGTCTATGTGCAGATGCTGCTGGGCGCGCTGGTGGCGGGGCTGCATGCGGGTCTGGTCTACAACACCTGGCCCGACATGAACGGCCGCATATTCCCGGAAAATGCCTTTTTCCACGCGCCCTGGTGGATCAATTTCTTCGAGAATGACGGCCTGGCCCAGTTCGACCACCGTATCGGCGCCTACGTCGTCGCTGGTTTCGCTGCCTATGTTTATGCCAAAGGCATCAAGCTGACGGGTGCGGCCAAGACCAGCGCCAAGCTGGTGGCCGTCATCACCACTGTCCAGGTCGGTCTCGGCATTGCCACGCTGCTCTTGATGGTGCCCGAGCATCTGGCCGCGGCGCACCAAGTCACCGCGGCCCTTCTGCTGTCAGCGTCCGTCTGGCACGCGTTCGAACTGAAGCACCGGGCTTAAACCATCGCCTGTTCGAGATCCGCAATAATATCCGCACTATCCTCGATGCCGATCGACAGGCGCACCACGTCCGGTCCCGCGCCCGCCTTCACCCGGTCCTCATCGGAAAGCTGGCGGTGGGTGGTCGATGCCGGGTGGATGATCAGGCTGCGTGTGTCGCCGATATTGGCCAGGTGGCTGAACAACTGCACACTGTTGACCATCTTCATGCCCGCCTCATAGCCGCCCTTCAGGCCGAAGGTGAACACGCTGCCCGCACCCTTGGGACAGTATTTTTTGTGCAAGGCGTAAGACGGATTGTCGTCCAGTCCCGCATAGTTGACCCAGCTCACCTTCGGATTGGCCTTGAGCCATTTGGCGACCGTCAGCGCGTTGTCGCAATGCTTCTGCATCCGCAGCGGCAAGGTCTCGATCCCGGTCTGCACCAGAAAAGCGTTCATCGGCGACAGGGCCGGCCCCAGGTCGCGCAGGCCCAGCACCCGGCAGGCGATGGCGAATGCCATGTCGCCGAACGTCTCCCACAGCTTCATGCCGTGATAGGACGGGCAGGGCTCGGACAGGGTGGGGAACTTGCCGTTGCCGTAATCGAATTTGCCCGCATCGATAATGACGCCGGCCATGGAATTGCCGTGGCCACCCAGAAACTTGGTGGCCGAGTGCAGCACGATATCGGCGCCCCATTCGACCGGCCGGATCAGGTAGGGCGTGGCCAGCGTGTTGTCGATGATCAGCGGAACGCCGGCGTCGTGGGCGATCTTCGCCAGCGCCTCGATATCGGTGATCAGGCCGCCGGGATTGGCGATGCTTTCGGCGAACAGCGCCTTGGTCTTGCCGTCGATCTGGCGCTTGAAGCTGTCGGGATCGGTGGTATCTGCCCACTTCACATGCCAGTCGAACTTGGCGAAGCCTTGGGAGAACTGGTTGATCGAGCCGCCATAGAGCTGTCGGGCCGCCACGATGTTGGCGCCCGGTTCCATCAGCGTATGCAGGGCCAGAAGCTGCGCCGCATGGCCGGACGCGCAGGAAAGTCCCGCCCGCCCGCCTTCCAGCGCCGCCACGCGCTCTTCCAGCACGGCATTGGTGGGGTTCATGATGCGCGAATAGATGTTGCCGAAGACCTGCAGGTTGAACAGCGCCGCGGCATGGTCGGCGTCTTCGAACACGAAGGCGGTGGTCTGGTAGATCGGTGTCGCCCGCGCGCCGGTTGCGGGGTCGGGCTGGGCACCGGCATGCACGGACAGGGTGCTGAATCCATAATCGGCCACGGATGTCCTCCTCAATTCAGATGTTCTATTTCCAACTCGTGTTCCACCCGCCGCACCCAGGCCGCGACATGGGTGGGAAGGCTCAGGCCCGCCTGGTGGGCAAAGCGTGTATAGGCCACCAGCGCACTATCGGCGAGTGACAGCTTTTCCCCGACGAAATAGCGGCGGGGGGCAAGGTGTCCTTCCATCAGGCCCAGAACGGCGTCGCAGCGCAGCGGCAGGCCGGGATCGATCTCGTGGTCCGCCAGCTTCAGATAGTGCTTCTTGAAGCGCAGCACGGCCAGGGCGGTTTCGTGGCTGTACTGTTCCCAGAACAGCCACTGGTACATCAGCGCGCGATCAAAGGGATCATCCGGGATCAGGTCGGAGCCTTCGGCCAGCAGCAGCATGATGGCGTTGGACTGGGCCAGCACCCGTCCATCGGGCCAGGTCACGGTGGGCACCTGGCCGGCCGGATTCAGCGCCAGGAAATCGGCGGTACGGGTTTCGCGCGCCAGCACGCTGGTTTCCACCCAGTCGTAGGGAATGCCCAGCCGGTCGGCGACGAACTTCACCTTCAGGCAGTTGCCCGAGATGGAGTCGCCATAAACGGTCATGGAAGCATTATCGAGCGACATCAATTCTTTCCGAGACTGCCGCCCTTGCCGAACAGCAGCGGCTTGCGGTTGTCGATGACCTTGCGGTTGATGCCCAGCCAGCCCATCTCGCCCGAGAAACGGCCATGCTCGATCTTGGGGCAGCGGTCCATGATGACGGTCAGGCCCGCATCCCTGCCGATCCGTTCGGCTTCCTCGCTGATCACGCCAAGCTGCATCCACAGTACTTTCACGCCCAGCCGGTCCTTTTCTGCCACAACCTCGCGTGCAATTTCCGGTGCATATTTGGCTTCGCGGAAGATGTCGACCATGTCGACGGGCCCGATCTCTGAAGAATTTGGCACGTCCTTCAGGCTGGCATAGACGGTCTGGCCCAGAATCGTCTTGCCCGCGGCGCCGGGATTGATGGGGATGACTTTGTATCCTTTGTTCAGCAGGTACATCATCGCGAAATAGGAGGGGCGGATCTCGTTGGCGCTGGCTCCGACCATGGCGATGGTCTTGACCGAACGCAGGATGGATTTGATCAGGCTGTCGGGATAGCCGGGCATTACGCAGGCCATTTGGGTTCGCGTTTGTCGAGGAATGCGCCAATGCCTTCGGTGGCCTCGGCATCCAGCATGTTCTCGGTCATCACCCGGCTGGCATGGTCGTACGCGTCGGCCAGCGGCATCTCCAGCTGGCGATAGAAGGCTTGCTTGCCGGCTTTCAGCGTGCGGCGCGGCTTGGCGGCGATCTGCCCGGCAAGTGAAAGGGTTTCCGCTTCCAGCAACTCCGCCGCCACCACCCGGTTTACCAGGCCGATGCGGCGCGCTTCCTCGGCGTCGATCATCTCGCCTGTCAGCAGCATCTCCATCGCCGCCTTGCGCCCCACATTGCGCGACAGCGCCACCATGGGCGTGGAACAGAACAGCCCGATATTGACGCCGGGCGTGGCGAAGCGCGCGGCGCTGGACGCCACCGCAAGGTCGCAGCTGGCCACCATCTGGCAGCCGGCGGCCGTGGCCACGCCCTGGACCATCGCGATCACCGGCTTGGGATTGGTCACGATGGCCTGCATCATCGCCGAGCAGCGCGTGAACAGTTCCGCAAAGGCAGCCGCTCCCCCATCGGGACCCGCGCGCAGCGCCCGCATCTCCTTCAGGTCGTGGCCGGCGCAGAAGACATTGCCCGCCGCCGCGACCAGGATCACCCGCGTGGCGCCGTCCGTTGCCGCCCCCTCAAGCGCCGCCGCCAGGGCTGCGATCAGTTCGGACGACAGGGCGTTGCGCTGGGCGGGACGGTTGAGCGTCAGCCGCAGCACCCCGTCACGGCGGGTGGACAAAAGCAGGGGCGGGGCGTTGGTCATGACCGCAATCTAATGCGCCGCGGGGCCTTTGCCACCCCTTGGGGCCGCATGACAGGCCGGTGCGCTACAGGAAGCGGACGAATGTGCGCGCGCCCTTTTCGTCCGGTTCGCTGAGCTCGATCTGCCGGGGTTCGCCATTGACGACCCCGTAGTGGCCATTGCCGTCGCGAAAGATGATGGTGCGTCCGGTCGCGGCCATGGCCCTGATCAGGGACCGGACCTTGGGCGATCTCCAGGCGCCCGGCCGGCCGCTGTCGGTCACGCCGTTCAGTTCCTTGAAGCTGTTGGTGTAGTAGAACAGCATGCCGCTGCGATCGGGCCGCAATTCAGCGGGCAGGGGCCTGGGTCCGGTCTGCGAGCCCAGCCAGACACAGACGAATTCCCGGCAGGGGACCGGGCGCTCCGCATAGATCCCGCAGCCATCGCCCACCTTGCAATGCGGGCACCACCGGTACGCAGGCTTCTGCAGGACCGCAATGTCCAGCAGCTTGCAGCACAGGGTGCAGGTTCCGCAGTGGTTGGGCTCGGCCATGGCCGCAGTTTATCCCAACTGTGACCGGGTGCGAAAAGCCCTGTCTGCAGGGCCGCGATAGTGTATAGGCTGGTTGGCTGCGGCGGGGCATGTTCCCCAGATCATTCCGGGGGCATGATGAGCGAGCAGGGCGCCACGGCGGAACGGTTTGGCGCCGGCCCGGTCCTCAGGGAAAGCAGCCCGTCACTCCAATCGCGCCGCCATATCCAGTTGCGCCAGCAGCTTCTGCGTGCCCATCCGGAGGCCGCGGCGCTGGCCCAGCCCGACCATCGGGGGGCCTATGGCGCGCTCGCCATCCTGGCGCTGCATTGGACGGTCTGCTGGTGGGTGGCGGGGACCGGCGTGCTGACGGTTTTCCTGACCGCCTTCTTCGTGGGCCAGTTGGTGATCCATTCCGCCGGGGCGCTGCTGCACGAAACCGCGCATCGCCTGGTATTCCGCGGCCGGCGGGCCAAGCTGGCCTTCGACCTGCTGCTGGAGGTGATCCTGATCAGCTTCTCCCTGCAGCTCACCTATCAGCACGAGCATGTCTCGCTGCACCATCCCTTCCTGGGAAATTACGAACGCGACTATGAGCATGAGGACAATTGCCGGTATCTGGCACGCCGCCGCTTCCGCGCGGCCCATCCGGTGCTGGAGAAGCTGATGGTGGCCGGCCAGCTGGTGGTGGCGCTGCTGCCGCTGGGCTTTCTGGTCAGCGACCGCATTTTCCTGCCGGTCTATCGCCGGGCCACGGGTCGGGCGGTGCGCGATACGCAGCGGCAAATGGCGTCCACCCGGCCCTCCGTGGGCGAGCGGGCGCTGTTCATGGCGGTGTCCGCCGCCGCGCTGGTCTTGCTGTGGCTGGCATTTGGCTGGCTCGCGGTGCTGTACCAGGTGTGGTCGCTGTCGATCTTCCGGGGCAAGGCCGGCATCACCAATCTGGGCCAGTCGCTGGCCGAGCACCCCGGCGACGACGGCGAAAATCCCACCCGCTCAAGCTATGGCTGGCTGAACTGGATACTGTTCAACACCGGCTATCATCACGAGCACCATACCTTTCCCCAGGTGCCCTGGACCCGGCTGCCGCAGCTGACGGCGCTGGCCCCCGAAATCTTCAACCAGGAGGAGCCGCGCTCCTATTTCCGCTGCTGGTGGGACCATGTGCGGGCCGATTTCAGCCCCTCGCGCCGCAACGACTTCCAGCGCCGGCCCGACCCGGCCCGCTGCGCCGGCTGAATGGCGATGATACACTTCCCATACCCAGACACTATGGCTAGTCTCCCCGCATGGGGGACGATTTCAGAACTCTTACGGCTGAAGAATTTGAGCGCTGGTTGACGCCTTTGGAGGCGGCAGCGGCATTAGCCCCCGTGGGCCCCAAGGTTGCCGCTGCTCAGTTACTCGAAGCCGCGCGCGCTGAGATGGTTCGCACAGCTGCAGAAATGATCTACTGCGAGCCAAAAAATTCTCCATCATTTGCGGCGGAACAACGGGCTGAGGTGCCCTCATATTTTTGGGCACACGTCGCTGGCAATTCCAATTTTTGGGATACCGGCATTGTTAGAATGTGGTTCGGTAATACCCCGTATTTCAGGGTACCCACGGCCTTCAGGTGCTTAAATGTACGTTTCAACCCTGAAGATGTCGCCAAACTCAAACCTAGGACCCCGCGACAGGTTTTAGCGGACGAGAAGGCGGTCCCCGCACCTATTCAGCGCGATTCCGGCGTCAAAGCCCCACCATTGCCCAAAGCGGCCCTGGACGCTTGGTATGTCGCCTACAAACTGGCGTACTCCGATAGAGAGCGAACGTTAGATCACGCCTGGGATCACGCCAAAGCGGCCTTCCCAGAAAAGACCGTGACTCGCGATGCCGTCCGCAAATTGATGGCCGGAGGAAAACCGGGGCCACGACCAAAGTAGCGGCGCGACGGCGGAATTGTCGCTGCTTTCGGCGGAATTCCTCTTGTTAAACCATTGATATTAAATAATACGCCGAAAAGTTCCGCCGAATGGCGGCGGAATGGGCGCGGAAATAGTCGGCGGAATTGCAATCCGGCACAAACAGAAACGCGCCCGGCAAGGGGCGCGCTGTTTGAAATCGCTAGTGAAAGATCGGAGGTGTCTCATGCGGTACTCCGACCGCACGAGAAGATAGCCGGAAGCCCCTTGGCTCGCAAGAGTCAGGGGGCTTTCCCTTTTCTTGCTACGGCTTTCAGGGCTGACTCAAAATCCACCGCCCTGTCGCTGGCTCCCACTTCCTTCGCCATGTCCACGAAACGCTTGTGGCGCTCTGCGTCGGTTAGCTTTGATTTATTGGGCTTGGGTGCTTTGGTCATGGATACATCCGATGGTTACAGTCCAGCCAAATTACATAGAACGTGTCATCAATTATTACGCCATGTACTCTTCCGTGTTCATTTGCAGTCAGACAAAACTGCCAGCCCTCCAGCTCTCGATAAGCTGCATTTAAGTGAACGTACCCTTCCGGCCTCGCGGTCTTTTCCCATGTGTGCTTATGGTTTCGCAGCGTCTTGTTATATTCGCTGGTGAACCGCTGGACAGTCCATGAAGACAAATCCTTCAAGCGCTCCATGAGCGTTTGCGTATATCCATCCGAAAATCCCGGCGGGCACATTTCGCCATCCGTGTTATCGAATAGTTTGAATGAGAATTTGAGCGCTGGGTCCGGTGCAGAACCCTTCTTAATGTTTCCACCGTTGGAAACGGCTGATTTATGAATCGCCATCGAGAGAGCGGTAATAATCCCGCATGGTGGTCTTAGAAATTCGGTTGGTGGAGGGGGCGTCCGGTAGCAAATCGCCACGAGCCTCAAGCCACGGACGCTCCCTGTGCGTCATTAGCTCAAGTGCAACGGCACTATCGGCTCCAAACACATCAACAATTTCGTTCAAATGAGATGCCACCGCCTCCGGTAGGGACGGGCGTGCGATTTCTTCAGTGATTGGCCGCCACTGATAATCTTTGAATCGTTGGTACTGAGAGGGAATAACCGGCCCGTGAATCCACGCCTGGCAATCTTCGGCAAAAAGCTCCCGGTCGCGCAGGGCTAACTCCCAAGCCTGGGCATAATAAATCAGCTTTTGAAGCTTCAAATTGGTCAGCACTTCACCGCGCTCCCTGCACTCAACGAGCAGGTAGTCGGCAACCAGTGCGGGGGCAGCCAAATCAGTCATGTCAAGTACCCTATATCAAAATCGTCTGCAAAATATGGCAGGCCATAAACCCCTACAATTTCTTGGATTTTCGGTGCCACCCCTTTTTGCCCCAGAAAATGCGTGTGAACGGCGCGACCTCATAGCCACGCTTCTTGCGCCAACGGATGAATGCTGCGACCTGCTGCTTAAAGGTCTCAGGCTCCCTTAGTCGTTTCGTAGGTGAGCCGCTTACCCTTAGTGGCCTTCAAGGCCATGCTGGCACGGCTCACGTCATCAAAGCCCATCTTTTCCCGATGGTTGGCGCGGAAATCAAACTCGGCAAGGTAGCGGTCAAGGTGCTGTTCGCCGCAGTGCTGGTAGGTACCAACCATGCCCCGCTTGAACACGCTGAAATAGCCTTCGAGGGTGTTGGTGTGGACCTTGCGGCCATTCTGGCCAAGGCCGACATAGCTAATGCTGTGATCGACAAACTCATGCTTCTTGCTCACGCCAATCTCGCGGTAAATGTGCGAGCCGTCGGTGTGCAGGATGCTTTCGGGGTGGATATTGGCCCCCAGAACGTCCTTGGCGGTTAGCTTGGTGGCGTCCTTGATCCGGCGCGAGCGGACTTTGCCGCCACGTTCCACCAAGGACATGATCTTCATCTTGTGGCCCATGCCGCCCCAAGCCTTTTGGCCACGCTTTCCATCAGCGGTGCCGATGAAGGTTTCATCGGCTTCAACCACTTTGCCACGGCCGCCCAGTGGTGGCTCACTAGCGGCAGGGGCCATAGCTTCGCGGATACGATGCCCAAGAAACCAAGCGGTCTTCATGGAGCAGTCCAGCATCCGTTGGATTTGGCGGGTGCTGATGCCCTTCTTGCTGGCACACATCAGGTGGATCACCTGGAGCCACAGGTGCAAGGGCAGATGGCTATCCTCGAAAATGGTGCCCTTACGCACGGTGAAGGGCTTACGGCAGGCGTAGCACTTATAGAGGCCAATTCGGGTGGTCTTGCCGTTCATGGGCTTGGACTGGTCCAGAACGCCGCAATGGGGACAAGGACGGCCATCGGCCCACAGGTGCGCCTCAACATATGCGAAGGCTGCCTTTTCGTCGTGGAAGTGGGGGGCATTCAGGACTGACTTGGCCATTTGGGCGGCTTTCTCGACTACCCCTCTAACCTAGTCCTTGGTGGTGGGTATGTCAAGTGTAACATCGCCGGCTGAATGCGGTATTATAATACCGCACCAAAAAGATGCCCGGTTTCTGGACATTTCTGTTGACCATGGCGGCGCGGGACCGTATAGCCCGGCGTCCCATCAAGAGATTTGCACCATGAAAACCTACTCGGCCAAAGCATCCGAGATCGAAAAGAAGTGGGTGGTGATCGACGCCAGCGGCCTGGTCGTGGGCCGTCTCGCCTCCATCATCGCCATGCGCCTGCGCGGCAAGCACAAGGCGACCTACACGCCCCACATGGACTGCGGCGACAATGTGATTGTCATCAACGCGTCCAAGGTGGTGCTGACCGGCAAGAAGCTGAAGGACAAGGTATATTACCGCCACACCGGCTATATCGGCGGAATTAAAGAGCGTACCGCCGGCGCCATCATGGCCGGCAAGCATCCCGAACGCATCGTCGAGAAGGCGGTGGAGCGCATGATCCCGCGTGGACCGCTCGGCCGCCGCCAGCTCGGCAACCTGCGCGTCTATGCCGGGGCCGAGCACCCGCATACCGCCCAGCAGCCCGAGACGCTGGACGTGGCCAAGATGAATCCCAAGAACACCCAGTACAAGGCAGCCTGACCATGGCGGAAGAGAACAAGTTCACCGAGCTGAAATCGACCCTGATCAAGGCCCGCCAGCCGGAAGCCGACGATGCCGCCAAGGCCGGCGACAAGCGTGACGCCCAGGGCCGCGCCTATGCCACGGGCCGCCGCAAGGAATCGGTGGCGCGGGTGTGGATCAAGCCGGGCACCGGCAAGATCATCATCAATGACCGCGACGAGACCATCTATTTCGCCCGTCCCGTGCTGCGCATGATCCTGCGCCAGCCGCTGATCGCCACCAATCGCGACGGCCAGTTCGACGTCATCGTGACGGTGACGGGCGGCGGCCTGTCGGGCCAGGCGGGTGCCGTGCGTCACGGCATCTCCCGTGCCCTGGTGGCCTATGAGCCGGCGCTGCGCGCGGCGCTGAAGCCGGGCGGCTTCCTCACCCGCGACCCGCGCGCGGTGGAGCGCAAGAAGTACGGCCGTCCCAAGGCCCGCCGTTCCTTCCAGTTCTCCAAGCGCTAGGCGCCGGAAGACGGACCCAAACACAAAGGCCGCGCGCTGCGAAGCGCGCGGCCTTTGCCTTTTGCAAGGCGCCCCGAAGTCAGAACGACTTGCGCAGGGTGACGTAGAAGGACTGCGGCGCGCCGGGCAGCAGCGTCTGGGCATCGCCGCGCGCGACGAAGCCGGTCGAGCCGATGGTGGCGACATAGCGTTCGTTGAACAGGTTCTCGGCATTGACCTGGATCTCCAGCCCGTTGGTCAGGTCGCTGTCGGTGTGCAGGCGATAGCCAAGGCTGGCGCTGACCAGCGTGTGGCCGGGCACCGATTGGTCGTTCTCATAGGTGAAATAGCGCTTGCTCATGTATTGCACGCCCAGCCGGCCGAACAGCGTGTCGTCGTCATAGCCGATCTCGGCGTTCAGGATGTTGCGCGGGGCATCGACCGTGGTCTTGCCCTTGGTCGCCATCACCAGCGCGCCGGTGCCGTCATACACGTTATCGTCATAGGTGGAGTCGTTGTACGAATAGGACCCGTACAGCCACGCGTCCTGGAAGAAGCGCCAGGTCGCCGCCGCCTCGATGCCCTTGGATGTCACGCCGCCCACATTCGACAGCGCCGAGGGATTGCCCACGATGCCGGCGCCCACTGTGGTGGCAAGAAGCCGGTTCTGGAAGTTGACATAATAGGCGGCGATGTCGCCGGTCAGCCCGTCGAAGTGAAAGCGGTAGCCGCCTTCCACCGTGTCCGAGGTTTCCGGCTTCAGCGAACCGCTGATGGCATTGAAGCCCGGCTGAGTGGTGGAGAAGGGACCGTCCGTGCCCGCCGACACGAAGGCGCGCTGGTTGCGGGCATAGTCGGCGAACACCTCGCTCACATCGTTCAGCTGATAGACCGCGCCGACCTGTGGCAGGAAGCCCGTGCTGGTGCCGATCTTGCCGCCGGTGAACTGGTTGGCGCTCAGCGGCAGGAAGGGCGCGGTGATCTGCGACGCCAGGAGATGGCCGGAATTGTTCACCGTCTGGGTCTTGAAGCCGTAAGTGACCTTCAGCGCATCGCTCACCTGCCAGTCGTCCTCGATGTGGAAGACCAGGGTAGTGGTGTTGAACAGGAAGGCCCACTGGGTTGCCAGCGGATCGCGCTGGAACTGCAGGCTGGTGCGGTTCTTACCGTCGGCGTTCAGGCCGTAATAGCGGCGCGCCTGGTGGAAATTGTTGTTCTCGTACCACACGCCGCCCTCGATCGTGTGGTCACCCAGCGTCAGGATGGCCGAACCGATCGCGCCATAACGGTTGATGCCGTATTCGGTGGTGCGGATCGAGATGGGCGCCGCGCCGGGGATCAGCGCCGAGGTGGGCACATAGGGCGTGTACCACAAGCCCTGGCCGGTGTTGTTGTGGCCATAGAAGGTGGCCTTGAGCTGCAGATTGTCCATCACCGACCAGTCGCCGGTCACCCCGCCGATCGCGTCGTTTCGCAGGCCCGACGCGTTGTAATAGGCGTCATCCACTGTCTTGAACGGCGCGGGCAGGGTCGTGCCGGATAGGTAGGCGTTGGCGACCTGGACCGCCAGCGGCCAGTTGTTGCTGATGTTGTCCCACTTGTATCCAAGACGGTTGATCATATCGAGCGACATGTCCTGATAGTCGTTCTCGCGCCGCGCCGACCAGTTCAGGAAGGCGGTCAGGCGGGCATTGTCGCCCAGCTTCTGCACCAGCTTGGTGTTGACCTGCTGCTGCTTCTGCAGGCCATAGCCCTTCCACTTGTCGGCCTGCTGGAAGCCGTAGGAGACATAGGCGCTGGTGCCCGTGCCGGCTTCGCCCGTGTCCAGGCGGATGAAGTCGTGGGTGGTGTCGAAGCTGCCATAGGCGGCGCTGCCGTAAATCCCGGCTTCCTCGCCCGGATCACGCGAATGGAAGGCCAGCGTGCCGCCCAGGTTCGAGGTGGAGGCGGTGCCCAGCGCGCCGGTGCCCTGCGCCAGGTCGGTGCGGGCGATATTCTCCGACGAGATGGCGCGGCTGATGTGCAGGCCGTTGTAGTTGCCATAGGACATGTCGCCCAGCGGCACGTCATCCAGCGTGAAGCCAAGCTGGTTCTGGTTGAAGCCGCGGATGGAAATGCGGGTCGACCATTCATAGATGCCGTAGGGATCGGCGGACTGGAAATTCACGCCCGGCAGTTTGGAGATCACCTCCAGCGGGCTGGTGCCCGGCACGGCCGCGGTAATGTCGCTCTGGGTGATGGTCTGGGTCTGGCGCGCCTCGCCCTGGCCGAACACGACCACGGTTTCGACGCCCGCTTCGGCCGCTGCACCCTGGGCGAAGGCGGAAGAACTTGCACAGATGGCAATGGCCGCGGCGCTCACGAACAAGCCACAAGCCGGCATGCCCCGTTTCAGCATTGAAGTCCCCATATTGCGATGCGGCGCAATTGCCGCGTTGCAGGCGGGGTATCAGCGCGTTGTGACGGATCGGATTCAGATTGACGACGGATCGCGCAGTGGCCAGTGCGGCACAGTGACATGGCGATCGTCGTAACGCTGTCGCGCATGCTGTCTAGGGATTGGACTGCCGGACCGGAATTCGTGCCATGCCCCTCAGCCGCCGTCGTGATTTTCTGAAAATGTCAGCGGCCGCCGCCGCATTGCCGCTGCCTCTGCGCGACGCCTTTGCCATTCCCGCCCGGCGCATCACCGGCAGCATCAAGGATGTGCAGCATGTGGTGATCCTGATGCAGGAGAACCGCTCCTTTGACCATTATTTCGGCAGCCTGCGCGGCGTGCGCGGCTTTGGCGATCCGCGTCCGCTGACCTGGCAGAACGGAAAGTCCGTTTTTCACCAGCCGCATCCGCGCGGCGGGGTGGTGGCGCCGTTCCACCTGGACAGCAAGGGGACGAACGCCCAATTCATGGCCTCGCTGGATCACAGCTGGAAGGGCAGCCAGGCGCGCTGGCAGGACTGGGATGCCTGGATCGACGCCAAGACGCCGATGACCATGGGCTACTTCACTCGCGCGGACCTGCCTTTCTATTACGCGCTGGCGGACGCTTTCACCATCTGCGATGCCTATCACTGTTCGATCTTCGGGCCGACATCGCCCAACCGGATGTTCCTGTTCTCGGGCAGCAATGGCCTCTCGGCGGGAATGGAAATCCCCGATGCGGTGACAAATTCGGTCATCGAGGTGAATGAGACGGCGGACCCCGCCAACGACTCCGCCCGCTTCACGCCTTACGGCTGGACCACCTATGCGGAACGCCTGCAGCATGCCGGCATCGACTGGAAGGTCTATCAGGAATTCGACAATTACGGCGACAATGAGCTCGCCTATTTCAAGGCCTTCCGCGGGCTGGATCCGTCGGACGAACTTTACCGGCGCGGACGTGCCTGGGTCGATGGCGCCAATGCCGGAAACGCCAAGACCTCGCGCGGCGAACACCTGATCGCCGCCTTCGCACGCGATGTGGCGGCGGATCGCCTGCCGCAAGTGTCCTGGATCGTGGCGCCCTACATCATGTGCGAGCATCCGGCGGCACCGCCCGGCTATGGCGAGCAGTTCACCTCGGGCCTGATCTGCGCGCTCGCATCCAATCCCGAGGTCTGGGCAAAGACCGTCTTCATTCTCACCTATGACGAGAATGACGGTTTCTTCGACCATGTGCCCCCACTGGTGCCGCCAAAGGCAAACGGCATCAGCACCGCGGATACGATGGGCGAATTCTATCACGGCGAGCCGGTGGGTTTCGGCCCGCGCGTGCCGATGATGGTGGTATCGCCCTGGACGCGCGGCGGCTGGGTCAATTCCCAGCTGTTCGACCACACTTCGATCATCCGCTTTCTCGAACGGCGCTTTGGCGTGGAAGAACCGAACATCAGTCCCTGGCGCCGGGCGATGGCGGGCGATCTGACCAGCGTGTTCGACTTCGCCGATCCCGATGGCAGCGCGGCCTTGCCGGATGGCCATGACCGGCTGGCGGTCACCGACGAAAGCAAAGGCCTGGCGAAACCGGTTGTTCCGGCCATGCCGCAGACCTTTGCGCAGGAGGCGGGCCAGCGCGCGGCGCGGCCGCTGCCTTACGCCCTGGACGTGACGGGGCGGGCCGATGGCGGCGCTTTCGAGGTGGAGATCGCCAATCGCGGCGCCGCGGGCGCGGGCCTGACCGTCTATCACGCGGGCGAAGCCGTCTCCTATGCCGTTGAAGCCGGCAAGCATGTCCGCGACCGCCTGCTGTTCCGTGGTACATTCCATTTCACCGCGCATGGTCCCAACGGCTTCCTGCGCCGCTGGACGGGCGGAGCAGGCAGCGCCTCCCAGGGGCTGCGCGTGTCGCTGTCGCACAAAGCCGACATGCTGGTGCTGTCGCTTTACAATGAAAGCCCGCGCATGCTGTCCGTCGCCGTCACGCCAAACGCCTATTGGCTCGAGCCTGCGCATCGCCACGACCTGCAGCCGGGCGCGCGCATCGAAGACCGCTGGAGCCTTTCCGCCAGCGACCACTGGTACGATCTGTCCGTGACGGCGGGCGAGGAGGCGGGGTATCTGTGCCGCCTGGCAGGTCACATCGAAACCGGCCGTCCCAGCCGCAGCGATCCGGCCATGGGCAAGATCGTCTAGCCGCTGTTTCGCAGGCCCGCCGAGATACCATTGATCGCCATGTGGATGCCCTTGTCGGTGTTCTCATCGGCATCGCCGGCGCGCCGGCGCGCCATCAGGTTCACCTGAAGGTGATTGAGCGCATCGACATAAGGCAGCCTGCTCTGGATGGAGGCTGCCAGCCGCGGATCGCGTTCCAGAAGGCTCGTCTGACCGGTGACCGCCAGCAGCGCGTCGCGGGTCAGGTGCCATTCCGCGGCGATGCGTTCGAACACGCTGTCTGCCAGCGCGCGATCCTCCACCAGCCCGGCATAGCGGCGCGCGATGTCCAGGCTGGATTTGGCCAGTACCATTTCCAGGTTGGCCAGCATGGTGCGGAAGAATGCCGATCCGGCATGAAGCGGTTTCAGCGCATCCACGCCCACCGCATCGGCCGCCGTGCCGAAGCCGTACCAGCCGGGCAGCATCACGCGCGCCTGTGACCAGGAGAATACCCACGGAATGGCGCGCAGGTCCTCGATGCGCGGCGAAGTGCTGCGCGACGCGGGGCGGCTGCCGATCTTGAGGTCGGCGATTTCGAGAAGCGGCGTCGCCTGGCGGAAATAGGTCTCGAAATGCGGGGTCTCATAGACCAGCGCGCGGTAATGGGTGAAGGCCGCCCGGCTGAGGTCTGACAGAAGCGCGGCCCCTTCGCCCGCGTCGGCGGCGTCGGCCTGGGGCGACAGTTCGGCCAGCAGCGCCGCGGCCACGATGGTCTCCAGGCTGGCGCGGCCGATTGTCGGATCGCCATATTTGGAAGACACCACCTCGCCCTGTTCGGTGATGCGAATGCCGTGCGCAGAAGCCCCCGCCGGCAGCGCGCGAATGGCGTCGAAACTGGAGCCGCCGCCGCGGCCCACCGCGCCGCCGCGTCCATGGAAGAAGCGCAGCCGCACGCCGCGTTCCCTGCCCAGCGCCACCAGGCGCGAAATGCCGGAGTGGATTTCCCAGTTGGAGGTGACGTAGCCGCCATCCTTGTTGCTGTCGGAATAGCCGATCATCACTTCCTGCAGTCCGCCCTGGCCGGCCAGCATCGCCTGGGCCAGGGGCGAGGCGAAGAATTCGCCCATCACATCGGCGCTGCGGCGCAAATCATCGATGGTCTCGAACAGCGGTACGATGCGAAGCTGCGCCCTGGGCTCCGTGCCGGGCACGAACAGGCCGGCTTCCTTCATCAGCAGCGCCACTTCCAGCAGGTCGGAAACGCTGCCCGCCTTGGAGATAACATATTGCGCCACCGCGCCCTGGCCGAAGTCGCGCTTGAGGGCGGCGACGTGATCGGCGATCGCCAGCTCGCGCGCGGTCTGCGGCGAATATGCGGCGTATGGACTGCGCAGGGGGCGGGCATGAGACAATTCCCGTTCCAGCAGCGCCGCGCGCTTCTTTTCGTCCAGCGCCAGATAGTCAGATTCGGCGTCGGCGAACTTCAGCAGTTCGGCCACGGCACGCTCGTGCACGTCGGAATTCTGGCGTACATCCATGACCGCCAGATGGAAGCCGAACGCCGCCACGGATTCGCGCAAGGCCAGCAGCCGCCCGTCGCCCAGGTCGGCATCGCCATTGTCGATCAGCGAGCGGGCGATCACGTCAAGATCGGCGGCAAACTCCTCGGGCGCGCCATAGCGCCGGGCCTCGAAGCGGGCAGGGCGCACGGGACCGCGGCCCAGAAGCGCCTTGCGCGTCGCCGCCAGCCGCGCATAACAGGTCACCAGCGCCCGGCGATAGGGCTCGTCCATCTGGTGGATGGAAGTATGGTCCGGCGCCGCCGCCAGCGCCTTCAGTGCATCGCTGGTCCGCACCAGCGAATCCGACAGCGACAGTTCGGCACCCAGCGCATGCACCTCGGCCAGGTAGTAATCGAGCACGCTCTCGGACTGGCGGCGCACCGCATAATCGAGCGTCTGGGGCGACACATTGGGGTTGCCGTCGCGGTCGCCGCCCACCCAGGAGCCCGGCTTGAGGAATGGGATGATCTCGCCATCCAGCCCGAACAGCCGCGCCAGGCGCCGCTTCACCGCCGCAAGCTGGGGCAGGAAGGTGCGGCTGAACACCGCCAGATTGTTCTCGATCTCGTCGGTGACCTGGATGCGGGCGTCGCGCAGCATGCGGGTCTGCCACAGGATGCGGATCGCGCGCTTGAGCTGGGCGTCGATCTCGCTCAGTTCCGCGGTCTGCTGGCTGGCCGTCTGGCGGGCCTCCAGCAGCTCGCCCAGTTCCACCTCGCGGTCCAGCACCGACTTGCGCCGCACCTCGGTCGGATGTGCCGTGATCACCGGCACGAACAGCGCTTCCTTCAGGAAGGCACCCACCTTGCGGCCAGACAGCGCGGCCTGATGCTCCAGCCGCTGCATGGCGCCGGCGCCAAGCGCCCGCGTTTCATGCCGCAGGGCGTGGTCGTCGGCAATGTTGGCCAACTGCGAGAAGATGGAGAAGGCGCGGATCAGAAGAAGCGTATCGTCCCGGGAAAGTCCGGTCAGCAGCTTTTCAGGCCCGCGTTCGCCCGCCCGGTACTCGCCCACCGACTGGCGGCGGATGTCCTCCACCAGATCGTAGGCACCTGGGCCATGCTGCTCGCGGATCACCTCACCCAGAAGCCGGCCCAGAAGGCGGATATGGGCGCGATCCGCGGCGATCCGTGTCGCCTGCGCTGTCATGGAACATACTATGGGCCAATTTGTTGCAACGCAGCAAGGGCGCCCATGTCATGGCGTAGGCGAAACGCGCCCGGCCGCTCGCCCAAGCTCGCGGCGTCTCGCCGCTCAAAACAGTCCGCTGGACTGTTTTGTTCGCCCACGCCTTACGGCGTAGGCGAAAC
>JAFKEU010000013.1 GCA_017308475.1 Alphaproteobacteria bacterium
ACGGGCATCGTCAAGCTGCCGGAAGGCACCGAGATGGTGATGCCGGGCGACAATATCTCGATCGAAGTCGAACTGATCGTGCCGATCGCGATGGAAGAGAAGCTGCGCTTCGCCATCCGTGAAGGCGGCCGCACCGTCGGCGCGGGCGTTGTTGCAAAGATACTGAAGTAATGCCGTGGCCGGCGAACCAGCGCCGGCCACGACTTGTTTTCTAGGGGTGTAGCTCAGCTGGTAGAGCATCGGTCTCCAAAACCGAGGGCCGTGGGTTCGAGTCCCTCCGCCCCTGCCAAGTGTAGCCAAGTGTAGAAAGCGACATGGCCGACGAGAAGAAGACGGAACTGGCAACGGCTGGCGCGGATGTGCCGGTACCCGCGCGCCGCGTCGGACCCATCGAATTCTTCCGCCAGGTCAACCGCGAGCGCAAGAAGGTCACTTGGCCGACGCTCAAGGAAACCTGGCTGACCACGGTGATGGTGTTCATCATGGTCGGTGTGACCATGGTGTTCTTCGCCCTGGTCGATGCCGTGCTCAATTACGGCGAGATGTTATTGATCGGCGCCCGGAGGCTTTTCTGATGAGCGAAGCTGGAACCAAGACTGTCGCCGACGCCAGATGGTACATCGTCCACACCTACTCGAACTTCGAGAAGAAGGTGAAGGAAGAGATCCTGCGTCAGGCCAAGTTGCAGGACCTCGAGGATCTGGTCGCCGATGTGGTGGTGCCGACCGAGGAAGTGCTGGAAGTGCGCCGCGGCCAGAAGGTCAAGGCCGAGCACAAATTCCTGCCCGGCTATGTGCTGCTCAACGCCAAGCTGACCGACGAGGTCTATCACCTGGTCAAGAACGTGGCCAAGGTCACCGGCTTTCTGGGCCAGAACAACAAGCCGATGCCGCTGCGCCAGGGCGAAGTGGACCGCATCCTCAACCAAGCGACCGAGAGCGCCGAGCATCCCAAATCCACCGTCACCTTCGAGGTCGGCGAACAGGTCAGGGTGGCGGACGGCCCCTTCACCTCCTTCACCGGCACGGTGGAAGAGGTGGACGAAGACCGCAGCCGCGTGAAGGTGGCGGTGTCGATCTTCGGCCGGGCAACTCCTGTCGAACTTGAGTACACGCAGGTCGAAAAAATGTGAGTTTGATTTTCTGCCGGGCGTTCGCCCGGCGGGAGCCGGTCCGGGGCTGTGTCCGGACGAACCACTTGGTCTGATTGCCGGGCATTCGCCCGGCGGGGCCCGCGGGAGAAATCTTCGGATTTCGTCTGAACCGCTAAGCCGCAAAGGAGGCGGCGAGAAATGGCAAAGAAGATTACCGGTTACGTCAAGCTGCAGGTGCCGGCGGGCAGCGCCAATCCGTCGCCGCCGATCGGCCCGGCGCTGGGCCAGCGCGGCCTGAACATCATGGAGTTCTGCAAGGCTTTCAACGCCAAGACGCAGGACCAGGAAAAGGGCATGCCGATCCCGGTGACCATCACCGTGTTCTCGGACAAGTCGTTCACCTTCGAGATGAAGACGCCGCCCGCGTCCTACTTTCTCAAGAAGGCGGCCAAGCTGTCCTCGGGTTCCAAGGCCCCGGGCATCACCTCCGCCGGCACCGTGACCCGTGCCCAGGTGCGCGAAATCGCCGAAGCCAAGATGAAGGACCTCAATGCCAACGACATCGAGAATGCGATGCTGATGATCGAAGGCAGCGCCCGTTCGATGGGCATCCAGGTGAGGGACTGACCGCCATGGCCACCAGCAAGCGTTTCAAGAAGGCCATCGAAGGCCTGGACTCGGGCAAGACCTACTCGGTCGAGGAAGCCGTCAAGCTGATCAAGGCGCGCGCCACCGCCAAGTTCGACGAGACCATCGAGGTGTCGCTGAACCTGGGCGTCGATCCGCGCCATGCCGACCAGATGGTGCGCGGCGTCGTCTCGCTGCCGTCGGGCACGGGCCGTTCGCTGCGCGTCGCAGTCTTCGCCAAGGGTGCCAAGGCCGATGAGGCCCGGGCCGCCGGCGCCGACATCGTCGGCGCGGAAGAACTGGCTGCCGAAGTGCAGGCGGGCAAGATCGACTTCGACCGCTGCATCGCCACCCCGGACATGATGGGCGTGGTGGGCCGCCTCGGCAAGGTGCTGGGCCCGCGCAACCTGATGCCCAATCCCAAGGTCGGCACCGTGACCATGGACGTCACCAAGGCCATCAAGGACGCCAAGGGCGGCGCGGTGGAATTCCGCGTTGAAAAGGCGGGCATCGTGCAGGCCGGCGTCGGCAAGGCCAGCTTCAGCGAGGAAGCCATCATCGCCAACGTCAAGGCGTTCGTGGACAGCGTGATGAAGGCCAGGCCCTCGGGCGCCAAGGGCAACTACATGAAGAAGATCTCCCTCAGCTCCACCATGGGGCCGGGCGTGAAGATCACCTTGTCTTCTGTTGATGCAGGTGGTGCGGCCGTTTAGGTAACTGGATGGCCCGCACGCGCTGACGCTGGCGGGCCATGACAGGTTTTGAGGAATTCCGCGGGCGATCGCGGGAACTGTCCGAGACTGCTGGAGACCGGAAGGTCTTAAAATTCTCCAGCACAGACAGGGAATGAACCGGGATTGGAGCCCATCTTCCAGTTGGAAATGGCCTCCCTGATCGGGTTTGGACCCTGGGGCAGCGTTTGAAGCAACAGGGTAGGCGACGGATCGCTCCCGCCGCCTGCAAGTAGGAGAGCAAAGTGGAAAAAGCCAAGAAGGCGGAAGTCGTCGAAGACCTGAACCAGGTCTTTGCGAATGCCGGCTCGGTGGTGGTTGCCCACTATTCCGGCATGACGGTGGCCCAGATGAGCGACCTGCGCACGCGTATGCGCGAGCAGGGTGCCTCGTTCCGCGTGGCCAAGAACCGTCTGGCGGTGCGCGCTCTGAAGGGAACGCCGATCGAAGGCATCGCCCACCTGTTCAAGGGGCCCACCGGCATCGCCGTCAGCGATGATCCGGTCGCCGCTTCGAAGGTGGCCGCTGCCTATGCCAAGGACAACGAGAAGCTCGTGATCCTGGGCGGGTCGGTTGGAACGACGGCTCTGGACGCCGCGGGTGTGAAAGCCCTGGCGACCCTGCCGTCGCTCGATGCGCTCAGGGGCAAGATCCTGGGTCTTCTGCAGGCCCCGGCGACCAAGATCGCCGGCGTGCTGCAGGCGCCCGGCGGTCAGCTGGCCCGTGTCATCGGCGCGTATTCCACGAAGGACGCCGCGTGAGGCAACAACACCCGGATTTTCCTCGGAAAATCCGGGCATCCGAAGAGTCCAACGTAAATATCCAAACCCGAATTCAAAGGAACTTTTGCAATGTCGAAGATCGAAAAGCTGGTTGATGACCTGTCTTCCCTGACCGTTCTGGAGGCCGCCGATCTGGCGAAGCTTCTGGAAGAGAAGTGGGGCGTCTCTGCCGCCGCGCCGGTGGCCGTTGCCGCCGCCCCGGCTTCGGCCGCCGCCGCCCCCGCTGCGGAGAAGACCGAATTCACCGTCGTCCTGACCGACGCCGGTGACAAAAAGATCAATGTTATCAAGGAAGTGCGCGCGATCACGGGCCTTGGCCTCAAGGAAGCCAAGGACCTGGTCGAGGGCGCTCCCAAGGAAGTGAAGGCCGACGTGTCGAAGGACGAAGCTGCCAAGCTCAAGAAGCAGCTTGAGGACGCCGGCGCCAAGGTTGAGCTTAAGTAGGTCAGGAGGCTCAGCGGGTTGAAAAACCGCGTGAGCGTGCATATTTCGTTCACCCACCCCCCCTTCGGCGATTCCCTCGCCGGAGGGGCCGGTGGCGTTTGCCATTGGTTTGAACTGCTGGTTTCCAGCTTCGGGCAGGTAACGGCCTCTCAGCCGTAAAGGATCCACATGACACTCTCCTTCACCGGGCGCAAAAGGCTTCGCAAGAATTTCGGCAAGATCCAGGAGATCGCGCAGATGCCGAACCTCATCGAGGTTCAGCGCACCTCCTATGACCAGTTCCTGCAGCTCGACAAGCCCGAAGAAGGCCGTAAGGACGAAGGCCTGGAGGCGGTGTTCCGCCAGGTCTTCCCGATCAAGGACTTCTCGGAAAGTTCGCTGCTCGAATATGTGGACTACCACTTCGAGGAGCCCAAATACGACGTCGAGGAGTGTCAGCAGCGCTCCATGACCTATGCCGCGCCGCTCAAGGTGACGCTGCGGCTGATCGTGTTCGATGTGGACCAGGAAACCGGCGCCAAGTCGGTGAAGGACATCAAGGAACAGGACGTCTACATGGGCGACGTCCCCTTCATGACCGAGAACGGCACCTTTGTCGTCAACGGCACCGAGCGCGTCATCGTCTCCCAGATGCACCGTTCGCCGGGCGTCTTCTTCGACCATGACAAGGGCAAGACCCATTCCTCGGGCAAGCTTCTGTTCGCCGCCCGCGTCATTCCCTATCGCGGTTCCTGGCTGGACTTCGAATTCGACGCCAAGGACATCGTGCATGTGCGCATCGACCGCCGCCGCAAGCTGCCGGCGACGACGTTGCTCTATGCGCTGGGCCTCTCGCAGGAAGATATCCTGGGCTATTTCTTCGGCAAGATCGCGTTCAAGCATCAGAAGGACGGCAGCTGGTCCACCCCGCTGGATCCGGCCTGGATGCGCAATGCCAAGTCGACCAGCGACTGGAAGAACGCCAAGACGGGCGAGGTCGTGCTGGAAGCCGGCGCCAAGATCACCGTGCGCGGCTTGCGCAAGCTGCAGGAAGAAGGCGTCAAGAATATCGCCTTCGACCCCGATGAACTGGTCGGCCGCTATTCGGCGCTCGACATGGTCAATCCGGAGACCGGCGAAATCTATGTCGAGGCCGGCGACGAGTTGACCCCCGACAACCTGGCCACGCTGCTGGAAGCCGGCTTCAGCGAGATCGAGGTGCTGAACATCGACGGCATCAATGTCGGTCCCTACATCCGCAATACCCTGGCGGTGGACAAGAATCACGGCCGCGAACAGGCGCTGATCGACATCTATCGCGTGATGCGCCCGGGCGAGCCGCCGACCCTGGACACGGCCGAGACGCTGTTCGGCCAGCTGTTCTTCGATGCGGAACGCTATGACCTGTCCGCCGTCGGCCGCGTGAAGATGAACATGCGCATGGGCCTCGACGCCCCCGACACGATGCGGGTGCTGCGCAAGGAAGATATTCTGGCGATTCTGAAGGCACTGGTGGACCTGCGCGACGGGCGCGGCGAAATCGACGACATCGACAATCTCGGCAACCGCCGCGTGCGCTCGGTGGGCGAGCTGATGGAAAACCAGTTCCGCGTCGGCCTCTTGCGCATGGAGCGCGCCATCAAGGAGCGCATGAGCGCCGTCGACATCGACACGGTCATGCCGCACGATCTGATCAACGCCAAGCCGGTTGCCGCCGCGGTGCGCGAATTCTTCGGCTCGTCACAGCTCAGCCAGTTCATGGACCAGCAGAACCCGCTGTCGGAACTGACCCACAAGCGCCGCATGTCGGCACTTGGCCCGGGCGGCCTGACGCGCGAGCGTGCCGGTTTTGAAGTACGCGACGTGCATCCGACCCATTATGGCCGCATCTGCCCGATCGAGACGCCGGAAGGCCCCAATATCGGCCTGATCAACTCGCTGGCGACCTTCGCCCGGGTGAACAAGTACGGCTTCATCGAAAGCCCCTACCGCAAGGTCGAGAACAAGCACCTGACGGACGAGGTGGTCTATCTGTCGGCGATGGAAGAAGCCAAGTACATGGTGGCCCAGGCCAACGCGACGGTGGACAGCCGCAGCCGGCTGACCGACGAACTGGTCAGCTGCCGCAAGGGCGGCAACTTCGTGATGACGACGCCCGACCAGGTGGAGTTCATCGACGTTTCGCCCAAGCAGCTCGTCTCCGTCGCCGCCGCGCTGGTGCCGTTCCTGGAGAATGACGACGCCAACCGCGCGCTGATGGGCTCGAACATGCAGCGCCAGGCCGTGCCCCTGCTGCGCCCCGAAGCGCCGCTGGTGGGCACCGGCATGGAAGAGGTGGTGGCCCGCGATTCCGGTGCCGCCATCGCCGCGCGCCGTGCCGGCGTGGTCGACCAAGTGGACGCCACCCGTATCGTCATCCGCGCCACGGAAGAGACCGATCCCACCAAGCCGGGCATCGACATCTACCGCCTGCGCAAGTTCCAGCGTTCCAACGCCTCGACCTGCATCAACCAGCGTCCGCTGGTGAAGGTGGGCGATGTGGTCAGGAAGGGCGATATCGTCTGTGACGGTCCCTCGACCCAACTGGGCGAGCTGGCCCTGGGCAAGAATGCGCTCGTCGCCTTCATGCCCTGGAACGGCTACAATTTCGAGGACTCCATCCTGATCAGCGAACGCATCGTGCGCGATGACGTCTTCACCTCGATCCACATCGAGGAATTCGAGACGATGGCGCGCGACACCAAGCTGGGCCCGGAGGAAATCACCCGCGACATCCCCAATGTCGGCGAGGAAAGCCTCAAGAACCTGGACGAAGCCGGCATTGTCTATATCGGCGCCGAGGTTCAGGCGGGCGACATTCTGGTCGGCAAGGTGACGCCGAAGGGCGAAACCCCGATGACCCCGGAAGAAAAGCTGCTGCGCGCCATCTTCGGTGAAAAGGCGGCCGACGTCCGCGACACCAGCCTGCGCGTGCCGCCGGGCGTGACGGGCACCATCGTGGAAGTGCGCGTCTTCAACCGCCACGGCGTCGACAAGGACCAGCGTGCCATGTCGATCGAGCGTGCCGAGGAAGAGCGCCTGGCCGAGGACCGCGACGACGAGCTCTCCATCCTGGAGCGCAACATCTTCGCCCGCCTGTCGGAGATCCTGCTGGGCAAGACGGCCGCCAGCGGCCCCAAGGGCATGGCCGCCGACACCAAGATCACCCAGCAGGTGCTGGACACGATCCCGCGGCATCAGTGGTGGCAGATCGGCCTTCGCAACGAAAAGTCGATGGCCGAGATCGAAGGACTGCGCCAGCAGTACGACGAATCCAAGTCGCGCCTGGACAAGCGCTTCGCCGACAAGGTCGAAAAGCTGCGTCGCGGCGACGAACTGGCCCCCGGCGTGATGAAGATGGTCCGCGTCTTCGTGGCGGTGAAGCGCAAGCTGCAGCCCGGCGACAAGATGGCCGGCCGTCACGGCAACAAGGGCGTGATCAGCCGTATCGTCCCGATCGAGGACATGCCCCATCTGGAGGACGGCACGCCGGTCGACGTCGTGCTCAATCCGCTGGGCGTGCCATCGCGCATGAATGTCGGCCAGATCCTGGAAACCCATCTGGGCTGGGCCTGTTCGGGCATCGGCCGGCAGATCGGCGACATGCTCGACAAGGTCAAGCGCGACGGCAAGTTCGAGCCGCTGCGCCGCCAGCTCCGCAACGTCTACGGCAACGATGAACGCCTGGGCGAGCTGGACGAAAGCGCGATCAGCGAGATGGCCGAAAATCTGCGCTTCGGCGTGCCGATCGCCACCCCGGTGTTCGACGGCGCCAAGGAGCACGACATCGTCGACATGCTGGACCAGGCGGGGCTGACCCATTCCGGCCAGGTGACGCTTTTCGACGGCCGCACGGGTGACGCCTTCACCCGCCAGGTCACGGTCGGCTACATCTACATGCTCAAGCTCAACCATCTGGTGGACGACAAGATCCACGCCCGTTCGATCGGCCCCTACAGCCTGGTCACCCAGCAGCCGCTGGGCGGCAAGGCCCAGTTCGGCGGCCAGCGCTTCGGCGAGATGGAGGTCTGGGCGCTGGAAGCCTATGGCGCCGCCTACACGCTGCAGGAAATCCTGACCGTGAAGTCCGACGACGTCGCCGGCCGCACAAAGGTGTACGAGGCGATCGTCCGCGGCGAGGACACGTTCGAGGCCGGTATCCCGGAATCGTTCAACGTCCTTGTCAAGGAAATGCGCTCGCTGGCGCTGAATGTGGAGCTGGTCAACGGCCCGACGACGTAAACGCAACTGCTGCCCCTCATGCGTCGACAGGCTCTGCATGAGGCGGTTTTGGATTTGTCCTCACCCTGAGCCCGTCGAAGGGTGAGGACGAACATAAACGAGGACCGGCTCTGGAAACGCCCACCGCCCGGTTCGAAGTTGAAAGGACGCTCGAATGAATCAAGAGCTGATGAATGTTTTCGGTCAGCAGAAGGAAATCCCCTCCTTCGACCGCATCAAGATTTCGCTGGCCAGCCCCGACCAGATTCTTCGCTGGTCACATGGCGAGATCAAGAAGCCCGAGACGATCAATTACCGCACCTTCAAGCCGGAGCGCGACGGCCTGTTCTGCGCCCGCATCTTCGGTCCGGTGAAGGATTACGAGTGCCTGTGCGGCAAGTACAAGCGCATGAAGTACAAGGGCATCGTCTGCGAAAAGTGCGGCGTCGAAGTCACCGTGCAGAAGGTGCGGCGCGACCGCATGGGCCATATCGAACTGGCCAGCCCCGTCGCCCACATCTGGTTCCTCAAGTCGCTGCCGTCGCGCATCGGCCTGATCCTGGACATGACGCTGAAGGATCTCGAGCGCGTCCTCTATTTTGAGAACTATATCGTCATCGAGCCGGGCCTCACCCCGCTCAAGGAGCGTCAGCTCCTGACCGAGGACGAGTTCTACAAGGCCCAGGACGAATACGGCAACGACAGCTTCACCGCCGAGATCGGCGCCGAGGCCATCCGCAAGCTGCTGATGGCGATCGATCTCGAAAAGCTGCGTGACGAGATCCGCGGCGATGTCGCCGAGGTTCCCGGCGGCGAGAAGCAGAAGAAGCTGGTCAAGCGCCTGAAGGTGGTCGAGGCATTCCTCGAATCCGGCAATCGCCCGGAATGGATGATCCTGACCGTCGTGCCGGTGATCCCGCCCGAACTGCGCCCGCTGGTCCCGCTGGATGGCGGCCGTTTCGCCACGTCGGACCTCAACGACCTCTATCGCCGCGTCATCAACCGCAACAACCGCCTCAAGCGCCTGATCGAGCTGAAGGCCCCCGACATCATCGTGCGCAACGAAAAGCGCATGCTGCAGGAATCGGTGGACGCGTTGTTCGATAATGGCCGGCGCGGCCGCGTCATCACCGGCGCCAACAAGCGTCCCTTGAAGTCGCTGGCCGACATGCTGAAGGGCAAGCAGGGCCGCTTCCGCCAGAACCTCTTGGGCAAGCGCGTCGACTATTCAGGCCGTTCGGTCATCGTGGTCGGCCCGGAACTGAAGCTGCACCAGTGCGGCCTGCCCAAGAAGATGGCGCTGGAGCTGTTCAAGCCGTTCATCTATGCCCGGCTGGAGGCGAAGGGCTTCAGCCAGACGGTCAAGCAGTCCAAGAAGCTGGTCGAAAAGGAAAAGCCGGAAGTCTGGGACATCCTGGAAGAGGTGATCCGCGAGCATCCGGTGCTCTTGAACCGCGCGCCGACGCTGCACCGGCTTGGCATTCAGGCGTTCGAGCCGGTGCTGATCGAAGGCAAGGCGATCCAGCTGCATCCGCTGGTCTGCACCGCCTTCAACGCCGACTTCGACGGCGACCAGATGGCCGTGCACGTTCCCCTGTCGCTGGAAGCGCAGCTGGAAGCGCGTGTGCTGATGATGTCGACCAACAACATCCTCAGCCCTGCCAACGGCAAGCCGATCATCGTGCCCACCCAGGACATCGTGCTGGGTCTCTATTATCTGTCGCAGGAGCGTCCGAAGGAGCCCGGCGAAGGCACGGTGTTCAACGACATCGGCGAGATCGAGCATGCGCTCTTCGCCCAGATCGTCACGTTGCACGCCCGCATCAAGGCGCGCTACAAGACGGTCGACGCCGAGGGCAATCCGATCACCCGGCGCGTGGATTCCACGCCGGGCCGCATGCTGATCGCCGATATCCTGCCGCGCCATCCCAAGATCCCGTTCGAACTGGTCAACCGCCTGCTGCGCAAGCAGGAGATTTCCCAGCTGATCGACGAGGTCTATCGCCACTGCGGCCAGAAGGAGACCGTGCTGTTCGCCGACGCGCTGATGGCGCTGGGCTTCCGCGAAGCGTGCAAGGCCGGCATCTCGTTCGGCAAGGACGACATGGTCGTCCCTGATTCCAAGACCAAGCTGATCGACGAGACCCGCCACCGGGTGCGCGAGTACGAGCAGCAGTATCAGGACGGCCTGACCACCGACAAGGAGAAGTACAACCTCGTCGTCGACACCTGGTCCAAGTGCACCGACCAGGTCGCCGCCGAAATGATGAAGGAAATCTCCGAGCCCAGGATCGACCCGGATACCGGCCGCGTCCTGGAGATGAACTCCATCTACATGATGAGCCATTCCGGTGCCCGCGGTTCGCCCCAGCAGATGAAGCAGCTGGCCGGCATGCGCGGCCTGATGGCCCGTCCGGACGGTTCGATCATCGAAACGCCTATCCTGTCGAACTTCAAGGAAGGCCTGACCGTGCTGGAGTACTTCAACTCCACCCACGGCGCCCGCAAGGGCCTGGCCGACACCGCGCTCAAGACGGCGAACTCGGGCTACCTGACCCGCCGTCTGGTCGACGTGGCCAACGACTGCATCATCACGTCGGAAGATTGCGGCACCAAGAAGGGCGTCACCGTCCAGGCCGAGATCGATGGCGGCCAGGTGGTGGCTTCGCTGACGGAACGCATCCTGGGCCGCACCACGGCCGAGGACGTCAAGCATCCCGACACCGGCGAGATCATCATCAAGCGCAACAAGGAAGTGACCGAGGACCTGGCCGAAAAGGTCGAGTCCGCGCACGTCCAGAAGGTGCGCGTGCGTTCGGTGCTGACCTGCGAGCTGGCGGAAGGCGTCTGCGGCAGGTGCTATGGCCGCGACCTGGCGCGCGGCACCTCGGTCAATATCGGCGAAGCGGTGGGCGTGATCGCCGCCCAGTCGATCGGCGAGCCGGGCACCCAGCTGACCATGCGCACCTTCCACATCGGCGGCGCCGCCCAGGTGGCCGGTTCGTCGAAGATCGAGGCGTCCTATGACGGCAAGGTCAAGATCGTGAACCGCAACATCGTCAAGAATTCCGACGGTGAGCTGATCGCGATGGGCCGCAACATGCAGGTCGTAATCACCGACAACAAGGGCCAGGAAAGGGCCACCTATCGCATCACCTATGGCGCGCGCCTGAAGGTGGACGAAGGCGCCACCGTCAAGCGCGGCGATCGCCTGGCGGAATGGAACCCCAACGCCCTGCCGGTCCTGACCGACGTCGAAGGCATCGTGAAGTATGAAGACCTGGTCTTCGGCGTCACCGTGCGTGAGGTGTCGGACGAAAAGACCGGCGTGTCGAGCAAGGTGGTGATGGACAGTCGCGGCACGGGCTCCAGGAACACACCCGACCTCAGGCCGGCCGTCGTCATCGTCGGCAAGAATGGCAAGCCCATCGTGCTGCCGGCCGGCGGCGAGGCTCGCTATCCGATCTCGCCCGACGCCATTCTTTCGGTGGAAGACGGCGGCGAGGTGCGTGCCGGCGACGTCCTGGCCCGTATCCCGACGGAAGGCGCCAAGACCCGTGACATCACCGGCGGCCTGCCGCGCGTGGCCGAACTGTTCGAAGCCCGCAAGCCCAAGGAAGCGGCCGTGCTGGCCGAAACCGACGGCTTTGTCGAATTCGGCAAGGACTACAAGAACAAGCGCCGCGTCATCGTCCGTCCCAAGAACGAGAAGCTGGATCCGTCCGAATACCTCATCCCCAAGGGCAAGCACATCAGCGTGCGCGAAGGGGATTATGTGGAAAAGGGCGACTATATCGTGGAGGGCAATCCCAGCCCGCACGATATCCTGCGCATCAAGGGCATGGAGGAACTGGCGACCTATCTGGTCAAGGAAATCCAGGACGTCTATCGCCTGCAGGGCGTGAAGATCAACGACAAGCATATCGAAGTGATCTGCCGCCAGATGATGCAGAAGCTCGAGATCATCGACGGTGGCGAAACCACCCTGATCGCGGGCGAGCATGTCGATAGTTCCGAGCTGGAAGCCGCCAACAGCAAGGCCGAGACCGAAGGCCGCAAGCCTGCCGACGGCCGTGCCATCCTGCTCGGCATTACCAAGGCGTCCTTGCAGACCCGTTCGGTCTTCTCGGCCGCGTCCTTCCAGGAAACCACCCGCGTCCTCACCGAAGCGGCGGTCAACGGCAAGGTCGACATGCTGGAAGGCCTGAAGGAGAATGTGATCGTGGGCCGCCTGATCCCGGCGGGTACCGGCGGAGCCATCGCGCGCCTGCGCCAGATCGCCACCGAACGCGACCGCGCCATCCAGGAGGAAGCGGCGGCGAACGAGCCGATCGCCGCGCTGGAAGCACCGCCGGCCGCCGAGTAGGCCCCGCCTGTCATCCCGGGCGCGGCGCAGCATGGAATGATGCGCCGCAGACCCGGGACCCAAGGAACCAGGCCGCCAGCAATGGCGGCCTTTTTCTTTGTATTTCTGTTTTCACCCCCTCCGGCTTTCGCAACTTTGCTCGGCATGGCTCCCGCTCTCGCGGGAAGGCCATGCCTTCGCGTTGCTGCAGCCACCTCCCCCTCAGAGGCGCTGCGCGCCGAGGGGGAGGCGGGCCTGTGTTTTCATTATGTGTCATCCCCGGCTAGCCGCGATCAGCGGCGAGGGAAGGGTATCCAGGATTCCAAACAGAAGGGCGTCTGTCGCGCCGTTTTGACTCATTTCTTGTCATTCCCGCGAAAGCGGGAATCCAACCTGGTCGCCGACGATGGCGGTTTTTTCCTATAGCTGTACGGAAAGTTGCCAAGTCGTTGATCGCGCACGAGCTAGAAGCTCTGGAATAGAACTCAACAGCATCTCTCCAGTGAGGTTGTTGTGGAGCATAACCTTATGGCGATCGCCTAGTGCCTCCGCTGCTTCAATTTCGCTTTCGGTAAAAGCAAAGAAGTATCCAGAGAAATCTTTGCACACACGACTCTGGTTGGCGGTCTTGATTTCGACGAAAGTCATAAGATCAATAATCTTGCGAAGTTGCTCGATATCGAACCAATCAATAATTACAGCTTCGGGCAATGCGATGGCATCGAAGCTGGTCCCCTTAATTCTGATGCCGGTCTGGGCAAGGGCCGCGAGAAGGTTTGCAAGAGCCTTTCCCTTTGGCCTGGTAATAAAATGAGCGTTTACGCCAAGTACGGCGCGCTCTCCTGCTGCGCCTCGTTGATTCGCTAGTCTTTTTAGGTGTTCCCGCTTCAACGAGAGTAAAGTTGCTGCGTCCATATCGCTCCCCGGCGTGTCCGCTGCTTATGGCTTATTCTAACATCCAACGGTGAAATCAGGAGGGCGCATCCCCATATCGGCGCTAGGGTGTGCGTATGAGGGAACAGAAACCGATGTTGATAAAGGGGGAGGGGGCACAAAATCCGCCCCGAAATCCCCGCGGCTTTCCCGGGAATCGCCGGGCGAACCTGCTGGACAGCGGAACCGCGCCGTGACCCTGCCCAAGCCCTTTTCCTGGTCCCGTGAAGACGCCCGCGCCGGCAAGCTGAACGGCAGGTTCCTGATCGGTGTGCTGACCACCGGCATCTACTGCCTGCCGTCCTGCCCCGCCCGCCCGCCCAAGCCCGAGAATGTCCGTCTGTTCGCCACCGAAACCGCAGCCCAGGCGGCGGGCCTGCGCGCCTGCAAGCGCTGCCGCCCCGACCTCTATTACCGGGGTGAGGATGAGAACATCGCTCTGTTCGAGGGGCTCGCCGCCCGCGTCGTCGCCGCGCCGGAAAGCTTTGCCGACGCCACGGCCTTGGGACGCGCCTGCGGCGTCTCCCTGACCAAGCTGGGCGATCTGTTCCGCGATCATGCTCATCTGGCCCCGGCCCAATGGCTGCGCCGCCAGCGGGTGGCAAAGGCCGCCGCCGAGCTGCTCGCCACGCGCGGCCGCATCGCCGAGATCGGTTTCGGCGCCGGCTTTGAATCGGAGTCGGTCTTTCATCGCCAGTTCCTTGCCCAGATGCGGATGACGCCCGGCGCCTGGCGCGCGCTGGACGGGGCGAAGACGTTCCTGCTGCAACTGCCGCCCGGCTATCGCGCCAGGGAGATCCTTGCCTATCACGCCCGCGATCCCGAAGGGCTCTGCGAGAAGAGCGAGGGCAACGTGATCTGGAAGGCGTTGCACACGCCCGATGCGCCGGTGGTGCTGGAACTGTCGCTGGAGAAGGAGGGCGCGTGGGGCCGCGTTCATGCCGATCGAAGGCTGGGCCGCGAAAGCATGGCGGCCATCCACGCCGCGGCGCTGCGCATGTTGTCGCTGACCAACGACGTCACCCAGTTCGAAACCCGTCACGCCGCCTTCATCGCCCCGCGCCGGGGCCTTCGCATGCCGCTGTTGCCGACCGGCTTCGACGCCCTGTGCTGGGGCATTGTCGGTCAGCAGATCAACATCAAGTTCGCTGTAAGCCTTCGCCGCGAACTAATTGAAATTGCTGGCGAACCGATCGGCCGCATGCGCGCCCATCCCACCCCGGATGCGGTTGCCAACATCGATGTCGCCACGCTCCATAGCCGCCGCTATTCGCGCTCCAAGGCCGGCTATCTGATCGACGCCGCGCGCGCCGTGGCCGCCGGCGAACTGGACATCGAACGCCTGACCGAAGGCTCGGCCGTCGCCGCGGAAAAACGCCTGACTGCCCGGCGCGGCATCGGCACCTGGACGGCGCGCTATGTGATGATGCGTGGCGGCTTTGCCGACAGCGCCCCGGTCGGCGACAGCGCACTGGCGACCGCGCTTCAGCGGCTGCACAAGCTGCCGGAACGTCCCGATCCCGACCACGCCGCCCGGCTGATGAGCGCCTATGCGCCTCATCGCAGCCTGGCGACCATGCACCTTTGGACCAGTCTCAAGGAGGCATCATGAAGAAGACCTGGTGGGCCCCCATCAAATCCCCGTTTCAGACCTTCGCCGCCTGGGTGGACGAAGAAGGACGCCTGCTGCGCTTCAACCTGCGCGCCACCGGCGCCGCCAACGTCGATCCGGCCGCCGAGAAGAACGAACGCAAGCTGGCCCATGTCCAGCGCCAGGTGAACGAGTATGCCGCCGGCAAGCGGCGAGATTTCGATCTGGAACTGCTGCCGGACGGGCCGGAGTTCGACCGCAAGGTTTGGCGGGCGCTGCTCGACATCCCCTTCGGCACCACGACATATTACGGCGCCATCGCCGAACGCATCGGCCACCCGACGGCCGCGCGCGCGGTCGGCGCCGCCAACGGCGCCAACCCCATCGCGCTGGTGATCCCCTGCCACCGCGTCATCGGCAAGGACGGCAGCCTGACCGGCTATGGCGGCGGCCTGCCGCTCAAGCGCAAGCTCCTGGAGCACGAGGCGCGGGTGGTGGGGACCAGACTGGATCTCTTTGGTTGAAGCAGGTACAGGCCCGCCTCCCCCTCATGCGCGCAAGCGCACAGGAGGGGGAGGTGGTTTCAGCGTGCGAAGGCGACCACTTGGCAGCCGAGCGTAAGCTGAAACCGGAGGGGGGCCACTTAAAGAGCCTTCGACAAGCCCACAAACACCCCACGCCTGGCCCCGAACTGGGGCGCGCCCACGCCCACGCCGGTGCCGTCGCGGATTTCATATTTCTGGTCGAAGGCATTGATCAAATCCAGCCGCGCCATGAATGTCTGGTCCTGCACCTGGAAGTTTCGGCTGATGCCGAAATTCACCGTCACATAGCTGGGCAGGTGATCGCCATTGGGCGTTGCCCCATCGCGGCGCAATCCCGTGCCATAAAGCAGGTCGGTCGAAAGCTGCGTGCCGTCCCAGTTGTAGCTGGCACCTGCCGACACCGAACCGATCTGCTGGTGATCCAGCGGGATGTAATGACTGCCGATATAGGCCAGGTCACCCGGATCGAACTGGAACTCGCTGGACACGATACTCTTGCCGACCGCCCGCTCGTACGAGGCATTCACATAGCCGCTCAGATTGTCCTTCTGGTAGCTGAGGCTCAACTCCGCGCCATACTGCCGGCCCTGGCCATAGTTGAACGGCGTCAGGATGATCGGCGCGCCGAACTGTCCTTCGTCGATCAGGTTGGTCGATGATTTGAAGAAGCTGTCCAGCCCGAGCGTCCAATAGTCGAACAGCTTCTGCTCCATGCCGATATCGTAATAGTCGGCGCGTTCAGCCTTGGGCGTGGTGTTGGTGCCGCTGGCCGCCGCCGCGGTGGTGTCATTGAACAGGGCGATCTGGGACGACGCCACCAACTCGAAAGGCGGGGGCGAGAAATAGCGCGCATAACCGGCATGAATGGTGGTGCCGTCCAGCGGCTTCCAGACCGCGTTGACACGCGGCGAAAGCTGGTTCTCGGCGTCATAGGCAGCGAAGGCGTCATAGCGCAGGCCGTAATTGACGGTCAGCGTGTCGGTGACATCCCACTCGTCCTGCACATACAGGCTGTAGCTATAGCCATGCTTGCTGCCATTGTCGGCGATGGACATGGGAGCGGCCGAAGTCTGGCAGGTCTGGGCGGGATCCAGACACAGTGGGTTCGGATTGGGATTGGGGATTCCATTGGAATCCGGGCCGCCCGCCGCCGTCGCCAGCACCAGAGACGAGGTTTCAGACAGCGTATCGTCGGCCTGATAGACCGCACCGAAACGCACCGTGTGTCCGTCCCAGCCGTGCCAGGCCGATTCCGCCTGCAGCCCATAGGCAGCATCGCGCTTGTAGGCTTTCTGTGAAATGCCGTCATACAGCAGTGGCCCCACATTGTTGCCCGGCGTGAAAAACAGGCTGGAATAGCGCCCGAACACCGAAACCTGTGTATCCAGGTCGCCATGTGAATGCAGATAGCTGAGGATGGCGTAATGGGTGATCTCGCGCTGGCGCTCGTCCAGCATTGCCGAGGGGAAGGCGGTGGTGCCGTTGGCGTCCAGCACATAATTTCCGCCGTCGGGATCCTGCGGTCCCAGCCCCACGATCCCATCGATGCCCGGCGGATTGAGCCCGCGCCGGTTGGGAATCTGAAAGATCGCGTTCGAAGTGCCCAGTACCGCGCTCAGCGAGGAGTTCTGATCCAGGATTTCCGACAGATAGGCGAAGCCGTGATACTGCTGGGTCCGGTCGTGCAGCGGGTCGGAGCTGCCGTCGGGCGACTCGACGCCCAGCGTGTTGGTGGTGTAGTCGCCCGACACGAAGTAATTAAAGCGGCCCGAAGTGCCGCCATAGGAGAAGGACGGCGTCACCGTGCTGTGGCTGCCGCCATAAACTCCGGCGGTGCCGGAATTGTCGAATCCTGTCTTTGTCTGGATGTCGACGATGCCCGCGGTCCTGAGGCCATATTCAGCCGGCAGTGCGCCGGTGATCAGCCGTACCGACGCCGCCAGCCGGGGATTCAGCGTCTGTCCGAATGCCGAGATGCCCTCCGGCAGGATGATGCCGTTCAGCCGATATTGCAGGCCATTATGCTCGCCGCGCACATGCAGCTGGCCAAAACTGTCCTGGGCAACACCCGGCGCCTGCAGCACCACTGTATTCAATCCCAGGTTGTCGCCGCCGGGTTGGTTCGAGATATCCTTGGCGGTGATCGTATAAGTAGAGGCGCCGGTCTGCGTCTGGATGCCGTTGCGGGCCTGGTTCAGGCGTTCGGCGGTGACGGTGACGTCTTCCACGCCCTCTTGGGCGAAAGCGGGCAAGGCGGTGACGAGAAAGGCAGCGCCGGCGGCGCTGGCCAAAAGAAAAGAGCGAAACATGGCTACTCCGATATCGGATATGCGCCCCGGCCTGAATGCCGGTGCGGAATGCGGGACCGGTCCGTCCCGCGCACGATCAAATGTGAGAGATCAGCGACCGGGTGGTCCGCGGATTTGCCAGGCGAAGGCTGGCGCGGGCGCCGGCCGGTCGGCCAATTCGAACGCCGGAGGCTCCAAGGCGAAGACCAGGATCGCGGGCAGCAGGGCGGCGACAGGGGCAAGATAGGCGCCGGCATGGGCCATTTCCTGGCAAAGCCTACAGCTTCCCTGATCCAGGTCGGGGCCGGTCAGTGGCCCGGGCAGGGACGGGCCCGATGCGGCCGCCACGGTCGTCGGCAGATTCAGGCTGGCTGGATGGATATGAGTCTGTACCGCCAGGCCCTGAAGAAAAAAGGCAAGCAGGGCCAGCAAGGCCAACAGCCGCCGATTCAGGGGCGGTATGGCAAGACGGTCGATACGGACAGCAGGGCGCCTCATGCGCTGGGGGATCCCCGGTAATCGGTGCTGGAACCATAGTTAAACCATTCCGCTGCAACGCCGCAATCAGAGAGTTATGTAACCAGCGGTAACTTAGTGTCGCACTTCTTCGCGATACGGCGGACACAATATGTCCCGCCACCGCTTGACCCTGCCGGACCCGGTGGATATAAGGCGCCACCTTCCAGGGCTGGCCGTTTGCCGAAAATCCGGCAAAAACGCTGCTGGGAAGCCAGTTTAAGAGCTTAAGACGCGCGACTCATGCCGGTGGGCGGCATCAGTCCTCCGCTAGGTTAGGACCGGGCAATGACGCCCGCGTCCGGTTTTTGAGTTTCGCGCGAGTCATCCGTGCACGGATGGCCCGCAAAGAGGAAAGTCACGAATGCCGACAGTCAATCAGCTCATTCGCAAGCCGCGAAGCGACAAGCCCAAGCGCAACAAGGTTCCGGCCCTGCAGCAGTGCCCGCAGAAGCGCGCCGTCTGCACCCGCGTCTACACCACGACGCCGAAGAAGCCGAACTCCGCGCTGCGCAAGGTTGCCAAGGTGCGCCTGACCAACGGCTTCGAAGCGCTGACCTACATCCCCGGCGAGGGCCACAACCTTCAGGAGCACAGCGTGGTCTTGATCCGCGGCGGCCGCGTCAAGGACCTTCCGGGCGTGCGCTATCACATCATTCGTGGCGTGCTCGACACCCAGGGCGTGAAGGACCGCAAGAAGCGCCGCTCGCTCTATGGTGCCAAGCGTCCGAAATAATCGAGGAAGATAGAAGATGTCTCGTCGTCACCGCGCCGAACGCCGCGAAATCACCCCGGACGCCAAGTATGGCGACCTGATCATCGCCAAGTTCATGAATTCCCTGATGTATGACGGCAAGAAAAGTGCCGCCGAGGGCATCATGTACGGCGCTTTCGATACCATCGCCGCCAGGACCAAGCAGGATCCGCTGGCCGTGTTTCACGAAGCGCTGCGCAATGTCTCGCCAGCGCTGGAAGTGCGCTCGCGCCGCGTCGGCGGTGCCACCTATCAGGTGCCCGTCGAGGTCCGCGCCGATCGCAGCCGCGCGCTGGCCATCCGTTGGCTGATCACGGCGGCGCGCGCCCGCAACGAACCGACCATGCAGGGCCGTCTGTCGGGCGAGCTGATGGATGCCGCCAACAATCGCGGCAGTGCCGTCAAGAAGCGTGAAGACACCCACAAGATGGCCGATGCCAACCGCGCCTTCTCTCATTATCGCTGGTAATCATCCGGACGTATCCCATGGCCCGCACAACTCCCCTGAACATGTACCGGAATATCGGCATTGCCGCGCACATCGATGCCGGCAAGACGACGACGACCGAGCGCATCCTTTATTATACCGGCAAGTCCCACAAGATCGGCGAAGTCCATGACGGCGCCGCGACCATGGACTTCATGGAGCAGGAGCAGGAGCGCGGCATTACCATCACCTCCGCCGCCACCACTTGTTTCTGGAAGGATCACCGAATCAATATCATCGACACGCCGGGGCATGTCGATTTTACGATCGAGGTCGAGCGTTCCATGCGCGTGCTGGACGGCGCAGTGGCGGTGTTCGACGCCGTGGCGGGTGTTGAGCCCCAGTCCGAGACCGTCTGGCGCCAGGCCGACAAGTATCACGTCCCGCGTATCTGCTTCGTCAACAAGATGGATCGCACCGGCGCCGACTTCCAGCGCTGCGTCGACATGATGATCGACCGCCTGGGCACCCGCCCATTGGTGATCACTTGGCCGATTGGCGGCGAGGCTGACTTCAAGGGCATAATCGACATCGTGAAGATGAAGGCTCTGGTCTGGCACGACGAGCAGTTGGGCGCCAAGTTCGACGAGCTCGACATTTCCGCCGAATATGCCGACAAGGCCGCCGAGCTCCGCGCGGCGCTGGTCGAGATGGCGGTCGAAGAAGACGATGCGGCCATGGAGGCCTATCTGGAGAACGGCACCGAGCCTTCCGTTGAGATCCTGCAGAAACTGATTCGCAAGGGCACGATGAACTTCAAGTTCGTGCCGGTGATGTGCGGCAGCGCGTTCAAGAACAAGGGCGTGCAGCCGCTGCTGGACGCCGTGGTGGCCTATCTGCCGTCGCCGCTGGACATCCCGCCGGTCAAGGGCATCGATCCCAAGGGCAATGAAGTCGAGCGGCCCGCTGACGACAAGGCGCCGTTCGCTGGCCTGGCCTTCAAGATCATGGACGACCCCTTCGTGGGCTCCATCACTTTCGTGCGCGTCTATTCGGGAACTGTCAGTTCGGGCACCGGCGTGCTGAATTCGGTGAAGGAGAAGCAGGAACGTGTCGGCCGCATGCTGCTGATGCATGCGAATTCCCGCGAGGACGTGAAGGAAGCCAATGCCGGCGACATCGTTGCGCTCGCGGGCCTGAAGCTCACCACCACCGGCGAAACGCTGTGCGATCCCAGCCATCCGGTGATCCTGGAGCGCATGGAATTCCCCGATCCGGTGATCGAAGTCGCCATCGAGCCCAAGACCAAGGCCGATCAGGAAAAGATGGGCATGGCTCTGGTGCGCCTGGCGCAGGAAGATCCGTCCTTCCGCGTGTCGACCGACGCCGAAAGCGGCCAGACCATCCTTAAGGGCATGGGCGAACTGCACCTGGACATCAAGGTCGACATTCTCAAGCGCACCTACAAGGTCGACGCCAATGTCGGCGCCCCGCAGGTCGCTTATCGCGAGACCCTCTCCAGGCCGGTCTCGGTCAAGTACACCCACAAGAAGCAGACTGGTGGCTCGGGCCAGTTCGCCGAAGTCACCATCGACTTCGAACCGCTGCAGCCCGGCGAAGGCTTTATGTTCGAGAATGAAGTGGTCGGCGGCGCAGTGCCGAAGGAATTTATCCCGGCGGTGGAAAAGGGCCTGCGCGCCCAGAAAGAATCGGGCCTGTTGGCCGGATTCCCAGTGATCGACTTCAAGGCCAAGCTGGTTGACGGCAAGTACCATGAAGTCGACTCCAACGCGCTGACTTTCGATATCGCCGCTCGCGCGGCCTTCCGCGAACTGGCGGCCAAGGGCGCGGTCAAGCTGCTGGAACCGATCATGAAGGTCGAAGTGGTGACGCCGGAGGACTTCCTGGGCGGCGTGATCGGCGACCTGAACAGCCGCCGCGGTCAGGTGCAGGGCACCGATTCCAGAGGCAATGCCCAGGTCGTCACCGCCATGGTGCCGCTGGCCAACATGTTCGGCTACATCAATACGCTGCGCTCCATGTCCCAGGGGCGCGCTCAATACTCGATGCAGTTCGATCACTATGAGCAGGTACCACAGGCGATCGCGGACGAGGTCAAGGCGAAGTACGCCTGAGTAAAATGATAAGGGTTTAGGAGAACAACAATGGCGAAAGCGAAGTTTGAGCGTAACAAGCCGCATTGCAACATTGGCACGATTGGTCACGTTGACCATGGCAAGACGTCGCTGACGGCGGCGATCACCAAGGTTCTGGCGGAGACGGGCGGCGCGACGTTCACGGCCTATGACCAGATACGGCCAAGCGGCACTACGCGCATGTCGACTGCCCCGGCCATGCCGACTATGTGAAGAACATGATCACGGGCGCTGCGCAGATGGACGGTGCGATCCTGGTTGTGTCGGCGTCGGACGGCCCGATGCCGCAGACCCGCGAGCACATTCTTCTGGCGCGCCAGGTTGGCGTTCCGGCGCTGGTGGTGTTCATGAACAAGTGCGACATGGTCGACGATCCGGAGCTTCTGGACCTGGTGGAGATGGAAGTGCGCGAGCTGCTTTCGTCCTACCAGTTCCCGGGCGACGACATTCCGATCGTCCGCGGCTCGGCGCTGATGGCGCTGGAGAACAAGGACCCCAAGCTGGGTCACGACGCCATTCTCGAGCTGATGCGCAATGTCGATGAGTACATTCCCCAGCCGGACCGTCCGGTGGACCAGCCCTTCCTGATGCCGATCGAAGACGTGTTCTCGATCTCGGGCCGCGGCACGGTTGTGACCGGCCGTGTCGAGCGCGGCATCGTCAAGGTGGGCGAGGAAGTGGAGATCGTGGGCATCCGTCCGACCTCCAAGACCACGGTTACGGGCGTTGAGATGTTCCGCAAGCTCCTGGACCAGGGCCAGGCGGGCGACAATATCGGTGCGCTGCTGCGTGGCGTTGACCGCGAGGGTGTCGAGCGCGGCCAGGTTCTGGCCAAGCCGGGTTCGGTGACGCCGCACACCAACTTCGTGGCCGAAGCCTATATCCTGACCAAGGACGAGGGCGGCCGCCACACGCCGTTCTTCGCCAACTATCGTCCGCAATTCTATTTCCGCACCACCGACGTGACGGGCATCGTCAAGCTGCCGGAAGGCACCGAGATGGTGATGCCGGGCGACAATATCTCGATCGAAGTCGAACTGATCGTGCCGATCGCGATGGAAGAGAAGCTGCGCTTCGCCATCCGCGAAGGCGGCCGCACCGTCGGCGCCGGCGTTGTTGCAAAGATACTGAAGTAATCGGGCCGGGTATCGAAGGAACAAACCAATGCAAAGTCAGAATATCCGCATCCGGCTCAAGGCCTTCGATCATCGGATCCTCGACAATTCGACGCGGGAGATCGTGAACACGGCAAAGCGCACCGGCGCGCAGGTGAGGGGCCCCATTCCGCTGCCCACCGGCATCGAGCGTTTCACCGTGAACCGCAGCGCCCATGTCGACAAGAAGAGCCGTGAGCAGTTCGAAATCCGTACCCACAAGCGTCTGCTCGACATCATCGAACCCACGCCCCAGACCGTCGATGCGCTGATGAAGCTCGACCTGGCTGCCGGCGTGGACGTCGAGATCAAGTTGTAAGGAGCGTTTCGTGCGCACAGGTGTCATCACCCAGAAGGTCGGCATGACCCGTCTGTTCCTCGCAGACGGCACCCATGTCCCGGTCACGGTGCTCAAGCTGGACGGCTGCGCCGTCGTGGCCACTCGCACCCAGGAAAAGGACGGCTATACAGCCGTTCAGCTCGGCTCGGGCTTTGCAAAGGCCAAGAATGCGACCCGCGCCGAACGCGGCCATTTCGCCAAGGCCGAGATCGAGCCCCGCCGCAAGGTGGCAGAGTTTCGTGTCGATCCGAAGAACATGCTGGAAGTCGGCGATCAGCTTCAGGCGGACCACTTCGTGCCCGGCCAGAAGGTGGATGTCACCGGCGTGACCATCGGTCGTGGTTTCACCGGCGCGATGAAGCGCTGGAATTTTCGCGGTCTGGAAGCCAGCCACGGCGTGTCAATCAGCCACCGCTCTCTCGGTGGTACCGGCGGCCGCCAGGACCCCGGCAAGACATTCAAGAACAAGAAGATGCACGGTCACTACGGCGTCGACAACATCACCACCCAGAACCTGGAAGTGGCCAAGGTCGATGTCGAGCGCGGCCTGATCATGGTGCGCGGCGCGGTGCCGGGCTCCAAGGGCGGCTGGGTGATGGTGCGCGATGCCGTCAAGCGGCCGGCCAAAGACGCGCCGTCTCCCGCTTCTGTCAAGAAGCGTGAAAAGACAACTGCACCGGCCGTCGAAGAAAAGTCCGAGGGCTAAGACATGAAGACCAAGGTCCTCAATCTCGACAACAAGGCGGCCGGTGACGTCGAACTGAACGACGCCATCTTCGGTCTGGAGCCGCGCGCCGACCTGATCCAGCGCGTGATCGTGTGGCAGCTCGCCAAGCGCCGGGCCGGCACCCACAAGGTTCTGACCCGCGGCGAGATCAACCGCACCAAGCACAGGCTGGGCCGCCAAAAGGGCGGCGGCACCGCCCGTCACGGCGCGCGTAGCGCTCCGCTGTTCGTCGGTGGCGCCAAGGCGATGGGACCGGTCAATCACTCTCACGAGTTTGACCTGCCCAAGAAGGTGAAGGCGCTGGGCCTCAAGCATGCCCTCTCGGCCAAGGCCAGGGAAGGCGCCATCATGGTGCTGGACGAAGCCAAGTCCAAGGACATCAAGACCAAGGCCCTGGCCGCGCAGTTCGGCAAGCTTGGTCTGGCCAAGGCGCTGGTGGTGGATGGCGAGTTCGACAAGAACTTCCAGCTCTCGGCCCGCAATCTTGCCGATGTCTCGCTGCTGCCCGTCGCCGGCATCAACGTCTACGACATCATCAAGAGCGACAAGCTGGTCCTGACCAGGGCCGCAGTTGAAGCGATCGAGGCGCGCCTGAAATGACCATCAACTACGATGTGATCCTTTCGCCGGTCATCACCGAAAAGGCCACCCGCATGACCGAGTCCAACCAGGTCGTGTTCCGGGTGAAACTGGACGCCACCAAGCCCGCCATCGCCAAGGCGGTCGCCGACCTGTTCAAGGTCAAGGTCAAGGCGGTGAATACCGTGGTCGTCAAGGGCAAGCGCAAGATGGCCCGCGGAAAAGTCTATACGCGCAGCGACATCAAGAAGGCGATCGTGACCCTTGAAGAGGGCCACCAGATCGATATTACGACGGGTCTGTAAGATGGCACTGAAAAAATACAAGCCAACGACCGCAGGCCAGCGTCAGCTGGTACTGGTCGACAAGTCGGGCCTCCACAAAGGTGGTCCCGTGAAGTCGCTGACCGAGGGCAAGACCTCCAAGGGTGGCCGCAACAATCTCGGCCGCATCGTGGTGCGCTATCGCGGCGGCGGGCACAAGCGCCGCTACCGGCTGATTGATTTCAAGCGCAACAAGTTCAACGAGCCGGCTGTGGTGGAGCGGTTGGAGTATGACCCCAACCGCACGGCCTTCATTGCGCTGATCAAGTACAAGGATGGTACCCAGGCCTATATCCTGGCGCCGCAGCGCTTGGCCGTGGGCGACACCGTCGTGTCGGGCGAGAAGGTTGACGTCAAGGTGGGTAATGCCATGCCGCTGGGCGCGATGCCCGTAGGCACCATCGTCCACAATATCGAGATGAAGCCGGGCAAGGGCGGCCAGGTTGCGCGCAGTGCCGGCGCCTATGCCCAGTATCTGGGGCGCGACGCGGGCTATGCGCTGATCCGGCTGAATTCGTCGGAAGTGCGCAAGATTCCGCTGACCTGCATGGCGACGGTGGGCGCGGTGTCGAACCCTGACCATATGAACGAGGTCATCTCCAAGGCAGGCCGGAATGTCTGGAAGGGCTGGCGTCCGCATGTCCGCGGCACCGCCATGAACCCGATCGACCATCCGCATGGCGGCGGCGAAGGCCGCACCAAGGGCGGCCGTCATCCGGTCACTCCCTGGGGCAAGCCCACCAAGGGCGCCAAGACCCGCGTCAACAAGCGCACCACCAAGTTCATCGTGCGCACCCGCAAAGGCAAGGCAAGCACATGACCCGTTCTGTCTGGAAAGGCCCGTTCGTAGACGGCTATCTGCTGAAAAAGGCGGAAGTCGCCCGCTCGTCCGGCCGCAAGGACGTGATCAAGACCTGGTCGCGCCGGTCCACCATCCTGCCCCAGTTCGTGGGCATCACCTTCGGTGTCTACAACGGCCACAAGCACATTCCCGTGCTGGTGACTGAAGACATGGTCGGCCACAAGCTGGGCGAATTCTCGCCTACCCGCACCTTCCATGGCCATACCGGCGGCGGCGACAAGAAGGCGAAGAGGGCTTAAATGGGCAAGCAAGCACGCGCGCGGGTTTTGGGTGACCATCAGGCGATGGCAATCGCCCGCAACATCCGCGTCTCTCCCCGCAAGCTGAACCTGGTCGCACAACAGATCCGCGGCAAGAAGGTCGATCGTGCCCTGAACGAACTGACCTTCAGCGAGAAGCGCATTGCCGGCGTGGTCAAGAAGGCACTGCAGTCGGCCATCGCCAACGCCGAGAACAACCACGACCTGGATGTGGACGACCTGGTCGTGAAGGAAGCCAGCGTCGGCAAGAACCTGTTGCTGCGCCGTTTTCACGCACGCGCCCGCGGCAATGCCGGTGGCATCGAGAAGTTCTTCAGTCAGATCACCATTGTGGTCGAAGAAAATCGCGAAGAGAAAAAGGAAGTCGTCAAGCCCGTAAAGGGCAAGGCGAAAGCCAAGACCAAGTCCGCTGGCAAGGCCCCGGCGAAGAAGCCGGCCGCCAAGTCGAAGAAGGAAGCTGCGTAATGGGTCAGAAGGTCAATCCCACGGGCCTGCGCCTGGGCATCAACCGCACCTGGGACTCGCGCTGGTACGCGGGCAAGCGGGAATATGGCAAACTGCTGCAGGAAGACATCCAGATCCGCGAGTATCTCAGCGACAAGCTGAAGGCTGCCGGCGTCTCCCGCATCGTCATCGAGCGTCCGCACAAGAAGTGCCGCGTCACCATCCACTCGGCTCGTCCGGGTGTAGTGATCGGCAAGAAGGGCGCCGACATCGAAAAGCTCAAGAGCGACGTCCAGAAATACACGGACGACGAAGTGCACCTGAACATCGTCGAGATCCGCAAGCCGGAAATCGACGCCAAGCTGGTGGCCGAGAACATTGCCCAGCAGTTGGAGCGCCGTGTCGCCTTCCGTCGCGTGATGAAGCGGGCGGTGCAGACCGCGATGCGTCTGGGCGCACTGGGCATCCGCATCACCTGCTCTGGCCGCCTGGGCGGCGCGGAAATCGCGCGTGTGGAATGGTACCGCGAAGGCCGCGTGCCGTTGCACACCCTGCGCGCCGATATCGATTATGGCATCGCCACTGCCTTCACCACTTATGGGACCTGCGGCGTCAAGGTCTGGATCTTCAAGGGCGAGATCATGGAGCATGATCCCTTCGCCACTGAGAAGCGACAGGCCGGCGAGGCCGAAGGCCAGGGCCGCCCGCAGCGCGAGCGTCAGCCCGCGTCGGCCGCCGAGTAAAAGAGAAGAACCATGCTGTCACCCAAGCGCACGAAATTTCGCAAGCAGTTCAAGGGACGCATCCATGGCGCGGCCAAGGCTGGCACCACGCTGGCTTTTGGCGCCTATGGCCTGAAGGCGCTGGAGCCCGAGCGGCTGAACGCGCGCGAAATCGAAGCCGCGCGCCGCGCCATCACCCGCCAGATGAAGCGCGCCGGCCGCGTGTGGATCCGTGTTTTTCCGGACGTTCCGGTGTCCAAAAAGCCCGCCGAAGTGCGCATGGGCTCAGGCAAGGGCGCGCCGGAATTCTGGGTGGCAAAGGTAAAGCCGGGCCGCATTCTGTTCGAGATTGACGGCGTGGACGAGGTGACGGCCCGCGAAGCGATGCGCCTGGGCCAGGCCAAGCTGTCGATCGCGACCAAATTCGTTGCCCGAGCCCTGGTCTAGAGAGAGTTACGATGGCTAAGAAAGCTGCAAAGACCGCGAAGAAGAAGGCCGCCGCCGCCAAGGCGTCGAGCAAGGCCGAGGACTTTCGCGCCAAGACCGCCGATGAGCTGAACGCCCAGCTGTCCGGCCTGAAGAAGGAGCAGTTCAATCTGCGCTTTCAGCGGGCCAATGGCCAGGTTGAGAATACCGGCCGTATCCGCACGCTGCGCCGCGATATCGCGCGCATCCAGACCGTCCTCACCGAGCAGCGCCGCGCTGCCCAGACCAAGGCGTAAGACCATGCCGAAGCGAATTCTTCAGGGTACCGTCGTTTCCGACAAGAACGCCAAGACTGTCGTGGTCCAGGTGGAGCGCCGCTTCACCCACCCGGTGATGGGCAAGACCGTGCGCCGGTCGAAGAAGTACCACGCCCATGACGAAAAGGGTGAATTCAAGGTGGGCGATGTCGTCCGCATTCAGGAAACCCGGCCACTTTCCAAGCTGAAGAGCTGGGAAGTGCTGGAACGCGTCGGCAAGTAGCGGCGCGAAGGGAGCAGAGTCATGATTCAGATGCAAACTGAGCTCGATGTCGCCGACAACAGTGGCGCCAAGAGCGTTATGTGCATCAAGGTGCTGGGCGGCTCACACCGCCGCTACGCCGATGTGGGCGACATCATCGTCGTCAGCGTGAAGGAAGCCATTCCGCGCGGCCGCGTGAAGAAGGGTGAGGTTCTGAAGGCCGTGGTCGTGCGTACCGCCAAGGGCGTGCGCCGTCCCGACGGCAGCCTGATCCGCTTCGACGGCAATGCCGCGGTTCTGGTCAACGCCCAGGGCGAGCCGATCGGCACCCGCATCTTCGGGCCGGTTACCCGCGAGCTTCGCGCCAAGAACCAGATGAAGATCATTTCGCTCGCGCCGGAGGTCCTCTAGATGAGCAATATCCGCAAGGGCGACAACGTCGTGGTCCTGACCGGCCGCGACAAGGGCAAAAAGGGTTCGGTACTCAAGGTCTTCCCAAAGGAGACCAAGGCGCTTGTCCAAGGCGTGAACGTCGTTAAGCGTCACCAGCGCCAGACGCAGCGCCAGCAGGCCGGGATCGTGACCAAGGAGGCCCCGGTCCATCTTTCGAATATCGCGCATGTCGACCCCAAGACGGGCAAGGCGACGCGCATTGGTTTCAAGACGCTGGGCGACGGTCGCAAGGTCCGTTTCGCCAAGAAGTCGGGTGAGGTCATCGATGTCTGAGGCAGGTACCAGCAAGAACCCCAAGGAAGCGGCCAAGGCCGCTGCCAAGGCGGACAAGGCGAACAAGCGCCGCGAAGTCAATACCGGCACCGCCGTCGCGCTGGGCGAGCACGCGCGCGAAGCCGGCTATGTGCCGCGCTTCAAGAAGCGCTACAGCGAAACCATCAAGCCCGCCCTGATGGAAAAGTTTGGCTACAAGAACGCCATGCAGGTGCCAAAACTCAACAAGGTCGTGCTGAACATCGGCGCGGGTGAGGCGGCCAGCGACGGCAAGAAGATTCAACAGGCGCTGAATGACCTAACCGCCATCGCCGGCCAGAAGGCCGTGGCCACCCGCGCCAAGAAGGCCATCGCGTCCTTCAAGATCCGCGAAGGCCTGCCGATCGGCGCCAAGGTCACGCTGCGCGGCGACCAGATGTACGAGTTCGTCGATCGTCTGATCACCACCGCGCTGCCGCGCGTGCGCGACTTCCGCGGCATCAGCGGCAAGAGCTTTGACGGTCGCGGCAACTATGCCATGGGCCTGAAGGAACACATCGTTTTCGTCGAGATCGACTACGACAAGACCGAGACCGTGTGGGGCATGGATATCGTCTTCAACACGACTGCGAAGACCGACGCGGAAGCCAAGGCGCTTCTCGAAGGCTTCCAGCTCCCGTTTACCAACTGAGGCTGCCATGGCGAAAACGAGCCAGATCAACCGCAACAAGAAGCGCGAAAAGCTGGTGGCGCAGTACGCCGCCAAGCGCGCCGCGCTCAAGGCCCAGGCCGAGGACGAAAAGCTGCCGCAGGAGGAGCGCTTTGCCGCGCGCCTGAAGCTGGCCAAGCTGCCGCGCAATTCGTCCAAGGTTCGCATTCATCACCGCTGCGAACTATCGGGACGTCCCAAGGGCTATTACCGCAAGATCAAGATGAGCCGTATCGCGCTGCGGTCGCTGGGTAATTTCGGGCAGATTCCCGGCATGACCAAGGCGAGCTGGTAAGGAGAGCTACCCATGATCATCGATCCGATTGGCGATCTTCTTACCCGCATCCGCAATGGCCAGCTGCGTCGCAGCAGCAAGGTGCATTCGCCCAACTCGCGCCTGCGCGTGCGCCTGCTCGACGTGCTGGCGGCCGAAGGCTATATCCGCGGCTATGCCGAAGTGGAGGTCAAGGGTCACCGCGAGCTGGAAATCGAGCTCAAATATCACGAAGGCCAGCCGGTGATCCGCGAGATCAAGCGCGTTTCCACCCCCGGCCGCCGAGTCTATTCCTCTGTCAGCGATCTGAAACCGCACCGCCAGGGCCTTGGCGTGTCGATCCTCTCCACGCCCCAGGGCGTGATGACCGACGCCTCCGCCCGCGAGAAGAATGTCGGCGGCGAAGTTCTCTGCCAGGTGTTCTAAGGAGCAAGCGATGTCCCGTATTGGCAAGAAGCCGGTAGCACTGCCCAAGGGCGTCACCGCCTCCATCGACGGCCAGACCGTGAAGGTCAAGGGCCCGAAGGGCGAGCTGTCCGTGAAGCTGGTTCCCGAAGTCTCGGTGTCGGTGGGTGACACCGGCATCAGCGTGGCGCCGCGCAAGGAAATGGAGCGTGCGCCGCAGATGTGGGGCCTGTCGCGCACCCTGGTGAACAACCTGGTCACGGGGGTGACCACCGGCTTCTCGCAGAAGCTGGAGATACAGGGTGTCGGCTACCGCGCCGCGGTCCAGGGAAAGACTCTGAACCTGCAGCTCGGCTTCAGCCACGATGTGCCCTATGCGATCCCGGAAGGCATCACCATCACCACCGAAAAGCCGACTCTGATCACCGTTTCGGGCATTGACAAGCAGCTGGTGGGCCAGGTCGCCGCGGAGATCCGCGGCTGGCGTCCGCCGGAGCCCTACAAGGGCAAGGGCGTCCGCTACGAAGGCGAGTATGTCCGCCGCAAGGAAGGCAAGAAGAAGTAAGATGAGCACGAACCTCTTCGACAAGCGCAAGTCGCGCAACCGTCACCGCCTGACCACCCACGGCACCCGTCCGCGCCTGTCGGTGTTCCGCTCGGGCAAGCACATCTACGCCCAGGTGATCGATGACGCCCAGGCGCGCACCCTGGCCTCCGCCTCGACCAACGAGAAGGACGGCAAGTCCACAAAGTCCTGGAACGTGGAAGCCGCCGGCGAGGTGGGCAAGAAGATCGCCGAGCGCGCCAAGGCAGCCGGTGTCACTCAGGTCATGTTCGACCGTGGCGGTTACATCTATCACGGCCGCATCAGGGCGCTGGCAGACGCGGCGCGTGAAGGCGGCCTCGAGTTTTAAGGAGTTCATGGCGCAGCGTATGAACCAATCGACGCTCCGCTTTAGAAGGTAAGGATAAGGCATGGCACGCGAAGGACAGCAGCGGGACTCCAAGGAAGGCGGACGTGAGCGCGGCCGCGGCCGGGGGCGCGACAGGGAAGAGCAGGGCAGCGACCTGATCGACAAGCTGGTGCACATCAATCGTGTCGCCAAGGTCGTGAAGGGTGGCCGCCGCTTCGGCTTCGCTGCGCTGGTCGTGGTGGGCGACGGCAATGGCCGCGTCGGCTTTGGCCATGGCAAGGCGCGTGAAGTGCCTGAAGCCATCCGCAAGGCGACGGACGACGCCAAAAAGGCCATGATCCGCGTGCCCCTGAAGGACGGCCGCACCCTGCACCATGAAGTGCGTGGCCACCATGGCGCGGGCAAGGTGGTGGTGCGTCCGGCTCCGGCCGGTACAGGCATCATCGCCGGCGGCCCGATGCGTGCGGTGTTCGAAGCGCTGGGCGTGGGTGATGTTGTGTCCAAATCGCTGGGCACCTCCAACCCCTACAACATGGTGCGCGCCACGTTCGATGCGCTGACGAACCAGCAGAGCCCGCGCATGGTCGCCCAGCGCCGCGGCCGCAGCGTGTCGGAAATCCTGGCCCGCCGCGAAGACGCGCCCGCCGAAGCCAGCGCGTAAGGAACCCATATCATGGCCGAGAAGAAAACCCTGACCGTCCGCCAGATCCGCAGCGCCAACCGCAAGCCGGACATCCAGGCGCAGACCCTGCGCGGCCTGGGCCTGGGCAAGATCCGCCGTACTCGCACGCTGGAGGACACGCCTTCGGTGCGCGGCATGATCAACGCCGTCAAACACCTCGTCGAGATCGTCGAAGAGAAGAAGTAATTGAATGGCCGGGCCGCGTCGTTTGGGCTGCCCGGTCATGACAGGAGTTAGGCAATGAAACTCAACCAGATCGCCAACAATCCCGGTGCCCACAAGCGCAAGGACAAGCTGGGCCGCGGCTCCTCCTCGGGGTTGGGCAAGACCTCCGGCCGAGGCGTCAAGGGTGCCAAGGCCCGTACCGGAAACCAGGTACACGGCTTCGAAGGCGGCCAGATGCCACTGCACATGCGCATGCCCAAGCGTGGCTTCAACAACATCTTTGCCAACGACTTCTCGGAAGTGAACCTGGGCCGCCTGCAAAAGGCGATCGACGACAAGCGTCTGGATGCTTCCGCCAGGATCACCGAAGAGGTCCTGCGCAAGGCCGGCCTGGCCCACAAGAGTCGCGACGGCGTGCGCCTGCTGGCCAAGGGCGAGATCAAGACGAAGATCGACATCGAAGTGGCCGGCGCCAGTGCCTCTGCCCGCGAAGCGGTCGAAAAGAGCGGTGGCAGTGTGACCACAACCTTCACCAAGAAGGTTCATGGCAACAAGAAGGGCGAGCCGGGCAAGCGCCAGAAGCGCCGCGCCGACTCCGCTGCCAAGCGCGCGGCCCGCAAGGCGTAAGATTTACGGCCCGCTCCGCCTCGAAATGGCGGGGCGGGGCCCTATATGAGGGCGGGTATTTCCGGGCCGGCCGTCATGGTCCGGCGCGATCTGGGAGCAGCCTGATGGCATCTGCAGCCGAACAACTGGCCGCCAATTTCAATTTCGCCAACCTTGGCAAGGCCAAGGAGCTGCGCCAGCGCATCTTCTTCACCTTGGGCGCCCTGGTCGTTGCACGCATCGGCTCCTACATCCCCATGCCTGGCATCGATCCGGCAGCGTTGGCCCAGCAGATCGCACAGCAGGGCAGCGGCCTGCTGGATGTGTTCAATACGCTTTCGGGTGGCGCGGTGGGCCGCATGGCGGTCTTCGCGCTGGGCATCATGCCCTACATCAGCGCCTCGATCATCATCCAGCTGATGACCACCGTCTTCCCCGAACTGGAAGCGCTGAAGAAGGAAGGCGCGGCCGGTCAAAAGATCATCAACCAGTACACCCGCTATGGCACGGTCGCGCTGGCCGCGATCCAGGCCTGGGGCATAGCCATCGGGCTTGAGCATTTCGGCGGCGCCGGCCAGATCGTGATCCACCCCGGCATTTTCTTCCGTATCGGTGCGGTGATTACCCTGACCGGCGGCACCATGCTGTTGATGTGGATCGGTGAACAGATCACCAGCCGCGGCGTGGGCAACGGCATTTCGCTGATCATTTTCGCGGGTATCGTGGCGCGCTTTCCGCAGATCATCGCCCAGACGCTGGAATCGGCCCGTACCGGCGCGACCAACCCGCTGCTGCTGATCTTCTTCGCCGCCTTCACCGTCGTGCTGGTGGGCTTCATCGTCTTCATGGAGCGTGCCCAGCGGCGCCTGTTCGTCACTTATCCAAAACGGCAGGTCGGCAACAAGGTCTATGGTGGGGAAAGCTCGCATCTGCCGCTCAAGCTCAATGTGTCGGGGGTGATCCCGCCGATCTTCGCGTCCTCGATCCTGCTTTTGCCCACCACCGTCGCCAGCTTCAATGCCCAAAGCCTGCCTGCCTGGCTGCAGACCATCGTCACCTATGTCAGCCGCGGCCAGCCGCTCTACATGATCCTGTATGCGGCGTTGATCCTGTTTTTCGCCTTCTTCTACACTTCGGTCGTGTTCAACCCCGAGGAGACGGCCGAAAATCTGAAGAAATATGGCGGCGTATTTCCGGGCATTCGTCCAGGCAAGAAAAGCGCCCAATTCATCGACTACACACTGACCCGGATCACGGTGATCGGCGCGGCCTATCTGGCCGTGGTCTGCCTGATCCCCGAGTTCATGTTCTATGAATACAATCTGTCATTTGCCCTGGGCGGCACCTCCATCCTGATCGTGGTCAGCGTGACCATGGACACGGTGGCGCAGATTCAGAGCCATCTGGTCGCCCAGCAATATGAAGGCCTGCTGAAAAAATCAAAGCTAAGGGGAGCGCGCCGTTGAACCTGGTATTGTTCGGACCTCCGGGGGCGGGGAAGGGCACGCAGGCGAAAATTCTCAAGGAGACACGGGGCCTGCCCCAGCTTTCGACCGGTGACATGCTGCGCGCCGCCATTGCCGAGGGCACGCCGCTGGGCACACGCTGCAAGGCGTTGCTGGACAAGGGCGAGTTGGTGCCTGACGAAGTGGTGATCGATATCATCGCCCAGCGCTATGACCAGCCGGACTGTGCTGGGGGTGCGGTCTTCGATGGCTTTCCCCGCACGATCCCCCAGGCCGAGGCCCTGGACGCCATGCTGGCCGCGCGCGGCAAGAGGATCGACCTGGTGCTGGAACTGAAGGTGGATGATTCGGTCCTGCTCTCCCGGGTGGAAGCGCGCATCAAGGCCGGCGGCGTCCTGCGAAGCGACGACACGCCTGAAACGCTGCGCTACCGGCTGGGTGTCTACTACAAGAACACCGCCCCGCTGATCGATTATTACCGTCGCCAAGGCAAGCTGAAGACGGTCGACGGGATGGCCCCGGTCGATGCCGTGACCAGCCAGATCGCTGCCGTCCTGGACGCGGTCCCCGCCTAGAGTTCCCGCGTGTTTCCACAGGTTCCGTGGCGGCGCAACTGACCAGATTTGCCCTCGGAGGCTAGCCCAAACAGAGCATGCGACAATTATTCCCGTCCAGCCATTGACGGGAGGGGGGCCATTCCTATAATCCGCGCCCTCGCGACAGATTTTCCTGTCATTTCCGGCTTTTGGGACGCGTTTGCGCAGCGGCCCGGGGCCGGGTTTGGCCGGGAAGATGTATATACCAATTATGGTAACAAAATCAACGGCTTAAAAGCCATCCGGAGAACACTCGTGGCACGTATTGCCGGCGTCAATATCCCGACCCAGAAGCGTGTGGAAATCGCCCTGCGCTATATCCACGGAATCGGGCCCCACACCGCCAAGAACATCATCAGCCAGCTGGGAATCGACCCGGCCCGCCGCGTCAGCGACCTGACCGAGTCCGAGGTCATCCAGATCCGCGAAACCATCGACCGCGACTATCTGGTTGAAGGCGACCTGCGCCGCGATGTTGCGATGAATATCAAGCGCCTGATGGATCTGGGCTGCTACCGGGGCCTGCGTCACCGCAAGGGCCTTCCCGTGCGCGGCCAGCGCACCCACACCAACGCCCGCACGCGCAAGGGTCCCGCCAAGGCGATCGCCGGCAAGAAGAAAGTGACCAAGTAAGATGGCCGAAGCCAAGGGCAAGGGTGCCCGCACCCGCAAGAAAGAAAAGAAGAATGTTGTGGTGGGTGTGGCGCATGTCGCCGCCACCTTCAACAACACCATCGTCACCATCACCGACGCGCAGGGCAACGCCGTCAGCTGGTCGAGCGCCGGCATGATGGGCTTCAAGGGCAGCCGAAAGTCCACGCCCTATGCCGCCCAGATGGCGGCCGAAGACGCTGGCCGCAAGGCGGTCGAACACGGCATGCGCACCCTGGAAGTGGAAGTTTCCGGTCCGGGCTCGGGCCGTGAATCGGCGCTGCGCGCGCTGCAGGCGGTGGGCCTGGTCGTCACCTCGATCCGCGATGTGACCCCCATTCCCCACAATGGCTGCCGGCCGCCCAAGCGCCGCCGCGTCTAAGGTTTGAAGCAGGAGCGAAGGCGGAAGCCGGAGCGACCATAGAAAATATTCGGACGTAACCATCTACCCGTCGCACGTATGGGCCTGGTCCGACAGGTCCGGGACACGATGAGGAAAACATGTTTCAGAAAAACTGGCAGGAACTGATCAAGCCGCAGAAGCTCAAGACCGATGCCGGGCACGAGCCGGGCCGCGTCGCCACCATCGTCGCCGAACCGCTGGAGCGCGGCTTCGGTCTGACCCTGGGCAATTCGCTGCGCCGCGTGCTGCTGTCCTCGCTGCAGGGCGCCGCCATCACCGCTATCTCGATCGAGGGCGTCCTGCACGAATTCTCCTCGATTCAGGGCGTGCGCGAAGACGTCACCGACATCGTCCTGAACGTGAAGATGATCGCACTGCGCATGCATGCCGAAGGTCCCAAGCGCGTCAGCCTGCGCAAGCAGGGTCCGGGCGAGGTGAGGGCCGGCGACATCCAGGCCACATCCGACATCGAAGTGCTCAATCCCGATCTCGTCATCTGCACGCTGGACGAGAAGGTCGATTTTCGCATGGAGCTGACGGTCAATACCGGCAAGGGCTATGTACCCGCCGACCGCAATCGCCCGGAAGACGCGCCCATCGGCCTGATCCCGGTCGATAGCCTGTTCAGCCCGGTAAAGAAGGTCTCCTACAAGGTGGAGAACACCCGCGAAGGCCAGATCCTGGATTACGACAAGCTGACCCTGACGGTGGAAACCAACGGCGCCGTGACCCCGGACAATGCCGTCGCCTATGCTGCGCGCATCCTGCAGGACCAGCTCCAGGTCTTCATCAACTTCGAAGAGCCGCAGCTGCGTACCACCGAAGAGGCCAAGCCGGACCTCGCCTTCAACCCCGTCCTGCTCAAGAAGGTGGACGAGCTGGAACTGTCGGTGCGTTCGGCCAACTGCCTGAAGAACGACAACATCGTTTATATCGGCGACCTGATCCAGAAGACCGAGGCGGAGATGCTGCGCACCCCGAACTTCGGCCGCAAGTCGCTGAACGAGATCAAGGCGGTTCTGGCCGAGATGGGCCTGCACCTGGGCATGGAAGTGCCTGGCTGGCCGCCGGAGAATATCGAAGATCTCGCCAAGCGCTACGAAGACCAATACTGATCTCTTAGAAAGCCATCGCCATGCGTCACGGAAACCAAGGCCGCAAGTTCAACCGCACCGCCTCTCACCGCAAGGCGATGTGGGGCAACATGACCGCCGCCCTCATCAAGCATGAGCAGATCAAGACCACGCTGCCCAAGGCGAAAGACCTTCGCCCCGTGATCGAGAAGCTGGTCACTCTGTCGCGCCGCGGCAAGACCGACCTGCATGCCCGTCGCCAGGCACTGGCCCAGATCAAGGACGCTGATCAGGTGACCAAGCTGTTCGACGTGATCGGTCCGCGCTATGCCGGCCGCCCCGGCGGATACACCCGCGTGCTGCGCTGCGGCTTCCGTCACGGCGACAATGCGCCGATGGCGATCATCGAATTCATCGACCGCGACACCGCCGCCAAGGGCCAGGATTCCGGTCCGGTGGAAGTTTCGGAAGAGGCGGAAGACTGATCTTCGCCCGCGTGGCCGGACGGAAAGTGTTTTGCACTTCTCCTGGCCGATGTTGCGGGCCTGAATTTTGCCACGGTCTGAGCTAGATTCAAGGGCGGCAGTGATGCCGCCCTTTTTCATTCGACCTCTTTTCACCCGGATTGGCGCGTGAAACTTCGGCAACTCATCGGAAAGCTGGGAATCATGAAGAGTATTTCGATCGCTGTCGGCGCGGCCGTTCTGACGGGTGCGGCCGCCTTCTTCGCCGTGCCTGCACTCACAGCGGACAACAGGGCAGCGCCAGAAAAGCTGCGCGTTGAACCGGCGGCGCCACACGCGCTGCCTGCCGCGCCCAGCTCGATGCGCCAGGTCCAGCTCACCTTCGCACCCGTCGTCAAGCGCATCGTTCCCGCCGTGGTCAACGTCTACAGCCGCAGCGTCCAGCAGGTTCAGGCCAATCCCTTCTTCAGCGACCCCTTCTTCTCGCAATTCTTCGGCGCCACGCCCGAGATGCGTCAGCGCGTGCAGCAGTCGCTGGGCTCGGGTGTGATTGTCCGCTCCGACGGCATCATCCTGACCAACAACCATGTGGTTTCCGGCGGCACAGAAATCGTGGTGGCGCTGTCGGACAAGCGCGAGTTCAAGGCGAAGGTTCTGCTCGCCGATCCGCGCACTGACCTGGCGGTCCTGAAGATCGACACCAAGGGCGAAAAGCTGCCCGTGGTGCCCTTCGCCGACAGCGACACGGTGCAGGTTGGCGATCTGGTGCTGGCGGTCGGCGATCCCTTTGGCGTCGGCCAGACCGTAACCATGGGCATCGTCTCGGCCCTGGCGCGCACGCAGGGCTCGGCAAACGACTATCAGTTCTTCATCCAGACCGACGCGGCAATCAATCCGGGCAATTCCGGCGGCGCGCTGGTCACCACCGACGGCCGCCTGGCCGGCATCAATACCGCCATCTATTCGCGCAGTGGCGGCAATATCGGCATCGGCTTTGCCATTCCCGCCAACCTGGCGCGCCGGGTCGTCGAAGGCGTGGAAGGTGGAATGAAGGACGGCCAGCCCGCCAGCGTAAAGCTGGCCTGGGTGGGGGCCACCGGACAGGCGGTTACAAGTGATATCGCCCGCAGCCTGGGGCTACCCCGGCCCGGCGGCGTGCTGATCAAGGAAGTGTATCCCGGCGGCCCGCTGGCCCGCGCAGGCATTGGCAGCGGCGATGTGGTGGAGTCCGTCGATGGCGCGGCGGTGGACGACATGCAGTCGTTGAACTACCGCACCGCCACCCATCGCGCCGGCGACACGGTGAAGATGCGCGTCGTCTCGAATGCCAAGGCGCGCGAGGTCACGGTGACACTGGCGCTCCCGCCTGAAAATCCGCCGCGCGATTCGCGCCTTGTCGGCGGCCGCAATCCCTTGACCGGAGCCAGGGTGGAAAACATCTCCCCCGCCACGGCCACCGAGCTGCAGATAGATTTGATGAGCAGGGGTGTTGCCATCGTTTCCACCGAGAACGGCACCATTGCCGCCAATTACGGCTTCCAGCCTGGCGATGTCGTGCGCAGCATAAACGGCCAGCGGATTTCCAGCGTCGCCGACCTGGTGCGGGTGCTGAATGCCAGCAATCGCTGGGAACTGGTGATTGAACGCGGCGGCCGGCAACTTACGTTGTCCGTGCAAGGCTGATATAATCAGTATACTGATTTATTTAGTCAGGCTTGCGGCCGAATTGCGACATGGAGATTTGTTTCAGTCTGTTGCCCGCGTTCAATTCTGGGCATCTGGCGCGCTTGTAACGCGACCCTTTGGTGGATGCGGCGTTAGTTCCTTCGCATGGGGGGCACCCAAGCAAAGGGACTGACATGAAGAAGTATGTGATTGTTTCCGCCGCCGCCGTTCTTCTCAGCACAGCTGCGGCCAATGCCGATATCCTGAATGCACCATATGTCTCGGTGCTTGGAGGGTGGAGCTCCCATCCCGCCCTGGCTCTGGGGTCCGGCCATCCCGGTGTTGATGACGGCTACAATGTCGGCGCCCGTGCCGGCACCTATCTGGACGGGTTGCCCGGCTTCAGCGTCGACGCCGACTATTTCCACAATGAGGGCGACTATATCGGCACCAATGTCGGCCACAGTTCCAACAGCTATATGGCCGACTTGACCTATCACCTGCCTGCCAGCACGCCATGGAGCTTCTATGGCGGCGGCGGCATCGGCGCGGTGACGACCAGCCTTGATGGCCTCCAGCATGGTGATTCCACCGTCTTCGGCTGGCAGCTGATCGGCGGCGCCGAATACCGGCTGAACGACATGACCTCCATGTTCGCCGAGTATCGCTACCAGAACGCCCATAACGTCAACGTGGATTCCATAAGCAATGTCGGCAACACGTCCAACAACCTGTCTGTTGGCGTGAAGTTCAATCTCTAAGGCCTGGGCTATTCGGGAGGGCCCCGCCGGCATATCCGGCGGGGCTTTTTCGTGGCCGCGCTGCTATAATGGGAGGATGAGCGACCTTTTTGAATCCTCCGGTCTGGCCGCCGATGCTCCGCGGCCGTTGGCAGACCGGCTGCGCCCACTGGCGCTGGACCAGGTGGTAGGACAGGATCATCTGCTGGGGCCGGATGCACCGCTGGGCCGGATGGTGGCTCGGGGCGTGCCCCATTCCATCATCCTGTGGGGGCCGCCGGGCACGGGAAAGACCACCATCGCGCGGCTGCTGGCCGGTGCCTTCCAGCTGCATTTCGAGCAATTGTCGGCGGTCTTCTCAGGCGTCGCCGACCTGAAGAGAACCTTCGAGGCCGCGCGCGAGCGCCGCCGCGTGGGGCAGGGGACGCTGCTCTTCGTCGACGAGATCCACCGCTTCAACCGCAGCCAGCAGGACAGTTTCCTGCCGGTGGTCGAGGATGGCACCGTGGTACTGGTGGGCGCGACCACCGAAAATCCGTCCTTCGAACTGAACGGCGCGCTTCTGTCCCGCGCCCAGGTGCTGGTCCTGCGCCGGCTGGACGATGCCGCCCTGGAAATGTTGCTTGAGCGCGCGGAAGCCCATTACCAGACCCGCATGCCGCTGACAGACGACGCGCGCGCGACCCTGCGCGCGATGGCCGATGGCGACGGCCGCTATCTTCTCAACCTGGTGGAAGAACTGGCCGGTGTGAAGACCGCCGCGCCCCTGGACGTGACCGGGCTGGTCGGCGTGGTGCAGCGCCGCATGCCGCTCTACGACAAAAGCAGGGAAGAGCATTACAATCTTATCTCGGCCCTGCACAAATCCATTCGCGGCTCCGATCCGGATGCTGCGCTCTATTGGCTGGCGCGCATGCTGGCGGGCGGCGAACAGCCGCTCTATATCGCCCGCCGCCTGGTGCGCGCGGCGGTGGAGGATATCGGCCTTGCCGATCCCGAGGCGGTGCATCAGGCCCTGGCCGCCAAGGAGGTGTTCGATTTCCTGGGTTCGCCGGAAGGCGAGATTGCCCTGGCCCAGTGCGTGCTCTATCTGGCGTCCGCGCCGAAATCCAATGCGGTCTACAAGGCATTCGGCGCCGCCCGCCGCGCCGCGCAGGAGCACGGCTCGCTCATGCCCCCGGCGCATATCCTGAATGCACCGACGAAGCTCATGAAGAATCTTGGCTATGGCGCGGGCTACCAGTATGACCACGATGCCGAAGAAAGCTTTTCAGGGCAGAACCTTTTTCCCGACGCGATGGCCCGGCAGGATTTCTACGTCCCGAAGGAGACCGGCTTTGAGCGCGAGATCGCCAAACGGCTGGAATATTGGTCCAGGCTCAGGGCCAAGCGTTAGGGGCTAGGTCTTTCCCTCGCCATAACGCAGCACTTTCACCTTCTCGATGGTGACAAGGCCGCTGCCCATCAGCTTGTCCAGCACAGGCAGGAAGGCGTTGATCCTGGCTTCGTCGTCGACAATCTCCACGATCAGCGGCAGGTCTTCGGACAGGCGCAGTATCTTGCTGGTGTGCAAGTGGCTGGAGTGACCGAAACCCATTGGCCCGCGGACCACAGTGGCGCCTGCCAGCCCTTCCGCCCGCGCCTTCAGCACGATCGCCTCATACAGCGGATGGCCATCGGCGCGGTCATTTTCGCCGATGAAGATGCGCAGCAACGCAGCGTCCTGGGGTATTTGCATCGTCAGGCTCCCTTGAACTGGTTGATGGCGGTGGCGGATATGGCGCCCAGCCAGACGCCGATCATGCACAGGATCACCGACCCCAGCATGTTGCCTGCCGCCGGCGCCCATTCGCCGTCGCGCATCAGGTTGAGCGTCTGGAGGCTGAAGGACGAGAAGGTGGTATAGCCTCCGCAGATTCCCACCATGACGAACTGGCGCGTCATGCCGCCGACCATCAATCGTCCTTCCGGCGCGGTCAGCGTGGCGAAAAAACCGATGATGAAAGAGCCTGTGATGTTGATGACCAGCGTGCCCCAGGGAAAGGTCTCGCCGAAGGCATTGGCCACCACGCCCGAGATGAAATAGCGACTGATGGTACCCAGGGCGCCCCCAAGGGCGACGGCAAAATACATGCCCATGACCACTCCATACCCATTGCACGCCCGGGTCGGGCGCCGCATGTTCCGTTGGCAGGAGTCATCAGCCCGCAAGGGCGGTTTCGGGGGAACCCCATCCCCATCAATAGTACGCTAGGCGAATGACTGAAGAACGTCAATCAAGACAGGGCGGGCGGGAAGCCACCATCGCGCCAGATGACGACGGCATTCGCCTGGACCGCTGGTTCAGGCGGCATCATCCCGCTGTCACCCATGGCCTCCTGGAAAAGCTCCTGCGCAAGGGCGAGGTGCGGCTGGACGGCAAGCGTGCCAGGGCCGCGGACCGCGTAATCGCCGGCCAGGCGGTGCGCCTGCCGCCCCAGGTGATCCACGCCAGGGCGCCGGAATCCGCGGCACTGCCGGCGGCCGCCAAGCCCATGGGCTCCTTGGCCGATCGCATCCTCTACATGGACAAGCATGTGATCGTGCTGGACAAGCCGCCCGGCCTGGCGACCCAGGGCGGCTCGGGGCTGAGCAAGCATGTGGATGGCATGCTGGATAGCCTGAAATTTGAGCGCGGCACCCGGCCCAAGCTGGTGCACCGGTTGGACCGCGACACCTCGGGCGTGCTGCTGGTGGCGCGTACGGCACAGTCCGCCAGCGGTCTGGCCGAAGCGCTGCGCCACCGCGATGCCTCGAAAGTCTATTGGGCTTTGGTAGCGGGTGTGCCACCGCAAAAGCACGGCATCATCAAGGCTGCGCTCGCCAAGGAAGGTGGCCACGGCCCACATGGCCGGGACGAGCGGATGGCCGTCAGCCAGGAAGACGACGCCAAATTCGCCCTGACCGAATATGCCGTGATGGGCACGGCAGGCAGCGAATTCACCTGGGTGGCAGCGCGGCCGGTCACGGGGCGCACCCACCAGATCCGCGTGCATCTGGCGTCTCTGGGCACGCCCATCGTGGGTGATTTCAAATATGGCGGTGCCGATGTGCGGGGCAGGGGTGACATTGCCGACAGGCTGCACCTGCACGCGCGCAGCATCGACATCGGCCGCCCCGATGGCGGGCGGCTTCAGGTGACGGCGCCGTTGCCGCCCCATATGGTCAAAAGCTGGCAGTTGCTGGGCTTCGATCCAGACGACCGCCGCGATCCCTTTCCTGCAAAGAAGAAGTCGCGCCCGGGCAGCGAAGCAGTGGCGCAAAGAAAAACGCGCCCAGCCAGTGACTCGATGGCGCGGAAGAAAAAAAGATGAAGCGCTTTTACGAAGAAGTTTCCGTCTCTCCCGGCGACGGCGGCTTCCAGGTTTTTCTGGATGGCCGTCCCGTGCGCACCCCGGGTGGCAAGCCCCTGGCATTGCCCACCGAAAAGCTGGCGGAAGCCATCGCCGCAGAATGGCGCGCGCAGGGCGATGAGGTCGTGCCCACATCCATGCCCCTGCTGCGGCTGGCCAACACGGCGATCGACGGCATCGCCGCAAATCGCGCGGCAACCATCGATGCCATCCTGCGCTTCGGCGACAACGATCTTCTCTGCTATCGCGCACACGAGCCGCCGGCACTGGCGGGGCGCCAGGCGGAAGGATGGGACCCGTGGCTCGCATGGGCCGGCCGGCGACTTGGCGCGCATCTGACCATCGTCTACGGCCTCAATCACGCCGACCAGCCCGCCGAGGCGCTGGCCGCGCTGCATGAGGCAGTCGAAGCCCAGGACGACTACACCCTGGCGGGGCTGCATGTGATCGCCTCCATCACCGGGTCGGTCGTGCTGGCGCTGGCGGCTGCGGCGGGCGAAGTCACCGCGTCCCAGGCCTTCGCACTCTCGCGCATCGACGAGACATATCAGGCCGAGCGCTGGGGCCAGGACGGTGAGGCCGAAGCCCGCGCCAACCGCCTGGCTGAGGAGGTGGACCGGGCCTTCACGCTGGTAGCCCTGTCGCGCTGATGCAGCGACGCGGCCCTCTCGCGCCTCGCAACGATCTGGAAACGCGGCTGTGGGCGCGGCTGCGCGCGCTGGAAAGATACCGCTTTCGCCGCCGCGCCCCCTTCCGCACCTTCACGCTGGATTTCGTCGAGCATGACGCGCGGCTGGTGATCAGCCTGGAGGAGGGTGCGCCGGGAAGCCGCAGTCCTGTCCACATCGTGCGTGACCGGCTGCTAAGCGAACAAGGCTATGTGATCCTTCGGCTTTGGCGACAGGAAGTGGCGCGCGATCTCACCGGTGCTATCCAGCGCATCCGCGCCGTGCTGGATGATTTTTCCGCCATCGACTCGGATTAGACTTTCTCGCTGGTTTGGAGAAGGCGGGCATGGCCGAAGTTTCGGGTCCGGGGTGGTGCGCGCGTTTCCCCACCAGTACGTCGCTGGATGACCTTCTGCCCGACTTCGCCGACCGGGTGCGCGCCTTCCTGTCGCGCCTGCGCAGTGCAGGGGCCACGGTCGGCATCGGCGCCACCTGGCGCCCGGCAGAGCGGGCCTATCTGATGCACTGGTGCTGCATGGTGGGGGGCAGTGGCCAGGATCCGGCGGCCGTCCCCCATATGGCGGGCGTGGACGTCGACTGGACCCATGGCGGGGCCACGCAATCAGCCCGCGCCGCCGCGCGCCAGATGATGGCCCGCTACCAGATCAAATTCCCTGCCGCATTGGTCAGCCGACACACCCAGCGACGCGCGGTCGACATGACCCTTGCCTGGAAGGGGACGTTGCGGATTACCGACTTCAACGGCCGCGCCCATGCGATCGACAGAGGCCCGCGCACCGGCTCCAACCCGCAGCTGATCGAGGTGGGCGCAACATTCGGCGTCATCAAGCTGGCGAACGATCCGCCGCACTGGTCCGACGACGGGCATTAGAGACGGCGCTTCAGCATGCACTGGCCCGAAGGAGGATCATAAATCTTCAATCACCGGTCGCGACGCCAGGTGCGCCACCTTCTGCGCGGCATGTTCTATATGATCCAGCCGACGCGCCAGGACCTCCATTGCCGCTCTGGCCTGCATGCCCGACAGGCTGATGCGCGCCACCGGCAGGCTACCCGCCTTGCCGTGTTGGGGGCTGGACGGATCGAGCAGCCCCACCACCCGCTCGCGCACCGCATCGATGGCCGCATCGGCGTCATCAGCGTTCAGCTCATGCGCGCGCAGCTTCACCAGAACCGGCATGGACGACAGGTCCGACGCCAATAGGTAGTTGGCGCCCAGCAGCTCGCCCAGCGACGCCAGCGCGCGGCGATTGGTGTTGGGCTCGTCGGCCAGCCGGCGGATGGCGCCCGAAAGTTGCGCCACCGCGTCCAGCGCCTTCTTGCGGGCCAGCCGGTACCGCGCCATCACATGCTCCCGCCTGATCGCAGCGTCGGCATAGGCGGCGTCCGCACTCAGCAGTCCCCGTACCGTGCGCGGCAGGTCTTCCCGCTCCCAGCTGGGCAGCAGATAGCTGAACGCCCAGCTCAGCGCGGCGCCGATCAGCGTGTCCACGATGCGCTCGAAAAATTGCGGATGCACCAGCGGGTCGACGAAGTGCAGCAGCAGCAGGGAGGATATCGACGCCCCGATGGCGGTGACGCGATACTTGACCATGCCATAGGCGTGGCTGGTGCCTACCGCCAGCACGATGGCAACCAGCAGAGCGGACGCAGGCAGCGTGTTGATGAACAGCACCGCCAGCCCGCATCCGATCAGCGTGCCGCTGATACGGTCCCAGCGCCTCTGGCGGGTGACGCTGTAGTTGGCGCGCATGATCAGCGCGATGGTCAGCAATATCCAGTTGGCATGGGCGAAGCGCGGGAAGACCAGCGTCAGCAGGAACCCGGTTGTCATCGCCAGCGACAGCCGTACGCCATACCGAAAGGCCGGCGCCCTCAGCCGGAACTGGCGCAACAGAACGCCCAGCCCACGCGGCCCGTCGGCACGGAACATGTCCAGGTCCAGGCTGGCGGCCAGGGTGCTTGGCGGAGTGTCCTGGTCCAGCGCCCGCGCCAGATCGGCAACATAACGATCGGCCAGCACCAGCTTGTTGGCGCTGGCCAGCATTGCCTGGACGGCACGGTCGCCTGGCGCGGCCTTCAATGCATCATCGACCGCCACCAGCAGTTCTGCGGCTTCGCCATCATGCACCCGGGGCTGTGTATGGGCGTGCCGGCTGCGCAAGGCGAGGGTCAGGCTCTCCACTTCGTCCGCCATCAGGTGCACGAAGCGGTTCAGCCGCCACATCAGATCGCGTTGCGGCGTGCGGCGCAGATATTCGATGTCTGCGTCGCTGGACAGCACAGTCTCGAACGCGTCCAGCAGGGCAACCAGCGTGTCGATGCGTTTCAGCTGAAGCCGGTGGGTGCGCCGCGCAAACAGGGAATCGCGTGCCGCCTGCAGCCGGTCGGCCAACGCGGCATGGGTGTCGATCAGCGTGCGAAAGGCGCCCGGACCCTCCGCGTCGGGATTGTAGAGTGCCGCCTTGGCACGTAGGTAGCCCACGAAGGCGCGCATCGCTTCGGCCAGCAGAAGCCGTCGCCCGCGGTCGTCGAACAGCCAGGCGACGCCCACTGCATAGGTGGCGTAGATCAGCGCACCGCAGACAAAGAGCAGCAAATGGTCGGCGGCGTCCGACACGGTGGCAAAATGCTGGCCCATCGCCAGCACGAAGGACAGGACGCAGGTCATTGCAAGACTCAGCACCCAGCGGCCATAGGCGCTGATCAGGCCCGTCCACAGGCCGGTGAAGGCGGTCGCTGCGATGAAGGCGGTCAGCGAGAAGGTGGCAAACGCAGAAAGCGCAGTGAAGATGCAGGCGCCGGCAAACGCCATGCCCATGATCCAAAGTTTCTGGCGCAGGGGATCGGTGCGGTCGCTGATCGACACGCACAGCGCGCCGGTGCCTGCTGCCACCGCTGCCTCGAACCCCAGCACGCCCGCGGCCAGTCCCGTCAGGCCGACACCGATCGCCACCGACAGCCCATTTTCGATATGGGCGCGGAACACCGCCAGACTTACGGAACGGGAAAGACTGGCGGAACGGGAGATGCTCATGGAACGGGGAAGGGAAGCCATCTTGTCTGTCGGGGTCGGTCTATTATGCTGGCGAAGGCCGCCGGAGGGATCATGGCATTGAATGAGGATATTACGTCACTGCGCGTTCATGTGCATGGCTTCGTCCAGGGCGTGGGCTTTCGCGAGTTTCTGACCATCTCGGCCGAGCAGAACAGGCTTGACGGCTGGGTGCGCAACCGGGCCGATGGCTCGGTCGAAGCCCTGGTCAGCGGCACCACCAAGGCGGTGGAGGTGTTCGTCGCCAGCGCCACGCGGGGCCCCGCCGGCGCCCGGGTCAGCGCCGTGGACCTGCACAACAGCGAACCGCCGGCCCAAAAGGGTTTCCACCGGCGCCCCTCGCTTTAGGCGATCACCCGTCAGGCCGCGGCGCGCTTCAGCTCGCGCGCCGCCGATACCGCGAATACCAGAAGCCCGATCACCGACAGGACCTCGCCCACCCCCATTACGGGAATGTAGGCCGGATCGTTGCCGTGGCTCAGGAACAGCGCCAGCGACGGGATCAGGATGACTATGCCCAGGGTAGAGATGATGTAATTGGCCCAGGCCAGCTTCTGCGAAAGGCTGGCGCGCGTCAGGGCATAGAAGGTGCCATAGATCGACAGTGTCACCCAGCCCAGAAGATTGAGATGGGCGTGCGCAGGCATGGTGGTCATGTTCTCCGAGGCGCCCATGTGGATGCCCCACAGCATGCCCACCAACAGGCACATCGCAGCAGTGAAGAAGAAAGCAGCGGATACGCGTGGCATGTGAAAGTCCCCCTCTTGCAAATGATCGAAAATATTCGGCTAGCCAAAAACCTCCTCGAACGACCGGCGCAGCGCCATGTCGACATCGGCCATCGTCGCCGTAACGCCCAGCTCGGCCAGGCTGGTGACCCCGTGGTCGCTTACCCCGCACGGCACGATGCCCGAAAAATGCGACAGGTCGGGCGCGACATTCAGGGCCACACCATGGAACGTCACCCAGCGCTTGATGCGAACGCCAAGCGCGGCGATCTTGTCCTCTCGCATGTCTGACTTCCGGCCGTGCTGCACCCAGATTCCCACCCGGCCCGCGCGCCGCTCACCCTTGACCCCGAACAGCGCCAGCGTCCCGATCAGCCACTGCTCCAGGTCGCGCACATAGGCGCGCACGTCAGGGCCCCTTCCTTTCACCGAGCGCCGCTTCAAGTCCAGCATCACGTAGCCTACCCGCTGGCCTGGGCCGTGATAAGTGAACTGCCCGCCGCGTCCGGTGCGATGGACCGGGAAGCGCGCATCCAGCAGGTCGGCGTCCCTGGCGCTGGTGCCGGCGGTATAGATGGGCGGATGCTCCAGCAGCCAGACCAGTTCTGTGGCCGTGCCGTCGGCGATGGCCGCGGCGCGCGCCTCCATCCGGGCCACGGCCTCGGGATAGGACACAAGCCCATCGGTGGCCTGCCATTCTGGGATCGATTTTACCGGCGCGTCCAAATTAAGTTTTCCGAAACCATAATCAGCCACCCTCCAAGGATTCCACAATCTAAGGGCTGGGTGCATGGCTTCCAACGTCGATAATGTCAAAGTGGCGATCTCGGTGGTTCTGGGCCGCTCGGTGATCCCCATGCACCAGTTGCTGCGCATGGGCCGCGGTGCGGTGATCGAACTGGATTCCCATCAGGATGACCCCGTCCTTGTCCTGGCCAATGACAAGCCAGTGGCCAAGGGCGAAATCCAGATCAGCGGCGACAGGATCGCCGTCTCGGTGGTGGACCTGCTCAGGAACTACTGATACTACACCAATTTTTTGTAGGAAATTTTATTCCCCACCTGTTTCTTGCATTTTAGCGCGCGAGAGCCTACGTCTGCCGGACGTTCGGAAGGCACCGATGCTCCCGCTTGTTCTCGACCCCCAGTACATCAAGGCCGGCCTGATCGGGCAGGGCGCCGCGCGCGACCGCCGGGCCGCCCTGCTGGCCGAGGCGGGGGTGGATGCGGTCCTGCTGGCGGACGATGCCCCGGACGCCGCGCTGGCGCCTCTGACCGTCCTTTTCGTGGCAGGGCTGGGGGAGGGACAATCCCGCTGCCTGGCCGCCCGTGCCCGGGCGCTGGGCGTGCTGGTGAATGTCGAGGATATCCTGCCCCTTTGCGACTTCCATGTTCCCGCCCTGGTGCGCCGGGGCGATCTTTTGCTTACCGCCTCCACCGGCGGGCGGGTGCCGGGCCTGGCGCGGGCGCTGCGCGAATGGCTGGCCGACCATTTCGGGCCCGAATGGACGGTCCGGTTGAAGGATCTGGGCCGGGCACGCGCCAAATGGCGCTCCGAGGGGCTCTCGACGGGACAGGTTTCGGAGAATGTGCGCGAGATGCTCACGCGGATGGGATGGCTATGAGTTCCGCCAGCAAGATCACGGTGGTCGATGCCGGGCGCGGGGTGATGCCGCGCGCCTTTGATCGTCCCAATGGCGGCCAGGGCGCCGGGCCCGATGGCCAGCAGCGCGCCCAGCTTGCCGCGCTGGCCGAAAAGGCCGCCGAAATGAGCGCCGAAGAGATCGTGGAACTGGCGCTGACCGGTGATCTGGTGGGGCGAACCGCGGTGGTGTCGTCTTTCGGTGCGGAATCGGCGGTGCTTCTGCAGATGGTTGCCAAGGTCGATCCCAACACGCCAATCCTGTTCCTCAACACCGGCAAGCTGTTCGGCGAGACGCTTCGCTATCGCGACCGGCTGCAGGACGTGCTGGGCTTGGGTGATGTGCGTTCGCTGTCGCCGTCGCTGGAGGCGCGCCTGGGCGCCGATCCCGAAGGCACGCTGTGGTCGCGCGATACCGATGCCTGCTGTAGCTTCCGCAAGGTTGTTCCGTTGAACCGGGCGCTGGCACCTTTCGCCGCCCAGATCACGGGCCGCAAGCGCTTCCAGACCCGCGAGCGCGCCGGCATGCAGCCTGTGGAATTCCACGAAGGGCGCTTCCGCTTCAATCCGCTGTGGCAGTGGGACCTGGCCCGGCTGGAATCCTATATGGAAGCGCACAAGCTGCCCCGTCATCCGCTGGTGGAGGACGGCTATCCTTCAATCGGCTGCATGCCCTGCACGCGCCGTGTCCAGGCGGGTGAGGACTATCGCGCCGGGCGCTGGTCGGGCCTCGAAAAAGACGAGTGCGGCATCCACCTGACGGACGGCGGCGGTATCTGAAGCCCGTGCCTGATTTGCCTGCGCGGTCAAATGAATGGTGCGGTCAAGAAGACTCGAACTTCCACGGGTTGCCCCACTAGCACCTCAAGCTAGCGCGTCTACCGTTCCGCCATGACCGCACATTCACAGGTGGGATTTTTCCCGGTAGGCCGGGGGGTTTAGCAACCCCGTATCGGCAAGACAAGGGCCGCTATGGCGCCGCCGCCGGCGCCGTGCAGAGGAGCCGGAAATCGAAACGCCGGCCTGCCGCTGAGGGCAGGCCGGCGCTCGTTCGGTCCGGTGCTATTGGGCCTGGTTTGGGCTGGCTGCCGAATTGGCTGCGGCGGTGGTTGCCGGAGTTGTGCTCGCGGCTTGCGAGGCATTTTGTTGGGCCTTGGCGGCCTTGGCCTCCTGCTGCGCCTTCAACTCTTCCTGATACTGCTTGTCGGCCTCTTCCTGGGCCTTGCGCATCGCCGCGGCTTCCGCCCGGCGTGCGGCCGCGGCTTCCGCCTCGGCCTGATAACGATTCTGGGCAAAGGCAGGCGCGGTGGTACCTGCAACCAAGGTCAGAACCAAAGCCATGCAAATATTGCGACTGACGTTCATTTCTCCTCCCCCTGAAGATGCGCCGGCTGGCGCTCCAGTGGACTTCGTCCATCGCCGCCGGTCTACCGATTGAGTTTCCGGCTCCACCCGGATATGCGCTCCCTATGGCACTTCATTTGATCAAACTGTGCGTCGGTTGCGACAGCATCGCCGAACTTGCCGATTGGCAAAGTTTGCGCCTGAAACAATTACGCGCCAAGGAAAAACGACCGGAATTGATACATATTACGCGGATGACACCCAAAAGAACGGCGGAACTGCTGGACGGCGGTTCTCTCTACTGGGTGATCAAAGGTCATATTGCGGCGCGGCAAAGGCTCCTGGATTTCCGCGAGGTCAAGAAGGACGGAATTCCACATTGCGGCCTGGTTTATGACAAGGCGCTGATACCCGTCAGTCCGCGTCCGCGGCGACCATTCCAGGGTTGGCGCTATCTCGAGGCAACCGATGCTCCACCCGACCTGGCGCGCGCAAAAGGTGCAAAAGGCCTGCCCGAACAGCTACGGCGCGAACTGGCGGCATTAGGATTGCTGTAAAGCCGGCCGGTCTAGGCTGGCGCATGCCGCGCGCATTTCCACCGCTGCGTGCCGTGACGCCCGCCATGCTCGCACTGGCGGGTGGCGGCGTTTTCGCCTTGGCCGCTTTGCTGCTGGGCCAGGGGGATGGCCTGCTCGATACCGACAGCGCCATGCGGCTGGTCGAGGTGCGCGACCTCTTGAACGGCCAATCGTGGTTCGACCTGACCCAGAGGCGCATGAACGTGCCCGATGGTCTCACCATGCACTGGTCGCGGCTGGTGGACGCGCCACTTGCGCTGCTCGTGCGGCTGACGGGCTCGGAAAGCTTCGCGCTGGCGGCGTGGCCGCTTCTGTTGTTCACGGGCCTTCTGTTCGTGACGGCGCGGCTGGCCCTGGCACTGGCCCCCGGCCGCGAAAGCCGCGCCGCCATGGCAGCGTCCGTCCTGCTGCTGCTTCTGTGCGCGCCGCTGTTCGGCATCTTCGCGCCGGGCATCATCGACCATCATGGCCTCGAATTGCTGTTGACGGCCACGGCGCTGCTGGGGCTGGCCGAACGGCGGCCGCGCGTGGCGGCCACCGCGGTGGCGCTGGCGCTGGGCGTGGCGCTGGAAAGCCTGCCCTATGCGGTGGTGGCAGTGATGCTGGCCGCGCTGTGGCTGCGCAATGCGCCAGGGCTGGCTTTCGATTTCGGCGTCTGGCTGGCGCTTGCGGCGCTGGCGATCTTCTTCGCCGTTGTGGGCCTCGGAGGCGCGCCGGTCTGCGACGCCTATTCCAGCATTCATGCCGTGCTGCTGACCTTGGGAGGAGCCGGGCTGAGCGTGCTGGCGCGCCTGCCGCAGCGGCGCCAGCGCCTTGCCGGGCTGGTGCCGCTGGCTGCGGGGCTGGGGGCGGCGGTGCTGCTGGTCAACCCGGCCTGCCTGGGCGGGCCGTATGCCGGTATGGATCCGCGCCTTGGGCCGATCTTCCTGGCGCGCATCAACGAGGCGCGCCCCATCTGGCAATTCGCCCGCATGGCGCCCAGCGAAGCCATCGCCGGCTATGGCTATGGCCTGTTCGCCCTTCTGATGACGCTGAGGGCGCCCCCATCGCGCGCAAGGACCATGGTACTGGTCTTTGCGCTGGCTGCGCTGGCAGTCGCAACGGCCCAGGTGCGGGCTGTGCCATTTGTCATCGTCTTCGCCCTGCCGGGCCTTGCCGCCGCGCTGGCGCATCTGGCTTATGGCCGCCGGCTGCTGCTTGCGGTGGCGGTGCTGGGCTGCAGCGCTGCGAGCTTCACCCTCGCCGGCGCCGCGCTGGAAGGTCATCAACATCTGCAGCGCCGCGCCGATGCTTTCCGCCGCCAGCAGGGTTGCGCCGGCGCTGCGGCCATCGCACTGCTGCAACACCAGCGGTTCGGGCGCGTCGCCGCCTTTGTCGATCAGGGCCCTGCCATTCTGGCGCGCACGCGAGATGGCGTACTGGCCGGACCCTATCACCGCGATGCCGAGGGCATCCTGGACACGTATGCGCTGTTCGCCGGTCCCGATCCGCGCAGGGTGGTCGCCCGCCGCGGCATCGATTATGTGATGACCTGTTCCGCCGCGCCCGACTGGGAGTTCTACCGCGCCGGCGGGATGAGTGGCGGCCTGGTGGCAGAACTGGCGCGCGGCCGTATGCCGTCATGGCTGGAGCCGCTGGGACGGGCGGGAGACGTGGCGCTCTACCGCGTCAGGCGATAGGCATATTGTCGATCAGCCGGGTGCGGCCCAGATGCGCCGCCGCCAGCACCCGTGCCGGCCGGTCCAGCGTCGCGATTGGCGCCAGCGTTTCGGCATCGCGTATGGCGACATAATCGACTTTGCCGAATCCGGCTTCCAGCAACGCCTTGACGCCGTGCTGCTCCGCCGCCCGCAGATCGGCATTGTCATTCCCGGTTTTGGCGATCACATCCTTCAGGATCGCATTGAGCCGCGCCGCCGTCTTCCGCTGCTCCGCATCCAGATAGGCATTGCGCGACGACATGGCCAAGCCATCCGCTTCGCGCAGGGTGGGCGCGCCCATGATGCGGGCGGGAAGGCCCAGGTCCGCCGCCAGGCGCCTGACCACCAGAAGCTGCTGATAGTCCTTCTCCCCGAACACCGCCACATCCGGCATCGCCGCCAGCAGCAGCTTTGCCACGACGGTGGCGACCCCCGCGAAGAAGTGCGGGCGAAAATCGCTTTCCAACCCCGCCGAGGGCCCGCCGACCGTAATGGTGGTGGCAAAGCCATCCGGATACATCTCGGCGGCACTGGGCGCGAAGACGATGTCCGTCCTGCCTGCAAGCTTTGCCATATCTGCCTTCAGTGTGCGCGGATAGGCGGCGAAGTCCTCATTTGGCGCGAACTGGGTGGGATTGACAAAAATTGAGACCACGGAGCGGGGCGCATGGCGGGCCGCCTCTGCCACCAGCGACAGATGGCCGTCATGCAGTGCGCCCATGGTGGGCACCATGGCGATGGGTCCGCCGCGCCAGGGCTCAAGCGCCTCGCGCAGTTCCACCACCGTGGTGACCAGACGCGGGGTCATGGATGAGTCATGCCGGGATCAGCGGGTCTGGACCGCCGCAAAACAGGTCTGCCCGCGCTGGGTCAGGCGGCTGCATACGTCGCGCGCCTCCCGCTCTGCGAACAGGCCGAAGCGGGCGCGATAGAGCGTGTGGCCGTTGGCGGCCTGCACCGGATCAATGATCCGGCTGGCGCGCGCCAGCACGTCCTGGGCCTTGTCGGCATAACTGGCGAGCTGGGCGCTGGCCAGGGCCCGGTCGGCATAGGCACCGATCTGGATAGTCCAGTTCTTGCCAGGCTCGGGCGCGGGCGTGTCCGTATCGCCTTCGCCCTCATCGTCCTTCGCGCCGGGACGCATCCGGGGGACCGGCACATTGGATGCGAGGCGGATCGGTGTTGCTGCGGTCTGGGCGACGGCAGGCTGGGGACGCGGGGTGGGCCGGATCGCCGGCACCGGAGACGTCCCTGTCTGGGCCGCACTGACGGCGATGGGATTGGGTGGCACCGCGCTGGCCACTGCCACGGTCCTGACCTGCGCCGGCCTGGCGGCTGCGGGCAGGCGTGCGGGTACCTCGTCGGGGGCGCGGGCGTTTTCGGCGGTATCCTCGTCCTCTGCCCGGATGATGGCGGGAATGCCGGACAGGTTCTGGAACCGGCTGCCCGACGAAGGCTCGGCTAGGCTGGCCAGCACCGGGCCCCCATTGGCGCCATCGCCCCTGTGCCAGGGCACGATCGCCTGGGCCACCATCATGGGCCTGGTGGCGATCTGCGCGAAGGTTCGATCCAGCAGGCTCATCATCTCGGCGTCCCGGCGCATGGCGGTGCGTCCGCCCATCACCACCGCGATCAGGTGCGTCCTGCCGCACACCACCGACGAAACCAGATTAAAGCCGCTGGCGCCCGTGTAGCCGGTCTTGATGCCATCGGCGCCGTCATACTTGCCGATCAGATTGTCGTGGGTGGGATACCAGGTGCCCTTGTAGGTGAAGCCGGGCAGGGCGAAATAGCCGAAGTATTGCGGAAAATCATAGGCCAGGTGCCGGGCCAGGATGCCAAGGTCGGCAGCCGTGGTGATCTGCAGCGGATCGGGCAAGCCCGAGGCGTTGTGGAAATTGGTTTCCTTCATGCCCATCTGGCGGGCACGTTCGGTCATCATCACTGCGAAATGGGATTCGGTGCCGCCCAGTGCCTCGGCGATCACCGCGGCCACGTCGTTGGCCGACCGCACCACGATGGCGCGGATGGCAGTATCGACGGTGATGGTCTGGCCCGGGCGCAGGTTGAGCTTGGTCGGCTTCTGGACGGAGGCGTGGCGGCTGACCGGCAGCGGCGTGTCCATGGTCAGCTTGCCGTGCCTCAGCGCATCGAACAGCAGATACAGCGTCATCATCTTGGTCAGCGAGGCGGGATGACGCTCGGCCGTCTCGTTGCGGGCGTAAAGAATTTTGCCGGTGGCCCCGTCGATAACGAGCGCGGCGTCCTTGGCGGGATCGGTGGGACTGGCCGGGACCCGGGCGGCCCTGTGGCGCGCTGCATGGTGAGCGACGTGTTTGCGCGCAGCCTGGGCGGGCAAGTCCAAAAGGGGCAGGGCGATCAGCAGCGTCAAGGCCAGGGTCAGCGCGCGCTTACCCCTCAACAGCAGCAGACCGGATCCCAAATACGGCGCACCCATGTCAGGACAAGACCAAATTGTGACATCTTCCGCAAGCGGGAAGGCCGATTCCACTATAAGTTTCGGGCCTTTACGACACCCTAATGAAATTGGGCAAGTTCCCCCGCCCGCGGATTGCACAAAAAATGCTGCGACGCAACAATTAATCCTTGACGAGTTTGTGGGCACTCGCTTATATCTCATGCTGCACTGCAATAGGCAGCCGGAAGACCGGTCGTGCCCTCACCCAAGAAAGGACATGACATGACCAAAGCAAAATCGGCCGGCGAGAAGGCCACTGCTACCGCCGAGTCCGCCATGGAAAGCGGCGCCGAGGCCCTCAAGAGCGGCATGGAAAAGGTACTGAAGAGTTACGATGCCGTTCTCGGTTTCGGCAAGGAGACCGCTGAAGCCTGCATGAAGTCCGCCACCGTTGCCGGCAAGGGCATCGAGAACCTCAACAGCGAGCTTTATTCGTATTCCAAGCAATCGATCGAGGACACCATCGCCGCCACCAAAGCCGTGATGGGCTCCAAGTCGGTACATGAGGCGTTCGAGTTCCAGACGGACTTCGCCAAGTCTGCTTTCGAATCCTACATCGGCGAACTCAGCAAGGTCGGCGAGTTGGTCACCGAGGCCACCAAGGAGACCTATGCACCGCTGAAGGGCCGCATCCAGGCCTGGCTGGATGTCGTTCAGTCCGCCCGCGCATCCTGATTTCGCGCCGCACTGCGGCCGCACTGCACACAATAAGGGTCCGGGCCGGAAGGTCCGGGCCCTTTTGCGTTATTCCGCCTTGAAACTGCCCAACCGTACCCACACATCTGAACATCGTGATACCTCCGTCAACCCTCTTCAAAGACCCCCATTCTGGTTTAGGATGGTGCCGCTAGGCGGCGGTTCGCGCCTTTTGAAGACGGTTGTGGAAGCGGGTGATGAAGGACTCTGGCGACGGCAATGACGATTTGGGCGGGAACGGCAATAATGCCGGCACCGGCATCGTCACGAAAACGCGCCCGAAAACAAAGAAGCCGAGCCTCTACAAGGTCCTGCTTCTGAACGACGACTACACGCCGATGGAGTTCGTCGTTCACATTCTCGAGAAGATATTCGGCAAGAACCGCGAAGAGGCGGTGGACGTGATGCTGCATGTCCATCGCCACGGCGTGGGCATCTGCGGCGTCTTCACCTATGAGGTCGCGGAAACCAAGGTCGCCCAGGTGATCGAGGCCGCCCGGCGGCACCAGCACCCGTTACAGTGCACGATGGAAAAGGAGTAGCGTCGCATGCCTTCACTTTCGCGGAGTTTGGAACAGGCACTGCATCACGCCATCAAGCTCGCAAGTGATCGGCATCACGAATACGCCACGCTCGAGCACCTTCTGCTTGCCCTGATCGACGACACCGACGCCAGCCAGGTGATGAAGGCGTGCAATGTCGACATGGACGTGCTGCGCCGTTCGGTACAGAAATATGTCGACGAGGACCTTTCCACCCTGGTGATCGAGGATGGCGAGGAAGCCAAGCCCACCACTGGCTTCCAGCGGGTCGTGCAGCGCGCGGTGCTGCATGTGCAGAATTCCGGCCGCGACGAGGTGACGGGTGCCAACGTGCTCGTCGCACTGTTCACCGAGCGCGAAAGCCATGCCGTCTATTTCCTGCAGGAGCAGAATATGAACCGGCTGGATGCCGTGAGCTATATCAGCCACGGCATCGCCAAGCGGCCCGGCATGAGCCAGCCCAAGCCCGCCCGCGGAACCGACGAAGACGACGAGGGCGAGAAGCAGTCCAAGCAGGGCACCGAGGCGCTGGAAGCCTATTGCGTCAACCTGAACGAGAAGGCCAAATCCGGCCGGGTGGATCCGCTGATCGGCCGTGGCCCCGAGGTGGAGCGCACCATCCAGATCCTCTGCCGCCGACAGAAGAACAATCCGCTCTTCGTGGGCGATCCAGGTGTGGGCAAGACCGCGATCGCCGAAGGCCTTGCGCGCAAGATCATCCGGGGCGAGGTGCCCGACGTCCTCAAGGATGCCACCATCTATGCTTTGGACATGGGCTCGCTGATCGCCGGCACGCGCTATCGCGGCGATTTCGAGGAGCGGCTCAAGACCGTGGTCAAGGAGCTGGAGAATCTCAAGGGCGCCATCCTGTTCATCGACGAGATTCACACCGTGATCGGCGCCGGCGCGACCTCGGGCGGGGCGATGGACGCCTCCAACCTGCTCAAGCCGGCGCTGGCGGCGGGAACGCTGCGCTGCATCGGCTCGACCACCTACAAGGAATACCGCCAGTATTTCGAGAAGGACCGCGCCCTGGTGCGCCGCTTCCAGAAGATCGACGTGGCCGAGCCCTCGGTTGAGGACAGCATCAAGATCCTGATGGGGATCAAGAGCTACTTCGAGACCTATCACAAGGTCCGCTATACCCAGGATGCGATCCGCGCGGCGGTCGAACTGTCGTCCAAATACATCAATGACCGCAAGCTTCCCGACAAGGCGATCGATGTGATCGACGAACTGGGCGCGTCCCAGATGCTGCTGCCGGAAAGCCGCCGAAAGAAGGTGGTGGGCGTGAAGGACGTCGAGGACATCATCGCCAAGATCGCCCGCATCCCCTCCAAGTCGGTGAGCAAGAACGACACCGAGGCGCTGAAGTCGCTGGAAACCGACCTGAAGCGCGTGGTCTATGGCCAGGACGCAGCGATCCATGCCCTGGCATCGGCGATCAAGCTGGCCCGCGCCGGCCTGCGCCAGCCGGAAAAGCCGATCGGTTCCTATCTGTTCAGCGGCCCTACCGGGGTCGGCAAGACCGAGGTTGCCAAGCAGCTCGCCTCCATCATGGGGGTGGAATTCCTGCGCTTCGACATGTCGGAATATATGGAACGCCACACCGTCAGCCGCCTGATCGGCGCGCCGCCCGGTTATGTCGGTTTCGACCAGGGCGGCCTTCTGACCGACGGCGTCGACCAGCACCCGCATTGCGTGCTGCTGCTGGACGAGATCGAAAAGGCCCATCAGGACCTGTTCAACATCCTGTTGCAGGTAATGGACCACGGCAAGCTGACCGACCATAACGGCAAGAAGATCGATTTCCGCAATGTGGTGCTGATCATGACCACCAATGCGGGTGCCAGTGACGCCGCCAAGGACGCAATCGGCTTTGGCCGCGGCAAGCGGGAAGGCGAGGACGAGGAAGCGATCAAGAAGCTGTTCACGCCGGAATTCCGCAACCGGCTGGATGCGACCATCTCCTTCGCGCCGCTGTCGCGCAGCACCATCGACCGGGTGGTGGAGAAGTTCGTTCTGGAACTGGAAGCCCAATTGGCCGACCGCGACGTGACCTTCGAGTTGACCCCCGAAGCCACCCGCTGGCTGGGTGAAAAGGGCTATGACGACAGTTTCGGCGCCCGCCCGCTGGCTCGAGTGATCCAGGACAACATAAAAAAGCCACTGGCCGACGAGATCCTGTTCGGCAAGCTCAAGGGCGGTGGCACGGTGCGCGTGCTTCTGGACCGCGAGCAGGACAAGCTGGCGTTCGAGTTCATCCCTGCGGCCGAGGCCAAGCCCCGCGCGCCGCGCGCCGCCAAGGGCCAGAACAAGGAAGACATCAGCAAGTAAGGGAGGTTCGTATGCCGCGATTTCGTCCCGTTTTGTTTGCAGCCGCTGCACTTTTCACCGCCACCCCGGGCGCGTTGTCTTCTGCCTGGGCCCATCACGGCTGGAGCGGACAGGAAGAACAGCTGACATCCCTGTCCGGCACGGTGGTGGAGGGTGTCTCCATGGCCGGCCCGCACGCCACCATGAAGATCAAGTCCGGCAATGATGTGTGGGACCTGACGCTGGCACCCCCGGCCCGCACCGCCCGTTCCGGTCTGAAGGAAGGGCTGATCCCCGTCGGCGCGACCGTGACGGTGCGCGGCAACCGCAACAGCGACCACAGCCGGCATGAGATGAAGACCATCTTCATCCAGCACGGAAGTGCCGAATATCACGTCTATCCCGACCGCGAATAACGCGCCGGAGACAGCGTGAACCTCACCCAGTTCCTGTTCTGGCTGGAGCATTCGCCGCTCGGCGTCTTCACCCGGTCACTGGGCGCGTGGAGTTACGGCATCGTCAACCTGGTGCACATACTGGGCATCGTGATGCTGTTCGGGTCCATCCTGCTGCTGGACCTGCGCCTCCTGGGCGTATGGCGCTCCATCCCGCTTGCGGCGCTGTCGCGGCCCACCGTGACGCTGGCAATGACCGGCTTTTTCATCGCCGTCGCCAGCGGCATTCCCATGCTGGCGGTGAAGGCGGGCGATTATGCGGACAATCCCTTCCTGCTGATGAAGTTTCCCGCCATCGCTCTGGCGCTGGTCAATGTCTGGCTGCTGCACCGTTCCGGGGCGTGGAAGGCGCACCGGCTGCGCGATCTTCTCCCGCGCGAACGCCGCCGCCTGGCGCTGGGCGCTTCGCTATCGCTGGCTTTCTGGCTGACGGCCATTACCAGCGGCCGCATGATCGGGTACTGGTGAGGCATGAGCGATATTCTCACCGGCGGCTGTCTGTGCGGCGACCTGCGCTGGAAAGCCCATGCTGCGCCCAGATACATGGGCCTTTGCTATTGCGCTGACTGCCGCAAGGCCTCGGGCTCCGGCTTCATTCCGTTCATGGGCTTTGACGCATCCGCGCTCGCCATCTCCGGCCGCTGGACCGTGCATACCCTACTACATGCCGACGGGCGGGCGGCGGTGCGCAATTCCTGCGTAATCTGCGGCGGGCTGGTGTTCGGCGGCAAGCTGGGCGCGGACGAGACGTTGAACATCTATGCCGGCTCGCTGGACGATATTGCGCAGTTCAAGCCCACCGTCGCCTTGTTCACCCGCGATGCGCCCGATTGGGTGGCGATCCCCGGCGGCCTGCGCCGCTTCGAGACGATGCCGCGATAACCCCATTGTCATGACCCGCCTCCGCGCGGGCCATCCAGGGCGGCCGCGCTCGCCTGTATCTGACGTCCCTGTTATCCCGATGAACAACCATTCACCTGAACAACCGTGCAGGGTCCGCGCAAACTGTCGGTGAAACGCACGCTGCGCACACGCGCCGACGAATATCGCGTGAACGCGCACATGCACACGACAAAGACGGGTTTTACTCCTTGGATATTAACCCCAAGGAGAATTTTCCATGCTTGATCGTTTGACGACCACCACGCCGCGCAGCGAGAAATTCAGCAGCGTGCTTCACGTCATGCTGGCCGCGGCTTTCGGGCTGATGAACCTGCACGCGGCGGTGCACATCATAACCCATCTGACGTAATGGCGGCCCGCTAAAGCGGCGCGGTGTAATGCTCCACCGCCGGGGGTGAGGCGAAGTGCGGGCCCAGAATGGCGCGCCATTCCTCGAAGGCCCTGGACTCGCGGAAGCCGACCATATGGTCCTCCAGCGTGTCCCATTCCACCAGCAGGATGAAGCTGTCGGAATTCTCGATGCCGCGATGCATGTTGGCCTTGCGGCAGCCTTTGGCGGCGCGGATCAGCGGCGCGGCCAGCGCGAAGGCTTTCTCGAATTCGTCGGCCTGGCCGAGCTTGATGGCGAAAATGGCGCGTTCGAGGATCACAGGCTGCTCCTGATCTTTGCGGCAACGGGTTCGAGCTTTGCGGCGTCTACCATGAGTTTGCCATGCGGCGCCAGCGGCACGCCTTCCCAGCGCGGCACGATGTGGAAATGGGCGTGGAAGATGCTCTGGCCGGCGGGTGCGCGGTTGTACTGTTTCAGCAATATGCCGTCCGGCGCCAGCGCCTTGTCCACCGCCTTTGCCACCTTCTGGACCGTCGCCATCATCGCCGCCAGTCCCTCCGCCGACAGGTCCAGAATGTCCTGCGCCGCTTCCTTGGGCACCACCAGAACATGGCCCTCAGCCTCCGGCATCACATCCATGAAGGCGAGCGTGCGGTCATCCTCGAACACCTTCACGCAGGGGATTTCGCCGCGGATGATCTTGGCGAAGATGTTTTGTTTGTCGTATGGCATTTCACTCTCTCAATTCGTCATGGCCCGCTTCATGCGGGCCATCCATACGGTGAATGGGTCATGGATGGCCCGGACGAGCCGGGTCATCACGATAGGAGGAAATGCGATAGCCGTCACGCTTTCCTGAACGGCCCATGCGCCGCCAGATCCGCCAAATTTTCCTGCACCGCTTCCCGTTCCGCCGCCAGGAACTGATCCACCGCCCGCGCCAGCCCCGGATGGGCGATGATATGGGCACTGTAGGTCGGCACCGGCATGTATCCGCGCAGCAATTTGTGCTCGCCCTGGGCGCCGGCTTCAACTCTTTTCAGGCCCCTGGCGATGGCGAAGTCGATGGCCTGGTAATAACAGGTTTCGAAATGCAGGAAGGGCACGTATTCATTCGTCCCCCAGTTGCGCCCGAACAGCACCCCGTCGCCGAACAGGTTCAGGGCGCCGGCGATGTATTCGCGGCCCCGCCGCGCCATGATCAGCAAAGTCTGCTGCCCCAGGCTGGCGCCCAGCCGCGAGAAGAATTCCCGTGTCAGGTAGGGTGTGCCCCATTTGCGCCCCCCTGTGTCCATGTAGAAATCGAAGAAGCGGTCCCAGTGCGCCTCGGTGATGTCGCTGCCCGTCAGCCAGTCGAACTCGATGCCCGCCTCGCGCACGCTGGCGCGTTCCTTGCGCAAATTCTTCCGTCTGGACGATGAGAGCTCGCCCAGGAACTGGTCGAAGCTCTGATAGCCCCGGTTTTCCCAGTGAAATTGCTGGCCGGTCCGCAGCAGGTACCCAGCCTGGCCCGCCAGCTTCCATTCTTCCTCGGTGGGAAAGGTGATGTGCAGCGACGACGCTTTCAGTTGCTGCACCGTTCCCGCCGCCGTCTTCAGCAGTGTCGTCCGCATGTCGTCGTCAGCCGCCAGCAGGCGGGGACCGGTCACCGGCGTGAAGGGCACGGCGCATTGCAGCTTGGGGTAATAGTCGCCGCCCGCCCGCTCCAGCGCATCGGCCCAGGCGTGGTCGAAGACATATTCGCCATAGGAATGGCTTTTCAGATACAGGGGCATGAGACCAAGCGGGCCTCCCCCGCTCGGCGGGGGAGGTGGCTGTAGCTCGCTCTCGAGCGAGCGTAAGCCGGGGGGGGCATCCAAAAGCAGATGACAGGGCTGCCAGCCGGTTCGCGCCGTGGCCGATCCCGACGCCTCCAGCGCATGGAAGAACTCAAACGTCGTGAAAGGGTGCGGCTCTGCCAACCCACCCGGATTGGCCAGGGCGTTCCAGCGCGCCGCCCCGATTTCGGCGGCGCTTGTTACCAGCCGTCCGATGCTTTTGGCCGTCACGAGATCTCGAACACCGCGTCCACTTCCACAGCCACCCCGCGCGGCAGCGAGCCCACGCCCACCGCGGCACGCGCATGCTTGCCCACATCCCCAAACACCTGAACCATCAGGTCCGACGCGCCATTGGCCACCTCCGGCTGCTGCGTGAATTCAGGTACCGCGTTGACGAAGACGCCAAGCTTCAGGCAGCGCACCACCCTGTCCAGGTTGCCGTCACAGGCCGCATTCAGTTGCGCCAGGATGTTGATGGCGCAAAGCCTGGCCGCCGCCTGGGCGTTCTCCAGTGAAATCTCCGCGCCCACCTTGCCGATGAATTGCGGCTTGCCGTCCTTCAGCGGGATCTGGCCCGAGATGAACAGCTGGTTGCCGCTGAACGTATAGGGCACATAGCTGGCCACCGGCGCGGGCGGGGTGGGCAGGGCGATGGCGAGTTCCTGCAGGCGGGTAACGGCGGACATTTCGGGCCTCGATTGGGGATTGGCGGAAGGCTACAGCCTTGGGCTCCTGCCCGCTATAAGAACCTATGGCCGAATTCCTCATGCCCGCCGAATGGGAACCGCATGTCCGCACCTGGATGTGCTGGCCGTGCCGCGCCGGTGTGTGGCCCGACATGGCGGCGGCCAAGCGCGCCTATGCCGACGTGGCCCGCGCCGTCGCCGCGTTCGAGCCGGTGATGATGGCCGCCAACCCCGCCGATGCGGATGAAGCCGCCGCAATCGCTGGCGTGGAAATCTTCCCGGAGGAGTTGGACGATTCCTGGGCCCGCGACATCGGCCCCACTTTCGTCAAAGGCCATAAAGGCGACAGGGCCGCGATTGGCTGGCGCTTCAATGCCTGGGGCGGCAAATACGCCCCCTTCGACCAGGACGCCCAATTCGCCGCCCGGCTAGCGGCCCGCGCCGGCGTGCCACTGCATCCGGCTTCGATCGTCTGCGAAGGCGGGGCCATTCACAGCGACGGCCGGGGCATGCTTTTGACCACCGAACAGTGCCTGCTCAATCCCAACCGCAATCCCGGCCTGACCCGCGAGGCCGCGGCCGACGTGCTGCGCTATGCCGTGGGCGCCGAGCATGTGGTCTGGCTCGGCAGCGGTTTTTCCGACGACGAAACCGATGGCCACATCGACAATATCGCCTGTTTCGCCGCGCCCGGAAAAGTCATCCTGGGCATTCCCGACAGCGCCGGCCATCCCGATCATCAGCCCGTCCGTGTCGCGCGCGCCCGCCTGAAGGCCGCGGGGCTGGAGGTCATCGAATTGTTGCAACCCCGCAATATACGCCGCGATGGGCGGGACCGGTTGCTGCAGACCAGCTACGTCAATTTCTATCTCTGCAACGGCGGCCTTGTGATGCCGTCCTTCGACGATCCGCATGACGGCCGTGCGCGCGACACGCTTGCGGAATGTTTTCCCGGCCGTGATATAGCAGTGGTGTCGGCGCTTGCCATCGTGGCAGGCGGCGGCGGCATCCATTGCATCACCCAGCAGGAACCTGAATGAGGCCAGCTTGAGGGAAGTCACCTTCGCCGCCACCCAGTTTGCCGTTTCGCTCGACGGCGCCGCCAATGTCGCGCGCGCGGAAGAACTGGTGCGCCAGGCAGCCGGGCAGGGCGCCAATGTGATCCTGCTGCAGGAGCTGTTCGAAAGCCTCTATTTCTGCCAGGACCAACTCGCCCGGCATTTCGCGCTGGCCGCACCGTTCGACGGCAATGCGCTGCTGGCGCGCATGGCCGGGCTGGCAAAGGAGCTCGGCGTGGTGCTGCCGGTCAGCTTCTTCGAGCGCGCCGGCCACGCCCATTTCAATTCCCTGGCCATGATCGACGCCGACGGCAGCGTGCTGGGGCTCTATCGCAAATCGCACATTCCGGACGGTCCCGGCTATCAGGAGAAATTCTATTTCACCCCCGGCGACACGGGCTTTCAGGTTTGGAAGACCCGGTTCGGCACCTTCGGCGCCGGCATCTGCTGGGACCAGTGGTTTCCCGAATCAGCGCGGGTGATGGCGCTGATGGGAGCCGAAGCACTGTTCTATCCGACCGCGATCGGTTCGGAACCGCCGCCCGCCCCGCCACTGGACAGCCGCGACCATTGGCGCCGGGTGATGCAGGGCCACGCGGCCGCCAACCTGATGCCGCTGGTCGCCTCGAACCGCACCGGTACCGAGCGGCTGTCGACCGAGATCACCTTCTACGGTTCTTCCTTCATCGCCGACCCGACCGGAGCCATCGTGGCCGAGCTGGGCCGGGCGGACGAGGGCGTGATCACCGCCCGTTTCGATCTCGATGCAATCCGGCAGCAGCGCGCCGGCTGGGGTCTGTTCCGCGATCGCCGTCCCGAGCTTTACGGCCTGCTCGGCAGGCATGGATAAGGACACGTCATGAAGCTGTTTGCGATTGTTGCCGGTGCGGCGCTGATGGCCGTGGTGCCCGCCGCGGCCCAGGACGCGCCCATCCCGGTCAATTACACCCATGAAAAGACCTTCCGCCCCGTGCCGATGGATGCGGCGATCGACGCCGCACTGGCCACGCCCGGCTTCGCGCCGCAGGCAAAGCCTGGTCCCGGCGTCATTGTGGTCACCGCGCCCGATGGCTGGGACTGGATCAACCACAGCAAGAAGGACCACATCCAGTTCCGGCTGGTCTTCACGCGCAATGGCGACAAGATCGGCGAGAGCGAGGAACAGTGCACCAGTGATCCGCCCTACGACTGCGCCCAGCAGATCGCCTCCGACATCCAGAGTGCTGCCGCGATCGCCAAGAACGGCCTTTAGTTAAGCGCCGCCTTTAAGTCCCCGCCCGGTACCCACCGCGCCGCCGCCGAACTTCTCGCGAATGCGGTCCATGGCCCGTTCCGCCGCCGCGCGCTTGTCGCCCTCGGGATCGATCAGGCTGGCCGGATCGGCGCCGCTGGCCGGCGCCAGGTTGGAGATCCCCACGCCCAGCAGGCGAAATTTCGTGCCGTCCGCTTCGCGCTTCAGCGCCAGCCGCGCGGAGCGGAAGATGCGATCTGCAAGCTGGGTGGGCGCATCCAGCGTATGGCTGCGGGTGCGCAGCCTGAAATCGGCAGTCTTGAGCTTCAGCACCACGGTGTGCCCGGAAAGCCCCAGCTTCTTGGCCCGCGCCGACACCCGTTCGGACTGGCGCCACAGGATGGCCTCCAGTTCCGCCGGCGCTGCGATGTCGGTGTTGAAAGTCGTCTCGGACGAAATGGTTTTCATCTCGCCGCCCGGATCGACAGGCCGGTGGTCCTCGGCATTGGCCATGCGCGACAGCCAAAGGCCGGTGGCGCCATAGCGGCGCGCCAGATCGCGCGTATCGGCGTCCTGCAGCTGGCCGATGGTGGTGAAGCCGTCGCGTGCCAGCCTGGCTTGCGTCGCCTTTCCGGCGCCACGGATCATCCCCACCGGCTTGTCGCGCAGGAAGGATTTGGCCTCGCCCATGCCGATCACCGCAAAGCCGCGCGGCTTGTCCAGGTCCGAGGCCAGCTTGGCCAGGAACTTGTTGCCCGACAGACCCACCGACACGGTGATGCCGATTTCCGTCTCGATGCGCGAGGCCAACTTCGCCATGGTCCGCGCGGGGCTCATGTGATGGATGCGGTCGGTGCCCGACAGGTCCAGATAGGCCTCGTCCAGCGACAGCGGCTCCACCAGGGGCGTCAGCGCCTGCATCATTTCGCGGATCTGCCGCGCCACCGCGGCATAGTGGGAATGGCGCGGCTTGAGCACCACCGCCTGCGGACACAGCTTCCTGGCCTGGAACATGGGCATGGCCGAGCGCACGCCATATTTGCGGGCGATGTAGCAGCAGGTGGAGACGACGCCGCGAACTTCGCCGCCCACGATCAGCGGCTTGCCGTTCAGGCCGGGATCGTCGCGCTTCTCGATGGCGGCATAGAAGGCGTCGCAATCCAGGTGGGCGATCGCCAGCTTCTCCAGTTCGGGATGGGCCAGGATGCGTGTTGAGCCGCAAGAGGGACACGCCACGGAGCCGCGAGCCGGAACCGCTAACGAATAAGGCGCATCCGGCCCGGCGTCCGACAGGCAGTCGCGACAGAAGGCGGGCCAGCTCTCTATTCCGGCCATAGCCATGCCGCGCCTCTGACGCCGCTTGAATCGCCGTGCATGTTCTTCACGATCTTCGGCGGCGCACCCAGCGTAAAGGCATATTGTTCCACCAGCGGCGGCAGGTCGCGATAGAGCCGCGTGACGTTAGACAGGCCGCCGCCCAGCACGATCACATCGGGATCGACGATGTTGGCCACCACCGCCAGCCCGCGCGCCAGCCGGTCCACCAGCCGGTCCATCGCCGCCATCTCCTCGCGCCCCGAAGACGCGGCAATATCCTCGGCGGACATGATGTTTCCCGTGACGCTGCGGAAATCGGCGGCAAGTCCGGTGCCGCTGCACCATACCTCCATGCAGCCGCGCTTGCCGCAATAGCAGGGCGGCGCGTTCAGGATTTCGTCGGTGGTGGGCCAGGGCAGCGGAATATGCCCCCATTCGCCGCCAACGCCATGGGCGCCGCCCAGAACACGGCCGTCGATCACCACGCCGCCGCCAAGACCTGTACCGGCAATCACGCCAAATACCACACCCGCATCCCTGCCGGCGCCGTCATGTGCCTCCGACAGCGCAAAGCAGTTGGCGTCGTTGGCCAGCCGGACCGGCCTGCCCAACGCCTGCTCCAGGCCCGCGCGCAGATGCCGGCCGTTCAGCCAGGTGGAGTTGGCGTTCTTGATGGTGCCGTCCGGCGTCTCGCAACCGGGAATGGCCACGCCGACGCTGCCACGCTGTCCCAGATGACGCTCGGCCTCATCCACTAGGGCGGCGAGCGCGGCAATGGTGCCGTCGAAGTCGCGCGGCGTGGGGGTGCGCTTGCGCCAGATCTCCGTGCCGCCCGGACCCATGGCGCGCAACTCGGTCTTGGTCCCTCCCAGGTCGATTCCGATCCGCGTCGCGCTTTCACGCATCATGATGCCCTCCCAGCGCACGATGCGCCTGGTGCAGTGCCTGGGGTTCGACACCGGCGGTTTCGCAGAAACGCAACATCAGGTCTTCCTGGTTCAGCAGGAATTCGACAACGGCCAGCAATGTGTCGCGGTTCTCGGCGGCCGCGCGCAGAGCGGCGATGTCGGCCCCGGAAATGGACAGGAAGCGGGTCAGCGCGTCCTCGTCCCCGGCGAGCCAGCCAAGGCCCTCGAGGCTCAGAATCTCGGCGCGCTGCGGGGTCATCGGCGGACTATAGCGGTACCCGGGGCCGGCGCCCAATCCTTACAGAGGGAACCAGGGCGCCAAATTCCAGCCCGGACAGGGGGTTGCGGGCCATTCCTCCGCCGACGGCGCCCCCGAGCGTCAAGGGAGCGTTAAGACATCTGCCCTAATACTCCCCATCAGCCAGAAGCCCCTGCAGGCACTGGAAAAGTGGCGCGAGCGGCGCGCCGCGGACGGGGGTGCGGGGGCCGCGCCGGAGAATAAGTCATGGACGCCAAGACCAAGACGGTTCTGATCGTGGAAGACAACGAGCTCAACATGAAGCTCTTCCACGACCTGCTGGACGCGCACGGCTACAACATCCTGCAGACCAAGGATGGCATGGAGGCGCTGGACATTGCCCGCGAACACCATCCCGACCTGATCCTGATGGACATCCAGCTTCCCGAAGTGTCGGGCTTGGAAGTGACCAAGTGGCTCAAGGAGGACGATTCACTCAAGGCCATTCCCGTCGTCGCCGTCACCGCCTTTGCGATGAAGGGCGACGAGGAAGTCATCCGCCAGGGCGGATGCGAAGCCTACATCTCCAAGCCCATTTCGGTTACCAGCTTCCTGGAGACCGTGCGGCGTTTCATCGGATAGCCCGATGACAGCGCGGGTTCTTGTCGTCGACGATATCCTCTCCAACGTCAAGCTGCTGGAAGCCAAGCTGACGGCGGAATATTTCGAGGTCGTCACCGCCTTCAACGGACAGGAATGCCTGGCCCGCATGGCCGAGCAGGTACCCGACATCGTCCTGCTCGACGTGATGATGCCCGGCATGGACGGGTTCGAGGTCTGCCGCCGCATCAAGGCCAACCCGAAGACTGCCCATGTGCCGGTGGTAATGGTCACCGCGCTGGACCAGCCCTCCGACCGCGTCACCGGCCTGGAAGCGGGCGCCGACGATTTTCTTACCAAGCCGGTGGACGATTCGGCGCTGTTCGCCCGGGTGCGCTCGCTGGTGCGCCTGAAGCTGATGACCGACGAGCTTCGCATGCGCGAGACCACCGGCCAGGGCATGGGCCTGATCGACCCGGCCGAGACGTTGCAGGACAACAACCTGTCCGGCCGCATCCTGGTGATCGAGGACCGCGCCGAATCCGTGGCCTGGTTCACCGCGGCCCTGCAGGCGTCGCACCAGGTTTCCTCCGCCGACACGTTCGAGGAAGCGCTGGTGCGTGTAAAGGGCGGCGATTTCGACCTGATCGTAGTCTCGTTGGGGATGCGCGGCTTCGATGGCCTGCGCCTGTGCTCCCAACTGCGCTCGCTGCCGGAAGGCCGCCATGTACCCATCCTGGTGGTGGTGTCGGACGGCGACCGCCGCAAGCTCACCCAGGCTCTGGAGATGGGCGTCAACGACTATCTCACCCGCCCCGTGGACCGGAACGAACTGATAGCGCGCGTGCGCACGCAGCTGCGCAAGAAGCGCTATGCCGACCGGCTGCGCCACAATGTCCAGCTCAGCCTTGAGATGGCGATCACCGACCAGCTCACCGGCCTGCACAATCGCCGCTATATGAGCCGCCATCTCGACGCGCTGATCGCCAACGCCCGGCGCCATGACCGCCCACTGGCCTTCGTGATCATGGACATCGACTTCTTCAAGCAGGTCAACGATACCTATGGCCACGACATCGGCGACGAAGTGCTGAAGGAATTCGCCAGCCGGATTTCCGCCAATGTGCGCGGCATCGACCTGGCCTGCCGCTATGGCGGCGAGGAATTCGTGGTCGCCATGCCCGATACCGACATCGCCTTCGCCACCAACATCGCCGAACGCCTTCGCCAGTCGATCGAGACCACGCCGGTGCAGGTGAGCCGCGCCCCCGGCAAGTTGAACATCACCATCTCCATCGGCATCGCCCGCTATGAAGGCGAGGGCGACGATGCCGAGAAGCTTCTGCATCGTGCCGACCAGGCCCTGTATCGTGCGAAACGATCGGGTCGGAATAGAGTCGTTTCCGACGCCGCCTGATTGCGCTAGCGTCCCCCAACAACAAGATGGGGAAACGCATGCGCCATACCCTTGCCGCGCTGTTCCTGCTGGCGGCCGCGCCGGCCCTGGCCCTGGATGCCAAGCCTGACGCCCCGCCACCCATCACCGCGCCTTTCACCATCCACGCCATCGCAAAGGACATCACGGGCGGCTATTCCGCCGCGGTCGCCGATTTCAACCATGACGGCAAGCCCGACATGGTGGCGCTGGGACTGAGCGGCAAGGAGATCGACTGGTACGAAAATCCAACCTGGACGCCGCATCTGGTTGTCACCGAGGCCGACGCGCCCAAGCCCGTCTATCTTGACGCCGCCGACGTCGATGGCGACGGCATCCCCGAGATCGTGCTCGCCTATCACTTCAACACCGATCCCCACAAGGACAGCGGCGCCATCGCCATCTTCCACCATGACGGCGATCCGGCGCGGCCGTGGAGGCTGTGGCGCACCATCGACAATGTCCCCACCACCCACCGCGTCCGCTTCGCCGACGTCGAGGGCAACGGCAAGCCGGGCGTGATCGTTGCCCCCATTCTTGCGGGCACCGCCACCGGCTTTCCCGATCCCGACCGCAATGTCACGCCGCTTTATGTCTACCGCCCGGACAATGCCTGGAAGCGCGAGACCATCACGCTGGAAAACCGCGGGGTGGTCCACGGCCTGACCATCGCCGACTGGGACGGCGACGGCCGCGACGACGTGATCACTTCCGGCTATTCGGGCACATACGCGCACATGCTGCACAGGGGCAGATGGGACCGCGTGCTGCTGACGGCGGGCAAGGACGCGCCCTGGCCGGGCGGCGGCTCCGGCGAATCCGCCATCGGCGTCTTTAACGGCAGGAAATTCTTCGTCACCATCGAACCCTTCCACGGCAGCATGGTGGTGGTGCACATGCCGGATGGAAAAGGTGGGTTCACCCGTCAGGTGATCGATGACCAGCTCAAGGGCGGCCATGCCCTGACGCTGGTGGACGTGGATGGCGACGGCCGGCCTGAGATCGTGGCGGGCGGCAACGGTCTGGCGGCGGGCCTGTTCTTCTACAGGGCCAACGCCGATGGCACGAAGTGGACGCGCTATCTGATGGACAACGAGATGTCGCCCGCCGGGTGCCTCACCAAGGACATGGGCGGCACCGGCCATGCCACAGACATCATCTGCCAGGACCAGCGTGCGCCCTTCTGGCTGAAATGGTACGCTTATAACGGGCGCTCCGGACCCTAGTCTTCCTCGTCGTCTTCGCCGGGCAGGGCGTCCGCCATCTCCAGTGCCCTGTCGATGGCCTCGGCCAGCATCTCCGGCTCGCGTGCGCCCGACACCGCCACCCGTCCGCCGAAGATGAAGGCCGGCACACCGGTCACGCCGATCTCGCGGGCCAGCTGATCCTCGCGCTCCACCAGTGCAACATCGTCATCGCTCTCCAGTAGGCGCGCCACTTCCACCCCGTCCATGCCGCAGATATCGGCGATGTCCGCCAGCACGCGGATGTCACCGATATCCTCGCCATTCTCGAAATAGGCGATGAACAGCCGCTCGACCACATCGTCTTGCACGCCCGCGGCCTCGGCCCAGCGCACCAGGCGATGGGAATCGATCGTGTTGGGCCGGCGGCGGATAGCTGCAAAATCGAACTCGATGCCTTCCCTGACACCCTCGGCCGCGATGATGGCATCCATCTGCGCGATCTGGGCGTCGCCCCCGAACTTCGCGGTCATGTAGGCCGCACGCTCCATCCCGCCGCGCGGGATCGTGGGGTCCAGCTGGAAGGGTCGCCACTTCACGTCGAACTCGATGCGGGGGCGCAAGCCCATGGCGCGCCCCAGCCGGCGCTTGCCGATGAAGCACCAGGGACACACGGTGTCGGAAATCACGTCGATCTGCATGGCAGCGTCCTCAATGCCGGCGCCCGGGATTGGTCAATGAAGGATCTGGGCGGTAACTTCGTTGGCGTCGGCTATCACATGGACCGAGGTGATCCGATGGCGGGTGTGGATCTCGGCAGTGGCCTTCACCGGTACGAGCTGATCGATCACCGTCATCTCGGCCGGCGGGGGGGCGGCGAGGAATTCCAGCGTCAGCGTCTTGCCGTCATTGCGCAGCAGGTGCAGCCGGGCCTTGCGCCAGCCGCCGGTCTGAACCGCACCCTTGGCCTGTATCTCGACGACCCGACTCTTGGGCTTGGCGGTAGCGATGACACTGTCCACCTTGTAGACGCGTTTGTCAGTACTGGCGGCGGCAAGGGCTGGTGCGGCTGCTGCTAGCAGAAAAGTGACAATCAATAAGCGGCTGGCCATGACGGGTCCGGCGGACGGTTGGGGCACTATAGCGGAGAATGGGGCAGGGACATGGCGAACACCGCCGGGCAAGCGATCAGATATCCATCTGCGCCCATACCGGCACATGGTCGGACGGCTTTTCGGATGCACCGCGCACCTGCCGGTCGATCCCCGTCGCTTTCAGCCGGTCCATCGCCTGCGGCGACAGCAGCAGATGGTCGATGCGGATGCCATTGTTGCGTTCCCATGAGCCGAAATAGTCCCAGAAGGTATAATGGCCGCCTTCCGGATGCTGGCTGCGGAAGGCGTCGGTGTAGCCGAGATTTTCGATGCGCCGAAGCGCCGCCTTGGATTGCGGCTGAAACAGCGCGTCCTTCACCCAGGCCTTGGGCTTTTCCGCATCCAGGTCGGTGGGGATGATGTTGTAGTCGCCCATCAGCACGACGGGCTCCTCATTGGCCAAAAGTCCCTTGGCGTGGATGCGCAGCCGCTCCAGCCAGGCCAGCTTGTAGTCGAACTTCGGCCCGGGCTGGGGATTGCCGTTGGGCGCATAGATGGAAGCGACCCGCACCACGCCCTTTTCTCCCGTCACCAGCGCCTCCAGGAAACGGGCATGGTCGTCGGTATCGTCACCGCCCGGAAGGCGCGGGGTGACATCCTCCATCGGCCGGCGCGACAGCAGGGCAACGCCGTTATAGGTCTTCTGTCCGTGTACGGCGCAATTATAGCCCAGCGCCTCGAAAGGCTCGCGCGGAAAGGCGTCGTCGACGCACTTGATCTCCTGCAGTGCCAGGACGTCGGGCCGGGCCTCTTTCACCCAGGCCAGCGCCGGCTCCAGCCGCGCCTTGATGGAGTTCACGTTCCAGGTGGCGAGCTTCATCAGACGGAAAAACTGGTGCCGCAGCCGCAGGAGGCCGTCGCATTGGGATTGTTCACCTTGAAAGCCTGGCCGATCAGATCGTCGGTGAAATCAATCTCCGCGCCCGCCAGGAAGTCCTGCGACACCGGATCGATCAGCACCTTGGCGCCGTCCTTTTCCAGTACCAGGTCCTCGTCGGTCGGCGCGTCATCCAGGGCGAAATTGTACTGGAACCCGCTGCAGCCGCCGCCCGTCACCGCCAGCCGCAGCATGACGGGCTGGGCCTCCGCCTTCAGGATCTGGGCGATGCGCCGGGCGGCGCGGTCGGAAATGGTAATCGGCATTGCGGTCATCGTGGGTTTTCCGGGGAACACTTGCAGTTCACGGCCAGCACTCTATGTAGTCCCCGCCATGGCCGAAACCAACCCCGCCGCGCCCGCTGGCCACCTTCTGGGCCCCATCGTCAGCCCTCCGGGCACCCATGCCCCCTATGCCGCCCGGCCCCAGACCAGCCGCGGCCGCCTTTATCCCGAAACCGAAAGCCCCACCCGGTCCTGCTATTCCCGCGACCGCGACCGCATCATCCATTCCAGCGCCTTCCGCCGCATGAAGCACAAGACCCAGGTCTTCGTGCAGCATGAGGGGGACTATTACCGCACGCGCCTGACCCATTCGCTGGAGGTGGCGCAGCTGGCCCGCAGCCTGGCGCGGACCCTTCAGGCCGACGAGGACCTGGCCGAGACGGTGGCGCTGGCGCACGACCTGGGCCACACGCCTTTCGGCCATGCGGGAGAAGAGGCGCTGGACGCAGCCACCAGGGCGTTCGGCGGCTTCGACCACAACGCACATACCCTGCGGCTGGTGACGAAACTGGAGCACCGCTATGCCGATTTCGACGGCCTGAATCTGACGTGGGAGACCCTGGAAGGTTTGGTCAAACATAACGGACCTCTTTTGAGTGCCCCCCTCTGGCCTTTGCCCGCGCGTGCGGGCACGGCCACCTCCCCCTCCGATGCTTCGCATGAGGGGGAGGCGGGCTCGCGTTCGCTGCAAGAGGGCCAGCGCGCTTTGCCAGGGCCCATTGCCTCATTCGATGCCCGCTGGCCGCTGGAGCTGGCGACCTGGCCGGGACTGGAGGCGCAGTTGGCCGCGCTGGCCGACGACATCGCCTATCTCAACCACGACCTGGACGACGGCCTGCGTGCCGGCCTTATCACCCTCGCCGAACTGGCAGAGGCGCCGCTGGCCGGCGAGCATGTGAAAGGCGTCATGGCCCGCCATGGCCGGCTGGAACTGTCGCGCTTCATCGGCGAATTGATCCGTACCCTGATGAGCGCGCTGATCGAGGATGTGCTGGCCGAGACCGGCGCCCGGCTGGCGGCAGGCAATTTCGCCAGCGCCGCGGCCTTGCGCGGGGCAGGGCAGGCCACCGCCGCCTTCTCGCCCGCCATGACCGGCCAACTGAAGGCGCTGAAGGCGTTCCAGGCCGAACATATCTACCGCCACCCGCACGTCGCCCAGTCGATGGGCAGGGCCCAGCAGGTGGTCGGCGAGCTGTTCGCAGCCTTAAGCGCCAATCCCTCGCTGCTGCCGGCCGACTGGTCCCGGGCCTGCGGCGCGCCGGGCGATGCAGCCACCGGCTCTGTGGTGCGCGATTACATCGCGGGGATGACCGATCGCTACGCTTTGGCGGAATATGGGCGGATATTTCACCGCCAGGTCGATGTGTAATCCGCATTTGCACCCCGGTTCCGTGTGATTCGGCGCAGAGGCGGTGCTAGTATCGTGGCCGCGAGATTCGGGAATCTGTACTCATGGCGAAGTACGAACGCGGCGTCTACGAACCCAGCGAGGAAGTGCGGGTGTTCGACGCGTCCGAGGACGAGGAAGATGTGGAAGGCTCGCGCCTTCCCCTCCTGATCGTCCTGGCGCTTGTGGTACTGGCGATGTTCGCCGGCGTGGTCTACCTCGCCTACACCCAGGGCGTGGCCAAGGGCCGCGGCGAAATCCCCGTCCTGGCGGCGGCCAATGGTCCGGCGCGCGTGGCGCCCCAGCAGCCCGGCGGCACCCAGGTTCCCTATCAGGGCTTCAAGATCTACGAACAGCCGGCCCCGCCCGACGACGCCGCCGACGCCGCGCCCGCCGCGAGCCAGCCCAACCAGGCCGGCACCGCCGCCGAGACGCCAGCCAATTCCGCTCCGGCCAAGCCCGCTCCGCAAAAGACGGCGGCAGTCGCCGCGCCGCCCAAGCCCGAGCCTGTCAAGGCACCGGCTCCCGAACTCAAACCTGCTGCTGCTCCCGCCCCGCCGCCGCCCGCTGTCCATGCTGCACCCAGGCCGCCGGCAGCGCCTGTGGGCGTCGCCACCGCCGCGCCCCGAACCCTGACCACGCCGCCCCCGGCACATGCTGCCGCCGGCAGCTTTTTCCTGCAGATCGGCGCGTACAAGAGCCAGGGCGATGCCGAGACCGCCTGGAAGACCTTTCAGGCCCGCCATTCTACCCTGCTGGCCGGCCATGGGGTGGACGTGCAGCGTGTCGATCTGGGCGACAAGGGTATCTGGTACCGCGCCCGTGTCGGCGGCTTTGCCGACCGCGACGTGGCCATCGCCATGTGCGACCGCCTGAAGGCGGACGGCGGCTCCTGCTTCCTGGCCCGATAGGTCATGCGTTCCCGCGCAATCTATGGCTGCGCGGGTCAAACCCTGGCGGCGGACGAATGTGCCTTCTTCCACGATACCCGGCCCTGGGGGTTCATCCTGTTCGCACGAAACATCAGGGACCCGGCACAAGTTGCTGCTCTTGTTCATGAATTGCGCGAATCTGTTGGCGATGACAACACGCCCATCCTGATCGACCAGGAAGGGGGCCGGGTCGCCCGCCTCAAGCCGCCCTATTGGGCAGAGCGGCTCCCCGCCGCCCGTTTCGGCGCCCTCTATGCCCAGGATCCCGAGGCCGCCCGCGAGGCGACCTATCTGAATGCCCGCCTGATCGCCCATGACCTGACGTTACTGGGAATCAACGCGGACTGTCTTCCGGTCCTGGACGTGCCGGTACCCGGCGCCCATGACATCATCGGCGACCGGGCCTTCGCCTCCGATCCGGCCACCGTCATCGACTTGGGGAAGGCCCAGATGGAGGGCCTGCTGGATGGCGGGGTTCTACCCATCATGAAGCACATTCCCGGCCACGGCAGGGCCAGGGCCGACAGCCACCTGACGCTGCCCCGGGTCGATGCGGAGCTCGAGGAATTGTCGGCCAATGATTTCGTCACTTTCCGCAGCCTGAACCACTGCCCGGCGGCCATGACTGCCCACGTTGTCTATGAATCGATTGATCCACAGCGTCCTTGCACCACCAGCCCCAAAGTCATTCGGGATGTGATACGTGGGGAAATCGGTTTTGAGGGGCTTTTGATGTCCGACGACCTTTCCATGAAGGCGCTGGACGGCCCCCTGTCGGTGCGGGCACGTGCCGCCCTGTTCGCGGGCTGCGACCTGGTGCTCCACTGCAATGGCGATATGGACGAGATGAAGGACGTGGCCGACGAGGCGAAGACACTGGAGGGACCGCCGCTGAAGCGGGCGCAACATGCGCTGGCCCGGCTGACCGCCCCGCCCGCCTTCGATGCGGCCGCCGCCACCGCCCGCCTGTCCGAGCTTCTGACGGGAGCCTTTGCATGATCCCGGAAAACGATCTCGAGAAGGCCGCGGCGGGTTTCGACGATTTCGAATCGGCCGTGATCGCGCCCGACTGCGAAGCGCTGATGGTGGCGGTGGATGGCTTCGAAGGCCCGCTGGACCTGCTGCTGACCCTGGCGCGCAACCAGAAGGTCGACCTGGCGAAGATCTCGATCCTCAAGCTGGCCGACCAGTATCTGGGGTTCATCGAATCGGCCAAGCGGCTGAACCTGGAACTGGCAGCGGACTATCTGGTGATGGCCGCCTGGCTGGCCTATCTGAAGTCGCGCCTGATCCTGCCCCAGGAAAAAGCGCCGGACGGCGAGCCCAGCGCCGACGAAATGGCCACCCGCCTCAGGTGGCGGCTGCAGCGGCTGGACGCCATGCGCGCCGCGGCCACCCGCCTGATGGGCCGCGAGCGGCTGGGCCGTGATGTATTCGGCCGCGGCGATCCCGAGCCGGTGAATGTCGTGAAGCTGCGCACCTACAAGGACAGCCTCTACGACCTCTTGACCGCTTATGCGACCGAACGGGTGCGCAAGGTTGGGGGCGCCGTCTACCAGCCGGTGAAGCCGGTGGTGCTGCAGATCGAGGAGGCACGCGAACGGCTGGAGCGCATGCTGGGCAGGATCCATGACTGGAGCGCCCTGACCCGGCTATTGCCCATGGAATGGTCGGGCGGAAACCGCCGCCGCTCCGCCATGGCATCGACCCTGCTGGCCTGCCTGGAACTGGCGCGCGACGGCCGGATCGAGGTGCAGCAGACCCAGGCCTTTGCCGAGATTTATGTCCGGGACCGCGGCACGGTTAAGGGCGCCCCATAACGCCCGTCGCGTGGGAGCCAGACGTCAGGAGCCTGATATGAGCAATGTGGCCAAGATGATTGAGACGATCGAAGAACAGATGGACGCGGTGACCGAGAAGCCGGAAGACGGCGTCAATGCCGAGCATCTGCGGATGGTCGAGGCGTTGTTGTTCGCCGCCAGCGAACCTCTCGATGTAAAGGCGCTGGGCGCCTCGCTGCCGGAAGGCGCCGATGTGAAGGGCGTTCTGGCTGCGCTTCAGGCAGCATATGAAAGGCGTGGCGTAAACCTTTGTTGCGTCGCGGGAAAATACCAGTTCCGCACCGCCAGTGACCTGGCCTTTCTGCTGCGCAAGGAGCAGCCGGAACAGAAGCGCCTTTCCAAGGCCGCGATCGAGACGCTGGCCATCATCGCCTATCACCAGCCCGTCACCCGGGCCGAGATCGAGGACATTCGCGGCGTCGCCCTGTCCAAGGGCACCATCGACACCCTGATGGAAGTGGGCTGGGTGAAGATAAGGGGCAGGAAGCGCACGCCCGGGCGCCCGGTCACCTACGGCACCACCGAAGCCTTCCTGGTCCAGTTCGGGTTGGAAAGCGTCGGCCACCTGCCGGGCACCGACGAGCTGAAGGCCGCCGGGTTCCTGGAGGCGATGCCGCCTTCCGGTTTCGACGTGCCCAACCCGTCCGATGCGCTGGGCCCCGACGAAGACCCCTACGATCCCAACGAACAGGCCGAGCCCGACCTTCTGACCGGCTCCGTCAACCTGGACGAAGCATAGCGCGGTCCCGTCAGACGGCGCGGCGCCTGCGGACACCGGCATAGAAGCTGGCCGCCGCCAGGCCGTAAAGCGGCCACTGCACGGCGTCATTGACCGAGCCGGGCAGCACCAGCGAGCCGATGCCAAAGCACAGCGACGCCATCAGCGACAGCTGGCGCCAGGGGATGTGGCGCTGGCGCGCGCGCATCCAGGCCTCCAGCTCGGGGTCATCCACCGTCCAGGCGGCGTCCGCCGCGGCGGGCGCCAGGTCTCGTTGTGGGGTCCGGGCTGGCGGGCTGGTTCGTGCTGGCGCGCTGAAGGTCGCGCCGGGACTTGTGCCGGGGCGCCGGCCGAAGGACTGGCGATTGGCCATCGATCTGCCTCCTGAGGCCCGAGGGTCCCACAATCCGGTTAGCCCTTGGCTAATATGCCGGCGGAAATGCCGCCGATGCCGAAGCTGGCTGCGCCGTGACGAAGGCTTAAGCGCCCAGATGTCGCGCCCCCGGAACCCAGGGGGTTCCACGGATTTACCGGGACAATGAGGAGGGCCAGCCATGAGCGACGCCACCCACGAAGCCGGCGAACCGGCGGTACGAACCGACATCCAGCGCCGCGATTTTCTCTACATCGCCACCGGCGCCATGGCTGCCACCGGCACGCTGGCCGCGGTATGGCCCTTCATCGACCAGATGAACCCGACCTCCAGCGCCCTGGCCGCCGGCGGGCCGATGTCGGTCGACCTGTCGTCCGTCGCCCCCGGCCAGCAGATCATCGTGCGCTGGCGCTCGATGCCCATCTTCATCGTCCATCGCACGCCGGCCATGCTGGCGACCCTGAGGGAGCCCTCGCTGCTGGACATGCTGCGCGATCCCCAGTCGGAGGAGACGCAGCAGCCGCCCTACGCCCGGAACTGGTCCCGCTCGGAAAAGCCGGACTATCTGGTGCTGGTGGGCATCTGCACCCACCTGGGCTGCATCCCGACTTTCTCGCCCGTGGCGGGCAGCCTGATCGCCTCGGAGCCGAGCGGCTGGCTGTGCCATTGCCACGGCTCCAAATACGACCTCGCGGGCCGCGTGTTCAAAGGTGTGCCGGCGCCCTTCAACCTGCCGGTGCCGCCGTATCACTTCACGCGTCCGACTACGCTGATGCTGGGCGAGAACCCGCAAGGCGCCAGCTTCGACCTGGGCTCGGTGCAGCAGCTCTGAGCCGCGATACTGCCACCGCCGTCCGTCTCACGGATTGGACTTGCCGGCCCCGTCGCCATACTCCCAGTCAAAAGGCACGCCGGTTTCGCCCAGTACCATCCCGACCAGTTCGCGATAACCGGCTTCGGCGCGGACATCGTTGGACAGGATCACCACGCAGTCTCTTGTCCGAACCAGGCAAACCAGGGTGTTGGCCGTCTGTTCGTCGTGGCCGCCCTTGTAGAAGCCGGGCCCTTGCGGTCCCCGGAAGGTCACAACGCCCAGCCCGGCCCGAAGGTCCGGTCGGCGCGCATCCGGCGGCAGCTCGGGCGAGAAGGTGGGAAACTGGTGGGCCGTCGTAATCGCCAGCCCAGGCCGCTCAATGTCGTCGAGTGCCTTCGGCGTCAATCCCTTGCCGCTGACCAGCGCTGCGGCGAATTTTGCCATGTCGGAGATCGTCGTATCCATCGAGCCTGGAGTGCGCACATGGCTGCGTTTGTCATGGGACACGGATTGGCCTTTGTCGTTGAAGCCGTCCGCCAGACTGTTTGCGAAATCGTCGCGCCATTGCAGGCTGGTGCGCGTGATGCCCAGCGCCTTGAGATAACGGTCGGTGAAGGCGCGCACATCCAGCCCCCGCCCTTTTTCCAGCGCCAGCTGGAGCAGCAGGAAACCCTCGCCGGAATAGGCATAGCGCGTGCCCGGATCGAAATGGATGTGCAGGCGATGGTCCGGCTCGACAAAGGCGAAGTTCGGCAGCCCGGTGGAATGGGTCAGCACCATGCGCGGCGTGATGGATTTCCATCGCGGATCACCAGCCAGGCTTTCATAGCCGGGATAGTCGGGCAGGGGCCTGGGCAGCAGCGCAGCAATGGGTCTGTCGAGATCGAGCCTGCCGTCACCCGCCAGTATCATCACGCCATAGGTGAACACCGTCTTGGTCAGCGATGCGCCATACATCACCGTGTCCGGCGTCAGGGGATCGCCCGCCACATTGCGCACACCATGCGCTGCGACGCTGTGCACCTTGCCATTCTGGATGGTGGCGACCGCCAGCCCTTTGGCATGGGTGCGCGCCATCATCGCCGCGACATGGGCGCCGATTTCTGCTGCCGAAGGCATGGCCGTGGCGGGCAGGCTCGCGGCCACGCAGAACAGGAACGCCAGGCGAAGCATGCAGGCCTCCCTTTGGGCGCGGCAGGCGGCGATGCTTACGGCGCCTTGTTGGCCGCCGCCGCCATCTTGTCCACCGCCGCCTGGAAGCGTGTCTTGCGGCTGTCGCGCGCCTCGGCCTGCGCCTTGGCGTCGCCCACCGCCGTCTGGTTCCAGATCAGCGTATAGACCAGCCGCGAATGGGTGGCATTGACCGGCTCGACCGCCATGGTGCCGTGATAGAAGTTCGCCGCCGCCGGCTGGGCGTAGGTATAGGACAGCGGCGTCCGCGCCACCGCGATCTCCAGGATCGTGCCGTTGATGGTGCGAAGGCTGCCCACTTCGCCCTTGCCCTTGTCGATATGGCAGCTTTTCACGTCCAGATATTTGGCGATGCCGCACCAATCATCGCCGCCCACCAGCTTCCACGCGACCGGGGCGGGCTTGGCGATGTCGGCGGTCAGCCGCATGGTCAACCAGTCGGCTGGCTGCGCCATCGCCGTGCCGGTTCCAAGCGCCAGCAGCGCGGCCGCTATCGTGGTGGTCTTCATCGGAATCCTCCTCCAAATTCAGGCCCGGCGTCAGCGCGCCAGGTCCTCGCCTTCCAACTCGACAACAACGGCCTCGCCATTTTCCAGCGCGATGGCCAATTGGCCGTTGCGCAGCGCGATGGCGTCCTCGCCATAGACCTCGCGCCGCCAGCCCGACAGGGCCATGACCCCATCGTCCTCGTTCGCCGCCAGTCTTTCAATATCCTCGCTGGTGGCGATCAGGCGGGGCGCCACCCCGGCCTCTTCCGCCTTCAGCCTGAGCAGGGTCTTGAGCAGGTCGACCACTGCCGGCGAGGGCTCGCGCCGCCGCCGCTCCCGGTTCTCGGCCAGCGCCCCTTCCGGGGCGGCACCGTCCCTGGCCGCGACAATCGCCTCCATCAGCGCCTTGCCCATGCGTGAATTGGCGAAGCCCTTGGGGACGGAGCGGATGCGCTCCAGCGCCTCTGGCGTCTCCGGCGGATGGGCGGCGATTTCACTCAGCGCCTCGTCCTTCAGAATCCGCCCGCGGGGCACGTCGCGGTTCTGGGCCTCCCGCTCGCGCCAGGCCGCCAGCGCCGCCAGCACGGCCAGGAACCGCTTGTTGGTGGTGCGGGGCTTCAGCCGCCGCCACGCCATCTCCGGGTCCTGCCGGTAGAGGCCGGGGTCCTGTAGCGCCGCCACTTCCTCGGCCACCCATGCCGCACGCCCGGTCTTTTCCAGCTGCGCCTTCATCCACTCATAGATCACGCGCAGGTGGGTGACGTCGGCCAGGGCATATTCCAGCTGGCGCTTCGACAGCGGCCGGTGGCTCCAGTCGGTAAAGCGGGCCGACTTGTCGATCTCCACCTTCGCCACCTTTCGCGCCAGCGTCTCATACGAGGCCGCGTCGCCGAAACCGCACACCATGGCGGCGATCTGGGTGTCGAACAACGGATCGGGGACCACCCCGCCCTGCAGGCAGAAAATCTCGATGTCCTGCCGTGCCGCGTGCAGGACCTTCACGATGTCGGGGCGGCGGACCAGGTCGTAGAAGGGCGCCAGGTCGATTCCCGGCGCCAGGGGGTCGATGATTGCCTCCACCCCGGGGGCCGCCGCCTGGATCAGGCAGAGCCTGGGATAATAGGTCTGGTCGCGCAGGAATTCGGTATCCAGCGCCAGATAGGGGGCCCCGGACATGTCCGCGACAAGCCCGACCAGTGCCTCATTGCTCTCCACGATCCGCATGTTGCGGTGATAACGGGATTCGCGACCGTCGTTGACGCAATTGTGCCGATTTACCAGGATTTCAGCTTATTCGGATTTCAGCCCCACCGTCCGCCCGGCGAACCCGGCGGCGTCGAAATAGCGCTGCTCACCCACCTGCTGGATGTCCAGGATGGTGGTATTGCCGTTTTCGTCGGGGTCCGACCTGATGGTGTGCTGGGCCACAACCGGTTCCCTGCCGCCTTTCAGCGCCTCGGCGATCACCCGTCCGGTCAGCTTGCCCTTAGGCGCCATGGTGATGCCGGCCACATGCGCCATGGTGGGAGCGATGTCCGCATTGCTGATGGGGGCGGGGTCGGCATAGCCCGCCTTGAAGTCGGGCCCGATGGCGGCCATGAAATTGCGCGTCTCCGCTCGCGACAGGCTGCCATGGCTCCCCTGTCCGGTGGCGAGGTTGGTGTCGTTGACGCCAACGGTGCACTGAAGCTGCTCGGGACAGTTGGCGAAGCTGCGAAAGTTCACCACGATCGACGGCTGGGGCGTCTTCGCCGATCCGATCAGGTTCACCGCGCTCATCGGCAGGGTGCCCGGGAATTTGCCTAGCGCGTCGTTGACGAAGATGCCGCTGGTGTAGTCCTGGCCGGAGAGGAACTTCACGATCGATCCGGCATTTTCCTTCGCATCGGGCCCGTTCAGATAGATCAGGTCCGAGCCGCCATTGGCCGCCACCACGACATCGGGATGCGTGGGATCGCTGCCCAGCAGGGCCGAGCCGCCCGACAGGTGCTGGCCATTGCCGAAATCGACGGGCGCATTGTTCTTGCCGGGATCGTACAGCGGCAGGCCCAGGCCGGCGGCAAGGTCCGTCGCCAGGAAGCCGTTCCTCAGGTCCGTCAGCGGCAGATCCAGGTCCATGTGCGCCGAAGGACTGGTTGCGCTGGCATGGGACACGGTAATGAAGCCGTGGTCTGCGGTGACGAAGACATCCGTGGTCTTGTCCAGCCCCTGTTCCTTCAGCGCCGCCATCAGCAGCCCCAACATGGTGTCGGCATTTCGCGTGGCCGCCAATCCGCTTGGCCCGTTGATGCCCGGCTCGAACTCGCCGATGCTGTCCCTGGCGCCATGCTGGGTGATGTCGGGATCGCGGCTCCAGAACAGCAGGGCAAAAGGCTTTCCATCGGCCTTGAAGTGCGGCAGCACGATCCGCGTCGTGGCCTTCATCAGGTACAGTTCCTGCTCGATGTCGGGCAGGGTGGTGGCCGGCGCCGAGGGCCCGACAAAGGCCAGCTTCATCTGCGAGGCGAACCATTGGGGCAGGGCGAAGCCCCCGCCATGTCCGGTCCTGTCGTCCAGGATCAGGGTCTGGCTGCCGTCGGGGCTGGCGGTGGCATCCTGGATGCGCGTGGGCCCCAGCTTGCCGATCACTGCGGTCTGGAAGCCTTGCGCCCGTGCCGTCGCGATCAGCGAAGCCTCGTTCAGGTAATTGCCGCCGAAGCGCTGGTTCATCTCCATCAGCACCATGTTGTCCTCGACCCCGGCCAGCGGTGACAGGGCTTCGCTCAGCATCGGCTGGCCGGTATAGAGCGTGTTGCCGAAATTGCCGGTGTCGCCGATGTAATGACCGGTGGCGATGGCGCTGGCATTGACCGTGGTGACGGTGGGAAACAGCGAATGGCTGTTAGTGAAGTCCACGCCTTCCTTTTTCAGCCGGTACATGTTGGGCATGTTGTCGGGCACCACGCTGCCATAGCGCAGGCCGTCGGCCACGAAGATGACGATGTTGCGGTGCTGGGGGGCCTGGGCCTGGGCCGGGGCAGCCAGCAGGGCGGCCGCCAGCAGGAGGCCGGCAAAACGGACAAATCTCATGCGCGATTCCCTTTCGACCGGCGCACGCTAAACCGGCTTTGCGACAGAAAATACCCGCTCGCGGGCCCCTGGGGCGCGACCCTTGACCTCCCCCCCATAAACCGCCAAAACCCGGCGCTTCCTCAGGGTTTTCCGCCGATGCACGCCTATCGCACCCATACCTGCGGCCAGCTTCGCAAACAGGATGTGGGCCAGACGGTCCGCCTGTCCGGCTGGGTCAACCGGCGGCGCGACCATGGCGGGCTGATCTTCATCGACCTGCGCGACCATTACGGCATCACCCAGTGCGTGATCGAGCCGGACGGAGCGGCCTTTCCCACCGTCGATTCCGCCCGTTCCGAGTGGGTGCTGACCCTGACCGGCAAGGTGGTGGCGCGCACCGCTGACACTGTCAACAAGGACCTGGCCACCGGCGAGGTAGAGCTGCGCATCGAAACTGCCGCCGTCCAGGGCCAGGCCCAGGAGCTGCCGCTGCCGGTCTTCGGCGACATGGACTATCCGGAAGAGACACGCCTGACCTACCGCTTCCTGGACCTGCGCCGCGAGCGGCTGCACAGGAACATCATGCTGCGCGCGAACATCATCACTTCGCTCCGCAGGCGGATGATCGCGCAGGGTTTCACCGAATTCCAGACCCCGATCCTCACGGCCTCCTCGCCGGAAGGGGCGCGCGATTTCCTGGTGCCGTCGCGCCGCTATCCCGGCGAATTCTACGCGCTGCCCCAGGCGCCGCAGCAGTTCAAGCAACTCATCATGGTGGCGGGCTTCGACCGCTATTTCCAGATTGCGCCCTGTTTCCGCGACGAGGATGGCCGCGCCGACCGCTCGCCGGGCGAGTTCTACCAGCTCGACCTTGAGATGAGCTTCGTCACCCAGGACGACGTCTTCGCCGCGGTGGAGCCGGTGCTGGCCGGCGTGTTCGAGGAATTTGCGGCCGGCAAGACAGTGACCAAGCCACCCTTTGTGCGCATCCCGTTTGCGGAGGCGATGCTGAAATACGGCACCGACAAGCCCGACCTGCGCAACCCGATCGAGATCTGCGATGTCTCCGAAATCTTCGGCCGCACGGATGTGGAGTTCAAGGCGTTCAAGAACAAGACCGTGCGCGCCATCCCCGCGCCGGGCGCCGCCGGCCAGCCGCGCAGCTTCTTCGACAAGCTGAACGAATGGGCGCGTGGCGAGGGCGCGCCGGGCCTGGGTTATGTCACGTTTGAATCGGATGGCGGCGCGCTGGTGGGCAAGGGCCCGATCGCCAAGTTCATTCCCGCGCCCGCGCTTGCCGACATCGCAAAGGCGGCGGGCGTCAAGGCGGGCGACGCCCTGTTCTTCGCCGCCGACAAGACCGACCGCGCCGCCAACCTTGCCGGCATGGCGCGCACCCGCATCGGTCGCGAGCTGAACCTGATCGGCGACGGCGAATACAAATTCTGCTGGATCGTCGATTTTCCGATGTACGAGTGGAACGAGGACGAGAAGAAGATCGACTTCTCCCACAATCCCTTTTCGATGCCCCAGTATGACCGCGAGAAATTTCTCGCCCTCGATCCGGCGGACAGGGACACCATCCTGGGGCTGAAGGCCTACCAGTACGACATCGTCTGCAACGGCTATGAACTGTCCAGCGGCGCGATCCGCAACCACGACCCGGACGTGATGCTGAAAGCGTTCGAGATCGCCGGCTATGCGCGCGCGGAGACGGAAGAGAAGTTCAAGGGCATGCTGAATGCCTTCCGCTATGGCGCCCCGCCGCACGGCGGCACCGCGCCGGGCATCGACCGCATCGTCATGCTGCTGGCGGGCGAGGAGAATCTGCGCGAGGTCACCATGTTCCCGATGACCCAGTCGGCCCAGGACCTGCTGATGAACGCGCCGTCACCCGCGAACCCCAAACAGCTCAAGGAGCTGCATCTGCGGGTCGTTTATCCCGAGAAGTGATCCGTCTTGCCCCTTGAGGGGTTCGAGGCGCGACCAGCGCCGAGAACGGCGGTTCGCAAGCCGCCATTTTTCCCCTCTCCCCTTGAGGGAGAGGGCGGGTCGCCTTGTGCTTCGCGTGAGCGAAGCGCTTAGGCGAACCGGGTGAGGGGGGCCGTGCGCGCCATGCTGCGCGCGCTCCCGCTCACGCCGCAAAATCCCTCGCGCCGATGCTACCGCCCCACTCTCCCTGTCATGGCCCGAACGCCGCGAGCTTGAGCGAGCGGCAAGAGCGTTGTTCTCTCGTGTCGCGCATGCTCACGTACTGTTTGTACGCTCCGCACGACGCACCTGCTCACACCACAAATTCCTCGCACCGCGGGTAGTAAGGCTTTGATCTCTTATGCACTCGTTAAAAGTTGCCGAGTTAGCGCTTTGGTGACGCGCATCTCGCCGCAATTGTGATGATGGGAGGATTGCTCGAGGCACTCTTCGTCGCACGCGCTAATAAAATGCCAGATAAAACATCGTTGCTATCAGCGACTGGCGCACCCCGAGACAGGCTCACAGGCAGAGCCACAAATTATCAAGAATGGATGCTCGACTCTTACATCAAAGTAGGTGTGGAGCTGGGCTGGATAACCGTGTCAGCGAGGGATGTGGCCGACAAGTTAAAAGAATACCGGAACTTCGTACATCCAGCAAAAGAGTTGCGCTATGGCGTGACACTTGTGCTTCCGGCGGGATTGGAGCGCAGTACGGACGTCTGATGTTGATCCGGGAGGTGGACAAGCCAGGTGAGGATAAGGGGGAGGGGAGCACAAAAAGCGTCCCGAAATCGCCGCGGATCGGCTCGATTTGCCCGTCCCGGAAGGGCTGACAGGCGGCGGGTGGATAGGACCGTCTCGCGCGGCCGGCCACGCCGCTCCCCGCGCACGGCGCTTGAACCGGGGTCGCTTTCGGGGAACAGGCCAGAAAGCACCATATGACCGATAACGCTGGCATATTGGGCGGGTGATCGTCGCCGCCAATTGGTCTAGTATGAGAAGGCTGCCGACAGACTGCCTGGTTCTTCATTTCACCCTGCGAAAGGAGAACGCCATGATTCGGAATTGGACTCGCCGGACCGTCCTTGGAAGCGGCGCAGGCATATTGATGGCGGGCGCCGGTGTTCGGGCTGAACCCGCGAAACTGCGCACGCGGCCGATTCCGCACGGCAAGGGCGAGCAGTTGCCCGTCGTTGGCGTCGGCACTTCCGAGGTCTTCGAGGTTGGCCCGACGGAACGGGCCGGCCCCGCGGCCGTCGTGCAGGCCCTGGTGGAGGGCGGTGGAACCTTGATCGACACCGCGCCGTCCTATGGCCAGGCCGAAAATGTGGTGGGCGACATTCTCGCCGCCAAGAAGCTGCGGTCTCGCGTCTTTATCGCCACCAAGCTGGAGGAATATCGTCCCGGCGGCGAGGCAGAGGAGGCGCAGGGCTGTCTCCAGCGCCTCAGGACCGACAAGCTCGACCTGCTCCAGCTTCACAATGTGCGCGACCCCGGCCAGCGCCTGGCGGGTCTCAATGCGCTCAAGGCACGGGGCATATGCCGCTATACCGGCGTTACCACGACGTTCGAAGGCGCTTATCCGGCAGCGGAAGCCATCGTGCGCCGCGAAAAGCCCGACTTCCTGGAGATCGACTACGCCATCGACAATCTCGAGGCGGAGCACCGTTTGCTTCCGGCGGCGGCAGATTCAGGAACGGCTGTGCTGGTTGCCTTGCCGTTCGGCCGCGGCCGGCTGTTCCGCGCCGCGCTGGGCAAACAGCTGCCGGAATGGGCGGCCGAATTCGACTGCGCCAGCTGGGCGCAATTTTTCCTCAAGTTCATCCTGGCGCATCCGGCGGTGACGGCGGTCATTCCCGGCACCAGCAACCCCGCGCACATGGCCGACAATCTGAAGGCCGGTCTTGGCCGCCTGCCGGATGCGGGACAGCGGGCGCGCATGATCAGGTATGTCGAGTCGCTAGGCTGAAGGCCGCTTCGGCTACCTGTCCTCCGGAGAGACGCTCACATTCAGCGCGGCCCGCACCTCGCTCGCCGGCAGCGCCTTGCCATAGACCGCTGTGCCGGGGTCGAAGCGCCTGGCCGTGGAAAGATCGCCAACGATCACCGGCTCAAAGCCCGCGTCGCGAACCATCCGGGCGGCGACAAGCAGCGCGTCCTTGTCGTCGCTTGCGAGTGGAATGCCGATATGCTCGCCCGGACGGTTGGCATTGGGCGCCAGTTGCGCCGCACCGACTGTGTTAAAGGCGCGCACCAGGCGTGTTCCGGGCAGGTAGATCGGATCCATCACGCCGGTTCCCTTTTCCAGCGCATCCTTCGTCATGTCGCCATCGCGACGGACATTGGGATTGCATGTGTCCAGTACGATCTTGCCCTTCAGCTGGCTGGCATAATCGCGCCCAACTTGCGGCAGCGCGCCATAGGGCACGGTGACGACGACCACCTCACCAAAGGCGGCAGCCTGGGCCGGCGTGCCGACCTGGACGTTGGAACCGATCTGGGCCGCCAATGCCTTGAGCGGCTCCAGATCGCGCGCCCAGATCATCACTGGATATCCTGAATGTGCCCAGAATGCCGCCAACTGGCTGCCGATGCGACCGGCGCCGATAAATCCGATCCTGGGCTTGGCGGACTGGGCGTGCGACGCCGGGGACAGCATGCTCGCTGCCAGCATGGCCGATCCCAGGACAAGAAGCCCGCGCCTGATCAGCATCCGCATTCTCCGTAGCCTCATACTAGCACGGCGGCGCCGACCGGCAACGGGTCCAGCCGTTGCGAAATCCCGCCATCCGCCGCAGTATCAGCGATAGCGGCGGCTATGGCGCGCTGCAGCAAATGTCGATCCCGCGCATGGCCCACTCTGCTCCTCTGCCGCTTTCGCGTTTGCCGGGCCGCATTGTGCAGGCGCGACCATCCGAATTGCGCGGCGCCCTGCTGGCCTTTTCCTGCAATTTCATTTTGCTCGCCAGCTATTACATCCTTCGCCCGCTGCGCGACACCATGGCCACGGTATTCGGTGTCGCGGAATTGCAGAACCTCTTCACCGGGACATTCGTCATCACCCTCATATGCGCGCCCATTTTCGCCTGGTGCGCGGCGAATATCCGGCTGACGCGACTTCTGCCCGGCGTGTTCTGGTTTCTGCTGTTCGATCTCCTCCTGTTTTATGGGCTTTTCTGGTCCATTCCCGGAAGCCGCTGGGTCGCCGCTGCCTTCTATTGGTGGTTCAGCGTCGTCAATCTTTTCCTGATTTCAATTTTCTGGACCCTGATGGCCGATACCTTCTCGGCGGACCAGGCCACGCGGCTGTTTGCCTTTATCGCGGCTGGCGGCAGTGTGGGTGCCATCTTCGGCCCGATCATCACGACTGCATTCGTCAGGACAATCGGCATCACCGGATTGCTGCTTGCGGCATGCCTCGGATTTCTGGCCGTTATCCTGCTGGTACACCTGCTGATGCGCGAGAAGATGCATCTCCAACAGGCGGGGACGGGCGCCCAGAGCACGACCCTGGATCACAGTCTGCCCGGAAATCCCCTGCGCGGTTTCACGCTGCTGTTCCAGTCGCGCTATCTGCTGGGTCAGGCGACCTTCTTTTTGCTCATGACGTGGGTCGCAACTTTGCTTTATTTCCTGCAGGCCGATTTCGTGGCTCGTACTTATTCCGCGGTGGAAAGTCGCGCCATCGCCTTCGCGGACGTCGACCTGTTCGTGAATATCTGTTCCGCCCTTATCCTGATCCTGGGCCAAGGCTGGGTGCTTCGGCGTCTCGGCGTGACCTTCGGCCTTGCGCTCAGTCCCCTGCTGATGGCCGGCGCATTCCTGGCGCTGGCGCTGGCACCGACCTTCATTGTGATCCAGTCGGCCCGGGCGCTGCAACGCATCTCGCAATATGCCATTGCCCGCCCCAGCCGCGAGGTGCTGTTCACCGTGGTCGATCAGCAGAGCCGCTACAAGGCCAAGAATGTCATCGACACGTCGGTGTACCGTTTTGGCGATCTGACCGCGGCCTGGCTCCAGGCAGGCCTGCGCGCGGCGGGGTTCGGCCTGCTCGCCGTCGCCACATTTGGCATCATGGTCGCGGCGGCGTGGGGCGTTGTGGCGGTAGCGATCGGGCGGCGTTACCAAAAGCTGGCCGGCCAGGAACAGGGTGTTGTTTTGGAAAGACCGGTGGAGGCCTGAAGGGCAGGGGGAGGCGACATGGCCGACACGACCGATGGCATTCTTGCGCGCATGCTGGGCAAGGTCGCCGACATCGAACCCCGCGAGGTCGGCATCGTTCTGACCGCCTTCGCCTATTTTTTCTTCCTGATGGTCAGCTATTTCATCCTGCGACCTCTGCGCGACACAATGGGTACGGTCTATGGCGTCGCCCATCTCCAGGAGCTCTTTACCGGAACGTTCCTTCTAAGCCTGGTTGCGGCATCGGTGTTTGCGGGCCTGGCCTCCCGCTTCCGGCTGTCGGCTTTCCTGCCATGGATATATGGCTTTATCGCCATCACCATGCTGGCCTTCTTCGTTCTGTTCGAGCGGGCCCAGAACGACCGCTGGGTGGCGGCGGCATTCTACATCTGGCTCAGTACCTTCAATCTGCTCACCATCTCCGTGTTCTGGAGTCTGCTGGCGGACATCTTCTCCAGTCCCCAGGCCAAGCGGCTGTTTGGTTTCATCGCGGCGGGCGGAACGGTCGGCACCATCGCGGCGCCGGCTTTCATCAGCCTGTTCGTCACCTTGACCGGCACCAACGTCCTGCTGCTGATTTCGGCTGCCGGCTTCACCATCACCGCCTTCCTGGTGCGCCTGCTGGAGGCGCAAAAAAGCCGCTTCGCCGCCACCGATGCCACCGCCCAGCAAACCACCCTGCAAAGGCGGCTTGGCGGCAGCCCCTTCGATGGATTCACCCTGCTGCTGCGTTCGCCTTATCTTGCCATGATAGCCTTGTTCCTGCTGTTGATGACCTGGGTCTCGACCGTGATCTATTTCCAGCTCGGCGACCTGATCAGCCACGAATTTGCCAGCCGCGCCGACCGCACCCGGGCCTATGCCACCATCGACCTGGCGACCAATTCCGCCGCCGTGCTGATCCAGTTGTTCGGAACGGGACGGTTCATTCGGCGCTTCGGCGTCACCGCCGGCCTTCTGGCCAACCCCGTCATCATGCTGTTGGCCTTCCTGGCGGTGGCCTTCTCGCCTGTGCTGCTTGTGCTGGGCAGTGTGCAGGTGCTGCGGCGGGTATCGGAATATGCCGTGGCCAAGCCCAGCCGCGACATGCTCTTCACGGTGGTGGACCAGCAGGCCAAGTACAAGGCGAAGAACGTGATCGATACGGTCGTCTACCGCTTTGGCGACCTTTCCTCGGCATGGCTCAGCGCCGCGATACTGCCCTTCGGCGTCGCGGGACTGGCAATATTCGGCGCGGCGATTGCGCTTGTCTGGTTTCCCATCGCCGTCCTGCTGGGCCGGCGCTTTGAACGTGCCCGGGACGCTATTGCTCGCGCGCAATAAGGTGTCGCGTCCCGCAAGCGCGTATGCCCAGGTTGGCCTTTCAGGCCCTGCCGGGCCGTGCTTTTGACTGGCCGGATCGCGCTGGCCGCGCAATAATCGCGGCCGGCTGTGCCGGTCACAAGGGGCGGGGAATGATCTGGAATTACCTTACCACGGCCTTGCGCAATCTTGCGCGACACAAGCTCTACAGCTTCATCAACGTCGCCGGACTGGCGGTGGGGCTGGCCTGCGCCACCTTCATCATCATGTTCCTGCGGGACGAACTGTCCTACGACGCCTGGGTGCCGGGTACCGAGAATGTCTATCGCGTCGAATCCACTTTCTTCATGCCGGGCCGCGACCCGGATTTCTTCCCGGTCCCGCCCTTTCCGGTCGTGCCAACCATGCAGGCCGAGATCCCGGATGTGGTCGATCACACCCACCTCATTCCCAGCAACTTCACTGCCCAGATCGGCAGCCGCCAGTTTTCCGTCACCGTCCACATGGTCGATCCCAACTTCTTCCAGATGATCAAGCTGCCGCTGGTGGAGGGAAACCCCGCACTGGTGCTGAAACAGCCGGAATCGATCGTCCTGACACAGGCGACGGCCAGGAAGTTCTTCGGCACGTCTGATCCGGTGGGCAAAACCGTGAACCTGGACGGCAAGCACAACCTGACCGTTACCGGCGTGCTGCGGGACCTGCCGCACAACACTTTCCTCAACATCGACATGATCGCGCCCAACACGTCAAAGGCGGACCGCGTGGCGATTTCCGCGCGCGACCAGTGGTTGAACATCCAGGGCGACGGCTATGTCAAGCTGGCGCCGGGCGCCGATCCCGCCGCAGTGCTGGCAAAGACGATCCCCATGCTGGACCGGCACATCGACGCCAAGAAGATGCTCAACACCGATGTCGCCGGGCATGACATGCTGCACCTGCATCTGATCCCGTTCCGCGGCGTCCACCTGTCGCCCTTTGGCGAGACGAAGCTGGGCCGCTGGACCACCATCTATGGCTTTGCCGCCGTGGCGCTGCTGATAGTGCTGATCGCCTGCATCAACTACATGAACCTGGCTACCGCGCGCGCCATGACCCGTGCGCGGGAAGTCTCGCTGCGCAAGGTGCTGGGTGCCAGGCGCTCGCAGCTCATCGTCCAGTTCATGGGTGAATCGGTGATGATGGCGCTGATCGCCTTGGTCTTTGCGCTGATCCTGGTCCAGCTTCTGACCCCGGCCTTCGATACCCTGCTGGCCCGGCCCATCGCCTATCATATTGTGGGCGACTGGCCGCTGACCCTGGCGATCCTGGGCACCGCCATCCTGGCCGGCGTGCTGGGCGGCATCTATCCAGCCTTTCTTCTCTCCGGCTACCGCCCCGCCGCCCGGCTGGGCACTGGCGCGTCCGGCGGCTCGGGTCTGCTGCGCACCGCCCTGGTGGTGCTGCAATTCGCCATTTCCATCGGCCTTGGCATCGCGGTGATCGTGATCTTCGCCCAGATCAGCTTTTCGCGGCAAATGAACATCGGCTTCGACCGCCACAACCTTCTGGTCATCAACGGCGCGGGCCGCCTGACGCCCACCGCGCGCGACAGCCTGGCCCATGCCATCGCCGCCGACCCCGCCGTCGCCGGCGTCGCGCAGTCCGCCATGACGCCTTTCGACGGCGGCATCCTGGTATCGAACATCACCGTGCCGGAGGAGGGGAAGAAATTCACAGTACGCAATCTCGACATCGATCCGGACTTCCTGCGCGTCTACGGCATGCGGCTGCTGGCCGGCCGCAACCTGTCGCGCGACCGTGGCACCGACCTCTACGATCCGCCGGAGGACAAGCCAGGGGTGGACCGGCCCTCCGTGGCCATGAACATCCTGATCGACGCCGCCGCCGCCCGCCAGTTCGGCTTCACCAACCAGGGCGCGCTGGGACACACGCTGATCCTGGACGGAAAGGACCGGATGACGGTGGTGGGTGTCGTGGATGACATCAATTTCGACGGCCTGCAGGATCCCATGCAGCCGGTCTTCTATTTCTATGGTCCGAAATTCCTTGGACCACTGTCGGTCAAGATAAAGCCCGGCCAGACCCAGGCCGCGCTGTCGGCGGTCGACCACGCCTGGCACCGCTTCGTCCCCGACACCGCCATCCGCCGGCGCTTCCAGGATGAAAGCTTCGACAAATTCTTTGCCGCCGACGAGCGGGAAGGGCGCATCTTCGGCATCTTTGTCGGCATCGCCATCTTCATCGCATGTCTCGGTCTGTTCGGTCTGGCCAGCTTCACCGCCGAACGGCGGACCAAGGAGATCGGCCTGCGCAAGGTGCACGGCGCGCGCACGCGCGACATCGTGCGGCTGCTGCTCTGGCAGTTTTCCAAGCCGGTGCTGCTCGCCAATCTGATCGCCTGGCCCGTTGCCTGGTACTATCTGACGGACTGGCTCACAGGATATGCCTACCGGATCGCGCTCAATCCGCTCTATTTCCTGGCGGCGGGCCTCATCGCCCTGATGATCGCCTGGGCCACGGTCATTTTCCACACCGTCTTCATCGCCCGCGCCAATCCCATTCGCGCCCTGCGGTACGAATAGGCGCGGTCGGGGCGTGGAAAGCCTGGGGAATGGCAGTACGTCCCGCGCGGTTTTCCGCGCCGCCCGCGTGGACAGCCGCTGGAAATCTCTATCCACACTGGCGCGCTGAGATCTTCGGCCTACATTGATCTCCGCTTGCTCTTGTGCGGGGACGTTCCGGACGTCTGAAACGGAAGGGCAGGTGGGCGTCGCGGGACGGCCGGGGAAGACGAACCGGCAGGCCCCGCGAGGTCGCGAAAGGGCAAACCACCCTGGCTCGTGCGGCGGCGGCCGCTCCGGGAGTCCCAGGGGGGAGAGACGCAGCTGGACAGCCTGTCATCCTGCGGGACCAGGTCCTCCATGCGCCCCGGTAGCGGCCCAAAATCGCCCGGCGTGGCAAGGCCGGAAGGCTCAAGCTGGCCGCCGAAAGGCGGTCGCTGCCCTTGAAAAGAGGGCGGCAGAAACAATTGGCCGCCTGACCCGGCGGCGCCACGCCTCCCCGCATCTTGCGTGAGGACGCATCCGCGCGCCCTTAAACCATCGGCCCCCCTCGCGCGTTACCGGACAGGGGCAAAGCAACGGAGGCGCCCATGTTCACGATTCTCGACGATTTTCCCGACGAGGTGCTGGCCATATCGGCCACCGGCAAGATCGAGGCCAGGGATTACGACAAGGTGCTGGTTCCGGCGCTGGATGACAGGCTAAAGCGCCACCGGCCGGTGAAGGTGTTTATCCACCTTGGACCGGCCTATGAGGGCATCAAGCCCAGCGCCATGGTCGAGGACGCTCGCGTGGGCTTGCAGCACCTGAAGGACTGGGGCCGCATCGCCGTGGTCACCGACGCCGCCGGCATGCGCGACATGGTCAACCTGACGCGCATGTTCCTGAAGCGGCCGCTGAAGCTGTTCTTCAACGCCGATTATGACAAGGCGAAGGCCTGGATCAGCACGGACGAAAGCAGCGCGGCGGCGGCCGAATAGTGCTGGGGATCAGTTGAGCTTGTCGCCCAAATCCTTGATCGCGCCTTCAACCAGCTTGCTCGCGCGCGCCTCGTCCAGGCGGGCCACGATCAGCTTCTGGGCGGCGGCGGCGGCCGCATCGGCGGCCAGGACGCGGATTTCCTGCAGCGCGGCGGCTTCGGCCTGGGCGATCTTGTCCTGCGCGGCGGCGGCGCGGCGGCCGATCTGCGCGGCGAGGGCGCTGCGGGCATCCTCGGCGAAGCGGGCCGCTTCGGCTCGGGCGTCGGCCAGGATGGATTGGGCTTCCGCCTCGGCGCCGGCCGCGCGCTTCTGGTAATCGGCCAGCAGGGCGGCCGCTTCGGCGTTCAGGCGCTTGGCCTCTTCCAGTTCGGCGGCGATGGCGGCGGCACGCGCGTCCAGCATTCTGGCGACAATGTCGGGCGCGCCTTTCCACACCAGCAGGGCAATGACCAGGACGAACCCGACCGCGACCCAGAATTCCGCTTCGTGCAGCAGTTCCATGCTTCAGCTCTTCACCGCGTCAGCGGCGTCCTCCGGGCTCACCTGATCGCCTGTCAGGTGGGCAACGATGGCGATGGCGGTATCGCGGGCGGCAACCGAGACCTGGGCTTTGGCCGCCTCGCGCGTGGCCGCGATGTCCGCATCGGCCTTGGCCATGGCGGCGGCGGCCTTTTCGTCAGCCTCCGCCTTGGCCCGGGCGACTTCGGCATTCAGCGCCTGGCGGTTTTCTTCCGCCAGCGCCGATGCGCGGGCGCGCGCCCCGGCCAAAGCGGTGCGATAGGCAGCTTCCGCCGCTTCCGCCTCGCCGCGGGCCGCGTTCGCCCCGGCTATGGCGCCGTTTATCGCCCGCCGCCGCTGGGTGATCGCGCCGTTGATGCGCGGCCCCGCCACCTTCCACAGCACCGTGAACAGGAAGGCGAACGTAACCACCAGCCAGAAAATCTGGCTGGGGAAGGTCGTCGTATCGAACGGCGGAAAGCCTCCCTCATGGGGCGCTTCCGTGGTCGCGGTGTGGGGCGCTTCGTCGGCCATCAGCGTCTGTTATGTGAACAGGATGATCAGGGCGATGACCAGGCCGAACAGGCCGGTCGCTTCGCACAGCGCAAAGCCCAGCAGCAGGTTGGTGGTTTGGGTGGCGGCGGCGCCCGGGTTGCGCAGGGCGCCCGACAGGTAGCTGCCGAACACGTTGCCGATGCCGATGCCGGCGCCGACCAGCGCGATACAGGCGATGCCCGCGCCGATCATCTTTGCAGCTGCAAGTTCCATTTTCTAAGTCCCTTCGTTGGTTCAGTGGTGATCGTGGAGGTGAAGCGCTTCGTTCAGATAGATGCAGGTCAGGATCGCGAAGACATAGGCCTGCAGGAAAGCGACCAGCAGCTCCAGCAGCATGATCGCGATGATCAGGAGCATCGGCGCGATGGCCAGTCCCGTGAAGATGCCGCCGGCTGCGCCCAGCGACACGACGAAGCCGCCAAACACCGCCAGCATGGTGTGGCCGGCAAGCATGTTGGCGAACAGTCGGACGGAAAGGCTGATTGGACGGGTCAGGAACGAGATCACCTCGATCGGCACCAGCAGGATCAGCAGGTACCAGGGCGCGTGGGGCACGAACAGCTTCAGGAAGCCGATGCCGTGCTTGACGAAGCCGGTGACGATCACCAGTGCGATCACCAGCAGCGCCAGCGAGAAGGTGACCGCGATCTGGCTTGTGATAGTGAAGCTGCCCGGCACCATGCCGAAGAAGTTCGAGCACAGCACGAAAATGAACAGCGTGAAGACGAAGGGGAAGAATTTCAGTCCGTCCTCGCCGCTCGCCGAATGGATCATGTTGGCGACGAATTCATAGGACAGTTCCGCCATCGACTGGCCGCGCGTGGGCACCAACCGGCCCGGCTTGACCGCCAGGGTCAGGAACAGCGAGGCAGCGAGAGCCACGATCACCATCAGCAGCGACTGGTTGGTGAAATAGATGGGATGACCGGCGATATGCAGTACCGGTTCCGCGAACAGCGGCCTGACGGTGAACTGTTCCATCGGGTTCAGGGCCACGGACTATTTCTCCTCATCCGATCGCGCCTCGGCTTGAGCCCGGGCCATCTCGGCGTTTATTTCAGCTGCCGCGCGCGTGACGTTGCGAATTCCCGCCGCCGCGCCCAGCACAAAAAACAAAATCAGAAAGGCCGGCCGGGTGTGAAATCCAAAATGGCCGAACAGCCAGTCGATCCCCCAACCGAGGCCGCCTCCCACGATCAGCGCCGCGACCATTTCCGTCGCGAAGCGGAACGCGATGCCAGACTGGCTTGGCGGCGCGGGTTTGTGCCCGGCCGTACGCCGTGTCTGGAGCTCGTCGAGCCGCTTGCCCAGTTCGGTCAATCTGTCCGGGTCCGGAGCGGTCAAAATCGTCTCCCAAGGTCCGAAAACAACCGAAAATCCGGCCTTCGCGGCGCTTCGAAGGCGCGCGGACCATAGGGTTGCCCCTTTTTGCTGTCAAGAAAGACAGATTTATTACAACCATTTGATTTTACACGGGAAATTGGCGGCGCGCATTATGTCGCGCGGATTTTGACCAGGCATCCAAAAGTCGTTCCGCTTCCCGGCATCCGGGTGAAGGCGCAGTGTTAAGGCGATCTGTTATTCCGCGGCGATCTTCTCGGCTTCCGCCAGGTTGACCGAGACAAGCTGGCTGACGCCGCGTTCCGCCATGGTCACGCCGAACAGGCGGTCCATCCGGCTCATCGTCAGGGCATGGTGGGTGATGACCAGGAATCGGGTGCCCGACAAATTGGTCATCTCCACAAGCATCTTGCAGAAGCGCTCGACATTGGCGTCGTCCAGCGGAGCGTCCACTTCGTCCAGCACGCAGACGGGAGCCGGGTTGACCAGGAACACCGCGAAAATCAGCGCCATGGCGGTCAGCGCCTGCTCCCCGCCCGACAGCAGCGCCAGGCTCTGCAGCCGCTTGCCCGGTGGGCGGGCGAAGATTTCCAGGCCCGCTTCCAGCGGATCCTCGGACTCGGTGAAGGTCAGCCGGGCCTCGCCGCCCTCGAACAGCTTGGTGAACAGGTCCTGAAAGTTCTGGTTCACCTTTTCAAAGGACGCCAGCAGGCGTTCGCGGCCTTCACGGTTCAGGCTCTGGATGCCGCGGCGCAGCCGGTCGATTGCACCGGTCAGGTCCTCGCGATCAGCGACAAGCGCCGTCATGCGCGTTTCCTGCTCCGCCGCTTCCTCTTCGGCGCGCAGATTCACGCCGCCCAGTTGTTCGCGCTCGTGTTTCAGGCGCTCGACGCGCTTTTCCGCCTGTTCCAGCGGCGGCAGTTCCTCGCCGTCCTTGATTTCTGCACGTTCGGCCAGTTCGGCCGGGGAGCATTCCAGTTCATCCTGGATGCGGGTCCTTAGTTCCTCGATGCGTTGGGCCGCAGCTTCAGACAGCGCCTGGGCGCGGGCGCGCTCCTCGCGGGCCGCCGACAGGATGGCGTCGGCGTTCTTCGCCTCCTTGTCCGCCTCGGTCAGCACATTCTCTGCCTGCTGACGAGTGTCGGCCGCTTCATGGCGGGCGGATTCGGCCAAGGCGATCGCGTCCATCAGGGCGCTGCGGCGCTGGGCGATCTCGTCCGGCACCTTTTGCGCGGCTTCCAGTTCGGTGGTCAGATACTCTTGCCGGCGCGCCAGTTCCGCGACTTGGGTGGAAGCAGCGGTGCGGCGCGTTTCCCAGCGGGCCCGTTCCTCGTCGATTGCCTTCAGGCGCGCACGGCGGCCTTCAACTTCGCGGCGCAGCGCTTCCAGGCTGGCGCGGGATTCGGTGCTGGCGGTGCGGGCTTCGGCGGTCTTGCCGCGTGCCTCTGCCACGCTCTGGTTCAGGACGAGGCCGTCGCCCAGTTCCTCCAGGCCGGCAACGGCCTGATTGCGGGATTCTTCGGCGGCTTCGACCGATTGTGTCAGTCGATGGATCTCCGCCTCCAGCGAGGCAAGCTGGGAGGCGCGCTCGGCCGCGGCGCGCGCGGCGCGGGTGGCCATGTCCTGTGCACCGATCAGGGCCTGCTCCGCCTGGCGTTCCGCGCTCTCGGCGGCGCGCACCGCTTCGCGAGCCGCATTGGCGGCGTCGCGGGCTGCCGAATATTCGGCGAAACGCGCGCCCCGCAGCTCTCGTGCACCGGCCGCTTCACTTTCCAGCTGGGTCAGGCGGTTGCGCTGCGCCAGCCTGAGGGCCGATGCCGATGGCGCATCGGCGCTGGCGACGAATCCATCCCATCGCCACAGATCGCCGCGTGCCGATACCAGGCTCTGGCCCGGCTTCAAATGTTTTTGCAGCATGGCGCCCTGGTCGGGAAAGACCAGGCCCGTCATGGCCAGCCTGCGGGCGAGAGCCGACGGAGCGCGAACGAAATCGCCCAGCGGCTTGCTGCCATCGGGCAAATTTGCGTCGAATTCAAATGCGCCGAGATCGCGCCAGTGATGCGGCGAGCTATCGTCAAGTGGCGCCTGTAGGTCCTCGCCCAAAGCGGCCGCCAAGGCGGCTTCATAACCCGCCTGCACGGTGACTGCGTCAACCAGCGGTGGAAACAGACCTTCGCCTTCGGGATGCAGCAGGTCGCCCAGCGCCTTCACTTCGGCAGAAAGGCGCTGAACTTCCCGTTCGGCGGCTTCCAACGGCTCGCGCGCGGCGGCTTCGGCGGCTTCGGCATCGTTGCGCCTGGTGCGGGAGACGGCGGCGGCGGCGCGCGAGGCTTCCGAGGCGGACCGGGCGCGTTCGGTCTCCGCTTCCGCGGCATGGACGTCAGGCGCATCCTTGGCCGCTTCCAGGGCACGGTCCAAACGTGTCTGGGCGTTAGCCAACTGGGTCTTGCTGGTTTCCACCAAGGCCGAAGACAGATCGCGGCTCCGCTCAAGACTGGCTTTGCGGGCATTACGATCGGCCAGTTCGGCCGTCAGCTTTTCAAGAAGTCGCTCTGCGTCCGCCAGGGTCTGGGCGAATTCGGAGGCCAGGATCTCGGCCGCGCTCACATCCTCGCCGGCGCGGGCATCGGCTGCAGCCAGTTCTTCCGACTCAGCCGCCAGCCGCGCCAGAGCCGTCTGGGCATCCTGCTCCAGCGCTTGCTCGCGGACCGCGTCGGCCTCGCCCTGGGCAAGCAGCTGGCGCACGCGCTGCGCGGCTTCGCGGGCGCGTGTTTCCTCGGCGTCCAGCTGCTCGCGCTGGGCGATCAGTCGATGATGGGCGGCTGCCTTTTCCGCTTCTGCCTGCCGCAGCGGCGGCAGGATTGCGGCCGCCTCGGTTTGGGCGGTCGAAGCCTGGGCGGCGATTTCTGTCGCGTGGGCCACATTGGTGGCAGCGACGGTCAGTTCCTCGGCCGCGCTGACAGCCTTGGCCTCAGCGGCGATCCAGCGCAAATGATGCGCCAGCGCCTCGGCCTTGCGGATATGCCCGGACAGATTTCGATAGCGCGCGGCCTGGCGGGCTTGGCGCTTCAGGCTGGCAAGCTGGCTTTCGACTTCGCGGATGACGTCTTCCAGGCGCGACAGGTTGGTTTCCGCGGCGCGCAGGCGCAGTTCGGCCTCGTGGCGGCGCTGATGCAAGCCGCCAATGCCGGCGGCTTCCTCCAGGATGGCGCGGCGCGCCAGGGGCTTCTGGCTGATCAGAAGGCCAATCTGGCCCTGGCGCACGAAGGCGGTCGAGCCCGCGCCGGAAGAGGCGTCGGCAAAGAATATCTGCACGTCGCGCTGGCGCACGTCGCGGCCGTTGATGCGATAGACGCTGCCGGCCTCGCGCTCGATGCGGCGCGACACTTCGATCGTATCGAAATCGACGTAGGCGCCGCCGGCGGTGCGGTCGGAATTGTCGATGAACAGCGTGACCTCGGCCACGTTGCGGGCCGGCCGGCCGGCGCTGCCCGAGAAGATCACATCGTCCATCTCGCTGCCGCGGATGGACGAGGGCCGGGTTTCGCCCATCACCCAGCGCATCGCATCGAACAGGTTGGACTTGCCGCAGCCGTTCGGGCCGATCACGGCGGTCAGACCCGATTCTATGAACAGCTCCGTCGGTTCGACGAAGGATTTGAAACCGGAAAGCCTGAGCCTGGTGAACTTCAACGAACTTGCGCCGCCTTTGCGCTACTCACCCGCCTATTTCTGTTCGGCGAGCGCCTTGTCCAAGAGTTTCGACATGGTCTCGAACGGAATGTTGCCCGAGCCCTGGGATACGCCGTTCAGAATAAAGGTCGGCGTGCCGGTGATGTTGTATTTGGCCTCGCCATCCGCCGCGACCTTGTTGATGCGTTCATCCTCAGCTTTGTTGGCGATGCACTGGTCGACCTGCTGCGCGGTCATGCCGGCGATCCGGCCCAGCCGCACAAGTCCTCCATGAACATCGGTCACCCCATATTCAACGTCCCATTGAGGTTGATTCCGGAACAGCAGGTCAATGAAGTCGAAGTACTTATCCTCAGGCAGACAGCGGGCGATCTTTTCCGCTGCACCGTCGTCAGGGCGCAGGGGGAAGACCCGAAACACATAGAAGATCTTGCCCGTGTCGATGTATTGCGCTTTCAGCCGGCCAAAGGACTGGGCGCTGAATGCCGCGCAAACCGGGCAACTGGGCGCGGCATATTCGATCAGGACCACCTTGGAATTCCGGTTCCCCAGCGTGCGGTCGGTCGGATAAATCTCGTAGCCCTTGGTGGAAGCCGTCGCACCCGAATCAGACGGCGTGCCGGACAAGGCATACCAGGCAACGGCACCCAGCACGGCCAGAACGACCACGCCCAGGATCAGCAGGGTTTTGCGCGACACGGGTGATTCTCCGCATTGGTTCGAACGGTTTTGGCAGAGTTTGGGGGGGCGGTTCAATGAGTCGGGGTGCCGGTCAGTAAGATACTGGTATTGTTGGGAAATTTAGCGCGCAATGGTCTGGTCCGGAAGCTGGGCCAGGATACCATAAGACATGCCGCCCCGACGGCTGGGCGACGCCGTCGATCGCGAAGGCGGGCCTGTCGGTAGGTCGTAGCGCGTCTCCGCTCCCGCGCGGCGCCGTTGATGCGCGCGTCGGCGAACTGTCAGCAATGCATCTGTTGGCTGCTTCGTGACGTTGCCCCCAGGTGCGCGACGTTCAGCAGACCGCCGTACACGTTCAGAATCTAGTATTCCGCGTCACGGCAAACGGCGCCGGGCCAGGGCCTGCAGCGCACGTGCAAGACCCTCTGGCCCCTGGTAGCGGCGGCTGGGGTCTGAAGGCGGCAGCGGACAGGCCGGTTTATGGCTCGTGGGCGGGGAAGGCCGGACGATGGGCGCGCCTTGGCTGAACTTGATCTGCGCCACGACGAGGCGGCCCAGATAGGCATTGATGCGTTCGCATAGCGCGCGCTTCTCATGGCCCAGGAACAGTGCCGCGCCGGGAACGGCCCGCAACGTCAGGGTGCCCCCCGACGGCCCGTCGGCCAGCCGTACGGGCTGGGCCAGCCGCGCAACTTCCGGCCCCGCGATGTCGCGCCAGCGCAGGACCAGTGAGGGATCGACGAAGCCGGCGCGGGTGAAGGCCGTGACGCCCACCCGTCCGGCGTCGGACGCCACCGGCACCACGCGCCGGTGACGAGCAAGGGCATTGGCACCCTGTGAATTTTCGCCGGATTGGCTTTGTGTATCGCGCGAGCTTCGGGCCATGGTGGGAGTATGCCGCGCACCAAGCTCGTAAAACAGCCCTCTTTGAGCACACGCCTTCTGGCCTGGTACGACGTCCACCGGCGGGTGCTGCCCTGGCGGGCGCCCGCCGGAAGGCGCGCCGATCCTTATCGCGTCTGGCTGTCGGAAATCATGTTGCAGCAGACAACGGTGCAGGCCGTGGCGGGTTATTACCGCAAGTTCCTCGAACGCTGGCCCACCGTCACGGCGTTGGCGGCGGCGAAACAGGACGATGTGCTGGCCGCCTGGGCGGGACTTGGCTATTACGCGCGCGCGCGCAACCTCTATGCCGCCGCCCGGATGGTAGCGGGCGAGATGGGCGGACACTTCCCTGGCACCGCGCAAGAGTTGCGCAAGCTGCCGGGCGTGGGCGCCTATACAGCCGGCGCCATCGCTGCCATCGCCTATGACGAGAAACAGGCGGCGATGGACGCAAATGCCGAACGGGTGATTGCGCGGCTCTATGCGGTTGAAACGCCGATGCCCACTGCCAAGACCGAACTGCATGCGCTCTGCCAGGCCCTGGTGCCGGAGCGGGCCGGCGATTTCGTCCAGGCGCTGATGGACTTGGGGAGCGCCATCTGCACGCCCAAACGGCCTGCCTGCGGAAACTGTCCGTGGACGGATGATTGCATGGCCCGCAGGCGTGGCCTCCAGAATATGTTGCCGGTCAAGGGCCCAAAGACCGCGAGACCGCTTAGACGCGGCGCCGCTTTCGTGGTGACGGACGGCAAGGGTGCGGTGCTGTTGGTCAAGCGGCCGGACAAGGGTCTTCTGGCGTCAATGATGCAGCCGCCCCAGGGTACCTGGACGGCGGAATTTCCTTCAATAGCGGTGGCGCTGAAACAGGCTCCGTTCGAGGCCGACTGGAAGAGGCGCCCCGGTGTCGTGCGCCACGGCTTCACCCATTTCGAGCTCGAGATCGAAGTCTACGTCGCCCGGATCGCCAGGCGCCCCAGGACGGAGGGCCGATGGGTACCGCGCGCCGATCTGGTGGACACGGCGCTGCCAACGGTTATGCGCAAGATCGTCGAGCACGGGCTGGACGAGGGCGGACCGCTGTTTGCGGCGGAGCCGCGACAATCCAGAAACGCCGGTCAGGCCAGTTCGGCCCGCAGGCGCTGACGCAGCACATCGATCGGGGCATAGCCGCCGCCCGGCAATTCGAACTGCCAGAAAGTCCAGCCATTGCACGCTTCCAGCCCCTGCACATGAGCGCCCACGCGGTGGATCGAACCGGTAGCATCCGAGGCGGCCAGCGTGCCGTCCGCGCGGACCTTCGCGCGGTGATGCTTGCGGCTGCCATGCAGCACCGTGCCCGCCGGCAACAGGCCACGTTCCACGACCCAGCCGAAGGGGATGCGCGGTTCTGCACGCTTGGAGCCGGTGACCTTGATCGCTTCGTCGTCGGAGGGCTCGACCGCCGCGATGCGCTTGCGTGCCACTTCAGCATAGGTCTCTTCGCGCTCGATGCCGATGTAATGTCGGCCTAGGCGCTTGGAGACCGCGCCGGTGGTGCCCGATCCGAAGAAGGGGTCCAGTATCACGTCGCCCGGCTTGGTCGAAGCCACCACCACCCGGTGCAGCAGCGATTCCGGCTTCTGGGTTGAATGGGCCTTCTGGCCATCCTTGTCCTTGATGCGTTCGTTGCCTGAACATATGGGCAGCGTCCAGTCCGAGCGCATCTGCAACTCGTCGTTGAGCGCCTTCATCGCCTCATAGTTGAAGGTATATTGCTGGCGAGGATGCTTGGCTGCCCAGATCAGCGTCTCGTGCGCATTGGTGAAGCGGCGGCCCTTGAAGTTGGGCATGGGATTGGTCTTGCGCCACACCACGTCGTTCAAAATCCAATAGCCGAGATCCTGCAGGATCGCGCCGACCCGGAAGATATTGTGATAGGAGCCGATCACCCACAGGGTGCCGTTGTCCTTCAACACGCGGCGCGCCGCCGTCAGCCATTCGCGGGTAAAGCGGTCATATTCTTCGAAGCTGGCGAACTGGTCCCAGGCATCATCCACTGCGTCGACCCGGGACTGGTCGGGCCGGTGCAGTTGCCCGCGCAATTGCATGTTGTAGGGCGGGTCGGCGAAGACCAGATCGCAGCAGCCCTCCGGCAAGCCGCGCATAGCCTCCACACAGTCACCCTGGATGATCCGGTCCAATTCCAAACGCATGAGCCCCGCCCCAAATATTCACAGCGGGAATCACAGTGATTCGAGCCGAATCGGCCGTCAAGAGTCTTGTTGAATCAATGCGTTATGAATTGAGTCCCCAGATTCATCCCCATACCAGATGTTGTGCCCTGCGAGCAGATTCTGGATGGGGCTGAAGCTGCGGCGGTGGTGCACGGTCACACCATGGCGCCTCAGACCTTCATAATGCTCCGGGGTGCCATAGCCCTTGTTGCTTCTCCAGGCGTAGCCGGGATGCTCGTCGTGCAGCCGGACCATCTGCCGGTCGCGGGTGACCTTGGCGATGATGGAGGCCGCGGCAATCGACAGGCTGCGTGCATCGCCGTCCACCAGCGTATCACATTTGCACGGCAGGGCTGGGGCATCATTGCCATCCACCAGCGCAAAGGCAGCCGGAACCGCCAGGGCCCGCACCGCCCGCGCCATGGCCAGATGGGTGGCCTGGCGGATGTTGACAAGGTCGATTTCGCCCACGCTGGCTTCGCCCACTCCGACGGCCAGTGCCATCTCCATGATCTGGGGATACAGCGCCTCGCGGGTTTCCTCGTCCAGCTGCTTGGAATCGTTCAGACCTTTGGGAATGCGGCCTTTCCGCAGGATCACTGCCGCCGCCACCACCGGACCGGCCAAGGGCCCGCGTCCGGCCTCGTCCACGCCGCAGATCGGCCCCTCCAGGGTCTTCAGCAGGCGCGACTCGTAAATGTAATGCGGCATGCTCCCCTTATAGCGCGGCGGGGGGCCGGCACCATGCCCGCAAGCCGTCTCATCCACACGCCAGCCAAGGGTTCCCGTCCCCACACGCCTTCAGAACAGGGCCAACTGGTCGCCACTTTGGGGAGGACGGCGGAATTTGCCCAGGGCCAATGGCCGCGAGGGCTGGTTCAGCCCCAGCCGCTTCACAGCCATGTGGAAGCGCCGCGCCATCATTTCGGCGTAAGGGCCTGTGCCCTTCATCCGTGTGTTCCAGTTGGAGTCGTAGTCCTTCCCGCCGCGCATGGAGCGCACCAGCGTCATCACGTGTCTGGCCCGGTCCGGCACGTTCGCGTCCAGCCATTCGCGGAACAGGTCCTTGATCTCCAGCGGCAGGCGCAACAGTACATAGCCGGCCGAGCGGGCACCGGCCCCCTTCGCTGCGGTCAGCACCGCTTCCATCTCATGATCGTTCAGGGCGGGAATGGCGGGGGCGAACATTACACCCGCCGGCACGCCCGCTTCGGCGAGCGCGTGGATGGCCTGGATCCGGCGCGCTGGTGTTCCCGCCCTGGGCTCCATGGCGCGCGCCAACTTGCGATCCAGCGTCGTGATCGACAGCGCAGCCTTGGCCAGGCCCATTTCCGCCATCTCCGACAGGATATCCAGATCGCGCAGGATCAGGGTCGACTTGGTGACGATGGCTACCGGGTGGCGGAAGTCGCGCAGCACCTCCAGAATCGAACGGGTAATGCGCATGGTTCGCTCAACCGGCTGATAGGGATCGGTATTGGTGCCGATGGCGATGGTTTTGGGCACATAACCGGGAGCCGACAATTCCCTGGCCAGCAATTTTGCCGCGTCGGGCTTGGCGAACAGGCGGGATTCGAAATCCACCCCCGGCGACATGCCCAGATAAGCGTGGGACGGCCGCGCAAAGCAATAAATGCAGCCATGCTCGCAGCCCCGATAGGGATTGATTGACTGATCGAAGGAAAGGTCGGGTGACTGGTTGCGCGCGATGATGGTGCGGGTGGCATCCAGCGTCACTTCCGTCCGCAGTGGGGGCAGGGCGTCGTTGTCCCATGCTTCTTCCTCGGACCACACAGGCTTTCGTGCTCGTGCGGCCGGTGCTTGGCGACTGTTGCTCCAGCCGTCGTCGAGAAGGACGCGCGTGAGCTTTTCGTAGCGGCCCACTGTATTGGATACGGCGCCCCGGCCGCGCACGCGCTCCGGCCGGATGGTGGAATCAAGGACAGTCGTCATGGGCGAGAGAATATCGGCCAATGAGAACAAAACAAGTACAAAATTCCACAGACCCAGGAAATTGACCGCCGTGGCGTTGTTCCCCGTGCTACAAATCGCCCCAACACCGCTGGGCCATCCGGCGCGCAGGGAGATTACTATGAAATTCGGATATTTGCTCCTGCCCGCCTTTCTGCTGGCGGGCACAGCGGCCATGGCCGCTGCGGTCACGGACGTCACCGTCTCCAGGCCCATGTCCTTTCCCGAGAGCCTGACTTCCACATCCGACGGCACGGTCTATGTCGGCAGCATGAACCTGGGCGAAGTCTATCGCGCCCTGCCGGGCAGCCGCCGTGCCACCACCTGGATCAGCAAGGAGCGGGGCGGTTTCGGCCGGGTCCTTGGCGTGCTTGCCGATGCGCGCACCAATACGCTCTATGTCTGCGACAACAATGGAGACAAGGCCTATCTGAAGACCTTCTCCACCCGTACGGCGGCGCTGTTGAAGACTTACGAACTTCCTGGCGGTGGCTTCTGCAACGACATCGCGCTGAGGGGCAACGACGCCTATATTACCGACACCAAGGGCGGCCGTGTACTCAAGCTGGCTGCCGGTACCGATGCGCTGACGGTCTGGTACACCAACGATCCCTCCGACCCGTCGCTTGACGGCGTGGTCTGGAAGGGTGATGCGCTCTACACCAACACCTACAATGGCAACCACCTGATCCGCATTTCGCTGAATGCCGATGGCACCGCCGGCAGGGACGTCAATCTCGCCACCTCGATGGACATCTTTCAGCCCGACGGCATGCGCCTTGGTCCCGATGGCGAGATCCTATTGGTGGAAGGCCGCGGCAAGGACGGCAACGGCCGGCTGGACAGAGTGACGATGAATGGCGATAGCGCCACCATCACGGTGCTGAGACAAGGTCTCATGCTGCCGACTGCGGTGACGACGGTGGGCGCCACCGCCCTGGTCCTGGAAGCCAAGCTTAACTACCAGCGCGATCCGGCGCTGAAGGGCAAGGATCCGGGTACCTTCACGGCCTATACGGTTAAATTGCCGAAATAGTTTTTGGCGCGTTGACCGGTAAACGGCGTGCCCTGCGGGGTATGCCGTTTATTTTTGCCACTCCGATGGCGGACCAAATGCCCAAATTGCAGGCAGCCCAGTCGACTGCCGCCATGCGTCCCAAAAACCTTTTGCGGCGCCGCAAGGATGGGCCAATATGACGGCCATGGTCAGTGTCATCATCCCCACTTTGAATGCCGATCGCCTGCTGCCGCGCTGCTTCGACAGCCTGATTGCAGGCGCAGTACGCGGCGTGGTGCGCGAGGTCATCGTCGCCGATGGCGGCTCCACGGACGCCACGCTGGCGATCGCGGACGCCGCAGGCGCCCATATCGTCCATGCCGGCAAAAGCCGCGCCGCCCAACTGGCTGCAGGCGCCGCCGCGGCAAAGTGCGACTGGCTTCTGTTCCTGCATCCGGAGACGGCCCTGGAACAGGGCTGGGATACGGAAGTGGAATCCTTCGTCGACCAGGCGCTGCCGGAGCGACAGCGCGCCGCGGTGTTCCGCTTTGCGCTGGAGGATTTCGGGGGCGAAGCCCGCCGTGCCGAGGCCCAAGCCGCGCTGCGTTCGGTATTGCTGGCACTTCCTTATGGTGACCAGGGATTGCTGATGCCCCGCCGCCTTTACAAGCGGGTCGGGGGTTATCGCCCGCTGGCGCGCCTGGAGGATGCCGACATTGTGCGCCGTGTTGGCCGCCGTCGTCTGGTGCAACTTCGGGCGCGGGCGGTAAATGTCGCCCGCCCGCCCAAGGGCACGTTGCGCGGGCTGGCGCTCAGCCTGCTGCATGCGCTGCGTGTGCCATCAGCGGTATTGGCGAAACTGTAAGGTTCAGCGGCCCGTTTCGGCGCTGACACGCAGCGGCGCGGTGCTGGACGAAGCTGAGATTCCCGGCGCCGGATGATAGATCGGCCAGGCGCCGCTGGCTGTTTCCTCAAGGCTCCGGGCCTCCTGGCCGAAACGGCGGCGATAGAGCCAGTGATAGAGCATCAGTCGCTTCACATAGGAGCGCGTCTCGTAGACCGGAATGCTTTCCACGAAGAGCAGGGGGTCATTGGCGCCCGCCTTGGTTGCCAGCCAGCGGTTCACCGCCAGCGGCCCGGCATTATAGGCACCGCCCAGTTCCAGCAGGTTGCCGTCCAACTGGTTCAGCAACCGCTCGATATAGCGCTGGCCCACCGACAGCGAAGTTCCCGGATCATAAAGCGTGTCAGGGTCGGCCACGCCCAGATGCCTGGCGGTGGCCGGCATGAGCTGCATCAGGCCGCGTGCACCGGCGGGCGAGGTGGCCCGGGTTTGAAAGCGGCTTTCAATGCGCGCGAAGGCCAGCACCAGCGACGAATCGATCTTGTATCCGCCGTCAGGATTGTAGGCTGGCATGGGGAACAGGCCCGTCAGCATGATACCACGGGCGGCACATTTCTCGCTCGCGCGCAGTTCCACATTGGCCACGCCGATGTCGCGGGCCAGCGCCGCCATCGCCGGATCGAGCCGCTCGTCATTGTTGACGAAAGCGCGATTGAGTTCGGGTCCGACATAGTCGCTTTCGCCGATCTGCCATAGCGCCACGGCGCGGCGTGCCGCCGGATCGTGCATAAGGTCCCGGAAATCAGCCTCATTGAGGACAGCATCGGCAAAGCCGGTCTGGGTATCGATGCCCAGGATACTTTCGGCGATCAGGCCATAGAAACTGGGTTCCTTGCCGGCGGCGAAATCCAGCAGTGTCACCACCTTCTGTGGATCGCCCTCCTGCATATGCGCCCGCGCGGCCCAGAAGGCGGCCTGGGCGCGCAGGCTGTTCTGCGCAGCGGGCGTCTCTGCCAGCTTTTCCAACTGCTCCTCCGCGTCCTTCCAGCGGCCAATACGATAGGCGGCAAGCCCAGCATCCCACATCAATTGCGGAACGGCGGGATCCGAGACCGAAACGGCCACCGCATAGGCGTCGGCATCGCGGCTTTCCGCGCGGTAAGAGGCAGCGATGCGATGGGCCAGGATGGCGTGGTCAGTGGGCGTGACAGCGGCTTCCACCGAGCGCATCAACGCCAGCGCCTGGTCGGGTTTTCCCTCCTTGATGGCCGACAGGACGGCAGGCATCACGCTGCGACCTGCTTCCGCCGAGGGATAGGGCTCGGACAACTCCACATCCTCATAGCCGCCGGACCGGCTGCCCACGCTTGTGGGCGCAGGGATGTTAGTGACCACCGCCACGGTGATGAGCTTGTGATGGCGGCGCACCTTGCGGGTGGAATGGGCAACTGCCAACCGATAGATGCGATCGGCGATCGCCAGGTCGCGATATTCGTTCAGCCAGTCCTTGAGGTCGCCGATTCTGACGCTGCGGGGCGAGGCGGAGAGCAGATGCAATCCCTCGGCATAGCCCAGCAGGATGGGATCGCCGATCTTGGCAAAAAGGATTCGGGCGCGGGAATATTGGCCCGCCCGCTCGGCCGCCATCACCTGGCGATAGAGGGCAACGTCATCGGGACTCAGGACACGTGGCGCGGCGGGACCGGCGACTGCGGGCGTCGCCGGCGGTGTCTCTGCGACGGCGCCGCCGCATAGTGCGGCCAGCACGCCGATCGTGAATGCGATGCGCCTGAAAATCTTAACGCCCCGGACAGTTGGTTCCGCCAGAAACCCAACGGCACCATATCGTTAGCGTGCGCCGCCGGATCCGGCAACCACCTTATGGTCATTTTGGTTTCAACACCGTTTAGCCGGGCGCGTTTAACCGGTCGCGCACCGCCTGCAGGTCGCGCCAGGCCAGCTTCTTGTGCGCGGGTTGGCGCAACAGATAGGCCGGATGCAGCGTAGGCATCAGTGGTACCAGCTGGTCGCCCACCCGATAGTCCATCCAGCGGCCGCGGATCTTCATGATGCCGTCGGTCTTGCCCACCACATGGCGAGCCGCCACCGCCCCCAGAAGGATGATCACCTTCGGCTGTGCCAGCTCGATGTGCCGGCGCAGGAATGGCAGGCACTGGGCTGCCTCCTCGGGCGTGGGGTCGCGATTGTCCGGCGGGCGCCAGTTGATCACATTGGTGATATAGGCATTGCGCGCGCGGTCCAGTCCGATGCTCGCCAGCATCTTGTCCAGCAATTGCCCGGCGCGGCCGACAAAGGGCTTGCCGATGCGGTCTTCCTCGCGGCCCGGCGCTTCGCCGATCAGCATTACCGGGGCCAGTTCTGTCCCGTCGGCGAAGACTGTGTTGGTGGCGCCGCGCTTGAGGGCGCAGCCCTCGAAACTTTCCATGACGGCGCGCAGTTGCGCCAGGTTAGTGGCCGCCGCCGCCAGGTTCTGGGCGGTGCCGATTGCATCTTCCGGGATGAGGCTCGCGGCAGGCATGGCTGCCGGCCTTGTCGGCGCCGGACGTGCTGCGGGGAGTGGCAGGGGCGGCATTGTCGCGGCCGGCAGGGGCACCCTGGCCGCCAGACGGTTCACTGGCGACTCTGCGATGGCCTCATCGGCACCGGCTTCCACCAGCCAGTCGAGCATTGCGAAAGGGTCACCTGCCATCGTCCGATCTTAGACTTTTGGCGCCCGCCAATGCCAGTGTAGAAGAGGTCCAAACAACAGGCGACCCATGGCCGACATTGCCCGCGAAAGCATGGAGTATGACGTCGTCATCGTTGGCGGCGGGCCGGCGGGGTTGGCGGCGGCGATCCGCCTGAAGCAGCTTTCACCCCAGGCCAGCGTCTGCCTACTGGAAAAAGGCTCGGAGATCGGCGCCCATATCCTGTCGGGCGCGGTGATCGATCCCCGCGCCTTGAGCGAACTGATTCCGGATTGGAAGGAGAGGGGCGCACCTGTCGACACGCCCGTCACCGATGACCGTTTCGTCTGTTTCACCAGGAGCAGGGCCTTCCCGCTTCCCCATGTCCTGTTTCCGCCCCTGATGAGCAATCGCGGCAACTTCATTGTCAGCCTTTCCAACCTCTGCAAATGGCTGGGCACCGAGGCCGAGGGTCTGGGCGTGGAAATCTATCCCGGGTTCCCCGCCGCCGACCTGATCGTCGAAGATGGCGTGGTGAAAGGCGTGATCACCGGCGACATGGGCGTGGCGAAGGACGGTCACCAAAAGGACGGTTTCACCCCGGGGATGGCGCTGCGCGGCAAGTACACGCTGTTCGCGGAAGGCGCGCGCGGTTCTCTGTCGAAAGTGCTCGGGCGGACCTTCTGCCTGCATGAGGGCGGCGAGCCGCAGAAGTTTGGCATCGGCTTGAAAGAACTGTGGGAACTGCCCAAGGACAGCCACAGGCCGGGCCTTGTCCTGCACGGCATGGGCTGGCCGCTGGACAGCGACACCGGCGGCGGACTGTTTCTCTATCATTGGGGCGAGAATTTCTGTTCGGTCGGATTCGTGGTCCATCTCAACTATCGCAATCCCTGGCTGGATCCCTTCGCCGAGTTCCAGCGCGCCAAAACCCATCCCGCGGTGGCGGCGCTGCTAAGAGACGGCAAGCGCATCGGCTATGGCGCGCGTGCTCTCACCGAAGGCGGCTACCAGTCGGTGCCGAAGCTGGTGTTTCCCGGCGGCGCGTTGATCGGCTGCGCCGCGGGCTTCATGAACCTGCCGCGCATCAAGGGCAGCCATAATGCGATGAAGACGGGGATGCTGGCAGCCGAAAGCGTCGCCGCCGCGCTCCGGGCCGGTCGCGCAGGCGATGTGCTGGCCGACTACGACGATGCCTGGCGCAAAAGCTGGGTAGGCAGGGATCTTTGGCGCGTGCGCAATGCCAAGCCTCTCTGGTCAAGGCTGGGAACATGGCTGGCATTGCCCCTGATCGGGCTGGATCTCTGGACCAACCAGCTTTTCGGGTTTTCCCTGTTTGGAACCATGGGCCATGGCGCGCCCGACTATGCGGTCCTGCGCAAGGCGTCGGAGAGCGCGCGCATCGATTATCCCCGTCCTGACGGCAAGTTAACCTTCGACCGGCTTTCCAGTGTGTTTCTTTCGGGTACCAATCACGAGGAAGACCAGCCGGTTCATCTGAGGCTGTCCGATCCGGCCATTCCCATTTCGGTCAATTTGCCCGAATATGGCGAACCGGCGCAGCGATACTGCCCGGCCGGCGTCTACGAGGTGGTCGAAGAGGCCGGCGGACCCCGGTTCCAGATCAACGCGCAAAACTGCGTGCATTGCAAAACGTGCGACATCAAGGATCCGTCGCAGAACATCACCTGGGTTCCGCCTGAAGGCGGCGGCGGCCCCAACTACGTCAATCTCTAGGAGGATGCGGTTGTTGCATCGGATTTCACTTCTGCTCGTCGCGGGTCTTCTGGCCGGATGCACCAACATGGCATTGCCGGGCCAGGCGACGGTGCCTGCGTCGCCGGACGCGGCAGACGCCAAGCAGGCGCAGGCTTTCTCCACTTATCTGTCGGCGCGTTTTGCCGCCGGCGAGCATGATCTGCACCAGGCAGCGGCCTATTACGGCAGGAGCCTGGCCGACGATCCTTCCAATCCCAGCCTCCTGGCGCTGTCTTTCTTCTATGCCAGCACCGCCGGTGACATGGACGCCGCGGGCAAATATGCCCAGAAGGTCGTCACCGCCGATCCCGATGACCGCGCCGCGCGGCTGGCATTGGCCGTAATTGACCTGAAGCAGAAGGATTATGCCGGGGCGCGGGAAAATCTGGCGCAGTCGGCCAAGGGACCATTCACACTTCTGACCTTGTCGTTGCTCGATGCCTGGGCGGCGGCGGGCCAGCATGACGCCGCCGCGGTAGAGAATGATCTGACGACACTTCGTGCCCAGAAGGGAGCCGAAAATCTGGCGGCGTTCCATTCCGCGCTGCTGCACGAATTCCTGGGCGATACCAAGATGGCCGCCGCCGATTATCTGAAGGCGATGGCTGGCACCACGGTGACCCCTCGGGTGCTGGAGGCCTATGGCCGTTTCCTCGAACGCACCGGCCGACGCGAGGAAGCCGCCGCGCTCTACCACGCCCATGCCTCCAATCAGGGGCTTGCCGCCGTCACCAAACCGGGGCTGGCGCGCATTGCCGGCAGTGAAAAGCCGGCGAGCCTGGTCCGCTCCGCCCAGGACGGAGTCGCCGAGGCCCTGTTTGGCATCGCCGCGTCGCTCAGCGGCGAACAGAGCGCCGACGTCTCCATCCTCTATCTGCGCATGGCGATCTACCTGCGGCCGGACCTCAACCTGGCCCATATCCTTCTGGCTGACCGCTTCGAGACCCTGGGCAAGTTCGATCAGGCCATCGCCATCTATCAGGCGATTCCGCAATCCTCGCCCTATTATCGCATGGCGGCGGTGCAGGCGGCTCTGGATCAGCAGCGCAGCGGCCAGAATAACGCCGCCATTGCTAGCCTGAAGAAACTGGTTGCCGCCAATGCCGACGACGTGGAAGGCTGGACCGCGCTGGGTGACACCTATCGTGCCGGCGAAAAATATGCCGATGCCGTCAGCGCCTATGACCATGCGGTCGCGGTGCTGGGAACCCCGCAGCGCAAGGACTGGACGCTCTTTTATGCCCGCGCCATGGCCAAGGAGAAGCTGGGACGGCTCGACGAGTCGGAGGCCGATATCCAGACCGGCCTGAAATTGTCAGCCGACCAGCCCGAACTGCTGAACTATCTGGGCTACAGTTGGGTGGACAGGGGCCGGCGCATTCCCGAAGCACTGACCATGCTGGAAAAGGCGCGCACCCTGCGGCCCTATGACGGTTATATCGTCGACAGCGTGGGATGGGCTTATTTCAAGCTGGGCCGCTATCAGGAAGCAGCGCGCACGCTTGAAGCCGCCGTGCTGCTGGTGCCCGGCGATCCCACCATCAACGACCATTTCGGCGACGCGCTGTGGCGGGCCGGCCGCAAGCTGGAAGCCCGCTTCCAGTGGAATCACGCCCTGACCTTCAGCGACGACGATACCGACAAGGCCACGATCGCACGCAAGCTGAAATCTGGCTTGGCCAAGCTGCCGGTCTGAAAGGTCCGCCATGATCCGTGAGCTGGCGCCGGCCAAGATCAATCTATTCCTGCATGTAGGAGCACGCCGCGACGATGGCTTTCATCCGTTGCAAAGCCTGGCGGTCTTCACCGGCGGCGAAGCGGCAGCCGATCGTGTTTCCCTGGCACCAGCGGACGATCTGTCACTTGCGCTGGACGGGCCCTTCGCCGGAGGGCTTGAGGCAGAGAGCAACAACCTGGTCCTTGGCGCCGCTCGCCTTCTTGCGGCCGGGGCCTCGGGCGCGCCTGTCGCTGCCATCACCCTGACCAAGAACCTGCCGGTGGCTTCGGGCATTGGCGGCGGCTCGTCCGATGCTGCCGCCACATTACGCGGCCTGCGCGTGCTTTGGAATCTGCCGTTGGACGATGCGGCACTCTGCGATATGGCGGCATCCCTGGGCTCGGATGTTCCAGTTTGCATCGCTGCCGTTCCGGCCTTCATGGAAGGACGGGGCGAAATCCTCACGCCTGTCGCCGCCATGCCGCGCCTGGCGCTTTTGCTGGTCAATCCGGGCGTGCCGGTGCCCACGCGCAATGTCTTCGCCGCGCTGAAGACCCGGCGCGGCACGGACATGGCGTTGCCGCGCGGCGCCTTTCGCGATACCGGCGACCTGCTGCGGTTTCTGGAGACGACCGGCAACGACCTGGAAGAACCGGCGCGCGCCATCCAGCCGCTCATCGGCGAGGTGCTTGGCGCCATTGCGCGCCAGCCCGGCGCGCTGGTCAGCCGCATGTCGGGCAGCGGTGCCACCTGCTTCGGCATTTTCGCAGACGACGATTGCTGCGCGCGCGCTGCAAATGCCTTGCGGTCGGCTCATCCTGGCTGGTGGACCGCCGCCAGTTTCGTACCCGAACGCGGGCTTTCCGTCGAACAGGTAGGGCAGGACATCGGGCCCACGCCGGAAGGGCTTTGACAGGATCAATAAGCGCGTTCGACGCAGAAATCCGCGATGTCGGCCAACGCGGCCTTGATGTCGCTGGATGGCAACACCGTTAGCGCCGCCTTCGCAGCATCGGCATAGGCGCGGGCCCGGTGCATGGTCTCCTGGATGGATCCGGTCTGCTCCACCAGAGTGATGGCCCGGTCCAGGTCGCTTTCGGTCTGGTTGCCCGTCTCGATCACTCGTTTCCAGAAGGGTTTGTCCTCCGGCCGGGCGCGGGCGTGGGCCAGGATGATGGGCAGCGTCATCTTGGCCTCGCGGAAATCATCGCCCACGGTCTTGCCCATCAGCGCCTGGCGCCCCGAATAGTCCAGCGCATCGTCGACCAGCTGGAAGGCGATACCCAGATTGTCGCCATAGGCGCGCATGCCGCTGACATAGCGCTCGCCGCGCCCCGACAGAAGCGCGCCGGATTCGGCTGCCGCCGAGAATAGCGCGGCCGTCTTGGCCGACACGACATTGAGGTAATGTTCCTCGGTCACCCCCAGATCGTTGGAGGATTTGAGCTGCATCACCTCGCCCTCGGCGATCACGGCCGAGGCCCCCGCGAGGATGTCCAGCACCGCCAGATTGTCGGTCTCCACCATCAGCTGGAAGGCGCGGGAAAACAGGAAGTCACCCACCAGCACGCTGGGCTTGTTGCCCCACATCAGGTTGGCGCTGACCTTGCCCCGGCGAAGCGCGCTTTCGTCCACAACATCGTCATGGAGCAGGGTGGCAGTGTGGATGAATTCCACCGCCGCGGCCAGCTTGACGTGATGATCGCCCGCATAGCTGCCGGCCTTTGCCGCCGCGAGCGTCAGCAGGGGGCGAAGCCGCTTGCCGCCCGAATCGATCAGGTGCCGCGCGAGGTCGGGGATCAGCGCAACGCCCGATGTCATGCGCGTATGAATCAGCCGGTCGGTCGCGGCCATGTCCGCGGCCACCAGCGCATGAAGCCGTTCCACCGGAGAGACGCCCTCATGTTTGGCGTCGGTAATGATGCTCTGCCCACCCATGCCGGCAGATTACCCGATGCGGACCCGAACAGGGAAGCGGGACAAAATGGCCGGATTTCCCCTATAAGGACGCCATGCGGGCCATCCTCAAGACCACAGATGTTGTGGTGATTGATTACGCCGCCAACCTGCTCTCGCAGGAAGGCATCGAATCCGTCGTGTTTGACGCCCACGCCAGTATCATGGACGGCAGCATGGGCTTTCTTCCGCGCCGGCTGATGGTGGCGGACGACGATTTCCCGCGCGCCGAGGCGCTGCTGCGCGCGGCCATTCCCGAACATATGCCATGACCGACAGTCTGCTGGGCGGCCGGGTCCGGATCGATCAGGACGAGGCGGGCCTGCGCGCCGGGCTGGACGCGGTGATGTTGGCCGCCGCCGTTCCAGCGAAGGCGGGAATGCACGCGCTGGAGCTGG
>JAFKEU010000004.1 GCA_017308475.1 Alphaproteobacteria bacterium
GTGGGCCATGACAACCGAAGTGCGGATGTACCCTCAGAGGAAATTGTATTCCGTGAACAGCGGCGTCAGGTCCCGCCCCCACACGCCGTAATAGTTCTTCAGCATCTCCTCGGCGCGGGTGTAGCCGCGATTGACCAGTTCGCGCAGCGGACCGAGGAAGCCGTCCTCGCTCATGCCTGCGCTGTCCAGCGCGGCACGGCGCTTCAGGCCCGCGGTGGAAATTTCCAGCATGCGGTGGGCCAGCTCATGCACGGTTGCCTTGCGGAACGGCACCTTGAAGCCTTGCCGGGCGACCCCATCGCGCATCGCCTGGCGTTCCTCCGCCGTCCAGTCCTTCACCAGGTCCCATGCCGCGTCCAGCGCCACGCTGTCATACAACAGGCCCACCCACAGCGCCGGCATGCCGCAGATGCGCCGCCACTGGCCGCCATCGGTGCCGCGCATCTCCAGGAAATTCTTCAGCCGCACTTCCGGGAAGATGGTGGTCAGGTGGTCGGCCCAGTCGCTCATCATCGGCGTCAGGTGCCGGACCTCCGGAATTTCGCGGTTCAGGAATTTGCGGAAGCTCTGCCCCGCCATGTCGATATATTTGCCGTCGCGATAGAGGAAATACATCGGCACATCGAGGGCATAATCGACATAGCGCTCGAAACCCATGCCCTCCTCGAAGACGAAGGGCAGCATGCCGCTGCGCGCGTTGTCGACGTCGGTCCACACCTGGGCGCGATACGACAGGAACCCGCTGGGCCGTCCCTCGCGGAAGGGCGAGTTGGCAAACAGTGCCGTCGTCACCGGCTGAAGCGCCAGGCCGACGCGGAATTTCTTCACCATGTCGGCTTCGGATTCGAAATCCAGGTTCACCTGCACGGTGCAGGTGCGCAGCATCATGTCCAGGCCATAGCCGCCCACCTTGGGCATGTAGCGGCGCATGATGTCATAGCGGCCCTTGGGCATGATCGGGGTCTCGGCCAGCGACCAGCTGGGCGCGAAGCCCGTGCCAAGCATGCCCACGCCGATCTCGGCGGCCACTTCGCGCGCCTGCACCAGATGGGTGTTCACCTCGGCGCAGGTCTCGTGGATGGAGACCAGCGGCGCGCCGGACAGTTCGAACTGTCCGCCCGGCTCCAGGCTGATGGAGGCGCTGCCCTGCGTCAGGCCGATAATGTGCCGGTCCTCGCGGACCGGCTGCCAGCCGAACCGCTCCATGCCTTCCAGTAGCTGGCGGATGCCGGGCCGGCCGTCATAGGCGACAGGCTTATGGGTCTTCAGGTCATAGACGAATTTTTCGTGCTCGGTGCCGATGCGCCAGTCGGCCTTGGGCCGGCAGCCCCGCGAGAGGTGATGCACCAGGTCGTCGCGGCTTTGAATCGGGCCGCTGGCGGATTGCGGTATCGACATGATGTTCCCTCGCTGACGGGTACTTAGGGGGCGGTCATGACGGGCGCAAGACCACTTATTTTTGTATTGACTTAATTAAGTGTATGCAGAAATAATGCCGCATGATTGCTGCCGCCCCCACGGTGACCGCCCTTTCCGCCCTGGCCGACCCCACCCGCCGGCGCATCGTGGAGATGCTGGCGGCCGGGCCGCTGGCGGCGGGCGAAATCGCCGGACGGTTCAGGCTGTCTTCGCCCGCCATTTCCCAGCATCTCAAGACGCTGAAGGACGCGGGGCTGGTGACGGTCCGGCCCATGGCGCAGAAGCGCATCTACCAGCTCAATCCCGAAGGGGTGGACGAACTGGCCGCATGGGTGGCGACCATCCGCGCCTTCGGGAACCCCCGGCTGGATGCGCCATGACGAGGCGGAGGTTGTCCCCGAAAGCGCCGTTGGGTGAAGGCATCCAGGTACATTTCCGGCATTCCACCCTGTCGCCCCGCCAGGCCCCCGCTTTCCGGGACGTGCGGCGCAGGACCCTGGGTGTCTACGAAAAGCGTTACGGCTAGGGCGTCTTTTCAGGCGGCGCCTTTTCGGTTGGCGCTTCGGGCTTGCCGGGCGTTTGCGTTTCGGGCGCAGGATTCTGCGGCGCCTGACCCTCGGGGGCGGGCGCTTGCGTTGGCGGCGTTCCGGCGGCCCCAACATGCTTGAGTATGGTATCCATGGCCTCGGTACGCTCGCTCACCTCACCCGTGCAGCGCACGACATCGTCCTTTATGACATCGCCCTTCAGGTTCGGGCCTTCCACGATCAGCCGGTGTTCCAGGTCGGCGTCGGAAATCTGGCCACTGAGCTTGCCGAACCAGTAGAAGGCCATCATCCGGGCCCCCGCCTGCATCGCCGGTCCGCCCATGTCCGGCGCTGCGCTCAGCCCCATGAAGACGATGTAGCAATGCACGTCCCTGTTGAGGGACGCTTCGGTGATGGGCGACGCCGGCTGCAGGGGTGATGCAGGCGCATCCTGCGCGGCGGCGGGCAGGATGAAAAGACCCAGTCCTGCCGCGATGGCAGCAACGGCAAGCTTCATGGCAAGACCTTCCCTGTCAGTGTTGCTGTGAGAAATCCCCGGCGACGCTCTGCCAGATTGCCAATGCCGCCAGGGCGGCGGTATCGGCGCGCAGGATGCGCGGGCCCAATGTCACCGGCACGACAAACGGCAGGGCTCGCAGCGCCGCGCGTTCGGCGGGGTCGAAACCGCCTTCCGGCCCGGTGAGGATGGCGGCGGGACCGACATGGCCTGTCGCCGCGTCCGCCAGCGGCAGCGCATCGCCGCCCTCATCGCAGAAATAAAGTGTCCGCTCCTTCGGCCAGTCCGCCAGCAGCCGTTCGAAGGACACGCCGGCCGCGACCCGCGGCACGCTCAGGCGGCCCGACTGCTGCGCCGCCTCCACCGCATTGGCGGCCATGCGCTCCGGATTGATGCGGGTGACGATGGTGCGGCGGGTGAAGACCGGCAGCAGCGCACGCACCCCCAGTTCCGCGGCCTTCTGCACCAGGTAGTCCGATGGAGTCTTCTTTATCGGGGCGAAGGCCAGCCACAGGTCGGGAACTTCCGCCTGGGGCGCGATCCGCGAAAGGCAGCGCAAGGCAATCGCGCGTTTGCTGACCTCGGCGATTTCGGCCATCCATTCTCCGTCGCGGCCATTGAACAGTGTCACACGATCGCCCGCTTTGGCGCGCATGACGTGCATCAGATAATGCGCCTGGCCCTCGTCCGGTGCCACGGCGATTCCTGCCGCCAGGGGCGCGTTGACATACAGCCGGACCTTGCCGCCCGCTTCTTTCAGGTCTTCAGCCATGCGACACTTGATTCTCCAAAAGGTACATTCGCAAGTGCCCATGAATTCGCAAGCCGCCCTCGACTCCTCCCCGGCCGACGCCGTGCCGTCCACTCTGGTGGATCATCTTCCGGCCCGCTGGAAACCTTATGCGCGGCTGGCCCGGCTGGACCGGCCCATCGGCACCTGGCTGCTCTACTGGCCCTGCGTCTTCGGGCTGATCCTGGGCGCGGCGGCCGAGGAGCGGCGGCTGCTGGAATGGCAGGACGTCTGGTACCTGGTCCTGTTCGCCGTGGGCGCGCTGGTGATGCGCGGCGCCGGCTGCACCTTCAACGACATCATCGACCGCAAGATCGACGCCCAGGTGGCGCGCACCCGCGGCCGGCCGATTGCTTCGGGCGCAGTCAGCGTTACGCAGGCCGCCGCCTTCCTGGTGGCGCAGTGCCTGATCGGTCTGGCGATCCTGCTGCAGCTGAACTGGTTCGCGGTGGCGCTGGGTGCCGCGTCGCTGCTGCTGGTCGCGGCCTATCCTTTCATGAAGCGCATCACCTGGTGGCCGCAGGCCTGGCTGGGCCTGACCTTCAACTGGGGCGCGCTGCTGGGCTTTGCCGCCCAGACCGGCCGCATCGACCTGGGCGATGCGGTGCTCTATGCCGGGCTGTTCTTCTGGACCCTGGGCTATGACACCATCTATGCCCATCAGGACAAGGAAGACGACGAGCTGATCGGGGTGAAATCCACCGCCCGCCTGCTGGGCGCCTCTTCCGCCAGATGGATCCTGCGCTTCTATGCCGTGTCCTTCACCCTGATCCTGGCTGCCGGCTTCATCGAGCATACCGGCTGGCCTTTCGCGCCGCTGATGCTGCTGGCGGGCGCGCACATGCTCTGGCAGGTGCGCAGGCTGGACACCGACGACAGCGCAAACTGCCTGCGGCTGTTCCGTTCCAACCGCGAGACCGGCGCCCTGATCGCGCTCGCGCTGGCGGCGGCAAGCTGGTTCGGCTGAATCCGGGCCACTTGACTGATATATAATCCAACGGTTATACATCTGATCGATAGCCAACCGGTTATTGATTGTGATGCCAGAACCGCGCGAACCCCCTGACCTGCTTTTCAGATCGCTGGCCGATCCGACCCGGCGCGCCATCTTCGAGCGGCTCTGCCGCGAGGGCGAGCAGACAGTCGGAGCCCTGACGGCCGGGGCCGGGGTCTCGCAGCCGGCGGTCTCCAAGCATCTTGCGGTCCTCAGGCAGGCCGGGCTGGTGCAGGACCGCCATGAAGGCCGCCAGACCCATTACAGCGCGCGGCTCGGCGCGCTTTCCCCGCTGCTGGACTGGACAAGTCAGATGACCGGCTTCTGGCAGAACCGGTTCGACCACCTCGAAGACCTGCTCAAAAGGATGGACCAATGAACCAGGCATCCACTGATATGCGCTCTGTCATTGTCGAGCGCGAGATCCCCCATCCGCCAGAAAAGATCTGGCGTGCCCTGACCCAGCCGCACCTGATCGCGGAATGGCTGATGCAGAACGACTTCAAGCCGGTCGTGGGTCATGGCTTCAATCTTCGCACCACGCCCTATGGCAGCTGGAACGGCGTGATCGACTGCAAGGTCCTGGCGATCGAGCCGCACAGGACGCTGACCTACACATGGGATTCGGGCGACGGTCCGCTGCGTGTGACCAGCGTGGTGACATGGACCCTTGCACCGGCGGGAACGGGAACGCACCTGCGCATGGAGCAGTCGGGCTTCCGGTCGGACCAGCCGCAAAACTACCAGGGCGCAAAATTCGGGTGGCAGAATTTCTTCGCCAAACTGGAGCAGGTCCTGGCACGGGCGGATTGAAGGCGCTGCCCCATCCGCACGACCTCAGGGGAGATACCATTGAACTGGAACTTGTGGATTCGGCAGAGTCACCGCTGGCTGTCGATCATCTTCACGGCGACCGTCATCGCCAACTTCGTCGCCATGGCACTGGGCAAGCCTCCCGCCTGGGTGGTCTATTCGCCCCTGTTACCGCTTTTCCTGCTCTTGTTCACTGGCCTCTACATGTTCGTGCTGCCATATGCCGCCAGGTCGCGCAGCGGATGAAGGATCGGCGGCGGGTGCAACATGATGGCCGGCAGGACATCAATCCGGCGAACGGCATCTTGCCTAGAACGGAATCTTCCCCGTCAGCATCTGCCAGAACATCACCCAGTCGCCCATGAAGCTGTAGAGCGGATAGCGGAAGGTGGCGGGGCGGTTCTTTTCGACCGCCAGATGCGCCGCCCAGGCAAAGCCATAGCCGCACACCAATCCCGCGAGCAGCCATAGCGGCTCGCCCGTGAACACAAGCGCCAGCACGCAGGCAAGCGCGAGCGCCGAACCGGCGAAATGCATCCGCCGCGTGCCGCGCGCGGCGTGCTCGCTGAGATAGAAGGGATAGAATTCCGCGAAACTGCCGAAGCGCCGGTCCATCCTTGCCTCCAGCGCCAGTGTCGCGCCATCCGCCACCCTTGCCAAGCCGCCAATGTTGCCAAGCCATCCGTCTTGCCAATCCTGAAGCGGGGCCCCACCCTGCCCCGGATGCAGTTCACCATCATGACTCTCGACCGGCTGGCCCTGTTCGTTACCGCCGAACTTGTTTTTTCGCTGACACCCGGGCCCACCGTGATGATGATCTCGGCCTATGGCTTTCGCGGGGGATTCCGCCAGGCGCTGGCCGCGATCTGCGGTACCCAGACGGGCAACACCATCTGGTATGTGGCCTCCGTCGCCGGGCTGGGCGCGCTGGTCACCGCCTGGCCGCTGGCTTTCGCCGCCGTCCGCCTTCTGGGCGCGGCCTATCTGATCTGGCTGGGCATCGGCGAGTTGCGGCGCAGCTTCCATCCCGCGCCCGATGCGGCGGCTCCCCGGCTGACGCGCGGGCCCTATATTCAGGCACTGCTGACCCAGCTGGGCAATCCCAAGGCGCTGCTGTTCTTCGGCGCGCTGCTGCCGCAGTTCATCGACACGGGCCGCCCGCTGATGCCGCAGTATGTGCTTATGTTCGCCATCACCTTCCTCGGCGAGAGCATCATCCTTTCCGCCTATGGCGGACTGGCGGCGGCGGGCGGACAGCGCACTGCGGCGCACGGCGCCTGGCGCGAACGCATCAGCGGCGTCGTGCTGCTGGCCTTGGGCCTGATGTTCGCACTGGTGAACGGCCTGTGAATCCGGAAGACTTCATCCGCGCCAACACCCTGCTTCGGTTCCCGCCGCTGGTACCCGAGATCGAACTGCACCTCGCCGCCGAGGTCGTGCCGCTGTGGCGCAGGACCGAAGAGGAACTGGCCGCGATCGGCGTGCCGCCGCCCTATTGGGCCTTTGCCTGGGCGGGTGGACAGGCGCTGGCGCGATACGTCCTGGACAATCCGCAGACCGTGAAGGGCCGCAAGGTGCTGGACATCGGCTCGGGTTCGGGCCTGGTGGGGATCGCCGCCGCAAAGGCCGGTGCCGCCGGCGTGCTGGCCGCCGACATCGATTCCGTCGCCTGCGCCGCCATCCGGCTCAATGCCGCCGCCAATGACCGCAGCCTCGCCGTCACCGCCGATGACCTGATCGGCGCGCGCGAAGACTGGGATGTGATCCTGGTGGGCGATCTGTTCTATGAGCGGCCGCTCGCAGAAAGATTGCTGGAATGGCTGCATGGTCTGAAAGCAGAGGTGCTGCTGGGCGATCCGGGACGCAATTATTTTCCAAGACAGGGTGTGAACGAGCTGGCCCGCTACCAGGTGCCCACGACACGCGATCTGGAAGACCGCGAGATCCGCGATACCGGTGTTTTCCGGCTGATCCGACCGGAAGGATCATTGGGCTAGGCGCCGCCGCATCCCTCTGCCACAGTGGCCCGGCTTCAGCGGGGGACTCCATGGCCGTCATCGCAGACAATCCCAATCCGGAAACCGACGACGACCTCAAGCGCGCTTTGGGTCCGCTACACCTGATCTCGCTGGGCATCGGCTGCATCATCGGCGCGGGCATCTTCGTGCTGACCGGCCATGCCGCCGCCGGCTATGCGGGGCCGGGCGTGGTGATCAGCTTCGCCATCGCCGGGATGGGCTGCCTGTTCGCCGGCCTCTGTTATTCCGAATATGCCAGCATGATCCCGGTGGCCGGAAGCGCCTATACCTATACCTACGCCACGCTTGGCCGCTTCATCGCCTGGATCATCGGCTGGAACCTGGTGCTGGAATATCTGGCCGCCGCCTCGACCGTGGCAGTGGGCTGGTCGGGCTATCTCAACAATTTCCTGTCCAGCGTGGGCCTTCCCATTCCGCACGCCTTCGCCAATGCGCCGCTGGCCGGACACGGCTTCGCCGACATGTCGCTGACCGGCGCGGTGATGAACCTTCCCGCCGTGGCCATCATCGCCCTGATCACCTGGGTGCTGATCGCGGGCGTCAAGACAAGCGCCAACTTCAACAACGCGATGGTCGTCATCAAGCTGACCATCGTGCTGGTGGTGATCTTCGCCTGCTTCTCCTACATCGTCCCTGCCAACCACACACCCTTTATCCCGCCCAACACCGGCGAGGTCGGGCATTTCGGCTGGACCGGCGTGTTCCGCGCCACCGGGGTGATCTTCTTCGCCTATATCGGCTTTGACGCGGTTTCCGTGGCGGCGCAGGAGGCCAAAAATCCCCAGCGCGACATTCCCATCGGCATGCTTGGCTCGCTGATCATCTGCACCGTGCTCTATATGCTGATGAGCTATGTGCTGACCGGCATCGCGCCCTACCAGACGCTGAACGTGGCCCACCCCGTCAGCCAGGCGGTGGAGGCGCTGCCCGGCACCAGGTGGCTGGCGCCTTTCGTCAATGTCGGCGCCGTCGTCGGCCTGGCCTCGGTGGTGCTGGTGCTGCTGATGGCACAGAGCCGCGTCTTCTATGCCATGTCGCGCGACGGCCTGATCCCGCCCGCCTTCAGCAAGATCCACCCGAAATTCCGCACGCCCTGGAAGGGCAATATCGTCACCGGCATCTTCGCCGCGCTGCTGGCGGGCGCCCTTCCCATCGACATACTGGGCGAGCTGGTGTCGATCGGCACACTGGCTGCCTTCACCATCGTCTGCATCGGCGTGATGGTGCTGCGGGTGCGTGCGCCCCGGGCCCGCCGGCCCTTCCGCACGCCGCTGGTGTGGGTGACCGCGCCCCTGGGCGTCTTCATGTGCCTGTTCATGATGATCTTCCTGCCGGGCGATACATGGCTGAGGCTTGCGGCCTGGACAGCGATCGGGCTTGGCGTCTATTTCCTCTACAGCGCCAAGCATGCCCACCCGCCGCGCTATTCGATTGAGGCCCTGCCCGCGGAATGAGTTACAGGTCCCTGCGTGACTTTCTTGCCCGTCTTGAAAAGGACGGCGCGCTGGTGCGCGTGAAACAGCCTGTCTCCACCGTGCTGGAGATGACGGAAATCCAGACCCGCCTGATCGCCCAGGGCGGGCCGGCCGTGATCTTCGAAAAGCCGATCCGCGCAGACGGCCAGGTCAGCGACATGCCGGTGCTGGTGAACCTTTTCGGCACGGTGCGCCGCGTGGCGATGGGCGTGACGATGGGTGCGAAGGAGCGCACGACCGCCACCGACCTGCGCGAGGTGGGCGAGCTTCTGGCCCAGCTTCGCCAACCCCAGCCGCCGCGCAGCTTCGGCGAAGCGGCCGAGCTTCTGCCGCTGGTGAAAACCGTGCTGGCGATGAAGCCCAGGACCGTCTCGCGCCCCGCCTGCCAGGAGGTGGTGCTGCGTGGCGCTGACATCGACCTGTCGAAACTGCCGGTGCAGACCTGCTGGCCGGGCGAGCCCGCGCCGTTGATCACCTGGCCGCTGGTGGTCACGCGCGGCCCGACCGACGCGCGCGAGGACAATTACAATCTCGGCATCTACCGCATGCAGGTCCTGTCGAAGAACCAGACCATCATGCGCTGGCTCAAGCATCGCGGCGGGGCGCAGCATCACGCGCGCTGGGGCAAGGAAAAACCCACGCCGCTTCCCGCCGCAGCCGTGATCGGCGCCGATCCGGGCATCATCCTGGCGGCGGTGACGCCGGTGCCCGAGACGCTGTCGGAATACCAGTTCGCCGGACTTCTGCGCGGCAGCCGCGTGGAGCTGGCCGATTGCGTCAGCCAGCCGCTGAAAGTGCCCGCCGAGGCCGAGATCGTGATCGAGGGCGAGGTCTCGCTGTCCGATTACCGCGACGAAGGCCCCTATGGCGACCACACCGGCTATTACAATTCGGTGGAGCCGTTCCCCGTCTTCACCGTGACGGCGATCACCATGCGCCGCGATCCCATCTACCTTTCCACCTACACCGCGCGGCCGCCGGATGAGCCCTCGGTGCTGGGCGAGGCGCTGAACGAAGTCTTCGTGCCGCTGATCCGCCAGCAGTTCCCGGAGATCGTCGACTTCTGGCTGCCGCCGGAAGGCTGTTCCTATCGCATCGCCGTGGTGTCGATGGGGAAGGCCTATCCCGGCCATGCCAAGCGGGTGATGATGGCGGTGTGGTCGTACCTGCGCCAGTTCATGTACACCAAATGGGTGATCGTGGTGGACGACGACATAAACGCCCGCGACTGGAAGGATGTGATGTGGGCGATCTCCACCCGCATGGACCCGGCCCGCGACGTCACCATCATCGAGTCGACGCCCATCGACTATCTCGACTTCGCCTCGCCCGAGTCGGGACTGGGTTCGAAGATCGGGCTGGACGCCACAAACAAGCTGCCGCCCGAAACCCACCGCGAATGGGGCCGCAAGATCGAAATGGACCCCGACGTGATCCGCCGCGTCACCGACCGCTGGGCGGCGCTGGGGCTGCCGGGTAACGGTAAGCCGATCTGGAAATAGGCATTTCCGCTTCCCTCCGGTCCCCCCGCTATCCTAGCATCGCCGCAAATTGTGGAGGGGTCATGCGTCACTTCATTCTGGCGGGCGCCTTCATGCTCGCATGCCTCGGGACCGCATCGGCAGAGGACTGCAAGCCGCTGCAGATGCTGGGATCGGCGGACGTGGCCGTCCAGGACGGCGAGGTCTTCGCCAATGTCGTGATCAACGGCAAGCCGGCCAAGATGCTGGTATCGACGGCGGGCGGCACCACCGGCTTCACGCCGCAGGGCGTAACCGCGCTGGGCCTGGACACGATTGCCGATTCCCGCGTCATCCTGATCAACAGCAAGAGCGAGAGCTCGGAAAGCTATGTCGTCATCGACGATCTGTCGGTGGGCGGCGCCCATATCGCCCACAGCCAGTACATGGTCCTGCCGACCTCCGGCGCCGGCAATGCCGACACCGATGTGGTCGGCGTGATCGGACCGGACCTGCTGTCCCATTTCGACGTCGAACTGGATTTTGGGGCGGGCAAGATGAACCTGTTCTCCCAGGATCATTGTCCCGGCAAGGTGATTTACTGGAAGCATGTGGCGGTTTCGGTCGTGCCGCTCAGCAAGTTCCAGCCGACCTCGAACAACAGCCGCACCGGCTATCAGGGCTACATGAAGCGGTTCGAGCAGATGTGGGTGCCTGTCACGCTGGACGGCAAGGACCTGCCTGCCCAGATCAGCACCAGCGGCGTGTCCAACATGGAATCGAACACCGCCCTGGGCGCGTTCAACGTGGATGCCAGTTCACCTGGATCGGTGCCTTCCTCCAATCCTCTTGCCACTCCCGGCATATTCCAGCATAAATTCTCGGCCCTGGTGTTCGATGGCGTGACCGTCACCAATCCCAATTTTCTGGTCTACCCGTTCCATCCCGCCAAGTTCACCCGCCAATTCAAGCGCACGGATACGCGACTGGCCCGGCTGGACGATGGCGACCCCGCTTCCATCGTGGTCGGCATGGACGTCCTTACCAGGCTGCATCTTTTCGCGTCTTTTGGGGAGCACAGGCTGTTCATCACCGAGGCCAGCGGTCCGCCCAAACCGGCATCTGCGGGCGGCACGCAATAGGCGCGGCAGCCCCGCCTTGACGGATGCCGGGATTCCCGGCATCCGATAGCCATGACCCGCAATCCCCAGGACATTCTCGGCTCCCTGATCGACGGCGCCAAAAGGGCCGGCGCCGATGCCGCGGACGCGCTCTACATCGAAGGCGTTTCCTCCTCCGTCTCCTATCGCCTGGGCAAGCTGGAGGATGTGGAGCGCGCCGAAAGTTACGACCTGGGCCTGCGCGTCTTCGTGGGCCAGCGCGTGGCCTTCGTCTCCTCCAGCGATTTTTCCGCCGATGCTCTTACCGCCCTGCCCGGCCGCGCTGTCGCCATGGCGCGCCTGGCGCCCGAAGACAAATTCGCCGGCCTGGCACCGGCGGAAAAACTGGCGCGCGACATTCCTGACCTCGACCTGGAAGACCCGGCCGAGCCCGGCGCCGAACGGCTGATCGAACTGGCGCGCGCGGTGGAAGGCGCCGCCCTGGCCGTGCCCGGCGTGACCAATTCCGAAGGCGGCGGCGCATCCTTCTCGCGCCGCGCGGTAGCGCTGGCCACCAGCACCGGCTTTTACGGCCGCCATGCCGGCACGTCCCACAGCATCGGCGTCGCCGTGCTGGCGGGCGAAGGCGTCGGCATGGAGCGCGACTATGACCATGCCAGCGCGCGCCATGCCGGCGATCTGCGCGATGCCGCCGAGATCGGCCGCACCGCCGGCGAGAAAGCCGTCAAGCGCCTCAACCCCCGCAAGGCGAAATCCCAATCCGTGCCGGTGGTGTTCCACCCGGACGAAGCGGCCGGTCTTCTGGGCCATTTTTCCGGCGCCATCTCGGGCGCCTCGATCGCGCGTGGAGTTTCCTTCCTCAAGGACCGCATGGGCCGGAAGGTTTTCGCGCCGTCCGTCCGCATCATCGACGATCCGCATCGCATCCGTGGCCTGCGCTCCAAGCCTTTCGACGGCGAAGGCGTCGCCAATCGGCGCATGGCGCTGGTGGAGGACGGCGTCCTCACCACCTGGCTGCTCGACTGCGCCAGCGCCCGCCAGCTGGGGCTCGAGACCACCGGCCATGCCGCGCGCGGCACGGGCGGCCCACCCATGCCTTCCACCACCAATCTCTATCTGGAGCCGGGCACATGCACGCCCGAGGCGCTGATCGCCGACATCGAACAGGGCTTCTATGTCACCGAGCTGATGGGCATGGGCGTCAATGGCGTGACCGGCGATTACAGTCGCGGCGCCGCCGGCTTCTGGATCGAGAAAGGCAAGATCGCCTATCCGGTTTCGGAAGTGACGATCGCGGGCAACCTGAAGGACATGTTCCTCAACCTGACCCCGGCCAGCGACCTTCAATTCCGCCACGGCACCAACTCCCCCACCGTCCGCATCGAGGGCATGACGCTTGCCGGATCGTGACGATCTGAAGCTGCTTGAGACCACTGTCCGCGCCGCGGGGGCCATCGCGCTGCAATATTTCGGCACCGACTATCGTCATTGGCGCAAGGAAGGCGGCAGCCCCGTCACCGAGGCCGACATCGCCGTCAACCGCTATCTCTGCGAGACGCTGACCGCCGCGCGGCCGGGTTACGGCTGGCTGTCGGAGGAAAGCCCCGACGATCCGTCGCGCCTCACGCGGAGCGAGGTGTTCGTGGTCGATCCCATCGACGGCACCATTGCCTTCCTGAAAGGCCGGCCGCATTTCACCGTCTGCGCCGCCGTCGTCACGGATGGACGCCCCTGCTGCGGCGCCGTCTACAACCCTGCCAGCGACGAGCTTTATGCGGCACGCGCGGATGGCGGCGCCACGCGCAACGGTGTGCCCATCCATGTGGGCACGCGCACGCAGCTTGAAGGCTGCCACATGCTGGGCAATCGCGACCAGCTGACCCGCCCGCCCTGGCCGGCGATGCAGGTGCACAACCGCAATTCGCTGGCCTACCGGCTGGCGCTGGTGGCCGACGGCAGCGCCGATGCCACCGTCGCGCTTTCGGCCAAGCGCGATTGGGACCTGGCGGCAGCCGACATCATCCTGACCGAGGCGGGCGGCGTGGTCAGCGACGCCCAGGGCACGCCGCTGGCCTACAACAATGCCCATGCGGTACAGCCCACCCTGGTGGCCGCCAACCGCAATCTGCATGCAGAAATTCTCGGTCTTCTGAATTGACAGCTCCGCTGCGACAAAAAGTGCGCTAGGCCATGTTAACGATTGCGCTTCAATGATGCGGCGCAACCGAAGGAGCGGTCATGGCCGAACCAAAGCAGCTACTGCATTTCGTCTTCGGCGGTGAACTGGAGTCCGCGGACGAGGTCGTGTTCAAGGACCTCGGCAAGCTGGATTTCGTGGGCATGTATCCCAACTTCGCCGAGGCCAGAAAGGCGTGGGCAGCCAAGGCGCAGGCGACGGTCGACAATGCCCAGATGCGCTATTTCGTGGTCCATATCCACCGGCTGATGGAACCGGACGCCGACCACGAGCACTAACCAATTGGCATAATTTGCCTTTTTCACCCTCGCGCCCCCTCCCCGGCGCATGCTACATCGCGAACCGATGCGTTCGGTGGGCAACCCCCGGCCCGTGACGGGCCCCCAAGACATCAAGACCGGCGCGGTGATCGCCCGGCTGCTGCGCGACTATGTCGGCACCCAATGGGGCCTCCTGGCGCTGGCCATCCTGTGCATGCTGTTTACCAGCGCGATGAGCGGCATGCTTCCCAAGTTGGTGGACTGGGAGGTCAAGCAGATCTTCGTCCGCCACAAGCAGGACTGGCTGCTGCCTTTGTCTCTTGCCGCAGTCGGCATCGTGGCCCTGCGCGCGGTGAGCCTTTATTTCGGCCGCGCCATGCTGGATTCGCTCAGCGAGAAGACGGTGGCCGCCGCGCAGTCCGACATGTTCGGCCGGTTGATCAATCGCGACCTGGCGGCCCTCAACGCCGTCCATTCCGGCCAGTTCATCTCCAGCTTCCTCTATGACGCGACGCTGATGCGCGATGCGCTGACCGTGGGCCTGGCCTCCATTTTCCTGGAAGCGGTGCAACTGGTCGTTTATCTGACCTATGTCCTGGTCAGCGACTGGCAGTTGGGTCTTCTGGCGTTGATCGTCATACCTTGCGTCGCCTGGGCGATGGAGCGGCTGGGCGGCTCGATCCGCCGCGCCGCCACCCGCGGCATGCAGGAGACGGGCGATCTTTCCACCGTCCTGTCCGAGGCGATGGATGGACGGCGGATCATCAAGGCCTATGGGCTTGAATCGCACAGCGCCGCCCGCGTGCGCGACCGCCTGCAGGCCCGGCTGGCCACGCTGCTGAAGGCGGTCAGGCTGCGCGCCGCCGCCGCCCCCGTCACCGATATCTTCGCCGGGGCGATGATCGCGGTGGTGCTGTTCGTGGCCGGCTGGCAGAACCTGCACGGGCACCTGACCTTCAACGCCTTCGCCGGCTTCCTCACGGCGCTGATCCTGGCGCAGCAGCCGGTGCGCAATCTCAGCCAGCTCTGGCCCACAGTCTCGTCCGGTATCGCGGCTGCCCAACGCATCTTCGACGCCATCGACGCGCGCCCCGCCATCGTCGACCGTCCTGGCGCGGGCACGCTGAAGGTCGCCGCCAATGCCGGCGCGGTGCGGTTCAACCAGGTCACTTTCGCCTATCATGCCGATGCCGGCCCGACGCTCAGGCAGGTCACGCTGGACATCCCCGCGGGCCGGAAGGTGGCCCTGGTCGGCCCCTCCGGCGCAGGCAAGAGCACCATCTTCAACCTCCTGCTGCGCTTCTATGAGGCCGATGGCGGCACCATCGAGATCGACGGCCAGGATATTGCCGGGGTGACGCTGAAGTCCCTGCGCGCGGCCATTGCCATCGTCACCCAGGAAGCGATCCTGTTCGACGAGAGCATCGCCGACAATATCGCGCTGGGCCGGCCGGGCGCCTCGGCGGCCGACATCAGGGCGGCGGCGCAGGATGCGGCCGCGCACGACTTCATCATGGAACTGCCCCAGGGCTACGACACCAGGGTGGGCGAAGGCGGCCTGAAGCTGTCGGGCGGCCAGCGCCAGCGCATCGCCATCGCCCGCGCCATGCTGCGCGGTGCCCCCATCCTGCTTCTGGACGAAGCCACCAGCGCGCTCGACACCACCAGCGAGCGCCAGGTCCAGGAAGCCCTGACCCGCCTGATGAAGGGCCGCACCACCATCGTCATTGCCCATCGCCTCTCCACCGTGGTCGACGCCGACCGCATCTATGTGCTGGACCAGGGCGCGGTGGTGGAATCGGGCACCCATGCCAGCCTGATGGCCGATGGCGGCCTTTATGCCAGCCTCTACAGTCACGCCCTGGACGAGGCGGCTTCATGAACAAACCACCGCGTCCCCATGGCCTGACGGCCTGGCGTCTGGCCACGCGACTTGTTTCGCCCTTCGCACCGCTGGTCCTTGGCCAGCGCGCCGCGCGCGGCAAGGAAGACCCGGCCCGCATCCGCGAGCGGCTGGGCCATGCCGCGCTTGCCCGTCCCGAAGGACGCCTTGTGTGGGTGCACGGCGCCAGCGTGGGCGAAAGCCTTTCCGCCCTGCCGTTGATCGAGCGGCTGCTGGCCGAAAGCGGAACACAGGTCCTGGTCACCAGCGGCACGGTCGCCAGCGCCCAGATCATGCAGGCGCGCCTTCCGCAAGGCGCGCTGCACCAGTTCGTGCCTTTGGACACGCCCCGCGCGGTCGGCCGGTTCCTGGATCACTGGCGCCCGGATGCGGGCCTGTTCGTGGAATCGGATCTTTGGCCCAACCTGATCCTGGAGGCCGCGGCGCGCGGCGTGCGGCTGGCTTTGGTCAATGCCCGCATTTCCGACCGCTCGGCGCGGCGCTGGCGCTGGGCCAAGGCCAGCGGCGCGGCGCTGCTGGGCGCCTTCGACGTGGTGCTGGCGCAGGACGAAGTCTTTGCCGAACGCTTTCGCGGGCTTGGCGCGCGCAACGTGATGGTGGTGGGCAGCCTGAAGGCCGACGCGCCGCCCCTGCCGGTAGACGGAGCCGCCCTGGAGGCGATGAGGGCGGCGATCGGCACCCGCCCCGTGCTGCTGGCGGCCCAGACACATCCCGGCGAAGACGAGACGGTGCTTCCCGCCCATGATGCCCTGCGCGCGCGCTTTGCCGATCTTCTCACCATCATCGTGCCGCGCCATGTCCAGCGCGGCGCCGATATCGCCATGCTGTGCGGTCCCCGGCCTTCGGCGCGCCGCAGCAACGGCGATGCGCTGACGGCGCAGACCGCCGTCTACATCGCCGACACGCTGAACGAGATGGGCCTGTTCTATAGGCTGGCGCCCTTCTGCTTCCTGGGCGGCACGCTGGTGCCCATGGGCGGGCACAATCCGCTCGAGCCCGCCAAGCTGCACCGCGCGGTGCTGGCCGGTCCGCACACCGAAAGCAATGTGCATGCCTTTGCGGCGGTGCTGGGCGCGCAGGGGTTCGGCCGTGTCCGCACCAGCGCCGACATCGCGCGCGAGGCGGCACGGCTTTTCGCCGACCCCCAGGCCGCCAAACTCGCGGGCGAGGATGCCGCGCGCGGTGCCGCCACCCTGTCGGGCGCAGTGGAACGCAGCGTCGCCGCGATCAGGACCCTGCTCGATGCGCGCGCCTGATTTCTGGCGCTCGCGCGGGCTCCTGCCCACACTGCTTGCGCCGCTGGGCGCGCTTTACGGCGCCAGCGTGGCATGGAAGGCAAAGACCGCCCGCCCCTTCGATCCGGGCGTGCCGGTGATCTGCGTCGGCAACCTGACCGCCGGCGGCAGCGGCAAGACCCCCATCGCCATCGCCATCGCCCGCCGGCTGATGGCGCGCGGCCACAAGCCCTTCTTCCTGACGCGCGGCTATGGCGGCAAGGAAAAGGGCCCGGCGCTGGCGGCGCGGGTGCACAGCGCCGCGCAGATGGGCGACGAGGCGCTGCTGCTCGCCCGCACCGCACCGACCGTGGTGTCGCGCGACCGCGCGGCAGGCGCCCGGCTGGCGTTGGAAAAAGGCGCCGGCGTGATCGTGATGGACGATGGCCACCAGAATTTCACCCTGAAAAAGACGCTGTCGCTTGTCGTGGTGGACGGTGAAACCGGCTTCGGCAATGGGCTGATGATCCCCGCAGGTCCCCTGCGCGAGCCCGTGGCGCAAGGGCTGGCGCGCGCCGATGCCGTCATTCTGGTCGGCGATGGCGATCCCGACCTGAAGGGCCATGCCGGCCCGGTGCTGCGCGCGCATCTGATCGGCGAAGGCGGTGCCTTCGCTGGAACGCGCGTCTTCGCCTTTGCCGGAATCGGCCGGCCGGAGAAGTTCGTCGCTTCGCTGGAAGAGGCGGGGGCCGATGTGGTGGGAAGATGCTTCTTCGCCGACCATCATCCCTACCAGCCCGGCGAGATCGAACAGCTCAAGGCCATCGCGGGCGACGCCACGCTGGTCACCACGGAAAAGGATTTCGTGCGCCTTTCCACCGAAGACCGCCAGGGCGTGCGCGTCCTGAAGATTGCCGCGCGCTTTGCCGACGAAAGGGTTCTGGACCGCCTGCTTGACACCGCCCTGGGCAAGGGCTAGCCGCGAGCCGGAATGAAAGACAAGCCCACGACCTTTCTGGAGACGCTGCGGTACGGCGCGGAAGCCGCGCTGTTCATGGCCTTCATTGGCCTGTTCCGCGTCCTGGGCCCGGACAGGGCCTCGTATCTTGGCGGCTGGATCGGCCGCAACATCCTTTGCCACCTGCCGCCCGACCGTGTCGCGCGCGCCAACCTGGCCGCGGCCTTCCCGGAAAAGACGCAGGCCGAGCGCGACGCCATCCGCATGGCGATGTGGGACAATCTGGGCCGGGTGGTGGGCGAATATGCCCACCTGGATGCCTTTTCCATCACCGGCCCCAATCCCCGCATCCGGGTCATCGACCGTGCCCAGTCTGTGGCCGCTCTTGCCGACGGCAAGGGCGTGATATTCGTATCGGGCCACCTGGCCAACTGGGAGATGATGCCCATCACCGGCAATCTTCTGGGCTTTGACGGCGCCACCGTGGTGCGCCCGCCCAACAACCCCTTTGTCGCGCATTATCTGGAAGTGCAGCGCGGCCTTCTGGGCCCCAAGGACCAGATCGCCAAGCACAATGCGATGCGCCGCATGATCGCCCAGCTGCGCGCCGGCAAGGCGCTCTACATGCTGGCCGACCAGAAGCTGAACGAAGGCGTGCCTGTCCCCTTTTTCGGCCGCGACGCGATGACCACGCCCGCGCCCGCCGCGCTGGCGCTGAAGCTGGGCGCGCGCATCGTGTTTGCCAGCAACCGGCGCACCCACGGCGCGCGCTTCGAGGTGGTGCTCTACCCCGGTCCCGATTTCACGCCCACCGGCGAGGAGACCAAGGACATGCTGGCCCTGACGGCGGCCATCACGGCCCGCATCGAGGAGATGGTGCGCGCCGATCCCGCCCAATGGCTGTGGATACACAATCGCTGGCCGAAAGATGGGCGTCCGCCGCGTGACAGCGCCGCCGCCCTCACCTAGAAATCGCCCATGCCCATCCGCCGCGAAATCCTCGACACGCTGTTCTTCGGCCGCGAACCCTTTGCCGGTTTTGCGTTTCAGGACATCCCGCGCGACCTCCAGGGCTGGCATTCCGCCCATCCCTATCTGACCCGCGCCATCGAAGAGGTGCGCCCGCGCGTTGTGGTCGAAGTCGGCGTGTGGAAGGGCGCCTCGGTCGTCACCATGGCCAAAGCCATGCAGCGCCTGGGGCTGGACGGGGCGATCATCGCCATCGACACCTGGCTGGGCTCCGCCGAGCATTATAAAGAGAAGTTCATTGCCGACATGGATTTCGAATTCGGCCGGCCGCGCCTCTACCGCAAGTTCCTGGCGAACATCTGCCATGAAGGGCTGACCGATTTTGTCGTGCCCCTGCCGCTGGACAGCATCAACGCCTATGAGCTTTTGAAGATGCGCGGCGTGCGCCCCGATGTGCTGCACATCGATGCGGGGCACGACTATGCCTCGGTGATGGCCGACCTGAAGGCCTGGTGGCCGCAACTGACCCCCGGTGGGGTGCTGATCGGCGACGACTATTTCAAGGCCGGATTCGTCCAGGGCCTGATCGGAAAAGAGAAGTGGCCCGAAGTGCGCCAGGCCTTCGACGAATTCTTCGCCGCCACGCCCCACACCGTCTTCGAAAGCGGCGACGGCAAATGCTACGTGGGCAAGCCCCGCTAGGCTCTGCACCGCTTGTCATGACCCCGCCCTCGCCTTGAGCCTGGTTTTTTACGCCGCCGATGCTCACACCACGCTTCGACAGGCTCGGCATGAAGATTCTTTTTCCTCCTCACCCTGAGCCTGTCGAAGGGTGAGGCAAACTCAAAGCGCCTCCGGCTTGGGCGTCCGCGTCGACAGTGACGGATCCAGCCTGACCTCGAACCAGTTCATCGCCCAGTGCAGGTGCGGGCCGGTCGCCCGCCCCGTGGCGCCGATCCGCCCGATCAACTGCCCGCGCACGACGCGCGCGCCCGCCTTCACCAGCCGTGCGCTCTGGTGCAGATAGCCGGTGCTCACCCCCTGGCCGTGGTCGATCAGGGTGAAGCCGCCGCTGAGATAGTGATCGGCGCTGATCCGTACCAGCCCATCCGCCGGGGCGCGGATGGGCGTTCCTTTCGGGGCGGCCATGTCCACGCCCCAGTGCGGCGACATCGCCACGCCGTTGTCGATGCGCCGGCTGCCGAACACACCCGACAGGATGCCGGGTGCCGGCCAGTCGAAACCCGACAGGAAATCGCTGCCGGCACTGTCATACAGCCGCGCCAGATAGATCGCCTCCGCCTCACGCTCAATGCGCGCGCGCACCTCAGGCGGCGGCGTTACCGTGTTCTGCGGCAACCCGTTGACGCGCTGCTCCTCATACTGGCGCACCGTGGGCACATAGCTGCGGCTGTCGCCGCCGCCGTCCGGATAGCGCACCGTGACCAGCGATGCGGCTGTCTGACTGGGCCCAAAGCCGAAGGCAAAGCGCCCGTCCGCCGTCACATTGAGGGGCCGCCCATCCAGCGACACCAGCGAGCCGGGCGGCGCCGCGCCGATGGCCAGGCTGCCCTGCTCCATCGCGCCGGTGACGGTAAAGCGGACGGGCGGCTCATCTTCCGCGCGCGCATGGCGTAGGAAAACAGGATCGGCCGCCAGGGCCAATCCCGCCAGCACGCCACGTCTTGCAATCATTTCGGAACCAGGCCCTTTTCCTGCATCCGCCGGGTGGCGATGTCGGGGCTGGCATAGGCTTCCTGCAGGTCCACGCTCCAGTAACGCAGCGCATCCAGCGGAATGTGGGCACCGGTCACGGCGCAAACGACATGGCCGCCGGGCAGGATGATTTCATATTCACCATCCAGATAGTGAAGCTTGGCTTCACCCTGGTCGCGTTCCATCACATTCATGGCGAAAGGATACCGCAGCGCGGTTCAGAAAAGCGAGCCCTGATCTGTGCCCTGCTTCTTCTTCGGCCGCGGGGCGCCGCTCCTGCCGGGCGCGCCGCCCGCCCCCTCGCCATCGGCACCGGCTTTTACCGTGCCGTCGGCAAAAGCCAGGGTCAGCGCTTCGCCCGGCTGCACCGCGGCGGCCCGGCGGCGCACTGCCCCGTCCGCGCCGCGCACCAGGGCAAAACCGCGTTCCAGGATGCCGCGATAGGAAAGCCCATCCAGCAGGCGCGCCAGCGAATCCAGGTGCCGCCGTGCCGTCGCCAGCCGGCCGCCTTGCGCCCGCGCCGCCCGTTCGCTCAGGCCGGCCAGCCGCTCGCCGCACACCGCCATGCGGTCCTTCAGCAGCCGTCCGCGCAGCAGTGCCGCCGCATGGGCAAAGCGGCCGCGATGAAGCTGAAGGTTCCGCGACAGGGAATGCTGCAGCCGGTCCGACGCCAGGTCCAGCCGCTGGCGCGGCGCGGCGAACAGCGTCTCGGCGCGCGGCAGCACACGGGCAAGCTGGACCAGGTGGCGGCGCCGGTCTTCCATGCCCCGGCTGAAGCAGCGCAGAAGCCGTCCCTCGAAACCCACGATCTGCTCCAAGAGGTCGGCGCGTACCGGCACTGCCCGCTCCGCCGCCGCCGTGGGCGTGGGCGCGCGCCAGTCGGCGACATGGTCGATCAATGTGGTGTCGGTCTCGTGGCCCACCGCCGAGATCAGCGGAATGGCGCTGGCAGCTGCGGCGCGCACCACCGCTTCGTCATTGAACGCCATCAGGTCTTCCACCGACCCGCCGCCACGCGCCACGATCAGAAGATCGGGCCTGGGCAGGCGCGTGCCGTCGAAGGCGTTGAACCCGGCGATGGCGGCGGCGACTTCACCGGCGGCCCGCTCGCCCTGCACCGCCACCGGCCACAGCAGCACGCGGCGGGGAAAGCGGTCGGACAACCGGTGCATGATGTCGCGGATCACCGCGCCGGTGGGCGAGGTGATCACGCCGATCACCTCGGGCAGGAACGGCAGCGCCCGCTTGCGTGCCGCGTCGAACAGCCCTTCCGCCGCCAGGCGCTTGCGCCGCTCCTCCAGCATCGCCATCAGCGCGCCCAGGCCGGCAAGTTCCATCTGCTCGACGATGATCTGATAGCGCGAGGTGCCGGCATAGGTGGATAGCTTGCCGGTGCAGATCACCTCGGCGCCGTTTTCCGGCTTCATTTTCAGCCGCGCCGCGGTGCCGCGCCACACCACCGCGTTCAGCACCGCCTTGTCGTCCTTCAGGTCGAAATAGACATGGCCGGAGGAATGGAATTTCAACCCGCTGATCTCGCCGCGCACCCGCACCACGGCGAAGCGGTCTTCCACCACGCGCTTCAGCGCCGCCGAAAGCTCGCTGACGGAAAATTCGGGCAGGTTGCCGCCCAATGGGGAATCTGCTGTTTCGTGCATGGCCTTATGATACAGGGTCGGGGCCAAGAAATGCGAGGACGGCGCGTGAAGGTTCTGCTGGTGGGGTCGGGTGGGCGCGAGCATGCGCTGGCCTGGAAACTGGCCCAAAGCCCGCTTTTGACAAAGCTTTATTGCGCTCCCGGCAATGCCGGCATCGCCCAGGTGGCGCAGTGCGTGGCCATTCCCGCCACCGAGTTCGATGCGCTGGCCCGATTCGCGCGTGACGCGGCGATCGACTTCGCGGTGATCGCCGCCGACGCCCAGCTGGTGGGCGGGCTGTGGGATGTGCTGGAAGCGGCGGGCGTCCCCGCGCTCGGCCCCTCCAAAGCCGCCGCCATCCTGGAAGGTTCCAAGGGGTTTGTGAAAGACCTTTGCATCCAGGCGGGCATTCCCACCGCCCGATACCGGCGCTTCACCGATCCGGCGCCCGCCAAATCCTATGCCGACACACTTCTGTCGGATTCCGGGGGACACCCCGTCGTCATCAAGGCCGACGGCCTGGCGGCGGGCAAGGGCGTGATCATCGCCGCCTCTGAAGTGGAAAGCCACAAGGCCATCGACTTCATGTTCGAAGGCGGCTTCGGTCAATCCGGTCATGAAATCGTGGTCGAGGAATTCATGGAGGGCGAGGAAGCCAGCTTCTTCGCCCTCTGCGACGGCACCAACGTGATCGCGCTGGCCGGGGCGCAGGACCACAAGCGCGTGGGCGACGGCGATGTCGGCCCCAACACCGGCGGCATGGGCGCCTATTCCCCCGCCCCGGTCCTGCCGCCCGCGCTGGAACAGGTGGCGATGGACAAATTCATCCGTCCCACCGTGGCCGCCTTTGCCGCGGGGGGGCGTCCCTATATGGGCGTGCTCTATCTGGGCCTGATGATCACCAGGGACGGCCCCAGGCTGGTCGAATACAACTGCCGCTTCGGCGACCCCGAATGCCAGGTGCTGATGCCCCGGCTGGAATCGGACCTCTTGGAACTTCTGCTGGCGGCGCGGCGCGGCACGCTGGACAAAGTCGACGTCCGCTGGCGCGAAGATGCGGCGCTGACCGTGGTGATGGCCTCCAAAGGCTATCCGGGGCCCTACGAAAAGGGCCAGGTCATCACCGGGCTGGAGGAGGCCGCCGCCCTGCCCGGCATCACCCTGTTCCATGCCGGGACCGCGGAGCGGGACGGCCAAATCGTGGCCGTGGGCGGACGAGTGCTGAACGTCACCGCCACCGGCCCCACCATCGCCGAGGCCCGCAAGCGTGCCTATGACGCGGTGGACCTGGTCCATTGGCCGGACGCCTTCTGCCGCCGGGATATCGGCTGGCGGGCTCTCCATAGATGATCCCCCTCTGTCGCAACCCGGTCTGCCTGAAGGCAGACCCATCGTTGCGACACCTCCCCCTTCCGGGCGCTGCGCGCCGAAGGGGGAGCCAGCCCAGGTTCGTATCAAAACAGGCCCAGTTGACAGACCTGCGCCGCCAAGGCATCGGATCGCCATGCTGCTATGGTCGGGCTTCATCTTCATCCTTCTGGGAATCGCGGCGCTGGCGATCGACCGCCGGCTGGCGCATTTCATCTACGACCATGTGAGCGCAACGGCCCACAAGCGGCTGGATGCCATCACCCATTATGCCAAGGCCGGGCACTGGCTGGTGGCCGCCATACTGGCACTGGTGGTCGCCGCCCTGTTCCGCCATTTCGACCTGCTGCATGCAGAGGCAGAGATGATGGTCACCTATTCCATCGCCTTCATCGCCAGCCTGATGATGGGCAGCGCCGTGCTGCATGTGATCAAGCTGGTGCTTGGCCGCCGCCGCCCGCGCGACGACATGGAGATGGGGCTCTATGGCTTCATGCCCTTCGCCTTCAACACCGACTACAATTCCTTTCCCAGCGGCCATGCGCTGACCATCTGCTGCGTGGCGGTGATCTTCACCTGCGTCTGGCCGATGCTGTGGCCGGTCTGGTTCGCCGTCGCCGCCGTCCTGGCGGTGACGCGTGCGCTTCTGACCGCGCATTTCCTCTCCGACGTCCTGATCGGCGCCGGCATCGGCCTGATCGCCGCGCGGGAAGTCCTGCTGCTGGGCTTTCCCGGTTTCGCCCCCGGCTGGTTCTGACACAGCTTTCGGTCTGGCCACGGACCCGCAAATGCCCGTAAATGCGGGCCGGGGCCCGGGGCACAAGAGCAATGAAAGCCACAAGCACACGCATCCGCTGGCATGTCATGTTCGCGGTCTTCCTGATCGTGACCATCAGCTACCTGGACCGGACCAATCTCTCGGTGGCCGCGCCGACGCTTCAGCGGGAACTGCACCTCACCCCGACCCAGCTCGGGCTGATCCTCAGCGCCTTTTCCTGGTCCTATGCGCTGGCGCAGATACCCGCCGGCTTCGTCGCCGCCTGGCTGAAGCCCCGCCGCACTTATCTGTGGGCCATGTGGCTGTGGTGCCTTCTTCTGGTGGCGACCACGACGGCGACCTCGTTCGGCGCCTGGATTGCCTTCCGTATTCCCTTCGGCCTGGCCGAGGCCATCACCTGGCCCGCCGCATCGGTCCTGCTGGCCCGCTGGTTTCCGCGGATTGAATATTCCCAGGCCATGTCGCTGCAGAACCTGGGACTGGTGATCGGCGCGGCCATCGCCCCGCCCATCGTCGCCTCCATCATCGCCTTCTGGGGATGGAAGGAGGCTTTCATCATCACCGGCCTTCTTGCCGGCGTGCTGGGCACGCTGTTCTACTTCTATACCAAAGACGACCCTGCCCAGGACCCGCGCGTCTCGGCCGATGAGCTGGCCTGGATCCGCCACGACCAGGTGGCGCACCACGATGCACCCCTGCCCTCCGGCTTCATCGCCATGCTGCTGAAGCGTCCTTCGCTCTGGGCGGTCAGCGCCGCCAATTTCGGGCTGGACTTCATCAACTTCATGTTCCTGACCTGGTACCCGACCTACCTGGTCGAGCAGTATCACATGTCCCTGACCCGCATGGGCGTGATGGCGATGGAGCCTTACATCTTCGGCCTCGTCACCGTGCTGGGCGCCGGCCGGCTGGTGCGCTGGATGACCGACAGCGGCATGGATTCCGTCAAGGCGCGCCGCATCATCATATTCGGCGGGCTCCTGCTGGGCACACTCGCCCTGGTCGTGACGGTGAACGTCACCAACCTCTACGCCTCGGTGACGGCCATGTCGCTGGGCTATGCCTTCACCATGTCGGTGTTGGGACCGATGTGGTCCACGCCCGCCGAGATCGCCGGGCCAAGGGGCGTGGGCTTCGCCAGCGGCTTCGTCAATTTCATCGGCAATGTCGGCGGCATCGGCTCGCCCATCCTGATGGGCGTGGCGCTGCAGCAGTTCGCCTCCTTCACCCCGGCGATCCTGATCGCGGCGGGCGTGACGCTGGTCTGTGGCCTGCTGTTCCTGTTGCTCTATCGGGTCGACGCCGACCGGCAGGTCGTCACGGCCTTTCTGGCCCGCGGCGGCTAGCAGACAGAGATCCCTGTCCTCGAGGCCCGCCGTCTCCTGTGTCATGGTCCATCCCCCGGTCCCGCTGGCGGAGGATAAATTGCGGACCATCAGGGTTTCGCGGCTGCCTTGCGCCAAAAACGGAAAGAGGGCTTGCCAAAAAATGCGTCGTTGGAGAGGCTGGTACGTCGCCATGTGGCCGGCGCAGCCCCAAATTCTCTCTTGAATGCACGCGAGAATGCCGCTTCGGACTCGTAGCCGACCGAAACAGCGATCTGGCTGAGCGAAGCGTTCGTCTCCTTGAGCGATTGCGCGGCAACCTGCATCCGCCATCTGGTCAGGTATTGTATCGGCGCCACCCCAATGAGGCGCACGAATTTTTCCGCAAGCACGGAGCGGGAGACCCCCACGGAGCGACCAAGCGCGTCGACGCTCCAATCCCGGGTGATTTCACTGTGCATCAGCGCCAGAGCCCGCGCCACCGCCGGGTCGCGCAAACCGCCCAGCCATCCTGTTTGGCCCTCGGGGAGCGCTTCCACATAGCGGCGCACCGCTTCCACGAACAGCAATTCCGACAGCTTGGCGAGAATGGTATCGGAACCCGGACGCCCTAGCGCTACCTCGCTGGCGGCATAGTGAAAATTGGAGCGTATCCATTCCGCCGATCCCACTTCGTCGACCCTGAGCCGGATCAACCGCGGCAACGCCGCGAAAACAGGATTACCGGCAACCGCCTCGCAGCCGAGATAGCCGCAAATCATCACCGTTGTCGCGCCGCCCAGCCCATGACGGATGGTGCGAAGTCCATCGCCTTCCGGGGAAAAAATGATGTCTCCCACCATGACGGGCTCCCTGCCGAGATCGCTGCCAAGCAAGTGCACATCGTTCCTGGGAAAAAGCACCAGATCGCCGTTTTGAAGCAGGGTCGGTGCCCCATCCTCAAGGGAGGCAAAAAGTTCGCCCTCGACTACGTAATGATAAGGGACCAGATGCGTGGTGTGCTTGAGAAATGGCGCACACAGGTCCGGCGACATTCGCGCGGCGACACACCAGGGCGCAGAAAATTCCGCCCGCATAAAGACGCCGCCACTCAGCTGCGCGACCCTGAGGACATCCGACAAGGCATCCATTCCCAGCCCCCGTCCGGAGCTTTGGACAGCTTTTCCGGAGCCCGGATCATAGACCATATCTGAGGGCAACAATATTGGTTCGATGCAGATTTCACTGGCCAGCCAATCCGCTGCCGTCTTGAAAGAAATGAGGAGCGATCATGAACGCGAGAGTCCAGGTAGTCGAAACAGACAAGTACGCACGCTGCGTCAAGGCCTCCAAGGCCGTGCGATGGGACATCGAAGCCGATGTCATCCGAGGCCGCCAGTTTGAGATCATGCGAAAATTCCTGCCCGACGGACTGACGCTGCTGGACCGGAATACGTCGCTTACCGAGGCCGAAAAGCGCCTTGCGAGCCAGGTCCAGGGCCGCACCTATGCAAACATCTTTGGCCTGGTCGAGCGCTTCATTACCGCCAAGCTGCTGGAAATGGGGCGCGCGCACTGGCTCGGAGATCAGGACGCTCTCGAGGCCCTGGTGCGCTTCAGCGACGAGGAACTGAAGCATCAGTCGTTGTTTCGCCGTATTGACTCGATGATGGGCGAAGTGCTGCCGGCGGGCTATCGGTTCGACCCAGATCCCAACCAGGTCGCGAACGCGGTGCTCGGCAAATCGACATGGGCGGTGCTGGTCCTGACGCTGCACATCGAGCTTTTTGTCCAGAACCACTACCGTCAAAGCATTGCGCCGGACGGCAATTTGTCGGCGCTTTTCAAGGACGTGTTTCTGTTCCATTGGAAGGACGAATGTCAGCATGTCGTGCTTGACGAGCTGGAACTCAGGCGCCACGACGCATCTCTCACGCACGATGAGCGCGACCGTGGCGTAGACGATTTTATTGCCCTGGTCGGGGCGATTGACGGGATGCTGCAGGCGCAAGCCAGGGCTGACGTGAGCTATTTCGCAATCAATTGCGGCAGGCTGATCGCGGACCAGGAAGCGGATGGGCTGGTCGACCACTTTCTGGCCGCCTATCGCTGGCAATACATCGTTTCCGGCGCCGTCCATCCGCGCTTCCAGGCGATGTTGAGAGAGCTGATCACATCGGACCAGTTCGCACGGATCGACGCAGCACTCGCGCCACTGAATCGGTCCATGGGATGAGATGCGCGCCGCCTGGGTTCACGCGACCCAGGCGGCCAGGTGCTGTCCACGCGGCGCGGGAAAATATTTTTGCCCGCCGCGCCAACCACATGGCGGTGGGACAGGCCCGTTGCGATGCATGCGCCAATCCACCTGCCCGTCATGTGCGCCATACTGGCGGCATGAAAAAGCCGACCGCGAACATCGCAGACCAGACCGAGGCCCAACTCCAGGCCCTGATCGCCGAGTGCCAGGAGATGATCCACACCCTGGTGGTGCCTGCCGTCGCCGCCGCCGGCAGCGATGCCTGGCGCGTGCAATATCTGCGCAGCGCGATGGAGATCGTCCAGACCGGCGCCAAGGTGGGCGACTCGATCGCCCGCCTGCGCAGCGGCGGCACGGTGGAGCACCGCCAGCGCATCACGGTGGAGCGCGTCAACACCGCCTCCGGCCGGCAGGGGGAGGGGGATGCGCAAAAATGAGAAAACGAATACCGCCGACCAGCCCGTTCGCCGCCGGGGCGGCCAGCCCGGCAACAGGAACGCGGCGCGGAAGGTCCCCACCTTGTCCCCTTACCAGGTCAAACAGCTGGTAAGGGCCTTCCGGCGACGCGTGCGCCTGGCCATCCGGCTGGCGGAAGCGCAATTGGCGATCCAATCTCCAAATTGTCATGGCCCGTCCCCCGGACTGCGCTTCGCGCAGCCGGAGGATAAACTCCAGCGGGCCACCCAGGTGACGCAAGCGCCGGCGCCTGCTGTTAAACCCGCTTCGCGCGGAAAAATGCGCGCAGCACCTCGCCCGCCTCCGCCGCGTCCCCTGCCCGCACCACCACCGGGCGATGATGACAGGTCGGCTGCTCGAAAAAGCGTGGCCCGTGCACGATCGCCCCGCCCTTGGGGTCTTCCGCCGCGAATACCAGCCTTGCCACCCGCGCCAGGCTCATCGCCCCGGCACACATCGCGCAGGGCTCCAGGCTGGCGAAGAGCGTGGTGCCCAAAAGCCGCTCATTGCCCAGCGCCGCGGCGCTGGCCTGCATCACCAGCATTTCGGCATGGGCGGTGGGGTCCTTGCGTTCCAGGATGCGATTGCCGCTGCGGGCCAGCAGCGTTCCGTCCGCCGCCAGCAACACGGCGCCCACCGGCACCTCGCCCCTGCCGGCAGCGGCTTTCGCTTCTTCCAGCGCCAGTGCTATGGCTTCTTCATCCGTCATGCCGCAGGAGTTAGCGTGCCCGCCCCCAAAAAGCCAGAAAAGCAAAAGCCGGAAAGGCCCAACGCACCGGGCACCCATGACGGCGATCGCATCGCAAAAGTCATTGCCCGGGCCGGCATCTGCTCGCGCCGCGACGCCGAAAAGCTGATCGCCGAAGGCCGGGTGAAGCTGAATGGCGAGCTTGTCACCAGCCCCGCTCGTAATGTCACCGAAACCGATCTGGTCTCGGTGGACGACAAGCCGCTTGCCCAGCCTGAAGCCGCACGCATGTGGCGCTATCACAAGCCTGCCGGGCTGGTGACCACCCACAAGGACGAAAAGGGCAGGCCCACGGTTTTCGCCGGCCTGCCCAAATCGCTGGGCCGGGTGGTGTCGGTGGGGCGGCTGGACTTCAACTCCGAAGGCCTGCTGCTGCTGACCAATGACGGCGACATTGCCAGGCGCATGGAGGTTCCTTCCGCCGGCTGGACGCGGGTCTATCGCGTGCGCCTGTTCGGCAAGGTGACCCAGGCCGACCTGGACCGGCTGGCCGAGGGCACCACCATCGACGGGGTGAAATACGGCCCCATAATCGCCGACCTGGAGCGGTCCAAGGGCGTCTATGCCTGGGCACGGGTCAGCCTGAAAGAAGGCAAGAACCGCGAGGTCAAACGGGTGATGGAAAGCCTGGGCCTGAAGGTGGCGCGGCTGATTCGCGTCTCATACGGTCCCTTCCAGCTGGGCCATCTGGCCGAAGGCCAGGTGGAAGAAATTCCCGCCCGCCTGTGGCGCGAAAGGCTGGGAATCGGGCGCAAGAAACGGGGTGCCCTTGAAGGGTGAAAGTGCTAGACACCCGCCGACGAACCGGAGGCAGCCGCCATGGGCAGCATGAAAGACAAGAGAAAGAACCAACTGCCCCCGCCCTATGCCGCCGAAACCCGGGATGTGCGCTTTGCGGGAACCTTCGAGGTGCTGGTACCGGTGCCCGGCCGCAACAAGCCGCACAAGGTGCCGCTGCAGTTTCCCACCCTCTCCGCCGCCGAGAACTGGATCCACAGCCCCGACGGGCGCGACCAGATCGCCGAGATTCTCGAAACCGGCGGAGTCAGGTAGGCCTTAAAAGAAGCGCCGCCTCCCGGATGGAAGACGGCGCTTTCTTCGGATCGCGGTCTTCAGGGACCGGTGGAATAGACGCCGCCGGTCGAACCGCCGGCAGCCGAACCCAGAGCCTGGCCACGGGTGGTATGCGGGCCGATCTCGGTCCACCCGCCGACCTTGCTGGTGCCGTCCATCGAGAAATTGTTGGTGCCGTGCAGTGGATGGCGTTGGGCAGTCGTCACGCCATACGGATCGATCGGCGGGCCGTAGGCGACTTCGACATCCTCCGTCGCAATTGCACCGTCATAGCTGCGCCGCATCGCGTCGCGGTAGCCCTGGTCGTGGCCGTCACGATAATCAGGGCGGGAATTGTCCGCATAGGGACTATTGTCGCCGTACGACGATTGCGCGGCCGCCGGCAGGGCGAATGCGCAAAGCGCGGCGGCGGCCAAAAGCATTCTGTTCATGGAACCGTACTCCTTGGACCTTCTTTTCCCGCCTGTCCGATGGAAACGCGCGGAGCTGGCTTGGGTTACAATGGAACCTGCCTTGCTGTAACTTCGGGCCGAATCCGGCGAAATCCCTTCTTCAGGAGCCCTGCTTGATCGCCCAGGAGGCGCAATACCGGGACTGGATGCTGGCCGCCCTGGCGGGCGATGCCGCAAAATACCGGATGCTGCTGGCGGCGCTGACCCGGCACCTGAGGAGCTATTTTGCGCGCCGTCTGTCCGATTCGGGCGGCGCGGCCGAGGACGCAGTGCAGGAAACCCTGATCGCAATTCATGCGCGCCGCGCGACCTACGACCCCAGCCTGCCTTTCACGGCCTGGGTCTACGGCATCGCGCGCTACAAGCTGATCGACGAATACCGGCGGGCGAAACGGCGTGCCACCGTGCCCCTGGACGAAGCCATCGACCTGTTCGGCCGTGACGAAGCCGAAGCCGCCACCGCCCGGCGCGACGTTTCCAAGCTGCTGGCCAGGCTGCCGGAAGCCAAGCGCCGGCTGGTGGAACAGATCAAGCTCGACGGCACCTCTGTCGCCGAGGCGGCGGCCGAAAGCGGGCTGTCGGAATCGGCGGTGAAGGTGAACGTTCACCGCGCCATCCGGTCCTTGACGCGGTCGGTGCAGGCCCCATCCATCCACGACGGGGACAGCGATGCAGACCGATGAACTGATCGCCCTTCTCTCGGAGGGGCTGGAGCCAGTACGTCCAGGCACCCTGGCTCGCCAGACCGCGCTGGGCGTTGGCGTCGGACTGGTGCTGTCCACCATCCTGATGCTGACCTGGCTTGGCCTGCGTCCCGACTTTGACAGTGCGATGGTCAGCTTCGGCATGTGGATGAAACTGGCCTATGCCTTTGCGCTGGCGGCCTTTGCGCTGTGGGCGTTGGAGCGGCTGGGACGTCCGGGCAGCGATGCGCGCCGCCCTCTGCTTATGCTGGCGCTACCGGTAGGCGCCATCCTGGTTCTTTCGGCGATCCAGATGATGGCACCCGACGCGGATCGGACGGCCCTGGTGATGGGCCATTCCAGCGACGTCTGCGCCACCAACATTCTGGGGTGCTCACTGCCACTGCTGGCAGCGGCCTTCTGGATTCTCAGGCGCATGGCCCCCACCAGCCTGGGGTTGACCGGGGCGGTTGCAGGCCTGTTCGCAGGCGGCGCCGGAGCCTTCGTCTATGCCTTCCATTGTACCGAGGCGACCGCCCCATTCGTGCTGGTATGGTACACGCTGGGGGTGGGGCTGACCGCGTTAACGGGGGCGATCCTGGGGCGTTGGCTGCTGCGGTGGTAACAGCACTTCACATCAGGCACTGGCCAATGCGCCGCGCACCCATACGACCAGAACCGCCACCGCGCAGACGGTCTAAATCAAGCCACTCGTCGGCGCAGCCGGCCACCAAATATCACCTTTGAAAACGCTGAGTCCTTCACAGCGCCCGCGGATAGGACGGTCCGGACTGAGCGCTTGGGCTGAAGAAGCCCGATTCAGCGACATAGATCCCAAAACCTGCAAGCAACAGGGCGACCACCACCCATGCAACAATCTTTGAGGTTTTGTCCCGAGTCTCTTCTGCATGGTGAAATTCTTGCATACCGGCCATTGCATACCTCCCGATGTCTCCGCGCGCGGCGGATCTGTCTTAAGTGCGCGTCTCCACTGCCGTGATTTTTTATTGTTGATGCCCGTACTTGCCTGTTGGGGCCTTCCAGCCCGAAGCAGACGCGACAAAATATAGCACGCCATCTTCGTCTGAGGGAAAATTTCCCGGGCCGTCCCCACCCCAAAAAGTTCAGAGATGAAGCGATTAAAGGATCGCTGAACTTCAACGACAGGTCCCAGGCCCTTGGAAATAACCAACCAGTCAGTTATTAATGCGGGCAATGGCGGCACTTCGCTGGCAGCGCAGGAAGGACGAACGGGCACCCGCAATTCTGCGGGCGGCGCTTGCCTGCTTCGCTGAGAGCGGATTTGCCGCCACTCGCATGGAAGACATCGCCACGCGCGCCGGCATCACCAAAGGTACCGTTTATCTTTATTTCGATAGCAAGGCCGCGCTGTTCCAGGCCCTGGCGCGCCAGGCCATCGGTGCGCGGCTTGGCGAGATTGCCAAGGGACTTGAGAGTTTCGAGGGCTCCAGTGAAGAGCTGCTGCGCATGGTGCTTTCGACCCTGGGTCATATCGCGCGCACCAGCGATGGCGTGGTGCTGCCCAAGATAATGCTCGCCGAGGTTGGGCAGTTTCCTGAATTGGCCGAATTTTGGCGGCGCGAGATAATCGACCGCGGGTTGGCCCTGTTCGAATCCATCATTCGGCGGGGGATCGCGCGCGGCGAATTCCGGAACATGCCGCCTCAGCATGCTGCGCGGCTTTGCGTTGCGCCATTCCTGATCGTGGCATTCTGGCGCACTGTCTTCAGCCGTTTTGACGAGACGCCTTATGACTATCAGGGGCTGATTGATGCCCATATCGAAACGCTGTTGCGCGGCCTCAAGGCCGATGCGCCGCCGGCCCACCAAAAGGCGCGATGATGAAGAGATTTCTGTCCCTGATGGTGCTGCTGGCGCTTGTCGGGTGCGAGAAGCCGCATGACGATGGCTGGCTGGGCTATGGCGAAGGCGACTTCGCCTATATTTCCGCGCCGCAGCCCGGATGGGTGACTGAGATGGGGGTTGAGCGCGGCAAGCTCGTCCGTCGTGGTGACCTGCTGTTCGTGCTGGACGATGCCCAGCAGCAGGCCAGCCACGACCAGGCGCAGGCCGCGTTGGCCCAGGCGCGCGCCTCGCTGACGCAGGAACGGTCCAACCTTTCCTATGCCGCCACCGAACTGTCGCGCCAGGACAATCTCGCCAAGGCCGGCGCCGGCACTCCCTCCCAGCGAGACCAGGCACTGACGCAATACCAGCAATCGCGCGCGCGCATCGCCCAGCTGGAGGCCCAGATCAGGCAGATGACCGCCAGCCTGGGTGGAGCCGCCTACACCCTGTCGCAGCGCCGCGTCGTTGCGCAGACAGAAGGGCCGGTACAGGACATCTACTTCCGCCCGGGCGAGTATGTGCCCGCTTCCACCCCGGTGATTTCGCTTCTGCCGCCCGCAAATGTCTACGCCCGCTTCTTCGTGCCCGAGACCGAACTGGCCAAGGTGCATTTGGGCCAGCAGGTGCGCATCAGCTGCGACGGCTGCAAGCCAATGACGGCCACCATCACTTTCATCGCTGCACAGGAGGAATTCACCCCCCCGGTGATCTTCAGCGTCGGAAACCGGGAAAAGCTGGTTTTCAAGCTGGAGGCGCGCGCGCCTGGCGGCCTGCCGCTGCACCCCGGCCAGCCGATCCAGGTGCGGGCGCTGTGACGGCATCCCTTGCCATTGACGTCAGGGGACTGACCAAGCGCTTCGGCAACAAGCTGGCGGTGGACCATATCGACATCGCCGTGCCCGAAGGTCAGGTGTGGGGCTTTCTGGGGCCCAACGGGTCGGGCAAGACCACGACCATCCGCATGCTGTGCGGGCTGCTGCGCGCGGACGACGGGCGTGGCACCTGCCTGGGGCTGGATTTCCGCACCCAGTCCGAGGCGATCAAGCGCCAGGTGGGATACATGACCCAGCGCTTCAGTTTCTGGGAAGACCTGTCGATCCGCGAGAATCTTGACTTCGTCGCCCGGCTCTATGGCATCCGGAACAGGCGCGCCCGGATTGACGAAACGCTGGACCAGCTGGGCCTGGCCCAACGCCAGCGCCAGCTGGCAGGCGAATTGTCGGGCGGCTGGAAGCAGCGCATGGCGCTGGCAGCCTGCATGCTGCACGACCCCCGGCTGCTGCTGCTGGATGAACCCACCGCCGGCGTCGATCCCAAGGCGCGGCGCGACTTCTGGGAGGAAATCCATGCCCTCTCCGAGCGCGGCCTGACGAGGCCGAGCGCTGCGACCGCATTGTCTACATCCTGAACGGCAGGCTGGTGGCGCGCGGCTCGGTCGCCGAGGTTCTTGAGCAATCCGGCCTGCACACTTTCGTGCTTGAGGGCGAAAATGTCCGTCATCTTTCGCGGGAACTGGAGGGCAGGCCTGGGGTGGACTATGTCGGCTTCTTCGGCGCGGTGCTCCATGTCAGCGGCCACGACCGCGACCGCCTGGTCGCGACGCTGGCGCCCTATCGCGCGCATGACGGCATACGCGTGAGCGAGACCCAGACCAGCCTGGAGGATGTCTTCATCGACCTGCAGGAGGCGGCGAAATGAGATTCTCGCCGCGCCGGATCGCCGCCATTCTGACCAAGGAGTTCCTGCAGCTGCGGCGGGACAAGCTGACGCTGGCGATGATCATCGGCGTGCCGTTGCTCCAGCTGTGCCTGTTCGGCTTTGCCATCAACCTCAATCCCAAGAACCTGCCCACCGCCATATCGGTGGGCGATCCGGGCATCTTTGCCCGCTCCATCGTCGCGGCGCTGGAAAACAGCAGCTATTTCCAGATTGTCGCCCAGACAAACTCGCCCGCCGCCGCGCGTCGCATGCTGCGCGAGGGCCAGGTGATCTTCGTGGTGGAAATTCCGGTCAATTTCACCCGCGACATCGTGCGCGGCGCCCGGCCCGATCTTCTGATCGAATCCGACGCAACCGATCCGGCCGCGGGGTCCTATGCGCTGGCGGCCTTCAACAATCTGGCTGGCACGGCGCTGCGCGACGACTTGGTGGGCCCCTTGAAGGCGCGCGCCCAGGGCCCGCCGCCGTTCAACGCCGTCTCCCACCTGCTCTACAATCCGGAATCCAACACCCAGTACAATATCGTGCCGGGCCTTCTGGCCATCATCCTGACCATGACCATGGTGCTGATGACCTGCCTGGCGCTGACGCGCGAGCGCGAGCGCGGCACCTATGAAAACCTGCTGGCCATGCCGGCGACGCCGCTGGAGATCATGATCGGCAAGATCACGCCCAATATCGTGATCGGCGCGATCCAGAGCAGCCTGATCCTGCTGATGGCGCGCTTCATCTTCGGCGTGCCGATGATCGGATCGCTGGGCCTTCTTACCGCGGCCCTGACAGTCTACATCATCGCCAATCTGGCCGTCGGCTATACTTTCTCCACCGTGGCGCAAAACCAGCTTCAGGCCATGCAGATGACGCTGTTCTTCATCCTGCCGACGGTGATGCTGTCGGGCTTCGCCTTCCCCTTCATGGGCATGCCCGGCTGGGCACGGGCACTGGGCGAGGTGCTTCCCGCCACCCACTTCCTGCGCGTCGTGCGCGGGATCATGCTCAAGGGCAATGGTGCAATCGACATCTGGCCCGACATGTGGCCGCTGGCCCTGTTTACCCTGGCCGCGGGGACGGTGGCGTTGCTGCGCTTCCGCCGCACGCTGGACTGAGTGCCGGCGGCGGGGCGGCCCGCGCCCGCACGACGCCTGCGGGAATGACAGGACAAGATGCTGCGGAGGTTCGACAAGCCGGATATTGCCGCGACGCTGGCGCATCTCGTGATCGGCCAGGACTTCGGCCACCGCTGCCAGTTTCCCGCATTCGGCTATCAGACAGTCCAGGACAGCGAAACGGCGGCGTTCCGCCAGAGTCAGCCTGCGCATTTTGGCGCCCCTCCCCCTTTATCAACATGCGTGCGGCGTGCCGTGGCAGGCCGGGCGGGCAGATGCTGGAGTACGGGCGCCGTTTTCATGATTCCAGCATAAGGCGCGGCCGGCACCGGCGGATTGGCAGACGCGCGGCAATGCCGCCAAGCCCCGGGCAAAGCACGCGGAAAAAATTTCCACGGCCGTTGGACAGGCGCGGGGGGAAGCGGCGCCTGTAGCGCCGGATGGCCCGCGCAGGGCGAAATCTTCAGGCTGGACGGTCCTTGCCTGGCGTCCAGCGCCAGCCCTGCACCTCGGGCATGTCCTCGCCATGCGCACTGATATAGAGCTTGTGGCGCTGCATCGTCGTCCAATACCAGTCTTCCGCCGACGTCACCCGGTCCTTAAGGCGCGGCACGCGGCGGATCGCATCCAGCGCAAGCGCATAGCGATCCAGCCCGTTCAGAACCACCATGTCAAAGGGCGTCGTGGTGGTGCCCTCTTCCTTGTAGCCATGGACATGGAAATTGTCGTGGTTGGGCCGCTTGTAGGTCAGCCGGTGGATCAGGGTGGGATAGCCGTGATAGGCGAAAATCACCGGCCGGTCCGCCGTGAACAGGCGGATGAAGTCGCCATCGTCCAGGCCGTGCGGATGCTCCTGGGGCGGCACCAGCCGCATCAGGTCGACCACATTAACCACGCGCACTTTGATATCGGGCGCCATTTCGCGCAGCAGCGTCACCGCTGCCATCGTTTCCAGCGTCGGCACATCGCCCGCGGCAGCCAACACCACATCGGGATCATCGCCGCCATTGGAGGCCCAATCCCACGCGCCGGCGCCATCGGCGCAATGTCGCTGGGCGGCATCCATGGCCAGCCACTGCCATTCCATCTGCTTGCCGGCCACGATGACGTTGATATAGTTGCGGCTTCTGAGACAGTGATCGGCCACCGACAGGAGGCAGTTGGCATCCGGCGGCAGGTAGATGCGCACCACATCGGGCTTCTTGTTGGCGACATGATCGATGAAACCCGGGTCCTGGTGGCTGAAGCCGTTATGGTCCTGGCGCCAGACATGGGAGGTGAGCAGATAGTTCAGCGAGGCGACGGGCGCGCGCCAGGGAATCTGCCGCGTCACCTTCAGCCATTTGGCGTGCTGGTTGACCATCGAGTCCACGATATGGACGAATGCCTCATAGCAGGAGAAGAGACCGTGCCGGCCGGTCAGCAGATAGCCTTCCAGCCAGCCCTGGCACATATGCTCGCTGAGCACCTCCATCACTCTTCCGTCTTGCGAAAGATCGGTGTCGTTGGGCACGGTGGCGGCCATCCATTCCTTGCCGGTCTCCTGGTACACCGCGTCAAGCCTGTTTGAGGCGGTCTCGTCAGGACCGAACAGGCGGAAATTCCTCTGTTCGCGGTTCAGCACCATCACGTCGCGGAGATATTTTCCCAGCTCGCGCGTCGCTTCCGCCTTGCACGCACCGGGGGCGGGAACATGCACGGCATAGTCCCGATAGTCCGGCAGATGCAGCGGCACCATCCGCTCGCCGCCATTGGCGTTGGAATTCATGCCGAGGCGCCGGTGGCCGGTGGGCGCCAGCGCCGCCAGCGCGGGATCGAGACATCCTTCGGCATCGAAAAGCTCGTCCGGCCGGTAGCTGCGCAGCCAGTCCTCCAGGATTTTCAGATGCTCGGGCTTTTCCATGCCCGACACAGGGACCTGATGGGCGCGCCAGGTTCCCTCCACCGGCTTGCCATCGACCACCTTCGGGCCGGTCCAGCCCTTGGGCGTGACCAGCACGATCATCGGCCAGCGCGGACGCTCCATATTGCCGTCCACGCGCGCCGCCTTCTGGATTGCGGCAATGTCGTTCAGGCACGTCTCCAGCGTCTGCGCCATCAGCGCATGGGTGGGCATTGGATCGTCGCCTTCCACGAAATAGGGCGCATAGCCATAGCCGCGCAGAAGCTGTTCCAGTTCATCGCGGCCGATGCGCGCCAGCACGGTGGGATTGGCGATCTTGAACCCGTTCAGATGCAGGATCGGCAATACCGCGCCATCGCGTGCCGGATTGAGGAACTTGTTGGCGTGCCAGCTTGTGGCCAGGGGGCCCGTTTCGGCTTCGCCGTCACCCACCACGCAGGTGACGATCAGGTTCGGATTGTCCAGTGCCGCGCCATAGGCATGGATCAGAGAATAGCCCAGCTCGCCGCCTTCATGGATGGAGCCGGGCGTTTCGGGCGCCGCATGGCTGGGCACGCCGTAGGGCCAGGAGAATTGCCGGAACAGCCGCGACAGGCCATGGGCATTGCGCTCGATGTCGGGATAGCGCTCGGTATAGGAGCCCTCCAGCCAGGTGTTGGCGACCAGGCCCGGTCCGCCATGCCCGGGACCGGTGATCAGGATCATGTCGAGATCGCGCGCCTTTATCACGCGATTGAGATGGGCATAGATGAAGTTCAGTCCCGGGGTCGTGCCCCAATGACCCAACAGGCGCGGCTTCACGTGTTCGCGGCCGAAAGGCTGGCGCAGCAGCGGGTTGGCCTTGAGATAGATCTGGCCGACCGACAGGTAGTTGGCCGCCCGCCAATAACGGTCCAATGCCGTGAAATCCTCGCTCATGTCCCGATCCCTCGCAAATGCCGCTGGAGTTTCTGCCGCAAGCAACGCAAATTCTTGTACGTCATCGTTTCGCCGGCCTTGAGGGGGCGCAAGGGTGCTGGGCAATATCCCGCGATATGAACGGGATTTCACGGGTGAACGGGATTTCACGGGCCGGCGTTACCGAATGATCATTCTCAACGCGCGGCAGGGCGATCCGGGGCCGCGTGCCGGCGGCAATTCGGGGCAGATCGGGCATCAGGCATGGGCGACGCCATCCTTACGCTGAACGGCGGTTCCTCTTCCCTCAAATTTGCACTCTTCGGCGCGCAGGCCGGGCCGCCCGCCCTGATTTGCAACGGTGCGGTGACAGGGCTGGGCGGTCAGGCGCGGTTCCGCGCCAGGGAGGCAGCGGGCGCGGTGCTGGCGGATCAGCTGCTCGAGGGTCCGTCACAGGGCGCGGCGCTGAAATTCCTGCTGTCCTGGCTGGAGAAGCGCTTTGGCGACCGGCTGATGGCCGCCGGACACCGGGTGGTACATGGCGGTCTGGAATTCACCGTGCCGACGCGTATAGACGAAGCCGTGATGGCGGGGCTGGAGGCGCTGGTGCCGCTGGCGCCGCTGCATCAGCCGCACAATCTGGCAGCCATTCGGGCGTTGTCGGAGTTGCATCCAGACCTGCCGCAGATCGCCTGCTTCGACACGGCGTTCCATGCCGGCCAGCCGGATGTGGCCAGGCGTTTCGCCCTGCCCCGCGCGCTCCATGACGAAGGCGTACGGCGTTATGGTTTTCACGGCCTTTCCTATGAATACATCGCCGGCGTGCTTCCTGAGGTGATCGGTGATGCCGCGCGGGCGCGCGTGGTCGTCGCCCATCTGGGCAGCGGCGCGAGCCTGTGCGCCATGCATGGCGGAAAAAGCATCGCAACCACGATGGGTTTTACCGCGCTGGACGGGCTGGTGATGGCGCGGCGCTGCGGTGCGCTCGATCCCGGCGTGGTCCTGTACCTGTTGCAGCAGAAGGGCATGGCCGCCGAGGCGGTCAGCGACATGCTCTATAACAGGTCGGGTCTTCTGGGCGTATCCGGCATCAGCGGCGACATGCGCGAGTTGCTGGAAAGCGATTCCGAAGAGGCCAGGCAGGCCATCGAGCTTTTCATCTATCGCATTTGCGCCGAGATGGGCGCGATGGCGGCAGCCCTGGGCGGGCTGGATGCGCTGGTCTTCACCGCCGGCATCGGCGAGCATGCCGCGGAAATCCGCGCCCGCGTCTGCCGCGCCGCAGGCTGGCTGGGCATTGCGCTGGATGAAGAAGCCAACCGCAATGGCGGTCCCTGCATTGCGCCGGGCAAAACCGGCGCCTGGGTCATCCCCACCGACGAAGACCTGATGATCGCGCGCCATGTGGCAGCGCTGCTGGCATCGTGAACCATTGCCGCGGCACCCGATCTGTGTTCCAGATTGCCGCCGACAACAACAATATGGGGCGGGGAAATGCGTTTGTGGGCAGCGGCGGGTCTGGCTTTTCTGTTGACGGCGGGTACGGCAATGGCGGCCGAGCCGCGCCAGCCCGGCGAATATCCGCCGACGCAGGATTCCGTCCCGCATCCCGAAATCACCAAGGGCAAGCTGATCGGCCCGCTGGAATTCCACAGCAAGATCATCGCCAATACGGTGCGGCGCTACTGGATTTACGTGCCCGCCGGCTATGACGCCAAGGATCCGCCCAACCTTCTGGTCTTCCAGGACGGACAGCGCGCGATCAATCCCAAGGGTCCGCTGAACATTCCCGTGGTGCTGGACAATCTGATCGCCAAGGGCGACATCCCAAAAACCATCGGCGTCTTCATCACGCCGGGCAATCTGGGCACCGAGCACTATCCCGACAATCTGGGCACGGGAAATCCCAACCACCGCGCGCCGGAATATGACGCGCTGAGCGATGACTATACCCGGATGCTGATCGACGAATTGCTGCCGGAAGTCGCCAAATCCTACAAGTTCACCGACGATCCCAGGCGGCGCGCCATCGGCGGCACCAGTTCGGGCGCCATCTGTTCCTTCACCGTGGCGTGGCACCGGCCCGATGCCTTCGGCAATGTCATCAGCATGATCGGCAGCTACACCTCCATCGGCTATCACCCGGCCACCGCCGATCACCCGATGATACCGGGCGGCGATCTTTATCCCGGCCTGATCCGGCGCGAACCGATACGCCCCATGAAAATCTTCCTGCAGGACGGCACAAACGACCTGAACAACCAGTTCGGCAATTGGCACCTGGCCAATGAACAGATGCTCTCCAGCCTGCAATGGGCCAATGCCAACGCCGACGCCAAGAAAGTTCCCGGTCCCCGATACGACATCCGCTACGAGTGGGGCGATGGGGCGCACTCCGACGTGCATGGCGGCTGGCTCTTGCCATCCATCCTGCGCTGGATGTTCGGAAAATAGCCATTAAGGAAATAACGCAGTATTCACGAGCCCTTAAGTCAACGCTGCAGTGCAGCATGAGCCAAACCTGCGCCTATGCAACAAATTTGCGCGCGGAACGGAATCGACACAATTAAAGATGAATAATCCAGGGGCATAGTTCACTTTTCCCCCATGTTCGCGGTACCTTTGGGCGGGGAGGACTCGAGCGGCCAAATACAGAAGCCGCGTCCGGGGCAGCAGCGCGTTCGCGCTAGCTCGTTCCTTTTCCTCGCGTTGCGTACCGTGATCGAAGAATTGCCATCTGGCGCGTCGTGTGAGGAAGCAGTTGAATGAGTTTCAAGCAGCACAAGCATCATAACCTGGGTCGCGGCGCCGCCTTCGCCGGTGCCTTTTGCGCCTTTGCGATGGCCGCCTTTGGCAGCGCTGCCATCATGGGCCGCGCCTCGGCCGATCCGGCACCCGCCACGCCCGCCGCTGCCCGGTTCGTGCCCGCCGCAATGCCAATGGGCGCAGACGCCTCGCCCGCCGACCGCAAGGCGATGCTGACTCGTTTCTGCCAGGGCTGCCACAATGACAAGCTCAAGGTCGCGGGCTGGTCAGTGACGCCCCTCGATCCCACCAACCTCGCCGCCAATGACGCGACGTGGGAGAAGATCCTGCGCCGCCTGAGCCTGGGTGAGATGCCGCCCAAGGGCATGCCCCGCCCGCCCAAGGCGAACATCGACGATTTCACGCACTGGTTGGCCGCCTCGCTGGATGCCAACGCCGCCGCCAATCCCAATCCCGGCCATGCCACCCTCCGGCGGATGAACCGCGCCGAATATGCCAATGCGGTACGCGATCTGCTGGGCATCGATCTCGATTTCAGCAACGAGCTGCCGATCGACGATACCGGCTATGGCTTCGACAACATCGCCGACGTGCTTACGGTTTCGCCCACGCTGATGGACCGCTACATCAATGTGGCCGGCAAAATCAGCCGCATGGCCACCGGCCAGGCCTCGCACAGACCCACCACCGTGGACTATCGCATCCCCAAGGACCTGTTCGAGAACGGTTTCGGCGTTCCATCGTACAATGAGCGCGCCAGCGATGACCTGCCGCTGGATTCGCGCGGCGGCGGCGCCTTCAAATTCTACGCGCCGTTCGACGCCACCTACACCATCCAGGTATTCCTGAACTCCAACACCTCGACCGAGAACGAGATCAGCGCCGACAACCGCTATGAGGTGAAGGTGCCGCTGAAGGCAGGACTGCGCACCATCGGCGCGTCGTTCCGCAAGAACCTGGCGCTGGACGAAGATCTGGTATCGCCGACCACCAAGGGCCCGCGCCCGGGCAAGCCCGAGGGCGAGCCCGTGCCGCTGCCGCTGGATATTTCCGTGGATGGCGCGCGCGTGAACACGCTGCAGGTGCCTTCCTTCGGCGTCGGTCCCAACCTGGCCCAGGCCTTCTACCTGCGCGACGTGATGCAGATTTCCGTGGTCGGCCCCTATGACGTGAAGGGCCCGGGCGACACTCCCAGCCGCCGCAGGATATTCATCTGCCATCCGGCAAAGGCGGCGGCAGCAGAGAATGCCTGCGCGGAGAAGATCCTGGCGAACCTGGCGCACCATGCCTATCGCCGTCCGGTGACCCAGGCCGATGTCAAGCCGCTGATGAAGATCTACCATGTCGGCCGCAATGGCGCGGATTTCGAGCATGGCATCGCCGCGGCGCTGCAGGCCGTGCTGGTTTCTCCCAACTTTCTGTTCATGACGGAAAGCGATCCGGCCGGCTCTCAGCCCGGTTCGGTGCACCGGATCAGCGACCTGGAACTGGCCACGCGCCTGTCGTTCTTCCTGTGGAGCAGCATTCCCGACGAAAAGCTTCTGTCGGCGGCCGAGCACAGGCAACTGCACGATCCGAAGGTGTTGCGCGCCCAGGTCGAACGCATGATGGCCAATCCCAAATCCAAGGCGCTGACGAAGAATTTCGGCGGCCAGTGGCTCTACCTGCGGCGGCTGGAATACCAGAAGCCCGACCGGCGGGCCTTCCCGGGCTTCGATGTGCGCCTGCGCGAGGCGATGCTGACCGAAACCAACATGTTCTTCGATAGCATCGTGCACAACAACAGCAGCATCCTGGATTTTCTGGATGCCGACTATACCTTCGTGAACCAGCGCCTTGCCAAGCATTACGGTATTCCCGGCGTCTACGGCACCAGCTTCCGCAAGGTGAAACTCGATCCCGCCCTGCACCGCGGCGGCCTTCTGGGCCAGGCGTCGATCCTGACCGTGACGTCCTACAACAACCGCACCTCGGTCGTGCTGCGCGGCAAGTGGATCCTGGAAAACATCCTGGCGGCCGCCCCGCCGCCGCCGCCGCCGAACGTGCCGCAGTTGAACGACGAGAAGAACGGCAAGACGATGACCATCCGCGAGCAGATGGAAATGCACCGGGCCAACCCGGTCTGCGCCTCCTGCCACACCAAGATGGACCCGCTGGGCTTCAGCCTGGAGAATTTCGACGCCGTCGGCGCCTGGCGCAACGCCTATGCCGGACAGCTGGTCGATGCCTCGGCCGTGCTGCCGGACGGCACCAAGTTCGAAGGGCCGCAGGGATTGCAGGGCATTCTTCTGGCCCGCAAGCAGCAGTTCGTCGAGGCTTTCACCGAAAGGCTCATGACCTATGCGCTTGGCCGCGGGCTTGAGGCCTATGACATGCCGTCCGTCCGCGCGGTGCGCTACGCGGCCGAGAAGGACGGATACCGCATGAACGACATCATCATGGGCATCGTCACCAGCGTTCCCTTTGACATGAGAAGGACACCGGACAAATGATCATCACCAGAAAGCCGCTCGCCCGCCGCACCATGCTTCGCGGCATGGGCACCCTGCTCTCGCTGCCGCTGCTGGAAGCGATGATCCCCAGCGCCCGGGCCGCCGAGGAAGCCGCCCGCATCCGCAAGCGCCTTCAGGTGGTGTACATGCCCAACGGCATGGACATGGACAATTTCTTCCCAAAGGAACTGGGCGCGGATTACGTCACGCCGCCGACCCTCAAGCCGCTGGAGCCCTATCGCCAGCATTTCGCGGTGATCAGCGGGCTGGATCATGCCCAGGCCGAGGCGCTGGGCGACGGCGCGGGCGACCATGGCCGCTGCTGCGGGTCGTACCTGACCGGCGTGCATGTCAAGAAGACCGAGGGCGCGGACCTGAAAAGCGGCGTGTCCATGGACCAGCTGGTAGCCAAGCAGTTCGGCGAGCAGACCCAGATTCCTTCGCTGGAACTGGGCCTCGATCCGCCCAGCCTCGTCGGCAGCTGCGATTCCGGGTATAGCTGTGCCTATACCAATACCCTGTCCTGGAGGGATGCCTCCACACCGCTGCCCGTCACCACCAATCCGCGGGACGTGTTCGAGCGGCTGTTCGGCGACAGCGACAACCTGGACCCCAAGGGCCGCCTGGCCCAGATGCGGCGCCAGGCCTCGATCTTGGACTTCGTGGCCGCGGACGCCAAGCGCATGTCCGGCAACATGGGCGCGGACGACCGCAAGAAGCTGGACGAATACATGACGGCGGTGCGCGACATTGAAAAGCGCATCCAGAAGGCGGAAGCCGGCGGAGGAAATGCCGTCGCGCTGCCCAACTTCGCCCATCCCGCCGGCATCCCCGATACGTTCGAGGAGCACGCCAAGATGATGATCGACCTGCAGGTTCTGGCCATGCAGGCCGACCTGACCCGCGTCGGCACCTTCATGGTGGGCCGCGAAGTCTCGGGCCGATCCTATCCCGAGATCGAGGTGCCCGATGCGCACCATCCGCTGAGCCATCACGGCAACGATCCGGAAAAGCTGGCCAAGCTGACCAAGATCAACACCCTTCACATGGGCCAGGTCGCCTATTTCCTGAAGCGACTGAGCGAAACCAGCGATGGCGAAGCCAAGCTGATCGACAGCACCCTGGTGCTGGCCGGCGCCAGCCTGGCCGACCCCAACCGCCACGATCATCGCAACCTGCCGACCGTCGTCGCGGGCGGCATGGTCAAGGGTGGCACCCATATCCAGGCGGAAAAGGGTACCCCCATGACGAACATGATGCTTTCGATGATGGAAGCGCTGGGCGTCCACGAGGAAAAGCTGGGCGACTCCAATGGCCGTTACAATGCTTTCCTGGCCTGACTGACGGAGCTTTGCCGGTATGAAACGCGCACTGGGTTTGAGCATCGCGCTTTTGGGCGCGCTTTCGGGCACGGGCTGGGCCACGTCGATGGACAGCCCCCTTCTGGAAGCGGTGCGCGCCAGCGATCATGACGCCATCAAGAGTCTTCTGGCCAAGCATGCCGATCCGAACGCGGTGCTGCCCGACAAGTCCACTGTGTTGGCATGGGCAGTGGACCGCCAGGATCCGCAATCGGTGACGATGCTGCTGGCGGCAGGCGCCAGGCCCAACGTGGCCGACGTCTCCGGCGCCACGCCGCTGACGCTGGGCTGCGAACTGGGCAACACGCAAATCGTCGATGCCCTGATCGGGGCGGGCGCCAATGTGAAGGCGGCACGGCCCGACGGTATCGGGGCGCTGGCGCTGTGCGCCGGTACAGCCACGCCCGCGGTGCTGGAAAAGATGATCGCCGGTGGTGCCGACGTGAATGCCGCCGATCCCCATGGCCAGACCGCGCTGATGCGGGCAGCGGCCGTGGGCCGGACCGACAATATCGCGGTGCTGCTCAAGCATGGGGCCAATGTCAATGCCGTGGCGGACAAGGGCTTTACGCCCCTGTTCTTTGCGCTGAAGAGCCGGGCGCCGGCAGCGGCGGATGCCCTGGTGGCGGCCGGCGCCGACAGCAAGGCCAGGCTGCCTGACGGCACCACGGTTATCGAGGCGGCGCTGGTGGAGGACAACATCCCCTTTGCCATGCAGCAGGTGAAGGACGGCGCGGACGTGGCGCAAAGCGACAGCCATGGCCGCCAGCTGATCCATATCGCCGCCGTCAGCGGCAGTGCCGATCTGGTGCGGCTGGTGCTGGCCAAGGGCGGCGATCCCAATGCCATGACCAATCCGCCGCCGCCGCCGCCTCCCAGCAAGCGCTTTGCGGGCGAAGGCGCCAAGCTGGCCGTCGCCGACGGCAGCGTGGCCCCACCCAAGCCCCGTGAGTTCGCCACCCCGCCGCTGATCCTGGCCGCAGAGGCTGGCTCGATGGAAGCGATGAAGGCACTGGTGCAGGCCGGAGCCCGTCCGGATGCCAAGGCGGCGGACGGCACCACCCTGGCCCTTGCGGCGGCCTATGGCGGCCATCTGGACGCGATGAAATACGCGCTCGAGCTGGACCCGAACCTGAATGCCAAGGCCGATGGCGGCAGAAGCATCATGCATATGGCGGTCATGAACTGGACCGCCCCCGAGACGCAGGATGTGATCACATTCCTGGCAGACAAGGGTGCCGTGCTGAACGCGCCTGACGACCACAAGCACACCCCCGCCGATTTCCTCAATCGCGGCCAGGCCCCTCAGGAGCTGCGCGTCTTTTATGTGCAGCTGCTGAAGGACCGCAAGGTCGAAGCCAGCACCAACCATTGACCTTGAGGGCGCCGTTCATGGCACCCCGATAATCCGCCGATAGAGCATTGGCGGCGGGTTTCGCCGTCATCGCCTGGCGCGGGGCGCGGGGCGCTGGCCGGCGAGCGCGCATGCATGGTCAATGGGCAAATTTGCCCGCGGCGGTTTATACAAGGACGATGACGGGGGCGGGCTTCTTCACGGCGTTCTCATGGCGCCAGGCCGGAGTTGCGATCGCGGCGGCGCTTGTGCTGCAGGCGCTGGTTCTGCATGCCATGGGCCATCCGCTGATCTGCACCTGCGGCCGTCTTACCTTCTGGAATGGCGATCCGGCGGGTCCGGAATCATCCCAGCAGCTGACCGACTGGTACAGCTGGACGCATGTGGTGCATGGCATGCTGTTCTATGCGCTGCTGCGCTGGCTTTTGCCGGACACGCCCTTCCCTCTCCGGCTGGCGCTGGCGGCGGGGCTGGAAGCGGGCTGGGAAGTCCTGGAAAATACCCCGCCGGTGATGGAGCGCTATCGCCAGACCGCGCTGGCAGCCGGCTATTTCGGCGACAGCGTCGTCAATTCCCTGTCGGATACGGTGATGGCTCTGGCCGGCGTGGTTCTGGCCTGGCGCCTGCCGGTACGCACCAGCATTGTCTTTGCGGTGGTGGTGGAGCTGTGGCTGGGCTTTGCCATCCGCGACAATCTCATCCTGAACATTGTGGAACTGGTCTGGCCCAGCCAAGCCCTCTCGGACTGGCAGATGCGGCGCTGACAAGCGCCTCAAAATCCGGGGTTCGCAGCCAACTATCTTGCTTGACACTGTACCGTGTTATGCAAGATATTAGACTTGACGATGTGGGGTTTATTCTACATCGTATGACTAATAGAACGGGAAACACGAAAGCCATTCGTCCCACGCGATAACCTTCAACCCTCAGCCATAAGGGTGGTCCCATGTCGTCAGCCATTTCGTTGCGCCACGTGGTCAAGAACTATCAACGCGGGAAGGAAAAGGTCGCGGTCCTGCACGGACTGGAACTTGAGATTGCAGAAGGCGAGTTCGTCTCGCTGATGGGCCCGTCCGGCTCGGGCAAGACAACCATCCTCAACCTGGTTGGGGGGCTGGACCGGGCCACCTCCGGCGAGGTGATCGTGGGCGGGGATCATCTGGAACAGATGTCCGGTGGCCAGCTGACCAGATGGCGCGGTCGGCATATCGGCTTCATCTTCCAATTCTACAATCTGATGCCCATGCTGTCGGCGGCCGGCAACGTGGAGCTGCCGCTGCTGCTGACGGGCCTTTCCAAGTCCGAGCGGCGGCGGCGGGTCGATATCGCGCTGGATATTGTGGGCCTGAAGGATCGCGCCCGCCACAAGCCCGGCGAGATGTCGGGCGGCCAGCAGCAGCGCGTGGGCATCGCCCGCGCCATCGTCGCCGATCCCACAATCCTTCTGTGCGACGAGCCGACCGGCGATCTGGATCGCGCCACGGCCGACGAAATATTGGGCCTGTTGCAGCAGCTCAACCGCCAGCATGGCAAGACCATCGTCATGGTCACGCACGATCCCAAGGCCGCCGACCATGCCAGCCGCCGGCTGGAGATGGACAAGGGCACCCTGATCGAACACAGGATGGCGGCCCAATGAAATTCCTGCCCCTGATCTGGGCGGCGGTCATGCGCAAGCCCACCCGCACCATCCTGACCCTGCTATCGGTAATGATCGCCTTCACCCTGTTCGGCCTGACCATCGGCATGAACGCCACGTTCGAGAAGGTGGCGGCCGGCGCCCATGACGACCGAATCTGGAGCAATCAGCGTTTCTTTGGCAGCGGCATGCCGCTGGCCCAGGTCGCCCAGACCGCCCAGCTTCCGGGGATTGCCCAAGTCGCCTATTTCGGCGGGCTGGGGGGCTATCACGAGAACCAGCGCAATCGCGCCTTCGCCCTGATGACCAGCGACAATTTCGGCAAGGTATTTCCCGACTGGCCCATCACTCCGGCACAATGGGACATGCTGCACCAGACCCGCGATGGCGTCCTGGTCAGCCGCATCCAGGCCGAAAGCCGCCAGCTAAAGCCCGGCGACATCTTCACCATTATCTCGCCGCAGAACAAGCGCGCCGACGGCAAGGCTTGGGACTTGAAGGTCGTGGCCGTGGTGCCCGACGTCGATTACATGACCGGCGGCTTCATGATCGGCAATTACGAGTATTTCAACAAGGCACTGCCGCTCGCCCAGCAGGACAAGATCGGCCAGTTGATGACCCAGGTCTCCGATCGGTCACGCACCGCCGCCATCGCCCAGCAAATCGACGCGCATTTCGCCAATTCCGCCACCGCCACCCAATCGACTACGGAAAAGGCGGCGCTGGACATTTCCAATTCGGGACTGGACCTGGCGGCACTGGACCAGAAGATCGCCCTGGCCGGCATGTTCATGGTGCTGTTCCTGACCGCCAACGGCATCGCCCAGTCGGTGCGCGAAAGGCTAGCGGAATTCGCCACTCTGAAGACCATCGGTTTCACGGACCGCACCGTGGTGCTGCTGGTGGTCCTGGAAGCCGCCCTGCCCTGCCTTCTGGGCGCCGCGTTGGGCGTTGGTCTGGCAGCCTTCCTGTCGGGGCAGTTGCCCCGGCTGTTTCCGCCCGGCCAGGGCACGCCGCCGTTGCCCACTGTGACGGCCATGGTGCTCGTTTGGGCCGCGCTCTGCGCCTGTGCCGTGGCGCTTGCCAGTGCCGCTTTGCCGGCGCTGCGCCTCAAGCGCATGGATATCGCCACCGCCCTGTCGGGGAGGGCCACATGAATCTGCTGCGCCAAACCATGGCCATCTGCGCCATGAACTTCCGCAACCTCGGGACGCGCTTCTGGCCGTCGATGGTGATCGTGGCAGGGCTCGGCGCCACGATCGGCGTGCTGCTGTCGATGATGTCGGTCACCCAGGGCATCCGGCAGGTCTACATCAATTCCGGCGACCGGATGCGGGCCATCATCGTCACCGCGACGGCCGATGGCGAAGGCGACAGCGCCATTACCCGCGACCAGGCAGCGCTCATCACCGATGCACCCGGCATCGCCAAGGGGGCCGACGGCAAGCCGCTGGCCGACCGCGGCCTGAACATGGGAATCCCCGTGCTGCGCAAGGACGGCTCCAAGGGCTATACCACCATGCGCGGCTATGGCCCCATGGCGCAGCAGGTGCGGCCGGAATTCCACATCATCGCGGGCCGCATGTTCCGCTTTGGTCAGCGCGAGATGGTGGTGGGTGAAGGCGCGCGCTTCCTGTTCCAGAACATGAACATCGGCGACGACGTGATCCTGCCCGGAGGACCGTGGAAGATCGTGGGCATCTTCAAAGCCGGCGATATCACCGACGGCCAGGTGGTCGGCGATACCGAGACCATGATGCCGGCGCTGCACAAGACTGCCTACAATTCCATCCTGGTGCGGCTGGCGTCCTATGGCTCGCTGGATACGCTCAAGCGTGCCCTGACAACCAACCCAGCCCTGTCGGTCAAGGTGGAACGCCACAGCGACTGGTACAACCGGGCCGCCGGCAACAACAGCAACTTCCTGGCCAAGCTGGCTTACGCCATCGGCGCGATCCTGGCGATCGGCGCGCTGTTCGGCTGCCTGAACACCATGTATTCGGCGGTCTCCAGCCGTGGGCGGGAAATCGCCACCCTGCGGGCCCTCGGCTTTTCCGCCATACCCGTGATGGTATCGGTGATTCTGGAAACGCTGGTGCTGTCGATCGGTGGTGCGCTGATCGGCGCGGCGGCTGCTTTCCTGCTCTACAACGGAAAGCAGGACTTCTTCGGAACCAATGTCTTCCACCTCACCGTCTCGCCAGGGCTGGTCGCGCTTGGTATCATCTGGGCGGCTGTCGTGGCCCTGCTGGGAGGCCTGCCGCCGTCGATCCGCGCGGCGCGCCGTCCGGTGGTAGATGCCCTCAGGGCGACGTGACGGTTCGGGAAGTCAGGGCATAACATGAGCCAGGACAACAAGTCGGCCTTGCTGGATTCGCTGCGTATCGAACGGAAAGCGCCGCTCGCACCCTCGCGCGCGCCGTGGATGATCGCCGCTGTGGTGCTGCTGGCGGCGCTGGCGGGCGGTGGCTGGTATTTCTGGCCCGACAGCCGCGTGACCGTCCATGCCGTGACGGCGCAGGCGCAGGATGCCGGCAGTGTCAGTGGCCTGGATGCGTCGGGCTATGTGGTGGCGCGGCGCAAGGCGACGCTGTCGGCCAAGATCCTGGGCAAGGTGACGGAAGTGAATTTCGAGGAAGGCGACCAGGTGAAAGCGGGCGATATCGTTGCCCGGCTGGACGACTCCAACCAGCGCGCGGCCCTTATGGAAGCTGAGGCCAAGGCGCGCCAGGCCAAGGCGACGCTGGACAATACCGCGCCCATCTATGCGCGATACCAGAAGCTCAAGAGCGAGGGCGCCATCTCGACCGACGCGGTGGAGACCCAGCGCCTGGCCTATGAGAATGCGCGGACCGCCCATCAGGTGGCCCAGGCCGGCGTGGCGACAGCGGCCAGCTTTCTCAAGGATACGCTGGTGCGCGCGCCCTTCTCGGGCATCGTGACGGTCAAGGTTGCCCAGGTCGGCGAAGTCGTGGCGCCTTCGGCGGCCGGCGGCGGCGACACCCGCACCGGCATCGTCACCATCGTCGACATGGACTCGCTCGAGGTCCAGGTGGACGTCAGCGAAAACTATATCGACCGGGTCAAGGTGGGTGGCGCGGCGATCATCCACCTGGATGCCTATCCCGAATGGGACATTCCCGGCCAGGTGATCGCCATCATTCCGACCGCCGACCAGAGCAAGGGCACGGTGGAAGTGCGCGTTTCCATCAAGGCAAAGGATGGTCGTATTCTGCCCCAGATGGCGGCCCGCGTGGCCTTCATGGACATGCCGGGCAAGGGCGCCGTCGCGGCCATCAGCCGCGTCACCGTGCCGGCCCAGGCGGTTCAGGCGCATGGCCGTACCGGCGACATCTATGTCATCAAGGAAGACGACACGCTGGAAAAACGCAGCGTGGCGCTGGGCCCGGTGTCACAGCAGACGGCCGTGATCCTGTCCGGTGTGATGGCGGGCGAGAAGCTCGCTGCCGGTGATCTTTCAAACTTGCGTGACGGCGAGCAGGTCAAAATCGCCGAATAGCCGGCCGGCGATGGCGTATCAAAACCAGAATCGAAAAAGCCCGCGCCTCTGAGCGGTGGGACCGCTCTTGAATTCCGTCTGAATGCGTGAAATGAAATGCGCTTGGAAGCGCCTTCTGCCTTGGCAACGGTGTCGCAGCCTGTTGCGGTGAAACCCGCAGCGCGTCCAACCGCCTCAGCCCATCACATGGTGACAACTTGCTTTGCATCAAATCTTCACCGGCGGCGATCCGATATCGTTATCGTGAGTTCGGGTGGAGTACGCCATGGAGACACCGCTTCAATTGGAAATCGAAGGATTCGAACCGTCCACGCATCTGAGACAAGTCATCGAAAACAACGTGACGAAGCTTGAGCATCACTATGGCAGGATGACCGCCTGTCGTGTCGTGATCCGCGCTCCGGACGCACACCACAGGTTGGGCGAACCGTATTTCGTTACGGTGCGGATTGCGCTTCCTGGACATCGCGACGTCAGTGTGAAGCCGCCTCCCAGGAGTCGCGACCGCCGTCAGGCCGATGTCAATTTTGCCGTCAACGATGCGTTCCGCCGGGCCGACCGCCAGTTGAGAGACCATGCCTCGAAGCTGAAGGAGACCCAGGACAGGCATGTGTCTAAACCACACGGCAAAGTCCTTCGCATCGATACGGACCGGAATTTCGGCTATCTTGAAAGTGAAGATGGTCGCGAAATCTACTTTCACGAGAACAGCGTGCTGGACGGGAAGTTCCGACAATTGGTTCCGGGATCCCGCGTTTCGTTTCATGAGGAAGAGGGCGACAAGGGTCCGCAGGCCAGCAACGTTTGTGTGGTCTGATAGCAAGTCTGGAGAACTTGTTGCGCGCGGAGTTCCATGCCACGGCGATCCGGCACATCACCCCTGATTTGAGCCATATCAATCCATGAGGCACTCAGCATTCTATTGTGAAGGGCGCAAAAAGACGGCGCCGAAATGAGCCGCGCATGCACGGACGACGGCAAGAACTCCGCCACGCCGTCTCTTGGTGCAGCGCCACTTCCCGCCAAAGTTGCTTTCCTGCGTGACTGCCATTCGTATGGGACTGTCGATGCGCCGATCGTTGCGCACGAAACCCACATGTCCTGGGTCTTTCTGGCGGGCGACAGGGCCTACAAGCTCAAAAAGCCGGTCCGGTTTTCCTATCTCGACTTTTCCACCTTGGAAAAGCGCGAAATGGCCTGCCTCGAGGAATTGCGGTTGAACCGCCGGCTCGCGCCCCGCATCTATCTGGACGTGGTTTCGCTCCGGCTTTCGCCCACGGGACTTTCATTCGGCCAGGTCGGAGAGGCAGTGGACTGGCTGGTCGTGATGCGGCGGCTGGACAAGACCATGATGCTGGACGAGATGATCCTGCGGCATGCCGTCGAGAGGGGCCAGATCGACCGGCTGGCCCATGTCATGGCTGCTTTTTATCGCCGGGCGCGCAAGGTACCAATGACGGAGGCTAGATGGCTTGCTCGCTGGCGCCAGGCGCTGGCCGGCAATCGGCCGGTCCTGTTCCAGGATCGCTTCGCACTGCCCAGGCCGATACTGCTGCGCATTGACCGGGCCCTGCGCCGCTTTCTTCGCGAGCGCCGGGCGCTGTTCGTCAGGCAGATTGGGAAAGGCGCCATTGTTGAGGGGCACGGCGATCTTAGGCCGGAGCATGTCTGGATGGGCGTGCCCCTGGCAGTGATCGACTGCCTGGAATTCAACGAGCTGTTGCGCATCGTCGATCCGCTGGACGAGATCGCTTACTTCGGCGTGGAATGCCATCGCCTGGGGGCACCGTCCCTCGCCCGTCGGATGGAGATGCTGCTGACCCGGGAACTGGGCACCGGCCCGGCGGCCGAACTTCTGGCCTTCTATCGCTGTTACCGCGCCATCCTCAAGGCCAGGCTGGCGCTGGCGCATCTGTTGGAGCCTGCACCACGCACGCCCGCAAAATGGCTCCCACTGGCAAAGCGTTATCTGGCCCTCGCCGATGCGGAGGCCCGCCGGATCGAGCTTATCCTCACAGAGCCAGCAGTTCCTGGAGACACGACCTGGTATCCAGGCGACGGATTGCCTCGGCGATCAGCCCGGCACAGGAAACCACCTCGGTCTTGGCGCGCAGGGCGTCTGGCAGTGGCGGCAGCAACACGCTGTCGGTGACCATCAACCGGTCGATGGCGGGGTCCGCCAGGACCGAAAGGGCCGCCAGATTGAAAAGGCCATGCGATGCCAGGGCGGTCACATGGTGTGCCCCCGCCTTGCGCACCGCTTCAGCCGCGCGGACCATGGTGTGGCCCGTGCTGATCAGGTCATCGATGATGAGCGCGGTGGCACCCTTGGCGTCACCGGCGAACAGATCGCCGGTCAGAACACCGGCGCTACGGCGCTTGTCGACAAAACCCTTGGCGACGGGTTGGCCGCAAAGCGCTTCCAGCCTTTGGCGGAAAAGCTCGGCACGCTTTACGCCGCCGGGATCGGGCGATACGACGCACAGCGCCTGGCCTGCCACCGACCTTACCAGGGGCGCGAACAGACCTGCCGCGGTCAGCGGCACGGTCCTGCAGCGGAAGGCATTTTCGAACGCCGCGGGATTGTGCACATCCAGCACCATCATGACGTCGGTTCCCACCGCCTCGAACAGCGTCGCGACATAGCGCAGGGTGAGCGGGTCATGGAGCTTGGTGCGACGGTCCTTGCGCGCATAGCAAAGATATGGCGCGACGATAGTGATCCTTGCCGCGCCGCCGTCCCTTACCGCCCCGGCGAGGACCAGCAGGCGAAAAAGCCTGTCATGGACGCTTTCGCCACCGGTCCCGCGCAGGCTGTCGAGCAGGTAGACATCGCACCCATCGACATGGTCCAGCGGACGAACCTTGTATTCCCCGTCCTCGAACAGGCGCATTTCATGTTCAGCCGGCGTTACGCCCAGCGATTCCGCGACCTTGCGGCCCAGGCCCGCCACGCCGTCCAGGGCAAACAATCGCAATGATCCTTCATGAGTCATCTTCCCATAACAGCGCCGGACCCGGTACCGGCCCATGATCCGGATCAAATGGCCGGCAGCGCCGGGTTGCTGGATTTTCCCGTGGATATCCTGTCGTCGGGCCTGCTGACCGATCTCTATCAGTTGAACATGCTCGAGGCCTATCTGGAGCATGGCAAGACGGATGGTCTTTGAATTCTTTGTCCGCAAGCTGCCGGCGCGGCGGGGATTTCTCGTCGCGGCCAGAACGAAGCTTATCGCTTGAGTTGGGCGAGCAGCGTGGCCAGGTTTCGCGTGTTGGCGATATTCGTCGCCTCCAGCCATCCGCGCCGGGCCTGATCCACCCCAAAGCGCATGTAGCCCAGCGTCTCGGCGGTGTGCGCGTCGGTGGAGATGACCAGCCGCACGCCAATCTGCTTTGCCAGGCGACAATGGGCGCCGTTCAGGTCCAGTCTGCTTGGTTGGGCGTTGATCTCAAGCAGGCAGTTGCGTTCGCGGGCACCCTCCATCAGGCGCTGCATGTCGAGCTCATAAGGCTCGCGCTCACCGAGCAACCGTCCCGTCGGGTGGGCGATTATGTTGACGCAAGGGTCGTCCATGGCACGCAGCAGCCTGTCGGTCTGGGTGCGGGCGTCATTTCCGAATTTTGTATGGATCGCGGCCACCACAAGATCCAACTCCTTGGCGACGCCGGGATCGATGGCGAGTCTGCCGTCGGGCAGGATGTCCACCTCTGCGGACTTTAGAAGGCGGAAATCGCGGAATTTCGCGTTGAGCCGGTCAATAGCCGCCATCTGCTGGCGGAGCCGGCGCCTGTCCAGCCCATGCACGATCCCGACATGGGCGGTATGGTCGGTGATCGCCAAATAGGAATAGCCCAGTTTCCGCGCCGCCTCGGCCATCTCCTTCAGCGAATCCTGGCCGTCGCTGGCGCGGGTATGGGCATGAAGATCGCCCTTTATGTCGGATAGAGAGACAAGATCAGGAAGCCGTCCGTCCCGGGCCGCTTCCAGCTCACCGCTGTTTTCGCGCAGTTCTGGCTCGATATAGGCAAGGCCGGCCTTGGCATAGACCTCGGCTTCGGTCCGTCCGGCAAGCCAACGCGCGCCTTTGAACACACCATATTCGTTGAACTTCAGCCCACGTTTCATAGCCATGGCGCGCAGTGCGATATTGTGGGCTTTCGAGCCTGTAAAGTAGACCAGCGCCGCGCCATAGCTGCGCGCGGGCACCACACGCAGGTCGACCTGGAGCCCCGATTTCAGGCGCACGGTCGCGCGCGTCGAGCCTTTGGCCAGAACATCAGCGACTTCCGGATAGAGCACGAAACGCTCGATCACACTCGATCCCTTCCGGCATGTGACCAGGACATCGATATCGCCCACCGTTTCGCGGCGGCGGCGGAAGCTGCCTGCGATCACCGCCTCTTCGACACCTTCCGTATCGCGCAGCCAGGCCAACAAGGGACCGCCAATCTGCTCGGCCACCGACAGGCGAAGGCGGGTGGTGGTAGCCGCGCGCCGCTCGATCTCCTTGAGGATATTGGCCTCGATCTTCGGCCCGAACCCCTTCATCTTGCGCAGCCGCCCGGCGCGGGCCGCCGCGGCCAGATCCGCCATCGACCCCACCTTCAACCTGTGGAAAAGCAGCTTGATGCGCTTGGGGCCCAGCCCCGGCACTTCGGCCAGTTCAGCCAGATGACCCGGCAAGCGCCTGCTGATTTCCTCCAGCGGCGTGAAGCGGCCGGTAGTGACGATATCGGCGATTTTGTGCGCCAGGTCCTCGCCGATACCGGGCAGTTCGGTCAGGTCGGCGCCGCCGCCCAGCATCTCGTTGATGTCGCGCGGCAGGTTCTCGATGGTGCGGGCGGCATTACGATAGGCGCGAACCCGAAAGGGATTGGCGCCTTTCACCTCCAGCAGAACCGCATACCGGCTGAAGAGTTCCGCAATGTCAGGGTTGTGCATAAGCCCGCGCGGGGCGGCACGCCTTGGAGAGGGCTTCGCCGGTAGCATCGCGAGATTATCGGAAGGGAAAACAAAGTCTCCTTGAGGGAGCGCAATTTCATGCCGCGATCCAGGCGCTAGTTTTTTTGCATGCGGTTGACATCGCAGTTCCAGGACGGAGAGGTCATTCCCCGGCGCTGCACATGCGAGGGGCAGAACCAGTCGCCGCCCCTGACCTGGACGGACCCACCCCAGCAAGCCCAGAGCTTTGTCCTTCTGTGCGATGACCCGGACGCCCCCAGGGGAACTTGGCATCATTGGGCAGTCTATGACATTCCTGCGGACCAGCGGTCGCTGCCGGCACACCATCCGCGGCATGGCGAAGGCGTGCGCCAGGCTCTGAATGATTTCCACCAGCCCGGCTATGACGGGCCCTGCCCACCGCCGGGCGACAGGCCCCATCATTATCATTTCCGGCTTCTGGCCCTGGCGGTACCGCAGCTGCGGCTGCCGGAAACGGCGTCCTGCGCGGAGGTCGCCGTGGCGGCAAAGCCGCACGTTATCGCCGCTGCGCAACTGACGGGCACCTACCAACGCGGGCGGCCTGGGGCGGCGCGGTCCAGCTAGAACTCTTGCGAGGGTGCGATGCAGCTGGCCTTTGTGGGTGATGTCATGCTCGGCCGGCTTGTTTCCGGCGAATTGCGCCGTCGCGAGCCCAGCAGCTTCTGGGGCGATGTCGGCCCCCTCCTGTGCTCCTGTGATGCCACGATCGCCAATCTGGAATGCGCCATCTCGGCCAGTCCGGAGCGCTGGATGCGAACACCGAAGACCTTCCGCTTTGTCGCGGACCCGCTTGCGGTCACCGTATTGAAGGCCGGCAATGTGCAGGCCGTGAGCCTTGCGAACAACCACATTCTCGACGGCGAAGTGGCCGGGCTGCTCGAAACGCTTCGGCTTCTGGACAGCGCAGGCATTGCTCATGCCGGCGCGGGCGTCGATGCAGATGCCGCCCGGAGGCCAGCGATCTTTTCCGCAGGATCGCAAAAGATCGCACTTTTCGCCTGCGTCGACCATGAGGCGCCGTTTGCTGCCGGCGCCAACCGGCCTGGCACCGCCTATGTCGATATCTCGCCCGCCGGCGATGCCGGCTTTCCCAGCCGGCATGACATCGAAAAGACAAAGCAGCAGGGAGCAACACTCACCATTCTCTCAAGCCATCTGGGTCCCAACATGGTGCTGACCCCCTCGGCGGCGATCCGCGATTACCGGCGCGCAGCCGCCGCCCGGGGAATAGCTATCGTCCATGGTCATTCCGCGCATCTGTTTCAGGGCGTCGAGCAAACGGACCGGTCCCTGATCCTCCATGACACGGGTGATATCCTGGACGATTACGCCGTAGATCCCGATCTGCATAATGACTGGTCCTTTCTATTCATCGTTAGCATCGACAGAACGGGAAGGCCGAAAAAATTGACCCTTGTTCCGGTGATCCTGGAATTTGCGAGCGTACGGCTGGCGACCGCGCACGAATCCGAGCCGCTTTTCGCGCGCATGCATCGCCTCTCCGCTGCTTTGGAGACTCAATTGCGGCGCAGCGCAAACCAAACCGCACTTGAACTGGTTCTGACCGATGCGACCGCCTGGGAGAACCGGCGGAACATGAAAGAGGAAGGCGATCATGACAGAGCATGACACAGTCACATTGGACAGACTTCGCCAGGTGGTGGGCGAAATCGACGAGGCAAAACTTGTCGCCATCCTGAGTCTTGATCCCAGCCTGGCGGAGGTCGAGGAGTCCGCCATGCGGGCGGACGGCAGCGCGGATCTGCAACGGGAGTGTGCGGGAAAGGTGGCCCAGATCGTCGATATCCTTACAGCCGATATCGAAGAAGAGCATTGATATTCAGCCTTTTATGCAGATAACGGGGGCCAGCCTGGCCACCCTGCGGGCAAGTCCGGCATGTTCGGCGCTGGAGATCACCTGATCGACATCCTTGTAGGCGCCAGGCGCTTCCTCGACGACGCGCGCTGAGCCACGCCACCAGAAGCAGATCGAGACCGGAAGACTGGCAGGAAATCGCGACAGGCTGAAGCGGTGCGACATTACTGGACGTAATCGCGGCCATCAGGCCCAGCGCGGCTTCCGCAAACGCTGCCTCAACGGTACCGCCCCATCCGCAGATGCCCAAGTCTGCGGTGTGGGAAAAATGGCGCCAGCCTTGGCTCATGAGTTATAACGGCATGCGCAGATACCCGGTCATCAAGCCAGGCCAAGATGCGCTCTAGTCCACCGGTCTTAGATAACAATTGTCTCAAAACGATCGAGCGGCCTTGATTCCGGTCAAGGCCGGCCCCCGCCTGCCTCTCTACTTAACGCTCTACATCGTCGCCGGCCCGGGCAGGGTATCAAAGTGTCACGTGACGGGAAAACTATGGAACTCGTATTCCTCGGTACCCGTGGCGAAATTGGTGTCGCAACCCGCCGCCACCGCCGCCACAGCGCGCTTCTGGTCCTGCACGGACGGAGCCGAATAATGATCGACTGCGGCGCCGATTGGCTGGGGAAATTCGAAGCACTGAATCCAACATCAATTTTCATCACCCACGCCCACCCAGATCACGCATGGGGGCTGGTCAACGGGGCACCCTGCCCCGTCTACGCCACACGGCACACCTTTGCCGTCCTGGCGGGCAGCCTGATCGCCGATAAGCGGCAGCTATCGATGCGCGAACCCGTTCGGATTGACGGTCTGAAGATTGAAGCCTTTGGCGTAATCCATTCCGTGCGCGCGCCCGCCGTGGGCTTTCGGATCACCGCCAGTGGAAACAGCTTTTTCTACGCCCCCGATCTCGTCGCCATCCGTGAGCGCGCACCGGCGCTGCGTGGGGTTCAGCTCTACATTGGGGACGGCGCGTCCATCACCCGTCCCTTGGTCCGACGCTCCCAAGGCACACTTATCGGGCACGCGCCCATCCGCACCCAACTTGGCTGGTGCGAGAAGGAACGGGTGCCGCGGGCGATATTTACACACTGCGGCACGGAGATCGTTGCCGGCGACGGCCGGCGTCTTTCTGCCCTAGTGCGGCGGCTGGGGCGGGAACATGGCGTCGATGCCGCCATTGCCCATGACGGTTATCGGCTGTATCTGGCGCATCACGCGCCGCGAGGACAGGGTCCGCGGTATCGGCCCGGATCAAGGCGAGCCGCGCGCACCGGCGTGCAAGCTGGATTCTGAATCAACCTGGAAGGATTCCCCGCAGGGATTCGGCCGCGCCTGCGAGCCGTTGGCTACGCGCAGCTGAAAACCCGATGCGCGACAAAGAGCGCATCCCCGCTTGTCGAAGATGCACACCTCTCGTCGGCGGCACGGGCGCCGCCGAATGCCCCCCGCTTGAGAGCGGGTCGCCCGGGCCGCTCCCGCCCATTTGCGGTGATTGAGCAGGATCAACGCGGACGTTGAAGGCGTGGCCTAGAAATTACCGGCTTTATCGGCTCATGACGATCATCGGCCGGTCGCAACCGCGATGGTGTGTTCTGAGGCGCCTTTCCAGCAAGGAAGTTACCGGGGAATACGCGAAAGCCGGAGCTGCCGACGGGTCGGGAAGGATGAACCATGACAGGTTCCTTTGTTCGCTGGTTCCGCGAAATAGGCATCGACGATGTACCGCTCGTTGGCGGAAAGAACGCCTCCCTCGGCGAAATGTATCGGAATCTGACCGCCGATGGCGTCCTTGTGCCCAATGGTTTCGCCGTTACCGTGGACGCATATCGCTCCGTGCTCGATCACAATGACGCCTGGCGCAATTTGCATGAAGCATTGGACGGCTTGGTACCAGACGATATCGCCGATCTGCAGGCACGCGGGAAAAAGGCCCGATCCATCGTTTATGCATGCGAACTGCCCGCTGAACTCCAGGGAGAGATTCTCGCGGGATACGCCGCGCTCAAGCGGGAATATGGTAGTGATGTCTCGCTTGCGGTCCGCTCCTCAGCAACCGCCGAGGATTCGCCAGGAGCGTCCTTTGCCGGCCAGAACGAGACCTATCTCAATATCACCGGTGATGAGGCGCTGCTCGATTCATATAGACGCTGCCTCGCTTCCAACTTTACCGACCGCTCGATCCACTACAAATATGACAACAAGTTCGATCTCTTCAAAGTCCATCTTTCCGTAGTCGTCATGAAGATGGTGCGGAGCGATGTCGGGGCAAGCGGAGTCATGTTCTCGATCGACACGGAAACCGGATTCCGCGATGTGGTCTTCGTCAATGCCGCGCTCGGTCTTGGCGAGAATGTCGTCCAGGGCACGATAGATCCAGACAGCTTCTATGTGCACAAGCCGACTTTCGCCAAGGGCTTCCGCTCAGTGTTGAAGCGCCGGCTCGGCAGAAAAGACGCCAAAATGGTCTTCTCCGACATGCTTCGGACCAGCAATATCGCATCCGAATTCACCAGGAATGTTCCGACCAGCGCCGAAGAACAATCGCAGTTCTGCATCTCGGACGCCGATGTCATGGTGCTGGCGGACTGGGCCATCAAGGTTGAGAACCATTATTCCCGCAAGGCCGGCCAGAACAGACCCATGGACATGGAGTGGGCAAAGGACGGATTGGATGGCCGGCTCTACATGGTTCAGGCGCGGCCTGAGACCGTCGCTTCACAGAAGAAGGGCTCCATTCTTGAAATCTACCACCTGAAAGGCAATGCGCCCATCCTTGCGAAGGGCAAGGCGGTCGGCACGCGGATCGGGGCCGGAAAGGTTCGCGTGATCGACGATGCGGGGCAGCTTGCCCAGTTTCGGCCGGGCGAGGTTCTGGTCGCCGACACTACGACGCCGGATTGGGAGCCGGTTATGAAAGCGGCAGCGGCAATCGTGACAAACAGAGGCGGTCGCACCTGCCACTCTGCCATCGTCGCGCGCGAGCTCGGCATTCCCGCCATCGTCGGTTCTGTGGGCGTAACCGGCCTGCTCAAGACCGGCCAGGAAATCACGGTATGTTGCGCCGAGGGCGAGGTCGGCACCGTTTATGACGGCATTCTCGACTACGAGGTTCAACAGACTGATCTGAGCCGCTTTCCCCGCCCAAGGACCGCGATCATGATGAATCTCGGCAATCCGGACCAGGCATTCAGCCTTGCCTCCCTGCCGGTCGATGGGATCGGCCTGGCGCGCATGGAATTCATCATAAGCGAGTACATCAAGGTGCATCCAATGGCGATCCGCCACCCCGAAAAACTCGACCAGCCGACGCGGGCGAACATCGCCGCCCTTGCCATCGCTTATGAAGACCCCGCGGATTTCTTCGTAAAGACGCTTTCCGAAGGGGTCGCCACCATTGCCGCCTCCGTCTATCCAAAGCCCTGCGTGGTGCGCATGAGTGACTTCAAGAGCAATGAATATGCAAAGCTGATCGGCGGCACGGTCTTCGAGGTGGCCGAAAGCAATCCCATGCTCGGTTTTCGCGGTGCTTCGCGCTATGCCCATCCTGCCTATGCCGACGGCTTCGCGCTCGAATGCATGGCAATGAAAAGGGTCCGCGACGATATGGGCTTCACCAACGTTACGCTGATGATCCCCTTCTGCCGGCGGGTGGAAGAAGCGGAGAAAGTGCTCGCCGTGATGGCGCACGAAGGACTCCGGCGGGGCGAGAACAAACTCGAGATCTATGTCATGTGCGAGATCCCCAACAATGTGTTGCTGATTGACGATTTCGCAAAGCTGTTCGACGGTTTCTCGATCGGTTCCAACGACCTTACACAGCTTGTATTGGGCGTTGACCGAGATTCGGAGATCGTCAGCTTCGATTTCGACGAGCGCGATCCCGGTGTGAAGGAGATGATCCGGCTGGCGGTCGAGGGGGCCCGGCGCAATCACCGGCATTCGGGAATTTGCGGCCAGGCGCCGTCCGACTATCCGGAAATGGCGGAATATCTGGTCAAAATCGGCATTGATGCGATGAGCCTCAGTCCCGATGCGGTGCTGACGACCATTCCGCGTGTGCTCGCGATTGAGACGGCAATGCAGACAAAATGCCGCCTCAGCCAGGCATCAGCATGAGGCGGCCGCGAAACCAGTTCTCTTTGCCAAACGGGTGTGACCATGGACGACAAGAGCCTGCAGCAGAGCATCATTGATGAGTTGGACTTCGATCCCAGTATCAATGCCGCCCATATCGGTGTTGCAGTCGACCGGGGAATCGTGACTCTCAGCGGTCATGTGCACAGCTACATGGAAAAGCTGTCTGTCGAGGCCGCCGTGCGGCGTGTCAAGGGCGTGCGGGGTATCGCCGCGGATATCAGCGTGCGTCATCCATCCGACAAGAAAATCGCCGACGATGAAATTGCCAAGCGCGCCGTCGATATCCTGAACTGGAGCATCCATGTGCCGGCCGATTCGATCCAGGTCACTGTCGAAAATGGCTGGGTGACGCTCGCGGGAGACGTCGATTGGCAGTATCAGAAAATCGGCGCAGCGGACGCCGTTCAGGGATTATCCGGCGTTGCCGGCGTGACCAATAATATCGTTATCCGTCCACGGGTGCCTCCGGGCAGCGCGGAACCCGAAATCATGGAGGCCCTGCGGCGCCAGGCAGCGACGGACCCATGCCAGGTTCGCGTCGTTCTGCATGACGGTGGTCGGATCTCGCTATACGGGAGCGTGCCTAACTGGCATGAGTGGGATGCTGCGGAGCAGGCAGCCTGGTCGATACCGGGTGTCACTTCGGTAGACAATAAACTCACGATTGGGTGACCTTGCGCTGCTGCGGCAGAAGCCGGGCACAGCTGCAGGGCTGGCCTGGTTCGCCGCCCCTGTCGGCGCGTGGCGGTGCGGACCCCGCGCAAGCGCCTTTTTTGCGCAGGATCAAGGACGGAACGGGCCGGCGACAGCTGAATCAAACGGATGGATTAACCTGACGCCATGGGAAGGACGGATGCCCATGTTCCAGAATCGGCAAGATGCGGGCCGTCAATTGGCCGATGCCCTCGTCGCGTTCAAAGGCCAGGATTGCGTGGTGCTGGCGCTGCCCCATGGCGGGATGCCCGTGGCGGCCGAAGTCGCCGCTGCCCTGGATGTGCCGCTCGACCTCTTGCTGATGGGCAAAATCGCTGCGCCTTGCCAGCCCGAACTGACCATTGGATCGGTGATGGATGCCAGCCCACCCATCGTCGTGCGTGATGACGAAATGATGTCGGTAACCGGCACCAGGGAACGGCAATTCAGCGATCTATGCGCCCAAGCCCTGTCGGAGCTGGAGCGCCGCAGGCGCCATTACCTTACAGACCGGCCACCCGAGCATCTGGCGGGAAGAACAGTGATCCTGGTCGACGACGGACTGGCGAGCGGCGACACGATGCGGGCCGCCCTGAAGGCCGTGCGCCAGAGCCACCCTGCGCTGGTGGTAATGGCGGTCCCGGTGGCGCCGCCCGGGACGCTGGAGAGTTTCCATGGCGAGGCGGATCGCATTGTCTGTCTGGAGATGCCGGCACCGTACATGGGGGTCGAAAGCTATTATGAAAATTTCGCGCATGTTTCCGATGCCGAGGTGATGGCACTGCTGGAACCTATAGCACGCAGGCAACAGCACGTTGTGCATCAGCGCTGATCTGCGCCGGCGGATTTCGTTTTCAGACGTTCATCAGCATCGGCAGGCCGGTGAGATATTCAGTGGCGCGACGGATGCCTGTCCGGCCGCAATTCGCTGCTTGACCCCGATCAAATGGTCCGGCCGCGGCGGCCTTTATCGTACGCATGCAATTTGCAGACAGGGTACATGAGCGACCTGCCGGAAATCCCCCCCGAACTGTCCGGGCTTCGCACCTTGGCTCTGGATCTGCGCTGGACCTGGAACCACGAAACCGACCGGCTGTGGGACGAACTGGACAGCGCCATGTGGGAGCGCAGCCGCAATCCATGGAGCGTACTGCAGAACGTTTCCGCGAGGCGGCTGGCGGCATTGGCGGCCGACGCCAGCTTCCGCGACAGACTGGCGGCCCTGGTCAAGGCCAGGCATTACTATCTGGACGGTCCCGCATGGTTCGGCGCGACCCATGGCAACGCGGCGCTGGGCGGAATTGCATATTTCAGCATGGAATTCGGGCTCAGCGCGGGCCTTCCGCTTTATGCCGGCGGCCTGGGTGTTCTGGCCGGCGACTATCTGAAGACGGCCAGCGACCTTGGGCTGCCGGTTATCGGCATCGGACTGTTATATCAGGAGGGCTATTTCCGTCAGGTGGTCGATGCCGCCGGCGTCCAGCACGAACTCTATCCCTACAATGAACCCGGCGCGATGCCCCTGGAGCCGGTGGTGTTGCCCGATACCGGCTGGCTGAAGATTCGCCTGGCAATGCCCGGACGCACCATCCTCTTGCGCGTCTGGCAGGCGACGGTCGGGCGAGTGAAGCTGTATCTGCTCGACAGCAACGACCCGCTCAACAGCCCGGCCGATCGCGGCATCACCGCCAAGCTTTACGGCCAGAGCATGGAAACCCGGCTGATGCAGGAAATCGTGCTGGGCGTGGGTGGTTGGCGCATCGTCGAGGCTCTGCATCCGGCTGTCGAAATCTGCCACATCAACGAGGGCCATGCCGCCTTCGCTGTTATCGAGCGAGCACGCAGCCTCGCCGTCAAGGCAAAGCTCAGCTTCTGGCAGGCCTTATGGGCGACGCGTGCCGGAAATGTCTTTACCACCCACACCCCGGTCGCTGCCGCCTTTGACTGTTTCCCGGTCGCCACGCTGCGCAAGTACCTGTTCTGCATGGAATGCGAGGTGGGCGATCCGGCGGTGTCGCTGGCAGACCTGCTGGCGTTGGGCCAGGCGAATGGCGACTGCGAAAGCTTCAACATGGCCTATCTCGCCCAGCGCGGCGCGGGCATGACACTGGGCGTCAGCCGCCTGCATGGCGAAGTCAGCCGCACCATCTTCCAGCCACTGTTTCCCCGCTGGCCACAGGCCGAAGTGCCCATCGGCCATGTCACCAATGGCGTGCACGTTCCCAGTTGGGATTCCGTGGCGGCCGATGCGCTGTGGACCGAGGTCTGCGGCAAGGAGCGCTGGCGCAGCCCGCTCACCGACCTGGGCAGGCTGATTGGCGGCCTGTCCGACCAGGCTCTGTGGGCGATCCGCGGCGAAGGGCGTCAGCGCCTGGTAAAGATCGCGCGCCAGGCCCTGATCGACCAGTTGCGCGGCCGCGGGGCGGATTCCATCGCCGGGACCGTTCTGGACCCCAACGTCCTCACACTGGGCTTTGCCCGCCGCTTCACTGACTACAAGCGCCCCAACCTGCTGCTGTACGACCTGGCACGGCTGGATGCGATCCTTGGTGACCAAGCCCGCCCGGTGCAGATCATTGTGGCCGGCAAGGCCGATCCGGCAGACCTGAATGGCAAGCGCATGATCACCGAGTGGATCAAGCTGGCGGGCCAGCCTCGCTATCGACGCCGGGTCGTATTCCTGGAAGATTACGATCTCGCCCTCGCGCAGGAACTGGTACAGGGGGTCGATGTCTGGATCAACACGCCGCGCCGCCCATGGGAAGCCTGCGGCACCAGCGGAATGAAGGTGCTGGTCAATGGCGGACTGAACTGTTCGGTGCGCGACGGCTGGTGGGACGAAGCTTTTACTCCGGAGACCGGATGGGCGGTCGGTGCCGCCACCGCCGCCGATTCCGCGACGGCGGATTCGCGCGACGCCGAGAGCCTGTATGACGTCCTGCAGTCACAGGTGATACCGGAGTTCTATGACCGCGATGCCGCCGGCATGCCGCGTCGCTGGCTGGCGCGCATCCGGACCAGCATGGCGGCGCTGACACCGGCGTTCAGCAGCACCCGCATGTTGCGCGAGTATGTGGAGAAGGCCTACCTGCCGCTGCTGCGGCCTCTGAGAGCGCGGAACGGGGAAGGCTTCGGCACCGCCCGTGCCCTGGCCGCCTGGGCCGTCGAACTGGAGCGCAACTGGCAGAATCTGCACATCGGCGAACCCCGCTTTGAGCAGAGCGATCATGGCTGGCAGGTATCGGTGCCCGTGCTGCTGGGCGCAATCCAGCCCGACGATGTGCGGGTGGAATTGTTTGCCGATGCCCGCGACGACCAACCGATGGAGGTTCTGGCCTTCGCGCGCGGCGACGCCATTCCCGGCACGACCAACGGCTACCTCTGGACCCTGACGCTCGCCACCAACCATACGCCGGCGGATTTCACCGTCCGTGTGGTGCCGTGGCGTCCCCAGGCACTGCTGCCTGGTGAACTTCCACTGATCCTGTGGCAACGGTAGGCCGGTCCGCGTGCTACCGATCCAGGGCCAAAACGCCAGGCAGAAATTCGTATCCTTATGCTCTCGAACGATCACTGGAGCATTCCCCACCCAACAACCCACCCGGTGCATGACAGTCCGGACGGCACTATTGCGGCGGGGGCGAGGCTGCGGCAGCGCAATTCCATGATCGCGAATGTCATTCGACGGGGCATCCAGAGCCATGCTGAGGCTGGCTATCCGTAAAATTCCTGCCGCCGCGCGGGAACCGTTGGCCGCCCGAAGCGGTGCTGCCGACCGCGAGAGTTGATCCAAGTCATGCCGCCGCAGGCCGGTCCAGTTTATGGAACTCTCCATGGACCAGCCTTCTACAACCAGTTTTGGCGTACGCCCCCAGATCGATAGTTTCCTGGGCGAGAAGCCACGCAGCTGGGTCATGCATCCGGCGGTGATTGGTGCTGTAACGCTGGGCGCAGCGCTGCTTCTGGCTTGGCTCCTGCTGCGCAGCGGGGGCGGCACGACGCAATATGCGACGGCGCCGGTGGAACGGGGCGATTTGCGGGTTACCGTTTCAGCCACAGGCAATCTCCAGCCAACAAACAAAGTCGAGGTGGGCTCTGAGATTTCCGGGATCATCATTGAGGTTCTGGCTGACAACAATGACCACGTATCGCGCGGCCAGGTGCTGGCGCGGCTTGATCCCTCCCGCCTGCAGGATTCCGTCAGGGAGAGCGAGGCGGCGCTCATATCGGCGCAGGCAAATGTCAGCCAGGCTGAGGCAACGCTCACCCAGGCCAACGCACATCTCAAACGGCTGGAAGACGTCTATCGTCTTTCGGGCGGCGGCGCGCCTGCGGCCAACGACCTGGATGTGGCCCGCGGTGACCAGGTACGGGCTGCCGCCAACCTTCGCGTGGCCCAAGCCGCCGTTGGGCAGGTGCGCGCGACGCTTTCCTCCAACCGTACCCTGCTGTCCAAGGCCACCATCCGTTCGCCCGTGAAGGGTGTGGTGCTGTCGCGGGCTGTCGATCCCGGCCAGACGGTGGCTGCCAGCTTCAACGCGCCTGTGCTGTTTACCCTGGCAGAGGACCTTTCCCGCATGCAGCTGGAGGTGAAGGTCGACGAAGCCGATGTGGGTCAGGTCAGGGCGGGCCAGCGCGCCACGTTCCAGGTCGACGCCTATCCCGGCCGGATCTTCGATGCGACGGTCACTCGGCTCGACCTGGGACCCACCACTACCACAAGCTCCAGCGGATCGGGCCAGGTCGTGGCCTATACGGCGGTGCTGACAGCTGCCAATCCCGATCTCGCCTTGCGGCCTGGCATGACAGGAACCGCCTCTATCGTCGCGGCGGAAAAGAAGAATGTTCTGCTGGTGCCCAATTCCGCCCTGCGGTTCACGCCATCCGCGAGCGATACGGCCGCCGGCGGTGTGACCAATGTGCTGATGCCGCGCCGGTTCCGTTCCAACACACAGACCGCCAGCGTGAATATCGGCCGGGGTAGTCATCAGACCATCTATGTTCTGGGGAACGACGGCAAACTTCTGGCTGTTTCGGTGCAGGTGGGCGACAGCAACGGCAGCCAGACCGAGGTGTCGGGCGAAGGCCTGGCGGCAGGCCTAAAAGTCATCACCGGCCAACTCGCCGGCCAAGGGACCAACCAGGGAGCGGGAATGACCCAATGATGGCGCCCCTGATCGCGTTGCGGGGCATCACCAAAACCTTTGGAGCAGGACCTGCGGCCTTCCAGGCCCTACGGGGTATCAATCTCGAAATCCAACCCGGCGATTTCATGGCTGTGATGGGACCTTCGGGATCGGGCAAATCCACGATGATGAATATCCTGGGCTGCCTCGACGTTCCCACGAGCGGGACGTACCTGTTCAAGGGTCATCATGTAGAGCAACTGACGCGGGACGAACGCGCCCTGCTGCGCCGTCGCTATTTTGGCTTCGTCTTCCAGGGGTACAACCTGCTGGCGCGCACCAGCGCACTGGAGAATGTCGAGCTGCCGCTCCTGTACCGTGGTGAAGCGAAGAAAGTCCGGCAGGAGGCCGCGCTGGCCGCGCTCCGCAGGGTCGGTCTTGAAGACTGGGCCCGTCACACGCCGGCCGAACTGTCCGGCGGCCAGCAGCAACGCGTGGCGATCGCCCGGGCCATCGTCACCGAACCCGAGGTTTTGCTGGCCGACGAACCCACCGGTAATCTCGACACCGAACGTTCGCGAGAAATCATGCAGCTTCTGGAGCGCTTCAATCGCGACGCGGGCATAACCGTCCTGATGGTGACTCACGAGGCCGACATGGCGGCTTTCGCCCGGACCACGATCAAGTTCCGCGACGGATTAGTGGAAAGCATCGAAAATCACAAGCAGCCGGTGGACGCATGATCGCCATGCTGCTTACCACCCTGGGTTTGGCGATGCGCGAAATCCGCCGTCACCTGATGCGATCCTTTCTTACCGTTCTGGGCATCATTATCGGTGTGGGATCGGTGGTCACGATGGTCACCTTGGGCAACGGCACCACGGCCGCCGTCCAACAGCAGATTTCCAGCCTGGGCGCCAATATCCTCCAGATCCGTCCCGGCCAAGGCTTCGGCCGTGGCGGCGGTGGCACGCAGCCGCAGCCCTTCGAGGCGGACGATGTCGCCGCCATCCGCCAGCAGGTCGCGGGCGTGGTGCGCGTTGCGCCCCAGGTTCAATCATCAGGCTTGGCGGTGCGCAACGCGGCCAACTGGTCGACAAGCATTTACGGCACCACGAACGAGTATGTGAAGGCGCAATCCTGGAGCATAGACCAGGGCCGCATCTTCACCCCGCAGGAAGAACAGGCGGGCAAGACCGTGTGCCTGGTTGGCGCGACCGTCCTGCGCAACCTGTTCCGGGCCGAAAGCCCGATCGGGCAACGCATCCGTATCCGGGACTTGTCCTGCGAGGTGGTCGGCACCCTGAAATCGCGCGGCTCAAGCTTCGGTCCCGGGGACCAGGATGACGTGGTGATCATGCCGGTGAAAGCCGTGCAACGGCGCATCATCGGCAACCAGAAGGTCAACATGATCCTGGTGTCGGTGGATCCTGCCTACAACTCGGACGCGGTGCAGACATCCATCAAGTCGCTTCTACGCGAACGCCGGGGGCTTGGACCCAACAAGGCGGACGACTTCAACATCTTCGACACGAGGCAGATCTCCGAGACGCTGCAAAGCACCACCCAGGCCTTGACGGCGCTGCTGGGCGCGGTGGCGGCGGTCAGCCTGCTGGTGGGCGGCATCGGGATCATGAACATCATGCTGGTCTCGGTGACTGAGCGCACCCGCGAAATCGGCATCCGCCTGGCGATCGGCGCGCTGGGCCGCGAGGTCCTGCTGCAGTTCCTTGTGGAAGCGGTTGTTCTGGCCAGCCTGGGTGGCATTATAGGCTTGGCGATTGCATTGGCCGCCAGTGTCCTGCTTTCGCCTATGTTGCAGGTTCCGTTTCTTTTCGACCCCACGATCAACGCCGTGGCCTTCCTCTTCTCCGCCGCGATCGGGGTCCTGTTCGGTTATTTCCCCGCCCGCCGCGCCGCCCGCCTGAACCCCATCGATGCGCTGCGCCACGAGTGACGCAGGCGGGTTATCTTTACGTCGAATGACGACGATGCGGATTGCGATAACGCCGAGCGCAATGAACGGTGATGGATGCCCTGAAACCCAAGATCCCACCTCCATCGCCCATTTCGAGCGGGCTTCTGCTGCGACAGGCGACCTGGTGGTCCTTGCTCATCTTGGTCTTTGCGCCTGGGATCACCCAGACTGCCTTGTCAAAATCCACCGCGTGCCGAAGCCCCCGGGACGGACAAGGACGTGAGGCGCAACCCGAAGAGCCAGAGCCGCGGACGGGTAGCCGCGAAAGGCCGTCAGTTTTTAGCGGCCATCGCTGATTAATCCTCCTTGTTCGCCGTCTCTTCCAGGAAAGCGGCGTAACCATCGCTCCCACTCTGCTGCTTTAGCCGGCGGTCATAATTTTCTCTCGCCATCCATCGCGCGATGACGCGCGCCAGTTCGAGAATGTTGGGGTCGGGCGGCGGGCGGTTATCGGGCATCGCTACCTCGGTATGAGAGCAGCGAATCCTAACGACATGCGATGGGGTGGGTTTGGCTGTGCCACCCTTTAATCCACAGCCCTTTTCCAGTTTTCTCTTTTGGAAATAAAGCCTTAGCGCGAGAGGTGGGTTTGGTGGTGCCCAGGGGCGGAATCGAACCACCGACACGCGGATTTTCAGTCCGCTGCTCTACCGACTGAGCTACCTGGGCACGCAAGGCACGGGAGGCGCTTCTTAGGGGATGGCCCCCGCCCTGTCCAGCCCGGGACTCGGCCGTTCCGCCCCAGCCCGGTCAATCCGCGTCGTGGGGATTTTGTATTGGCCCGCCAGGGGCTTGGGGGCCCGCCGGAGCCCCTGGAATGGCATAGCCACCCTTCAGCCAGCGGCCCAAATCCACATCGGCGCACCGCCGCGAACAGAAGGGGCGCAGATCCGCCCCTGCCGGCTTGCCGCAGATCGGGCATTTGGGGCCTTCACCGGGTTGCGACATCGAAATTCTCCCGTTCCTCACTCATATAACACACCCGCCCAACCCCGCGCCGGTCCAGCCCGGCGCGAACTTCCGCATCGTGGGCGGCCAGCCAGCCGGCGACGGCAGGGCTCGCGCGCACCACGATCTCGCGTCCCGGCGCGGCGCGGGCGCTGCGCTCCACCTGGCGCAGGATTTCCTGCGCCATAGCCGCCACGCTTGCAACGCGGCCGCCGCCATCGCAACAGCGGCAGACCTGCCGTGCCGCCAGCGGCGCGCCGCGCCGCCGCCGCGCGACGGCGACGATGCCGAAATCCGCCATCGGCGAGACCTGGCTTTCCTCGCCCAGCGCTCGTTTCAGCGCCGCCACCGCCGGGCGGCCATCCTCGCTCTGGATGAAGTCGATCACGATCAGCCCGCCGATGCCGCGTAGCCTGATCTGGCGGCCGATCTCGCGCGCCGCTTCAAGATTGACGGCCTGGGCCGTTTCCTCGCGCCCGCCCGCGGCAGAAAACCCTCCGGAGTTCACATCGACCGCGGTCATGCCCTCGGTGGACTGGATGGTGATCCAGCCGCTGCAGGCCAGATTCACGCGCGGCCGGTAAAGCGCCGCCACCTGTTCTTCCAGATCATGGCGCGCAAACAGGTCTTCGCGCACCAGCGTGATCGTCCGCTGCGCGAACACCTTGCGCGCGGCCTCGGCGGCGCGGGCATCGTCGATAAAGATCTGCGTCCCGTCCGGCGCCGCATCCAGGGCCTGTTCGATCACGCCGGGACCGGCGCGCAACAGTTGCGGCGGTTTCACCAGCCTGCGCTGCGCATCCAGTTCGGGCGAGAGCACCACGCGCGCCGACAGCCTGGCGCCCTTGGCGCCGTCGGCCTCGCGCACGCTCTCCACCAGGATCGCCTGGCCTTCATGCAGGGGCGGAGCATCGCGCAGCGGCAGAAACCCGTCGCGCATCCCGTCCTGTGCCCCCAGACCGACAAAGGCCGCCTGCATGGCCGGCACGACCCTGGCCACGCGGCCCAGCCAGACTTCGCCCAATCGGCCGCCCGCCGCGGCGATCGCCGGCTCGGCCCAGAAGCCCTCCAGCCGTCCATCCTCGACCAGTGCCACGCGTGTCTCACCCACGCCCGCGTTGATCAGCAGCTCACGCAACATGGGTCACCGGACATAGCCCGTCCCCGCCAACAGCGAAACGGTCATCGCCAGCGGCAGGCCCACCACGTTCGACCAGGATCCGGAAATCTCCTTCACGAAGGCTTCGGCCATGCCCTGTATGGCATAGCCGCCGGCCTTGCCGACGCCTTCGCGTGTGTCGGCATAGCGGGCGATCTGTCGCGGCGTCAGGCGCAGCATGCTGACGCGCGTCAGCGCCACGCGGGTGCGCAGCCGCCCGTCCGGCGTGATCAGCGCCAACGCCGTCATCACCTGATGCCGGCGCCCCGCCAGCAGCGTCAGGCACTGGCACACCTGGGCTTCGTCCTCGGCCTTGGGCAGGATGCGCCGGCCCGCCGCCACCACCGTATCGGCGGCCAGCACAAAGGCAGGCGCCCCGTTCCATTCGCTTTCCACCCGGCGCGCTTTGGCGACCGCAAGGCGCAGGGCATGGCGGCGAGGCAACTCGCCTTTCAGCACACGCTCGTCAATCGCGGCCGGCAGCACGGCATCGGGCACGATCCCGGCCTGGGCCAGAAGCGCCAGGCGCCGTGGACTCTCGCTGGCCAGAACCAGCGGGGTCATTTATCTGAATCGATAGGTGATGCGGCCCTTGGTCAGGTCGTAGGGCGTCATCTCGATCATCACCTTGTCGCCGGTCAGCACGCGGATGCGATTCTTGCGCATCTTGCCGGCGGTATGGGCGATGATCACATGGTCGTTGGCAATCAGCTTGACGCGGAAGTTGGCATTGGGGAGGAGTTCCTCGACGATCCCCTCGAACTCCAGCATTTCTTCCTTGGCCATTGATCCTCTGTCTGGCTGCCGCGACCGGGGCGAGATATGAGGGGGACGGCAGGAAAAATCAAGGCTTTAAGCCGTTTTCCCCCAGCCCATTGGTCAGGTATCAGCCGCCGTGGTGGCGGCAAAACGGCGTTTCAGCCGCTCCAGAAGCTGGTCGCGTACCGCCCGGTAGGCACAAAGCCGCTGTTCGCGCGACCCTTCCACGGCTGTGGGGTCCATGGTCGGCCAGTATTCCACTTCCGTATCCGCCGTGCGGGTCAATTCCACCGCCTTGTGCTGCGCCTCGGGCGACAGGGTGATCACCAGGTCGAAACTGCCATCCTCCAGGTCCTCGAAGCGGCGGGGCCGGTGCTCGGCGATCTCCAGCCCGATTTCCTCCATCGCGGCCACCGCCAGGGGATCAAGCTCCCCGGCCCGCACCCCGGCCGATTCCACATGGATGCGCCGGCTGGTCAGGTGCCGCATCAGCGCGGCAGCCATGGGCGAACGCACCGCGTTCATGGTGCAGGCAAACAGCACCGCGGCAGGGGGCGTACCCTGCTCCATCGTCAGCCCCGCATTTGCAGCACGCACACCAGCGTGAACAGTCGCCGGGCGGTGTTGAAGTCGGTTTCGACCTTGCCCTCCAGCCGCGCCATGAGTTCGCGCGCGCCTTCGTCGTGCAGGGTGCGCCGTGCCATGTCGAGCGATTCGATCTGGTGCGGCGGGGCAGTGCGGATCGCCTTGTAGTAGCTCTCGCAGACCAGGAAATAATCCTTCACCACCTTGCGCAGCGGCGTCAGCGACAGAAGCACCCGGCCGTGGGGCGCGCCGTCTTCCAGCGAGATGTCCAGCACAAGGCGGTTTTCCTCCAGCCCCAGCGTCAGGTGATAGGGCCCTCCATCCGAACCAGATGGCCGGAAGCTGTTCTGTTCCAGAAGGTCATAGATCGCCACCTCGCGTTCCTGCTCGATGGCGCGGGTGCGGTGGACCACGCTGGCCTCGTCGAGGGCGATCGCCGAGAGCCGCCAGTCGCCCATCAATCCGTCCGGCCCGGTCGTGGAGCGTTAAGGCGCGCGGCGATGGAACGGGCATGGGCATCAAGCCCTTCCGCCTCGGCCAGGATCAGCGCATCGGGACCCATGGCGGCGATACTCTGCGCATCCAGTCCCAGAAGCGTGGTGCGCTTCATGAAATCGAGCACCGAGAGTCCGGACGAGAAGCGCGCCGTCCGCGAGGTGGGCAGCACATGGTTGGGCCCGGCGATATAATCGCCAATCGCCTCCGGGGTGTAGCGCCCCAGGAAGATCGCACCGGCATGGCGCACCAGCTTGGCATAATTCTCCGGATCGGCTGTGGCGATTTCCAGGTGTTCGGGCGCAAAGGCATCGGCCAGCGATGCGGCATCCTGCAGCTTCGCCACCGTGATGATGGCGCCATAATCGCCCCAGCTTTTTTCGGCGATGGCCCTGCGCGGCAGGGTGGCGATCTGGCGGGTGGCCGCCGCATCCACGCTGTCGGCGAACGCCGCATCGTCGGTAATCAGGATGGACTGGGACGAGGCATCATGCTCGGCCTGGCTGAGCAGGTCGGCAGCGATCCATTCCGGGTCGTTGCCCGCGTCGGCGATCACCAGGATTTCCGACGGGCCGGCCACGCTGTCGATGCCGACCTGGCCGAACACTTCGCGCTTGGCCGCGGCGACATAGGCATTTCCCGGCCCCACGATCTTGTCGACGGCCCGGATGCTCTGGGTGCCATAGGCCAGCGCCGCAACCGCCTGCGCCCCGCCGACGCGATAGATATCGCTGACGCCGGCGCGCCTGGCTGCCGCCAGCACCAGCGGGTTAAGCTTGCCGCCGCTGGCGGGCGTGACCATCGCGATGCGCCCCACGCCCGCGACCCTGGCGGGAATCGCATTCATCAGCACCGATGACGGATAGGCCGCGGTGCCGCCCGGCACATAAAGTCCCGCGCTGTCCACGCTGGTCCAGCGCCAGCCCAGCAGTGCGCCGGCCTCGTCGACAAAGCGCGCATCCTCCGGCAGCTGGCGGCGGTGATAGGCTTCGATCCGCGATGCGGCGGATTCAATGGCTGCCGCCTGCTCCTTCGACACCTGCCCCACCGCGGCGTCGATTTCGGCGGCGGACAGTTTCAGCGTTTCCACCGTCACGCCCGCACGGTCGAACCTGTTGGTCAGTTCGACGAGCGCCGCGTCGCCCCTGGCGCGCACATCGGCGATGATGCCGCGCACTGCCTGGGCGACATCTTCCTCCTGTTCGCGCTTGGCATTCAGCAGCGCGTCGAAGGCGGCAGCGAACCCCGGATCGGATGCATTCAGCCGGCGCGCCATTACATCCCGTCCCTGTCATGGTCGGGCCGGCCCCGCGCCGCCCAGGGCCGGGTCAGGTCGGCCAGTTCCGCGTCGATGCACTCCACCGTCAGGCGTATCGCCCCGCCGCCGGCAAACGTCAGTTCGATCACCCCGCCTGGATCCTTGTCTTCGCCGTCCTGCACATTGTTGCCGGTGAAGCGGATCGCCAGCAGCGATACCACCGCCTCGCCCGCGCCCAGCTTGATGTTCTGGGATTGCACCTTCAGCACACTATCGAAATGCAGGCCCGCGAGCACACGCGTATCGCGGTCCGCCTCCCAGCGATAGCGGTTCATCACCATGGCGAAGCGGCGCCTGCCAGGCAGCCAGGTGATGTTCTTCAGCTTGGCGGTGGCGTCCTGCAGCCGCGCGGAGAGGATTTCCAGATCCTCGGCGTCGGCGGCGGCCAGTTTCAGCCCGCTCATGAAGGCTCGCCTGTCATTCCGGCACCCGCGAAATGTCGGCCCCCACGCGGCTCAGCTTTTCCTCCAGCCGGTCGAAGCCGCGGTCCAGGTGGTAGACCCGGCCCACCATGGTCTCGCCTTCCGCCGCCAGCCCTGCCAGCACCAGGCTGACGCTGGCGCGCAGGTCCGTCGCCATCACGGGGGCGCCCTTCAGCTTCGTCACGCCGCGCACCGTGGCGGTATCGCCGTCGATGCGCACATCCGCGCCCATGCGCGCCAGTTCCGGCACATGCATGAAGCGGTTCTCGAAAATCTTCTCGCGGATCACCGAGGTGCCCTCCGCCACCGTCATCAGCGCCATGATCTGGGCCTGAAGGTCGGTGGGAAAGCCCGGATAGGGCGCGGTGGTCACGTCCGACGGTCTGGGGCGCGATCCGTTCATCGCGACCTTGAGCCCGCGCGGCGTATCGGTGACGTCCGCCCCGCTTTTTGCCAGCAGCGACAGCAGTGACGCGATCGTCTCGTGGGTCGCGCCCACCAGTTCCACCTCGCCGCCGGCGATCGCCGTGGCGATGGCATAGGTGCCCGCCTCGATGCGGTCGGGCATCACCCGGTGGCTGGCGCCGTGCAGGCGTTCCACGCCTTCCACCACGATCTCACTGGAGCCAAGGCCGGAAATCTTCGCGCCCATTGCGATCAGGCAACGGCCCAGATCGGCGATCTCCGGCTCGCGCGCGGCGTTGACGATGCGCGTGACGCCTTTGGCCAGGCTGGCGGCCATCATCGCGGTTTCGGTGGCGCCCACGGACACGAAGGGAAAGACAATCTCGGCGCCTTTCAGGCCGCCGGGCGCGGTGGCGACGACATAGCCATCGACCAGATCGACCCTGGCGCCCATCTGCTGAAGCGCCGACAGATGCAGTTCCACCGGCCGCGCGCCGATGGCGCAACCGCCAGGCAGCGAGACCTTCGCTTCGCCCCGCCGCGCCAGGAGGGGCCCCAGCACCTGGAAGCTGGCACGCATCTTGCGCACCATGTCATAGGAGGCGAAGGCCGACGTGATCTCTTTCGCCTCCAGCCGCATCGTGTCGCCTTCGCCCAGATGCGGCGACAGGTTCATCTGGATGGCCACGCCGAAGCTCATCAACAACTCGGCCATGGCGCGCACATCCGCCAGGCGTGGAACATTGGCCAGGATCAGCGGTTCGGCCGTCAAAATCGACGCAGCCATCAGCTTCAGGGCAGCGTTCTTGGCGCCGCTGATGGGAATTTCCCCCGACAGGCGGTGGCCTCCCCGGATGCGAATACGGTCCATGACCCCTCTTGGGACCCCGTAGGGGCCAGTGAAATTGGGGGCCCCTTGTAGCCCGGGGCGCCCGGCGGGGCAAAGCCCGCAAAACCGGTCAAAAACCCTGATCCGGCGCCGGTTTCGGGGGGGACGGCGCCTGCGCGGGGATCGATTCGGAGCCGCTTGGGGCGGCCGGCGGTTCCGGGATATCCCGCGCCGCTTCCTTGCGGCGCTTCAGGTTGGCGCGCAGCGCGGCGGCAAGCTTTTCAGGGGAAGATCGGGCCATCGGAAGCCGGGCGGAAATTAGGACCAATTTGCCGGAACGGAGCGCTTTTCTTCGCCGGACCCTTACGTTATAGCAGCGCACCCTTGCTTGACCGCAGATGTTTAATCATTGGCGGGTAAGCATCGGGATACCACAGATGCCGTAGTAGCGTAGTGGTAGCGCAATCCCTTGGTAAGGGATAGGTCGTGAGTTCGATTCTCACCTACGGCACCATTCATATGCCCTCGCTTGGCGAGGCATATGAATGCAAGGCGCCCCCTGCTTGCCGGGGCCGCCCGTTTGCGGGAATCTCCCGCCATGCGCCGCACACACTTGCTTATTCTTATGGCCGCCGCCGTCCTCTTGGGGGCCGCCGCGCCGTCGCCGCAACAGGTTTGGAAATCCGACATCGCCGGCCAGAACCGCGCCTATGCCGATGTCCCCCATGCCATGCTCAAGATCCAGGACTCCGCCTATCTGGGCGAAGGAGAGGCCGCCACCCTGGTCGGCGAAAAGGGCAAGCCCGCAAGCTGGCATTGGAGCCATCAGCCCAATGCCAGAGGCCCGCTGAAGGCATCTTTCCGCGGCGGCCGGCTCACCGTCACTCATGACGGCAAACCTGTCGCCAACAGCCAAGTGGAAAAGACCGTGCCCATCGACCGCGACGTCGATATCGCGGGCCATCCCACCCAGGTCGGCGCCGGCATCGAAGGCTGGCGCATCTTCGTCTACAACCAGCAGGCGCCGGCGGCGAAAACCTTCAAGGGCGTCTCATATTATCCCTATGATCCGGCTTTCCGCGTCAGCGCCCGCTTCACACCCGATCCCAAACTGCCGCCGCGCGTCTTTCGCACCTCGCGCGGCACCGACAAGCAGTTCTTCCATGTCGGCGACGCGCAGTTCACGCTGAAGGGCAAGGCCGTTACCCTGCCATTCTATGGCGGTGATCCGAAACAGATCGAAGACATGTCCGCTTTCTTCACCGACCGGCTCACCGGCAAGGGCACCTATGGCGCGGGCCGCTATGTCGATGTCGCCGGCTTCGGAAAATTCCCGCCCAGGACAATCACCATCGACTTCAACGAAGCCTATAATCCCAACTGTGCCCGCTCACCGCACTTCACCTGTCCGGTGGCGGTGGACAATATCGATCTCGCCATGATCGCGGGCGAGCGCGATCCCCACACGGCGCATTAAGTGAAATTCAGGAACGCCACCGCAATCCTCTGCCTGCTGGTACCGCCCGCGATGGCGCGCCCGTCCGGCGAACCGGCCCTGGACAGGCTGAAAGCCGACCTCGCCGGGCCGCAAAGCGCCACCCAGGTTCTGACGCACTGGTGCGGCGACCTTCACCTGGCCACGCCACCCGCCATCCGCGCGCTGCGCGTGCACCGGCAAAAGCCCGCTTCCGCCCGCGTGCGCCGGGCGCTGCATGCCGATCCCCATGAGATCCTGCGCTATCGCCGCGTCCGGCTTATGTGCGGCGCACACATATTGTCCGAGGCGGACAACTGGTACCGCCCCCGGCGCCTCACACCCGCCATGAACCACATTCTCGACACCAGCGACCAGCCATTCGGCGCGGTTGTCCGCCCCCTGAATTTCCATCGCCGGACGCTGTCGCGCCAGACCAACGCAGATGCAACAACCCCGCTGCGCCTCACCGCGGTGCTGGAAACACCGGACGGTACGCCCTTCAGCCTGGTGGTGGAGAATTACCGCCCCATTTTGGTCATCCCGCACGGCCACACTCACCAGCGATAGCGCAAGGTGCGTCACGGAGCCGGTTTTACACGCGCTTTTGCCGTGTGCTTAGATCACAATAGATACCGCCGATCGCGGACACAATCTGCGACACATTCAAGAGGAAATGCCGACAATGTTCTCGATCGACCGCCGGGCGATGATGGCCGGTACCTCTGCCCTTGCGCTTCTTGGACCGCAAGGCGCCATGGCCCAGCCGCAAGGCAACGCGCAGAACAGCCAGTGGCTGCACTATGCCAATGATCTTTCCAGCGCCCGCTACGCGCCCTTCGACCAGATCAATGCGTCGAACTTCGACAAGCTGGAGATGGTGTGGCGCTTCTCCACCAACGCGCTGGGCCCGAACCTGGATGCCGACTACCAGTCCACGCCGCTGTTCGTGAACGGAAAGGTCTACACCACAGCCGGCCATCGCCGCGACGTGGTATGCCTGGACGGCGCCACCGGCGAGCTTCTGTGGATGCACCGCCATGACGAAGGTCAGCGCTATGGCAGCCGCCAGGGTCCGGGCCTGGGCTGCGCCTATTGGACCGACGGCACCAACGAGCGCATCCTCTACGTCACCATCGGCTACTCGATGTTCTCCCTGGATGCGAAGACGGGCCTGCCCGATCCGGCCTTCGGCGAGAACGGCATGGTCGACCTGCGCAAGAATGACGACCAGGAGATGGATCCCAACCGCGGCATCATCGGCCTGCATGCACCGCCGCTGGTGGTGAAGAACACCATTGTGGTCGGCGCCGCGCCCACGCCCGCCACCAAGGGCTATATCCGCGGCTTCGACGTCAAGACCGGCCAGCGCAAGTGGATATTCCACACCATTCCGAGGAAAGGTGAATTCGGCTACGACACCTGGCTGATTCCGGGCCAGGCGGAAGCGGCGGGCAATACCGGCTGCTGGGCGCCGATGTCGGCCGACGAGGAACTGGGCCTGGTCTATTGCGGGGTAGAGTTGCCCAACACCGACATGGTGGGCGTCTACCGGCACGGCAACAACCTGTTCAGCGACAGCCTGGTGGCGCTGGACATCGAGACCGGCGTGCGCAAATGGCACTACCAGATGATCCATCATGGCATGTGGGACCGCGACGTCTCCGCCGCCGGCATCATTTGCGACATCCCGCACAATGGAAAGATTGTGAAGGCGATCGCCCAGCCCACCAAGCAGGGCTTTCTCTATGTGCTGGACCGCACCAACGGCAAGCCGGTGTGGCCGATACCCGAAGTGAAGGTGCCCAAGGGCGACGTGCCCGGCGAATGGTATTCGCCCACCCAGCCCATGCCGACCACCCCGCCCGCCTATTGCCGCCAGGGCGTGAGCGAGGATGTGCTGATCGACTGGACGCCCGAAATCAAGGCGCGAGCACGCGAGATCGCCAGCCACTACAAGATGGGCCCGCTCTACGAGCCCCCGGCCTTTGTCAACGACAAGATCTTCGGCACACTCAATCTGCCGGGCCTGCAGGGCGGCGTGAACTGGCCGGGCGGGTCCTACGATCCCGAAACCCACACGGTCTATGTCTATGCCAAGAACGTGTTCGAGATCACCGGCGCCGTCGAGCGTGACGGCAAGATATTTCCGCGCGGCGGCCAGCCTGCACCGGGCAGCGCCGATCCCGAAGGCGGTGCGTTCGGCGGCTTCGCCAGCCTGACCGGCAAGAGCGGGTTCAGCAGGCCACGCGCGCCCGATGGCCTGAACGATCCCATCGTGCCGGGCATGATCTCGATCGAAGGCATCCCGCTGATGAAGCCGCCCTACGGCACCGTCACCGCGATCGACCTCTCCAAGGGCACCATCGCCTGGCAGGTCGTGCATGGCGAAACGCCCGACGCGATCAAGAACCACCGGCTGCTGAAGGGCGTGAACCTGCCCCGCACCGGCCAGTCGGGCATCCTGGGCACGTTGACCACAAAGAGCCTGATCATCCTGGGCGACTGCGGCCTCTTCACCGACGAGAAGGGCGTAAAGGGCTGCCGCCTGCGGGCCTATGACAAGGCCACGGGCGAGGAGAAAGGCGCGGTGTTCATGGACAAGGTCCAGACCGGCGCGGCGATGACCTATATGCTGAACGGCAAACAGTACATCGTCACCGCGGTGGGCTCGTCGCGCGGCGCCGACCTGGTTGCCTTCGCCCTGCCCGACGCCGCCATCAAGGCCAGCGCGCCGGTACAGGATCGCTAGACGGACCGCAAACACGCGACCAGGTCGTCCCCACCCCGAGCCAGTCGAAGGGTGGGGACGGCCTTTTTCTTTCAACTGTCCGGATCGTCGTCCGTCTCGGCGGCGTGGGTAACGATATAACTGGGCGCGGCGGGCGCGAAGGGATGGCTGCCCTTCAGCAGCGTCCAGCCCACCCCCAAAAGCAGCGCCAGCACCGGCAGAAGCGCGATGGTATAGGTGCCGATGGGCCAGTCCATCGCCATCAGCACGATCACGCCCGCCAGGAACGCCAGGGTCAGCCACGCCATCACCGGTCCGCCCGGCATGCGGAAATTCACGCGCGCTATCTCGCCACGGTTCTGCGCGGCACGCAGTTTCATCTGGCAGACCACGATGAAGACCCAGGTTGACACCACGCCCAGTGAAGAGATGTTCAATACGATCTCGAACACCTTGCTGGGCACCAGATAGTTCAGGAACACGCCGAAGGCATAGATCACCAGCGTCACCAGGATGCCGCTGTACGGCACCTTCGCGGCGTTCATCTTCGCCACATAGCGCGGCGCCGAGCCGCCCATCGCCAGCGAGCGCAGCACCCGGCCAGTGGAATAAAGCCCGGAATTGAGGCTCGACAGCGCCGCCGTCAGCACCACCAGGTTCATCACCGAGCCGATGCCGGGCACCCCCAGCCTGCTGAAGAAGGTGACAAAGGGGCTGGTGCCCGCATGATAGGCCGTCCAGGGCAGCAGCATCACCAGCAGGAACACTGAGCCCACATAGAAAAGCGCGATCCGCCAGATCACGGCATTGATCGCGCCAGGCAGCACGGCGCGGGGATTTTCCGCCTCGCCCGCCGCCGTGCCCACCAGTTCGATGCCGGCATAGGCGAACACCACGCCCTGCACGATCACGATGGCGGGCAGGACGCCGTGCGGAAAGATCCCGCCATTGGCGGTGATCAGGTTCAGCCCCGGCACCACCCCGCCCACGCCATGGCCACCGACCAGAAGCACGCTGCCGATGATCAGGAACAGCACCAGCGCCGCCACCTTGATCAGCGAGAACCAGAATTCCATCTCGCCGAACCAGCCCACCGCCACCATGTTCATGCCGCCGACGATGCCCAGTGCGATAGCCGCGAACACCCATTGCGGCACATCGGCAAAGGTGCCCCAGTAATGCATGTAGAGCGCCACGGCGGTGATATCGACGATGCCGGCATGGGCCCAGTTGAGGAAGAACATCCAGCCTGCGACGAAAGACGCCTTCTCGCCCAGGAACTCGCGCGCATAGGAAACGAAGCTGCCTGAGCTGGGCCGGTACATCACCAGTTCGCCCAGCGCCCGCAGGATGAAGAAACAGAAGAAGCCGCACACCCCATAGACCAGCGCCAGCGCGGGACCTGCGATCTCAAGCCGCCCGCCGGCGCCCAGGAAAAGGCCGGTGCCGATGGCGCCGCCGATGCCGATCATCTGGATCTGGCGCGGCTTCAGCGCCTGGCGATAGCCGGTATCAAGCGATTCCACCCAGGCCTTGTGGGCCGCCTTGTCGTCCTTGCCTGTCATGATCGCCTATAATTGCCTGGCCGAGAATGTGTCGCACGCCGCCATGTCGCCGCCGTCCAGGCCGCGCCGGAACCAGCGCATGCGCTGGGCGCTGGTGCCGTGGGTAAAACTGTCGGGCACCGCATAACCCTGCTGCCGCTTCTGCAGCGTATCGTCGCCCACCGCCGAGGCCGCTGCCAGGCCTTCTTCAACATCGCCGGTTTCCAGGATGCGGAAGCGCCGGTTGGCGTGAAAGGCCCACACCCCTGCATAGCAGTCCGCCTGCAGTTCGATGCGCACCGAATTGCCGGTGGCACCCCGCACCCCCGCCGGATGGGCGTCCATCGTGCCCATCAGGTTCTGGATGTGATGGCCATATTCATGGGCGATGACATAGGCGCGCGCGAAATCGCCCGGCGCGCCGAAGCGGCTGCCCAGTTCGTTGAAGAAGCTCAGGTCCAGGTAGATATGGGCATCGGCCGGACAATAGAAGGGACCCGCCGCCGCCTGGCCGGTGCCGCAGCCGGTGGGGGTGACCGCATCATAGACGGTGAAGGTGGCGGGCTCGAAGCGCACGCCATGCTGCGAAAGCAGCGCGGGCCAGGTATCCTCGGCCGAGCCCACGATCTTGCGCGAGAATTCATAGGCCGCATCGTCGGCGCGCGGCCCGCCGCTGCCCGCCGGCTGCTGCATGGTGGGCACGCCGGAATCGCCATTCAGCACATCCCCGCCCAGAATCCGGCCGGGATCGACCCCGAACAGAAGCGACAGGGCGATGACGGCCACCAGCCCCAGGCCGCCGCCCCCCATGGCGATGCGCGGCCCGAAACCGCCAAATCCGCCCTGGCCGCGGCGGTCATCGACATTTTCGGTTTCGCGAAGGTCATCGAGGCGCATGGAGGCTCCGCCAAAACGGCCGGACCATACTAAGGACCGAAGACAAAAGGTGAAGGGCCCCCGGCGCCCGGGAGCCCTTCTTCGCATTCACCAGGGATCGGTGCGATTGGTGAATTTGCGGCCCACATCGGCGGCCGGCGAATCGCCGCCGGTACAGATCATCGTGCCGTCCTTGATCTGGTCGATCACATAATTCGGACCGGGCTTGTCGCTGCAGGCATTCAGGAACTTGATTCCCGCCGCCTTGGTGGCGTCCAGCACGCGCTTCCTGGCCTGCAGCATGGCAGGCGACAGGCCCTGGCCCGGCTTGGGCATGCCCATGATGTAGAAACCGTGATCGCCCGGACCCCATTCGGCGAAGGTGATGCCGGGCACGCGCACGCTGGATTCCACATTGGCGTCGGCGCGCGGATTTTCGATCTTCAGGCCGAAGATCAGCTCGCCATCGGGGTTGAGCGGCCACGGTTCGGCGAGCCGCTCATATTCCTGCGGGGTGACGCCCCACATTTTCGAGGCATAGCCCTGGCTGCCGTTGCCGCGGAAACCCTGGTTCAGCCCCGGCACCACCGGCGCGAAGGGATAGCGCGATGCTTCGATCATGATCTTGGCCGCTTCCGGGCTCTCGGCATTGCACAACAGGATGCCGTGCACGCCCGCCGCCAGCGTCTGCTGGATCATCCAGGCATTGGCGCGCAATGCATCGGCGGTGCCCTGGATCGGCAGCGTGACGATCACCGCAGGGGTGGCATGGCCGGTACGGGTGGGCCCGGCTTCCTTCAGCCCGCGCATGAATTCGCGCAGCTGGTGGAAGTCCAGCGCGCCATGCTCCATCTCATAGGTGATGTAGTCGGCCTTGGTGGCCGCCATCTCCTTGCCCTTCTCATAGCCGGCCGCCTCGATCTGCGCGTAATAGACGGGCTGGCCCTTCAGCCACACGTCGATGACGCGGTTGATGTGCTTGCCGGTGCGGGTGGTCTTGGCGGGCATGGGCGGAAAGGTGCCGGCGTCGAAGGCCGGCGCCGCCGGCTGAACCTGGGCGCTGCCCGCGACCGGCAGGCCGCCCAGTGTGGCCAAGGCCGCGGCTGCCGCGAGATATTTCATCTTCATGGAAGTTTCCCCTGTTGGATTGGCAGGACGGCGCGCGCCGTCCCTGCCCGGCAGGGTGCAATTAAACTACGTTCATGAAAAGACTTTAATGCTCTGATGCGCCGCAATAAGGCTCTCAAATGTTCGTCACGCGCACCGCCTGCATCTGGGCGCGGATGGCCAGTTCCGCCGCCAAAAGGCATTGCGCCTGATCCTGCGCGGTGTGCGTCCGCTCCACGATGTCGGCGACAAATTGCGGCCCGAAGGGCAGCGGTCCCGCCGAACAGTCGACATAGCGCGCGCTTTTGCCGTCGACGATGAACAGGTTGTTGCCGCGCGGCGCCACCGCGACATTGGTGTATTTGCGAATCTCGATGTAACCATCCGTGCCCAGCACAAAGAGCCGGCCATCGCCCCAGGTACCAAGCCCGTCGGGCGTGAACCAGTCCAGCCGCACATAGCCGAAGCCGCGATCGCCGCGCAGCATCATGTCGCCGAAATCCTGGAAGTGCGGATGGTCCCTGTGGCGCAGATTGGCGACCTGGGACGCCACCACCTGCGCCTCCCTGGAGCCGGTATAGAACAGGAACTGGTCGATCTGATGCGAGCCGATATCGCACAGGATGCCGCCGAACAGCTTTTCCTCCCAGAACCACCCGGGCCGTGGGCCGGCGCCGCCCGCGTCGCCGCCATGCTGCACGATCTGGTGCGGAGCGATGTTGATCGTCTGGATCACCTGGCCGATGGCGCCCTTCCCGATCAGCTCTCCGGCATAAACGGCGGCTGGCACTTCCAGGCGCTCGGAATAGAGAATGCCATAAATACGCCCCGTCGCGGCGATCGTCCGGCGCACCAGCGCCAGGTCCTCAAGCGTGGTGATTCCCGGCTTGTCGGCCAGGAAATCCTTGCCCGCCATCATCGCGCGCACGCCGATCCCGGCCCGCTCGCTGGCGATGTGCGAGGACAGCACAAGTTGCAGCGACGGATCCCCGATTACTTCCTGCTGGCTCCGCGCGATCTTCACGCCGGGATGGCGCCGCACGAACGCCGCCAGCTTGTCGGGCTCGCCGCCCCACACGCTGACCAGTTCGCCGCCGCCCCGGACGATCGCCGCTACCATGGAAAGAATGTGATCGTGGCTGATGCCGCAGACCCCGAAGCGGATATGATGCCGGGGCTTTTCTTGCGGCGCGGGCTTCAGCACCTCCGCCGCGACCGGCCCCGACCAGGCCAGAGCCCCCAGCATGGCCCCCGAAAGCCCCATATGTTCCAGCATATCGCGCCGGCTGGTCATCGCCTCGACCCGCCCGAAAATTTACCCTGAACCACGCCTGTCCTCGCGCCTCTTGCACACCCACTGTACCATTCCGCGATTGCCGGCAATGGAAGCGACCATGAAGATACTTGTCCCGCTGATTCTTCTGGCTGTCACGCTTGGCGGCTGCACCGCCACCCGGCGCGCCCCGCCGCCCTATGCGGTACAGTATGGGCCGTGGAGCAATTACGACCCCGATTACGAATATGGCGGCTATCGCCGCTCAGATGAGCCCATCGCCTGGTACGGCCCCTACGACGCGCCTTACCGGCGCCCCCCTGGCTATTGATGGCGCCGTCCCCTCACCAGTTCAGAAGTCTCTTCAGGTTCTGCCCCTTGACCTTGGCGACGTCGCTTGCGGGATAACCCTGCATATGCGCATCGACGATCCTGGGCGTGCCGCTGCCCCACACCACGCGCTCGGGCCCGAATTCGGCGATCACCCGGCGGGTGAAGGGCCGTTCATTCTCATACAGCGGCGCGTCCTTGGCGTAATGGTTCAAACCTGAAAGCTTCATGTAGACGTTGGGGTATTGCGCCAGGTCCAGAACATCCGCGAATTCGTCCGGGGTGCCGGTCGCCTGCTCGGCCAGATGATCGATCACCACCTTGCAGCCCGGATGGGCGGCGATCACCTTGCCGGCATCGCGCGCCACCGACGGGCCGATATGCAGTTCGACCACCAGGTCCAGGTCCACGGCCTGCTTCCACAGCGCCCGCACGCCGGTATCGGCGAAACTGTCCATGTAGTTCTTGTTGCCGCGATTGGCGTGGAAGCGGGTCGAGCAGATGCGCGGCTCGCTCTTGACCAGCGCCACCAGCTTCCTCGGCGCCTCGCTGTCGCGCGGATAGAACAGGCTGGTGCCCTTGAACTTGTCGGGCGAAGTGCGCGAAAGGCAGTCCAGCACCAGCCGGTGATCGTCGCCATAGGGCTCGGGCTGAACGAACAGCGCCCGGTCGATGCCTTCCGCGGACATGCGCTTCAGATATTCCGCAAGCGGATCGGCCGGATTCTTGGCCGGATCAGGCCTGTAGGTCGCCTTGGGATGAAAGGGAAACTTCGCCATGTTTCTCGAGAACATGTGCATGTTCCACTCGATCACCAGCGGCTTGGCCTGCGCCCGTGCCGTCACTGCCACGGCCCCCGCCGCCATCGCCCCGCCCAGCGCCGCGCGCCGGTTCATGCCAGCCGTCATTTTCTTTTTCTCCTACCAGTTCAGCAGACGTTTGAGATTGCCGCCCTTCACCTTGGCGATATCGGCAGCCGAATAGCCCTTCATGTGAACATCGGCGATGTGAGGGCTTCCGCCGCTCCACACCATGCGGTCGGGACCGAATTCCTTGATGACCCGGCTGGTGAAGGGAATGATGCTCTCGTAATAGGGCCCATCCTGGACCATGTAGTTGAGCTGCGACAGTTTCATATAGACGTTGGGAAACCTGGCCAGATCCAGCACATCGCCATATTCCCAGATCATGCCCGTCTTGGGGTTGGCCATATGGTCGATCAGAACCTTGCAGCCGGGAAAGGCGGCAATCGCCTTTCCGGCATCGCGCGCATAGTTTGCACCGATGTCCAGTTCGATCACCAGGTCCAGGTCGACCGCCTTCTTCCACAGCGCCCGCACGCCCGGCTCCTCGAAGTTGGCAAAATAGGCCTTGTTGCCACGATGCAGATGAAAGCGGGTCGAGCAGATGCGTGGATGGGCCTTGACCAGTGCTTCCAGTTTTGCCGGCGCATCCGCATCCTTGGTGTAGAAAAGGCTGGTGCCCTTCATCTGCTGCGGCGGGGTGTGGGCCAGGCAGTCCAGCACCAGCCGATGGTCGTCGCCGTAAGGCTCCGGCTGCACGATCACGGCCCGGTCGATGCCGAATTCCTTCATGTGCGCGAGATAGGCCGCCAGCGGGTCCGCCGGATTCTTCGCCGGATCTGGGCGATAGGTCGCCCTGGGGCCATAGGGAAATTTCGTGATATCGCTGGAGAACATATGCATGTTCCATTCGATCACGGGATTGGCCGCATCCGCCCGCGCGCCGCCGATGCTCGCCGCCGCCGCGCCCGCGCCCATCAGCGCCAGAAGCGCCCTGCGGTCGGTCTGATTGTCCGTCATTTCCGTTGCCCCTTCCCCATTTGGCGCTCTTCGGCGCCACCAAAGCGTATGCCGCGCACAGTGGCGCTCACAAGCCGATTCTATTTGCCGCCCCTGAGCGCGGCGCGAATTCCGCCCACCGTGTCGGCGGCAACCGGCGCGGCCTGATTGCCCCAATTGCCCCGCACATAGCTCAGGACGTCGGCGACCTGCTGGTCGTTCAGCCGCCAGGCCAGCGACGGCATGGCCGGCCGGGTGGGCGCCCATCTGGTTCCCGCGCCCTGCGAACCCGCCAGCACCAGCCGCACCAGCGTGTCGGCATTGTCCTGGCGGACCACGGCATTGCCGGTCAGGGGCGGCACCAGCGGGCCTTCACCCTTCGCATCCAGTCCGTGACAGGCCGAACAGTTGACGCGATAGAGGCTCGCGCCGCGCTTCATGCGTTCCACATCGGGCAGGATCCTGGGGCCGCTGCCGGCGGGCGCGGGCAAGCTCTTCAGATAGGCGGCAATGGCTGCAAGGTCGCCGTCTCGCATCCGCGATGTGGACTGCTCGATCGCCTCGGCCATCGGGCCCGAGGCGATGGAATGACCGTTGCGGCCGGTCTTGAGGTATCCGGCCACATCGGCCGCCTGCCAGCTACGCAACCCGGTCCGGGGATCGCCGGAAAGGTCGGGCGCGAACCAGCCTTGCAATAGCGCCCCTCCCAGTTCCGGCCTGATATCGGCACCGAACATGTTCTTGGGCGTGTGGCAGGTGCCGCAATGGCCAGGCCCATTGACCAGATATTCGCCGCGTATCCAGGCCGCGGTGTGGTTCGCGGGATCGGGCGTCCCGGGATGGAAGAAAACCAGGTTCCACAGCCGCATCAGGAAGCGCCAGCTATAGGGAAAGCGCAGCTGGTTGACCTTGACCGCATGGCGCACCGGCCTGACGGTTTTCAGGTACGCAAACAGCGCGTCCACATCCCTGTCCGGCATCCGCGCATAAGCCGTATAGGGCATTGCCGGATAAAGCGGCTTGCCCCGGGCGATGCCGGTCTTCATCGCGGCGCGGAAGTCAACGGGGCTGTAATCGCCAATGCCGGTCTGCCGGTCGGGCGTGATATTGGGCGTCACCAGCCTGCCGAACGGCGTCTCCAGCGCGATGCCGCCCGACAGGTCCTTTCCGTGGCAGCCGGCGCAATCTCCCAGCACCGCCTGATAGCGGCCTTCTTCGACCTGCGACGCTGCGATGGCGGGCGTCGCGATCAGAAGCAATGCTGCCGCGATGATGCCTTTCATGCGTGCACCAGCGCACCGGGATGCTTGAGGTATTTGCCGGTGATGGCCCTGGCCGCCCAGACGGCCAGCGCGCCCACCGTGCCGGTGGGATTCATCCCGGCATTGTGGGCGAAGGCGGATGCGCCGATGACGAAGACATTGGGCACGTCCCAGCTTTGCAGGTATTTGTTCACCGCGCTGGTGCGCGGATTCTCGCCCATGATCGCGCCGCCGGTATTGTGGGTGGACTGGTAGGGAACCGAATTCCAGTCCTTCCGGATGCGCGAAACCGAATAGGATTTGGGCCCGAAGGCCTTTGCGATCTTCTCGAGCTGGTCCGACATGTAATTCGACATGGCGACATCGTTGTCCGGGAATTCGAAGGTGATGCGCAGCAGCGGCCGCCCGTGCCGGTCGGTGTAGGTGGGATCGAGGTCCAGGTAATTTTCCCGCACCGGATAGGACGATCCCTGGGCACCGATATTCATGGCGTTCTGGTAGCCCTCCACCGTCCCCTTCTTCCAACCGGCGCCCCAGCGCGGGGTGCCCGGCGGGGTCGGGCGATAGCCGATCGGACGGCCATTGCTGGGATCGCAGCTCATGCCGGCCCCGCCCACGAAATCCAGGTGCGAATGATCAAAGGCGTCGCCGTTGAAATCGTCGATGGTGCGTCCCATCGAGCCCGAACCGATGAAGGGGTTGAGATGCTTGCCCTCCAGGAACAGGCGCGCCCCGCAGCTGGTCTGATAGCAGTAGTTGCGGCCAACCGTGCCCTTGCCCGTCGCCGGGTCATACTGGGTGCCGATGCCCGACAGCAGCATCATGCGCACATTCATCAGCGAATAGGCGCAGATCAGCACCAATTCGCCCGGCTGCTCGTATTCGACGCCTTTGGCGTCGATATAGGTCACGCTCTTGGCTCTCTTGCCGTCGGCAGTCAGGTTGACCTTCAGCACCTCGCATTCGGTGCGCGCCTCGAAATTCGGCCTCTGCATCAACACCGGCAGGATGGTGGTCTGCGCGCTGGCCTTGGAATAGTTGGCGCAGCCGAAACGCTCGCAAAAGCCGCAATAGGTGCATTCGCCCATGGCGATGCCCAACGGGTTCACATAGGGACGCGAGAGGTTGGCCGAAGGCTGGGGAAATGGATGATAGCCCAGGCCCGCCGTCACCTGTTCGAACAGCATCTGCGGATAGCCGGTCTTGATCGGCGGGTTGGGATATTCGCGGGCGCGCGGGCTCTCGAACGGATTGCCGCCCGGCTGCAGCGTGCCGCCGATATTGCCCGCCTTGCCCGAGATGCCGCAGAGATATTCGAAGGCATCGAAGCAGGGCTCGATCTCCGCCCAGCTCACGCCCCAGTCCTGAAGCTGCAGCCCCTTCAGCTTGCGCGCGCCATAACGGCGCGTCAGGTGGGTGTGGATCTCAAAATCGCTTTCCCAGAAGCGCCAGGTCTTTCCGTTCCAGTGCACGCCCGCCCCGCCCACGCCATTGCCGGGCAGGAACGAGCCATAGTCGCGCATCGGCAGTGCGGTCTGGTCCGGACGATTGCGCATCGTCATCGCTTCCACCACCGGCTGAAGGAACAGGTCCTTGCGGATGGCATAGCGCAGTTCGTCCTGCATGTAGCCGATGTTGAAATCGGTGGCGGTGTCGCGCCAGGGCCCGCGCTCGATGGCGACCACGTCCAGCCCCGCGGCCGTCAGCTCCTGCGCCAGGATCGCCCCCGTCCAGCCCAGGCCGATGATCACCGCATCCTTCTTCGGCAGAAGCCTTGCCATCGCCCTCAGCTTTCCATGGGCGAATAGATCGACACCGGCCCCAGCGGATAGGGCTGGTTGTGCCTGTCGATATGATCGCGATAGTCGTAGCGCGTGCCGGGAAAGCCCAGCATCTTCCAGCCCGCCATGTTCCTGTTGCCGCCATAGAGCGGGTCGGCGAAGAAGCCTTCCATCGTGTTCTGCAGCAGCATCTCGAAGAAAGCCTTGGTGGAAAATCCCGGCGCCAGCCTGAGCGTGATGGTGCCCTCGTCCAGCCCCTTGAGCACGGCATCCTGCTGGCCTGCCGTCAGCCTGACGAAGTCCTTGCCATAGGCGGTGTTGACATGCTCGCCCAGCGCACGCAGCGCCAGGCGATAGCGCGCCGCCGGCGGCATGTTGCCCTGATAGCCCTGGGTGGGAAGCCCCGGCAGGAACGGCCCCTTCCAGTAAAGCCGGTCCGCCTTGCCGTAACTGCCCGCAAGCTGGCGGTCGATATAGACGGCACAGCCGCAATCCTTGCCGCCAGGCGACAGTTCATCGGCGGGGATCAACCGGTCGACGATGGCTTCGACGGTTGCCGCCTCGCCCGCAGTAAAGAAGTACCAGCCCAGGGGATCGACCGGCTTTGGCGGGTCGCCGGCGAAGGGCGACCAGGGCAATTCCGCGGAGATGTTCCGCCCGTCCGCGCCGGCCGCCAGGATCGGAAGCCCCGCCGCAGAGGCAAGCAACAACCGCCGGCTCCAGGTCCGCTTCGCATCCTGCGACATGCCCCTCTGCCCACATTATGTTCTTTTCTACCTTCGATCCTATGCCCAAAGGCCGCAATGGATCAAACCGCACAAAAGCCCGCTTTGCCGGCACGGCGCGCTTTTGTGCGGTTTCGCGCCTCCCGGCGGGAACCCGGGAGGCCACTCGTTTGTTTGGAACGACGGCGGTTATCGCGTGTTGACTAGACGGGCTGGGAAACCCCCATCCGAAAAGGATCGTCAACACATGGCCAACGACCAGAACGACCGCAATCGCCAGCAGCAGCAGCCCCAGCATGGCCAGCAGAGCGGCCAGCAACAGCGCCAGGGCGGCCAGCAGAATCCCGCACAGCAGAACAAACCCGGCCAGGAATCCGGCAATCCGGGTCAGCAGAACACCGACAAGGAAAGCCAGAAGCGCTAGGCGCCAAGGTTTTTTTCCTCAACGCGAAAGGCCCGGCAGAACCGGGCCTTTTTGCGTATCCGGATTGTATTTCTGCCGGCAAAAGACCAGATATGGCGGCATGAACCGGCTGCACAGCGAACTGGCCCATCGCATCCGGCGGCACCTGGCCGAAAGCGGCGCCGTGGCCGGCGAGCGTTTGGTGGAAGAAGAACTCTGCCGCCGGTTCGCCGTCTCGCGCACGCCGGTACGCGGCGCCCTGAACCTCCTGGCACAGGAAGGCGTGGTCATCCCCCGCGCCGGCCGGGGCTTTGTGCTTGCCGCACCGGTCAAGGCCGCGCCCGACACGCCCGATGACGAAGATGCCGATGAAGCGCGCCTGTTCGAGGCGATCGGCCAGGCCCGCCAGGCCGGCGAGTTGCCCGACCATGTCAGCCAGCAGGAAATCCTGCGCCGCTTTGGCGTGCGCGCGCCCCTCGCCGCGCGCGTGCTGGCGCGGCTGTCCGGCCTGGGCCTTCTGGAACGGCGCGCCGGCCATGGCTGGAGCTTTGCCGGCGAAAGCGGCCGGGCGCTGCAGGAAAGCTATGCCTTCCGCCGCGCGCTGGAGCCGGCGCTGCTGCTTCTGCCCACCTTCCGGCTGGACCGCGCCTGGGCCGGCAAAAGCCGGGCCGCCCACCTGGCGCTGCGCCGCAAGCCATGGGGCGAGGGCGACGCGGATGCCTTCCACGAACTCAACGCCGATTTCCATGAACAGCTTGGCCGCTGCTGCGGCAACCGCCACATGCAGCGCGCGGTAGAAAACCAGATCGACCTGCGCCGTTTCCTGTCGCGCCGCTGGAACTATCCGGTCGAGCAGATCCACAGCGCCATCGATGAGCATCTGGAGATCCTGGCCGCGCTCGAACAGGGCTATGCCGACAAGGCATCGGCCCTGATGCTGCACCACCTGACCCAGAGCGCGACGACCAATGCCACGACCAACGCCACGAAATTGCGCGGAACAGGCGGCGGTCAAATCTTTTCTGGCGCGCCGCCGGATCGCAACGCAGGCTAATTTTTCTCCATTGCCGTTATTGTCCCGGCCAAATCACGGAGATTCTTCATGCGCATTGGCACGGTTCGCGAGATCAAGACCCTGGAATTCCGCGTCGGGCTGACCCCCGAAGGGGTGGCCGAGCTTGTCAGCCATGGCCATCAGCTGTTCGTCGAATCCGGCGCGGGCGCCGGCATCGGCCTGACCGATGATGCCTACCGCGCGGCGGGCGCCACCGTGCTGGCGGACCCCAAATCGGTGTTCGACAAATCCGAGCTGATCGTGAAGGTCAAGGAGCCGCAAGCCATGGAAATCGCCATGCTGCGCCCCGACCATACGCTCTTCACCTATCTGCACCTGGCCGCCGACCGCCAGCAGACGCTGGGGCTGATGAAATCGGGCGCGACCTGCGTCGCCTATGAAACCATCACCGACAGGGACGGCCGCCTGCCGCTCCTGGCGCCGATGAGCCAGGTCGCGGGCCGCATGGCCACGCTGGTCGCCGCGCAATACATGCTCAAGCCCTTTGGCGGCCGCGGCCTTCTGATGCCCGGCGTGCCGGGCGTTCCCGGAGCGAAAGTCGCCATCCTGGGCGCGGGCGTCTCGGGCATGCACGCCGCCGAGATCGCCGTGGGAATGCGCGCCGACGTCACCATGTTCGACATCTCCGCCGGGCGGCTTGCCGCCGTCGACAGCGCCTTCTCCGGCGCGGTCAAGGGCGTGCATTCCTCCCGCAAGGCACTGCTGGATTTGCTGCCCCATACCGATGCGGTGATCGGCTGCGTGCTGGTGGCGGGCGCCGCCGCCCCCAAGCTGATCCGGCGCGAAGACTTGAAGCTGATGAAGCCCGGCGCCGTGCTGGTGGATGTGGCCATCGACCAGGGCGGCTGCTTCGAGACCAGCCAACCCACCACCCATGACAAGCCGGTCTTCACGGTGGACGGCATCATCCATTATTGCGTCGCCAACATGCCCGGCGCCGCTCCGCTCACATCCACTTATGCGCTTACCGCCGTTACCCTGCCCTTCGTGCTGCGGATGGCGGGTCAGGGCGTGGAGGCCGCGCTGGCGGCCGATCCCCATCTGCGCGATGGCCTGAACGTCCAGGCGGGCCGCGTCACCCATCCTGCCGTGCAGCAGGTGATGGACGCCGCCTAGGCCGGCAACGGGCGCGCGCCGGCTTCCAGCGTCGTCGCCTGCTCGGGGCCTTCGATGGGCAGAAGGATGGTGATGGTGGTGCCTGCACCCACCGCGCTCTCCATCTTCAGTTCGCCGCCATGCAGCAGCGCGAGCTCCCGCGTCAGGGGCAGGCCCAGCCCGGTGCCGTGCGCCTTGCGCCCGTCACTGGTCTGCTCGAAGGGCTGAAGCACCCGCGCCATGTCGTCGGCGCTGAGGCCCACGCCGGAATCGGAAACCGAAATGCCCACGAAACGGCCCTGGCGAAAGACCTCGATGCGGATCTCTCCGCCCGGCTGGGTGAACTTGACCGCGTTGGACAGAAGGTTGAGCAGCATCTGGTGCAGTCGCATGTCGTCACCGACGATCTGCGAGATGCCGTCATAGACGTGCACCGAAAAGCCCACGCGCGCGCGCGCCGCCAGCGGCTCCATGGTCTTGACGCAGTCCACGATCACCTTCAGCACCTCGACCCGGCCCAGGTCCAGGTCCGACTTGCCCGCATCCAGCCGCGCCAGGTCCAGAAGATCGTTGATCAGCCCCAGCAGATAGCTGCCGCTTTCATGGATGATGTCGACATATTCGCGGTAGCGCTCATGGCCCAAGGGCCCGAACATCTCCTTCTTGAGCATCTCGGCAAATCCGAGAATCGCGTTCAGCGGCGTGCGCAGTTCGTGGCTGGTGGCGATCAGCGCGTTCTTGCGGCCCAAGGCCCTGTCCTGCGCCTTCCGACCCGCCTCCTCGGCGACGACAACCTTCGCGCGCAGATCCTCGATCGTGCTCCGGTACAGGTCTTCGATGCCGGGCGGCGGCTCCGCGTTCTCGAAGCTGACCAGCATGCCGCCGTCGGAGAGCGTGCGAGCCTGCGGCTGAAGACGCTGCCCGCCGGTGATGAAGTCCGGACAGGGCCGCGACGGTGCCAAACCGGGATTTGTCGGCGCCATGATGGAAGCGAAACTTGTGCCGCTGTCCTGCGGCAGGCATTGCAGCAGCCGCTCCTCGACCACGACCGGAAACAGTTCGCGGAATCGCCGGTTGCAGGCGCTGAGCCTGCGGTCCGGTCCGAAATAGGCGATCGGTTCTGGAACGGCGTCAAAAAGCCCCGAAAAATCGAGGTTTTTTCCAGGTGGTCCCTCTCGGGTAAGACGAATGACCGTTGGCATCTTTCACCGCATCAACGACCTGCCTGATCCCAGCAATCGGCATTCGTTGTGCACAACGAGACTTGCGCTCTTATGGTTAATCAGGCCTTAAGCGCCTTGATAATGTCACAAGAGTTGCCGGACGAAAGGACCCTGCGCACAACTAATAGATGTCGCGACGATAGCGGCCGTCCTGGGTCATGACCTCCAGCGCATCCTCGCCCACAATGGCGGCAAGCGCCGTCTCGACTCCGGCGGCCATCTTGACGCCGCCGCACACCAGGATCGCCGCGCCCCGCGCCGTCACCCAGTCGCGAATGTCGCCGCCGGCCTCCGTTACCAAATGCTGCACATAGCGGCGCGGATCATGCTCGCGCGAAAAAACCAGGTCGGTACGCGCCAGCGTGCCGTCCTGCTGCCAGGCGGCGAGCTCCTCGCGATAATAGAGATCGGCGCGGCCGCGCTCCCCAAACAGCAGCCAGGCGCCCTTCAGCCCCTTGCGGGCGCGGTATTTCAGATGCACGCGCAGGCCCGCCATGCCGGTGCCCGCGCCGATCAGGATCAGCGGCCCATCGCCGGGCGGGTGGAAATTGGGATTGGGCCTCAGCCGCAGCGAGACGATGCCGCCGACCGGGCACGTGGCCACCAGCCAGCCCGAGCCCAGTCCCAGGCTGCCATCGTCCTTCACCGCCTTGCGCACCAGAAGCTCCATGCACCCGTCTTCCGGCAGCGAGGCGATGGAATATTCGCGGCTGCCCAGCCATTCCAGGCGCTCCACCAGCCACTGCACCGAGATGCCCGCCACCTCGTGATCTGCGGGCAGGCGGCTCATCGCAAGGATGGTGGCCAACGCCGTCCAATGCCCCTTCCACTTGAACAGAGTGGCGCCGTCCAGTTCGTGGCGGGTGATGAACGCCTCCACCTCTGCCGGATCATTGCGCGGCCACACTTCGGCAATGTCGCCCGCGGTCCAGGACAGATGCGCCGGATTCTTCGGCGTCAGCGCCACGCCCCATGACTCGCCGCCCGCGCTGCCGGGATTGAGCAGCCGCCGTTCGGCCAACACCCAGTCCTGCGGCGCGCCCGGCATCAGGCTTTCGACGCTGCATCTGGCGCCCAGCCGCGAAAGCTGTTCGCACCACCTGGCCATGGCGGCATCGTCATCGTCGGCGTCCACGCACACCACATCGAAAAGGCGCCGCCCGCCGCCTGTCGCCAGCCAGCGGTCCAGCCCCCGGCCGAACTGGCAGAAGGTCGCGTCATATTTGCGGTCCCCCAGCGCCAGCACGGCAAACGCGATTCCCGAGAAATTCGCGCGGCTGCCCATATGGCGGCGCACGAAGGCGCGCGCAGAGTCCGGCGATTCGCCCGCGCCATAGGTGCTGGTGACCACCAAAAGGGTGCCGGCCTCGGCCAGTTGGGCGGGATCCAGGCTCCCCAGCGGCGCCACGCGCACAAAGCGGCCCGCCCCGATCAGCGCATTGGCGCTGCGCCAGGCGATGGCTTCGGCGGCGCCGGTCTGGCTGGCGAAGGCAACCAGGATCTTGCCGGCGCCCCTGGATGTTTTCGGCCAGGATTTGCCGCGAAGCAGGGAAAAAAGGCTCATGGGCGGGCGAGATAACCATGCCGGGCCACGTCGGGCCAGCGCCTTGCCGCCGCAGCCAAGCCCCTGTTCTGGCGACTGTTTAAGCCCCGTCGCCGCAACGATGCCACCTTCAATGGCTCTCGGGCGTTCTCAAGCGGCGAGATATTCGAGAAACAGGCGATTTTCCCATGCACATGAACTTCATCCTGATCCAGCCCCTGGTCGCGCTCCTGATCGGCGTCCTGATCCTGCTGGTGCCACGGCTGCTGAACTACCTGATCGCGATCTACCTGATCTTCATCGGCCTGGTGGGGCTGTTTCCCCACCTGTTCACCCACCCCACCATCTAGAGGCGCGCCATGACCGGCAGGACACACGAACCCGCAAAGACCGCCACCCGCGAGGACAAGATCGACCGGCAGATGAAAGACACGTTCCCCGCCAGCGATCCGCCCTCATATTCGGGCGGCAATCACATCATCGGCGCGCCGTCGGGACGCGAGAGTGCAGCTCCCGCCCCCGACGATCCCGACGTGATGGACGCCCAGAAGAAAGCCCGTCGGCGGGAAAAGCCGAAAAAGAAAGCCTAGCTGCCCAGCGCGGCCATGACGCCGCTTTCCGTGAGTATCTGCGGCAGGATCACGGGCCTGGCCGCACCCGGCGCGTAATAAAGATACATCGGCACGCCCGAGCGGCCATTGTCCTTCAGAAGCCTGGTGATGGCGGGGTCCTGGCTTGTCCAGTCGGCCACCAGATAGGCGACCTTGCGCTGGGCAAAGGCGTTTTTGATGCTGTCCTTGGACAGCACGGCTTCCTCGTTCACCAGGCAGGTAATGCACCAGGCGGCAGTGGCATCGACAAAGACCGGACGCCCGGCGCTGCGATATTCCGCCAGCCTTGCCGGCGTATAGGGCTCGCCCAGCTTCGAGCCGCCCGCCTGCCGCACCGGCGCCGCCTGGCCGTTCAGCAGGCTCACGCCATAGAGCGACAACGCCACCACGGCCAGCGCGGCGATCGCACCCGCCAGCCGCCCGCGTCCACCCGTCTCGCGCGTGATCGTCCATAGCCACGCCGCCATCGCCAGCGCGACAAAGGCCGCCAGCAGGATGGCGACGCCATTGGGCCCGGCCTCCTGTGCCAGCACCCATACCAGCCAGGCCGCGGCGCCATACATGGGAAAAGCCAGGAACTGCTTCAGCCGCAGCATCCACGGGCCAGGTTTGGGCAGGAATGCCAGCGCGCGCGGCCACGCGCCCAGAGCCAGGAAGGGCAGCGCAAAGCCCACGCCCAGCGCCACGAACACCGCCAGCGCCGCCGCGAAGCTCTGCGTCAGCGCAAAGCCTAGCGCCGCCGCCATGAAAGGCGCGGTGCAGGGCGCGGCGACCGCCACGGCCAGCACGCCGGTGAAGAATGCTCCCACCAGCCCGCTTTTCTGTGTCAGGTTCTCGCCGGCGGTGATCGAGCCCACTTCGAACACGCCCGACAGGTTCAACCCCACGGCGAAGACCAGCAACGCGAAGCCCGCGACCGCGACGGGGCTCTGCAACTGAAAGCCCCAGCCCACCGCCGCGCCGCCTTCGCGCAGGATCAGGATGGAAAGCCCCAGCGCCGCGAAGCTGGCAATCGCGCCCGCCGCATAGGTAAAGCTCTCCTCGCGACCATGGGCGCCATGCCGCGCCACCGCCAGCGCCTTCATCGCCAGGATCGGCAACACGCAGGGCATCACGTTCAGGATCAGCCCGCCCAAGAGCGCAAATCCGATGGCCAGCCAGATCGACAGCCCGCTGGCCGCCGCGTCGGCGGCTTCCGGGAAAGTCGCGGGCGGCACCGCGCCCTTGGGCGCGGCTATTTCAAGCGCCTGGGTCGAACCATCGGTTCCGGTCAAAACCAGCAGCCCGTTCAGCGTGCCGGTCACCTTCTTGTCCGGCGCCAGCCGCAGCACCAGCCCGTCCGCCGCATAGCCTACGCGCTGGGGCGCCGGATTGCGGATCGTGCCCGCCTCGGCGGGAAAGAAATCGGCGCTCGCCGGATGGGCCTCCGCCAGACTGGGCGCGCCGACATAGAGATCGAGATTCTCGCCCGCCGCATAGACCACCTTCCAGGGCGAGGCCACCGGCAACAGCGCGCGCGCGGCGGCGAAGCTCTTGGCCACTGCGGCATCGGGCGCCTGCGGCCCGACGGGCAGGGTCAGCACCAGGTCGCTCTCTTCGGGCACGCAGACATTGGAGCACACCAGCCAACTGGCATGGGCCCGCAGCGTGACGGTCTCGGCCGGCTTCGCACCGGCCGGCGCCGTCACCGGCACCAGGAGCCAGGGCTGACCCTCATAGCCGTAATCCATCAGCGGCCCGACCGGCAGCCGCTTGGGCCGCGGCCACTGGATGTCGCCGGCCTTCCAGCCCTCCGGCAGCTTCCATTCGATGCGGGTTGGCGCACCCGCATCGCCCGGATTCTTCCAATAGGTGTGCCAGCCGGGCGCGATGTCTTCCACCAGCGCGACGGTGGTGGTGCCACCTGGGGCGATGGCGCGGTCCTCGGCCACCAGCCGGGCATGGACGCGCATGCCCTGGGCAAGGCTGGGCGTCGCGGCCAACAGAAGGGCCAGTATGAGGAGAAAGCGCTTCATGACCTTGCCCTATACCCCATTCCCCATGCTATTCGCCAACTCTGGCAGACGGTTACGCCCGTGGAAACATACGATAGGTCAATGTGGGAATGAGAATTACCGGCGGCACCCTGCGCGGCAGGCGCCTTGTCGCACCCCCGGAGCGACCGGCGACCCGGAGCGAAGCGCAGGGCCGTCCGGCGCGACCATTAAATACCGTGCGCCCCACCTCCGACCGCACCCGCCAAGCCATTTTCAACATGCTGTCGCACCGCGATTTCGGGGTGGAATTCACCCTGGAAGGCGCCGCCGTGGCCGACCTGTTCGCCGGCACCGGGGCCTTGGGCATCGAGGCGCTCAGCCACGGCGCCCGCTTCTGCCTGTTCGTGGATGACAATGCCGATAGCCGCGCCCTGGTGCGCGAGAACATCGAAGCCCTGGGCCTGACCGGCGTCACCAAGATCTGGCGGCGCGACGCCACGGACCTCGGCCCCATGAACACCGGCGGCGGCGGCCCCTTCGACCTGGTCTTCCTCGATCCGCCCTACCGCAAGAATCTGGTGGCGCCCGCGCTCAAGAGCCTGAAGGACGGCGGCTGGCTGAAGCCGCACGCGCTGCTGGTGGTGGAGACGGACGCCAAGGAGAGCTTCGACGCCCCGGGCTTCACGGTCGCCGACACCCGCGACTATGGCGAAACCAGAGTCACCGTCTTGACGGCGTAATACCGCCGAAGCCGCACGGCCATCAGGGCCGCCCCGATCAGCGGCAACAGCAGAACCCCGTTCAGCGAAAAGCCGAAATGCAGCATGAGGGCCGCCAGCAGGCATCCGCCCGCGCCGCCGAAATCCCAGCCGCCTTCGGTGGCGACATGGAAGCGCAGGGTGCATTGGGTAGCCCGCGCCAGGTTGTAGACGGCCGTCATCAATGTGGGGATGTAGAGGCAGTAAGCCGCCACCGCCAAGGCGTTGGCCGCCACCGCCAGCCCCGGATGGCCCGCCGCCAGCGCACGCACCAGAAGCGCGGCGGCGAACGGCGCCAGCGCCAGCCACACCGCGCGCGAGCCGTGACCGGCGTCGATATGACGGCCCAGCAGCATCCCGGCGATGGCGCCCGCCAGCGCCGCCAGCGCCAGCGCCCCGCCATAGCCCAGGAAATCGCCGCCCAGCGACACGAACAGTGTCAACTGCCAGACAAAGACGTAGCCGGCGCCGATGAAGCCATCCAGCAGGAAGAACGCCACGCCCGGTATCGCCGCGCGCACCACGCCCCTGACGCCCGGCCTCACCACCACATTGGGCGTGAACAGCAGCGGCACCGCCGCCGCCACCTGGCAGGCCGCCGCCATGCCGAAGGCGGCTTCCGCGCCAAAGCCGACCAGCACCACCCCCGTCGCCAGCGGGCTGATGATGCCCGCCACCGCGGCCACTGCCTCGCGCGCGCTCACCTGATGGCCGCGATGCTCAACATCGCCCAGCGCCGCGAAGAAGGCGTGATAGCAGGACCAGTAGACCGTATCGCCGACCGACGACAGCGTGCACAGCAGGACCAGCACGGGACCGACGCCATGGACCAGCGGCAGCAGCGGATATTGCAGCGCCTCGATCAGGCAGCCGGCGATCAGCAGCGGCTTCAGCCCCGTCCTGACCGCCAGCGGAATGATCGCCGGACGGATCAGGAAGCGGCCCAGCAATATCCCCGCCATCGCCACCAGCACCGCGGGCAGGCTGACGCCCGCCCTCAGCAGATAGACGGTATAGAAAGCGCCGCCGCCCGCGATCACCATGGCATGCAGGCCATAGTGCAGGTTCAACCAGTTGACCGCGCGGTTGCGGAAGAAGGCCATCGATGGGTCTTGCCTGGACTGCCTAGCGGCGCCCGAACAGCCTCTCGATATCAGCCAGCTTCAGTTCGACATAGGTCGGCCGGCCATGGTTGCACTGGCCCGAATGGGGCGTGGCTTCCATCTCGCGCAGAAGCGCGTTCATTTCATCCGCGTTCAGCCGCCGCCCGGCCCGCACGCTCATGTGGCAGGCCAGCGTGCCCGACACCGCTTCCAGCCGTTCCTTCAGCGACAGCGCCTTGCCGGTTTCGGCGATGTCGTCGGCCAGGTCGCGCACCAGGCCCTTCACGTCCAGCCTGCCCAGCATCGCGGGCACTTCACGCACCATCACCGCATCGGGCCCGAATTCCTCCACCACCAGGCCCAACTCGGCCAGCTCATCGGCGCGCCCCATCACGCGGGTCACTTCCGACGGGTCCAGGTCCACCACTTCGGGGATCAACAGTGGCTGGCGCGCCACTGCGCCGCTGGCCAGCGCCTGCTTCATCCGCTCATAGACCAGCCGTTCATGCGCGGCATGCTGGTCGACAATGACAATGCCGTCCGCCGTCTGCGCCACCACATAGGTCTCATGCAGCTGGGCCCTTGCGATGCCAAGGGGGGCCACACCCGACGGATGACCGGGCTGCGCCTCCGGCATTGGCGCAGGTTCGGCTTCCACACGCACCGACAGGGCCTGGTTGCCGGAAAACAGCGGCACCGGCTCGCACGCAAAAGCCGCCTGAGGCGCCTGGCGCTGGAAGGCCGAAACCGGCGCCGACTCGGGACGAAACGATCCAGCCCGGAAGGCCGTGAGCGCCGCCCCGGCCACGGTGGTGGAGGCACGCTGTCCCGCCCCCGCCAGCGCCTGCTTCAGCGCGCCCACGATCAGCCCGCGCACCAGCCCGGCATCGCGGAAACGCACTTCGGTCTTGGCCGGGTGGACATTCACATCGACGAAGGCCGGATCGCAATCGATGAACAGCGCCAGCGCCGGATGGCGGTCGCGCGCCAGGAAGTCGGCATAGGCGCCGCGTACCGCGCCCACCAGCAGCTTGTCCTTGACCGGGCGGCCATTGACGAACAGGAACTGCATCGCCGCGTTGGCGCGGCTATAGGTGGGAAGCCCCGCATAGCCGGAAAGCCGCACGCCCTCGCGCACCGCTTCGACCTGAACGGCATTGTCGCCGAAATCGCGGCCCATGATGCGCGCCAGCCTGGGCAGCCTGCCGTCCATCAGGCCGGGTTCGGCCTCAAGCCCGATCGCGCGGCGCCCGTCCAGTGTCAAAGTGAAGCCGATATCGGGCCGTGCCATCGCCAGCCGCTTGACCATGTCGGTCAGCGCCAGGTCTTCCGAGCGTGTGCTTTTCAGGAATTTCAGCCGCGCGGGCGTGGCATAGAACAGCTCACGTACCTGCGCGCGCGTGCCGTGCTGGCCGCGGCCCAGAAAGGCAGCAGGCATGGGGCCAGTCACGGCGCCGCCATCAACACGGATTTCCGCCGCTTCCCCATCGGCCATGCGGCTCGTCAGCGACAGGCGCGCCACCGCGCCGATGCTGGGCAGCGCCTCGCCGCGAAACCCCATGGTGACGATGTGCGAGAGGTCATCTTCGACTTGACCGTTTTGCCCCGCCGCCACCGGCAGCTTGGAGGTGGCATGACGCTCGATGGCAAGCTTCAGGTCGTCGGCGCTCATGCCGATGCCGTCATCCTCCACAAGCAGCAGCTCGGCGCCGCCGCCCGTGGCAGAGATGTCGATGCAGGTGGCGCCGGCGTCGATGGCATTCTCGATCAGCTCCTTCGCCGCCGCGGCCGGACGCTCCACCACTTCGCCGGCGGCGATGCGGTTGACGGTTCCTTCGGAAAGGCGTCGAATCTTCATGGTTCGCATACTATCTCAGCCGCCCCCTCGCCTGTGCACCGGGGCGTCGGCAAACCGCTCCTCACCCTTCGGCGAGATACTGCCTTGTCAGCACCTTGGCCTCCTCGACTCCGGGCTGGTCGAACGGATCGACGCCCATAAGCTTGCCCATGATGATGGTTTCCAGCATGAAGTGCATCATCAGCGCGCCCATGTGGAATTCGTCCACCCTGGCCAGACGGATCACCCGCACCGGGCGGCCGTTCTTGAACAGGGTCTGGGCGGTGGCGCGGCACTCTGCATCCACCAGGTCGCCCATCTTCTTGCCCACCAGGTAATTCAATCCCAACGCCTTGGCCGGAGCCCTGGGGATCGCCGCGCCCTTGCCCTTCGTGTCGACCGACATGATGGTGAAGAGGGCATTGCCCGGCCCGTCGCGGAAAAGCTGCAGCTGGCTGTGCTGATCCACCGGCCCAAGCACCGACACGGGCGTCGAGCCCTGCCCGTCCTTGCCCAGGCTTTCGGCCCACAATTGCCGCCACCAGCCGCCGAATACCGCCAGCGCGTCCGCATAAGGCCAAAGGATGGTGGTAGCGAGCTTGCCCCCATCGGCCAGCGCCTTGTGCAGCGCGGCACCCACCGCGGCGGGCGCATCGGCGGGTGTTTTGGCATCCAGCACCTGGTCCAGCGCGGCGGCGGCACCGGCGCGCAGCTGCTTGACGTTCAGGCCCATGACGATCGCGGGCAACAGGCCCACCATGGTCAGCACCGAATAACGCCCGCCCACGCCCAGGGGATGATCCAGCCTCACCGCCCCAATGCCGTCCGCGAAATTCGCCAGGCCGCTGGCATGCGGTTCGGTGACGATGGTGAAATGCTTCTTCAGCGACCTGACGCCTGCCTTTTCCAGCGCGTCAGCCGCGCTCAGTACCTGACTCAGCGTCTCCGCCGTGCCGCCCGACTTGGAGATGGCGATGAAGTGGGTCTTCTTCAGGTCGAAGCGCTTCAGCGCCGCCATCCAGGAAAAGGGATCGGGATTGTCGTGGAATTCGACGAACGGCTTTTGCACTTTCCGCAGCGCCGTCAGCGCCTGCCCGCCCAGGCTGGAGCCGCCGATGCCCAGGACCGCGACGGTGGAAAAGCCTTTCAGCGCGGCGGCTTGTTTGGTGGCCGCCTTCACGTCGTCCGTGCGGCCGGGAATGCCCAGCAGTTCCAGGCCGCCACTGGCCTTCTGCTGCTTCAGCCAGTCCAGCGCGCCCCGGGACGCGGCCAGCGCAGTGTCATACGCGGCTTTGGGCGGCGCACCGGTACCGGAAAGCGCAAGATCCAGCGAAACGGAAAAGGGCGAGTCGGCCATGGCATCACAACCTTTCAACACTCTGGCGGAAGGGGTTTCGGATCGCTTCAATACCCTGCCACCGTTACCGGCATGCGCCAAAATTTTTTGACGCCAGGATGTCTTCCTGGCGTCAGGGATTTTTGGCCGTTCCGTGTGCGGCCGACGAGGCATCAGCCGGGCCGTTGACCGGCTTTTCCACAGGCTTGACCGGCTTGGTAGGAACCTTCACCCGCCCCTGGGGCTCGCCCGGAACGGGCGGCTGGTGGACCACGGGGCGTCCGGGCGGCTTGGGTTGCGGCGCCATCTTTCCCGCCTGCACCGGAGTTCCCCCGATCACCACCGTCATCCGTGCCGGATCGAAGAGTTTTTTCGCCACCCGCTTCACATCGGCCAGAGTCACCGCGTTGATCAGCGCGTTCCGGCGGGCCACATAGCCGATATCCAGATTCTGCCGCTGGAAGGTGCCCAACTGCGCCGCCGTGCCGCTGTTCGAGGCAAAGGCCAGCGGAAACGATCCGGTCAGATAGGTCTTGGCGTCGTCCAGTTCCTGCTGGGTTGGACCGTCCTTGGCGTACTGCGCCATGGTCTGGCGCACCACCTGCACCGTCTGGCGAATGGCATCGGCGCGGGTGGCCACACTGCCCACCATCACGCTGGCCTTGTTCATCGACGACAGCGAGGTGGAGACGCCATAGGTCAGGCCGCGCTTGACCCTGACCTCGTCCATCAGCCGCGACGAAAACCCGCCGCCGCCCAGGATATAGTTGGCGACGTAGCCGGGAATGAAATCGGGATCGTGGCGCATGATGCCGGGAAGGCCGAACACGGCGGTCGCCTGCGGCACCGGCAGCGGCACCACATGCACGCCCGGCCGGCCCAGCTTGCCAACATTGGCCTCGGGCGGCGCGGCGGCACCCGACACCGGCGTGAAGGTGGCGGCCAGAAGCTTCTGCGCCTCCGCGGCGGTGATGTCGCCGGCAACCGCGATCTTCAGCCCGTTCTTGACCCAGTGACTTTTGACGAAGCCGCGCAGGTCGGCGGCGCCGATCGTCCTGATCGAGGCGATGTCCCCGGTTGTCGAATGCCCGTAAGCATGGCCGTTGAAGAAATCCTGCATGAAGGTCTTGGCCGCCAGCCGATCGGGCTCTGCCTGGTCCTGCTCAAGCGACTGGATGAACTGGGCGCGCACGCGGGTCAGCGCGTCGGCGTCGAAGCGCGGCCGGGTCAGCGCAAGCTGCAGCAGGTTCAGCGCCTCCGGCACGTTCCTGCTGAGGCTGGTGATCGAAATCACCAGCCAGTCGCGATCGGCGCGGGCGGAAAAGCGGATGGCGCGGTTTGCCAGCGCCTCATGGAACGCCTTGGAATTGAGGCCCCCCGCCCCCTCGTCGATCATCGCCCCCGCAAAGGCCGCCAGCCCCGCCTTGTCCGCCGGATCATAGGCGCTGCCCGCCGGCAGCGAGATGTTGAACGAGACGATGGGAACGGTGTGGTCCTCGGCGAACCACACTTCCACCTTTTTCCCAAGGTCGATGTTCCTGATCTCGGCGGCCCGTGCCGGAACCGCCAGCAGCATCAACAGGAAAAGAAGAAGCGCCTTCTTCATTTCGCATTCCCCGGCATCAGCCAGGCGTTGACCGCCTCCTTGGGTTCCAGGCTGGCGGCCGCCGCCTTTACCGCCGCGGCATCGACCTTTTCGATGCGCTCGGGCCACTGCTCGACATCATTGACCGTCATGCCGATCATCAGCGCCTGGCCATAGGCGCTCGCCATCGCAAACTGGCTGTCGCGGCGATAGGTGGTGGCGGCCACAAGCTGCGTCCTGGCGCGGGTCAGGTCGGCACCCGCCGGCTGATGCGCCGCCTCGCCGGCCAGCACCTCGTCAACTGCCTTTTCCAGGGCCTGAAGCGACACACCGGGTCTGGGCACCGCATAGACCGAGAACTCGCCCGCATCGCGCGCCATCCCGTCATAGGAAGCACCCGCGTCGGTGGCGAGCTTCTTCTGCTCCACCAGCACGCGATAGAGGACCGAGGTCTGGTCGCCGCCCAGAATCTGGGCATAGACCTCAAGCCCCTCGGCGAGGCCGGGCGTGGCGGTCGCATAGGACGGCACGCGATAGATGCGGCTGAACACCGGCACCTTGGCATCGGGCCGCACGATGGTCATGCGCGTCTCCGCCAGTCGCGGCGGCTCGGCGAATTCGGCGCGGGGCTGAAGCTGCCGCGCCGGCACGGGGCCGTAATATTGCTGCGCCATGCGGCGGATTTCGTCCGCCGTCACGTCGCCGGCGATCACCAGGATGCAGTTGTTGGGCGCGTAATGATGGTCGTAAAAGTCTTGCGCCGACACCTTGTCGATGCGCCTGATCTCGTCCATCCAGCCGATCACCGGCCGCCCGTAGGGATGGGACAGGTGCAGCGCCGCTTCCATCTGCTCGCTGGTCAGCGCCTGGGGATCATTGTCCACCCGCATGCGCCGCTCTTCCATCACCACGTCGCGCTCGGGACCGACCGTGGCTTCCGTCAGGTTGAGGTTGGCCATCCGGTCCGCCTCCAGCCGCATGGCAAGGCCCAGCCGGTCCTTGGCGATCTGCTCGTAGAAGGCGGTGTAGTCATGGGTGGTGAAGGCGTTGTTCTCGCCGCCATTCTTGGCGATGATCTGCGAGAACTGGTCGCCCGGCACCGTCCTGGTGCCGCGGAACATCATGTGCTCGAAGAAATGAGCCAAGCCCGACTGGCCGGGCGGATCGTCCATCCCGCCGACCTTGAACCACAGCATCTGGGTGACGACGGGGGCACGATGGTCGGGGATCACCAGAACCTGCATGCCGTTGGCCAGCGCGAACTGGAACGTATCCGGTGCCGCGCGCGTGACGGGTTGCGCCGCCGCCGGCCCGGCCAGCAGCAACATCGCGCAGGCGGCGAGAAAACTCCTAGAACCAGTCAAACCAGCCGCCGCTCTCTTTCGGCTTGGGAGCCTGCTGGCGCTTTGAGGCGCGCTTGCCGATCTCGGCATCGGCGTTGACCGGCTGGCCGGTATAGGGCGTGGGCGCGGCGCCCAGCACACGGTCGGTAAAGCTGGTATCGGCGGCCTGCATGGCGCGGATGTCGGACTGCAGCTTGGTGCGCACGCCCGGATCGGCGTTCTGCACGCCCGCATTGGCCAGAAGCAGCTTTTCGGCCATCGAATAATTTCCGGTCATGTTGCGCGCAACCGCCTGCGGGTCCTGGTTGTTGAACAGCGCAGTCTGGGCGTTGGTGGACGGGTCGGCCTGGTTGGTCGGCGGCGCGCCCGGCGCGGGCGGACGCAGGTTGAAATCGGGCGGAATGACCAGCGGCGCCTTGGTGGTGACGGCGAATTCGTCGGGCGACTTCTTGGTCAGGCCCGCCGCCTCGCGCAGGTCGCCGCAACCCGCCGCCATCGGCAGGCAGATCAGCAGGCCCGCCAGCCGCTTCACAGGCAATCGCTTCATTTCATACCTCATGGCCTTCCCGATGTTCCGTCTTGCCGGAATGCTCGGGTTTCAGCACGTCGTAAATGATCGCCACCGCACCCAGGGTGATCGCCAGGTCGGCAATATTGAAGACATACCAGTCATAGCCAAAGCCGTAAAAGTGGAAAAAGTCCGCCACCTTTCCGTAAAGCAACCTGTCGATCAGGTTTCCAAGCGCCCCACCGATCACCAGCCCGTAGCCGATGGTCAGCGCCCGGCTGTGGGAACGCCACAAAAGCCAGCTTAGCGCGCCCACCGCCGCCAGCTGGACGGCGACCAGAAGCGCGGTGCCCAGCCCGCCCGAGGCCGGAAACAGGCCATAGGAGATGCCCGGGTTCCACACCATCACCAGATTAAAAAAGGGCAAGACCGGGATCGCTTCGCCCGGCGCCATGCGCGCAAAGCCCGCGCCATAGAGCATGAACAGCTTGGAGCCCTGGTCGACGACAAGCGCCAGGGCAGCGGCGATCAGCCCCACCTCGCGCGGCTCAAGGCTGGCCAGGAAGCGCTTCATGCGGGCGACCCTTCCAGGGCATCAAGGGTGGCGACGGCTTGGGTGCAGCGGTTGCACAGATGGGTGTCGGGATGATCCTCGACTTCCGGCAGCACGCGCCAGCAGCGGGTGCACTTGTCACCTGATGCCGGCCTAAAAGTAACACTTGGGCCTTCGGACCCGCCGACTTCGACATGTGCCATTGAGGTAATCGCCAATTCGGCAAGGTCTACGCCGTCAAACAACGCCTTGTCTGCCGGTTCGGGAACATTAAGCGTGATGTCGGCTTCAAGGCTCGAGCCAATCTTCTTGTCGGCGCGTACAAGTTCAAGTGTCCCGGTAACAGTCTTGCGCAGTTCACGGATGCGTTTCCACTTCTCCACCAGCGCCGCATCGGCCCACGCCCTGGGCACCGCGTGGAAGTCCCGCAGATGCACGCTCTCATCGGTCCCAAAGCGCGTCACCCAGGCTTCCTCCATGGTGAAGCAAAGGATGGGCGCATACCAGGTGACGATGCAGCGGAAGATGGTGTCGATCACCGTGCGCGCGGCCCGGCGGCGCGGCGCGCCGACCGGATCGCAGTAAAGCACGTCCTTGCGGATGTCGAAGTAAAAAGCCGACAAGTCGTTGGTGCAGAAATTGAACAGCGTGCTGTTGACCCGGCCATAGTCGAACCCGGCATAGGCCTCGCGCACCACCGCATCCAGTTCGGCCAGCCGCGCCAGCATGTAGCGTTCCAGCTCCGGCATCTGGCCCGTGCCGATGCACTCCTTCTCGTCGAAGCCGTCCAGGTTCGCCAGCATGAAGCGGATGGTGTTGCGCAGCCGCCGATAGGCGTCGACATTGGCCTTGATGATGTCGGGGCCGATGCGCAGGTCCTCGGTATAGTCGGAAGACGCCGCCCACAGGCGCAAAATCTCCGCGCCGTTCTTCTCGGCGATGACCTGGGGCGCCACCGTGTTGCCCAGCGACTTGGACATCTTGCGGCCCTGCTCGTCCAGCACGAAGCCGTGGGTCAGAACACCGCGATAGGGCGCATGGCCCCGCGTGCCCACGCTTTCCAGCAGCGAGGACTGGAACCAGCCGCGATGCTGGTCGCTGCCTTCCAGGTACAGGTCGGCGCGCTCCGCCTTCGGCCAGTTTGAATCAATGGGCTCATCCACCACAAAGACATGGGTGGAGCCGGAATCGAACCACACATCCAGGATGTCGGTGACCTGTTCGTAATCCTGCGCGTTCCGCCCCTCGCCCAGGAAGCGTTCGGGCGGCGAGGTGAACCAGGCATCCGCGCCTTCCGCCTCGAAGGCGGCGGTGATGCGGTCGAACACCGCCCTGTCGTTCAGCACCTGGCCGGTTTTCTTCTCGACAAAGATCGCCAGCGGCACGCCCCACGCGCGCTGGCGCGACAGGACCCAGTCGGGCCTTCCTTCCACCATCGCGCCGATGCGGTTCCTGCCCCGCGGCGGATACCATCTGGTTTCTTCGATCGCCGCCAGCGCCAGCTCGCGCAGCGTTCTGCCGTTCATGCCCTCTCCCATATTGGAAAAGGGCTTGTCGATGGCGACGAACCATTGCGGCGTGGCGCGGAAGATCACCGGCGCCTTGCTGCGCCAGCTGTGCGGATAGGAATGGCGCAGCGAACCCTTGGCCAGAAGCTTGCCGTGGGCGATCAGTTCCTTGATGACGGCGCCGTTGGCATCGCCATCCTTGCCTTCGGGCGTCAGGATACACCTGCCGGCAAAGGCCGGCACATGCGCTGCATAGCTGCCGTCGGGCTCGACAATGTTGAAGGCGTCCGGGTTGGCCGCGGCATAGCCCGGAAACAGCGTGGTCAGCAGCTCGAAATCATCCTCGCCATGGCCGGGCGCGGTGTGGACGAAGCCGGTGCCGGTATCGGCGGTGACATGGGCGCCGGGCAGCACCGGCACATCGAAGCCGTAACCGATGCTGCGGAAGGGATGTGCCGCCACCAGCGACTTGAGTTCGCCCGCCTTGACGTCGCGCACGCGGCTCAGAACCGCCTTGGCCTGCTTGGCGACCTGCTCGGCAAGCGTATCGGCCAGAAGCAGGTTCTCGCCCGCGCGCGCCAGGCTTTCGCCGGCGGCGTCGGCGACCTGATAGAGGCCGTAGGAAATCTCCGGCGAAAAGGCGATGGCGCGGTTGCCCGGAATGGTCCAGGGCGTGGTGGTCCAGATCACGATGAAGCTGTGCGCCGGAAGATCGCCGCCCTTCAGGACCGGAAACTTCACATAGATCTGGGGACTGGTCTTCTCGTGATACTCGACCTCGGCATCGGCCAGCGCGGTCTTTTCGACCGGCGACCACATCACCGGGCGGAAACCGCGATACAGAAGCCCGTTCTCCACGAACTTCATCGCCTCGCGCGCAATCACCGCCTCGGCCTTGAAATCCATGGTGGTGTAGGGATGCTCGAAATCGCCGATCTGGCCCAGGCGCTCGATCTGCGCCCGCTGCACATTCAGCCAGTGGCCGGCGAACTCGCGGCAGGCCCGGCGCAGTTCGTCTTTCGGAATCTCGTCCTTGGCGCGGCCCTGGGCGCGGAATTGCTCCTCCACCTTCCATTCGATGGGAAGGCCGTGACAGTCCCAGCCGGGCACGTAAGGCGCGTCCTTGCCCAGCATGCCCTGCGAGCGCACCACAAAGTCCTTCAGGATGTGGTTGAGGCCGGTGCCGGAATGGATGTCGCCATTCGCATAGATCGGGCCATCGTGCAGGATGAACTGGGGGCGCCCCTTCGCCCGGGCCCGCAGCTTGCCGTACAGGTCCATCTCCGCCCAGCGTGCCAGCCAGCGCGGCTCGGCCTCCGGCAGCCCCGCCTTCATGGGGAAGTCGGTCGCGGGCAGGAACAGGGTATCCCGGTAGTCCCGGATTTGGCTGGGTTTTTCGCTTCGGTCGGACATGGGCGGACGCTTCTAACAGAGGGCCGGGCTCAGCCCAAGGCCGGAATATCTTCCAGAATCACCCGCGCCTGGGCTGCGTCGGCAGCAATCTGGGCGATCAGGGCATCCAGGTCGGGGAATTTGGCCTCGGGCCTCAGCCAGCGCACCAGCTCCACGGACAGGTATTTGCCGTAAAGGTCGCCGTCGAAATCGAACAGGTGCGTTTCCAGCAGCGGCACCGGGGTCCGGTACATGGGGCGGATGCCGAAATTGGCGACGCCGGCATGGCGCTCCACCACGCGGTCGTTATCCATGATCGACACCATCACCGCATAGACCCCGAAGGCCGGCGCCAGGCAGTGATGCAGATGCATGTTGGCGGTGGGAAAGCCCATCTGCCGGCCGCGCGCATCGCCATGCTCGACCCGGGCCTCGATCGCCCACCAGCGGCCCAGCAGCCGCGCCGCGTCTTGCGGCTTTGCCTCCTTCAGCAGCGTGCGGATGCGGGTGGAGGAAATCTTCTCCCCGCCTGCCGCCGCCAGCCCTTCGACCGTCAGCACCGTGTCAAAGGGCGTGACGGTGAAGCCCTCCATCTCGCCGATATAGGACAGCGCGGTCAGGTTGCCGGCCCGGCCCTTGCCGAATTCGAAGTCGCGGCCGACCACAATGCCCTTCACACCCAGCCCGTCCAGCAGGACATCCTGAACGAACTCCGCCGGGCTCCTGCGGGCCATCTCCGCGTCGAAGGGCAGCGCGAACAGCGCGTCCACGCCCAGCTCGGCCAGAAGCCGCGCCTTGACCCGAAGCGGGGTGAGCCGGAAACATTCCGGCCCCGCGGGCGAATGCCCGCCGTCCTGACGAAGAGCCCTGAAATACTCCTGCGGATGCGGCTCGAAGGTCAGCACCGCCAGCGGGGCCCCGGCCGCGCGCGCCTCAAGACAGGCCTGGTGGATCAGGGTGCGATGGCCCAGATGCACGCCGTCGAAATTGCCGATCGCCAGCACTGCGCCCTTGAGGGCGCCTGGCACATCGGCAAAGTGACGGAATATGCGCATCGCGTCAGGCAGAGGCCGCGCTGGGGGCGTCGGCGGCCTTGGCCGTCGGCCTGCGCGGCACCAGCACCCGCGCCTGGGATTCCAGCACCAGCCGGTCCTCCACCATGCAGACACAATCCATGATGGCTTCCCGGCCGACCACCTCGCGCACCGTGGCGGTGGTGACCACCGTATCGCCGATGCGTACCGGCGTCTTGAAGGCGATGGACGCGGACAGGAAGATCGAACCCTCGCCCGGAATCTTGGTGCCCAGCAGCGCCGAGATGAATCCGATCGACAGCGCGCCATGCGCGACCCGCCCGCGGAAGATGGACCTGCGCCCCGCCGCCTCGTCGAAATGGATCGGGTTCATGTCGCCCGTCGCCTCGCCGAACAGCTGCACATCGCGCTCGGTAACGGTGTGGCTGCTGCTTTCGCTCTGTCCTGCCCGTATCTCATCCAGAAAATATGTCACCCTTCGCCCTCCCCCTTGCCGGCCTGCCAGGCCAGCGCCCGCGCCACCCACTCGGCCCGTGCGCCATAGCGGGCAAACAGGTCCGCCATGTGCTCCACCGTATAGGGCTCGACCTCTTCGCCATGTATGCCGTCGGCGATGAACAGCACATCAAGCCCCACGCCATTGGCGCCCTTCACGTCGGTGAGCAGGCCGTCGCCCACCGCCAGCGGGCTTTGCGGGCTTCGCCGCCCGGCGGCTCTTGCCGCGTCGGCCGCCGCCGTCAGCGCGGCGTCATACACGGGCCGATAGGGCTTGCCGTAATAGACCACCTCTCCGCCGATCTCCTCATAGGCCCTGGCCAGTGCCCCGGCGCAATAAAGCATGCGCGGCCCGCGATGGACCACAAGGTCGGGATTGGCGCACAGCATTGGCAGCTTGCGTTTCCGCATGGCGGCCAGCCGGTCCACATAGTCGGTGGGCGTTTCGGTCATGTCGTCCACGAGCCCGATGGCCAGGGCGACCTCGGCCTCGCCGATCGGGGTGCGCACCACATCCAACCCCTCCAGCATGGGCAGGTCGCGGTCGGGCCCGATGTAATAGACCGGCAGGGTTCCCTTCGAACTGCGCCGCTCCAGTTCCCCCCGGGCGGCCCCGCCGGAGGAAACGATGGCGTCATAGCAGTCCGGCGGCACGCCATAGCTGGCGCACTGGAGTGCAACTTCCGCGGGTACCCGCGGCGCATTGGTCAACAGGATCACCGGCCCATGATCGCGCCGGAACCGGGACAGCGCCTCGGCGGCGGCCGGGTGGTGGCGGGCCCCGTCATGGATCACGCCCCAGACGTCGCAGATCAGCGCGTCATGGCCGGAGGCGATTTCGGAAAGGCCGGAAAGCAGGCGGGGAAAGGACATGCCGGCCCGGTTTAGCGAAACCACCCGGCTTGATAAAGGGATACGGGGTCGCCCCTTGCCGGCGCGGCCGGGCGGACGTCCGGGTCAGCCAGTCCGGCGCAGCGGAATGACCGGCGCCCCCCGCTCCATCGCCTCGCGGGCGCTGGAGCGCAGGCTGTCCTCGCGCACCGCGCGCGGCTCGCCAAACAGATAGCCCTGGGCAAAGTCCACAGCATAATCCAGAAGCTGCACCACGGTCTTCTCGTCCTCCACCCGCTCGGCGATCAGGTTCAGGCCGTGGCGGGCCAGAAGGCGCTTGAAATCCTCGGCGGCGACCGAAGCCCGGGCCCCGGACATGTCGGCCGTCAGGGTCCTGGCCCGCACCTTCAGGTAGCGGAAACCCAGCCCCTTCAGGCGCAGGAAATCCAGCGCCAGGGTCTCGACATGGTCCATGGACAGGGCAAAGCCCAGTCCGGCCAGGCGCGCCAGATTCTCCTCGCCCACCGCACCGGCATTCAGCACGGCATCCTGGTTGAACTCGAAGATGATCTGGCTGGCCAGGTCGCGGTTGGCCTGCAGGTAGTCGACGAATTGCGGGAAGAATTCGGCATCGGCCAGCGTGTCGCCGGAGATGTTGCAGAATATCCCGATATCCCGGCTCTTCTGGGTCAGCCGCCGCACGATCTGCACGCAGCGGAACAGCAGGAGATTGTCGACCACGCTCATCAGGCCGGCACCGGCGGCGACCGCCATGTACTGGTCCGGCATGATCACCGAGCCGTCCTCGGCCCGAAGGCGCGACAGCGCCTCGTAATAGCGCAGCTTGCGCTGGGGCAGGCTGACGATGGGCTGCAGATAGAGATCGACGCGGTTCTCTTCCAGGCTGGAACGGATGGTCTCCAGCAGCTGGCCCTGCGCGCCCATGCTGGCCGCATAGGCCGAAGCGGGACCACGCTGGAGCGGCAGCGGCGCGGAAGGCACCTGGGCGGCGCTTTTCGACACGCGGCCGGCGAATTCGCGCATCAGGCTTTCCAGCACCTGCAGTTCGGCCACGATCTTGCGGCCCTGGGCGCTGGTGCGCTCCTCGATCACGCCCGACAGATTCTCGATGCGGCCGCGCGCATCCGACAGTCCCGATTCGAAGTCCAGCGCCAGCTTGCGCAGATGCGCCAGTTCCTTTGCCGTGGTCCGCTTGTCGCGGCGCCGGGCCAGGGCGGCGCCGACCTGCTGCACACCCAGGAAGGCGACCATGCCCGACAGGATGGCCACCGGCCAGCCGGTGAACAGGGCCAGGCCCGAGCCCAGGGTGGCGCAGACGAAGAAGGCCGACAGGGTCAGCAGCGCTTTGGTCATGGCTGTGAGCTTGGTCATGTCCCAAGTCTGCCCGCCGGGCGTTGACAAGCGGTTAACCATAACCAGGCGAGTGTACCCGCCGAACGCTAGAGGCCGGAGAACCCGGCGCGCTCCAGCGCCTCTTCCACTTCTTCCTCCGCCAGCGGCAGGTCGACACGGAACATGCTCCCCATGTCCGGCACGCTGCGCAGGGTCGCGCGCCCGCCATGCGCCGCGGCGACCGCCCGCACGATGGTAAGCCCCAGCCCGGGGCTCTTGTCGCCGCGCCGCGGCTGGGCCCGGTAGAAGCGGTCGAACACCCGCTCGTGATGGCGCGGGTCGATGCCGATGCCGCTGTCCTCCACCGCAAGAAAGGCCAAGCCGTCCTTCTCGCCGGTCTCCACCGTCACCTGCCCGCCCTCGGGAGTGAATTTGATCGCATTGTCCAGCAGCGCCGACAGCATCTGGGCCAGCTGTTCGCCATCGCCCGTCACCATCACCGGCGCGCCCTGGACGCGGGCCAGCTCGATGCCCTTGCGGGCGGCGGCCGGCGCCGCCAGCGCCGCCGTCTGGTCCGCAAGCGCGGACAGATCGACCGGGGCATGCCGGCGGCGGCTGGGCAGACCCTCCAGCCGCGACAGCACGATCAGGCTGTCCACCGTGGCGCCCAGCCGGTTCATTTCCTCCAGCGCACCGGCCAGGGTGCGGGCCGCTTCGTCCGGCGCCAGGCGCCCATCCGCGACCTGTTCCAGTTCGCCGCGGATCAGGGTCAGCGGGTTGCGCAATTCATGGGCGGCATCCGCGGAGATGCGACTGACATGGCTGTAGGCGCCGTCCAGCCGCTCCAGGATGCGGTTCAGCGCTGTGCCCAGCGCAGCGATGCGCGGTTCGGTGCCCAGAAGGGGCAGGCGCTGGCGCGGATCGCTGAAAGTATAGGATTCCGCCGCCTTGATCATGGTTTCCAGCGGCGTCAGGGCCCTGCGCATCAGCACATAGCCGGCCAGCGCCGCCACCACCAGCAGCATGGGAAGGCCGATCAGCAGCGACACCAGCAGGCGCCGCTCGACCGCCTGGGCCAGGCGATAGGACACGCCTGTGGCGATGGAGATGGGACCCAGGCCCGGCGCGTAATAGGCCCGCGAATAAAGCAGCAGCTTGCCGAACATCGCCGTACGCGGCCCGTCGGCGGGACTGAGCCAGGGCACCTCGGAAGCCTTGAAGGCGCCCGTGTCGGGATCGCCGGACTGGTAAATGACCTTTTCACCGACGCGGATGCGGATGAAGCGGTTCTGCGATTCCGGCGAAAAGCGCCGTTCGATCAGGTCCGACAGGCGGGCGGGATTGTTGATGGTCTCCTGCGCCAGAGTCCAGATCTCGCGGTCGCGCATCGCCAGCGCCTCGACCATCGTATGGCGGGTGAAATAGCGGAAGGATACCACCGTTACGGCCAGGAAGGCGCCGCCGAGCGCCACCAGCAAGAGGCAGTAAGAAGCAACCAACCGCGCCGTCACCGAGCGCGGAAAAATCCTGCGCGGCATAACCATGCGCCCTCCCCCGCGAGGCGGCCGGCAACCCGTATCGCCATTGTCCCGGCGCGGTAACGCACCTCACTTTTTCACTCTAGTCCCGCGCGGTGCAATGCGCCAGACACATTGACGGAGCCGCCGCGCATCGCGCGGCTGGCGTGAGCGACCTAATGCCTGCGCTTGCCGTTCTCGTCATAGCCAGGCGGACGCACCCCGCCGGCGCTCAGCCCCTCGTCCCGCGCAGCGGCCTTGCGATCCTCAAACGACATGTGGCCGCGCTCCGCCGGCGGCACATTGGCGGGACTGCCCGGCGGATAGGCGCGGCCGCCGGTGTTGTTGCTGGTGCCATATCCGCCGGACCGGTTGCTACGGCCCTGGTAATTCTGGCCCTGGTTGTCCCGGTCCCGGTAATTCCGATCCCGGCCGCCCGAACCGTCGCGCCGATTGCGATCGCCATCGCGGCCGCCCTGGCGATAGACGTGATTGCTCCGATAAAAATCGCGGCCCAGCGCCGGGCCATAGCGGCCCTCGCGATAGCGGTCGGGCCGGGGGCCGCGCCAGTTGTCATTGTGCCAGCCGCCATGCACCCAATATTGCCGCGCGCCGCCCCAATCGCGGTAATAGAAGGGTCCATCCAGCCATGCGTTGTTGAAGTAGATCGGGCCGTAATAGACCGGCTGGTTCCAGTAGTCGGCCGGGCAGCCATAGGCATCGCAATAGCCATACGCGTCGTCGGCGTAATAGCCGCTGCCATAAGGATCGCCGTAATAACCACCCTGCCCCTGGACGCAGCCACCCGCAGCCAGTGCCACAACAACCGCCGTCGTCTTCAATATCCTACGCATTTTTCTGCTCCTTGCTGCGCGAAGGCGCTGCTAGTGATGACGGCCGCCGCCGCCGTCATGGCCGCCGCCGAACCGGCCACTGCCCCAGTTGCGGCCGCCACCAAAGGACTGTCCGGCGGCCGAACTGCGGGCCTGGAAGCCGGACGACGCGGGACGCTGCGAGAACTGGCTGTGCGACCCGCGGCCACCACCACCCCAGTTGCGGCCGCCGTTGCCGCCGAACGACCGCAGCCCGGAATTGCCCGGATTGCCGGCCTGGAAGTTGCGGCGATAGCCAAAGCTGCTGCCGGGGTCGCGGCCGGAATTCCAGGGGCGACCGGTCTGGAAGCGATTTCCCGAAGGGGTGCTGAAGCGATTCGGCGCGCCGTAGCTCGGTGCGCGATAGACCTGATAGCCGCGACGGCCATAACCTTGCCGGGCGCCATTGCCATGCCAGCCTTGGCGAAAGACATGGTTGCTGCGATACCAGTTCAGCCCGAGCGCCGGGCCATAGCGGCCTTCGCGGTACCAGTTGGGCCGCGCGCCGCGCCAGCCGTCATAGCGCCAGCCGCCGTGAATCCAGTATTGCCGACGCCCGCCCCAGTCGCGGTAATAGAGCGGCCCGTTGAACCAGGCATCGTCATAGAAGACCGGGCCGTAATAGACCGGCAGATTCCAGTAGTCGCCAGGACAGCCATATTCGTCGCAATAGCCATAGGCGTCCGCGCCATATTCGGCATCCGCATAGGGATCGTCATAGGCGTCGCTGTCATAATAGCCGTCGCCGTACGCGCCGTCGCCATAGGTGCCCTGATAGTAGCCGCCGTCGTCGTAATAGCTGTCGGCGGGCGGCCCCGCATCGTCCCCGTAATAGGGGTCTTCATAGGGCTGGGCCCTTGCCGGGATCGCGGCGGCCGCGCCCAGCGCCAGCACGATCACCGCTGCCTTCCAGAAGGTTTGCATTTCCTGCTCCAGTGGCCCGCCAGAGGCCTGTTCATGCGCGCGAGGATCCGCACGTTGGGATCACGCTGGGCCTTTCCCCCTGAACCGCATCTGAACTGATCATGGCGGGATTGTGCCGACCGCCATGATGCTCGCGCGATTTCGCGCAAAAGAAAATTGCTCCGGCGAAGCGGAGCCATTTCCTGTGCGACTGCGAAGAATTCAGCGATGATGTCCGCCGCCATGGCCGCCATGGCCACCGCCGCCATGCCAGCCGCCACCGCCATGCCAGCCCCCGCCGCCGCGATAGCCGCCGCGCCAGTGACCGCCGCCATAGTAATGGCGCCCGCCGCCCCAGCCCGAGCCGAAATAGATGCTGGGCCCGTAGTAGCCGCCATAGTAGTAGGGGTCGTAATAGGCCGGGCCATAGCCCCGGCAATAATAGGGGTCGTAGTAGCAGCTGCGGTAATAGGGCCGGCCGTAATAGCCGCCATAATAGCCCGGGCCGCCAATGCCGACGCCCACGACCACCCGGGCCTCGGCCGGGGTGGAAAGCGCCGCGGTCGCCACGGTGGCCGCACCGGCCATCATCGCCGCGCCCAGCGCCAGTTTCGTCAATTTCTTCATTCCGGGTCTCCTTAGGTTCTCCGCCTTCCCCTCGATTGCCGACATTTTGGGAAGGCGCGGCTGAACCCCACATGAACAACGTCAATCCGCGAGCCGCCGTTGCCTTTTGTCGTGAAATGACCCCCGGATCGCCGCAAATGCCCCTCCGGTGCCGCAAAAAGTCCGCGGCCGGACTTGACCGCCCCCACGGGCCTTCTTAAATACCGGGCGCGGCATTGGCACTCACCGTGGCCGAGTGCTGCAAATTAGACAAAATCCAGTTTTCTCAAAAACTTAAGGAAGAGGACCCTCATGAAATTCCGCCCGCTTGGCGACCGCGTCGTGGTTCGCCGCATCAAGGAAGATCAGAAGACGGCCGGTGGCATCATCATTCCCGACACCGTCGCGGAGAAGCCCCAGGAGGGCGAGGTGATCAGCGTCGGCCCCGGCGCCCTGGACGAATCGGGCAAGCGCGTCACCCCCGAAGTGAAGGCCGGCGACTATGTCCTGTTCGGCAAATGGTCCGGCACCGAGGTCAAGCTTGATGGCGAGGAGCTCCTGATCATGAAGGAGAGCGACATCATGGGTGTGCTGGAAGGCAAGAAGAAGAAGTAGCCGCCCTCCCCCAACCCAATCCCACTCATTCAACGGAGACAAATTCAATGGCAGCCAAAGACGTGAAATTCGGCGCCGACGCCCGCGAGAAGATGCTTCGCGGCGTCGACATCCTGGCCGACGCGGTCCAGGTGACCCTGGGCCCCAAGGGCCGCAACGTGGTGATCGACAAGTCCTTCGGGGCCCCGCGCACCACCAAGGACGGCGTGACCGTCGCCAAGGAAATCGAACTGGCCGACAAGTTCGAGAACATGGGCGCCCAGATGGTGCGCGAAGTCGCCTCCAAGACCAATGACGTCGCCGGCGACGGCACCACCACCGCCACCGTGCTGGCCCGCGCCATCGTGCGCGAGGGCGCCAAGTCGGTCGCGGCGGGCATGAACCCGATGGACCTGAAGCGCGGCATCGACCATGCGGTGGAAGCCGTTGTGGCCGACCTGAAGAAGCGCTCCAAGAAGGTCAAGTCCAACGACGAGATCGGCCAGGTCGGCACGATTTCGGCCAATGGCGACACCGAAGTCGGCCAGATGATCGCCCAGGCGATGGCCAAGGTGGGCAATGAGGGCGTCATCACCGTCGAGGAAGCCAAGTCCCTGGCGACCGAGCTGGACGTGGTCGAGGGCATGCAGTTCGACCGCGGCTATATCAGCCCCTATTTCATCACCAACCCCGACAAGATGATCGCCGAGCTGAACGACGCGCTCATCCTGATCCACGAGAAGAAGCTCACCTCCCTGCAGCCGATGCTGCCGGTGCTCGAAGCGGTGGTCCAGTCGGGCCGTCCGCTGCTGATCATCGCCGAGGAGATCGAGGGCGAGGCCCTGGCCACCCTGGTGGTCAACAAGCTGCGCGGCGGCCTGAAGGTCGCCGCCGTCAAGGCCCCGGGCTTCGGCGACCGCCGCAAGGCCATGCTGGAAGACATCGCCATCGTCACCGGCGGCCAGGTCATCAGCGAGGACATCGGCATCAAGCTTGAGAACGTCAAGCTGAACATGCTGGGCAGCGCCAAGAACGTGAAGATCGACAAGGACAACACCACGATCATCGACGGCGCCGGCAAGAAGGCCGACATCCAGGCCCGCGTCGCCCAGATCAAGGTCCAGATCGAAGAGACCACCAGCGACTATGACAAGGAAAAGCTGCAGGAACGCCTGGCCAAGCTGGCCGGCGGCGTTGCGGTGATCCGCGTCGGCGGCGCCACGGAAGTCGAGGTCAAGGAGCGCAAGGATCGCGTCGATGACGCCCTGAACGCCACCAAGGCCGCGGTCGAGGAAGGCATCATCCCGGGCGGCGGCACCGCCCTGCTCTACGCCATCAAGGCGCTGAAGGATGTGACCGGCGACAATGACGACCAGACCCAGGGCATTGCCATCGTGCGCCGCGCGATCCAGTACCCGATCCGCCAGATCGTCTCCAACGCCGGCCAGGAAGCCTCCATCGTGGTGGGCAAGCTGTCCGAGCAGAAGTCCAACACCTTCGGCTACAATGCCCAGACCGGTGAGTATCAGGACTTCATCGAGGCCGGCATCATCGACCCGACCAAGGTCGTGCGCGTGGCGCTGCAGAACGCCGCGTCGGTGGCGGGCCTGCTGATCACCACCGAAGCCATGATCACCGACCGTCCCAAGAAGGAAGCCGCGCCGATGGGCGGCCCCGGCGGCGGCGGCATGGGCGGCATGGGCGACATGGACTTTTAACGCCCCTGTCATGGCCCGCCCCGCGCGGGCCATCCAGCCCAATCAAAATGCGGAAAGGCCCGGTCACCCGACCGGGCCTTTCTGTTTTACGCGCGCCCGCCGCTATAATAGCCGCCATGAGGAAGATCGCCTCCGGCCATATCGCATTCTGGGAGGGCGGCAGCCTCTGGGTTTTCGATATCCCCTCCTCGCCCGGCGCGCCCAGCCGCAACGCCACGCACGCCCACCACGCCTTCCAGCTCACATTTTCCCTCGGCGGCTCGTTCGGCCTGCACCTGAAGGATCGCGTCCTGCCCGGCCCGGCGGTGCTGGTCGCGCCCGACACGCCGCACGCCTTCGAGGCATCCGGCCTTGTGGCCCTGCTGTTCGTCGAGCCGGAAAGCCATGCCGGCCGCGCGCTGACCAGGCTGGCGGCGGGCAGCCCCGCCACGCCCATCGGCGCCGAACAGACCCGCCAGGCGCAGTCGCTGATCGGCGAGGCGTACGGCGCCCCCGCACGCCGCGCCGCCCTGCGACAGACCGGCATGGAGATCTGCCGCCGCATCGCCGGGCATGTGCAGACTGTCGACCTCGACCGGCGCGTGCGCCGGATGATCCGCTGGGCCAACGAAAATCTGGAGGGCACGCCCGCCATCAACGCGGCGGCCGGCCAGGTCGGGCTTTCGCCCAGCCGCGCCAGTCATCTGTTCGTGGAGCAGACCGGCCTGCCCTTCCGCGCCTATGTGCTGTGGCTGCGCCTGGTCCGCGCGGTCGATGCCCATGCGGGGGGCCTCAGCCTGACCGAAGCCGCCCACCAGGCCGGTTTCGCCGATTCCGCCCACCTCAGCCGCGCCTTCCGCCGCATGTTCGGGCTGCCGGCGGCATCGCTGGAATTGTCGTAGCTGTTCCGTTCAAGCTGCCGGCGCGGGGTGGATGTAGCTATCGGGCGTCCGCTACGGACCCACGCAATTCCAACCGAGAGAGAACGCAAATGGTCAACACCCTGAAATCCTTCTTCGCCCGCATGACCAATACCGGCTGCGGCTGCGGCCCCACCTGCCGCTGCGGCGATGCCTGCCGCTGCAAGACCGACGGCCCCTGCTCCCCCGCCTGCCGCTGCGCCAACTGATCGACGGCGGCGATCTTCACTGCCTGTCATGGCCCGGCAGCGAGCGGCGAAGCCGCGAAGCGCGACCGGGCCACCCAGGTTCTACTTGCGGAAAGGCCCAGTCACCCGACCGGGCCTTTTTGTTTGCGCCACGTCCACTCGCCCCCTGTCATCCCGGGCGCGGCGCAGCACGCAGTGGTGCGCCGCAGACCCGGGACCCGATCACACCCCGGACCCGATCAGTCCCGGCAACAGATCGTGCCAGTGCGGATTGCCTTCTTCGATCAGCGCGATCTTCCAGTCCCGCCGCCAGCGCTTCAGCCGCTTCTCGCGCGCAATGGCGTCTTCGATGCGGCCATGCTGCTCGAACCAGACCAACCGCTTGACGTCATACTTGCTGGTGAAGCCAGGTACCTGGCCGTCCCGATGTTCCACGGCCCGGCGCAGCAGGTCGTTGGTGACGCCGACATACAGCGTCCCATGGGGCTTGCTGGCCAGCAGATAGACGAAATAGTCATGACCGCGCATGCCGCACCATGGGTCCCGGCTCGCGCGCTTCGCGCTTGGCCGGGATGACACTGGAGTGTGAAGGAACGCCTTCGCCCTGTCATCTTCCCTGTCATCCCGGGCGCACCGCAGCACGCCCCCTGTCATCCCGGGCGCGGCGCAGCACGCAGTGGTGCGCCGCTGACCCGGGACCCAACTTCCGACGGAAAACCCCGGTGCCCCGCACCGGGGTTTTTCATTTGCCGCACCCGCTGTCATGGCCCGGCAGCGAGCGGCGAAGCCGCGAAGCGCGACCGGGCCACCCAGCTTCTTCTTAATGCTGAACGGCCCGGTGGAAACACCGGGCCTTTTTGTTATGCTGGCGTCGTCCAAGTAGGAGCGGATATGTCGGTATCACCGCAGGGTATAACCGCTTACAAATTCGAGAATGTGTTGATTGTCGGTATCGAGCGAGAGGCGAAAATTCTTAACCTCAAGCTGGACCAGTACATGCGTAAAATCGAAGATGGCATTCGAAATTCTGCGCTTGGCGAACCTCTAAAAACTCAAGTTCTAACCAATCTTGACGTTATATCTTACAAAGGCCTTCAGGTGGTGCGAGTTCGTATTCCCAAGCAGGGACACCCGAGTTTTGTCGGCGACGATTGCTTTGTAAGGTCGGGGTCCTCCACTATGAAGGCAACGGGGCCACAGATCGCGGCGGTGACCGGCCTTTTTAAATGAATGGAATTCCGGGGACACAATACTTATCTGCCCCCGAACAAGAACTTCGTGTTACCCGGGTGGCACGCCTTCGCGGACCATGACAGAGCGGATAACTGCTATCGCGCCCGTCCGCTGCGCTGGACAGCAGGTGGATAGCGAAACTTTTTCGACATCGGATCGGAACGGGTTTGCCGCGCGGCGGGCTCGCACAAACTCGCGGCGTTGGCTTGGCTTTCCTGGCGAGCCACAGCGAGCCTTGGAAAAGCTTGCCCCACTTCGAGCGAAGCGAGGGTGGCGCCGCCCGAAATCGCCCACCGGGCGATTTCGCCCGCGGTGCTGTCGCGTCTGATAGCGGGTGGAAATCTCTATCCACCCTTCCTGTCCACAAAACTTGCGCCTAGCTTTCCGCCTGACTGTCGCGTGCAGATGGCTTCCCTCTGCTCCGGACGCGGCAGTCATCGCGAGGGCGGCAGACTAGTCACCTGCCCGCCCTCGCGACTTTCAAATCTCCGCAAGGAACGGCTGATGGAATTTGCCCCGCATCACGATCCCGCAAGGCGCCGCTCCCTGGTGGGGGAATTCCGGGGATTCGGTGACGATTACGGCGTAATGGCGGGCGCCGGTTGCGCCTTGTCCACCTCCGTTGCAGCTTGTCCCCGCTGGATAACCGGGAGGGGGCCGGAAAAAAGGTACGTTTTTCCCCGCCGCATTCCCCGCTTTCGCCTCCGCCGGACGGTGGAGGACGGCCGCGCGCCTTTCCACCACCGGCTACAGCTCCAGCTTCAGCACATCGCGGAAATAGTTGGCCGTGATCCGCGCGCTCTCCTTGGGCGGCCGCCAGGGCGAGGCGTCCAGCTCCACCACCAGGAAGCCGCGCCACCCGATGGCGTCCAGGTTCGCCATGATGGCGGGGAAATCCACCCCGCCCGTGCCCAGGGGATAGAAATAGGGATCGTTCATCATGTTGCGTCCCCGCTCGGGCACATGTTTGGTGCCGCCGCGATCTTCGGGCGCGGTGTCCTTGAAGTGGTACTCCACCACCCGGTGGCCCAGCCGCTTTCCCAGCGCCACCGGGTCCATCCCCGCCATGGTGACGTGGCCGGTATCCAGCACCAGGCCGACATGGTCGGGGTTGGTGTTCTCCATCACATAGTCGATCTCGTTCAGGTTCTGGATCTGGCTGAACAGGTGGGCATGCACGCCAAAGCGGATGCCCAGCTCTTCCTTCATGCGCCTGCCCAGCATGTCGAGCGTGATGGCGATCTCTTTCAGGTCGGCCAGGGTCGTGCCCTCCGGCCGGCGCCGCCCGGTGTTGGTCTTCTGGTGGTCGCAGCCGAAGCGCCGCGAAAACCGCGCCATGGCGAAATGGCTGTCGATCATGCGGCTGCGCAGCGCCGGATCGGCGAAGTCGGTCGGCTCGCCCAGCACGCCGCCGGTGACGCATGAGAATTGCAGCCCGATCTCGTACATCCGGTGCATCAGCCCTTCGGCGTCGTCGGGGAAATAGACCTCGTTCGGCTCGGGCGGGCCGCTGCCCTTGTAGACATAGCCGTCGGGCCAGACCTTGTAGGGACCGGGCTGCTCGTTGCCCATGCCGGGCGGGCGGGTCTGTTTGCAGAACGAGGTGCCGAACACCTCGACATAGCGGTAGCCGACCTCCCGCGCCTCGCGGAAGGACTTGAACAGGTGGCCCGCCCAGCCGCCCGCCGCCCCGGTGGTGTGGCCGATGCGATAGCGCTGCTGCTGTTCGTGGAAGACCTGGGGCTTCAGCGGGCCTTCACAGGTCTGCGCGGCGGCGGGCGCACCCGCAATGCCGGCCACACCAAGCCCCGCCAAGCCGGCATTGGTCAGGAATTGCCTGCGTTCCATGACGCCCCTCCCCTTTTCTGTTTTGCGGCATCGTACGGGCGCGTGCCGCCGCGCGGCAAGCCATCTCCCGGGCCAGCGGTTCCCTCCGCAAAGGAACCATGTCTCCACCGCGCCGTTGAATGGGCGTGGGGCCAGTGCCGGTGATCCGGCATGGCTTATTTGTGGAGAGGTTCCATGCGTAGACCCCTATTATTCCTGGGCGCGGCGGCCGTTTTGGGCTTGGCTGCCCTGCCCGCCTCGGCCGACGTCCGCCAGCTGGGCTCGGTCAACGTTTCTGCCGATCGCTACACCCATGTGCGCTGGTCCCGGTTCGAAGGAGAGGTGGCGCGCCTGCGCTTCGTGCCGCAAAACGACACGGTGGATTGCGACCATATCAACGTGACCTACCGCGACGGCACCACGCATGAAGTTTTTTCGGGCGTGCTGGTGAAGGACTCAATCGAAACCGTGACCTTCCCGGAAGGCGACAGCCGCATTGCGCATGTCGACTTTTCCTGCAAGGCGCAGGCCCGCGATGGTGCACGCATTGCCCTGTCGGCGCTGTCGGAAGGTGACAGCTATACCTCCGGCCCCCAGATGTGGCAGCGCGAAGCCAATGTCGCCACCCACAGCATACCAACGCCGAACGATCGACTGCATTCAGTGCGCGCCTATGAAGGCGACATTTCCGGCGGTAACGCCTACGTCACCCATTAAGCCACTCGCGCCCGTGCCGGTTGTGTCGGGCCTTCTCTCTTGAGGCCATGACAAATGCGGCCAGCGCGGGTTAAGCATGTCCGGTTTCGATTCGGGCGTGCTGATGGGTGAACCCTTGACCGGGATGGAGCGGATATTCCGCCTGGGCATGATCCTGCTGGGTGTGGCGGGCGCTGCCTATCTGGCGCATCGGCTGATAACGGGGAGCCTGGAAAATGACACCAGCGCGGTCCCGGTTCTACGGACCAGCGCGGTGGTCGAAGGCCCTGCCGGTCATGGCTATCAGTACGTGGCCGCTCCCGGCGTGAGCTGGGACTTTGCGCGCGACGCGGCCCGCGGCCACCACTGGCATGGCATGACGGGCTATCTGGCCACCATCGACAACGAAGCCGAATTCGATTTTATCGTCAGCACTGCCTTCAGCCGCCAATATCCGGACGTGACCTATCTGGGCGGGCGGCAGACCGCTGCTGGCGAGTGGCGCTGGGTGACCGGGCCTGATGCGATTGACGATGGCGGCAAGGGCCGGCTGTTCTGGAAAGGTTATGAAAATGGCTCGGTCCAGCCGGGCGCCTTTGCGCACTGGATGGCCACCGCCTTCAGTCATGGCGGCAAATGGGATGTCCGCAACGTCTGCTGCGTGACCCTTTTTTCCTATCACCGGCCGCAGTTCAGTACCTCGCTGGGCAATGGCGACCGCGACGAAGGCGTCTCGGGCTATCTGGTGGAATTCAGCCGGTAAGCTATTTCACGAAATCCACGATGATCGAGATTGGCCGCCCCTGGCTGCGCGGATCGTGCGGAAAGGCGCGCCAGACGAACATCTCATCGTCGGGCACCGGCTCGCAGATGTGATTGTCGTCGTCCAGCCACGCCTGCCAGAAGCGGATGGCGCAATGGCGGATATTCGAATGCACGATAAGGTGCAGAACTGTTTCGTAGCGGGGAAACCAGATATGCGAATCGCCGCCCGCGGCGAAGCGAACCCGGGCCTGGGCACTGGCAGGATCGTAATAGGCGCTCGCGCCCATCATCAGGTCGCCAACCACTTTGCCGCGATGGTCATAAATCGATCGCTTCTTGAGGACCGGCGAGCGGTAATCGGGCACACTCAGCCGGAAGACGCCGCCTGGCTTCAGCACACGGTAGACCTCATCCAGAACGAAGCCGACGCGAGTGAATGGAATATGCTCGAAGACATCCTGGGACTGGATCTTGCGGATGGAGCTGTCGGCGAAGGGCAGCGGATCCGTCATCGCATTGTGCGCGATTTCCCGGTCATGGGCAGGGTTCAACGCCAGGCCAATAAAATTGGCGATCTGATACTGGCGCTCCTGGAGACTCAGGCTGCCGAAATATAGAAATGGATCGTCCACGCCCAATATCCTTTCGTCGGCCGGACTAAATCATAGCGTGGCCGAAAGCGTCAAAATCGCGGTAATCCCGCCGGCGTCCGGGAACGCTGCCGCCGCGGTCACGTTACCCCAGGGTGAGGGCACCATCGGCGCAATTTGCGCGCCAGGGCGCATGCGCGTCCTTCGAAAAATGGAGATTGCAGGATGAAGAGAAGCAGCATCGGCGTTCTGACGGCAGTGTTGTGCTGTGCAGTCACGCTTCCGGCGATGGCGGCCTGGGACAGGATCGGCGAGGTGCGAGTCGGCGGACGGCATGATCGTGACACACAGCCGGTGCGGTTGGGCGGGCCGGTGGAAGGCCTGCGTCTGGAAGCCGACCACAACAATGTCATGTGTCGTTCTGTCGTCGCCAGGTTCGGCAATGGCCGGGACCGGATAGTTTTCCAGGGCGAGCTGCGCCCCGGCCAGCCGCGCATGGTCGATCTGCCCGGCGACCGCCGCAACATCCGGTCGCTGGCGTTCGACTGCGGCGTCCGCGGGCCCCGCGATGCGGTCATACACGTGTCTGCCGATGTCGGCCGCTATCGCAGCGACTGGCAGCGCAACCCCGACTTTGGCCGGGTCTGGTCCCGCATGTTCAACTGGGGCAGCAACATGGCCAATGACTGGCGCTATCTTGAAAGTGTCAGCTTCGAAGGCCGCCGCGACCGTGAGAACAGTTTCGCCGGATGGAGGGGCCAGGATGTCGACGCCGTCGCGCTCAAGCCGCTCGACGCCGATGCCCGCTGCAGCCGGGTGACCGCCCGGTTCGGCAACGGCCGCACGCAGACGCTCAATGTCAATAATGGCGATTATCTGCGCCGGGGCCAGTTCTACAAGTTGGACCTGCCCGGCCGGGTACGCGACCTGCGCAGCCTGAACATGCGCTGCCGCGCGAGCGACGCCCGGCGGGTGACGATCCAGATATTCACCAGCAAGGGCTAAGGCGGGCATATCGGATATGGAAGAGCCCGGCGGCGGCTCCGCCGGGCTCTTATCCGCGCAGATAAGGTTCCACCCTGCCCTTGTATTTGACGGTCATGGGATTGCCGTTGCGGTCCACGGTCTTGCCCACGGCCAGGCGCACCCAACCCTCGCTGACGCAGTATTCCTCGACATTGTTGCGGTCGATGCCGTTGAACAACACGCCCACGCCCCGCTCAAGCAATTCCGCATTGTGGTAAGGGCTTTTGGGGTTGGTGGAAAGCCGGTCCGGCAGCGGCTGCGAAGAACTCGCGGCAGAAGGATTGGCGTCGGGCGTGTCTGTCATGGAAGTCTCGCCAATGGGATCGCCGGGCCTCCTAGCCCCAAACCGGCACGGCACTCAAGCCCCTTATGACATCAGGGTTGCAACCGCGCCGCTTTGCCTCTCAAGTCCCATCCCGCAATCCACCAGGAAATCGTCCATGGCCTTCGATATTTATGACGCGTCCATCCCCGGCCTGATCCACATGCTGCGCAGCCTCTCGACGATCCTGGCCAAGGGCGAGGCCCATGGCGGCATCGATCCGTCCGAGGCACGGCTGGCGCCCGACATGCTGCCGCTGAAGGCCCAGGTCTATATCGCCACCGACGGCGCCAAGGGCTGCGGCGCGCGGCTGGGCGGCGTGGATATTCCCAAGTATGAGGATGTGGAGACCAGCTTCGCCGACCTGCGCGCGCGGGTGGCCAAGACCATCGACTTTCTCACGGGCCTGGACCGCGCGGCCTTCGCCGGGGCGGAGAACAAGCACATCGTGCTGAAATTCCCGTCCACCACCCTGGAATATTCCGGCGGCGACTATGTCACCCGCTTCGTGCTGCCGAACGTCTATTTCCACATCACCACCGCCTACGACATCCTGCGCAACAAGGGCGTGGCGCTGGGCAAGAACGATTATCTGGGTGGGTGACGAACGGCGCGCGGTCACGCGCGCGAGCATGTCCGGTGGACATGCGAGAGTGAGGAACGCCCTGAGCGCAAGCGAAGGGCCGGAGAGCCGCCCCGCGCCAAATCTTTTGCCAACGCCGCGAGCTTGAGCGAGGCGCCGGAGAGCTGTCCGCCACAAGCGCGAACCCAATTCTGCACCGACCTGTCAAACAGCGCCCATGCGGAAGCGGCCGCAAGGGAAGATGCGGAGACGGCGTGGCCGGGGCCGCGAAGGCGGCCATGTGTGATCTGCCGCTGCTTTTCACAGCGGCGGCCTTCCTTTCGGAAAGCCCGCTTGAAGCCTTTCGGCCCAGCCACGCCCGGCGATTTTCGGCCGCTTCAGGCTTCGACCAGCATCGCAAGCGGACATGTGGGTAGTGCCAAGCCTTGCCCACATGGCGCCGCCTCCCGAAAGGGGGCGGCTACGCTCACTCAGTCTCCCATCCCGGCCGGCGTCCCGCAGGACCTCCAAAAGGGACGGACTGTCGCCCCACCCCATCCAGGGTGAAACGCCCGCTGCACGATCGTCTCGTGCCTCTTGACCCCAGCCGTGCGTCACGACCCGAAGCCTCGAGGGATTCCTGTTGCGACCTCGTGATACCTGCAGATACGTCACGCCTGCAGGCTTCACGACGCCGGCCTGCCCCCCGTTCAGACGCCCGGAACGTCTCCGCATGGAGCAGACGGGGGAAAGCTAGGCGCGGATTTTGTGGACAGGAAGGGCGGCAAAAGATTTCCACGCCCTGTCCACGCGCGCGGGCACGGATAGCCTGGAAAAGCGCCTCGCGAAATCCAACGGCTATCCAGCGGCTTCGCGCGCCGCCGCTGCGTGTATCAATTAAGTAGTGTGTCTCCGGAATTCGCTGGGATGGCTTGGGGACAGATGCTCCTGTCACCGTATTTCGCGTCGAATTGAGTACTATGCCCCGGAATTCTCCCTGTGGAGAAACGCTTGGAGACACCGGGCCCCCTCTCGCAAGCCTTTGATTTAACCTCTATTATGCTGATTTGGGGAAAGGACTTATGTTATTGCGGGCTGAGGGACGCGAGAAAAGACCTGTGCGAAGAGCCTTCCTCCGTTGGGCAGGAAGCAAGAAAAAGCTTATCCCGCGCCTCGAACAGTTCTGGAATCAAAATTACTCGCGCTATGTGGAACCGTTCGCCGGATCGGCTTGCCTATTCTTTGCCGTTGCTCCCACCAAGGCTGTGTTGGGCGATAACAATCGCGAACTCATCAATGTCTATCGTGTTCTGCGCAAAGACCCAGAACGCATGCACAGGCGCCTTATCGGGATACCCCGTGAGAGGGATAGTTACTATCGCTGGCGCGCCAAAGATCCGAAAGCGCTGGATGCGGAGACCCGCGCATTGCGTTTTGTCTATCTAAACCACAATTGCTTCAATGGCATCTACCGGACCAACGTTGACGGCAACTTTAACGTTCCCTTTGGCTCGAAACTCGCTACCTATTTATCCCGCCAAGAGTTCGTTGGCTGCTCTGACGCGCTGTCCAGCGTCAAACTAGTGGCCGGCGATTTTGAAGACACCCTTGCGAACGTCACAAAAGGCGATTTCGTGTATCTCGATCCCCCTTACGCAGTTACGTCGCGGCGTGTCTTTCGAGAATACGGCAAGAAGCCCTTTGCCACCGACGATGTGGAAAGGCTTAGCGCCGAACTCCAGCGCATCCATAAGCTTGGCGCACATTTTGTAGTTTCATATGCTGACTGCAAAGAAGCAAGAGTGCTCGCCGCCAACTGGAATTCTCAGAAGTTCTTAGTCCAACGTCACATTGCTGGTTTTTCGGACCACCGAACGCGCTCCTTTGAGTGGATTATCTATAATATGCCAACACCCCACTAGGTTGGTGGAATGAGAGGGCACAATGGCTTCAGATGAAGCAGTGCACGCTATCGGCGTAAAGCAACTTCCGATCAAATCTTTACAGCCAAACCCGCACAATCCACGTCTCCTTTTCGATCGTGCGGACATGGACATTCTGCGCTCGTCTATCGAGCGCGTCGGCATATTGGTGCCGCTCACCGTTTATCGCGAGAAGCGCACCGGCATCTATCGCATTCTCGATGGCCAGAGGCGCTGGATTTGTGCCCAAGATGCCGGGCTGCAGGAAATTCCGGTCAACGAAGTCTCGGAACCATCGCTCGTCCAGAACATCGTGACGATGTTCCAGATTCACAAGCTCCGTAAGGATTGGGAGCTCATGCCCACAGCCCTCAAATTAGAACTTCTCATGCGTGAACTTGGAGAAAAGGGGGAAAAGCGGCTCGCCGCCCTCACGGGCTTGGACGAAGCAGTTGTCGTTAGATGCAAGAAACTCCTGTCGTATCCGAAGCGATATCAAGACCTGATGCTTGATCCAGACCCCAACAACCGGGCGAAAGCGGACTTCTTTATTGAACTCTACGTCGTTGTAACTGATCGCAACGTCAAAAAATTTGACTGGTTCAGCCGAAACAAATTCACGGATGCAATGCTCGCAAAATCAGAGGCGAAGTCACTGCGCTCGGTAACAGAATTTAGAACGGTAAAGCAGCACATCAACAATGCTGCCAAGGACAAGAAGCTGCCGTTGATATCGCGCCGACTACGCGAATTTGCAAACGATCCCACTTTGACGATTTCTCACCTAGAAATTCAGTCTGCCCAAGTCGCTGCCGCTGCCAGAAACCTGGCCAAGTCTGTTGACGCGATGACGGTACAGTTGTCGGAACTCGACACAGATGAGTTTTATGGCGAAGACGATCTCTGGGACAAGCTAGAGCAGCTATCCAAAGTCATTAGAAATACACTCCGCAAGGTTGGCAGGAGGCTTGATTGAAGGCTCCGCAGCCCGTTGGGACACCAATAAACGCGCAGCGGCGGCGGCGTTGGACCAACAACTTCGCCACATACAGGCATCAGGTTTCAGAGCAAACGGTCTCCGATTGGCTTGACCAATTTTCTAATGATCACCGCGACGTGGCCGCTCGGTTGTTAGATGTTGTCGATTTCTATTCGGTGGACCGCATATCAGGAGCATTTCGTACCGCCCTTGCCGCGCTCCCCGATTGGCACAAGGACCACAGGAAACGAAAAGGAAAATGGCGCTTCGCTGGATTGTCACACAGTGCGGGCGAAAGCGCCGACGCCATGATGCATCGTTTTCGCATTGCAAGCGGTTTGGATGGAAGGAAATGGGACGATCTCTTTATCCATCCTAGCCAAATTCTCACCGAGAAATTAGGTGCCGACGATACATTGGTGTTGATTGACGATTTTGTCGGAACAGGTAATTCAGTGTGCTCGGCATGGGATAAGAGCTTTTCCGAATTAGTATTCGATATCGGTAAAGTTTATCTAATGGTAGTCGCAGCCACCAAGGTGGGGCGTCTCAAAGTAGAAAACGAGACTTCCATGACATGCGTCGCCGGTCAGGAGCTAACCGGCGCGGATAACTTCTTCGCTGCTCAGTGCGGCGTATTTTCGAACGATGAAAAGGCTGCGGTCATGGTCTATTGCCAGAAGGCTAACAAGAAGGAACCAAAGGGCTATAAGGACTGCGGCTTGGTTCTAGCATTCCAGCATCGCTGCCCAAATAACACATTGCCCATCTTCCACATGAACACCAATCGCTGGACTGGACTGTTCCCTCGGCACGGCTAAGACGGTTGCTATCGCGGAGCCGCTATAACATGGGAAAATCCCGGAACATAACACTTGGTCGACTTCGCCGGACGGCCGATGCGAATCTGAGACATGGCGCGGGTGATGGCGTCCGGCATTCCCAATCATCCGATCCTGCTTAAGACCCACGATCCGGCGCATTGTGCCTTCAGTCCGATCGCCTTCGCCATGTTCATGCGGAAAGAATTGGGGCCAGAGCCGATTTACCTGATCTCCCCATCACTCGCCGCCCAGCCAGCGGGACAATTCCGGGGACACAATACTGAATTCGGCGGGCGTCATAGCAATCGCATCCGCCGCTTCTTGGGCGCGCCCCCGGGCTTGCCCGCGCGCCGGCCTGCCGTCGACCTTCCTTTCAAGTTTGCGGAAGGTGGCAGCGCCCAGGGGCGGCGGGTTGGTCACGCCGATGCAGAGCGTGCCGTTGCGCTGGCTGGCAAGGATTTAGATATGTTAGGTTTTCGGCATTACGCCTGTCGCCCTGGATGGCCCACGTAAAGTGGGCCATGACATCTTGGGGGAATTTCCGGCATGACCTCCCGCATCTCTCGGTCAGCCTTTCAGCCGCCCCCTCACTCCCCGCCCAGATACGACGCCAGCGCGTCGATCTGGCCCGGCATCAGCTGCATGGCGGTGTGGTTCATCGGGCCATGGACCCGCGCCACCAGGTTGAAGGCCCAAAGCTGTTCGGCCAGATAGTCCTTGCGCTGCCCGGCAAGACGGGGCCCGGCATCACTTCCTTCGCCATTGGCGCCATGACAGGACCGGCAGGGCGTAACGCCCTCGTCCGGCAAGCCGTTTTCATAGAGCTGCCGTCCCAGCGCGGCCTGCGGACCGGGAACGGCCTTGTCCGCCGGCAGGTCCGCATAATGGCGGGCGATCCGGCGCCTTGCGGCATCGTCCAGCCGGTGCGCGTTCGACCACATGACCTGCAGGCTGTGCGGCGACTGGTCCAGCGCGCTGGTCATCGCGCCCAGCCGGCCCACCAGATAGTCATAGCTCTGCCCGTTCAGCCGGGGCGTGGCGCTGGTCCGGCCGCGCGCACCCGGCGCGTGACAGCTTTCACAATGGGCAAGGGTGTCCTGGGCCGTCTGTTGGGCTGCGGCAGGCAGCAGCGTCCCCATCAGCAATGGCACGATCAGCATCTTTCGCACGGCGCGTTCCCTCCCCGGATGCGGGGGCGCGGGCTGCGCCCCGCCCGGCAAAAAGCCGGGACGCATTGGTGAAAGACGCCGGGGGCAAAGTCATTGATCGGGCGCAAGGCCGCGCAGGCCGGCCGGCTCAGCGGCGGTCGTAATCGTCCCGGTCGTAGCCACTGCGGTCGCGGTCGTAACGGTCGCGGTCATACCGGTCCCGATGATCAAAACGGTCACGGTCATACCCGCGATGACCGTAATAGCCGTCGCGGTAATAGCCGTCGCCATAATAGCCGCCCCGATAATACCCGTCGTCGTAATAGCGCCCGGCGCAGGCGGTCAGGCCCAAGGCGGCAAGCGCCAGTGCGAGCAGTGCTGTCCTGTGCATGGTGGTCTCCTTGCGGACCCCTCTCATAGGGCTAACGCCCCGCCGGCCATTTGGATGCGTGAAGCTGAAACCCTGGCCCGGCAACAAAAAGGGGCCGGAAACCGGCCCCTTTGCGTTTCACGTTCCCGCCGTCATGGACTGGCGGCTGGCGCTGCCTTGGGCGGCGGGCCGAACTTGCCCAGCACGCAAATCTGCCCGGACTGCAGCACGCGCAGGCTCTGCTGGCCCTCGCAGACTTCCGAGGGGCCGCGCACCGTCCATTCGAAACCATTGAACTTCAGGTCGGGACATACGCCCTGCAGGTGATTGTAGAGCACCCGGCCGTCCCGCATGGTGAACTTCATGATCTTGCCATCATCGGACTTGGCACTCTGGATGTCGCGAAGCTGCAGGCAGATGGGGGGGGCTGCCAGCGCGGCGGTGGTGGAAAACACCCCCGTCAGCAGAAGCACCGCAAACGACAGTTTCATTCAGACCTCCTGTTGAGGCGTACGGACCCCTCCGTGTTTTCAAATATGAGCATTGCCCGCCCTCCCCGCAAGGGCGCCCCGGGAGGCGGTCCGCACCCTTGACGGGACAGGCCGGGACGTCCAAAGGTCCGGCCGGTTTGACGTTTTTCCCAGGAGATGCCTTCCATGTCCGCCCCCGCCAGTGCCTCGCAGGTGACCGTGACCTTGCCCGACGGCAAGGCGCTGACCTTCGCGCGCGGCGTGACCGGCGGGGAGATCGCCGCCGCCATCGGCCCGGGCCTGGCCAAGGCCGCCCTGGTGATCGAGGTGGACGGCAAGCAGTGGGACCTTTTCCGCCCCATCGAGCAGGATGCGAAAATCCGCATCATCACCCGGAAGGACCCCGAGGCGCTGGAGCTGATCCGCCACGACATGGCCCATGTGCTGGCCATGGCGGTGCAGGCGCTTTACCCCGGCACCCAGGTGACCATCGGACCGGCGATCGAGGACGGTTTCTATTACGACTTCGCGCGCGAAGAGCCCTTCACGCCCGATGACCTGCCGAAGATCGAAGAAGAGATGCGCAGGATCATCAAGGCGGGGCTTCCCACCCGTCGCGAGGTCTGGCCGCGCGATGCGGCCGTCGATCACTTCAAGGGCATCGGCGAAACCTACAAGGCCGAACTGATCCAGAGCATTCCGGCGAATGAAGATGTCTCGATCTACTGGCACGGCGACTGGCACGACCTGTGCCGCGGGCCGCACTTTCGCACCACCGCCGAGCTCGGCGACGCCTTCAAGCTGACCAAGATCGCCGGCGCCTATTGGCGGGGCGATTCAAGGAACGCGCAGCTTCAGCGCATCTATGGCACCGCCTGGCGCGACAGGAAGGAACTGGACGCCTATCTGGAGCGCCTGGCGGAGGCGGAAAAGCGCGACCACCGCAAGCTGGGGCGCGAGCTGGAGCTGTTCACCTTCTCGCCCGATGTGGGCGCGGGCCTTCCTTTGTGGATGCCCAACGGCATGGTGATCCGCCAGGAGCTGGAATTCCTGGCGCTGCAGGAAGAACGCAAGGACGGCTATCGCCGGGTGGCGACGCCGCATATCGCCAAGGAGGCGCTGTACTACCGGTCGCGCCACCTGCCCTATTACGGCGAAGGCATGTATGCGCCGCTGGACATTGACGGCGAGAATTACCGCCTGCGTCCGATGAACTGTCCGCACCACCACCTGATCTATGGCGCAGGCCGGCATTCCTATCGCGAATTGCCCATCCGCATTGCCGAATACGGCCAGGACTATCGCTATGAGGCGTCTGGCGGCCTGTCGGGGCTGATGCGGGTGCGCGGCTTCTGCATGAACGACGCACACATCTATTGCCGCTACGACCAGGCCAGGGACGAGTTCATCCGGGTGATGAAGCTGCACGCCCGCTATTACGACCTTTTGGGCATCAGCGAATACTACATGCGCCTGTCGCTGCCCGACCTGGACAAGCTGGATAAGTATGTCGACCAGCCGCAGAAGTGGCTGGACGCGCTGGCGATCATCCGCCAGGCGATGGACGAGTCCGGCCTGAAATATGTCGAGGGCAAGGGCGAGGCGGCCTTCTATGGCCCCAAGATCGACTTCATGATCCGCTCCGCCATCGGCACGGAATACACCATCTCGACCAACCAGCTCGACTTCCTGGCGACCCAGACCTTCGACCTGTCCTATATCGGCGAGGACGGGGCGGACCATCCGGTCTATGTCATCCACCGCGCGCCGCTGGGGACCCATGAGCGCTTTACTGCCTTCCTGATCGAGCATTATGCCGGCGCCTTCCCGGTCTGGCTGGCGCCGGTCCAAGCCCGGGTGATCCCGATCTCGGAGAAGGTCGAGGAATATGCCCGGACGGTGCTGGAAACCCTGTTCGCCGCCCCGGTGGTGAACGGCACGGCGGGCCTTCGGGTGGACATCGACACCTCCAGCGAGCGGATGCAAAAGAAGATCCGCGACGCCCAGCTGCAGAAAATCCCCTACATGCTGGTGGTGGGCGAGCGGGAGGCGGCCGAGGGCAAGGTGGCCGTGCGCCTGCGCTCGGGCAAGGATCTGGGGGCCATGCCCCTGGAAACATTCGTTGCCAGGATCAAATCCGAGGCGGAATCCCGCCGGGATGTGGCCGAATAGCACTTTGCGGCAGGGCATTTACCCCCTATCTTGGGGTGCGAATCCGGCTTGGTGGCCGGAAGCGTGCAGCCACGCCTGCGCGTCCCGCGAAAGGAACAGCCGACGCCCATGATCGAAACTCGTTTCGCTTGGCCCGTCGGACCAACCGGAACGCAATGGCGCGCGGCTTGAATCAAGGAGAGAGTCATAGTTCCCAGACGTTTTCAGGGTAATCAGCCCCCGCCGGCCAAGGATGGCCCGCGCATCAATGAAGAGATCACTTCCCGTTCCTTCCTGCTGATCGGTGACGATGGCCACAAATATGGGGCCCTCGGCATGGACGAAGCCATGGCGCTTGCCGAGGAGAAGGGCCTGGACCTGGTGGAAGTCTCCCCCGATGCCAAGCCGCCGGTCGTCAAGCTGATGGACTATGGCAAATACAAATACGAGCAGCAGAAAAAGGCCGCCGAGGCCCGCAAGCGCCAGAAGGTCATCGAGATCAAGGAGATCAAGATGCGCCCGACCATCGATGATCACGACTATGACGTGAAGATGCGGGCGATGAAGCGCTTCTTCGACGAGGGCGACAAGGTCAAGGTGACGCTGCGCTTCCGCGGCCGCGAAATGGCGCACCAGAACCTGGGCATGGAACTGCTCAATCGGGTCCAGAAAGACACCGAAGTCTTCGCCAAGCTTGAGCAGATGCCCAAGCTGGAAGGCCGCCAGATGATGATGGTTCTTGCGCCCCGATAGGGGCGCAAGAAGCTCGCGCGCCCAAGCGCGAGCCGGAAAGCAAAGGCTCAAAAGAATCCTTGGCCGCCCCTCTCAATCCACGATGGTTTTGTAAGCCACCCGGCCGCTGTGCAGCAGGAAGACAGCGTGCCCGGCAGGCTGGGCCGCATGCGCGGCCAGGAACCCGCCATCGCGCGGGGCGCCGAGCGGCACCACAAGGGCGGTGCAACGGTCCTGGCCCTCGAAGCAGGAGCGGATGGCCGGATCCAGATTGTCGAACGCGCGCGAGGTCATGGGCATGAAATATTCCTGCCCCCCCAGGGCCGACAGCGAACGGGCGCCGTGGCCGGCGTTGAAGCCCAGGCTGGCAAGATCGGACTCGGTGGAGATGTCCACCATCACCTGGGCATAGGCCAATTTGGCGGCGTCCAGCGAGGCATAGCGCGCCCTGGGATCGCCCGCGCCAGACCACAGCGCGCCGGCGATGCATGCCGCCACCACTACCAGCGAGGCGGCAAGCAGCGGGGCCAGCGGGCGATACTTGTTCTGCCGACGCAACAGGGTCGTCATGGTTGAAAGAAAGCCTCGGGTATGCCCACGTCAGGCTTAGCAAAGCCGGAAAATTCGCCAAGCGCAGCATCGCGTCAGGGTAAACGGCTTAACGAATCCAACTCGGCGACCATGCCGTCGCCGAAGTAATAAAGCAGCTCTGCGCGCGCGCCGTCATAGCAGCTCGGTCCGCCCCCTTCGCAGACGAGGCTCCCGTCGGCCGCCTCGTCGGACAATTGCAGCACGCCATGCTCGAAGGTTACGGGAAACAGGGTACTGACCAGCGGCTTGAGCTGGTGATAGTCGATGCCGTTTTCCAGGCACCAGGCATGGATCGCACAGCCGCGCCCCTGCCTGTTGCGAAAGATGCACCCGCCATCACGCACCGCCGTGCGCAGACAGGTGCCGGAGGGAAATTCACCGTCCTGCCGGACTGGTCCGGCAAACCAGTCTTCCACCGGCGCGCCCACCCGTTCCTTGAACGCCTGTGGCGCCGCCTTCAGCCGTTCCGCATTGGCCGCGTCGATGTCGACCCCGTGGCCGCAGCAGGCGTCATGGCAGAAGCCGCAATCCATGCAATGGGTGAAATAGCGTGTGACAAAGATGGAGGTGTCGACCGAATGAAGCATGGGCGCGCCAAGACGGCAGCCATAGGCGCGCGACAGTTTCACCACGCTCATGCCGCAGCCTCCACAATGGCCTGGATCAGGCTGTCGTAATCCATTCCAGCCTCCGCGGCGGCAGCGGCGAAGCCCGCATCGGGAGCGATGCCCGGATTGGCGTTGATCTCAAGGACCAGGGGCTCGCCCGCGTCGGTGACGCGGAAATCCACCCGCACGAATCCCGTCAGGCCGAACATGCCCCACACGCGCATACAGGCTTCACGCAGGCGCGCCGCAAGCGCGGGGTCTTCGCGCTCCACCCCGAACCGGCGCACGGTGCCGACCCAGCCTGCCGAACCCTCGTCCCATTTGGCTTCATACCCGACGATGCGCGGCTTTCGGTCCGGCCAGGCCTCAAAGCCCATTTCCGCCATCGGCAGGATTCGCACGCCATCGCCGTCCTGCAGCAGCGCGATGTTGAACTCGCGGCCATCGATGAATTCCTCGGCAAACCAGCCGCCGCCCCAGCGCGCGGCACAGGCCGCGGCGCGGGCGATTGCCGCATCGCGGCCCATCACCACGCAACCGTCATCCAGTCCCAGCGAGGCATCCTCCAGCGCCGACTTGACAATCCAGCGTCGCCCATCCAGCCCCGGCCAGTGCGGCGGCGTACTCCAGTCGGGCGTGGCAAGCCCCGCGCCGCGAAGCAGTTGCTTGGTACGCGGCTTGTCGTTGGTCAGGTCCATGGGGCCGGCCTCAACGCCCGTGAAGCACAGGCCGCGTTCGGCCAGCATGGCGGGGGCCTGCGGCGCCAGGCGCCCCAGCCCATCCACTCCTTCGACCAGGTTGAAGACGATGTCCGGCCCATGCGCCGCCAGCACATCGTCCAGCGTCTCGGCGCGGAAGGCGGCCCGGCTGGCCGTATGGCCCCTTCGGATCAGCGCATCGGCCACCGCGGCGGCGGCGATCATTGTATCCTGTTCCTCGGGCGGCGCGTCCACGGCAATGTCCGAATGCAGCACCAGGACCCGCATCATCGGCCTTTCAGTTCGGGATGCCGCTTCAGGAACGAATCCAGGAACACCCCGATCAGGTCGTTGTAGGACAGACCCGCATTTTCCGCGATGAAGCAGAAATCCGAATAGCCGGGCCGGAGGCCCGCCAGCGGGTTGACTTCGATGAAACAGGGCCGGCCTGCCACATCTTCGCGCACATCCACCCGCCCGCCGTCCCGGCAGCGCAGCACCCGCCAGGCATCCAGCGCCACCTTGCCCGCCGCGTTGGCCGCCGCGTCCGTGGCGCGCACGATATCCAGCTTGTCTTCCCAGTTCGCCTGCTTGTTCTCAAAGCCATAGCCGTGGCCGACATAGCCCGACTTCTGGACGATCTCCAGCACGCCCAGCACGCGGGCATCCGCGCCGGTGCCGGTCAGCCCCACGGTAAATTCGCGGCCGGGCAGGAATTCCTCCACCAGCACCGGCTGGCGGAAGCGTGCCAGCAGATGGCTGACGGTGCGCGCCAGATCCGCCGGGCCGTCGACGCGGGACATGGTTCCCACGCCCTTGCCCGAGCCTTCCGACAGCGGCTTGCAGAACAGGGGAAATACAAGGCCGATACCCTCGGCGTCCTGCACCTGTTCCACCACCACGAAATCGGCGACGGCCACGCCGGCATCGCGCACCACCCGCTTGGCCATCGCCTTGTCCAGCGACAGCGCCAGCGTCAGGGGGTCGGAGAAGACGTAAGGGATGTCGAAGGCTTCCAGCAGCGCCGGCGCCTGCGCCTCGCGCGCCACGCCCTTCAGCCCTTCGCAGAAATTGAACACCGCGTCCCAGCGCGCACCCGCCGCCAGCCGCGCGGTCAGCGCGTGGATGCCGCCGATGCGTTCGGGTTCATGACCATGATGGGCCAGCGCGCCGCAAATCGCCGCCACGGTTTCCTCGGCATCGAATTCGGCGGCATCTTCTTCGCTGAAGCCCAGCGCCAGATAGTCGGCGCGCAGGTCATAGGTGACGCCGATTTTCATGGGAAGCCGGTTTCCACGGAAAAATCGGGCGCATCAGCGGCCCAAGGTGCCCTGGGGATCGGGGTAGCGGTAGATATTACCCTCGAAATTGCGCAGCAACAGGAAATCGCCGTCACGTCCCATGACCGGATCGGGTGCCAGCTGGATCTTGCCGCCGCCGCCGGGGGCATCAATGCAGAAGATGGGCGTGGCATAACCGGTGGTGTGGCCGCGCAGGGCCGAGATGATCTCAAGTCCCTTCTCCACCGGAGTGCGGAAATGCGCCGAGCCCCGGATGGGATCGCACATGTAGAGATAGTAGGGCTTCACCCGGTTCCTGAGCAGACCGTGCATCAGCGATTTCATCACCGCGGCGTCATCGTTGATGCCCTTCAGGAGCACGGTCTGACTGCCCAGCGGAATGCCGGCATCGGCCAGCCGCGCCACCGCTTCCTGTGTCTCGGCCGTCAGTTCGGCGGGGTGGGTGAAATGAATGCTCATCCACAGGGGATGATGTTTCTTCAGGATGCGGGTCAGCGCCTTGGTGACGCGCTGGGGCGTGACCACCGGCATCTTGGTGCCGATGCGCAGGAACTCGATATGCCTGATGGCCCGCAGCCGGCCGAGCAGCCAGTCCAGCTTGTCGTCGCCCAGGGTCAAGGGATCGCCCCCCGACAGCAGCACGTCTCGGACCTCGGTGTGTTCTTCCAGGTACGCCAGCGCCTTTTCCCACTGGCGGGTCGAGAATTCATACTCTCCGCCGGGATTGCCCACCATCCGCGAGCGCGTGCAGTAGCGGCAATAGGTCGAGCAGGTGCCGGTGACCAGGAAAAGCACCCTGTCGGGATAGCGGTGCACCAGGCCGGGCACGACCGTGTCATGGTCCTCGCCCAGGGGGTCGTCCGCCTCGCCGGGCGTGAGCAGATATTCGTCCGGCGTCATCACATGGGTGCGGCGCAGGGCTTCGCCCGGATTGGCGCGCCCCATCAGCGAGGCGTAATAGGGGGTGATCCCCACGGGCAGCGGCCCGGTATGGCGGGCCACGGCCTCGCGCTCCTCCGGCGACAGCGCGAAGACGCGTTCCAGATCGTCCAGCGAGCGGATGCGGCTGCGCATCTGCCAGCGCCAGTCATTCCATTCCGACGGGCCGGTGCCGGGGTAGAAGCGGCGGTAGAAGGCACGCGAGGCCGGCGCGATGGGAAACAGATGGACCGGCTTGCGGGGTGCCTCGGGCGCGCGCACGGCCTGCGGCGCTTCATGCGGAACCGGCTTGACGATCTTCAGGGAGTCACGGCGACGCGCGACAGGCAGACCCATATGCGGATACCGCTCCCCGGTCCCTTCGCAGCGCGAACGCCCCTTGGCAGTTCATGATGCGCGCGTCAGGTCAGGCGATATTTCCAAGCCGCAGAATATTGTCAAGAGACAGACGGCTTCAGGGGGCGATCCGCCCGACTCGATAAACAGTCACGTGCACGGGCTTGCCGCGCGAATAGTTAAAGCCGCTCAGTGTTGCTTCGGCCTCGGCATCGTCCTGCAGCTCTGCCAGCCGTGCCAGGAAGGCGCCGCGCTCCCGGTCCTCGATCAGCGCGAGTCCACCGCGGGCCGCCGCGGCATCCGCGGCGCCCCGTCCGTCCGTCAGCACCACATCCTTGCCCAAGGCGAAGACCAGGCTTGGCTCCTGGAAGCCGGCCAGTGCCGGCGGCGGGTCACCCGGCCGCGCATGCTCGGCCACCAGTGGAGCCAACCGCGCGCTGACCCATATCCGCGAAAGGCCCGGTGCCACCTCTGCGGTCAGGCCCGGCACGAACACGAACAGCGCGGCCAGCGCCGCCGCCATCGCCAGGCCGTCCCTGCGGGTCAAAAACAGCACCAGCGCCACCAGCGACAGGATCGCACCGGTGCCCGCCAGCGCCAGCAGTCGCCAGTCCATGCCGCTGCCTGCGCCGTACAGGCGCGTCAGAATAATGGGCGCTGCCGCCAGGAGCGCCGCGCCAAGGACGAACTGAATTCCGCCGGCCCAGCGCGCGATCCTGGTGCCCGTCGATGACGGCTGCGGCTGGGCGAGCCACAGCGCCGCCAGGATGGCAAGCGGCGGATAGGCCGCCAGCACATAATGCGGCAGCTTGGTCGGCACCAGCTCCACCAACAGCCACCAGCCGCCAGCCCACACCAGCAGGAAATGGATCATGGGATCGGCGCGGCGCTGGACAGCCGCCACCAGCGCGGGCGCCACGAACAGGATGGTGGGCCAGAAGGTGATGGCCGAGAGCACCAGGAAATAGCCCGGCGGGGCGCCGTGGCTTTCCTGCCCGCCGGCAATCTTGGCGGCGAAGTCGTTGCCGAGCGCCTGCTGGAAGAAGGCACCGTGACTCTGGATGGCGATGGCCAGCAGCCAGGGCGCGACGAGCAGCGCGGCCAGCAGCGTGCCCGACGCAGGCCGCAGCTGCGCCAGCCAGCGCCATTGCCGGTCACGCCATTGCCGGTCCCAGGCCACCAGTCCTGCGACGGTCACGGCCGCCACGCCAAGAGGCACCGGACCCTTGATCAGGATGCCGGCGGCCATCGCCGCCCAGCCCGCCAGCACGAGCCGCGTGGGGACCGCGGGCGCGCCCTCCACACGCGCCGCCCGCCAGACGCGAATCAGGACACCCTGCATCGCGACCACACTGGCCAGCAGCACCGCGTCCGTGGTGGCGATGCTGGCCTCGCCCGTCAGCAGCACGGTCCCCAGCATCAGCACGCCGGCCAGGAATGCCGTCTCGGCCCCCGTCAGCGCCAGCGCGCACCAGACGGTCAGCCATGCCGCCGCGATCCCGCCAAACAGCGAGGGCAGGCGATAGGTCCAGATGTGATGGTCGTCTACCCCGGGGAACTTGTCGGCGATGCCGGTGGCCGCTGCCTGCAGCCAGTAGATTCCCACCGGCTTCTTGTAGCGCGGGACCTGGCCGAAGCGGATGTCCACCAGGTTGCCCGATTCCACCATCTGGCGCGAGGCCTGGGCAAAGCGGCTCTCGTCACGGTCCAGCGGCGGCAGGCTGAGGATTCCGGGCAGCCACAGAAGCAGCCCCAGCAGCGCCAGGACCCAAAAGGGGCGCCGGGCCAGGATCTGCAGTATTCGTGGCGCTTCGGTCATGGGGCCGGACTATGCGTGCCGGGACGAGGGTTGCAAGCCCGCCGCCGGACCGGTGGCGGTGGCCTGTGCGGCCCCTGGCCTGTATAAGGCGCCAGCATTTTTGGGGTCGGGCCCAAGCAACCCCTCGGGAGCCACGAATATTGACGACCACCGCCATCTCCGCGGTCATTCCGGTAAAGGACGAAGCGGGCAATGCCGCTCCCCTCGCCCGCGAGATTGCGGCCGCCCTGAAGCATGCCGGTCCGCACGAAATCATTTTCGTGGATGATGGTTCGGTCGACACGACCGCCGCCGAGCTTCTGGCCCTGAAGAGCGAGATCCCGGCCCTGCGCGTGCTGCGCCACGCCTGCAATCTGGGCCAGAGCCGCGGCATCCGCACGGGGGTCATGGCGGCGAAGGGTGAAATTATAGTCACCCTGGACGGCGACGGTCAGAACGATCCCGCCGACATTCCCAAGCTGCTGGAAGCACTCGCGGCCGATCCGGGGCTGGCGATGGTTTCAGGTGTGCGCGTGAAACGTCAGGATACCGCCAGCCGGCGTCTTGCCTCGCGCATCGGCAACCGCGTGCGAAGCCGGCTGCTGAACGACGGCGCGGCGGACACAGGCTGCGGGCTGAAGGCGTTCCGGCGGGATCTCTTCCTGGCCCTGCCCTATTTCGATCACATGCACCGGTATCTGATCGCCCTGATGCGGCGCGAGGGTTGGCGGGTGGACTTTGTGCCGGTCGGCCACCGGCCGCGCCTGCAGGGCAGGTCCAAATACACCAATCTCAGCCGGATGGTCGTCAGCCTGTCCGATCTGATGGGCGTGCGCTGGCTGCAGCGCCGTCATCGCGGCCCGGCCGGGACAGAGGAGCTTTAACCCATGGGCTTCATGGCGCACTGGTATCATGTGGCGACACAGAACCCGTATGACACCGTCTGGACGGGCATCGGCTTCCTGGGCCAGGCGGTCTTCGGGGTGCGCTTCCTGATCCAGTGGCTGCGCAGCGAACAGGAAGGCCGCAGCGTGATCCCCATCGCCTTCTGGTACTGCAGCCTGGTCGGCGGCCTGGCCAGCTTCAGTTATGTGGTCCACCAGGGCGCCTGGCCGCTGGTGATCGGCCAGGGCCTGCCGTTGCCCATCTATGCCCGCAATATCTGGCTGATCCACCGTGCCCACGCCAAGGTCTCGCCCGCCACCTGATCAGGCCTTGAGCGCGGCATTCGGCGGCGGTTCGCCCGCTATGATAGTCTCAAGCCCGCTTCGCGGAGGACAACATGCTGGGCCCGTTTCCGGTCATCGTGATCGTGGTCGTGCTTTACAATCTCACCCTGTTCGGGGGCGCGGCGGCCGGCCAGCACGACATGTCCGCGATCCTGGGACAGAGCTTTACCATCAGGATGTTCTCCGGCGACGGCTGGAAGGTGACGCTGGGCGATCTGTTCGTCTGCCTTTCGCTGATTCTGCTGTTCGTGGAGGTGCTGAAGGCGACGCGCAGCAACAGGCGCGAGATTCTCAACCATGCCCTCTCGATGCTGACCTTCACCGGCGCGCTGGCGGAATTCCTGGTGCTGAAGGGTTTCGCCACCTCGGTGTTTTTCCTCATCACCGCCATGTGCCTGTTCGACGTGGTGGCCGGCTATACGATCTCGATCATCACCGCCAAGCGTGACATGACCCTTCAGGGCGGGGAGTATCACCCCTGTGGGCGGGAATAACTGTTCCACCCCAGAATGTTAGGGTCTCGTGGCCGTCGGGGACGGGGCGCTTGCGGCGGGCCTCCGGGGCGTGTATGTCCCCTTCCCCAACCCAGCGTGGACAGGTGGCCGAGTGGTTGAAGGCGCACGCCTGGAAAGTGTGTAACGGTGAAAGCCGTTCGAGGGTTCGAATCCCTCTCTGTCCGCCATTAAATATTGAAATACCAAGATAATTTGGAGCATTTCCACCTCGCCCCCGTTTCGACCCCCGGTTTGCATTTGGACTTCGCGGCGAAGGACTGCAACCATTAGCGCCGGTTGATGAGACCGAGCGGCAAGATTGGGCTAATCGAGGCGTGCTTAATGGTTGCGCTCGTAATAATGGTTTTCACAGCGATCGTCACGGCTCCCTGATCCGATCAGCGTCAACCCGATATCAATGTGAGGCCATTAGACTTGTGCCGCTGAATCTCGCGCTCCGCGGGACTTTTCGTGGCCATCGCAACTCCGATGCCGGGACTGCACCGGCCTTCCACGGACTTTCCCGTAAAAACACCGACAGCATATGAGTTCGCAGTTTCCTCCCCCACGGCGCTCCCGTTTGGCAGACTCCTGCCGGGCGGCGGGTGCATCACAAGTGATCCGGACGGCCAAGCCGCCTTGGCCGGCCGCCCCCTACAGCGGCAAGCTCCAAAGCCAATGGGGGAACGCACGCGATGCAATAATGGCACCAAGAGCAATTCCGACGCCGTATGGAATCCCCTCACCCTTTCTGAGTATGCGCGACAGTTTCGATTTCTCCAGAATCGCCTTCGGCACGCCCGCGCGATTCAAACCCCAGCGCAACAGCAGAACCACCACCAAAAGAGCCAGCCCTGCAAACGCCAGGGCCAGCAACAGCGGCACCAATCCGGAAAGGCCCGCCCACAAGGCGATGACGGCAAGCAGTTTCACGTCGCCGGCGCCCATCTGGTTCAACCCGTATAGTAGCAGACCGACAAGAAGACTCAGCGTTCCGGCCGCAAAGTGATTGATCCAGGGAACAGGTACATGATTGACAACGGCGACCGCACAGGCGGCCCCAAACAGTATTAGAAGAATGACGACGATTGCATTGGGGATGCGAAAGGTGAATAGATCCGCCGCACCCGCCGCGACCACCGCGACCGTGAAAAGTGTCCAGATGAGCGACATGTCGCGATCGTCCCTCTACCGCATACTCATGTGGGAACCCGCGAATTCCGCCTTGCGTCGGAGCCATCGGCTAGCTTCTTGTCGAAGCTCTCAAGATCCGGCGCCAATATGAGTTCCACTTCGCCGAAATTATTGGATAATCCGACCATTCGCACCGGCACCGGCAACATCCGCGCCATCTCGGCAGCCGGCTTCTCGAGCCCGCGACTGTAATAGACCGTGGACTGGCCGCGATGGTCGCCCGGCAAATTGACCAAGTGTTTCACCGGAACACCATGCCCTGCGAAATAGTCCTGGAATCGGTGCGCCATGTTTTGGCGTCCGGTGCTGTTGGCGACCCGCACGGCGGGCCAGCTGTGCTGGGATACCGGCCTGGGCTGTGGAACGATCGGGGCATTCGTCACGTCCGTCTTTTTCGGACCCACGGACGCCGCTGTCGACACCGTGACGGCAAGCGGCCGGGGCGTCATGGCGACTTGCGCGGGATCAACCCGAAGAACCCACTGCTTGGGCGAGACCGCCTGAAGCGCTTCGGATCGCGGCTCGGCCCGGGCAGCCGCCGTCGGTGTACCGGCTTGGGGCCGTCCAGATGTGTCCGCGATATTATTCGCCACGACGGTCGACAGTTTTTTCGATGTATCACCCTCGGGCCGAGCCGCGAGGACATCCCTGGCGCGCGACATATAGCTCATCGCGGCGACCCTGTCGCCGTGCGAGAGATAAAAATAGCCCAGGTTATTAAGCGTTTCCGGCGAATTGGGATCAACCCCGATGGCCCTGTCGAGGAACAGGCGAGCGACGTCCTGGCGCCCGATCCGGTCATATGCGATCGCAAGCCCATTTATGGCGGGTATAGGATCGGTGTCCTTCTCCAATGCGCTGTTGAAGGCATCGATTGCCAAACCATAATCGCCCACCGCGATATAATGCTTGCCTCGATCATAATCGGACAATGCGAGCAGGCCTTTATCGACCTTCTTGCTGAACAACGCTTCGAGATTCCGGCTTGGCTCAGACGAGATCGCGCACCCTTGCGTGAGCACAATAGCCGACGCATTTAAGAACATCGCAACGACGATTTTGTTCATGTCAGTGCCCTCCCATATTCGCAAACACCCGCAGGATCATGAGGAGCGACGGCCCTGCCATGATCAGCATCGTCGGCGGAACGGTAAATGCCATGCTGCCAAGCGCGAGCTTCAATGGCATCAGATTAGCCCGTTCCTCTGCGCGCATCAGACGCTTGTTGCGCATGTCGGCAGCGTAAACCCGCAGCGCGTCGGCGACACTGACACCGAATTCGTCCGATTGCCGGAGGACGGTGGCAAAGGCGCGTATGTCGTTCACATTAAGCCGCGTGGCGAAATCACGAAAAACCGCGGTGCGATCGCGGCCGGCCCGCAACTCGTCGTTCAACAAGGACAATTCTTCATAAAGCACCTTGCTGATGGTTCCGATTTCGCGGGCGACTCGGCGGCACGCCTGATCGAAGCTCTGGCCCGCTTCAATGCACACCAGCAACATGTCCAAAACGTCCGGAAAAGCCTGCTCCGCCTCCTGGCGCCGCCGTTCGGCGCAGCGGTCGATCCACAGCGGCGGCACCACAAAACCGATGATGAACGGAAAAACGAGCAGTCCTAGCAAAATCGGCAACGGCAGCGGAATTTTGACGAATGCCGTTATCACCGCGCCTATGAAGGCAAAGACGAACGCGCAGATGGCTCTCATCAGATAGAAAACACGAATTGCCGACGGGCGCCGATACCCCGCCCTCACAAGGCGCAGCCTGATCGAAGCGCGCTCCGTTTCGTCTTGCGGTGTAACGAAGTCTGCTATCTTGCTGAGAAATTCGTCTTCGATGGAAGCACGCAGAGGTTTGCCCTGAACTCCAGCCGACTCCGGCGACAGGCCACCGGACGTCTGCGCCGAAGGACGCCATTGAGTCAACATATCATAGACGCCACTTACCAGCAGCACGACCGCTATGAACAGAATGAGCCCGCCGGCAAACATCAGAATTCGTAGATCGATAGTCCCAGCCATCCGCCTACCTCATATCTTCAAATCGGTCAGAAACCGCATGGCAAAGATATTGACCACGAGAAGAATCGCCGTGGTCACGGCGAGGCCCGTGAAATGCGGATAGTCCATGACTTGCGAATAATAGTCCGGCTTGACGATGAGGACCCCGCAGCCGATGACAAAGGGAAAGATCGACAGCAGCCAGGCGGAAATACGCCCCTCCGCAGTGATCGCCCGTGCCTTGCGAAACATGCGAAAACGGTCGCGAATGACAGTGGAAAGCTTTCCAAGCGACTCGACGAGATTTCCCCCGCTCTCCTCCTGAATCTGCACGGCAACGACGAGATAGCTCAGGTCGGTGACCGGCACACGGGCCTGCATTTCGCCCAACGCCTCAGGGATAGACATGCCATAACTCACCTTGTCGGCGGCAATCGCAAATTCTGGTCCGATCGGCGACGGTAGCTCGCGGGCGATGACGCCGATTGCGGAGCTCATCGGATGACCCACCTTCAGGCTCCGCACCGCCAGGTCGATCGCGTCAGGCAACTGCTCTTCGAACAGGCTGATGCGCTTGGCCCGCAGACGCATGAGCCCAAATATGACGGGCGCCACGCCGCACACCAGGCCAACAGGAATGGACAGAAGGACCAGATATGCAGGCATGATGAACGCGACCGCGCCGGCCGTTGCGAGCGCAATCCCGCCGCCGATCCACATCAACTCCGTCGGTGACCGCTTCGTGCCGGATTGCAAAATCAGCCGCTGGATGAAAACGAAAGACGGAACCAGATGTTGCCATGCCCAACTCCCGCGGCCGTTGGACAGCAGGATATCGATCCGCTGTGACTCCTGATATCGTGAAAGCGCCACCGCGCCCAGCCTGCGGTCGACCGCATCTTCATCGATACCTCGCGACTTCCGGGCGAAGCCGGCAAGTGCATCGACCAGAACTGCAACGCAGATGAAGAGGACAACGGAAATCGCGACTAACAGGATCGTTCGCATTTCGGTTTCACTAGCCTTCCCTGAACAGATCTATGGGCGCCTCAATTCCGAATTCATCGACGCGCCGCATGAACCTGGGCCGAATCCCCGTGGCGCGGTGCTCGCCAAGGACGTTGCCTTCGCGATCGACGCCGCTTCGCTGGAAACGAAACACCTCCTGGCAGGTGATGGTGTCGCCCTCCATTCCCGTGATTTCCTGAACGCTGACGACACGCCGGCGCCCGTCGCTCATGCGCTGAACCTGGATGATGATCTGGAGCGCGGACGCAACCTGTCCACGAAGCGATTTGAGCGGGATTTCGATGCCGGTCATCCCGACCATATGCTCAAGCCGGGTCAGTGCGTCGCGCGGACTGTTCGCGTGCACCGTAGTCATCGACCCGTCATGGCCGGTATTCATCGCCTGCAGCATGTCCAGCACTTCGGCGCCGCGCACCTCGCCGACGATAATTCTGTCCGGTCGCATGCGAAGCGCGTTTCTCACCAAGTCACGCTGTGTGACCTCGCCCCTGTTTTCCTGGTTCGCGGGACGCGATTCCATGCGTCCGACATGGGTCTGTTGCAGCTGAAGCTCGGCCGTGTCCTCGATCGTGATGATTCGTTCCTTGTTGTCGATGAAACTCGACAGCGCATTCAGCAGGGTCGTCTTTCCCGATCCCGTGCCGCCCGAAATCAGGATATTGATCCGGCACCGCGTGATCAGCTCGAACAGTATCGCGATCCGCTCGTCGACCGACCCGATATCGATGAGGCGACCCATCGTGTAGGGGATTTTCGAGAATTTTCGAATCGACAAAAGCGGCCCATCGACGGCGCAAGGGGGAACCAGAGCGTTCACGCGGCTCCCGTCCGGCAGGCGCGCATCCATCCAGGGCTGCGATTCATCAATGCGGCGGCCCACACCCCCGACGATCTTTTGAATGATGCGCAGAAGATGCCGCTCATCCTTGAAGCGCGCCGGAGTGGGCTCAAGCTTGCCTGCACGTTCGACAAACACCTGCTTGTGCGTGTTGACGAGGATGTCCGAAACGGTGGGGTCTTTCAGGAACGGCTCCAACGGGCCCAGCCCAAGAACTTCGTCGAGGACTTCTTCCGTGATTTGGCCGCGTTCGCTGGTATTGAGCGCAATGCCATCCGCCACCAGGATGTCGCGGATGATCGGGGACAGTTCCCTGCCCAGTTCTTCTCTGGAGATCTTGTCCAGAACGCTGAGGTTGAGCATTCCGAGAAGCTTTTCGTGAAGATGCACCTTGAGCTCGGTATGCCGCGAGGCCAACGCCTGCGTGCTCGCGGAAACCAGGTCTTCGACGGTCGGTCCCGGCGGCGCAACGACCATCAGTTTCGGCGCGGGCTTTTCAGGCTGAAAGTTTCTGAACATGCTTCCTCGCTATAAGTTTAGAAAGCCGAATTTTCGGGCATTCCTGGTGCTCTTTCGGCCCATGACGTCGATATCGATCATTTGCTCTATGGCGATTGAAAACCGGCTCTTCGCCTTCATTCGCACGGCCGGGGTGCCTTGATCCTGCGACAGAGAAATCAGTCGGTAATCGTCCGGGATCATGTGGTGCAGGGACCGCCCGATCGCCTCGGAGAATTGTGACGGGCTGATATCGACAGGGCTTTTCAAGGGCAGGTCGAAACGATTGACGACGACCTTGACAGGCAGGTGCGCAAGCCCCTCGCTACGCAGCAAGTCAAAGAATTTCCTGACCCTGTGCGCAGCCGGCACCGTCACGGGTGTCACCAGATAAATCACGGTTGCCGATCTGAGAAGCGTGTCCGTCCACGGCGCCAAGGCGACGGGCAGATCAACCACAATGTTCCTGTATCGGCTTTTTGCGACACGCAGAAGATCGGCAACGCCGGACGACGCCAGCGCAGCGAGGGGAACCGGCAAACCCGGCGATGTCAGGACACGCAAGCCTGACGGGTGCTGCACCAGCATGCCCTCCAGCAGTTCGGGATCGATCCTTCCGGGATCCTCGAGGAACTCGAGAATGGGCGATACGCGCGATAGGTCTAGAAAATTTGCCGAAGATCCAAACTGTATATCGAGATCCAGCAGACAGGTCTCCTGATGAGGGACAGCCTGTGACAGCGCGCATCCGATGTTGACAGCGAGCGTTGTCGCGCCCGCCCCGCCTGTCACATGCATGAAAACCAGCACGTTGGAGTCCGAACCAGGCGTTCTGTCGTGCGACCAATTTCCCGTTCCAAGCCGCGTGAACACCTCGCGCAGCTTGTCCGCCGTAACGGGCTTCTGGATGGCGGCATCGGCGCCGGCCCTTCTTGCCTGCTCCGTCGCATATTCACCGTCACGTTCCACAAGTGCGACGACGGGCGCGGGCGCGGCACCATGCCCCGCCTTCAACTTACGCAAGAAATCCAGATCCTCCGCCGCGGCGCCATCGGTGTCGACGAGCAACAGGTCGGGCGCGCCGTTAGCGGGCTGGCCGGCATCCAGCGGCCACAACACCCGGTCAACCGTCCGGACCTCGACATCGGCGGCCACATTGAGATTGGAAAGCAGCTCCGTATGGTCCTCGCCGGCACGCGCCAGCAGGACGGCACAAACGGGTTGCCCCACTCCCAGAGTGTCAGCCTTGCGCAAATCAAATTCCCCGCGCAGCGCCATAGACATTATTACACCCCCGCGCTCGATAGATCTTCGCCGGTCAGCGTCACCGACATGGCCGGAACCGTCGTCAAGGGCGAGGGCCCAAAAAAGGCTCCCAACAGATCCGCAAATCCGCTTACGAACGGAACATTCGAGATGGTAACCGTCACGGCAGGGACGATTGGCCCGCCGGCAAATCCGAGCCCCACATAGCTGTAGGTGATCTTTACGTTGCTCGCCCGCAGCGCCCCGAAAACCGCCTGCATCTTCGCGAGAACCGCGTTGAAAGCGACCGTGTTGCATCCGGCGCCCGAGCTGCCATCACATATAGCCGTGGCGAATGCCGCGCAGGGATCGTTGGCGCCCTGGGAGATATTGCATGACTGCCCGTAAATCCCCGCCGCATTCAACCCATTGACCCCCGCAGACGAGACACTTGTGGTCACCGGATCCCAGACCACGGCATAACGCGCGCCGATCTGTGCGGCCACCTCCGCCGTTTGCCACCAGAATATCGCGAGTGCGATTTCGATAATCATGAATGCGATCACGAAGAAGAAGCCAGATATGGCAACGAATTCGACAGTGGTGGTGCCTTTCTCCTCACGCGAAAATCCGCCGATCCACTCATAGCGCATCGCTTCAGTTCCCCATACAACGCGCCTGGGCGCTGGCGACAAGCGTGTATGCCGTGTTGATTCCCATATAGCCCAGCATGGCAAGGGTCAGGGGCACCTGCGCCTTGACCTGAACGACACTGCCGTCGGTATTGAAATTGGCCGAGGAGAAGGAGCCGGCGTTCGTGACGGACAGGGTTGCGCCTGCACTGGAATTCCAGGGAAAGTGATAATCCGTGCAGGCAACCGATGCGGCGCCTGACGTCGGCAGCTCTGCGCATTTGGCAAGGTTCTGCGCGTTGATCACATCCGCGCCGCTGGGTGCCTGGCACTGGGCGATGGGCACATGCGAGATGTAGCGCACCGCCGCCTCCACATCGGACGTTATGACCTCATAGGCAAACAGAGCGCGCCCGAATTCGAATGCGAAGACAAGCGCCGTGAACAGAACCGGCATCGCGATGATGAACTCCGCCGTCATGGAGCCATCCGTGTCACGGGCGAAAATCTGGGCGAAACGCAGGATTTTTCTCATTACCATCGCCCTATCGATAGAGAACCGGCACGACGTGGAGTACGCCGCTCTGATCGCTCGGTTTCACCGTGCCCAGCACCTCGCCATAGAGATTGTTGCTGCTGTTCGAGAAGCCGGTGACCTTTCCGGTGGCGTCTTCCTGCAGGCCCATGGGCTCTGTCATGAACATCTTGACGTAGGACGTCACCGGGATGCCGGTATAGGTGCCGGAGTTGGACGTGTTGCCATGAAGGCCGGTAGCATTGCAGTTGATCACCGCCATCATGAGCATGCGGCGGTCACGCGCCGGATTGTTCACGCCCGGTGTCGTGCAGACGGCGTTTCCGTTTTCCCCGTTCTTGATGTTGGGCACGAGGTTGTTGTCTATCTCGTACCTATAGACCGTGTAGCGACAGGCGTTGCCCGAGGTCTGGCACGCCGTCTGGATGGATGCCGGCATCGCCACGCCGGGATGGTTTGTCGCCCAGTAGTTCTGAATGTCGGCGTAAGACACACCGTTTCCGAAGCGCGTATTGCCGCCGGTGTCCGCCTTGATATTGGCGTCACGGGGAAGCGGAACGCTCGTCGTGGCTGGCTGATAATTGTTGGGGCAGGCATTCTTGCTTTGTCCGACAATGCCCTTGGTCACATTCGCCGACGGAGCAAACAGCGCGTTGCCGCTGTATTTGTTCGCCGACTGGATATAGATGTCGAAGCGTGTGTTGATGCCGTCGGACGTGGCTTGCGCCTGACCGGGCCGGACAGACACCTTGTCCTCGACGCATTGGGTAAGCGGATTGACCAGACCCAGCATGCACTCAAGAAAGCTCGTGCCGGACCCCTTGCAGCCAACTCCGCCGGCGTTGCTCGGCTGGTCGAGTAGGCCGAAGTCGCCGGGTGACCATGCCGCGCCGGTTCCACTGGCCTTCATGAGAATCTGCTGCCCGACAACCGGCGTGAACGGATAGCGCGTGTCGGTGTTGTTGAGCGGCTCACTGGGATTGCAGATCATCAGCGGAGTGATGTCGCAGGTAATCCTTTTGAACCCGGCGGTTGCCTGCATTTTCAGGGTCGCGGAGTTGGCAATGGCATTCGGGCCCAGAAAGAAATTCGCGATGGGCAGCACAAAATATGCGACCGTCATTGGTGTCGACGCGACGGCGACGAACTTGGCTGTTTTGTCGGCGCTGCTTGACGATGTGGGATCGTTGCAATTTGCGGGTGTCCAGACGCCGGCCTGATAGCTGCAAACGACGTAATTCGCGGCTTCATTGGCCGTTGGCGTCGGACCGGGGCCCGCGTCGAGATTTTTGAGGAAAATAAGATTGTAGATATCTAATGTACCGCCGCCGCTGGCGAAATTGTAGCTCGTCGAAACCAGCGGGCCGGCCGCGCCGCCCAGGGCCACGCGATAGGCGCGCTGAATGGCGCCGGTCTGGCCGTCAAGCTCGGCGGCGCTGGCCAGTGCAACCTGATCGACGTAGGAGACCATCTGGCCGCGCAACCCATAGACGCGGCCGATATCGATGGCCAGCGCGCCGATCCCGACAAGAATGACGAAAAAAAACAGCGTGAGAATGGTCATCACGCCGTCCACTTCCCGCAGAAAACGTGACGCGAACGACGGCAGTCCCTTCTTCAGCCCTTTCCGGTCCATAAAATCATGAAATCCTATTGTGCGACCCCCGCACCGCCACCGCCCATGCCCGCGCCACCGCCCATGCCTCCGCTGTTGCCGCCGCCGCTGCCGCCGGTGCTCAGCATGACATTTTCGGGTTTCTTGACCTGGTCCTTGGCATAGGCGTCCTGGGCAAGGGCCGCACGCTCGCCGTTCATCGCAGGGGCTTCGGCGCCCGTTGGCGCCTGGGGATTGACGAGCTGGGCGGCGATATTCCTGCGAACCGCTTCGCCGGCATGGGGCGACAGGGCCCCCTCGGCTTCGAAATCCGCGCTTGTGCAGGCGGCCAGCAACGGCAGCAGACAGGCGATGGTGCAGGCTGTGGTCTTTTTCATGGCAGCATATACCCGTGGTTCTGGTCTTCGCCGGTGCCGGCGGGATTGTTCCCCTCGTCCTCGACCTTGCCCTGGCCGAAGTGTTCGGACGGCGTCGGCAGGACCAAGTTGCTCAAGGGCGTCGCCAGATTCTTGGCAAGCGTGGGCTGGACCAGATGCGCCGTGATGATGACGACCAGATCGGTCTGGTCATTCTGGTAATTGGACGAACGGAACAGCGTGCCAAGGATCGGAATGTTGCCGAGCCAGGGGTACTGGCTGATTCCGTTGCTGAAATCGTTCTTCAGCAGACCGGCTATGGCAAAGCTCTGGCCGTCCCTCAGTTCGACAGTCGTCTTTGCGCGCCGCACCTTCAGGCCAGGCACGGTAAAGCCGTTGGCGGAGATGGCCGCGGTATTGTCGAGCGAACTGACCTCGGAATTCATCACCAGGTTGATATAGTCCGTGCCCGTGATGGTGGGGGTGAACCCCAGGCCCACGCCGAAATCCTTGTACTGGATCGTGACGGTCGGCGCGGCGCCATTGATCGACTGGACCACGGGAATAGGAAATTCGCCGCCCGCCAGAAAGCTTGCCGTGTCGCCCGAAAGCGCGACCAGATTGGGTTCGGCCAGCGTGCGCACGACGCCCTTCTTTTCCAGCGCGTTCAGGGTCGCCGACAGGTTGTATTGGCCGCTGTTGAAAATGCCGGAAATCGCGCCGAAAGTGCCGCCGGCCGCGGCGGCAGTGCCCATGATGGAGGAGACCGAACTGCCCCGGTTGTCGTTGTAGGCAAGGTTGGTGTTGATCCCCAGATCCTTCAGGGCGCTGCGCTCAACCTCGGCAAAGCGCATCTCCAGCAGAACCTGCTGGCTGCCGCCCACGCTCAACATGTTGGTGATCTTGCCGGGCGCGAAATGATCGGCGATCGTCATGATCTGATGCAGGTGGTCTCCGCTCGACACCTGGCCCGACAGGACGATGGAATCGCCGGCGGGCGTGACGGCGACATGCTCGTCCGGCACCAGTTCCTGCAACCTTTGCCGAAGATCGGAAACATCATAGGTGACGACGACATCGACCACGGCCAGCACCGTTCCGCCGTCGCCCCGGATGGTCAGGTTGGTGGTGCCGTATTTGCGGCCCAGCACATAGATCAGGTTGCGCGAAAGCGGCACCGCATCGGCAACATCCTTGCTGCCGACCGATATCTCCCGATAGCTGCGGTCCAGATGCAGCAGCCTGGACTTGTTGAGCGGCACGACGAGCTGGCCGGCGGTCTGCCCCGCCTGAATTTCCGTAAGGCTATCGGCCGTCGCTGCGGGAAGCGGCGCGGTGGCCGGTTCAGCGGCTGCAAATGCGGGCAGGCCGGCCAGAACCAGGTCCGCGGCAAGAAGGAAGGAACAGAGTCTCATCGTTCACCGTCCTAGTTCAGGGCGCTTATGGGGTGATTGACCACCGAACCGTCGCCATAGCGCACGCGCACCACCGGGCGCGGCGCGACGTGGTGCGCGGCCGGACGGGGATTGGTCAGTTCGCTCTCGTTCACGCGCAGAGCGGCGACCTTGTCGAGCGTGTCCATATTGCGCAACGACAGGCTCAGCGTGCCCGCCTGCTGCGCCAGGGCCAGCTTTTGCGCCTGTTGCGGCGTCACCTCGACCGTCGCGGTCTGGCCGACCACCGGCTTGTCGGCACTTTGATCGGCAAGCTGATTGATGCCCAGAACCGTGACGTCCTGCAGGATCACGTCCGTGACATAGTTCTGCTGGCCGCCACCAAGGTTGCGGGTCAGAAGAATGTCGACATGGTCGCCCGGAAGGATGAAGCCGGACACGCCGCTGACGGGGTCGATATGGATCGAAACAGCGCGCATGTCCTTGTCCACCCGCGCCGACATGATCGGCCGCGCCCCGAAGCCGGATATCTTGCTGTGCAGGACCGGTTCGCCCTGGACCAGGGCGGTCAGGACGATGCGGTCGGACGGGGACTGCGCGCCCTTGAAGATGTCAGCGATGTCGCTGAAGGCGCCGGCGGGCACCGACGCCTGTGGCCAGGCCACCGTCCGAAGAAAGCGCGCGCTGAGCTTGGTGCCAAAGGGCAGATCCTGCCCGGCCACGACCACGTTGGTCATTGGCACGCGGGGCGCCTGGCCGATATTGCGGATATAATAGTTCAGCAGCACGACCGCCACGACGGCCAGGATCACGCCCAGAACAAGACCGAAATAGTTACGCCGCATGAACCCCTCCGCCGAAGGCACCGCGGTCTTCGGACGCGGCCTGCCCTGCGAGAAACCCGTTCCAGCCGTGCCGCAGATTGGCACAGCCGGAACCGATAGGATGTCTGGTAGCAAGCCTCATGCCACCAGCAGTGCCGGCCGGCGCGGAGCCCGCGCGGGCCGGCTGTCCTTTACGGGACTGTGCAGCTCGTCGTGGTACCGCTATTCGCAGCCGCAGTAGACGCGCAGCTTGAAATGGCGGCGTCGACATTCTGCGCCGGCACAGCCAGCCCATTCATCATCAGCCAGCCCACGGTGATGGAGCCGATGACCAGCGCGCCGGCCAGGGCCACCCACTCCACCGTCACAAGACCGTCTTCCGAACGCAGGAAGCCGCGAAGGAAGCCGGTCGCTTCTGTTGCCAATTTGCGCATCTTTCACCTCTTTTATGCACTTGCGTTATTCACCCAGTCCAGCACATGCAGACCCCTGCATGGCCCCGGATTTCTATCCCATGGCGGCAACGTGCCGTTGCAGGTTTGAAGGCAGTACAAGTCCAACTAGACGGTACGAGGCTATTCAAAATCGCCCCACGAATTCGGTCCAATGCGAGACATGCAAGTCAATTCGGCGCCGGGCTGCCGATGGAAATCGAAACATCCTTAATTCGCAGCGCGCGCATAAGCTTGCAGCCGTCCGCAAGCCGCCGCTTCGGTTCCGGCAAAGGTGTCAAGGTTAAGATTGTGACTTGCCCGGCGCCGCGGTGACCCGAAAATCGGAATTTCCCATTCAAAATTCCTTGGATATTAGAGAGCGGCAGCTGCCATCTACTATAATTACTGGCATGGCTTACCCTTAAAATGGGCGAAATTGTCTACACGTCCGATCCCGGAAAGCTGGAAAACGGTTGGTTCTCGTCAAATGGCTTGGCGAAAAGACGCCAACCAAGCTCGTCACCCCCTAAATGCCATGCTGAATTATGGGTATGGTGTGCTTATCAGTCAGCTTCACGCCGACATCGTGGCGGCGGGTTTTGACCCCTCAATTGGCCTCGCTCAGTTCAGAGCTAGGAATCGCACTCCCTTGGTCTATGACCTTATCGAACCACTTCGGCCCGTAGTGGATCGGGAGGTACTCTCCTTTGCGCTGGCCCATACGTTTACGCCTGGTGATTTCACGATCAATCAATGGGGCGGGTGCAGGCTCAATCCGCAAATGGCAAAGAACCTCGTTTCTAATCTTTCTAAAATTGAAAGCCGGGAATATTTGTGGGATTTTACAGCGGGAATTCGAGATCAGATAAATCGGGGACGCTAATGTTCGCTATGAGGCCGGCCAAGGCACGCTATTGGCTTGGCATGGGTGTTTCAGCCTCATCCCAACTCGTGGGGATAAAATGAGCGATCTGCGCAGAACCCTATCTGTGATCGATCGATGCCGCCAAATAATCCCTAGTTGAAGGAGCGGTGATAAAGCCTATTTCATGACCCAAAACACTGATTGGTGTTGCACTGCGGTCAATCTGTTCGAGCACGATCAAATTTTGCCGGGGATCCGGCGCGAATAGCAGCTGCGCGGCGCGAGCGGTAACGGCAGGTACCGCATAGGATGTACCGGTAGCTTGTGCATATCCGCCTCCCATTTTGGCCACGTTTACATTTACGCCCAGCGCCGCAAACCGGGCGCCAGGGCTGGCATCGATTTCAGGACGCCGGTCTCTGTCCACCGAGGTCACCGCAACCACACCTGGATAGGCGGCAGGGTAGCTCAGAGGGGCCGCCGGCCCGCCGTTTCCCACCGCCGCAACCAGCATGTGTCCGGTACCGAGAAACGCTTTGACCGCTGCGGCCAAAAGCGCGTTGGGCGGGCCGGCAAGGCTGACATTCGTCACCGCAATTCTGTTCTGGGCAAGCCAATTCAACGCCTGGGCGATCTCTTCGGCGCTGCCGCCATCAACCGCGCCGCCGAATACATCGGCTGCGTAGAGATGGGCATCGGGTAGATAACCCGAGAACTCCGTGCTGCGTCCTACCAGCAGGGACGCGATGGCCGTTCCGTGCAGGGTGGGCTGGCCAGTACATCCCGGAACAAAGCATTTGGATTGAATGTCCACCGCTTCCAGTGCGCGATGGCGCTTGTCGAAAGCGCCATCGATCATGCCAAGCCGAATCTCGCGGTTACTGAGCGGGACCTGCGGCGCCGATTCAACCGAGGCAGGCACAACGGACGGCTTGCCACTGCCTGTCGGACTGTAGAGATGCGCGTAATCATAGATGCCAGCTGAATCGGCCCGGCGTAGCGCCGCCAGGCCATCGGCCGCCGACATGCCGTCCGGCGTGGCGAGCGTCGCGACGGACAACCCAAGTGATCCGAGTTGATCAATTTTTTCGAGATGAAAATGCAGCCTCTGAGCAATGGCGAGACTTGTCTGGCTGGGTGAGAGCGCGAGGATCCGATCCCGGATTACTGGATGGCCCGCCGTATCCTGGGCAACTGCTAGCGCCACGGCCTGTGTGTTGTTGGGGCGTCCGACAAGATCGTGGCCCGACTGCACAAGGTCGCGAATGACCTGGCCCGGCGCGGTTGCGGCAGCGCCATCCAGTGCATTGCCGGCCGCAACCGGCAGGGTCGCGACAGGAGGCAAAGTAACGGCTGGCGGCGGACCAACACTGCCAAGACCAGCGCCGACGCTTGGAGGTGGGCCGCCTATTGCACCCGCCACACTTGCGGGAATTCCGCCGACCACAGGAGGAACACCCGTGCCGACAGGCGGGCCGACGCCAAATCCCCCAATCCCGCCAGGAGGCCCGCCCAGGCCACGACCCTGCGCCAAATCGGGACCGGCTAGGCACACGGTCAATAGAGAGGCGACCACGAGACGTTTCATTGCTACCTTGCTTATTGAATTATCCTACAACGTTGGCCACAGGAAATTCATCGCAAAAGTAATTTTTCCGGCTTGGGAAGAAAAGCGTACAGCCGCCGTTATGTCAGCAAAAATGACATCTTCAGATCAGATTCGGGCCCAAGTATTGGTCGAATTGCCCCGTTTGCGCCGTTTTGCGATCGCGCTGACGGGGTCGGTGGCCGATGGCGATGACTTGGTTCAGGACACGGTTGAACGCGCTTTGAGAAACTTACATCGCTGGGAGCCAGGTACGCAGATGGACTGTTGGCTTTTCCGGATCGCTCGGAACCGCTTTATCGACGGCAAGCGAGCTGCGAAGCGGCAAAATCTGGTGCCGATGGAAGCCGCCGAGGGCTTAGCTGCTACGGCACTGGATGGTGCACGCGCGGCAGAGGCCAGAATGGAGTTGCACGCTGTTGATGCAGCACTTCAAACCTTGCCGGATGAGCAGCGCGAAGCTCTGGCGTTGGTGCTCATCGAGGGACTGCCCTATCGGCAAGCCGCCGACCTGCTGGGCATTCCCATCGGAACTTTGACCAGTCGAATCGGACGGGCCCGGCAGAGCCTCGCCCTGGCCCTGGGAGTCTGAGATGCACTTGGACAAGGACATTTTGAATCGGTTTATCGATGGCGAGCTGGCGCCAGCGGAAATGGTTCAGGTCGCCCAGCAGTTGGCCTCGGAGCCCGGTTGGAGCGCTTACCTGCGGTCCCAGGAAAAACTCAAGACGGTGCTTGCGGAGCGCTTTCGCCAGGTCGAAACAACTGTGCCGCAACGGCTTATCGATGCGGCCAAGAAAGCGCCTCTGTCGCCCTGGTGGACCGCCCAGATGCGCTTGCGGGAAATTCTGGCCATGCGCTGGCTGATACCTGCCGGCAGTTTGCTGGCGGCGAGTCTGTTCGTGCTGTGGTTCGCCGCACCCAGCGGCTTGCTCATGGAGGACGCATCGGGCCACATGATCGCAGGGGCACGGCTTGCCGAAACCCTCAATACGCAGTTGGCCTCAGCTGGAAATCCTTCAGCAACCACCCAAATCGGCATCAGTTTTCGCGATAGGACAGGCCACGATTGCCGGACGTTCGTCAGTGGATCGAATGCAGGCCTTGCCTGCCATCAGGACGATGCATGGCAAATTCAGGTTCTCGCATCCACAGCAAGAGAAGACCCAGGAGCCGCGTACCAAATGGCAGGTGCAGCCATGCCCCCAGCTGTCCGGGACCGAGTCCAGGCCATCATCGCCGGTTCCCCTTTCGACGCCGCCGCCGAACGCGCAGCCCGCGATAGGCATTGGTCCGGTCAATAAATAGAAAATTCACCGCACGCGGGAAGAAAATCTCGCAATCCACGTTAGTGCGTTATGACCGTTTCGGGTTCATCTGGCAGCTTTGGCAATCTGGCCGCCAATCACCGGGTTCAGGCGGTTTATTTGCATTAATAGGCAAGGCGGGGAGTTTTGATGTCAAAGAGTTTAGGGGCATTCTTCGTATTGACAGGTTTGCTGGGCCTGTCCGCCCATGCCCAAGCCGCTACAACCTGGAATTTCGCTACAGGGGTCGATTATTCCGCAGGCAAGTACGGCGCGGCATCGGACACGACCGTTTTCAGTCTGCCCTTCGCCGCCCGGGCACAAACAGGTCAGTTTCGACTGGATCTGACGGTCCCCTATCTATGGGAAAAGGGGCCAGGGGACTTTGCTGGCGGCGGCGTTGTAGTACCGAACGGAACAGTGACGAGCCGTTCTGGTGTGGGTGACGTAAATTTGGGTGCGGCCTGGCAATTGCACGCCGACGATTCGTCGTTTCCTGCATTTGAAATTGAAGGCAACCTGAAGGTGCCCACGGCGGGCACTGGGCTGGGTACCGGCAAGTTCGATTATGGCTTACAGGCCAACGTCAACCACACGTTCGGCCGCGTCATGCTTTTTGGCTCGCTTGGCTACCAATGGATGCATGACTTTCGCGGATACGACCTCAGAAATGGAGTGACCGCCTCCGTTGGCGCGAATTTCAAAATCGGAAACACCGTCAATGCTGGTCTGACCGCCAGTTATCGCCAACCCTATTATGCGCCTTTGGGCGAACAGGCCAGCGCATCGCCCTACCTGCTCTGGTCATTCGCTCCGAAATGGCGGATCAGCACATACCTGCTTACGGGGTTTTCCAAGGCGAGCCCGCGTATTGGCGGGGGAGTTCGCCTGATATTGCTCAGCAGTGGATGAAAACGGTCGGTCGTTCGTTCTGAATTGACCATGCAACGAAACGAGGTGTCGTCATGAAGTACTTTGCAGCATCGCTGATGGCCGCCAGTGCCCTGCTTCTGGTGAGCGATCCGGTATTCGCAGCTGGCCCGCCAATGGGGCTCACAATGGGCCCGCCTGCCAGCGTGACCATGGGGCCACCTGCCAGCGTAACCATGGGCCCGCCTGCCAGCGTGACCATGGGGCCACCGGCCAGCGTGACCATGGGCCCGCCTGCCGCAGCACTTGCACATATTCCTGACGGCGTGCCGCTTGGCCAGCCGGCTGTATTGCCCCAAGGCGCAGACGCTTCAACCGGAGTCACGATTGGTGGAGCGGTCAGCGCTTCGGCAGGTACCAATGCAGCAAATGCCAATGGCAATGCCGGGTTAAGCGGCGCTGCTAATATTCTGGGCAATTTGAACGCTGCCCATGCTTCGTCGGAGGGCATGGTGCACGCATCTGCCGATTCCGTCGTGGGTGAAATTGCCACGTACAAAAGTGCGATGAACGCAGCGCTTTCTGAGACTGACCAGGCCACCCAGACTTCTGACATCACAGCCGCACGCGAGCAGCTAGCATTGGCTACGAATAAGCAATTAACGGCCGATGCTGCCAGCCAGCTTGATGCTCAGTTGGGCATACAGGGGGCCGATCCCACACTCGGCACTTCGACCCCATAAATTGTGAGACTCTGGTGGCCGAGGAAACTCACCGCCTAATCCTCCGAACTGATTTTCAGTTCGGAGGATTTTTTATATGGGAACCAGAGAAATTCGAACGGGAGTGTAAAGTTGATGTTCTTTCTCTTTACCCCCCCCCCGGCTAGTCCGGGGCTTTTTTAATGGCCGATAGAGAGCGGTGAACGAAGCCTTGTTCGACAATATCGGCAGCATCCGATTTTGGGCGCGAGGGTCGGTAGCGGCAGCGTTCCGACACCGCGCGATCCGAGCGTCCGCGAGGACGAGGAACATGCCTTGGGCATGTTCCGAGCAATCCCTCTCTGTCCGCCATATTGCCCTGTATAGCCACACACTCTGGCTTCTCATCGAGCACGATCCTGTTCGGTTCGACAAATACGGCGCACTTCATCTGCTTGGCCACAGGATCGCCGCCGGCTGCAGGTCGGGCAGCAGATAGCGGTAGCCCCCGACGCCAAAAGAGTCATCACGGGCCCGGACCGAGCAGGCCCTCTGGTAGCGCTAAAATTACGGTGTAATTGCATCCGCGCATAAAAGTTGCGACGGATGGCCTGAGCCCTTAGAAGTACATCCGGGCCCCCGGATTCTGATTTCTTCTCCATCCCGCCGAACGATGCGCCGCAATTCAATCGCACTTGCCGTCCTGCTCGTTTTGCCGATGTCCGCGCGCGCCGAAGTGGATGCGCCGGGGATCACGAACTATCCGGCCGCCTTCTTCCGCGACCTGCAACCGGTCAATGCGGCAGACATGGTGCGTCTGCTGCCCGGGTTCCAGATTCACAATGGCGATCTGGGCGTGCGCGGCTATTCCGGATCGGCGGGCAACATCCTGGTGGACGGCCAGCGCCCCACCAGCAAGGAGGAATCGCCCGAGGCGATCCTGGAACGCATCCCAGCCGAGGCCGTGGACCATATCGCGCTGATCCGCAGTGGCGCGGCCGGATACGACATGCATGGCTATGCCCTGCTGGTGAATGTGGTGCGTTCCACCAAGTCCTCGCTGCAGGGGAGGGTGGAAGTCCAGGAAGTTCACTCCCATTCCGGCTATTCGGTGCCCCGGATGGAATCGGAGATCAACTGGCAGGGCGAGGAAAGCTCGCTGAACCTGGCGGGGGTCCTCTACCAGGCCATCGACAACGGGCTGGGCCGCGGCTTTCGCAACCAGATTGGCCCCGACGGCACGCCGATCACGCTGGCGCGATACGCCTATCCTCGCCTGGGCGAAGGCGGCCAGACGAGCGCCGAATTCCGCCAGAGGCTGCCGATCGGCGAATTGACCCTGAACGGCGTGGCCAAGCAGGATTTCTGGCACGCCGACATCAGCCAGGACATCACCTACCCCGCCCCGCAGATCCAGCCCGCCAAGGATCGCTGGCGCCAGCGCAGCGGCGAGCTGCAGGCGCGCTATGAAACGACCTTGAGCGACGATGAGCAGCTTCTGGTCCTGGCCAGCCATCGCACGACCGAGAAGATATCGCGCAACATGTCCTATGCGCCTGCCGCGATCAGCGTGACCGCCGACCGCGCCGGCAGCCGCGAATCCATCCTGCGCGGCGTCTATCGCCGCCAGGACGGCGAGATTTCCCTGAACGCCGGCGCAGAGGGCGCGATCAATATTCTCAACAGCCGCAATTCGCTGGTCACCAACGGCGTGCCGGTCGGCCTGCCCGCCGCCAACGTGCGGGTCGAGGAACAGCGCGGCGAGGGCTTTGTCGCCGGCACCTGGCGGGCCACCCCCACCCTGACGGCCGAGGTGGAGATGCGCTATGAGACCTCGGTCCTCAGCCAGAGCGGCGACACCAACCTGTCCAAGCCGCTGTCCTACGCCAAGCCGCGCCTGCAGACGACCTGGCGGCCCTATCCCGGCGACGAGCTGCGATTTTCGGTCGAGCGCCGCATCGGCCAGCTGAACTTTGACGACTTCGTCAGCTCGGCCGACCTGCTCAACAACAATGTCGAAGCGGGCAACCGCAACCTGGAGCCGGACCGCACCACGCGCATCGAACTGACCTGGCAACGCCGCTTCTGGCAGCGCGGCTCGCTGACCGTCACAGCCCAGCGCGACGACGTCGCCGCGCTGATCGATCACATTCCGGTCTTCAATACGGACGGCAGCGTCTATGACGCCAACGGCAATATCGGCAACGGCCAGCGCGACCGGCTGCAGGCCAACCTGACGATGCCGCTTGATCCCCTGTGCATGGCGGGCTTCACCGTGCAGGCGGCGGGCAACCTCAATCATTCCGAAGTCACCGACCCGGCCACGGGGCAGCCCCGCCCCTTCTCGGGCAACCAGCCCTTCGATGGCTGGGTATCCCTGACCAAGGATATGCCCAAACAGCGCCTGCGCCTGGGCATGACAGTCGCTTCGCCGTCGGACTATCCCTACTACAAGGCCAACGAGTTCGAACGCGACCGCTATCCGGCGCGCCTGTCGGCCTTTGTCGAGTACCGGCCCCGGCCGCAATGGACGGTCCGCCTGTTCGGCGAGCGGTTGACCCAGGCCCCCACCCTGCGCGACCGCACCATCTATGACGGCCTGCGCGGCGCCACCGCCATCGCCTATGTCGAAGATCGCGCGCTCAACACCGGCATGATGCTGGGCATCAACGTCCAGCATACCTTCCAGGACTGAGCCGGGCCGCCGGTTGTCAATCCGCCGGCAGCGGCCCATGATCGCCTTCAGCACCGTCGATCGAAAAGAACGGAGCGGGGGATGGGATTGAGGATATCGGGGCTTCTGCTTGCGTTGCTTCTGCTGGCCGCACCCGCCCCGGCGCAGGAAGCAAGCGATGGCTGGATCACCGATCCCCGCGCGAATGCCGACGCCGGTCCCGTCGAACTGCACTTCCGCCGGATCATGGTGCTGGACAGCAAGCCCATGGTCCTGCCCATCACGATCACCGCCGACAACCGCTATGTCCTTTATGTCAATGGCCGACGCGTCGCGGCCGGTCCTTCCGAAGGCACGCTGGCGCACTGGCGCACCAGGACCATCGACCTGGCGCCCTTCCTGAAGGCCGGGCGCAACGTGGTCGCGGCGGTGGTGTGGGACTGGATACGCGCGCGTACCAGCATTGAAGACCTTCCGGTGGCTCACACGCTGGGACCACAGACCGCGCCCATCGCCTGGCAGAGCGCCGCGCTGGGCTTTCGCGTCACGGGTGGAGGCGTGGATACCGCGCGCCCCGGCTGGCGGGTGGAGATGGATCATGGCCGCACGCCGCAGAACGGCCGGGCGCAGGTGCCGCGCGGGCGCTATTACGTCGCGAGCGCGCCCGAAGTGATCGATGCCGCCAAAACCGACTGGGACTGGGCAGGCCCCGAAGAGACGGGCACCGGCTGGACCGATGCCGTGCCGGCGCCGGCCGCCGCCAGGCGCACACTGATCGCCGACAGGCTGCCGCAGCAGAGTTTCACCTCCGCCGATCCCGGCAAGGTGGTGCGCAGCGACCTTGCCGGTGCTGAAACATTCCCCGCCAGGCCCATCACCATTCCGGCGGACAGCCATGTCCATATCCTGATTCGGCGCGACGCCATGATAAGCGCCTATCCCGAACTGACCGTGTCGGGCGGCGCGGGCGCGACCATCAAGCTCACCTATACCGAGGCGCTATATGACGCCGACGGCCACAAGGGCGACCGCAACCTGGTCGGCGACCGCAAGGCACTGGGCATCCACGACACCTTCCTGCCGGATGGCGCGCGGCGCACCTTCGCGCCACTGTGGTGGCGCACCTGGCGCTATGCCGACTTTGACATCAAGACCGGGACCGCGCCCCTGACGCTGGAAGGCCTGCGTCTGTTCGAGACCGGCTATCCTTTCCGGAAGATCGGCCATTTCCACAGCAGCGACCCGGTGCTGAACAGGATCTTCGAGGTGGGCTGGCGCACCGCTTTGGTTGACGCGCACGAGACCTATATGGACAGCTCCTATTGGGAGCAGCTGCAGTATACCGGCGACACGCGGCTGCAGATGCTGATCTCCTATGCGGTCGGCGGCGATCCGCGCCTGGCCGAACAGGCGATCGACGCCTTCGCAGAGTCCGTGTCGGACGGCGGGCTGCAGCAGGGCGCCTATCCCAGCCGCAGCACCAACGTCATCGCCACTTTCTCGCTGGCCTGGGTCGGCATGCTGCACGACTGGTCCTGGCAGCAGCCCGACGCCGGCGTGATCGTGCGCCACCTTCCGCGCATGCGCACCGTGCTGGGCTGGTTCGTGCCGTGGCTGCGGCCCGACGGCCTTCTGGGCAAGAACCCGCAATGGAATTTCATCGACTGGGTGAACAGTCCCAACGACCGCGAGCTGTTCCCTTCCTACGGCAAGGACGGCGGAAGCTGCCTGACCACGGTTCTGTGGCTGGGAGCGCTGCGCCAGGGCGCCGAACTGGAGACCGCATATGGCGACAAGGCACAGGCCGCTGCCGATACGGCACGCGCGGACAGTGCAAGGGATGCCATCCGCGCCCATTGCTGGGACAAGGACAAGGGCCTTTATGCCGACAATGCCGATTTCACCCGGTTCAGCCAGCACATGAACCTGCTGGCGGTGCTGTATGACGTGGCCTCGCAACAGGAAGCGCCCGCCATACTGGAACGCATCACCGTGCCCGGCCACGGCATCGACGCGCCGCCCGGCATGTTCACCACCACCTATTATTTCGCCTGGTATCTCGTGCGCGCCTTCGAACATGCCGGCATGCAGGACCGCTATCCGGCGCTGCTCAAGACCTGGCGCGACCTGCTGGAACTCAACTATACCACTTGGCCGGAATCGCGCGGCAACACCCGCTCCGACACCCACGCCTGGAGCGCCCATCCCACCGCTGACATGCTGAACATCATTGCCGGCATCGGCCCGGGCGCACCTGGCTATGCCAAGCTGCGGGTGGAACCGGTGCTGGGCGGGTTGACATCGCTGGACGCGGCGGCGGCCATGCCGCGGGGCCGGGTATCCGTGCGCTATGCCGCCAGCGGCGGAAAGCTGGAAGCGGTGATCGACCGGCCGGCCGGCCTGCCCGGTGACTTCATCTGGAAGGGCAAGCGCTACCCGCTGGCGGCAGCGCACAGCCGCTTCGAGTTGCCGCTCTAAGGCGAGCCGATCTGGATGCCGAAACCGTGTTTCGGGCCGGGTGCAATCTGTGCGCAGGTGTTTCCGGCGATGGGACGCTGACCGAACATCGCCCCGCCGATCCGCACACCGCCCGTCAGGATCGTGCTGTCATGGATCACCGTCTGGGGCTTTTCCTCGCACAGCCACCGGCCACGGATGCGCACGGCGTTGCGGTTGAGATAGCGCACATAGACGACGGGATCGCCAAAGCGGTCCAGCAGTTCGATGGTGCTGCGGTCGGGCCGGTGCAGGGTCAGCCCCGCCACCATCAGAAAGTCCAGCCGGTTCTCGCGGATGATGTAGACAATATCGTTGCTCCAGTCATAGCCAAGCGCATCCACCATCAGCCCCTCCCGCGTGCGGGTCAGGATCGGGCCCGGACATTCATGCGCCATGAACGGCCGGAACGGTCCGTCGCCGCGCGCCATCACCCGGTCGGTGCCCAGCGCCACCACCAGATCGCCCGGCCGCGACGGGCAGCTTCCGGCGGGCGTGGGCTCGCCCGCCGGGATCAGCGGACCGGTGGGCATGGGCGGCGGCGGAAACAGAATGATCCAGGCCAGCCAGCCGGTGGCTGCCAGCGACAGGATCGCGGCGACCACGCTCAGGAGCCAGTTGGGCGAAATATCGCGAAAGCTCAGTTCCGCCACCGCCAGCAGGCACAGCATGGTGGCCAGCGCGCCCACCACCACGGGCTGGGTCAAGTCATGGGGAAACAGCAGCAGGAAGATCGCGATGCACGCCACGACCCTCAAGGCCGTCATCACATCTTGCCGTTCCGGCCGGACCATTGGCGCCTCCGCTAATTTGTTCTACATCGTAGATATAATGCCGCGCGGGCCCACTTGACGGAAGACGGCCATTACCAATACAATGTAGATAAAATAACGGGTGCCACGGGCCGGCGTGCATGCCCTAGCCAGGAGCGGGTTCCCATTTATCCGCCTCCCCCGCCGCGGGTGATAGAATCCCGCGACAAGACGACTGCTGCGGAAAAGCGCATGTAGGACAAACGGGAGGGGGACGCGATTTTGATGCGAAATCGCTGCGGCATTCCGCGATATCCGCATCCAAGGGCGCTGGAAAGCTGACCGGGCTTTGCGGCCCGCCGTCCCTCGCCGGCCATCAACCCGCAGCTTGACGAAAGGTCACGAAAACTACAATGTAGAGCAAATGACCGAAACCCTGGGCCAGTTCGAGCAGATTGTCATGACCGCCATCGTGGCGCTGAACGACAATGCCTATGGCGTCACCATTCACGCCAAGGTCGAGGACCTGGCCCGCCCCCGCAAGGTCACCCGTGGCGCGGTCTATGCCACCCTTGACCGGATGGAGGACAAGGGACTGATCGCCTCGTGGATGTCCGAGCCCACGCCCGAGCGCGGCGGCCGCTCGCGCCGCCACTACCGGCTGGAAAAGTCCGGACTGCAGGCGCTGAAGGAATCGGCGCGCACCGCCCGCCGCCTGATCGACACCATCGCGGAAAATCTTGGGGGACTGGGATGGAAGGCGCCGCGCTGAACACGCCACCGGAAAAGCTTGACCGCATCGTGCGATTCCTGATTCCTCCGGCTGCGCGCGAGGCAGTGGCGGGCGATCTGTGGGAGACCTATCAGGGTCCGGCGCAATATGCCCGCGAAGCCTTTCGCACCGTGCCATTCGTGGTGTTCAGCCAGATGCGGCGCCATTTCAATCTGCCCGCACTGATTCTACAGGCGATGGTTCTGTATGCCTGCCTGGGTGCCTGGGCAGCGGGTGTGTTGTTGCCGCTGCTGATGGTGGCCGAAGCCTACCAGCCCGCCAGCCGCCCGACCCCGCGCCGTGCCATGCGCGAGGCAATCCTGGTTGCCTTTGCGCTGGTGATGTTCCTGCAGATGGTGCGGAATTCCTATCATGGCCTGTCGCCCCTGACGGTGAACGGGGTGTGGCTGGGCATCGGGTTGTTCTTCGTCGGCCCCTGCCTGGTACCTTTTCTGTGCCTGCTGCGCACCAGCCTGATCGTGCGCAGCGACAAGCGCCCCACCCTGGCCAATCGCGACTGGACGGCTGAGGACCTATCCCGCAACCGGGCGCGGTTCCTGGCCGGTCTACGCGGCGCCCAGCTTCTGGAAGCCGCCCTGCTGGGCGCCATGGCGCTGGTGTCGTGGCGCCTGCCGGGGCTTGGCGCGCCGGGCCAGATGCTGGCGCTGTTCTATGCGGTCGCCGCGCTGTTCCTGCTGCTGAACGCGCCTGCCGCCGGCCAGGCCGGGGATTTCCTGACGGTGCGCGCCGGCTATCAGCGCGACCTTATGCGCCACCAGCAGATGCGCCGTTTCCTGTGGTGGCTGTGGTGCGCCCCTGCCTTGCTGGTGCTGCACGCCAACGCGGTCCAAACCGCCGGCAGCGGCCACCTTGCCGACGGCGTGCTGCGGGCCATCGCCGCGCTGATGCTGTGCTTCTTCGTCTCGGCGCTGAACCGGGAAAGCGCGGGCTGGACCCAGGAACAGATAGGCCTGCTGAACCGGATGCGCGACCGGCTGGCCTGACCGGTTCTTTCAGCTCCCCTTCAAGGCCGCGGCATGGGCATCGATTACCCGCGCCAGCACGGTCAGTGGCACCGCGCCGGTCTTCACCACCGTGTCGTTATAGTCGCGCAGATCGAATTTCGGGCCGATCGCCGCCTTCATGCGCGCACGCAAACGCAATAGTTCGCTGTGTCCCACCTTGTAGCCGCACGCCTGGCCCGGCGAGACGCAATAGCGGTCGACTTCGCTGGTCACCGAACCGATGGGATCGCCGGTACAGTCATGGAACCAGGCAATGGCGCGCTGGCGCGTCCAACGCTTGGCATGCAGGCCAGTGTCCACCACCAGCCGCCCCGCGCGCATCTTCTGTGCCGCCAGATAACCGAGCTGGCCGAACGGATCGTCCCTGTACATGCCGATCTCATCCGTGAGCTGCTCCGCGTACAGCGCCCAGCCTTCCACATAGGCATTGAAGCCGGACAGGATCTGGCGGATCAGCGGCAGCTTGCCCGTCTCGGTCACATAGGCGCCCTGCCAGGCGTGGCCGGGAATGGTCTCGTGATGGGTCAATGTGGGCAGCGAATAACGCGGCCAGTTCGCGTTGGTCTTAAGGTTGATGTAGTAGATCGAGGGCCGCGATCCATCGAGCGCGCCAGGGTTCATGTAGCCCAGCGGAGCGCCATCCTGGATGTCGGGGGGTACACGCTTGACCACCACAGGTGCCTTCAGTTCAAGTGCCGACAATTCCGGCATCCGCTTGCGGGTCTGGCCGATCAGGTCGTTGAGATAGGCTATGATCCGTGCGCGTCCCGCATCGGTTTCCGGATAGAGGAAGCGCTTGTCGCGGGACAGCGCGTCCATGCGCGCGCCGACGCTGCCCTTGGTCAGGCCCTGCTTCTTCAACAGGCCGTCCATGCGGGCTTCGATCTGGGCATTCTGCTCCAAGCCCATCCTGTGGACCTCGTCGGCGGTCATGTTCGTGGTCGTGCCCACTTCCAGTGCCCAGCCGTAATAGGCGTCGCCATCGGGCAGCTTCCACACCCCGGCATCGGCGTTCGCTTTGGCCTGCGCCCGCTTCAGCGCCGCGAGCTGGCGGCTGACGGCGGGATATATCCTGCCCTGGGTGATCTTCGTTGCCTGGCCGGCCCAGTCGCCGGTGATGCCCTTGGCCCTGGCCCGATCGGCAAGCGAGGACACCAGCCGCTGCCGGCCCGCCGGCAATTTGAGAAAGCCTTCCATCTGGCCGGCGGCATTGGAAAGAATGAAGTCCGGCGCGACCACGCCATGGCCGGTATCACCGTCCACCCGCGCCGTCTCACCGTCCAACGCGACGGCAAGGGCCTCCATGCGCGAGAGATAGGCATCGGCGTCGGCTCTTGTCGCGATGCTGTGCTGGCTGTCCAACATCTCCGGGATGGTGACGAAGCAGCCCATCATCTGGTTGACGACATACGGGGTGACGCTTTCGTTCTGGCTGGCCTGGAGCGTATTCTGCCCGAACGGAAAACGGCCGCCGCCGGCGCCAAGCTGGATCGCAGCCTCCACCACCTCCTTGTTCAGGGCGGCGTCGGGCGATAGCCCGGTTGCCGGCACCTGCTTCAGGCGCGCCAGCCAGCCCTGGCAGCGTTTGGAATCCGATCCCACATGGGCCCAGGACTGGTCGGAAAGCTTCGCCTTCAGGTTGGCGCGAGAACCCTTGTCCAGTCCCAGGAAGGTCGCGGTCTCGGGCTGATCGCCAAGGATGTCGCTCGCAATGCCGTCGAAGGCCCGATTCAATGCCCCGTCGCCCGGCGCCGCGAATGCGGGCGTAGCCAAGGCGGCGGCGGCAGCACCGGCCATGAGGTCTCTGCGCGTCAATGTCATGCTTAATATCCCGTGCTCAGATAACGTGCTCCTTGGCAAGCTGCACTGCGTGGTCTGCGGCCCGCGCGGTCAGCGCCATGAAGGTCAGCGACGGGTTCACGCAGTTCGTGGACGACATGTGCGATCCGTCAGTAACGAAAAGATTGGCGGCATCGTGCGCCTGGCTCCAGCGGTTGACCACTGAGGCTCCCGGATCATCACCCATGCAGGCGCCGCCCATCTCATGGATGGCATCGCCCGGCACATGCTCGTCCTGTCGGCTGCCGACATCGACCAGCCCAGCGGCACGCATCATTATCTCGCCCTGGCGGGCGGCATCGACCATCATGCGCGCCTCATTCTCGCGGAAGCCAACGTCGAACACGATCAGCGGCATGCCGAAGCGATCGGTCTTGGAAGGATGCAGCGAGAGCGTATTGTCCTTGTATGGCAGGCATTCAGCGAAGACGTTGAACTCGATAGTCCACGGGCCGTATTTGCGAAGCCCCTCCTTCATTGATGCGCCAAAGCCGTCCGGATCGACCGCATGACGGGACGCACCGCCCTGCATGCCATAGCCGCGCACGAAATCGGTGTCGGCGTCCTGACCGTTCAGGTTGCGGAATTTTGGGATGTACACGCCCGTGGGACGGCGCCCATATTCGACATACTGATCCAACTCGCCCGCGGGCACCGTGCCCCAGAAAAAGGTGCGCATGGCGTGATCCATGATGTAGCAGCCCAAGCTGCCGCTGGAATTGGCGAAGCTGCGATCCGACCCCGGGAGGCGCGAATTGAGCAGTATCTGTACCGACGCCATGGCCGAGGCGCACAGAAAGACAATGCGAGAGGTATAGGCCTTGGCTTCCATCGTATTGGCATCGATGGTGCGAACGCCGGTGATGCGTTTGGTCGCCGGATCATAGTCCAGCGCAGTCACCACCTTGTCCGAGAGGAGGGTGAGATTGCCGGTCTTGCGCGCCGCCGGCAGAGTCGATGACTGGGTGGAGAAATAAGCGCCAAAGGAACAGCCGCGGGCGCACTGGTTGCGCTTCTGACAGCGGGTGCGACCCTGCTCGGGCTTGTCTTCGGTCATGTTGGCGCAGCGCGTATGAATCAGCTTGCGGTCGGGAAGGGCCTGTTCCAGCCGCTCCTTGACCCAGATCTCGGCTACATTCATGGCATGGGGCGGCTGGAATTCTCCGTCGGGAAGCTGCGCCAGCCCCTCCCTTCCCCCGGCAATTCCGGCAAATTTTTCGACATAGGAATACCATGGCGCAAGCTCATCGTAGCCGATGGGCCAAGGCACGCCATGGCCATCCTTGCGGTTGGCGTCGAAGTCAATCTGGCTCCAGCGCAGCGACACGCGACCCCAGATCAGCGACTTACCGCCCACTTGGTTGGGGCGGACCCATCGGAACGGCGTCGAACCCGCATAGTCGAAGGGATTCAATCGGTCATTGTTGTAGAAATGATTGCGGTCGGTATTGGCGGCGCCCCCCCACTTGGCCAGGAAATAATCGCGCGCCACTTCGCCAGGCGGCAGAGTGCCGCGATAGGGCAGTTGCCAGGGGCCTTTGAACTCGGTCGTGTAGTCCTTCTTGTGCTCGACCATCCTGCCGCGATCGAGCATCAAAACCTTCAAGCCCTTTTCGCACAACTCCTTGGCAGCCCAGCCCCCACTGATCCCCGAGCCGATGACAATGGCGTCGAAATCGTAATCCGGCATGGCGTCCGTCCCCGCTTACGAAGCAAAAATGCGCCCGACCTGGGCGTAGGGATAGGCACCATCATAGCGGCCGGGCACCGGCAGATAGACCCGCTCCTGCTTGCAGCCGATCTCTGAGGTGTAATAGCCCAGCATCACGAGCTGGCGGCAGTGATTGAAGAAGCCCGATGCCAGGCCCGGCATCATCCCATGCATCGCGGTGGTCAACACCTTGTCCTGCTGCTCCACCGCCAGCGCGGCGAAAAGCTTGCCGTCTTCCTTCAAGGCGAAGTCATCAAGCGCCGCCAGCCCGGCAAGGAAATCCATCCGGTCGCCCGGGCTGTACCAGTCAGCCTGCATCATCTCGATAAAGGCCGGAACGCCAGCGGCGACAGCGCCGGGCGTGTCGGTGGCGGGCAGGATGCGGTCGCTGATGGCCGTCACCAGCGCGCGCTGGGCATCGTTGAAGACGGCGTGGGACGCGGTGAACCCGCCCTGATTGTCGGCGGCGGCGAGCGCACGCGCCAGCGGGGGCGACAGGCTTGCGCCGAAGAACAGACCGGCACCGGCCAACAAATCGCGGCGATCGGGCATGGGCATTTCCCGTTCCTTTATCTCGGGATTTTCCAGACCCGCTAGGTTGGCCCCATGGGATCGGTGAAGTCCACCCCAAATCCGGTGTCGGCCGCCGGAACCCTCGGCGGTCAAGGAGCTGGAAAGTACATTATTTCAGCCCATTAATGTTGCGTCAGGCCAACAGTCCCGCCTGGCGGGCCATTCGCTGTTCCCGTTCGGCGGCAAAGCGCCGGACCGCCGCGAAGATCGAGTCGGTGTCCAGATGGGCCTCGGCGATCACGTCCTTTTCCAAGCCGCCGGTCAGCCACTGGTCGTCCCAATCCGAGGTAAGCGAATATTCGTCGGTCAGCGGGCCCAGATTCCTTGCCGGCCATACCCGCCGTGTGCCGGTGGAAACAACCATGGAATCCATCAGTGCTTCCGGCGGCAACACGGCGTTGCGATAGGCTTCGGGCTGGTGGCCGAACAGCTCTTCGCTCACCGCCGAGACAACCCGCACATTTATGCCTGCCTGTTCCAGCCGCGGCAATATCTTGACCAGGTTGACGGTCGAGGACGCGCCCTGGGCGATCACTGTACCGTGGCGGATGCCGGGCGCGAAGTCGCGGATGAGATAGAAGCCCTTGGCAGCGGCGGCAGGATCCTTATCGGCAAAACCGCTGCGATCGGCCACCGGACTGTCGGGGCGCGCCACCTCTATGACGATGATGCCCACTCGGGGATTGCGGGCGGCGATGGCTGCGGCGGCGAAATAGGCCGGCGCCACATCGTTGTAATCCCAGAAGTTCAGGCTGATGGTCTGGCCTCGCGGGAACAGTTTCCACACCTGCGTCGCGAAGATGCCGAAGTGGGTGCGTCCGTCAGCCGCCGTTTCAGGCCCCGAATGGCCGGCCAGAATATGCAGGACGCCCATGCGAAAGCGGCTGTCCTGGTTCTGCTGGCTCCACACACGGGCCGGCGTGTACATTAGCGGGGTAAACGCGCCATAGGTTCCCGACAGCGCCCACAATCCGGCGAACTTCTCAGGATCGACGCTGGCCGACTGGCTGACCATGCCGATGGCGGTGGACACGTTGCCCGCTTCCTGGATCGCCGCCTTGACGCGCGTGCCCGACGGATTGGTTACCGGGGAATAGTGGCCCCACAGGCTGCCGTGCTCGACATTGATGGATTCCGACAGGTCCGCCGCCAGCGTGATAAAGCGGTTGCCCGTGACGTAATTCATCCACTTGATGATCTCCGAAACGGCGCGGCGAGCACCCGCCGCCTCACCGGCCTTCCGGAAAAGGCTGATCGAGATTTCCCTGGTGGCACCATCCCTGGGATTGACCGCGGTGACCTTTTGCGGCTCGCGCGGCAGATTGGCGACGGCAAGGCGTTCGTCCAGGAATGGATCGATGCCATTGTCGATGGAAAGAGTATGTTTGTCGGTGATGGTTTCGCCGATATCGACAAGCCGGTTGGCGATCCAGTCTCCCAGGCCATTCCGGTCCAGCACCGACATCACCTTGTCGATGTTGGTCTTGAACTGCATCAGCCGGTCGCGCTCACTCTCGGGTACGCCATCGCGGATGCCTTCAAAGGCGATGCCGTAACGCTTCTCGAAGCTTTCGGCCATGGCGATGAAGTAAGGCGAATTCATCTTGTGGCCATAAGGATGGCTGGGATAGCTGACGACCTGCTTTACGTCGCCCAGCATTCCTTCCACGGCGGCCGGCCACCAGCCCTTGATGGTCTTGGCGATCACCACCATCGGACGGCGGTCGGTCGGATCGCTCTCCTCCATCGTAGCCAGCACATCGACCACCTGGCCGAATTCATTGCCGTTGGCCACCTCCAGAACGTTCCAGCCATAGGAACGCCACTGGTCGGCCAGCCGGTACCCCTGCGCCAAAGAGCTGGGGATCACACCGCCCAGCAGCACGTCGTCGATGCCGGCATTGTTGTCCGACAGGATCACACGCAACCGCTTACCCACCTGCAGCGCCATGGCCTGCGTCTTCAGTTCCTGGGCATGGCCTTCGGTCATCGCGAACTCACCTTCCAGAGCGATGACCTTGGGTGCGTCGATTCCGGCACCCACCATGTCCCAGAATGCCGCCTTTCCTGCCGCGCTGGCGACGCCCACGCCGGACGGGCCGCCATTGACGTCATTGGTGACGTCGATACTTTCGGCATGGCCCGACAGTGCCTTGATGCCGCGCAGCTTGGCCTGAGCGAACAGCGGATGATCGGCAAGTCCATTGTCGGCCAGCAGAGTCCTCAGCGCGCCCGCGCCGCGGCGAAAACCAAGCGCATCGATGGGCAGCATGGCGACTTCCGGATCGCAATGATAGCGCGCATCGCCAGTAAGTTCATACCGGCGCGCCAACGCCTGGCCCAGGATCATCCACAGTGCATAACAGGTGGGCACACTATGCCCCGCTGCCATCATGAACTTGTCCCCGAAGGGATGCTTGGGACGGCGATAGTCATAGCGCATGCCGCCCAGCTTGGGGCCCGCAAGATGGGCGGCGACATTGAACGGCGTATAGGCCAGGGGGCCGCCGAAATGGCCAGTCTGGGCATAATTGCCCAGAAGTACCAGTGTCATACAGGTCAGGAAGCCGACATCTTCCAGGCGTGCGTGTTCTTCAGCGCTCAATCGTGAAGGCATCAAATATTTCCCTTGGCCTGTTCGTTGCTCGCGCCTTATTACCGGTGTTCCAGCGGGCGTATGCAAGGCAAAAAGGGATGCTTCACGGCCGCGCGGGGGATGGTGCGGCAACGAAGGCCGCAACGTCCTTTACCGCCTGCGTTTCCTCGCCCGGCTTGCCCAGGAAGCCGAGATCGCGGAACCAGTCGGTGAAGCGCACCGGCCAAGTGCCCATCGCGGTGCCGTCCCGCCAGGACAGGCCCATGCCGTGATGGCCGCGTGCATAAATATGCATCTCCACGTTGGGGATCCCTGCCTGAAGCATGGCAGTGAAGTATTCGGTTGCCCAAACCGCGTGCACCTTGTCGCCCCAGCCGGCACAGATGATGAAGGACGGCGGCGCGTCCTTGGGAATGGGCGGATTGCCGGCCTTGGTGAACAACGAGGGGCCGGGATAGATAGCGCCCACGAAGTCGGGACGAGAGGTGATGCCAGCCAGCGGGTCGGCGGGTGCATCGTTCTTCGCATCGAATTGCGGGTACTGGATGGCTGTGGCCATCGCCAGTTCGGCCCCGGCGGAGAAGCCCATCACCCCGATCTTGTGCGGATCGATACGCCACTCACGGGCATGGGCGCGGACCAGGCGGATGGCCTGCTGGGCGTCATAGACCTCGTCCGTCTTGGGATCATAGCCGTCACGGCGCAGACGCGAGCGCAGGATGATGGTGTTGACGCCATAATTGAAAAAATAGGGCACCGGGTCTGTACCCTCAAGCCCGACCACCAGCGTGTTGTGGCCCCCACCAGGGATCAGGATGATCGCCGTGCCGGTGTTGGCCGATTGCGGCACCAGATGCACCTCGATGGAGGGATTGTGGATATTGACGATGCGCGAGACGCGGCCCGGCACGTCGGGATCGGGCGTGTACTGTTCGGCCTCGCTGACGCGGTCCTTGTGCAGATAGGGCGAGCCGGGCGGAAACAGCGGCATCACAATGCCGCCTGGCAGAAGTGCCTGGGGCTGATAGGGCCCATTGGTCACTGGCCCCGGCCGGGGTTCCGACATGGGCGCCGGCACTGGCGGTAGCGCTGCATGATCCTGCGCGACAGCGCTAGCGCCCAGAGCACCAAACAGTCCGGCGAATATCACGAGCGCGAACGCGCACCCACGAATGCCCATCAAGCCCCTCCCCTTTTTGTTGCGCAACTGTGGGGCGCGCCGGGGGGAAGGTCAACGTCGCCCGCACTGTGTGCAAAGCAGCAAATCAGGCGGCACGCCATCGCCCCCGCCCGTAGAGATAGAGCGGTGCACCCAGGAGCAGGAACAGTATCGAAAAGCCCGCCGCGGTCGTGTCCGAGACCAGGAACGCCGCCAGCAGCACGCCGTTAAGCGCAGCGCTGAGCAGCGCGGGCAGCGGGAAAAGCGGCATCTTCCAGGGCCGCGGCAGAGCCGGCTCCTTGCGGCGCAGATGGATCGCCGCAAGCGACAGCGACAGGAAGACCAGCATCACAAAGGGCGCATATAGATCGAGCAGCACTTCATAGAGCGGTCCCTCGATCATCTCCGCCAGAACGATGATCGCCGCCATGGCGGCGATGGACAGGACCAGAGCCGGGCGCGGCGTACCGCTGAGCGAAACAGCCGCCAGCCGGGGCGGCAGCACGCCCTTGCGCGCCATGGCGAAGGTCAGGCGCACGCACTCCATGACCTGGGTATTGGCCAGAGTGGCGACGCAGATAATGGCCAAGATGGTGACGACGGTGCCGCTGCCCGGCCCCAGCACGATGGCGGCCGCGTCGGCCGCCGCCAGCTTTGAGGTCACAAGGAGTCCCATGGGCAGCACGCTGACCACCGCGGCGTTGACCGACAGGTAGAGTCCGGTGACCAGCGCGATGCCCAGGAAGGTGGCGCGCGCCACATTTCGCTCGGGCGCGTGCACTTCCTCGGAGAAGTAAATCGCGGCCTGCCAGCCGCCATAGGCACCATAAATCGCACGCATCGCCACCAGTGCTGCCGCCCAGGTGAAGGCCGGCGGCGGCGGTGCGGCGGGGGCCGCGCCATGTGGGGCCAGCAGCAGCACCGCCACCAGCACCGCCAAGCCAAGTCCTTTCAACGCGGTGCCGATATTCTGCGATGTGCCGCCACTGCGTGCACCGATCCAGTTGATCGCCCCGCAGACCAGCACCAGGAGAATCGCTATCGCGCCTGCGCCGAGCGCATTCAGAAGCCCCAGGCGATGGACGTATTCCCCGAAGGCGACGGCAATGAATCCGGTCGAGATGACCGTCTGCAGCCAGTCGGCCCAGCCCACCAGGAAGCCGGCGGCAGGCCCCACCGCGCGCGTGACCAGTGAAAATGGGCCCCCGTCCAGCGGGATGGCCGCGCCCAGTTCCACCGTGGGCATGGCGTCCAGTACCACGTAGAGCCCGCCAAGCGTCCAGGCCAGAAGCAGCAGTCTGGCATCGGGGAATCCGGCCGCGACCACGCCCGGATTGCGCATGATGCCCGAGCCGACCACCCCGCCGATCACCACCGCCAAGCCGAAGCCCAGGCCGAAGATGCGCAGCAGATGGCCGCGCACGACACCATCCGCCTGTGGCGGATCGCGTCTTAGCCCCACCAAGTCTCCCCCGGCGCCAGATGCGCCTTGGCGACATCGGGGTTGATGTCGAAGCCCAGGCCCGGCTTGTCCTCGATATGGAAATAGCCGTCCCTCCAGTAGGGCCCTTCATGCGTGACCAGAGTGGGCCACCAGTCGACCCAATTGGCCAGTTCGTGGATACGGAAGTTGCGCATCGAGGCGCAGGAATGGGCCGAGGCCGCCGTGCCGACCGGGCTGGCCGGGTTGTGCGCCGCCGTCCAGATGCCATAGAGGTCGGCAAGGTCGGACACGCGCTTGGCTTCCCACAGCCCGCCCATCTTGGGAATGTCCAGATGCACGCCCGAGCATCCCTGATGGACGATCAGGTCCTTGAAGCCCGCCAGCAGATAGAGATTCTCGCCGGTGCAGATTGGCGTCTTGGTGGAATGAGTCACCTGGGCCATGGTTTCCCAGTTCTCCGCCGGCGTGGGGTCTTCCACCCACATCGGCCGAACATGCTGGACCGCATCGCAATACTGGATCGCCTCATTGACCGTGTATTTCCAGTGGCACTCGATCGCCATGTCGGTGTCGGGGCCGATCGCGGCGCGCACCCGGTCCATGCGGTCCACCAGCCGGTCGATATCCTTGTTGGTGAGTTGATTGGTGTAGGGGTCGTGGCCCGGCTCCGAGAAAGTCGGATCGGCGGTGCGAGGCACGCTGTCACCCTGGAACTTGAAGGCGGTGAAGCCATAAGGATTGTTCGCCTTGGCTTCTGCCGCCTGGTCGCCCCAGCTTCTGGGGTCGGCGGGGTTCTTCGCGGGCGCCTGCAGCGTGCGGTAGAAGCGCACCTTGTCGCGAAAGCGACCGCCAAGAAGATCGCATACCGGCACGCCCAGAAGACGCCCCGCCAGGTCCCACAGCGCAATCTCGATGCCTGACGAAGCGTGCACGGTCACGCCCGCGATGGCGCCATAGCCGCCATTGAGGAACAGAACCTTGGTCGCCAGCTTGACCACGTTCAGCGGGTCCTCGCCGATCAGCTGGTCCTTGAAACGGTTCAGCACCATGTCCTTGAGGCCCGGCCCCCAATAGCCTTCGCCGATGCCATGGACGCCGGCATCAGTTTCGATCTTGATCAGGTTCCAGTCCCAGGTGCCGCGGATGATCATCACCTTGACGTCGGTGATCTTGACCTTGCGCGCCAGCGAGGCGGCCCGGGCCTGATACGGCAGGGCGAAACACGACCCCGTCGCGGCCAGGTTCATCAGGATTTGGCGGCGGTCCATCATGACATGCGTCTCCGTGAAATCAGTTGCCGGCCGGCTTGTCGACCTGGAAATAATGGACCTGGCCTTCGCGATTGCGCGGGGTCATGGCCAGGCGGGTGCAGGGGCCGGTATCGGGGGCGCAGGTGGCGCGGTGCCAGCGTTCGTTGTTGGCCTGGATCACGTCACCCGTCTCGCCATGCACCATTCCGATGCCGGAGATCAGCACATCCAGCTTGCCTTCGATCACCACCCAGGCTTCCACCATGTTCTCGTGGAAGTGGCCCCAACTGCTGTCCGGCGGCAGCTTGGCAAGATTGCCCGAGCGGATGATGTGGGCCGAGGTGTGCCCGTCCCAGGCGAAGTCGCGGCTCTTGCCGCCGCCGGCCGCATAGGCGTTGAAATCCAGCGATGGCTGGTTGGGCGCGTCATAGCCGCCCGTCGAGGTGATGCGCGCCTTGATGTAGCGCCAGCCCTTCACAGGGGTGGGCGTCTCGCTCTGCGGATAGCTGGGCATCTGGCCGGCGGGGGTGGAACGATAGAACACCGCCGGTTCGCTGCCCGTATTCTCCATGCAGTAGGACAGGCGCGGCGCCACGTCGAACAGATAGCCCTTGGTGGCGGTGAAAGGCTGCTGGCCGTCGATGGTGATCTTCACCTGGCCGCTGTAAATCCAGCCGAACACACGGTCATCCGCATAGAACATGCATTTGGTCTTTTCGCCCGGCGCCAGGCTGACATAGTGGCCATCGAAGTCACGGGTCAGCATGACCTGCTGATCCCAGCTTGCCTGGCCCTGGTGTGCCTTGAGGATATCGGCAATGTGCGTGACCGGCTTGTTGGGTCCGTCATAGGGCGATTCCGGAACCTTCTGCGCCGCCCAGACGATACGCTCCGGCCCCTTTTCGCCGCCTGCCTGCGCCAAAGCCGGCGCCGCAGCCAGCATCATGCCCATTGCCACAAAGGCGCCCGCCGCTTTCATGTTCGTTTCCCCATGTCCCTGTTTGCGGCAGAGATTGCAGCGGGGCGCAAGACGCGTCAACGTAGAGCCCATAAACAATCGCCTGGGGAGGCCCTTATGAGCAGATGCAACATGGCTGCGGCGGCAATACTGGTCATGACGACGGCCAGTGCGGGGGCCGCGCCCTTGCAGGTCTGGAAGTTCGACAATCTGCAGAAGATCGGCGGCGTGGTTCCGAGGGTCGAGGGTCATCCCACCATTGTCGACAGTCCCGTGGGCAAGGCCGTGCGCTTCAACGGCAGGGACGATGCCCTGTTCTTCCCCGACCGGCCGCTGGTCGGCGCGAAGACCTTCACCATCGAGGCGATCATCCATCCCGAGGGTGGTCAGTTCCAGCAGCGCTGGATGCACATCGCCGAAACCGATCCCAAGACCGGGCTTGACGCCAATCCCAGCGGCACGTCCGACCCCAATCCGCGCTTCATGTTCGAGCTGCGCGCGATCAGCTACGAGTGGTACCTGGATGCTTTCGTCAATTCCAAATCCGGCAGCAAGGCGCTGGCCTTTCCCGACAAGACCCATCCCCTTGGTCCCTGGTATGCGGTGGCCCAGACCTATGACGGCAAGACCTATCGGTCCTATGTCAATGGCGTGCTGCAAGGCGAGGCCGAGGTGCCGTTCACCCCGCACGGGCGCGGCCACATGATGGTGGGCGTGCGCATGAACCATGTGAACTGGTTCAAGGGCGCCATCGCCGAGGCACGCTTCACGCCGCGGGCGCTGAAGCCGGAAGAACTCCTGAAGGTGCCGGCGCAGTAATCCACGCTGTTCTATCCCACACCCGCGCGGATCGATCCGGTGCGTTTGTGCGCTCTGCGCCGTGCGGCTTTTTCGCCCCTCCCCTCCTTGTCCACACATGCCAGTCCATCACCGCTGCCTTCAGCGCATGACTCTAGCATGGGTGATCGAGGGGGTGGACAGGCGGGCTACTCGGCCCCGACGAAATACATGCCGCCCGGCTGGTCGATGGAGAGAACCACGCCGGTCTGTGTCAGGTGGCCGCTCGCCTTGTCCACCTTGAATTCGGTGATGTTGTTGCCTGCCTGGTTTGCCGCGAACAGATAATCGCCATTCGGCCCGAAGCGGATGTTGCGCGGACTCTTGCCGCCCGAAGGCATATTCCCGATGCGCCTGAGAAGTCCGGTCCTTGGATCGGCGGCGAAGATGGCGATGCTGTCATGGCCGCGATTGGTGACATAGACGAAGCGGCCGTCGGCCGAAACGAGAATCTCGGCAGTGGAATTGCGGCCGGTGAAATCGGGCGGAATGGTGGAAAGGGTCTGCAGCGACTTCAGCTGCCCGCCATCGACCGCGAAGACCTGGACCTCGGAGTCGGTCTCGTGGTCGACATAGAGATATCTGCCGTTGGGTGACAGCTGCAGGCGGCGCGGCCCCGCACCCGCATGGGTCAGCACATAAGGCGGATCGAACGGCACGATGGAGGGTTTTGCCGCATCGAAACGATAGCTGTAGACCCGGTCCAGCCCCAGGTCGGTGACGAACATGAATCTGCCGTCGCGGCTGAACTCCACGCCGTGCTGCTTGGGTCCGGGCTGCTTGTCGGACAGCGGCTTGCCTTGATGCTTTTCGGTATAGAAGGCACCGGACAGCTTGCCGTCCGGTCCGATTTTGTAGGCGGCGATTGTGCCGGAGATGTAATTCACTGTCACCGCCACGCGGCCGGAGGGATCGACCACAACCTGATTGGGATCGGCGCCATGGGCCGATACCTTGTTCAGGAATTTCAGCGCGCCGGTGTGCCGGTCGATGGCGTAGGCGCTGACCGCGCCATCCTGCAGCCAGTTGACGGTATAGAGATACTTTCCGTTGGGCGTGATCCAGATATGCGCGGGCTCCGGCGTCTCGGCCACCAGGCCCAGCGGCGCCATGCTGCCGTCGGCGTCATGGAAGCGCCAAGCATAGATGCCTTTCGACGATCCGTCGGTATAGGTGCCGGAATAGAAGAAGTAATCGGCGGCCGATGCCGGCAGCGGCATCAGCAGCAGCGCGGCCAGCAGGGTCCGGCGCATCATTGGGCGTCCGCGGTTTGCTTGTGGCCCTGGCGGGTCAGGAATGCGAGCAGATCGCGGAATTCATCCGGCGACAGGCGCTTGTCATAGTCGGTCGGCATGATGCTGCCCGGCCTGATGGTGACACTGGTCAGTTCGTCGCGATCGAAGGAGTGGAATGTCCCGTCCATGCCGATGAATTGCACCGACCAGTGATCCTGGTTGCGCATCACCCCGTCGATGGTGCGGCCGTCCTTTGTCACCACCTGCACCGGGTCATAGTCCATCGGCGGGATCGCCGGCAGGTGCACGCCGCCGTCGCCGAAGACGCGGTGCTCGACCTTGGTCAGCGCATTGACGATGGCCGTTGTCTTGCGGACGGCCGCGATGTTGGAGAGATCGGGCCCGGTCACCCCGCCCCGCCCGTTGATCATGTGGCAGGTGCCGCACTGGCCCTTGCCCCAGAACACCTGCTCGCCATGCGCCGGATCGCCCGGCAACGGATTGTCCATGGCGGTGCCGCGCAGGGCGTTCACATAGGCGCCCAGCTTCAGGATGTCGTCACTGGAAATGCGCGTGCCCCAGGCCGGCATGCCGGTGCCAGGAATGCCATTGCGCACCACCGCCACGATCTGGTCGATGCTGCGTTCGCCCCGCAGCGCCGTGCCCGCGCCCGAAAGCACAATGGCGGGCGCGCGCTCGCCTGCGGTGGCGTCGGGTCCGTGGCAGGCGGTGCAATAGCGGTCGTAGGTGGCTTTTCCTTCCGCCACCGCCTGCGGATTGCCCAGGAAGGGATTGGTGGAAGCCTTCGGCTGGGCCAGCGCCGGCGCGGCCGCCAGCAGCAAAAGGACAACGATGCGCTTCACTGGGCACCGCCTTTCTCATCCGGCAAGCCGAAGGCGAAGATATTCGTCCCCGCGGCAATGGCGAAATACTGTTTGCCGCCCGCCATGTAGGTGATCGGGCTGGCGGTGATGAAATCGCCGGTATTGAAGTGCCACAGCGCCTTGCCGTTGCGCAGGTCGCGCACCGCTACCTGGCCATACTGTTCGGGCGCGAACAGGATGCCGCCCGCCGTGTTCATCAGGCCGGGACCGTAATGGTTGGAGCGCATCTCGGTGACGTCCCACATGCGCTTTCCCGTCAACGGGTCCATGGCGCGGATATGGCTGACCCATTTGTGCGCGTCTTCGGGGCTTTCGATGTAACTGGTGCCGGCGCCAGGCGCGGAACTGGCGCGGAAATTGACGCCGCAGCCTTCCACCGCATGAAAATAAAGCCAGCCTGTCTGAGGACTGTAGGTCGCCGACGGCCAGTTGGTCGCCCCCGCCGTGGAGGGACAGGTCAGCGTGCCTTTCACCGACGGCTTGGCGCCGTCGCCCTTCAGGATCGGCCGGCCCTCAGGCGTGAGGCCGGTGGCCCAGTTCATGTCATCGATGATCGGGTTGCCGCGCAGGAATTTTCCGGTGGTGCGGTCGATCAAATAGAAGAAACCGTTGCGGTCCGCCTGGGCCAGCAGCTTGCGCATCCTGCCCTGATATTCCGCGTCGAACAGCACCTTGCTGCCGCTGGCCGCATCCCAGTCGTGCTGGTCGTGCGGCGTGGTCTGGAAATGCCATTTCAGCTTGCCGGTATCGACGTCGATGGCGGCAATGGTGTCGCTGTAAAGATTGTCGCCCTCGCGCACCTCGTTCGAATAGGGCGGATTGGGCTGGCCGGTGCCGTAGATGATGACGTTCTGCTCGGGGTCGTAGGAGCCGCTGATCCAGACCGCGCCGCCGCCTTCCCTGGTGTTGCCGGACCAGGTCTTGTATTCCGGATCGCCCGGCCTTGGGATGGCGTGCCAGGTCCAGGCGTGCCTGCCGGTTTTGGCATCATAGGCTTCGATGAAACCATCGGGCTGGTCCAGGATGCCGACAATCACCTTTCCCTTGACGACATAGGGCGGCGCGCCCGAAAGCCGCCGTCCAGACGCGGTGGGCACGTCCCACACCACGGCGCCATTTCGCGCGTCGAGCGCCACCAGATGCGCATCGGTGGTGGCGACGAAGACCTTGTTGTCCCAAACCGAGGTGCCGCGATAGGCGGCGGTGGAGGCGGGCGGGCGCTGGTAGCGCCAGATCACATTGCCGGTCCTGGCATCGATGGCATCCACCCGGTTGAACTGGGCGATGTACATGATGCCGTCCTTGACCACGGGCGCCATTTCCAGCTCATGGCTGCCGGGCACGTGATAGACCCATTTCACCGCGAGGCGGTCGGCGTTCTGTGTGTTGATCTGGGTCAGCGGCGAATGGCGCTGGGAATTGTAGGTTCCCCCATAAACCGTCCAGTCGCCCGGCGGGGACGGGCCGGGGTCATTTATGCTCACGTCAATTTTGGAGGGCTGGGCCGGCGCGGCTGCCGGCACCAGGAACAGCCCCACCAGAAGGGCATTCCGCAGCCTCATTGGCGTTCCCCCGTTTTTTCTTCACTAGACCAAAAAAGTTGCCGCTGGGGAAGGGGACCGCTTTGCCGGACGCGGCGTGCAGGTCGCCTTTGGCCGTCAATGCTCTAATATCGCCACGTCCCTCCCCCGCGAGGCCACGTTGCACAATCTGGTTTCCGCCTTCATTACCCTGTTCGTGGTCGTCGATCCCATCGGGCTGGGACCGATGTTCCTGGGCGTGACCCAGGGCCTGCCCGCCTCGGTGCAGCGCAAGGTCGGCCGCGATGCCAGCATCATCGCCTTCTGCGTGCTGGCCGGGTCTGCCCTGATCGGCGACTGGCTGCTGAAGGCGCTGGGCATCGGGCTTGAAGCCTTCCGCATCGCCGGCGGACTTCTTCTGTTCGTGATCGCCTTCGAGATGGTGTTCGAGATGCGCGCCGAGCGCAAATCCAGCGATGCCTCTCCGCAGGGGCGCGCCTCCGTCGCCGCCTTTCCGCTGGCCATTCCGCTGATGGCGGGGCCGGGCGCGATCACCGCATGCGTGCTGCTGGCGGGCCGCGCCCAGGGCAACTGGCTGGAACTGGGGCTTCTGATCGGGATCATCGCCGTGATGCTGGCGATCTGCTACCTGGTCTTTTTGACATCGGGTGCGCTGCAACGCTTTCTGGGGCCGCGCGGCCTGATCATCGCCGGGCGGCTTCTGGGCGTGCTCCTGGCGGCGATGGCGGTCCAGTTCGTGGCCGATGGAATCCTTGCTTTGGCGCGGCACTGAACGGCCGTCAGGCGGCGCGGGCCATGGGGGGCTTGCCGCTGATTCCCGCGCCCCATGAGATCAACCCCGGCCATTGTCGCAGCAAGACGAGGCTTGCGGCACGGGAAGGACCGTGCATCGCCCCCGCCGCGAACAGCGCCGCCGCATGGATGCGCAGGGAAAATCGCCGACGCCAGGCACCCGCATAGCGGCGCCCTGCCGCGTCAAGGTCACCGTCGCGGCCCGCGGCGATCAGGGTGGCGGCCAGCAGCGCCGAGCCCTGGATCGCCATGCTGATGCCCTCGGCGATGACGGGATGGGCTTCGCCCGCGCTGTTGCCGGTAAAGAAAATCCCCTGATGGTAGCGCGGGCGGATGCCGGGCCGGATCGGGCCCGCCGCCAGTACCGCACCGGCCGGCAGCGCGCCATCCAGCGCCGCGTCCGCGCCCTGTGTCGTCGCGCGGATATGGGCAATCACTGCTTCGCCCGCCCTGCCGCCATGGCGGGCGCGCGCAGCCTCCAGCACATCGCGGCGAATGCAGCAGGACAATGAAAGACGCCCGCCATCGCTCTCCACCAGCCCGCCATAGCCCCCCGGAAATGCAAGGAGCGGCATCAATCCGTCGGGAAGACGGCCGCCGGTGAAATTGGCCTTGAAGGCCAGCAGGTCCGATGGCGCATGACTGCGCGGCTGCCGGAAAGCACCTTTGGCCGACCAGGAGCCGCATGCCGCGATCACGATGCGCGCCCGTTCCGTCATGGTCTGTCCGCCGGCCAGCAATGTGCAGGCAAAGCCTCGCCCGTCGCGGATCACGGACACCAGTTCGCAGGGCTGGCGCAGCCGGGCGCCCATAGCCACCGCCGCATCGCGCAGCATAAGGTCGAGATGTTCACGCCCCAATGCCTGGCCCAGAAATGCGTGATCCCTTGCATGCAGCATCGCCCTGCCGGCAAAGACACCCACCCGCCGGACCTGCGGCCCCGCCATGCCGATGAACCTGTCCGCCACGCCGCAGCTTTCCAGCACCGGCAGACTGGCGGCGGAGATGAACTCGCCGCAGACCTTGCGGCGCGGAAATTCGCTTGCCTCGACCAGCGCCACCTGCCAGCCGGAAGCGGCCAGCAGGCGCGCTACCGTCGCTCCCGCTGGTCCGGCGCCGACGACCAGCGCGTCAAACATGGCGGGCCGCGAAGACATGGCCGAACGGAAAGCCGCGATATTCGCGCAGATGCCAGTTCAGGGCATCCGGCCACAGATGCGACAATTCCCGGTCGCGAAAGCCGGCGCGCACGCTGGCCGGCGCGTCATGCCGGGTGACATCGTTGCATCCCAGCAGAAACAGCAGCCGGGCGGCGGCCAGTGCAGACGGTGCGCGCCGCGGTTCGCACGCGACGAAGGCCCGCGTTTTTTTCGCCGCCAGGGCCAGAAGCCGCGCCAGCGCATCGTCGCCGAAATGATGCAGGAACAGGTTGGCGGTGATGGTATCGGCGTCCAACCCGTCCAGCACGTCGAATACGTCGCCCGCGACGACCTCGCAGTGCCAGCCCAGCGCACGGATTCTGTCGCGGGTCGCGGTGTCCATGCAGGGCTGGCGGTCGACCACCAGCACCTCGACACCCGGCCAGCGCGGCGCCAGGCGCCTTGCCAGCGACAGCAGGAAACGGCCGTCACCAGAGCCCAGATCGGCAAGCCGGCGCGGCGGCGCCATCCTGCGCAGGGCCCCCGCCATCAGCCCGCGCTGGCGCATCAGCAGATTGATCAGCACCAGGTCGCGCCGCGACGCCAGGGCGCGCGGATCGGCCGGCGGCAGCGTATCGAGGAGTTCGGGCACAGGCTGGCGCACCTATGCCGCCATGCGGAACGTCATGGTTTCGGCGAACAGGCCGGGTCCGAACGACATGGCACATCCCGGAGCGCCTGCGGGGGCGCCGCGCATCAGCCGGTCCAGCACGAACATCACCGTGCCCGACGACATGTTGCCGAAATCATGCAGGACCCCGCGCGAGGTCGCCAGTGCGGAAGGCGCAAGCGCGAAGGCCTGTTCGACCGCATCCAGCACCGTGCGGCCGCCCGGATGCACCGCCCACAGGGCAATGTCGTCCGGCTCGGCGCCGCCGAGGATGGCGCCCCTGGCGCCCGAAAGCGCCCTGCGGACGGCGCCGGGCACGCCGCCCGACAGCACCATGTCGAATCCCTGCCCGCGGATATTCCAGCGGATGAGGTCGGCGCTGTCCGGCACGAGTGCCGCATGGAAGCCGCCGATCGCCGCACCGTGCGGCTCAGCCGTCACCAGCGACGCCGCACAGCCGTCCGCGAACAGCAGGAAGGACAGGATGTCTTCCAGGTCGCCGGTTTCCTGCAGGTGCAGGGTGCAAAGCTCCAGGTTCACGGTCACGACCCGGGCCGCCGGTTCGGACCGCACGATATGGCGCGCAAGCTTGAGCGCGTTGATCGCCGCATAGCAGCCCATGAAGCCCACCATCGTGCGCTCCACCTCCGGGCGAAGGCCGCAACGGGCAATCAGTTCCAGATCGACGCCCGGCGCGGCAAATCCGGTGCAGCTGGCGATGATCAGATGGGTGACGGTGGCGGGGTCTTCGTCCTTCAGCAGCGCACCGACGGCTTCGGCAGCCAGCCCCGGCGCGAACGCCTCGTACAGGTGCATGCGGGCGGCGGTGTCCGGAAAGGCGCCCAGGCGATAGAAGCGATAGGCATCGCTGGCGGCATCCTGTCCATCCTGGTGCGCCGGGTTGAGGAAGGAATGGCGGCGGGCGATGCCGCTGCGTCCGGCCATCCGGTTGAAGAGCGCCAGCCGCCGGTTGTCGCCGTGCAGCATGAGGCGCGCGAAGTCCAGGAACGCGCCATGCACGTCATGCGGCGGAACCGCAGTGGCGATGCGGTTGATGAAGGCATCGGTCATGACGGGCTTCCATTTCGGCGTAAAAGCCAAACGCGCAATGCCGCCATTACGCTCCAAAGTCTATCATCAGATTGTGGCAGACGGATTGGGGGCTGGAATTTGACCCAACAATCCCGCCGCGCCTGTCACCAAAGATGCACGCGCCGGTCGGGCGGCAGATAGTATTTCTGCCCCGCCTTCACGCCGAACGCGGCGTACCATTCATTCTGGTTGCGCGTCGGCCCGATGACGCGGAATTCCGCCACCGTGTGCTCGTTGGAAAGCGTCTGGGTGCGGATCGCGCTTTCGCGCATCTTGGTGCGCCAGATCTGGCCCACCGACAGGAAGAAGCGCTGGTCGCCGGTATAGCCGTCCAGCACCGGCGCGGGCTTTCCGGCCAGCGACAGGTGATACGCCTTGAGCGCGATGGCGACACCGGCATTGTCGGCGATGTTCTCGCCCAGCGTGTTGGCGCCGATGACGTGCAGGCCGGGCAGCGGCTCGAAGGCGTCATACTGCGCCACCAGCGCCTTGGTGCGGGCGTCGAAGGCGGCGCGGTCCTCCTTGGTCCACCAGTCCTGGAACACGCCATGGCCGTCATACTTGCTGCCCTGGTCGTCGAAGCCGTGGCTGATCTCGTGGCCGATCACCATGCCGATGCCGCCGTAATTGACCGCATCGTCCGCCTTGGGATCGAAGAAAGGCGCCTGCAGGATCGCCGCCGGGAACACGATCTCGTTGAAGGAGGGATTGTAATAGGCGTTGATGGTGGACGGCGTCATGCCCCATTCGGCCTTGTCGACCGGCTGGTTGATGCGCGCCACCTCGCGGTTCCATTCGAACTCGCCGGCGCGCTGCACGTCGCCGATCAGGTCCTGGCGTGTGATGGTGAGCGCGGAATAGTCGCGCCACTTGGTGGGGTAGCCGATCTTGGGCGTGAACAGGTGCAGCTTCTCCAGCGCCTTTTCACGGGTGGCCGGGCTCATCCAGTCCAGCGTCCTGATATCGGCCTCATAGGCCTTGAGCAGATTGGCGACCAGCTCGTCGGCCTTGGCCTTGGCCTGTGGTGGGAAATAGCGCGCGACATAGAGCTTGCCCAGCGCTTCGCCGATCAGGTTGTCCAAAAGATGCACGCCGCGGGTCTTGCGGTCGAGCTGCTGGGTGCGTCCGCCCAGCACCGTGCCATAGAAGCTGAACGACAGATCGTCGAAGCGCTTGGGCAGATAGGCCGCGAAAGTGTGCAGGTAATGCACCACCAGATAGTCGCGCCAGGTCGAGACCGGGGTGTTCTTGAAGATGGTGCCCAAAGGTGCGAAGGCTGTCTTTTCGGCCACGATCACCTGGCGTTCGCTGCCGTCGGGTTTGGTCAGCGGGATATGGGTCTCGGCCAGGAAGGAATCCCAGTCGAAGTCCGGCGCCAGCGTCTTCAGTGCCGAAACCGGCATGGGATTGTAGATCTTGTCGGCGTCGCGGCGGTCGGCGCGGTTCCACTGCACCTTGGCGATCTCGGTCTCCAGCGCCAGGATGCGGCCGGCTCGCGCGGCGGCATCGCTCATCCCCGCCAGGGTCAGCATGTCGGTGAGATATTTGCGGTACGCATCGCGCGTCTTGACCAGCGCCGGGTCGTCCTTGAGGTAATAGTCGCGGTCGGGCATGCCGAGGCCCGACTGGACCAGGTTGACCGAATAATTGTCGGGATGCTTGTCGTCGACGCCCACGCCGATGCCATAGATGCTCTGGGTGGAAAGCTTGACCGAGGCCATCGCCCTGGCCACGTCGGCGTGGGTCTTCAGGCCTTCCAGATAGTCGAGGTCCTGCTGCACCGGCCCCAGGCCCGCCGCCTCGATCGCGGCGGTGTCCTCGAAGGCGTCATAGAGATCGTGCAGCTTCTTCTCTTCGACCGTGAGCTGGCTTTCCGGCTTCGCCGCCAGGTCCGAGACGATGGTCTTGAGCCGCTCCTCGCTCAGGATCTGCAGGTCCTGGAAGGAGCCGGTGGAGGAACGGTCCGGCGGGATCGTGGCCGTCTTCAGCCAGCCGCCATTGACGTAATCGAAGAAATCGTTGCCCGGCAGCACGCTCTTGTCCATCGCGGCCAGGTCGATGCCCCATTTCCCCAGTTTCGGGCCGTCCTGCGCCAGGGCCGGCGAGCCCAGAACCAGGCCGGTCAGAAGGGCGCCGCACAGGACGGCGCGTAAAGGGCGTGAGGACATGAAGCTCTCCGGGTTGGGGACGGGACAAGCTTAGGGCGACGGCGCGGGATTTTCCACATTCGCCGGCTTCTGGATCACAAGGCCGGGGGTCACATAGCCGCCCTGGGGATCGCGGGCCAGGGAGACGGTTACCACCGCGCCCGGCGACACCAGATCGGCATTGCCCATGCTGAGCGCCATTACCGGCGCGCCTTTCGGCACGCCGATGTCGGCCGCTCCGTTGCAGGACAGCGCACTGGCTATGGCGGGCGGGCCCGCGCGGCCCATGCAGATGCCGCCGCTCTCGGCGGCGCCGCGATAGCCGAGCGAAAACCCGGAAGATGATATCTTGGTCACTTTTCCGTTGACCATGGTGCGGCCGCCTTCGGCAAAGCGCCCCTCGCCCGTGCCGGCCAGGCCCGGCGGATAGACGAACACTTCCTGTGCCGTCAGCCGGCCGTCGCTTTCGGACACCGCCGCGCCGGCATAGTCACCTTCCTTGACGTCGGAGAGCTTGGCCGGAGCCGTCACGGCATAGCGCGTCTGCGGCAGCACCGAGACGGTGAACGGGCCGCCCGGAAGCGATGCGGGCCTCGCAGCCCCCCCCGTGGAGGAATCGGATATCGGATCGAGACGCAGTTCCTTGCCGTCAAAGCTGACGACCCTGGCCTTGATGCGCGGCGCCGGCTGGGCCAAGGCGCAAAACAGCGGCGCCGCGGCACAAAGCACCGCGGCGCCCCCGACAATCGCACGTAAGGTCCGGCTCAACAGGCTGGCCGCGTTACTGGGGCTTCTGGAACTTGAGCATCATCTGGTCGGTGTGGCCGCGAATGTCGGACTCGAAGACCTTCTCGGAATGGTTGTCGGCGGGGTTTGCGAGCTCCTTGCCCTCGTCCACCAGCTTGAAGCCGGCGGCTTCCACTTCGGACTTCACCGTCGATTCCTTGATCCGGTGCAGCGTCTCGGTGACGTCGTCGGGGGCGTCCGCGGCGGCGCGATGGTCGACGATGATGTAATAGCCGCCGGGCTTGAGCGCGTCGTATATGGCCTTGTTCACCTTGCCGACATCGGTGTCATAGGGCTTGTTGTGCATGTCGTGATAGTTCAGCGAGGTCCAGACCACATCGACCTTCTGCGGCGTCGCGAACTGGTCCAGCGGCGCGTGGATCACCCCCAGGTCGGGATAGGTGGCCTTGAGGTCGGCGAACTGGTTGTCGGGGTCCTTGCCCTGGCTTTTCAGGCGCGCGTCATACTGGGTGCCGAAATAGGCATAGACGTGGCCGCCCGGCTCCACCGCGCGGGCGAAGATGCGGGTGAAATAGCCGGCGCCGGGCAAGAGGTCCACCACCACCTTGCCGGGGGTGACGCCGGCGAAGGCCAGCATCTCTGCGGGCTTGCGGTTCTGGTCGCGGGCCTTGTCGGCTTCGGGCCGGGCCGGATCGGCGACAGCGGCGGTCATTTTCGCCGTCACTGTGGCGGCCGGGGCCAGCGCCGTGGATGCGGCCAGGAGGGCTGCTCCGGCCAAAAGCAGGCTGATGCGTGTCATGGTCCCACACTCCCTTTTTGCATTACGGCTTTTGAAATCCGCGCGGGAGCCTAGCGCATCCGGCGCCGTCTGCGAAAGCTCAGGCGGGTACCTGGATTGGATAGCCGGGCGCCTGCTTGGAGGCGTGGATGACCAGCGAGCTCTTGACGCTGGCCACGTTTTTCTCGGCAGTCAGCGTGTCGGTGATGAAGGTCTGGAAGGCCGACAGGTCGGAGGCGACGCATTTGAGGATGAAGTCCACCTCGCCCGAGAGCATGTGGCATTCGCGCACCTCCGGCCAGCGGCGCGCGCTCTCCTCGAAGGTCTTGAGATCGGCATCCTTCTGGCTGGCCAGCCCGACAAAGACGAAGCCCGTTACCTCGAAGCCCAGTTGCCTGCCGTCCAGTTCGGCGTGGTAGCCCCGGATATAGCCCGATTTCTCCAGGGCGCGGATGCGCCTGAGGCACGGCGGCGCGGTGATGCCCGCCCGGCGGGAAAGTTCAACATTCGTGATACGGCCGTCGGCCTGCAATTCGCTGAGGATGCGAAGGTCGATCGGGTCCAGTTTGCGGGTGTCCAAGGAGTGCCCGGAGATAAAGCGGATCGCTTATACTGCTGCCCCAAGATGCGCGCAATAATATTTCTCGATTCGAACAGAAACGGTCGGCGCGACCGGGCGGCGGGGTCTTTCCTGACTTTATGCACTGGGATTGATTTTCGACCCGCTTGATTTTGTCCGTGCCTATTCCGATATGACATGCCCAGACCCGCAAAAGCCGCAGAGCGTTCCCGCCATGGTGATCGAGCCCAAAATCCCCGCGCAGCACCCCTCCCCCCAACATTCCAGGGTCATCGTCCTGGGCAGCGGCCCGGCTGGCTGTACCGCCGCCATCTATGCCGCCCGCGCCATGCTGGAACCCACCCTGATCGCGGGGCTCCAGCCCGGCGGGCAATTGACCATCACGACCGAGGTCGAAAACTATCCCGGCTTCGCCGAGGCCATCCAGGGCCCCTGGCTGATGGACCAGATGCAGGAACAGGCCCGGGCGCTGGGTACGAAATTCGTCAATGACACGATCGCCCGGGTGGACCTGTCGCGCCGGCCCTTCACGCTGATGGGCGATGGCGGCGACATCTACACCTGCGACACGCTGGTTATCGCCACCGGCGCCAGCGCCAATTGGCTGGGGCTTTCCAGCGAGAACCAGTTCCAGGGCTTTGGCGTGTCGGCCTGCGCCACCTGCGATGGTTTCTTCTATCGCGGCAAGAAGGTGGCCGTGGTCGGGGGCGGCAATACCGCAGCCGAAGAGGCGCTGTTCCTGACCAACTTCGCCGACCATGTGACGCTGATTCACCGCCGCGACACGCTGCGCGCCGACAAGACCAACCAGATGCGGCTGGCGGCCAACAGGAAAATCGAAATCCTCTATGACACCGAACTGGCCGAAGTGTTGGGCACCACCGAGCCCAAAGGCGTGACGGGTGCGCGCCTGCGCAATACCGTCACCGGCAGTCATCACGAGATTGCCGTGGATGGGGTTTTCATCGCCATCGGCCATTCGCCGGCGACCGGCCTGTTCACGGGCCAGCTGGACATGGACGGGGATGGCTACATCCTGACCGCGCCGGATTCCACGCATACCTCGGTGGCGGGCGTGTTCGCCGCCGGCGACGTCAAGGACAGGACCTTCCGCCAGGCGGTGACGGCGGCGGGCATGGGGTGCATGGCAGCGCTGGAGGCCGAACGCTTCCTGGCCGCCGCGCACGCCGGAGAACTGCCGGTCGGATAGGCAAGAACAACCCGGGGGCGCGACATGGACTGGGACAAGCTTCGCATTTTCCACGCCGTGGCAAGCGCCGGCAGCTTCACGCATGCCGGCCAGGCGCTGGGGCTTTCGCAGTCGGCGGTAAGCCGGCAGATCAGCGCGCTGGAGGAGGAAATCTCCACCCCGCTGTTCCAGCGCCATGCCCGCGGCCTGACCCTGACCGACGAGGGCGAGCTTCTGTTCGGCGCGGTGGCCGATGTTCTGAAGCGTCTGGCGGCCGCGGAGGAGTCGCTGAAGAATGTCCATGAACATCCGCGCGGCACGCTGAAGATCACCACGGCCCACGGCATCGGCGCCTATTGGCTCTTGCCGCGGCTGGGCCAGTTCCTGGCACAGTATCCGGACGTGGAAATCCATCTGGTGATGGACGACCGCGAGCTGGACCTGGCGCAGCGGGAAGCCGACTTGGCCATCCGCATGCGCGCCCCGGTGCAGGCCGACCTGATCCAGAGAAAGCTGTTCACCGTGCATTATCACATGTACGCGTCGAAGAAATACCTGAAGGACCACCCCACGCCCCGTACGATGGAAGAGATCGCCGATCACACCATCATCGTCTATGGCGAGACGGCGGGGCCGGAGATCCGCGACATCAACTGGCTGCTGGAAGCCTTCAAGAAACACGGCAAGCCGGGCGACAAGGGCAGAGTGGTCCGCATCAACAACGTCACCGGCATCCTGCAGGCGGTGGAGGCCGGGCTGGGCATAGGCGTGGTCCCCGACTATGTCGCCGCCCAGTATCCGGGCCTGGAGCGGGTGCTGCCCGACGTGGATGCGCCGGGCTTCGACGTGCACCTCGTCTATGCGGACGCGCTGCGCCAGTCCAAGCGGGTGGCGGCGTTCCGCGATTTCGCGGTGAAGGCGTCGAAAGACTGGCAATATTGAGGCGTCCGGCGAGGGCCTTGAAATGCCCCCGCCGCACCCCATTTTGGTTGTGTCGCCCAGTCCCCCCAGGGCGACAACGCCTCGCTCTTCCCCCCTTGAGCGTGGTTCCAGGGCCGGTGCAGCGCCTCTTTTGGCAGCTTCGCCGGCCCTTTGGTTTTCCGCACCCCTCACTGGGCAAAATCCAAGCACTTGGCTTGATCGCCAAGTGCAGGATTTTGCGTCCTCTCCCTCAAAGGGAGAGGAAATTTGGCGTCAGCGATAGGCCTTGTCGTCGATGCCCTTAAGGTCCGCGTCCAGCACGCCGACCGTGACGATGGCATAGGTGAAGACCTCGGTCCCAGGCTCCAGGTGGCCGGCGATCGCCCTGGGGCCGGTGCCCAGCGTCATATGGGCGTGGACCTTGCCGTCCACGACATAGCCGTTCATGCCCACCAGGTCGCAGGGCGTATTGGGCTCGTCCGTGAAGATGTTCTGAGTGGGAAAATCGCGGTTGCTGACCTGATGCACATGATAGCCGCGCAAGGAACCGATGCCCGACAGGATCACGCCGCTGCGGATGTGCTGCTGCTTCACCAGCTTTTCGATCCCGGCCAGAAGGTCGGTCTTGTATTTCATCCGCATCACCACGATGCGGCTGAAATTGCCGCTGATGGCATAGGCGTCCGGCACCCTGTCGCTGTTGGGCTTGGTGTCCGAGGGCGAAGCCGCGGTCGTGACGATGCGGGTGGCGCCGATCGCTTCCAGGGGCGCTGACGCCATCAGCAGGCCAAAGAGAATGGGCAGCGCGCGTGTCATGGGTGTCCCCCTGTCGGATTGCACGGGGACAGACTGGCACGATTCCGCGCCGGATTTATGCCGCGCTGCGGGTCGCCACCACCTGGTCGGCCAGCTTGCCGTTCAGTTCCGACAGCCGGTCGAATTCCATCTCATAGGTACCCACCCCCTGGGTCAGCGATCGCAGGTCCACGATCAGGTCCGACACTTCGGCCAGCGGCAATTCGGCCTGGACCGTATCCCAGCCGCGCCAACCCGGCCGGGCGTCATAGCCCAGAAGCGCGCCGCGCCGGCCGCTGATCAGGGCGTTCACCCTGGAGGTGGCATCCGACGGCACATGCACCTTCACCCGCATGATGGGCTCCAGCAGCACAGGCGAACAGTTCGGCATGCCCTCGCTCATGCCCAGGCGGCCCGCCGTCTGGAAGGCGGCATCCGACGAATCCACGGTGTGATAGGAGCCGTCGACCAGTGCCACGGCGATGTCGACCACCGGAAAGCCCAGCGGGCCTTCCTTCATATAGTCGCGAACGCCGCGTTCGACCGAGCCGATCCACTGCTTGGGCACCACCCCGCCCTTGATGCGGTCCTCGAAGACGAAGCCGGACCCGCGCGGAAGGGGGCGTATCTCCAGCACCACGTCGCCGAACTGGCCATGGCCGCCGGTCTGGCGCTTGTGGCGGCCGCGCGCGGTAGTGGGTTTTCGGATGGTCTCGCGATAGGGCACGCGCGGAGGATGGGCCTCCAGATGCAGGCCGTGGCGGCTTGCCATCCGGTCCAGGGCAACCTTGAGGTGGATTTCGCCCTGACCGGCCAGGATCATTTCCTGCATCTCGCCATTCTGCTCGAAACGCAGAGAGGGGTCCTCCTCGCACAGCCTGGCGATCGCAGTGGTGAGCTTGACCTCGTCCTTGCGGTCCTTGACGGCGACGGCCAGGCGATGGACCGGTGTCAATATCTCGGTTGTGGCGCGACCACCACCATCCTTGGCGGTGGACAGGATCTCGCCAGTGTTGAATGCCTCCAGCCGCGCCAGCGCTACCGTGTCGCCCGCCTCGGCCGCATGGCGCTTGATCTGGCGGTCGCCGCACAGCGCGAAGATGCCACCAATGCGCGATTCCCGCCCGCCTTCGCCATGCAGCACCGCCCCGTCCTTCAGATGGCCGGACAATACCCGCACCAGACTGAGCTTGCCGCCATGGCCGCCATGCATGGTCTTGAGCACCACCACGGCCGGTTCGCCGGACACGCCGGCGCGTTCGGCGGCAACCGTCACGTCTGGCACGTCGTGACGCAACGCCTTGAGCAGGCGGCGCACACCATTGTCGCCTTCCGCCGAGCCGATCAGCACCGGTACCACCTGGCCTTCCGCCAGTTCGCGCCGGATATCGCCGAACACTTCGTCGCGCGAGGGTTCGACTTCGGTCAGCAGTTCCTCCATCAGGTGTTCATCATGGTCGGCCAGCTTCTCCAGCATCTCGAAGCGGGCTTCCTTTTCCCGGCGCACATCGGCGATGTCGACCACTTCGGAGGCGGCGTGGGGTCGGTAGGCGAAGGCCCGCTCCAGCGCCAGATCGACAAAGCCGGTGGCCACGCCCTGGTCCCAAATGGGAAGCTGGCGCAGCAGGGGGGGCCGGTCGCTGACGTCTTTCAGCACGGCCAGCAGCGCCAGAAGGGAATCGCGCGCCTTGTCGAACTTGTTGACGAATATCATGTGCGGGATGCCCGCATCGGACAGCCGCTTCAGGTAGGGCTGGAGCAGGACGGCCTTGGCCGGCTCGGGCTCGCAGACCACTACGGCCGCGTCGACGCCGGGCAGAATGTTCAGCGTGTCGCCCAGGAACTCGATCGAACCGGGGCAGTCCAGGAAGGTGAACTCCTCGTCCAGCCAGCTGGTGCAGAGCGTGTTCACCTCCACGCTCATCTGGCGGGCGCGCGCTTCGGGGCTGGCGTCACCCAGCGTGTTGCCGGCGGGAACCGAGCCCTTGCGCTGAATCGTGCCGGTGATGGCGGCGATGCTTTCCAGCAATGAGGTCTTGCCGCTGCCATAGGGGCCCACAAGGGCGATGGCACGCGGCCCGGATTTTATCTTTCTGGATGTTCCTGCCTGATTGTCATTCTGGGTATTGGGGGACATGAGCGCCTCCTCGCGCGAAAACCGTTTCGGCTTTCGGGGCGCCTTTTGGGGTCCGTCCCTGGCACTGCAATATGGGGCGGGCCGCTTTCGCGTCCCTCCAGTTCGAGGATGCTCCGACTCCCGTGCACCGAAAGCAAGGCTTTTCGGATGGCGCGCCGGCAAATGTGAGTGCCCGGCCATTCAGGCACTGATATGCAAGGATTTTCTAGGCGTTCGCGTCGTAGGTCAGCGATATCATCGCCAGGAAAACCGCCAGCAGCGCGCCATCGACCACCAGCCGGTTCAAACGGTGCGCGCCCCAGCCCGTATGGCGCAAGAGGACATTGCCGCCAACCAGTGCCACCACGAACAGGGCGGTGGCCAGCCAGCCCTGCCAGCTTCGCGGACTGGGGCCCCAGCCGACAAGCTTGGGTCCGAACCAGCCGCGCCTCATGTCTGGCTCCTGGGCACCGACGGGACCGACGGTGCGGAGGATGGCGCCGGGCCGGCGTCGATCCTTGCCATGTTGAGGGCAAAGGCGGCGGCACCCGGATTCATCGCATCGACCATCGACGTCGGCATCAGGATGGTGGCGCCGCGCTCCTTGGTGGTCTCATAGATGATGTTCATGGCGCGCAGCTGCAGCGCTTCGGGGTTGGTGGCGTAGATCTTCGCGGCATTGAGGAATTTCTGCGCAACTTCCTCTTCCGCCGAGCCAAGGATGACGCGGGCCTGCTTCTCGCGTTCGGCCTGGGCCTGGCGGCTCATGGCGTCCTGCAGGTTCTGGGGAATGGCGACGTCGCGAATCTCCACCGAATTGACGGTCACGCCCCATTCGGCGGTCTTGGCGCCGATCACCGCCTTCAGCGTCGCGTCGGCCTCCTTGCGCTCGGACAGGAGCTCGGACAGCAGGGACGATCCGATCATCTCGCGCAATGAGGTCTGGGCGACGCGCTGGATCGCGCTGTTGTAGTCGACAATCTCCAGCGCGGCGCGCTCGGCGTCATGCACCATCCAGAAGACGATGGCATCGACATTGACCGGCACCGTGTCGCGGGTCAGCGCCTGCTCGGCGGAAAATTCGGAGGTGCGGATGCGCTGATCGATCCACACCGTCACCACATCGATGATCGGAACCAGGATGAAAAGCCCCGGTCCCTTGATCGCATGCAGCTTGCCCAGCCGCAGGATCACCGCCTTTTCCCATTGCTGGGCCATCTTGATGGAATAGCCCAGGAAAACGCCGACCAGCCCCAGGACCACGGTGATCCATATCGGAAGTTCGGCCAGCCGCGCCGCCACCGCGGCGCCGATGAAGATGATGAATACCAGGGCACTGATGGCGTTCATGTGCGTCTCCTGACTTTGATTTCGGTTGCTGGGATTGCCGGGATCAGCCGGCATTGCCGCCCAGGGATCGGCCGGACGGGAAAGCACGCGCGCGGGGCGCGGGCGCAGCGCCGAGCTGAGCAGGATCAGCACGATGGCCACGATGATGATCAGCGGCACCAGCGCGCCCATCAGCGCCGCAATCATGGCACCCGCCCTGTCTGTTTGTGGGCCAGCGCCGCCAGCGCGGCGGCCAGATCGTCCAGCCGCACGCCCATCGCCTGGGCCTGGGCGGCGACGACAGCTGCCAGCGCGGCGGCGTCGGCGGCCGCCGACCTTTGGACGGGCGGCAGATCGGCGACGAAGCTGCCACGCCCCTGCACCATGGTGATGATCCCCTCGCGTGCCAGTTCGCCATAGGCGCGCTGGACGGTGTTGAGGTCGATGCGCAGCGCCACCGAGACTTCGCGCATGGTGGGAAGGCGCTCACCCGGCTTCAGGTCGCCCCGGCCCACCGCCGCCGCGATCTGCTCGCGCAGCTGGATGTAGATCGGCACGCCACTGTCCTGAAGCTTCAGGTTCGCGAGCATGGAACCATTGTATGATAACGTTCATACAATGCAACCCCAAAAAAAGCCGGCAGCCCACAGAGGCGACCGGCTTTCCGAAGTCTCAGTCCAGGCCGCCGCAGAAGCGCTGGATGCGGTGGCACGCCTCTTCCAGATTCTTGTTGGAGGTGGCGTAGGAGATGCGGAAGAAGGGCGACAGGCCGAACGCCGCGCCATGCACCACGGCGACGCCAGTGTCTTCCAGCAGCGCGGTGGCGAACGCCTCGTCGGTGTCGATCACCTTGCCCTTTTGGGTCTTCTTGCCGATCAGCCCCTTGATGGACGGATAGACATAGAAGGCGCCTTCCGGCTTGGGGCACTGGATGCCGTTTGACTGATTGAGCATCGACACGACCAGGTCGCGGCGTTCCTCGAATATCTTCTGGAACTTCGGAATGAAGTCCTGGGTGCCGTTCAGCGCCTCGACCGCCGCCCATTGGCTGATGGAGGTGGCGTTGGTGGCCGACTGCGATTGCAGCTTGGCCATCGCCTTGATCAGGTCTTCGGGGCCGCCGCAATAGCCGATGCGCCAGCCGGTCATGGCATAAGCCTTCGACACGCCATTCATGGTCAGGGTGCGGTCATAGAGGCCCGGCTCGACCTCAAGGATGGTGGTGAACTTGAAGCCGCCATAGACGAGATGCTCGTACATGTCGTCGGTCAGCACCCACACATGCGGGTGCTTCATCAGGACATCGGTCAGGGCCTTGAGCTGCTCGCGGGTGTAGCAGGCGCCGGTGGGGTTGGAGGGCTGGTTGAACACCAGCCATTTGGTCTTTGGCGTGATCGCCTTTTCCAGCGCCTGTGGCGTCAGGCGAAAGCCGTCTTCCAGCGTGCATTCCACGATCACCGGCTTGCCGCCGCCCAGAAGCACGATGTCGGGATAGCTGACCCAATAGGGCGCGGGCACGATCACCTCGTCGCCCGGATTGATGGTCGCCATCAGGGCGTTGAACAGCACGGTCTTGCCGCCCGGCGCGACAAAGGTCTGCGACGGCTTGTAGTCGATATTGTTCTCGCGCTTGAACTTGGCGGCGATGGCGGCGCGCAGTTCGGGAATGCCCTCCACCGCGGTGTATTTGGTCTGGCCGTCGCGGATGGCCTTGATCGCGGCTTCCTTGATGTTGTCGGGGGTGTCGAAGTCGGGCTCTCCGGCGCCCAGGCCGATCACGTCCATGCCGGCGGCCTTCAGCTCGCGCGCCTTGGTGGTCACCGCGATGGTGGGCGACGGCTTGATGCGGCCAAGCGATTCAGCAAGGAAACCTTTGGGCAGGGGCATGGGGATGGGACCTATGGATTTTCGCGGGCGGGGAATAACAACCGCCGCCCGCCCCGGCAAGGCGCGGGGGCCTTGCGCAAGATAATTGTGCGGCGGCCAAAACCGCACCCCCCTCCCACACGGTCCTTGAATTTGTTTGGTTTTTACAGCGCCTGTCCACAATTTCCGTCCGATAGCCGCCCGCTTCCGGCGGGGCGTTCCCTGGTTTCCGGGACAGTGTAACGGCAGGTGGCGCGGCGGGGATAAGTTGTAATCTTGCCGCAAGGAGGCCGAGTCGGATGGGAAGGACCAAGGGCCTGCTGGCGGCGGCGCTGATCGCCGCGCTGCCGGGGATCCTGACAGCGTGCAGCAAGCCGGTGCCGCCGGTGGGCAAATGGGAAGGCGGGGCCGAGCGCGGCGGCACGCTGGTGGCGGCGCGGGTGGAGATATTGCCGGACGGCGGGGTGCGGGTGATGGCGCCCGACATCACCAATGTGATGGGGCCGCGCGACCAGATCGAGCTGTTGCGCGACCGGCTGGCATCGGACCTGGCGACCAACTGGGACTATGTGAAGCCGCGGATGTTCGATTTCGACGGCAAGACGTTCCGCAAGCCCGGCGGCATCGCGCCCCAGATGGAATGGGACAAGGCGACGAACCAGATGACGCTGCAGCTTTATATCGGCGCGCGCCCGGCGTTTCCGGTGGTGTTAAGGCCGGTTGACAGTTTTCACGACAATCCCTTCGCGAGCGGATGACGCATCGGGGGGCCGTGCCCGGCCGATGTGATTGCCGTCTCTGCTGGCTTTTCGGCGGGTGAGGCCGCAATATCGGTGCAGGCGCGGCTGTCGCCACCGGTCAAGAAACAAGACCCGTCCCGGGCATGGAGGAAAAGATGTTGAAAAGGCGCGATTTCCTGTCCTCGTCGCTGGCCGTGGCCGGCGTGGCCATGGTGGGGACACCGGCGAAGGCACGGGGCCTTGATCCGGCCAATCCCGACATCCTGTTCGGCACCACCGGGTCGGTATTCGGAAGCTGGCCCGGCAAGTCGCTGAAAATGTCGACCAACATGCGAATGATGCTGGAGGACTGCAAGCATTACGGCCTGGAAGGGTTCGAGCCCTATTCCGGCCAGGCGGCGCAGTATCTGGACAATGTGGCGGGGCTCAAGCAACTCAGCCGCGAGACGGGGGTGGCGATTGCCTGTATCGGCGACCTGCCGCGCCGGCCGTCGGCGGCCGCCGCGCCGCGCCCGGCCAATGCGCCGCCGCAATATCCCTGGCTGGGCGGCGAGGGCCGCGCCAAGCTGATCGCCGAGATGGAAGCCTGCGCCCGCGATTTCCTGCAGCCCCTGGGCATCGATCACTGGAAGAACAATATGGGCGAGCGTCCGCCCCAGGGGCCGAGTGACGACCAGCTCAAGGGCCTGGCCGACACCGCCAATGAAATCGGCCGTCGCACCAAGAAGTATGGCGTGCGCCTGGCGCTGCATCCGCATATCTGGGGCCCGATGGAACGCGAGCATGAATTCCGCCGCGTGCTGGAGCTGACCGACCCCAACTATGTCTCCATCATCATGGATACCGGCCATAACGTGCTGGGCGGAATGGATCCGGTGAAGATGACGGACGAATATTTCCCCCGCATCGCCGAATTCCACCTGAAGGATACGTTCCCGCGCTTTCGCGGCAACAAATCCACACCCAGCCGGGAATCGCAGACCCCGCCGAACAAGAGCCTGTATGCCGCCGTCGGCCAGGGCGGCGGGGTGGATTTTCCCGGCGTGTTCGCGGTCATGCGCAAGAAGCATTTCAAGGGCTGGGCGGTGTTCGACATCGATGCGCCCCGGGCCGGCGACGGCACCGGCACGGTCGATGACAATCTGGCGGCCTGCGTCAATTACCTGCGCACCAAGCTGGGGGTAAAACTGCCGCCCGCCAACGGCAAGACCGGACTGTACCGGGAGGCATGACGGCTGTCGTCTCCGGCGCGGGGCGCGCGGCTGGGGCCGGTCGATGGCTGGGCGGCGGGCTGGGACGGCGTGAAGCCGTGGGTGTTCGATTTCGACGGCGAGACCTTCCACAAGCCCGGCGGCATCGGGCCCAGATGGAATGGGACAGGGCGACGGGCCGGACGATGCTGGAGCTTTACATCGGCGCGCCCGGCGTTCCCGGTGACGCTGAGGCCGGTGGACTCATTCCACGACAACCCCTGGGCGCAGGGGTAGAATAGAGTTATCTAGCAAAATCTATGGAAGCTTGGTGAGGCTGTCTAAAATCTTCAAGCTCCACCTTCCGACGAATATCCGTTTGAATATCGGGATCGCAGCGATTCAATAGGGTTCCAAGGTCATCTAGCGAAGCTATCGTCACAAACTCACGCCAGGGCGCAAAATATATAACAACTTTCTTCCCCTGCCTGACTAATTCGAATGCGTTCGCTATCGATCCAACACTCTGTCCATCCCATAACACAAATCCAAAATCAGCCAGAGCTGCCATCGCCTTATCTTTTTTTTCGTAAAACTCTCGCCCCTTAATATTAGGTTCTACATCGATTAGCTGGCTCGCCCAGCGACCAATGTTATTGCGACAATATCCACCAGAACAAAAAACGGTCACCTTGGGATATGCGACATGAAACAGAAATGTCTGCATTGCCTTATCTGCACCATTGGCATCGCCGATTAATATCTCAAGATTATTTGAGATCATATTCTTGAGGCGGGCACGAACCTCGTCACTAAGCCTACTTATTTTTCTCGATCCAGATAAAAAGACCTTACTCATCTGACGCTCCGGGTCTTAGTCATTGTCAAAACATTGACCGAAGCTGCGCCACCTTTTTCATAAAGCAACTTTGTCGCCACACGCAGGGTCGAACCAGACCGATAGAGATCGTCAATCAGGAGAATTTTCTTCCCTGCCGCTGCTCTTTCGTCATTTAGCTTGATGGCATCGTTCAAGCGCTCCTCCCGTTCTACGGGATCACTAATGCCTTTGAGTTCAGCGTCACCGTCATTTCCAAGGAGATCTGCCAGAACTCTCACGTCACGGCGAGCGCCGAGCTCTGCAGCAATCAACGGAACAGGTTGGATAATGCGGCTTTTATTGGTAGGTGGAATAGGAACCAGGAGATCGAATGTCTCGACCCCCTTGATAGAGTCCAAAAGCTTTACAATGCTGGCAAGTGCCGTCCTGTCACCCCGATACTTCAGCCGATAAACAAGCTCACCCATTTCACTTCGCTCATTATCGAACCTATCGTGTCCGAACTCGTCGACACCTAAATAGGTGCTGGCAGTCGTATGAAGGTCATAGGCTAGGCCCTTCTTCCAGTTTCCCACGAGCGGATAAGTCATCTGCGTCAGCCTAAATCGATTTCAGCTCCAGCTTATCAGAATCCATCGTCTAACTGCATAGGACAGTTACTCTCAAAAGTCCGATGCAACCAGCCCTTGGCGTTGGCATTGTTCCGTCCCGGCCCGCACGCCCGAGCCGTCACTCCCCACCCAACTGCGCCAGGACAGGCGCGAGAAGCGGGGTGATGCGGCGCAATTCCTCGCGGTGGATGGCTGACAGGCCCGCCAGGATTTTGTCGCCCGCCGCCGTCAGCGACAGGATGATCTTGCGCCGGTCGTGCGCGTCGGCCTGACGGCGCACAAAGCCCGCCGCCACCAGCCGGTCCACCAGTCCCACGGCGCTGTGATGGCGCACGCCCAGCCGCTCGGCCAGGTCGCCCACCGTGACGGCGCCGCCGGGAAAACCCTTGATCGCCAGAAGCGCCTGGTGCTGGCGCGGGGCAAGGCCCGCATCCTCGGCCGCGTTTTCGCTGAAGGCGAGGAAGCGGGCCAGGCGATAGCGGAACTCGGCCAGCAGCTGATAGTCGCGGCTGGAGAGCGCGGTCACTTGCCCCTTTTTCGCCGTTTTCTTCGCCAAAACCGTCCTCCTTGATTTATATCGCAGTGCGATATAGATGGCCCGCCCTATCCGGAAACAGCCATGACCTCCCGCACCGACTCATTGCGCGACTTTACCGCCGACGGACGGCTGATCGTGCTGTCGGCGATGGCGCTGGTCACCGGCACGCTGGGCGCGCTGGCGGCCTGGGTGCTGCTCAAGCTGATCAACCTGGTCACCAACCTGGCCTATTTCCATGTCCTGTCCACGGTGCCCCATCACCTGGCGCAGGCCAGGCTGGGGCCGGACAGCATCCTCATTCCCGTCATCGGCGGCCTGATCGTCGGGCTGATGGCGCGCTATGGCTCGGAAAAGATCCGCGGCCACGGCATTCCCGAGGCGCTTGAGGCGATCCTGATCGGCCAGAGCCGCATCGCGCCCAAGGTCGCCCTGCTCAAGCCCCTGTCGTCGGCCATCGCCATCGGAAGCGGCGGGCCGTTCGGCGCCGAGGGGCCCATCATCATGACCGGCGGGGCACTGGGCTCATTGTTCGCGCAGTTCTTCGACATCAGCCCGGCCGAGCGCAAGACGCTGCTGGTGGCGGGCGCCGCCGCGGGCATGACCGCGATCTTCGGAACCCCGGTCGCCGCCGTGCTGCTGGCGGTGGAGGTTCTTCTGTTCGAATGGAAGCCGCGCAGCTTCGTGCCCGTCGTGGTGTCGGCTAGCGTGGCGATGGCCTGGCGGCCCTTGCTGGTCGGCGGCTGGCCGCTGTTCGCGCACAATCTCATGCCAGCGATGCCGGTGTGGGGCCTGGCGGTGTGCGTGGGCGTCGGCGTGGTGTCGGGGCTGCAGTCGGCGGTGATGTCCTGGACGCTCTATGGCGTGGAGGACCTGTTCCACCGGCTGCCGATCCACTGGATGTGGTGGCCCGCGCTGGGCGGCATCGTGGTGGGGCTGGGCGGCTGGCTGGACCCGGCGGTGCTGGGCGTCGGCTATGACAATATCCGCGCACTGATCGACGGGACGATGCCCATGCACGCGGCGGCGACGCTGCTGGTGGGCAAGGCCGTGGTGTGGATCGCCGCGCTGTCGTCGGGCACGTCGGGCGGCGTGCTGGCACCGCTTTTGATGATGGGCGGGGCGCTGGGGGCGATCGAGGCGCATGTCCTGCCCTTTGGCGGCGCGGGCTTTTGGGGGCTGGTGGCGATGGCGGCGGTTCTGGGCGGCACGATGCGCGCGCCGTTGATGGCGACGGTCTTTGCCGTCGAACTGACCGGCGATCTTGCCGTCATGCCCGCGGTGCTGGCCGCGTGTGCGGCATCCTTTGCGACCACGGTGCTGTTGATGCGGCGCTCGATCCTGACCGAGCGGCTGGCGCGGCGGGGCCAGCATCTGTCCTATGAATATGCCGTCGATCCCTTTGGCGTGATGCGCGTCGGCGACATCATGACGAAAAAGGTCGACAGCCTGCCGGTCACCACGACGATCGGCGAGGCCATCGGCTTTTTCGACACCGTGTCCGGGCGGCTGCGGCACAAGAGCTATCCCGTGCTGGACGGCGATGGCCGCGTCACCGGCATGGTGTCCCGCTCGGACGTGCTGCGCTGGATGCGCGAGGATTTTCCGGCCGGCGAAACGCTGGGCGAGCATGCCAAGGACCAGACGCTTTTCCTTGCCCATGCCGACGAGCTGGTCGGCCATCTTGCGGACCGGATGGCGGCCGCCGATATCGGCCGCGTTCCCGTCGTCGAGCCCGGCAGCGGGCGCCTGGTGGGACTGGTGGCGCGGCGCGATCTTTTGCGCGTGCGCGCCCATGCCGCCCGCCAGGAAAACGGCCCGCGCAAAGCCGCCAGCCGCCATGCCGCCAAAGGCCATCTGGAGACGTCCGGCTGAGCGAATCCAGCCCGTTAGCGCTCGCATCGGGTAATCCGCCGCGTTGACATTTCTGCGCCCCGGCCCGAGCGTACGGGAACAAGAAAATGCGGGCAAAGCCCCGCGTTCCCAGGGGCGAAGAGGCATTACAATCATGAAATCGAAGTTTCGTCTGGCCACGGCACTGGCCGGCCTGGTGCTGGCGGGCGCCGCATTCACCGGCCTTTCGCAGGCGCAAACAACCTATAGCGCCGAGCAGTCCAGCATCGGCACCCTGCTGGAAAACCCGCAGACACGGTCGATCTTCGAGAAATATTTCCCCGAACTGGCCCACAGCCCGCAGCTGACCCAGGCGCTGGAAGTCACCCTGCCCGAGATCAAGGCCAACAATCGCGGCATCGTGGCGAACGGGGTAGTCACCGACGCCAAGATCGCGGCCATGGACGCCGACCTGGTGAAGCTGGCGGCCATGCCGAAAGCCGCCCCGCCGCCGCCGCCGCCCGCCGTGGCCGACTGGCCAACCTGGGGCTATGACCAGTCGCGCACCGCCTGGAACCAGGGCGAGAAGACGCTGAACAAGGACAATGTCGGCAAGCTGAAGGTGCTGTGGAAGGCCCAGCTGGACGTTCCCATCAACAAGGATGTGCTGTCGACCATGACGGCGCCGGTGATCGCATCGGGCATGGATGTGGGCGGCAAGACCCGCGACGTGATGTTCGTGCTGGGCGCCAACGACACGATCTATGCGCTGGATGCCCAGACGGGCGAGAAGCTGTGGCAGAAGAACTTCCCCAATCCGCACAAGGCGACCACGCCGGCATCGTGGCTGTGCCCCAACACCGCCAACGACACGCCCACCATCGACAAGAAGCGCGGGCTGGTTTTCTTCATCCCCAGCGACGGCAAGCTGCGCGGGGTCTCGGTGGCGGACGGCAGCGAAAAGCTGACGCCGATCCAGATGGTGGCGCCTTTCGCCCGCGCCTGGAGCCTGAACCTGATCGGCGACGTGGTCTATTCGCCGTCGGGCCGCGCCTGCGGCGAGGTGTTCGACAAGGGCTCGCGCATGGGCGCGGCGGCGCTGTCGGGCCTGCGCCGCGCGCTTCCCGGCGCGCTGCACGACGCCTCGGCGGTGAATGCAGTCGATACCTCGGACTTGTCGCATCCCGAGGTCACCCACTTCTTCACCAGCGGCGCACGGCCGGCCGCGCCCTGGGGCCGCGGCGGCGCGGTGAAAGGGCCCGGCGACAGCGTGCTGGTGGAGACTTCGAACGGCCTCTATGACCCGGCGGCGGGCAATTACAGCGAAAGCGTGCTGCGCCTGGCACCCCAGGCGACGCGCCTGATGGACAGCTTCACGCCCGAGAACTGGCGCGACAACCTGGCCCATGACATGTCGGGCTCGGCCAGCCCCACCATCTTCGACTTCTCGGGCAAGACCATCATCGCGGTGTCGCAGAAGGAAGCGGTGCTGCGGCTGCTGGATGCGGCCAGGCTGGGCGGCGACAACCACATGACGCCGCTATGGGCCTCGCCCAAGCTGGGCAATGACAAGAAGATCGGCACCGATCCGGGCCAGGGCGTGTGGGGCGCGGTCAGCACGTGGCTGAGCCCCGACGGCCGGCGCTTCCTCTATCTGCCCATGCAGGGGCCCGCCAGCGTGGACCAGCCCAAATTCCCCATCACCAACGGACCGGTGCCCAACGGCACGATCCTGGCGTTCGAGGTGGTGAACAACAATGGCCAGATCAGCGCCGAGCCACGCTGGAGCGGCAACGACATGATCATGCCCGATCCGCCGGTGGTGGCGAACGGAGTGGTCTATGCCCTGTCGACCGGCGGCCAGGCGATGCAGAACTATGCCAAGCCGGGCGGCCCGCGCATGCCCTGGACGGAAAGCAACACGCTGCGCTCGACCCCGGTCGACAACATGAAGCTGTATGCCTATGACGCGGTGAGCGGCAAGCAGCTGTTCAACAGCGGCAAGGCGATCCCCGACTGGGTGCATTTCAGCGAGCCGGTGGTGGCGCTGGGCAAGGTCTATGTCGTCACCCATGACGCGCATGTGTTTGCGTTCGGGTTGAAGTGATTCCCTGATTTCGTGGCTTGGCAAGGGGCGGCGCATTTTGTGTGCCGCCCCTTCGCGTTGCTGCTGCAATGGGCGATTGCGGCACGCACAGGCTCCGGAGGGGGTTACTTCCAGTTGTGAAAAGCAAAGAACGCCGCACCGACGATCAGCCCAAACGACACGAAGTGGTTCCAGCGCAGCGGCTCGCCCAGCCATGTCACCGAAAAGACAGCAAATACGACCAGGGTGATTACTTCCTGCATCGTCTTGAGCTGGGCGGCGGAATAGACCTGGTGGCCGATGCGGTTGGCCGGCACGGCGAAACAGTATTCGAAGAAGGCGATGCTCCAGCAGAGCGGGATCACGACCCACAGCGCGGCATGCGGATATCGGAGCTGGCCGTACCATGCGAACGTCATGAAGACATTCGAACAGCACAACAGCACAATCGGTGCGAGATAGTTCCAGTTCATTCAGATCCCCGTCTTCGGAAGCGAAATGGCAGGCTGCCCTCCGGCGCCTCGCTCAAGCTCGGCGCGTTCGGCGCTCAAATCGGTACACTGTACCGATTTGCCCGCGCCGCTACGCTGTCGCTAAGCGCCGCCGGTCGCGCCTCACCCAGGCGAACGTCATGAAAATGTTAGAACAGCACAACAGCAGGATGGGCGCGGGCATCGGCCAGGTCATTTTGAAATTCCTTGTAACAGCTACGTGGCAACGGCACTGACGGTGTTTGTTTCATCCGCGGCGCGCGCATTCGATCGGGAAAAATTCCCGAACGCGCGTGATGATAAATAATATTTTCGCCCAGCCTGAATAGAGCGGCCTTTCACGACACACCGATACAAATTTGCCGGCGCCAAGGCTTCACCTGCGCCGCACGGAGGAGGATGTTTGCCTCTGGTCCTGTGTCCGTTCGGCGCTCCACCTTAAGGATACAGCCAACAGCGACGGCCGGGTCGGCTTTTGTGCCCCCCACGTAAAGCCCTTGGCCCGGCCGTCCAATTTTTTCAATGCCCCTTGTTCGCAAAGCCGGGCCTCGCGGTGGCCGCAAGCTGTGTTGGGCCTTGCGGAAAAGGGGCGGGGCGGGACTGAAAAATTTGCCGCGCCCTCCCCCATTTGTCAGAATATGGCGGTTGGCGGTGTCCACTCGCCGCTGAGAGATTCCATTAAGCCCCTGAAAAGCCTTGAAGCTGTACCGGCGCGACAAAGCTTTACAGCGCAGGGGCCTTGCCTGATGCCCACCCGTCGCCATATTTGGGCGAGATGGTGGAACCGGGGGAGAATTCTAAGTGCCCGCGCGACCGCCCGCGCCATATTGCTCCCCACGCCGTTAGACCATACGCCGATAGAAAAGAGAGTTTGATGAAATCCCTCCTTCCCGGTGCCCGCCTGAAGGGTGCGCTTCTCAAGGGTGCCGGTGCCGTGGCGCTGTCTGCTGCTCTGGCCGCCTGTACCACCAACCCCACCCCGCTCGACCGGCCCGGCGACGTGCCCGCATCCTTCGAACAGCCCGCGCCGAATCTACAGGCGCCGCTGTGGCCGTCCAGCGACTGGTGGACCACCTTCCAGGCCGACGAACTGACCCAGCTTGAGGCGACCGCACAGAAGGAAAACCTGGACATCGCCCAGGCCGCGGCCCGCGTGATCCAGGCCGAGGCGCAGGATGGCGTGGCCTTCTCGGCGCTGCTGCCGACGCTGGATGCATCGGGCGGCTACAAGCGCCAGGGTGCCGGCCATCCGCACGGCCCGGCCTTCACCACCTGGTCGGCGGGACTTTCCGCCAGCTATCAGCAGAGCTTTTTCGGCGGGGAGTATTTCAACCTGCAGGCGGCGCGGCAGAGCCTGCGCGCCAGCCGCTACAACGCCGCCGTGATCGGCCTGTCCATCGAGGCGCAGGTGGCGGACCAGTATTTCACCGTGCTGTCGCTGCGCGAGCGCGTCGCCATCACCCGCGCCAATGTCGACGCCGCCAAGCGCATCCTGACCATCACCCAGGCAAAAGTGTCGAGCGGCGTGTCCTCCAACCTGGACCTGGCCGAACAGCAGGCCGTGTTGGCGCAGCAGGAAGCCCAGCTGCCCGGCCTGATCGAGCAGGAAAAGGAAGCGCGCTATGGCCTGGCCATCCTGATGGGCCGCGCGCCGGAGCGTTATGAGGTCAAGGGGCAGAACCTGGACGAGATCACCTCGCCCACGGTAAAGCCGGGCCTGCCGTCCGAGCTGCTGCTGCGCCGTCCCGACATCGCCCAGGCCGAGGCGCAGCTTTACGCGGCGCACGCCAATGTCGATGCGGCACGTGCCGCCTTCTTCCCCTCACTCAGCCTGACCGGCACCGGCGGATATTCGGCCGGCGCGCTGGCGGGACTGATCAATCCGGCCAACATGGCCTTCACCATCGGCGCCAGCATCTTCCAGTCGATCTTCGACGGCGGCCGGGTCAAGGCGCAGAGCGACCTTGCCAAGGCGCAGGAGACCGAGCTGATTGCCGCCTATCGCAAGGCGGTGTTCAGTGCCTTCGCCGACGTGGAATCCTCGCTGGGCCAGGTGCAGGCCACCACCGAGCAGCTGGACCTGATCCAGACCCAGGTGAAGGCCAGCGCCGAAGCCTTCCGCATTTCCGAGCTGCAGTATCGCGAGGGCACCATCGACATCCTGTCACTGCTCAATGCCCAGCAGCAGCTGTTCACGGCCCAGAATTCGCTGGTGGTGACAAAGCTGGCGCGGCTGGAAGCCAATATCGGCCTCTATTCGGCGCTGGGCGGCGGCTGGAAGCAGGACGAATCCGACGCGAACTACAAGTACCAGCTCGACTGGTGGCCTTTGTAAGCTGAACCCCTCCGTCAGCAACTCGGTCTGCCTCTGGCAGACACATCGTTGCTGACATCTCCCCTTCCGGCTTGCTTCGCAAGCGAAGGGGAGGAGGGGCTGTGTGGCTCGGCAGAGGGGCGGCGCAGAAATGCGCCGCCCCTTCGCATTGCGCGGGCAGGCCGGCTCAGCGGATGTACGAGCGCAGCACTGCCACCAGTTCGCCGGCGGCTTCCTTTTCGTCGCGGCTGGGCCTGCGCGCCGGATCCATCATGTGCATCTGGATATGATCGTCGACCACCTCGGCCATCATGCCGTTGATAGCGCCGCGCGCCGCAGTCAGAAGACGCATGACTTCGGTACAGCCCGCTTCGGCCTCCAGCGCCCGTTCGATCGCGTCCACCTGGCCGCGCAGCCGGCGCACGCGGTTGAGCAGCTTCTGCCGGTCGGCGATGGAGTGTGTCATTTCGTCCTTTCCGCCAAAATACCCCATGGGGTATGTCGGCGCTATACCCCTGGGGGTATATAGCCCGGCGTGGGCCCGCACAAGGCGGGCCTTCACCAGACCGTCTTGAACCGCCGCCAGAGTGCGGCCAGATTTTCCGGAAACCCCCGTCATGGCGTGCGACGCCCTGCTTCTGTCGGGCCTGCTGGCGGCCTGCCCCGCCAACGCCTTCGCCGGCGACGGCATCGCGCTGCACGGGCAGGCCGTCTTCGTGGACCAGTATCATCCCGCTTTCCGCTCGCCCTATCGCGGACCCAACAGCCTGGACCCAGGCAGCCAGGGCCGGGAGACCTTCAGTGCCACCCTCTATGCCGGGGCAAGGCTGTGGGACGGCGGTGAGGTGTGGGCGAATCCGGAGATTGACCAGGGTTTCGGCCTTTCCAACACGCTGGGGCTTGCGGGGTTTTCCAGCGGCGAAGGCTACAAGGTGGGCAGCAGCACGCCCTATCTCAGGCTGCAGCGGCTGTTCTTCCGCCAGACCTTTGACCTGGGCGGCAAAAGTGAGACGGTGCAGGACGGCGCCAACCAGATGGGCGGCACCCGCACCGCCGACAGTCTGGTCCTGACCGCCGGAAAGATCTCCGTCACCGACATATTCGATACCAATCCTTACGCCCACGATCCGGCGCGCGACTTCCTGAACTGGGCTGTCATCGATGCCGGCGCCTATGATTATGCCGCCGACGCCTGGGGCTACAGCTACGGCGCCGCCGCGGAGTGGTCGCAGGACTGGTGGACATTGCGCGCCGGCGCCTTCGCCCTGTCGCGCGTGCCCAATACCACCGAACTGCAGACCGATTTCCGCCAGTTCGAGCTGGTGGCGGAAGCCGAGGCACGCCACCAATGGCGGGGACGGCCGGGCAGCATAAAGCTACTGGGCTTCATCAATCGCGGCGACATGGGCGGCTATCACGATGCGGTGCACCTGTGGCTCGCCGGCGGCATGGCGCCCGACACCGCGCTGGTGCGCCGCTATGCGTCACTTCCGGGCGGCTCGATCAACCTTGAACAGCAGGTCAGTGGCATGCTGGGCGTCTTCGCACGCGCCAGCTTCAATGACGGCAGCAAGGAAGCCTTCGAGTTCACCGAGATCAACCGGTCGTTCTCGGCCGGCCTGTCGCTTTCGGGCGCCGCCTGGGGCCGGCCGGGCGACAGCGCCGGTGTCGCCGGGGTGGTCGACGCCCTCTCCTCCTCCGCGCGCGCCTATTTCGCCGCCGGGGGCCTGGGCATCCTGATCGGCGACGGGCAGCTTCCCAGTTATGGGACCGAGGACATACTGGAAACCTATTACAGCGCGTGGATCACCCAATGGCTGGCCGCGACCGCCGACTACCAGTTCGTCGCCAACCCGGCCTATGCCGGGTCGCGCGGGCCGGTATCGATTCTGGGCGCCCGGCTGACGGCGCAGTTCTGAATCAGCGCAGGTTGCCGGCGATGGCCTTGGGACGATAGGGCTCTTCGAGATGCTTCACCTCGTCGTCCGTCAGCACGATCGAGGCGGCGGCGATGGCATCTTCCAGGTGACTCATCTTCGAGGCGCCGACGATGGGCGCGCTGACGCCTTTGGCCAAGAGCCAGGCGGTGGCGATCTGGGCGTTCTTCGCGCCGCGCTTCCTGGCCGTCTCCTCCACCCGGCGCAGCGTCTCGACATCGGCATCGCCGAACTTCATGTCCAGGATATTGTCGCTTTTGGCGCGCGTGGTCTGCCGGTCCAGCGCATGCGCCGCGGGGCGGCCCAGGAAGCCGCGCGCCAAGGGGCTCCAGGGGATCACACCGATGCCCGCGTCATGGCAGAGCGGAAGCATCTCCCGCTCCTCCTCCCGATAGACGAGATTGTAGAAATTCTGCATGGAGACGAACTTCGTCATCCCCATCTTCTCCGCCGTGGAGAGGTATTTGGCGAACTGCCAGGCATGCATGGAAGAAGCGCCGATATAACGCGCCTTGCCCGCTTTCACCACGTCGTGCAGTGCCTCGATCGTCTCCTCGATCGGGGTGGCATTGTCGAAGCGGTGGATCTGGTAGAGATCGACATGGTCCATGCCCAGGCGGGCGAGCGAATTGTCGATTCCCGCCATGATGTGCTTGCGCGACAGCCCGCCATTCCTGCCGTCGACCGGAAAGAAGACCTTGGTGGCCAGGACGTAATCCTCGCGCGACGGACAGAAATCGCGCAGCGCCCGGCCGACGACTTCCTCCGACACGCCCTGCGAATAGATGTCGGCGGTGTCGAAGAAATTGATCCCCGCCTCCAGCGCGCGGCTGATGAAGGGGCGGCTGGCTTCCTCGTCCAGCACCCAGTCGCGCCAGCCGGGCGATCCATAGGTCATGGTTCCCAGGCAGATGCGCGAAACCTTCAGGCCCGTATTGCCCAGGCGAACTTTTTCCATGACCGGAACTCCAGACGATGCGGACGCGATTATGCAGAACGTCCGGTCATGCGGAAGGGCCGATCATGCGGCAGGCTTCAGCGCCTGCGAAACGGCGATATAGCCCACACCGGTGCTGATGAAATTCACGCCGGTCAGGACGCCCAGCGCGACCAGCGAGATGGCCGGCCAGCCCACCACGATCAGGATCGCCACCACGATGCTGGCGATGGCCGACAGCAACATCGGGCCCCAGCCGCGATGCGGCCGCATCTCCAGCGCGAAATAGGTCTCGACCGCGCCCTGGAACATGAACAGCAGGCCCACCATCAGCGTCAGCGCCACCGCCCCGGCCATGGGGCTGAACAACAGGAAAAGTCCCGCGGCGACGAACAGAAGGCCGGTGACCAGCGCGCCGAAAAAGGGTCCGGTGCCGTGGATGGTGAAGGCGCTGGCGACCAGAAGCACCCCAGCCATCAGGAGCACCCAGCCGGCGAACAGCGCCACCGCCAGGGTGGAGATGACCGGAAAGATCAGCGCGACGACGCCCAGAATGGCCATGCCAAGGCCCACCCAGAAAAGCCGGCGCGAGCCCGCCCGAATCCGCCCGTGAAACAGACTGTCGATGACCGAAGTCGCACTCATGGCTTTACCCCCGTGCAAAGTTCCGGCGACGTTAGAAGCCGGACAGGGGGCGGGCAATCATCTGGATCAAATTTTCAACCCGGGAAGCACCAGAAAGCAGAAGAGGCGGGAGCCGTCGCTCTCGCCTCGCCTGCATCATCAGTGCGCCAGCTCTGTGCATGGCCCCCTTGCGGAGGTCTTCACCATTCCGGCCGTTCGCGACGCACCAGTCGCCTTCACGCTTGCGCGCTCCGGTTCCCGGTCCGCGTTTAGCCCCGGCCTCGCGGCCTTGGCTTGCGCGGCCTGCCGAGCGGTTTGCCGCCGCTTGCAGGTTCATCGGCCAGTGACCCACGTTTTCACATGGTCACGCTTTCGCGTGTCTGCGCTTGCGCGCTATCACCGTCCCCCGTGCTCCCCGGCGCCCATCGGCTTTCACCGCCGGCATTCCGGCAGGGGGCTGTGGCTTCCCGGTTCATCGCGGCCTTGCGAGCCACAAGTCCGTTCCCCGGACCACATGGTGAAATGAAACGCCTGACTCGTTTCCGGCGCAAGCACGTGTTGGCGTTATCCACAGAGGCATGATTCGCGGGCGCAATGTGACGACAGGGGGGAACTCATGGAACTTCTTCCGGCTTTGCCGCATTGTTCCGTTGCCACATCCCACGGGCATTTGGGATCAAGCCTTTGACCATGATCGAAGCTGCTTCTGACGCACCGGAAGCCTGGTTCACGCTGGACCGGGACGGCGGGCGGCTGACCCTGGGCGGGGCCTGGGTCACCGCCCATTGCGCCCAGCTCGACAAGGCGCTGGGCGGCCAGGACTGGAATGGCCGCGGCGACGTCGCCATCGACGCCAGCAAGCTGGAGCGGCTGGACAGCGCCGGGGCGTGGCTTGTGCTGCGGACCCGGAAGTCGCTGGAAGCGGTCGGGCGCAAGGTCTCGCGCCTGGACCTGCCCGAGATGTATGTGCCGCTGCTGAAGGCGGTTGAGGGCGCCAAGCCCTGCGAGCCCTATGTCTCGCGCATTCCGCCGGGCTTTCGCGGCCGGCTCTATCGCATCGGACGTGCCACCGTGCATGCCGGACGCCAGGGCTGGTCGATCCTGGGCTATCTGGGGCGGGTAACGGTGGAAGCGGCCGAGGCGCTGGTGCGCCCGGCACGCAACCTGCGCATCCCCGCCATCTTCCACCAGGTGGAAGAAACCGGAATCAACGCGCTGCCGATCGTGGGGCTGCTGGCCTTCCTGATCGGCATTGTGCTGGCCTATCAGGGCGCCGACCAGCTGAAACGCTTCGGCGCGGAGATATTCACCATCAATCTTCTGGGCGTGGGCGTCCTGCGCGAGATCGGCGGGCTGATCACCGCCATCATCGTGGCGGGGCGCAGCGGCAGTGCCTTCACCGCCCATATCGGCACGATGCGCGTCAACGAGGAAATCGACGCGATGCAGACAATGGGCCTGAACACGGTCGAGACGCTGGTCTTGCCGCGCATCATCGGGCTTGTCATCGCGCTGCCTCTTCTGACCTTCTATTCGGACGTGATGGGCCTTCTGGGCGGGGCGTTCATGTGCTACTTCCAGCTGGGCATCACCATCCATGTCTTCCTGCGCCAGCTGCAGGACGCGATAACGCTGAACACGCTGCTGGTCGGCCTGGTCAAGGCCCCGGTGTTCGCCTTCGTGATCGCGCTGGTGGGCTGCTATGAAGGCTTCCAGGTGGAGCGCAATGCCGCCAGCGTCGGGCTGCTGACAACCCGCGCCGTCGTGGAGGGCATTTTCCTGGTGATCGTGCTGGACGCGGCCTTTTCCGTCATGTTCTCGGTGCTGGGGGTCTGATGGCCGGCGCGCCGAAACAGGATGACGTGGTGATCTGCATCCGCGGCCTGGTCACGGGCTTCGGCCGCAAGACGATCCACGACCATCTCGACCTGGACGTGCGGCGCGGCGAGGTGCTGGGCGTGGTCGGCGGCTCCGGCTCGGGCAAGAGCGTCCTTTTGCGCGCCATCATCGGCCTGATCCGCCCGCGCGAGGGAACGGTGAAAGTCTTCGGCCAGCCGCTCGGCGAGGTCGAAGGCGGCGAAATGCACCGCCTGGAGATGCGCTGGGGCGTTCTGTTCCAGGAAGGCGCGCTGTTTTCGTCCCAGACCGTGGCGGAAAACATCCAGGTGCCCCTGCGCGAATACACCAATATGTCCCAGGAGCTGATGGACGAGATCGCGGCGGTGAAGCTGAGCCTCGTGGGCCTGCCGCCGGATGCGGCCCACAAATATCCCAGCGAATTGTCGGGCGGCATGAAGAAGCGCGCGGGACTGGCGCGCGCGCTGGCGCTGGACCCGGAGCTGCTGTTCCTGGACGAGCCGACTTCGGGTCTGGACCCGATCTCGGCGGACGGGTTCGATGCGCTGATCCGCCAGCTGCAGGAGAGCCTGGGCCTGACCGTGTTCATGGTCACGCACGACATCGACTCGCTGCGCGCGGTGGCCGACCGGATCGCCGTGCTGGTGAACGGGAAGATCATCACCGGCACCATCGCCGAGCTGCGGAAGAATCCGGATCCCTGGATCCAGGAATATTTCTCCGGCACGCGCGGGCGCGCGGCGCTGGAAGGCACGGAGGCGTAGAGCCATGGAAACCAAGGCAAACTATGTCGGCGTCGGCGCTTTCGTCCTGGCCTGCGTGATCGGGCTGGTGGTGGCGATCATGTGGCTGGCCGGCGTGCAGTACAGCCAGGAATACGCCTATTACGAAGCCAATTTCAAAGGACCGGTAACAGGGCTGGGCACCGGCACCGTTACCCGCTTCAACGGCATCGAGGTGGGGCGCATCAAGGACCTTGCGTTCGATCCCACCGATCCCCAGCGGGTGATCGTGACCCTGCAGGTGCGCCCGGGCCTGAACATCCGCCAGGACAGCGTCGCCTCGATCGAGAGCCAGGGACTGACCGGCGGCACCTATGTCGAGATCAGCGGCGGCACGGCCAATTCGCCGCTGCTCACCGCCAGGGATGACGAGCGCTATCCGGTGATCCGCACCAGGCAGTCCACGCTGCAGCAGCTGGAACAGTCCGCGCCCGAAGTGGTGGCAAGGCTGAACATCGCGACCCAGCGCATAAACGACCTTCTCAACGACAACAACCGCAGGGCCCTGGCCCATGTGCTGGCGAACCTGGACGAGACTACCAGCGCCATCGCCAAACGCAGCGCCGACATCGACGCGGCCATCGCCAATGCCAACCAGGCGGCGGCCAACTTCAATGAAGCGTCCAGGGAGCTGCAGCCCGCGATCAACCAGGCCGGCGTGACGCTGCGCAAATACAGCAAGGTGGCAGATGATGCCGACGCCTTCATCAATGGCGAGGAGCTGTCGCAGCTTTCCGACCTGATCGGCGAAACGCGGCGGCTGGTGGCGAACCTGGACCAGTTGTCCGATCAGGTGAACCGCCAGCCCACCACACTTCTGTTCGGCGACCGGCGCAAGGGATACCAACCCAAATGAGGACCAAATGATGGAGCGGCGAGTCTTTCTGGGCGGCGCGGCGGCGCTTGTCCTGCCGGGCTGCAGCAGCGACCTGATCGGCCCCCCGCCGGCGGGACGGATCTATACCCTGCATCCGGACTTCACCGCACCGAAGGGGGCGAGCGCGGCGGGCGAAAAAGTGGGCTGGGCGCTCGCGATCGACCGGCCCGATGTGCCCGGCGGACTGGACACCGACCGCATCGCCCTGTTCCAGCCCGGCGGCATGCAGGACTACTACGCCAACGCCACCTGGCCCGACCGCCTGCCCGCGCTGATCCAGCGCGCGCTGCTGGACGGGTTTGAACGCTCGGGCCGCATCGCGGCGGTGGCGCGCGAACAGGAATCGCTGCACGCCGATTATGCGCTGGTCACCGAGGTAAAGGATTTCGCCGCCCACTACACCACGCAGGACGGCATTCCCCAGGTGAGCGTGGCGATCATGGCCAAGCTGGTCGTCACCCATGGCCGCAAGATCGCGGCCAGCCAGGCGGTCGGTCATTCCGCATCGGCGGGTGCCAACAGCGTCGGCGCGGTGACACAGACACTGACGGAACTGCTGGGCCAGTGCACCCAGGACATCGTCGCCTGGGCCCTGTCGCAGCCGGCGCCCGCCCCGCAGACGCCCGGCTGAGGGGAACCGCCCCGTACCGGTGCGTGTTTCCTTCAGGGAATGCGAAACAGGCGGAGTTCACCCATGCTGAAATGGGCGCTTATCTTCTTGCTGATCGGACTTGTCGCCGGCGTGCTGGGCTTTACCGGCGTCGCGGGTGCCTCCATTGCCATCGCCAAATTCCTGTTCTTTATCTTCATCGCCATCTTCCTGATCCTGTTGATCGTGGGGCTGACGGCGGCGCGCCGCATCACCTGAAGCCCGCGCCCTGATCCTGGCGCACGGCGTTCGCCAGCGCGCGCCAGGGCGCGATGTCCCAATGGTTGGCGGCAAGCGGCGACGGCGACGGCAATATCCAGACCCGCGTGGCGCCTAACGGCTGCGGCTGTTCGCCGGCCACGGCCTTTGCGCCCATCACGCGCCTGCCGGCATTGAGGCTGGTGAAGGCCAGATGCTGCGGGGCCGCCCTGGCGATGCGCGCGCGCAACGCCGCGGCGGCCTTCTCGCCCAGGGCGTCCGCGGGCAGCTGGTGATCCATGCCATAGGCGAATTTGGCGATGTCGGTCAGGCCGATCCCCAGGTCCCACAAGAGGGCATACTCGGACGGCGCCAGGAGCCGCGGCGTCAGGCCCACCTCATGCAGCGTCCTCCAGAAGCGGTTCTGGGCATGGGCGTAATAGGCCTGTTGCAGCGCCGACTGGCGTCCAGCGGCGGTGCCGCAGAATACCAGCCTCAATCCGGGCTTCAGCCGGTCGGGAAGGACATGCTTTCTGGCCATCAGGGCGCATGAATAAGGTCCGGCCTGTCCGGCCGCAACGGCCGCTTTACGCACGCGCACACTTATGGCTTTCGCCGCCCGGCGCGCCGGCTGAGACAATTTGGGCAAGACAGGCGGCGGGCCGGTGTGCGACTGTCCGCGGACAAAAAGAACATACCGGAGGAACCCATGGACTTCGCATCCCCCTCCCGCAGGCGCTTTCTGAGCGGCGCCGCCGCCTTCGCCGGTGCCGCCACGATGAGCGCCACGCCGGCCGCCGCGGCGGGTGGAAAACTGCCCTTCCGCTATTCCTACAGCGCCATTTCCTGGGACACCAATGTCGAGGAAGCCATCCGGGTGGGCCACAAGCTGGGCTTTCCCGGCGTGGAGCCCTTCCGGCACAATGTGGTGAACTATCTGGGCCGCCCGCTGGCGCTGAAGAAGATCCTGGACGATGCCGGCATGCAGATGGCCACCTGTTCGAACGGCGGCGGGCCGGATTTCTCGGGCAATTTCTTTGACCCGGCCAAGGCGGCCAAGACGGTGGCCGACCACATCAAGTTCGCGCGCGAGTTCATCAAGCCCTTCGGCTATGTGAACCATTTCAAGATGAACATGGGCCCGCGCCCGCCGGGCTATGACACCAGCGACGACAACATCAAGCAGTGCGCCGAAAGCCTGAACAGGATCGGCATGGAGACGCTGAAGCTGGGCATCAGGCTGGCGCCCCATCCCCATGTCGGCTCGCTGGTGCAGAACCAGCATGAGGTCGACCTTCTGATGAAGGAGACCGATCCGCGCTATGTGTGGATGACGGCCGACACCGCCCATCTGGTGCTGGGCGGGCTGGACCCGATTGAGGTCCTGACCACCTATTGGCCGCGCATCGCCGAAATCCACTACAAGGGCGCGCCGACGAAGCTGAAGGGCAACCGCAAGGTGGCGGTGCCGCGCACGGGGCCGGAGTCGGGCGGCCACAACTGGTTCCGCAACATGAGCGGGCCGGATTCGGGCGGCGTCGATTTCCCCCGCATCCAGAGATATCTGGTCGAGAAGAACTTCAATGGCTGGGTGACGCTGGACTATGACGCCTCGATGATCCCCAAGGGCAGCACGATGGAAGCGGTGCTGGCCAAGGACAAGCAGTACATCATCAATGTGCTGAAGGTTGACCCCAAGGCGAATTTCACCAACGGCAGCGCCTGAAAAAGCCGCGTTCGTGCACGCAGGAAGGCCCGCGGAAATCCCGCGGGCCTTTTTCTATTCGGGCAATGGCGGGACCTGCCCACGCGGGGCATTCGCCAGCGCCTTGATGATCTCCACCTCCCGCGCGCGATAGGGCGTGCCATCGCCGTGCAGGATGTCGTGGAACCAGATGGTCGGGGGGCGCAGCACGTAAGGGCGCTGCCAGCTGTCCCAGGGCATGTCGGTCTGCGTCTTGCCGTTGACGAAGCCCCAGTTGATCATGCCGATGTCCATCTTTTTGCCGATGGGCAGGATCGTGTCGAACGTCGAGCCGTTGCCCCGCGCCATATATTCGGTGCAGAGGATGGGACGGCCATAGCCTGTCAGCGACTTCGCGCGCGCCTCGAAGGTTTCCGGCCAGCTGTAATCGTGAAAGCTGATCACGTCGGACTGGGTAAGCTGTGTCTTCTCGATCGCGTTCAGCCCGTCCAGCCTGTCCCAATGGGCGTCGTGCCAGACGCCGCTGGTAAGCGGCTGCACGGGATCGACGCTGCGCGCCCAGTCATAGACTCGCGGCAGAAGCCGGGTGACGCGGGCGATCTTGGCAGGCACATTGTCCTGATACTGGCCCACCGGATTGTCCGGCTCGTTCCACAGGTCCCAGCCTAAAATGCGGTCGTCCTTTGCAAAGGCGCCGACCACACCCTTCACATAGGCCTCAAGGCGCGGCTCCTCGACCGGATTGTTCAGCGCCTCGGCACCGGGCCCCTGCACCCAGCCGGAATTGTGCACGCCGGGGATCGGGGGATGCTGCGGCCCCAGCCTGGGATGTGGGTCCCAGCAGGAATCGAACAGCACGAAAAGCGGCTTGATGCCGTGGCGCGCGGCGATGGCGAGAAACGTGTCGATGCGCTTTTTGAATCCGGCGGCATCCTGCTGCCACAGAAGATCGTGCAGGAAGACGCGCATGGTCGTCATGCCCATCGCCTGCGCCCAACCGAGCTCGCGGTCGATCTGGGTCGGGTTGAAGGTGCCTTCCTGCCACATCTCGAGCTGGTTGATGGAGGAGGCATTGATGTAATTGGCGCCCAGCGGCCATTTCTGCCCGGCATACCAGGCCTTTGCCTCGTCCGGCGTCCAGCGTTCGCGCGCCGTGGCGGGGGTAGCCGCAAGCAACGCCGCCGCGACAAGCAGATATTTCTTCATGGAGCCCCCCGTTGTGTGGGGAGCAGTATGGCCGCTTCGCCCGGCGCTGAAAAGTCAGCCCACCAGCTTGGGGTCTTCGTCGCGGTGGCGGCGGCGGATGGCATCCAGCATCTTGGGATCCAGCTTGCCGGCATCCAGGATCACCTTTTCGGCGTCGACATCCACGATGGCAGCCACCGGCACGTCGTAGTCGCCCGCATCCTCGACATAGACCATGATGCCGTGCCTGTGGACCCGGCGTACCGCGCCCACCGAATCGTCGCCGTCGTGGAGGAAGACGTCGAAACCTTCCTGGATCTTCTCATGCATCGCCAAAACCTCTTTCAGACATAACGCGGAATGGGGCCAATCTGTTCGGTCACGTCAGCGCCCAGGCTGAACATCACTTCGTCGACATAGCACCAGCCCCAACCCTCCGGCGGGTCATAACCTTCAATGATGGGATGCCTGGTGTGGTGAAAATGCCTTGTGGCGTGCTTGCCGCGGCTCTGGTCGCAGCAGCCGACATGGCCGCAGATGCGGCACAGGCGCAGATGCACCCATTCCCAGCCCAGCTTCAGGCATTCCTCGCAGCCTTTGCTGCCGGGCGTGACTTTCCGGATGGTATCGAGGTGAGAGCAGAACTCGGACACCATTCAACTTGCCTCGTTCCCGCCCGCTCGCCGGGGCTCGCGGCGGTCGCCGCCTTTCGCATGTCCGCCGGACAAGCTTATGCACCTTGCGCGCCGCCGGCTCACTCGGCCGCCTGGCGGGATTCGGCAATCTCGCGCTGGCGGGCCAGCCAGCCGTGGATCGCAGCCACCACGGTCGAACCCTCCCCCACCGCCGCGGCCACGCGCTTGACCGAGCCGGCGCGCACATCGCCCACCGCATAGACGCCTTCGCGGCAGGTCTCGTAAGGGTGGCGCCCGTCCTGGCCCGTCAGCACAAAGCCCTTCTCGCCCAGCTTCACATTGGCATCGGCCAGCCAGTCGGTGTTGGGATCGGCGCCGATGAAGGAGAACAGGTGCCGGGCCCGGCAATCGCTCTCGGCACCGCTGTCGCGCTGTTTCAGGCGCACGCTGGTCAGCCCGTTCCCGTCGCCTTCCAGGCCCGCCACTTCCGTGCGCAGAAGTACTTCGACATTGGAAAGGCCGCGGATGCGGTCGACAAGATATTGCGACATTGTGGCTTCCAGGCTTCGTCCGCGCACCACCATGGTGACCTTGCGCGCCTTGGTCGCCAGATAGACCACCGCCTGGCCGGCGGAATTGCCCGCCCCCACCAGCACCACGTCAGTGCCGGCGCACAGCCGCGTCTCTACCGCGCTCGCCCAGTAATGCACGCAGCTGCCTTCGAACATGGGCAGGTTTTCCAGCCCCAGCCGGCGATAGCGTGCACCACAGGCCAGAACCACGCTGCGCGCCCGCACGGGTTCATCCTGGTTCAAGCCCACATGGAACAGGCCGTCGCCGTCCAGCCCGGGGCTCAGGCGCACTGCTTCCTCGGGGATGGCGATCTCGGCGCCGAACTTCTGCGCCTGGTTGTAGGCGCGCCCCATCAGCGCCAGGCCGGTAATGCCGGTGGGAAAGCCCAGATAGTTTTCGATGCGCGCGGAAGCGCCGGCCTGGCCGCCAAAGGCGCGGCAGTCCAGCACCAGGGTGCAAAGCCCCTCGGACGCGGCATAGACCGCGCAGGCCAGGCCCGCGGGCCCCGCCCCGATCACCACCATGTCATAGACGGTATCGGGGTCGATGCGCTGAAGCAGACCGATGCAGCGCGCCAGCTCCACCTCGCCGGGATTGTGCAGCAGCTGGCCGCCCGGGCACAGCACGATGGGAAGCTGGTCGGAGGTGACCTTGAAACGGTCCTGCAGCGTCAGCGCGCACGGATCGGTGCGCGAATCCAGGCTGCGATGGGGATGGCCGTTGCGGGTGAGGAAATTTTCCAGCCTGAGCATGTCGGCACTGCCGAAGGGGCCGATCAGGATCGGGCCGGTCTCGCCCGCCTGCAACAGGCCGACGCGGCGCAGGATCAGCGCGCGCATCAGCCGCTCGCCCAGCTCGGCTTCCTGGACCAGCACGTCGCGCAGCGCGCCCGGCGGCACCACGATGGCCTCCACATCCTCGCTCGCCAACGCATCGACCAGCGAGGGCCGGCCGGAAAGCTGGGCAAGTTCGCCCAGGAAATTGCCCGGCCCGTGTTGGGTGATGGACTGGCCGGAAGAGATGGCGCCGCCCTTGCGCACCTCTATGGCGCCGGAGATGACGAAGGCCAGGCCCGGCGCCACCTCACCCGCCTTCATGATGAAGGTGCCCCTGGGAAAAACCTGAATTCCGCCAAAGCGTTTCAGCCGCTCGAAATCATGCGCATCCAGGGTGGGAAACATCTGTTCGCGCCGTGCTTCCATGATGGGTGTGCCGCTGCTGCCCATGACCATCCCATCGTACAATGTGTCCGCCTCAGACTAGCCCAAAGCGGCCCTGCCCGGCCAGCGTGCATCGGCCCGCGCGGCTGAACCCGGCAGCGTTCCACGCGTTACTACCGCTGGTTCAGGGAGGGCACCGCATGCTTCGACTGGTATTGTTGATCATCCTGATATTGCTGCTGATTGGATCCTTTCCTCTTTGGCCCTACAGCGCGGGATGGGGTTATGGCCCCAGCGGCGGCCTGGGCCTGCTGCTGATCATCCTTCTGGTCCTAGTCGTCATGGGACGGCTATAGCCAGCGTTTCAGCCAGCGGCCGATACGCCCGGCCAGCTCGGGCGGCATTTGCTGCGCGAGGATGGATTTGATTGCCGGTTCGGGCGGTTCCGGGACGACGTGGATCGCGGGCCCGGTGCGCCTGGTCGGGGCTTGCCTGTCCAGTCCCCAGAACTGCGCGATGTGCAGGCTGGAAGGAATCGCCGCCTCCAGGATGAAGGGGGCGGGGATGCCGTGGCCTTGCGCGGCGGCGATGGGCACGCCATGGCCAAGCCCGGCCAGGGCATGGCTTTCCAGCACCAGCCTTCCGCTGCCGTCGCGCCAGCGCCGGCGCAAATGGCCGCCGGCCTCGTCTTCCTGCACATGCGCCACATCATGCAGATGGGCCCACTGCGCCACGCTGGCCTGCGCATTGGCGGGATGGACGACCTGGTCCTGAAGGCCGTGCCAGATCGATACCACCGGCCAGGGACCGTCATGGCCGCTGGCGCGGCGCACATGCTCGCTCCAGGCGCGGCCATCGCGTTCGGGCGGTGCCTTCATGGCGTCGATCGCCTCGCGCACATTCTGCGCGGCACCGGCGGGAAGCCCCGCCACGATGGCCCCGCCCGCAAATTGCTCGGGATAGGCGGCCAGCATCGCCGCCGTCATCGCTCCGCCCGCCGAAAGCCCGGTGATGAAGATGCGCCTGTCGTCCAGCCCATGGCGCTCAACCATGAAGGCGATCATCCGATGGATGGAGCCCGCCTCGCCGCTGTCGCGCGCGGTATCGGTGGGCTGGAACCAGTTGAAGCAGGTGTTGGGATTGTTGACGGCGCGCTGTTCGGGCGCGAGCACCGCAAAGCCCAGATCGGCGGCAAGCTGGAACCAGCCGGTCCCCAGGCCATAGCCGGCGGCGGTCTGGCCGCAGCCATGCAGGATCACCACCAATGGTGCGCCCGGCGGCAGCCCCGGCGGGACATAGCGCAGAAGGCGCAGCTGGCCGGGATTGGGGCCGAAATCGGTTTCCTCCACCACATCGGAAACAAGGATGCGATGGCCCAGGGGCTTGGGTTTCAGCGTCCAGCCGCGGGGAAACACCTCTAGGGCCATGGGACTCGCCGGGTCATGGTCACAGCCTCAATATCATGTTGCAGTGCAGCAATATCAAGACAGAAGGCAAAACCGCGCAAATATGGGGAACTTTTCCACCACTTCTTAACCGTTGATTTTCCCGGGCCGCGACGGGCGGCGGGTGCGATGCGATTTATGGCGCATGGACGATGAGGCTGACATCGCTCCCGCGCAAGCGCAGGAGCTGCGCAGGAGGCTGGCCGTGGCCGCGGCACTGCGGCGGCTGGCCCAGGACGCGCCCGTGAGCGAGGCGTCGCTGTATGTGGCGGCGGCCAATGCGCTGGCACGCAGCGCGGCGCGGATGGCGGGATTGCTGCCCGAACTGCCGGAGGAGCGGCGCGAGCGCATGGGCCCGTACAGGCCGGTGGACATGCGTATCTGAACTCAGTTCGCGGACCGGCCATCCAGCGCGAAGATCGCCACCGCATCGGTGAAGACGGGCCGGCCCTGCGGCACATGTCCGCCGCGGCAGCCATTGGCGCCCACGGCGATATATTGCACGCCGTGCACCTGATAGGTGATGGGCGGTGAACAGACGCCCGTGCCGAGGTTCGTGCTCCACAACCTCTTTCCCGTCGCCGCATCGAAGGCGCTGAAGTCGCCATTCATCTCGCCCGCGAAGATGAGGCCCGATGCGGTGGCCAGCACGCCGCCATACATGGGCTGCGCCGAACGGTACTGCCAGGCGATGCGGCCGGAATTGACGTCGATGGCGGTAAGCGTGCCGGACTGGGGACCGTCGGCGCGCTTCATCACTCCGCCGGTGTGGCGCCCCACCCATGGGCCGCCGGGCCTGGAGTCCCGGTATTCGATGGCGGTGAAGGTCATCGGCACATTGGCGCCCAGCACGTAGAAATAATGGGTGCGCGGCGAGAAGGCGGGCGGCTGCCACAGGCTGCCGCCCGACACGCCCGGCAGCAGGGTAACGCCATCGAAGCGGGGCGGGGTGAACATGTTGGCGCTCTGCTCGACGAAGGGCTGCGACTTGTAGAGAAGCTTGCCGGTCAGGCGGTTGACGATGAAGACGTTGCCGACCTTGCCCGCCTGGCCTGCTGCCGGAACGATCCGTCCATCCGGTCCCCTGGCGTCGAACAGCATGACGGGCGCGCTGGCGTCATAGTCCCATAGATCGTGGGGCACTTCCTGATACCACCATTTCAGCCCGCCGGTCTTTGCGTCGATGGCAACGATGGAGTCGGTATAGGCATTGTCGCCGGGCCGCGTTTCGCCGCGATAGTCGGGATTGGGATTGCCGGTGGCGAAGATGACGAGGCCGTTCTTCGGGTCGATGGCCGGGGTGTTCCATACTGAGCCGCCGCCGAATTTCCAGGCATCCCCACCCCATGTGTCTCCGCCAGGCTCGTCCGGCGCGGCGGTGGTGCGGAATTCCCACTTCTTCTCTCCGGTTTCGGCGTCATAGGCTTCGACCATGCCGCGGGTTTCATACTCGGCGCCCGCCGTGCCCACGATCACCAGCCCGTCATCGACCTGGGGCGCGAGCGTATAAGTGTAGTAGTGCTTAGGTTCCGGGTGGGTCTTTGCCGGATCGGTCTGCCATGCGAGATGGCCGGTCCTTGCATCGAGGGCCACCAGATGGCCGTCGAACAGCGCGGTATAGACCTTGCCATAGGCGACAGCCACGCCGCGCGCCTGGGGGCCGCAACAGGCTTCGGTGTAGTCCAGCTTGTCCGGCTTCCATTCCCAGAGCCGCTTGCCGGCCGCCGCGTCCCACGCCTGCACATGATTGGTGGCGGTGACGAGATAGAGCACGCCATCGATCGCCAGCGGCGTGGCTTCGAAACTGTTGGCGACCCCGGTGTGCAGCGTCTGCACAAGCTTCAGCCGGGAGACGGTTTTCCTGTCGATCTGGGTGAGCGGCGAGAAGCGCTGGTTGTCGAAGGTGCGCCCGTGCAGGCGCCAATTGTCCCTGTCGGCATTGGCATCGACCAGAAGGCGATTCTCGGCGGCCCGCTGACCGGGTGCAAGCGCGGCGGCCGGCATCGCCAGCGCGGCCGCCAGGGAAAGCAAGAACACGAACCGCATCCGCACCTCTTTGTTATTTTCGGTCGTCTGGAAGGGGTGAAGGCTCATAGCATGCCGCGCGCCGCCCGTCATGGCGGGGACACCGAAGAACGCCTATATCACCGCCATGGACTGGAACGGCCTGGACGAATTCAAATACCAACCCGAGCGTGCGGCGCTTGGGGCGCTGCTGGCCGAGGCGCCGCTGGACGGGGCAGCGCGTGAAACCGTGCGCGCCCAGGCGGTGGCGCTGGTGCGGGCGACACGTGCGCGGGCGCACCGCCAGGGCGTTATCGAAAACTTCCTGCAGGAATTTTCGCTTGGCACACAGGAGGGCCTGGCGCTGATGTGCCTGGCCGAGGCGCTGCTGCGCACGCCGGACCAGGCGACGCAGGACCGGCTGATCGCCGAGGCGGTGGGCGGAGGCGACTGGGAAGGCCATCTGGGCAAGTCCGACAGCCTGTTCGTCAACGCCTCGACCTGGGGGTTGATGCTGACCGGCCGGCTGGTGGAGATCGGCAGCGAAGCGGAACAGGACGCGCCCGCCTTTTTGCGCCGGCTGGTGGCGCGGGCCGGCGCGCCGGTGATCCGCGCCGCCATCGTGCAGGCCATCCGCATCATGGGCGAGCAGTTCGTGCTGGGCCGCACCATCGAGGATGCATTGAAGCGCGCGGGCCGTGAAGGCTTTCTGTGTTCCTTCGACATGCTGGGCGAAGGCGCGCGCAGTGGCGACGATGCGATGCGCTACGAGGCGGCCTATGCGCGGGCATTGGAGGCGATTGCCGTCACGGCCGCGGGAAAGGACGGCCCGGAACGGAGCCACGGCATTTCGGTGAAGCTGTCGGCGCTGTCGCCGCGCTATGAGCCGTTGCAGGAACGGCGCGTGTGGGACGAACTTTATCCCCGCCTGCTGCGGCTGGCGAAGCGGGCCGCGGACGCGAACATCAACATGACCCTGGATGCGGAGGAAGCCGACCGGCTGGTGCTGTCGCTGCGGCTGCTGGAAGGGCTGGCGGGCGAACCGGCGCTAGGATCGTGGGGCGGGCTGGGCCTGGCGGTGCAGGCCTATCAGAAGCGCGGCATCCATGTGATCGGCGAAGCGACGAGGCTTGCGCACGCCACAAACCGGCGGCTGATGGTACGGCTGGTCAAGGGTGCCTATTGGGACAGCGAGATAAAACGGGCCCAGGTGGCGGGACGGCCCGGCTATCCCGTCTTCACCACCAAACCGGCGACCGATCTGTCCTATCTGGCGTGCGCGGCGCGGCTGATCGCGGCGACGCCCGCGCTCTATCCCCAGTTCGCCACCCACAATGCCCACACGCTGGCGGCGGTGCGCGCGATGGCCGCGCATCGGGGCGTGTCCGTTGAATATCAGCGGCTGCACGGCATGGGCGAGGCGCTGTATGAGGGCGCCGGTGAACTGTTCGGGCCGATGACCGTGCGCGCCTATGCCCCGGTGGGGGCGCATGAGGATCTGCTGCCCTATCTGGTGCGGCGGCTGCTGGAGAACGGCGCCAATACGAGTTTCGTGCACCAGCTTCTGAACGAGGACGTGCCGCCGGAGGATGTGGTGGTCGATCCCATCGGGGCGGTGGAGAAAGCGGGCGCGCAGCGCCATCCGCGCCTGCCCCTGCCTGTCGATCTGTATGGCGACCGGAAGAATTCGCTGGGCGTGGATGTGAGCATAGCCGCCGAACGGGACCGCCTGGTTGCGGCGGTGAAGGACTTCCAGCCCGAGCCCGGCAATGGCCCGGTGGTGGTATCGCCCGCCACCGGCCGGATCGTCGGCCATGTGGCCGAAGCCACGGCAGCGGAGATCGACGCGGCCTTCGCAGCCGCGCGCGCCGCGCAGCCGGACTGGGACGCGCGGGGCGGCGACGGACGAGCCCAGGTTCTGGAGGCGACGGCCGATGCGCTGGAAGGAGCGCGCGAGAAGCTGATCGCATTGTGCGTGCTGGAGGCGGGCAAGACTTATGGCGATGCCGTCGCCGAAGTGCGCGAGGCCGCCGATTTCTGCCGCTATTACGCCATGCTGGCGCGACGGCAGTTCGCGGGCGCCGAGGAACTGAAGGGGCCGACCGGCGAGCGCAACCTCCTGGCGCGGCACGGGCGCGGCGTCTTTGCCTGCATCAGCCCATGGAATTTTCCGCTGGCCATTTTCACCGGTCAGATCTCCGCCGCGCTGGCCGCCGGCAATGCCGTGCTGGCCAAACCGGCCGAGCAGACGCCGCTGATCGCGCGCACGGCGGTGCACCTGTTCCACGGGGCGGGGTTGCCGCGCGATGCGTTGCATCTTCTGCCGGGCGAAGGCCGCAGCGTGGGCGAAAAGCTGGTCACGCATCCCGATTGCGGCGGCGTCGCCTTTACCGGCGGCACCGACACGGCCCGGCGCATCAACGGATTGCTGGCAGAGCGCCAGGGACCGATCATACCCTTTATCGCCGAGACCGGCGGGCTGAACGCCATGTTCGTCGATACCAGCGCCCAGCGCGAACAGGTGCTGGACGATGTGCTGCTGTCGGCCTTCGGATCGGCAGGCCAGCGCTGCTCGGCACTGCGCATCCTGTTCTTGCCGAACGAGACGGCGGATTACCTGATCGAGGGCCTGAAGGGCGCCATGTCGGCACTGGTGGTGGGCGATCCCGCCGATCCGAAAACCGATGTCGGGCCGGTGATCGACGAAGACGCGCGGGCCGCACTGGAACGGCATCTGGAACGGCTTGAGCGCGAGGCGAAGGTGCTGCATCGCCTGGCCGCGCCGGCTGGCGGCACGTTCTTTGCCCCGGTGCTGGCGGAGATTCCATCGGCGCACTTTCTGTCGCGCGAAGTGTTCGGGCCCATCCTGCACGTGGTGCGCTATGACCCGGCGGAGGCCGAAATGGTCGCGCGCGATTTCGCGGGCAATGGTTATGGCCTCACCCTTGGCATCCATTCGCGCGTCGAAAGCTTTGCCGAGGCCATTCGCCGTGCGGTGCCGGCGGGCAACAGCTATGTCAACCGCTCCATCACCGGCGCGGTGGTGGGGGTGCAACCTTTCGGCGGCGAGGGCCTGTCGGGCACCGGACCCAAGGCGGGCGGGCCACTGGCGCTGTCGCGCTTCTGTGTGGAGCGTGCGGTTTCGATCAACATCGCCGCACGGGGCGGCGATCCGGCGCTGTTCAATCTCTGATTCAGATTGGCTCTAATATTCGAACTGGTAGCTGAGGCCGACGCTGCTGCCATTGTCCTGCAGCGCCGTGCTGGTGGTGGCGGTGGCGCCGGTGGAGAGCGTCGCCTGGGCTTTCAGGCGCCTGGTGATGTCGACCTGCACCTGGGTCTGGGTGCCGCCCGACAGGTTCTGCTTCACGCCCACATAGACGCCGTTCGCGACATAGCGTCCGGCTTCCACCGTGGTCTGGGTTTGCGTGCTGCCGGCCACCGTGGCCGAGCCGACCGCCAGCCGGTCCAGACCCAGCGTGCGGCGAACCGCCGTCAGCGGATTGAAGCCGCCGCCCACGCCGCCCATCGCCGCCAGTGCCTGGGCGATACTGGCCAGTTGCAGCGGCGAAAGCTGCTTGACGCTTTGCTGGAACAAAAGGCGGGCGACGATCTCGTCCTGCGGCAGCGAGGGCGAACTGGAAAGGGCAATCTTCGGCGCAGAGGCATAGCCGGTGATGGACAGGGTTGCGGTGACGCCGCCGGACTCGGTGTGTGCCTCGAAGTCCAGCCTGGGGTCCATCCGGCGGCGCACGCCCGTACCGTCGAAGGTCACGGTGCCGGAATCGAATTGCAGGGTCTGGCCGCCCAGGCTGTATTCGCCGCGCACCATGCGGAAGCTGCCGCCACCCAGGGGCTCGGCGGTGGTGCCCGACAGCCGCATGTCGCCGCCCATCACCGCATCCACGCCATGGCCCCGCACGAAGATGGGGCCGGACGTTGCGATTGTCACATCGAGGGCGATGCGGTTGGTGGACGGCGGCGGAGGCGGTGGCAGCCCCCGGCGCCGGACATTCAGCACCGCGACTTCGGGCGGGAAATTTTCCGGCAGGTTGATCTCGCCGCGCGTGATGTCGAGCTTGCCGGAGAGGTCGAGCAGGTCTTCCAGCTTGCCCTTCAGCGCCAGATTGCCCGACATGGTCGCGGTGAACAGGTCGCTGACAATGGGCCGCGCCTGGCTGGCGGCGAACACCATGTCCACCGGCAGGCCGGGTGCCGCCAGGTCGATGCTGCCGCTGCCCTGGATGGTCCCCGGCCCGGACTTGCCGTTGAGGCTGGCGATGGTCAGGCGCGCGCCCTCGGCCTTGATGCTGGCGGCGATGTCGCGGACATGGATGCCGCGCGCGAAATCCTGAAGCTCGCCGCCGGAAAGATCTGCCCCGCCGCTGGTGCGCGGATTGGCGGGCGTGCCGGCGATGTCGGCGTCGATGGCAAGGATGCCCCGCGCGCGCCGTCCGCCCGGTGCCAGAACCGGATCGAGCAGGGCCATATCCAATCGGCCTTTCGCGTGGAGCGCCATCGCACCATCCATGGCAAGAGGCGCGCGGCCGCTCAGCGCCAGATCGGCGGATGTGCCGGCGCGGATGCTTGCATCGACGATGGCGTGATCGCCGCCAAGCTGAAGGTCCGCCTTCACGGTGGCCGGAGCCACACCGCGGCCGATGGCGGCGGCGCTGAGATTTTCGGCCGCCAGCACGATATGGCCGCCGGGCGCCGATGACGTGCCCGACAGGTCAATGTCGGCGGACAGCGTGCCGCGCGGGCCGATCGTGGGCATCAGGCGCGGAATGTCTTCCAGCTTCACGCCATCCACTCTTGCCTGGAACGACAAGTGGGGTGCGATCTGCCCGGACGCGGTGATGGTGCCACCGCCCAGATGCGCCGCCAGATGTTCGATCGCCAGGTCCTTGCCATAGGCAATGTTCGCGGGGCCGTCCAGCGTCAGCGTGCCGCCGCGCCATTCGCCTCGGAGCGCGGTGAACGTGAGATTGCTGGACGGCGCGTCCAGTTCCGCCGAAGCGGAAAGACGAGCCGCATTGCCGCCGCTGTCCTTGAGGGCCAGCGACAGGTCCGCAGCAAGATTGCCGGGCGGACCGTTGGCCTTGATCGTGCCATCGCCGGTGAAGCCTGCCGCGGCGATGCCGTGCGCATCGGCCGCAAGCGCCAGCACCGGCTTGCGGAACAAATCATCCGCGCTGCCGTGGGCGCTCAGCGCCGCCAGCTTCGCGCCGCCGGCGGCAAGATCGGAGAGCCGCAGGTCGAAACTGGCGTCGCTGCTTTTGCCGCGGGCGGTCAATGCGGCCTTCGCCTCCACGCCGCCCGAAAGGCCGGCGCCGGTGAAGGGCGCGATGTCGGCCATCTGCGCCAGCGCCAGGTGCAGGCTGCCGTGCGGCGGCGTCTTGTCCGGCAGGGCCAAATGGGCTTCGGCATCCAGCGATTTCCATCTGGCGGTGACGTCCAGCCGGTGCAGGGTCTTGTCCGCCAGCGTGGCCAGCAGATGCAGCGGCGCATCGTTCAGCGTGCCGTTTGCGGTCAGCCGCGCCGTGGCCGGCATGGGCAGTCCTTCCGCCGTCAGGGCAAGCGCGATGCGGTGCGGGACAAAGCCCGCTGCCGCCATCATCGCTTCGCCCTGGGCTTTCACGGCGGCGGTGCCCAAGGGGCCGTTGACCGTTCCGTGCAGCGACAGTTTTCCCTTCAGCGAGCCGGCCAATTGCGACAGGTCCGACAGCGCGACGACGGCGCGGTATGCCAGCACGCCCTTTTTCAGTGTGCCGGCCAGATCGCTGGAAACGCCGGCACCCTTGAAGACAAGCCGCGACTGCATGATGTCGCTGCCCTGAAGCAGGGCGGTGAGGGACAGTTCGGAACGACCCAGAAGCCGCGCCGCAACCGCTGTGCCCTTGGCATCCAGCGTGCCCTGCAGCCCCACTTGCAGGCCGGTGCCGGCAAGGCGCGCGGCCAGGTGCAGGCGGCCGCTGCCGTCAAGGTCCATGTTGTGGCGCACGGTGAAGGGGGCAAGCGAAGGAATGACGACGTCCGCCGTCACCGCCTGTTCACCCGCGGTGGTGGCGTTGCCTTTCAGGCTGGCCAGCGGATGGACCAGCGCGAAGGTGACCGGCCGCGACTTTGCCTCAAGGTCGGCATGGGCTGACAGCAAAAGCGGCGCGTGGGCGAAAAGATCGGGCTGTTCTCCGGGAATGGTGACGCGCTCGGCGGTGCCTTTCATGTCGACAGTCCCGCCGGCCCCCTGTGCATCCAGCACCAGGCGGGAAGCGGCGATGCCGTCGAAATGCGCCTGTGCCAGGTCCAGGTGTGCGTCGATGCGGGGCTGGGTGAAAGGTCCGTGGAAATGGCCTTCCGCCGACAGCGAGCGCCAGGAAATGTCGGCGTTGGGTGACATGGCCGGTGCGCTTGCACGAAAATCCAGGTCGGCACGCCCGCCGGCAAGCTGGATCGTGCCCTGCCCCGCCGCCTGAAGCGCACCCATCGAGGCGGAGATGGACAGGACATTTTTCACCGCGTCGCCCCGGGCTTCAGCCGCCACATTGACCGGCCCAAGGCCCGGCAGGCCCAGCAGCGTACCGAGGATTCCGTCCGGGCCCTCACGGATGGCGATGCGGCCCCGCGCCACGTCCTGAACGATGGCGCCGTTGATGCGATACCTGTCGCGGCTGCCCGGCCGGGTCGCGGCGAGATCGGCCGACAGATCGTGCAGCGAGACAAAATGCAGGCGGCCCTGGGCCGACAGGGTTACGTCGCGTCCGGCTATCGCCGCGCCCAGTGCGATGCGCGGCGCCGACAGATGGGCGATGTCGATGACCGGTCCCTCGCCCTGTGAGGCGGAAGGCAATGGCTTTCGCAGCACCGCGATCCTGGCGGCGCGCACATCGTCGATATCGATATGGTTGAACAGCGCCGACAGCGCCGACCAGTCCAGGCTGATATCGTCGGCGCTGAGCCACATGCCCTGTTTATCGGCGACTTCCAACCGTGCCGCGGTGATGTGGTCGGGAAAGAAGCCGCCAATGCCTGTGATGCGGACCTTGCCGCCCGACAGCGGCGTGACGAGGCGCGCCACGAGCGACAGGCCCGGGGGGGTGTAGAAGAGAAGTCCCAGCAGCAGCAGAAGCGTGGCCGCCACTGCCCCCATGCCGACCAGGATTTTGCGCCGCAGGGTCATCAGAATGCCTGCCCCAGTCCGATATAGATCTCGAAGGCATTGCCGCCGCGCATGCGGTTGAGCGGGGCGGCCACATCCACGCGCACGGCGCCTATGGGCGTGTAATAGCGTGCGCCGACGCCGGCACCCACACGCAGCGCGCCGCTGAATGGTGCGCCGTCGGCGCTGGCCTGACCCGCATCGACGAACAGGGCGGCGCCCCAATCCTCGCCGATACGCTGGCGCCATTCCACCGTGGCGGCGTCCACCGATTTGGCGCCGACGGGGCTGGCGTCGGGAAATTGCGGGCCGATGGACTGATAGGCGAAGCCGCGCACCGTGGCGCTGCCGCCGGCATAGAGCCGCCGGTCGGGCGGCACCGACAGGTTGGAGCCGCCCAGGATGGACGCCACCAGCGCGCGCAGCGCCAGCACGGAACGGCCGTCGCCCGACATGTCGAAATAGGTCGAGCCGGAAATCTGCACCGGCAGGAACAGAAGATTGCTGTCGCCCAGAGACTGGGTGGGGGTGAGCGTCAGGTTCGCGCGCAGGCCGTGGGTCGGATCGGTCAGCGCGGCCGCATTGCCTGTGCTGTCGTAATTGACGCCGACCGGCAGGGCTATCAGCTGATAGAGCTGGTCGGTGCCCTGCTGGGTGACCTCGTCATGGGTCAGCGACAGGCCCGCGCTGCCGCTCCACAGAGGGGAAAATTTCCGCCGCACATAGGCGGCCAGCGTCTGCGCCGTCTGGTCATAGGCCTGAAGCTGTTGCTTGACGCCCGACAGGTCGAATTCCAGCGTCTGGCCGGGTTCCTGGAAGAACCAGGGCTGGATGTACTGGGCGATCAGGTTGTAGCCCAGGCCGGCGCTGGCGGTGCCAAGCCCGGTGCCCCCCGCGGTGAGGTTGAGCTGTTCGCCGTTGCCGAACAGGTTGCGGTGCGACCAGGTCACCGACAGGCCGAGCCCCAGATCGGTCGAGTAGTTGCCCGACAGGGTGACGGCGTGCTGCTTGCGTTCCTCCACATCGAAGATCAGCGGCATGCGCCCGCCGGCATCAAGCTTGCCCGCGGCCCGGACATTGACGCCGGAAAAGACGCCCAGCCCGACCAGCGCCTGGCGCGCGGCCTCGATCCTGCTGGGGCGGTAGAGATCGCCGGTATGTACGCCCAGCGCCTGGCGGGCGAAGGACTGGTTGACCTCCTTCAGGCCCTGGAAACCGATGGCACCGATCTGCACGCGCTTGCCCGGCGTCAGCGTGAAGACGACGTCGATGGTATGGGCTGCATCGTCGGCGGTGGCTTCGGGCCCGTCAACCTTGGCCAGGGCATAGCCGTCTTCCTGCAGGCGGTTCAACAGCGCGGCCTGGGCATCCAGTATGTTACGCGCCACGGCGGGATTGCCCCGGGCGATGGTCAGGGCGTCGGCTGTGCCTTCGGGAACGGTGCCCTTCAGGGTGATGCGGCCGATGTGATAGAGCGGGCCAGGCGTCACCGCCGCCCTGACGGTAACGGTTGCGGCGGGCGCGTCGTCCAGCGCGGCGGCCAGGCCCGGATCATCCAGCGGCTTGCCGTCGATGGTGATGGCCACCTGGTTCTGGTAGTAGCCGAAACTGTCCAGCGCGGTCTGAAGGCGCGGCACATCCTCGCGTGCCCGCTCGATCAAGGCGAAGGGCGAGACCGCGCCCTTGCCGTTCAGGACGGCAAGCTGGGCGCTGGCCTGGAGCGTCGACTGCACCGCGCCCGAGGCGCCGGCGATCTGGAAATCGTATTTCTGGATGTCGGCGGCCCCTGCCTCCCGTGCCGCAATGAGGCACAGGAGGGGCGCAAGCAACCACCCGGGAACTTTGTGAAAGGCCATATTGGTACAGTTTGCCCGCAGGATGTGTGGGCCCGCAATGGCTGCATGGGGTGGTTGCCCGATTATCGGCAAACCATCTTTGTGATGCACGATCCGTCCGGAAGCGTCCATCCATCCCGCGCTTGACCTGATTGTGGCCGTTCTGTCTAGTGAAAAACGAGATCCTATCGCCGGGGCTGGGATGGTGTACCGGGTCGCCAAGCTGGACGTGCAGCGCTGGCTGGACGGAATCGTGCCGGCATGGGCGGCGATCCTGATATGCGTCGCGCTGGGCGTGGGGGTTGCGGCCGCGTTGCGCGCCATAATGGATACGATCCTTCCCGGCGCGGCACCTTTTGCCTTCATCTATCCCGCGGCGCTGCTGGCCACGCTTGCGGGCGGCTGGATTTCGGGCCTGGGGACGCTGGCGCTGTCGCAGGTCCTGGCCTGGCGGTTCGTGCTGCCCATGAGCGTTACGCTGGCAAATCATCCCGACCAGAAGATCGCCGCCACCATAGTGGTCGGCATCACGTGCTTGGCGGTGATCGCGGTGGGCGAAGGCTTCCGCCGCACCGCCCGCCACGCACTGGAAGCGCGCGACGACAAGCTGAAGGAGCGCGAGTTGCTTTACCGCGAATTGCAGCACCGGGTGGGCAATGATTTCACCATCGTGAGCAGCCTGCTGGACCTGCAGCGGCGGCGCAGCAACAATCCGGAAGCGCGCGACGCGCTGGAGCGGGCGCTCAGCCGGGTGCGGTCCATCGCCCGGATCCACCGCCACCTTTATGCCGTGCCGGGCATGGAACAGGTGCTTCTGGAACAGTATCTGACGGAATTGTGCGACGGGCTGCGCGACGCAGTGCTGCCGCCCGCCGGACTGTCGCTGACCTGCGACTGCGCGCCGGTGATGATGTCGCGTGCGCGCGCCCTGCCCGTGGGTCTCGTGGTCAACGAGCTGGTGACCAATGCCGTCAAGCACGCCTTTCCCGACGGCCGCGACGGTACGATCATGGTGCGCTTCGCCGCCTCAGGCGACGGCTGGCGGCTGACGGTAAGCGATGACGGTATCGGGCTGGCGGCAACCGGCGGCAAGGCGGGGCTGGGCCGCGGGCTGATCGACAGTTTCGTGGCGCAGGCGGGCGGCACATTGTCTGTCGCCGGCGGCGCGGGCACGGAGGTGTTCCTGGACCTGCCGCGGGACGCGGCGGTGGCGGCGGCCGGACTGATCGGAGGTTAGGCCGGCATCCCGGGCGCACGCGGCCGTTGCCGCACCAGGAACACATAGGCCACGATTCCACAGGCCAGGAAGAACAGCACCATCTGCATCGCCGCGGCGTAGCCGCCAGTGCGCTCCACCAGCCAGCCGGTGATGATCGGCGCCACAATGCCCGCGACACTGGCAGCGCAATTCTGGATGCCGATGATGCGGCCGGTCTTGCCGCTGGGCATCAGCGTCTGGGTCAGCGCCCAGTAATTGGCGGTGGCAAGGCCCAGACCGGTGAGCGAGAAGATCGACACCACCAGTGCCCAGTCGAGCGATGTGAGCAGCGGGCTGAGTACCTCGGTCGAGGCCAGCAGGAAGCCGGCGATGGTAAAGCCCTTGCGCACCGCCACCGCATCGCGGCCGGCGCCGATCAAGCGGTCCGCCAGCCAGCCGCCCGCGATCGACATGATCGCCATGCCGGCAAAACTGAAGGTCGTGTAGACGCCACTGGATGTCAGCGACAGGCCGCGCGCCTCGCGCAGATAGGCGGGCATCCAGGTCATGCAGAAATAGACGAAATACATGTAGGCAAAGGTGCCGATGATCACGCCCAGGATGATGGGACTGGCCAGCAGCGTCAGCATCGGCGCATCGCCCTTGGCCGAAGCCAACTGGCCCGCCGCCGTGCCGGTGGCGCGATCGTCACGGACCGACCATAACCAGAGCGGCAGCCAGACCATCGCCGCCAGGCCGAGGATCAGGAACATGGCGCGCCAGCCATAGGATTCGATCAAAAGCGCTGCCAGGACCGAGCCGATTGCAGGCCCGAACTTGGTGCCCGACATGTAAAGGCCGATGGCGAAGCCGCGCCTGTTCTCTTCAAAATTGTAGCGGATCCAGCGCATGCTGGCCGGCTGCATGATGGCTTCGCCCACGCCCAGCAGCAGGCGCACCGCGAACAGGCCGGCGAAGCCGGTGGTGAAGGCGGCCAGCGCGGTCAGCCCGCTCCACACCGCAAAGCAGATGGCGAGCGGATATTTGGAGCCGTAGCGGTCCACCAGCCAGCCAGCGGGAATCTGCAGCGCGGCGTAGGACCAGAAGAAGGCCGAATTGACCAGCCCGCGCTCGGTATCGCTGATCTGGAAGAAACCCTTGAAGTCGGCGTCGATGATGGCGAAGGACAGGTTGACCCGGTCGACATAAGCGACGATGCAGCCCAGTGTGAGCAGCACCACGATCCACCATTTGCTTGTCGCGGAATAACGCGGGATCGCCGCCGCCTGGGTTGTCACGCTCACCGTTTCCCCCGTTTTTCCCGGTGCCGGACGGCCGGCTGCCGGTTCTTGCGGGGACTATAGGAGCGGTGCTGGACGAAGGCAAAAAAGCCGACCCCGCCAGCCGGCGCGGGGGCTGGCGGCGGGGCAGCCGCGTTCAAAAGAACCTTTCGGCAGGACTCAGAGGCCGCCGCCGCCGGGCCTGGGATGCATCATCCGGTCGTAGAACTGGTTGTACATCTTGTCGAATTCGGCCTTGGACATTTTGACCTTCTCGGGATGCTCGGCCATGTACTGCTTGAAGCCGGCGAACTTCTTTTCATCCCAGCCGCCTTCCACCGAGCCGCCATTCTTGTTGGCCAGGTTGAGCTGGAAGTTGTAGTCGTCGGTCAACTTGATGAATTCCGCGGTGCTGATGGCGTCTTCCGCCAGCGCGGCGGGAATGATCAGAACGCCGTCCCGCTTGGCCAGAACCAGATCGCCCGGCAGCACGGTGGCGCGGCCGATGCGGATCGGCACATTGATGCCGGTCATTTCCATGTCGCGGATCGCGCTGGGATCGACGCTGCGATAAAAGCCGTTGAAGCCCTTGATCTCGCGGTTCTCCTCCTGGTCGCGGATGGCGGCATCGAAGACGAAGCCGTTGTGCGACTTGCCGTAGATGCCGTTGCCCAGGTTGGAGCCGATCAGGGTGCCTTCCACGCTCTTGCCGTAGCCGTCTGCGATATAGAGGTCGCCATCCTGCAGTTCGGCGATGGGCCAGCTGTTGTGGCCGCTGACCCGGCCTTCCTTCTTGCCTTCTGCGGTGATTGCCGCGGTCATGTCGGGCCGCTGGGGCATGTACTGGACGGTGAGCGCGCGGCCGGCGAAGGGGCGGTCGTCATGCAGCATCATCCAGCCGCCCTCATACTGGTTGCGGTAGCCGTGCTGGCGCAGATAGCCCCAGACGTCCTCGATGGTGCAGTCCACAGCCCGCTTCAGCAGATCGTCAGGAACCTTGGGCCGGCCGTCAGGGAAGCGCTCACCCTTCCAGTCGGAGGTATAAAACAGGATCTGCTCGCGGGTCTGCTTGACCTGTGCCATGGCCGGGACGGCGCTTAGCGCCGCCGAGGCCAGAAGGGCCGCCACAAAAATCTTCTTCACGTCGTTCTCCCCAGCTTGTCGCGGCAGCCTTGCGCTGCCTGTATCTGATGAACCATGTCCGATTAAACCATATCCGGCAAATGGCCGCCTGCAAAAGAAAGGGCGGCCCGTAAGAGCCGCCCTTTCCCTTTTTCTCACGCGCCGGCCATCAAACCGGCATCTTGCGCTTGGTGTATTCACGGCCCATCTGGGCGACGGCCTCCCCGCCGCGGCCCGCCGCGATCACCATGGCACCGTCCTTGATCTGCTGGACGACATTGTTGTGGCCCGGCTCGGTTTCGGCGGCATTGAGGAACATCACCTTGTTCTTCTTGCATGCCGCCAGCACCTTGGCGCGCACCGCTTCCATGTTGGGCAGGGCCGAAACATCCTCGATCACCTTGCCGGTCTTGTCACGCACCACCGGATGCCCCGAGAGCCCGCCATCGGCGACGCTGTGATAGCCGTTGAGCCAAAGATTGTGATCGCCCGGGCCCCATTCGGCGAAGGCGATACCCGGCAGCGCCAGCGTCGCGTCCACCGTCAAGTCGGCATAGGTGTCCTCGATCTTCACACCGAAGATCAGTTCGCCTTTCGGGTTCAGCGGCCACAGGTCGGCGATGTGCTGATAGGTGCCGCCGGCGACGCCCCAGATATTGGCGGCATAGCTGGCGCTGTTGCCGCGCAGGCCCCGCATCGCCGTTTTCGGCACGCCGGGCCGGTCCTGGAAGGGATAGCGGCAGCCCATCAGGGCATAGGTCTCGATCGCCTTGGTGCTGCGGGCGTGGCAGATGTGAATGCCGGTGACGCCGGTACACAGGATCTGCTCGAGCACCCAGGTGTTCGCGCGGGCGTAAGGCTCGTCCAGGCCGATCACCGGCGGTGTAACGAAGGTGGCGGGGAATTTGTGGCCCGAACGCGTGGGGCCGCCGTCCTTGAGGCCGCGCATGAATTCACGCAGGTCCTTGAGGTCGAACAGGCCATGCTCCATCTCGATGGAGATGGCGTCGGCCCAAGTCTTGGCCATCTTCTTGCCCTGCTCATAGGGATCGACGCCGGTCCCCACGCCCCAGCCGGTGTAATAGATGGGCTGGCCGTCTTCCCACAGCTCGATCACCTTGTTGAGGCGCCGGGGCTTATAGTTCATGTCGACGGATGAAGGCTGTTTGCCCGAATTGACCGGGCCCCGCTGTGCCATCGCCTTGGTTGCCGCAAGGCTTGCGCCGACGGCCGCGCCCGCCAGCAGAAGGTCGCGTTTCTTGATGTCCATTTGAATTCCTCCCGAGGATAAAGACTGGCCCGCCCGGGGTTCCGGACGGGCCAGGTACGCCAGGGTTCAGAGCTTTGCCCGGATGCCCAACGACACGACGCGGCCGATCGGGCTGGCATTGAAGGCGTTGAAGCCGAATGCCGCGCCGGAGCTGGCGCCCGTGCCGTTGGCGGTGGTGTTGATGAAGGGCGGATTTTCATCAAGCACATTGTTGGCGTGGACATAGAGCTGGTCGCCGCCGAGCCAGCCATCCTCGAAGGTGTAGGCGACATTGACGTCCAGGGTTGTCCACGGGCTGACATGGTCGCCCGCCGTCGGCGTGCCGATCGCGTTCGGCTTGAGCGGCGTGACCGAGGTCGAGTTCCAGTTGCGATAGGACGGGAAGTAATTGACATAGGCGTCCACCGCCCAGGGGCCCAGGGTCCAGCCGACATTCAGGCGGGTGTTGTATTCCAGCGAGGCGAAGGTGCCGTTGAAGCCCGACGTGCCCTTGATGCTGAAATAATTCGCGCCGTCATAACCCTCGTCGAACTTGGTGAAGAGGGTCAGATAATCGCCGACATGGAAGTTGCCCCAGTCGCCGGCGTCGAAGTCATAGTTGACGTCGAAGTCGATGCCCTGGATCCTGAGGTAGAGGAAGTTCGTCTCGTCATGCGCCCACAGGTAATAGGTACCGCCGGAAGGCAGCACGCCGGTGGTGGCGCCGTTGGCGACGTTGGTGAAGGCATCGATCTGCGATTGGGTGCAGCCGGCGCCGTTGTTGCAGACCTGGAAGAAATGGAACAGCGAAGGCACATTCGCCGTCTGCTGAATGTGTGCCGCGTTCACCGCACCCTTGAAGGTGTTGTGGAACATGGTCACGCTGGAATGGAAGCCCGGCAGCCAGTCGGGGTCGTAGTCGAAGCCCGCCGACCAGGCATAGCCGGTCTGCGGCTTGACGTTGACGAAGCCACCGCCCAGCTGACGCTCCAGGCCGCGGTCGCCGCCCACCCCGTTGGTGCCATCGGTGTGGCCCACAGTGACATAGGGACAACCGGTCGAGGCCGAGACCGTCGAAGCCGAGCCGTTGATGGTGCAGACCGCGCCGGGGATATTCTGGATGCCTGGAAAGTTGGCGGCGGGGATGTTGTTGAGCGCCCCACCCTGGGCCGCGCCGCCGCCATACATGTAGCCCAGCGACGGGTCGCCGATGGACAGCAATGGCGGGGCCACGAAAGCGGTGGAATAGTTGCCGCGCAGCTTCAGGTCGTGGGTGGGTGCCCATTCCATGGCGAATTTGGGATTTGAGGTCTCGCCCACATCGCTGAAGCTGTCGATACGGCCCGACACGTCGGCCGACAGCCTGTAGACGAAGGGAATATTCATCTCGGGCGACACCAGCGGCACCTGGACCTCGGCGAAGCCTGACGTCACCACGCGGTGATAGTGATAACGCTGGAGCGAGGCGCCGATCGAGCTGGACCCGATATTGGTGTTGCCCACCGCATCCTTCAGGATGTGCTGGGTATAGAGCTCACCGCCCAGGGCCACGCGCACCGGGCCGGCCGGCAGGTCGAACAGCGCGCCATTGACCGCGCCGCGCAGCTGGTTGGTGCTGTTGACGATGATCTGGGTGCTGTTCATCGAACTCAGCGAGCGGATCACATTGGCCGAGGTGAGGTTGCCGGCACCCGGCGCATGCCAGACGTCCAGCGCGTTGGCCGTGGTCAGTGGCGTGTTGAGCGAAATCACGTTCCGGCCGGCAATGTCGGTCGCGGTGGGATTGCCGCCCGAAAGAGCTGTGCCGTTCAACGCCAGATAGGCGCAGCTGGCGCAGAAGCCATTGTTGATGCCGTTGGTATAGGTGTTCTGGCCCAGCACCCAGTCGACATCGAAATGCCAGTTGTCGCTGATGTTGTAAGTGGCGTTGACCCGGTTGTAGATGACGTTTTCCGAGGTCAGGTTCTCGGGCAACGGCGACAGCAGGTTCACCCAGGACACCTGTTCGGCCGTGGCAGTGGGATCGCCCGCAGGCGCCTGGAAGAAGGGATTGGCCTGGCCGGGCCGGTTGGCCGGCGCTACACCCCACGCGGTGGCGCCGCCGATGGTGCCAGGACCAGTCGTGCTGCGGGTGTGAAGGTCGTTGTAGGCCACGGTTTCAGTGATGTTCAGCTTGCCGCCGAAGAAATCCTGGCTGACCTTGCCAAAGACATTGGTGCGCTGGACCTGGGGCAGGATATCGCCATAGATCGAATTGTTGCAGGGGCGCGCCGCCTGCGTATTCGGGAAGCCCGTCGCATCGCCCGGACCCGCATACCAGTAGCTGGGACCAGCGGCACCGGTCCGCGCCGTGGGGTGAATCGACGCCACCGGGCACGACACCGACTGCTGGTTGGACCCGCCGATGGAGGTGTAATTGCCCATGCTGGCGAAATCGCGATCGGCCATCTCGATGTTGCTGCCATAGGTGTAGCTGGCAGCCAGCATCACATTGCCGTTCTCCCAGCCGGTACCCCACAGGATGTCGGCATTGGCGGTGTTGTAGCCGTCGCCGAAGCCGGTCTGGCCGTCGATCTGAAGGCCGTCAAAGCTCTTGCGGGTGATGAAGTTGACCACGCCCGACACCGCGTCGGAGCCGTAGATCGATGAGGCGCCGTCGGCCAGCACTTCCACGCGCTGCAGCGCCACCACCGGAATGATGTTGGGATCGGCTTCCGCCCATTGCGCGCCGCCGCCGGGGATGCGCATGCCGTCGACCACGACCAGGGTGGAGTTCGACGCGCTGGCCGCCAGATTGTGGATGTTGGGCGAATAGAAGGAATAGGTGTTCTCGCCCTGGCCGGCGGTGCCGGCGTTGGACAACTGGGGCAGCGAGGAAAGCACATCCGACACGCTGACCGGCGCGAGGGTCTGGATGGTGGTGGAATCGATCGTCGCCACATGCGAGCCGACCACTTCTGCACCGCGGATGCTGGTGCCGGTGACGGTCACCGCCTCCACCGACTGCGCCGCCGGCTGTGCGACCGCCGGCCCCGTCGAAAGCGCTGCTGCAAGCGCCAGCATGGACCCACTGATCGAGAATTTCTGCGCCAGTCTTGTCATGACAATACCCTCCCCGGTTGTCGTGGGGGCGCACGGAAGGGTTCAGGCAAACTGCCTGTTCCCTTCACGCCACGCTTGGAGACTGACCAGACCGGCCGAGACTCCCCCCGGAACATTTTGTTTGATCCGCGAATGCGGATTTGTTGTGCGGCGATGTTTGGGGTGGGTGCTGATGACTGTCAAGCAATGTGCGTTTCGCAAAGATTGCTAGCTTGTAATGTTACTCCACCGCGACAAATTGAGAGCCTTTTGGCAACGGTATGTGCAATCGGATTTATCTGTACTCAATATGCGATCACGGCCGCGCGTGGCACATCCTCAACGCTGTTCGTCAACGCGTTGGAGCGGTGGAAGATAATTGGGAACAGGACCCGTGCGCGCGACTGTGCGGCTGCGGTAAGCGTGTGCCGCAGTTCAGCTCTTACTGAATTCGGTGCACCTTGAACAATCCGGGTTCGCCCCGGACCTGCAGATTGTAGCTGCCCAGGAAGCCCTTGCTCAGACGCACCTGATAGGTGCCGGCGGGTTTCTTCCAACGCGCGTAGGTCGTGTCGCCGTTCACCTGGCGCCACACCTGGCCGTTGCGAAGGGTGACGGTGAACCAGCCGAGTTTGTCGAAACTGTACGACGCCATCTGCACAGAAAGGTGATCGGCGTTGCCCAGGGGAGACACTGGTAACGCTCTCATGCCAAACCCAGGCGCGGGATTGGCGGGCGGCGGCGCTTGCGCGGGAAGAATCGTCTGAAGCGCGGGCGTGCGCGGCGCCCCTTCCAGTCCCAGCCGCACACGCATCGGCTGCGCCGCAGCATAATAACAGTCAAGCCATTGCCGTTCGTCGCCAAGCGCGGTGCAGCGCACGGCGCTGCTCATCACCTCGTCACGCACGGGCACGTCGCCGGCCGCGGGTATGCCGGCGGGCGGCTGTGCCACCAGGCGGGTCTGGGATGCGGGCACGGGCCTTAATCCCAGAGAGGCCCGCACCGGCTGGGCGGCGCCATAATAGCAGTCCAGCCAGGTGCGCGAGTCACCGATTGCGGCGCAGCGAAACGCGCCCGACAGCACATCGTCGCGCGGGCGTGCCGAAGCCGCGCCGGCGGTGAACGCCAGCAGCCCCAGCGCAATGGCGATTGAGATCCTGTTCATGGGATCATTATGCATGGCGCCTGCCGACCCGCAACGCGAGCGACGACAGAGGATTACAAACGCACCAGTGTACAAGTCCGTGCGGCGGGGTCTAAGGTTTTGATCAGGCGCGAAAGCGCCGAAACAAAATCCGGCAACGTCCGGTCAAGGTCCGGCAGGCGGGGACAATTCGGGAGGGCTCTGATGAAATCGATTTTTCGCAATGCCGGCCATTATGCCATCGCGGCGGCTGCGTTTTTCCTGACAGGCGCGGGCGCCCATGCCGAACTGGCGGTCTCCGCCAATGACGGCAAGCAGCTGCGCCCCGGCGACACCATCAATTATGTGGAGCCCGACAGCGTGACGGTGCTGGACATCACCGGCAAGGGCGTCAGGCGCATGGGCACGGTGGCGGCACCGGCCTGCATGATCGGATCGCCCACCGCGGTGGCGGTTTCAAGGGACAGCCGTTTTGCCATCGTCAGCGCCTGCGAAAAAATGGAGGGCGGCAAGCTGGTCGCCAACGACACCGCCTCGGTCGTCGACCTGTCGTCACCGTCCAGCCCGCGCGTGATCCAGACCATCCATACCGGCAACCGGCCCGGCGGCGTTTCGATCAGTCCCAATGGCAGGCTGGCACTGATCGCCAACAGCGAAGACAGTTCGGTGTCGGTGTTCACCATTGCCGGCAAGACGCTGGCCGCCGCCGGCACCGCGAAGCTGCCGGAAAAGTCCGGCCCCTCCGACGTGGTGTTCACGCCGGACGGCAAGACGGCGATCGCGATAGGACGCGGCGATTCCCACCTGATGATCCTGTCGGTGAACGGTTCGCAAGTGACATACACCGGCCGTTCCTTTTCGCCCGGCCTCAATCCCTACGGCGCGGTGGTGACCCATGACGGCAAGTATGTGATCAACACCAACCTGGGCGGCGCGCTGCCGCCGCCGGGAAGCCCGCCCCCCGGCCGGCGCGCGCGCCGCATCGGCACCGTCTCGATGAGCGACATCGCCACCGGAAAGCTGGCGCAGAGCGTGGACGTCGGCCCCACGCCGGAGCACATCGCCATGTCGGGCGATGGCAAATACATCGCAGTGGTGGTCGCCAATGGAACCGCTTCGGTGCGCTCCGATCCCAAGTGGGATCAGGTGCTGGGACTGCTGGAGATATATAAAGTGGGCGATGGCACGCTGGCGCCGGCGGGCCGCTCCGACACGGGCCACTGGTGCCAGGGCGCGACCTTCAGCCGGGACAACAGGACCATCCTGCTGCAATGCGCGGCCGAACGCGAAATCGAAGTGTTCCACTACGACGGCAGCAACCTGACCTGGGACAAGGGCGCGAGCATTCCAATGGGCGCGCGGCCAGGCTCGATCTCCACCGCCTATAGCCGCTAGCGGGGCGGCCGGGCGCAGGTGGAGGTATCCAGGCCGGCCACGTCCTGGCCCGGCCATCATCGCGCGCAACACCTTCCAGCGATCCTGGCCGGCATGGGCACGCGCCTCGACACAGGCGCCGACCATATCGCGCACGATGGTGTAGCCGGCGACATAGGCGCCCATGTCGCGGGTGAAATCCATCAGGGCTTCGGGGCTGGATACCTGCGCGTCGAGCACCAGATGGGCCATCGCATCGCCCGACGCCATCCGTCCGTTCGCCCATGTCCCCTGCGCCCGGTGCGGGGACTGGCTGCCGCGAGGCGCTGCCCCCTGCTCTTATCCATAGGCCTGTTACGGCCATTCGCATCAGGACGATGGGCGTCTGAAAATCCCCTACGACAATCCTTCCCTCGGAAAAGCCGCTGGTGCCACCTTTATTAGAATCTGATTTCATAGGTTATTACTGAGTTCCACGCGCAACCGACACAGACCAGGCTGTGGGCGGGGCGCCACGAAAATCACCAGGATTGGATATCCGGTCCATGCCCTTGCCAACACTGCCAATCATAGATGCGCACCAGCATTTCTGGGACCTTGACGCCAATTACCTGCCCTGGCTGCGCGACCAGCCTTCCATTCCTTTCCGCTACGGCGATTACGGCGCCCTCAGGCGCAACTACATGCCGCCGGACTATCTGCGCGATGCCGATGGGCTCGATCTGGCAGGCTCGGTCTTCGTGGAGACCGAATGGGACCGGCGCGACCCGGTCGGCGAAACACGCTGGGTCCAGATGCTGCGATCGGAATTCGGCTTGCCCAGCGTCATGGTCTGTCACGCCGCACTGCACCAGGACGATGCCGCGGACGTGCTGGCACGGCAGGCATCCTTCCCGTTCGTGCGCGGCGTGCGTCATAAACCGCGCGCGGCCGCCGGACCCGGTCTTGCCGAGCATGGCGCACCCGCCTCCATGACCGATCCCCAATGGCGCCGCGGCTATGCGTTGCTGGAGCGCCATGGCCTGTCCTTCGATCTTCAGGCGCCCTGGTGGCATCTAACCGAAGCCGCCGCGCTGAACGCCGATTTCCCCGAGACCACGATCATCCTGAACCATGCCGGCCTGCCCCGCGACCGCAGCGCCGAGGAACTGGCCGGATGGCGCGCGGCAATGACGACATTTGCCGCGGCGCCAAATGTTGCGGTGAAGATTTCCGGCCTGGGCGAACCTGGCCGTCCCTGGAGTCTCGAACGCAACCGGCAAATCATTCTGGACACGATCAGCCTGTTCGGTGAGGATCGCTGCATGTTCGCCAGCAACTTCCCCGTCGACGGTCTGGTGGGAAGTCTTGCGGCCATCTACTCCGGCTTCGCGGAGGCAACGATAACAATGGGGGTGGACGTGCAGGCCAAGCTGTTCGCGGACAATGCGCGGCGGATATACCGCATGACCGGGCGATGACGGCAAATCTGCGGATCGGTTTTGTCGGCATCGGCATCATGGGGGCGCCCATGGTGCGCCGGCTGATGGCCAAGGGTTGGCAGCTCGCCGTCTGGAACCTGGAGCCGGAGCGATACGCCGAGGTCCCCGGCGCCACCGTCATGGACAGTCCGGCAGCGGTGCGCGCCGCCAGCGACATTGTCATCTTCTGTGTGCTGCATGGCGATGCGGTCGAGGAATGCTGCTTTGGTCCGCACGGTCTGGCGCGGGCGCAAGGCGGCGCATCGCTTTTGATCGACACGTCCACCATCAATCCCGATCGCACCCTGATGCTGGCGGAGCGCCTTGCGCGCGAGACCGGGATGGGATGGGTGGACGCACCCATCTCCGGCGGACCGGCCGCGGCGGCGGACGGCCAGCTGACCATCATGATGGGCGGGTCGCAAAGCGATGTGGCGACGGCCCGGCCCGTGCTGGCCGATCTGTCCGCCAATCTCACCCATATCGGCGGCCTGGGCGCCGGCCAGACCACCAAGATCATCAACCAGGCGATTGTCGGCGTCGGCTATGTGCTGATGGCCGAAGTGCTTGCTCTGGCCGAAGCGTCCGGCATCGATGCGTCCCGCCTGCCCGCGGCGCTTGCCGGCGGGATGGCCGACAGCACGGTTCTGAAGCGGATCTATCCGCAACAACAGGCACGCGACTATGATCCGCCGCGCGGCTATGCCCGCCAGCTGGACAAGGATCTCAAGAACGTCATGGCCTTCGTCGGTGGGCTCGGCCTGGACCTGCCTCTGGTTGCACGCGCGGCGGCCCGTTACCACGATTTCGCCGGGACCAATGAAATGGCGGACAGCGCGGCCGTGGCGCGGCTTTACGAATGTCCCAGGTCCTGACCGCAACCGCCATGGGCGATGCCGAGCTGGAACGGCGCACCATGGGCAAGGTGATGTGGCGCCTGTTGCCGCTGATGATGCTGATGTTCCTGATCAACCAGCTTGACAGGGTCAATGTCAGCTTCGCTGCCCTGACCATGAATCGCGACATCGGGCTGGACACGCTGAGCTATGCCTGGGGTGCGGGCATTTTCTTCCTGTCCTATTTCGCCTTCGAAATTCCCAGCAACCTGATCCTGGAGCGCGTCGGCGCCAGGCTGTGGATCGCCCGCATCATGATTACATGGGGCATCATTTCGGGCGCCACGATGTTCGTCACCGGACCCGCGAGCTTTCTGACCCTTCGCTTTCTATTGGGCGCGGCCGAAGCGGGCTTCGTGCCGGGACTGGTCCTCTATATCACATGGTGGTTTCCGCCCCGCTACCGGGCCCGCGCAACCGCATGGTTCTTTTTCGCCGCGCCATTGGGCAATGCGGTGTCGGGCATATTGTCGGTGCCTCTGCTGCGGCTGAACGGCATTGCCGGACTGACGGGCTGGCAATGGATGTTCCTGGTCGAGGCCATTCCCGCCCTGCTGATGGGTGTCTATGTGCTGCGATACATGAAGGACCGGCCCAGCGAGGCTTCGTGGCTGACAGCGCCGGAGCGCGGCTGGCTGGACCAGCATGTTGACCGGCGCGCCGTCCAGCATGCCGTGCGTGACGAGCTTGGCGCCATCTGCAACCGGCGCGTTTCTCTGCTCTCGGCGATCTATCTGTTTCGCGCCATGTCCATGTACGGGGTCAGCCTGTTTCTGCCCCTGATCCTCAGCGGCGCGGGCCTGTCGAACACGCAGGTCGGCTTCACCGCCACCATCCCCTTCCTGACCGCCGCGATCGGCGCCGTCATCTGGGCCTGGAGCTCCGATCGCAGCGGGGAACGTCATTGGCACACCATCGCCGCGATGCTGGTCTCCGCAACCGGCCTTGCAACAAGTGCGTGGCTGGGCGCGTCCGTCTGGTCCCTGATCGCGATCTCGATTGCCGCCATCGGCCTTTACGCACAGGCGGTCTGTTTCTGGTCGATCCCGCCCATGATCCTGGGTCCGGCGGCCGCGGCAACCGGCTTTGCCGCCATCAATGCCATTGGAAACCTTGGCGGATTTCTGGGGCCCTATGTGGTTGGCGCCACGGCCAGAGGCCATGGCGATTTTTCACTTGGGCTTTACGCGATGGCCGGATGCGCACTGCTTTCGGCGGTGTTGAGCCATATTCTGATGCATCGGAAATGGGAAAAGACGGCGCAACGGAGCCCGGCATGATCGTCGAAACCGCACTGTTCACCGTTCGCGACGGCGAGGCGGAACTGTTTCGCAACACATTCGCCGGGGCGCGGCGATTTATCGAGGCGTCCAAGGGCTTTTGCCGCCTGGAGATGCGCCAGGGCATTGAAGCCCCCAATACCTTCATCCTGATCGTGTGGTGGGAAACGCTGGAAGACCATACGGTCGCATTCAAGCAGTCGGCGAACTTTACCCAATGGCGTGCGGAGATAGGCCACCTCTTTGCCGCTGCGCCGGTCGTGCATCACTATTCGGACGCGCTGGCCTGAGAGAGCCTTTGCGGCGACCGAGAGCCCACGGCGTCCTCAGTCCTGGGCTCGCCGTGCGCCGGGACCGGTTCCATTCCAGCCCAGATCGGCACTGATCTGGCAGGCGGTGCGGCGAACCAGTTCGGCCAGATCGCGCATGCGCGCGTCGTCCATATACTGGGCGGCGCTGCTGACACTGATCGCCGCCTTGATCTTCCCCGTCGCATCCCGGATCGGCGCGGCCACACAGCGAATTCGGTCCTCGTTTTCCTCGAGATCGAGCGCATATCCCAGCGCGGCGTATTCGCCCATGAAGCGCAGCCAGCCGGCAAGGGAGAATTTGTACTTCTGCCGGCTGCCATGTTCGGCATGATAAAACTGGCGCAGGCGTTCCTCCGGCTCGTCCAGCAGCAACGCCTTGCCAAGGCCGGTGGAGCGCAAGGGATGGCGCTCGCCGATCCGCGAACTGACCCCCACCCTGCGCCTGCCCGGAATCTTGTCCAGGTAAAGCGCCCGCGTGCCGTCCAGGATGCCCAGATGCACCGTGTCGCCCGATTGATCGGCCAACGCTTCGATATAACGCCGCGCAATCTGCGGCAGGCTCATCTGGTCGCTGGCCTGAAACCCGATCTCCATCAATTTCGGACCCAGGGCATAGCCGATCCGCGGCGTAAAGCTGAGGTAGCGGCGTTCGACCAAGGTGGCCGCCAGCCGATGCACGGTGCTGCGGTTCAGCTCCAGAACATCGGTGAGCTCTGCCAGGGTTGTGGCGCCCGAAGCCACGGCCTCAAGCACGTCCAGGCCGCGCAGAAGGGTCTGGCTTCCCAGCAGAGACCTGGACGCGGCTTCGGTCTTTGCAGGAGCCGCATTATCCGCAATCGCGCTGAAATTCCGCTTCATGTCATCAACCCGGACTCGAATACCGATACGCAACACTTCCCCATGACCGCCCTATTGAAAAAAGAGCATTCGCTTCTTGGCCTCAAGCGCCGAACGATTGAGGCCCGGAACAACCGATTCAAGATCGGCGAGGTCCCTGAACGGCCGCTTTTCCCGCTGTGCGATTATCGACCTGACCTGGTCTGGCGATGCATGCAGAACGGTTTCCAGCGCCTCTGCATCCGCGTGGTTCACATCGACGGTGGTCATGTTCTCGAACAGGAATTGCATTACCAGCTCGAGTTCGCCGTCACTGCCCCTTGCTCCCCGATTAATCATTTCCTGGACCGTGTCGTGCCACGCATCATAGTCCTTGGGTGTGTCCATTACGATCTCCAGGCCATGACAGCTGGTACAGACTTTTCGTATCGCCTGTTCGGGCGTTTTCGCCTCGTCGCCACCGGTGGACTGGGCAAAGGCCAGGGATGCCGAAGCCAGCAGCCACGCGCTCGCCAAGCCTTGCGCCCAGGCTCCCAATACCGCTTTTATGCGCGTTCTCCGGGACAATTGCCACACGCCCTACTGCGCTGCCCAATCGACACCGGCGTTGGGATCTTGGCCCGTCGCCGTCGCAATCAACGGCGCCTTCCCGGGAAGCACCGGCATGTGCGGCGCAACGCCCATCTTCTCCGCCGTGACGAAGTCGCCATATTCATTGCCGAACTGGTTGGACACGCGCTGCAGGTGCCCGTCCTCGAACAGCATGTCCAGTTCCTTTTCGCTGAACATGCGGGTGCCGAATTCGCTCTTCGTCGTTCCGACGATCTTGTGCGTCGCAACGTCGATGATGTCGCCGGACGAGGCATAGATCAGCTTTCCGTCCAGACCGACCGTCATCCAGAACACGCCATCGGGCGTGTCGATTGTGTCGATCTCCTTGGGATCATCGGTATTGCTGAAGATATGTATCTTCTTGAAGATGCCGTCGGCCAGCCAGATTTCCTTGCCGTCCTGGGTGATCGCGATGCCGTGGCTGGGACAGCCATGGGGAATACGCGGCCGCGGCGAACTGTTCCACACCTTGCGCCAGTCGACGCTGGTCACCTCCACCGTCTTCAGGATCTTGCCTGTCCTGGTGTCGGCGATGATGAACCCCATGAAGTTGTTCTGGTTGACATAGATTCTGGACGAATCCTTGTTCAGCACCTGAACACGGATATTGTCGGGAAACTGGATCTTGCGGATGACCTTGGCAGTGGCGACATCGGCAATCTGCAACAGCTTGCCGTTGGGCGACATGAAGGCAAGCTTGCCGTCTGCGCTGAGGTTGAGATTATGCACGCTCGAGCTGCCGGGGGCGTGGATGACCGCCAAGAGCTTTCCGGTCCAGGCATCAAGCTTGTACCAGTAATCCTGCAGGTTCGAGCCCACGATGAGGGTCTTGCCATCGACATCAACCTGCGGCCGCTCGCAACATTTTCCGTCCAGCGTGGTCGTCCACACCATCTTGTCGGTCGCCAGGTCGATCGCCCCCAGCCGCCCGCGGGCGGCCAGATATAGCATGTTGGTCGCCGGGCTCGCAGCAACACCGGAAATGTCCTCCGGGCTCATGCTGCCGGCATAGTCCCAGACATGGATGCGCTTGACGAAGGCGTAATTGTTGTCGGCATCGAGCACGACGATGCCATCGCCGTTTGGATAGATCGGCCTTTCCAGCGAGCCGGGCAGCGCCACATAGATCAGGTGGCGGGTGTGCTGGGCGAAGTCGCCGCGGACCCTGCGCGGCGTGCCGGGCGCTGGAGGCGGCGGGGGCGGCTGGATGATGGGACCGCTTCCCACGACGCTTGCATTAGGCGGAAGCGTGCCCGCCGGCGGCGCGGCCTGTGCCTGAACCGCGGCATGACTGCCCAGAAGAAAAACAATCGCCAATCCGGCATGATGCAGTTTCATCAAGATTTCCTCCGAGAACAGGGCTGATTCCGGTCTTGCGCCCAGTGTTTTTTCACGGCGGCCGCCGGCATTCGCATCAGGCAACCAAATACGGTTTCAGATAGGTTGCAAGGGCGTTGCGGATCGCTGCCTTTTGCGCGTCGGTAATGGGACCGCCGCGCCGCCTGGCGCCAGCGGCCGGCGGCGTCGAACGCATCACTGCATCCTCGGCGAACACGCCGCGCGCCACCAGCACATAGTCATTGGCGTGGGGCAAGGAATTGAACGCCAGGAAGCGACCGAAGGTGTCGAAGGCTTCGCGCTTGCGGCCGGCCTGATAGTCGTTGAAGCAGGATTGCAGCACATCGGACAGGCCCACATAAGGGCATGTGCCGGTAAAGCCCAGCTCCATCTCTGGAAAGAATTTCATTCCACCGCCGCCCGAGAAATCCTCAAGCCGCCCGCCCGTGCGTCGCAGCAATTCCGGCGCGCGTTCCAGGGGGTCTCCCGCCTCATCCTTGACCGCGACGATGCCGGGCACCGCACCCGCCAGGGCAACCAGCGTATCGACGCTGGTGGCGCCAATGGCCTGCACCATCACCGGCAGACCGGACGCATCGGCCAGCGCCTTGAAATAGCTGATGACCTCTGCATCGCTGATATTCGGCGGAACAATGGAAATGACGGCGTCGGCGTTCAGGCGCCTGGCGGTTCGCGCATAATCCTGTGAATTGGCCACGTTGAATCCGACCGTCTGCACGCCCAGCACCAGGGCCGATTTCCCCTTGACGGATGCCAGGGCTTCGGCGCCGGCATTCCATTCCTGGGGCGTCAAAGTATTCCAGCCGCTGGCGTTCTGCGGCCATGCGAGGCCGGCGACCTTGCCGCGGTTTACAAAGGCCATCTGCCTGGCCATTGCAGCGGTATCGAGCTTGTTGTCGGGGGTGCAGGGTGTCCAACCGATGGGAAACACCCCCGCCAGCACCTTGCCGTTCGGCGATTTGGGCGTGGCCGCGCTTGCGCCGGGCACGACGGCAGCCAGCAAGCCGGCCGCGCAGGCGCTCTTCAGAAAATCTCTTCGATTCTCAAACACGATCCTCAGCCTCCCAAATACTGTCTTGTCCCGGAATTCGGACTTTTGCGGGTGTTTGCGGTATTGAAGCAGATTTTGGCAGACACAGCAGCTTCAAGCCCGCAGGGGATGATGAGATCGTATCAGTAAGTGAGACAGCGCCAAACCCTTCGGGCGGAAGCTTGCCGCAAGTGGTGTGCCGCAACATCCGTTACTGTGCGAAAGGAGAGGGATAGACCTTGCGGCTGATCTGCTCCGCAGTCGAAAGCAGGGCCATGGACACTTCATCCCTCCAGGCCGGGCCCATATGCGCCGACGAATCGGACATTGAAATGGCGGCAATCACATGCCCGCTTGGATCGCGGATGGGCACGCCGATACAGCAGATGGACGGATCCACCTCGCGGTCGTCGACCGCAAAGCCGCGGTAGCGGATGTCATTCACTTCCGCGATCAACCGGCGGCCATCCGTTATTGTCTGCGGAGTGAGGGCGATCAGGTCGCCATCCCGGAGGAAATCATCCAGTTGCTCGTCCGTCAGGCCGGACAGCAGAGCCTTGCCCAGAGCAGTGCAATAGGGCTCAAGCTGGGCGCCCACGCGGCTGGGAACGGCGACGCGGTTCACATCCCCGATCTTGGCGGCATAGGTCACCATCCCCTTCTCCAGGATTCCCAATTGGATGACCCCCGTCAGCCGGCGCGCCAGATCTGTCAGGATGTCCATCGAAGCCCTGCGAACCAGGTCCCCGATCGAGATGTTGCGGGACAGCGATGCCAGCGCGATGCCTGGCCGATAACAACCCCGTGCGTCCCGCATCACGACGCCAATGTCCTCCAGGGTCTTGATCAACCGGTGGGCGGCGGCCTTGGACAGATGCGCGCGACGGCTGAGTTCCGCATTGCTGACCCACTCATCAGGGCCATGAAAGGACCCCAACAATGCGAAAGCTTTCTGAACGGACTGATTTTTGGGTGTACTCATCTGCTCTCTCTCCCCGAAAAGAGCTGCGATGCGTTTTAATTGCCTGGATTAAACCAACCGGATCGTTATTTTTTTAATTCTCACTATTTGATACAGTATCATAATATCTGACATAACACAAGTATAACGATGCCTTCTTCTTTGAATGGGAAATTTTGCAGCCGCGAACAACGACCGAAAGGCCACGCGCGATAAAGAGCGTGTGCCGGTCAATCAGCGCAATGTGATCAGAAGGTGGTGCGGCCGCCCGAAATATCGAACGTCGCGGCGGTGGAGAAAGAACATTCCTCGCTGGCAAGCCAGCACACCATCGCCGCCACCTCCGCCACCTCGCCCAATCGGCCCATCGGAATGCGGGACCGCATGTAATCGATCTGGCTTTGCGGCAACTGGCTAAGGATCGGACTTTCGAAGGCGGTCGGGGTTACGCAATTCACCAGCACGCCGCTCTTGGCCAGTTCCTTGCCAAGCGATTTCGTCAGCGCGATCACCCCGGCCTTGGAGGCCGAATAGGCCGACGCGTTGGGATTGCCTTCTTTGCCGGCCACCGACGAGATATTGACCACCCGGCCGTATCCCCGCGCCGACATCAGTGGGGTGATCTGCCGGCAGCAATAGAAAAGGCCGTTCAGGTTCACGTCCATGACTTCCAGCCAGTTCTCGACCGGAAAGTCCTGGATCGGAACCGTCGCGCCGGTAATGCCCGCACAATTTAGAAGAATGTCGATCTTTCCCAGCGCGACATGACTTTGGCGCGCGGCATCGACGACCGCGTGGTAGTCGCCCACATTGACGCAAACGGCATGGGCGCCAGGCAGGATTGCGCGCGCTTCCTGAAGTGCCAACGGGTTTGCGTCCCACAGGGAAACTTCACCGCCCTCTTCCGCAATTCTCCTGGCTGCTCGCAGGCCTAGTCCTGAAGCCCCCCCCGTGATGACGGCCCTGCGTCCGGAAAAGCGGCCGGGAAAGGTGCTCATGACCGAAATCTCTTGCATGTCGTCTGGCGAAAAATGGCCCCGCCGCACTTCTACGGCGGGGCATCAGGGGGAGTAATGCACAAGAGGCACAATTGAGCCTCAGAATTTCTTCTGCAGGCTGAACACAAAGTACCTGCCGATGGTTGAACCATTTCCGGCGATGCCCTGCCCGCCATTGGTCGGGATGGCGGTACCGCCTTCCAGGTAGATCGGCGGATCGTCGTCGCCGATATTGTTGACGGTCAGGCTGACGTTCGCACCGCTGCCCCAGTCGGCCACCTGATCCAGTGCATAGGACACGTAGATGTTGACCGGATGGAAGGACTCCATGCGCCGCTGGTTGTACAAGGTGTAAGACTGCGTGCCCGGGTTGATACGGAAGCCCGGGCTGTAGTTGACCCACACCCTTCCGTTCCAGGGGCCGCTGGCCAGCTGCAAGAATGCCGTGGCCGCATAGAGCGGCGCCCCATAGGTCTGGATGCTGTTCCATGGGGTGCCCGAAGCCGCCTGGGTGGCGTCCTTGGTACTGACCGTGCCGGACGTGCCCAGCGACATGGTGCCAAAATCGGTAATGTCGGTCGTGTACTTGATCGACCAGTCGTAACCTTCCAACAGCGCGTTGCCGATATTGTTCCGCCGCGCGGACACCAGGATATAGGGTGGCGTCACGCCCGGGGCATAGATGGAATCTAAGCCCGGGCCGGGGAAGCCGATGAACGAATTATATCCATAGGCGGCCACCTGCGCCTGAGTCGGATTGAGGATGTAGAATTTCGAATACTGCGGGATCTGGAACAGGAGCGGCGAGTTGAAGGGCGGCAGGCCGATCTGGTTCTCGATGAAGATATGCCAGCGCGTGACGCTGACATCCAGGCCGGTCAAGTCCACGCCCAGCTCGTCGGTGGGATGGAAATCCGCCCCCAGCGACCAGGTGCTGCCCAATTCCGGTCCGAGGTTCGGATTGCCGCCCGGCACGAAGAGGGAGGGACGCAGTGCATCGGCCAGCGAGGTGCCGGGTGGAACACGCGCGTTCGGCGTGGTACCGCCTGGATTGTAGATATAGCGGCCGTCGGGCGCCAGCGTGTCGGCAAGGCTGGGCGCATCATAGGACGTGCCCTTGGTACCGCGGATCGTCAGCGCCTCGAACGGATCCCAGGTAAAGCCGATCTTGTAATTGTCGGTGGTACCGAAGTCGCTGTAATCGTCGTGGCGTCCAGAAACGTCCAGCGAGAAGGCATTCACGAAGGGCATGCTGTTGGTTTCGCTGACGATCGGCACCACCACCTCGCCGAACACAGATTGGGTGACACGGTGAGTCTTGGCGAAGACCGTCTGGCTGCCCGGGTTCGGTAGCCCGCTGACCTGGCCGATCGGCGCATTGATGAACCACTGGGAGATATAGTCGTCCCACCCATATTTCGCGCCCAGCGCGGCCTTGACGTCGCCGCCCGGCAGCGAGAACAGCGTACCGTTCAGCGCACCCTCATACTGCAGCACATGCTGGGTCGCCTTGCCGATCTGCGCGACATCCAGGATGGAATTCATCACCTGCGGATTGATGAGGTTGAGATTATAGGGATCAACGGCATTGCCGGCGGAACTGCTGGCCGCCACCAGGTTGGGCGACAGCACGCCGTTGATCGTCTGCTGGCGCAGCGCGACGGAGAGGGCGGAACTGTCCAGCTGCCGCACCATGCCGTTTGAAAAGCTGCGGCCGTAATTTCCCGTCAGGTCGAGCTGCCAGTCACGGAACGGCAACTCGATCGTCAGCTTCGGGGTGAACTGGAACATGGTGATATCATTGCGGGCCACGTTCCAGCTGCGGCCGAGATAGGGCGAAAAATCGAGCAGGACAGACTGCGAAGTCTCGCCGGCGATCGACTGGAAGTACGGATTGGTGTTGTCGATCGTCTGTGTGACCGATTGCACCGGCTGGCGCTGCGACGCGAGCCGATTGCTCCACAATACCGTCGCGGAGAAGTCAACGCCTTCCATGATGTGCTGATGCATGGAACCGAAGACCGAATCCTGTTCCTGCTTGGGAAGCAAATCCGACGCGGCGTTGACGTCACAGCGGTTCAGCGAACCCGCATTGGTCGTCGCGTTGAGCGCCGGAAAGGGACCGTTGACATTGGCCGCCAGAGAGCCTGGCGTATTACTCACCGCCCCCCTCATCGTATAATATTGTGAGCCGACTTTGATGTTAGGCAGGCCGCAGGTGGTGGATCGCGAGTCCCGGCCACCGATGCTGGTCAGATCCATCATGGTATAGGAGCGGTCGCTGGCTGCCAGCCGGCTGTTGCTCTTGTGCTCATAGGCCAGATAGGCGCCGCCGCTGTTCCAGTCGATACCGGCCATGGCGCTGCCGTTGTAGGAGGTATAGCCGTCCGCGACACCCAGGGAGCTGTTGGCCTCGAATCCCTGGTAATTGTCGCGCGTCACGAAGTTGATGACGCCGGTGATGGCGTTCGCGCCATAGATCGACGAGGCGCCGTCGGGCATCACGTCCACCCGGTTCAGGACAATGGTGGGGATCATGCCTGGATCGGGGGCGGTGGCCAGACCGCTGACGCCGATCATGTTCTCGCCGTTCAGCAGGACCAGGGTTTCCGAGCCGCCGACAATCGCCTGCGAGGGAATGTAGCGGATGACGGGGCGTATCGAGCCGATATTGATTGCCGTCTGCGCGACGGCTGTTGAGTTGAAGGTATTGGAAATCTGCGGGATCTGGGCAAGGACCTCGTCGGTCGTCATGGCGCCGGACGCCTTGATGGTGCCGGTGTCGACGGTCACCAGGTTCGAGCCGACCGGGTTGATGCCTCTGATCATCGTGCCGGTAACGGTTACAGATTCGACGGGAGCTGTGGCCTCCTGTGCCTGTGCCGCACCAGCCATCGCCATCGCGATCGCGCCCAAGGATGCGCCACACAACAGCTTCGTGGCAGACCGTCCCATGTAAGAGTCGAAGAACATCAACCGCCTCCCCTTGCAGTCATTATGGTTGCGCGGTTTTTGATCGCGCCATTGATTGGCTGCGAGAGTTGTCACCGCCTGAAAACCTGTCAAGCAACGCACCCCACGGCTTCTCGCTTTGTGAGACGGACCATCTCGCTTCGTGAGACAGAGTGCGAATGTGTTCCGCACCCGCGGCACGGGACCGGTCGCAACGGCGGTGCAGCAAGATGCCGGCAGGCGGCGGAGCTTTGAAAGAAGCGCGGCGGGCAACGGCATGCGAATAGGTCTTTGCATGCCCTGAGCGATGAATTAGCGTTCGCGCCGACGTGGACGGAGCATCGCCATGCCGTGCAACAGACGCAAGTTCATCGCCGGCGCCGCTACCGCCCTGGCCAGTTCCGGTCCGGCGACTGCCCGTGCGGCGCCGGACGATATTCCGGTCATCGATTGCCACATCCATCTGTTCGATGCCACGCGGCCGCAAGGTGCGCCCTATCGTGGCAGCCGCAATTTTGCCGGCGGTGTCGCCTTGCCCGCGATGTATGAGTCGATTGCCAAGCCACTCGGCATCGTCGGTGCAATTGAAGTCGAGGCAAGCCCGTGGATGGAAGACAATCTGTGGGTGCTTGAGACCATCCAGCCAGCGCCATTCATGGTTGGCACCGTCGGCAATCTTCAGCCGGAAATGCCCGAATTTGCGGATAATCTGGGACGGTACGCCAGGAACCCGCTTTATCGCGGCATCCGTTATGGCAATCTATGGGGCTATGACCTTGTCAGGCAGGCCGACAATCCGGTCTTCATCGATGGCTTGAAGCTTCTGGCGCAGCGCGATCTGGTGCTGGAAACCGCCAACCAGACCGTCCCGCTGCTGCAGGCAGCGGTGAAGGTCAGCGACAGGATACCAGACCTGCGCATCATACTGGACCATCTGCCGGCACTGGACCCGGTGCCCGCGAACCAGGCGGACTATGAGTCCGTCTTGCGCGAGATTTCCCAACGCAGGAACATCTGGGCAAAGCTGTCCGAGATCGTTCACCCGGTGCGGACGGGACGGCGCACACCAGATCGCGGCGCGGCGCCCGATGCAGGTTCCGCCGGCCGGCCCCCTCCGGTCATCGAGCGCGGCCTTGCGGCACATCGCGAACGTCTCGACATGCTGATGTCATACATGGGCGAGGATCGCGTTCTCTTTGGCAGCGACTGGCCAAATTGCGTCGGCGTTTCGGAAGTCCCCGATACCGTCTCTCTGGTACGGGAATATTTTTCCGCGCGAAGTCGGGAGGCCGCCGAGAAATATTTCTGGAAGAATTCCATAGCGGCTTACAAATGGGCCAGGCGCGCGCCCGATCAGCCTGCGATGTCCTGATACGGCAAAGCAGACCAAAGCGCAGGGGGATCATCATGAACAGAATGGCAGTCCTGTTTCTGGCTGCACTTTGCGCTTTGGCGGTGGCGTCATCTTCAGGCAACGCCCAGAAGGCGCCGGCCGAACCGGCCGGGCTCGGCCCCGATGAAACCGCGCAGGCCGTCCGGGACTTCAACGGCACTTGCGCCTCCTGCCACGGGGACAATGGCGGCGGTGGCGACCGTGGTCCGGCGCTGCACGACAATCCACACTTGCGGACCCTGGACGCCGACGGCATCGCCGCCATCATCACCAACGGCCAGCGCGGCATGCCATCTTTCGCGAGCCTGCCCAAGGCGCAGATCGCGCGGCTGGCGGCGTGGATTCACTCCATGAACATCTCCGGTCTGCAGTCAGCGCCGCCGCAGCAGGTCGCGTCGGGCGAAGCCTATTTCTTCGGCGCCGGCGGCTGTTCGGGCTGCCACATGGTGCATGGCCGCGGCGCATCGTCGGGCCCGGACCTGTCGGCCATCGCCGCCCGGTCGACGCGCGCCGAAATGGAAAAGTGGCTGGACAATCCCACCGCCATGATGGGCGTGAAATCCGATCCTGCCTGCCCCGGCTGGGCCTTCTGCCCCGACTTCCAGTGGGCGGTGCAAGACGTCACGCTCAAGTCCGGCGAGAAACTGCGCGGCTTTGCCCGCCGCCAGACCGAGCACCAGATTGCCCTGCAGACCCTGAAGGGTGAATTTCGCATGCTGTATGCGCCCCAGATTGCAAGCGTGGTGCGCGAAAAGCAGTCCTACATGCCGGTCTATCACGGCAGCACCGAGCAGCGCCGCGACCTTCTGGCCTATCTGGGCACGCTTGGCGGCATCGATCCAGGCCCGCTGAACCACTCCACCGCGCCGATTTCGCAAGCCGATATCGACGCGATCATGAATCCCAAGCTGGGCAACTGGGTCACCTACAACGGCAAGCGTGATGGCAACCATTACAGCCCGCTGGACCAGATCAACACCGGCAATGTCAAACAGCTTCAGCCGCAATGGGCCTTCGTGCCCGGGGGCGTGGGGCTGGAAGGCGAGCCCATCGTCAAGGACGACATCATGTATGTCACGGGCGGGCCGCAGGTCTGTGCGCTGGATGCGAGGACGGGCCTTCGCACCTGGTGCAGCCCGCGCACCAACGGCGTCGGCGTGCAGAAGGCCGCCAGGCGGGCCGGCGCCGCGATCAAGATCGACTCGTCGGTGCCGGTCGGACCAAATCGCGGCGTCGGCATTCTGGGCGACCGGCTGTTCTACACCTCCGACGATGCCTATATCGTCTGCCTCAACCGCCTGACTGGTGCGGTGATGTGGACCCAGCCCCTGGCGGAATCCAGCGAGAAGGGGCGCATCTACACGTCAGCCTCCGTGATGGTCGTCGATGACCTGGTGATTACCGGCATCGCCGGCGGCGACGGGCCGATGCGCGGTTTCATCGTTGCCTATCACGCCGATACCGGAAAAGAGGCCTGGCGGTTCTACACCATTCCCCGGCCGGGCGAGCCGCTGTCGGAAACCTGGAAGGGCCGCGCGTTGGAAACCGGGGGCGGCGCGACATGGGAAACCGGCTCATACGATCCGGAAACGCGGACCCTGTTCTGGGCGGTCGGCAACCCCTATCCAGACACCGATCCGTCGGAGCGCGGCGGCACCAACCTGTACACCAACTCGGTCGTCGCGCTGGATGCGAAGACCGGCAAGCTCAAGTGGCACTATCAGTTCGTGCCCTATGACACCCATGACTGGGATGCGACCGAGCCCATGGTGCTGGCCGACACAATGTGGCAGGGAAAGCCGCGCAAGCTGCTGATGACCGCCCAGCGCAGCGGCGTCTTCTATGTGCTGGACCGCACCAATGGCCAATTCCTGCTGGCCAAACCCTTCGTGAAGAAGATCACATGGGTGGACGGCTTCGATCCCAAGACCGGCTCGCCGCATCTGGTGCCGGGCAATGTGCCGACCGAGGAAGGGGTCAAGACCTGTCCCGGCGTGCGCGGCGCAACCAACTGGTACCCCACCGCCTTCGATCCGCAGACGCGGCTGTTCTATGTGATGGCGGCCGAGGATTGCGGCATCTATCGCAGCAAGGGCCGCATCTTCGGCAACAACCCCGATCCATCCGATCCGGGATTGCGCCTGGTGCGCGCACTCAATATCGAGACAGGCGACATTGTCTGGGAGAAGCCCATGCCGGGACCACAGGAGACCGACTATTCGGGCGTGCTGGCGACCGGCGGCGGACTGCTCTTCCACGGCGATGTGGGTGGCAATTTCGCGGGGGTCGACGCGCGCACCGGAAAGACGCTCTACAATTTCCGCACCAATGACAGCTGGCGCGCCACGCCGATGACCTACACGGTGGATGGCCGCCAGTATGTCGCCGGCATGGCGGGCCAGGTGCTGTGGTCTTTCGCCCTTGGATACAAATAACCGGGCTACAAGCAACGGAGATCAGGCAGATGACCGTCGTTTCGCATGAGGCACACCCCCTATTCGCCGAACCCTATTTCCGGGCGAACATCGCCGGCACCATCACGCCGGAGCAGATCCGGTTCATCCAGGGCCTGAAGATGGTCAACAACATGGAGAATCTGATCTCCGAAAACCTCTACATCTTCGAGGAGCCGGAGCTGAAAAGCATCGGCGACGCGGTTCAGGAAATTCTCGACATCTATGCGCGGGACGTGCTGTGCATTCCCCAGCGCTTGTATGTGACCCAATCCTGGTCCCTTACCAATCCGCCCGGCGTGGGCATGCATGGCCATTCCCATTCCAATTCCATCCTCTCGGGCTCGCTCTATTACTGCGAACTGCCGCAACCGCCCGCCGGCATGGTCTTCACCCGCCATGTCACCTATCAGCAGATCGACCTGGCGCCCGAGGCCGATCGGCGCAACGTCTACAACTCGCCCATCACTCGGATCATTCCCAAGCAGAATGACGTGATCCTGTTCTCCTCGCGCCTGACCCACATGGTCGAGCAGAACATGACGGACAAGCCGCGCCACGCCATTGCCTTCAACACCTTCGTAAAGGGCAAGCTGGGAAAATACCGGGACGTGTCGGAGCTGCAGCTTTAGAGGCTTCAGGGGCACAGGGCTGGCAGGCTCTACGCTATAACGAGATGGCGGTCTGGCCCGCGCCCGCGGCAAATGACCGGCGCCTCCGCTTTATGCTCCCCTACTTCATCAAATTTGCTGCGCGCAATTCGCTGCGCGCCGCTTCCATCCGCTCCCGAAAGGCAGGCAGTGCCATCAGGCGCAGGGCAAGTATCGTGCCGAATTGCTGGCCGGCGGCAATGTCGCTGCGAAAATGCACCTGGCACACCAGCCGGTTCTCCGCAAACTGGCTGGCGCGCGCAAGGATGGCCTGCGACTTCTGCGGGAAGAGCTGCGCAAGCACCTCGGCCAGTGTGAAAGCCAGGGTGGCATGGCCGCTGGGATAGGAGCTGTAGATGCTCTTGCCCGGCTTGACCGGCACACAGGTCTTCAGCGTCCTGTCTACCGCATAGGGCCGCTCGCGATGAAAATATTCCTTGGCGAACTTGGAATCGACCTCTTCTTCTTCCACCACACCGGCCAATAGAGCCGTCGTCACCGGATATTTGGTTATGTCGAAGCCCAGCGCACCGTTGAACATGTCGGGCTTTTCGTCCTTGGCATCCTTCGCTGCCACCGCGACCTGTTGCGGTGTGCTGCGGGCGGCGATGGCCTTCAGTTCGGCCATCTCATCCCCGGCCTGCTGCGAACCGGCAGCGGGCGGCGGCGGCAGCATTTTCGCCGGATCGAAGGCGTGGGGATCGAGCATGGCCCCATTTGCGGCTCCGGCCCAGGCCACGATGCATGTCGTCAAAACTGCGCGGCGGATCATCGTCATTTTCCCTACATGTGCGCCTTGAGCGAAACCTGGAAGCTGCGCTCGGGCTGGAAGTAATACTGGTCGAGGCTGTTGGGACGGTTGGCGAAGTCATTCACCGACGTGCCGCCGATCGGCGAGGAGTCGGTGATGCCCACGCTGGCAAGCGAGCGGGAATTGAGCAGGTTGTAGATGCCCAGGCCCAGCTCCATGTTGCCCAAGGTGACGCTGCCCTTCAGGTCCATGACGTTGTAGGCGCCCAGCTTGTAGAAGCGGGTATTGGCATTGTCGGAATATTGCTGGCCAACGATCTTGTCGATCAGCGAGATCTTGAACAGGCCGGTCTTGTAGATAAGCCCGCCCGCCATGGTCCAGTTGGGCGCTTCCTTGATCCAGCGGCCATTGGTCTTGGCGGTGCCCAGCGAACCGTTGAGGAAGGCCGCGAGGCCGTCCAGCGCGCCGGCGAAGGCATAGGTGCCCTCCGCCTCGATGCCGCGATAGGTGGCGGTGCCGGTATTGACCGCGCAATTGTCGCCCTTGAGGCCGAAGATCGGCGCAAGCGAGCAGTCCTGGAAGACATAGTTGTTGTTGACGCCGATGTAATAAATGTCGGCGTCAAAGGTGAACTGGTCGGCGTAGTAGACGGTGCCGAGCTGGTAGTTCGTCGTCGTTTCCGCCTTGGGAAAGACGGTCAGCGCGGTCTTCTGCTCGAAGGCCTTGATGTCGGGCACATAGATGCCCTGGGCATACTGGGCATAGACACTCCAGCTCGGCTCAATCTTGTAGTTTGCCATCATGAAGGGCAGTGCGCGCGTGGTCGTGAAGGATCCCTTGTACGGGCCCAGCGGCGACGCCTTGGGCTGCACCACCGCGTTGCTGGTGTGCTCCCAATTCACGTACTTGAGGCCGGGCGTAAGCGTCAGCTCATCCATCGGATGCAGTTCCAGCTCGATGAAGGGCTCATACTGGTTCCAGCTTGTGTGCTCCAGATATTCGGCATAGCCCTGCGGCAGCGCGACAGCCTTCTTCTTGGCGGCCACGGTGGAATCGCCGACCTGCGCGGGGTTGGGATGCCAGATGTCGCAGTTCAACTGCGAGCATTTGGTGATGTCCAGGTCGAAGCGCGAACGCTCGGTCGCCTGGCCTTCCCACCACACGCCCAGCCGCACCTGGCCTGTCAGCCAGCCAAAATCGAAGTCGTGATTGAGGCGCAGGATGTTGCCGTAGACGCGATAGGCGTTGAGCTTGGAATAGCCGGGCACGTCGTTGGCGTATTTGACGCCATTGACGATGGTGCCGTTGCCCTCGGTGACGCCCTTGGCGATGTCGGCGGCGGTCTGTTCCGGGTTGGTCGCCGTCATCGTCTTGTTGCGGTAGTCGTAGGTGTAGAGCGTGTCGTCCAGCGTAAAGCCCGGCAGGATTTCGCCCTGCAGGCGCAGATAATCCATGTCCGTGTGCTTGCGCACCCGGTTGTAGCCGAAATAGTTGCCAGCATTCGGGTTGGTCTTCTGCAGCGCGTAATTCTTGCCATAGGCGACGATCTGCGCCGGGGTGACGCCATTGTTGTCGTTCAGGTGCTGCATCAGGTTGTTGTAGGTACCGAAGACCGTCAGGGTCCAACCGGGCGCGAATTCGTTTTCCACCTTCAGCGTGGCATTCTGGCGGGACGTCGACTGATAGGTGAGATAGCCGTCGGAATCGACGTTCTGCAGGTTGAAGTAGGCCCGCGTGGTGGTGCCGGCATAATCCAGGTCACCGGTCTGGCCCTTCAGGTCGATGGATTTGGTGTTCCAGCTTCCATAGGTGCCGCTGGCCAGCAGGTAGGATTCGGAACGCAGGTCTTCCGACAGCATGTTGATGGAACCGCCGAAGGTCGCCGCCCCCAGGTTGCCGGCATTGCCGGGACCGCGGTCCACATCGATACTGCCGATGATCGTGCCGGGGAAATAGGACTCCGAATGGTGCGACGGACCGTTGGTGTCGCCAAAGGGAATGCCGTCATAGGTCATGCCGTAGGAGCCGTCCGGCAGCCCGCGCATCGTGTTCTTCACGTCGCCGTCCGACAGGCCCGGGCCGTTGGTGGAAAAGCCCGTCATGCCGGGCGCTATGGCCAGAATAGTAGTGTAGTCGGCGGTGTCGGCAACCGAATCCTGGATATAGGACTGGGTGATGATGGTCTGCGGCTCCATCGTGTCCAGCGACGCCTTGGCCGGCGCGTCTTCCGGATTGAACGCCGTGCCCGAAACCACGACCGTTTCAATCTCGCCAGTGCCACGGCCGACATTGGCAGCCACCTGCTGCGCCGCGGCAGGCGCGGCCCAGGCGCCAGCGATGATGGCGGCCAGAGCCGCGGAACTGCACAGAATGCGAATATGATTGGCTGGCATGACGATCCCCTTCAATGACGGCTCGGGGGGACAAAAGGACAGCGTTGGCGGAATCGCGTCCTTGCGACTCCGTCTCACCGTGGCCGGCTCGGATTGCCCCTTCGCCTTGGAACCGCTAATCCCATTTGCGTTTGACGGTGGGGTGACGCGGAGTATACGAAGTGCCAACCTAGCCGCGACAAACGGCCCAATCAGAGCACCGACAGTGCGCATCCTGGTTATTGAAGACGATCGCAAAACTGCCGAACACATCGTCCGCGCTCTTGGGGAGCACGGCCATGTGGTCGAACATGCCGCAGATGGCGCCACCGGACTGGCGCGTGCGCGCGCCGGCGACCATGCCGCCCTCATCGTGGACCGCATGCTGCCGGGACTGGACGGACTGAGTCTGGTACGTCAGTTACGCGACGAAGGCGTTGTCACGCCCGTTCTCTTCCTGACCACCATGAGCGGACTGAACGACCGGGTGGAAGGGCTGGAGGGCGGCGGCGACGACTATCTGGTCAAGCCGTTCGCCTTTGCCGAACTCGTGGCGCGCGTCGGTGCGATCACGCGCCGCGCCGCCGCGCTGGAAGGCTCCGGCGAGCCCGTGCGGCTTCGCTGCGCCGACCTGGAAATCGACCTGATCCGCCGCACCACCCAGCGCGCCGGGCGGGACATCGACCTTCAAGCCCAGGAATTCCGGCTGCTGGAATACCTTCTGCGCAATACGGGCCGGGTGGTAACCCGCGCCATGCTGCTGGAGCATGTGTGGGACATCCACTTCATCCCGCGCACCAACGTGGTGGAAACCCATATGAGCCGGCTTCGCACCAAGGTGGACCGGGGTTTCGAGAGGGAGTTGATCCATACCGTCCGCGGCGTGGGCTACGTTCTGCGTGCGGGCTAGATTCCTGCACACAGACGCCTTCCGGCTGGCGGCGATTTATACCGCCATCTTCGCGCTGACGGTCGCCGTGCTGGGCTTCAGCGTGATGTTCATCACCCGCGACGCGCTGCGCACACAGATTCTGCAGTTCGCCGGCGCCGACAATGCCGCCGTTCAGAGCGGTTACCAGACCGCCATGGTCCGCGAAGCCGTGGAGGTCGTCCAGCAGCGAATGAGTGCGCCAGGTGCGTCCGACTACTTCCTGCTGCAGCAGGGTGGCCGCACCATCGCCGGCAACCTGCCGCCAATGGCGGAGCAGACCGGCATCCACGAACTCGCGGGCCCCGGCGGGCATGTGATCCTGGGCATGGGCCAAAAGGTGGCGCCGGGCCTTTACGTCTTTTCGGGCAGCGACCTTTCGCGCGTGCATGCCGCGGAAAACCGCATTCTGGCGACCATGCTGTGGCTTTTCCTGCTGGCGCTGCTGGTGGCGGCAGGCAGCGGGTTCCTGGTCAGCCGCGCCTTTCTTCGCCGCAGCGACGCGATGGCCAGAGCCTGCCGCGCGATCATGGACGGCGACATGAAGGCCCGCATCCCCTTGCGCGGAACCCAGGACGAGCTGGACAGGTTGGCAGCCACCATCAACGAAATGCTCGACCGCATCGCCGCGCTGATGGAGAATCTGCGCCAGGTCACCAACGATATCGCCCACGACCTGCGCACGCCGGTGACCCATCTGCGTCACGGGCTGGAACAGGCGCTGCACGATTGTGACGCGCCCGGCGACTATGCCGCCGCGCTGGAAGCCGCCATCCGCAAGTCAGACGAGATGCTGGACCTGTTCGCCGCACTGCTGCGCATCGCCCAGATCGAAGGTGGGGCACGGCGGGCAGCCTTTGCTCCGCTGGATCTGAAGGAGGTGCTGGCCGGACTGCGCGAAGTGTTCGGCGCGGTGGCGGAAGAGAGCGGCCACAGCCTGCAGATATGCGAAATGCCGGCGGCGGTGATCCGCGGCGACCGGGCCCTGGTCGTGCAGCTCTTCGCAAACCTGATCGAGAATGCGGTCCTGCATACACCCGCGGGCACCGCCATCACCGTGACGCTGACGCTGGCGGGCGACCGGGCGCGGGTGGTGGTGGGCGACAACGGCCCCGGCGTGCCGGAAGCCGACCACCAGAAGCTGTTCCGCCGGCTTTACCGGCGCGAATCGAGCCGCACCTACCCCGGTTACGGCCTGGGCCTGTCGCTGGTGCTGGCAGTCGCCGAGCTTCACGGCGCCAGCCCCCGGATTCTGGTTGATCGTCGGCCCGGTCTCTGGATCGAGCTTGGCTTTCCGTTGCTGCACGTGGCCGCCTGAATTCGCCCGTCTGCCGGCCGGATTGACAAGCAACAGATTGGTGAAATGTATAGTCGTCGCTACATTTGCGGCACATTCTCCGGGCCAATTCGTGTGACCTTTGGCAAAAATGAAGATGGAGGAAGCCATGCGCGAGATGCTGGCAGCTGTCGCGCTGTCGGTGCTGGCGGCAGGCCCGGCCTGGGCCGCCAAGACGCCCGATTATCATCTGGTCAAGGCCATGACGATCGGCGCACCCGACCGCTGGGATTATGTGGTGTTCGATCCCGCCATGCAGCGGGCCTATGTGGCGCATGGCGATGTGGTGACGGTGGTGGATGTCGCCGCCGGAAAAGTCGCCGGCACCCTGAAGGTGGGCGGGACGACCCACGGCATCGCCATCGTGTCCGCGCTGGGCAAGGGTTATGCCGATGACGGCCAGTCGGGCACCGTCATGGTGTTCGACCCAAAAACCCTGAAGCTCCTGCGCCACATCAAGGCCGAGCCCGATGCCGACGGCATCGTCTATGACCCGCAGGGAGACCATGTGCTGGTGATCACCGGCGATTCCGGCAAGGTGGTGATGATCGATCCCAAGACCGACAAGGTGACAGCGGAAATCGATGGCGGCGGCCCCCTGGAATTCGGCGTACTGGATGGACATGGCAAATTCTATGTCGACGGCGAGGAGAAGAACGAGGTCGTGCGCATGGACCTGGGCACGGCGAAAGCCGACGCACACTGGCCCCTGACCGGCTGCAAGACGCCACACGGCCTGGCGATCGACCGCGCCCATATGCGCCTGTTCGCCAGTTGTGGCAGCGGTGCGATGGACGTGATGGACGCCCGCAACGGCAAGGTGCTGGCGACGCTGCCCATCGGCGCGGGCACCGACGGCGCCGCCTTCGATGCCCGCCGCGGCCTGGCCTTCAGCTCCAATCGCGACGGCACCCTTTCCATCATCGCCGAGACGGCGCCCGGCAAATTCGCCGCCCTGTCCCCGGTGAGCACCCAGCGCGGCGCGCGCACCCTGGCCCTCGATACGGCCAGCGGCCGCATCTTCCTGGTCGCTTCCGACGTGACCGAGAACAAGACCATGGCACGGGACGCGCGCGGGCGTTTCAAGGTGGTGCCCGGCAGCGCGCGTCTGCTTATACTGCAGCCTGATCGCTAGCCGCCGGTGACAGGCCATGCATGACATAAGGCATTCCATCGCCGCGTTGGCGGTTCTGTTGCTTCTCTGTGCCTGTGGCAAATCCGGCGACCAGGGGGGGGCTGCAAAGCAGCCCGAAAAGGAAGAAGCCGCGTCCGGCGTTACCCTGAGCCCCGAACAGGTCAGGAGCCTGGGCATCACCATGGTCGCGGCAAGGCCCGCCCAGTATCGCGCCGAAACCAGCGGCTATGGCACGGTGGTATCGCTTGACACCATCGCCCAGGCCGATTCCGATCTTCTTGCGGCCCTGGCCGTGGCGGCGCAGAGCCGGGCGGCAGCCAAACGCGCTCGCTATCTGTTCACCGACCAGGGTGGCGCGGTATCGCGCGAATCCATGGAAGCGGCCGTCGCCAAGGCGGACGCGGACGAGGCGCAGCTGACCTTGGCGCGGCGCAAGGCACAGGCGGCATTCGGCCTCAACCCGCCCTGGGAAAGCGGCGGGCGGCGGGCCGCGATCATGGGGCGGCTGTCTTCAGGCGCGCTGGCGTTGATCCGGGCGACCTTTCCGCTGGGCGCGCTCGCGGCCGATCTGCCGCAAACCCTGTCCATCACGCGCCTGGGCGGCAATGGCCGACGCTGGACCAGCAATCAGATTTGGCGGGCGCCCGCCGATCCGGCCTTTCCCGGACAAGGCGTCTTTGCACTTGTGGCGAGCAGCGACCTGAACCAGAACGAGCATGTCACTGCCTTTGTGCCAGCCGGGGCGCCGCAGCCCGGCGTGGAGGTGCCCGCCGGGGCAGTGGTCTATGGCGAAGGCGAAAGCTGGATATATGTCCGCAAGGAGAAGGACAATTTCCAGCGCGTGCGCATCGACACCACCCGTGCTGAGGCCGGGGGCTATTTCGTGCCCCAGCAAGCCGGCGTCAGGGCCGGGGACGCCATCGTGACCAGCGGCGCAGGCCTGTTGCTGGCGCGGGAGCTGAATCCCAGCGCCGAAGCCGAAGACTGATCCGATGCGCGCGTTGGTCGATATTTGCCTGCGCTTTTCCGGCACCGTTGCCGCGCTCACCCTGCTGGCACTGGTGCTGGGCGGCTGGCTGGTGCGCGACGCGCCGCTGGACGTGTTCCCCGATTTCGTCCCGTCCACCGTGGACATTCAGACCGAGGCGCCCGGCTTCACCGCCGAGCAGGTAGAGCAGCTTGTCACAAGACCGATCGAAAGCCAGGTCAATGGTGCGCCGGGCCTGGCCACCATCCGTTCGGAATCCATTCCCGGACTGTCGCTGATCACCATCCAGTTCAATGACAATATCGACCCTTATACCGCGCGCCAGGGCGTTTCCGAGCTGCTGCAAACGGTGGCGGGAAGCCTGCCGCTGGGCGTGGGCCCACCCCAGCTTTCGCCGCTGACCTCCAGCACCATGGATCTGCTGAAGATCGGCCTGGTGTCGGACAAGCTCGATCCGTACCAGCTGCGCGATGAGGCCGAATGGATCATGAAGCCGGCACTGCTGGCCGTCCCGGGCGTGGCCCATGTCCTTGTCTTCGGTGGGGCGGTGCGCGAGATCCATATACAGCCCGACCTGCGGCGCATGACCTCCTATGGCTTCACCCTGACCGATCTGGCTGATGCCGCCCGCCAGGCACTTGCCCTGCGCGGCGCGGGCTTCGTCGATGTGGCGCAGCAACGGGTGCTGATCCAGACGCCGATACCCCAACCTGATCCATCGGTCATCGCCGGCGCGGTTCTGGGCGTCAGGAACAATATCCCGATCAAGATCGGCGATATTGCCACCGTGCGGCAGGAGCCCGCACTGCGCTCGGGCGATTCCCTCATCATGGGCCGGCCGGGCATCCTCCTGTCACTGGCCAGCCAGTATGGCGCCAATACGCTGGACACAACCCGCCGGCTGGAAGCAGCGCTGGCCGACATGATGCCAGCGCTGAAGGCGCAAAACATCACCGTCTATCCGGCGCTGCACCGGCCCGCCAATTTCGTCGAGGTGGCGTTGGCCAGCCTGGAACATTCGCTGGTGATCGCCGCGGTTCTGATTTTGGCGGTGCTGTTCCTGTTCCTGCGTGACTGGCGCAGCGCCTTCATCACCTTCCTGGCGATCCCGCTGTCACTGCTGGCCGCGGCCGCGCTGCTGCAGAAGATGGGGCAGACCCTTAACACCATGACGCTGGGCGGGTTTGCGGTGGCGCTGGGCGTTCTGGTCGACGACGCCATCATCGGCATCGAGAACATCCTGCGCCGCCTGAAGGAGAATGCCGACAGCGCCAGCCCGCGTTCGCGTCTGGCGGTGATCGCCGACGCTACCCTGGAGGTACGCGGCCCCGTTGTCTTCGCCACCCTGGTGGTCATCGCAATCTTCCTGCCGGTGCTGTTCTCAACCAGCGTGCAGGGTCACTTCCTGGCGCCGCTGGCGCTGGCATTCATCCTGGCGGTGATTGCCTCGCTGCTGGTGGCGCTGACGGCGACGCCCGCCTTCGCAGCCCTGATGTTGCGGGCGAAAGACTATCGCGCCGACACCGGCTGGATCCGCAAGGTCAAGCAATGGCAAGGGAGCGCCATCGAAGGCGCCCATCGTCATCTGGTGCCGGCGAGTGCCGTCGTGGCGCTGGCCACCATCGCCGCGATCGCCGTGCTGCCCTTCCTGCCCTCCAGCTTCCTGCCGGATTTCCGCGAAGGCCATTTCGTGATGCAGGTGTCCAGTTCCGTTCCAGGCACCTCGCTGGATGAAATGATGGCTGTGGGCCGGCGCATCAGCCGCGATGTGCTGAAACTGCCCTACGTCGCCACCATCGAACAGCAGATCGGCCGGGCCGAACTGGGCGAGGACACCTGGGGCACACACCAGAGCGAATTCCATGTGGAGCTGAAAAAGGGCACCACCGTCGACCAGAGCAAGGCGGAACAGGCGCTGCGCGACATTCTGGCCCGCTATCCGGGTCTTCAGACCGAGGTAGTCACCTTCCTGGGCGACCGCATCAGCGAAAGCCTGACCGGCGAGACCGCCGACATCGCCATCAAGCTGTTCGGCAACCAGCTCGACACGCTGGACCGGGCGGGTCATCAGGTGACGGCGGCGATCGCCGATGTGCCGGGCGTGGCCGATGTGCAGTTCGGCGCCCAGAGCGGCACACCCACCTTCATCCTTTCCCTCGATTCCGCAGCCATGGCGGCCAGCGGCCTGAAAATCCAGGATGTGCTGGACGCGGTTGGAACGGATTTCTCGGGCGACGTGGTCGGCCAGACCTACGCCGGAATCCGCTCGGTTGACGTCACGATCCTGCTGTCGCCGAAGGAGCGCAACGATCCCACGACCTTTGATAAGGTGATGATCCAGGGGCCTTTCGGACCTGTGCCGTTGTCGGCGGTCGCCCGCATCACCAATGGCCAGAGCCGCTATCTGGTCAGCCATGACGGGGGCCAGCGCTATGTATCGATCACCTTCAATGTGGTTGGCCGCGGGCTTCAGGCCACCTCGCAAGCGGTTCAAGCGAAAGTGGCGGCGCTGCGCCTGCCCGCCGGCATCTATCCGCAATACACCGGCGCGGCAGCGGAGGCCGAGGCCAGCCGCAACCAGCTCCTGCTCTATTCGGCACTGGCGCTGGTCCTGATCGCCATGATTCTGGCGATCAGCTTCCACTGGCGCTCCAACACCTTTCTTGTGCTGATCAACATGCCCTTCTGCCTGATCGGCAGCGTGGCAGCCATCGTGCTGATGGGCCAAGGCATCTCGGTGGGCGCCATGGTGGGGCTGGTGACCGTGTTCGGCATCAGCGCGCGCAATGCCATCCTGCTGCTCGCGCATTATGAGCATCTGACGGAGATCGAGGGCGCCGGCTGGGGACGCCAGACGGTGCTGCGCGGTGCCCAGGAGCGTCTTGTCCCCATCCTGATGACGGCTGCGGTGACGGCACTGGGCCTTCTGCCGCTGGCCATCGGCCTGCATGCGCCGGGTCAGGAGATCGAAGGCCCAATGGCGGTGACGGTTCTGGGCGGACTTCTCAGCTCCACAATCCTCAACCTGGTATTGCTGCCTGCCTGCGTGGAGCGGCTGGGTGGGCCATCGGGCAAGATTTGAGCGAATTTTGCCGACAACCGGAGGGGGATCGGTGCGCGCCTATCATGTCGGCGAACGGTATGAGAACGCTGCTCCTGTAGTAGTACCATGACCAAACCTCCCCTTCCGCGAAAAAAGGACCGCAGCCGGGAAGGCTGCGGTCCAGGGGGTATTCAGGCACGAAACAGGACGGACGGCGCTTACAGATCGCCGCGTATGCCGATGGTGAAATAGCGGCCCATCACGTCTTCGCCTTGGGGAATTCCGCCAAAGATGGACCCGGGGTTGCCGGACGATCCGACGGTATACGGGGGGACGGCGTCGAAGGCGTTCTGCACGTTGAAATAGGCAGACATGGCCGATCCGTCGCCGAGATCGATCCTCCTGGCGAGGGTGAAGTCCATTGTGCTGAAGCTGCCAAAACGGGGCTGGGCATAGTAAGTCTGCCCGGGCCCGAAAACGGCTACGTTGCTCCCGCCACTGAACCAGTGCCACTGGGCGTCCACGGTCCAGTTGCCAAGCGTGTAATCGCCGAAGATCGTGGCATGGCCCTTGGGCTGGGTGGTGTAGTTGACGGGGGCGCCGGGGAAACTGCTGGTGGTGTTCACCGGGGCCACATTCAGCAAGGCGCGCAGATTGACCACGCCCGCAAGGTCGGAGACATCCGCCATGTCGAAACCATAGTCGATCTCGTAATCCTCACCTTCAGTCACATTAAACGCCGCGTTGAGGCTCTGGCTGTAGAGGAGCGTGGGATAGTTGGCCGGCGTGGTATTCGTATAGGGGAATGGCCGGACATACAGCTTGCAGAACGGCGAGGTACCACCGGATGCGATACAGAGATTGGCAATCGCCGGATTGCTGCCGCTGATGCTGGTGATCGCGTTCTTGAGCTTGATCTGGTAGTAGTCCGCCGACACCGTCAGGCCCGGAATCCAGGTCGGCGTCAGGACGATACCCCCGGTATAGGTGCGCGATGATTCCGGCACCAGGTTGGGGTTGCCCCCGGACACGGTCTGGATGCCACCCGGATTGAAGTTGGTCAGGGGATCCAGGAAGGGCCCGCTGTTGGACACCTGGGGCGAAAACAGATCATTCAGCGTGGGCGCGCGAATGTCGACGGACGTCGTGCCGCGGAAGCGGATATCGTCATTCACGTGCCAGTCCAGGCCGATCTTCCAGGTCTCCACCGAGCCGGAGATGCTGTAATTGGTGTAGCGGCCCGCGAGGTCGGCGTTGAAGCTCTGGACCAGAGGAAGATCCTTGAGGATCGGAACGCCCACTTCGCCCGAGAACTCCCAGACATTCTCGTTGGCCGAGACGCTGGGCACGGTGTTGTTGTCCCACAAGGTCTGCGTGACCGTGGCCTGATTGACGGGGCCGGTACCGGCGGCGTTGCCGCACAGGCGAAGGCCAGTGCAATTGACCACCGCCGTCGGCGAGGCGTTGGATTCGATGTCATAACCGAGCCAGCGCATTTCGCCCGCCAATGCCACCTTGAGCGGCCCGGCCGGCAGGTCAAAGAGATTGCCCGAGATGTCGGCGGAGATATCGTCCATGGTGTTGGTCTCGGAGAAATGCGTCGACCGCGACCAGTATGTATACTGCGCGTCCGTGGTCACGTTGTTGCCGAATGTGTTGATCGGGATACAACCGGGATAGAGATCGCCATACTGGGCGATCGCCGCCGCGGTATTATTCCAGCAAACGATGTTGTGGGTGGCGGGATCGATCACAGCGTCCTGCGCCGCGTCATGATACTGATTGTTGCCGTTGAAGAGGCCGGTGGTCGACAGACGCGTTTCGCCATGAGTGTAATGGGCGTTCCAGGCGAAATCCCCGAAGACCGCGCCATCCAAACCGATGGTACCGACGATATTGCGCGTGACGTTGTTGGTTTTGCGGGTGCGGTTCGGGTCGGCATACCATTCCGACACCTTGAAGGTATTGGTGCCGTCGGTCGCCCAGTTGGGGTCGGTGGCGCTGTTATCGCCCAACAGCGCCTGGGTGGCCAGCGGGAGGAAGGCATTGTTCTTGTAATAGGTGACGGTCTGGCGGCTGGGCTCCTGCTGCGACGGGAAGAAATAGTTAAAGACATTGGCCTGCGCGAGCGAGACCTGCGCGAAGAAGGTGGTATCGTCATTGATGTTGTAGCTGAAGCGTCCGAACGCCGTGGCGTTGCGGGTGTCGCCGTAGATCGATTCATACTTCACGGCGGCTCCATCGCCGCCGACTGCGATAGCGTTCTGGCCCGCGGGGATATAGCCCAGATTGGCGGGGGTGGGCACGCCTGGAGAGCCGAACTCATAGCCGTTGACTGAGCAATTCGAGCAGGTGATCTTGCCGCTGAACGTCGAGACCGTTTGGCCGCCGTTCTGAACATTGGTGATCGGGTTGGCTGGGGTATTGCCGGTGTTATAGGACGAAAATTGGTGTGCAAATATCGGCCGGGCACCCTGTAGCACACCGTCGCCATGCTGATACTGGATGGCGCCTTCGATATGCCCCCTGCCGCCGAACAGGTCGGCACCCGCTGCCGCATTCACCTTGTATTTGAAGCCATCGGCATAGCCTGAAATGCCGGCATTGGCTTCGTATTTGAAGCCGGTGAAATGCTTGTCGAGGACGAAATTGACCACGCCGGTGATGGCGTCGGAGCCGTAAACCGCCGACCCGCCGCCGGTGACGACGTCCACGCGGGACATCAGCATCTGCGGCAGGGTGCTGACATCGACGCTGCCGCCCTGGTTTGAGGGCGGCAGGCGCATGCCGTCCAGCAGGACCAGGGTACGCTGCTGGCCGAAATTGCGCAGGTTGAGGAAGTTGCCGCTGTTGTTGCCGCCGCCGCTGCTCAGGTTGCGCTCCGACGCACTGTTCTGGAAAATCGGCAGCTTGTTCAAGCCGTCTGCAAGGTTGGTCGGGGTGGTGGTCAGCAGCTGATCGGTGCTGACGGCGGTAATCGGCGTCGGTGAATTGGCTACGTCGGAAATGACGCGCGAACCGGTAACAACCACGGTTTCCAGGCCTTCGGGCGCGCCCTGCCCGCCGGCCGCCGGCTGGGCCGCGGTCTGGGCGCAGGCCGGCCAACTGAACAGGCCGGCAATAAGGGCAATAACGGAGACTGTGGATTTTGAATCGCGAAGCATGGCTTCCCCCTCTGTGTCGCAACTTCTTCTTTGCCGGGAGATGGAAACAGCTCCCTGCTCAGTGACGTCGCCGGAGAAGCCGGTTCCTTGAAGCATCAACTGCAATGCCTCGGAAACCGTGTACAAACCTTTGACCGGATTGCTCCGGACCTGAGCCAGTTGATAGGGGTAAAGAACAACCACCCCTGTCTGCCGTGATAAGGCAGGCAGGGCTGTTGTCAGCTCCGTCCCCGAAATATCCACTTCATATTTCGAGGTCTGCGCAAACGAGGGTTCTGCAATAGCGGGACCTGAAACTGCCAGACATCCGCAAAGCGCGACCGCCGCGAGCGTCACTCCCCTAACATTCATTTTTCTGACCCAGTGGGTTGGCACACTTTGCCTTCACACCGGCCTTATGATGATTGAGACCGGCGTGGAGGCCAATCCACCTAGCCTCATTTATAAAAATTTTGGGCCGGCCGCGCGTTGCCCTTTTACAACAAGCAATTCAGCCGGAAAGCGGGCATGCAAAGCCGCGCCGCGCGCCATATCGGCGGCGGTCTGTAAAATTTTCATCGAGACACAGGCGAATCGGCCCAACGGCCGGCGCGCCAGAACGCTTCAATCCCGGGAGGGTGGTTTTGCGGGACCTGAAGTGAAGCGGACATGTTGCGGATCGATCCATTCCGCATGGATGCCGAAATTGTTTTCCAACGCGGCAAAGATGGCAACGATCTGGTCCGTCTTGAAGGCGCCGCCGACCGGAAGGTCTTCAAGCGCCGGATCGGCCAACTCGATCTTGATGTTCGAATAGCGGCTGATATCGGCAAGGACGTCCTTCAGCGGTTGCCCGGTATAGATAAGCTCTCCCTGCCGCCAGGCCAGCTTGCGTCCCAGATCGACACTGGGCACGGCTCGGACCTGTTCGACTTTCTCGCCAAGCACGATATTGTGACCGGCTGCGATGACGCCCAGGCTTTTCGCGGCGGCGAAAACATGCACGCCATTCGTAGGCGCGACCTCGACGCGCCCTTTGGTGACGCCTACCTCGACCAGGCCCTTTCTGGACAGATGAACGTCGAATGCGGTCCCGATGTCGCGCACCGCATAATTGTCCGCATACACCGTGAATGGGCGGGCCTTGTTATGTATGACTTCAAAATAGGCTTCCCCGCGCCGCAGGTGGACATCCCGGTGCCCGGCGGAGAAATCCACGTCCAGCCGGCTGTCCGTATTGAGGATCACCGATGAACCATCAGCCAGGGTGATCCTTCTGTGGCCGCCAACTGCTGTTTCGTAGAAAAGCCTGGCGGTTGGATAGAAATGCGTGGCGGATGGATGGTTCTGGGCCTTTGCGGAATCCTGCGGCTTTGGCTGGAAAAGCACAGCCCCTCCGGCGACCGCAATCACAGCGGCCGCGCACGCCGCAAGCCAGGGCCTCGCCCTTTCCAGCATGGCGGGACGCTTGTCGCGCACGCCGGCTTCCCGCCCGACTTCATCAGTATCGGTGAGCAACCTCAGCGCGTCGAATTCCGACCAAAGATTGCCATATTCCGCAATGGCCTCCCGATGGAGCACGCTGCGGTTCAACCACTCCTGGAACGCTGCCTGATCCTTGGCAGAGACGTCACCCGCATCGAAGCGCGCAACCCAGGCCGCGGCCTCGGCCTCGATGGCTGATGTATCCGGAAACGCCAGTATTGTGCCCTTGTCGGTCATTGCACTTTCAAGCTTAACACGGAACTACTCTGCCTTTTTGACTTTGCCGAGGGCCGTGGGGACGCGCTGCGGCATCCGGGAATTCCCGTCCCCCTCCCCCGTGGCACCGCCATGCGCCCGCATGTAAGCCCTGCAGCGCGATAGCCCGAGGGCGACATGATTTTCAACTGTCCTGACTGAGATGTTAAGCCGGACCGCGATCTCCTTTTGCGACAAACCCCGCATTTTGCGAAGAATGAAGACTTTTGCGCACTGCGGCGGCAATGCTGCAATCGCGCGCGCCAGCAGACGAACACGTTCTCGGCTGTCGACAACATCATCAACCGCGGCCTGGCTACTATCTTCTAGAACCTCCTGGCCCTCGAAATCCCCTAGAGGCTCGATTGCCATTGAGGATTGCCGGGCCAGCTCGTTCAGAGCCAAGTTCTTGGCGACCTTGAATAAAAAGGCTTTTGGCGCCTCAATCACGCGCCCGGATTCCGCAGCGAAGGCTCGCAAGAACGCCTCTTGCGCGAGATCGTCGGCAGCCTCACAAGACCTGATAAACCGCCTCAGATAGCGTTTAAGTGCCAGCTCATTCTCGAGATACGCTTCGAGGATCATCGACAATTTGTGCCCGCTTTTGACCAGCCGCTGTATACAGCTTAGCGCAGATCTGAGGGAAGCGACAGCCAACCGAATCTTGCCACAGCGGGCCGTGTGCCTGGCAACTGCCGTATCGCCGAGCGGAGGCCTTGACGGCGGCGGCGGCGGCGGTAAGCGTTTTTGGGGCAGTTTGTACGCCGCGTGCGTCGCCTGCTAGCTCAAAAACGGGCGATCTGGCGGACAGGGTGGGATTCGAACCCACGGTACGCTTGCACGTACGCCGCATTTCGAGTGCGGTGCCTTCAACCACTCGACCACCTGTCCGCCGGCGGTGATAAGGGAGCGTCCCCACCAAGGCAAGCCGTTTTGCGGGGCGCGCAGAACCGGCTTTTCACCCCGCATGGGGTCGTTACCCCATCACCCGGGACCCGTCAGCCCAGCGCCGCGCGAACCGCCTTTTCGATGGTTTCCGGCGGAGTTTCGCCCTGCCAGATGGCAATGATGCGTCCGTCCCGGCCCACCAGCATCTCGACCGGCAATCCCAGTATGCCGCCATACTGGTCGGCCAGCTTCACGTCGCCCATCACCACGGGGTAATTCACCTTCAGCCGGGCGGCGGCGGCCCGGGCATCCGAGGCCGCATCGTCCATCGAGATGCCGATCACCTGCAGGCCCCGTTCACCCCATTGGCCCTGCCAGGCGCGGAAATGGGGAATGGCGATAATGCAGGGCGCGCACCAACTGGCCCAGAAGTCGATAAGCAGGACCTTGCCCTTGTACCGGGACAGATCGACCGGCTTGCCATCCAGCCCGGTGCGGATGAATGACGGCGCCGCCATGCCGGGCTTGAGCTTTTTTGGAGCAGCGGCGAAGGCGCGGCCGCGCGCATCCAGCGCCACGGCGCTTGCCATGATTGCGCAAGCCAGAAATCCGCGCCGCTGCATGTTACTGGCCCCGCACCACCGGATAGCCCTTGTCCACCCAGTCCTGGCCGAAATTCTCGGCAATGTAGAGCGCCCTCACTTTGGTGAAGCCCATCGTCTTCAGCGCTGTATAGGCCGCGCCCATATTGGGGCAGCGGTTCCACGGGCAGCATCCGCAATAGATCACCAGCGCAGCGTCGCGCGGCAACTTTTCGGCCTGGGCCTTCAGGCTTGCCAGCCCTTCATCGCTGCGGCCGGGGCCCGCATAGATCGCGCCTGGAATATGAGCCTGTTCATAAAGTTTGCTGAATCCCACCTGAAGGATGATGGGCGGCGCGGACTTCAGCTCGCCGGCCAAGTCGGCGGGCTGGATCAGGGCCGCGGCGGGAATGATGTCGGTGGCCGCCGCCCGCGCGGGAAGGACCGAAAGAAGGGCAAGGCAAAGCGCAGCGCAGAATTGCCGGATCATGAATTCCTCCCTGTTTGCGGCGATCGCGGAAAGATGATCTTCGTCATTCCGATCCCGCGCGCCAGTTTACGTCAATCGTGGCAGGATTGCGCGCCGGATCAAGGGCAAGGCGCGGCGCAAGCAGCGCAGCGGTGGCTAGCATTTCGGCGGCGAAGCCATAAGGCGGATTGACCACCAGCACCCCGGCGCGGGTCAAGCGCTCTGATGGCGGGGCGACGGCAATTTCAACCGTCAGCGCCTTGGCAATCCCGGCTGCCAGCAACTCGCCAATGAACGCGTCGGCGGCGCTTTGCGACTTGATGGGATACCAGACCAGAAAGATGCCAGTGGCGAATTTGCGGATGGCCGTGGCCAGCGTGCGGGCCAGGATTTCGAACTCGCCGGTCGCCTCGAAGGGCGGATCGATCAGTATCAACCCACGCCGCGACGGCGGTGGCAAAAGCCTGACAAGGCGTGCATAGCCGTCCGCCTCTTGCGCGACGGCACCCCGAAACGGCGCCAGCACCTCTTTCAGGATCGCCGCTTCTTCGGGATGCTTCTCGATGGCCGTCAGCCGGTCCTGCGGCCGCAGCAGATTCGCCGCGATCAGGGGCGAGCCCGGATAGCGCTGCCTGCCACATTCGTTCACCAGGCGCAGATAGGCGCCAAGCGCGGGCGGAGCATCTTTCGCGGCCAGGTCCGCCAGCCGGGCAATGCCGCCTTCTGCCTCGCCCGTCGCTATGGGCGCGGCGTCGCGCAGATCGTACAGCCCGCGCCCGGCATGGGTGTCGATCACCGAGAAGGCGCCATCCTTCTTGCGAAGATGCTGCAGGATCACCACCAGCGCGACATGCTTGACCACATCGGCGAAATTTCCAGCGTGATAGCCGTGGCGGTAGTTCATGCGGTGCGATCAGCCGGCCGGGTGCGCGCCGCGGAAAGCAGCGGCTCACTCACAGAAGACCCGCACCTTGGTATTGTCGTTGTTGACATCCACCGTCAGCTCGCGCAGCTGTTCGACCACATCCTCCAGATTTTGCGGCGTGATGTTGTTGATGTCGAAGGAAATGCCCTCCTTGCGCAGCGCATCATTGACCTGCTCGCGCGCGTGGCTGGGGATGAACCCGGTCAGCTTGACGCCCGCGCGCAACAGCTGCATCGGCACGCGCACATTGACCTTGGTGGGGCCCTCAAGCGGGTCCACGGTATCGACCAGAACGCGCAGATATTTGGCGCGGTCGCTTTCGCTCATCACAGTGGCGCCGGCGGGACGCTCCAGAGCGGCCAGCAGGCGCTCGGCCTCCGCGGCGGTGATCTTGCCGCTGGCGAGCATGTCCAGGATATGTCGGCGATTGTCGGTCATGGCAAAAACCCTCACTGCAGATTGACGAAGATACGGCTGCCGGGCCTGTCCACCGCGATCGAGGTGCCGCGGGTGGCGGCCAGCAGGGAAAGCACGGCCCGGATGCTGCCCCAGAAACGCACCCCAAAGATCAGGGCAGCGGCCAATAGGAACGGCAGCGCCAGAAGCACCAGCGGCAGCAGCAGAAGCCAGAACAGGAACAGCGGCAGCCATAGCCGCAGGCCGAAACGCCAGCCCGCCCGGCGAACGTGCACGCTGGCCGTCAACGGTGGAAGTATCTCGCCTTTCATCGTGCCTCCAGTTCGCGGATGGCGGTGGCGGCGTCGATCTCGCCGCGCTCCAGCCGGTCGAGAATTCCGCCCCGCGACGGCGCGGGCGCCACATCGGTCTCGATAAATTCCAGCTGGCCGGCGATGCGGTTCAATCGCGCCTTGACGGTGGGATAGGAGATACCGAAGACCTGCTCCATCTCCTTGATCGAGCCGTGGCTCTTGAGGAAGGCGGCGATGAACACTTGGTCCTCCATGGTGAGGCGGGCGAGTTGAGGCAATTCGAATGCCCCTTCGATGGCGATATCGCCCATTCGCACCCGCTCCACCACCAGGGGGGCGCCCCGGGTGAGCGCAGTCAGTTCTTGCCAGTCACGCATTGTCATGGCAGAAGAGATAATTGAATTTATCAAGTTTTCAAGATGGAAAAATTGATTTTATATATTTATAGATTAACTTACTGAAATCACTGGGAGATCATCTCCAATGGCCGGCCATGGGTGCGCGGACCAAACAGGCCGATCACCAGCGCCACCACTGCCATGCAGCCGGCGATGAAAACGAAGACGCCGCCCGCGCCGGCCACCCGCAGGATGGCAGCGATCACAAAGGCACTGAACATGGTCGACAGACGCGAGAAGGAATAGACGAACCCTACCCCGAAGGCGCGGATGCGGGTGGGATAAAGCTCGGGCTGGTAGCCGTGATAGGCGAAAGACAGGACGTTGTTCGCCACCGTCAGCGCTACGCCGCAGGCGATCACACCCGCCATGCCGCGCGCCTGGGTGAACAGAAGGCCGAAAGTGGCAATGGCCAGCGCCGCGCCCACGATCAGGTGCTTGCGCTCGATATGGCCGGTAAACCACAGGCCCAGCAACGGACCGATCGGCGCGGCAATGGCGATGATAAAAGTGTAGAGCAGGCTGGTAGTGACCGCGATGCCCTGCGAGATCAGCAGTGTCGGTACCCAGCTGGCAAATCCATAATAGCCCGCCGCCTGGAAGAGGTTGAACACGATCAGCATGATCGTGCGGCCGCGATAGCGGGGCGACAGTATTTCCATAAAGGCGCCGCGGCCCCCTCCCTCAGCGGCCGCGGCGGCGGGCACGCTGGTCCAGCCGGGCTGCTCCAGCCGCGCTTCCAGTTCCCAGCCGGCGACAATCTCTTCGGCTTCGGCGGAGCGGCCATGCTGAGCCAGCCATCGCGGGCTTTCGGGCAGCCGGCGGCGGAGCCACCAGGCAGCCAGCGCACCCGCCGAACCCGCCATCACCACAAAGCGCCAGCCGTCCAGCCCCAGGATCGTGCGCGGCACCAAAAGCCAGCCCAGCAGCGCGGCCAGGGGAATGGCCATGAACTGGATCACATTGGCATAGGCAAAGGCGCGGCCACGCCAGGCAGGCGGACAGATCTCGGCAATGTAAGTGTCGATGGTCACGAGCTCAACGCCTACGCCGATGCCGCATATGAAGCGCCAGACATTCAGGCTGAAGGCGTCGGTCTGGAAGGCCATCACCAGGCTCGCCGCGGCATACCAGATCAGCGACCAGGTGAAGACCGAACGGCGCCCTAGCCTGTCGGCGATGAAGCCGAACAGGGCAGTGCCCACGAACAGGCCCGCGAAGAAGGCGGCGAAGAAGCCGGCCACGCCCGTGGTGCCGAACAGGCCCGGCGTGGTGGTGGTCAGGACGCCAGACTTGACAAGTCCCGGCGCGACATAGGTGCCCAGGAACAGGTCGTAGAATTCGAAGAAACCGCCCAGCGACAGAAGCGAGACGCGGCGCCAGGTGCCGCGCGTCGCGGGCAGCGCGGCCAGCCGGGTGGCAATGGTCCCTGCCCCGTTCATGCCCTTGCCCCGCGCAGCCTTCCCATGCCGGCTTATAGCGGATTCGGCAGGACTTTTCGGCTTTTTCATCGCGCTGCGGCTGTGCCATGCTTGCGCCATTCAGCAACGGGAGTTCGAGATGCTCAAAGGCAAAGCCGCCGTCGTGACCGGGGCGACCAGCGGTATCGGCCTGGGAATAGCCCGGGCGCTGGCTGCCGAGGGCGCCAATGTAATGATCAACGGTTTCGGCGAGGCCGAGGCGATCGAGAAAGAGCGCGCCGGGCTGGAGAGCGCATTCGGCATCAGGGCGCTTTACAGCGATGCCGACATGACAAGGCCGCCAGAGATCACCGCCATGGTGGCGGAGGCGGAAAAGGCGTTCGGCGCGGTGGATATCCTGGTCAACAATGCCGGCATCCAGTTCGTCTCGCCCGTGGAAGATTTCCCGCCCGAGAAATGGGACGCCATCGTCGCCATCAATCTGTCGTCGGCCTTCCATGCGGTGCGCGCTGCGGTGCCGGGAATGAAGGCTCGCAAATGGGGCCGCATCATCAATACCGGATCGGCCCATGCGCTGGTCGCCTCACCTTTCAAGTCAGCCTATGTCGCCGCCAAGCACGGCATCGCCGGCCTGACCAAGACGGTGGCATTGGAAACTGCCGCCCATGGCATCACCGTCAATGCCATCTGCCCAGGCTATGTGTGGACGCCGCTGGTGGAAAAGCAGATCCCCGCCACCATGCAGGCGCGCGGTTTGACCCGTGAGCAGGTGATCAACGACGTGATGCTGGCCGGCCAGGCGACCAAACAGTTCGTGACAGTGGACGAGATTGGCGCGCTGGCGGTCTTTCTGGCGGGCGACATGGCGCGCTCCATCACAGGCGCGCTGATCACCATCGATGGCGGCTGGACAGCGGCTTAATCCAGCGTCAGACCAAAGAAGAGCTGGTCGGGATAAAGGGGCGGCGCGTAGGGCGCGATGGGTTCGAAGCCGAAGGCGCGGTACAGCGCCTGCGCTGCCGTCAGGTGCCGCAGCGTATCTAGCTTGACTTCGCGGTAACCGCTGGCGCGCGCCACCCCAAGCACTGCTTTCAGCAGGGAGCGGCCCACACCTCGACCTCGCGCCGCGTCCATCACATACATGCGCTTGATCTCGCCTGTGCCCGGCAACTGCGGCCGCAGGGCAACGCAGCCAAGCGCGGTGCCATTGTCGTCGCGCGCAATCAGCAGCGCCCCGCCCGGCGGGGCATACTCGCCGGGCAGCGCCGCCAGCTCCACGTCGAAGCCCTGGGGCGACAGATCGACCGGCAGCATCGCGGCGTAGGCACGGAACAGGGTGGCGATTTCGGCCAGCGCGTCCTGCCCCGATTCGATGCGAAAGCCGCTCATCACGCCGCCGCCACGGTCCGCCGGCGCATGAAGCGCCCGTCAATCGCCAAAATTCCCAGCGCGATTATGCCCATGCCGGCAATGGCGTTCCAAGTCACCGGCTCGGCCAGCACCGCCGCGCCCAGCACCACGGCGATCGGCGGAATGATGAAGGTGGTCAGCGAGATGGCGGTGACACCCGCGGTCGCCAGCATGCGGTAATAGACGACATAGGCCAACGCGGTATTGACCAGTGCGATGGCCAGCCACGCCGCCCAGATCCTCACATCCGGCACCGCATAATGCCAAGACCGGTCCACCAGCAGAGAGAGGGGCAGGAGAATTGCCGCGGCACCGGTGATCTGGCCGGTGGCCGCCGTCAGGGGCGCAAGGCCCGTGAACCGGCGGCTGTAGACACCGGCGAAGGCATAGGTGCAGGAGGCGGCGATCACTGCCAGTTCGCCCCAGATGTAGCTGGTGCCGGCGAAGGCCGCCGGACCCACCAGCACCACCGTGCCCACGATGCCAAAGGCGATGCCCAGCACCTTGGCGGCGGAGAGCTTCTCGTCATGGGTGCCCAGATGCGCCACCACCACCATGAAGATGGGCGTGGTGGCGTTCAGGATCGAGGCCATGCCACTGGTAATGTGCGTCTCGCCCCAGGCGATCAGCACGAAGGGGATTGCATTGTTCAGCAGGCCCAGAAGCAGGAAGCGCTTCCACAGACCGCCACCCAGCGACAGCGGCGTGCCGCGCACGGCCAGCCACAGGTTCAGCGCGATGGCGGCAAATCCAACCCGGCCCAACACCACCGTCACCGGCGGCAGAACCGCCACCAACACCTTATAGAAGAAGAAGCTGCTGCCCCACAGCAGCGACAGGAAAAGCAGCAGTCCCCAATTGCGCGCATTCATGACCGGCATCCGTCGGAAAAGCGCCATTAAGCAGGTGCGTCCTGCCTGCACCTCCCAAATCGCGCTTTTGAATCGCCGGCGCAAGAGCGCTGTCTACATGTCGGCCATTCGTGGCACGCGTCTCTGAGACAGAATGCGACAGCGCCTGTCAGGAAACCTGAATGGCGGTCTCAGAGAAGGTTCAAAGTATCGCCCATAGCCTCACACCCGAGTTCAACGGAAAGGTTTTGCCATGAAACGCTTTATCACCACCGCCGCCGCCCTGGCCCTGCTGACCGGCACCATGGGCTCGGCCATCGCCCAGGATTATGGGCGCCACGACCATCGTCCGGGACCGGCCACGCACGGACCTGCGATGCAGGGGCCGGCAATGCATGGTCCTGCAATGCGCGGTTCGGCGATGGATCGTCACGCCGACCACCATGACTGGCGCAAAGGCGGACATATTGCCCGGTACGACTGGAATCACGGCTCCCGCGTCGACTGGCGCCGTCATCATCTGCACCAGCCCCCGCACGGTTATGAATGGCGCCGGGTGGACGGCAACTATGTCCTTGCCGCCGCAGCCACCGGACTGATCGCCTCAATCATCCTGTCGAGTCATTAAGCCCCCCTCCGTCGGCAACTTGGTCGGCACCGTCGGCCCATCGTTGCCGACACCTGCGAGAAAGTGGAAGGGCGGCGCCTCTGATCAGGCGCCGCCCCTTTTCGGTTTGTCAGTCCGCTATTTCAGTTCTGCGGCGACCGCATCGATGCCGGCTTGGGAGCAGATCTCGTCCTTGTCGGCACCGACCGCGCCGGAGGACGCCACCGCGCCGATAGTCTCGCCATGATATTTGATCGGCACGCCGCCGCCCACCGTGGTCACGCCGCGGATATTTGGCATGGGCGTGCCCAGCGTACCGCCACGCGTCTTGGCGAAGTTGAGCGAGGTGGCGAAGCGGTTGGCCAGAGTCAGCGCAGTATAGGCCTTGTCCTGGGCCAGGTTGATGGTGTGGGGGCCGGTCTGGTCGTCGCGCAGGAAAACCTTCATGGTGCCGCTGGAATCGATCACCACCATGGTGGTGTGGTAGCCCATCTTGCGGCACTGATCGATACCGGCACGGGCTATTCTTTCGGCCATGTCGAGCGACAATTCGTGGGTGGTGATCACACCCCTTGCACCCACCACCGGCGGATAGGATGAAGGCTCGGGCAGCGGCTGGGCAACGGCCGGCATGCACAGGACAGCGGCAGCAAGCGAAAGGATGGCGATGCGCATGAAAACCTCCCCAATCTGTTTGGCGAGAGGCTATGGCATCGCCAGACCGTGTCAACCGAGCTTTGGGCCGACAGGGGTATTTCGGGAAGCGAATGGCACCATGCTGGCGAAAACTCCGTCCCGCCGTGCCAGCGCATGAAACAGGGCCGCCGCCAGATGCAGCAGAATGGTGGCGAACAGCAGCAGCGCCAGCACGGTATGGGCACCGCGCAGCACGGCATACAGGCTGTCATCATGCGGCATTATGGCCGGAAGCCGCAGCGGTCCCCACAGCACGATGGGATAGCCGCCCGCCGACAGCATCGACCAGCCGATCAACGGCATCGCCAGCAGCAGCGCGTAGAGCAGAACATGCGACGCTTTGGCGCCAAACGTCTGCCAGGCCGGCAGGGGCGGCGTGCCCCGGCGCCAGCGCACAGCCAGGCGCACCATCGCGAGCAAAAGGATGGCAATGCCCAGCGGACGATGAACGGCCACCAGCGTGCCAAAGCGCGGCTGCACGGTTGAGACCATGCCGATGCCGATGAAGAGCATGGCAATCACCATCACCGCCATCAGCCAGTGCAGCCAGCGCTGCAGGACGGAAAAACGCGTGATCATTGCGACCTCCCATCTCGGGGATACTGCCGCGCCTCGGCCATTCGGCGATCGAAGGAGACGGCATAGGTCGCCGAACGCGCAGCCAGCAGCGGATCGTCGGAGCCGCTGATGCCTGACGGCAGGATCAGGGGATCGTAATTGTAGTCGCGGCAGGGACCACTTGCTTCGTCTTCGGCCCTTTTGACCACAAGCGTGCCAAGCGTGACGACGGGCCGGTCCGCCGGCCACGCCCTGGTTGCGTCATTGGTGGGATCTCCAGGCTGGGCCAGCGTTGCCACCATGCGCCAGCGGAGCGGGCCTTTCGCCAGTCGGCGCTTCAGATCGGCGGCAAGGAAATTCGGGCCGAGCGCCTTGCGCTGCTCCGGCGTGATGGTCTGCGCAGCCGTCTGTGGGATCATCGACCAGCGTGCGGGATGCGCCACGCCCGACGCGTCGATGAAGCGGAAGGCGTTCAGGCTGTTGTAGCGCTGGTCGGCATAGCTGGTGGTCCAGGGCGCGTTCGCGGCCCAGCGGAAGAAGCCGGCGGTTTCGGGATGGGCGGCGCGGAAACGCTTCAGCGCCGTGGGATCGGGCTTGCCGGCGGCCGGATCGATGTCGGACGCCAGCGCCTGTTCATAGAAGGCTTGCGGCGTGGCCACGACGAAGACGGGTGAATTGTTCATGCCGCTGCGCCATTCCTGGCCGCCCGCCACGATGCGGATCGCCATGCTGCGCACGCGGCCCGCCGCATCGGGTGCCAGGGGATTGCCCACCGCGATGGCGAAGCGGCCGATCACCGGATAGCTGCCTTGTGCCAGCATGGGGGCGGTGGACCAGTGCGCACCTTCGCCGCCGGCCACGAAGGTGCCGGTGAAACAGATGCCCTTGGAATGGTTGCGGCGGTGGCCGATGGGGGCGCCGCCGCGCCGCGACAGGGCATCGACGATGCGCTCTGGCGTCAGCCGGGCGGGGCTGAACCAGCCGGCGGTATAGGCGAAGGCGGCTGCAGAAGCACCGACCACGAGGACGATGATGGCGAGCGGCCCTCCGAGGGGCCGTGACGCGCCAAGAATGCGTTTGAGAGACATGGGTGCCGTTCCCGAAAAGGACGCGACGATTATTCATCCGGCGGCCACTGGTGGACAAGCAACCCGCGGGAGAACTGATCGATCGCGTTTGGCGAACGATGCGCATCAATACAGGAAAAGCACGGCGGTTACATGCGGGGCGCGCATGGCGCTTACGCAGAGATTGCGGCGCGAAGCCAAATCGACAAGGCCTGGTGGGGCACCAGTCTTCGCGCAGCCTCCGCTGCGCGAAGACTGGTGCCCCAGGCCGGACTTGAACCAGCACGCCCGTGAAGGCGACAGATTTTGAGTCTGCTGCGTCTACCATTCCGCCACTGGGGCAGCGAAAAATCGAATGGCCGCGGGACTATAACGGCGAAAATCGCCCGGTCAACGCGGCCTGCCGGGCCTCTGGCCGGTCCCCGAAATGCCGCTTGCGCGGACCTTTTCCGCCGCTAATCTGCCCTCCATGAACGCCGCCCTCAAAGACCTGCACATCCCCCCCCGCTCCGACTGGACGCGGGAGGAGATCGCCGCCCTCTTCGCCCTGCCCTTCCCCGATCTGATGTTCCGGGCCCAGAGTGTACATCGCGCCCATTTCGATCCCACCGAGGTCCAGATCTCGACGCTGCTGTCGATCAAGACCGGCGGCTGCCCGGAGGATTGCGGCTACTGCTCGCAGAGCGCCAAGTATGAGACCGGGGTCAAGGCGTCCAGGCTGATGGCGTTCGACGCAGTGCTGGCCGACGCGGCAAGGGCCAAGGCCGCCGGCGCCAGCCGTTTCTGCATGGGTGCAGCCTGGCGGTCGCCCAAGGACAGGGACCTGGACCAGGTCTGCGCCATGGTTGAAGGCGTCAAGGCGATGGGAATGGAGACCTGCGTCACGCTGGGCATGCTGACGGGTGCCCAGGCGCAGCGGCTGAAGGATGCCGGCCTGGACTATTACAACCACAACCTCGACACCTCGCCCGAATACTACCCACAGATCGTTAGTACACGGACCTATCAGGACCGGCTGGACACGCTGGAACATGTGCGCAGCGCGGGCATCAATGTCTGCTGCGGCGGCATCGTCGGCATGGGCGAAAGCGCGGACGACCGCATCGGGCTGATCCATGCCCTGGCCACCCTGCCCACGCATCCCGAAAGCGTGCCGATCAACGCGCTGGTGCAGATTAAGGGCACACCGTCGGGCGCCAGTGCCCCGCTCGATCCGCTGGACTTCGTGCGCATGATCGCGGTGGCGCGCATCACCATGCCAAAATCGATGGTGCGTCTGTCGGCCGGCCGCGAGGAAATGAGCGACGAGACCCAGGCGCTCTGCCTCCTGGCAGGCGCCAATTCAATCTTCTATGGCGAACGGCTGCTGACCACGCCCAATCCGGTCACGGGCAAGGACCGCGCGCTGTTCAACCGGCTGGGGATCGTGCCCATGCCGCTTTCATCGAAGCCCTACGGGGAGGCGGGCCATTAACCGGCTGGCCATCATGCTTGTGATCCTTGTGCTGGCATCGGTGATGCTGGCCCCGGTGATGATGGCCTTCGACTTCGACCCCATGCCGGGTGACATCGCTTTCACCCTGAATCAGCACCATTATCAGGTTCCCGTACTATGGAGCCTGTGTGCAGGTGCCGGCTTGGCCCTTTTATATTCGGTGCTGAAGAAGTAAGAGCGGCCCCGGAAAAGCCCGCCGGACGAGTCGCTGATGAGCCTTCGCAAGATTTCCCGCGCCCTGATTTCCGTTTCCGACAAGACCGGGCTGATCGACTTCGCCCGGGGCCTGGCAGACCAGGACGTGATGCTGATCTCTACCGGCGGCACCGCCAGGGCGCTGCGCGATGCCGGATTGAAGGTCAGCGACGTATCCGAAATCACGAGCTTTCCCGAGATGATGGATGGCCGGGTGAAGACCCTGCATCCGATGGTGCATGGGGGCCTTCTGGCATTGCGCGACAACACCGATCATGCCGAGGCGATGAAGGTGCACGGCATCGCCGGCATCGATCTTCTGGTCTGCAACCTCTATCCGTTCGAGGCCACGGTGGCGCGTGGCGCCGATTTCGAAACCACGATCGAGAATATCGACATCGGCGGGCCGGCCATGACCCGTAGCGCCGCCAAGAACCATGACTGGGTTACGGTTGTGGTCGATGTGGAAGACTATAGCGCGGTGCTGGACGAGATAAGAGCCAATGGCGGCGCCACCACGCTGGCGCTGCGCCGGACCCTGGCCCAGCGCGCCTTTGCCCGCACCGCTGCGTATGACGCGGCGGTGTCCAACTGGTTCGCCGGGCAACTGGAGGCGGAGGGGGCGGATGCGCCGCCCCGCCGCCGCGCCTTCGGCGGCCTGCTGCGTCAGCCGCTGCGCTATGGCGAGAACCCGCACCAAAAGGCGGCCTTCTATGTCGATGGCGATCCACGACCGGGCGTCGCCGGCGCCAGGCAGATCCAGGGAAAAGAACTCTCCTACAACAACATCAACGACACCGACGCGGCCTATGAACTGGTGGCGGAATTCGATCCGGCGGGGGGACCGGCCTGCGCCATCATCAAGCACGCCAATCCCTGCGGTGTGGCGCTGGCGGGAAGCCTGAAAGAGGCCTATCAGGCAGCGCTGGCCTGCGATCCCACCAGCGCCTTTGGCGGCATCATCGCCTTCAACCAGACGCTGGACGGCGAGACGGCCGAGGAGATCGGCAAGATATTCACCGAGGTGATCATCGCCCCCGATGCCGATGCGGATGCGCGCCAGGTACTGGCGGCCAAGAAAAACCTGCGCCTGCTGCTGGCGGGTGGCCTGCCCGATCCGCTGGCGTCCAGCCTGACCTACCGATCGGTGTCCGGCGGGTTCCTGGTGCAGACCCGCGACAATGGTCGCGTCACCCGCGATATGCTGAAGTTGGTGACCAGACGCGTGCCGAGCGAGCGTGAAATCGCCGACATGCTGATGGCCTTCACCATCGGCAAACATGTGAAGTCCAACGCCGTTGTCTATGTGAAGGACGGCTCGACCGCCGCCATCGGCATGGGCCAGACCAACCGTGTGGACAGCGCGCGCATCGCCGCGCTGCGGGCCAAGGAAGCGGCCCGCCTGGCCGGCTGGCCGGAACCGCGCACGGTGGGATCGGTTGCCGCATCGGAAGCCTTCTTCCCCTTCCCCGATGGCCTTCTGGCGGTGGCCGAGGCCGGCGCGACGGCGGTGATCCAGCCGGGCGGTTCACTGAATGACCAGAAGGTGATCGACGCGGCGGATGAAGCGGGTCTGGCGATGGTGTTTACCGGCATGCGCCATTTCCGGCACTAGGCGCGGAGGATTTTTTCCGCCCGGAAATCTATCTGTTGAAAACTTCATCCTTTCCAACGCCCCAGATGCGCGTCCTGGAAATCCAGCCGTCGATGCCCTTGCCGTCGATGCGGCAGGCGTCCCGCCGGCAGGTCTTCACATCGGCCACGGCGCCCGGATCGGCCAGCGCCACCACCTTCCCATCGCCCGGCCTGGCATAGATCGGGGCACGGCCCTTGCCGGTGACGAGGACAGTACGCTTTTCCGACAGCATGCTGGCGCTGATCCAGCCCACCGCGCCATCCGGGGCCCGCACCTTGCGCCAGGCATCGAAACTGTTGAGCACGGCGAAGGGATACCCCTTGTGGCGATAGACCCACAGGATGCGGTGCCCATAGGTCGGGCCTTCGCGCAGATTTGCCTTGCTGACCCTCAGGCTGACATAACGCTGGACCTTGGGCGCCTCCTGCGCCGCCAAAACGGCGGGGCCGCCCGAAAAGGCAGCCACCAGGACCATGGCAAGAAACGCGGAGAAGCGGCGCAACATCTCGGAAACTCAGCGACTCGAATGATTTAGCAGCAGCAACCGCTTCCGTCATCCCCGCCGCTGGGCTTTAATGTATCCTCCATCCGAAAGCGCCCCCATGCCAGGAAAGAAGCCGCTCGTCATCGTCACCCGCAAGCTGCCCGAGGCGGTGGAAACCCGGATGCGCGAACTGTTCGATGCGCGGCTGAACCTGAGCGATGCGCCCATGACCCCGGCCCAGCTGGCCGAGGCGATGGCCAAGGCCGATGTGCTGGTCCCCACCGTCACCGACCGCATCGATGCGCGGCTGATCGAAAAGGCCGGAGCCAACCTGAAGCTGATCGCAAATTTCGGCACCGGCGTGGACAATATCGACGTGCGCGCCGCCACCGACAAGGGCATCACCGTCACCAACACGCCCGGCGTCCTGACCGAGGATACCGCCGACATGACCATGGCGCTGATCCTGGCAGTGCCCCGCCGGCTGGTGGAAGGCGTCAAGGCGCTGGAAGAAGACAGGTTCAAGGGCTGGTCGCCCACCTGGATGCTGGGTCATCGCCTTCAGGGCAAGCGCCTTGGCATTGTGGGCATGGGCCGCATCGGCCAGGCCGTGGCACGGCGGGCCCGCGCTTTCGGGCTGGGCATCCATTACCACAACCGCAAGCCGGTACATCCCGACATCGAACAGGAACTGGAGGCGACCTATTGGGACAGCCTGGACCAGATGCTGGCGCGGATGGACATCGTCTCGGTCAACTGCCCGCACACGCCTGCCACCTATCATCTTCTGTCGGCGCGGCGGCTGAAGCTGATGAAGCCCAGCGCCTATATCGTCAACACCGCGCGCGGCGAGGTCATCGACGAAACCTGCCTGGCACAGATGCTGGAGAAGGGTCAATTGTCGGGCGCGGGGCTGGACGTGTTCGAGAATGAGCCGGCCGTCAACCCCAAGCTGCTCAAGGCGCACAATGTCGTGCTGCTGCCGCATATGGGTTCGGCAACGGTGGAGGGCCGCATCGACATGGGCGAAAAGGTGATCGTCAATATCCGCAGCTTCGTGGACGGCCATGCCCCGCCGGACCGGGTTATCCCCGCCATGCTGTAGCATGCGCCGGAAACAGGTTTTCCAGGCGTGGTGCGGCCCTTTTGGGACTTTTTTCGGAGCCCCCTCCCCCTTGTCCAACACCGTCCTGTCCACAGCCCGCCTGACCTCTGTCCTTCCATCCTTCACCGCCGTCACGGCAGGCAGCGTACGAATACCGGCGCAAATGTCGACGTGGATTTCTCCATGCCGGAAAAAAGCGCGCTGAAGGAAACACCATGACCGGCATCACACCCGTTTCCTTCCGGCTGTACGGCAGCGATTTCGACCGTTTCGCGCGCGAACTGGGTGCCTCGTTCGAGCGCTATGGCTTTGCCGTGGTCACCGATACCGACCTGGACCAGGACAGGATCGCGCTGGCGGTGGACGACGCCAAGGCGCTGTTCGCCCTGCCCGAGGACGTCAAGCGCGGCTACATCACGGGCGTGGGCAGCCAGCGCGGCTATGCGCCCTTCGGCAAGGAAGCCGCCAAGGGCGCAAGTCTGCATGATTTGAAAGAGTTCTGGCATGTCGGCCGCGACCTGGCGCCGGGCCATCCGCTGGCCGCGCTGATGCCGCCCAATGTCTGGCCGAAGGAAGTGCCCGGTTTTCGTGAGCACCAGACCTGGCTTTACGGGGCGCTGGACCATCTGGGCGCGCGGATTCTGCAGGCGATCGCGCAGTATCTGGGCCTGTCGCGCCACCAGTTCGACGCGGCGATCCGGGACGGCAATTCCATCCTGCGCCTTTTGCATTATCCGCCGGTGCCCGCCGGCAGCCCGCATGTGCGCGCCGGGGCGCATGAGGACATCAACGCCATCACCCTGCTCTTGGGGGCAGAGGAGGCCGGGCTGGAAGTGCTGGACCGGGACGGCACCTGGCTGCCCATCAACGCCCCGCCGGGCGCGGTGGTGTGCAATATCGGCGACATGCTGGCGCGCAACGTGTGCGGGCGGCTGCCGTCAACCACCCATCGGGTGGTCAATCCGGCGCCGGAACGGCGCGGGGTGCCGCGCTATTCCATGCCCTTCTTCCTGCATTTCGCGCCGGACTATGTGATCGCGCCGCTGCCCGGCTGCGACATGGAGAAGGCGCAGCCGCCGATCACCGCCAACGACTATCTGCAGGAGCGACTGCGCGAGATCCGGCTGCTTTAGACTGGAGCGGCTTTCATCACCGCGGCCGAGAGGCGCGCGCCGATATGTCCGCTTCCGGCCCAAAGCGGACATAGTGGCAAGTGGCGCTTGGTAGCCCCTCATTGAGCTGCAACCGTGGCGTTGAGTATCGCACGAAGGTGCTGCTATGTCTGAAGCAAGCGGAGTACGCGCGGTGAAGACGAAATTTCGAACGAGGTTGCGGGTCCGACTTGCTAAACCGCTGACCACCACAGAGAAGTCGTACGTGTTTGTGGTCGGCGGCAAGAACGTAATTCTGGAGTCCCAGGACAGAGCGGGTACCCTTGAGGGCGCAACATGGGTTGTATTTAGAGCCGGTGGCTTTGAGACAGAAAAAGAAGCCCAAGAATTCGGCCAACACCTAAAGAGCATTGTAGATTTTGCAGGGGTTTGCGACAGGTTGGGCGTTGATGTCGGGCAGGATCGGGCGACATCCGTTTTTACGCAAGCAGGCATCGAGGCCATAATTCCAACGCTGCCGGGAACGTCGGAGAATGATCGTTATTGGGGGGCAAACATTCACGGGTTGATGGTGATGCCCGATGATGAACACAACCGCATCTTACAGGTGAATATCGAAGCGAAGGTCACAGCTGATCCCAAGCAATTCTATGGGTGCATTGCTGAGCTGGGTGAGAATTGGCCTCCTGTTAAGCCGACCGTGACCAAGGGATTATGGTTGCTCAATCAAGCGCTTTTGACCTCGGAATCGGTCGCCCAAATCGTCCTGGCAATTTCTGCCGTGGAAGAAATGGGACAAGATGAAAAATGGTCGCCTAACCAACTTCAAATTATTGAGCGGTTACAGGCTCAAGTCATGGACAGCGCTGATCTTGGTGAAGAGCGCCTAGAGGTAGCCAGCGCTCTGAAAAGCATTTTCAAATTAAGCCTGCGCCAAGGCGTCCTGCGGCTGCTCGTGCGTGTCGGCCTCCCGCATCTGAAAACGGAATGGGACGCAATCTATGGCGAGCGCAGCGCACTGGTTCACGGAACTGCGGGTATTACGGACCGTCAACTCGAGGAGTTAGCTACGAAAACAGTATCGATCTGCGGGGCAATCGTCTTAGCTACGGCGCAGCTCGATGGGTGCAAAATTCCTGCGGCGGCCCGGCTTCATTTCCCCGCCATTCCGGCACCGATTGAAAATTGAGAGAAGTCGCCATCCGACGCCAACGATCAGCCGCGCCCTTGGTATGAGGCATAGGAGTCTGGAAAGGCCATAATACCATTAGGAAGCTTCCAGTCAGCAATGTCCGCTTCTGGCGCAAACCGGACGTCCGGGGTCACATGGTCAGGCCAAAAAAGCGCCTGGGGTTTTCCACCGTGATCGTGCGAATGGCCTGTTCGGATACACCGATGCCCCGCAGATACGGTATCAGCCTGCGGGTGGTGAACAGCACGCCTTCCACCGGGTCAAGCCTGCTTCTGAAATCCTTCACCGCGTCAGGCAGGAGCGTGCCTCCGAACTCGACATCCTGTGAAATAAAAAGCCTCTCGGCGAAGCCGGCATCGATCAGGCGCCTGATACATTCCGCCCGCCTCTCAAACGAAGGCCTGGCGTTGGGCCTGATCCCGCGATGGACGTGATCCATGCCCAGCGAATAACCGCGCCTCACGAGGCCCAGAAAATACTCCAGCTCGCCACTGTCGTCGCTGTGATCAAAGGAGACCTTGCCGGGGTTCATGCCCTCTTCATCGAGAATGGCGACCAGATTGTCCGCGGCTCGATCCACGGCGTGGGTATGAATGCGTATTGCCGCGCCAGTCGCCCTGCTGGCCCGCACAGCGGCCCGCAATCCCGTGCTTTCAAGGTCCGTCGGCTCTTTTGCCACGATGCCGATCTTGATGACCCCTGCCTTGATGCCGGTACCGTCAATCCCGTCCTCGATTTCGCCTTTGAAGAACTGGCAAAGCCCATCGATCGTGCGCGATGGCATTGAAACACCGGGATATTGTGGCGGGAAGAATCGCTGGCCGGTGGCTGCGATCATGTTGATGCCGGACTTCCGCGAGACCTGTTCCAGGAAACGAATGTCCCGCCCGACATCATAGGTGGTGAGATCGACGATGGTCCTGATGCCCGCCGCCCGCGCCGGTCCAAGGCTTTTGATGGTCTGAGCCGTAAACGCCGCCCTGTCGCCGTTCGGCCATTTGTCCAAAAAATATGGTCCGTCGGCTATGTGCTCATGCGGCAGGGTGCAACCGAGCGCCGACACATCGACCGCGCCCAGCACCGTTTGCACGATGCCGTTGGACAGGCCCCGCTCGCCCGACGATTTTGCCGCTCCGGAAAGCGGTTGGGCCATACCCGCCGAAATGCCGAGTGCCGCAGATCCCTTCAGGAACGCCCGCCGGTGCATGATGCGCTTCGCCCTGTTCTGTATCGGTCGTATAGGAATTATTCTGCACGAAATAGGGATTGTCCGCCCTGACGCAAAGCGGACATGGCCTGCCGCGCTTCGGCGGGTCGTATCTTCACTTTTCGCCGCCCTTCAGCGTGGCGTCGAACAGTTCGACCAGCTTTTCGAAGGCGCGTTCGGCCTGAAGTTCATTGTAGACGTCGCGTCCGGGCACCGTCCATCCGTGCCGTGCGCCCTCATAGGTCTCGCTCTGGAATGCCCCATGCCAGTCGCGCAGCGCCTGTTCCAGGGTGGCGATCTGATCGGCGGTCATGGACCGGTCTTCCACCGCGTGGCCGAAATAGAGTCGTGCCGTCACGCGCGGCAGCTGCAGGTGCGGGCTGTCGGGCCTGTCGGTGACCAGCATGCCGCCATGCAAGGAAGCGGCGGCCGCGATCATGTCGGGCACGGCCGCCGCGGTGCGCAGCGCCATGGCGCCGGTGAAGCAATAGCCGACCACGCCCAGCTTGCCGGGCCCCACGCCCTTCTGGCGCGACAGGAATTGCGCATAGGCGGCGCCGTCACTTTGCATCTGCGCCGCCGTCTCCGCCTGGAACAGCGCGCCCAGCACCTTCTGGCGCTCGCCTTCGTCCGCCGGCTCGAAGCCGTTCTCGCGGATCGGCGACCTGCGGAAGAAGACGTTGGGCATCAGCACCGCGAAGCCTTTTTCCGCCAGTCTTTTCGCCATGCCGATATTGGCGGGGCGGATGCCCCAGATATCCGTGTAAAAAAGGATAGCGGGAAATTCGGCGACGGCATCGGGACGGAACAACAGCGCTTCGACGCCCGCGCCATCGCGGTCGATCTCAAGTTTTTCGGTGATCATGACTTTCTTCGTACATGACGGCATTCCAGTAACGCACACGATGGCTTCCGGTGCGCGAAAAACCCCGCCCGCGCAGGACATGCCCGATCATGGCGTTGAAATAGCCATGGGCGACAAGCGCGGCGGCGCCGTTTTCGCGCGCGCGCGCGATCAGGATGTCGGCCGCCTGACCCGCGCGGTGTCTCGCTTTTCTGTAATCTTCGATTCCCGGCGTATATCCCGCATGCCAGAGGATGCGCGACACCACCGCCCATGTGGGCACCGTCAGGGCGACCAGCGGAATGCGCGGACTGGCCAGCGGCGCCTCGGCGAACAAGGGATCGACCAGAAGCTCGGCATGTGGCGCCAGAGCCCGGGCGCTTTCGGTGCTGCGCGGCCGGTCGCTGGTGAATACCGCATCCAGTTCGCGCACCAGGTCGCGCAATTCTTCCGGCGGCAGGCTTTCCGGATCCAGGCCGGCCGCTTCATAGGCATCGATATAGTCGGCAAAGCCCCTGTGACCGGTGCGCGGGCTTAGCGCGATGGCCGGCTGGCCGTGACGGATGAGAATGACGCGCGCCCGCGCGTCTGTCTGGATCACGTTGCGTGCCCCTCAGCATTTCCGGCATGGCGATCGAACTGATGCATCAAGAGGCAAACCATGAATTTGTTCGAGCATAATGGCCGAGTCTGATGGTCGGGAAGATGATGGGAAGCCCCCGAATCTACAGCAACAATGCTCAAGGCGGAGGCCGCTCGCCTAATTTCTAGGCAGTCATGTGTTGCATCGCAACAACTCTATGTCAAATCCCGCATTCCGCAGACGCAAAACCCCGAAAGGGACCATCGTGTCGTATTGAAGAATAGCGCTCAAATCAGAAATGTCAGCCTGTTCCGGGCAATTCCCGAGGGACGCATGCGCCAAGAGGCGCTGCTCAGCGAGAGGATCAATGATGAAAAATTTGACGAAGACGTTTCTGGGTGCGGCGAGCCTTGTGGCCCTGTTCGCCGGCAACGCCTATGCCGATGACGGGATCCTGGGCCCGGACTTCTCGGTTTCCGCGGCAGTCGCGATGCAGTCGGACTATCGTTTCCGCGGCATCTCCCAGAACAACAAGGAAGTGACTCCCGAGGCCACGCTCAATGTTTCCGGCCCGGAAGGCTTTTACGCAGGCACCTGGTGGGCCAAGACCGACTGGGGCGTGCTGCGTCCGTCGGGCGGCGCCAACAATCCGTCGATGGAAGCGGATTTCTATGCGGGCAAGCACACCGACCTGTGGGGTACCGACCTGAACGTCGAGGCCTATTACTATGCCTATCCCGACTACCACAGCGGCGCCGTTCCCAACGCCAGCTTCTTCGAAATGATCACCCAGCTCAGCCACACCTTCGGTCCGGTCTCGGTGACCGGCACCTGGGCCTATTCGCCCCAGTTCTCGCTGGACGGCGGAACGGGCAACTATCTGGCGGGCAACGTCACCGTGCCGGTGAACGACTGGCTGTCGGTCAGCGCGAATGTGGGCCATCAGTGGGTCCAGGCCGCCAAGTTCGCGGGCTCGTCCGACTACACCCATGCCGACTTCGGCGCGACCCTGACCTACAAGAGCCTGTCGCTGGACCTGCGTTACGTCACCACGGACCTCAACAAGACCAGCTGCGGCTTCTACATGGGCACCACCAACGCCTGCTCCGGCGGCTTTGTCGGCCTGCTCACCTACAGCGTCTCCAGCTGGCCCTGGTAACAGCCGGCCTCCGGACAAAGACGAAAGGCCCGCGGCAACCCCGCGGGCCTTTTGCTTGGGGACCGGTGCCTCAAGCCTCCAGCGCGCGGCGCAAGCGGGCGATGTCGAACGGCTTTGCGAGAAAGCGCACATTGGCGGGGAAAGACCTGGCTTCTTCCTGCGGCGTGGAATAGCCGCTGGCAATCACCACCTTCAGATCGGGGCGTTGACGCAACGCCGCTTCGACCAGCTCGTGGCCGTTCATGCCGGGCAGCCCCAGATCGGTCAGCAGGATGGCGATGTCACGGTCTTCGGCAAGCCGGGCCAGCGCTTCCTCTCCGTTGCCCGCCTCGACCACGGCGAAGCCGATCTGCTCGGCCATGTCGACGGTGGTCATGCGGATCAGGGCGACATCTTCCACCACCAGCAGCTTGCCGCGTGCCGCCCCGGAGGGGCAGGCAGGCCGGGATGCGGGCACCGCGCCGGACAGCACGCCGCGCAGTTTGCGCGCCAGTTCGTCGCGCCGGTACGGCTTGGACAGCAGGTTTGCGTCGTCGTCCAGCCTGCCGTTGTGGACAATGGAATTCTGGGTATAGCCGCTGGTGAAAAGGATCTTCAGGCCAGGCTGCATCTGCCGGGCACGGCTGGTGAAGTCGCGGGTGGAAATGGTTCCGGGCATCACCACGTCCGTGAACAGAAGATCCACGGTTTCCTTTTCCAGCACGGCCAGCGCATCCTGTGCGTTGGCGGCCTTGAGCACGCGGTAGCCGAGCTCGACCAGCATGTCGACCACGGCGGCACGCACGCCCTCGTCATCCTCCACCACCAGGATGCGCTCGCCGGCGCCGCGCGGAACGTCGGAAGGTTCGGGAACGATCACGTCCTGCTCGCGGCGGCTGCGCGGCAGGTAGATCTTGATGGCCGTGCCCTCGCCGGGCTCGCTGTAGATCTTGATATGGCCACCCGATTGCTTGACGAAGCCATAGGCCTGGGCCAGGCCGAGCCCCGTGCCCTGACCTTCCGGCTTGGTGGTGAAGAAGGGCTCGAATACCCTGGCCAGTACCTCGGGCGTCATGCCGGTGCCGGTGTCGGTGACCACCAGCATCACATACTGCCCGGGCGTGACCTCCGCATGGGTGCCGGCATAGGCATCGTCCAGCATGGCATTGGCCACCTCCAGGGTCAGCTTGCCGCCATCGGGCATCGCGTCGCGCGCATTGACCGCCAGGTTGAGGATCACATTCTCCACTTGGTTGGGGTCGGCCAGGGTGTTCCACAGGCCGCCGGCGATCACGGTTTCCACCTCGATGCGTTCGCCCAGGGTCCGCCGCAGCATCTCGGAGACATCACCGATTATCCGTCCCAGATTGATTGAGCGCGGCTCCAGCGTCTGGCGGCGTGCAAAGGCCAGCAATTGGCCGGTCAGCCGCGAGCCGCGCGCCACTGCCGCGGCGGCGTTCTGAAGCCTTTCCCGCAGCCGCGGCTCGGCTCCTGGGTCTGCCTCCGCCGACGCCAGGTCCAGATTGGCGCTGATGACCTGCAGCAGGTTGTTGAAGTCATGCGCCACCCCGCCGGTCAGATGGCCGATGGCCTCCATCTTCTGCGACTGGCGCACCATGGCCTCGGCCCCCAGGCGCGCGGTGACGTCCACCACGCCGATCAGGAAGCCGCCGGACGGGACCGGCACGCTGTAGACTTCCAGATCGCGGCCCGCCCGAGCCATGTGCCGGATTTCCGAAGGCCGCTGTCCGGCGGCGGGCGGCGCGAAGATGCGCGCCGCGGCAGGCAGGCCGGATTCCAGCGCCGCGAATTCCTCCAGCCGGCTGCTTCGCGCGCGGGCAAGGCCGGCAGGCAGTCCCAGAAGCTCGAAGAAGGCCCCATTGAAGGCACACAGCACGCCCGTGGAACTGAAATAGGCAATGCCCTCGCGGACCGAATCCAGCGTGGCCTGAAGCACGGCCGCCTCGTCGGCGCGGGCGCGTTCGGCCCGGGCCAGGCTGACATTGTTGCGCACCAGCATGGTGGCGGCGAAAGCCAGGACACCCAGGGTGAGAACAGCCGCGCCGATCGCGAAAGCGATCTGCAGATTCTCGGTCTGGCGGCGGAAGCGTTCGCGCGCCTCCAGCAGGCCGTTCTCTTCAGAGATTCCGCCGACCACCTCGCGGCGCAGATCGTCCATGCCGATCTTGCCGCTTTCCAGATAGGGCGTGACCTCGCGGCCCGCCGCGGCGGCGGCCAAGGCCCGGTCCAGGGCGGCGAACCGCTCGTGCACCAGGCGCTCCAGCCGGACAGCACGACGCTGCTGGGAAGGATTGTCCCTGGTCAGGCGGGTGAAGTCGGACAGATGGCCGGCGATGCGCCTGCGCGCTTCGCTATAGGGAGCCAGGAATTGCGACTTGCGGGTGAGTAGATAGCCGCGCTGGCCGGATTCGGCCTGCTGCAGGTCGGAGCGCACCTGGGCGATGGCGGCAATGACCTGGTAGGAATGGCGCACCCAGCCTTGGGCGTCCCGTTCGTTTATGGTGAACTGAACGGTGATGTAGGCGATGGCCGCCATGACCAGGAAAATGGGTACCGCGGCCAACAGCACCAGTCGATTGGCGGCCAAGAATTTCCCCGCGCCCACAGGCCCCGGATCGAAACGCCCGCCGACGGATAAAGTTCCCCCCATCCGCGGATGGTGGAAAGAGTCATACCCAAAAGATAGGCCGCATCCGTACAGTGGCGAAGAAAAAGGCGCGCCGCGCAGGCGATTGGCGCGGCTTGTGCCGATATGGGGCGGTGAGCGCGCTCCCGGTCAAACCGGGGGACACTTAACCTCGGCGCGCCAAGCGCGAGGTCTTTTCCAACTGGGTCCCCCGGATAAACCGGGGGGCACTTATCTCCGCGCGCCAAGCGCGCGGAGATAAGTGGCTGGGGCGGAAGGGATCGAACCTTCGAATGCTGGAATCAAAATCCAGTGCCTTACCACTTGGCGACGCCCCAGCAGGGACGCGGGGGGAGGATACAGGCCCCCGCGGCGGGGCCTCGTATAGCCGGGCGCCGGGGCGGCCGCAAACGGGGCGAAGCGCCTCTCCACAAATGGCTTTCCGGGCCGGTTGCGGGGGCGGGGGGGCATCGTTATAAGGGCGCCTCCCGAGGCGAGGGCACACACCTCGCACTGGTTCGGAGAGTAGCTCAGCCTGGTAGAGCACTACGTTCGGGACGTAGGGGCCGGAGGTTCGAATCCTCTCTCTCCGACCAATCTTTCAATGGGTTACCGTCAGGCTGCCCAGCCGCTACGCACGTCGTCGGTTATTTTGCCGGTGAAAATCCCGCAAAAACTCAATTATCCCAGTCTCTTGTGAACCGCGCGTCCTCAGAGCTGTGCAAGCACGATCGTGTTGCTGGCACGGCGAAGCCCGACTACCGTTCTCTGGGCCGAATTCGAGACTTTCTTGGGGGGACTGATGGGGGACCGCTTTTCCAAGGGTGATGCAGGCAATGCGTTGCGTACTTTGGTAGCTTTTTCGGCAGCGCGTTCCTTCTCGTTGAAGAATAACAATCCACTCGATGTTATCCTGCCCCTGTTCGAGCCAATCGCCACATCGCTACATGGGCAACAGTTCAATGCCGAAACCTGCGCCGCAGAACTAGCCGATCGATACGACCTGTTGGTCTCAGAAGAACTCTGCGTGTACTGGTCGGGTCAACTGATTAAGAGTGGGCTTCTAAAACCTGCGGCTAGCGCGATGGATTCCGGCGCATACGCGAATCAAAAACGTCCCTATTTGACTAGCGCACCTCGAACCACCGGCTCTTCTCGCAACGGTGAGACTGACGGTGAAACTGACCAGTTCTGCTAGCTCCCTGCTTAAGGTTCGACAAAGGCCCGGTGCTGCGGCCTGGCGTCTAGCGCGGCAGCGCGAAGGCGATGTAGGCGGCGCCCTGGGGTGCCTTCTTGTCGCGCGCATTGTCGGCCTGGATCAGCACGAACTGGCGTCCGCCCGCCATATAGGTGATGGGCGTGGCGTTGCCCGCATAAGGAAGCGCCCGTTGCCACAGCAGATGGCCGTTCGCGGCATCGAACGCGCGGATCTTTTTGTCGTACAGCGTGGCGCCGATGAACAGCAGGCCCGAGGCGGTCAGGATCGGCCCGCCATAATTCTCGGAGCCGGTGATGAGGCCCTTTTGCGCCAGCTCGGGGTATTCGCCCAGGGGCACGCGCCACAGATAGCGGCCGGTGTTGAGGTCGATGGCGTTCAGCGTGCCCCAGGGTGGCGCCACGGCAGGATAACCATCCGGGTCGAGAAACTTGCGATAGCCGGTGAAACGATAGCGCACAGGCGCGGCGGCGATGTTCACGGCTTCCTTGCGCGCGCCGTCGTCCTTGCCGGTGGCCAGATAGTCCAGCAACGCCTTCAGCGCATCGCCGTTCAGCGCCGTGAAGGCCGGCATGCGGCCGCGGCCGGTATGGATCACATCGGCGATCTGGTCCGGCGTCAGGTGTTTGACCGCCTCCACCAGTGACGGAAAGGCCGGCGGCGCGCCTTTGCGGTCCTCTCCATGACAGACCGCGCAATTGTTCTGGTAAGTGGCAGCACCCAGACCGCCGCCCGCCGCGCCTTCAGCCAGCCCGCCGGTCCAGGCGATGTCGTTGGCGTTCAGATAAAGTATGCCTCGCCCGGCGTCGGCGGCCGAGCCGCCCCACTCCGCCCCGCCATCGAAGCCCGGCATCACCACCGTCTGCCGGTCCAGCCGCAGCGGCGCAAAGGGACCATCACTGTGAAAGGTGCGGAACTGCTGGAGCGCCCATTCGTGAGCCTCGGGCGTGCGGTTGGTCAGGCCGGTCTCGTCCAGATGCCGGCGGGCATAGGGCGCGGGGATGCGGCTTTCCGGCTGGGTGGGGGACGAGACTTCGCCCGGCACATCCGACCGGGGCACCGGGGTCTCGGTGATGGGAAAGACCGGCTTGCCGGTGACGCGGTCCAGCACGAAAAGGAAGCCCTGTTTGGTCGGCTGGGCGATGGCGTCCACCATTTTCCCGTCATGCCGGATCGTCAGCAGCACGGGCGGGGACGGAAAATCGCGGTCCAGTATGTCGTGATGCACGCCCTGGAAATGCCAGAGCAGCTTGCCGCTGCCGGCATCCAGCGCCAGCAGGGAGTTGGCGTAGAGGTCGTCGCCAACCCGGTCGGCGCCATAGAAATCATTCACCGCCGAGCCGGTTGGCGCATAGACGATGCCGCGCTTTTCATCGATCACCATGCCGGCCCAGTTGTTGGCGCCGCCCGCCGTCTTCCAGGCATCGGCAGGCCAGGTGCCATGGCCGGGCGCCCCCGGTTGCGGGATCGTGCGGAAAGCCCAGCGCAGCCTGCCGGTATGCACGTCGAAGGCGCGGATCATGCCCGGCGCGGCGGGTGCGGATTCGCCGGTGCGAAAGCCGGTGATGATCATGTCGCGCCAGATCACGCCCGGCGCGGTGAGCGACAGATAGAAGCTGCCCGCATCGCGGCCCATCCCGGCGCGCAGGTCGATATGGCCGTGGTCTCCGAAACTGTCGATCGGCCTGCCTGTGGCCGGATCGAGCGCGAAGAGCAGATACATGCAGGAAGCGAACAGGCGCTTCTCATGGCCGTCGGTCCAGAAGGTCAGGCCGCGCTGCGCACCCTGCCCCTTGATGGGGGGATCGAACTGCCAGAGCAGCTTTCCCGTCGCCCCGTCCAGCGCGATGGTCTTGAGCGTTGGCGTATAGGCATAGACCACCCCGCCGATCGCGAGAGGATGGGTCTGGGGATCGCCGGTCTCGTCCATGGTGAAAGTCCAGGCCGGCGCCAGGTCTTTCACATTGTCCCTGGTGATCTGGACCAGCGTCGAACTGCGTGTGCCCTCGGCCGTGCCGCCGTAAAGCGGCCAGTCGGCACCCGCACCGAATGCGGGTGCGGTCAATGCCGCCAGAAAAACCAGAACGCGCGCCTTCATCGGTGCAGCTTCGCCTTAATGCAATTTGAGCCGGGGCCGGACGATCTGGTTGACATGGCCCACCGCGATGAGCGCCAGCCCCTTGAGCCAGCCATGGATGGCGATCAGGTGCATGCGATAAAGCGACAGATAGACGAAGCGGGCCAGCCGCCCCTCGATGGCCATGCGCCCGCCCACCAGATTGCCCATCAAGGAGCCGACGGTGGAGTAGCGGCTGAGGGAAACCAGGGAGCCATGGTCATGGTATCGGAAGGCCTTCAACGGACGGCCCTTGATAAGCGCGCCGATGTTGGCAAAGCAGGTGGCCGCCATCTGGTGCGCCGCCTGGGCGCGCGGCGGCACCGGCCGCGTCGCGCCGGGGCAGATGCAGAAGCAGCAATCGCCGATGGCGAAGATGCGCTCGTCGCGCGTGGTCTGCAGGGTGGGCCGCACCACAAGCTGATTGTTGCGGTTGGTCTCCAGCCCGCCAATGTCCTTCAGAAAGTCGGGTGCCTTGACGCCCGCGGCCCAGACCTTGAGGTCGGCTTCGATCAGTTCGCCCGATTGGGTGACCATGCCGCGCGCATTGGCTTCCACCACCGGCGTTCCGGTCAGCACGCGCACGCCAAGCGTCTCGAGCTCTGCGCGCGCCGCGTCTGACAGTTTTTCCGGCAGCATCGGCAGGATGCGCGGCCCCGCCTCGATCAGCGTCACTTTCAGGCGGGTTTCGTCGAACACTTCCAGGCCATAATGGCGCAGCGCCGCGGCGGCATTGTACAGCTCGGCAGCCAGCTCGACGCCGGTGGCGCCGCCGCCGACAATGTCGACCCGCACGACAGCGTCCGCGCCGGGATCGTTCTGCAGCGTGCGAGAGACACGCAGGCAATGGTTCAGAAGCTGCGAGCGGAAGCGGTCGGCCTGCAGCCGGCTATCGAGGAACAGGCAATATTCGGCCACGCCCTTTGTGCCGAAATCGTTGGATACCGATCCCACCGCCAGCACCAGATAGTCGTAGCGGATGCGGTGGCGGCCCATGATCTCGCGCCCGTCCTCGTCGATGAGGGGCGCGATCAGCACATGGCGGCTGCCCGTGTCGATGCCTTCCAGCGCGCCATAGAAAAAGCGATAACCCCAGCGGTGGCAGTGGCTGCGATAACCCACCTCGTCCAGGTTGGCGTCCAGCGCGCCGGCCGCCACCTCGTGCAGCAGCGGCTTCCAGATATGGGTGCGGTTTTTCTCGACCAGGATGATGTCGAACTTCTCGCGGCCGTAATGGGCGCCCAGCCGCGTGACCAGCTCCAGCCCCGCGGCGCCGCCGCCGACCACCACGATCTGGGTCTTCCTGTCCCCCTCGGTCATTGCCGAGAGATAGCATGGCGCGCCTTCCCATCGCAGGATTTTTGCGCCACGCTGGCGGCTGCATCCTGAAGGCAGACCCATGTCCGACACAAGCATCAGCCTGGAAAAGGCCAACGCCATCATCGCCGCCGCCTTTGCCAGGGGAAAAGAGTTGGGCCTCAAGCCCCTGTCCTGCGTGGTGACCGACGCGGGGGGCCATGTGATCGCCTTCCAGCGCCAGGACGGCACCTCGTTCCTGCGGCTGGAGATTGCACTGGGCAAGGCGGCGGGGGCGTTGGCGCTGGGCGTCAATTCGCGCCGCATCGGCGAGATGGCACAGGAACGCCCCATCTTCATCGCCAACCTGGGAAAGCTTGCGGACAAGGGGCTTGTGCCCGCTGCCGGCGGAGTGATCGTAAAAGGCGCCGGCGGCGCGCCCATCGGCGCGGTGGGGGTGACGGGCGACACCTCGGACAATGACGAGGTCTGCGCGATTGCCGGGATCGGGGCGGCCGGGCTCACCGCCGGCTAGACTGCCGGCAAACTAGATCGAGCGGGGAACATGTATCTGCCGCACGAAGCGCACTTCCCAGAAGGGCTTTGACGGCGCCCCATCGGCCCGCGCCACCGCCGGATAGCGCACGGTGAAGAACATGAAGGCCTCGCTGAGCGGCTTGTCCTTTTCATCCAGCTCCTGGAAATAGATGCCCGAACTGACGATGCCGTTTCCGATGTCGCGCTGGCGCATCAGGGGCGGCGCCAGCTTGTGGCCGGACAGGGCGGCGAACCCGCGCGCCGCCTCGATGAAGGGCGCCCCGTCCAGCGGCACCTCGCTGTAGCGGCGCAGCGCGCAGGCATGATAGGGCGGCACCTGCACCGTCAGCACATAGCTGGTTTCGCGGCCCGCGATCGTCCAGCCCATGCCGGGATCGACATGCAGGAAGCTGCCCACCTCTGCGGACGTCAGCGGGCGCTGGCCCTCGCCCGCAGCCCGGTCCGAAAGCGCCCTGTCATCCGGAAACTGCTTCAGGCAATAGGATGAGAACAGGTCCACAAACTCGGCGGATACGGGCGTGGCGGTGTCGTCCGGCTCCTGCGCGCGCGCATCCGCCGCCATCAGCAGCAGCGCGCAACACAGGAGCGGACGGATCATGCGGTGACCTGTTCGGCGGCCGCGTGCAGGCGCCGGTCGGGATTGACGAAGAACCAGGCGAAGGCACAGACCATTGCCACGCCCGCGGCGATGTAAAAAGCCGAAGCCCAGCCAAACTGGGTGGCAAACCAGGGTGTCGCCGACGCGGTGATGGCGCCGGCGATCTGCCCGCCCATATTCACCAGGCCCGAGATCACGCCGGTATGCGGGCCGCCAAAGTCGGCCGCCACCGCCCAATAGGTCGCCTGGCCCAGATAGAGCATGCCCGCCCCGCCGGCCAGCACCAGCACGGCCAGGGTGGCGTCCTGCACCTGGGCGCCGACGACCAGAAAGGCGGCGGTCAGCATCAGGGTGGCGGAGCCGTAGATGCTGCGGCCCCAGTATTGGCCCTTGTGCCTGCAAAGCCAGTCGCTGACCCAGCCGCCGACAAGGCAGCAGGTGGTCATGGAGATGAAGGGCAGCGTGGCCAGAAGCGCGCTTTCCTTCAGGTTGATGCCGCGGCCGTCGGCCAGATAGATGAAAAACCAGTTGAGGAATATGAACGCGACATAGCCGAAGGCGACATAGGCGATGGTCACCGCCCACACGTCGCGGCTGGTGAAGATGCGGCGCCACGGGACCGGCGGCATGGGGCCTTCGATCTTCTCGGGCAGGCCCTTCTCGATCAGGGCACGCTCCTGCGCCGTGATCCTGGGATGCTCGCCCGGCGTGTCGCGCGAGAACCAGTACCATACCGCGGCCACCACCAGGCCGAGGGCGGCGGAGAACCAGAATACCGCCTGCCAGCCATAGCCCAGCATGATGGCGGCGACCAGCGGCTGTGAAATTGCCGCGCCAAAACCCACGCCGCCGAACACCCAGCCATTGGCGATTCCGCGCTCATAGGAGGGAAACCAGGCGGCGATGAACTGGTTGGAAGACGGATAGGCAACCGCCTCGCCCATCCCCAGGACGAAGCGAACCGCCACCAGCACCCACAGCGCGCCGCCCATGCCGGGCGGGATCAGGACGACGGCGACACTGAAAACGCCCCACCACACAAGCCCCAGAGTGAGGGTCAGGCGCGGGCCCAGCTTGCCCACCACCCAGCCGGCGGGAATCTGGAACGACGCATACCCCAGCAGGAAGGCGCTGAAGACCCAGCCCAACTGAACCTTGTCGATGCCGTAGTCGCGGGACAGCTCAAGGCCCGCGACCGTGATGTTCGTGCGGTCGATATAGACCACAGCGCTCACCACGAATATCCAGATGATGAGCAGATAGCGCAGTTTGTTTGTCATGGGGCGTTTCCTTGGCGTGCCTTTGCCTGAATGTTCTTCTGTTCCAGGAATGTTTATTCGGGCACGCACGGCCCCATTCCCCCGCGGTTCGGCAGCAAAGCCTAGTTCTGCCGTTTCGTCAAAGATTTCGCCATGGCGGGGCACGGCAGGTGAGACACCAGGGTGCATCGCGTGATCGCGGCAATGCGCCCGCCCCGCCGCTCTGGAAACCGTGCGGCCCTTGCCCCATTATGCCGCCGCTTCCAGCACACCGAACGACATTCCCCAGAGCAAAATCCAGGAACACGATCCCATGACCAGGAAACTTGAAGGCAAGACCGCGCTGATCACCGGGGCGGCTGCCGGCATCGGCCGCGCGACGTGCGAACTCTTCGCCGCCGAGGGCGCCAAAGTCATCGCCACCGACCGCGACCTTGCCGGGCTTGGCGGCCTTGACGCCGACAGGCGCAAGCTGGATGTCACCGACGGCAACGCCATCATCCAGCTTGCCCGGGATGTCGGCCGGGTGGATGTGCTGTTCAACTGCGCCGGCTTTGTCGAGAACGGCACCATCCTGGACAATGATGACGCCCAGTGGGTCAAGTCGTTCGAGATCAACGTCTATGCCATGGCGCGCATGATCCGCGCCTTCCTGCCCGCCATGATCGAAGGCGGTGGCGGTTCGATCATCAACGTCGCCTCGGTGGCGGGGTCGATCAAGGGCATTCCCAACCGCTGCATCTATGGCGCCAGCAAGGCCGCGGTGATCGGCCTGACCAAGTCGGTGGCAGTCGATTTCGTCACCAGGGGCATCCGCTGCAACTCGCTGTGCCCGGGCACGGTGGATTCGCCCTCACTGCAGCAGCGCCTGCGCGACAGCGGCGACTATGAGGCCGCGCGCAAGGCCTTCACCGCCCGCCAGCCCATGGGCCGTCTGGGCACCGCCGAGGAGATGGCCTCGATGGTGCTGTGGCTGGCCAGCGACGACAGCAGGTTCGCGACGGGTCAAAACTTCATTGTCGATGGCGGCATCACCATCTAACCCCTCGTAACCCTGCGTCAAACCGAAGCGCCATCGTGTCCGTTCGGGCGGCTTGCTGCGGCAAACCGCTTGCTTGACGCCCTGTCGCGACGGGCGCACAAAATCCCGATGCAGGGGATTGTCCGCGCACTGAAGCAACTGGCGCTTGCCGCCATGATCGTGCGCGCCCTGTTGCCCACGGGCTGGATGCCGGGTGCCAGCGTCGACACGCCTTTCGTCGTCTGCACGATGAACGGCCCGCTGCAGCACGCACCCGACAACGGCAAGCTTCCCGCCGACCATCACGACATCTGTCCCTTCGCCGCCGCGCCGCACCTGGCCGCGGTGCCGGAGATGCCCCAGATCTTCCTGCCGCAGATCCATGCCGCGGCAGCCGAAGCCGATCGCGCCTATGCCGTCATCCTGTCGGCGCGCTTTTCCCCAGGATCGCCCCGCGCACCACCCCTGAACGCCTGAGCCGTCTGGTCCGGCCGCGCGGCTGATCGTCCGCCGCGGTGCTCATGCATCACATCAGGGGATTTTCCATGCCCGTTTCCATGCGCCTTTGCGCCGGCGTTTCACTGCTCGCGCTTCTTGCCACACCCGCCCTTGCACAAACCCTGGCCCAGAACATGGGTGCGGGCCTCAGCTCCGAATTCGTCATCGTCTCCGCCGAGCGGGCCGGCGAAAATCCCGCGACGCCCGACATCGAGGTTACCGCGGCCAAGGCCGGCGAGCAGATCAATACCGTCAATACCGAGGACATGCTGAAATACGCGCCCTCGCTTCTGGTGCGCAAACGCCATTTCGGCGACACCCAGGACCCGGTGGCCACCCGCACGTCTGGCGTGGGCGCTTCGGCGCGCAACCTGATCTTTGTCGACGGGATCATGATCAACTCGCCGATCGGCAACAACAACGGCGCCGCCAGTCCGCATTTCGGCGTCGCCGCGCCCCAGGATGTCAGCCGCATCGATGTGCTTTATGGCCCCTTCGCCGCGGCCTATGGCGGCGGCTCGATCGGCGCGGTGATCAACATCACCACCCGCATGCCCGACCATTTCGAATTGTATGGCGACGCGCAGGGCGCGGTGCAGGACTATGACCTTTATGGCAGCAGCGCCACGGTGGGTACCTGGCAACTGGCCGCGGGGGCAGGCGAGCGGGCCGGTGCCTTTTCCTGGCGCCTGTCGGCCAATCACCTGGATGCCAAGAGCCAGCCGCTGTCCATCGCCACGCTAAGCCGTCCGCCGAGCCCTGGCACGGCCGGCACGCCCGTCACCGGCGGCTTCGACGGCCTGGCCCGTACCGGATCGCACATCGCCATCATCGGCGCGGCGGGGCTGGAGCATCAGGTGCAGGACACGGACACACTGAAGCTGGCATATGATTTCGACAGCGGCATCGAAGCCGCCTATACCGTCAGCCTGTTCCACCAGGATGACGAGGCCGGCGCGGAAACGTATCTGCGCGACGGCGCGGGCACGCCAGTCTATTCCGGCAGCCTCAACATCGGCGGCTATCAATACAATGTCGGCGCGAGCAGCTTCTCCAATAACGTCTATCACTGGCAGCTGACCCATCTGGCCCAGGGCCTGTCGCTGAAATCCGGCCCGGACGGCGACTTCACCTGGTCGCTGGTCGCCAGCAACTATGCCTATCTCTACGACAACCAGCGCGTGCCCGGCACCGCCCTGCCCGGCGCGTCGGCGGGCGGCGCCGGATCGATCAACCGGTTGACCGGCACCGGCTGGTACACGCTGGACGCCGGCGGCGAATGGCGCGGCTTTGCCGGTCACGACATTTCGTTCGGCCTGCACCGTGACGAAGAAACCCTGTCACAGCGCAGATTCGCCGCCACCGACTGGATCAGCGGCGCGCCGGGCGCCATCACCCAGTCGGCACATGGCCGCACCGCCACCAATGCGCTGTGGCTGCAGGATATCTGGACCATCCTGCCGGAGCTGAAGGCGGCGCTGGGCGCACGGCTGGAGGACTGGCGCGCCTATGACGGGTCCAACTATTCGGCGTCGCCGGCGCTGAATGTGGCCCAGCCCCCGCTCTCGACCCAAGCCTTCTCGCCGAAGGTTTCGCTGGCCTGGCAGGTGTCGCAGCGCTGGACGCTGACGGCGAGCTGGGGCGGCGCCTATCGCATGCCCACCGTGACCGAGCTGTACCAGACCGTCACCACCGGCACTTTCCTGTCGGTGCCCAATCCCAACCTGAAGCCGGAGCATGCCAACACCTTCGAACTTTCGGCGCAGCGGCACGCTCGTGACGGCATCGTTCGCCTTTCGCTTTACCAGGAGGACATCGACGGCGCGCTGCTGTCCCAGTCCGCGCCGCTGGTCACCGGTTCGACCACGCTCTACAGCTATGTGCAGAATGTGGACCACACGCGCGTCAAGGGCTTCGAGCTTTACGCCGACCAGAATGACGTGATGATTCCGGGGCTGGAGTTGATGGGTTCGCTCACCTATGCGGACGGGCGCATCACCAGCGATCCGGTCTTCGCCAAGGCGGTGAACAAGTTCATTCCCCAGCTGCCCAGATGGCGGGCCAATGCGGTGGCGACCTATCGCATCGACCAGTGGGCCTTCACCCTTGGCGCGCGCTACAGCGACCGCAGCTTCGGCACCATCGACAACAGCGATCCGGTATCGAATGTCTGGCAGGGGTTTGCCGGCTATTTCGTGGTGGATGCGCGGGCGCAATTCAAGGTGAACGACAACTGGACCCTGTCCGCCGGCGTCGACAACCTCAACAACGACAAATATTTCCTGTTCCATCCCTTCCCGCAGCGGACCATCGTGATGGAGGTGCGTTATGCACAATAGTGCGGCGCAACCGATCGAAGCGCTCTCCCTGCCGCGCCGGGCGATCAACGCCCTGCGCCAGGGGGGAATTCGCACGCTGGAGGAAACCCGCGACTGGAGCGACGTTTCCCTGTTGTCGCTGCCCCAGTTCGGCCCGGCCTTTCTTTCTGCCCTGCGCAACCTGGCCACCCGGACACCGGCGGCCCGCCATTCAACACCAACGGAGTACTGACCATGCAGTTTGGAAATGCCAACCTCTTTCACATCCTGGCCATGACGGCGCTGGCGCTGATGGTCGGCATCGCCGCGGCCGATGCCGCGCCGCTTGCCGTCACCGGCGGCTGGTTCCGCGCACTGCCGGCCGCGGTGCCGTCCGGCGGCTATTTCACCCTGCACAATGGCGGCGACAAGCCGGTGACCCTGATGGGCGCGCAAAGCCCCGCCTGTGGTCATTTGATGCTGCACAAGAGCATGAACCATGGCGGCATGGGCATGATGGAGCATGTCGACAGCGTCAAAGTCGAGGCAGGGGATACCCTGACATTCGCGCCCGGCGGCTATCACCTGATGTGCATGGACAGCAAGCCGATCCTCAAGGCCGGTGCCCGCGTGCCGGTCACGCTGCAATTCGCCGGCGGCGAGACGGTGACCGCCGATTTCGCCGTTCGCAACGCGGCAGGCAAATAGGTTTATCCACGCTAGGGCTTGGCAGGCGCGGCGCGCCTGCTAAAAGCGCCCTGCCGGCCATGAGCATCCTGTCCATCCTGCTGATCGCCCTTGCCATGTCCACCGACGCCTTCGCGGCGGCGCTGGGCAAGGGCGCGGCGCTGTACCGGCCCCGCCTGCGCGAGGCGCTGAAGACCGGCCTGATCTTCGGCGGCATCGAAACCCTGACGCCGCTGATCGGCTGGGCGCTGGGCCGCGCCGCCAGCCGCTACATCGCCGCCTTCGACCATTGGGTGGCCTTCGCGCTGCTGGCGGGTATCGGGGCGAAGATGTTCTGGGACGGCTGCGGGCGCGACGAAGACGAAGAAAAGCCGCAGAGCCATTCGCTGCTGGTGCTGGCGGTGACGGCAGTGGGCACCAGCATCGACGCGCTGGCGGTGGGCGTGACGCTGGCGCTGATCGGCGCGCCCATCCTGGTCAACGCGCTGGCGATCGGCGCGGCCACCTTCACCATGACCAGCATCGGCCTGATGGCCGGCCACCGGCTGGGCGCGCGCTTCGGCAGGCGTGCCGAATGCTTCGGCGGCGTGGTGCTGATTTTGATTGGCGCCGCCATCCTGGCGGAACACCTGATGATGGGCTGAACTTCAGCCCCTGCCGAAGCGGCCGTCCAGCCGGGCGATCATCTCTTCGGGCGAAAAGCCCAGCGCGCCCAGCCGGCCCGACCGCGCCAGAAGCGCCAGCCCCGCCAGCGACGCCGCCACCAGCACCACATCGCACTGGCTTTCGCGGCTGCCCGTGGGAAGGCCGCCTGCGTCCGAAAGCGCCTTGAGCGCGGCGATCAGCCGGCCGTTGAACAACCGCTCCGCCTCGGCAAGCTTGCCGGCCTCCTTCGGGCCGGCCTCCTGCGGCGTACCGGCCAGCGCCGCCGAAGCCGCCGCCATCGTCTCCGCGCCCTTGAGCAGATTGAGCGCCGCCGCTCCGGCTCCGGCCAGTCCCGCCGGGCCCGCATCGCGCATGGCCCGCGCCAGAACCGTCAGGTCGTCAGCCGCCAGGGCCAGCAGCAATTCGTCCTTGTTGCGGAAATAGCCATAAAGCGCGGCGGGAGCGAAACCGGCCTCGGCCGCCACGCCGCGCAATGACAGATCGCGGGCGCCGTCGCGCGACGCCACCCGGCGCGCCGCCGCCAGGATCGCCGACCGCGACGCCGCGCGGCTGGCATCGCGCGCACGGCGGGGCCTGGGGGTTGCTTTGGCAGGACGCGAGGCCGCTTCCGACATGGGGGCAGCATAAGTGATTCGCCCGGATCGGGCTTCAGGCCAGCTTCAGTTCGGGTGGGCCTTCTTGTAGGCGTCCATGGCGCTGGCGGCTTCGCTGGAAATCCTGTCCTTGAGCCGGCGGTTGGCGGCGATGCGATTCTGGGCGTCCTTGTCCATGGCGAGGTCCATGGCCGATCCATCGGTGGCGGCACGGGCCTGGGCGGCCTTGATCTCGTCCGTGAGACAGTTCTCATACAGATTGGCCTGGCCGATGAATTCGCGCGCACGCGCGATGGCCGCGCGCAATTGCTCGGGCGTGGCCGCGGCGCCGTCCAGGGGCGGCGGCGGCACCGGCGCAGTGCAAAAACCCTGGGCCAGCACACTTTGCGGCGCCAGCAGCAGGATCAAAGCCGGCAGAAATTTCCGGACCACGAAACCATCCCCTTCAACAGCCTGCGATTCAAACATGGATGTCGTGGCCAAACCAGCGCGCATCCGGAACAATCTTGGGGCAGGTTGAAGTCAAAAAGATGTCAGGCCGCGTATCCGGCAGTCTTCAAACCGTCTTGACACCATCTTCGACGGCGGTGATCCAGCGATCTGCAAAACGCAGTAACAGGCCGATAATCATTAACAGCAGAATGGCGTTATAATATGCATCGGGGCGATGCGGACCGGAGATGCGCTCCAGCGCCATCAGCGAATAGCATAGCCAGAAATAGACGATCGCCGTGCCCAGAAGGCTGCGACGCACCCGGACCCCGATCAGCGGGGCGCCCATATAAGGCAGTCGCAGGGGCGCGGCCGCCAGTGCCATGACGGCAATCACCAGCGCGCCGAACAGCACGAACAGCAGCGCGCCCGTCGACAGGTGGATGGCATTGGGCAGCAGCACAGCCAGAAGATAGACGCCATAGCTGGCGCAGAAGCCCCAAATCAGATCGTGCGTCCTGCCTTCCAGGATGCGTGCGGCGGGAAGAATGTGCGCTGTCAGCCGGCCGACGGGCCCCGCGGCCAGGACTGCAAAGAAGACGAAACTGGTGAACCGCCAGCCAATCTGGCTGCCCAGGCGAAAGCCGTTCTCCGAAAATCCGTTTACCATGATCGTGCCCAGTACCAGGGCAACGGCGGCAAGCGTAATCGCGCCCACCAGGGTGAGCCGGTCCAGCCCCAGGCGGATCCTGGAAATGCGCCGCTGCCCCTGCGCGGCAGGATTGTCGAGCGCAACCATGGATAAGAGTGATCCCCGCACCTTTTGTTCTGCCTGATGGAACGCACAGAGGGTGGAAAAGTGCCCCGATCGTGCCTTTTTCAGCGGCAGAGGGCGACGGCGAACCCTTCGACGGGCTGGCCCTTTTCATGGCGCGGCGTGGCGGCCACCAGACCGGCCACCTGGAGCCCGGCCTTGATGGCCGCCTGGCGCAGATAGGCTTCGCTGTGCCGCCAGCGGCGCTTGGGACCCAGTTCGAATCCCTCGCCTTCCCCGGCTTCGGTGGTGAACAGCAGAAATCCGTCCGGCGCCAGCCGGCCGGCCACGCCTGCGAAGACCGCGGCGAGATCGCCCAGATAGACAAAGGTATCGGCGGCCAGGACCAGATCGTAGACCGGGCCTTGCTCTGCCAGCGCGGTTTCCAGGTCGGCCACGACCAGATGATCGTAGATGCCGCGCGCCCGCGCCTTCTCGACCATCAGCGGCGACAGGTCGACGCCGTCCAGCCGCGCGGCAAAGGATTTGAATGCAAGCCCTGCCAGCCCCGTGCCGCAGCCCAGGTCGAGAATTGCCAGATCCTGCCGTCCCGGCATCACCAGCGAGGCCAGATCCAGCAGGATGCGCGGCGCTGTGTATCCCAGCTGGCCAATCATGCGCTGATCATAGTCGCCCGCGAACTGGTCGAACAGGTGGCGCACATATCCGGCGTCCGAACGCGGCGCCGCGAGCATGGTGCGCGCAAGCTGCTCCAGCATCTGCGTTTGCGGTGAGGCCTCCAGCGTGTCCAGCACACCCAGCGCGCGCTGCGCCTCGCCCGCCTTCAGCCAGGCCTGCGCCAGTCTCAGGCGCGCCACATCCATATCCGGGTCCAGGCGCAGCGCGCGCTGCAGTTCGGCGATGGCCGCGGGCAGAAGCTCGGCCGCCAGCAACGCCTCGCCCAGGGCCAGCACCGCTACCGCCGTGCCGGGATTGAGCGCCACCGCCTCGCGTGCTTCTTCCAGCGCGCCCTGGGTCTGGCCCGATGCCGACAGCGCCCGCACCAGGGTCAGCCGGGCCAGAAGGCCCCCGCGCCCCGCCGCCAGCCGCGCGCGCAAGCCTTGCGCCGCCTCGGCGGCGCGGCCCGAGGCGATCAATGCCTCGGCCAGTGCAATGGGATCATCGCTCAAGCGGGCCCTTCAAGCAGGCAAAGACCGTTGTTGAGCGCGATGGTGCCCGGCCGTTCCTTCACGCCTGCCCGCCACGAGATGGTGCCGCCATCGGTCCACATTTCCACCACCAGCGTCTCGCCCGGAAACACCGGTTTGGAGAAGCGCACATCGAACTGGCGGATGCGCTCGGGCTGGTAGCCGGCCAGCGTCGCCAGCACCGCGCGGCAGGCGGTGCCATAGCTGCACAGGCCATGCAGGATCGGGCGGGGAAAACCCACGGCGCGGGCAAACGCCGGATCGCGGTGCAGCGGATTGCGGTCGCCCGACAGGGCATAGAGGAACGCCTGGTCAGCGTGGGTGTCGACTTCCGCGACATGGTCGGGCGCACGTTCGGGAATTTCGTGCAGCGCCGGACCGCCCTGCGGCTTGCCGCCGAAGCCGCCATCGCCCCGCGCGAAGATTGACGAGACCATGGTGAACAGTTTCTCGCCGCTATCGGCCTGGCGCACCACCCGCTCCTGAATCAGGACCGCGCCCTTTCCCTCGCCCTTGTCCAGGATGTCCAGCATGCGTTCGTCCGCCAGCACCGCGCAGCTGGCGGGAAGCGGCTTGTGGAAGGTGATGCGCCGCTCGCCATCCACCACCATCGCGAAATTGATCGAGGATTTCTGCGGCATGCGCTGGCGTTGGGGCGGCGCCTCGCCGCGGGAAATCACGCTGGCGAAGGTGGGTACCACTTTCAGCGTGCCGCCTTCATAGACGAAGGGCAGTTCCTGTTCGTCCAGCGGGTTGCGCATGAAGCCCACGCCCAGGGCATAGAGCATGACGTCCTTTTCATCATAGGACGCGGCAAGGCCGGTGGCGCCGGACTGCATCATGTCGTCGTAGTCGATGGGCATGGATCACCACGGGGTGTTGGGCCCGGACTTTAGCCGCGCCCCCTGTCCAGCGCCAAGCGGTGTGTCGCGCCGGCTTCGCCTTTGCACACGGCTGGGCCTTGCGGTTAGGCTGGGGCCATGGCCATGCCTTCCCCGTCGGGTCCGCCGCCCCAGTATCAAGTGCTGATCCCGCGCCGGAGCAATGGCTGTCTCTGGGGCTGTGTCGCGGTCTTTCTGGTGATGACGTTGCCGCTGGTCCTGGCCGGTGGTTATTGGGCCTGGTTCTTCTACCAGGGCTACCGCCACGATCCGGCGGTGCGGCTGGCGCGCGAGCTGGTGGAGCGGGACGGCCTTGCCCGCCAGGTGCTGGGCACGCCCATCACCATCTCCGGTGTTGAAGGCAACGCCTGGTCCTGGATGCCGGGCGTGGGCCAGACCAACTCCGCCATCCTGTCGCTGTACGGCCCCAGGGGAGACGGTACGCTCGAGATCCATTCCCATGCCGGTCCCGGCGGGCCGCAACTGGACGAGGCGACGCTCACCGGCCCGGACGGCGCACGCTATGACCTGCTGCATCACCGGGCGCTGCCGGGCGGGGGCGATCTGGGCGACACCATCTAGGAATTCGTATTGGGCAGGGGGACTGGCATGGCGAAAGGCCGCGATACCGCATTTCTGGGTCATCCGTCCGGGCTCGGCTGGCTGAGCGGCTCGGAGTTCTGGGAGCGGTTTTCCTATTACGGCATGCAGGCGCTGCTGGTGCTCTATATGACGCACTATCTGCTGTTGCCCGGCCATGTGGAGAAGATCTGGGGCTTCGTGCCCTTTCGCGATTTCCTGCAGTCCTTCTATGGGCCGCAGCAGCCGGCGGCCCTGGCCTCGATCATCTTCGGACTCTATGCGGGCCTTGTTTATGTGACGCCGTTGGGCGGCGGGCTTTTGGCCGACCGGCTTACGGGCCGCACCGTCGCGGTGACGGTAGGTGCGCTGCTGATGGCGATCGGCCATTTCCTGATGGCATTCGAGGCCAGCTTCCTTCTGGCGCTGCTGTGCCTGCTGGTGGGCGTCGGCTGCTTCAAGGGCAACATCGCCGCCCAGGTGGGCGATCTTTATGCCGAGGACGATCCGCGCCGCGCCGACGCCTTCCAGATCTATTACCTTGCCATCCAGGTCGCGGTGATTGTCTCGCCCCTGGTCTGCGGCACACTGGGCGAGACCGTGGGCTGGCACTGGGGCTTCGGTGCGGCCGGCGTGGGCATGCTGATCGGGCTTGCGATCTATCTGGTCGGCAGGCCCAGCCTGCCGAAAGAGCGGCTGAGGGGCGGCGAGGTGGAGCGGCCGCCGCTGACCGGCCGTGACATGCGTGTCATCGTGCTGTTGTGCCTTCTGATCTTTCCGCTGGCCCTGTCGCTGGTCGGGAACATGGAAATCTTCAACGCCTATATGATCTGGGCGGAAAAGCACTATCAGATGCACTATTTCGGCGTGAACCTTCCGATCACCTGGTTGCAGTCGCTGGATGCGGTCGTCTCGACTGCCATGATCGCGGCCTCCGTGCTGTTCTGGCGCTGGTATGCCACACGCTGGACCGAGCCAGACGAGATCACAAAGGTCACCATCGGCGTGGGCATCGGCGCGCTGGCGCCCCTGACGCTGGCGGCGGCCTCGGCCATTGTGGCGGCCACCGGCCGGCCGGCGTCGCTGGGCTGGGCGCTGGCCTTCCATCTGCTCAACGACATCGGCTTCTCCAACGTGCTGCCCGTGGCGCTGGCGCTTTACACCCGGGCCGCACCCAAGGGGCTGGAGGGCCTGATGATCGCCGTCTATTACCTGCAGCTTTTCCTGGCCAACATGCTGGTCGGCTATGTCGGCTCGCTCTACGACACCATGACGGCGGTGAATTTCTGGCTGCTGCATGTGGCGCTGATGGCGGTGGCGGGCGCTGTGTTGCTGGCCGTGCGCCGCTTTGCCGGCGATGTGCTGGCGCCGCCTTATGATGGACCGCAAACGGCCGTCGCCTAGCTGCTTGCCAGGCGCGGCGCGGTTGGCGGCAAGCTGGGCACGCCGTCGCGGTCGATGCAGGCGCGCGCGGCGTCATAGCCTTCGCGGATCGCCTGGTCGAAGCGTTTCCAGTCGCGCAGGCCGATGTCCGGCATGGGTGGCTCGATCAGATAGTCGCATTGTTCGCGCACGATGCGGCGCTGGGCTTCCGAGCCCACCGTGCCCGAGCGCATCAGGATCGAGACGATCGAGGGATTGCCGCGCATGCGCTGGCCCAGGAGCCACCACCAGGGCCGCTCGCCATAGCGCGGGTCCTGGGCCTGAAGGTCGATCTCGCCGGTGACATCGCAGGCGATGATGGGTCCCGCACCCGGGCCGTGGCCGCGCATCACATCCACCGGCAGGTTGTTCATCACCCCGCCATCCACCAGCAGATGGCCGTGATGGGTGACCGGCGGCATGATCCCCGGCAGCGCCACGCTGGCGCGCAGTGCCCGCCACAACTGGCCGGCCCGGTGCTCATGGATGCGGCCGGTGGTGAGGTCGGACGAGACGCAGAAGAAGGGCAGCGGCATCTCTTCGATGCAGATCTCGCCGAAATGCTCGCGCAGCCGCGCGCTCACCTTTTTGCCGCGCACCAGCGCGATCAGCGGCAGGGTGAAGTCGGACAGCGGATTGTCGTCGACGAAGACCGCCCGCATGCGCGCCGTCAGTTCCTCCACATTCCATTCATGGGCAACGCCGGCGGCGATGATCGCGCCCATCGAGGTGCCGCCGAGCTGGTCGAAGGGGACGCCCGCCTCCTGCAGCGCCTTGATGATGCCGATATGGGAGAAGCCCCGCGCGCCACCCCCCGCCAGCACCAGGCCGACGGCGCAGCCGGCGATGAAGCGCGCCACGCGGGCGATGTCGCCCCCGCGCCCGGTGCGCAGGTGATGGTGACTCTGGAAGAGCCCCGCGCGCAGCGAGAAATGCTCGGGCAGTTCGGCGGCGCTGCCTTCCGGATGCAGCAGCAGCAGTTCGGGAAGGCCGCTGGCGCGCTCCTTGAAAGCGGGCAGGTCAAGCGGGCGCAGCGGCAGGGGCCGGTCGGCCCGCGCCAGAAGAAAAATGCGATCGGCCTGGCGCAGGCACTGGTGCGTCCATGCGCTGTCGGGCGCATCGCCGCGATAGAAGACGACGTCATGGGCGGTTTCGAATGTGTTGAACCATTCCGCGGTCTGTTCGCCGGCCCGCGCATCCAGAACCGCCGCGCGCCGGCCCATCTGTGCCAGGCTGGACGCCAGGCGGTGGGCGATGGGCTCTTCGCCCAGTCCCTCCTGCAGCGGCACGATGGCGAAGGTGCGCGGCCGTGACTGTCTGTTTCTGCCCTGATGGGCCTCCTGCAGCCGCTTCACCAGCATCTGCATCAGGTTCATCATCACCCTTGGGTGACGGGCCGCCAGCGTTTCGAAAGACTCGGGGCTGATGCGCAACAGTTCGCTATCGCGCATCGCCACAAGCTGGGCGGTGTGCTCGCGGCGGCCCGAGATCAGCGACATCTCGCCCACCGTCTCGCCGGCGGGGACATGGGCAATCAGCTTGCGTGTGCCCATTTCGTCTTTGACGAAGACGCCCAGGCTGCCGGTCACCACCAGGAACAGGGCCGCATCATTCTCGCCGTCGCGCTCCAGAAGCGCGCCACCCGGAAGCCCGAACCAGTTGGCCTCGGCCAAAAGGTTGCGCAGCGCGGTTTCGCCGATCGTATCCAGCAGGGGAAAACTGCGAAGCCGCTCGAGCAGCGCCTCGGGATAGACCGTCTGCTGGCCGGCGAGGAAGGAGGAGAGGAACGCCATCTGCATTCTTTCTACCCCATGCGGGAAAGCATCACCAAGCAGTCCAGCCGCCATCGGCCATCAGGGCAGAACCCGTGATGAAGCCGGCGGCGGGGGAACTCAGAAACAGCAGCGGCCCGCCGATCTCTTCGGCGCGGCCCAGTCTGCCCAGCATGGTGCGCTGGGCCAGCCGTTCGGCGAAACCGGGCGGCGCGGCGGCCGGAAAGGGCCCGGGCACGAGTGCGTTGACACGAATCTTCTGGCGGCCCAGCTCGGCGGCCAGGTGCCGCGTAAGCTGGATCAGCCCGGCCTTGGCGGGCCCATAATGAAAAGGGCTCTGGCCCGCCGGATCGTCATAGAGGCGCGCATCGGGCGAAACCTGGGCATACATCGAAGCGATGTTGACGACACTGGCTTCACCGGATGCGGCCACGCCCGCCTTCAGCGCGGGCAGCGCCGCGCGCACCGTCTCGAATGTCGCGGTCACGCAGCTCGCATAGGTGCGCGCGAAATCGTCGGGCTGGAGGGTGGCGAAGGATTTGACCTGCATCGCCACCGCGTTGTTGACCAGGATGTCCAGACGCGGCAGGGCGCCGAAAAAGTTGCGGATCTGGTCGACGTCATGGGCGTCGAAGGCGGCCTGGGAAACCGCATGCCCTTCCGCTGCCAGTGCAGCCGCGAAACCGGCAAGCGCCCTCGCGTCCCGGCCATTGACGATGACATGGGCGCCGGCCGCGCATAGCGCGCGCGTCATGGCTGCGCCCAGATGGCCCCGGCTGCCCGAAATGAAGGCAACCCGCCCATCCAGGCGAAAAGGTTGCATCGGTTTCATTTTCGCCTCGCCCGAAATTGCAACCTGACAGCGCAGGGTAAATAAGCTATTTACGCTGCCGCCAAAGAGGAAATTACGCTGCGCTGCAACATGTTGCGCGGGAGCATGCCTTATTGGAAACAGCGCTTCGCCTTAGTAATGTTGCAAACAGGTTCAGACTCGACCCTAGCAGGGGCCAAACCGTGCCGCGCACGGCGGCCGAAATCACAAAAGGACGAATTTCATGAAACGCACCCTTCTCCGCACCGGGCTGGCAGCGAGCCTGATGCTTGGCGCCGCGGCCCTGGCTTCCTCCGCCGCCCATGCCGCCACCAAGCAGCCGCCGATGACGCCGTCCGTCAACAAGGCGCTGAGCGAAGCCCAGAAGGATTTCGGCAAGCAGGACTATCAGAGCGCCCTGGCCGCCATCCAGAAGGCGCAGGCGGTGTCTGACCCGACCCCCTATGACAAGTTGATGACCAACCGCTTCCTGATGCAGATCCAGATCGCGCTGAAGGACCTGAACGCCGCCGACGTGGCCGCCGAGGCCGCCGCCGACATGGATCCGGCCGACATTCCCGACGACCAGAAGGAGGCGGTCTACAAGCCCGCGCTGCAGCTGGCACTGAACAGCAAACATTATGACAAGGCCCTGAAATATGCGAAGGCGCTCGAGGCGCTGCCCACGCCACTGGACGCGAGTTTCCAGTCGCTGGTCATGCAGGCGCATTATTTCGGCGGCGACACCGAAGGCGCCAAGGCGCTGGCGCAGAAGCACATCGATGCCGCCAAGGCTGCCGGCCAGAAACCGGCGCGCAATGATTACGACGTGATCATGAGCGCCCAGGTCAAGGCCAAGGACGAAGCCGGCGCGGAACAGACGCTGGAACAGCTGGTCGCCGACTACAACGATCCCGACGACTGGAAGCAGATCATCAGCGTGTCCTATGGCCAAAAGGGCATCCGCGACATCGACGCGCTCTATCTGGGTCGACTGATGTTCCTGATCGAGTCCAATCCTCCGGCCAATGACGCCTCGATAGTGGGCGGCGTCGCCAGCAAGTTGGGCTTCTATGGCGACGCCATGAAGGCCGAACAGGCCGGCGGCACCGGCTTCCCCTCGCCCGACGCCAACGCCCAGAAGGACAAGGCCTCGATCCAGCAGCAGATCACCGCGGGCGCCAAGCAGAACGGCGTCTACAACATCAAGCTGGCCGAAGCACTCTATGGCTATGGCATGTATCCGCAGGCCGAGGCCGCCGCGAACCTGGCCCAAAGCAAGGGCGGCGTCACCGATCCGACGGAAATCCCGATGGTGCTGGGCATGACCCTGGCGGCCCAGGGCAAGAACCAGGAGGCACTGGACCAGTTCGCCAAGGTGCAGGGCGGCGGGCCGGCCACGCCGCGCATCGTCCGCCTGTGGACCTACTACGTCAAATCCAAGATGGGCCCGGCCACGACCGCCGCCGCGGCGCCCGCGCAGTAATCGCAACTCCAGACGCCGGTGCGCGCGAAGGCGCGTTCCGGCGTCTGCTTGCGGGCTGAACAGCCCACCTTCTCTTGCCGGAAGGCCGCCATGAACCTGGTTGTCGGCTTCGCGCCGTTCATTCTGTTCGCGCTGCTTTCCCGCCTGTCGGCCGACCTGGCATTGTGGATCGCCTTTGCCGCGGCCTTCGTCGTCACCATCCGCGATTTCGTCGAAAGCCCGTCGCTGCGGCTTCTGGACATCAGCAGCCTGGGCCTGTTCTGCCTGCTTTCGCTGGTGCGCGGCTTTTTGGCGCCGTCGCTGTCGCTGGCAGTGGTACGCTTCATCATCGAGGCGGGCCTGTTCCTGCTGCTGGCCGGGTCGCTGGTCATCCGCCGGCCCTTCTCCATCGATTATGCGCGGTTGGATCCGCGCGAGGCGGGCTGGGAACCGGCCCTGTTCCTTGCGGTCAACTACAGCGTCTCGGCGGTATGGGTGGCTGCCTTCGCCGCCATGGCCATCGCCGACGGCGCCATCACGTTCGATCCGGCCCTGCAACTTTACGGCAGCATCGCCGTCAGCGTGCTCGCACTGGCGGGCGCCATCACCTTCACCCTGGTCTATCCCACCCGGGTCGCCAGAAGGGGCGCTTTGCCGGGGCGCTCCTGAACGGCTACCTTGCCGCTTCGCGCACCAAAGCCCTGGAGATCCCATGCGACAGGCCGTGATCGTTTCCACAGCACGCACCGGCCTTGCCAAGTCCGTGCGGGGCGGCTTCAACGAAACCCATGGCGCGGTGATGGCCGGCCACGCCGTGAGGCACGCCATCGAACGCGCCGCCATCGCACCGGGCGAAGTCGAAGACGTCTATATGGGCTGCGGCTTTCCTGAGGGCGCCACCGGCAACAATATCGCCCGCGAGGCGGCGATCTGGGCGGGCTGCCCGGTCAGCACCAGCGGCGTGACCGTCAACCGCTACTGCTCCAGCGGGCTCAATGCCATCGCCATGGCGGCGCAGCAGATCATGACCGACGGCACCGACATCGCGGTGGGCGCCGGGGTGGAGTCGATTTCGCTGGTCCAGATGGGCGGCATGAACCTCAAGCACTTCACCGAGGAGCATCTGCTTCAGGTCAAGCCGGCCCTGTGGATGACCATGATCGAGACCGCCGAGATCGTGGCCGAACGCTATGGCATCAGCCGTGAGCGCCAGGACGAATATGCGCTGAGGAGCCAGCAGCGCACTGCCGCCGCGCAGGCCGCCGGCCGCTACGACGCCGAGATCGTGCCGCTGGCGACCAGGATGAAGAAGCGCGACAAGGCCACAGGCACCGAAAGCATGGTGGATGTGACCGTGGCCCGCGACGAGTGCAACCGGCCCGACACGACGCTGGAGGGACTTGCGGCGCTGAAGCCCGTGCATGCCGGCGGCCAGCAGGTCGCGGTGGGCAAGTATGTCACCGCGGGCAATGCCTCGCAGTTCGCCGACGGCGCCTCGGCCTGCGTGCTGATGAGCGAGGAGTTGGCCGCCAGGAAGGGCCTCAAGCCGCTGGGCATCTTTCGCGGATTTGCCGTGGCGGGCGTCGACCCCGAGGAGATGGGTATCGGCCCGGTACTGGCGGTGCCGCGCCTTCTTGAGCGTCATGGCCTGACGGTAGGCGACATCGACCTTTGGGAATTGAACGAAGCCTTCGCAAGCCAGACCGTCTATTGCATGGACAGGCTGGGGCTCGACCCGGAAAAGACCAATGTGAACGGGGGCGCCATTTCCATCGGCCACCCCTATGGCATGACCGGCGCGCGCCTGACCGGACATATCCTGCTGGAAGGCCGGCGGCGCGGCGCCAGGCTGGGCGTTGTCACCATGTGTATCGGCGGCGGCATGGGCGCGGCCGGCCTGTTCGAGATACTGCCCGCCTGATGATGATGTCTTCGTTCAAGCATTGCCTGCCGTTGATCCTTGCCCTGGTGACGCTCTGCGCCTGCCAGACAACGCCACAAGCCCCACCGCCGCCGCCCGACCCGGCCACCCAGATGCCCGCATTGGAAAACCGCATCATGGCCCTGGTGGAGACCGAGCGGATGAAAATCGATCCCGGGGCAAAGGCGCTGACGCCCGATGCGGAGCTGACCCGGGTCGCCCGCGCCCGCGCGCGCGACATGGCGGCCAAGCACTATCTGGCCCATGCGGCGCCCAATGGCGACACGTCAGCCAGCCTGCTGATGGCACAGGACGCGAAATTCCAGGGCCTCCTGGGCGAAAATCTTGCGGCGCAGCATTACACAAGGCAGAGCGGCATCTCTGTCGAGGACTTCGCCCGGCGCTTCCTGGAAACCTGGATGAATTCGCCGCCGCACAAGGAAAATCTTGCCTTCGCCGATTACGACCGCACCGGCGTCGGTGCGGCAGTCAACGGCGATACGGTCTATGTCGCCCTGCTCCTGGCCACCGACCTGGGCCTTCCGCCGCACCAGGACAGTGATGGCGCGGCCACCATTACCCGCTTCGAAAATCCCAAAGCCGCCAGCGCGGTCCCCGCCAGGCCGGCCCCCCCGCCCATCCGGCTGCGCGGGGCCTTGGGGGTCGCCGGCGGCGCCAATCGTGCCCAATCGGCACAGTAGGGGCGCCGCGCTAACCACGCATTAAGGCTATTGCTGCAAGTATCTGTGCATGAGTAAGCACGGTACCGCGCTACGTGCCTGTGGATTGGACATCGTTCCTTTACACAATATGTTGCCCCCGGTACCTTCTCTAGTGGGTGGCTTGTGCCAGTGAGTCGGGATGCGCGCGGAAATACCCTGGAATGTGGCGGGCATACCTTCCGAAGCGCGCGAAGCTGCACGCGCGGCTGCCCGGCGCGAGGGACTTTCCGTCGGCGAGTGGCTGACAAGGCGCATTCTGCGCAGCTTTTCGGGAATGGAGGAAGACGCCATGCCCATTGAGCGGCCTCATCTGGACGCCTGGGGCCTGCCCCAGTCCAATGCCAGCCGGCGAGACAGCGAAGACATGCTGGCCCGGGTGGGACGCAGCGAGACCGAATCGTCCGAAGCCTTCCGCCGCATCGAAGACCAACTCCGGGGCATGGCCCGGCGCCTGGACTCCTCCGAGCGCAGCCATTCCGAATCCAATCGCGTGCTGTCGCGCACCGCCCAGGAAATCAACATCGCCTCCCGCGAGCAGGCCCAGGCCTTCGACCAGTTGGCCCTGAACGTGGTGGCGTTGTCCGAGCGGCTGGAGCGCGTCGAGCGCAGCGCCGCCAATGACGGCATGCGCGAAGCGGTGAAGGCGCTGCACCAGGGCCTGTCGCGTCTGGCCGACCAGGTCAGCCAGACCGCCAGCCAGTCGGCATCCCAGGCGGGCAACCTGGCCACCGGCCTGGAACAGCTTGCCGAGCGACTTGGCGCCGCCCGCGTCGATGCGGAGCACGCAGACGCGCAGCTGGCCCAGCGCATCATGACGATCGAGAATGCGGCACACAAAAACGTGGCCAATCTGGACGACCGGCTGACCGGCCTGGAAAGCAGTGCCCAGCGCGGTCTGGAGACCCTGGAAAAACGCATGGCCGCGATGCAGGGCAGCGCGGAAGCGGGCCAGGCCGCGATGGAACAGCGCCTTGAACAGCGCCTGGTCAATGTCGAAAAGACCGTCCAGGTACACACCAACGCAATCGACCATGCGCTGGAAAAGGTCGAAGCCGCCGCCAATGCGCGCGCCGCCGACCAGGTCGAGGCCCAGCGCCGCGCCGCGTCCGTCGAAGAAAACCTGCAGGGCCTGCGCGAAGCCATCATGCGTCTGGAGACCCGCGGTCCCGACGCCGCGATCGAGCACCGCCTGCAGAATGTGGAGTATAACCTTGGCGGCCTGATCGAGCGGCTGGAACATGAGAGTTCCACCGCGCCTCTACAGCACTCGCTTGACGCGCTGGCCAGCCGCATCGAAACGCTGGAAAAGGACCATACCGAGCTTCTGGCCGAAATGCGTACCGGGGGGGCGTCCCACGCGGCTCCGGCCTTCGCACCGCCGGATTTCCCACAATCGGTCTTCCCGCAGGGCCACGACGCCTTCCACCCGGCGGACGAGCCCCCGCCGACCGTCGCCTTCGAGGCGCCGCCCTTCCCCGAACCGCAGCCCGATCTGGGCTATGGCGCCCAGGCCAGCTTCCCGCCCGATCCTTTTGCCGACGGCGGCGCCGAGCAATTTCTCTATGGCAGCGATCCGTCCGAAATTGCCGCGCCCGGTATGTCGCATGAGCCGCCGCCCGCCATCGAAGGATTCGAGCCCCAAACCGACTTTGCCGAACCCTTCGCGCCCGAAGCGGAGCCGGAGAATTTCCTGGCCCAGGCCCGTCGCACAGCCCGCGCAGCCGCCGAGAAAGCCGAAATCGAGCGCCAGAGCCGTGGATTTCACTGGGGCAGGATCGGCGCCGAGGCCGGCGCCGAGGGCCGTCCGCGCTATCTGATTCCCGCCGTCATCGCCCTGATCATGGTGCTGGCCGTCGCGGCCGGACTGGTGCTGAGCCAGCGCATGCGCGCGGCGCCGGGCGCCAGCAATTCCGCGCCCCCCGCCGCCATGGGCCAAAACCCGTCCACGCCCCGGACGCCGGCGGGCAAACAGACCCAGCTCGTAGTGGTCCCCCCGGCCACGCCCGGGGCCGCAGTCTCGTCGGGCGACCATACAGCCCAAACCGAGGGCGCCGCGCCCGGTGTCGCCCAGCCGCCCAAGCAGCGCGAGGTGCACCAGGCGCCAACCGGCGCGGCGCCCAAAGGCGCCGCCACCCCTGCGCGCATGGCGTCGATCGACCGTGCGACCCAACTGGCCAGCGCCAACAATCCGATTGCCCAGACCATCCTGGGCCTGCGCTATCTGGACGGCACCGGCGGCACGGCGGTGAACCTGCCCGGCGCAGTGAAGTATCTGACTGCTGCGGCGAACCTGGGCCAGGCCGTGGCGCAGTACCGCCTGGGCACGCTGTATGAGCGCGGCCAGGGCGTGCCCGCCGACGCTGCCAAGGCGGCGCACTGGTACCAGTTGGCTGCCAACCAGGGGAACCGCAAGGCGATGCACAATCTGGCGGTCGCCTATGCCTCCGGCTCGATGGGCAAGAAGAACATGGCCGAGGCGGCGCGCTGGTTCGCCAAGGCCGCCGCGCTGGGCCTTTCAGATTCCCAATTCAATCTCGCCGTCCTCTATGAACGGGGCGACGGCGTGCCGCAGAGCCTGCTGGATGCCTATAAATGGTATTCGATCGCAGCCGCGTCGGGCGATGCCGAATCCAAGGCGCGGGTGGGCGTGCTGCAGTCGCAGCTGAGCGACTCGGACCGCGCCACTGCCGACCGGGCGGCAGCCGGCTTTCATGCCGCGCCGCTGAACCGCAGCGCCAACGTGCCGCCCGAGCTGTCCGACCTGGGCTGATCCATCACGTTTTCAAAGCGTTTGTGACGGCTTGGGCGGGTTGACCGCCGCAGGTGGCGCGCGCAAATTGGCATTGCCTTGAACGCGCCGGTGCGCCCAGCAGAGTTGTTCCACCCGAGTCACCATGGAGATCTATCTTCCCGTCGCCGAAATGTCCGTCCATTGGATGGTCATTGTCGGGTTGGGAGGCGTGGCCGGATTGGTGTCTGGAATGTTCGGCGTGGGCGGCGGCTTTCTGCTGACGCCGCTTCTTGTGTTCTATGGGATTCCCTCCACCGTGGCCGTCGCCACAACCCTTTCGCATGTCACGGCGTCTTCCATGTCGGGAGCGCTTTCCCAATGGCGCCGTCGCGCCATCGACTTCGCCATGGCCGGCGTGATGCTGGCCGGCGGCCTGGCGGGCACGGGTTTCGGCGTGTGGCTGTTCGCGCTGATGCGCCGCCAGGGCCAGATGGACCTGATCGTATCGCTGAGCTATGTGCTGCTGCTGGGCACGATCGGCACCATCATGTTGCGTGAAAGCTTGAACAGCCTGCGATCTGTCCGCGTCGGAGCGCCGGGGCGCCTGCGCGCGGTCAGCCGGGTGCGGATGGCGGGCCTGCCCCTGAAAATGCGTTTTCGCCAGTCGCGCCTCTATATCAGCATCATACCGCCCATTGGCATCGGTTTCGTGGTCGGCGCGCTGGGCGCGATCATGGGCATCGGCGGCGGCTTCGTCATGGTGCCGGCCATGATCTACCTGCTGCGAATGCCCACCAATGTGGTGATGGGCACTTCGCTGACCCAGATCATCGGCGTCACCACCATCACCACCGTGCTGCAGGCGACCAGCAATTATGCGGTCGACATCATGCTGGCGCTGTTTCTGATCGTGGGCGGCGTGATCGGCGCGCAGCTTGGCGTGCGCATCTCGGGCCGGTTGCGCGGCGAGCACCTGCGCCTCCTGCTGGCCATTGTCGTGCTGGCCGTCTGCATGGGCCTTCTGTGGGGACTGGTCGCCCGCCCCGACGATGTTTACAGCCTGTCGCTGGGGGCGCAATGAGACGGTTTCCGGCGATCCTTTTGCTGTTGGCGGCCCTGGCGCCGCTTGCCTGGCCGGCGCAGGCCGAGGACCTGGTGTCCGGCATCAGCCAGGACGTGATTCAGATCACCTCCAACTATACGGGCACATCCATCGTGGTGTTCGGCGCCATCGAGCGGCCGCTGGGGGCAGAGGGCCGCGACATTGTGGTGGTGGTGCGCGGGCCCGACACGACCTTGACCGTACGCAAGCGCGAGCGCATCGCCGGTGTGTGGGTCAACAGCGACGCCGCCCGCCTGGTGGGCATGCCGGCCTTCTACTACATGGCCAGCACCAGGCCGCTGGAAGCGATCGCCACGCCCAGCAGCCTGACGCGCTATGGCATCGGCGAGCACCATCTGGTGCCGCAGAAGATCGTCAGTCACCATGATCCGCGCCCCTTCCAGCTGGCTGCCCTGCGGCACCTGGAAAGGGAGGGGCTCTATAATGAAGCGCCCGGCAGCATCGACTTCCTCAGCGAGACCTTATTCCGTACCCGCGTGCCGGTGCCCGCCGGGGTTGCGCGCGGCCAATACAATGTCGAGGTCTATCTGTTCCGCGGCGGCGAGGTGGTGAGCGCCCAGTCGACGCCGCTGTTCGTCGACCAGACGGGACTGGAGCGGCGGCTGTTCAATTTCGCGCGCGATGCGCCCTTCTGGTACGGCCTGGCCGCGGTGGCGATGTCGATCCTGCTGGGCTGGATATCGTCGGTGCTTTTCCGTCGCCCGGCCTAGCTCACCAGCCGGCGTGCAATGGCATAGACCCGCGCGCGGCCCAGCATGTAGGCATGGAAGGGCCCGGCAAACAGCGATCCGATCGCGGGGTCGCCGACATCCAGGCCGCCGGTATAGGCGCCGAAGGACGGCATCACCAGGCGCAGCCCATCGCTGACAAAGCAGCGCCGGCGCACCCCGCGGCCCCATTTTGTTACGGTCGCGCATGGATGCAGGTGCCCGGCCACCTCGCCCGGCTGGAACATCAGCTGCGGCTCGTGACGGAAGATCAGTCCGCCCAGCCGATATTCCTGGGCTATCGTGCCGCCCAGCCAGGCGGGCGGCGCCGGATCATGATTGCCGGCGATCCAGATCCACTCCGCGCCGATGGCCGCCAGGAGCGCCCGTTCGCCATCGCCCATGCGATCTGCGGCGCCGCCGTCATGGAAGGAATCGCCAAGGGCGATGATGCGTGTCGGCTGGTGGCGGGCCGCCGCGCGACTGACGCGCAACAGCGTGGCCGCCGTGTCGTAAGGCGGCAGAAACTGGCGGCCGCGGGCATAGGCGCTGCCCTTTTCGAAATGCAGGTCGGCAAAGACCAGGGTGCGGTGCGCCGGCAGGAAGGCCGCGCCGCAGGGATCGAGCAGCAGCGTCTCGCCATTCACGTCGACCAGGACATCGCCAATCTGGGAATCTACCAGCCCCGAATCAGTCAACACGCATCGCATCCCGCACCAAGGCGTCTTCGCTTTCCTGCAGGATAGCTTCGTCCACCGCGCCCGCAACCATCTCTTTCGAAATCTCCAGCAATGCGGGAACCGCCAGGGGTGATACGCGCTCCAGGCGCCGGGTCACGATCCGGTGGCGCACCCGGGCCAGCATGTCGCCCAGCCGCGCGATGTCCAGAAGGCCTTCCCCGGCATCGGCATAAGTCGCGCGCAACAGCACATGGTCGGGCTCATGCTCCCTGAGAACGTCGTAAATAAGGTCCGAAGAAAAGGTCACCTGGCGGCCGGTCTTTTCCCTGCCGGGGAACCGGCGCTGGATCAGCCCGGCGATGATGGCGCAGTTGCGGAAGGTGCGCTTGTAGAGGTTGGAATCGGCCAGCCAGGCGTCCAGGTCGTCGCCCAGCATATCCTCGTCAAACAGCCGGTTCATGTCGGCCCCACTCATGTCGCGGGCCGACCAGATCGCCAGCGCATATTCATTGGCGATGAAGCCGATGGGGTGAAGGTTCAGCCGCTCCAGCCGCCGCGTCAGCAGCATGCCCAGCGTCTGGTGCGCAAGCCGTCCCTCGAACGGATAGCAGACAAGATAATGCCGGGCGGCGCGCGGGAAGGTTTCAACCAGAAGCTGGCCGGGCTTGGGGATCACGCTGCGCCATTCCTGGATGCGCAGCCATTCCTGCACCGGATCGGGCAGTCCGGCCCAGCTGTCCGGGCGGCTGACCATCTCGCGCACGCGCTGTGCCAGGAAGGTGGAAAGAGGAAACTTGCCGCCATTGTAGCTGGGGATCTGGGCCTGGGGATCGGAAGCGCGAGTGACATAGGCCGCATCCTCGCGCAGCCCCTCAAAGCGCAAGACATCGCCGGCGAAGACGAATGTATCGCCGACGGAAAGTTGTTCGATGAAATATTCCTCAAGCTGGCCCAGACGGCGGCCACCCGCCCCTGCAGGACGGCCCCTGGACTGAAGGCGGATATCCACCATCGGGTCTTCCACGATGACCCCGGCGTTCAGGCGCCAATCCTGGGCGATTCGCGGATGGGCCAGCCGGTATCTGCCTTCCTGGGTCCTGCGAAGCCGCGCATAGCGGTCATAGCGGCGCAGCGCATAGCCGCCTGTGGCGACGAAATCGACCACCGCGTCGAAATCGGCGCGGGGCAGCCGGGCATAAGGGGCGGCGCCGCGCACTTCCGCGAACAGCGCGTCGGAATCAAAAGGCGCGGCAACCGCGGTGCCCAGGACATGCTGGGCCAGAACATCCAGCGCACCGGCCTTCAGCCGCTCGCCATCCAGCTCGCCCGCCAGCACTGCATCGCGCGCGGCGTGGCATTCCAGTACCTCGAAGCGGTTTGCGGGCACCAGCAGCGCCGCGCTGGGCTCGTCCAGCCGGTGATTGGCGCGGCCGATGCGCTGGACCAGGCGCGCCGCCCCCTTGGGCGCGCCGATGCAGATCACCCGGTCCACGGCGCCCCAGTCGATGCCAAGGTCCAGCGTCGAGGTGCATACCACCGCGCGCAGTGCGCCGCGCGTCATTGCCGATTCCACCTTGCGGCGCTGCTCGGGGGCCAGACTGCCGTGATGCAGCGCGATGGGCAGGTTGTCGTCGTTGATCGCCCACAATTCCTGGAAGGTGCGTTCGGCCTGGCTGCGGGTGTTGACGAAGACCAGGGCTGTACGGCTTTGCTGGATCGCCGCCATCACGTCGGCCATGGCGTGGCGCGCCAGATGGCCGGACCAGGGGACATGAGCCTCTGACGCGCTGATGGCGATCCTGGGCAGCGCGCCGCCCCCGGCGACCACCAGTTCGGACAGGTGCTCGCCCGTTTCCGGCTGCACCATCAGATAGCGGCGAAGCGGCATCGGATCCTTGACCGTGGCGGAAAGCCCGACACGCCGGTGGCCCGGAGCAAGGGTGGAGAGCCGCGTCAGCCCCAGCGCCAGAAGATCGCCGCGCTTGGAATTGTAGAGCGCGTGCAATTCGTCCAGCACCACGGTTTTCAGGCCGGCGAACAACCGGTCCGCGCGCGGGTGGGCGACCAGCAGAGCAAGCTGTTCGGGCGTCGTGAGCAGGATGTCGGGCGGAGCGTGACGCTGGCGCTGGCGGCGCGCCGCGGGCGTGTCGCCGGTACGCGTCTCAACCGAAACGCCAAGGCCCATCTCTGCCACCGGTGTTTCCAGGTTGCGCGCCACATCGACCGCCAGCGCCTTGAGTGGAGAGATATACAGCGTGTTCAGGCCGCGCGCCCGTGACCGCTTCGGCCTTTCGGAGAGTTCGATCAGGGTGGGCAGGAAACCCGCCAGGGTCTTGCCGCCGCCCGTCGGCGCCACCAGCAGCACACTTTTCCCCCGCGCAGCATGGTCCACCAGCGCGAGCTGGTGGTCGCGCGGCTGCCAGCCGCGGCGGGCGAACCAGTCCTGAAACAGGGAAGGCAGCATGGCGCGAAAAAGACCATGTCCGCCCCCGGCAAGGCGAGAAAATTCGTTCAGCCCTGCGTGGCGTGGCCGAACAGGCGCTTCAGTTCAGCTTCCGGCGTGCCATAGAAGCTGCCGGCGACCTGTTCGATCCCCGCGCGGTCGACCATGGTCAGCTGGCCGCGGCGGGTGGTGACGAAGCCGCGCCGTTCGAAGGAATGGATTGCCACCGTCACCCCGGCGCGTCGCACGCCCAGCATCACCGCCAGGAATTCATGGGTCAGCGGCACGGCATTGGTGGTCAGCCGGTCATGGGCCATCAACAGCCAGCGCGCCAGGCGCTGTTCCAGCTTGGCGCGGCCATTGGCCAGCGCGGTATGGGCGGTCTGGATCATGAAGCCCTGCGCCCATTTCAGCATCAGGGCGCGCATCGCCTCGCTGCCGGCGATGGCCTGGCACAGCGGCTCTTGCGCAATGCGGTGGCCGGCGCCGCCGATCTGCATATAGGTGGAATGCTGGGCCCGGTCGTCGCCCATGATCAGCGGCACGCCGGTCATGCCTTCAAAACCGATCACCCCGACCTCGATGCGGTGATCCTCGCTGTCCACCGCCACCACCGAGGCCACACCCGATTCCAGGAAATAGGAATGGGTGATCGGCTTGTGCGGGACCTCGATGACTTGCCGCTCCTTCAGTTGAACGGATTCCAGATGCGGCCCGATCAGATCCCAGCAGTCGAGCGGAATCATCTGCAAAAGCCGGTTTCGAATTCCGGCGCGTGCATGTGCTTCCAACATCAGTGACGAGCCCCGAGACGCGAAGGAAATGCCATCGCAACGCTTCCGAAAATAGCGTTATGGCCGGGAAAACCTACGCTTATTTCAGTACGGTAACGTACCTGTGGTACACGGATCATCAAAAGCTTGTGCACGCCGTGCGGATGCGTCGCCATCGCTGGAATATTCCTCTTCAGTACACAGACAAATATGCCGTGCCCCCTCAAAACAAGGGGAGGCCGCTTGCGCGTCCGGAAGAGAAACGAATGTGCGGCGGGGCGGGTTGCCTCAGGCGCCGAAAAAGTCGATCACCGCCTGCCGGGTGCGGCGGTCGCCCACCGCCGACATGTGATCGCGCCCCGGAATGGTCACAGCTTTGCCATCTGCAAAGAGCTTTGCCAGGGGTTCTGCGCGGCCCGCGGTGTCGTCCATCTCCCCATCCACGACCAGGATTGGCCGCGCCAGCGCCGCAAGTGTGGCGACGGGAAGATGGGGCGACATCGCCCGCATGCAGGCGGCCAGCGCGATGCGGTCCTTGCCCGACTGGTCGGCAAAGGTACGAAACATGCGGGCGCGCGGATCGGTGATGCTGTCGATTTCCTCGGTCAGCAGCGCTTCGGCCAAGACGGCGCGCGCCTTCGGAGAGGTGACGCGATCTTCCAGATAATGTTCGCCCACGCCCGCGACCGCCAGCTTGCGCACCCGCGCGGGATGCGAGGCAAGCAGCCGGAGGCCGATAAAGCCGCCCATCGAATAGCCCAGCACGAACGAATCGGACAGACCCGCCGCGTTCATCACTGCGATGGCGTCTTCAACCATCCGTTCATGACCGTACATGTCCGGATCATGGGGCTTTCCGCTGTCGCCGTGGCCGCGGCAATCCATCGCCACGATGGAAAAGCCCGCCTCGGTCAGGCCGCCATACCAGCCGGTGGATTTCCAGTTCTGCAGGCGGCTGGAACCGAAGCCGTGGATCATCAGGACGGGCGGCCCCTTGCCGTGTCGCTCGAAGGCCAGGGGCGTGCCGTCAACAGCAGTGGTGAATTCCGGCATGACGGCTGCTCCCTGTGGCGGGACAAACTCGCAAAGCCCAGCGGCCCTGTCTATAATCGCACGCATGCGGATATGGCTGTTTCTCGCCGCGCTGTGCGGCGGCTTCGGGGTTCTTCTGGGCGCGTTTGCGGCCCATGGCCTGGCCGGCCGGCTGGACGCCAGGTTGCTGGGCATCTTCGACACCGGCGCGCGCTATCAGATGGTTCATGCCCTGGCGATGGGGCTGGCGGCGCTGGCCATGCGGGGCGGGGCCCGCAGCCGTGCGCGGATGGCCGCCATCGCCTTCCTGGTGGGAATCGTGCTGTTTTCCGGCTCGCTCTATCTGCTGGCGCTAACCGGGGCGCTGAAGCTGGCGTTGCTGACGCCGCTGGGTGGCCTGGCGTTTGTCACGGGGTGGGGATTTCTGGCCGCCGCCGCATTCAAACTGCCCTCCGACTGAAGGACACCGCATGACACGTCTTGCCGCCCTCATTCTGCTGCCTGCCTTCTTCAGTACGCCCGCCCTCGCCGGCATCCGGCTTCAGTCCTCCGATCCCGCCCAGGGCGCGCGCGTGGCAGAGACCGCGCGGATTACCCTGCGTTTTTCCGGGGCGATGCAGCCTGCCCTGAGCGGCGCCATGCTGGTAGGCCCGTCCGGCAAGACAGTGCCGGCCGCCGCCGCCACTGGCATGAACGCAATCACGCTTCTGCCCTTCCACCTGCAGCCGGGCCGCTATCATGTCGACTGGCACAGCGTGGGCCAGGACAAGAGCATGGCGAAAGGCTCCATCGCCTTCACCGTGGTGCCGCGAGATTGAAACGATCCGGTCAGGCGATGCCGGCGGGCGGCACGAAATCCTTTATGGCGTCGATGGCGCGCAGCTTATTGCCGGTGCCAAGGGCCTTGAGGAAGTTGTCGCCCCAGTCGGCGATATCATTGCGCAGCAACGCGGCGAAGAGTTCGGAATGGCGGCGGCGGCGTTCTTCCAGCGGCATCGCCATGGCGCGCGCGATGGCCGCGCCCACCGCGTCGGGATCATAGGGATTGACCAGCACCGCCGCGCCGAACTCGGAGGCGGCGCCGGCAAAGCGCGACAGGATCAGGACGCCGGGATCCTCGTCGTCCTGGGCGGCGACGAACTCCTTGGCCACCAGGTTCATGCCGTCGCGCATGGGCGTCACCAGGCCGACTTTCGCGGCGCGATAAAGGCCGGAAAGCGCGGTGCGGCTGTAGGGACGATTGACATAGCGCATGGGCGACCAGGCGGCGTTGGAATAGGCACCGTTGATGCGGCCGGCGGTGGCATTCACCGCCTCGGCCATCTCGGAATATTCCTTGATCTGGCTGCGGCTCTTCGGCGTGATCTGCAGATAGGTGATCTTGCCGTGCCATTCCGGATGGGCGGCCAGGAAGCGTTCATAGGCTTCCAGCCGCGCCGGGATGCCCTTGGAATAATCCAGGCGGTCCACCCCGATCATCAGCACGCCGGGAATGGATTTCATCACCTGCCCGACTAGCTGGGTTCTTACCGCGCGGCCGGCGAGGCGGTTGAATTCGCGCGTCTCGATACCCACCGGGAAGGTGCCGATGCGCATCGCGCGTTCGCCGTCGCCCAGCCGGTGCGAGATGTGGGTGGGCGTGCCCAGTTCGCGCGCCAGGTAGCGGGCGAAATTGGCGGCGTCGCCGTCGGTCTGGAAGCCCACCAGGTCGTAATCACCAAGTGCGGGGATCAGTGTGTCATGGTTGGGCATCGCCGTCAGGATCTCTGGCGGCGGCAGGGGAATGTGGAGGAAGAATCCGATGCGGTTGTTGACGCCACGCTCGCGCAGCACCTTGGCCAGCGGGATCAGGTGATAGTCGTGCACCCAGACGATATCGTCGGGCTTGAGCCGCTGGACCAGTTCGTCGGCGAACTGGTTGTTGACGCGCCAATAGCCGGACAGGTCGCGGCGCGAAAATTCGGCCAGGTCCAGGCGATAGTGGAATATCGGCCACAGCACCCTGTTGGCGAAGCCGTTGTAGTATTCCTCGAAATCATCCCCGCCCAGATCGGTGACGACATAGGCGTTGCGGCCCTTGTGAAAGGTCTGGGTGCGCGCGGTATCGCTGAGTTCGCCGCTCCAGCCCAGCCAGACGCAGGTGTGCTTCTTCAGCGTGGCCTTCAGCGCGACTTCAAGTCCACCGGGCTGAAGCCCTGCCTTGGGCACCGCGACGCGGTTGGAGATTATGAAGATGCGCGCCAATAGCGGTCCTCCCAACTTTGGCTGAGACGCATCGCGCTCAGGATGATTCCGGCCATGGAATAGGTCTGGGGAAAATTCCCCCACAAGGCGCCGGTCTGGGGATGGATGTCCTCGGCCAGGAGGCCGTAGTTATTGCGCAGCGACAGGGCATCTGCATAGCGCTCGCGCGCCTCCTCGCGGCGGCCAAGCGCAGCCAGCGCGTCGATAAGCCAGAAACGGCAGACCAGGAATTCGGTTTCCGGCAGGCCGAAATCGTCCTCGGCGGCATAGCGCATCACATGTCGCCCCCGCACCAAATCGTGTTCGATCGCCGCCACGGTGGAGGCAAAACGGGGATCATCCGGCTCGATCAGCCCCAGATCGGGCAAAAGCAGAACGCTGGCATCCATGTCGTCGATGCCTTCCGCAGCGGTGAAGGCCCGGCGCTTTTCGTTCCACACGCGCCGCAGCAGCGTTTCGCCGATGGAATCGGCTTGGCCATGCCAATAGGTGGCACGCTCGGCTAGGCCCAGCCGGGCGGCAATGGCACCGGTGCGGCTGAGGCCTGCCCAGCACATCGCCGCGGAATGGGTATGCAGGCGCTTCCTGCCCCGGAATTCCCAGATCCCGGCATCGGGCTCCAGCGCCAGGTTGGCACACTGCCGCGCCATCTTCTCTATCAGGCGGAACAGCGTCTCATCTCCCGGATTGGGCAGGCGCCGGTCGAAGAACATCGGCACCGCCGACAGGATCACACTGCCATAGGCGTCATGCTGGACCTGATCGACCGCGGCATTTCCGACGCGCACCGGGCCGTGGCCCTCGAACCCCTTCAGATCCGGCGCGGTCCATTCGGTCAGATCGTCGTTGGGCACGATGCCATAGACAGGCTTGAGCGTTTCCTCGTTGCCGGCGATCGACAGGATATAGGTGATATATTCTTCCATCGTGCGGGTGGCACCGATGGCGTTAAGCGCCCGGACAACGAAATAGGCATCGCGCAACCAGCAATAACGGTAGTCCCAGTTGCGGCCCGAATGGGGTGCTTCGGGCAGCGAGGTCGTCAGCGCCGCCACGATGCCGCCCGTCTCCTCGAAATTGCAGAGTTTCAGCGTGATGGCGGCGCGGATGGTGGCTTCCTGCCATTCATAGGCGATGCTCAGGTAGCGTACCCATTCCTTCCAATACCCGTTCGTCCGCTGGTAGAAATCGCGCACCGTGCTGGCGATGTCGCCGGTGAACGGCTCGTCCGGCCCGAACACCAGATGCAGCGGCCGGGTCAGGGCGAACGGCGTCTCCTGCTGGATATAGGACAGCGGAGCGTCGGTGGTAAGGCGGATCAGCGCCGGCTCGCCATAAGTGACATGGCTGGAGCCCGCCACGCGGCGCTTCATCGGATTGCCGTAATATTGGGTGGGCCGCACCCGGATGGTGATGCGCGGCATGCCGGCCACGGGTTCGATGATGCGCATCAACTGCGGCGGGCGCAGCAGGCGCGCGAAATTGCGCATGCGCGGGGCAAAGTCGGTGATGCGAACCTTGGCACCGTCCTCGGCAGTCAACTCCGTCACGACGGTGGCGGTGTTGCGCTCATAGACTGAACTGACGCCAACCTGACGATCCAGCACCACATCGGAAAAACCCTTTTCTTCGTCGCCCGCGATCAGCCGGCAGAAGACCGCGTCGCTGTCAAAGCGGGGAAAGCACCACCACACGATCTGGCCGTGGGTATTGACCAGCGCGGCGATTCGGCCATTGCCGATGACGGCCAGATCGAGCGGGCCGGTCATGACGCACCCACTCCTGTCTCTGCCAGCTGGACCAGCCATTGGCGCACCAGGCGGGGTGAAGCGAAAACATGATCAGCGCCGGGAAAACGACGGCCAACCGAGAATCCGTGCCCGCCCAGACGCGGCAGGACCCGGAAGACATCGAGATCGGTGGTATCGTCACCGCCGAACAAGATGGTGCGCCCGGCAAACGGCTTCTGACGCGCCAGGCGCGCGACTGCCGAGCCCTTGTCGACGCCGAAAGGCCGGGCATCAATCACCGCCTTGCCGTACTGAATATGAACCTTCTCGTCTTCAAACAGCGATGCATTCTCCTCCATCGCAGCAGTCAGCATCGGCTTCGCCTCGGGCGCCAGGCGGTAATGCAGGGCAAGGCCCACGCCCTTGTCTTCCAGCAACAGGCCGGGCGTGCTGCGCGAAAGGCGGACGAAGATGTCCCGCACGGATTCGGGCACCGGCGGGGCGCGAAGGACGCGGCCGCCGGCACTGCGGATTTCGCCACCATGGGCGCCGATCGCGGCAGGACGCAGCGGCGCAAACAGCTTGTCGATGCTGACCAGCGAGCGGCCGCTGACGAAGGCCAGCGCGCCCGACAGGTCGCGCGCCAGCCGGTCCAGCGCACGCAGAAGATCGACGGGCACGATCACCCGTTCGGGGCTGCGCGCCATGTCGAGCAAGGTCCCGTCGATGTCGAGCAGAAGAGCAGTGTCGCGGCTGACCGGGGGCATCATCCTGAAATCCCGTTGGCCGAAATCCTGATATTCCGGGCATCCAAACGCATCAACTCGGAAAAACGCGGCCGGGCATCAATGAGTAATGAAAGCAATTATCCAAATATCCCAGCACATGCGCAAGCAATTAGGACGCAAACGTGCAAACACACCGCGGGTTCCCTAGATTCCGCGCTTTTTCCGCGCATTTTTGGGCACCCACGCAAACGCGCCGCCCGACATGCCCAAATCGTTGTCGATAATGGTCACATTGCGCGGCAGGGAAAAATCTATCCGCGTGGAGTTGCCGCCGCCAAGATAGAGATGATCATAGGCAAACACCGTCTCGAGCACGCCGATCAGTTTCCTCACCCGCTTGTTCCAGCGCTTGTTGCCGATCTTGTCGCGCGTCCGGTCACCGACATAGCAGTCGAAATCATCCTTCTTGCGGATGGTAAGGTGCGCAAGGTCCATGTGCGGCATGAGCTCGCCATCGCGAAACCAGGCGGTACCCAAGCCGGTGCCCAGCGTGCAGACCAGTTCCAGCCCGTCACCCTGCATTGCCGCAAGGCCTTGCACGTCGGCATCGTTGAGCAGCTTGACCGGCTTGCCGAGACGTTTCTGCATGGCGCGTTCCAGGGCAAAGCCATGCCACTGCCCGGTGCCCAGATGCGGCGCGCTGATCACATGACCGCGCTTGACGACGCCGGGAAAGCCGATAGTGACATGATCGAAGGCGCCCAGCGGCTTCACCAGGTCGGCCAGCAGCGGCACCATGCGCCGCGGCGCACAATTGGACGGCGTCTTGATGCGCACCCGGTCGACCAGGAAGCGGCCATCCGGCCCGACGATGGCAGCCTTCAGGCCGGTACCGCCAATGTCGATGGCAAGGATGCGCCTAGCGGCCGCCATGGGACTTCCTTTCTGCTGTCTTCTTCTTCCCGGACTTATCCTGGAGCTTTCGCGCGGTTCGGCGACCCGCTTTCTTGCGTTGGCCCCGCCGTTCCTGTCCGTCGATCATCAGGTTCAGCGCCGTGTTGATCAAGGCGACATGCGAGAAGGCCTGGGGAAAATTGCCCAGCATGCGCTTGGCCACCGGATCATATTCTTCGGCGTAAAGCCCCACATCGTTGGCCAGGCGGGTCAGGCGGTTGAACAATCTCAGCGCATCCTTGCGCCTGCGCATCAGGATGTAATTGTCGACCAGCCAGAAGCTGCAGGCCAGGAATGCGCCCTCGCCCGGCGGCAGGCCGTCGACGCCCGTTCCGGTCTCGTAGCGGCGTACCAGACCCTTGCGGACCAGTCGTTTTTCGATCTCGCGCACCGTTGCCGTGATGCGCCGGTCGGCGGGCGGCAGAAAGCCCACCAGGGGCAGCAGCAGCAGGGCGGCATCCAGCTCCTCGCTGCCGTAATGCTGCACGAAATTGTGCCGCTTGGGGTCGACGCCTTTCTTGCAGATATCGCGGTGGATGCGCCGCGCCACGCTGCGCCAGTGCGCCCGCTCCTGCGCCGTCGTCCCCGGCGCGCGCGAGGCGCGGTCGAACGCCACCCAGATCATCACCTTGGAATGCACGAAGTGTTGCGGCTGGCCGCGTATCTCCCAGATGCCCTCATCCGGCAGGATCCAGTTCTTTTCCAGATGCCGCAAAATCAATCCGCGCAATTCACGGCGGCGCGGCGCCGGCGGAAGGCCGCCCTTGGCGGCCTGTGCCACCACGTCGGCCAGCTCGCCATAGATGTCGAACTGCAGCTGGGTGGCGGCCGCGTTGCCGACACGCACCGGACGCGAGCCTTCATAGCCGATGAGGTGCGCAAGCTCCACCTCGTCCAATCGCCGGTCCCCCAGCACACCGTACATGGTCTGAAGCTGTTCGGGCGCGCCGGCAATCACCCGCAGCAACCATGTCTGCCAGACATTCGCCTCTTCGGTGAAGCCGGCGTTGAGGAAGGCCAGGAGGGTGAATGTGGCATCGCGCAGCCAGCAATAGCGATAGTCCCAGTTGCGCGTGCCGCCGATCTGCTCAGGCAGCGAACAGGTAGCCGCCGCCACGATGCCCCCGGATGGGGCATAAGAGAGCCCCTTCAGGGCCAGCAGAGAGGGCATGATCGTGCGCCGCCATTTCCCGCCGACACGGCACTGCGCGGCCCAATTGCGCCAGAAGATCGCCGTTTCATCCTGGGCGATGAAGGCGTCGATCGATAGGGGAATGGGCTTGAACGACTCGCTGTAAGTCAGGACAAAAGACACTGCCTCGTCCTTGCGCACCCGGAATTCGCCCACCGAGTGCATGTTTTCGCCGCGCAGCGGCACGGGCGTGCGGATGGTCAGCAGGTTGGGACCGGAAACCGCGGTCCAGGTGCGCCGGTCATTGCGCGTCACCCATGGGATCGACAAGCCGTAATCGAAACGGATGGCGATTTCGGTGCGCATGTCGACACGCCCTTCGAGCCCTTCGACGATGCGCACGATGGAGCTGTCCAGCGTCTTCGGCGGCATGAAATCGGTGACCCTGGCCTTTCCGGTCGCGGTGGTGATGATGGTTTCCAGCATCAGGCTTTCGCCGACATAGGCGCGGGTGGATCGACTCTTGCCAACCGCCTCGATCAGCCAGCGACCATTGTCATGGGTGCCCAGAAGGGCGGCAAAACAGGCTGAAGAATCGAAGCGCGGCACGCAAAGCCAGTCGATGGACCCGTCGCGCCCGACGATCGCCGCGGTGCGGCAATCCCCGATCATGGCGTAATCCTCGATCCGCGCCATCAGAAGCCGTAACCCTCATCGTCCTGTCCGGCCGCTGCCGCGTCCGCCAGCCAGATCACCGCACCCCGGGGTTTCAGGGCCCCGGCCGGCAGCGCCCCGCCTCGCGCCTGGGCCAGCGCATCGCGCTTGGAGGCGCCCGCCACCAGGAACAGGATCAGGGCGCTGGATTCCAGCGCCGGATAGGTCAACGTAATGCGCTGCGTGTCGCGCCCCTGGGGCACCACCGCCACCCAGCGGCCGCGTTCCTGCAGCACCGGCTGGTCGGGCAGGAGCGAGGCGGTATGGCCGTCATCGCCAAGCCCCAGCAGCGTGACGTGGAACAGCGGCACGTCCCGTTCCAGCCCGGAAGAGCCATATTGCTGGCGCAAAATCTCCTCATAGCGGTCGGCGGCGCTTTGCGGGGTGCCATCGGTGGGAATGGGAAAAAGCTTGCACGGGCTGATGTGATCCAGCAGCGCCTCGCGCGCCATGCGGTAGTTGGACCTGGGATCATCGGGCGGCACGAAGCGCTCGTCACCGAAGAATATCTCGGCGCGGTCCCAGTCCAGCTTGCGCTGCGCCAAGAGTTCATAGGCATGCCGGGGCGTTGAGCCGCCCGCCAGCACCAAACGGAACGTCGAAGACGCCGCCGCCATGCGCTCGGCGATGATGTCGGCCGCGCGGGCCGCCAGCGCGTCGGCATCCGCAACAATTTCAAGTTTGCCTGCGATATCGGCCATGACCTTGTCCTAACGAATGGTGCGCCAGCTGCGGCCGTCGCGCGCCAGAAGATCGTTGGCGGCGGCGGGCCCTTCGCTGCCGGCGGCATAGTTCGGGAAGTGGCGCGGGCTGGACCCGTCCCAGCCCTTCAGGATCGGATCGACCACGCCCCAGGCGGCTTCCACCTGGTCGGCGCGCTGGAACAGCGTCGCATCGCCGATCAGGCAGTCATAGATCAGCGTCTCATAACCTACCGAAGGCGCCTGTCTGAAATAATCCTTGTACTTGAAATCCATCGCCACGCTTTCCAGCGCCATGGCCGGGCCCGGCCGCTTGGCGTTGAAGCGCATGCGGATTCCCTCGTCCGGCTGGATGCGCGCAATCAGCCAGTCCGCATCCAGCTCGCCCATCGGCGTGTCGCGGAACAGGGCGTGCGGGGCGCGCTTGAAGCGGATGGCAATCTCGGTCGAACGGGATTTCAGCCGCTTGCCGGTGCGCAAATAGAAGGGCACGCCCGCCCAGCGCCAGTTGTCGATCATAAGGCGCATGGCGACATAGGTTTCGACGGTGGTATCGGGCGAAATATTGGCTTCGGCGCGATAGGCAGGCACTTTTTCTTCCGCCACCACGCCGGCGTCATACTGGCCGCGCACCACATCGGCCAGGGTCAGCGGGTGCACGGCCTTGAAGATCTCAGCCTTCTTGGCGCGGATATCTTCGGCATCGAAGGAAACCGGCGGCTCCATCGCCGTCATCGCCACCAGCTGGAAGAGATGGTTGGGCACCATGTCGCGCAGCGCGCCTGTGGCTTCGTAGAATTTGCCGCGCGTGCCGACCCCGATGCTTTCGGCCACGGTGATCTGCACATGATCGATGCGGTCGCGATTCCAGATCGGCTCGAACAGCCCGTTGGCGAATCGCAGCGCCAGGATGTTCTGCACCGTTTCCTTGCCCAGGAAATGGTCGATCCGGTAGATCTGGTCCTCGCGCAGATATTTCAGCAGGCAGGAATTCAGCGCCCTGGCCGATTCCAGGTCCTGGCCGAAGGGCTTTTCCACGATCAGGCGGCGGAAGCCCTTGCATTCCTTGCTGTCGACCAGCCCCGTCTCGCCCAGCTTCTGGGCGATGATTGGGAAAAAGCGGTCGGCGGTCGCCATGTAGAACAGCACATTGCCGCCCAGATCCTTGGCCTTGTCACATTCGGCCAGCCGCTTCTTCAGCGCGGCATAGGCGGCATCGTCGGTGAAGTCGCCCTTCAGGAAGCTCATGGCGTCTGCGATGGGCGACCAGTAGCGGTCGTCGATCTTCTTCAGCGCACCCTCGCCGCTCTTTCCCAGCTGCTCTTCCAGGAATTCCTTGATTTTCTCTCGCCAGTCCTCGGTGGTGCGATCGTTGTGATCCACCCCGATCAGGGCAAATCGCGGCGGCAGAAGGCCGGTGCGCGCAAGATTGTAGAGCGCCGGCACGATCAGGCGCCGCGTCAGGTCGCCATTGGCGCCGAAGATGACGATGGCGCAGGCCGGCGGTGGGGACTTGTGCGAGGAACTCACTTCTTGGCGCCCTGGGATTCGACATGGCCGCCGAATTCCTTGCGCATCGCCGACAGCAGCTTTTCGCCGAAACTGTTGCCGATGCGCGAGCGGAAGCGGGCAAAGAGAGCCGCGGTGATGACCGGGGCCGCCACGGCTTCGTCGACCGCGGCATTCACCGTCCAGCGGCCCTCGCCGGAATCGTCCACCTTGCCGCTGAATTCTTCCAGTTTCGGCGACTTGGCCAGGGCGATGGCGGTCAGGTCCAGCAGCCAGGAGGCCACCACGCTGCCGCGCCGCCAGACCTCGGCGACATCGGCCAGGTTTATGTCAAAGCGCTCCTCTTCCGGCAGCCTGTCGCTGGCGCGACCCTGAATGATGTCGAAGCCTTCAGCATAGGCCTGCATCAGGCCATATTCGATGCCGTTATGCACCATCTTGACGAAATGGCCGGCTCCGGGTGGCCCGGCATGCATATAGCCTTCGATGACGCGCGGATCGGCGCTCTCGCGGTTTGGCGTCTTGCCGATATCGCCCGCACCGGGCGCCAGCGCCTTGAAGATGGGATCGAGGTGGTCGACCACCGGCTTGTCACCACCGATCATCATGCAGTAGCCGCGTTCCAGCCCCCACACTCCGCCGGATGTGCCGACATCGACATAGGCGATGCCCTTCTCCTTCAGGGCCGCGGCCCGGCGGATATCATCCTTGAAGAAGGTGTTGCCGCCGTCGATGACGATGTCGCCCCTGGACAGCAGCCCGCCCAGTTTGGCGATGGTTTCTTCCGTGATCCTGCCTGCCGGCAGCATCACCCAGACCGCACGGGGAGCCGGGAGCCTGGCCACGACATCCTCCAGCGAGGCGGCGCCAATGGCTCCTTCCAGCGCCGCCACTGCCTGGGGCGAGGCGTCGAACCCGATCACCTGGTGGCCGGCGCGCATCAACCTGCGTCCAATATTGGCGCCCATCCGCCCAAGTCCGACAATGCCGATCTGCATGCAAATCCCCTTTTTTAGTCCGCCCGTTGAGCACGGCGGGCCGCGCTGCGGCACCAAAGCCAAGTTAGCCTTCAAATCCACGCGCCTGAATGAAATTTTGGTGGGAGGCCCTGCCCCCCGCAGGTGCCCACTCTGAACGCCGGGGCCGGTGGTACGGTTTCCGCAATATCCGCGGAAAAGCACGCAAAAACAGGCGGAAAGGATTGATTTTACCCCTTGGAGCCTGTCAATAGCAGGCGCGTCAACGGGCGTAGGGCATGGACGAGAATTTCCGCAAAAGCGCGCTGGCCTATCACCGGCTTCCACGGCCTGGCAAATTGTCGGTGGAAGCAACCAAACGGATGGCGAATCAGCGCGATCTGGCGCTTGCCTATTCGCCAGGGGTGGCCGCGGCCTGCGAGGAGATCGCCAAGGACCCGGCGGCAGCGCGCGAATATACCGCCCGCGGCAACCTTGTGGCGGTGATCACCAACGGCACGGCCGTCCTGGGCCTGGGCAATATCGGACCCCTGGCCTCCAAGCCGGTGATGGAGGGCAAGGCCGTCCTGTTCAAGAAGTTCGCCGGCATAGACGTGTTCGACCTGGAAGTGGCCGAGACCGACATCGACCGTTTCGTGGAAGTGGTGGCGGCGCTGGAGCCCACCTTCGGCGGCATCAACCTGGAAGACATCAAGGCGCCGGAGTGCTTCGTGATCGAGAAGCGCCTGCGCGAGCGGATGAACATCCCCGTCTTCCATGACGACCAGCACGGCACTGCCATCGTCTGCGCCGCCGCGATCCGCAACGGCCTTCTGCTGCAGGGCAAAAAGCTGGAAGAGATCAAGCTGGTGACGTCCGGCGCCGGTGCCGCTGCATTGGCCTGTGTCGATCTGCTGGTAGCGATGGGCCTTCCCGCCGACAATGTCACGCTGACTGACATCAAGGGTGTGGTCTATCAAGGCCGCGGCGACGATATGGCGCCCAACATGGCGCGCTATGCCCGCAAGACCGACGCGCGCATCCTGCCCGACGTGCTGGTCGGCGCCGACGTGTTTCTGGGCCTTTCCGCCCCCAATGTGCTGAAGTCCGCATGGCTGGACCAGATGGCGGGCAAGCCGCTGATCCTGGCGCTGGCCAATCCCGATCCCGAGATCATGCCGGAAGACGCCATCGCTGCCCGCCCCGACGCGATCATCGCCACCGGGCGCAGCGATTATCCCAACCAGGTCAACAATGTCCTGTGCTTTCCCTTTGTCTTTCGCGGCGCTCTGGATGTGGATGCCACCACCATCAACGAGCCGATGAAAGTGGCGGCGGTTGAGGCGATCGCCGCGCTGGCCCGGGCCGAAGCGTCGGATGTTGTGGCGCTGGCCTATGGCGGCGCTGCGATGGGCTTCGGTCCCGACTATATCATTCCCAAGCCCTTCGATCCGCGCCTGATCCTCTCCATCGCTCCGGCGGTGGCACGGGCGGCGATGGAGTCCGGGGTGGCGCGCCGGCCGATCACCGACTTCGACGCCTATGAGACCGAACTTGAAAAGTTCGTCTACCGCTCCGGCCAGCTCATGCGGCCGGTCTTCGAGGTCGCGCGCCAGTCGCCCCGCCGCATCGCCTATGCCGAGGGCGAGGATGAGCGGGTGCTGCGTGCGGTGCAGACCGTGCTGGATGAAGGCCTGGCCCATCCGGTGCTGGTCGGCCGCGGTGCGGTTATCCGCGAAAAGGCCAGGTCGCTGGGTCTGAGGCTGGATTTCCAGAGCCAGGTCCGCATTGTCGACCCCGAAAGCGATCCGCTGATCCCGGCGCTGGCCGAACGCTATCAGCGGCGGGTGGAGCGCAAGGGCGTGCCGCCGGACGCGGCGGCGCGCTGGATCAGAAGCCGGCACGGCATCGCCGCCGCCATGCTGCTGGAACATGGCGAAGTGGATGCGGCGCTGTGCGGGGGCCTTGGCGACTGGAGCCGCCAGTTTGCCAACATTCTGCCGCTTCTGCCGCGGCAGGACGGCATCGGCCGCATCTATTCGCTGGCCAGCCTGATCCTGCCCAACGGGGCACTGTTCTTCTGCGACACCCATGTCAACGTCGATCCCACCGCCGAGCAGATTGCGGAGATGACATTGCTGGCGGCCAGGGCGGTGCGCCGTTTCGGCCTGGCGCCCAAGGCCGCGCTTCTGTCCCATTCCAGCTTTGGAACCGCCGATTCCCAGTCCGCGCGCAAGATGCGGAAGGCGATGGCACTGCTGCGTGCCGCCCATCCCGATTTCGAGATCGACGGCGAAATGCATGCCGACGCGGCGCTGAGCGAATCCCTGCGCGCGCGGCTGGTATCGAACAGCCCGCTGAACGGATCGGCGAACCTTTTGGTGATGCCGACGCTGGATGCCGCCAACATCGCGCTAACACTGCTGTCGGCAGCGACGGAAGGCCTGCTGGTTGGCCCACTGCTGCTGGGCGTGTCCAAGCCGGTGCATGTGATGGTACCGTCGGTGACGGCGCGCGGCATCGTGAACATGACGGCCCTGGCCGTCGCCCAGGCCGCCGCGCCGCAATAAGAAGATCAAGGGGTAGGAACGCGCATGGCCGAGACCACCGCGGATTTCAACGATCAGTCCCGCCAGGCAGTGGCGCTGCATCAGCAGGGACGACTGGCCGAAGCCGAACGGCTCTACATCGAGATCATTCGCAAGAATCCTACCATCGTGGGACCGCGCTACATGCTGGGCGTGTTGCGCATGCAACAGGGCCGGGCCGCGGAAGCGGTGGAGTTGATGGCGCCGTCGGCCAAGGTCAATGCCGACGACGTCGCCACCCAGATGAATTTCGCCATGGCACTGCGAGGCGCGGGCCGGATGAGCGAGGCGCTGGGTCATTTTCAGCGCGCCGCAACGCTGCGGCCCGACCTGGCTGAAGCCCATTACAATGCCGGCGTGGTTGAGGCCGAACTGGGCCGGTTCGAGGAGGCCATCCAGAGTTATGAAAAGGCGCTTGTGCTCAATCCCGACATGGTGATGGCGCGCGGCAATCTGGGTATCGCGCTGGCCGGCGTCGGCCGGCTCGACGATGCGGTGGCACAATATGAAAGGGTGCTGGCGGCACAGCCGGGGGATGCGGCGGCGCTCTACAATCGCGGACTGGCGCGCCTGGCGCAGGGGCGCAGGGAAGATGCCCTGGCCGATTTCGAAGCGTCATCTGCCGCTGCCCCCGGATTTGTCGATCCGGTCTATCAGCGTGCCATCGCCCTGTCGCACCTGGGCCGCTTCGCAGAAGCCTTGCTCGCCTTCGACACGGCATTGGTACTGATGCCCAATGACCCCGAAATTCACAGCAACCGCAGCGTGGCGCTGTGGAATCTGGGCCGCCCGGAAGATGCGCTGGCCGGCGCCGAGGCCGCGCTGGCGCTGGATTCCGGCCTTGCCTCTGCCTGGTACAACAAGGGCGTAGCGCTGAAGGGGCTGGCGCACTTCCAGAAGGCGCTGGACGCCTTCGACCAGGTGGTAACCTTCGACGCCACCAATGCCGACGCCTGGAACAGCCGCGGCGCGGTGCTGCGCGTGCTGGGCAGGCCCACCGATGCGGTGGCCAGCTTTACCCGCGCCGTCGAATTGCGGCCCGGCCATGTGGAAGCACTCAGCAACCGCGCCTATACCGCCTGGACGGACCTGGGGCTTTACGAGCCGGCAATGGCCGACCTGAAAGCGGCGTTGAAGGCCCGGCCCGACCATCCCTACCTGGCGGGTGAACTGCTGCACTTGAAAATGCAGGGCGCGGACTGGCGGGACTACGAAACGCTGAAAGCCGGAATCGTCGATGCAGTGCGTGCCGGCAAACGCGCCATACGGCCCTTCGCCTATCAGGCAGTGTCGGACAGTCCGGCCGACATCAGGGCTTGTTCGGAAATCTTCGCCGCCGACCAATTCCCCGCCGTGGCGTCGCCCGCGCCGGCGACACGCCCCGATAGTGGCAAGCTGCGCGTCGGCTATGTCTCCGCCGATTTCCGCGAGCAGGCCACCGCCTATCTGATGGCGGGGCTTTACGAGCAGCACGACAAGGACAAATTCGAGGTCATCGCGTTCGACAATGGCGGCAGTGACGGCAGTCCCATGCGGGCCCGGTTGGAAAAGGCGATTGGGACATTCGTCGACATCAGCGACATGAGCGACGACGATGCAGCAGCAGCCGTGCGTACCGGGAAGATCGACATCCTGGTCAACCTGAACGGCTATTTCGGCAAGCCGCGCATGGGCATCTTCGCCCGCCGTCCCGCCCCCATTCAGGTGAACTATCTGGGTTTTCCCGCCACGCTTGGCGCGCCCTATATCGATTACATCATTGCCGACAGTATCGTGATCCCTGACGGAGAAGAGCGCTTCTACAGGGAAAGCGTGGTGCGCCTGCCCGGCAGCTATCAGGCCAATGACGACAAGCGTGCCATTGCCGGCGACACCAGCCGCGCCGCAAACGGTCTGCCCGATGGGGCCTTTGTCTTCTGCAACTTCAACCAGGGCTACAAGTTGACGCCCGTCATCTTCGACGCCTGGGCGCGCATCCTGAACCAGGTTCCAGGCAGCGTCCTATGGCTTCTGGATAGCCATGACGCCTTCCGCGCCAACCTGGCGCGCGAGGCCGAAGCACGCGGCATCTCTCGCGACCGGCTGGTCTTCGCCGCCGCCGTCGATCTGCCTCAGCATCTGGCCCGGTTGAAACTGGCCGACCTGTTCCTGGATGGCCTGCCCTATAATGCCCACACTACGGCGAGCGACGCGCTGTGGGCAGGCGTTCCGCTGCTGACTTGCCGGGGCACCGCCTTTGCGGGCCGGGTTGCGGCCAGCCTGCTGACGGCCGCCGGGGTGCCGGAACTGATCACGGAAAGCCTGGCGGAATACGAAATGCGGGCCGTCGCGCTGGCGGGCGACGCCGGGGCGCTCAAGGCGCTGCGCGAGAAGATCGCAACGAACCGCACCAGTTGCGCCCTGTTCGACACCAGGCGCACCACCCGCCATATAGAGGCGGCGTATCGGGGCATGTGGGAACGGCGCGACGCCGGACCTTCAGGCTTCAGCGTCGGCGAATAACCGCCTCAGCGAATGAATTGGTCGACGTACCCTTCGCCCAGGCCGATGGCCACATAATGCCTGCGGCACAGGTCGATCTTGGTGAAGACGTCCTCGTAGCCCAGCACCGCGCCGTCGGGATCGACGTAGAGCATCACGCCGTTCACCTGGAACAGGGTGATCATCTCTTCCACATCCTCGTCGACCACCAGCGTGTGGGTCTCACCCGGCGCCTCATAGACATAACCGCCCTCCTCAGCCACCCAGTCGTGCTCCAGATAGCGCCAGCGGCCCTTGATGACATAGCCGTGCACCGGCTGGGGATGGCGGTGACGCGACAGAACGCCGGATTTGCGCACACGCAGAAGATTCATCCAGTAGCCGCGGCTGGCGCAGAGGCATAGCGGCCGGAACCAGACATTTTCGGCCTGCGGTACCCAGATGCGCTCGTCCGCAGGGATAACGGCTGCAACCACCAGCTCGGGCGGCGATTCCTTTGGCTGGGCGTGGCGATACGGAATACGGGAATTGTCCTGGGTCATTGTCTTCACTTCTTATTTTGCGAGATAGCCGCCGTCGATAGGCATGATCATGCCGGTGATGAAACGCGCCGCATCGGAGCAGAGGAATGCCGCCGCGCCGCCAATGTCGTCGGGCCGGCCCCAGCGGCCCATGGGCGTGCGTCCCACGATGGCGGCAGAGCGTTCGGGGTCGGCCTGTGCGGCCCTGGTCAGTTCTGTCTCGATCCAGCCCGGCGCGATGGCATTGACGCGTATCTGCGGCGCCCAGGCCACCGCCAGCGATTTGGTGAGCTGGGCAACGCCGCCCTTGGAAGCGGTGTAGGCCGGCGTCATCGGCCCGCCAAAATAGGACCAGACCGAGGCGGTGTTGACGATCGCCCCGCCCTGCTTTTCCAGCAGGGGCCTGGCCGCCATGCACATGCGCATGGTCCCGGTAAGGTTGACGTCGATCACCCGCTGAAAGCCTTCGATGCTGAATTCCCGGCCGTCGCGCAAGATGATGCCGGCACAGTTGACCAGAACGTCCAGCCGCGACAGTTCGGCAACGCGGGCCGCGACGGCGGCATCGTCGGTCACATCCAGCCGCACGGCTTCGAGGTTTTCGCGCGCCGGGACGGCCGCGACTTCTTCGGGGGAAAGGCCGGTGACGGTGACGCCGAAGCCGGCATCCAGCAGCGCTTCGGCAATGCCAAATCCGATGCCGCGCGCGCCGCCGGTAATCAATGCCTGTTTCATCGCGCGGACCTTAGTGCAGGGCGCCGTTCCGCGAAAGGTGGGCGACAGCCCGGGCTTGGCGTGCGAAGATCGCGTGGACAGGAGCACTGCCCATGCGGCTCATGACCGCCCTCTTTGTCTTCATGCTGCTCGCCCCGCCGCTGGCGAAGGCGGCACCGGGCTGTTTCTATCCCAATGGCGATTTCGCGATGAATTGCGGCGGACACGGCACCATGCCCCCGGGCTGGCGTCCCTCGCCCGAGACTTATCGGAAATGGCTGGCTTCACGCCCCCAGCCGCCGGAGACGGGCGAAATTCTTGGCGCTTTCCTGGGGATTGCCGCGCTGTTCGCGCTGATAGCCCTGATGCCTCGCTTCGACGGCAGCCGAAGCGAGGACTGGTCGCGGGACCGCCCCTGACGACCCCGGCAGAGACCGTACCGGCTCAGAAATGCTTTTCCGCCTGGAACGGCCCGTGCACCACCGAGGCGCGCACCAGGAAGGCGGTGGACAGGCCGATCAGCAGGAAGCCGTTGATGCCCTCCAGAACTGTCAGCAGCCGCCAATGGGGATCGATCGTCATGCCGGCATAGCCGGTGGTGGAGAACATGGCCGTGGAAAGATAGAGCGCATCGGCGAAATCGTCCGTGGCGCCAAGCCCACGATAGGCCAGCGCCCAGGCCCATACCTCCACGGTGAGCAACGCCAGGATACCCAGAACGGTGCCGGTCATCACCACCGTGCGGCCCACGTCATGGCTGTGCAGACCCATATGGCGGGCCAGGGGAGGCGTAATGCCCGCGATCGCGATCAGTCCGGCAGTGTGGATCACCACCGACAGCGCCACGAGGCCGGAGCCCACGATCAGGTTCTGAAACAGGCCAATTTCCATGTTTTCATAATCGTGGCTGCGGCATGGGGCGCCTTGAGGCGGCGCAAAGCCCGCCGCCGTTGATCTGCCGCAAGGCGCGGACCTGCCGGGCGGCGCAGATTGAATACAGGAGGCCTTCCTTGAAACACGCCGTCATCTTTGCCCATCCCCGCGCTCGCAGCTTCACCGCCGCGGTGGCGGAGGCCTATGCCGGCGCGGTCAGAGCCTGCGGTGACATGGTCGAGGTGCGCGACCTTTACCGCATCGGCTTCGATCCTTGCCTGAGGGCCGAGGAGATTCCGGGCGAGGCCGACCCCGCCCCCGCGCCCGACGTTGCGGCCGAGCGCGAGCGACTGAAAGATTGCGGCGTCTTCGCACTTGTCTATCCCTTCTGGCTCAATGCCCCGCCCGCCATGCTCAAGGGCTATCTGGACCGCGTATTCGGCTTCGGCTTTGCCTTTGGCGGCGAGGGCCACAGTTTCAATCCGCTGCTGGGCGGGCGAAAGCTGATCAGCTTCACCTCCTCGGGGGCGCCCACCCAGTGGGTGGAACAGACCGGCGCACTGGCGGCCGAGCAGACCCTGTTCGATCGCTATTTTGCGGCGCTGTGCGGCATGACCACACTGGCGCATGTCCATTTCGGGGGGGTGGTGAACGGGGCCAGCCCGTCTTTCGTCAAGGCCCGGCTGGGAGACGTCGAAAGAACCGTTATCAAGCATTTCGGGAGGTGAAATGGCTCTTGGGAATACCCATCTCGGATCGCGCGTTGTCCCGCAGCATTTCCGGCTTGTGCCCGCAGTGACGCTGGAGGCGGTGCCATGAAAGTGGGGCCCTGGCATCTCGTGGTCTGGATCGATCACGAAATCGCCCATCTCTACGCCGAGACGCGTGGCGGGGTGGAAGAAATCGCCACGATTCTTGCCGGCAAGCTTGATAGCCACGCCCATCATCATTCGGACAGCACGGGTTCCGGTCACGCGGCGCCCGATACCCGCTTTCTGGCAGAGGTCACCCGGGCCACCCAGGGCGCCCGCGAGATCCTGATTGTAGGGCCGTCCGACAGCCGTACAGCGCTCCGCAACCACATGGAAAGTCACGCCCAGCCCATGGCTGACCGCATCGTCGGCGTTGAACCCATGCCTCGATCGAGCGAGCGGGAAATCCACAAATTCGCCCGCCGCTATTTCCGCCGCCATGACCTGACGACACCTCGGGGCGCATCAGATGGAATCAATTGAGCCGGAGACCACAATGATCACCGATATCCGCGTTGACCCTGGCCTGTGGCGAAACTCCATGCTGCCGGAAGGCTTCATAGAGCATTGGCTGCGACCCGACGGGGCACGGGTCGAAGCGGGGGATCCGATCGCCGCCATCCGCATCGAGGAGTCGCTGCATGAACTGGCCGCGCCCTCCCGCGGCCGCCTTCACATTCTGCAGAAGGACAATGCGGTGATCGAGCCGGGCATGGTGATCGGCGAGATCGTGCGCAACCTGCCTGCCGCCGGCTGAAGCGTGCGCCGCCGATATCAGTGGGACATCAGCACGCAGAAGCTCGGGTCCATCAGGATATCGCTGGTAACGCCGCCGAAGACGAACTCGCTGACGCGGCTGTGCCCCCAGGCACCTGCCACCAGAAGATCGCAGCGCCTGTCCAGCAGTTCGGCATGCAGATAGCCTGCCTCGGTTCCATCGCCGGCGATGGCCTGGGGCGTGGCGCTGACGCCATGTTCGCCCAGCCAGGCGGCCACATCCTCGACACGGCCCTGCGCACTCAGCCGCTCCTTCTCACCGGCGATTTCCAGCACCGTCACCTGGCCGGCCTCCTTCAGCAGCGGCAGGGCGTCGGCGGCGGCGCGGCGGGTTTCGCGCGTCTCCTTCCAGCCGATAAAGACATGGCGCAAGGGCAGCGACGAAACGCCCTTGGGCACCAGCAGCAGTGGACGGCCCGCGCGCATGGCCAGTTCACCGACTTTTACCCGGCGGCTTTCATCCAGCAGACTGGGCCCCAGATCCCTGCCGGTGATGATGAGGTCGGCGGCGCGCGCCTGGTCGGCGATATAGCCGGCCAGCGATTCGTAGGTGATCAGGCTGCGCCATTCCAGCGCACGCGCGCGGCCGGACATGGCCTTGCGGAATTCCTCCTCGGTCTCGGCGAGCTGGTCGCTGATCTCACTGCGGTCGATGGTGACGGCCTCGGTCGCCATCAGCCCCTCGTCGTAGAGGATCGGCAACGGCTGGCACGCGGCAATGCCGATCACCCGTGCGGCGAAGCGGTTCGCCAATTCGCCAGTGACGTTGAGGATGCCGGAATTGTCCGCATCCAACTCGAGATGCACCATCAAGGTTTTGAATGTCATTGCACGTCTCCTGGCCCGTTAAATGGATGTTGGCCGACTGGGGACCGGGCTGCGTTGATCCGCCTCAACCGGACGGCGCGCATTCGCCACCAGGCAGGCGATGGCGCAGGAAGCAAGCCGGGTGCCCGGCGGATCGGCCCGACTGGTCAGGATTATGGGCACCCGGGCGCCCAGCACGATGCCCGCGCCGTCAGCACCGCCGAAATAGGTAAGTTGCTTGGCCAGCATATTGCCGGATTCCAGGTCCGGCACCAGCAGGATATCCGCCTGCCCGGCCACCGCAGAGACGATGTTCTTGGTATGCGCGGCCTGGGGGCTTATTGCATTGTCGAAAGCCAGCGGGCCGTCCAGTACCGCGCCGGCGATCTGCCCGCGATCAGCCATCTTGCACAGCGCCGCCGCGTCCAGCGTGGACGGCATGCGCGCACTCACTGTCTCGACCGCGGAAAGGATGGCCAGCTTGGGCGTTTCGATGCCGATTGTATGGGCGAGGTCGATGGCGTTGCGGCAGATATCGGCCTTTTCCGCCAGGCTGGGGGCGATATTGATGGCGGCATCCGTGATCAGCAGCGGGCGGGGATAGTCCGCCACGTCGAACAGATAGACATGGCTGATCCGCCGCTCGGTGCGCAGGCCGCAATCGGGCGCCACCACCGCATGCATCAACTCATCGGTGTGCAGGCTGCCTTTCATCAGCGCCTCTGCCTGGCCCGCGCGGGCCAGCGCCACGGCAGCATCCGCCGCGGCGTGGCTATGGGGCACCGCCACCAGCGGAAATGTCGAGATATCCAGCGCCTCGGCCGCGGCGACGGCACGGATCTTGTGCTCTGGGCCCACCAGGATCGGTGCGATGAGTCCGGCTGCTGCAGCTTCCAGCGCCGCGCGCAGCGATGGGCCATCGCAGGGGTGCACCACGGCAGTGACGGCCGGCGCAAGCGCCTTGCAGCGGTCTATGAGCTGCTGATGGCGCACATGGTCGTTGACCCGGATGTCGGGTGCCTCGCCGCAGGACAGACGGACCTTCTGCGTAGGTGCGCGAACCGTAAGGATGCCGCTGAACGCCAGTTCGCCCCTGCAATCGGTGGCCAGACAGTCCAGCACCACCACGTCCAGGGCCCGCTTTTCGCGCACCGTCAGCCGGATTTCGATGGCATCGCCCGGTGCGACCGGCACCGCAAAATTCAATTCCAGCCCCAGCGGGAGCGTGCCGGGCCCGGGAAATTGCGCGCCAACCAGTAGCGCCATCACAGGCCCCGCCCACGCGCCGCAATCAGGCAGGCCCGACAACACGGCCAGAAGCTGGGCGTCCCGCGGTGTCAAGTGGCGTGCAACGTTCAGCGTTTCGCCGACCTGGAGTTCGTCAAACGTCCGGTTTTCGATGACCCGTGCCATGGCGGCAATCTGGCCTGACCGGGGCGAACCGCCTTGATCCGCCGCAACAGAAATCGTGTCAGGCAATGATGCGCAAGACTGCCTCGGACAGGATTCCGTCCAGCAGCGGCTTTTCCAGCACACAAAAGATGCCCAGCGCGTGAGCCTGGCGCCTGATCGCCTCGGTGACCGGAGCGGTGATCATGATAATGGGCAGCGTGACATGGCGCTCAGCCAAAGCCTTGACCACCGCAAACCCGTCCAGGCCAGGCATCTTGCAGTCCAGCACCAGGCAATCCGCCTTCGCCAAATCGCCCTCGCTTAGCAGCCGGGCACCACTTTCCCAGGTCTGGACGGCCATGCCATCCAGTTCCAGAGCGAATTTCAGGGAATCGCGAACCGCGCGGTCATCATCTACGAGATGAACCCGCGTCTTGCAACTTTGTGCAACCTGATACACAGGCGATAACCTCGGAAAAGTGTTTAAAAATCGCTCAGCCTTCTCCGGTACGCCTTGATCCAGCGCAAGTCCCCGGCATCCGCCCGGTCAGAAGGCACAGGCGCACCAGCTCGGACAGGCTGGAGACCCCCGTCTTGGTCATCACATGGGCCCGGTGCACTTCTACGGTGCGCGGACTGATGCCCAGGTCGTAGGCGATGGTCTTGTTGGGATTGCCCGCCAACAGGCCGTCCAGGACCTGCAGCTCCCGCTCCGACAGGGAATTCAGCCGTGCCCGGAATTTGAGGGCCGTGGCGTCCGTCGCTTCGGACCGGATCAACCGGGTATGAGCGGCGCGGATCGCGCCCAGCAGGACCTCATCCGAAAAAGGCTTCTCGATGAAATCAATCGCGCCCTCCTTCATGGCTTCGACCGCCAGGGGTACGTCGGCATGGCCGGTCATGATGATCACCGGCACGGCGGCATCGCGGGCGCGCAGGCGCCTGAGCAACTCCAGCCCGTCCATGCCGGGCATGCGTACGTCGCTGACCACACAGGCCCGCTGGCCCGGCGCATACTGTTCCAGGAAGGCGTCGGCGGACTCGTAGACCAACACCGCCATGCCGGCGGTCCCCAGCAGGAAAGCCAGAGAGCGGCGCACATCTTCGTCGTCATCGATCAGGTGGACCAGACCGTTATCCGCCATTCTCAATCTCCTGTGGCTCTATCCTGCGCAGGGTCAGGCGGAAGATCGTCCCGCCCCCCGGATTGTCCTCCGCCCACAATCTTCCTCCATGGGACTCCACAATCGTGCGGGAAATCGACAGCCCCACCCCCATGCCCTGGCGCTTGGTGGTCATGAAGGGCTGGAACAGCTTGGCGGCGATCTCCGGCGCGATGCCAGGACCGGTGTCGGCGACCATCATCTCTATTGTATCCCGGTCCAGCCTGCGGGTGGCAACCTTGAGTTGGCGGTGATCGACCTCCTGCATCGCTTCCAGCGCGTTTCGTATAAGGTTATGAATGACTTGCTGGATCTGAATCTTGTCGACCAGAACGAGGTCCGCCTCTGGATCGAAATCATAGCTGATATGGGCGCCGATCTGTTTGGCACCCACCAGGGCCAGGGCGGCCGCCTCTTCGATCAGCTTGCGCAGGTTCTCTGCGCAGCGGTCGCTCTCGCCCCGGGATACGAATTCGCGCAGCCGCTTGATGATCTGGCCGGCCCGCAGCGCCTGTTCGGCGGCATTGTCGATTGCGCCGCGCACCAGGGCCAGGTCGCCGCTGCGTCCGGCATCCAGCAGGCGACGTGCGCCGCTGAGATAGTTGGCCGCCGCGGTCAGCGGCTGGTTGAGCTCATGCGCCAGAGTTGATGCCATCTCGCCCAGCGCAGTGAAGCGCGACATGAAAATAAGCTCGGCCTGCAGATCCTGCAGACGCTGCTGGGTTTTCTGCCGATCGGTGATGTCGCGCACGAAGCCGGTGAAGAAGCGACCCTGCCCCGAGACCATCTCGCCCACCGCCAGTTCCATGGGAAAGGTGGAGCCGTCGCGGCGCTGGCCCACGACCAGCCGCCCGGTGCCGATGATGCGCTTCTCTCCCGTGGTCAGGTAGCGCCTCAAATAGCCATCATGCTGGCTGCGATAAGGCTCGGGCATCAGCATGCTGACGTTTTTGCCAACCACCTCCTCGGCCTTGTAGCCGAACAGGGTCTCGGCAGTGGCGCTGAAGGAATGCATGATGCCGGCAGTGTCAATGACCACCATGGCATCGGGCACGGTCTGGAGTACCGACTTGAGATGGGCCTCGCTTCGGCGCAGCGCATCCTGTGCCGCCTTGGCCGTGGTGATGTCGCGCGCCACCGTAGAGGCGCCGATCAGTTCGCCCGCCGCGTTCCACACAGGCGATACCGTCATCGACACGTCAATGATGCGCCCATCCTTGCAGCGCCGGCGCGTTTCGAAATGATCGACCCTTTCCTCCCGGCTTATGCGAGCCAGGATTGCGGCTTCCTCGTCTTCCAAACCGGGCGGCAGCAGATTGGCAATGGGCTGGCCGGTCATTTCTGCGGCGCTGTAGCCGAAAATCTGCTCGGCCGCCCGATTCCAGTCGGTGACGATGCCCTTCAGCGTCTTGCCTATGATGGCGTCGTCCGATGAGGAGATGATCGCTGCGAGCCGGGAATCGGCGGCACGGCCGGCGTGGCGCTGGCCGATGTCAATCATGATGCCGCCTGCCGCCCGTTCCCCTGGTGGGGCGCAGCCGCGCATTCGCCGCCAATTGCCCAGGACGGTGCGAAAATCCAGATCGTGCAGCCGACCCATCGCCAGGCATTCACGCAGCGACCGCTCCATGATGGAGCGGTCATCCGCATGCACCAGCGCCAGAAACTGCTGTTGATCCAGTTGTGCCGCCGGCGCATCCAGCAGTGTCGCAGCCAGCGGGGACAGCTTCAGCCGGTCCGCGGCGAGATCCCAGCGCCATATCCCGGTTTGTGCCCCGGTCAGAGCTGCGACAGCGTCGCAATTTGCCGCAATGTCAGTCGGGAGATTCATGGCCGCAGCCTAGCCCGATCGACACCCCGTTCGCCAGCCACCGGGTAAGGCTACGTAATAGCCCTAAGGAGCTAACCGGATTTCGGCCCCCTGCCCCGCCCTCTAGAAAGACACCGTCCAATAACGGAGGCGGTAATGACGGCGCAAATGATGGTCAATACGGCGGGTGCCAGGGCGTATACGGGTTCATTGGGCGGTATGGCTGAGGCGGCCGAGCCGCTGCGCGCCGCGGGTACCGTGATCCGCTTTGCCCAGGGCTGCGAGATTTTCGCCGAGGGCGACGACAGCGACGTCTTCTACAAGGTCCTCTCCGGTGTCGTGCGGGTTTGCAAATTCCTTTCCGACGGCCGCCGCCAGATCGAGGCCTTTCACATCGCAGGCGACATTTTCGGCATGGACCTGGGTGACGCCCGTGGCCTGTCAGCCGAGACAGTCAGCGAGTGCACCCTCGTCTGCTATCGCCGGCGCCAGGTCGACATGCTGGCCGCGAAGGACGAGGCGGTGACCCGCCATCTGTTGCACTTTGCGATGGAAAATCTTGCCCATGCCCGCGGGCATTGCCTGCTGCTGGGCCGTCGCAGCGCCGCCGAGAAGCTGGCCGTATTCCTGCTGGAATGGGCGGACCGCTCCACCGAACCCGCCATAGTGCACCTGGCAATGACCCGCCAGGACATCGCCGACTATCTGGGCCTGACCATCGAGACGGTCTCGCGCACCTTTTCCCAGTTCGAGCGCGATGGGCTGATTGCCCTGGTCGGCACCCGCGAGGTCCATCTGAAGAAGATGGCAGCCCTGGAGCATGTGGCGGCGCGATAATGGCCCGCTATCCGCAAGTCCATCTCGGTTATTTCCACCTCACCGAAACCGGATGGATACGCCAACGCGAAATCGCTCCGCTGCCGAACGGGTGCCAGGAAACCTGGCGTTATGAGTCCGAACAGCTTTCCGAAGATGCGAAAGAGCGTGTCTGCCTGACCCGCGTGTGGAGCCGGCCAGACGCGAGCCCGCAAACGCTGGAAGCTCTGCATGCGCGGTTCGGCGAACCATTGGAGCCGACACCAGCCCGAAACGTCACCCTGGAATGCGATGTGTAAGATCGCGCACAAACGATGCCGAGAGGAGGAATGCATGCTTGGGACGATGGACTACGCTTTCCTGGCCCTTGTCGTGGGCGCACTGGCCCTGTTGGGTGGCGCCCTGGCCTGGGCGTCCTGGATGGAGTCCCGCGGGGCGGAAAAGTGAAAACGCCCGCTCGCAGGGCGCTTCAGCATGCGCTGGCCATTACCGCCGGCGTTCTCTGTTTTGCCCTTGTCTTCATGTACACGGGAGAAGCCGATCTACTTTATGCCCTGGGCAGCGGCCTGGGTGCGACGATTTTCATCTATGCGTCATCGCATCTGATCGGCAGCTCCCGCCATTGAGGAGGGTACGGCATGGCAAATGATCTGGTCTTTGTGTTTTTTATCTTGGCGGCCTTGCTGTCGGCCGGTCTTGGGCTGCACGATACCGGCGCGCGCCGCGCGCCGGTGACCCGCCGCTAGGGCCATCCGGCCCGGTGTCCAGGAAGGCGTCCGAAACGGGGCCATGAACGAAATCGACCTGCTTGCGCGCGCTGGCATTGCTGCTGCAATCGGCCTGCTGATCGGCATCGAGCGGGGCTGGCAGGAACGGGAGGGGGTGGCCGGCTCGCGCGTGGCGGGCGTGCGGACCTTCACCCTGATCGGCCTTCTGGGCGGGATCGCGGGCCTATTGTCGGGCGCAGCGCCCGATCTGTTGCCGGGATTGTTCTTCCTGGGCTTCGCTTTGACCTTTGGTGTCTTCGAATGGCGAAAGTCGACGGTTCAGGACAACCTCTCGGCCACCGGCCTGGTCGCCGGGCTTCTGACCTTTGCTCTGGGCGTCTATGCCGCGCGAGGACAGATGGCGGTGGCCGTGGCGGGAGGCGTGGTGACGGCCGCCGTGCTGGCCGAGCGCCAGGTGATGCACTCTTTCCTGCGAAGCCTGAGCTGGGTCGAGTTGCGTTCAGCGCTTGTCCTACTGATGATGACGGCCGTACTGCTGCCGGCTCTGCCCGACAGGCCTGTCGATCCCTGGGGTGCGCTGAACCCATATCAGATCTGGCTGATGACCGTCCTTGCGGGGGCGGTCAGCTATGCCGGCTATGGAGCCGTGCGTCTGGCCGGTCCGCGTGGCCTTTTCTATGCGGGCGCGCTGGGCGGCCTCGTCACCTCCACCACCGTGACCTGGACATTCGCGCGGCTGGTCCCGCGCCGGCTGGCAGCGCCGCAGGCCGTGATGGCCGCCATCCTGGCTGCCTGGATCGTCTCGCTGCTGCGCATGATGCTGCTGGCGGTGGTGATCGCGCCCGCCCTGCTGCAGCTCATGGCGGGGCCGGTAGCCGCGGCAGCGCTGGTACTGCTGATCCCCGCAGTGCTGGCCTGGCGCGCCGCCGGACAGGCGGAGACACAAGCCCTGCCCCTCGACAACCCCATTGACCTGCCGCTGCTGCTGCGTTTCACCGCCCTTCTGACGGTGATCATGCTGCTGGCCAAGCTGGTGACCGGCCCAGGCGGCCTTCTCGCCCTGGGCGGTTTGTCCGGCCTGCTGGATGTCGATCCGGTCACCCTGTCCATGTCGCGGATGACCCATACGGGCCTGGCCCCAGCGCTCGCCGTGGCCACGATCCTGATCGCCGCCGCCGCCAATGGTCTGACCAAATCGGTGCTGGCGGTCGCGTTCGGCGGCTGGCGGCTGGGCCTGGTCCTCAGCGGCCTGGCGCTGGCCGCCTTCGCCGCGGGCGTGGCGGCCTGGTTCCTGCAGGGACCCTAGCGCGTCAACAGTCCGCCGATCCGGGCCATCACCGAGAGCATGATGGCGATCAGGCTGAGCGAGAACCCCATGAGGAAGCCGAGATCATAGCCAAAACCGGAATTGGGATAGGCGTATATCCGCACCTGCCAGAACAGGCTGGCGGCCAGCGCCAGGATCGCAACCAGGCCATGCAGGAGCCCTGCGAAAAATCCGGGCGCGTCCGCCTGCGCTGCGGGCTGGGTGGCACAACCCGCCAGCAGCAGAAGCAAGTTGAGAGACAGGAGGCGGCGCATGGCTGCAGCTTCGGCGGCCTGGCGCCGTCCGTCCTTGCGCCAGATCAAGAGCCCGCTCACGCCGCCCCGCGGCGGGCGAGGGTCCAGGTTATGTAATAGATCAATCCCGCTCCATTCCAGATCAGGAAGAACAGGCGGGTAATATGTGGCAGGCTGAAAAACAGGTACAGGCAGCCCAGCACGGTCAAGGGCCCCACCAGCCAGGGCAGCGGGGCCAGGAACAGGCGCGGTCCGTGAAATCGTCGCCGCATCGCCATCATGCAGACCGCCACCGCGATGAACGCCAACAGCGTGCCGGCATTGGCCAGCGCCGCGATGTCGGCCAGCGGCACCAATCCCGCCAGAATCCCTACCAGAACCGCGGTCAGCGCCGTGATGCGCACCGGCGTGCCGCGCGCACCGACACGCGCCAGCCCGTGCGGCAAAAGGCCGTCGCGCGCCATCGCAAAGAAGATGCGACTTTGCCCGAACAGGAAGGCCAGGATCACGGTGGGCAGGGCGACGATCGCCGCCGCCCCGATCGCCACCGCCGCGCCGCCGCTGCCGATGCTGCGCAGGATCTGCGCCAGCGGCTCGGGACTGTGGGCGAAGCCGGTATAACTCATCGCCCCCACCGCGACCGCCGCCACCAGCACATAGAGCGCGGTGCACACCGCCATCGAGCCGATGATGCCGATGGGCAGGTTGCGCCCCGGATTCCTGGTTTCCTCGGCGGCGGTGGAAATCGCATCGAAGCCATAGAAGGCAAAGAAGATGATCGCCGCCGCCGCCATCACGCCGTGGGCCGTGCCGTTCACGTCGTGGGCGGAAAAGCCGAACGGCATGTAGGGACGGTAATGGGCGATGTCGAAATGCGGCAGCGCCACGGCCACGAAGATCAGCAGCGCGATGATCTTCACCATCACCAGCACCGAATTGACGTTGGCGCTTTCGCGTGTGCCTGCCATCAGGGCGCCGGCCACCAGCACCAAGATCAGGATCGCCGGCAGGTTGATGAGGCCGTGGTCCAGCGGTCCAGCCAGCAGGGCATGGGGCAGCGGCCATCCCATGGAGGCCAGGAAGCCGCCGGCATAGCCCGACCAGCCCACCGCCACCGTGCTGACCACCAGCGAATATTCCAGGATCAGGCTCCAGCCCACCACCCAGGCGATCGCCTCGCCCAGCACCACATAGGTATAGGTATAGGCGCTGCCGGAGGCCGGAATGGCGGTCGAGACATCGGCATAGGCCAGCGCGGCGCAGGCGCAGATCAAGCCCGCCACCAGGAAGGACAGCGTGACCGCGGGGCCCGCAAGGTTGGCCCCGACGCCCACCAGCGTATAGATGCCGGTGCCGACGATGCCGCCCACGCCCAGCGCCACCAGGTGCCACCAGTCCAGCGTCGGCCGAAGCCGCTGGTCATGGGGGATGGAGTCGAGGTCGATGGTCTTGCGCCGCAGCCACTGATTCATGGCCGCGAGCATCGGGGGGCGAGCCGGCATTTTCAAGCTGCCCGCACCACGGCAAACGCCATTTCAGACACGGCGAAAGAAACCTGCGTGGCCGGCAATCTTCGCGACCGCTTTGTTGCCGTCAATCATACCAGCCGGGTGCTTTTATCGCCGTCGCATACCAGTCGATGGCATGGCCTATCCATAGCTGGGCATGGTTCGCCTTGAGGAAGTCTTCGACTTTGCGGCGGGAGGCGGGCGTCAGTCCGCCCTGCTCGCGCGGCGGCACACGGCCAAGGCGCCGCTCGGCGCTGTAGTGATAAAGATCGCCCGAGATCACCACGCCGCCGGTATGCGCCAGCTTTACATAGAGCGACTGGTGGCCGGGGGAATGGCCGGGCGTGGACAGAAGCACCACGCTGCCGTCGTCGAAGACGTCGTAATCGCCGTCGATGAAGCGGATGTGCGGCGCATGTTCCAGCGCAGAATAATTCGGCAGGGCCTGTTTGTTGGCGGACGGCCCGAACATGAAATCATACTCCGCTTTGCGCGCCAGCCAGGTCGATCCGGCAAAGGCATCGGCGTTGCCGACATGGTCCCAGTGGGAATGGGAAATCGCCAGCCAGGTGATCATGGCGGGGGTGACGCCGATATTGGCCAGCTCGCCCGTCAGGGTGGTGAATTTCAGGATGCCCTCGCGCCCCATCATGTCTTCATAGATGGGTCGGCCGACATGGCTGTCCGGCAGGCCGGTGTCGAACAGCAAAATCCCCTTGGGGTGCATCACCAGGAAACAGGGATCGGAGAAGTTGGTGTTGCCGGCTTCATCCTTCGTCAGGCCGAAATTCTCCGGCAGGTTGGAGATGATGGTGCCGCAGTCGAGCACGTAAAGCCTGACCCCGGCCGGATGCGGCAGGGCGGGCAATCCCGTCTGGGCGGCGGCGGGCAGGACCAGCCCGGCCAGCAGGATCAATGCCAGGCCAATGCGGTGAAACATGACGCCCCCGTGGTTCTTTCGACCATGAGGCGCCGAAACGGGGCAGGCTGGCAAGGGGTGCGGGACAAGCGGCGGACAGGCCCGGCCGGCCGGCGCGGCATAGTGGGGGCGTGGTGGCCGGGAAAGCCCACAGCCACAGGCACGGGATGAATCTTCGTTTTTTCACTTTTCGCCACCCCCCTCCCCCCTGCGGCGTGGACAAGAAGTAGATAGTGACGGCGGCAACAGGGGGACGGCGGGGCGGACGGAGGAGCGGAATTGGCGTCGGCGGCGCATCTCATGCCGCCAGTATCGCACAGCCGCAGAGGCAGGTGGATAAGGCGGAACCGACTCAGCACACCGCCGAGTTACGTATTGTGTCCCCGAAATTCTCTCCCTTGGGAGTCAAGTCCTCTCACCGCCAAAATTTCAAAGCGATGACGACAGCGACCGCAACGCTGACCCAAAGCAGGGAATGTGCGGACTTCTGCAGTGCCGAAAGCTTGTCGAGCAAGGCTCGTGAGACCTGCCGCATATCGCTGAAGTCTTCGACCTGACCAGGTTCGGCCGGCAGTTCCGCGTCGGCGAATGCAGCTTTGTATTGGAAGTTAAAAGCAGCTTCGGTGATAGGAACCTGCTCCTTTTTTTCGTTGTCCCATTTCAAATGGCTGCCATCTGGCTCCCATCCGTAATCGAAGAATTCCCGCTTAAACTTGAGCATCAAAGTTGTTGGGACACAGCCTGCGGTCAGGTTCGCGGACAGCTTGTCGAACGCCACTCTCGGCAATATCAAATAAAAAACGAGAGAGCTGCCTAGTTCATCTTCCCCATCCGAGGATCGAAAAGGGGTACATATTTCAAGTGGCTTTCTAGGTCTTCGACATAATCACTGCAGAAGACGCTTAGGGCTGCCCCTATCTTCACGGAATTCTTTTGAAGAAAACCACGCGCGGGATTTACGAAAACCTCGCCGGTCTTCAGGGAAAGCATCCCTCGATCATGCATGCAAACTTGAAAGTGCAGACGCTCGCTTGTTCCTGGCTGGCCGTGCCCCGCGCGTTCAGTCCATGAACCTAATTCGGCGCGCGCCGAAGTAATCTCCAACGTCAAATACATTTCGCCCCTCCCCTTGCCTGCGGCAAGGCTACGGCTGCTGGCGCCCCGCGCCAACCCGCCAGGATCGCGCAGCAGCGCCGTTCTTCGGCCAGGGGCATCCACAGGCCCCTTTCCGAGGGCGCCCGCCAGCGGCCTTCCTAGCGAGTCCAGGGCAGTCTCAGGGAAGCAGATAAAATGCGCATATTCCCAAATCCAAATGTATGGCCTGGGAATAGCCCTTTTTAGGGCGCTGATCTTTATGAAGGAATGGTGGGTGACGTAGGAATCGAACCTACGACCCGCTGATTAAGAGTCAGCTGCTCTACCAACTGAGCTAGTCACCCATCAGGCGTAGGCGCGAGCCGGAGCCGCACTTGAAGCCGGCCGGTCTGGGTCATGGACCGGAGGGCGGCTTATAGCCAAGGGGTCCTGCCATGTCCACTGACTTCGGCCGCCATCCACACCCCTGAAAATTCAGGGAAATCGGCGCCATCGCGGCCCGGCGCCGGCCATTCCAGAAAACACGAGCCCGGCATTCCGCCGGGCGACCCGCCGCATCCGCCAGCTTCCTCCCCCCTTCGGCACGCCAGCGCCTTCGAAGGGGGAGATGTCGCAGCGATGGGTCTGCGGCACGCAGACCGATCTGCGACAGAGGGGGTGATTAAATAATCCCACCACTATGGCGCGGAATCTCCACCTGGCGGTGGATATGCACGCTCATCAGCAGGCCGAAGCCGAACATCACGGTCAGCATGGCGCTGCCGCCATAGGACAGAAGCGGCATGGGGATGCCCACCACGGGGATCAGGCCCATCACCATCGCCCCGTTGATCATGATGTAGAAGAAGAAATTCAGGATCACGCCCATCGCCAAAAGGCGGCCAAACTGGCTGCGGGCGCTGATCGCGGTCTGCAGGCCATAGAAGATCACCACCGCGAACAGGATCAGCAGCGCCAGGGCGCCGACAAAGCCGAATTCCTCGCAGAAGCTGGTCCAGATGAAGTCGGTCTGCTTTTCGGGCAGGAAGTTCAGCCGGCTCTGGGTGCCCTGCAGGAACCCCTTGCCCGACACGCCGCCCGAGCCGATGGCGATCTTGGCCTGGGTGATGTTCCAGCCCGCGCCCAGGGAGTCCGCCTCAGGGTTCAGGAAGGTCTCCACCCGCGCCTTCTGATAGTCATGCAGCCAAAAGCGCCAGGCCAGCGGCACCGCTGCGGCCACCGCCGCCAGGGTGGGGGCGATCCACCACCAGGAAAGCCCGGCCAGGAACAGCAGCGAACAGCCGTCGGCAACGATGATCAGGGTGGTGCCCAGGTTGGGCTGCAAAAACACGAAGATGGCCGGCACCGCGATCATGGCCAGGCCGATGGCCAGTGGGACGGGCTTGGAGACTTCCTCGACGCTCTTGCCGTGCAGATAGCGCGACAGGGCCAGCACCAGGCTGATTTTCATGAGCTCGGACGGTTGCAGGTCCAGAGGGCCCAGGCTGATCCAGCGCTGCGCGCCAAGGCCCACATGGCCCACAACGTCCACTGCGATCAGCAGCAGCAGTGCGACGCCATAGGCGGGATAGGCCAGGCTCATCCACATGCGGATGTCGATGGTCGCCGCCAGCAGCATCACGATCAGGCCCAGGGTGAAATGGCCGATCTGGCGCAGCGCCCAGGGCTGGAAATGGCCGCCCGCCACCGAATAGAGCATGGCGATACCGGCGATGGCGATCAGCACGATCAGGAGTACCAGACCCCAATTGATCTCCATCAGCTTGTCGGCGACGGTGAGCGTGCGCTTGGCGGCGGCGTAGGGGCGAAGCGCCATCAGCCGCCCGCCTTGTAAGACGCCGGAATGATCGCGCTTTGCCTGCCGGACTGTTCGGGCTGGAAGGCGGCGGCCGAAGTCACCGGCCAGGCCGCCGGGTGCCGTGCCGGGTCGCGTTGCTGGCAGAACAGCATGATGTCGTGCGCCGCGACGACCTGGGGATGGCCGACGGCACCATGTTCGACCACGCTGACAATGGCGTAGCGCGGGCTATCCACCGGCGCGAAGCCGATGAACAGGCCGTGGTCGCGCAGCTTCCAGTCCAGATGGGCGTCCTTGGTGATACCGCGGGCATGTTCCTCGCGGCTGTAGACGCGCACCTGCGCGGTGCCGGTCTTGCCCGCCATCTCGAAGCCGGGCTGGGCGATACGCCAAGTATAGGCCGTTCCGCCCGGATCGTTCATCACCTTGTTCATGCCGCTGCGCACCGTGGCCAGGGCCTCGTCGCTGAAATTCAGCCTGGGCGCCTCGGACCTCTGGACCAGCTTTGCGCCGACGCTGTGCACCAGCCTGGGCAGGACGGCGCGGCCAGAGGCGATGCGCGCGGCCTGCACGCACAGCTGCAGGGGCGTGGCGGTGACATAGCCCTGCCCGATGCCGACGCTGAGCGTGTCGCCCTGCTGCCAGGACTGGTGATAGGTCTTCTGTTTCCATTCGCGGCTGGGAACTAGGCCCGAACGCTCGCCCGGAAGTTCGATGCCGGTGGCCGCGCCCAGGCCCAGCATGCGGGCGGCGGCCGCGATGCGATCGATGCCCACGCGCCGCGCGGTTTCATAGAAGAAGACGTCGCAACTGTGCTGAAGCGCGCCTTCCACGTCCAGCGAACCGTGGCCGCCCTTGCGCCAGCAATGGAATTGATGGCCGCCGAACACGAAGACGCCGTTGCAATGGACATGATAATCGGGCGTGGCGATTCCCGCCTCGATCGCAGCCAGCGCGACGGCGGGCTTGAAGGTCGAGCCGGGCGGATAGGTGCCGCCCATCACCTTGTTGAGCAGGGGCTTGTGGTCGTTGGTGGTCAGCCCGCGCCACTCTTCCCCCGTCAGACCGACATTGAACAGGTTGGGGTCGAAGCCCGGCGTGGACGCCAGCGCGATCACATCGCCATTGGTGACGTCCATGACAACGCAGGCGGCGCTTTCGCCTGCCAGCTTTTCGCTGGCCACCTGCTGCACCTGGCGGTCGATGGTCAGCCATACATCCTCTCCCGGCGTTCCGGGGTTCTTGCCCAGCTCGCGGATGATGCGGCCATAGGCATTGACCTCGACGCGGGAGGCGCCGGCGGTGCCGCGCACATTCTCTTCATATTCGCGCTCTATTCCGCGCTTGCCGATGCGATAGCCTGGCAGCGACAGCAACGGATCGTCATCGCGCTTCAGTTCCTCGGGCGAGACGGCGGCGACATAGCCCAGGACGTGCACCATCTGCGGCCCGAAGGGATAGTCACGGGTCTCGCCCACATCGGGTTGAATTCCCGGCAGATAGGGCAGATGCAGGTTGATGCGGGAGAAGTCCTCCCAGCTCAGATTCTCGACCACCGGCACCGGCACGAACTTCTTGTTCATGGCGACGTCGTGCATCACCTTTTTTTTCTGTTGGTCGGTGAGGAAGATCACCTTGCCGATATTGTCCAGCGCATTTGCGACGCCTTCGGTCGCCTGCTCGGACACCAGAAGCACGCGATAATTGCGCCGGTTGCTGGCCAGTTCGGTACCGAAGCGGTCCAGGATGCGTCCGCGCGGCGGCACGATCAGCCGCTCGGAAATGCGGTTGTCTTCGGCCTCCACCATGTACTGGCTGCCGTCGCGGATCTGCAGCTGGTAGAGGCGGCCGGCCAGGATGGCAAAAATCGCCGTCATGCCTCCGCCCATGCCGGCGGCGCGGCGGGTGAAGGTGGCGTAACGGCTCTTGTCCTTCTTGTCGAAGAGCGGCATCAGATGTCGCTCCGCAACGGACCAACCAGGCGGCGGTGCAGCCAGCCCATCAAGAGCGCGGTGGGCGCATAGAATATGACTGTTATCACGAGCTCGCTGACCATGGGACCGATCGGCGGCAGGTGGGCGCCTTGCGTCAAAAGCGCCAGGAACGCCACCGTGCACCAGGCGACCGCGCAACAAATGGCGGCGGCGCTGGCAAAGCCGAGCACAGCGGCCAGGCCCGACAGGCTTGCGAAGCTGTCACGCTGACGCGCCACCAGCACATAGGTCAGCACGAAGGCGAGGGTCCACACGCCCGGCGGGCCGCCCGACAGCACGTCCTCTGCCAGGCCGATGGCGAAGGTGACCGCCGGCGTCATCAGGTCCGGACGGACAAGACACCAGAAATAGACCGGCACCAGCGCCAGAAGCGGGGGAGGCACCTGCCCGCTTGTCAGGGAAACGGGAATATTGGCGAAGAAGGAGAAGACCAGCCCGCAGAGAAAGGGTACCGCCGCAGAGACGATCCGTAACGCAGTACCATGGCCGGCGACCCGTTCCAGAGCCATGGCCGTCACTCCGTCCCGCCGTCGGGCGGCGCAGACGGCGCCTGCTGGCGCGATGCGGGCGCGTCCGCGGCGGGCGCGCCAGGACGTGGGATTGCCGCGGCCGCATGGACAGGTGCCGGTGGCGTGGTGGGTGCCCCGGCGGCAGGGCCGGGCGTCGCCAGGGTTTCGGGCGAGGGGGGCACCAGTGGTTTCAGGCCGGCCGCCTCGGCGGGCAATTCGGCCGCCGCGGGTGGTTTTTCCGGCGCCTGGAAATAGTTGAGAATCTCGACGTCCTGGGTGGAGGCTGCATCGGCCAGAAGCGCCACGCGCCAACTTCCCCCGCTGCCGGGAACCACCGTGCCGATCGGAAGTCCGTAAGGCAAAAGACCGCCGTCACCGGAACTCACGACCTGGTCGCCGGCATGCAGCATGGCCGTGTGCGACATCAGATCCAGCGTGGGCCGGGGCGAATTGTCGCCACTCATGATTGCCTGGACCGTGCCGCCATTTCCCACCGAGGCGGCCACGGTCACGGGAATGCGGCTGTTGGGATCGGTCAGCAGGATCACCCAGCTGGTGCGGCTGCCCGACAGATAGATGCGGCCGATCATGCCGCGGGCGTCAACCACCGCCTCGCCCGGGCCGGCGTGGTTGCGGGTGCCCGCATCGAGTATCAGGGTCTGCACGAAGGGCCGGCTGGCGCGGCCGATGACACGCGCCAGGACAGCGTTGAGCTTGGGGTCCGGCACGGCATGGAGCAGGCTCTGGTAGCGATCGACCCGGTTCTGCATCACGATAGCAACGTTGCGCCACTGGCGCAGGCGCGCGTTCTCTTCCTTGAGCCTGAGATTTTCCTCGTATACCGAAAAGATATCGGTGATGGAGCCCATCCAGCGGTCGAAGCCCTGGATCGGCGCGCGCACAACCTCCAGCCCGGGCGCCAGCCAGTCGGTCATTTTGACCCGTGCCTGGTCGAAGAGGCCGGATTGCGCTTTTCCCAGCAGCACCAGGACGACCGCAAGCGCAACCACGATCACCAGCGGAAGCTGTGCATTGCTCTTGCGCGCGATCTTCCAGGCGTTTGCCATCAGGTTTTGCGGGCCCCTCCCCCGCCTTTTCTAGAATGCCGTGGACAGGACGTGACGCATGCCTTTGGTGTTTTCCAGGACGCGGCCGGTGCCCAGCGCAACGCAGGACAAGGGGTCGTCGGCGATGGAGACGGGAAGACCGGTTTCATCGCGCAGCACCTGGTCCAGGTTGGCCAAGAGCGAGCCGCCCCCGGTCAGCACGATGCCCTTGTCGACGATATCCGCCGCCAGTTCCGGCGGGGTGGCTTCGAGCGCTACCTTGACGGCCTCGACAATCGCGCCCACCGGTTCGGCCAATGCCTCGGCGATGTGGCGCTGGGTGATGGTGATTTCCTTCGGCACGCCGTTCAGAAGATCGCGGCCCTTGATGTCCAGGGTCACACCATTGCCGTCGGCGGGAAGGGCGGCGGAGCCGATCTCCTTCTTGATGCGCTCGGAAGAAGCCTCGCCGATCAGCAGATTCTGGTGACGGCGGATATAGGCGATGATCGCCTCGTCCATCTTGTCGCCGCCCACGCGCACGGAGCGCGAATAGACGATGCCGCCCAGCGACAGCACCGCCACTTCCGTGGTGCCGCCGCCGATATCGACCACCATCGAGCCCGTGGGCTCGCTGACCGGAAGACCCGCGCCGATCGCCGCCGCCATCGGCTCCTCGATCAGGAAGACCCGGCGCGCGCCAGCCGACAGTGCTGATTCCTGGATCGCGCGGCGCTCGACGGCGGTGGAGCCGGAGGGCACGCAGACGATGATCATGGGATTGGCAAAGGAACGGCGGTTGTGCACCTTGCGGATGAAGTGCTTGATCATTTCCTCGGCCACCTCGAAGTCGGCAATCACGCCGTCGCGCATGGGCCGGATGGCTTCGATGTTGCCGGGCGTGCGGCCCAGCATCATCTTGGCGTCGTTGCCCACGGCACGGACCGATTTCTTGCCGCCGCGGGTGGTGATGGTGGCAACGACCGACGGTTCGTTCAGCACGATGCCGCGGCCCTTGACATAGACCAGCGTGTTCGCCGTCCCAAGATCGATGGCCATGTCGCTGGATAGCGCGCCAAGAAGACTGCCGAACATGCTGAACCGCCTACCTTCATATCAGTGGCCGTTCCAAAGCTGGAAAAGCCCATCGTTAACCTGCGAGCGCCATTCCCTTGAAAAGAGGCCCCGGTTCGCTCATCCCGGGGCCGTGTCCGTCATCCGCGTTTCATCTTGCGACCGTGAGGGCCTCGGGGGCCAGCTTCTCCCGCTTGACGAGCAGCTTGTTGAGCGCGTTGACATAGGCATAAGCGGCGGCCGCCATCGTGTCGGTGTCGGAGGCCTTGCCGGTAACGGTGCGGCCATTCTCCTCCAGCCGGACGCTGACCGTGGCCTGGGCATCGGTGCCCTCGGTCACGGCGTTGATCTGGAACAGCTGCAGGGTGGCATCGTGCGGATAGATCTCGCGGATCGCCCGGAAGATCGCGTCCACCGGGCCGTCGCCGCAGACCGTCACGCTCTTGACCTGGTCGTCCACGGCCAGGGTCAGCGAGGCGGTGGGCACCACGCCCGTGCCCGCTTCCACCCTGAGGGCCTTGATCACGATCGTGTCATGGCCGCGCATGATCCCGTCGTCCACCAGGGCGGCGATGTCGTCGTCGAAGACATGCTTCTTCTTGTCGGCCAGTTCCTTGAAGCGCTTGAAGGCGTCCTGGAAAGCCGTCTCGTCCAGCACATAGCCCATCGATTCCAGCTTGTCGCGGAAGGCGTGGCGGCCCGACAGCTTGCCCAGCATCAGCGAGGTCGACTGCACGCCCACATCCTCGGGCCGCATGATCTCGTACGTCTCGACATTCTTGAGCATGCCGTCCTGGTGGATGCCGCTCTCGTGGCTGAAGGCGTTCTTGCCGACGATGGCCTTGTTGTACTGCACCGGCATGCCGGTGTGGTTGGACACCATCTTGGATGCGCGGTTGAGCAGGGTGGTGTTGATGTTGGTATGGAAGGGCATGATGTCCTTCCTGACCTTCAGCGCCATCACCACTTCTTCCAGCGCGGCGTTGCCGGCGCGCTCGCCGATGCCGTTGATCGCGCATTCCACCTGGCGCGCGCCCGCCAGCACACCCGCCAGCGAGTTGGCCACCGCCAGGCCCAGATCGTTGTGGCAGTGGGTGGAGAAGATCACCCTGTCGGCATTGGGCACGCGGCTGCGCAGCATCGTGATGATGTCGAAGAATTCCTGCGGCGTGGAATAGCCCACCGTGTCGGGCACATTGATCACCGTGGCGCCGGACTGGATGGCGACATCCACGCAGCGGCACAGGAAATCGGGCACCGTGCGGGTGGCGTCCTCGGCCGACCATTCCACATCGTCGGTATAGTTGCGCGCCCTTGTGACGGAGGCGCCGATCGCCTCCAGCACCGCGTTTTCGCCCATGTTGAGCTTGTGCTTCATGTGCACGGGGCTGGTGGAGATGAAGGTGTGGATGCGCGGGCGGCGGGCACCCTTCAGCGCCTCGCCGGCGCGATCGATATCCTTGAAACCGGCGCGCGACAGCCCGCACACGGTGGCACGCTTGACGATCCTGCTGATCTCCTGCACCGCCTTGAAGTCGCCGGGCGAGGAGATGGGAAAGCCCGCCTCGATGACGTCGACGCCCATCTCATCCAGCAGGGCGGCGATCTCCAGCTTTTCTTCATGCGTCATCGCCGCGCCGGGCGACTGTTCGCCGTCACGCAGGGTGGTATCGAAGATTTGAATCGGCGCCGTTTCGGTATCTGTATTCGTGGTCATGACCAATTGTCCTTCTGTTCGCCGCAGGTCCGCGACTTTCATTTCTCCTTTGCATCGATCCCCTAAACACCCGCGCGCGAACCATTCGCGCGCCAGACGGCGCCTAGGGGCGGCTAAGAAGCAGAAGCAGCGCGCGCGACGAGCTTCGGGAAGGACGGGGCTGAGTGCATGCGCGCAAGGACGCAAAGGCGGCAGCGCCGTCCTTCATCCATTCGATATGCGCGCCGTTCGTCATTGACCTTTCGCCGTTCCGCCCGCCGATTTACCGGTATTGATACAGTCAGCCAGCATCCACGAAGAGCCTTAACGGGCTGTTAACCAGCGGACAAATCAACCGTTTTTGTCTTCGTTTGCGCGGTTTTACGCTGGATGTCACGCCCCGCGCAAGGTCCGCATAGGGGGTTTCTGTGGGCATCCGGGCCCCGCGGCTCCGCTTCCCGGTAACTCCTTGATTACAACATAAACTTCCCGCCCGCGGTGCGGCATCCCTGCCCCCCACCGGCATGAAATCTTCGCTTTCCCCGCAACCGGCAAAGTGGTTGTCTCCGCTCGCGGATCGCGCCGCTTTCCGCACCCAGATCTTCGCGCCAACCACCCTTCCGAGGCCTGCCGGACATGAAAATCCTGCCGCCCGTCTCGATCGAAGCGCGCCGCCTGCTGCCCAGCCGCTGGGACCTGCTGGCGGCGGCGCTGGTGCTGGGATTCCTGGTGGCCTTTGCCGACGCCAGCCGCTTTCTTGTCCATCCGCTGAGTTCCATCACCGGCCACAGCCTGGTCCTGAACATCTGGGACCTGCCCGGCTATGCCGTCCGCACCGCGCTTCGGATGCTGATCGCCATGGGCGTCTCGCTGATCTTCACCTTCACCTATGCCACCTGGGCGGCCAAGAATCCCCGGGCCGGGACCCTGCTGGTTCCATTGCTCGATATCCTCCAGTCGGTGCCGATCCTCTCCTTTCTTTCCGTGACCATCGTCTGGTTTCTGTCGCTGTCGCCAGGCCGCGTCCTGGGGGCGGAACTGGCCTGCGTCTTCACGATCTTCACCGGCCAGGCCTGGAACATGGCCTTTTCGTTCTACCAGTCGCTGCGCACCGTACCGGAGGAATTGACCGAGGCGGGCCGGATGTTCGGCCTTTCGGCCTGGGCCCGCTTCTGGCGGATCGAGGCGCCGTTCGCGCTGCCGCCGCTGGTCTGGAACATGATGATGAGCATGTCGGGCGGCTGGTTCTTCGTGACCATTTCCGAGGCGATCAGCGTGGGCAAGACCAACATCGCCCTGCCCGGCATCGGCAGCTGGATCGCGGTGGCGATCGCCCAGCGGAACCTGCCGGCCATCCTGTACGCCATCGGCGCCATGCTGGTGGTGATTCTGGTCTATGACCAGCTGCTGTTCCGCCCGCTGGTCGCCTGGGCCGACCGCTTCCGCGTCGGCAGCGAGCCGTCCGAGGAGGCCCCCCAGTCCTGGGCGCTTACGGTCTACCGCCGCTCGCGCCTTCTGGACCTGCTGACCACGCCGTTCGAGCAGATGATACGCTGGTCATACCGTTGGCAGCCGCCCAGCTTCGGCATTCGCGCCGCCACCCGTGAGGCGGAAAGCCGTGCAAGCACCATCATCTGGTACGCCATCCTGTCGGCGCTGGGTCTATATGCCGTCTGGCGCATCTATGCCTTCAGCCATGCCAATCTGAGCTGGGGCGACGCTGCCACCGCCATGGGCCTGGGTTTCATTACCCTGGTGCGGGTTCTGGTGCTGATCGCCATCGCCAGCGCGATCTGGACGCCGATCGGAATCTATGTCGGGCTTCGGCCCCACCTGACTGCCATCGTGCAGCCGGTGGCCCAGTTCCTGGCCGCTTTTCCCGCCAACATCCTGTTCCCGCTGGTGGTATCCCTGATCGTATTCTGGAATCTCAATCCGGACATCTGGCTTTCGCCCCTGATGGTGCTTGGGACCCAGTGGTACATCCTGTTCAATGTCATCGCCGGGGCCAGCGCCATCCCCCAGGAACTGCGCGACGCCGCCGACAATTTCGGTGTGCGCAACTGGCTATGGTGGCGAAAGGTCGCGCTGCCCGCGGTGTTTCCCTATTACGTCACCGGGGCCATCACGGCTTCGGGAGGATCGTGGAACGCCTCCATCGTGGCGGAGGTAGCAAGCTGGGGCACGCGCACGCTGCATGCGCATGGTTTGGGCGCCTATATCGCCAATGCCGTGGCCCAGGGAGATTTCCGCAACGTGGTGCTGGGCACGGCGGTCATGAGCTTCTTTGTGGTGGTGGTGAACCGCCTGTTCTGGCGCCCGCTCTACTGGTACGCCGAGCGCAAATTCCGGCTAACCTGATTCATTGGTCGCGCGGCGAACCCTTTAGGGTTCGCGGTCATACCGGGAGGACATCATGGCTGACCTGCTGAATGTCGAACATGTGCGGCGCACCTTCCCGCGCGGCAGCGGCGACGAGCTTCTGGTACTGGACGACGTCAACCTCACTCTGCGCGAAGGCGAGATCGTGGGACTGCTGGGCCGGTCGGGTTCGGGCAAGTCCACGCTCCTGCGGCTGATCGCGGGCCTGGCCCGACCCCAGGGCGGCACACTGACCTATTTGGGGGCACCTATCGAAGGTCCGGCGCGGGGCGTGGCCATGGTCTTCCAGAGCTTCGCCCTGTTTCCCTGGCTGACGGTGCTGGAGAATGTCCAGCTGGGGCTGGAGGCGCAGGGCCTTCCGTTGCAGGACATCCGCACCCGGTCACTGGCCGCCATCGATCTGATCGGCCTTGACGGCTATGAGAGCGCCTATCCGCGCGAGCTTTCCGGCGGCATGCGCCAACGGGTGGGATTTGCCCGCGCCATGGTGGTTCATCCCAACATCCTGCTGATGGACGAACCGTTCAGCGCGCTGGACGTGCTGACCGCCGAAAATCTGCGCACCGACCTGATAGAATTGTGGGACAAGCGGCAACTCCCCATCAAGGGCATCATCCTGGTCACGCACAATATCGAGGAAGCCGTGCAGATGTGCGACCGCGTGCTGATGTTCTCGTCCAACCCGGGCCGCGTGGCATCGGAACTGAAGATCGACCTGCCACAGCCGCGCGACCGCACCAGCCCGGCTTTTGAGGATTATGTCGACCGCATCTATGTCGAGATGACCGCCCGGCGGGTGGAACGCTTGCGCGCCGCGCAGATGGTGGGACCGCAGGGCATCGGCATGCCGCTGACCCATGTTTCGCCCAACCAGATTTCCGGCCTGATCGAGGCGCTGGCCGCGCCACCCTATGGCGGCAAGGCCGACTTGCCGGACGTGGCCTATGAACAGGAACTGGAAGTCGATGAGCTGTTTCCGGTCGCCGAAGCGATGCAGCTTCTCAGGCTGGCCGAGGTGGAAGGCGGCGACATAAAGCTGACCCATATGGGCAAGCGCTTCGCCGATGCCGAATTGAACGAGCGCAAGGAAATATTCTCGCGTGCCCTGCAGAGCTATGTGCCGCTGGCCGCGCACATCAAGAAGGTGCTGGACGAGCGCGCCAGCCATTCGGCGCCCAGAGCCCGCTTCCTGGACGAACTCGAAGACCATATGGCCGAAGATGCCGCGGAAGAAACATTGAAGACGGTGGTGTCATGGGCCCGCTTCAGCGAGCTGTTCTCCTATAATGACGATGCGGAGGTCTTCAGCCTCGAGAATCCGACCTAGAGGGTTATCATTCAGGCCGAGAGCGCCGTCGCGCGGCGCACCGTGCGCGAATTTGGCAGGTATACGCGCACTGCCGTGCCGACATTGGGTGCGCTTTCGATCTTCAGCACGCCGTCGTGGCATTCCACCAACGACTTGACCAGCGCCAGGCCAAGGCCGGTGCCTTCCTTGTGACGCGCCAGCGGGGAAGCAATCTGGCGGAACGGTTCCAGCGCGATCGGGATCTGTTCCGGCGCCATGCCGACCCCGGTGTCGCGTACCTCCACCACGAACTGTCCGTCGGGCTGGAAGCGGGCACCGACATGCACCGCCCCGCCCTGGGGCGTGAACTTGATGGCGTTGGAACACAGGTTCAGCAGTATCTGCTTGAACCGCAGCCGGTCAGCCATGAGATTGGGCAGTCCCGGCGCCAGATCGCAGGTAAGGCGCAACCCCGCATCGCGCGCCTTTTCACGGGTCAGCCGCAGGCATTCGCCGATCACGTCGGCGGGCATGATCTCCTCGCAATGCAGTTCGAAACGCCCCGCCTCGGCCTTGGAAAGGTCGAGGATGTCGTTGATCAGTGCCAGCAGGTGGCGGCCCGCGCCATGCACGTCGCGCGCATATTCCTTGTAGCGGGCATTGCCCAGGGCGCCGAACATCTCCGTGTGCAGCACTTCGGAAAAGCCGATGATGGCGTTCAGGGGAGTGCGCAGCTCATGGCTCATCAGGGCCAGGAAGTCGCTCTTGGCCTTGTTGGCCGTGGTTTCGGCGGTCAGCGCGCGGGAAAGTTCGGCCTCGCGCTCCTGCAGGAGGCGTACCTTGGCGGTCAGCAGGGCCTCCCCGGTCCCTACCCCCAGATAGCGGCCGTTCCGGGTGACCACGAAACACTCTATCAGCGCGTCGGGGTTTTCCTCCAGAAGGATGCTTCCCAGGCCCGCGATGGGCATCTCGCTGTCCACCACCAGCGGGCGGGGGTTGGCCAGCTTCAGGATCGACTTGCGGCTGAACAGTTCGGGGGAATATTGCCGCGCATAGCGGGCAAAGAAGATGAAGCGGTTGACCAGCCCCAGCACCGCGCCGGTAGCGCTGTCCAGAATGGCGATGGCCGGGATTTCGGGGTGGTCGAGGAACCAGTCGAACACCTCGCCGCAGTTGGTTTCCTGCGCGAATGCCGGGGTGCGCGCCGCCAGCAGTCCAGCCGTCAGATGGACATCTGCGGCCCTTGTCGTATCGCCCATGGTACTGCCCGGGTGCCCCGCCTGTTGACGGCGGAAAGCTAGGCAAGACCAATGGATCGGCGGTTAATTGCTGCCCATCGGAATGTGAATTTATGCTGATGGTTATGTGACGGCACGGGGATGGATGGCCGCCGCCGCCCTGGCGGCGCGGGCGCGTGCCTGGTCGGTATCGCTTCCCCGGGCCAGCGCCACCCCCATGCGGCGCTTGACGAAGCTTTGCGGCTTGCCGAACAGGCGCAGTTCGCTGTGCGGCACGGCCAGCGCCTCGGCCACGCCGTCGAATTTCAGCGCGCCGGCTTCCACGCCGCCATAGATCACCGCCGAGGCGCCGGGCGCGCACATGTCGCAATTCACCGGCAGGCCGAGGATGGCGCGGGCATGCAGGGCGAATTCGCTCTGATACTGGCTGATCAGCGTGACAAGACCGGTATCGTGCGGGCGAGGGCTGACTTCGGAGAACCAGACCTCTTCGCCCTTCACGAACAGTTCGACGCCGAATATGCCGCGCCCGCCCAGCGCGCCGGTGACCGCGCCCGCCATCTCGCGGGCCTTCGCGCGCGCCGCCTCGCCCATCGCCTGGGGCTGCCAGGATTCGACATAGTCGCCCTCCTTCTGCACATGGCCGATGGGTTCGCAGAAATGGGTGCCGTCGACGGAGCGCACGGTAAGCTGGGTGATCTCGAAGTCGAAACGGACCTCGCCTTCCACGATCACCCGCGCCTCGCGCACGCGCCCCGCTTCAAGCGCCTTTTGCCAGGCGGGACCGATGTCGTCGGGCGATTTCAGCCGCGACTGGCCCTTGCCGGAGGACGACATCACCGGCTTGACGAAACAGGGATAGCCGATGCGGACGGTAGCCGCCTGCAATTCCTCCAGCGAGGAGGCAAAGGCGTAAGGCGAGGTGGGCAGGCCCAGCTCCTCGGCCGCCAGGCGGCGGATGCGTTCGCGGTTCATGGTGATGTGGGCGGCGCGCGCGGTGGGAATGACCGTGGCAAGCCCCGCCTTTTCGATCTCCAGCAGTTCGGCGGTGGCCAGGGCCTCGATCTCCGGCACGATGATGTGCGGGCGTTCGGCCTGGACCACCGCACGCAACGCCGATGCGTCGGTCATGTCGATCACGTGGGCGCGATGGGCCACCTGCTGGGCGGGCGCATCGCCATAGCGGTCGACGGCGATGGTTTCCACCCCCAGGCGCTGAAGCTCGATCACCACTTCCTTGCCCAGTTCGCCCGCGCCCAGCAGCATCACCTTGATCGCCGCCGGCGACAATGGCGTGCCCAATGTCACCGCATCGCTCACGCATCGTCTCCATAGAGCGCCTGGAAAGCGGCGATCTGGTCGTCGCGCGGCGGCTGCCCATGAAACCGCGTCGCGTCGCTGTGAAAGATGGCGGCGGGCGAGGCCCGTTCGACCCAGATCTCGCTGGCCGGCACCACCCAGGAAGGATCGTCCAGCGTGCCGGCCGCCAGGGTGACGATCGGAAAGGACAGCGGCTCGTGCCACAGCCGCGTGCCGCAGGTGGCGCAGCGCACCACATCGCTCTGGCGGCCGCTCTCGCCGGTGCGGCGATAGCGCTGCACCTCGCCCGAAAGGTGATGGAACCGGTCGCGCGGGGCGGTGATCACCAGAAGATTGGTGCCGCCCGACAGTTTCTTGCAGGCGTCGCAATGGCAGGCGGTCATGGTCGCCGGCCGCGCATCAAGGCGGTAGCGCACATGCCCACACAGGCAGCCGCCTTCATAGGGGGGATCGGGGATGGGAAGTCTCATTTCATGCCCTTCCGAAAATCCGCCGCGCTGTCGGCCAGCATGTCCAGCGTCGCCGCCCAGGCGGCCACATTCTGGCGCAACTGGGCGGGATCGACGACCGCCAGCGTGTCGTCGGCGGAGTGATGATAGTCGAAATAGCGGCTGGCATCCTGGTTCAGCGCCAGCACCGGCACGCCCGCGGCATGGATATTCTCCACGTCCGAGCCGCCGTCCTCGGCCGGAACCGTGGAGGGGATCACCTTCAGCGGCGCCAGGATGGCGCGCAACGGCTTGATGTCGTCATTGTCCCAGGCGCCGGCGGGCAGCTGGAGGCTGAAGACGCGGTCGGCGCCCAGGTCGCTTTCGCCGGCAATAGCGATGCTGGAAAGCTCGTTCTTGTGCGCTTCCAGATAGGCCGCGCCGGAGCCGCCGGTTTCCTCCGAGCCCCACATCACCACGCGGATGGTGCGTTTGGGATGCTCGACCAGCCTGGCGGCGGCCAGCGTGATGGCGATTCCCGCTGCATCGTCGATGGCGCCGGTGCCGGGGTCCCAGGAATCCAGATGGCCGCCGATCACGATCGCGCCCGCGCCCGGGTCGCTGCCGGGGATTTCGCCGACCACATTCCAGGCGGTGGTGTCGACGAAGCGCGATTGCAGGTTCAGATGCACGCGGACCGGACCGCTTTTCGCCAGATACGCGATGGCGTCCGCGTCGGGCACGCCGATCGCGGCGGCCGGAATGGGTTTTTCGCCCGGAGCCCAAGGCTGCATCGCCCCGGCATGGGGCGAACGGTTGGAGGCGGTGGAGATGGAGCGCACCAGATAGGCGATGGCGCCATGCTTCGCCGCTTCATGGGCGGCGGAGCGGGCGGCGACGGCGGTGCCATAGCCGGTGATGTCCTGGGTGCGGGTCATCGGCTGGTTCACCAGCACGATCTTGCCGGTGCAGCAGTCCGCCGGCGCGTTCTGCAGATCGGCCAGGCTGGGAAACACCAGGACCTCGCCGGTCATGCCGCCCGACGGCGTCGGCACGCTGAGCCCCAGCCCGATCAGCGCCAGCTTGTGGGGATAGGGCGTGAGGATTTCGCCGGATTCGGCCCCCCGCAACCAGGCGTGCTTGGCGAAGGGTTCCAGATGGATGTTGGAAAAGCCCATGGCCTTGAATTCGGCCAGGCCCCAGTCGCGGGCACGGGCTGCCGCATCGCTGCCGGCGGGACGCGGGCCGATCTCGCTGGTCAGGGATTGCACGATGTTCCAGGCGGTGTCGTCGGCCAGGGCGCGGTCGCGCGCACGGATGGCGGCGGCGGGATCGGCGAAAGCCGGCAGGGTGAAGGCGGCCAGCAGAAGGCCGGTGGCGAAGATGCGATGCGGTGTCATGCGACTCTCTCGTGGACAGCAGGCGGAGAGTGACAGCTTCGGCAATAAAATTGTGCGGGGAAAATTTGCATACCCCTCCCCCCGGCCCCGGAAGGGAAAGCATGGCGCATCAGACGGTTGGAGGATGGCGCGGCGGGCGTATCCACACATGCTATCCACACGGCCAGCGAGAGCGTGTTGGACAGGCGGTGGAAAGGCGGAACCGGCGCGCGCATCGTCATCGGCGCCAGTTTAGCGGATGCGCGCAACACCGCCAGTGTGGATAGCAGAGGTCATTTTGGTTCAAGTTGGGATATGAGCCCATATATGTCGCCAAGCACCCACACTTTTGAGATTCGTTCCCCGTTGAATTCAAAGACAGCGGCACCGGCATATTGGATGCGCCGCCCGGTAGGCGCGATGCCGAAGACTTCACCGCGATGGGTCCCCCGGAAGGTAAGCCTGGCAAACGCCTTGTCGCCTTCGGAAATGACCTCCTCGATCTCATTGGAGAAATCCGGAAAAGCGCGCTGGATGAAATCGACATATTCGCCGAATTCGGCACGGCCATTCTTGTATTGCCCGAGCGAGCCTCGAAACTGCAAATCCTCGGCAAGAATTTCCGGAATGGCCGTCTTGTCGAAGCGATTCCACATCTCCCAATAAAAGCGCTGAATCAATTGACGGTTTCGATTATCATCCATCGCGCGCTGCCTTCGATCTGCGGCCTAACATGGCTGCAGTGTACGACAGGTCCCAGGCGCAGCAGGCGCGTAAAAAATTGGGGGCGATCATGCCGAAAACGACAGTTACCTACTGGAATGCCATGCATCCAGAAAACGCGGGACGCTGGCAACCGGTCAAGGGACTGGAGGGACTTGCAGACGAGTTGACCTTGAGCGTTGACGAAAAGTCAGGCGAATACACGCGGCTGACGAAATTCCATCCGAACACGAACACCACACCTTTCGGCGGCAAAAGCCACCTCTATCCGGAAGAGATATTCGTCGTGAGCGGCCGGCTGTACGACGAGGCTTTCGGCATGTGGCTGGAAACCGGGCACTATGCCAGCAGGCCTCCTGGCGAGGTGCACGGCCCTTTCAAGACAGATATTGGCTGCGTGGTGCTGGAAGTGTCGTTTCCCAACAAAAAGGCAGTGTGAGTTCTGGACGCCGCCAGTGCGATAGATAGGCGTCACGTCTCGTCAAGCAAAAGGCCCGGCGCATCGCACCGGGCCCTGTGTAGTCTGGATCCCCACCGGCCGCTCGTTCAAGCTCGCGGCGTTCAACGCTCAAATCTATCCACTGGATCGATTTGCCCGGCCGGTGGCCGGTCGCGCTTCACCCCTCGCCGCTGGTCGCGGCTCGCCGGGGATGACACGTGGTTTCAGGCGCGCAGCATTTTGGGACGTGGGCAGGGTCGCCTAGCGGCAGCGTAGGCGACGCGCGAGTGTCGCTCACGGCCCACCGCCCTCGCCCGCTTGCGCGGGCTCGAAGCGGGGCCAGCTTTTTTAATTCGCGTCGCTCATAAGAAAAGCTAGGCCAAAGGCCAGCGCTAATTCTTTGCCGTATCGACCAGCTTGTTCTTGGCAATCCACGGCATCATCGCGCGCAGCTTGGCGCCGACGTCCTCGATCGGGTGGGCGTCGCCCAGGGCGCGGGTGGCCTTGAAGCTGGCCTGGCCGGCCTTGTTCTCCAGCACCCAGTCGCGGGCGAACTTGCCGGTCTGGATGTCGTTGAGTACGCGCTTCATCTCCGCCTTGGTCTGCTGCGTGATGATGCGCGGGCCGGTGACATATTCGCCGTATTCGGCGGTGTTGCTGATGGAGTAGTTCATGTTGGCGATGCCGCCTTCATAGATCAGGTCGACGATCAGCTTCACTTCGTGCAGGCATTCGAAATAGGCCATCTCGGGAGCATAGCCGGCTTCCACCAGCGTCTCGAAACCGCCGCGGATCAGCTCGACCAGGCCGCCGCACAGGACCACCTGCTCGCCGAACAGGTCGGTCTCGCATTCTTCCTTGAAGCTGGTTTCGATGATGCCGGCGCGGCCGCCGCCGATGGCCGACGCATAGGACAGGCCCAGGTCATGGGCGTTGCCGGACGCATCCTGGGCGATGGCGATCAGGCAGGGCACGCCGCCGCCCTTCAGATATTCGCCGCGCACGGTGTGGCCGGGGCCCTTGGGCGCCACCATCAGGATGTCCAGGTCGGGGCGCGGCTCGATCAGCTTGAAATGCACGTTGAAGCCGTGGGCGAACATCAGGGCGGCGCCCTGCTTCATGTTGTCCTTCAGCTCGTCCTTCCAGATGTCGGCCTGCAATTCGTCGGGCGTGGCCATCATCATCACATCGGCCCATTTGGCGGCGTCGGCGACGGACATGACCTTGAAGCCCGCGGCTTCGGCCTTTTTGGCGGACGCGCCCGGGCGCACGGCGATGACGACGTCTTTCACGCCGCTGTCGCGCATGTTCTGGGCATGGGCATGACCCTGGCTGCCGAAGCCGATGACGGCGACCTTCTTGTTCTTGATCAGGTTCAGATCGGCATCCCGATCGTAATAGACGCGCATTGCACTTTACCCTTCTTCTGTTTCCTCATGGCCCGCTTCATGCGGGCCATCCAGTTACCATCCGTACAAACCAACTGGATGGCCCGGACAAGCCGGGCCATGACAGTCGGGCTTTTCTCACATCGCCTCCGGGCCGCGGCTGATGGCGGCGACGCCGGTGCGGCTGATGTCCACCAGCCCCAAGGGCCGCATCAGCTCGATGAAGCTGTCGATCTTGGCCGGGTTGCCGGTGATCTCGAAGACGAAGCTGGTGTGGGTGGTGTCGACGGGCCGCGCGCGGAAGGCGTCGGCCATGCGCAGCGCCTCGACCCGCTTCTCGCCGGTGCCGGCCACCTTGACCAGCGCCATCTCGCGCTCGATGCCCGCTTCCGCCGCCGTCCAGTTGGTGACGTTGTGGGTGACGACCAGCCGGCCCAGCTGCGCCTCGATCTGCTCGATCACCTGGGGCGTGCCCGACGTGACGATGGTGATGCGCGACGTGCGGGCCATGGGATCGACCTCGGCCACCGTCAGGCTTTCGATATTGTAGCCGCGGCCGGAGAACAGGCCGACCACGCGGGCCAGCACGCCGGCCTCATTGTCCACCAGCACCGTCAGCGTGTGGCGCTCGACCACGTCGCTCAGCTTCACTTTGGTATCGTGCATCTGCTTAAACCAGCATCTTCCCGGCTTCGGAGATCGCCGGGCCGTCGTCGATCTCGGCCAGGATCATTTCATTGTGGGCGGCGCCCGACGGGATCATCGGGAAGCAGTTCTCGGCCGGATCGACGCGGCAGTCGAACAGGACCGGCTTCTTCACGTCGATCATCTCGCGGATCTTGTCGTCCAGTTCCTGCGGCTTGTCGGCCCGAAGGCCCACGCAGCCAAACGCCTCGGCCAGCTTGACGAAATCGGGCAGCGCCTCGGAATAGGAGTGCGAATAGCGCCCGCCATGCAGCAGCTCCTGCCACTGGCGCACCATGCCCATATATTCGTTGTTGAGGATGAATATCTTGATCGGCAGGTCGTACTGCATGGCGGTCGACATTTCCTGCATGGTCATCTGGACCGATGCCTCGCCGCCGATGTCGATCACCAGCGCGTCCGGGTGCGCCATCTGCACGCCCACCGCCGCCGGCAGGCCATAGCCCATGGTGCCCAGCCCGCCACTGGTCATCCAGCGATTGGGTTCTTCGAATTTGAAGCGCTGGGCCGCCCACATCTGGTGCTGGCCGACCTCGGTGGTGACGTAAACCTCGCGGTCCTTCGTCAGCTCATAAAGGCGGTCGATGGCGTATTGCGGCTTGATCACGGTGCCGGACGGGCGGTAGGCCAGCGAATTCCTGGTCCGCCACTGGCCGATCTGTTTCCACCAGTCGGCCAGCGCCGCCTTGTCGGCCTGGTGGCGGCCCGCCTTCCAGAAGCGGATCATCTCGCGCAGGGTGCGGGTGGCATCGCCCACGATGGGCAGGTCGACGCGCACAGTCTTGTTGATCTGCGAGGCGTCGATGTCGACATGGATCTTGGTCGAGCCGGGCGAAAAGGCGCTGATGCGGCCGGTGACGCGATCGTCGAAACGCGCGCCCAGGCAGATCATCACGTCGCAGTCATGCATGGCGTTGTTGGCCTCGAAGGTGCCGTGCATGCCCAGCATGCCCAGCCATTCGGGGCGCGAAGCCGGAAAGGCGCCCAGCCCCATCAGGGTCGAGGTCACCGGAAAGCCGGTCAGGTCCACCAGCTCGCGCAGCAGCTTCGACGCTTCCGGCCCCGAATTGATGATGCCGCCGCCGGTATAGAAGATGGGGCGCTGGGCCTTGGCCATCATCTCCACCGCGCGCACGACGGAGCCCAGGTCGGGGTCCAGTCGCGGGCGATAGGTGCGGTGTCGCACCAGTTCGGGCCCGTGATAGGCGCCGGTCTGGAACTGGACATCCTTGGGGATGTCGACCACCACCGGCCCGGGCCGGCCCGTGGTGGCGATCTGGAACGCCTCGTGCAGGATGCGGCTGAGCTCGTTGACGTCACGCGCCAGCCAGTTGTGCTTGGTGCAGGGCCGGGTGATGCCGACCGTGTCGCATTCCTGGAAGGCGTCGGTGCCGATCAGGTGGGTCGGAACCTGTCCGGTCAGGACAACCAGGGGAATGGAATCCATCAGCGCGTCGGTCAGGCCGGTCACCGCATTGGTGGCGCCCGGACCGGAGGTGACCAGCACCACGCCGGGCTTGCCGGTGGAGCGGGCATAGCCTTCGGCGGCATGGACGGCGCCCTGTTCGTGGCGCACCAGCACATGGACCAGGCCCTCGGCCTTGAACAGCGCATCATAGATGGGAAGGACGGCGCCGCCGGGATAGCCGAAGATATGGGTAACGCCCTGATCCTTCAGGGCGCGGATCACCATCTCGGCGCCCGTCATGGCCTGAATCATTGACTCCGGGGCGGCCTCGGCGGTCAGCGCCGCGCCCTGCAAAGTGTCATCCTTGTCCATGACCAAGATCCCTTGAACGCGGGCCTTTACCCCGCCAGAACTTTCAATACCAAAAGATAAAGGGGCGTTTTACGCCCCTTTCATGCAACAGCCACTATCCGTTCATGGAGTGTCAACTCCACTCGGACAGCGACCACGGAATAAGTACCAGCGTGCGGTTCATGACGGCGGACCATAAAATCGTGGGTGCGGTGCGTCAAGCAATTTCATGCTGGAACTTCTGACATTTTAGCAATAAAATTGCTCATATTGGCATCAATCCAGTCATAATCAGTCATACGGTGGCGAAACCAGGTCATCTGCCGCTTGGCGAAGCGCTGGGTGTCGGTGATGGCGCGGGCCAGCGCTGCCTCGCGCGACAATTCGCCCGCGGCCAGCGCCTGAAGCGGCCGAAGGCCCAGAAGCCGGGCGGCGGGAAGTTCCGGGGCCAGGTCTTTCAGGGCCACGGCTTCTTCCAGGCCGCCCTGGTCCACCATCTCGACGAAGCGCCGGGCGATGCGCGCCCGCAAGCTCTGGCGCGGAATGTCGATCACGAATTTCGCCGGCTTCAGCCCGGCCAGCACGGGGGTTCCTTTCAGGCGCTGCCATTCCACCAGCGGTCTGCCCGTGGCTTCCAGCACCTCCCACGCCCGGGTGACGCGCTGAGGATCGGTGGGGCGAAGGCCTGCCGCTGTTGCCGGATCGCGTTCGGCCAGGCGCGCATGCAGTGCCTCCGGCCCGATCTCGGCAGCCAGCGCGCGGGCGGCCTGGCGGATGGCGGCGGGAATGGCGGGCATCTCGGCCAGCCCTTCGGTGAGGGCGGTGAAATAAAGCCCGGTACCGCCGGTGAAGATGGGGATGCGGCCCATCGTGCGCGCCTCATCCAGCGCGCGCGCGGCATCGGCGGCGTAGCGGCCGGTGGAATAAGCGTCGCGCACGCTGACATGGCCATAGAGCAGATGGGGCACGCGGGCACGCAGGGCGGCGCCGGGCGCGGCGGTGAGAATGGGCGCTTCGGCATAGACCTGCATGGAATCGGCGTTGATCACCACACCGTTCAGCCGTTCGGCCAGCGCCAGCGCAGCCGCGGACTTGCCGCTGGCGGTGGGGCCTGCAATAAGCACCGCGTCAAATTTCATGGGCGTGAGAATGTCCGGCTTTGTCGTGAATGTCATCGGACTCAATGTCGATCCGCGCCTGTTCCGGGGACTGGGCGACATCCGCGAACTGTCGCCGGGTTTTGCCTATGACATCGCGGTGGACGGACCCGAGACGCTGGCCGCCGCGCGTGAAACCGCCGGTGACGCGCCGTGGGACATCAACCTGGTCGCCGCGGAAAACCGCCGCAAGAAGCTGCTGGTGGCCGACATGGACTCCACCATCATCAATGTCGAATGCCTGGACGAGCTGGCCGACATGGCGGGACTGAAGCCGCAGATCGCCGCCATCACCGAGCGGGCGATGAAGGGCGAACTGGTGTTCGAGGCGGCGCTGCAGGAACGCGTCGGCATGCTGAAGGGCCTTCATCTGTCGGCGCTGGAAAAAACCTATGCCGAGCGGGTGCGGCTGAATCCCGGCGCGAAGAACCTCATTGCCACCATGCGCGCGCATGGCGCCCATACCGTGCTGGTGTCGGGCGGCTTCGGCTTTTTCACCAGCCGGGTAGCGGCGCTGGCCGGTTTCCACGAGCATTTCGGCAACAGCCTGATCGACGACGGCGTCGCGCTGACCGGCGAGGTGGGCATGCCCATCCTTGGCCGCGAGGCCAAGGCCCTGACGATGGAGCGCACTGTGGCGAAGCTGGGCATCGGCCACGCGGATGTGCTGGCGGTGGGCGACGGCGCCAATGACCTGGGGATGATCAGGCTGGCGGGAATGGGCGTGGCCTATCACGCCAAGCCGGTTGTGGCAGAGGCGGCGGGCGTTGCCATCAACCATAACACGCTGGAGGCGCTGCTGTACCTGCAGGGCTATGGCGACGCCGAGATCGTGCGGGAAGACTGAAATCGCTTCAGGTCGAAGCGCCCTGTTTTCCTCCCCCGCAGAGGTACGCCTCAGCTCAACCGCAATCCAACGTAAGTGAGATTGCCGCCGCGGCTAATCAGGAACAGTTCGACCTTCTTGCCCGCCTTGATGTCGGCATCCAGGCGCTTGCTGACCTCATCGGGCGATGAAACCGCCTGGCCGGAAATCTCGACGATCACGTCGCCCGGACGCACGTTCTTTTCGGCTGCCGCGCCGCTGGGATCGACCGAGGCCACCAGCACGCCCTTAACGTTGCCGCCGATCTTGAACTTGGCGCGGGTTGCTCCGTCGAGTTGGCCCAGCGTCAGGCCCAACCGCGACAGCGGTGACTTGCCCTTTGGCGGGGGCGCCGATTTGGCGGGCTTGTCGGGCTTGCTGTCGTCGGCCAGCTTTTGCACGGTGATGCGCAACGTTGCCTTGTGGCCCCTGCGCAACAGATCGATGTTCACCGTCTTGCCGATGGGCGTGTCGGCGACGATGCGCGGCAGGGCCCGATCGTCGGCCACCGGCTTGCCGTCAAAGCCCGTCACCAGGTCGCCGTTCTGCAGCCCGGCCCGCGCCGCCGGACCGCCCGCTGTGACGTCGGCGATCAGCGCGCCGCGGTTGCTGCCCAGGTTCAGCCCCTCCGCAATCTCGGGCGTCACGGTCTGGATGCGCACGCCGATCCAGCCGCGCCGCGCCACGCCGTACTTGCGCAGCTGGCCGACCACTTCGCGCGCCAGGTTGGCGGGGATGGCAAAGCCGATGCCCACGCTGCCGCCGGAGGGCGAGAAGATCTGCGAATTGATGCCGATGACATTGCCGTCCATGTCGAACAGCGGGCCGCCCGAATTGCCCCGGTTGATCGGCGCGTCGGTCTGGATGAAATCGTCATAGGGCCCGGCATTGATGTTGCGGTTGCGGGCCGAAACGATGCCGGCGGTGACGGTGGAGCCGATGCCGAAGGGATCGCCGATCGCCATCACCCAGTCGCCGATGCGCGCCTTGTCGCTATCGCCGAAATGGGTGGCCGGCAGGGGCTTCCTGGGACTGACCTTGAGCAGCGCCAGGTCGGTCTTGGTGTCGCGGCCCACCAGCTTGGCCGGCATCTCGGTGCCGTCGTTCAGCGTGACGGTGATCTGGTCGCTGTCCTCGATCACATGGTTGTTGGTGACGATGTAGCCCGACGGATCGATGATGAAGCCCGAACCCAGCGAGGTGACATGGCGCGGCTGGCCGTCGCGCGGACCCAGGAAATTCTTGAACAGGTCCTCCAGCGGCGAGCCGGGCGGCAGCTTGGGCAGGTTCGGCTGGGCGCGCGGCTTCAGCGTCTGGCTGGTGGCGATGTTGACCACGGTGGGCAGCAGCTTGTCGGCCAGGTCGGCAAAGGAATCGGGCGCGGGGCGCGCCAGCGCCGGGGCGGCGGCCCAAAGAGGCACCGACACCGCCAGAATGGCACAAAGAACCTTGAAAATGCGCATTTGCCGACCTGCTGGAATCGCCGGCAGTTTAGGCATGGAAAAAGGGAACAAACAGGGCAAAAACCCGACATGGATGCGTATTTGCCCTGCCGGCGCCTGCGATCCCGGAGGGCGCGGCGTGGCCCCCCATTTCCCTGCCGGCGCCGGGGTTTTGGACGCCGGTTTCGGCAACGGATTCCGCCGGGGTTTTTGGCTTGGGTTTTGCGCCAAGCGGGGTCTATATCATCGCGCTCCCCGCGAACCGCCCACTGAAGGCCCGCCCATGTCCGATTCCGATTTGCGCCAGGACGTCCTGAAGGCACTCGACCAGGTGATCGATCCGGTCAGCGGCCGCACCGTGGTGCAGGAGGACATGATCACCGGACTTGTGGTCAAGGATGGCCATGTCGGCTTCGCGCTGGAAGTCTCCGCCGAGCGCGGGGCCAAATCCGAGCCGTTGCGCAAGATCTGCGAGGCGATGGCGCTGGGCGTGAAGGGCGTGAAGTCGGTCACCGCCGTGCTGACGGCGCATGAGGATCATCCCGCTCCGCAGGCCAGGCAGGGGCACGGCCACCGTCCGGCGGTGAACCGCCAGCCCCCGCCGCCGCAGGAAGGGTTGCCCGGCGTCGGCGCGATCGTCGCGGTGGCCAGCGGCAAGGGCGGGGTGGGCAAGTCCACCGTGGCGGTGAACCTGGCACTGTCGCTGGCGCGGCTGGGGCTGAAAGTGGGGCTGATGGATGCCGACATCTATGGCCCGTCCGTGCCGCGGCTTCTGGACATCCGCCACAAGCCGGACAGCGACGGCAAACAGCTCATCCCCATTTCGAAATACGGCATCGTCGCCATGTCGCTGGGTTTTCTGTTGAAGGAAGACGAAGCGGCGATCTGGCGCGGACCCATGGTGCAGTCGGCGCTGATGCAGATGCTGAACGACACCAGATGGGGCGAGCTGGACGTGCTGGTGCTGGACATGCCGCCGGGCACGGGCGATGCCCAGCTGACCATCACCCAGCGCGTGCCGCTGAAAGGCGCGGTGATCGTGTCGACGCCGCAGGACATCGCCCTGATCGACGCCAAAAAGGGCATCGCCATGTTCCAGAAGGTGCAGGTGCCCATCCTGGGGATCGTGGAGAATATGAGCCTGTTCATCTGCCCGGACTGCGGCAGCCGCCACGACATTTTCGGCCATGGCGGGGCGCATGAGACGGCGGACCGGATGGGCGTGCCCTTCCTGGGCGAAATTCCGCTGGTGCCGCGCATCCGCGAGACATCGGACGCCGGAACGCCGGTCGCCGTGGCGCTGGCGGACGGGCCGGAGGCGGAGGCGTTTCTGGCGATTGCGCGCCGGGTGAAGGCGGCGCTGGAAACAGCCTCGCGGCCGGCGCCGAAGATCGTCATCGGGTGATCAGCGCACCAGCGTGACGTAGCTGTAGGCAAGGCCGTCCGGCGTGACGCGGTCTTCGCGCGCCGTCTCGCGCCAGTCCCGCCGATCGAAGACGAAGGCGGCATCGCCGGCGAAGGTGCCGTGGACTTCGGTCAGCTCGATGCGATTGGCCCGGGACAGCAGCGCGCGATAGACCTCGGCACCGCCGATCACCATCGCATCGCCCTTGGCCAGCGCGATCGCGGCTTCGGGCGTGGCGGCGACGATGGCGCCGTCGGCCCGCCATGACCGGTCGCGGGTGATCACCACATTGTCGCGGCCCGGCAGCGGTTTGCGCGGCAGCGAATCCCAGGTCTTGCGGCCCATCACCACCGTCCTGCCCAGGGTCAGCGCCTTGAAGCGCTTCAGGTCGTCGGAGAGGTGCCAGGGGATGCGGCCACTGGCGCCGATCACGCCATTGTCGGCGGCGGCGACAACCAGCACGATATCGCTCATGGCTCAGTTCTCATGATCGGGCCAGCGCCGTCAGCGCCTCTCCCTCAAGGCGATAGTTGATCCATTCCTCAACCGGCCGGGCGCCCAGGCTTTTATAGAAGTCGATCGAAGGGGTGTTCCAGTCCAGCACCTGCCACTCCACGGCGACAGCCTTCTCGGCCAGGGCCAGGCCGGCCAGCCAGTTCAGGAACCGGCGGCCAAGCCCCCGGCCGCGAAATTCGGGCCGCACATACAGATCCTCGAGATAGAGGCTGCGGCGGGCGCGAAAGCTCTTGTAGGTCCACAGCCAGGTGGCGATGCCGGCGGGGACTTCGCCCGCGAAAGCCAGGGCGCAGTGGCAGATGGCGGACGGTCCGGTGATGTCGCGGGAGACGTCGGCCTCGGTCAGCTCGAAGCGGTCCAGCAGCTTTTCATAGTCCGCCAGTTCGTACAGCAGGGCCAGGACCAGACCGGATTCGCGCGGCTGGGCGCTTCGGATGGTAAAATCGCTCATGGCCGGACCATAGGTTCAGCCTGCGTTCATGGGAACCGAAATACGCTGATGCCACTTATCCCAACGGGTCCCATCCGGGAACCCCAACAGGAAGGCAAGAAAATGAAAAAACTGATGCTGGCTGCCGCTGTTTTCGTGCTGGCTGTTCCCGCGCTGGCGATACCCAGCCTGGCGCAGCCGTCCGACCGGCATGATTCGACCTTCCAGCGGCGGGCCGAGGGACGCATCAACGATCGTCCCCAGCGGCCACCGCAGAATCAGGCACCCCAAATTCAGGCGCCCCAGAACCGCCCGGCGCAGAGCAGGCCGGATCGCGGTGCGCGCCCCGGCAACCTGGCCGCCCCCCGGCCGGAAAATCGGCCGGACATGCGCTCCGGCAATCGTGCGGAGAACCGGCGCGACAATCGGCCTGACAATCGTCCGGGTGGTTTTCGCCCCGACAACCGGCGCGACAATCGCCCGGACAATCGCCCCGGCTTCCGTCCCGACAACAGGCCGGACAACCGGCCGGACTTCCGCCCCGACAATCGTCGGGGGCCCGACTTCCGATCCGGCCCGGGACGTCCGCGGCAGGACTGGAACATCTGGCGCAATGATCATCGCGATTTTCGGCCATCGCGCCGCTACCATGCGCCGTCCTATCGCCGGCCGCAGGGCTGGTATTACCGGCGCTGGAGCTTCGGCGACTTCCTGCCCAGCCTGTTCTGGTCGAGCCAGTACTGGATCAACAATTACAGCCTCTATGACCTGCCGCCGCCGCCGCCCGGAGCGGTCTGGGTGCGCTATGGCGACGATGCGGTGCTGATCGACCGCTTCACCGGCGAGGTCATCGATGTGGTCTATGGCTTCTTCTACTGAGAGGCCCCCAAGGCCTTGAAATCGCTTGCCTGATCAAGGACCGGGCGCCGTATCCACAAGGTGCGGCGCCCGTTTGCTTTGTGCCCGCATTACCGCTCTGGCATACCCGCCCGGCCTTGCTATAAGGCACCCCGCGCGCGTTTTGGCGCGACGGCAGGAACAAGCAAGGACTTCCCATGGCCAATGTGACGGTGATCGGCGCCCAGTGGGGCGACGAGGGCAAGGGCAAGATCATCGACTGGCTGTCAAACCGCGCCGAGATGGTGGTGCGCTTCCAGGGCGGCAACAATGCCGGCCACACCATCGTGGTGGGCGAAAAGACCTACAAGCTGTCGCTGCTGCCGTCGGGCGTGGTGCAGGGCAAGCGCAGCATCATCGGCAATGGCGTGGTGGTCGATCCCTGGTCGCTGCTGGAGGAAATCGCAAAGGCCGGCGCGGCGGGGCTTGCGGTGACACCCGACATCCTGGTCCTGGCGGAAAACGCGGTGCTGGTGCTGCCGCTGCACCGCGAACTGGATGCGCTGCGCGAGGAAGCGGCCAGCCAGAAGCTGGGCACCACAAAGCGCGGCATCGGCCCGGCCTATGAAGACAAGGTGGGAAGGCGCGCCATCCGCGCCATCGACCTGAAGGATCCGGCGTCGCTGCCCGGCAAGATCGAGCGCCTGCTGGCGCACCACAATGTGCTGCGCAAGGGTTTTGGCGCGGCGGAAGTGGATGCGGGCGCGCTGCTGGCGGCGCTGAACGGCATCGCGCCCAGTATCGCGCCCTATATCGGTTCGTCCTGGCGCGAGCTGGACGCGGCGCGCAAGGCCGGCAAGCGCGTGCTGTTCGAGGGTGCGCAGGCGGTGCTGCTGGACATCGACCACGGCACCTATCCCTTCGTCACCTCGTCCAACACGGTGGCGGGCCAGGCGGCGGCGGGCGCGGGCGTCAGCCCCCGCGCCATCGGCACGGTGCTGGGCATCGTCAAGAGCTATACGACGCGCGTGGGCGAAGGCCCCTTCCCCACCGAACTGAAGGACGCCACCGGCGAGAAGCTGGGCGAGCGCGGCCATGAGTTCGGCACGGTGACGGGGCGCAAGCGCCGCTGCGGCTGGTTTGACGCGGTGCTGGTGCGCCAGACCTGCATCACCGGCGGGGTGGACGGCATCGCCCTGACCAAGCTGGACGTGCTGGACGGCTTCGACGAGATCAGGGTCTGCACCGGCTATGAACTGGACGGGCAACATTTCGACTACCTGCCCGCAGACGCCAACATCCAGGCAAGGCTGGTGCCGGTCTATGAGACCCTGGAAGGCTGGAAGGACACCACCGCCGGCGCGCGCAGCTGGGCCGATCTTCCCGCTAACGCGATCAAGTATGTGCGCCGGGTGGAGGAGCTGATCGGAGCACCGGTGGCGCTGCTGTCGACCAGCCCGGACCGCGACGATACGATAATGGTGAGCGATCCGTTCGTGGATCGGTAGGATGCGGATCGCTGAATGGGGCACGGCATGGGGCGCATCGGCTGGGCGGTTGTGGGGCTTGTTCTGGGCGCGGCCGTCACCGCCGGGGGATTTATGCTCCTGGGCGGAGATGAGCAGGCAGCCCCGCAAGCCGTCGCAGCCGATCCGGTGGCCGACATGAACGACCGCATCGCCGCGCTGTGGGCTTCGCTGGCGGCCGATCCCGCCGATCCGGTGATCGGCAACCCGAACGGCGACGTCACCATCGTCGAGTTCTTCGATTACACCTGCACCTATTGCAAGGCGGCCGAGCCCAGGCTGGTCGCGGCGGTGAACGCCGACCCGAATGTCCGGCTGGTGCTGAAGGAATATCCCATCCTGACGCCGCAGTCGCTGGTCGCCACCCGCGCGGCGCTGGCGGCGCAGAAGCAGGGCAAGTACCAGGCCTTCCACCAGACGCTGATGCGCTTTCAGGGCGAGCTGACGGAGCAGGTGATCTTCGACACGGCAAAGGCCGTGGGTCTGGACGTGGCGCGGCTGAAAGAGGACATGCAGGGGCCCGATATCGCGGACAGGATCATCGCCAATTTCAACCTGGCGCGCGCCATCCGGGCCTTCCAGACTCCCACCTTCGTGGCCGGCAGCCAGCTTGTCGCCCATGTGCTGAGCAGCGATTCCGCGAGCATCGATTTCCCGAGGGAAATCGCCGCCGCGCACGGACGCTGAGCGCCCTCAAACGCCCTGGCGCACGGGTGGTTGCAGGATAAATCCGCGAAACTGCAACGGAGCCGTGAGCGTTTCCAAGGGACATTGTTCCAAAGGAGATTTGCCATGCGCCCCGTTGCCCTTGTCATACTCGCCTGCCTGGCGCTGTCCGCCTGCGGTTCCTCGCGCAAGACCGTCGTGGTCACGCCGCCCGCGGGTTCGACCACGGTCGTCGATCAGGACGGCCATGCCCGTGTTATCCCGCCGGACGAGCGGTAAGTTCAGACCTTGTGATTGAGGGGGCCGTGTCCCTGCCCCAGCCCGGGCGCGCCGGCGATGGCCCGCTGCACATAGCGATGGGCGCGGCCCACCGCTTCGGCCAGCGACAGATGTTCCGCCAGCCCGCAGGCGATGGCGGTGGCAAGCGTGCAGCCCGTGCCATGGGTATGTCGCGTATCCCGGCGCGGCGCCGACAGGCGCAACAGGTTTCCGGTTTCGCCGTTGCCCAATACATCCTCCACCACGGGCCCTTCGGCGTGGCCGCCCTTGAAGAGAATGTGTTTGCAGCCCATCCCGGCAAAAGCCGCCAGCGCGGCCTTCAGGCCCGCTTCATTTGAGGCATCGAAGCAGGTCAGCGCCTCTGCCTCCGGCAGGTTGGGCGTGACCAGGTTTGCCATGGGAAGAAGTTTTTCCCGGAGCGTGGCGACGGCCTTTTCGTCGATCAGGCGCGAGCCGCCCTTGGCCACCATCACCGGATCGACCACCAGGGGAATCTGCGGCGCGTATGCGGCCAGCGTGCGGGCAACCATCGCCACCATGTCGGCGGAGACCAGCATGCCGGTCTTGATGGCATCGGCGCCGATGTCGGTGAGGCAGGCGATGATCTGGTCGCGCACGATTTTTGGCGGCACGGCATGCACGCCGGTGACGCCCAGCGTGTTCTGTACCGTTACCGCGGTGACTGCAGTCTGGGCGTAGACGCCGAAGGCGAAGGCGGTCTTGAGGTCGGCCTGGATGCCGGCGCCTGCGGAGCAATCCGATCCTGCGATGACAAGAATGCGCGGCGGCATCACGTTATGCCGCCACCTCTTCGATGACGCTGGCGATCTGGCGCACCACCGCGCGCACCACCTGTTCGTCCTCGCCTTCCGCCATCACGCGGATCAAGGGCTCGGTGCCCGACTTGCGCACCAGGATGCGGCCGGAGGCGCCCAGCCGCGCGTTGGCGTCGTCGATGGTGGACTTCACCTTGGCGTCGTCCAGGGGCGAGCCCTTCTTGAAGCGCACATTCTCCAGCACCTGGGGCAAGGGCTCGTACAGGTGCGCGGCTTCGGAGGCGGGCTTGCCTTCCTGCGCGATCACCGCCAGCACCTGGAGCGCGGCGATCAGCCCGTCGCCGGTGGTGGCGAAGTCCGACAGGATGATGTGGCCGGACTGTTCGCCGCCCACATTGAAGCCGCCCTTGGCCATCTCTTCCAGCACATAGCGGTCGCCCACCGGCGAGCGCGCCAGTTTCAGATCCAGTGTGGCGAGATAGCGGTCCAGCCCGGCATTGGACATGACGGTGCCCACCACGCCGCCGCCCTTCAGGTCGCCGCCCTTCGACCAGCTGCGCGCGATCAGCGCCAGGATCTGGTCGCCGTCGATGATGTTGCCCTTTTCGTCGGCCATCACCACCCGGTCGGCATCGCCGTCCAGCGCGATGCCGAAATCGGCGCGCATCTCGCGCACCTTGGCGCACATGGCTTCGGGCGCGGTGGAGCCGCAATCCTGGTTGATGTTGGTGCCGTCAGGCGTCACGCCGATGGGCACGATGTCGGCGCCCAGCTCCCACAACACCGCCGGGGCCACGCGATAGGCAGCGCCATGGGCGCAATCGACCACGATGCGCAGGCCTTCAAGCCTGAGGTTGCGCGGGAAGGTGCGCTTGGCGAACTCGATATAGCGGGCCTGGCTGTCGTCGACGCGCTTGGCGCGGCCAAGACCGGCGCCCACGGCCAGTCCCTGGTTCATGCCGTTGGCCATCAGTTCCTCGATCTCCATCTCCACCGCATCGGAGAGCTTCTGGCCGTCGGGGCCGAAGAACTTGATGCCATTGTCGCCAAAGGGGTTGTGCGAGGCGGTGATCATCACCCCCAGGTCGGCGCGCAGGCTGCGCGTCAGCATGGCGACGGCGGGAGTGGGCAGCGGGCCGAACTGGAAGACATCCATGCCCACGGCGGTGAAGCCCGACACCAGGGCGCTCTCGATCATGTAGCCGGAAAGGCGCGTGTCCTTGCCGATCACCACCCGGTGGCGATAGGCGCCGCGCGTGAAGATGCGGCCCGCCGCCATGCCCGCCTTCAGGGCGATCTCGGGCGTGAGGTTGGCGTTGATGCGGCCGCGGATACCGTCGGTGCCGAAATACTTGCGGGTCATGAAAGCTGTCCTGAAGCAGCGTGCGCTTTTACCACGTCTAGATAACAAAACCCCGCGGCCGCGCCCAATACCCTTAACTGGGTGTCGATCAATCCCCGTTGCCGGTTGTTACGGCGAGCCGGGGCCGGCGTCTTTCCCTATGGCTTTCAATACCTTGAGACCATCGCGCAGGGCGGCGGGGTCGTGGGTGCGGATGAAGTCTGCCCCGTTTGCCTCGGCGAACAGTTCGGCGGCCAGGCTGGCGGGGCCGATCGCGGCGATGGGCTGGCCGGTCAGCTTGCGCAGGAAGCCCTTGCGCGAGAGCGAGACCAGAATGGGCAGGCCATAGCGCGCTTTCAGTTCGGGCAGGCGACGAAGGACAATCAGCGAATTTTCCACGTCGGAGCCCAGGAACTGGCCCATGCCGGGGTCAAGGATGATGCGCGTGCGGGCGATGCCGGCCCGCGTGAGGGCATCAAGGCGGATGTCGAAGAAGCGCAGGATGCGGTCCCAGATTTCGGAGGGGGGGATTTCCGTGCGGACGGCGACGCCGCTGGGCTGGACCGCGTGCATCACGATCAGGCCGCAGGACGAGGCCGCCAGTTCGGGATAGAGGGCCGCATCGGGAAAGCCGTGAATGTCGTTCAGGTAATCGACGCCCTGGCCCAGCGCCCAGCGCTGGACCTGGGGCGCGAAGGTGTCGATCGAAAGCGGAATGGCGCGCGCCTTCAGTGCCGGGACGACGGCGTCAAGGCGGGCGATTTCGATTTCAGGCGCCACGGCTTTGGCGGCGGGATGCGATGAGGCCGCGCCGATGTCCAGAATGGCGGCGCCGTCGGCCGCCAGCTTGTGCGCCTGCGCCAGCGCTGCGCTGGGTTCCAGATAGCGTCCGCCGTCGGAAAAGCTGTCGGTGGTGATGTTGAGGATGCCGAGGATATTCATCACACCCAGATGACCAGGATGACCACCGACAGCGCCAGCATCGTCATGCCGGCCAGGAAGGTCAGGTCGGCGACGCGGGCCGGCAGCGGGTTGGGGCTTTCGTCGCGAAGCGCCAGATAGGCCGTCAGCGCCGAGACGAACAGCAGGACCGCCGCAAGCCACGCCACTTCATCGGCCACGGACAGATGGTTGGAGCCGGACAGCTTCAGCCCGCCGATCACCACGAAGCAGATGCCCAGCAGGTTGGTGGAGGCATTCAGGATATGGGGCGGGCGGTGCTGCATGGGTTCCAAACGGAAAGGGTGGCCGGTCGCCAGCGCGCCCAGCGCGGGGCGAGCCCTCTATACCAAAAACCGCATGACCAGCATAAAGCGGGCCATGACAATCGGGGCTAGCCTCGCGGCGCGAGGAATTTTGGCCATCCGAGCAGGAGGCCGCGCGGAGCGTACGCGACGTACGTGAGCACGGCCGACGCACTCGGGGGCCAAAAGACCCGCGCCTTACCTGGGCTGTGGCTCGGGCGAAATGATCGGACCAGGACCGGCGGACCGCGGCTTTCCGGCGACCGGCACCGAAGTGCCCGCATCGCGCGGCGGGGTGACCGGGTCCTCATACGGCGTGCGGACCGGGGGAATGCCCTTCAAGAGCGCGATGATCTCATCGCCCGTCAAGGTCTCGTATTCCAAAAGCCCGCGCGCCAGCACATTCAGGTCATCGGCATGGTCGGTGAGGATCTGCCTGGCCCGGGTGTAGGTCTCGTCGATGATGCGGTGGATTTCCGCGTCGATCTTCTGGGCCGTCGCCTCCGAGATGTTCTGGGTGCGCGACACGCTGTGCCCCAGGAAGACTTCCTCCTGGTTCTCGGCATAGGCGATGGGGCCCAGTTCGTCCGACATGCCGAAACGGGTCACCATGGCGCGGGCCATGCGGGTGGCCTGTTCGATGTCGCTCTGCGCACCGGTGGTGACCTTCTCATGGCCGAACACCAACTCTTCGGCGATGCGCCCGCCAAAGGCGACGCACAGGTCGGCCATCATCTTCTGGCGGGTCAGCGAAAGCTGGTCGCGTTCGGGCAGGCGCATCACCATGCCCAGCGCGCGGCCGCGCGGGATGATGGTGGCCTTGTGGATCGGGTCGGAGCCGATGACGTTCAGCGCCACGATGGCGTGGCCGCCCTCGTGGAAGGCGGTGAGCTTCTTTTCCTCGTCGCTCATCGCCAACGAGCGCCGCTCGGCACCCATCATCACCTTGTCCTTGGCGTCTTCCAGCTCGGCCATGGTGACAACGCGCTTGCCGCGCCGGGCTGCCATCAGGGCGCCTTCATTGACCAGGTTGGCGAGGTCGGCACCGGAGAAGCCGGGCGTGCCGCGGGCGATCACGCGCGGATCGACATCGGGGGCCAGCGGCACCTTGCGCAGATGCACGCGCAGGATCTTCTCGCGGCCGGCCAGATCGGGATTGGGCACCACGACATGGCGGTCGAAGCGGCCGGGGCGCAGCAGCGCCGGGTCCAGCACGTCGGGCCGGTTGGTGGCGGCGATCAGAATGACGGACTCGTTGGCTTCGAAGCCGTCCATCTCGACCAGGAGCTGGTTCAACGTCTGCTCGCGCTCGTCATTGCCGCCGCCGAGCCCCGCGCCGCGATGGCGGCCCACCGCGTCGATTTCATCGATGAAGACGATGCAGGGGCTGTTCTTCTTGGCCTGTTCGAACATGTCGCGCACGCGGCTGGCGCCCACGCCCACGAACATCTCGACAAAGTCGGAGCCGGAGATGGTGAAGAAGGGCACATTGGCTTCGCCCGCGATGGCGCGCGCCAGAAGCGTCTTGCCGGTGCCCGGCGGGCCGACCAGCAGCACACCCTTGGGGATACGCCCGCCCAGGCGCTGGAATTTCTGCGGATCGCGCAGGAAGTCGACGATTTCCTTCAGGTCGTCCTTGGCCTCATCGACGCCGGCGACGTCCTCGAACGTCACGCGGCCCTGCCGCTCGGTCAGCATCTTGGCGCGCGACTTGCCGAAGCCCATCGCCTTGCCGCCGCCCGACTGCATCTGCCTGAGGAAGAACACCCAAACGCCGATGATCAGCAGCATGGGGAACCAGTTGATGAAGATCGCCAGCAGCGAAGGCATGCCGTCATCGGCCGGGCTGACCGTGGTGTCGACATTGTGTGACTTCAGCATCGGCCACAGCGTGCTGTCGTTGCTGGGCACGGTGGTCACAAAGGGCTGGCCGGTGCTGAACTCGCCCTTGGCCTGCTCGCCCTGGAAGACGACCTTCTTGACCTGGTTGGCCTGCACCTGCTCGGTGAACTTGGAATAGGAGATGGCCGAAGCCGTGGTGTGGGTGCCCGTGCCCTGGAACAGGTTGAACAGCAGCACCAGCATGACCGCAATCACGATCCACAGCGCAAGATTTCTGAGGTTGTTCAAAGGCCGTCCTTTCAAGCGGGGCACCTGCCGCCCCTTCCCACTGCCAGGGGGGTCCCATCATCATGGGGCGCCATCCGGCAGATGCCTATATACATAGGACGCTTCTAGCGGATTGCCAGCGATCAAAACGTTAAGAGTTTTGGGCGATTACCGCAACCGATGCCGGCGATTGCCGCTAAGCACCCGTGCCCGAACCGCTTTTGGAACCGCTCCGGCGCGGAGCCTCGCGGCGCACCAGCAGAATGCCCGCGGACCCGGCGCCCCGCCCGGCCGGGCCGATATGGCAGCCCATAAGGGTGGCGCCCCCGCCCAGTTTTCCGGCCGCGATCCTGTCGAACAGCCGCTCCAGGGCCTCGAAACGGGGCCGGTAGGCGGCGCCCGAAACCGCCATCAGCACCGCCGCCAGCGCCCTGAGGCCCACCTCGCGCGGGGCGGCGGCCAGGGCGGTCGCATCCAGCAGAAGGCCCTGTTCTTTTCCGGGTTCCAGTGGGGCAGGTTCCACCGGCCTCACGGCCCGCGCCAGCACCGCCTGGGTCACGTCTTCCAGTGCGGCGCGCGCGCGGGCCAGGTGGACGGCGGCGGCGGCGATCCGCGCGGGGGTCAGTCCGGCCTCGCCCAGGGCGCCGGCCGCGGCCCGCACACGCACCCGGTCGAAGGCCAGGTCTTCGTTCATGGGATCCTCCAGCCACTCCCGGCCGGACGCCTCCAGAAAGGCGCGCAGATCGGCGCGGGCCAGCCCGAGCAGGGGCCGAACGAGCGAAAGGCCGGAAAAGCCGGGCAGCGGCCAGGGTGCGCGGGGCGCCATGGCCGCCAGTCCATCCACCCCGCTGCCGCGCGCCAGGCGCAAAAGGAAGGTCTCGGCCTGGTCGTCCTGGGTATGGCCGACGCCAAGGATGGAGAGATGGTGCTTTCTCATCCAGTCGCCCATCAGGCGGTAGCGGGCCTGGCGCGCCGCCGCCTCGATGCCCGTGGCGGGCTTTGGGCCCTTCCACGCAAGGATATGAGCCTTGAGCCCCAGGGCCCGGGCCCAGGCAACGACCCTTCGGGTGTCGGCGCCGGAGCCCCGGCGCAGGCCATGGTCCACCGTTAGAACCACCGGGGGCGGCAGGTGATGGGCCGCCGCATGGCGGGCGGCCAGATGCATCAGCGCCACGGAATCGCCGCCGCCGGAAACGGCCAGCGCCCACGGCCCCGCGGCATCTTCCGCGAGATGGGCACCGAGGGCGGCGGCGAAGGCGACCTGGAGCCCCGCGGCCGGCGAATCACCGGCCGCCGGATCAGCGGCAGGAGCTGCGGCGAAGGCTTGCCGCGGTGTCGAGCGTCGCGCCGGGCGCTTGCGGATATTTCGACTTGATGAGCCCAAGTGTGGTGCAGCCTTCCGATTTCTGGCCCAGCGCCAGGAAGGACTGGGCCAGCTTCAGCATAGCCTCGGGCGCGCGGTCGGATTTGGGAAATCTCTTGATCACCTCGGCGAAGCTGCGTTCGGCCGGCTCGTAATTGCGCTGGACGTAATTGATGTTGCCGACCCAGTAGATCGCCTGGGGCGTCAGGTCGGTGTCGTCGGGATTGGCGTCGGCATAGGCCTGGAAGGAGGCTGCGGCCTCATTGTATTGCGCCTTGGAGAGAAGGTTCATGGCCGCATCGAACTGGCTGGACCCGCCGCGCGGCTGGGGCGTGGCGGGCGGCGGCGGCAGGCTGGAAAGCCGCGTGGGCGCGCCGCCGGAATAGCTGCCCGAAGACCCGCCATATTGCGGCCCCGAAGGCGCCGGGCGGCCATACTGGTCGGCGGGCAGCGTACCCAGGACGCCCGGCGGGCGGCCGCGCCCGGGCGTATCGTCATAGGCGGTCTGATTGGGCGCGACCTGGCTGGGGCCAACCCCGCCGCCGCTGCTTCCGATGGGCGGCAGGCTTGCGCCCGGACGCATCGCGCCCTGGGGCGTGGGAACGGCATAGCCCCCGCCGGAGCCGGCGGCCGCGCAGTTCAGCGAGCCCGCATCGGCGCCCAGCTGCTGCGCCGACAGCGTGCAGATGCGATAGGCGAAATCCTTCTGCATCTGGTCGATCTTCTGGTTCTGAAGCTGGACCTGGTGCGAGAGCTGCTCGTTGGCGCCGGTGGCGCTGGCCAGGCTGTCGGTGAGGCTGCGCACCTTGTTTTCGAGCGCCTGCACGCGGCCGTCCATCTGGTCGGCACGGCGCGTCAGGTCGCTGATGCCGGAATCCTGTGCGGACTCGCGCGCCTTTTCCTCGTCACTGGGGCCGAAGAGCTGGGCGTGGGCGGGCGCGCCGGCCATGCCCAGAGCCATCCCGAAAGCCAGGACGGAAACTGCGGAACGGAGTCTGATCATGATGACCTTTCCCACTGGTGACGAACGGGCGCCTTGTGAAACAAAAGGGGGCGCGAGGAAACATTCCCCGCGCCCCCGATTCTATTCTCACCCGGCTGCCCAGTCGAGCCGGCCGGGTGATCCCACGAACTGGGCCTTAGGTATTGGCGCCCGCGGTGATGGTGGTCACGCCGCGGCGATTCTGTGCCCAGCAGTCTTCATTCGACTCCGTGCAGATCGGACGCTCCTTGCCGTAGGAGATGGTGTCGACGCGGCCGGCGCTGACGCCCTGGCTCACCAGATACTCCTTCACCGCATTGGCGCGGCGCGCGCCCAGGGCGAGGTTGTACTCACGCGTGCCGCGCTCGTCGCAATTGCCCTCGATGGTCACGCGGACGGACGGATACTTGTTCAGCCACTGGGCCTGACGGGTCAACAGCGCCTGGTCCGCCGCCTCGATGTTGTACTGGTCGAGCGCGAAGTGGACGGTGTCGCCGACATTGGTCCGGAAGTCTTCGGCGCTGCCCGGCAGGATGCTCGAGGTCACGGGCGCCGGCGGCGGCGGCGCTTCAGGCGCGGCGGGCGGGGGCGCGGTGTTCACTGCTTCCTGCTTGTGGGTACAGCCGGCCGCGAGAACCAGCACCGCCGACAGGCAGGCGAATTTCATGGCTTTGGAAAAACGGATCATGACTTCAATCTCCTGGCAGCGAAGGCAAGCCGGTGCGGGCTGCACCCGTCGCTTTAGAATTGGAAACGCACCACAAATCGACAAACGCACTAAGCGCCAAAAAGAGCCAAAAAATGGCGCCTGGGAACCGGGACTTTAGGAAACCACGCCTACTGGATCAAGGGCGACCACGCAGGATCGGATGCACTTCCGGGGGTAAGGACGCGCCTTTCATTACGGCCTGTGACATCAACCGACCAGATCTGGGAACCGCGGCTGTTCGAAAGCACCCGCGTGAACATCAGGACGCGTCCATTTGGCGCCCAGGTGGGGCCTTCGTCATGGGGGCCGGAGGTGATGATGCGTTCGCCGCCGCCGTCCGGGCGCATCACGCCGACATTGAAGCGGCTTCCCTGCTGCTTGGTGAAGGCCAGAAGGTCGCCGCGCGGGCTCCAGACCGGCGTGCCGTTGTTGCCGGCGCCGAAACTGATTCGGTGCTGGTTGGAGCCATCGACGCCCATCACATAGACCTGCTGGCTGCCGCCGCGATCCGATTCGAAAGCGATCTGGCGGCCGTCAGGCGAGAAGGACGGCGCGGTGTCTATCCCCGGATCGGTGGTCAGCCGCTGAATCGCGCGATTGCGCAGGTCCATGATGTAGATGTCGGAGTTGCCGTTGGTCTCAAGGCTGAGCGCCACCCGGTTGCCGTCAGGCGAAAAGCGTGGAGAGAATGTCATGTTGGGGAAATCGCCCAGCCGCTCCTGGCGGCCGGTCTCGATGTCGAACAGGTAAACCCGCGGCTTGCTGCCGATATATGACATGTAGGCGATCATCTGCGCGCTGGGGTTGAAGCGCGGCGTCAGCACCATGTAGCTGCCGTTGGTCAGGAAGATAGGGTTGGCGCCGTCCTCGTCCATGATGGCAAGTCGCTTGACGCGCTTGGTGGCTGGGCCCGACTCCGCGATGAAGACGATGCGGGTGTCGAAATAGCCCTTTTCGCCGGTGATCCGCTCATAGATGGCGTCCGACACCATATGGGCGACGCGCCGCCAGTTCTCGCCTTGCGTGAAATATTGCAGGCCCAGCATCTGGCTGGCGCCATAAACGTCCCACAGGCGGAAATCCACCCGCAGGCGCCCGTCGGGCTGCAGGGTCACCTGGCCGGTCACCAGGCCCTGGGCGGTGATGGTGCGCCAGCTCTGGAAGTTGGGCACGGTGTTGATGCTGGTGATGTGTTCGATGAAGCCATTGGGATCCAGCGGCTTGAACAGGCCCGAACGCTCCAGGTCGGCGCGCACCACCCCGGCGATATTGGCACCGGCCTGGGCATCGCCGGGCGTGCCGGGAAGAAAATCGGGGATGGCGATGGGCAGCGGCTGGGGATTGCCCTGGGTCACATCGACGCTCAGCGCCGCGCGTGCGGGTCCGGCGGCCAGGATGCCAAGAAGCGGCAGTCCCAGGAAAAGGGCGGCGCAGAGGACCAGGAATTTCTTCATGCGATTCTCCAACGTGTACGCGCGGCTATTGTTGCATCAGCTGGCGCGGGTCGAAATGCAAGGGATTGATCTCGCGCCAGACGGCATAATCCTGTTGCGGCAGGTGATAGGGCGCGCATTGATAGACGGCGCGGCTGGCCGCTTCCGCCGCCGCGCGGGTATAGGAATTGCCCGAGGCCGCCGCGGCAGAGCCGGGCAGCAGCGCCAGCCCCGCCACCGTGCCGTCGGGATTGAGGCGCAGGTCATATTCCACGATCAGGTCGTCGGCATTGGGCGCACCGACGGGCGGCGACCAGCAGCGATAGATCTGGCTCTGCAGCGCGTCGGCGATGTTGGCGGTCATGGCATTGCCCGCGCCGACGCCCTGGATCACACGCTGGCCCGGCCTGGCGTTCTTGGGCCGCTTGGGCTGGGCCGTCAGTTTGTTGAGCAGCGCGGCGAAGTCCTGCTGCTGCGCCTGTTTTTTTGTCACCTTGGGCTTTTCCGGGGGCTTCTCCACTGGCTTGGGCTCCTCCTTGGCCACATCGAACTCGGGCATCTTGGCGTCGGGGGCGGGTGCGACTTCAGCCAGTTGCGGCTCGGGCGGCGGCTCCGCCGCCGGGGTGGGGATTTCGATCTTCTCCGGCTCGGGCTTGGGCTGGGGCGGCGCCTGAGCCGCGACATTGGTCTCGGCGGCGATGGTCACCAGGTCGACCGGCACGGTGTGGGTCTCCTGCGGGGTGTGGAAATTGCGGAAGGAGAACAGTGCCGCCGCAATCACCAGCCCGTGAAAGGCAAGCGATCCGACGACGCCGAAGCGCGGGCCCTGGGCGGTGGTGGGCTCCGAGCGCCGCCATGGGACCGCCTTGGCGCCGGACGCGCTAGCGCTGGTCTGGCTTGGGTTTGACGACATCGGTCACGAGCCCGATATGGGTAAAGCCGGCGGCGGCGAGCAACCCCATCACTTCCATCACCTTGCCGTAATTCACGCGGTCATCGCCGCGCACGAAAATGCGCTGGTCATAGCCGTTGGCGGCGATGGCCTTCAGTTTGTCCACCAGCGCGGCTTCCGCGATCGGCTCCTTCTGCAGGAAGATGCTGCCGTCCCTGCGCACGGTGATGGAGAGGGGTTCGCGGTCCTGGCCCAGCGCCGGGGCGCGCGTCTTGGGCAGGTCCACCGGCACGCCCACGGTCAGGAGCGGGGCCGTGACCATGAAGACGATCAGGAGCACCAGCATCACGTCGACGAAGGGGGTGACGTTGATCTCGGCCATCGCGTGGCGGCGCAGGCGCCCGCGGCCGCGGCTGGAAGTGTGCTGGATTCCAGCCGCCATCAGCGCGCCTTTTCGTCGAGCTGGCGCGACAGGATGGCGGAAAATTCATCCGAAAAGGCATCCAGCATGTTCACATAGCGGCCGATCTCGGCGACGAAGCGGTTGTAGAAGATCACCGCCGGAATGGCGGCCAGAAGGCCCATGGCGGTGGCGAACAGCGCCTCGGCGATGCCGGGGGCAACCACGGCCAGGGTGGTATCGTGGCGCGCGGCGATGGCGGTGAAGCTGTTCATGATGCCCCAGACCGTGCCGAACAGGCCGACGAAGGGCGACACCGAGCCGATGGTGGCCAGGATGCCCAGCTGCTTTTCGATGCCGTCGGTCTCGCGCAGGATGGTCACGCTCATCGCCTTGTCGATGCGTTCCTTGACGCCCGTCACCATGGATTCGCGGGGGTTGCCGCCGTCGAAGGCGCGGCGCCATTCGCGCAGCGCGGCGATGAACATGGCGGCCAGGGGATGGTCGTTGCGGCCGGCGAAGTGCTGGTACAGTTCGTCCAGCGACTGGCCCGACCAGAACAGCTTTTCGAAACGGCGCGCCTTGCGCTTGAGGTTCGACAGGGTCACCAGCTTGTTGAAAATGATGGTCCAGGACCAGAGCGAGGCCAGGAGCAGCATCACCATGACCGACTTCACCACGATGTCGGCGCGCATGAACATGCCGACGATGGTGAAGCTGGTGTCGCCGCCCATCGGCGCATCGTTGCTTGCCGCGGCGCCCGGCGGAGCCGCCAGGGTCTGGGACTGGGCCGCTTCGCCCACGGGCGCGGCAATGGGGCCCTGTTCATTGCCCTGGGCGAGAGCCGGATGGGAAGCCGCCAGGGCCAGGCCCGCAATCAGGGCAAGTACGGCGAAAGCGCGCATGAAATTCATCAGGAAACCCTTTTTCGCCGGAGATATTCGGCTAATGAACGCCGATCTTGGCCGAAGTTTGACGAATGGAATCAAGTTTCTATTGCAACAAGCAAAGGCGCAAGAGTCTGAAGGACATATTTGGGAAGGCGGCGCGCCCTGCCGGTTAACGTGGTCATGCACGCTTCGATCCGTCCTTCCACAAGAAGCGTGCCGCCGCAGACGATGTTCTGGGTGGCATGCATGCGCGCGCCGGACAGGCCCGTCAGGCTTGTTCGCACTTCTATGACATCGTCCAGCCGCGCCGGGCGGTGATAATCGACCTGGATGCGGCGGATGGCCCAGGCCGTGGGCTCGTCATCCTCCAATCCCGCCATCTTGGAGATGCCGGCCAGGCGGAAACATTCGGTGCGGCCCCGCTCCATGTAGCGCAGGTAATTTGCGTGATAGACGAAGCCCGACAGGTCGGTGTCCTCGTAATAGATGCTGATCGGCAGGACGTGGGTCTTGCCGTCGAAAAATCCCAGCCCTTTCAGCGTGCCGCTCATCCCTCCTCCTCGCCGGAGAACAGCCCCGTCTGCAGCGGCTGGGCCGGGGGCGTGCCCAGCCCCAGATGGCCATAGGCCGCCCCCGCCAGGACGCGTCCGCGCGGGGTGCGCTGCACGAAGCCCTGCTGCAACAGATAAGGCTCGACGATTTCCTCGATGGCGTCGCGCGCCTCGCCCAGCGCGGCGGCGATGGTTTCGATGCCGACGGGCCCGCCGGAATAATTCTCCGCGATCAGGGTCAGGTAGCGGCGGTCGAAGGCATCCAGGCCCTTGCCGTCAACCTCCAGGCGGTTCAGCGCCGCATCGGCGGTTTTCGCATCCACCGTCGCCGCCTTCTGCACGGCGGCGAAGTCGCGCACGCGCTTCAAAAGGCGCCCGGCGATGCGCGGGGTGCCCCTGCTGCGGGCGGCGATCTCGCGCGCGCCATCGCGGGTCAACGCGAAGCCCAGCACGCGCGCGCCCCGTTCCACGATCGAGAGCAGTTCGTCGGGGGTATAGAAATTCAGCCGCACCGGAATGCCGAAGCGGTCGCGCAGGGGCGTGGTGATGAGCCCCGAACGGGTGGTGGCGCCCACCAGCGTGAAGGGCGAAAGGCTGATCTTGACCGAGCGGGCGGCCGGCCCCTCCCCGATCACCAGGTCGAGTTCGTAATCCTCCATCGCGGGATAGAGGATTTCCTCCACCGCCGGATTGAGCCGATGGATCTCGTCGATGAACAGCACATCCCGCGGTTCGAGGTTGGTGAGAATGGCGGCAAGGTCGCCCGCCTTGGCCAGCACGGGCCCCGAAGTGGAACGGAAATTCACCCCCAGCTCGCGCGCGACGATCTGCGCCAGCGTGGTCTTGCCCAGGCCCGGCGGGCCATAGAACAGCACATGATCCAGTGCCTCGCCGCGATCGCGGGCGGCTTCGATGAAGATGGACAGATTCTCGCGCGCCTGCTGCTGGCCGACGAAATCGGCCAGGCGGCGCGGGCGCAGGGACGATTCCAGCGTGTCGTCCTCGTGGCGTTCGGGCTGGGTCAGCGGATTTTTCAACGGGCCATGCCTTTCAGCGCTTCGCGGATCAGGGCGGAGGGATCGGTGCCCTCGCCCAGCGCGGCGGATGCGCGGGCCACCGCCTCGGCGGCACGCACCTCGCTATAGCCCAGATGCACCAGCGCCGACACCGCATCGGCCTCCGGGCCCTTGGGGGCAGCGACCACGGCGGCGATGGGTTCCTCGCCCCCCATCATCATCGAAGAGACCTTGTCCTTCAGTTCGGTGGCGATGCGCAGCGCCAGCTTGGGGCCGACGCCCGGCGCGCGGGCGATCATCGCCTTGTCGCCCAAAGCCAGCGCGCGCGACAGGTCGCGCGGGCTTAGCGTGGAGAGCACCGCCAGCGCCACGCGGGCGCCGACATTCTGCACCGTCTGCAGCAGGCGGAACCATTCGCGTTCCTCATTGCTGACAAAGCCGTAAAGACGGATCGCGTCCTCGCTCACCTTCATTTCGACCATCAGGCTGGCATGCGCGCCGGCCGCCAGCCGCGACAGGGTCGAGGACGGACAGAAGACCAGATAGCCGACGCCGTTCACGTCCAGGATCACATGATCCTCGAAAATGGCGTCCACAATTCCGGTCAGCTTGCCGATCATCGCGCGACCACGTTCACGTCAACGACTTTCAAGGGCCGCGCCGCCGCCAGATGGGCATGGGCGATGGCCGCGGCCAGCGCGTCGGCGGCATCGGCCTGTGTCACCCGCGCGGTCGGCAAAAGCCGCGCCACCATGAACTGCACCTGTTCCTTGGCGGCATGGCCGGCGCCCACCACGCACTTCTTGATGTGGTTGGGGGCATATTCGGCGATGTCCAGCCCCGCCTGCGCCCCCGCCAGCAGCGCCACGGCGCGGGCATGGCCCAGCTTGAGCGCGGCGGAAGGATCGCGGGCGACGAAGGCCTGTTCCACCGCGATGGCGGCGGGGCCATGAGCGGCGATTACGGCGGCAAGTTCACGGTGCAGCGCCATCAGCCGGAAAGCCAGGCCCAGCGAGGGGCGGGTGGCGATCACGCCATGGGCGATGTGGGTGAGGCGGGTGCCGGACACATCGATCACCCCCCAGCCCATGGCCGAGAGGCCCGGATCCAGGCCCAGGATGCGAATCGTCCCGCTCATGGGGCTTTTGTACCCTTTATGTTCGGATATGTCCTTCCTATTGGGCCTCGGCGAATTCCTGCATCGCCCAGGAAACCATCGCCGTGGCGATCTCGCGCTCACCCATGATCACCTTGCTGGCGCCGTGGGCCAAGAGGTGGTCGATCTCGCCGTCGAAATGGGCGCGGGCGATAATGGGCAGGTTCGGATTGGCGGCCCGCGCCTGTTCGACGATCTGGCCTGCCTCGAAAGCCTGCGGGATCGCGACGAAAAGGATGCGCGCGCCCAAAAGGTTCGCCGCCGCCAGCATGTCGGCGCGCGCGGCATTGCCGCGGATGTGCTCGATGGCCGGATCGCCCACCTGCCCTTCCTCGATCACCAGCAGCGGCAGGGTGCCCTTGAGGCCCTCGGCGATCAGGCGGCCCACCCGGCCATAGCCCACCAGCACGGCATGATCCGAAAGCCCGGTGGGCGGCGGGGCGGCGGGCCGCGGCTGGACGGGCTTGTCGGGGCCGGTCGTGACGCCGACCCGGGCGCCCTGCCGCCCGGCCAGCCAGAACAGCGCCGGATTGAGAAAGATGGACAGGATCGAAGCGCCCAGGATCATGTCGCGCGCCTCGGCCCGAAGCACGCCCAGCCCGATCCCCAGGTCCGCCAGGATGAAGGAGAATTCGCCGATCTGCGCCAGGCAGACGGCAATGGTGATGGCATCGCCGCGCGCCACGCCCAGGCGCCGCAGCAGCAGGAAGGCGATGGCGCCGCCCGCCAGCACCAGCGCGAAGGCGATGGAAAGGCCCAGCGGCGCCGACACGATCACGCGCGGATTGAACAGCATGCCCATCGAGACGAAGAACAGCACGGCGAAGGCATCGCGCAGGGGCAGCGATTCCTCGGCAGCGCGCTGGGAGAGCGGCGAGCCCGCCAGGATCATGCCGGCGAAGAAGGCGCCCAGCGCCAGGGAAACACCGAACAGGGTGGCGGCGAAGAAGGCCACGCCCAGCGCCAGCGACAGCACCGCCAGACGGAACAGCTCGCGGCTGCCGGTGTGGGCGATATAGTGCAGCAGCGCCGGGATCAGCCTGCGTCCCACCACCAGCATCAGCGCCGCAAAGGCGGCCAGCTTGGCCAGGGTCAGGCCCAGGCTGCGGATCAGCGCGGCCGTGTGGATGTCGCCGCCCTTCAGCGCGGCGGCGATGGGCGGCAGAACCACCAGCACCAGCACCGTCAGCAGGTCCTGCATCACCAGCCAGCCGATGGCGGTGCGGCCGGCGCCGCTGTCGGTCAGGCGGCGGTCGGACAAAGCGCGCATCACCACCACGGTCGAGGCCACCGAAAGGCACAGGCCGAAGACCAGCCCCTGGCCCCAGGGCCAGCCCATTGCCAGGCCGGCCAGGGTGCCCAGCCCGGCGATCGCCGCCATCTGCAGCGCCGCGCCCGGCACCACCACGCCTTTGACGGCCAGAAGCTCTTCGGCATGGAACTGAAGCCCCACGCCGAACATCAAAAGGATCACGCCGATGTCGGCCAGTTGCAGAGTCAGGCCGCTGTCGGCAACGAACCCGGGGGTGAAGGGTCCCACCACCACCCCGGCGAGCAGGTAGCCGACCAGCGGCGGCAGCCTCAGCCGCTGGGCGATGGTGCCCAGGATAAAAGCGAGCACCAGGCCGACGACGATGGCGGCAATAAGCGGCGTGGAATGGTCCATGCCGCGAGTATAGGGACGCCGGGATTCATTACGCCAGCGTCAGGATGGGGCAGGCGCGCCTTATCCCGCCAGCTTCGCCATCAGGGCGTCGGACAATTCGTAATTGCCATAGACGTTCTGGACGTCGTCGTGATCGTCCAGCACCTCGACCAGCTTCATCAGCGTCTCGCCCTGGTCGTCGGTCACCTGGACGGTGTTCTGCGGCCGCCAGGTGATGGCGGCGCTGGCCGGTTCGCCCAACCTTGCCTCCAGCGCGTCGCGCACGGCGGCGAAATTTTCGATGCTGGTGAGGAATTCGTGGCTGTCCTGCGACGACACGCATTCGTCGGCGCCGGCCTCCAGCGCGGCTTCCAGCATCGCGTCCTCGCTGCCCTTTGCGGCCGGATAGGTGATGGCGCCGACATGGTCGAACATGAAGCTGACCGAGCCGGTTTCGCCCATCTGGCCGCCATATTTGCTGAAGGCGGCGCGCACGTCGGCGGACGTGCGGTTGCGATTGTCGGTCATTGCCTCGACGATGATGGCGACGCCGCCGGGGCCCCGGCCCTCATAGCGGATCTCATCGTAATTCTCGCCGGTGTTGCCGGCCGCCTTGGCGATGGCGCGCTCGATATTGTCCTTTGGCATGGACTCGGCCTTGGCGGCGATGATGGCGGTGCGCAGGCGGGGATTGTGGGCCGGGTCGGGCAGGCCGGACTTGGCCGCCACGGTGATTTCGCGGCTGAGCTTGGCAAAGAGCTTGGAGCGCTCCTTGTCCTGTTTGCCCTTGCGGAACATGATGTTCTTGAACTGACTGTGACCGGCCATGTGAAATTCCTGCGAAAGTGGGCGCCAGATAGCCGGGACGCTGCTTGCTTTTCAAGTCCGGCGGGGCGCCAAGCCTTGCCGGGGGCGGCGCAAACGCGCAGGCTGTCCGCATTTGTGGCTCCCCATTTCCATTTCCCATTTCGGAGGCGTCCCATGCCCGTGCTTGCCATGGATCCGCTTACCCTCGGACATACCGCCATCACCTTCATCGCCATCGCCGCCGGGCTGATGGTGCTGGGCCAGATGCTGGGCGGTACCCTGTGCCGGTCGCTGACGGCCATCTTCCTGCTGTTCACGGTGCTGACCAGCGTCACCGGCTATTTCTTTGTCCAGAAGGGGCCCCAACCCACACCGGCCCAGATCGTCGGCGCGATCTCGCTGGTCGACCTGGCGGTGGCACTCTATGCCTTCTACGGCAAAAGGCTTCAGGGCGGCTGGCGCGCCACCTATGTGGTGACGGCACTGTTTGCCCTTTGGCTGAATGTCTTCGTGCTGGTCGTCCAGATGTTCATCAAGCTGCCTAGCCCGCCGGTCACGGGCGGGCCGCTGTTCGGCGCCACGCAAGGGGCGGTGCTGCTGGCCTTCGTGATCGCCGGCTGGATGGCGCTGAAGTCATTTCGCCCGGCCATGGATTGACGCTAGACTCGCCTTTGTCGAGGGAGTCGCTCATGAGAGGATTTGCGGCGGCGTTCGCGCTGGCGGTGCTGTGGGCCATGCCGGGCCCGGCAGGGGCCCAGCCCCCGCAGGCCGACCCGTTCGGCCAGACGCGGGCCGACTGGAACAGGCCGCACCAGCCGTTCCGCGTGATCGGGAATGTCTATTATGTGGGTACCGCGGGGGTCAGCGCCTTCCTGATTCGCACCCCGGCCGGCGATATCCTGACCGATGGCGGCCTGCCCGAATCGGCGCCGCTGATCGAGAAGAACATCCAGGCGCTGGGCGTGAAGCTGTCGGACATCAAGATCCTGCTCAACAGCCACGCCCATTTCGACCATGCCGGGGGGCTGGCCGAACTCAAGCGCGCGACCGGCGCCAGGCTTTATGCCAGCGCCGCCGACAAGCCCTTCCTGGAGACGGGGCGTATCACCTTCGGGCCATCCGTCGCCGATCCCTTCCCGCCGGTGAAGGTGGACCAGGTGGTCAAGGACGGCGAGACGGTCAGCCTGGGCGGCGCCACGCTGACCGCGCACCTGACGCCCGGCCACACGCCCGGCTGTACCAGCTGGACCTTGCCGGTGACGGAGGCGGGGCACACCTACCAGGTGATGTTCTTCTGCTCGATCTCGGTGGCGGGCAATCCCCTGACCGGCACGCCGGCCTATCCCAATATCGCCCAGGATTACCGGAACAGCTTCGCCAGGCTGAAGGACGTGCATGTCGATGTCTTCCTGGCGCCGCACGGCGCGCAGTTCGGCATGGACGCCAAGCTGCAGCGCATGAAGGTGGGCGCGGCCAATCCGTTCGTCGATCCGGAGGAATTCCAGCATTACCTGGCGGCGGCGCGGAAGGATTACGACGCCGAACTGGCCAGGCAGTTCGCCGCCAAGGGCGGCTATGTCTGGCCCTAATCGGCGCGCAGCTGCACGATCGCCTTGTCAATGGCAGCGATGACCGCCTGGGGCTGGTCCAGCTGGATGAAATGGCCGCTGTCCGGCACGACGCTGTTGCTGCCGCGTGAGGACAGGCCGGCCAGCCGGTCGTGACCGGCCATCCAGGCTTTTTCGATCAGCACATTCTGGTCGGGCGTCACGCCCGGATAGGCCATGCGGCTGTGGGTCAGGACGATCAGCGGCTTGTCGCCGAAATCGGCGGGATGGGCTTGCAGCGCATGCTGGTCGGGGCTGTTCGCATCGCCGGGCAGGAAGCTTTCGAACTCCGAGGCGTTGGCGGCGATATAGGAAGGACGCGAGACCTGGCTTTCCTCCAGCGCCGCCAGCGCGGGCGGCAGGCGTTCCGGGCCGTTCCCGTGGCCCAGGCAGTCCTTGGGCAAGGGTGGCCGGGTGACGGCACAGGCTTTCAGATGGCCCAGCTGACCGCGATATAGAGCGGCCGCGCCGTCGCGCACCGCCTTTGGCAGGTCGGCGGTCATGGCCTGGAACTGGCCGGCGAAAGAGGGATCGACCAGCACTTCACCGGCAACATCTTCGGGGTGGAGGGCCTGCAGCAGCACGCCGTAAAGGCCGGCGATGGAGTGGCCGACATAAAGCACCGGCGTCCTGACATGCGCGGCCGAAAGCAGGCGGTGGATGTCGGCGACCGCCGCCTCGGCCGTGGCGGGACCAGGGGGCGGATCGCTGAAGCCGTGACCGGCGCGGTCGTAGGAACAGGCGCGGGTGGTTTTGGCGACCTCACCCTGGATCTTGCGCCAGGACAGGGTGCTGCCGCCCAGGCCCGCGTCGAACAGCACGGTGGGCCTGCCATGCCCCAGGCAAAACAGATTGAGACGGCGGCCGCCCTGCACCGCCACCATGCGGTGGGGCTTGAGGTAAGCGGCGTCGGGAACCGGCTCGACGGCCTGGACTGGGGCTCTCAGCCCCAGTCCCAGCGTTGCGACCAGTCCCAGCATGGCGATTTTTCCAGCCAAGGCGCGGTTTTCTCCTGATTCCCCTGCGGCATTATCGCCGATCCGGCCGGGGATCCGCTTGACACTAGTTTAAAACGCTTCTAAGAACAGTTATTACTTAGAATAATTCCAAGGAGTAAGTGCCTCATGCTGACCATCGGCGACAAATTCCCCGATTTTTCCGTCCAGGGCGTGGTTTCAACCGACCCCCGCAATGCTTTCAAGGATTTCACCCAGGAAAGCGACAAGGGCAAGTGGAAGCTGGTCTTCTTCTGGCCCAAGGACTTCACTTTCGTCTGCCCCACCGAGATCGCCGGCTTCGGCAAGCTGAACGGCGATTTCAACGATCGGGACACCGTCATCTATGGCGTCTCGACCGACAGCGAATTCGTCCACCTGGCGTGGCGGCAGAATCATGCCGACCTCAAGGGCCTGCCCTTCGCCATGCTGGCCGACACCAACCGCCGGCTTTCCAAGGCGCTGGGCATCCTGGATGAGGAGGCTGGCGTCGCCAAGCGCGCCACCTTCCTGGTCGATCCGGAGGGCATCATCCGCTTCGTCTATGTCACCGACATGAGCGTAGGCCGCAATCCGGCCGAAGTGCTGCGGGTGCTGGATGCGCTGCAGACCGACGAACTGTGCCCCTGCAACTGGCAGAAAGGCGAGGACGTCATAAGGACGGCGGCGTAGCCCGGAGCGACCGGGAACCCGAGCCAAGCGAGGGCCTCCCGGCGCGACCATCCAATACGGCCTCCATCCCCGAACGGTCTTTCCCAACCGGGATGGGGGCGATTTTTCCAAGGATAAAGCCATGACCATCGAGACCCTGAAAGACGCCCTGCCCGACTATGCCAGGGACCTGAAGCTCAACCTGTCCTCGCTGGCGCAGGAAGCCGTGCTCACCGAACAGCAGCGGGCCGGGACCTTCATCGCCTGCGCCCTGGCGGCGCGCAACGAAAAGACCACCCGTGCGGTGACGGCGAGCTTCGCGCCGGCGCTTTCGCCCGAGGCGCTGAGCGCGGCCAAGGCCGCCGCCGCCATCATGGGCATGAACAACATCTATTACCGCTTCACCCATCTGGCATCGGCGCCGGACTACAAGACGCTTCCGGCGCGGTTGCGGATGAACGTGATCGGCAAGCCCGGCGTCGACAGGGCGGATTTCGAGCTCTGGTGCCTGGCAGTGTCGGCGATCAATGGCTGCGGCACCTGCATCGACAGCCACGAAAAGGTGCTGCGCGACGCGGGGCTGACGGCCGAGCAGATCCAGGCTGCGGTGCGCATCGCCGCCGTGGTGCACGCCATCGCCGCGACGCTGGACGGAGAGGCGCACAGCGCCGATGTTGCCGCGGTGACGCTGGCGGCCTAGCAATCCTGTCGAAAGCGGAAGGGCATCGCCTAGCCGGCGATGTCCTTCCTCTTCTCCAGATATTCATCGCGGCCGATCTCGCCGCGGGCATAGCGCGCATCCAGAAGTTCCCGGGCCTGGCTGTCGCGGCCGCCTTCGCGCGGACGCAGCGCCAGCCACAGGAGCATCGCCACGGCCACTAGCACCAGCAGCCAGATACCGCCGCCGACCAGCATGGGCCATCCCATTCCGCCATGCATCCAGTGTCCGTAACCCCACATGGTCTGGTTTCCCTTTTTGGACAGGATGCAGCAGAGACCCGGCCGCCACATGGCGCCTTGCGCACGATCAAGCCACAGAAGCTAGTGCCCGGCCTTGTCCCCACCGCGCGGCGGGGGTTGCGGATCATCCCCCCGCGCATGCGCCGCCAGGTCCTGGGCTGCATCGTTGCGCGAGCCGCCCGCAGGGGCGACACGCGCCTGCCCGTCCGGCCTGGCAGTGTATCCCAGTGCCTCAAGCGCGGCGTCGCCCTCGCGGCCGAGGACCGAGCGCACCCGCACATCGCGCTGGGGAAAGGGAATCTCGATCCCCGCCGCGCGCAGCGCATCGTCGATCGCCCACAGATAGGCCGCCGTCATCGCGTTGGGGCGCTTGACCGCAGCCAGGTTGGGCCACACCACCAGCTCGAAATCCAGCGCGGAGTCGCCGAAGCCCACCAGCCAGACCTGGGAACGGCGGGGGCCATCGTCGGGCATGGTGGCGTCGATCGAACGCGCCGCCGCCAGCACCACGTCGCGCACAAAAGCCTTGTCGGTGCCATAGGCCACCGAGAAGGGCACGTGGATGCGCCTTGTCTCGCCCTGCAGCGTCCAGTTGATAAAGCGTTCCTCGATGAAGCGCGAATTGGGGACGAAGATGTCGACATTGTCGTTGTTGCGGATGTGGACGGCACGGGTTCCGATCTCGCGCACCAGGCCGCGCAGCTTCGATCCCGGCAGTTCGACATAGTCGCCCACATTGATGATGCTGTCGAACAGAAGCACGATGCCGGAGACGAACTCCTTGATCACGCCCTGAAGGCCCAGGCCGACGCCAACGCCGATGGCGCCGGCGAACACCGCGAAGGACGAAAGGCTCAGCCCCAGCGAGGACAGCGCCATCAGCACGCCAAGGATGGCGATGCCATAGCCGGCGAATTTCTCCAGGATGTAGAGGCCGCCTCCGGCCTCGTCCATCCGGCTGCGGGCGCGCGCGATCACCAGCACCGCCAGGTGCGAGACCACGAAGGCGACGGCAGCGATCGTGGCGGCGACGACAAGGCCCGAGATGGTCACCGGCGTGCCGCCGACATGAAACAGGGCCTTGTCGGCGAAACTGGAAAGCGGAACATCCATCGGAAGACCGGGCGGAGAGCGGCCCGGCCATAGTGAAGCGCGGCGCGCATTTTGGAAAGCAAGGCCTTGGCGCGGCTGCAAGGCCCAAGGCATGATGGCGCCATGGGAACAGGCCGGAACGGGATGAGCCGGTGCTGCGCGCTGCTGCTGGCACTGGCGGCCGGCGGCGCCGCGGCGCAGGTTCCCGAAAGCGTCACCGTGCGCGGCCCAACCGGCATCTGGCTGGTTTCGGGTCCGGCCTGGCTGAAGGCCGGGCTGTTCGAAGGCTTTCACTGGGGCCCCCTGCGGGCGCGCTTCTGCCGCGTGGTATCGGGCGAGGAAGGGCTGCACACGCGCTGCTACAGCCGCGACTATGGCACCTCCGACACGCTGGAAAGCGACGGACACAAGGTGCATCTGGCCTGGGGCACGATGATGGCGCGCATCGTGATGGACGGCGAGATGCAATCGCCCACCCGCTTCACCGGCCATTTCGGCGTCAAGATCGCGGGCATACGCGTGCGCGACGACGACCTTTCGGAAGGCGTGAAGGTCGAGGTCGATCCCGCCGCGCCCGACGTGGCGGGCAAGGCAGGACTGCTGCGCGCCATCCTGTCGGGACAGGTGCCGGCGCACGAAACGCGGCTGGACAAGCCGATCGCCGATGCGCGCGCCATGGACCTGGGGGCGATCCAGTCCATCGCCTATATCGGCGCGCAGGACAAACCCACCGGCGCGGGCGAGACCCCCGTGCCTGGCTGGCTGGCGGCCTATGCCGTGGATTTCGACAAGGGCCGGCGCGTCTGCGTGCTGCACCAGGACGAACAGCTCGACGCGTTTGAATGTTTTTGAATCACACCGGGAACGGATTGCGCTCGGCGAACTGGGCCTGGTGCCAGTAGGGATAGGCCAGCGTGCGCTTGCTGGCGGCGTCCAGCTTCGCCATCTGCTGCGGCGTCAGCGACCAGCCCACCGCGCCCAGATTGGCGCGCAACTGTTCTTCGTTGCGCGCGCCAATGACCACGGTGGAGACGGACGGCCGCTGCAAAAGCCAGTTCAGCGCGATTTGCGGCACCGATTTTCCGGTTTCCTTCGCCACCTCGTCCAGCGCATCGACCACGCGATAGAGATATTCGTCCTCGACCTGCGGGCCCTTGTCGGCGGTCTGGTGCAGGCGGCTGACGGCGGGAATGGGCGCGCCGCGGCGCAGCTTGCCGGTCAGCCGCCCCCAGCCCAGCGGCGACCACACAACGCAGCCCACGCCCTGGTCCAGCGCCAGCGGCATCAGTTCGGATTCATAGTCGCGGCCGATCAGCGAATAATAGGCCTGGTGGGCGACATAGCGCGGATAACCATAACGGTCCGACACCGCCAGCGCCTTCATCAGGTGCCAGCCCGACCAGTTGGAAACGCCGATATAGCCGATCTTGCCGGCGCGAATCAGCGCATCGAAGGTCGAGAGGATTTCCTCCGGCGGAGTCATGGCGTCAAAGCCGTGCAATTGGACCAGGTCGATATGGTCGGTGGCAAGGCGCTTCAGCGCGGCGTCGGTGGCGCGGGTGATGTGATGGCGCGAGGAGCCGACCTCGTTGGGCCCGTCACCGCTGCGGAAGGTGTATTTGGTGGAGATCAACACCTTGTCGCGGCGCCCCTTGATGGCGGCACCCAGCACCGTCTCGGCCTCGCCCGCCGAATAGACATCGGCGGAATCGAACATGGTCAGCCCCGCATCCAGGCAGATGTCGACCAGACGCTCGGCGCCCTTGGCATCGGTATCGCCCCACGCCTTGAAGAAATCGCCCTTGCCGCCGAAGGTCCCCGTGCCGAAGGTAAGAACCGGAACCTTGAAGCCGGAGCGGCCGAGCAGGCGATATTCCATGACAGCAGTCCCTTCGATGATCGTCGAAGGATTGTCCTCCGCCCGCGGCATTTCAACCGCGAAGGCATCAGGGTTTATCGGACCGTCTTACAGTTCGGGAACTGTCTGGGTCAGCCGCCCACCCACCCGCACCGGTTCGATGCGCGTGGCAAGGCCGCCGGCGCCGGTCTGCACGAACACGCCGCAGACCGTCGCGGGGCCAGTGGCGGGCGTAAAGCGCTGGGTGGGAATCTTGCGGGTGAAGCGTTGCAGCGGCTCGGTCTTGTCCATGCCGATAACGGAATCGTAATCGGCGCAGGCGCCGGCATCGCATTGGAACGCAGTGCCACCCGGCAATATCTGCGCGTCGGCGGTGGGCACATGGCTGTGGGTGCCCACCACCAGGCTGGCGCGGCCATCGCAGAAATGGCCCATCGCCATCTTCTCCGACGTGGCTTCGGCATGGACATCGACCACGACGGCATCGGCAACCTCGCCCAGCGGACAGGCGGTCAGTTGGGCATCGACCGCGGCGAAGGGATCGTCCAGCGCGTCCATGAAGATGCGGCCCATCACGTTGATCACCAGCACGCTTCCGGTGGGGGTCTGGTAGAGATTGGCGCCGCGCCCCGGCGTGCCGCGCGGATAATTCACGGGGCGCAATACGCGATCTTCGGTCTCGCCATAGGCCAGGATCTCCTTCTGGTCGGCCCAGTGGTTGCCGGTGGAGATGCAGTCGATGCCGGCGGCGAAGAATTCCTCCGCGACGGCGGCAGTCAGGCCGAAGCCGCCGGCGGCGTTCTCGCCATTGACGATCACGAAATCGGGCTTCAGGCGGGCCTTGAGGTCGGGCAGCGCGGATATCACCGCATCGCGGCCAGGGCGGCCCACGATGTCGCCCAAGAAAAGAATGTTCATCGAAAGACTTTCAGGCCCTGTTCCGTCAGCACGGCATCGAGGGGGTAGTCATGGCGCCCACGGGGCAGAAAGTCCACCTGCTGGCCCGCATAGGCGATGCCCACCGCGCGGATCATCGGCTTTTCGGCCTTCAGGGCCTGGAGCGTGCGGTCATAGAAGCCGCCACCATAACCCAGCCGGTGGCCGCTCGCATCGAAAGCCAGGAGCGGCACCAGCAGCAGATCGGGCACCGCGCGTGGCCAGTGGTCCAGCGGCTCGTGGATGCCATAGGCGCCTTTGGCCAGCACTTCGCCGTCAGGGATGCGGTGATATTCCAACGGCCGGTCCTTGGCGGCGACACGGGGAAAGGCGATGTGGTAGCCCCTTAGCGCCAGCGCGTCCAGCAGCAGGGCGGGATCGGCTTCGTCGGGCAGGGCATGATAGCCGCCCACGATCGTGCCGGGTTTCGTGCCCAGCGCATCGGCATGGGCCGCCAGCGCGGCGGGGAAACCCGCAGACGCCAACGCCCTGCGCCGTTCCCGCGCGGCCTTTCGCAGTTCGGTCTTGCTGTCAGCCATTTGCATCTGGTGAAGCATACTCAGGTTACTCCCCCTTCGGCGCGCAGCGCCTGGAAGGGGGAGATGTCGCAACGATGGGTCTGCCTTCAGGCAGACCGAGTTGCGACAGAGGGGGATCACTCAAAAATTAGCGGACGGAACCGTACTCGCCGTTGGTTCTTGGATCCTCACGGGCCTGCAGTGCAGGTGGGCGCCATATGACCAGGACCACGGCCCCGGCCAGGGACAGCTCCCGGTGAGTACCATTAAGGCCCCTGGGCATCGCTAACCTGACGCACGAGACAGTGTCCGTCCGCCTTCAATCTAGGCGTGCGCCAGCCTTGCGGCAATCGCCTCCAGCCGGGCGGCGGCAGATTCCAGCATATCGGCGGCTTTGCTTTCGGCCTGTTCGGCGCGCAGATGGAGGGATTTCTGTTCCTCGGCGCTGCCGGCGACGGCATGCCGGCCCGCGGCCAGCGTCCGCACGGCGTCGTGATGCTCATCGGCGATCAGGAGGGCCGCCATCAACATCATCTTGGTGTCGCCGGCCTGCTGACCCACCATGTTCAGGGCCTCGCGCGCCTTGGTATCGACCAGGCCGGCCAGTTCCTTGAGATGGTCTTCTTCGCCCTCGTCGCAGCCCAGCGTGTAGGCGCGGCTGTTAATCATGACATTGACCAGAGGCATCTGTTCCTCCCATTTTCAGGGTCGCGCGGGCGACGCTGCTCGCTCCGCTCCGCGCTGCCCGTCGCTCCTAACGCGCCAATGCGGCGCGGATTTCGCCGATGGCGCCGTCCAGCCGGCCTTCCACTTCCTCGGTCACGCTGGAAAGCGCGGCCAGTTCATCTTCCAGTTCGGTCACCCGGGCCAGCAGGCGCTCCCGCTCGGCCTCCAGTTGCGCCAGCCTTTCGGACCCCCGCGCGGCGGCGTCCAGGCTTTCGCCCACCCCGCCGGCGGCCTCTTCCAGGGACTGAAGGGCGGCCAGGAAGCGGCCTCTGGCCACATCAATCCGGCTCATGGACGCGTCCTCCCTCTAGATTCGCCAAGACCTTAGGCGTTTGGCGGCATGGGTCAACCGCCACGCGTGGCAGACATATGCAGAACAAGGGGTTTTCCGCCTTGACGGGGGTGTTCACCGCTCGCTAAGGGCAACGGCCTTTCCCGCCTTTCCCGGAATCAAGGAAGCCAGTAATGAGCGCGCCCGACCAAGCCCCCGAGCAAGCTGAAGTCCGCCGCCTGGCCAATGCTATCCGGGTCCTGACGCTGGACGCGGTCGAGACGGCGAAATCGGGTCATCCGGGCCTGCCGCTGGGCATGGCGGACGTGGCGACGGTGCTGTTCCGGCGCTTCCTGAAGCACGATGCCGCCGATCCGGCCTGGCCCGACCGCGATCGCTTCATCCTGTCGGGCGGCCACGGCTCGATGCTGCTTTATTCCCTGCTCTGGCTGATGGGTTATCCCAAGGTCACCATCGACGAGCTGAAGCATTTCCGCAAAGTCGGCAGCCCCACCGCCGGCCATCCCGAATACGGACATCTGCCCGGCATCGAGACCACCACCGGCCCGCTGGGCCAGGGCATCGGCAATTCGGTCGGCTTTGCGCTGGCAGAGGCGATCCTGAATGCCCGCTTCGGCCCCGAACTGGTCGCGCACAAAACCTATGTCATCGCCAGCGACGGCGACCTGATGGAAGGCATCAGCCAGGAAGCGATCACGCTGGCCGGCCATCTGCGCCTGAAGAACCTGATCGTGATGTGGGACCACAACAACATCACCATCGACGGCGCGATCAGCCTGGCGGACTCCACCGACCAGCTGGAGCGCTTCCGGGCCGCGGGCTGGACGGTGGATGCCTGCGACGGCCATGACGCGGCCGACATCGCCCGCGCGCTGGATGCGGCGCAGGACGCCACGCGGCCCGTGCTGATCGCCTGCAAGACCATCATCGGCTTCGGCATGCCGGGCCGGCAGGGCACACAGAAGGCGCACAGCGATGCGCCGGGCGCCGATGTCGTGGCGGGCGCGCGCAAGGAATTGGATTGGCCGTACGAGCCCTTCGTGGTGCCGGACGACATCCTGAAGGACTGGCGCGCCATCGGATCGAAGGGTGCGGCCGCGCGCAAGGACTGGCTGGCGCGCAAGGCCGGCAGCCCGAAGGCCAAGGAATTCGACGACACGATGGCCGGCGTGCTGCCGCAGAGCCTGGATGGGGCGCTGCTGGCGCTCAAGCAGAAGATCGCGAGCGAAAAACCTTCCGCCGGCACCCGCAAGATGAGCGAGCAGGCGCTGAACGTGATCAACGCCGAACTGCCCTTCACCATTGGCGGCAGCGCGGACCTGACGCCATCCAACAACACCCGCACCAGGAACATCAGCGAGATCGGCCCCGACAGGTTCGACGGCCGCTATGTCCATTACGGCATCCGCGAGCATGGCATGTGCGCGGCGATGAACGGCATGGCGCTGCATGGCGGCATCCTGCCTTACGGCGGCACCTTCATGGTGTTCTCGGACTATTGCCGCCCCGCGATCCGCCTGGCGGCGCTGATGGGGATCCGGGTGGTGTTCGTGATGACCCACGATTCCATCGGCGTGGGCGAGGACGGCCCGACCCACCAGCCGGTGGAGCATCTGGCGGCGCTGCGCGCGATCCCGAACCTTTTGGTCATGCGTCCCGCCGACGGCGTGGAAACGGCCGAATGCTGGGAACTGGCGGTGAAATCTGAAAACCGGCCCAGCCTGATCGCCTTCTCGCGCCAGGACGTGCCCACGCTGCGCGAAAATCCCACGGCGGAAAATCTCTGCGCCAGGGGCGCCTATGTGCTGGTGGAGGATGCGGCCGCGAAGGTGACGCTGCTGGCCAGCGGCACCGAGGTCTCGCTGGCGATGGAAGCCAGGGTGAAGCTGGCGGCCGAAGGCATCGCGGCGCGGGTGGTTTCCATGCCAAGCTGGCTGCTGTTCGAGGCGCAGCCGCTGGACTATCGCCGCGCGGTACTGGGGCCGGGCACCGTCAAGGTCGCCATCGAAGCCGCCGTGCGCGAAGGCTGGGACCGCTATATCGGTTCGCAGCTGCTGGACGGCGAAGCCGGCGCCTTCATCGGCATGCACAGCTTCGGCGCCTCGGGCCCCTACAAGGACGTTTATGCGAAATTCGGCATCACCGCCGACGCGGCAGTGGCGGCGGCGAAAAAGCTGCTGGGGAAATAGAAGTTGGCCGGCCGGCCATCACAGGAGACAGGGAAAATGGCAATTCGCGTTGCAATCAACGGCTTCGGCCGCATCGGCCGCCTGGTTCTGCGTGCGATCGTGGAATCGGGGCGCCGCGACATCGAGGTGGTGGCGGTCAACGACCTGGGGCCGGTGGAAACCAACGCCCATCTGCTGCGCTATGACAGCGTGCATGGCCGCTTTCCCGCCCAGGTGACGGTGGATGGCGACACCATGATCGCCGCCGGTCACAGGATCAAGGTGACGGCGATCAGGAACCCGGCCGAGCTGCCGCACAGGGAGCTGGACGTCGACATCGCCATGGAGTGCACCGGCATCTTCGCCGCGCGCGACAAGGCCGCCGCCCATCTGGCCGCGGGCGCCAAGCGGGTTCTGGTCTCGGCCCCCTGCGAGAGCGCCGACCTTACCGTGGTCTATGGCGTCAACCACGACAAGCTGACCAGGGAGCACCTGGTCGTGTCCAACGCGTCCTGCACCACCAATTGCCTGGTGCCGGTGGCCAAGGTGCTGAACGACGCGGTGGGCATCGACAAGGGCATGATGACCACGGTGCACAGCTATACCAACGACCAGCCCTCGCTGGACCAGATGCACAAGGATCTCTATCGCGCCCGCGCGGCGGCGCTTTCCATGATCCCCACCTCAACCGGCGCGGCCAAGGCGGTGGGCCTGGTGCTGCCGGAGCTGAAGGGCAGGCTGGACGGCATCTCGGTGCGCGTGCCTACGCCCAATGTCTCGCTGGTGGACCTGAAGTTCGTGTCGAAGAAGCAGACCAGCGTCCAGGAGATCAATGACGCCATCAAGGCGGCGGCGGCCGCCGGCCCGCTGAAGGGCATCCTGGATGTGGTACACGACAAGCTGGTGTCGGTCGATTTCAACCACAATCCGGCCTCTTCCAGCTTCGCGCTGGACCAGACCAAGGTGATGGACGGCAATTTCGTGTCGGTGATGACCTGGTACGACAATGAGTGGGGCTTTTCCAACCGCATGGCGGACACCGCCGTGGCGCTGGGCAAGCTGATCTGACGCAAGGGCGCCAAACCTGCAGCGAAAGCGGAGGGCCATGAACAAGTTCCGCACACTCGACGACCTGGACGTGAAGGGCAGGCGCGTTCTGGTGCGCGCCGACCTCAACGTGCCGGTGAAGGATGGCGTCGTCACCGACACCACCCGCATCGAGCGCCAGGCCCCGACCATCCGCGAGCTGGCGGACAAAGGCGCGAAGGTGGTCGTCCTCAGCCATTTCGACCGGCCCAAGGGCAAGGTCGTGCCGTCCATGTCGCTGAAGATGCTGGTCCAGCCGCTGGAAAACGTGCTGGACCGGCCGGTTTCCTTTGCGCCGGACTGCATCGGCCCGGTGGCGCAGAAGGCCGTGGGGGCGCTGAAGGATGGCGGCATCCTGCTGCTGGAAAACACCCGCTTCCACGCGGGTGAGGAAAAGAACGATCCCGGGATGGCCCGCGCGCTGGCGGCGCTGGGCGACATCTACGTCAACGACGCATTTTCGGCGGCGCACCGTGCCCATGCCAGCACCGAAGGGGTGGCGCGGCTTCTGCCCAATGCCGCCGGCCGGTCCATGCAGGCCGAACTGACCCATCTGCAGAAGGCGCTGGGCAATCCCGAACGGCCGCTGATGGCGGTGGTCGGCGGGGCCAAGGTTTCCACCAAGATCGCGCTGCTGGAAAACCTGGTGACACGGGTGGAGGTGCTGGTGATCGGGGGCGCCATGGCCAACACCTTCCTGGCCGCCGAGGGCGTTCCGGTGGGCAAGTCGCTCTACGAGCCGGACCATCTGGACACCGCGCGGCATGTGATCGGCCTGGCCACCGATACCGGGGCCGTGATCCTGTTGCCCACGGACGTGGTGGTGGCCAGGCAATTCAGGGCGGGCGCGGAACACCGCACGGTGCCGGTGTCCGAAATCGGCGCCGACGAGATGGTACTGGACGTGGGCCCCGCCAGCATCGCGGCCTTCCGCAACCGGCTGGCGGTGACCCGGACCCTGGTGTGGAACGGGCCGTTCGGCGCCTTCGAGACCCCGCCCTTCGACGCGGGAACCGTGGCGGCGGCAAAGGCGGTGGCGGCTGAGACAAAATCGGGCGCGCTGTTGAGCGTGGCGGGCGGCGGCGATACGGTTGCGGCACTGGCCCACGCCGGGGTGGAGGACGATTTCACCTATGTCTCCACCGCCGGCGGCGCCTTCCTGGAATGGCTTGAGGGCAAGGAACTGCCCGGAGTCGAAGCCCTGACGACCCGATAGAGGAAACGATGAATCTCGACGCCCTGCACGCAATCGCCGTGAAAATGGTGGCGCCCGGCAAGGGCATCCTGGCCGCCGACGAATCCAGCGGCACGATCAAGAAGCGCTTCGATGCCATCAAGGTGGAGAACACCGAAGAGAACCGCCGCGACTATCGCGAGATGCTGTTCCGCACCGCCGGGGCGATGAAGGATCACATCTCGGGCGTGATCCTGTTCGACGAAACCATCCGCCAGAAGGCCAAGGATGGCACGCCGCTGGTCAAGCTGATCGAGGCCGCCGGCTCAATTCCCGGCATCAAGGTCGACCAGGGCGCCAAGAAGATGGCGCTGTTCCCCGGCGAGACCATCACCGAGGGACTGGACGGGCTGCGCGAGCGCTTCGTGGAGTATCACGGCCTGGGCGCGCGCTTCGCGAAGTGGCGCGCGGTGATCGACATCGGCGCTGGAATCCCCAGCTATGGCGCCATCCATGCCAATGCCCAGGCGCTGGCGCGCTATGCGGCGCTGGCCCAGGAAAACGGCATCGTGCCGATCGTGGAGCCCGAAGTGCTGATGGACGGCGATCACGACATCGACCGATGCGACGAGGTCACCACCTTCGTGCTGAAAGAAGTGTTCCAGGAGCTTTACTACGCCAAGGTCGCGCTGGAAGGCATGGTGCTGAAGCCCAACATGACCATCCCCGGCAAGAAGTGCGCGAAGCAGAATTCGGCGCAGGAGGTGGCTGAGCGCACGCTGAAGACGCTGAAGCGCTGCGTGCCGCCGGCGGTGCCGGGCATTGCTTTCCTGTCGGGCGGCCAGTCCGACGAAGACGCCACCGCGCATCTGTCGGCGATGAACGCGATGGGGCCCCTGCCCTGGGGCCTGACGTTCAGCTATGGCCGCGCGCTGCAGGCCGCGCCGCAGAAGGCCTGGAGCGGCAAGGCGGAGAATGTGGCAGCCGGGCAGAAGGCGTTCGCCCATCGCGCGCTGATGAATTCGCTGGCGGCCCTGGGAAAATGGAGCCCGGCGGAAGAGAAGAAGGCAGCTTGACCGCGCCTGTAAGGGCAACGCCAGAACAAGCTGAGAACGTCTTTGAGCTTTGGATTTCAGCCAAAGATGCTTTTCAACTTCATGAGTCGTACAGCGACCCTTCCAACAGAAGGAAGAACATCGACTGGCTTCAAGAAGAGGCCGCGGCTGGCCGCGTATGGATTGTGGAGGAAGACAATAAAATTACTGGCCTCGCGATCATCCATTCTGACAAACCAGAAATCTGGTATTTGGTTGTACGCCAAGGCTATCGAGGATTAGGGATCGGCGCGTCGATAGTCCGGCATCTACAATCAGATGTTGCCGACGATCAACTCAACGCCGAATCTCGGACCCCAGAGGCTAAAGCTCTTTTTGAAAAGTGCGGGTTCAGGCAAACAGGGGAAAGCCGCGAAGGATTTCCTATTTTGACCTGGACAAAATCGAATGTCTGATTGCAGGCTATACTTGATTTCGCCACCCCGTCTATCGGCGGCGAATTTTTTGGAGGCCCTGAAAGGCGGCGATGTCGCCAGCTTCCAGCTGCGCCTGAAGGACGCCGGCGACGACGAGATCCGCCGCGCTACCGACCTCTTGCGCCCCATCGTGCAGGCCGCCGGCGCGGCCTTCATCCTGAACGACCGACCTGACCTGGCGCACGAACTGGGCTGCGACGGCGTGCATATCGGCCAGGAGGACACGCCCTATGAGACTGCCCGGCGCATCATGGGCGAGGATGCCATCGTGGGGGTGACCTGCCATGACAGCCGCCATCTGGCGATGGAAGCGGCCGAGGCAGGCGCCGACTATGTCGCCTTTGGCGCTTTCTTTCCCACCACGACCAAAGAGCCCAAGACCGCCTGCGACATCGAGATCATCCGATGGTGGAGCGAGATGATGGTGGTGCCATGCGTCGCCATCGGCGGCATCACCGTGGCCAACGCCCCCGCGCTGGTCGAGGCGGGGGCCGATTTCCTGGCGGTTTCTGCCGGGGTGTGGGAATACCCCGACGGCCCGGCGGCGGCGGTCAAGGCGTTTAACGGCTTGTTTTGACCTTTGCCCTCCCTCCAGGGGAGGGTTGAGGTTCGGTGCCCGCCGGGCTATCACCCGCCCGCTCTTTGAACCCGCAGACCGTCTCCACCCCGCGCCCGAGGGAGCGCATTTCACATGGCCAAGATCACCGGAAACGAAATCAGCCCCGGCACCCTGATCAACTACAATGGCGGGCTTTGGATCGCGGTGAAGACCCAGAAGGTCAAGCCCGGCAAGGGCGGCGCCTACAACCAGGTCGAACTGAAGAACGTCACCCAGGGCACCAAGCTCAACCAGCGCTTCCGCTCCGACGAAACGGTGGACGAAGTCGTGCTGGAGAAAAAGGACTTCCAGTTCCTGTTCGCCAATGGCGACATGCTGACCTTCATGGACATGGAAAGCTACGACCAGATCGAGCTGGCGGTGGAATTCGTCGGCGAGGACCAGGCGGCATTCCTGCAGGACGGAATGAAGACGCTGGTGCAACTGCATGAAGGCAAGCCCATCGGCATCAAGCTGCCGGTGCAGGTGACGCTGACCGTGGCCGAGGCCGATCCGGTGCTGCGCGGCGGCACCGCCGCGCCCAGCTACAAGGGCGCGGTGCTGGAGAACGGATTGAAGATCCAGGTGCCGCCTTTCATCGCGGCAGGCGAGAAGATCATCGTCGCCACCGAAGATGGTTCGTATGTGAGGCGCGCAGAGTAATGGCTTACAATTCCCCTGCCCTGAATGTGATGACGGCCGCCGCCCGGAAGGCCGGCCGCCCCCTGGTCCGCGACTTCAACGAACTGGAGAATCTCCAGATCTCGATGAAGGGGCCGGCGGATTTCGTCACCCATGCCGACAAGCGCACCGAGCACATCCTGATCGAGGAACTGTCGAAGGCCCGCCCCGGCTATGGCTTCCTGGGCGAGGAAGGCGGCGTGGTGGAAGGCAAGGACGCCACCCACCGCTTCATCATCGACCCCATCGACGGCACCACCAATTTCATGCATGGCGTGCCGCATTTCGCCATCTCCATCGGGCTGGAACGCGAAGGCAAGCTGATCGCGGGCGTGGTCTACAATCCCGTCACCGACGACCTCTACACCGCCGAGAAGGGCCACGGCGCCTACCTGAACAACCGTCGCCTGCGCGTCGCCGGGCGCAAGGATTTGCCGCAAAGCCTGATCGCCACCGGCCTGCCGTGGCTGGGCCGTGAAGACGGCATGAACCGGGCGATGGTGGAGACTGCCGCCGTGCTGGGTGCCACGTCAGGCATTCGCCGCTTCGGCTCGGCCTCGCTGGACATGGCGTTCGTCGCGGCCGGCCGCTTCGACGGCTTCTGGGAGCGCGGGCTTTATCCCTGGGACGTGGCCGCTGGCATCGTGCTGGTGCGCGAGGCGGGCGGCGTGGTCAGCGACATGGATGGCGGCGCCGACATGCTGACCGGCGGCTCGCTGCTGACGTCGAACGAGCATCTGCATCCGCAGCTTCTGAAGCTGCTGAAGGAAGCAGGCGCCTGATACGTCAGGCAAGTGATACGGATTCTGATTTACATCCGCATGCTGCTGCGCAGTGCCGATCGACCGGTGAAGGCCGCGTGATGAGCGCGGCGAACTTCGCTGCCCATCTGCAAAATGAATTCCAGGACATGTTGGCGAGGAGTTGATCTCACGCAAGGGTGAAGCAGAGCGCGCACGATAGGCCTTCAATATTGATGGAGGGCCATAATGCGTACCCGGATTATCTCTGCCTTGTTTCTTCGCATCGTGATTGCGCTGCCTGCCCTGGCAAGTTCCGCAGGCCAGGCATCCGCGGTCCCCGCATTCGCCGACCAGACCGGCCAGCCCTGCTCGTCATGCCATGTCGGCGGATTTGGCCCCCAACTGACGGTGTTCGGGCGCCAGTTCAAGCTTCTTGGATATACGGCGCGCACGGTTGACGGCACTGTCCCGGTTTCGGCCATGGCGGTCGCTTCTTATCTGCGCACAGCGGCCGATCAGCCGCCGGCCCCGCCCTATGCCGCGAACGACAATGTTGCGCTGGATCAGGTCAGCCTGTTTCTCGCAGGCGGCCTGGGCGATCATTTCGGCGGTTTCAGCCAGTTCACCTATGACGGGATCGGCCGCGCATTTTCCTGGGACAACCTTGATCTGAGGGCCGTGAACGATTTCACGGTGGACAAGACCGACCTGGTGGCGGGCATCAGCCTCAACAACAATCCGGCCGTCCAGGATCCCTGGAACACCCTGCCCGCCTGGGGATTTCCCTATACTGATTCCGATCTGGCGCCGTCTCCGGGCGCCACCACCATGTTGAATGGCGGGCTGGCGCAAAGCGCCCTTGGGCTTTCCGCCTATGCCTGGTGGAATTCTTCCCTGTATGGCGAAGCGGGACTCTATTTGACGCCTGGTCGCGGATTCATGCGCGCGATGGGCGCGGATGGCGGCGCCGTCCTGCGCGGCGGGGCGCCCTATGTCCGCGTCGGCTACGAAAAGGACTATGACGACCAGAATTTCCAGCTTGGCGTCACGGCCTTCTTTCCCCATCTCGATCCTGGCGGCGACCGCACCGCAGCCGTTTCCGACAAATACCAGGATCTGAGCTTCGATGGTTCCTATCAGTATCTGGGATCGGACAGCGGCAACGTCTATCAGCTCAACCTGCGCTACATCCACGAGCAGCAATCGCTCGACGGCACCTATGCGCTTGGGGGATCGTCAAACCCCTCCGATACGCTCGACGAATTCGAGGCCGATGCCTCCTACTACTGGCACAACGAAATCGGCTTCACCGGGGGCTATTTCAACAATGCCGGTTCCACGGATGCGCTGCTCTATGCCGACAACCGCACCGGCAAGCCCAACAGCGCCGGATTCATCTTTCAGCTTGACGGAACGCCGTTTGGAAATGGCGACAACATATCCTCATTCGGCAATCACCTGAACCTGCGCGTCGGCATGCAGTACCGGCTGTTCACCCAATTCAACGGCGCCGCCAGGAATTTTGACGGCGCCGGGAGCGACAGCTCCGGCAATGACACATTCAGGGTCTTCACGTGGCTGGCGCTTTAGGCGCCAGTCATCGACGGAGAAAGCAGACGTAACGGATCAACTCGATTTACCTCGAAAGGAATTCTTGAATGACACGCAAATCTCACATCCTGGCCGGCGCCGTTGGAATCACGATCGTCCTGGCCACTGCCATGCCGGCAGCCATGGCCGCCCAGACGGTCATTGACCAGAAGGGACTTAAATTCGTCCCCAATGCGGTCACCATAAATGCGGGCGACACGATACTTTTCACCAACAGCGACCCGTTCACCCATGATGTGACCGTGGTGGGCGCCAACGGCGCCCCAAGCGACAAGGGGCTCGAGCATCACGGAGAGAGCAAGGTGGTTTCGTTTCCCGACAAGGGCACATTCTCGGTGATCTGCACGATGCATCCCAATATGAAGGCGACGGTCACTGTAAAGTAGTTCGCATGCGCCGCGATCGGCGACCGGTCGGCCGCCATCATTGCCCCGCAGGACGCGCCGGTTGCTAGCGGATTCTTGCCGCCGCATTGTCCAGCACCACGTCCTTGACCTCGGCGGTCAGGGGCGTGGCGGGCAGGTGTGAGGTAAAGCCGATCCCGACATAAAGCTGGCCGCTGCTGCGGAAGGTGACGGGCTTGCCCTCCGGGTGCAGGGGCTCGCCCTGCCAGCTGACATAAAGCTGGTACTGGTCGCCCTTCTTCTCGATGCCGAAGCGGGTGGGATGGAAAGTCTGCGGGCCCTTCTCGTCCGTGCCCTGGATCGGCTGGCGCTGGGAACGGTATTCGATGTCCGTCATCTGCGCGCCTTTCTCCGGGCGCCAGGCGATATGGACCATGCCGTTGCCGTGCTGGGCGGCGACGATCTCGCGGCTGTCGTCGTCAAGGCTGTCGCGGAAGACCAGCGCCACCTTGCGGTCGTGAAAGTCGTTGATATTGGGCCAGGTCACACTCGCCGCGAGCGACACGTCGCCGGTCATCTTCTTCCACAGGAAGCGGAATTCGTCGCGGCTGTACCAGATGTTATAGCCGGCCGAGGTGATGGTGTAGGTGCCGCTGGCGGCGTCATAGCCGGCGCTGCCGGGCGCCAGCGCGCCGCCGACATCGGTCTGGCCCTCGAAAATACCGATGGGCTTGTTGAAGGTGACCGAGGCCCGATGAAAGTCCGCCGGCGGCGGCACCTGTTTGTGGGTCGGCGACTGGGGCAGCGACCAGTCCGGCACATCGACGCCCGGCGGGGGCGGCGGCGGGATCATCGACTGCGCCAAGGCCGGTGACGCGGCAAGAGCGGCAAAGACCGCGAGCAGAGCGATGCGCATGAAAGCCTCCCAGCCAGGATCATGTCCCGTTAGCGCTAACGTGCCGCGTTGCCGGTCAGAATTCAATCACCGTCCTGATCGATTCCCCGCTGTGCATCAGGTCGAAGGCTTCATTGATGCGTTCGAGGGGAAGTTTATGCGTGATCAGCGGGTCGATGCTGATCTTGCCGTCCATGTACCAGTCCACGATGGTCGGCACCTCGGTGCGCCCGCGCACCCCGCCGAAGGCAGTGCCTTTCCAGACCCGTCCGGTGACCAGCTGGAAGGGCCGGGTCTTGATCTCCTGCCCCGACCCCGCCACGCCGATGATGATGCTTTCGCCCCAGCCGCGATGGCAGCATTCCAGCGCCTGGCGCATCAGATCGACATTGCCCACGCATTCGAAGCTGTAGTCGGCGCCGCCTTTGGTCAGTTCGACCAGATGGGGCACCAGATCGCCCTTGATCTGCTTCGGGTTGACGAAGTGCGTCATGCCGAACTGGCGGGCCAAGTCCTCGCGCGCGGGATTGATGTCCACGCCCACGATCATGTTCGCGCCCGCGAGCGCCGCGCCCTGGATCACGTTCAGGCCGATGCCGCCCAGCCCGAACACCACCACATTGGCGCCGGGTTCCACCTTGGCGGTGCGGATCACCGCGCCGATGCCGGTGGTGACGCCGCAGCCGATGTAGCAGACCTTGTCGAAGGGCGCGTCCTCGCGAATCTTCGCCAGTGCGATCTCGGGCAGCACCGTGTGGTTGGCGAAGGTCGAGCAGCCCATATAGTGATGGATCTTCTTTCCGCCGATTGAAAAGCGGCTGGTGCCGTCGGGCATCACGCCCTGGCCCTGGGTGCCGCGGATCGAGGTGCACAGGTTGGTCTTGTGGGAGGTGCAGCTTTTGCACTGGCGGCATTCCGGCGTGTAGAGCGGGATCACATGGTCGCCGGGCTTCAGGCTGGTGACGCCCTGTCCCACCTCGCGCACGATGCCCGCCCCCTCATGGCCCAGGATCACGGGGAACAGGCCTTCCGGGTCGGCGCCGGAGCGGGTGAATTCGTCGGTGTGACAGACGCCGGTGGCCTTGATTTCGACCAGCACTTCGCCGGCGCGCGGGCCTTCCAGGTCCACTTCCTCGATCACCAGCGGTTTTGCGGCCTCATAGGCGACTGCGGCTCTGGTCTTCATCAATTTCCTCCCGGCTTTGGCGAGCGAAACTTGCGGCATTCGGCTGATATTGCAAAGCGTTAGATTGGCGCTAGGCTGCGGGCCGGGCTATATGTGGGCATCCCAGGCAGGCGGCGGACAGATGCGTTCCTCGACGATATTTTTGTGCGGAATCGCGGCCCTGACAGGGCTGCTGATGCATTCCCCGGCCCAGGCCCAGCCCGACGGCGACGTCGTGGTCAATCCCCTGCCGGGCGGGGGGGAAATTCTGCTGTATCCCGGCGGCCAATTCATGCGTGTGGTGCCGCAATTGCTGGAGCCGGGGCAGAAGACCGGCCCCATCCACCTGCACATGCCGGCCAAAAAGCGCCGCCCGGTGCGGGTTGCGACCGCCCCTGCCGAGCCCCTGCAGGAAGCCAGACCCCAGGCACCCAGGCCCCAGGCAACCAGGCCCCAGCCCAAGCCCGCCACCAAGGTGGCCGAGGCCCCTGCCTCTTCCAGCGGCTATACCAGCAGCGTCGGCAACGTCGGCAATCTGTTCGGTGGCCCCGGCGTGACCCTTCGTCCCAACGCCCCGCCGCAAAAGCAATCCCAGGCGGCGCCGCCCACCCGGGTGGCCAAGGCCAATCCGCCGCCCGAAACCGTGCTGCCGGGCCTGACCCGCCGAAGCATGATCCTGTTCGCCAAGGACGCAACCGAGCCGATGGACTCCGCCATGGACCAGATCCGCTTCCTGGCAGGCGACCTGAACGCGGCGATGACGCGACCTTCCTCGCGCATCGAGTTGCAGGCCTTTGGCGGCGAGCGGGGCGACAAGGGTTCCGACGCGCGGCGCCTTTCGCTGAAGCGGGCCCTGGCCATCCGCCAGGTGCTGATCGAAGACGGCGTGGAACCGGGTCGCATCGATGTGCGCGCCATGGGCGGCGCCGAGAACGGGCCATCCGACCGGGTGGACATCTACGTCAAGGCCTGAGGCTGGCCCGTTCCTCATTCTGGTCGCACGGCCAGCGCCTCACTGCGTTCGGCTTGCCGGTGCTCCTGGGCCATCCGATCGGGTGGACATCTACGTCAAGGCTTGATGGTCCGAAGAACCATTTCCGAGACAGGCGCGCCGGGGCATGAGAATAGTTCGCGCGAGTCGTTCGCACTTTTGCCGCGCTGCAAAGCTGACTAAAAGTGCTCTGCCCCCAAAGAGTTACGCGATGCGTCCCGTTGTTTTCTGTACTGCCGCACTCCTCGTCGCGGTCCCCTGCGTGCCCGCCCAGGCGCTGTCCAACGAATCCGCCGGCACCGCCGTTGCCATCGCCCTGCCGCTGCTGGCGGGCGGCTATTCCATCTACAAGGGCGACAAGACCGGCTTTGCCCAGCTGACCGTCGATACCCTGCTCACCGTGGGGACGACCTATGCCCTCAAGCAGTTCGTGCGCGAGAAGCGGCCGGACGGCAGCGACTACAAATCCTTTCCCTCAGGCACCTCGTCACTGGCTTATGCCCCCGCAGTCTTCATGTGGGACCGTTATGGCTGGCAGTATGGCGTGCCGATGGTCGCGGCGGCGACGTATGTCGGCTGGTCGCGCGTGGATGCGAAACAGCATCACTGGTACGACGTCGCCGCCAGTGCAGGGTTGGCGATCATCTCCAGCCAGATTTTCACCACACCCTATCGCCCGCGCGGCCTGAACTATGACGCCACGATCCAGCCGGACGGCGGCATGGTCCATCTGAGCTACAATTTCTGAAGTCTTAGTGGGGTACCGCCACGTCGCTGAAGCTGTTCACCCGGCGCAGCGGCGGAAACAGCTTCATCCACACCGCCACTATCGCCAACGTGCCCAGCCCGCCCAGCACCACGGCCGGGACCGTGCCGAACAGGGCCGCCGTGGTGCCGGATTCGAACTCGCCCAATTCGTTCGAGGCGCCGATGAACAGCATCGACACCGCCGAGACCCGGCCCCGCATGGCATCGGGCGTTGAGAGTTGGACCAGGCTGCCGCGGATATTGACGCTGACCATGTCGGATGCGCCCAGCACGAACAGCGCGGCAAGCGAAAGCGGAAACCATACCGACAGGCCGAAGACGATCGTGGCGATGCCGAACACCGCCACCGTCGCGAACATCCTGGCGCCGACCCGGCGGTGGATCGGCCGATGGGTCAGATAGAAGGCCATCGCAAAGGCGCCCGCCGCCGGGGCGCTGCGCAGGAAGCCCAGCCCCACCGGCCCGACATGCAGGATGTCGCGGGCATAGACGGGCAGAAGCGCGGTGGCCCCGCCCAGCAGCACCGCAAACAGGTCCAGGCTGATGGCGCCCAGCACCACCGGGCGCGAGCGCACATAGCGTACGCCTTCGGCGACGCGCTCATAGCGCGACATCAGCGACTGCTGCGGCACATAGCGCCGCCCGCCCAGCTGCGAGACGATCAGCGCCGCACCGATGAAGCCCAGGATGCAGATTGAATAGACCGCAACCGGACCCAGCGCATAAAGAAAGCCGCCCAGCGCGGGCCCGGAGATCACCGCCGTGGTGAAGACCGACGAGGAAAACGCCATGGAGCGCGTCAGCTTCTGCGGCTCGACCAGGAAGGGCAGCAGCGAGGAGCCGGACGGGCCGGCAAAACCGCGCGCGGCACCGAACAGCACCAGCACCAGATAGAAGGGCCAGGCGGTGTGGGGCGACAGCAGGCTGAGCATCAGGAACAGCGCGCTGCAGCCCGCCTGAAGCCCCGCCGCCAGGGCATAGACGCGCCGCTGGTTGAAACGGTCGGTGATGTCGCCCGCAGGAAGGGTGAGAAGGAACATGGGCAGGAACTGGCATAGCCCCACCAGGCCCAGCGCCAAGGGCGTGCGCTCCATGTCGTAGATCTGCCAGCCGATCGCCACCGACTGGACCTGAATGGCCACGGTGGCGATGAAGCGGGAAGTGACGAAGAGATTGAGGTCGCGGGGACGGTAGACGGTCGGCGGGATGTCGCTCATGGGCGGCCGTCCCTTAACATGGGCGGGGCGGCGGCGGGCACGGCGTTTTCGCCGCAGCCACCATGCAGGGGCTATTCGCCGGGGGCGTCGGAATTCTGCAGATGCAGGATCTGGATGTTGCTGCCCGCCCTCACCACGAATTTCACGCGGTCGAAGCCGGGCTTTGAAAGTATCGGACGGGCGTCGCGGGAGAAGCCAAAGGGTTCGAGCGGCAGGCCGATCCAGGTCTTGTCCATCCGGTCGTTGGAATTGATGTCCTGATACGCCTCGATGGCATAGGTGCCGGGGGTGAGGTTTTTCAGGGTGATCACTGTCTCGCCGTCCTCTGCCGGAACATCGGCGGCGTCGGCAGGTTTTGATTTGTCGTCGGGATATGACGCCGCGTCATACAGGCCCAGCCGCATCACACCGCCCCGGGGCGAGACGTTGCGGACATGGACCTCCAGCGTGGCGGTGGCCGGCGCGGGCTGGGCCAGGACGGGTACGCAAAAGCCAAGGACCAGCGCCACGGACAATGCCGCGGCCCATAACCCTGGTACCTGCCGTTCCTCCGTATACATCCTGTTCCGGTTTTCCCTGCCGTCACGAAAGCAAAGCGGCGACCCTTTTGGGGCCGCCACCTGCCATTTGGGATGAATAAGGGCCGAATTCAAGCCAACTTAGGTTCCAGTTTCTTACAGGCCTCGATCAGGCCGCTGACCGCGCCGGCCGACTTTTCCAGCCCCGCCTTCTCTTCGGCGGTGAGGTCGAGTTCCACAATCCGTTCGATGCCCTTCTCGCCGATCACCACCGGCAGACCGACATAGAGATCCTTGATGCCATACGGGCCGTTGACGTGCACGGCGCAGGGCAGCACGCGCTTCTGGTCCTTCAGATAGCTTTCCGCCATGGCGATGGCGCTGGTGGCGGGCGCGTAATAGGCCGAGCCGGTCTTGAGCAGGCCCACGATCTCGGCGCCGCCATTCCTGGTGCGATCGACGATCTTGTCGAGACGGTCTTGGCTGATCCAGCCCATCTTCACCAGTTCGGGGAGCGCGATGCCGGCGACGGTGGAGAAGCGCGGCATCGGCACCATCGTGTCGCCATGGCCGCCCAGCACGAAGGCGGAAACGTCTTCGACGGAAACCCCGAGTTCTTCGGCGAGGAAGTGGCGGAAGCGCGCGCTGTCCAGCACGCCGGCCATGCCCACGATCTTGCCATGCGGCACGCCGGAGAATTTCTGCAGCGCCCACACCATCGCGTCCAGCGGATTTGTGATGCAGATCACGAAGGCGTTCGGGCAATTGGCCTTGATGCCCTCGCCCACCGCGGCCATCACCTTGAGATTGATGCCCAGAAGGTCGTCGCGGCTCATGCCCGGCTTGCGCGGCACGCCGGCGGTGACGATCACCACATCGGCGCCGGCAATGTCGGAATAGGCGTTGGTGCCTTTCAGCGTGGCGTTGAAGCCGTCGACCGGGCCGGACTGGGCGAGGTCGAGCGCCTTGCCCTGGGGCAGGCCTTCGGCAATGTCGAAGATCACCACGTCGCCCAGTTCCTTCAGGACCGCGAGATGGGCCAGCGTGCCGCCGATCTGTCCGCCGCCGATAAGAGCAATTTTCTTGCGCGCCATGGAGATATCCTTCGTTTCCGGGGAAAATTGGTGGCGCTACCTAGCCCTTGGGGCTTTCGCCCGCAAGCGGACACATCGTCCTGACCGGCATGGGGTCTACACCGGGCGGCGGGGCTCCGGCATGGGGCCGTCGCCGCGCGCCTCGTCATGCAGGCGGAAATCCTGGCGCCGCACGCGCGGCAGGCTTTCCGGGAAATTGTCGCGGATATGGGCGATCAGCTTCTCGCGCACTTCGCAGCGCAGGTCCCAGGCCCTGGAGGAATCGGCCGCGCTGGCCAGTACGCGCAGTTCCATCACCTGTTCGCGCGCGTCGGTCACCTGCAGGCCGGCCACCTGGCCATCCCACAGCTTCGATGCCTTGACGATCTCCACCGCCCTGGCGCGGACCGCGTCGACCGGCAGCGTATAGTCGGCATAGACAAGGACTGTGCCGATGATCGAGGCGCTGGAGCGCGTCCAGTTGGTGAACGGATTGGCGAACAGATAGGACAGCGGTACCACAAGCCGGCGCAGGTCCCAGATGCGCACGACGATATAGGTGGAGTTGATCTCCTCCACCCAGCCCCATTCGCCGGCGATCACCACCGCGTCGCCCAGCCTCAGCGGCTGGGTCAGGGCCAGCTGAACGCCGGCGATGAGGTTTTCCAGCATGGGCCTGGCGGCCAGGCCCGCCACGATGCCGGCGATGCCGGCCGACGCGAAAAGCGAGATGCCGAACTGGCGTACCGCATCGAAGCTCATCAGCGCGAAGGCGACGGTCAGCAGCACCAGCAGCACATTGGACGCCTGGCGGAAGATGCGCATCTGGGTGGCGGCCTTTCGCGCCATCAGATTGTCGGTGGCGTCCAGCTGCAGGCCGTGGATGTAGCGGTCGATCAGGATGTTGGCGATTACCGCGGCGATCCAGCCCAAAAGAACAATGAACAGCGCGATGAAGATGTGATGGACGCTGAGTTCGGCATCGCGAGACAGCGGCACCAGCGGGATCGCCAGCACCAGCGCCAGGAGGACGATGGCATAGCGCCCAAGCCGTCGGGTGCGCAGGAAGACGCTGCGCGTGAAAGGTTGCCAGTTTTGCGAACGCCTGGAGAGCCAGGCGATCAGGATGCGCTGGGTGGCGATGCCGATGGCGATGATGGCGATGAAGACAGTGAGCGCAATCACCCAAGGCGGAAACCAGCCCTGCAGCCTGCCGGTCACATCGTTCCAGAACGCCATCGGTTCGCCAACGTGCCAGGGGACGGATGTTTCCGAAAAATCCGGCCGCGCCACCTGGAAAAAAAGAAGGGCCGGGCTTCATCAGCCCGGCCCTTCTGTGTCAGCCGAATTGACTTCAGATGGCTTCCTTCAGCTCCTTGGAAGCGCGGAAGGCGACCTTCTTGGAGGCCTTGATCTTGATGGCTTCGCCGGTGGCGGGATTGCGGCCCATGCGCGCGGCGCGCTTCTTGACCTGCAGGATGCCCAGGCCGTTGAGGCGGATGCGCGCACCCTTCTTCAGGTGCTTTGTGACGTTGGTGATCAGGTCTTCCATGATGGCGTTGGCGGCCTTCTGGGAGAGTTCATGCTTTTCGGCCAGCTGACCGGCGAGCTGGCGGGTGGAGACGGTATCAGTCTTGACGGCAGCTTTGGTTGCCATGGGGGTTCCCCTTTTGCGAATCAACGATAAGCCCCATTTTACGGCATTTCTCGCAATATAAAGGGGGATGGGGTGCAAAAAATGCAATAAATAGGGGGCTTTTCAACATATGGGGCGTACTGCCTGCGCCCGTCCAGCCGAAAAGCCCCTATTTTCGGGCTTTTTTGGGTGTCCAACGCAAACGGGCCGCGCTGTGGCGCGGCCCGTGAAACTTCGTCAAGGCAAGCCGGTTCAGGCGGCCGTGTCTTCCGCCGGCGAATTGTCGGTGCGCTCGGTGATGCGGGCCGATTTGCCGGTGCGTCCGCGCAGGTAATACAGCTTGGCGCGGCGCACCTTGCCCTTGCGGACCACGGTCACCGAATCCACCAGCGGCGAATAGATCGGGAAAACGCGCTCCACGCCCTCGCCATAGGAGAGCTTGCGCACGGTGAAAGCCTCGTTCAGGCCCGAACCCTGGCGGGCGATGCACACGCCCTCGAAGGCCTGCAGACGCTCGCGCGTCTTGTTCTGCTTGGTCTTTTCGTCAAAAGTGACGTCGACCACCTTCACATTGACCTTCAGCGTGTCGCCGGGGCGGAAGTCGGGAAGCGGCTTGGCCCGCACGGCCGCCATCTGCTCGGCTTCGAGCGTCTGCAAAAGGTTCATTGTCAGTCTCCGTGCGGGAAAAAGTGCGAATTGAGCCGGGCCGTATAGCCCAGGCAGGGGGGATTTCAAAGGGGCTTTCGGGTCTTTTGATAAAGCGCCCAGAGGTCGGGGCGGCGCTGCCGGGTGAGTTGCTCCGCCCCGGCCAGCCGGAATCTGGCGATTTCCGAATGATTCCCTTGATTTAGAACGTCCGGGATGGGGCGGCCTTCGAATCCCTGCGGGCGGGTGTATTGCGGGTATTCCAGAAGGCCCGCCGCAAAGCTCTCCTCGACGGTGGAGGCGTGCGTGCCCAGCACGCCGGGGATCAGCCGGACGGCAGCCTCGATCAGGGCCATGGCGGCGATTTCGCCACCCGCCAGCACGAAATCGCCCAGGGAGATTTCCTCCATCTGGCGGGCTTCGATGACGCGCTGGTCCAGCCCCTCGAAACGGCCGCAGAACAGGACCGCCCCGGGCCCGGCGGCCAGGTCGCGCACGCGGCCTTGCGTCAGCGGGGCGCCGCGCGGCGTGAGGTAGATCAGGGGGCGGCCGCCGCGATCCACCGCGTCGATGGCGGCACAGGCGACATCGGCGCGCATCACCATGCCCGGGCCGCCGCCGGCGGGCGTGTCGTCCACCGTGCGGTGTTTGCCGATGCCATGGTCGCGGATATCACGCACCTGAAGCGACCAGAGATTTTTCTCGATCCCCTTGCCCGGAAGTGACGTGCCCAGCGGGCCCGGAAACATCTCCGGGAACAGGGTCAGGACGGTGGCGGACCAGGTCATGGCCGGGTCACTCCACGTGGTCGTTGGGTTCGTCGTCTTCCGGCACGGCGATGGTGATGCGCCCGCCCGCGATGTCGATCACCGGCACAGTCTCGCGGGTGAAGGCCAGGTGCACCGTATCGCCATCACTGCGAACCAGCTCGATCACGTCGCTGGCGCCGAAATTGTGGATGGCACTGACCTTGCCCACCAGACGGCCTTCGTTGTCGTAAGCCTCAAGCCCGATCAGGTCGGCGTGATAGAATTCGTCTTCTTCGGTGGCGGGCAGCGCGTCGCGCGCGACGAACAGTTGCGTGCCCTTCAGCGCCTCGGCGGCATCGCGGTCGCCGATGCTCTTGAACGCAATCACCGCCTCGCCGTCTTTTGTCGGACGGCAGGCGGTGATTTCAAACGTGCGGCCCTTGGCGTCGTGCAGGGCGCCATAACGCGCCAGGGCGTCGGGCTCTGCGGTAAAGGTCTTGGCCTTCACCTCGCCCTTCAGCCCCTGCGCGCCGATGACGGCGGCCAGCAGGACGTCCTTGCCCACGCTAGGCGGCAGCCTATTGCGCGGCCTTGGCGGCGGCGGCGGCGCGCTCCTGCGCCTTCTTCTTGGGCTGTGCCTTTTGCGGGTTGTTGTGGGTGCGCTTCCTGGTGACGCCGGCATCGGCCAGCCACTTGTTGACGCGGTCGGTGGCCACGGCGCCCTTGGCGACCCAGGCCTTGGCCTTTTCCAGGTCCAGCTTGATGCGGTCGGCATGGTCCGACGGCAGCAGGGGATTGTAGAAGCCGATCTTCTCGATGAAGCGGCCGTCGCGGGGCGAGCGCGAGTCCGAGATCACGATATTGTAGTGTGGACGCTTCTTGGTGCCGCCGCGGGCCAGACGAATGCGAAGAGCCATTTTCAGTTTTCCTTCAGTGGTTCGATGTTCAAAAACGGTGGTGAAACTATCGTCGGCCGGGAAAGCCGGGCGGCATGCCGCCGCCGAACATCCCGCCCATTCCGGGCATTTGCGGCATGCGCCCGCCCTTGCCCATCTTCTTCATCATGTCCGCCATCTGGCGGTGCATCTTCAGCAGCTTGTTGACCTCGCTGACCTCCACGCCCGCGCCCGCGGCGATGCGCTTGCGCCGGGAGCCGTTGATCAGTTCGGGATCGGCGCGTTCCTTCCTGGTCATCGACTGGATGATGGCTTCCTGGCGGGTGAGGATTTTGTCGTCCATGCCCGCCGCTTCCAGTTGGCCCTTGATCTTGCCCACGCCCGGCAGCATGCCCAGAACACCTTTCATGCCGCCCAGCTTCTTCATCTGGTTCAGCTGTGAAGCCAGGTCGTTCATGTCGAACTGACCTTTCTTCATCTTGGCGGCGAGCTTTTCCGCCTCCGCCTTGTCCAGCGTCTCGGACGCCTTCTCGACCAGGCTGACCACATCGCCCATGTCCAGGATGCGGCCGGCCACGCGCGCGGGGAAGAAGGGCTCCAGCGCGTCCAGCTTTTCGCCGGCGCCCAGGAACTTGATCGGCGCGCCGGTGACGGTACGCATCGAAAGCGCCGCGCCGCCGCGCGCGTCGCCATCGACGCGGGTCAGGATGATGCCGCTGATATGGACGCGGTCGTTGAACGACCTGGCGATGTTCACCGCGTCCTGGCCGGTCAGGCTGTCGGCGACCAGCAGCGTCTCGTGCGGGCTGACCAGCTGCTTCACGCCGGCGACTTCCTGCATCAATTGCTCGTCGACATGCTGGCGGCCGGCGGTGTCCAGGATCACCACGTCATAACCGCCGACCTTGGCCGAGGCCATGGCGCGCCTGGCGATGTCCAGCGGCGCCTGGCCCGGCATGATCGGCAGGGTGGCGACGCCGGCCTGTTCGCCCAGCACCTTCAGCTGCTCCATGGCGGCAGGCCGGGTCGTGTCCAGCGAAGCCATCAGCACCCGCTTCTTCTCTTTGGTCTGCAGCATCAGCGCCAGCTTGGCGCTGGTGGTGGTCTTGCCCGAGCCCTGAAGGCCCACCATCAGGATGGGCGCGGGCGGCGAACCGAGATTGAGTGCGGCGTTTTCCTCGCCCAGCGTCTCGACGAGCACGTCGTGCACGATCTTGATGACCTGCTGGCCGGGCGTGACCGAGCGGATGACATTCTCGCCCACCGCGCGCGGGCGCACCTTGTCGATGAAGTCCTTGACCACCGGCAGGGCGACGTCGGCCTCGACCAGGGCGGTGCGCACCTCGCCCAGCGCGGCATCGACATCGGCCTCGCTGAGGGCGCCACGGCCGCGAAGCTTGTCGAAGACACCCGATAGGCGAGACTGCAAGGATTCAAACATGAACCAGTAACTCCAAGCACTTACGCCCTCATTGGCAAGGGCAAAACCTCAAGCGGTTTTGCCCCAGGGGGCGCAACGCGCTGCCTGGGGGCGATCCCCCGCGCCGGGCGGGGGACCGGAAAGTCATGATGGCTTTCCGGAAGTTGGCGGGGTTTTAGGCCCCAAAGGCCTGAAAAGTCAAATTCCGGCCGTCCATTTGACGGAGCACCCCGTGCCGGCTGCTATGGCGCGCGCCCGCCTGAAGGAGCCAGAGCCATGTACATCGCCGGTTTCGTCATTCCCGTCCCCGCGGAAAAGATGGAGGCCTATCGCGCCTGGGCCGAAAGCAGCGCCGCCTTCTTCAAGGAATATGGCTGCCTGGAAATTGTCGAAGCCTGGGAGGACAATGTTCCCAGTGGCCAATACACCGACTTCCGCCGCGCGGTGGATGCCCGGGACGGCGAGAAGATCGTCTTCGCGTGGCAGATCTGGCCCAGCAGGGCTGCCCTCGATGCCGCCGAGGAAAAAATGCACCAGGACCCGCGCATGGAGATATCCGGCGAAATTCCGTTCGATCCCAAACGCCTGATCCTTGGCTGCTTTACGCCCATCCATGTCACGGGCCGCGCGTGATTTGACAGCTTCCCGTCCGGCTTCGATGCTCCGGCAAAACAATGTTGGAAGGGGAGCCCATGACCGACCTGAACCGCCGCCTGATGCTGGCCGGCGCTGCCGCCAGCCTGCCTGCCGCTGCCCTGGCACAGGACAAGCCGGCCCTGGGCACGCCGCGCTCGGTCATCACCGATCCGCCGCGCGAGTATGGCCCCGGCGCGCCGCCCGCCTTCAGCCCTGACCCCGACGTGATCCGCGTCGATCCGGCCTTTGGCGGCCTGCTGATCGGCCAGGAGGTGATCCGGCGTCTTTACACCGGCCTGCATCTGGCCGAAGGCCCGGCATGGTCCAGCATCGGCCAGTTCGCCATCTTCAGCGACGTCAAGAACGACACGCTCTATCGCTACATCTGGGAGACCGGCACGGTCAGTGAATTCCGCAAGCCCTCCTTCTCCACCAACGGCAACACATTCGATTTCCAGGGCCGGCAGATATCGACCCAGGATTTCTTCCGCCGCGTCGTGCGCTGGGAAGCGGACGGCTCGATGACGGTCATTGCCGACAGCTATGACGGCAAGCCGCTGAACTCGCCCAACGATGTGGCGCCGCACAGGGACGGCAGCATCTGGTTCAGCGATCCGCAGTTCGGCGGCAACCTGGCGGAGGGCCATCCCGACGACGGCGCAGGCCCGATGAATCCGGGCGGCGTGCGCGATCCCAATATCGGCAACACGGGCGTGGGCATCCAGAAGGCGGGCAGCCTGCACCAGGTGCTGCCGATGAATGTCTATCGCGTCGATCCTTCCGGCCAGGTCGAGGTGGCGGTTCCTTACGAAGACGGTTTTGCTCCCAACGGGCTGTGCTTCTCGCCCGACTACACCAAGCTTTACGTCATCCGCGGCGGAAGGATTTTCGTTGGCGACATTCAGGGCCATCGCGTTGCGAACTTGCGCCTGTTCACCGACTGCATGGTGGATGGCGTGCGCTGCGGCCCCGACGGCATGCGCGCCGACCGCGCGGGAAACATCTGGGCAAGCTCCGCCTCGGTGCTGGGCTATGCGGGCGTGACGGTGTGGAATCCCGCCGGCAAGCTGATCGGCCGCACCCGCCTGCCCGAACCTTGCGCCAATCTGTGTTTCGCCGGCCCCAAGCGCGACCACCTGTTCATGTGCGCCACCCAGTCGATCTACATGCTGCGGGTCAACATGCAGGGCGCCAGCCCAGGCTGACGCCATACCGAAACTTGTCCGGGGCATGCTGCAACGCCATAGTGACCCCTCCCTGAAAAATCCCGGCGGATTTTTCGACCCTCCCTCATGGGGAGGGTAAAGCAACATTGACTCCGCCCGCGCCACAGGTTCCCCTTCCGCCAACAAAAGCTGGGAGGGATTCATGACGTTCAACCTGTCGCGCCGCCTGATGCTGGCGGGCGCTGCTGCATCCGTGCCGGGCCTTGCCCTTGCCCAGGGCAAGCAGCTGGCGCCCATTACTTCGATCCTCAATGGCCGGGTCTACGGTCCCGACGCCCCGCCCAACATCTATCCCGACCCGGACATCCTGGCGGTCGATCCCGATGCCGGCATCTTTGTTGGCCATTCCTCGATCAAGCGGCTCAAGACGGGCTTTCAGTGGGCCGAAGGCCCGGCCTGGTCGGGCGAGGGGCAGTATGTGGTGTTCAGCGATGTGGCGGCCGACGTGCAGTACCGCCTGATCTGGGACACGATGGAGATCACTCCATTCCGCCGCCAGAGTTTCAATTCCAACGGCAATACCTTCGACTTCCAGGGCCGGCAGATCAGCGCCCAGCATTTCCTGCGCCGGGTGGTGCGCTGGGAGCCCGACGGCTCGATGACCGTGATTGCCGACAATTACAACGGCCAGCCGCTGAACTCGCCCAACGACATCGCCGTGCACAAGGATGGCAGCATCTGGTTTACCGATCCGCTCTATGGCGCGCTGTTGCAGGAAGGCCATCCCGACGACGGCGCCGGGCCGATGAATCCGGGGGGGCTGGCCAATCCGCGGTTGGGCAATGGCGGGGCCGGTATCGTCGGCTCCCAGCACCAGGTGCGTCCGCCCGCGATCTACAGGGTTGATCCGTCGGGGAAGATCGACGTGGTGCTGGAAGGTAAGCCGGGCCTGGTGCCCAACGGCATCGCCTTTTCGCCCGACTATTCGAAAGTCTATTTCGTGTGGGGCGCCAATATCGACGTGGCCGACGTGGTGGGCGGCAAGATCTCGGGCCAGCGGGTGTTCAGTGACGGCATGGTGGACGGCGTCAAATGCGGCTTCGACGGCCATCGCGTGGATGTGGCGGGCAATGTGTGGTCCGGCTCTACCTCGGTGCCCGGCTATATGGGGGTGACGGTGTGGAATCCGGCCGGCAAGCTGATCGGCCGCATCCGCCTGCCGGAGACCTGCGCCAATCTCTGCTTCTGCGGGCCCAAGCGCGACTGGCTGTTCATGTGCGCGTCCCAGTCGGTCTATCTGGTGCGGGTGGGGATACAAGGCGCAGGAGCGGCTTGAAAAATCCAGTATTTCCGGGCGTTTGACGAGGAATTCCGTGTGCGGATTGTTATCGCGGGGCGGCGGGTCTAGGCTCGCCCGTCCTCCGCGAAAGTTCTCGCCATGCCCAAATTGCCCGACATGTCCGCCGCTGCCGTACGCCGGCGCGAGGCCCTGACCCAGGCCCAGGCGCAATCCTCGACCAAGGCGGCCAAGGCGGAAAAATCTTCGGCCAAGAACGCCTCCGCGCCCAAACGGCGCACCAAGCGCGGCTGAAGGCGGGGCGCTGACCGGCGCCCTGCCCGGCCAGCCCCATCCTGTGCCCGCTTCCCCTCCCGCAAGAGTCGGGGACGCAGCGGGCGAGGGTGTCGTTACTTCAGATTGCCCGAAATCGTGGTGAAGGTGGTCGACAGGTTCGTGCCCACCAGCGTTACGGCACTGATGACCACAACTGCGATCAGCGCGGCGATCAGGCCATATTCGATGGCCGTGGCGCCGTCTTCATTGGCGGCAAACTTCTTGAGCAGAGTCAGCATTTGAATACCCCATTGCGAATAGCGCGACAGCTTTGCGCCGGGGGTCATTCCATCAGGATTCTTCTAAGGCCGGTTCAACACGCACCGCACAAATTTCGACAAAATTGCACTCAATTCGCCCGGCCGGCCGCTGGTTCGCTCGGGCTGCCGCAGCCGGGATGGTTAACGCGCCGCGTCGAGGGCGGGTATTTGGCCAGTTTTGCCGCCGGACGGATGGGCCGGAGGGAGAAATTGCCGCCGCAATTGGGACAGACCCCACCCAGCCGGGATTCCACGCAGCCGCGGCAAAATGTGCATTCGAAAGTGCAGATCATCGCGTCGGGCGCCTCGGGCGGCAGGTCACGATCGCAGCATTCGCAATTGGGCCGCAACTCCAGCATCACTTCACCCCAAGTTTTTCGGCCAGATAAACAAAGGACAGGGCCGTCATCTCGGCCTGCTGGCGATGATCGGCGGCGGCGGCATGACCGCCGTCGGTGTTCTCGTAGAACAGCACGTCATGGCCTTGGGCTTCCATCTTCGCCGCCATCTTGCGGGCATGGACAGGCGAGACGCGGTCGTCGCTGGTGGCGGTAATGAAGAAGACCGGCGGGTATTTCACCCCCGGCTTCACATTCTGGTACGGGCTGTAGGAAAGGATATAGGCGCGCTCCTCGGGGTTGGCGGGATCGCCATATTCGCCCACCCAGCTCGCGCCCGCGCCGATATGGGTATAGGCGATCATGTCGATCAACGGCACCTGGCAAACCACGGCGCCCAAAAGCTCGGGATGCTGCACCATCACGGTGGACACCAGGAGCCCGCCGTTGGAGCCGCCCATGATGCCAAGCTGCCCGGGTGTGGTCAGGCCGCGCTTTTCCAGATCGGCGGCCACGGCGGCAAAATCATCGAAAGCGCGCTGGCGGTGCATCTTGAGCGCGGCGTCGTGCCAGGCCGGCCCGAACTCGCCGCCGCCGCGAATATTGGCGACGACATAAATGGCGCCCCTGGCCAGCCAGATCCGGCCGACGGTGCCGCTGTAGGACGGTGTGAGCGACACTTCGAAGCCCCCATAGCCATAGAGCAGCGTGGGCGCGGGGCCGGAGAGGTTCTTCGGCCGGGTGACGAAATAGGGAATCTGTGTGCCGTCGGCGCTTGTGGCCTCGAACTGCTCGGTGACGAGGCCGGAGGCGTCGAAGCGCGCGGGCAATGATTTGATGGCTTTGGGCAGATCACCTCCGCCGTCGAAATAGACCGTGGGAGGCGTCAGGTAATTCTCGAAGCTGAACATCGCCTCGGGGCCGAATTCGTTGACGGTGACGACGCCGGCCGTGCCCTGCCCCGGCAGGTCCAGCACATTGTGGTCCCATCCATTGCCGTCCGGCGTGAATACATGCACGGCACCGATCACATTCTCGGTGATGCCTGCATAGATTTTGTCGCGGCCCACGCCAACGCTTTCCACGCTGGCACGCGGACCCGGCGCATAGAGCAGCGTGACGGCGCCCAGGTGGTTGGCATCGGTGCCTTTCAGCGCCAGCGCCGCCAGCGATCCCCGGGCCAGGGCCGGACCGCCGGGGACCTGCCAGTCCTCGCGCAGGGTGAATATCAGTCTGCCGTCCAAAAGGCCCTGCAGCTGCAGCGAGCGCGGCACGGGCAGCTGCCACACGGCATCGCCGGCGCCCAGGATGAAATAGTCCGTCTCGAAAAAGCTGACCGCCCGCGCGATGACCGCCAGATTGCCGTCCCTGGTGTGGAAAGTCTCGGGCGCGGCCAGTACGTCGTCCACCGCGGCTTCGTAAATGGTCTTCGCCGCCGGCACGGCCGTGCCGCGCTTCCACAGCCTAACGATGCGGCCATAGCCGGATTTCGTGGCGCCGTCCGCCGCGGTGGCGAACAGCACTGTGTCGTCGTCCAGGTATGTGCTGCTGCTCTTGGCCTCGGCCAGGGCAAAGCCATCCGCCACGAAACTCTTTGTGCCCAGGTCGAATTCGCGCGTCACGACCGCATCGCCGCCGCCGCGCGACAGGCTGATCAGGCAGCGCTTTTCATCGGGCGAACAGTCCGCCCCCTTGTAGACCCAGTTCTCGCCTTCGGATTTGGCCAAGGCATCGACATCCACCAGCACCTCCCACGGGGGCGAGGCGCTCTGGTAACCGGCGATGGCGGCACGCCGCCACACGCCCTTGGGATTGGCCGCATCCTGCCAGAAATTGTAGACATGGCGGTGGCGCAGCCTTCCATAGGGAATGCGGTCGGTGGCATCGGCCAGCGCCAGGGCGGTATCGAAATTCTTCTGGTAGCGCGGATCGGCCTTGAGCCGGGCCAGGGACACGGCATTCTGCGTCCGGACCCATTCCAGGGGCTTTAGTCCATTCGTGTCCTCCAGCCAGGCATGGGGATCGGGGGCGGGTTCCGTCACGGCGCGTGCTCCGGGCAAGGCTGTCAGAATCGGGGCCGTCAGGAGAAACGCAAGGCACAGGATTGCGCGCATGGCCGGCCCGTCGGATTTCGCCCCCAGATTGGAAATTTTCGCTCTTTCGGGCAATGGCAAATCGGGCTGCGACCCCATATAAGGCCCCCATGACGGCTTTCCTGAAAATGCATGGCTTGGGCAACGATTTCGTTGTCTTCGATGCCCGCGATTCCGCGCTGGCGCTGGATGCCGAACAGGTGCGCGCCATTGCCGACCGCCGCCGCGGCATCGGTTGCGACACGGTCGTCATGATCCGGCCGGGCGGCGCGACCGCCGACGCCGCCGTTGTGTTCTACAATGCCGATGGCGCCGAATCGGAAAGCTGCGGCAATGCCACGCGCTGCGTGGCGCGTTTTCTGATGGACGAGCGGGGCTTGGCGCGTGTGCGGCTGTCCAGCAGGGCCGGGATGCTGACCTGCGGCGACGCCGGCAAGGGACTGGTGACGGTGGACATGGGCGAAGCGCAGCTGGACTGGGAGAAAATCCCCATGGCAAAGCCCGCCGATACCGTCAATTTCCCGCTGCAACTGGCGGGCAGCGCCCAGCCCTCCCTGGCCGCCAGCGCCGTATCGATCGGCAATCCCCATTGCGTACTGTTCGTGCCCGACGCAGAGAAGGCTCCCGTGGCGCAGCTTGGCCCGCGCATCGAGACGCTGGCCCTGTTTCCCAATCGCATCAATGTCGAATTCGCCCAGGTGCTGGACCGGAAGAATATCCGCATGCGGGTGTGGGAGCGCGGCATCGGTATCACCGAAGCCTGCGGCACCGGGGCCTGTGCCACCGTGGTGGCGGCGGTCCGGCGCGGCCTGACCGAACGCAAGGTCGACGTGGCGCTGGATGGCGGCGTGCTGAGCATCGAATGGCTGGAGGACGGCCATGTGCTGATGACCGGGCCGACCGCCATGCCCTTTCGCGGCTATGTGGACATCAACAAGCTATGACGCCCTGGCATGACAATTGAAGTCATCACCTTCGGCTGCCGGCTGAACGCCTATGAGAGCGAGGCGATCCGCCTTCGCGCGGGCGAGGCCCAACTGCAGAATACGGTGGTGGTCAATACCTGCGCGGTGACGGCCGAGGCGGTGCGCCAGTCGCGCCAGGCGATCAGGAAGCTCAAGCGCGAAAATCCCGGCCGCCGCATCATCGTCACCGGCTGTGCCGCCCAGACAGATCCGGCCGTCTATGCCGCCATGGCCGAGGTCGACCAGGTGCTGGGCAATGCCGAAAAGCTTACGGCGCAGGCCTATGCGGACTTTGCCGGAACCGACTTCGGCGTCAGCGCCGCCGAGCGGGTGCGGGTCAACGACATCATGAGCGTGCGCGAGACCGCCAGCCAGATGGTCGATCATTCGGACGATGCTTTCGGGGGCCGCGCCCGCGCCTTCCTGCAGGTGCAGAATGGCTGCGACCATCGCTGCACATTTTGCGTGATCCCCTATGGCCGGGGCAATTCGCGCAGCGTGCCGATGGGCGCGGTGGTGGAGGAAGCCCGCCGCCTGGCGGACAGCGGCTTTGCCGAGATCGTGCTGACCGGCGTGGACCTGACCTCCTACGGCGCCGACCTTCCGGGCGCGCCGTCATTGGGCCAGCTTGCGGCCAAGATCCTGAAGCTGGTGCCGCAGCTGAAGCGGCTGCGCCTGTCCTCGATCGATTCCATCGAGGCCGATCCCACCCTGATGCGGGTCATCGCGCAGGAGGAACGGCTGATGCCCCATTTCCATCTCTCCGCCCAGTCAGGCGACGACATGATCCTCAAGCGGATGAAACGCCGCCATGGACGCGCCGACACCATTGCCTTCTGCGAAGAAGTCAGGCGACTTCGGCCGGACGCGGCCTTCGGCGCCGACCTGATCGCGGGCTTTCCCACCGAGACCGAAGAGATGTTCCAGAACAGCGTCGATCTGGTGGATGATGCCGGGCTGACGCTGCTGCATGTGTTCCCCTATTCCCCGCGCCCGGGCACGCCCGCCGCGCGAATGCCACAGTTGCCGCGCAGCGTGGTGAAGGATCGCGCCGCCCGGCTGCGGAACAGGGGCGCCGGTGCCCTGGCTGCGCGGCTGGACGGCATGGCCGGCAGCCGCCAGTCCATCCTCGTGGAAAAGGCGGGTCCTTCTCCCAATCAGGGAATTGGACGCACGCGCTGTTTCACGCCCGTGCTGTTCGACGCCGATGCGCCGGCTTGCCCGGAACCCGGCATGCTGGTCGATGTCACCATTACCGGCAGGCAGGGCGACCAATTGACGGGCCTGATGGCATGAGAACATTCGGGGAAGCGCCGCCGCCGCCCACTTTTTTCGAGCGGCTGACCACCGGGCTGTCCAAAAAGGGTGGGCTGAGCGAAAGCCTGCTCGGCGTTTTCACAAAAAAGAAGTTGGACGCCGCCACGGTGGCGGAGCTGGAGGAAGCCCTGATCCGCGCCGACATGGGCGCGGGGCCCGCGGCGAAACTGGCGGCGGCAGTGGCCAAGGGCCGCTATGACGCGGAAATCTCGGACCATGAACTGCGCGCGGTGCTGGCGCGCGAAGTCGCCGCGCTGCTGGCGCCCATCGAAAAGCCACTGGAAATCGACGAGACCAAAAAGCCCTTCGTGATCCTGGTCGCAGGGGTAAATGGCACCGGCAAGACCACCACCATCGGCAAGATCGCGCGCCGGCTGGTCAGAGGCGGCGCCAGGGTCACGCTGGCGGCGGGCGATACCTTCCGCGCCGCGGCAGTCGAGCAGCTGCGTGTCTGGGCAGAGCGCGCCGGGGCGCAGTTCGTCTCGACAAAGCCCGATGGCGACGCGGCGGGCCTGGCCTTCGAGGCGCTGGAGAAGGCGCGCGCGGCGGGCAGCGACATTCTCATCATCGACACCGCAGGACGGCTTCAGAACAAGGCCGGGCTGATGGCCGAACTGGAGAAGATCGCCCGCGTGATCAAGAAGCTGGACCCAACCGCGCCCCATGCCGCGCTGCTGGTGCTGGATGCGACCACCGGGCAGAACGCCATCAGCCAGGTGGAAGCCTTCCGGGCCGCGGTGCCGCTGACCGGCCTGGTGATGACCAAGCTGGACGGAACCGCCAAGGGCGGCATCCTGGTGGCTCTGGCGGCACGCTTCGGCCTTCCGGTGCATTATCTGGGCGTCGGCGAGGGCGAGGACGATCTTCAACCCTTCCGGGCCGAAGGCTTCGCCCGCGCCCTGGTCGGGGCCGGAGAGGCGGCATGAACCGGCAAATCATTCGCCTGGCCCTGGACCTGGGGCCACTGCTGATCTTTTTCGGCAGCTTCAAATATTTCGGCATTTTCGGGGCAACGGCCGCGTTCATGGTCGCGGTGCTGGCGGCGCTGGCCATCGGCTGGTGGATCGAGCGGCGCATATCGCCCATGCCGCTGTTTACCGCCGTGCTGGTGGTGATCTTCGGCGGGCTGACGCTCTATTTGCAGAACGACATCTTCATAAAGATGAAGCCGACCGTGCTCTATGCGTTTTTTGGCGCACTGCTGCTGGCGGGACTTTCCTTCAACCGCCTGTTCATCAAATATATTTTCGCACAGGCCTTCGAGCTCACGGAAACCGGCTGGAAGAAGCTGACGGTCCGCTGGGGGCTTTTCTTCCTTGCGCTCGCTGCGGCCAATGAGGCGGTGTGGCGTTCCACCAGCACCGATACATGGGTTTCCTTCAAGGTGTGGGGCATCCTGCCGCTGATCTTCCTGTTCGCATTGGCACAGACGCCGCTGGTGATGAAACATCAGGCACACAGCGGAAAGAATGACGCCTGATCCGGGGCAACCCACCGGACCGTATGCGGACTTTCTTCTCAATCCGTGAGGCGCGCGACAACAAATGGGGCTCGCGGCCCGACACATACCATGATTTGTGTTTCGCAGCGGCACACGCACGCAAGCGCGAAATTCTCAATTTTTTCCTTGGACAATCCGCGGAACGCGCGGGCAGCGGATTGCAATATGCAACGGAAAAAAATTTGCGCATGGACTTTGGCGTTCAAACCAAGTTTAACTCGCCTTGAGAGCCGCTCATTTCGTGCAGGCTGGACCGGACGCTTGGAGCACTGCTCAGGTTCGGTTCATGCGCCAAAAAGAAGATGCGCAGTTCGCCAGATTGGAAATCGGGGGTACTGATGATGAAGGGGCGCAAGGCGGGCAATGGGTTTGACCTATCCGAAGCCCCCTCCCATCTCATCCGGCGTTGCCAGCAATTCTATGGCGACCTTTATGCGCGCGAAGCCGGCGCCAAGGACCTGACCAAACAGCAATTCATCCTGCTCTGCGCGCTGGAGCAGAATGACGGCGTCAGCCAGACCGCGCTGGTGGAGATCACCGGCATCGACCGTTCGACGCTTGCCGAAATGGTGCGCCGGATGCTGGAGAAGGGTCTTCTGTCTCGCAAGCGCACAGAGGAAGACCAGCGCGCCAATGCGGTGGCGATCTCACCGTCGGGCAGGAAGGCCCTGCGCGGGGCGCGCAATGCCGCCGACCGGGCCGAACGGGCCCTGCTGGAGCCGCTGCCGATGCCGGAGCGGCAGAAGTTCGTCAAGGCGCTGAGCCAGATTGCCCAGGCGGCCGAGCAGCTGGTGGCCGATGGCGGCAAGCCGCGCCGCAACGTGCGCCGTCGCAAACTCTCGTAAAGTCTGCCCTAGACCGTGATGTCGATATGCTGGCCCAGCCGGGCGGGCGCATTGCCCTGTGGGCTGGCGGCCAACGTGGGCGCCTGCGGAGCCACCTGTTTCAGCGGCAGGGGCGCGAAACCGTCGGCGGCCGCGCTCAGCGCCGGGGCAGACGACGCCTGTTGGGAAGGCTGAGCGGGGTTCTGCGCCTTGATCTGGGCCTGGAAGCGCGCCTGCGCCTCGCGGGCGGCGGCCTGGGCGGCAATGAGAGAGCTGGACACCTGCATGGCGCCAACATTGTCAAAACAGGGTTAGGAAAGTGCTAATTGACCGCTTGCGGCGGGCGCGCTGCGCGGCTCAGGAGCCTTTGGCGGCGGCGATGGCGGGCATCACCTGGCTGGCCATCACGTCATCGGTCAGCGGGCCCACATATTTGAACCTCACCACGCCCTTGCCGTCGACCACGAAAGTCTCGGGCACGCCATAGACACCCCATTCGATCGAGGCGCGGCCGTCATCGTCGCGTGCGATCCTGGAGAAGGGATTGCCGACCTCGTTCAGGAAGGCGCGGGCGGCTGCGGGCTTGTCCTTCTGCACCAGGCCATACAGCGCCACGCCGGGCAGGTTGGACATGGCGGCAAGCTGGCTGGTCTCGGTGCGGCAGGGCGCGCACCAGGAAGCGAAGACGTTGATCACGCTGACATGGCCGGCCGAGAGATCGGCCGGGGTGAAGGCCGCGGTCTGGCTGTCCAGCGCCGGCAGGACCAGCCGCGGCGCCGGTTTGTTCAGCAGCGCCGAGGGAATGATGTCGGGGGCGGGCGCCCACAGGCTGCGGAACAGGAAATAGGCCAGCACCGCGAAGCCGGCGATGGGCAGGATGAATATCCAGCGCTTCATGATTTGCTCTCCGGCGCGCCCTTTTCCAGGGCCAGGAGGCGCCGCTTGGCGCGGCGCCAGGCCCAGAGGGTCCAGGCCGTCATGCCGCCCAGCGCCACCGCGGACACGGCATAGGCGGGCCAGATGAAGTTGCTGTAGGGGCCCAGATCGAACATTGGGTCGAACATCATGCCGGCCCCTGCATGAGGCTGCGCGCACGCCGTTCCACAATGGCGGTCTGGATGCGGATCAGCCACAGGGTGACGAACAGAAGCATATAGCCGGCCATCATGGTCAGCAGCGGCCACAGGAAGACCGGCGCCAGATTGCCGCTCATGATGCTTTCGCCCTGGTGCAGCGTGTTCCACCAGTCGACCGAGAATTTGATGATGGGGATGTTCACCGCCCCCACCAGTGCCAGGACGGCGGCGGCGCGCGCGGCTTTCGTCTCGTCTTCGATGGCGCTCCACAGCGCCATGTAGCCCAGATAGAGGAACAGCAGCAGCAGGAAGCTGGTCAGCCGCGCGTCCCACACCCAATAGGTGCCCCACATCGGCTTGCCCCACAGCGAACCGGTGATCAGGCCCAGGGCGGTGAACATCGCGCCAAGCGGGGCGGCGGCGCGCGCGGCGGTGTCCGACAAAGGATGGCGCCACACCAGCGACAGAAGCGAGCAGACCGCGATGGCACCATAGGCGCTCATCGCAACCGTGGCGGCCGGGACATGGATGAACATGATCAGCACGGTCATGCCCTGCTGGTAGTCGGGCGGCACCTGGAAACCCATGATGAGGCCAGCGGTCAGCGCGATCACGGTGGCCGCCGCCACATAAGGCAGCACCGCGCCGGACAGGCGCATGAACATCGCGGGGTTCGCATAGCGGAACAGGAACTGCATCGCTTCAGCCGGACAGGTTGAGGCGGACGGAAGCCGCCGCCGCGAAGGGACTTAGCAGCACCGCCGCCAGCGAGAAAGCGCCAAGCAGTTCCAGCGGTCCCAAGGGTGAAAATCCGTCCATTTTCGCGGCCACCGCGCCCGCGCCAAAGATGACGGCGGGGGACAGGAGCGGCAGGATGATCAGGGGCAGGATCAGTCCGCCGCGCCGCAATGACAGGGTGAGAGACGCGCCGATGGCGCCAATGGCGCTGACCGCCGGGGTTCCGATCAGGAGCGAGAGAAACAGGGTGAGGGTTGCATCCCCCGGCAGGTTGAACATCAGCGCCAGCAGGGGCGACAGGACCGTCAGGGGCAGGCCGGTGGAGAGCCAGTGGGCGGCGATCTTGGCGAAGCTGGTCAGCTCCAGCGGCAGGGGGGCCAGCGCGATCAGTTCCAGGCTGCCATCGTCATAATCGCCCTGGAACAGGCGGTCGAGAGACAGCAGCGCCGCCAGCACCGCGCCCACCCACAGGATGCCGCCTGCCACGCGGGCCAGCAGCTTCAGGTCGGCGCCGATGCCCAGCGGCACCAGCGTGGCGACCAGGGCGAAAAAACTGAGCGCCAGGGCCGCGCCGCCGCCCGAGCGTGTTGCCAGCTTCATGTCGCGGACGAGAAGGCAGAGGAACGGGCTCACAGCTTGAGACTCTCATTGCCCAGACCAAGCGGGTCATGGGTGGCGGCCACCACCATGCCGCCACTGCCGCAATGGATCGCCATCAGGCGGCCGATCATCGCCTGTCCCGCCGCGTCCAGCGCCGCGAAGGGCTCGTCCAGCAACCATAGGGGCCGGTTCGACACCACCAACCGCGCCAGCGCCAGGCGGCGCTTCTGGCCCGCGGACAGGTAGCGACAGGGTAGATCGCGCTGGCGGGTCAGGCCAACCTGTTCCAAGACATCCTCCTCCCCCGTGCGCGCAGCGGCATAAAGCTGGCTGTAGAAGCGAAGCTGCTCGATCACGGTGAACTGGGGCTTCAGACCATCTTGGTGGCCGAGCCAGCCGATGAAGCGGCCGCGCTCTTCGGCGTCGGTGATGGCCTTGCCGTCTTCAGTGAGCGTCAGCGTGCCGGCGGCGGGCGCCAGAAAGCCCGCGATCAGCCGCAACAGGCTGGTCTTGCCCGCGCCGTTGGCGCCTTCCACCGCCAGCGCCTGACCGGCCTTTACGCGAAAGGACAGGCCGTCGAACAGGCGGCGCTCCCCGCGCACGCAGGCCAGCTTTTCGGCGGTGAGACTGGATATCATGGGATTTTATTACAGCGGGAGGCACCGGTTGTCGAAGGGCCTACTTGCCTACCAAATTCAACCCGCACCGAGAGCAAATGCGATCCGCCCAAGGCCTATGAAACCCATACTTGTTTTGGCCAATCGGCTTTTTGCATTGCGGGCACCGCAGGAGCAGACCGTAGCCGCCGAAAACAACCACCCATCCAAACAGAATGGGCAGATGCCAAGGACGGTTCATGTCACCAATGACGACGAAAGGCATGGTTATGATCGCAGCGGCAAGCGTCAGATAGAAACGTGCTCGGAGCGACGGCATGTTTGCTCACCGATCTATAGCGCCGGGAATTTTGCGACGTGGGCAGGAGCGCCGAGCGATGTGTACAGCAAACGTACATGAGCGAAGGCGCGACGAACTCACGGCGCAAAAGATCCGCGCTAGTACATATGCTGGCCGCCGTTGATCGACATGGTCGATCCCGTCACGAACCCGCCCTCGTCCGCCACCAGGAACAGAACGCCGCGGGCGATTTCATCGGCATGTCCCAGGCGGCCCACGGGAATGCGGGCGACGATCTTGGCCAGCACGTCGGGCGGCACGGCGGCCACCATGTCGGTGTCGATATAGCCCGGCGCGATGGCGTTGACGGTGATGCCGGCGCGCGCGCCTTCCTGGGCCAGCGCCTTGGTGAAGCCGTGGATGCCCGACTTGGCGGCGGCGTAGTTGACCTGGCCATACTGGCCGGCCTGGCCGTTGATCGAGCCGATGTTCACGATGCGGCCGAACTTGCGTTCGTTCATGCCGTCCCAGGCCGCCTTGCACATGTTGAAGCAGCCGCCCAGGTTGGTATCCATCACATCGTCCCAGGCGGTGCGGGTCATCTTCTTCATGGTGCCGTCGCGGGTGATGCCGGCATTGTTGACGATCACATCGACCGGGCCCCGTTCGGCCTCGATCCGCTTCACGCCCGCCACACAGGCATCGAAATCGGATACGTCCCACTTGTAGGCGCTGATGCCGGTGCGTTCGGTGAAGGCCCTGGCGCGTTCGTCATTGCCGGCATAGTTCGCCGCAACCGTGTAGCCTGCATTCTTGAGCGCGATCGATATCGCTTCGCCGATGCCGCGCGTGCCGCCCGTGACCACTGCTACCCGTGCCATGCCGTCTGCCCTCGCAATTTCTTGCAATGGTTGTAGGCGGCGTGTGCGACGGCTTCAACAACGTTCGATGCTGCAGGCGCGCTGTATACCGTTACGCAATCAGCACTCCACGCACATCGCGATGCCCATGCCGCCGCCGATGCCGGGAGCGATGGCCCAGCCGGAGCACCGCAAAGGCGTCAGGCCGCGCGACCCAAAATTACCTTTCCACGCACATCGCGATGCCCATGCCGCCGCCGATGCAGAGCGTCGCCAGGCCCTTTTTGGCATCGCGGCGGCCCATCTCGAACAGAAGGGTGGTCAGGATGCGGGCACCGGAGGCGCCGATGGGATGGCCGATGGCGATGGCGCCGCCATTCACATTCACCTTGGCGGTGTCCCAGCCCATGTCCTTGTTCACGGCGCAGGCCTGGGCGGCGAACGCTTCATTGGCCTCCACCAGGTCCAGGTCGGCGGCCTTCCAGCCCGCCTTCTGCAGCGCCGCCCTGGAGGCGGGGATGGGGCCGGAGCCCATCACCTTGGGATCAACGCCTGCCTGCGCCCAGGCAGCGATGCGCGCCAGGGGGGCAAGGCCACGGGCGGCGGCGTCTTTCGCGCTCATCAGCACCAGGGCGGCAGCGCCGTCATTCAGGCCGCTGGCATTGCCGGCAGTCACCGTGCCGTCCTTGGCGAAAGCGGGCTTCAGGCCCGCCACCGCCTCATAGGTCGCGCCGTCGCGGATATATTCGTCGGTGTCCACAACCGTATCGCCCCTGCGGCCCTTCACGGTGACGGCGACGATCTCGTCCTTGAACTTGCCCGCCTTCCTTGCTGCTTCCGCCTTGTTCTGGCTGGCGACGGCAAAACGATCCTGTTCCTCGCGGGTGATCTGCCATTGGGTGGCGACATTCTCGGCGGTCACGCCCATGTGATAGCCGTTGAAGATGTCCCACAATCCGTCGCGGATCATCGTGTCGATCAGCTGCATGTCGCCGAACTTCTGGCCGGCGCGCAGATAGGCGGCATGGGCCGAAAGGCTCATGCTCTCCTGGCCGCCTGCCACCACGATGCGGCTGTCGCCGCCCTGGATGGCCTGGGCGCCCAGGGCGACGGTACGAAGGCCCGAGCCGCAGACCATGTTGATGCCCCAGGCAGGGGTATCGATTGGAAGCCCGGCGGCGATGGAGGCCTGGCGGGCGGGGTTCTGCCCCTGGGCGGCGGTCAACACCTGGCCCAGGATCACTTCGGTCACCTCCCCCGCCGCGACCCCGGCCCGTTCCAGCGCGCCACGGATGGCCACTTCGCCCAGCTTGTGGGCGGGAAGCGTGGCGAATGCTCCATTGAAGGAACCCACCGGCGTGCGGGCGGCAGACACGATCACGACGTCTTCCATTGGGGACCTCCAGCGCGAATATCGGGTCTTATGTAGCCCAAAATGCCGCGATTGCGAGCCCTGGTTACCGTAACCGGATTTCCCTTTTGCGACAGCGAGTTATGCGCGCGGCGCCCCGGGGCAATGCTGCGACTGCTAAAATCGGGCTGGACACGGGCACTTGGGGATGTTGTCCTTGTCTTTCAGCGGCATAGGCCGCTGCCATGGGAGTTGGGGAACACGTGTCTGAAGAAAAATCCAAGGCCGAAGGCCCGGTCATCATCAAAAAATATGCCAATCGACGGCTCTACAATACGCAGACGTCCAGCTACGTGACGCTCGACCACCTGGCGGCCATGGTCAAGGAGGGGACGGAATTCGAGGTGCAGGATGCACGCACGGGCGAGGACATCACCCGCAGCGTGCTGACACAGATCATCTTCGAGGAAGAGGCCAAGGGCCAGTCCTTGCTGCCGATAAAGTTCCTGCGCCAGCTGATCCGCTTCTATGGCGACTCCTTGCAGACCTTCGTGCCCGGCTATCTGGACATGAGCATGGAGAGCTTCACCAAGAACCAGGGTGCCATGCGAGACCGCATCGCCGAGGCACTCGGCGGCGGCAACCAGATGATCGAGAACATGACGCGCCAGAACCTGGCCCTGTTCGAAAACGCCATGGCCATGTTCACGCCCTTTGGCGGCAAGGCGGCCGAACCCAAAGCTGCCGCCAAGCCGTCGGCCGACGAGGTCGCCGACCTCAAGGAAGAAGTCGAACAGATGCGCAAGCAGCTTGCCGAGCTGAGCCAGCGCAAGTGACACCCCGTCCCGGGGGGGCGCATGCGGTTCTGATCGTGGTTCTGGCCCTTCTGGCCGGATGCGCGGGCCCCATGGGGCGGCGCGAAGCGGAAGGTTATGCCTCGCGGCGCCTGGCGCGCTTCTGCGGCACAGCCTGCGGCAGCTATCACATCACCGGCGCCCAGCGCATGCAGGATCGCTGGCTGGTGGATTTCGATTCCCCCCGCCACAAGCTGTCGGTGCTGGTGAACGATGGCGGCAACACCGAAGTCACGGTGTGGGACAAGCGATAGCGGCGGTCAGTCCCAATTCGGCTCCAGCGTGGGCTCGCCGAAATGGAAGCCCTGGAAATAGTCGACCCCGAAGCTCTGCAGCAGAGCGGCATCGGCATCGGAGCCCACCCATTCGGCTACCGTCTTGATGTGGAAGTTCTTCGCCAGGCCCACCAGGGTGCGCACGAAGACCTGGTTCTCGGGCGAGAGGCTGAGATCCTTTACATAGGAGCCGTCGATCTTGACCGCATCGACATGCAGCATCTGCAGGTTGCGGAAACTGGTATAGCCGGCACCGAAATCGTCGATCGCCACGCGCGCGCCCAGTTCGCGCAACTGGGAGACGAAATGGGCATTCTCCTCGAAATGGTGCAGGGCCGCGGTTTCGGTGAGCTCCACGATCAGGCGTTTGGCGACGTCGCGGGCGGCATGGACATAGTCGATGAAGGACTGCAGCCAGGCCGGGTCGGTGGCGGCGGTGCCCGACACATTCACCGCCAGGCTGATCCCCGGGTTGGCCTTCAGCAGGCCAATGGTGGTTTCCAGGGCGAACCGATCGATCATGTGCACGATGCCCATCTGCTCGGCGGCGGGCACAAAATGGCCGGCGGTGAGGATGGAGCCGTCCGCCTTGACCAGGCGCAGCAGGCATTCGTAATGGCTGACCTTGCGGGTGCGGGCATGGATGATTGGCTGATAAGCCAGCTTGAGGCGGTTTTCCCTGAGCGCCTGGACCACCTCGTCGGCGATGGCCATCTGGCGCAGGCGGAAAGTCTCGCGGCTGGGGGACGGATGATATACGGCAAAGCCGTCGCGGCCGTTGGCGCGAGCGCGGTTGAGTGCCTGTTCGGCGCGCAGCATGGCTTCCTGGCTGCTGGACGCCGCCGCGGGCAGCCACACCGCGCCCACGGAGCAGGTGGCGGCAACCAGACCGCTGCGGGTTTCGATGCCGTTGCCGCGCACCGCCGCGCGCAGGCGCGCGGCGACCACGGCAATTTCCTGCTCGCGGCAGTTCTTCAGGATCACGCCGAACTTGTTGCCGGCGATGCGGCCGATGATATCGCTGCCGCGCAGGGTGCGCGACAGGCGCTCGCCCACGCCCATGATGACTTCTTCGCCGGCGTCGAAGCCGAAGCCGTCATTGATCATCGCCAGCCTGTCTATGGAGGCGACCAGAAACGCGCAGGAGCGGTTCTCTTCCTTGGCTCTCTCGATGGCCTGCGACAGTTCTTCGCGCAGCGCGTTGCGGTTGAGATGACCCGTCAATTCATCTCGCGTGGCCAGGTAGGTCAGGCGCTGGATTTCGCGGGCGCGCTCGGTATTCTCGCGGATCACGCCGACCAGCCGCGCGGTGCGGCCGCCATCGCCCGGCGTGCGGGTGCCTGTGATGGTGAAGCCGACCGCGCCCAGGGCGGCGGCGACCTCGATATCGATATCGAAGTGGGTTGGCTGGAACGACGATGCCTCAAGGATGGACAGGAGCTGACGGCGCTTGTCGGCGACGATCCCGTCCAGGAAATTGCTGGCGCAGGAATGATCCAGGTGGAGCGGCAGGATGTCGGTGGCGCCCTCCCAGCGGATGGTGTCGGCCTCCACGTCCCAATCGAAAACGGCACATCCCGCCGACTGGATCGCAAGCTTCAGGCGCAGCTCATCTTCCAGCGCAATAAGCCGCTGGCGGACTTCTTCCGGCTGCTGCAATGCGGCATTCAACACAATCCACCATCCCCGGCCGGTTTCTCCGGTCCATAGCTTGGCAGCCACTATGCCGGGCGCGGACTTAAGAAAGCGCAAATTCCGGAGGGGCCAGGGCACGGTGGCCCGCGCCTTGCGTTGCATTGGGCATGCGCGTCAACGGACACATGGAAACTGTCGGCCGCGGACGGCCTCTGCTATCCGCCCTCGGCGCAAATGCGATCGAAAAAGCCAGTGCCGCCAGCCATTTGACGCGCGAACATCCCGGCGAGCCGCGGCCCCAGCACAGGACCGCGCCGTCTCTTCACGTCGAGCTGGTGTGCCAGGATGAGACGGCCCGCTTCGATCCACTTCATGACGCGCCCAAATTGCGGCCCGCCTTCGTGGCCCAACTGCTCGGCCAGGTCATGGCCGGCGATGGTACAGGTCCTTCAACCCGGGCGGCCTATCGCCCTGTTATTGCGGCCCACACCGGCCGCCTGCTCGACCGCCGCGGCTGAGGGAGCCGCACGCGACAGTCCGATGATGGCCGCCGCCAGGAACAGCAGCATGCCGGTGCCGGCGCCCTTTTCCAGGAAGGCCAGCGCCGCCGCGAGGAGCGCCAAGGCGCCCAGCGCAGCCAGCGGTGCCATGCCGCCCAGCGCCACCACACCGATCAGAAGGCTGAACAGCACCACCGGCACCAGCGATACCATGGTCCAGCCCGTCAGCGCCGCCGCCAGCCCCGTTACAAGCATCACCGCCAGCAGCAGGCCGGCGGCGAGCGGCGGAGGGCGCCGGGCAAAGCGCGCCAGCGCAGCCACAGCCAGCGAGCCCGATGCCAGCGGCAGAAGAAACAGCACGGCCACGCCACCAAGTTGCAAACCGGCCGATTCCAGGCCGACGCATACGGCGAGCGCCGCGAGCAGGACGGCGGCGAAGCGTACGTAAAGGCGCGAAGCGGCGCGCTGGGGCCGCGCAGACATCCATCCCGCGACGGCGGCAGCGAACAGCGTCGCGGCACCAATAATCGAATCGAAAGCCATGGTAAGCATCATGCCGTGCCGGTCTTGGGCGGGAAACCGGCGCGCAGGCAGGTCGCGTTTACCTTTCATCCGGGAGGACTCGGGTATTTTGCTAGCGAATTTTAATATCTACCGGCCAAACTATGGGATATTAGTAGCATTATTGCCGGGCTCTGCATGGAATATGAACTGCTGAGAAAGGAAATCACTTCTCCCGCCTTGCAGGCGGTTGCGGAGCATTGGGCCCAGGCGCGCGGGAACAACCCGATGCCGAGATGGGGCGACCTGCGCCCCTCCCAGATCGCGCGCCAACTCAACATTGTATGGGCCTACAAATTCGATCCGGCGACCCGCCAGTTCACCGGCCGGCTGGCCGGCAACCGCATTACCGAGGGCTTCGGCAAGAACTTTCGCGGCGCGCGGCTGGAAGATCTGCATCCGCCCGCCTCCCTGCCCCTCATCTATGAGCACATGCTGCGGGTGGTGGAAACGCCCGCCGTCTACAAGAGCAGCGGGACGCTGTTTCGCAAGGGCGCGGTGCGCGGCGTCGGTGAACGCATCATCCTGCCGCTCGGCAATGGCGCGGTGGACGGGGTGATCGGCGTCTCCGACTATGAACTTGCGCCCGATACCGGCAAGGACGATTCGATCGAGTTGCAGGGCAATGACATCCTGTGGTTCCCCGTCCTTGAGTGACGGCGGGCACGCTCCGCCCGATCACGTGAAGGTCGCTGCAAACTCGCGGCGCAAAAGCCCCCCCGCTTACGCCGCCAGCAGGTTTCTGAGAACGTAGGGCAGGATGCCGCCGTTCCTGAAATAGGCGACTTCATCCGCTGTCAGGATCATCAGATGGATCGGCATGGTGAAACTGGTGCCGTCGGGCCTATGCACGATGGCCTCCATCTTCTGGCGAGGCTTGATGTCGCCCGACAGGCCGGCAATGTCGATCACTTCACGCCCGGTAAAGCCATAATCCTTGCGCGTCTTGCCTGCCTCGAAGCAGAAGGGCGCCACGCCCATGCCGATCAGGTTGGAGCGGTGGATGCGCTCGAAGCTTTCGGTGATCACGGCGCGCACGCCAAGGAGCCTGGGGCCCTTGGCCGCCCAGTCGCGCGACGAACCGGTGCCATATTCCTTGCCGCCGATCACGACCATGGGATGGCCGTCCTTCTTGTAGGCCTGTGCGGCATCGAAGATGGACATGGTTTCGCCGGCGGCGCCCGGACCGGAATAGTAGATCGTGTTGCCGCCTTCCTTGCCGCCCATCATCTCGTTGCGGATGCGGATATTGGCGAAGGTGCCGCGTTCCATCACCTCGTGATTGCCGCGGCGCGAGCCATAGGAATTGAAGTCCTTCTGCGCCACCTGGCGTTCCTGCAGATAGATGCCGGCGGGCGCGGTGGCCTTGATATTGCCGGCGGGCGAGATGTGGTCGGTGGTGATCGAATCGCCGAACAGGGCCAGCACGCGTGCACCCTTCACATCCTCGACCGGGGCGGGCTGGGTTGTCATGCCGTCGAAATAGGGCGGGTTCTTCACATAGGTTGAGCCGATATCCCACTGATAGGTCTGGCCCTTCACCAGCTTGACCTTGCGCCAGTTGGCATCGCCGTCAAACACGTTGCCGTAGCGCTTGCGGAAGGCAGCCGGCTTCACCGCCTTGGCGATGGCGGCGGAAATTTCCTGCGGGGTGGGCCAGATGTCCTTCAGGTAGACCGGCTCGTCCTTCCTGTCATAGCCGATCGGGTCCTTGGTGAGGTCGAAGGTGACCGAACCGGCCAGCGCATAGGCCACCACCAGCATGGGCGAGGCCAGGTAGTTGGCGCGCACCTGCGGATGCACGCGGCCCTCGAAATTGCGGTTGCCTGAAATCACAGCCGCGGCGACCAGGTCAGCCTCGGTCACCGCCTTGGACACCGGATCGGGCAAGGGGCCGGAATTGCCGATGCAGGTGGTGCAGCCATAGCCGGCAAGCGTAAAGCCCAGCTTGTCCAGCGCCTTGTCCACGCCGGCGATCTTCAGATAATCGGTGACAACCTGCGATCCGGGGGCCAGCGAGGTCTTCACCCAGGGCTTCACTTTCAGTCCCTTCGCCACCGCCTTCTGCGCCACCAAGCCGGCGCCGATCATCACCGAGGGATTGGAGGTATTGGTGCAGGAGGTGATGGCCGCGATCACCACATTGCCGTGGCCCAGCGTTTCCCTGGAGCCTTCCATGGCCACGCGGCGATAGGCATCGTCTTCCTTCTTCCAGGTATTGAGCATGTGCTCGGCGAAATTGTTGGCGATGCCCGACAGCGGCACGCGGTCCTGCGGGCGCATGGGGCCGGCCATCGACGGCTCGACCGCCGCCATGTCCAGCTCCAGCGTATCGGTAAACACCGGATCGGGCGCCTTGGAAGAGCGCCAGAGCCCCTGCGCCTTGGCATATTTCTCAACCAGCGCCACGCGCGGCGCCTTGCGGGCGGTGTTCTTGAGGTAGCGCACGGTCTCGCCGTCGATGGGGAAGAAGCCGCAGGTGGCGCCATACTCCGGCGCCATGTTTCCGATGGTAGCACGATCTTCCAGAGTCATCGCGTCCAGGCCGGGGCCAAAGAACTCCACGAACTTGCCCACCACGCCCTTCTTGCGCAGCATCTGGGTCACGGTCAGCACTAGGTCGGTGGCGGTGACGCCGGCACGCAGCTTTCCGGTCAGCTTGAAGCCCACGATCTCCGGTATCAGCATGGAGATGGGTTGGCCCAGCATGGCAGCCTCCGCCTCGATGCCGCCCACGCCCCAACCCAGCACGCTAAGGCCGTTGATCATGGTGGTGTGGCTGTCGGTGCCCACCACCGTGTCGGGGAAAGCAAATTCCTCGGTCTTCTTCGTCCCGGGATTTTTCGCCTTCCTGGTCCACACCGTCTCGGCCAGGTATTCCAGATTCACCTGGTGGCAGATGCCGGTACCCGGCGGCACCACACGGAAATTGGCGAAAGCCTGCTGGCCCCAGCGCAGGAAACGGTAACGCTCGCCATTGCGCTGATATTCGACCGCGACATTCTTTTTAAAGCTGTCGGCGCGGCCGAAATTGTCGACCATGACGCTGTGGTCGATGACCAGATCGACTTCCGTCAGCGGATTTATCTTCTCCGGATCGCCGCCCAGATTGCGCATGGCATCGCGCATGGCGGCCAGGTCGACCACCGCCGGCACGCCTGTCAGGTCCTGCATCAGCACGCGGGCGGGACGGAAGGCGATCTCGCGGTCCGAGGTGCGGGTTTTGGCCCACGCCACCACCGCCTTGATGTCGTTCTTGGTGACGGTCTGGCCGTCTTCATGGCGCAGCAGGTTTTCCAGCAGCACGCGCATCGAATAGGGGAGTTTGGAGATCCCCTTCAGGCCGTTCTTCTCGGCCTGGGGCAGGCTGAAATAGACATAGGACTTGGCTCCGACCTTGAGGGTCTTGCGGCACTTGAAACTGTCGAGGCTCTGAGTCACGGGCCCGTCCTTCTGCTGGATGGAATGGGACCGGATTTAGTCATATTCCCGCCCAAAAGAAAGCCGCCGGGGCGTCGCGGCGGGCATGAAATGCCGTGTTGTGTGCCGTCAGGCCCGTGCAATGCCACTCAAACATGCCATGTGGACACAAGACGGCCGCCGATCGGCTTTCTTGCCGGCGCGGACTAAAAATTGCCCAATTGGAGCCGCAGGATGCCGACAAAGAGGGTCTGGTTGGGATACGCATGCCGGCCGGAGGGCGGAAAAGAGCCGCCAGTGGAACAAAGTGACATACGTTCGCACCATCGCCGCCGCATTCCTGTTCGCGGCCATACCGGCCGCTTGGGCACAGCCCGAGGCGCCGCCCGGCATTAATCCTTATACCAATCCCATGGCGGCGCGGTTGTCGGCGGAACGTATGGGCGATGTGCGCCCCGGCATCTACAGCACCGGCGATGGCAGCACTGTCTTCACCCTCAAGCCCTATAATGGCAAATACCTGCTGACCTTCCAGAACAGCCCCGAGGTATTCGTGCTGTCGGTGGAGCATGGCTCGCTGGGCGCGCGCATCCTCAAATATGACACCGGCGCGACGGCGATTCGCGTGTCGGTCTGGGGTGGCATGACGCTCTACACCCGGGACGCGCCCGGCGGCGTGCCGGCCACCCGCCAGGACGATGCCCCGCCGGCCACCGATCTTGCCATCTCCCAGCCTGAACTGCAGGCCGCACTTGAGGACGAAGCCGGCCACCTGACCTATGTGCAGAAAGTGGACCTGCGCTTCTCGGCCGATCCGGCCGTGATGTCGGGCGATCCAGATACCCGGGGCCGGGCCTTCGACGCCCTGATCAACGCCGCGCTGGGGATCGAACGCTACCTGACCTCGCTGCCCATCGCCCGGCAGATATTCTCCAAGCGCATCAACAGCGTGAAGGTGGCCGAGGGCGGCAAACCCACCGTGACGCTGACCGGTCAGACGCTGCTGGTCAGCTTCGTGCCCGGCGAGGGCCACGAAGGCCATGCCTCCTCGCTGGCCATCGAGCAGGAACTGTCGCGGCTGCTGGCCAACTCGGCCAAGGATGTGGCGGCGAAATAACCGGATGTTCGATGAGCGGCCTCCCCCTCGCGGCGCGAGAGGGAGGAACCCTTGTTATTTGCTCATCACCGTCACGCGGCCGACGGAAGTGTCGCCCGCGATCAGATTGTCGCGCTTGTCGAAGGTCCAGTAGCTGGCCTCGGTGAACTGGCCGTTGCCGATGCCCATGCCGTTGCCGACCGCGCCCAGCACGTGGCCGTCGCGATCCAGCTTGAGAAACTGGCCGTCCTGGCCCGACGCCATCCAGGGATTGCCCGCATGGTCGAAATTCAGGGCGCAGACCAGGTTGCGCATCTGCAGCGTCTTCTTGAAGCGGCCGTCGGCGGTATAGACCACGATGCGATACTGCTCGCGGTCGCCGATCCACACATCGCCATTGGTGGGATCGATGGCAAAGCCATGGGCTGAATCGAACTTGCCCTGCCCCACTTCATTGCCGAACCACTGGCCGATGAACTTCCCATCCTTGGTCAGGTGGATGATGCGCGCCACCCCTTCCTGGTTCCAGGGATCGGGGCCGTCGACGTCATTGGGGCTTTCATTGGCATGGCCCTCGCCGATGTAGAGATCGCCGTTGGGGGCGAAGGCCACCATCACCGGCTGCCACAGAAGGCGCTGGCCCTTTTCCTCGACCCAGTCGCCGCGCTTGCCCTTGGTGCCGATGGTCATCAGGAGCTTGCCCTCAGGCGAAAGCTTCATCACCGTGGCCTGGCCATTGTCGGTGATCCACACATTGTCCTGCGCGTCCACGGCCATGCCGTGCGCCTTGTCCTGATGGCCGATCACGCTTTCAGGAACTTCCAGAACCAGCTTGTGGCCCGGATCGAACTTCATCAACTGGACGACGCCTGCCGGGCTGCGCTTGAACACCCACAGATAGCCCTTGGAATCCATCGCCACCGACGGCACGCCGCCGATGCCCTTGGGCACCACATACGGATAGGAGAATTTGTAGCCCATGTTCTGGTCCCATTCGACGCGGGCCAGTTCGCCGCGCTTGAAGCCGCCCTTGCGGCCGCAGATGGGAGAATGGCTGCAGGGCGGACCGGAATCGCCACCGGGCACGCGCGGGCGCGGCCCCATCATGGCGCGGCGCTCCTCGCGCGGGATCACATGCACGGTGCCGTCGGGATCGACCAGGGTAAAGCCGGTCGGGTCGGGAAAAGACGGGCCCAAGTGCCAGCCCGGCATGCCCCCGTGCGCCGGCATCGACTGGATCGCCAGGCGGCTCGCCTGGCCGAAGGCCACAGGTCCCAACGCCAACGCCCCTATCAGCCCCAGCGCCAAGGCGCTTACGCCCGCAAAACCCTTCATCGCTCGTCTCCCGCTGTTGTTGGTCTTGGATGGACAATACCCGATCCATCGGCGCTGTCGCCGGTCGTTTTGCCGCAAATTCGAGGCTTTTTGCGACTGCACAAATTGTTTGCGCTACCGGTTTCCGTTTCGCGGAGGTGAACGCGGGTTTATAATGCCGTCGTCGCTTTCGCGGGAGGAAATCCCATGCGCATCGCCACGACCATTCTCGTTATGCTTGCCACTACCCTGCCTGCCGCCGCCGCAGGGCAGGCCGCAGATCATCGCGTGCTGCCTTTCACGCCCAGCGGCCAGGGCGATCCGCAGGCCGTTGTCTGTCGCGCGCCGCAGAAGCTGGAAAACGCCGAGGGCTATGGCCCCGAAATCTGCCTGCGGAACGGAATCTGGATTCTGCTGACCCAGGACGCAAAGGACCTGGCTGCCGACGGCAGGAGCGTGTTCAAGCGGCCTCTGGTCGAGGAGCCGCATGGCAACGGCCCAGCCGAAGCGGTCACCTGCCGCAAGCCTCCTACCATCACCGCCAGCCGCACATGGCGCGGGCCGGTCGTGTGCCTTGAGAACAGGGTCTGGGCCTCTCTTTATGAGCGCGGCCTGACCGTCACTGGCGACGGACGGCTGGTCAGCACCCGCATGTCGGGACCGGCGACCGACCCCACGGGCATGCCGGTGATCCAGACCACGCCGCCGCCACGTGATGCACCAGTAATCGGCGGCTATTACAGTCCGCTTTAGCAGGCTGGAGCGGGGCTCGGAGTCGGGCGGCGCCAGTTCGAACGTCGCAAAGTCAAAGCCGGGCGCACGGAGCATCGGCCAGCCGAGCGCAGCGAAGGCGTCGGCCGTGCGACCCACCTATGGGGAAAGGTCCCTCGGCGCCAGTTCGAACGTCGCGAAGTCAGAGCCGGACGCACAGCGCATCGGCCAGCCGAGCGCAGCGAAGGCGTCGGCCGTGCGACCCACCTATGGAGAAAAGTCCTTCGGCGCCAGTTCGAAGGTTGCGAAGTCAAAGCCGGGCGCAACACTGCAGCCGACCAGCGAATATTCGCCCAGGCTTCGGGCCGCCTGCCAGGCGCCGGGTGGTACCACCGCCTGCGGTACCTCTCCGTCCTCGATGGCAGGGCCCAGATGGACGATCTGATCACCGATCCTAAGTTCGACGGGGGCGCCGCGATAGAAGTGCCAGACCTCGGCCGCGTCGATCCGGTGCCAGTGCGAGACTTCCCCCGCCCTGAGCAGAAAATAGATCAAGGTCGAATGGCCGCGCGTGTCGCCGCCCATCCGGTCGCGAGTCCCCGGCCCCTCGGGGCCCGAAAGATCTCTGAAAGTCTGGCGGTAATGGCCGCCTTCGGGATGGGGTATCAAATCCAGCAGACGGATCAGCCGGTCGGCTTCGTTCATTGGGCAAACTCTCTGATAACAGTCGAGGCCGCAGCCGCCGATGGAGCACCACGCGCGGCGATCGCGGCCATGCCGGCGGCGAACCGACAGGTCGCTGTCGCACACGCATATTAATACATTGTTAAGGTTTAAAGTCTTAACGCTGTCAGCAGATAAAGCGGTTTGGGACGAAAGAGGCGCGAGATATGGCCCTCACCGACATCACCCCCGTCCTTTCGCATTCCGTACCCGAAGTGGTAGCGCGCGAGCGCGCCGATGTTTGCGCCCCCGCGGCGCAGTCACCGGCGGATGGCCTGGCGTGGTCGTTGGCCCACCTTCCCCGGTTGCATGCCGAAGCCCGGGAGAATCATCACGCCATGGCGTTCCTGCAGAGTTCGCCCCATGCGGCGTTGATCCTGATGGGATCGGGGGCCGCCGTGCTGGCCGGAGGCTGGGGGTCACTGCGCACCGATTTCACCTGGTCACTGCTGGTGCTGGCGGGGATCGTGGGGATGGTGCGCAATTTCATCCGCGGCTTTGCCTTTTCATTGCCCCGCATCGCGCTTGAGGATGCCGCCGGCGAACTGCGCGCCATTCTGGTGTTTTGCGGCGTCGCCTGGGGATCCGGTGTCTTTCTGGTGCTGCCGCCTGCTGTGCCCGTGCTGCTGGCGGCGGCGTTTGCGCTACTGCCAGGCCTGGCTCTGGGTATGGTGCTGAAGGACCGGAAGGGCACGATCTGCTTTACCCTGTCGGCAGCCGTGATGACAGCAGGAGCCGCCCAGTTCCTGTCCTGGCCCCATGCCCGCCTGACCACCCTTGTGGTGCTGGCGCTGGCAACCGCCACGGTCCTTGCTGTAAGGCGCCCCCGCTATTAGTTCCTTTGTCATCCCGCAGTTATATGATTTTGCCGTCTTACGCATTCGGTGACCGGGAACTCAAAAGGCCGCAGCGCCAGCAAGGGGAAGCCCCCATGACCGCCATACGTTCCGCCGATACCGAGGAGGCGCGAAGCGCCGCCGCACGCCTCGCCGAAGCACGCAGCCTGCTGACGGACCCGGGCAAGGGCGAATTCTTCGACGCCCTGTTCGCCTCGGCCTTGTCCGAGGAGGTTCTCAGTGTCAGGCCCGTACGATTGGTGGCGCTGGCCGAAGCCCTGCATGAAGAAGTCGCCCGCCACCAGAAGGGCGGTATCGATGTCGTCCTGCTGGACGATGACGAAACCCGCGAGACGGTGCTGGTGGGGATCAATGACGATCGGCCCTTTCTGTTCGACTCTGCACTTCAGGCGGCGCTCGCCCATGGCGCGCGTATCCGGGCCGCCTTTCATCCCATTATCACCGTAAAAGGCCAGCGCACGAGCGTGATCGCCCTGATCTGCAACACCATCGCGTCGGAAAGCGAGCGCATGGCACTGGTCGACGGCCTGCGTGAGGCCTTCACGGACGGTGCGGCAGCGGTGCGCGACTGGCGCGCCATGCTGGCGCGGCTGGACGAGGCGCGCGCCGAACTGGCGGCCTCGCCGCCGGCGGGCGACATCTCCGAAAGCCTGGCCTTTCTGGACTGGCTGGCGGCGGACCATTTCACTTTCCTGGGTGCGCGCGACTATGTGCTGTCGGCGGATGATGATCATGGCCGGCTGGAGCCGGTGGAAGGCAGCGGACTGGGCGTGCTGTCGCCGGCAGCGGCGCGGGTGATCCGCAGCGGCGTCGAAAGGCAGGGCCTGAGCGCGCCGGTGCGCGCCTATCTGGACGAGCCTGAGTCCCTGATCGTCACCAAGAGCCATGCGCGCAGCAAGGTGCACCGCCGCGGCCATATGGATTACATCGGAATCAAACGCTTCGATGCCAGAGGCAACTTCGCGGGCGAGCACCGCTTCGTCGGTCTTTTCACCTCCAGCGCCTACAGCGCCCAGCCGCGTACCGTCCCGCTGCTGCGCCAGAAGATCGCCGCGGTAATGACGCGCGCCGGCCTGGACCCGGCCAGCCATGACGGCAAGGCGCTGACCCACATCCTCGATACGTTTCCGCGCGACGAGCTGTTCCAGGTCTCGGTGGACGAACTCTACGAGATCGCCACCGGCATCCTGCGCCTGGGCGGGCTGCCGCGGCTGAAACTGTTCCTGCGCTTCGACCGTTTCGACCGTTTCGTTTCCGTCATCCTTCTGGCGCCGCGCGACCATCTGAACAGCAGGCTGGTGGCCGATATCCATGCCTACCTGGCCAATATGCTGAACGGACGCACCAGCGCCGCCGACATGGCGGCGGACGAAAGCCCCTTGGCGCGCATCCACTACATCATCGGCCGCAATGAGGGACCGATCGCGCCCATCGACATGCATGCAATGGAGCAGCACATCGCCGGCATGATCGAAACCTGGGACGATGCGCTGGCCACCGCCATGTGCGCCATTCATGGCAATGTGGAAGGTCCCAGGCGGCTGGAGGCGCTGGGACCCCGCTTCTCGCCCGGCTATCGCGATCATTTTGCCGCCCATGAAGGGGCGCGGGACCTTTGGGTGCTGCAGGAGCTGGCGGCGGCCAGGGATGGCCTTAAGATTCGCGCCAGCGTCTGGCGCAAGCCCGACGATGCCAGTGCCGCGCTGCGCCTGAAGCTGCATGTGTTGGGCGACGTGTTGCCGCTGTCGGCCTCGCTGCCGGTATTCGAGAATCTTGGCCTGAAGGTGATTTCCGAGGACGCCTTCCCGGTTTCCTTCTACAGCGACGGTGGATGGCGGCAGGAGGCGGTGATCCTGGATTTCGCCATGGAGCGCGCCGACGGCGTTGCCGTGAATCTCGACGAGGTCCGCCAGCCGCTGGAAGACGCCTTCCATGCGGTGCTGAGGGACGATGCGGAAAGCGACGGCTTCAACCGGCTGGTAGTTGGGGCCGGGCTTTCCTGGCGCGACGTAACCGTGCTGCGCGCGGTGGGCCGCTATCTGCGCCAGGCGGCCATCCCCTTCTCCCTCGCCTATATGGAGCAGGCGCTGGTGAAGAACCCGGACGTCGCCACCCTGCTGGTCGCGCTGTTTTATGCGCGCTGCGCGCCCGAAGCCGGCGGTGATGCAACCGCCGTCCGCGACCGCATCGAGGCGGCGCTCAGGGACGTGCCCAGCCTGGACGAGGACCGCATCCTTCGCCGCTTCCGCAATGTCATCGAGAATGTGCTGCGCACGAATTTCTGGCAAAAGGACGAGAACGGCGATCCCAGGCCCTACATCGCCATCAAGCTGGAATCGGCCAGGCTGGACGAGTTGCCCGCGCCGCGCCCCTGGCGGGAGATATTCGTCTATTCGCCCGCCATGGAGGGCGTGCATCTGCGATTTGGCCCCATCGCGCGCGGCGGTATCCGCTGGAGCGACAGGCGCGAGGATTTCCGCACCGAGATACTGGGCCTGGTCAAGGCACAACAGGTCAAGAACGCCGTAATCGTGCCCGTGGGCGCCAAGGGCGGCTTCTTTCCCAAGACCATGCCCGCGGTACCCAGCCGCGAGGAGTTCATGGCGGCGGGCATTGCCGCCTACAAGACGCTGATCAACGCCCTGCTGGACGTGACCGACAATCTGGATGGGTATGGCGCCATTGTGCCGCCGCCGGATGTGCTGAGACCCGACGGCGATGATCCCTATCTGGTGGTGGCGGCGGACAAGGGCACTGCCACATTCTCCGACATCGCCAACGCCATTGCGCTGGAGCGCGGTTTCTGGCTGGGCGACGCCTTCGCTTCGGGCGGCAGCGTCGGCTATGACCACAAGAAGATGGGCATTACCGCGCGCGGCGCCTGGGAAGCGGTCAAGCGCCATTTCCGCGAGATGGGCACCGACATCCAGAAAGAGGATTTCACCGTCATCGGGGTAGGCGACATGTCCGGCGACGTGTTCGGCAACGGCATGCTGCTGTCGGAGCATATCCGCCTGATCGCCGCCTTCGATCACCGCCACGTCTTCCTGGACCCCAATGCCGACGCGGCTGCCGGCTTTGCCGAGCGCAGACGCCTGTTCGAACTGCCGCGCTCCTCCTGGGACGATTACAACCGCGAACGGATCGGCAAGGGCGGCGGCGTCTTCGCCCGCTCGCTGAAGGAAATCCCCCTGACGCCCGAGGTGAAGGCGATGCTGGAGGTGGATGCGGATGCGCTCTCCCCGCCCGCGCTGATAAACGCGCTGCTGAAAGCCAGGACCGACCTTCTTTGGTTCGGCGGCATCGGCACCTATGTCAAGGCGGCGAGCCAGTCGAATGCGGATGCCGGCGACCGCGCCAACGACCCGGTGCGCGTCAATGGCAGCGAAGTGCGCGCCAGGGTGGTGGGCGAAGGCGCCAATCTGGGCGTGACCCAGCCGGGCCGCATCGAATATGCCCGCGGCGGCGGGCGCATCGACACCGACGCGGTGGACAATTCCGCCGGCGTCGACACCTCGGACCATGAGGTCAATCTCAAGATCCTGCTCAGCGGCCCCGTCAGGCGTGGTGAGATCGACGAGACGGAACGCAACCGCCTTCTGGCGTCGATGACCGATGCGGTCGCTGCCCATGTGCTGGCCGACAATTACAACCAGACCCTGGCCCTGTCGGTGGCCGAGCTGACCGCCGCGCAGGACGTCGATGCCGATGCGCGCTTCATGCGCGACCTGGAAAGTCGCGGGCGCCTGGACCGCGCGGTGGAATTCCTGCCCGGCGACGCGGCGATGATGACGCTGGCCCATGATCGCCGGGGCCTGACCCGCCCCGAACTCTGCGTGCTTTTGGCCTATGCCAAGCTGGACCTGGATGCGCAGGTGCTCGCCAGCCCCCTGCCCGACGATCCGGCGCTGGAAGACCTGGCCAGCGGCTATTTCCCGCCCGAGGCGATCGCCGCCTTTCCGGCCGAGCCGCCGCGCCACAGGCTGAAGCGCGAGATCGTCTCCACCGTGCTCGTCAACCGGATCGTCAACCTGGCCGGACCGGTCTTTGCCTTCCGCATGCGCGAGCTCTCCGGCCTTTCGGGGGCCGAGGTGGCACGGGGCTTTGTGATGGCTGACGGCGCCTTTGGCCTGTCGGCGCTGAAAGAGCGCATCGACATGCTGGACGGCAAGATTCCCGCGGAAATCCAGATCCGTCTCTATGCGGCGATCGCCGATCATCTGCGGCGTGTGACGCCCTGGTTCCTGACCCACGTGGCTGCCGATGCAGCCCTGACGGAAAGCATCGCGCTCTACCGGGCCGGGACCGAGGCATTGCGCGCGGGCGCTGTCCTGGACGAGGACGTGACGGGGCGGCTGGCGGAATGGTGCAAGGACGGCGTGCCCGAAGAGATCGCACACGACGTTGCTCTCTTGCCCGCGCTGGCCGCCGCGCCCGACATCGCCCTTCTGGCCCATGATGCCCATCGGGCGCCGGCCCAGGTTGCAGCGCTCTATTTCGCGCTCGGCCGGACACTGGGGCTGGACCGGCTGCGCGGCTGGGGCCAGCGCCTGTCGCCATCCGAGCATTGGGACCGGCTGGCGCTGCGCCGGCTGACCGAAGACCTGTCGGCGACCCAGCGCGCGCTGGCGCGCAGGCTTCTGGCGGACGGCAGCGGCGGGATCGATGCCTGGGCGGCACGCAATGCCGCGGCGCTGGAGCGCATCCACGGCTTTGCCGCGGCAATGGAAAGCAGCGGCGAGCTGTCTATCGCCAAGCTGATGCTGGCCGCCAGCCAGGTGCGCAATCTGGCCTGAGCCGGCGGCCGGGCGCTGTCGGCACCAGGACAATAATGTTACGCTGGATGTCGGATGCCTGATTCAGATCAAGTGCCCGGCGCGCGACCATGGAGCAGACGGAACGCGTACCGGCACGCCGATGGTGTCCATCAGGGGGGCTCAAGCATGATTGCTGAGAGACATGTCACGATCGGCTGCCGCGCATAGGCCGCTGGCCATGGGGCCGGACCGGGCGGACTTCACGTCGTTCGACTTCCTGGTGGTCGAGGACAACGAGTTCCTGTCCCGCCTGATCACCGAAATCCTGCACAGTTTCGGTGCGGGGCGAATCCGTCAGGTGCAGACGGCGGAAGGCGCATTGCAGGAGATCGCGGTTCATGCGCCGGACATCATTTTCTGCGACTGGGTGCTGCCCGATTCCAGCGGGCTGATGCTGCTGCGCGCCCTGCGCCGCGACAATAACGGGCGCTATCCCCGGATGCCGGTTATCGTGGTCAGCGGTCATGCCACCGACGATCATGTCGCGCAGGCCATCGGCGAAGGCGCCGACAGCTATGTGGTCAAGCCGTTCAGCGCCAGGACGCTGATGCAGCATATTCTCAAGGTCGTGACCAGGCAGGAAGGAGTCCTTTATCTTGGCTAGCGCACCCCGGCCGACCCTGCTCGAGAGGATGCGCGGGCCCAACGCCCGGCCGATCGACCTTCTGGTCGAACGCGGCACGGCCAGCGCCGCGCACATCGCCCGGCATTACCAGGGTTTTGCCCGCGCGCGGGTTGAGGAGATCGCGCGCCGGCTGGCAACGCTGTCGGGCGGCGCGCCGGATGCGGAGTGGCAGAGGTTTTGCGACATGGTGCAGGATTTGCGCTCATCCAGCGCGACCTGCGGGGATGAGACGGTATCCTGGGTGTCGGGCTCATGGGAAAAGGCGCTGGACCCGCAATTTCGCGGGGAGCCGAGGCTGATGGCGGTAATGCAGCTGCACCTGGACGCGCTGCGCCTGGCGGTGTCCGAGAACGCCGGCGGGGCAGAGCTGCGCGCGCTGGCGGGGCAGCTGGAATCGGTGGTCAAAAGCCTGAACCCGGCCGGCGGCACGGCGTGACAGGCCCCGCCGGCATATCCGGCAGATAAACTGCCCGGGTCCATTCCGTTGATCCGGGCGCGGACGTATCATTCGCCCGCAAAGCCGGGGCCGAATGTGAAAATTGCCTTGCGAGGCTGGTCGGTGCTGGGGATCGCAGCCCTGGTGGTGTGGGTGCTTGCGGCCATCGTCATTGTGCATCGCCTGGGCGGCCCGGCAACGGACTGGAAGAAGTGGGTACGCACCAACAATATCCCGCTGATCGCCACCAGCCGGGTGGTCCAGGCCCCGAACGGCCATGCCTATCAGTATATTTCGTCGCCCAACATCGCATGGGACCGGGCGCGCGCGGCGGCCGGTCGGCTTTCCTGGCGCGGCAGACGGGGCTATCTGGCCACCATCGGCGATGAGAAGGAATTCGACTTCATCATCGACCATGTCTTTTCCCACTCCTATACCGACGTGACCTGGCTGGGCGGGCGGCAGACCGCGCCCGGCCAATGGCGCTGGGTCACCGGGCCGGAAGGGAAGGCCGACGGCGGCAAGGGGACCCTGTTCTGGCAGGGCGACGAACAGGGCCATGCCGCAAGCGGCCATTTCGCCAACTGGATGGAATCGGCCTTCCAGCATGGCGGCCGCTGGGACATCGCGAAGGTCTGCTGCGTGAGCCTGTTTTCCTATGGCATGCCGCAATTCAGCACGGCGCGCGGGCGAGGCGAAGCGGATGAAGGCGTATCAGGCTATCTGGTCGAATATGGAGACTAGCGGACCAGGCCGATCTGGTGTGCCGGTTCCTGGGCGGTCTTGTCATGGACCACGAATTCGATACCCACGCCATCGCCGTGATGGCGGGCGATGCGGCCTGCGATCTGGGCGATCAGCACGAATTCGCCGATGGGCGGCTTGATGTCCGTCTTGAGCGAGACGCCGCCCACCGAGATGTCCATCACCTCGCAATGCACGATCTGGCCGTCGGCGCGGGTGAATTTGGCGAAGCCTTTCTGGCTGGAGCGTTCATGGCGGCGCATCACGCTCTGGTCGACCAGGGTCTTGTTCATGAACAGGGTCAGCTGTTCGGCGGTACGCTCGCGCTTGGACGGCGTACAGGTGAAGGCGATGCCGAACCCGCATCCGTCGCGGCGGGCGACCTGGCCCTCGAAGCGGCCGAAATTGTCGACATAGAGCACGACCTGGGTACCCAGGTCCGGTATCGTCTCGCAGGTCACGGCCGCGCCGCCCGGCGACAGGTCGACGATGGTGCAGCGGGCTTCGAGGCTGTCGGCGGGAAGGAAAAGCCGCCCCGGCAGGTCCACTTTCACGCGGCGGAACCGCCGGCGGTCGATGCCCGCCTTGGAGCGTGCCGGTTCGGCGCCCCGTTCGCCGTCTGTCATGGCCCATGCCAGGCCCTGCTTCGGCCCGGCCCCTTATATTGCGTGTCTGTCGTTTTACGCGGCAGACATCAACAGGAGGTTACCGGCACGGCTTTCCCATCAACCATATCGGCCCCGGCGGCGGGCAAAATTCATGTGCATTGCACCATATAGGATGCGGGAGGCGGGAACGGGGGTTCCTAAGTTTGGGTACCCGCGCTATACGGGAGCCACATTTCGCGGCGATTTTAAGGGCTGGGGCCCGGACAATCGCAAACTGCCCGGAGAGACAAACGATGTTGATTTCCGTCGATCAAGCCGCCCGCCGCAAGATCGCCCGCCCCCTGATCCTGGGCCTCGCCGCCGTGGCCTTGGCGGCCGGGCTTGCCGCATGTTCCAGCGACGACGATATGGCCTCCGCCGGCTCGCCGTTCACCCAGGCGCTGGCGCGCGACTATACCGATCTTTCCACCCAGGCTTCGAACCTGCCCCCGCCGCCCGAGGCGCAGTCGGATGAAGGCTGGTTCGATTGGCTGGACCCCTTCTCCGACAGCTCCGACAGCAATGACCTTCTGGTGAAGGCGTTCCAATCGAAGGCGGAAATCGCGTCCAACGGCGCCGAGCCGCAGCTGGAGGCTGCACCCGACGCCGTCGCCGGCACCATCCGCGCGCGGCTGGAACGGGCGCTGACCGTATCCAAGGACCAGGTGCCCGACGTGGCCGCCCGGGCCCAGACGGATTATGACTGCTGGGTGCTCTATGCCTCGGTACCGACTGCCGCCGCGGCGTCCCAGGCCTGCAAGACCTCACTCGACAGTTCGCTGGTGCAGCTTGAAAATGCCGCCCGCCCGCCCGCGCCGCCCGCCCCGGCGCCCGCTCCGGTGCCTGCGCCTGCGCCGGCGCCAGCCCCGGCACCTTCGGATTACACCGTCTATTTCGATTTCGATTCATGGACGCTGACTGCCGAAGATCTGACGGTGCTGACCAATGTGATCAATAACGCCCGCTCCGGCGGCCAGAGCCGCATCGATGTGGTCGGCCACACCGACACGTCAGGCCCGGCAGGCTACAACCAGCGCCTGTCGGTCCACCGCGCCAATGTCGTGGTCGAGGCCCTGGTTGATATGGGCGCGCGCCGTCCCGCCATCCATGCCAGCGGGGTGGGTGAAAACGATCTGGCGGTTCCCACTCCCGACGGCGTGAAGGAAGCCAAGAACCGCCGCGCGGTCATCACGCTGGCGCCGTAAGCCTTGCCTGGCCGGCCGCCTTTTCGAGATATCCGGGAAGGCGGCCGGCGAATTCGACTATCGCGGGCGGAACCGCGGGCGTAAACTTGTCCCATGAAGTCGATGGCCCGATTTATTCTTCCCGGCGCCTTGGGGGTTCTGCTGGTTTCCGCGGGCGCGGAAGCACAGCCCAGTCCCGGCAGCAATTACAACGTCCAGACCATGAATTTCGATTTGTGGTGTCAGGAGGAAGCCGGACTTCCCCCCGACCGGTGCGACAAGCGGCTGCCCAAGGACGAAGAGGTGTTCGAGGCCTATCGCGCCAAGGTGGAGGCGTATGAGATTCCCTATCTGCAGCGGCGCAATGAGGAGGCCCGCATCAACCGGGTGCTGCTGCACAATGATCCGATCGACAATCCGCTGAAGAACGACCCGGCGCGCCAGCGGCAGGATCCGAACCAGCCGCCACTGCATTCCCCACCCTGAACCCGATCAGATAAAGCGGTCGAATTCCTCGCTGTTGGCGGCGCGCCAGCGGCCGATCACGTCGAACATCTTTTGCAGCAGATCGCCGGTGCCGAATTGCAGGAAGGCGGGGTTGTCCTGCGAGACCACGAGCCTGAGATAGGGCGCCTTGGGGTGGGCGCGCAGTGGAGGCGGTGCAGGCGGCGGAGGCGGCTGGTCGTGGTCGCCGTGCGACAGGGGATCGGATTCCTGGACCAGTTGCGAGCCCACCAGCCTTTCATAGGCGATGGAGCGGCCCAGCAGCGGGGTGGGATCGCTCAGCATCTGCACCATGCCGAAGAAGCGTGTGGGCTCGCCCCCATTGAAGCTGACGGGCGCAAGCACGGTTTCCAACTCAACCATGCCGTTGTCGGCCGTCGCCGCGATGGACGACAGGCACACCGGCTGGCAGAGCTTGAGCGCCTCGCGCAACAGGGAAGACAGGGCAAGGCCGGACCGGGACTCCCAGTGGCCCAGGAAACTGGTGCCCTTCAGTTCAAATCCGAAACGCTCGCATAGCGCGGTACCGGCAAGGCGGTAGACCGGGCGGGCCGGATTCTCGCAATCTAGTATGAAGGTATAAGACAGAAGGCGCTTGATCGCCCTGGGGTCGAAATCGGCCTGGTCCGGAACGTCGCGGCCCGCGCGCAGACGGCTCCAATATCCCACAAGCAGGTGCGAGTTTTTGTGTTTCATGGCCCCGTTATCCCTAGTGTCGCGTACCGCATTGCTCCGTAACGGAACGCCATGCGGCCGCCTGACTTGGGCCAGAGCGAAACCCGTGCCAGATGCGGGATCCATGCGCTGTTGATCGCAATGCAGGGTGTTGGCACAGCCCCCGCAAGGGATCTGCCGGCCGCAATCAGGTCAGCGGCCTTGAGCGGCGTTTCCTTTCGGGACAAACGCAGCCGGCGGGGCCAATTCGAAGCTGGCACGGTTCGTGAAACACCCCCGGGTGTTGTTCACGCCCTCATCTGGGGAAGGAGCCGTTTTCCATGTTGCCTAAGTCCCTGACGCTTCTCACTTCCGCGCTGGTCAGCGCGGCCCTGGCCGGCAGTCCTATCGCCGCCCAGGCCGGCGGTGTGAGCCACATCGGTACATGGGGCGGCCGCACGGGCGGCACCCCAAGGGTCGGCACGCTGAACTGCCCCCCGGGCGGCCAGAGGGTTCCCGGCATAACCACCATCAACAACACGCTGAACGTCTACAAGCCGATCACCAGCATCAGGAATGTGGATGTCAACAACAACATCAACATCAACAAGAGCGTCAACGTCTACAAGCCGGTGACCAACATCAAGAACATCAATGTCGACACCAACATCAACGCCAACAAGAACATCGACATCTACAAGCCGGTGACGATCACAAAGAACATCGACAATTCCAAGAACATCAACATCAACAAGAACATCGACAACTCGAAGAACATCAACATCAACAAGAATATTGTCATCAACAAGGGCGGCGGCGATTCTTCAGCCGAGGCGGCGGCGGTTGCCAGCGCCATGGCGGCGGCGATGGCCAGTGCCAGCTCCTCGGCCAGCGCGGTGATCAACTTCAACGGCGGCAATGCCAGCGCCGGAAGCGAGAGCTTTGCCTCGGCCTTCGGCTATTCCGGCTCCGGCGCGGCGGTGGGCGGCGGCTCCTATATCGCCGAAGCGCCCGGCCCCAGCCCGGTCGGCGACATCGGCCCCATCACTGTCGAAGCGCCGGTCGCTGCCTGCACCATACAGGAGGCCACGGTGATCAAGGCGATTCACGCCGTCTGCGTCTCGGCCGACAATCACGAATTCCCCGCCTCGCACATGGTGCCCGATACCTGGATCGAATCCTCCTATGAGGGCGAGATCGCACGCTGCCTGCCCGGCTCGCGTCTTCGGGTGACGGTGGGCGCAGTGTTCCAGTCCAGCGAAGGCATGGCATCCAGCTGGACCCACGGTCAGACACTGGAATGCGGCCCCCATGAGGCCGTGCGGCACTACAAGGGCGGCATGCTGAAATGCGCGCCGGCGGTGCCGGTGCCGGACTGCACGGAGCGCACCAATCTGCGCAAATACGGTACCGCCGACATGTTCTTCACCTATCGCGCCAGGGTGTGCATGGAGACGCATCAGGAATACAGCGAGAACGACAGCCGGACGAACATGAGCCGCGAGGACGACTTGCGCGGCTATTCCCGCAGCGGCTACTGACAATCGGCACCCCAGGACAGCGCCCGGCCCCAATGGCCGGGCGCTTTTTTGTGCCCGTCCGCAGGGGTCCATTCGCCACGTTGCACTGAGGGCTCCCGCTGCTATTGTGCGGCGCACTTTCCGCCCGAGCCGGGCTTTTCCAAGGGCTAACCCCATGAATATTCACGAATATCAGGCCAAAGAGGTGTTGCGCGGATTCGGCGTTCCGGTGCCGGTCGGCAAGCCCGCTTTCACCGTCGAAGAAGCGGTGGAAGCCGCCAAATCCCTGCCCGGTCCGGTGTGGGTGGTGAAGGCCCAGATCCATGCCGGCGGCCGCGGCAAGGGCGGCGGCGTCAAGGTGGTCAAGTCCATCGAGGACGTAAAAAAGGAAGCCGAGCGCATGCTGGGCATGACGCTGGTGACCCACCAGACCGGTCCTGCCGGACGCGTGGTCAAGCGGCTGTACATCGAGGACGGCTCGGCCATCGATCGCGAACTGTATCTGTCAGCGCTGGTCGACCGCGCCACCAGCCGCATCGCCTTCATCGTCTCAACCGAAGGCGGCATGGACATCGAGGAAGTCGCCCACAAGACGCCCGGGAAGATCCACACTTTCCAGATCGAGCCTGCCGTGGGCTATTCGCCCTATATCGGCGGCGAGATCGCCGGCGCCCTGGGCCTCAAAGGGCCCCAGGCCAAGCAGATCGGCCAGGTGGTCAGGAAGCTCTATGAGGCCTTCCTGGCCAAGGACATGAGCCTTCTGGAAATCAATCCGCTGGTGGTCACGAAGGACGGCAACATCATCTGCCTGGATGCCAAGCTGAACTTCGACGACAACGCCTTGTTCCGCCACAAGGACATTGTCGAACTGCGCGACCTGGACGAGGAAGACCCGATGGAGGTGGAAGCCTCCAAATACGAACTCTCGTACATCAAGCTGGATGGCGAGATCGGCTGCATGGTCAATGGCGCGGGCCTGGCCATGGCGACCATGGACATCATCAAGCTCTATGGCAGCGAGCCCGCCAACTTCCTGGACGTGGGCGGCGGCGCATCGCGCGAGAAGGTCACGGCGGCCTTCAAGATCATCGTCTCCGACCCCAATGTGAAGGGCATCCTGGTCAACATCTTCGGCGGCATCATGAAATGCGACATCATCGCCGAAGGCATCGTGGCCGCGGCGAAAGACCTGTCGCTCAACGTGCCGCTGGTAGTGCGCCTGGAAGGCACCAATGTGGAACTGGGCAAGGAAATCCTGGCCAAGTCCGGCCTTGCCATCACCAGTGCCGACAATCTGGCCGATGCCGCGCAAAAGGTGGTCAAGGCCGTGAAGGGTTCGAAATAATGTCCATTCTCGTCGACAAGAATACCAAGGTCATCTGCCAGGGATTCACCGGCAACCAGGGCACCTTCCATTCCGAGCAGGCCATCGCCTATGGGACGAAGATGGTCGGCGGCACCACCCCGGGCAAGGGCGGTACCACCCATCTGGGCCTTCCCGTTTTCGACACGGTGCGCGAGGCCAGGGAAAAGGTGGGCGCCGACGCATCCGCCATCTATGTGCCCCCGCCGTTTGCCGCCGATGCGATCCTGGAAGCCATCGACGCCGAAGTGCCGCTGATCGTATGCATCACCGAGGGCATTCCGGTGCTGGACATGGTCAAGGTCAAGCGCGCGCTGTGCGGGTCGAAGTCCCGCCTGATCGGGCCCAACTGCCCGGGCGTGATCACGCCTGGCGAATGCAAGATCGGCATCATGCCCGGCCACATCCATCGCCGCGGCACGGTGGGCATTGTCTCCCGCTCCGGCACCCTCACTTACGAAGCGGTGGCGCAGACCACCGCGGCGGGCCTGGGCCAGTCCACCTGCGTGGGCATCGGCGGCGATCCGGTGAAGGGCACCGAGCATATCGAAGTGCTGGAAATGCTGCTGGCCGACCCGGAGACCGAAAGCATCATCATGATCGGCGAGATCGGCGGATCGGCCGAGGAAGACGCCGCCGACTTCATCAGGCATTCCAAGGTGAAGAAGCCCATGGTCGGTTTCATCGCCGGTGTCACTGCCCCTCCCGGCCGCCGCATGGGCCATGCCGGTGCCATCATCTCGGGCGGCAAGGGTGGCGCAGACAGCAAGATCGAGGCGATGAAGGCCGCGGGCATCCGCGTTTCGCCCAATCCGGCCGCGTTGGGCACGACACTGGTCGAGTTGCTGTCTGGAAAGTAATCCGGGGGGCGCGGCATCGGATATTTCACGCTCGGGCGGGGGAAACCCCTCCCGGGTTTTTTCTTTCCCCACAAGGCAAGCAGCCCGCAATTTGCCGTCGCAAAACGGGGATCTTCGTCCCATATTAACCGCAATCGCCGTTGAATCTCCGGCAGGAAGGGATTACCACCCACGCCCACGCAAAACACCGCATCCCCCGGCGGTACCAGGAACGGGTTCGAGCCCAACAAGCTCGCCCATAAGCGTTTGAAATGACTGAACAACCTCCGTCAGACAAGTTGAACCGCGCCTCGAATGCCATCCTCGAGGCCACATCATTTCTCAACGGCACCAACGCCCAATTCGTCGAACAGCTCTATGCCCGTTACCTTGCCGATCCGGGCTCCGTAGAGCAGGGCTGGCAGGACTATTTCGCACAGCTCGGTGAGAAGAGCCTGGCTCCTTCCCAGCTGGGTCGCGGCCCTGCCTGGAAGCGCGACGCCCGCCCCGAATTCGCCAATGGTGAACTGATCGCCGCCCTGACCGGCCAGGAGCCGCCCGCCCCCGCCAAGCCGGCCAAGGGCGCCAAGGCTGCGCCCCCCGCCGCCGCCAGCCCGGCTGCTTTGCTGGAAGCCGCAAAGCATTCCATCCACGCCGTCCAGATGATCCGCGCCTATCGCATGATCGGCCATCTGGAAGCCGACCTCGATCCCCTGGGCATCACGCCCCGCACCCCCCAGCCCACGCTCGATCCCGCCAACTACGGTTTCGAGGGCGAGGTGCTTGACCTGCCGATCTATGTCGACGGCATCCTGGGTGTTTCCACTGCCACGCCCCGCCAGCTGGTCGAGAAACTGCGCGGCATTTATTGCCGGCGCATCGGCTATGAATTCATGCACATCAACGATGCGGAGCAGAAGCAGTGGCTTCAGAAGCGCATCGAAGGCGAAGAAGGCCAGATCGGCTTCACGCCTGAAGGCAGGAAGGCCATCCTGAACAAGCTTATCGAAGCGGAAGGCTTCGAGAAATTCGCCTCCAACCGCTTCGTCGGCACCAAGCGCTTCGGCCTGGATGGCGGCGAGGCCACCATCCCCGCGCTGGAGCAGATCATCAAGCGCGGCGGCCAGCTTGGCGTTTCGGAGATTGTGCTGGGCATGGCCCATCGCGGCCGGTTGAATGTGCTTGTCAATGTGATGGGCAAGCCCTATCGTCAGCTGTTCCACGAATTCCAGGGCGGCGCCGCCACACCCTCCAGCGTCGAGGGATCGGGCGACGTGAAGTATCATCTGGGCGCCTCGTCGGACCGTGAATTCGACGGCCACAAAGTCCACCTGTCGCTGACCGCCAACCCCTCCCATCTTGAGATCGTCGATCCGGTGGTGCTGGGCAAGGCTCGCGCCAAGCAGTGGCAGCTGCACGACATCGACGCGCGCACGAGCGTCCTGCCGCTGCTGATCCACGGCGATGCCGCCTTCGCCGGCCAGGGCGTGGTGGCCGAATGTTTCGCCATGTCGGGCATCAAGGGCTTCCGGACCGGGGGCACCATCCATTTCGTGATCAACAACCAGATCGGCTTCACCACCGCGCCGATCTTCTCGCGCTCCTCGCCCTATTGCACGGACATCGCGCTGATGGTGCAGGCGCCGATTTTCCATGTGAACGGTGACGATCCCGAAGCGGTTGTTCATGCCGCGCGTATCGCCATCGAATTCCGCCAGCAGTTCAAGAAGGACGTCGTCCTGGACATGATCTGCTATCGCAGGTTCGGCCATAACGAAACCGACGAACCCAGCTTCACCCAGCCGCAGATGTACCGGGTGATCCGCAATCATGAGACGATCCTGCAGCTCTACACCAGGAAGCTGGTGAGCGAAGGCGTGCTGGCCGAGGCCGAGGCCGAGGCGATGCGGAATGACTTCAACAAGCGGCTGGACGAGGAATTCAACGCTTCAAAGTCGCACCTGCCGAACCGCGCCGACTGGCTGGATGGCAAGTGGCAGGGCATGGAGACGGCGCCCAAGGCCGGCGACCGCCGCGGCGACACCGGCGTGCCCGAAGAAATGCTGCGCAAAGTCGGCAAGGCGCTGACCACCGCCCCGGACAATTTTAACCTGCACAAGACCATCGCCCGCCAGCTTGAAGCCAAAGCCAGGATGTTCGAGACGGGCGAGGGCTTCGACTGGGCGACCTGCGAGGCCATGGCTTTCGGCACGCTGTTGAACGAGGGCTATTACATCCGCCTGTCCGGTCAGGATTCCTCCCGCGGCACCTTCAGCCAGCGCCACGCCGCCCTGGTGGACCAGGAAAGCGAGGAACGGTACTACCCGCTGCAGCATGTCGGCCCGGATCAGGGTTGTTTCGAGGTGGTGGACTCGCTTCTGTCCGAGGAAGCGGTGCTGGGCTTTGAATATGGCTACAGCCAGGCCGAACCCAGGGCGCTGGTCTTGTGGGAAGCCCAGTTTGGTGACTTCGCCAACGGTGCCCAGGTGGTGATGGACCAGTTCATCTCCTCCGGCGAGTCCAAGTGGTTGCGCATGTCGGGCCTGACCCTGCTTTTGCCGCACGGCTATGAAGGCCAGGGCCCCGAACACAGTTCGGCCCGTCTGGAACGCTATCTGCAGCTTTGTGCGCAGGACAACATGCAGGTCTGCACGCCCACCACGCCGGCCAATTATTTCCATGTGCTGCGCCGGCAGATGCACCGGCCGTTCCGCAAACCCCTGGTGCTGATGACGCCCAAGTCGCTCTTGCGCAACAAAAAGTGCGTCAGCTTCCTCAGCGACATGCTGCCGTCGAACAGCTTTCACCGCGTGCTGCGCGATCAGGCCGAAGCCGTGCCTGGTGCCACGACCATCGAGCTGGTGCCCGACGACAAGATCAAGCGCGTGGTGCTGTGCTCGGGGAAGGTCTATTTCGACCTGATGGAAGAGCGCGAGAAGCGCGGCGAGAACCGTATCCAGATCATCCGGGTCGAGCAGATCTATCCCTTCCCGGAAAATGTGCTGGCCGAGGAGCTGAACCGCTTTCCCAAGGCTGACATCGTCTGGTGCCAGGAAGAGCCGCAGAACCAGGGCGCCTGGAATTTCGTCAAGCCGCGCATCGAGGCAACCATCGCCCAGCTTGGCGGCAACGCCAGCCCACGCTATGCGGGCCGGCCCGAGTCGGCCTCCACGGCCGCCGGCCTGATGAAACAGCACCTGGCGGAGCTGGCCGCCTTCCTCAACGAAGCCCTTACCCTTTAACCCGCTCCGATCCCGGAACGCGCTTATCCAAGAGCCGAGACATGACCGTCGAAATCAAAGTGCCTGCCATGGGCGAATCCGTGACCGAAGCCACCGTGTCCAAGTGGTTCAAGAAGGAAGGCGACGCGGTCAAGCGCGACGAGCCCCTGCTGGAACTGGAGACCGACAAGGTGACTGTGGAAGTGCCCTCGCCTGCCGAGGGTGCCATCGAATCCATCGCTGCCCAAGCGGGCGCCACCGTAACAGTGGGTGCGCTGTTGGGGGCCATTGCCGAGGGCAAAGCCAGCGCGGCCGCCAAGCCCGCCGCCGCCAAGGCCGAAGCTCCCAAGCCCGCCCCGACCCCAGCACCCGCGCCCTCTGCTTCCCGGGCCGATGCGCCTGCCATGCCTTCGGCCCAGCGCATCGCGGCCGAAAGCGGCATCGCCACATCCACCGTTGCCGGCACCGGCCGCGACGGCCGCGTCACCAAGGGCGACATGCTGGCCGCCCTTCAATCGCGTGCCGGCCAGCCGGCCCCCGTGGCCGCGGCGCCGGCCGGTCCGCGCGCCAACGAGGCCCGCGAGGAGCGCGTGCCGATGAGCCGCCTGCGCAGGACCATCGCCGCGCGACTGAAGGAATCGCAGAACACTGCCGCCCAGCTCACCACCTTCAATGAGGTGGACATGAGCCATGTGATGGCACTGCGTTCGACCTACAAGGACGTCTTCGAGAAGAAGCACGGCGTCAAGCTGGGCTTCATGGGCTTCTTCACCAAGGCCGTGGTCGCTGCGCTGAAAGAACTGCCCAACGTCAATGCCGAGATCGAAGGCGACAATATCGTCTACAAGAACTATTACGATATCGGCATCGCGGTTTCGACCGAGCGCGGCCTGGTCGTACCGGTCGTGCGCGACGCCGATCACCTGTCACTGGCGGGGATCGAGAAGGCGATCGCCGATTTCGGCGCCCGCGCCCGCGACAACAAGATCAAGCTGGAAGAGCTGCAGGGCGGCACCTTCTCCATCACCAATGGCGGGGTTTTTGGCTCGCTGATGTCGACGCCGATCCTGAATTCGCCCCAGTCGGGCATTCTGGGCATGCACAAGATCCAGCCCCGCCCGATGGCTATCGGCGACAAGATCGAAATCCGCCCGATGATGTATCTGGCCCTGTCCTATGACCACCGCATCGTGGACGGCCGGGAGGCAGTCACCTTTCTGGTCAAGGTGAAAGAGAATCTGGAAGATCCGCAGCGGATGATTCTGGAAGTCTGACGCAAAAAGGCGCTTTCGGGCGCCTTTTTCTTTGCTTTCTGTCGGGCCGACCGTCGTTCCCGCGTCCTTGGTAAAACACAAGGAGAGCCCCATGCCCTATGTTGATGGTTTCGTGATCCCCGTCCCGCAGGACAGGCTGGAAGACTACAAGCGGATGGCGCGCACCTGCCAGCCGATCTGGAAGGAATACGGCGCTATCGGCTATGCCGAATGCGTCGGCGACGATGTTCCCTATGGGGAACTGACATCCTTTCCCCGCGCCATACAGGCAGAGAATGGAGAACTGGTGATCCTGTCCTGGGTGATCTGGCCGACCAAGGCGCATCGCGACGATGCCAACGCCAAGATCCAGAAGGATCCGCGCCTGAAGGAGATGATGGAGAATTCGCCCTTCAACCCGAAGCGGATGATCTTCGGCGGCTTCGAGCCGTTCCTGGGGCTTTAGGCGACGCGCTTGTCCAGCTGTTCCAGCTTGGCCAGTTCGACATGCGCGCGCAATTCAATCTGGTCCAGAACGTCCTGAAGCTTGGGATCGGCGAATATGTCGTGACGGCGCGTCACCGCCACCGCGAGCCGGTTGAGCGTGGCGCGGGGGATGCCGCCAGCCAGAAGACCGTCGCGCACCCGGTCCAGCAAATCCAGAAGCTGCTCGCCATGAGCCAGGCCCTTGGAGCGGCCATTGGTGGAATCCTCGGTCCCCTGCAGCATCAGGATGGAGTCCAGCGCGGCGATGGGTCCGGGCCCCGCCACAATGGAATTCGGGCTTTCGGCCGCATTTCCCACGGAAAAGCCGCCCGCGGAAGAGCCGCCGGAGGACTTGCGTTTGATGGCCGCGGTGTCGATACGGCCAGGACCTTTTATTTCCATGGCGCAGCTGTCCCAATAGGGCACGTAAGCTTCGCCGATCATGGTTAAGGAATGATTGAGCTATTCCGCCGAGGTCCAGCGGCGGTTCTTCAGGTTTTCCGTCCCTTCGGCGGACCTGGGCCCGTGCTGCTAGGCTCTATGGTAGGGATGGCCGGCCAATATCGTGATGGCGCGGTAGACCTGTTCGGCCAAAAGGGCGCGCACCAGAAGATGCGGCCAGGTCTGCGGTCCGAAGGCAAGGCTGCGTCCCGGCTTCTGGCCGGGCAATGGGGCCAGACCATCGGGCCCGCCGATGACGAATGCCAGGTTCCTTGTCCCGACGTCGCGCAGTGAACCCAGCATCTCGGCAAAATCTTCGCTGGTCATGCCCTTGCCCCGGGCATCCAGCAGCACGATATGGGCGCCTTCCGGCAGGCGATGGGACAGCCGTTCGGCCTCGTCCTTCATCCGTGCAGCCGCCTCGCGCCGGCGGGACACCGCCAGTTCTTCCACCGTCACACCGGTAAAGCCCAGCCCGCGACCCAGCTTTCGCGCCCGGTCGACAAAATCGTCGCAAAGCTGGCCTTCGGGTGTGCCACGCATATGACCGACGGCGAAGATCCACAGCCTCATGACCGGCGTCTCATGGCAATCGGAATGCCTATTTGCGGCCGCCGACCGACCACATGCCTTCCAAGTCGTAATAGTCGCGCACTTCCGGGCGGAACAGGTGCACAATCACATCGCCCGCATCCACCAGCGCCCAGTCGCCCTGTGTGGCGCCGCTGACGGGACGGGTGCCGTAGCCCGCTTCTTTCAGGCGGCGGCCCAGATGCTCGGCCATGGCGGCGACATGGCGAGAGGACCGGCCGCTGGCGATCACCGCGGCATCACACAGCGCCGAGCGGCCCTCCAGATTCACGGTGACAATGTTTTCCGCCTTGTCGTCGTCCAGCGACGCCAGAATGCGCGTCAGCAACTCGCTCTGGGGCACCGCTTTGCGTGCGGGTGTCGCCTTCTTTTTTGCCGGTGCGGCTTTCTTGATGGCCTTTTTGGCGGAATTTTTCGCGGCTTTCGCGGGCGCCTTCTTCGCAGGCTTCTTGACGGTCTTGGCCTTGGCCCCTGATGCGGCTTTGGCGGTCTTCTTGGTGCGAGTCAGGGCAGGTCCTCCGGTCAGAGAAGGGGGTTTAGCATGGCCTCGATGGGGGCACCAAGGCCCCCGGCCTGGCGCAGCGCTGTCGAACTGGCGCGGTTGCGCCGCCCATCCAGCACCAGGACCGATGGCGGCGCGCCGAGCGCGCTTGCCTGGCCGAAGCGCCGCGTGAGCGGTGCCGGCAGCGTCGCCAGCGCGCTGCCCGGGCGGCGCACCACCACGATGGGAACGAAGCGGGCGATCTGCTGCCAGTTCCGCCAGCGGGAAAATTGCAGCAGGTTGTCGCTGCCCATCAGCCAGATAAACCGCACGCCCGGAAAGCGGCGCCGAAGGGCACGGAGCGTATCGACGGTGTAGCGGGTTCCCAGGTCAGCCTCGATGGCGGTCACGCGGATGCGCGGATGGAGGGCGGCGCGGCATGCTTGCGCCACCCGCCAGGCCATGGATCGCGGCTGTGGCTTGAGGGGATTTCCCGGCGAAACCAGCCACCAGACGTAATCCAGATGCAGCGCACGCAGTGCGACAAGGCTGGCATACAGATGGCCTTCATGGGCCGGATCAAAGGAGCCGCCCAGCAGCGCGATACGAAGTCCGTCACCAACCGGACCAGGCGGACGAATCCAGCTCAAGCGCGCGCCGTCTTCATTGGCCGGCCTTCATGGATGCGCCATCATGGCCGGGTCTGGCCGGTGCCGCGCACCACATATTTGAAGGTGGTGAGCTGCTCGGCACCGACGGGCCCGCGCGCATGCATCTTGCCGGTACCGATGCCGATCTCCGCGCCCATGCCGAATTCGCCGCCATCCGCGAACTGGGTGGAAGCGTTCCACAACACGATGGCGCTATCGACGCTGTTCATGAATTTTTCAGCCGCCGCGGCGTCCTCGGTCACGATGGCGTCGGTATGATGCGAACCATAGGTCTCGATATGGGCGATGGCTTCTTCCAGTCCGTCGACGCAGCGCACGGCGATGATGGCGTCCAGATATTCTGTGCGCCAGTCTTCCTCGGTCGCCAGCCTTGCCGGCGGAAAGACGCTGCGCACAGCATCGTCTCCACGGATTTCGCAACCCGCAGTGGCCAGGTCCGCGAGCACGGGGAGCCCATGACTGGATAGAACCTTGCGGTCGATCAACAGCGTCTCGGCGGCACCGCAGACACTGGTACGCCGCATCTTGGCGTTCAGCGCGATGGCGCGCGCCTTGGCAAGGTCAGCCGCCTCATGGAGGTAGACGTGACACAGCCCTTCCAGGTGCGCCAGCACCGGCACGCGCGCCTCGGCCATCACCCGGCCCGTCAGGCCCTTCCCGCCGCGCGGGATGATCAGGTCGATGTTGCCGTCCAGTCCTTCCAACATCATGCCCACGGCGGCACGGTCGGACGTTTTGACATACTGGATCGCCGTTTCGGGCAGGCCGGCAGCCTTCAGCCCTTGCGTCATGGCGGCATGGATGGCGCCGGCGGAGCGGATGGAATCGCTTCCACCGCGCAGGATGGCGGCATTGCCGCTTTTCAGTGTCAGCGCGCCGGCGTCCGCCGTCACGTTGGGACGTGATTCATAGATGATGCCTACCACCCCGATGGGCGTGGCGACGCGGGCGATGTCGAGGCCGTTGGGCCGGGTCCAACGCGCCAGTTCGCGGCCCACCGGATCGGGCAGCGCAGCGACCACCTCCACACCCTTGGCCATGGCTTCGATGCGCGCGTCGTTCAGCATCAGCCTGTCGACCATGGGCGTGGGCATGCCTGCGGCCTTCGCCGCTTCAATGTCGGCCCGGTTGGCATCCAATATCTTGTCCTTGGCCGCCCGGATGGCGGCGGCCGCGGTCATGAGCGCCCGGGTCTTCTGTTCGGCCGAGGCCTCGCGCATCGCGCGCGCGGCCTGGCGCGCGGCCGCGCCCACGGCCAGCATTTCGGCCGCAAGCGCATCGCCCGAGTTGTGTACGGTCATTGTCCGTTCCCTGTCAGAACCAAATCGTCGCGATGGATCATCTCGTCCCGCCCACGATAGCCCAGAATGGCCTCGATTTCGACCGTGCGCTTGCCGGCAATGCGCTCGGCATCCGTCGCGCCGTAAGCGGCAAGCCCGCGCGCGATTTCGCGCCCGTCACGCGATTTGACCACGACCGCGTCGCCGCGCTCGAAGCGGCCATCCACCTGGCGGATGCCGGCAGGCAAAAGGCTTTTGCCGTCCGTCAGCGCCCGAACCGCGCCGTCGTCGATTACCAGAACGCCTTCAGCGCGCAACACGCCGGCGATCCAGCGCTTGCGGGCGGCGGCGGGCGTCAGGCTGGCGCGGAAGATCGTGTGGCGCGCCCCTTTGTTGATGGCGGACAGCGGCGCTTCCACCGCGCCCCGGGCCAGGATCACATCGCAGCCCGCGCCCATGGCAATGCGCGCAGCGATGACTTTCGAGGCCATGCCGCCGCGGCCGAAGCCGGAGATGGAGTCGCCCGCCATTGCCTCGATCTCTGGCGTGATGGCCGTGACTTCAGGAATGTGGGCAGCAGCGGGGTCAAGGCCAGGGTCAGCGGTATAAAGCCCATCGACGTCCGACAGCAGCACCAGCCTGTCCGCGCCCATCATGGAGGCGACGCGCGCGCCCAACCGATCATTGTCGCCGAAGCGGATCTCTGCGGTGGCGACCGTGTCATTCTCGTTGATCACCGGCACCGCGCCCAGATCGATCAGTGTCGTCAAGGTGGCACGGGCGTTCAGATAGCGGCGACGCTCTTCGGTATCGCCGAAGGTCAAGAGCACCTGGGCCGCGACGATGCCGAAGCCGGCGAAAATGTCGGCATAGGCTTCGGCAAGACGCACCTGGCCGGCGGCGGCCGCGGCCTGGCTTTCCTCCAGCCTGAGCGCGCCCGAAGGCAGTCCCAGAAGGCGGCGGCCCAGTGCGATCGAGCCGGACGACACCAGGATCACTTTCGCGCCGGCCTGCTTCAGGGCAGCAACATCGGCACAGAGCGAGGTAAGCCAGGCGCGGCGCAGTTCCCCCTTGGCGCCGTCCACCAGGAGCGACGAACCCACCTTGACCACTACAAGTCTGGCACCCGCGAAGACGTCCGTCATGGCGCCCAGCCCGTTTCCGCATTCCTCTTCTGCGGTGTTGCCCGCGCCTTGCGGATTACCCTGGCCATCGCGCGCAACACCATGTCGATGCCTTCGCCAGACACGCCTGAAATCACGTGAACCTCATGCCCGCACGCTTTCTCCAGAGACGCCTTCTTTTTTTCCAACGCCGACTTGGGAATTGAATCGGACTTGTTCAGCGCCACGATCTCGGGCTTGTCGGATAGGCCGTGTCCATAAGCTTCCAGCTCGCCGCGGATGGTGCGGTAGGTTTTGGCGACCTGATCGCCGGTGCCATCGATCAGGTGCAGGATGGTGGCACAGCGCTCGGCATGGCCCAGGAAGCGGTCTCCCAGGCCGACGCCTTCATGCGCGCCCTCGATCAAGCCCGGAAGATCCGCCAGCACGAATTCGAAATCGTCGATCCCCACCACCCCCAATTGGGGTTCCAGCGTGGTGAAGGGATAGTCCGCGATCTTGGGCCGCGCGGCGGATACGCGCGACAGGAAGGTGGACTTTCCCGCATTGGGCAAACCGATCAGCCCGGCATCCGCAATCAGCTTGAGCTTGAGGATCAGAACCTTCTCCTCACCTGGCTGGCCGGGCATGGCAAAGCGCGGCGCCTGGTTGGTGGCGCTCTTGAAATGGGCGTTGCCGAAGCCGCCATTGCCTCCCTTCAGCAGGCGGAAGCGCATGCCGGGCCGGTCCATGTCGACGATCAGCGTCTCGCCGTCTTCTTCATAGATCTCCGTGCCCACCGGCACCTTCATGATGGCGTCGACGCCGTTGGCGCCCGTCATCACCTTGCCCTTGCCGCCCTCGCCATTCTTCGCCTTCACATGCTGCTGATAGCGATAGTCGATCAGGGTGTTGAGATTTTCGACCGCCTCGGCCACGACATCGCCGCCGCGCCCGCCGTCGCCGCCATAGGGTCCGCCATACTCGATGAACTTCTCGCGGCGAAAGGCGATGCAGCCATTGCCGCCAGCTCCGCTGGACGCATACACCTTGGCGACGTCGAGAAATCTCACTGTTTGGCCCTCTCAAGCCATCAATTTTTGTCTGTCGCTCCGGCTTACGCCTTCGCTCGGGGGCCGTTTTCGCAGGAAATCGGCCCGCGTCAACAGCATCTCATGGCAAAGCACCTTGGCGCCCCTGGCGCGGCTTTCGCGCATGGACGAGCCATTGTGCCTGGCACCCAGCTTGGCCAGAACATGGCCGGACGCCGGATTGTCGTGGAACCAGCCGGCATGGACTTCCGCCAGGCCCAGATCCTCGAATGCGAAACGCATCAGGCGATGGGCCGCCTCGGTGGCGAAACCCTGGCCCCAGAAAGGCTTGCCCAGCCAATAACCGAACTCGAAGCCGGCCCCGTCTTCATGCAGGCCGATGCCGCCGACGAACACGCCATCCTCCTTGCGCAGGATGGAGAAGACATGACGCCCCTCGCGGCGCGGACCAATGCCGGCCACGAAGTTCTCGGCATCCTCTTCATTGTATGGGTGGGGTACCCGGCTCAAATTCTTCGAGACGCTATAGTCGCCCAGCCAAACGATCATCCCCGCGATGTCGCCTGGCCTGGGCGGACGCAATATCAATCTTTCGCTCTCCAGAGTGCACATGACATTCCCCGCATTTCCTTTCGGCTCGCGAGGAACAAAAAAGGGAGATGGCGGACCATCTCCCTCGCTACTGATGAGCCGCCAATTTCTTGGCGGCCTTTGTGGGCGCCGCCTATTCCGCTGCGATCTTCATGGCCGGGTTGGCCGCCGGGACCACCGATACGAAGGTGCGGCGCTTGTAACCGGTCTTGAACGCAACCTGGCCGTCGCGAAGCGCAAAAAGGGTGTGGTCCTTGCCCATGCCCACGCCTTCGCCGGCATAGAACTTGGTGCCGCGCTGGCGCACGATGACATTGCCGCCCGACACGGCCTGGCCGCCGAACAGCTTCACGCCCAGCATCTTGGGGTTGGAGTCGCGCCCGTTGCGCGATGAACCGCCAGCTTTCTTGTGTGCCATGGAACCGGACCTCTAACTCGACTGGCCGCGCTTAACCCGCGGAAATGGAAACGACCTTCACCTTGGTGAAGTGCTGGCGATGGCCGCGCTTGCGATGGGTGTCCTTGCGGCGCTTCTTCTTGAACGCCACCACCTTGTCGCCCTGGCCATGCTCCAGGATCTCGCACTGGACCGAGGCACCGGCAACCAGCGGTGCACCCAGCTTGGGGCTGTCGCCGCCCAGCATCAGGACCTCGAAATCGACCTTGGAGCCGATGTCGCCAGCCAGCGACTCGACCTTCAGGACGCTATCCTGGGTCACCTTGTATTGCTTTCCGCCGGTGCGGACGACCGCGTACATGATCTAAATCCTTGAAACAAAAAAGTTTTCCACGGACTGTGAGTCCGCAGAGAGCGGCGGACTATACGCAAAGACACATCCGGGTCAAGCAGCCTTTTCGGCGCTTTCAGGCGTTCGTGCCGGCGTTTCTTTTCTGGCGTTTCTGCTGGCGCTCGGCCACCCGGGCCACGATCGCCCCCGCCAGCAACAGGACCCCCACATAGACCGCCACCCATTTTGCGCTTGAGACGGCATGGACAACCGCCGCGCCCGCATCGCTGGGCTGCCCCAGCAGCAGGGACAACTCCATCCCGTTCTCGACCGCGTCCAGCAGGGCCCCTGCAATCGGCACCGCGGCCAGCAGGGTCAGGATACGCCGAAGCCGTCCCGGCCGGGGGGCAAACGCCTCGCGCGCCAGGATGCCGGAAAAAAAGAAGGACAGCGCATAAAGGGGCATCAACAGATAGTCCAACCCCAGCGCAAAGCCGGCGCGCAGGCCATAGCCCGACTGGCCCCACACAAAGGCGGCGGCGCGATACTGGCCGGCGCGCGAGAACCCCTGAAGATCGGCGCTGCCGAAACCCGACAGGGCCCTGAGTTGCAGGTCATTCGTGGCCAGCACGGCAAACACCGCCGCTGCCAGGAGCGTCGTGACAAGCCAGCGCCGGTTCAGGTCTTCCTTGGTAATTCGCATCGCCGTTTTCCGGAAAATGGTCTAATCCCATGCCATGCGGACCCAGTCTAGGCGAACGGCCGGCGACATTCTCTACAATTTCCACTGGGTGGTCCCGGGCGAGGCAGCGCGCGCCATGCAGGCCTGGGCCGGCGGCGTCGAACGTTTCCTGAAACGCCGCGGCATTCGCGCCATCATCAATCTGCGGGGCCGCAACGACGACCTTTCATGGTGGAAGAAGGAAACTGCGCTCGCGCAGAGGAACGGCATCGCCCATCTGGATGCCATGCTGGACTCGCGCAAACTGCCCACGCGCGAGATGCTGGTACGACTGGTGGAGGCGTTCGACGAAGCGCCGCGTCCCTTCATGCTGAAATGCTCGGGCGGGCAGGACCGCACCAGCTTCGCCGCCGCGCTTTATCTGGTGCACCGTGGCGGCTGGACGGCGATGGATGCGGCGCGCCGGCAATTCGCCCGCTTTCCCTATCTGCATTTTCCCAAACGGCACCAGCGTTGGCTGAAGCCTTTTCTGGAATTTGCGGCCGAGGATGCGAAAGGCGCGCCGCTGGCCGCGTGGGTCCGTGACCGCTATACGCCCGAACGCGCCAAGGTCTGGCTGGATGCGCATGGGATGGCTGGCAGCTACAAGGCGATCTTTTCGAAGCCCACGCGCAGTCCTTTTCAGTGGTGAGGGTGACCATCGCGCCGGGCGTGATCCTGTGGCGCCAATGGTATTCACCGGAGGAACAGAAGGCGCTGCTGGCCGATATATTCACGCGGCTCGAGGCCGCTCCGCTCTACCGGCCCGCAATGCCGGGCTCCGGCAAGCCCTTTTCGGTCGAGGAAAGCAATTTCGGCCCGCTTGGCTGGGTGTCGGACAAGGCGGGCTATCGCTATCAGCCCACCCATCCTGTGACCGGCAGGCCCTGGCCGGAAATTCCTGCGGCCCTCGCCGCCCTGTGGCAGGCGGTGGCGTCCCAGTTCCTTCCGGCTCCGCCGCCGGTTTCCTGCTGCCTGGTCAATCTCTACCGCGATGGTGCGCGCATGGGCCAGCACCAGGATCGCGACGAGGCAGATGCCAGCGCTCCGGTGATCGGAGTTTCGCTGGGCGATGAGGCCGTGTTCCGCATCGGCGGCATCACCCGCAAGGACCCGACCCGCGGCGTGACGCTGGCGTCGGGGGACGTCATCGCCTTTGGCGGCCCCGCGCGGCTGGCCTTTCACGGCATCGACCGGGTGCGGGCGGGAACTTCGACCCTGGTTCCAGGCGGCGGCCGGCTGAGCCTGACGCTGCGGCATGTGCCCGGATAAAAAAAGCCCCCGGCTGGGGGGCCGGGGGCAATGGTGCGCTTTAATGCGCGAGAAGCAACCCGGGAGGGGATGACCGGGGCTCCTCATGAAAGCTGGCGGACCATAAGCGAGCGGGGGGCAGTGCCACGGTCCACTCCAACCTTCACATTCAAAACTATGCTGAAATGCAACAGGTTTCAAGAAAATAGACCAACCGTCCTAATTATTTCATTTTAAGAGTGACAGAGGTATTTCTGCCACAATCTTTTTACAGCCGATTCGCCGCCAGGGCCGCCCCAAACGCGCCGAAAATCGCCCCGTCGAGCGGATTTTCGGCCCAGGACCATTCCGGGTGCCATTGCACGCCCAGCAGGAATCCGGGGCCGCCACTGACTGCCTCGATAAGGCCGTCGGGAGCCACGGCTTCGACCGCAAGTCCGGGCGCAAGACGCTCGATGCCCTGATGATGCAGGGAATTGACCATCGCCTCCCCTGCTCCCGCCAGCCGGGCCAGCACGCCGCCTTCCGCGATGCGGACGGAATGGGCAGGGCCATACTGCACGTCCAGAGGCGCACTTTCGTCCTCGCGGTGGTCCAGCCGTCCCGGCATCTCGTGGACATGCTGGTGCAGCGTTCCGCCCAGTGCCACGTTCAGCTCCTGAAAGCCCCGGCAGATGCACAGCAGCGGCTTACCCGCCGCGATGGCGGCACGCAGCAGCGGCAGGGCGGTGGCGTCGCGCGCGGCATCGAGCAGGCGGGCGTCGCGTGGCTGCGTGCCACCGTAAAGGGCGGGCGCCACATTGGATGGCGAGCCGGCGAACAGAAGCCCATCCACCGCCGCCAGCACATCGTCCACCGGCAGCGGCGCATCGGTGACGGGGATCAGCAGCGGCAGCGCACCCGCGCCGTCCCGCACCGCGCGGACATATTCGTCATTGGCCTGGTGCACGGACATTCCATCGGACAGCCGGCGGTCGCAGGGGATGCCGACAACCGGCATCAGTTGCGGCTTTGCTTCATCTTGACGGGGGGCGCCTTCACCGGCACGGCGAACAGGGACTGCTCCAGCACCGCGTCCCTTTGCGGCTGCTGCAGCGCCACGGTGGTGCTGCCGCCCTGGTTGTCCTTCACCGTCCATTGCCGCAGTTCCAGGCTGGGGGCATCGAACACCAGCGCGATATTGGAATTGTTTCTGTTGGTGCTGGTGCGGGCCTGGACCACGATGGCGCCGTCGCGGTTGTCCACCCCTATCACCGCCGGGTTGGTCTTGAGGTCGACCTTGTCGTTGAGCAAGAGCCCCAGCGGGGTATCCGAAAGGTCGTAGTGGTCGATGGTATTGAGCCGTGCATTCTTCACATAGACGGTGCCGCCGGTGGCCACGATCAGGACCGGGCTGGGCGGGCGATAGGCGAAGCGGATCTTGCCGGGCTTTTCCAGATAAAGCTCGCCCTGGTCCACCTGGCCGTCCGGCCCGATCTGCAGGAACCCGCTTTTGAGGGTGTGGATGGCATTGAGCGCGGCGCTCACCCGGTCCAGCTCGGCCTTCTGCTCGTCGCTGTAGGCCTGATGCAGCCTGCGCGGCGCAGGCTGGCCGGCGCCGCCCAATGCGATGACGGCGGCAAAGGCACAAAGAATGGGAACAAGGCGGCGCATGGGGTGACAACTCGCACGGGAAAATGGAGGAATTCGGGCGATTTACCCCCGGCAATCCGCAAGATAGATTCAACGCGCCAATTAGCAAGAATTCATGTCCGATCCCATTTTTCCCCATATCGCGGTGCTGGGCGCGGGCGCCTGGGGCACTGCGCTGGCCCTGGCCGCCAATGCGGCGGGCCGCAGAACCACGCTTTGGGTGCGCGAGCCCGATGTGCTGGAGGCCCTGAAGGCCGGACGTGAAAATCGCTTCCTGCCGGGCATTGCACTGCCGCCGGACCTTGGCTTGACCGGAGACCTGGCAGAGGCGGCAAGGGCCGATGCCCTGCTGCTGGTGGTGCCGGCGCAGGTGCTGGGCATCTTTGCCGCCACGCTGAAGCCGCACCTGCGACCGGGCACACCGCTGGTAATCTGTGCCAAGGGCATCGAGAAGGAGAGCGGCCGCCTGGTGACCGAGATCGTGGCCGATGCCCTGCCCGGCTTTCCCCTGGCGCTGCTGTCGGGTCCCAGCTTCGCGCGCGATGTGGCGCGGGGCCTGCCCACCGCCGTCACCATCGCCGCGAAAGGCGACCTGGCCGCGCGGCTGCAGGCGTCCCTGGGTTCGGCCACATTCCGGCCTTACGCCAGCGACGATCCCATAGGCGTGGCGCTGGGCGGCGCGGCGAAAAATGTCTACGCCATCGCCTGCGGCGTGGTGGAGGGCATGGGACTGGGAGAGAATGCGCGCGCCGCGCTTCTTGCGCGCAGCTTTGCCGAACTGGCGCGGCTGGGCGAGGCTCTGGGTGCCCGGCGCGAGACGTTGATGGGCCTGTCGGGGCTGGGCGACCTGGTGCTGACTGCCACCAGCCCGTCGTCGCGCAATTTCTCTTTCGGCATGGAACTGGGACGCGGCGCCGGGCTGGCAGAGCTGACCCAGCCCGGCCGCCCGCTGGCCGAAGGCGTTGCCACCGCGCCGGCGCTGGTGGCGCGGGCGAAGAAAGAGGGCGTGGAGCTTCCCATAGCCGAGGCCGTGGCCGACCTGCTGGGCGGGGTGCCCGCGGGTGAAGCAGTGATGCGGCTGATGGGCCGTCCCCTGAAACCGGAGTGAAGCATGGCGTATTGGCTGTTCAAGAGCGAGCCCGAAGCCTGGTCCTGGGCGCAGCAGAAGAAGAAGGGCGCGAAGGGCGAGCCCTGGAGCGGGGTGCGCAACCACACCGCCAAGCTGAACATGATGAAGATGAAGAAGGGTGACCTGGGTTTCTTCTATCATTCGGGCGCCGAAAAGGCCGTTGTCGGCATCGTCGAGGTGATCGGCGAATACCGCCCCGATCCCACCGACGAGAAGGGCGTATTCGGGCTGGTGGACGTGAAGGCGGTGGAGGATATGCCACGGCCCGTGACCCTGGCCGATGTGAAGGCCAATCCGAAGCTGAAAGCCATGAGCCTGGTCACCAGTTTCCGCCTGTCGGTGCAGCCGGTGCTGGACAGCGAGTGGAAAGAGCTCTGCCGGATGGGCGGGCTGAAATAGGCCGCGGGCGGGCTAGCCGCGCGTGTAGCGCCACACATGCATGGGCGGCAGGTTCGCCCACACCACACTGCGTGCGACGGCGACGCGGTGGCCACCCGGCAGCGGCGGCAACGGGCTGTAACTGAACTGCACAAAGACGCCGCCCTCACCAAGTACGTCCAGCGCCTGGCCCAGGAACCGGCGTCGTCTGGCCTTGCTGAGCCCCAGTACCGGCAGGCCCGAGACGATGGCCTTGAGCGGGCGGTCTTGAACCAGTTCGGCGAAGGCGAAGGCATCGCCCTGGATGAGCGTGATTCCGGGGAAGCGCCGGCGCAGATGGCCGCAAAATTCCGGCTCCCATTCGATGGCGAGGAGGTCGGCGGGCGCAACGCCGCGCGCCAGCAGCGCCGCGGTGACCGCGCCGGAGCCGGGGCCCAGTTCCAGCACCGCGCCGGGCCTGCGGGGATCGACCGCGGCGGCAATGGCGCGGCCCAGGACGGGGCCGGAGGGTACCGGGGATGCAACTTTCAGGGGGTTGGCAAGAAAGGCGCGCCAGAAGGGCAGTTCGAAGATGGCCTGGGACATGGATAGCAAATGCCCGGCGGGCGGGCGGGGTTCCCGTGCCGTCGGAGATAGCCTGTGGCGGATGACTGCGCGGGAGCCTCAGGCGGCGGACGTAAAAGTCTCCGCCAGTCGCGCATACATCTGCGCCAGCGTCCGCTCCCGGTCCCGCGCCGAGGTGAGGCCGGTCTCGGCAGCCTGGAGGCGGGCGTCGAGACGGCTCTCGTCGTCGCGCGCCATGCCGATCTGGCCCTGGAGCGTTTCGATGTCCTGGACGATCGCCGCGAACCGGGCGGCCGACTGTTCGCCCTGCTGCTGCAGGCCGTCGCCGAATTTCCGCTCGAGCTCTGCGAACCGGGCGGTGGACTGTTCGCCCCGCTGCTGCAGATCGTCGCCGAATTTCCGTTCGAGCGCCGCGAACCGGGCGGTGGACCGTTCGTCCTGCTGCTGCAGATCGTCGCCGAATTTCCGTTCGAGCACCGCGAACCGGGCGGTGGACTGTTCGTCCTGCTGCTGCAGATCGTCGCCGAATTTCCGTTCGAGCACCGCGAACCGAGCCAGGGTCTGTTCGCCCTGTTGCCGCAGATCGTCGCCGAATTTCCGTTCGAGCTGGGCGAGACGGATCGAGGCCAATTCATCGCTCTGCCGCAGGTCGGCGGCGCGACTGCGCTCAAGCTCCGCGAAGCGGGCCGCGGTCTGTTCATCCTGCTGCTGCAGATCGGCCGCGCGGTCGCGCTCAAACCCCGCGAACCGGCCAGCCAGGTTTTCAATCTCTGCGGCGGCTTGTGCGTCACGGTCGCGCAATTCCTGCGTGGTCCGGTCGGTCTCTTCGGCGCGAATCTGCGCGGCGCGGGCGAGCTCCGTCATCTGAAGCTGGAGTTCGTGAATGTTGAGGCGAAGACGCTGCGTCTCCTCCCGCGAGGCGGCGAGATCCGTGGACAGCGCCCCGATGGCATCGTTCAGCGCGGCGATGTCGGCTTTCGCCTGGCAGACCGCAGCTTCGTTCTCGCCACAGATCAGGGAAAAATCCTGGAGGATGTCGTGGAGGGTCTCGCGCAACGGTTCGGGATCGAAATCCCGCTCGAGGCAATCCACCCGTTCGCCCAGAACCTGGAAGTAATCCATCTGCCTGTTGGTGGCGCTTTTGAACTTGAGCACGATATCGGCGATGGAGCGGGCATCTGCCGCTTCATCCTGCATATCCTCGAATGACACGTTCGCTGTCATCAGGGTCCCCATCGAAGGTGCCATCATCGGGGAACTTGGTTAATGGCCGATTACCACGTACGCTTGCGCACGAAGATCGCATAAAATCGCGAAAAAACCCGGACGTTACAGATACTTGCGCAACGTCACCATGTACGGCGCATAGCCGGACGCCTGGTAGGCGCGGATGGCGCGGGCATTTGCCGCCAAAACGCCGATGGTCATCAGCCGGTGGCCGCAGGCGCGGGACCAATCCTCGCAGGCCTGGATCAGCGCCTTGCCGTGGCCGGCGCCGCGCGCGGCCGGCTCCACGAAGATTTCGGCCAGAAAGCCGTGGCGGCGTTCGGGCTCGGCGATGAAAAGCTCGCCATGCTCCTCATGGGCGAAGGCCCAGCCCACGGCGCGGCCGTCCTGTTCGGCGATGAAGATGGCACCGTGCCTCTCGGCGCAGCGATGCTGCACCTGGTGCCAGTGATCGGTGGCGAAATCCGGATCAGTGCGGCGGTTGGCCTCGAAGGCGGCTTCATAGTCCTGAAGCTGCCGGATAAAGGCCAGGATCGCCGGTTCATCCTGGGGCAGGCGGGCATCGCGGACCATCATGGCAGTGCCCCTGTCAGTGATCGAGCGCCTTGACGATTTCTTCCGTCATTTTCTTGGCGTCGCCGAACAGCATCATGGTGTTGTCGCGGAAGAACAGCTCGTTCTCCACCCCCGCATACCCTGCGCCCATGCCGCGCTTGACGAACAGCACGGTCTTCGCGTTTTCCACATCCAGCACCGGCATGCCGTAGATGGGCGACTTGGGATCGGATTTGGCCGCGGGGTTGGTGACGTCATTGGCGCCGATCACATAGGCGACGTCGGTCTGGGCGAACTGGGAGTTGATGTCTTCCAGTTCGAACACCTCGTCATATGGCACGTTGGCCTCGGCCAGCAGGACGTTCATGTGGCCGGGCATGCGGCCGGCCACCGGATGGATGGCGTAGGAGACCTTGACGCCTTCCTTCTTCAGCTTGTCGGCCATCTCCCGGACCGCGTGCTGGGCCTGGGCCACCGCCATGCCGTAGCCGGGCACGATGATGACGGAAGAGGCATTCTTCATGATGAAGGCCGCGTCGTCGGACGAACCCTGCTTGACGGGGCGGGTTTCCTTCTGCGCCGTGGCGGGGCCGGTGTCGCCGCCAAAGCCGCCCGCGATCACGCTGATGAAGCTGCGGTTCATGGCCTTGCACATGATGTAGGACAGGATCGCGCCCGAGGAGCCGACCAGCGCGCCGGTGATGATGAGGGCGGTATTCTCCAGCGTGAAGCCGATGCCGGCCGCCGCCCAGCCGGAATAGGAATTCAGCATCGACACGACCACCGGCATGTCGGCGCCGCCGATGGGGATGATAAGGGTGATGCCGAAGACGAAGGACAGCGCGGCGATGGACCAGAAGGCCCAGTGCGGCTGGTCCATGGTGAAGTGGACGATCAGGCCCACAATGACGAGGGCGATCAGAAGGTTCAGCAAATGGCGCGCGGGCAGCATGATCGGCGCGCCGCTCATGTTGCCGTTGAGCTTGGCAAAGGCAATGATCGAACCGGCGAAGGTGATGGCACCGATGGCGACGCCCAAACTCATTTCCACCAGCGACTGGGTGCGGATGGCGCCCTCATAGCCAATGCCGAATGCTTCGGGCGAATAAAGCGCCGCGGCCGCCGTGAGCACCGCCGCAAGGCCAACCAGCGAATGGAAGGCGGCGACCAGCTGGGGCATCGCGGTCATGGCGATGCGCCTGGCCATGACGGCGCCGATGCCGCCGCCAATGGCGATGCCGCCCACGATCAGGGCCCAGGTGAGCGGATCGGAGACGCCGGCCACCCACAGGGTGGTGAGCATGGCGACCAGCATGCCGATCATGCCGTTGCGGTTGCCGGTGCGCGACGAGGCGGGCGACGACAGGCCCTTCAGGGCCAGGATGAAGAGAACGCCGGAGAGCAGGTACAGAAGGGCAGCGATATCGGCTTTCATGGCCCTATTTCGCCTTCTTCTTGTACATCGCCAGCATGCGGGCGGTGACCAGGAAACCGCCGAAGATGTTCACCGAGGCGAGAATGAGCGAGACAAAGCCCAGGATCTTCGAGGCCCAGGAGTCGGACCCCAGCGCGGGCACGGCCACGGCGATAAGAGCGCCCACGATGATGACCGAGGAGATGGCGTTGGTGACGCTCATCAGCGGGGTGTGCAGCGCGGGGGTGACACCCCAGACGACGAAATAGCCGACAAAGATCGCCAGCACGAAGATGGAAAGCCGGAAGACAAACGGGTCGATGGCTTCCATCAGAAAGGCCCTTTCTGCAGGAACGGTGATTCACCCCTCACCCGTCGCGCCGCGCTGTCGCGCGCCGTGACGCCCTCTCCCGCAAGGGGAGAGGGAAAAAGTGAGCGCGCGTTGCGCGAGACCGGACGGATGCGGGCTGAAGCATTCATCGCCTAGCCTCCCGCCGCCGGGGCGCCGGCCACGACCGCGCCCTTGATAATCTCGTCATTCCAGTCGATGGCCAGCGCGCCGGTCTTCTTGTCGACGATCAAGGAGACGAAATTGAACAGGTTGCGGGCATAGAGCGACGAGGCATCGGTCGCCAGTGCGCCCGGCAGGTTGGTCGGGCCCATGATGGTGACGCCAAAGGCCTCGATGGTCCTGTCGGCTTCCGACAGCGGCGTGTTGCCGCCCGCGCCCGCCGCCAGATCGACGATCACGCTGCCCGATTTCATCGATTTGATCATCTCCTCGCTGACCAGGATCGGCGCCTTGCGGCCGGGGATCAGGGCGGTGGTGATGACGATGTCCTGTTTTCTGATCGTCTCGGCGATCAGCGCGGCCTGTTTCTTCTGGTATTCCTCGCTCATCGGCTTGGCATAGCCGCCCGCCGTCTGGGCGTTCTGGAATTCCTCGTCCATCACTGCGACAAAGGTGCCGCCCAGCGATTCCACCTGTTCCTTGGTGGCAGGGCGCACATCGGTGGCGCTGACGATGGCACCAAGCCGCCTGGCGGTGGCGATGGCCTGAAGGCCGGCGACGCCCACGCCCATCACCAGCACGCGCGCGGGCGCGATGGTACCCGCCGCCGTCATCATCATCGGCATAGCGCGGCCGAACTGGGCGGCCGCATCGATCACCGCCTTGTAACCGGCCAGGTTCGCCTGGCTGGACAGCACATCCATCGCCTGGGCGCGCGAGATGCGCGGCAAAAGCTCCATGGCGAAGGCGGTGACGCCCGCCCCGCCCAGGGCCGCGATCGTATCCTGTTCGCTGTGCGGGGCCAGCAGCGCAGCCAGCACCGCGCCTTTTTTCATCAGGGCGATCTCGTCCGCCTCGGGCCCGCGCACCTTCAGCACGATATCGGCATCGGCAAGGACCCCGGCCGCGTCGGGGAGGATGGCGGCACCCGCGGCCTGGTAGTCGGCATCGGCAAAGCGCGCGGCTTCCCCGGCGCCGGCCTGGACCGTCACGTCCAGGCCCAGGCCCTTGAATTTCTTGATGGATTCAGGCGTTGCGGCGACACGCGTCTCACCCGCCCGCTTTTCCCTGACAATCGCCAGACGCATCGAGCGTCAGTGGGTGCGGAAAATGGCGAGGAAAACCATGATCAGCATGATCCCGGCAAAGGACCATTTGCCGAAGGTCAGAAAGCCCTGATAGGCCTTCTTGTGCTGGGAAATATCCATGGAACCGACATGGTATTCTGAGTCCTGCGCCATTTCGGCCCCCTGTTCGTAAAAACCGGCGGGACTATAGCAAACGGCCGCCCAGCGGCAATCCCGCCGGTATACAGACCTGACCCCACCGGAACGACCGCTCTTGCGGCGGCTTTTGGCTGTTCCGCCGCCCCGCCAACGGCCCGTTAACCTCCGAATGCGATCTTCAAATGATCACTGAGTTCCTGTGCCGGAAGGGAACACGCTTAAACGTCACATTTACCCGTGGCCCCCCAAAATACGCGCCGGCTTGGTACGAAGAGGCATTGCATCATGGCGCAGACCATCCTGGTCGTTGACGACGATCCCGTTCAGCGGCGACTGCTGGAAACGGCGATCACCCGCAGCGGGATGCATGTCATCACCGCGCCCGGCGGCAGTCCGGCGCTGGACCTGATCAACGGCCCGCGCGGAGAGCAGATCACACTGATGCTGCTGGACCTTGTGATGCCCGACATGGGCGGCCTGGACGTGCTGGCCAAGCTGCGCACCACCAATCCCGACCTGCCGGTGATCGTCTTGACCGCGCGCGGCGGCATCGACAGTGCGGTGGAAGCCATGCGCGCGGGGGCCAACGATTTCCTGGTCAAGCCGGCCAGCCCCGAACGCATCGCGGTTTCGATCCGCAACCAGCTGAAGATCGGCACGCTTTCGGGCGAGGTCAAGCAGCTGAAGAAGAAGGCGGACAACAGGCTGTCCTTTGAAGATATGATCGCCACCAGCCCGGAAATGAAGCAGGTTTTCCGGCTGGGCACGCGTGCCGCCCAATCCGACATCCCGATCCTGATCGAAGGCGAGTCGGGCGCCGGCAAGGAACTGATCGCGCGGGCCATCCAGGGCACCAGTGCCCGCTCGGGCAAGCCCTTCGTCACCGTCAATTGCGGGGCCATCCCGGAGAACCTGATAGAAAGCATCCTGTTCGGCCATGAAAAGGGTTCGTTCACCGGCGCGTCCGACAAGCATCTGGGCAAGTTCCAGGAAGCCGATGGCGGCACCCTGTTCCTCGACGAGATCGGCGAACTGCGCCTGGACATGCAGGTCAAGCTGCTGCGCGCGCTGCAGGAAGGCGAGGTCGATCCCGTCGGCTCCAAGCGGCCGGTGAAGGTGGATGTGCGCATCATCAGCGCCACCAACCGCGACCTGGGAAGCATGGCGCGCGACGGCAGCTTCCGCGAAGACCTTTATTACCGGCTGAACGTGTTTCCCATCCTGGTGCCGGCGCTGCGCGAACGCACCGGCGACATCATTCCCCTGGCCCGCCATTTCATCCAGCGCTTTGCGGCCGAGGAGAACAAGCCGGTGTCGGGGCTGACGGCGCAGGCCACCCAGCTTCTGGAGGGTTTCTCATGGCCGGGCAATGTGCGCCAGCTTGAGAACACCATCTTCCGCGCCGTGGTTCTGTGCGACGGCGCGATGCTGGATGCCTGCGACTTCCCGCAGATCGCCGCGGCGATGGGCGTCGATACGGTGCAGCACCAGAACTACGGCGTCGCGCCCCAGCCTTCGGACCTTTCCGCCCCGGCGCTGCCGGAAGGCTCGCCCTATGCGCTGAACACCACCGATGCCGGCGGCCATGTCCGCAAGTTCGAGGATCTGGAATCGGAGATCATCCGCATGGCCATCGCGCGCTATGACGGCCACATGTCGGAAGTGGCGCGCCGGCTGGGCATCGGCCGGTCCACGCTCTATCGCAAGCTCAAGGAATTCGGCCTGGAGCCGCGCGGCCCGGGCGAGGCAGAAAGCAGCGACAGCGCGCTGGAAGACGCCATCCGCAAGGCGGGGTGACCGAAAGGCTGGCCTTTCGGTCCCGGGCGCCATCCAGAGCATAAAATCTTCCCAATGTTGGGGCGTACGCACGGCGTTGCCCCGGTTGCCATCCATGCGTTGGAGCGCTGAAGCTCACCCCCTTGCCTCAAAGGCAGCCGACGTTAACATCCGCGCCGAACGGCACAGCCTGACTCATGTTCAGAATTGCGCCAGGCCAAATCCGATTTGCAGCGCGGAGCGAATCATGCGGCTGTCCAGACCCATCAAAGCAGGAATAGTCATTACAGCGCTTTTGCTGGCCGCGGGCGCAGCCTATGTGTTTCTACTGCCCGGGCTTTCGCGGGCCAACCGCGCACCCTCGCCGCTTGAAGTGGAAGTCGCGACCTGGCTGCTGCACCACAGCGTGCCGGAACGCGCGGAACGGGCCGCCAACCCGCTGGGCCCCAAGATAGCGCAAACCGACATCACGGCCGGACGCGACCTGTTTCGCTCCAAATGTGAGGTCTGTCACGCCTATGACGGCGGCGGCAAAACGGAGATTGGCGGCAATACATTCCCGCGCGCGCCGGTGCTGCATCAGGCGGCCCTGTCGATGTCTGACGGGGAGATGTTCTATCACATTCGCAACGGCATCCGGAACACGGCGATGCCGGCCTGGCATTTCCCCGATCGCCAGGTGTGGCAACTGGTGGCATATATCCGCCATCTCGCCACCATCGCACCGCCGAAGGACGAAGATATCGTCGCTCAGCAAACCGCTTCCGTACTGAGCGCCCATTATGTCGGCTCCAAGGCATGCCAATCTTGCCACCAGCAAATCTATGCCCGCTGGTCGAAGACGCGCATGGCGAACATCGTGCGCGATCCGCGCGTGCACCCCGAAGCGCTGATCCCCGACCTGAGCAAGGCCGATCCCAAAATCGTCAATTTCACGATGAAGGACATCGGCTTCGTCTATGGCAGCAAATGGAAACAGCGCTACTTCAGGAAGGTCGGTGACACCTATATCCCCCTGACGGCGCAATGGAATGTGGCGACCAAAAAATGGTCGAAATATCATGTGGCCGACAATCAGGACTGGTGGGCGATCCACTATCCCGATCCCAAGGGCGACAATTCCAGCCGCCCCACCGCACCGCTGTGCGATGGATGCCACTCCGTGAACTTCAATATCGACACCAGGCAGCCGATCGAATGGAACGTCGGATGCGAGGCCTGCCACGGTGCCGGCAGCAACCATGTGCAGAACCCCAAGCTGTTCAACATCCTCAATCCGGCACGCCAGAATTATGTCCAGGCCAACGATACCTGCATCCAGTGCCATTCGCAGGGCCAGCCGCTGAACAATCCCATCAAGGGCCAGTATTACGACTGGCCCGTCGGCTATCATGCCGGTCTGAAGCTGGCCGATTTCTGGAAGCTGGAGCCGCACAAGCTGGGCGAACACACCTTCACCCATTTCCCTGACGGCAGCGCCGCCAAGAACCGCATGCAGGGCAATGATTTTGTGCAGAGCCTGATGTACAGGCGTGGCGTCACCTGTTTTAACTGCCATGACCCGCACGGCAGCGACAACGACGCCATGCTGCGCAAGCCTGCAACCGAAATTTGCGCGTCCTGCCACGGCATTAACAGTCAGAACGGGCCACACGCGGTCAGCCTGGAAGCGCATACCCATCACAAACCCGGCAGCCCGGGAAGCCGGTGCGTTGCCTGCCACATGCCCCAGGTGCTGCCGGAACTACCCGGCGGCCCCTTCATCTCCAATCACACATTCCATTTCGTGACCCCTGCCAAGACCGACGCGATGCAGATACCCAATGCCTGCAACGCCTGTCATAAGGACAGGGATACGACTTGGGCGGCGGCAGCGATCCGGACATGGAATGACCGGTCGCCATGGCGGATGAACGAATAGGCTGGAAACCCTCTGTCCTGCTGTGCACGCGACAGCGAGGATGGCAGCGTTCAGATGCCCACGCCCGCGCGCGGCTTGTTGATGCGGACATAGTCGGTGTCCTGTACCGGCTCGCCATCGCATTCCAGCGCGATGGTGGTGACGGGCGAATCCGGCGCGGTCGCGGGAAGGCCGGTCAGGTGGGTGCGGAAACCGTCCTGCGCCACCGCCACGGACTGGCCGGTGTTCATCAGTTTCGCCGACAGAACTTTCTGGCGCAGGCCAGAAATGGCCACATCGCTGCCCGGCCAGAAATGCACATGCATATAGAGCGTGTTGCCCTTCCGCGTGAAATTCGCGTAGGTGTTGCGTGCCACCCGGCAGCGGTCGGCGCCATAAATCGTCTCGCCGTGGCGATGCACCCATTCGCCCGCCGCGCGCAGGATGCGCTCGCTTTCCGGCGGGATGCCGCCGTCCGGCTGCGGCCCGATATTGAGCAGGTAGTTGCCGCCATCGCGCGCGCAGGTGATCAGGTTGCGGATCACGGTGCGCGGGGTCTTCCAGTTGTCGTCGGCGCGCTGATAGCCCCAGGAATCATTCAGCGTCATGCAGCTTTCCCAGGCCCGACCGCCCTCTTCCGCCTTGATGGTCTGTTCGGGAGTGGAAAAATCGCCCGGCAGCTTGTTGCGGTTGTTGACGATGATGTCGGGCTGCAGGCCGAACACCATCCGGTTCATCTTTTCAGACTCCCAGCCCGCCGCGTCCAGCGGCCAGGAGACGTCGTACCAGAGGATGTCGATCTTGCCGTAATTGGTCAGAAGCTCGCGGATCAGCCCGTGCGTGTAATCCACGAAGCGGCGACGCGCGGCTTCATCGGTGGCGCAGCGCGCGCCATCGGGGTGATGCCAATCCATCAGCGAATAATAGAAGCCTACCCGCATCCCCTCGGCGCGTGCCGCCTCGACATACTCCGCGATCAGGTCGCGTCTGGGGCCGAACTTGGCGGCATTGTAGTTGGTGAGCTTGGTGTCCCAGTTGCAGAAGCCTTCATGGTGTTTCGACGTCAGCACCATGTATTTCATGCCCGCGGCCTTCGCGAGCTGTGCCCATTTGCGGGGACTGCCAGGGGCGGGTTTGAAGCCTTCGGTGAAACGCTGATATTCGGCGACGGGAATGGCTTCATCCTCCATTGCCCATTCATGGCGGCCATGGGCGGCATAGAGCCCGAAATGGATGAACATGCCGAACTTGGCATCGTGCCACCATTTCATCCGCCGCTGCTGATCGGCGTCGGCGGCCCCACCCGACGGATCGCGACCCGGCGGCGGCTGCGCATTGGCGGCGCCGACGGCGGCCAGCGGCGCGGCGGCGGCGCCCGCCAGAAGATCGCGGCGGCCGATGATGAAATGTCCCATGGCGTTCCCCTGTTGCCGGGCGCCGGTACGTCGCCGGCGCCATCCCCGGCGGTGATCAGATCAGCAGGGTTCGGGCAACGTCAAGTTACGGCTTCAGCGGCCGGCAGCGCGTACCCGCGCGAACAGGGCCCAGATCAGCGCGCACAGGCCCAGAAGCTGGCAGAGCGCACCGGCGGCGTGGGAATATTCCCACTCATGCCGGAGGGCCCGCCAGCCGGTGGGCACCACGGTCCAGTTGCTGGTCGCCGTGTTGGCCGGAAAGGTGAACCCCCAGAACAGCGCCTGGGCCACGACCAGCAGCAACAGCGCCACCAGCACGGGGCGGAAGACGTAATATTCGCGCGCCGAACGCACGGCCAGCAGCACCAGAAGCAGGAACTGGGCGAGGATGGCGATGCCGAACAGGTCCCAGCCGGCATAGATCTGCTGCACGGTGAAATAGGCGCTGCGCCCCAGCTCCATCTTGCGCGGCAGCTCGAACAGGTGCGCCAGGGAAGGCGCCAGCGAGATCAGCGTCGCCAGGATGGCGGCGAAGAAGAGAATGTCATAGCCGGAGGAATGCCGCCGCATCGGCCCCGATTGTCACAGGGCGTTGGCGATTTTGTGGCGGGCGGAAGTTCCCGCGCTGTCAGCGCATGTCCATGGCGGTGAGATAGAGGTCGAGCATCGCTTCCTGTTCCTGGAAATCGGCCTTGTCCAGCTTTCGCATGCGGATCACCTGGCGCATGATCTTGGTGTCGAAGCCGGTGCCCTTGGCCTCGGAATAGACTTCGCGGATGTCGGCGGACAGCGCCGCGCGTTCCTCTTCCAGCCGCTCGATGCGGTTGATGAAGGATTTGAGCTGGTCCTTGGCGAAGCCGGTTTTGGCCATGTCGTTCGATGTCCGGTTTTTGGGGGCGGCGGACCCTACATCGCTGGCCTTGTGCGGTGCAACGCCAAAGCGGTGCTTAGCTGTGGGCCTTTTGGGAGGCGGCAAAGGCAGCCTTCTGCTCGGCCGTTGCCGCTTTCTGGTATTTTTCCTTCCATGCGGCAGGCGCCATGCCGTAGACCAGCGCGCGGGCTTCGTCTTTTTCCAGGACGATGCCTTTTTCGGCCGCCGCCTCGCGATACCAGTCGCCCAGGCAGTTGCGGCAGAACCCGCCCGCGATCATCAGGTCGATATTCTGCACATCGGTGCGCGTCTGCAGATGCGTCACCAGGCGGCGGAACACGGCCGCTTCCAGTTCGGTCCTGTCATCCATTGGCGTCCTCCATGTCTTTCAGTGCCGCATCCAGTATGGGCTTGAGGGTTTCGGCAAGGCCCGTGGCCTTTTCATCAGTATCGATCAGGTCCTGGCGGATTTCGATCAGAACATGCGGGCGGCCAAACCGCGTGCCGTGCGTGTAGAGCGTATCGCCTTCCAGCGCGCCGCTATAGGGCTCGTTGTCGCCCACCACGAGCCCGGCCTGGGCCAGACGTGCCATCAGCGGTGCGGCCAGCCGCGTGTCGCGGTCATAGAGCACGCCCACATCCCATTGGCGCGGCATGCCCTTCCAGCTTGGCGTGAAGCTGTGCAGCGACACCAGCACCGGAACGGCGAAGGCCTCGATGCGCACCGCCTGGCGGGCGATCTCGTCATGATAGGGGGCGTGAAATCGGGCAATGCGGCGGGCGACTTCATCGGGGCCCGCATCCCTGTTGCCGGGGATGATGCTGCCGTCCGACAGCTTCATCACCAGGGTGGGATCGTCTGCGCCGCGGTTGAGGTCGATAAGGAGGCGCGACCAGCGCCCCAGCACGGCGGCGGCACCGTAAGCGGCCGCCAGCTGGCGCGTCACCTCGGCCGCACCGATGTCCCAGGCGATGTGGGTGGCGAACAGACCCGCATCCAGCCCCAGGCTGCCATAGGCGGGCGGCAGGGCGTTGGCGGCATGGTCGCACAGCAGCAGCAGGGGCGAGGCGCCGCGCGCGGCCAGGGCCTCGAAACCGGATTCTGTCATCGCCTCGTTATAATGGCAGTAAAGCGCGACGCGAGGATTTTTGGCCGCCCGGCAGGAGCGAGGAGCGATGTGGACAAGACGTCCATGAGCGACGAGCGACGCACCGGGAGGCCGAAAGGCCCGCGCCGCCCGTTGACGGCACATGGAAATCACGCCAAACCGGGAGTCGCAATGCGTCGCACCGGCCCCCTTTTCGCCGTGACCCTGGCCCTCGGCCTTGCCGGGCATGCCGCGCCAGCGCTCGCCGGATTCAATGTGTGCAACAAATCCAGCCTGCCCGCCCGTGTCGCACTGGGTCATTTCGACGGCACCAACTGGACCAGCGAGGGCTGGTGGACCATCCAGCCCAATGCATGCGTCGGCATCCTGGCCGGCCCCCTGAACGCCCGCTACTATTATCTTTACGCCACCGACGGCGCCGCCGGCACCTGGGAAGGCAAGACCAATTTCTGCGTCGCCCCGGAAAGCCGCTTCCGCGCCGTGGGACGGGCGGACTGCGCCGGGCGCGGCTTCGACCGGCGCGGCTTCTTCCAGGTCGATACCGGGAAAAAGCCGGACTGGACCCAGACACTCTCCAACTGACAGAACGGGGCATCATGCGCCGCCACCGCAAGACCAAGATTCTCGCTACCCTTGGCCCGGCGTCCAACACGCCGGAGGTGATGCGCGCCTTGTTCGATGCCGGCGTGGACGTGTTCCGTATCAATATGAGCCACACCAGCCATGAGGGGCTGGCCGCGATGCATCGGCAGCTGCGCGCCCTGGCCGGCGAGGTGGGCCGGCCCATCGGCATCCTGTGCGACCTTCAGGGACCCAAGATCCGGCTGGGCAGGCTGCCGGGTGGAAAACGCGTGCTGAACGAGGGCGAGCGCGTGCGCCTGCTGCTGGGCGAAACCAGCGAAGACCTGATGGACGTTCCCATCCCCCATCCCGAGATTTTCCAGGCGATCAAGCAAAAGCACGCGCTGCTGATCGATGACGGCAAGATCCGCCTGCGCCTCTTGCGCAAGGCCGACACCTTTGCCGAGGCGATCGTGGAAGTGGGCGGCGAGATCAGGGACCGCAAGGGCGTGAACATGCCCGACACGCTGCTGCCCATGTCGGCGATGACGCCAAAGGACCGCGCCGACCTGGACGCGGCGCTGGCGCTGGGCGTGGACTGGATCGCACTTTCCTTCGTGCAGCGGCCCGAGGACGTCGCCGAGCTGAAGAAGATCGTGGCGGGGCGCGCCGGGGTCCTGGCCAAGATCGAAAAGCCCAAGGCGATGGCCAGCCTGGAAGCGGTGCTGGAACTGGCCGATGCGCTGATGGTGGCGCGCGGCGATCTGGGCGTGGAAATGCCGCTGGAAGCGGTGCCGGGCCTGCAGAAGCGCATCACCCGGGCCGCGCGCAAGGCCGGCAAGCCGGTGGTGGTGGCCACCCAGATGCTGGAATCGATGATCAATTCGCCCATGCCCACCCGCGCCGAAGTGTCCGACGTGGCCCAGGCGGTGTTCGAGGGCGCCGATGCCGTGATGCTGTCGGCGGAATCGGCCTCGGGCGCCTATCCGATCGAGGCGGTGCAGATGATGGACCGCATCGCCTGCAGCGTGGAGACCGACCCGCTCTATCATTCCATCATCGAATCGCAGCGCGGGGTGCCCGAACGCACCACGCCGGACGCCATCATGGCGGCGGTGCACGAGATCACCGAGACCATCGAGGCCAAGGCGATCATCACCTGGACCAAGTCGGGCATCACCGCCATGCGTGCGGCGCGCGAACGTTCGCTCGCGCCGATCATCGCGCCAACCCCCGACATCGCCACGGCGCGGCGGCTATGCCTGGTATGGGGTACCCACAGCGTGATCACCGAGGACATCCGCGATTTCGACGATATGGTCCGGCGCGCCGCGCAGATCGCCCGCCAGGAAGGCTTTGCCGAACCCGGCGACCGCATTGTCATCACCGCGGGCGTGCCACTGGGCACCACCGGCGCCACCAACATGCTGCGCGTGGCGTTCGTAGAGGATGAGCGCTGAGACGTCCCCTCCGGGCTTCGCAACTTTGCTCGGCGCGAACGCCCACCTCCCCCATCGGGGCCGCTGCGCGCCCTGGGGGAGGACCAACTTCTCCAACTTCTCCGGGCTTCTTTCTAGCTGACCAGATCGCAGCGTGGCATCTGGTAGCCGTCGGCCACGCGGTGCGAGGTGAAGACAAAGCCGGTGCGCAAATAGCGATAGACCTGCGTGTGCCCGTCATGGCGCAGGATGCGGTACTGATCCCGGCGCGGCAGCTTCCGGCCGTTGACCGTGGCGATGTCGATCGTCTCCAGCCCGTCCTTCAGCGTCCAGCTGCCCGTCTCGAACTGGTCGCTGGCCTTGCCCTTGCGGCAGGTACGGAATTGAACCCGGAAAGCGCCATCCGCCAGCATCCGGGCCACCCACATCTCGCCCCGGTCATGCGGCTGGCCCTGGCCGAACCAGGTACCCACCGGCCAGGAATCGGGGAACGCGCCCGCCACGGGCGCGGCCAGCGCCAGCAGCACGAGGAAGGGCAGGTGCGGGGCCATCAGCTGATCAGGTCGCAGGGCGGCATCTTGGCGCCGTCCTCAACCCGCTGGGGCGTGTAGGCGAAGCCCGACGGCAGGGCGATATATTTCTGCGAGCGATCACTGTGGGCCAGCATGCGGTAGACATCGGTGCGCGGGGCCGAAATGCCATCCACCGTCTCAATATGCAGAAGCAATCGGTCGCCCTCCAGCGTCCAGCGCCCCGTCTGCACCTGATCCAGCGGCCTGCCGCGCAGGCAGGCGCGGTATTCGCCCCGCCAGCTGCCGTCGGCGTGCATGCGGTCGATATACATGGACAGGGCATCGTCGGGCTGGCCGCGGCCGAACCAGGTACCGGTCATGTAGGAATCCTGTGCGTGCGATGGCTGTCCAACGACCGGCGCCGCGGCCAGCAGGGCAACAAGAAGCAGCGCCGCCCGCATTCAGATGTCCTGGCCCTCGACCTCGCGGGCCAGCGCCCGGACGTGGCGCTCCACGCCGTCCATCTGCGGGTCCAGCGCCAGCGCGCGGCGGTAGAGCTTCAACGCGCCGGCCTTGTCGCCATAGTCTTCCAGCATGCCGGCCAGTTCGCCGAGGGCGTCGAACTGGCGCGGATTGAGCAATACCACCTTCTGCAGCGAGATCAGGGCGGCCGTGTCGTCACCCGAGGCGGTTTCAAGCGCGGCGCGGGCATGCCAGCCCTCGGCATAATTGGGGGCGATGCCGGTCACCGAACCCAGCAGCTTCTGGGCCATCTTCTTGTCGCCCGCGGCCTCGGCCACCTCGGCGCGGTTCATCAGAAGGTCCACCGACGCACTGCCCGAGGCCTTGAACATGGCCTGGAGCTTTTCCTCGATCGGCTTGGCCTCCTCGCGGCTTTCGGCCTTGGCCAGCCGGGCGAAAAGCTGTTCCTCGCTGACCACCTCACTGGGCTTTGGCGCCTTGGGGTCGAGATGGGGCACGGGTTTGGCCGGTGGAGCAGCCCACGCCGGGGCCGTCAGGCCCGCACCCGGCAAAAGTGGGCCACCGGCAAGAACTACGCAGAAAATCAGGGAGTACGGGGGGCGCATAACCCAACTCTAATGCGCTGCAGCAGGCTTTGCCAGATTGGAGGCTGCATGGGAACCTGCCGCTCGCTCAAGCTCGCGGCGGTCGTCGCTTTCGCAGGTCCACTGGACCTGCTCACGCCCTGGGCTTCTCCCAGGGCGCCGCTCCTCCCCCCTCGGCCCAGTCCAGAAGTTCCGCGATATGCAGGATGGGCGGCAACTCGCTCCCCACTTCGGCGCGGGAAGCCGCCGCCAGGTGCTGAAGGCAGCCGATATTGCCCGACGCCAAGACCTCGGGGTTTGCCGCCATGATGTGCCCGAGCTTGCGGCGGCGCAGGCGCCCCGACAATTCCGGCTGCAGGATGGAATAGGTACCTGCCGAGCCGCAGCACAGATGGCTTTCCTGGAAGGGCAGCACCATGAAGCCGGCGGCCTCGAGCAGCTTTTCGCTGAGCCCGTTCAGCTTCAGGCTGTTCTGCAGCGAACAGGCCGGGTGATAGGCCACACGCAGGGCTTTTGGCGGGGTGGCCACCATGGGAGTGCAAAGATCCAGGAAATCGCGGGCGGCGGCGGCGAATTTGCGGGCACGCGGTTCCCAGACCGGATCGCCGGCGAATTGCTGGGCGATGTCCTTCAACTGGGCGCTGCAGCCGGTGGCGGTGATCAGGACGCCGTCAAAGGTTGCGCGCTCGAAGGCTTCGATAGCTTTCCTGGCCCATGCGCGGCTGTCTTCTTCACGGCCCATATGGTGTGGCAGCGCCCCGCAGCAGCCCGCGCCTTCCAGCGTGACCAGTTCGATGCCGCGCCGCGCCAGTACCCGGCCCACCGCCGCGTCGATCTGCGGCGCCAGCGCGCCCTGCACGCAGCCGGGCATGATGGCGATGCGCTGGACGACCATGGCAGGTCGGGGAAAATGCATCGGCTCGGGGCCCGAGGGCCGCGCGATCAGGCCCATTTTCGCCATCGCGCCCAGCCGGCCCGGCATCAAGCGCGCGAGCGGCGCACCGAGGCGGGCCAACAGCAGGCCGATACGCACCAAGGCAGGGCGCGTCATTACCTTTGCGATCGTCCAGCGCAGCAGCCGGTCGGAGAACGGGCGGCGATAATGTTCGTGGATATGGATACGTGCCTGGTCCACCAGCCGCTGGTAATTCACGCTGGAAGGACAGGCGGTCTTGCAGTTGAGGCAGGAGAGGCAGCGGTCGATGTGATAGACCTGCTCGTCCGTTGGCGCGCCGCCCTTCTCCAGCATGTCCTTCATCAGGATAATGCGGCCGCGCGGGGAATCGCGCTCGTCGCCCAGTTCGACATAGGTCGGACAGGTGGCGGTGCAGAAGCCGCAATGCACGCAGGAGCGCACCGCCTGGGCGGCGGGCCCCATCTGCGGATCGGCGATCTGTTCGGGGGTGAAATTGTAACGCATCACTTGTTTCCCATCACAGGCGCCTCGATTCAAAACCGGTTGGGATTGAAGAGGGACAGGGGATCGAAGGCCGCCTTCACCCGGCGCGTCAGGTCGGCCAGCACCGGCGGCTGCGGCGCAAAGAGACCCAGGCTGGCGCGCTGCCGCGGTGCGGCGCGCAGCAGCATGGCCTGGCCCTTTGCCGCGGCGGCGATGGAGCGGATGCGCGCGGCGTCGGCGGGCGGCGCGGCCAGCCAGATCGCTCCGCCCGCCCAGTCGCCCAGCCAGCGCGGCGCATTCAGGTCATTGGCCACGCGCGGCGCATCGGCGGGTGCGACCTGCAGCCGCCAGATGTCGCCTTCGATATCTGCGAACAGCGCGCCACTGCCGATGCGCGCGAACAGGTCGATCCCGTCCTCGACGCGCGCAGCATGGGCGTGGCCGAGGAGGCCATGCGCCATTGTCACTTTTTCTTCCAGCGGCTGGGGCGCGCCTTCCAGGCGGATCAGCGCCGCGCCCTGGCCGATGTCCGGCAGCCAGCCCGCGGGCAGATAGGCCAGGCCCGCCGGTTCCAGCGCGCTGTGGGCGATGCTGCGCAAGGCCGCCAGGCCATTGGCGGCGTCTATGTCCTTCAGGCACAGCGTCACCGAATGGGTGGGGCGCGGATAGACGCGGAAGGTCACTTCGGTCAGCACCGCCAGCGTACCGAAGGCGCCGCACATCAGCTTGGGCAAGTCGAAGCCGGTGACGTTCTTGACCACCCGGCTGCCGCCGCGGAAGACTTCGCCCAGGCCGTTGACGGCATGAAAGCCCAAAAGCGAGTCGCGCGCCGAACCATGACGCAGACGCCCCGAACCCGAGGCATCGGCGGATAGCGCGCCGCCCAGCGTGGCGACGCCATTGGAGCCCAGAAGCCGTGACCAGTCGGCGGGATCGAAACCCAGCCGCTGGTTCCTCGCCGCCAACGTCCCGACGATCTCGGCCAGCGGGGTGGCGGGGCCGGCGGTGACGATCAGTTCTTCGGGCTCATATTTGCGGATGCCGGAAAGGCCCGAGACGTCGAGCTGTGCCAGTGCTTGCCCATTTTCGTTCAACATGGGCCGGCCGACGCTGCGGCGGGTTCCGCCTGCGACGATCTCGACCGGTGTCCGGTCCGCGCGGGCGGCGCGAACGGCTTCGATCACCTGCGCTTCGCAGTCGGCCCGCATGTCAGTAACGCGGCAGATGGGGATGGGGCAGCTTGCCGCCATGGGCGTGGATATGGCCCTGCTCGATGCACACCGACAGGGTGGGAAACACCTTGCCGGGATTGAACAGGCCGCCGGAATCGAAGGCGCATTTGACGCGGTGCTGCTGTTCCAGGTCCGCTTCGCTGAACATGTCGGTCATCAGGTCGCGCTTTTCAATGCCCACGCCGTGTTCGCCGGTCAGGACGCCGCCGACTTTGACGCACAGGCGCAGGATGTCGGCGCCGAAGGCTTCGGCGCGCTCGAACTCGCCTTCCTTCATCACGTCGAACAGGATCAGAGGGTGCAGGTTGCCGTCGCCGGCATGAAAGACATTGCAAAAGCCCAGGCCGTATTTTTCGGACAGTCCGGCCATCTCCTCCAGCACCTGCGGCAGGGCGTGGCGGGGGATGGTGCCGTCCATGCAGATCATGTCGGGGGCGATGCGGCCCATGGCGGCGAAGGCGGCCTTGCGGCCCGACCAGATGCGGGCGCGCTGTTTCTCGTCGGTGGCTTCCACCGTCCGTCCGCCGCAGTCGGCGACGATCTGGATGACGCGGCCCATGTTGTGGCTGACATCGGCTTCCACGCCGTCGACATCGATGATCAGGATGGCTTCGGCCCCGGCCGGATAGCCGGGTTGGTTGAACGCCTCGATCGCTTCGGCGGCGGGCCTGTCCATGAATTCCATCGCGGCGGGCACCACGCCGCCGGCGATGATCTGGGCAACGCAGCGGCCGGCCGCGGGCACCGTGTCGAACGAGGCCATCAGCGTGCGGGTGACGGGCGCCTTGCGCAGGATCTTCACGATCACCTCCACCACCACGCCGAGCAGCCCTTCGGAGCCGGTGACCAGGCCCAGCAGGTCCAGGCCGCCCTGGGCACCCGACTTGCCGCCCAAGGTGACGGTCTCGCCGCCCGGCAGCACCATCGTGACGCCAAGCAGGTTATTGGTGGTCAGGCCATATTTCAGGCAGTGCAGGCCGCCGGAATTTTCCGCCACATTGCCGCCGATGGTGCAGGCGATCTGGCTGGACGGATCGGGCGCGTAATAGAAGCCCTGGGCCTCGACCGCGCGTGTGATGTTCATGTTGGTGACGCCGGGCTCGACCACCACGCAGCCATTCTCGTAGTCGATCTCGAGAATGCGCTTCATGCGGCCCATGCCGATCAGGATGCCGTCCTCGCGCGGCAGCGCACCGCCCGACAGGCTGGTCCCCGCACCGCGCGGCACGATGGGAATGCCTTCGGCTTCGGCATATTTCAGGATCGCGCCGACCTCGTCGCGCGTCGAGGGCAGCACGCATACCAGGGGCATCTGGTGATAGGCCGAAAGGGCATCGGCGTCGAAAGTGGCAAGGCCGGACGGGTCGGCGACCACCCCGTCGGGAACAATGGCTTTCAGGGCCGCGACGATGGCGTCACGGCGGGCCAGGATGGAGCGGTCGGTCGGCGGAAGAAGCATCGGCGCCTGTATACAACAGGGCGTGAAGGGGACCAGAGGGTCGTGACGATCCTAGACGGAAAAGCGTGCAGCGCCTTTCCTGAAACGGCCTCAGCCCTGGCGGGCCTTGAAGCGCGGGTTCTTCTTGTTGATGACGTAAACACGGCCCTTGCGGCGGATCACGCGGCAATCCTTGTCACGCTTCTTGAGCGAACGGAGGGAGTTGCGAACTTTCATGACACGCGCCTTTGGTGGGCCTTCCAGCGGATCTGGCGGCCTTGGTTTTGGAAGGCGCGGAAACTATGCGGGGCGCCCCTTGCTGTCAACCGGCCAAGTCCCCGAAAAAATGGCCTATTTCCGGCAAAATCACACAATTTGCGTGTTAGGTAGAGACGATGAAGCTCCCCTTTCGCTCCTGGCCGCCGGTGACAAGGCTGGCGGCGCTGTCAGGCTGCCTGATGGCGGTGGCCTGCGCGGTCGCGCCCAGGCCCACGCCGCCGGCGCCCCGGCTTGAGGCGCCCAGGGCCGTCATTCCCATAGCTCCGCCCCAGTTCGACAGCGGCGACAGCAAGTTCGACGCCTTCCTGATGGCGGCGCGGACCCAAGCCCTGGCCCAGGGCATCACGCCCGAGACCTTCGACCGCGCCACCGCCGGCCTGAAGCCCATACCAGAGATCCTGAACATGAATGCCAACCAGCCGGAATTCTCGCGGCCGGTGTGGCGCTATCTGGATTCAGCAGTGTCGGCGCGGCGCATCGGCCGCGGCCAGGCGATGCTGGAGCGTTATGGCGAGGTGCTGGACCGGATCGAGGCGCAAAGCGGGGTGGCGAAAGAGATACTGGTCGCGATCTGGGGCATGGAGACCGATTACGGCGCGACGGAGGGCAGCTTTCCCCTGTTCGCGGCGCTGGCAACCCTGGCCTATGAGGGCCCGCGCGCCGATTACGCCCGGCCGGAATTCTTCGCCGCGCTGAAAATCTATCAGCAGCAGAATTATGCCCTGGGCGAGATGACCGGAAGCTGGGCGGGCGCTTTCGGCCAGACCCAGTTCACGCCCACCACATTCCTGAAATTCGCCGCCGATGGCGACGGCGACGGCAGGATCGATTTGTGGCAGAGCCCCGCCGATGCACTGGCCTCGGCGGCGCGGCTGCTGACCGAGCGCGGCTGGAAGACGGGCGCGCCCTGGGGTTATGAGGTGCGGCTGCCCAGGCACTTTGCCTATGAGCTGGCCGATGCCGAGACCAGCAAGCCGGTTTCGGCCTGGCGCAGGCTGGGGGTGAAGACCGCGGCGGGACACAGGCTGCCGCCGTCCGACGAAGAAGCGGCGATCTATCTGCCGGCGGGCGCGCGGGGACCGGCCTTTTTCCTGTTTCCCAATTTCCGCGTGATCCTGAAATACAACAACGCCGCCAGCTATGCGCTGGCTGTGGGCCTTCTGGCCGACCGGATGGCCGGCGCCGGGCCGGTGAAGCATGACTGGCCACTGGGCGAGCGTCCGCTGTCGCGCGACGAACGCATCAGCTTCCAGCAGGACCTGGCGAAGCTGGGCTTCGATCCCGGTCCCGCCGACGGCATACTGGGCCGGGGCACGCGCGCGGCGCTGCGCCGGTACCAGAAGGCGCATGGCCTGCCCGCGGACGGATTTCCCACCGCCGAGCTGCTGGCGGCGCTGGACCGCGCGGCGGCGAACTAGGCGCGGGCGCCGTCAGCAGCCCCCATGCCGGCATGGCCGGACATGAGGACTGCGTTGGCCGACGGCACCGCTTTCTATTTGGTGGCGGTATTGAGGGCAGTGGACGACTTCATGCGCAGGTCGGCCTCGATTGCGTAATTGCGCATGGCTGCGCTGCTGATGCGGCGCACGCAGGTGCTGGTGATGACGCCATAGTGCGAAGCGGGAAAGCTGTCGCTGGCTTCCGCCGCACAGGATTTGACGGCGGCGGCGTGGACCCTGGCGGCCAGGCTGTCATCGGCCCGGGCGCCGGCGGCGCCCAGCGCGGTTGAGAAAGAGAGGATTGCTGCAATGGCGAAGGTGCGGGACATGATGATCTCCATTTCCGAAGGTGACCATCCTGGGTGAGCCGCCCTGACTCTGAACACCGTTGATTTCGAACTGCCACAAAAACAATAAGATTCAACGGCCTTGATGAGAACGAGACTGGGCGCGATCAGCCCGGCAGGCAAGTCCAAAGGGCGGGCAATGCGCTTATGTCGCAGTGCAACATAATGTGCTGCTATGCACAAAAATGAGTCAGCGCTAACGCATTTTCTTGAAACGTATTTCACTGCTGTCGCTGCGCCCTTCGGCATCGACGACCGTAACATGTGCAAGTCCTTCGCCCGCCGGTGTGTAAAGCGCGGGCGCGAAACGGTCGAAACTGCCCAAGAGCGCGCCATTCACCAGCCAGGTCAGCGGCGCCTTTCCGCCATCGGCCTTGAATTGAAGCGCCGGATCCTTTGCGTGCGAATCGGGCAACGGCACCACCGCACCATTGGGCGGCCAGGTGATGGAGGGCGGCGGCAGTTGCGCCACCTGTTGTGCCTGGGTGGGCGCTGTCTTCTGGCGCGTGAAGACGCGCAGCGACGGCGGAAGATCGGACGTGGCGCGCGCGACGATCACGCCGGATGGGCGCGGCGGCGCGGGACGCCGGTCGGGCGGCAGCAGGCCGAACATCTTGAGCAGGATCGGCGCGGCGCTGTCGCGGCCGACATGATCGGGGCGCGGCGTGCCGTCGGCGCGGCCCACCCACACCGCCACCGTATAATCGTTGGAAAAGCCCACCGACCATGCATCGCGGAATCCGTAGGAAGTGCCGGTCTTGAATCCGATGGTACGCGCGCGGGCCAGCCCCTGCCCCATCGCCCACCCGTCCGGCAGCGCCACGCCATCCAGGATGTCGCGCAGATACCAGGCGGCAACGGCGCCGAACAGGCGATGGCGCGGACCAGGGGGGTCGTCTTTCCGATAGCGCAAGCCTTCGGCGGTGCCGCCTTCGGCGATCCCCGCATAAAGCATGGCCACGTCGCGCAAGGGCACGCCCAGCCCGCCCAGCGCCACCGGCAGCGTCGGCGCATCGCGGAAGGCAAGATGGGCGCCGGCATTGCGCAGCGCCAGTGTGAAGGCCAGCGGCCCCACCCGTTCCAGCACCATCACGGCGGGAATGTTCAGCGACATCTGCAGCGCGTCGCGCGCCGTCACGGCGCCCTGGAACTGGCCGTCGAAGTCGCGCGGCGCATAGTCGCCGAAGCTGGTGGGCTGGTCCTGCATCCGACTGGCCGGATGCAGGATCAGTTCGTCGAAGGCCAGGCCATAGATGAAGGGCTTGAGCGCCGAGCCGGGCGAACGGGCGCGGCCCGCCAGATCGACCTGGCCTGACGGGCCCCAGTAATTGGTGCCGCCGACATAGGCGAGGACGTTGCGGGTCTTGTTCTCGACCACCACCAGCGCGACATCGCCGCCATCGTCCAGATAGGCGCGTTCCTGACGGGCGAGGCGTTCGGCAGCGGTTTGGATATTGGCGTTTATGGTGGTCTTGATCCGGTAATCCTGCACCCCCTCCGGTTTCGTTCGGGTGGCTTGGCCGCCACCCTCACTCCGCTCGGCTCCCTTTGGGTCGCCTTCGCCCGCTGAAACCACCTCCCCCTCTGGTGCGCTTGCGCGCGAAGGGGGGTGAGCGGGGCGACCAGCCCCGGGAACGGCCTGTGCTTGCAAAACCAGCCGCTGCGCCAGATGCGGCGCCTCGAGCGGCATGGGCTGGCGGGCAAAGGGCACGCCCTCCTTTCGCGCGGCGGCGGCATCGCCCGCGGTGATCACGCCTTCCTCCACCATGCGGGCAAGCACATGATCGCGGCCGTGTCGCGCCGCTTGCGCATGGCGGTCGGGACGCTGGCGGGTGGGCGACTGGGGCAGCGCCACCAGCAGCGCGCTCTGCGCCAGGTCGAGGCGCGCCGGCTCCTTGCCGAAATAGGAAAGCGAGGCGGCGCGCACGCCTTCCAGGTTTCCGCCCATCGGCGCCAGCGTCAGGTAGAGGGAGAGGATTTCGCTTTTGGAATAGCGTTCCTCAAGCTGCAGGGCGCGGACGATCTGGAAGAACTTGGCGGGCACGTTGTGGCGGCGGAAATAATCCGGCTCCAGCAGGCGCGCGACCTGCATGGTCAGGGTGGAGCCGCCGCTGACGATATGCCCCACCGAAACCAATTGCAGCGCCGCACGCAGCAACGCGCCCGGATCGACGCCGAAATGGGAATCGAAGCGCTGATCCTCATAAGCCTTGAGCATGGCGAGATAGCGCGGGCCAACCTGATCCGGCGTTGTGTGGATGCGCCAGGCGCCGTCCTTCGACAGAAAGGCGCGCAGCAGCGTGCCGTCACGTGCCGCCACTTCCGGCGACAGGGTGCTGGCGCGCGTCATGTCTGGGGGATTGGCGCGGTCGGCGGTGATGAGGGCGAAGAGCGCGCCCAGCGCAACCCAGCCGGCCAGGATCAGCTTTTGCCGCGTCATTTCTCGATCGTCATCTGTCCCATCGCCGTTCGCGCGTGGATGGCGGGGGCATACATGTCCACCGCATCCGCCGCCGGCAGCGTGAAGCGCCCCACCGACACGGCGCGCGCGATATAGGCGATGTGGAAAGTGGGCGCCGGCTCCGGCCCCTTGGGGCGCAGCGGGCGATAGCGCTGGCCGATGTCGAAGGCGGCAACGAAACGGTCGTCGCGCGCATCCTGGCGGCTGGCATCGGTCAAAGTGCCGAGGAAGGGATAGGCCTTGGCGTCGTCTCCCTTCAGCGGCTGCTCGATCTCGAGCCCCGCGGGCAGAAGATCGATGACGCCCATCTGGTGATAGACGTTGTTGGGCATCTGGCCACTGACCTCGACGATCACCCGGTCGTTCTGGTGCAGCGAGGAGACGTCGGCGGGCGTGCCCGACATGCTCCAGATGCTCTTTGACAAAGTCAGGCCGTCCGATGCGGGCGGCAGTGCCGCGCCGGGCGTGCCGCTGACGGACGTCGTGCGCCAGACCTGGGCATCGCCCTTGTTGGCGATGGTCAGTCCCGCGTCCAGCTGCTGCAGCGTGGGAGAAAGACGCACCGCGCCGTCGCGCATATTGGCCGGCTGGCCGTTCACCGTGACGTTCAAGGGCAGCTTCTGGCGGGTGAGCGCATAGGCGGCGCGCAGCATCCAGCCCTTTTCCTGGGTGGTGGTTTCGGAGACGCGCATGTCCACGCTCCGCGCCTTGTCCATCAGGACGGGAACAAGATCGGCCCTGCCGCTTTCCGCCGCCAGCGCCAGCGTCCCCGAGAGGTCGCGCAGCAGCGAGCCATAGACGTCGTGCGGATAGGTGGCGGGATTGGCATCGGCCAAAAGCGCGCGCGCCTTGTTGAAACCGTATTCGGTGCGCGAACGGTCGCCCACTTCGGCAGCCGCGGCGCCGGTCAGTGCCGCCGCCAGCGCCGAGCGCATCTTGCCCACCCGCGTATCGCTGAAATAGCGCAGGTCACTGACATTGGCCTGGCCGCTGCCCGCCAGCACATAGAAGGCATAGGCCCGCGCCAGGTCGTCACCACCGCCAGAGGCAACCGTGCGCAGCCAGTTTGTTCCCCGGCGCATCGCGTCATTGGCCACCACATAGTTCTTCGCCTTGGCCTGATAGAGGAAGTCCATCGCATAGACGCCCAGGAAGGGCTCCGCATCGCTGCCCGGCCCCCACATCCCGAAGTCGCCGCCATAATTCTGCATGTCCAGCACCTGGTCGATGGCGGCCTGGATGCGATCCTTCAGTGCCCTGTCGCGCGGCAGCCCGGCCAGGTCCGCCATGTCGTTGAACAGCAGAAGCGGCTGGGCGCGGCTGACCGTCTGTTCGATGCAGCCGAAGGGATATTTGTCCAGCCACTTCAGAAGTCCTGCCACATTGGACCAACCATGCGCGGCCGAAACCGACAGGTTGACCGAGGCGGTGGACGGCACCAGACCGGATATCAGCGAGCGGTCCGCCGTGAACCCGGCGCCCGCCGCCAGCGGCAGTTCCTGCTCGCGGCTCTCGTCAAGCTGGGCGGGGCGCACCTGGATCGGCCAGCCATGACTGACGTGAAAGCCGTTCGGGCCGGTCACGTCCAGGGTAATGCCGGCGATGCCCAGCCCCGCACCGGTCAGCGTCACCGGCACCAGCGTGCGCTGCTGGCGGGCCAGGGTCTGGCGCACCACCGTCCTGGCACCGCCAGGCATGGACAGCGGCCCGCGCGTGGTGATGGTGGCAATGTAGGCGCCCGGCGCGCCCTCCACATTGTCCAGATTGAGCGCGGCACCGATGGAATCTCCGGGCGCCAGGAAGCGCGGCAGTACCAGGTCGGCGATGACAGGATCGCGCACCACCAGCATCCTGTCGGCATGGCCGAGCTTGTCGGCGCTCCACGCCACCGCCATCAGGCGCAAGGATCCATTGAAGTCGGGAATGTCCAGCGGGATCGCGGCGGTGCCGTTGGCGCCCAGCTTCACGATGCCGGAAAACAGCGCCACCGTCTTCTGCGGCACCACCGCCAGCGAACGCCCGCCGAAACTGTCGCCGCCTTCGCGCAGGGACCCGACGGCGCCCTTCTCGACCCGGATCAGGCGGCCGTAATCGTCGCGCATCATCACGCCCAGCCGCCGCTTTCCGAAATAATGGTCGACCGGATCGGGCGAGCCAAAATCGGTGAGCTGCAATATGCCCTCGTCCACCGCCGCCAAGGTGACGTAGGCCGTCTCGCTGGCCAGCCCCGAAAGCTGCACCGGCACGGTGATCTTCTGGCGCGGGCGCACCTTGTCCGGCACGCCCAGCTTGATGCCCAGCGTGCGCGGGGAATTGTCCACCCCGATCCAGGCAACGCCGATGGAGCGCACGGGCTCGCGGCCGCTGACCTGCGACAGCGGGCGATAATCGGTCACCAGCACATAGGCGCCCGCGCCCCAGTCGGCGGAAACGGGAATGTCGACCGTCGTGCCGCCCGCCGGAGCGTCGACCAGCAGCGAGGAAAATACCTTGTCGCCCGCGATCACCACCAGCGCCTTGCCATTGGCAGCGGGCTTGATGCGCACATGCGCCACCGCGCCGGGCGCATAGGACGGCTTGTCGGCCGCCACGGGAATGCGGTCCGGCCGGTCGCCCGCGCTGGATGCCGCCCAGCCGGAATAGAAACGGTAGCTGGACGCCGCACCCGATTTGGGATCGGTGATGGTGAGCCGATAGGTGCCCCAGGGCATTGCCTGGGCCAGCTTCAGGGGCGCGCCAGCGGCAATCGACATGGTGCCGGACGAGATCAGCCGGTCGCGGGTGACGGACTGGTAGCGCCATTCGCCACTGCTCTGGAACCACTGGTAGGTCGTGTCCTCGCGTACCCAGCTGACCGTCAGGCCCGGCAGCGCGACGCGCTTGCCGTCCTTGTCCAGGGCAATGGCTTCAAAACCGGCGCGGGCATTTTCGGGCACCGAGCTGCCATCGAAATCCGGACGAATGCCGATGGAGACGTCGTGTGTGCGGATGGGAATGTCGATGCTGCGGTCGGTGGTGCGCCCGCCCGGCTCATGGATCGAAACGCGCACCGTGGCCTTCAGCGGCAATGTGGTCTCGGCCAGGGCGCCGGTATTGCCGGTGATGTTGGTCACCCCTGCCGCGTCGGTCTCGGACACCGCCAGGTCCACTTTGGTCTCCGAAAAGCTGTCGTCCATGCGGCCGAACCGGTAGCCGCGATACCCGGGCCAGGGATTGGGATCGGCTGCGATGGTGGCTTCGCCGTCGCCCGACAGGTTCGAGGCAGGCGCGCCATAGAGGAAGCGCGCCTCGGCCCGGACATGGAAGTCGCCGCCGGGGGAGATGGATTTTTCCTTCGCCGCCAGCGTCACCTTCAGCCGCTGGGGCACGAAATCGGCGACGTCGAACTGCACGCGGCCGACCGGCTCGGCTTTGGGGTCGATATAGGCGCTGATCTGCCAGCGGCCATGCGGCGCGCTGGAGGACAGTGACAGGCTCCAGGCGGCGCTGCCCGCCTGAAGCCTGTCGCCGCTGACGGTGATGCGGCCGACCTCGATCCCGTCGGGGCGCTGGGCCACCAGGGTCAGGGGCGCGTTCAGTGCCGCGCCCACCCGGTCGCGCAGCATGGCAACGGCCTGGACCGTCTCGCCGGGGCGATAGACGCCGCGCTCGGTATAGAGCCAGGCGTCGATGGGACCGGGCGCGGGGTGGCCGCCCACGCCCCGGTCGGTCAGGTCGAAGGCGGAACGGCGCAGGTCCAGGAAACTGAAATCGCCGTTCTCGCCATAGGCCATCGCCATCACCGGCTGGTCGCCGCCGGTGGCGCGCATCAGTCCGGCGTCGAAATTGGCGCGGCCATCGCCGTCGGTGACCACGCTGGCCAGCTGGTTGTTGTTGCGCGCGATCAGGGTCATGCGCACGCCCGACAACGGCTCGGCCCGGCTGTAGGAGCGGGCAAAGACCGTCAGCCCCACGCCGGTCGCGGCGCGGTCGGCGGTAAAGCTGGTCAGCGAAATGTCTGAATCGACCACCCACTGGGTCGCCAACTGGGTGCCGTAATCGTCGTCGCTGATCTTCCTGGCCGCATCGGTGGCGACCAGCACATAGGCGCCGGGTTTCCTGCCCTTCAGGATTTCGTGAATGGGAACCAGGGTGACGACGCTGCCATTCTTGATGTTGTTCACCGCCATGGTGCCCTGCCACACCACGGCGCCCTGCGCATTTTCCAGCTGCTTCTCGTCCCAGCCATAGAGCTGGGTCTGGTCGACGGTGCCCGATTCGATCTGCGACAGAAGGCGGTCGCCGACGCGGATCACCTTTATGTCCAGCCTGTCGACATTGACGGTGGTGACCGGCACGCCCGCCGCATTCTCGCGCGGCAGGATGATGCCACCGGCAAAGCGCACCAGAGCCGGCTTGTCGCGCAGCTCCACAGGCACGGTCTCGGCCTGGAGGGTGGAACCGTCGGCTGCGGGCAGCCCGTCCTTCAGGCTGACATTGTAGGTCCTGTCGAAGGAAAGCCCCGCCAGGCACAGCCGCGTACCAACGACCCGCATCGCCACCTGGGTCGCCGGATCGATGGAGAGATAGTCCTGATAGTGCGTCTTGCCGCTGGCATCGAGGGCGCGGGTGAACACCAGGCAGGCTTCCGCCTGCGGTTTTGAGACGTCGACCTCCAGCCGGCGAAAGGCGAATTCCTGCGGCGCCTGCGGGGGGGCCGGCGAAAAGCCGCCGGTGACGGCCGACAGGCCGCTCTGCAGCTGTGCCAGCATGCCCCCCTGCGGGCTGCCCAAGAGAAGCACCGCCGCCACGGCAGCGGCGGCGAGCAATACCACGATGCCGCCGATGACCAGGAGAAGCCGCTTCTGCCTGCCGTCCATCTCACCCCCCGATCCTGACCGGAATCCGACGGCGCGAAGCCTAAAACCGTGCCTTCGCCCACGCCAGCAAGCAGGGGCTCAAAACCCGGCAGGACGATGACAAAGCGGTTGGTATCTCGACTATTTCGATTCGGGGCAGTCCACCTGCCCCTCCCCGCCGTCCCGCGCGGCGGTGAAATGACAGCTGCGGACGGGATTTCCCGCTGAATCGAACAGGTCGATTCCCCAGCCGTCGGCGGCGCGCGTCATCAGCATGAAGCCGAAGCCGCCCACCGAAATCCCTTTGGTCACGCGCACGGTTTGCGAACCCTGAAAGATCGCGCCGCGCAGGTCCTTCGGCGTCACATTGAGCAGGTCGCCACCATTGCCGGCCACGATCTGCGGTGGCACGGATCTGTCGTAATTGATCGCCTCGAAGGTGTGGATGTGCCCGGAAAGCTGCAGCGCCACAGAGGGCGCGATCAGCGGCGCATCCTTGCCCGCAGCTTGCGCGGCGTCATGCGCCGCCTGTACCAGGGTGCGGTTGCCGCCGACCGGAATTCCCAAAGGGCCGGTGATCGCCGCCCAGATCGGCCGGTGATGCACGAACCAGACCGGCGGCGCGATCCTGCCCAGCTCGGCGATATCGGCGGTGTAGGCCGGAAGGCCGGTCTTGTTGACCAGCATTTCCGGGGCGCCGGCATCGTCCATCACCGCAAGCCGGAATTTGCCGACGTCCACCGTGAACATCGGGATGTGATTCAGGCAGCCCGGCTGATGCGGCAGCGGCCCCAGAAGCCGCAGCCAGCCCGTTCCCTCCCGTGCGCATTCCTCGTGATTGCCGCGCGCCAACACAAAGGGCGCCGCGCTCAGCAGCGGCGCGGCGGGGGTGAAGAAATCCGCCTGCCAGGCCGGGCCATTGTCGCCATAAGGCGAGCCCGCGCAGCCCGCATCGCCCGGCGGGCACGGCGTTTCGCGGTAGAGATAATCGCCGACATGGATCACAAGATCGGGGCGCAGTTTCGCGGCAGCGGCGGCGACCTGGGGGAAAGGCCATTGCTGCGGCGTGTTGCAATCCTGGGTGGTCGCGCCTTTCAGGCGGCAGCCCGTGTCGCCGATAACCAGTATGCGGCGCGGATCGGCCACCGGCATGGGCAGGGGCTTGCCGTCTATATCGGCGGCGGAGGTGCCGGCCGGCACTTTCGCAGCACACAGAAGCGGGAATTTGTCGTCGGCCGCCGCGCGCACGCGCAGCGCCACATCGCCGCCGTCGGTATGCATCACCGGACAGGTGGTGGCGGTCGTGAGAAGGCGTGCCTCGAAGCCGCCGCCGTCCACCGCCTGAACCCAGGCGGTCCGGGTCGGGTTCGGCGCCGTTTGGCCAAGGGCCGCGCCCGGCAACGATGACAGCAGGATGACGGCCAGCAGGCGGCGTTTCATGCGAAGACTCTCCGAGAGGCGGGGAGCCTAGCGTTGGATGCGCCGCTAAAACAGGCGGCGCAGTGTCATCTTCCAGAGCCGCCCGGTACCGGGCAGCGCGCTGAGCATGGAATAGGTGTCGGCGCCCGGCGTGAAATAGCGCGCATTCGCCAGGTTGTTGACGTTCACATCCATTTCCCAGGCGTCATAGCGCACAAAGCCCGAGGCATTCAGCGTGACATAGGAGGGAAAGCGGATGGGATCGGCGACCACCTGCCGGGTGTGGCCGACATAGGTGCCGCCGAATGTCACGCCCCAGGGCAGGCCCGCATCCGCGTCGCTGGTCCAGGTGACATAGGGGCTGATCACCGCGTGGGGCACGGTGGTGTCTTCATAGTCGCCGCCAAGTCCCGGCAGGGTGGTCAGATCATAGACCAGATAGCTGCCGCCGAAGCCGTCCTGAGGCGATACACCGGCAGCGCGCGCCGGGATATAGGCGAAGCTGTGGTTGGGGCCTTTCAGCTCGGTGTGCTGCAGGCTGGCCGCCAGGGTGAAGCTGAGATTTTGCGTGGCGACATAGCGCAGCTCCAGTTCGACGCCCTTTGCGCGCGTGCCCTCCACGTTCGTCACGCCCGCGCCTTGCGAAAGGCGCGTGCGGTTCTGGACGTACCAATCCAGGCTGCCCTGCAGGTGCTCGTCCAACGCAGCAAACTTGACGCCGATCTCGTTCAGGAAGGAATCCGACAGCCAGCTGTCGGACGCCAGAAGGCCGGTCAGCACCTGGCTGGCCTGGCCGATCTCGATGGCACTGGACTGGGCGATGGTGGCGTAGGGCACAAGGCCGAACGGAGCCTTGTAGGACAGGCTGGCCGACCAGCTGAAGCGGCCGGCATCGCCCTTGCCGGAGGGCGGCTCAAAGGCCAGGACGCCCAGGTCCTGCGAGCGCACGTGATAGTCGTCATAACGCCCGCCCAGCACCAGGTCGAAATCATGCCAGGCGGCGTCGCTGGTGACAAAAAGACCGGCGTCGGAGGTGTCGGAGATGACATCATTTTCCCAGCCCAGGCCGACCGTGCCGGGCGGATCGATGTTGAAAGGTGAGTCGATGATGTCATTGGGTGCGGGACCAAGGGAAATATCGCGACGGTCCAGCGCGATCACGCCGCTGTTGTAGCTTTCACGCCCGCGCGCATGGACATGGCGGTATGAGGCACCCATCACCGTTTGCGTCTTCACCGCACCGATGTCGCGCGTCAGGTCATAGCGCAGCCGCGCCTCGCCGATGGTGGTGCGGTAGGAGCCGGGAAAGCCGTAGGACACGAAGCGATCGTTGGAGAGCGTGTCGGCAAAGAGCTGGAGGCGAAGACTTTCGCCTTCACCAAGCTCGCGCGCCGCTTCCAGAAAGCCGGTATGGGTAAACGTGTTGGAGAAATCCACGCCGCGCGCGACATAGACGGTGCGCCGGTCCAGCCAGGTGGTACCGAAGCCGGTGTCAAGCCGGTGCGCCGCATCCGTGCAGTACATGCAGGCCAGCGGCACAAAGCCCGGATCGAACGCGTATGGGTTGCCGCCCATGTCATTGAAGGTGAGATACTTGCCGTTTGCCGCCGCCAGCGACGTGTTGCGGCCGGTGGTGTAAGTCCCGCGATCGATCAGCGCCTGGGTGAGCCGGTTCCAGCCCGGTGTCTGCACATCGCCATTGGAATGATAATAGAGATAGTCGGCCGCCAGCGACCAGTCGTCCAGCGCCAGGTTGCCGGTCAGTTCCAGCAGCTGGTGGCTGGGATGAAGGCCCCGATAATAGCTGTAGCTGTCGTCGATCTCGCCATAGGCATGCACGCCGCCGACTGCATCGCCCAGCGTCACCGGCGCGCTGATCTGGCCGGTAATGTTGCGCCTGGAATAGCTGCCATAGCCGACCGTGACTTCACCGCCCAGCGCGTCGCCGGCCTTGGCCGTCTTGGGCAGGAAATTGACCAGCCCGCCCACCTTGCCCGGACCATAGATGGGCGATGGCGGCCCGCGCAGGATCTCGATCCCCGCCGCATCGGCCAGCGGTGTCGAATAGGTGCCACGGTTCTCCGCCCGCTTGAAGCCGCGGAAGTAGTTCTCGGCCAGCGTGCCGCGCAGCGACACCGCGCCCTCAACGCCATAATAGCTGGCGGTATAGGCGGAAGGTGTGATCGCCGTCAGGCCGTCGACCCCGGTGATGCCATAGCGGTCGATGGTGGTGTCACTGGCCAGCGTGACGGCGCGCGGCGTTTCGACCAGCGGCTTGTTGAATCCGAAGGCGGCACTGTTGGCGCCCGCATCCAGCAGATGGACAGGATCGCCGGTGACGACGACTTGTTCGACCGGCGCGTCCTGGGCGCGCGCCAGGGCCGGCGCCAGCATGACGCCTGGCAATGCGATGGCCGCCAGGAAGACCAGTCCCCTTTTCATGGGGCTCTACATAGGTTCCACGATCAAAATGTCATGTAACATTTCACAGGAACTACCCGGCGAGCGCGCCATTTCCACAATTCAAGGCATAAGCAATTGTTTTTATTACTTCTTATTCCACTGCGCTAGAATGTCGCTGGTGGGGGCCAACATCGCGCCGCTCAGCCCGAGGGCGCGCAGGGCGTTGTCATGCAGCGCCGTTTCATAGGCTGCGCAGGCGTTGGCGGCGATGACGACCCGAAAATCCTCTTCCAGCGCATGCCAGGCGGTGGAGGCAACACAGCATTCGCTGGTCAGCCCCGCCAGCACCAGCGTGTCGATCCCTTTATCCTTCAGGGTGCCGGCCAGCCCGGTGCCGGTAAACGCGCTGAAGCGCGGCTTGGTGACCACCAGTTCATCGGCACGGGGCGCGATTCCGAAAAATTCCGTGCCCGGCGTCCCCGCCACGCACAGATCGCTGCCCAAAAGCCGGACGAAAACAGGCAGCACGCCTGCCGTGCGGGCCGCCGCCAGCAGTGTGGCAGCATCGGCCAGCGCGGCAGGCACGGCCGACAGATCACGGCCAGCCCGCGCCATTGCGCCTTCCGGGCTCGCAAAATCGACCTGCAGGTCGATCAAAAGCAGCGCGGTGCGTGGCGGCGAGAGCGGCCCCGGCGTCATGCGAAGGCGCTCCTGAGTGCGGGCAATATTTCGCGGCCGGTGACCTGGGTGCCCTCGAGATAGTCGTCGAACACGAACATCAACCCGTCTATGTCGCAGTCGCGCAGGAAGGCTTCGATCTTGCGGGCGCATGTGGCAGGCGATCCAACCGCGGTCTGGGTCATGAAGGCGCCCTGGGCACGGGCGGTCATGGCATTTCCGGCAACGCCATAGCTTTGCAGCATGCCCAGCACTGCGCCCTCGTCCAGGCCGCGCCGGTAGCGATCGGCCTTGGCTTCGGCTTCGGCATCGGTTGCGGCGGTGATCACGGTCATCATGCAATAGGTCCTGATCGGCTTGCCCAGCCTTGCCGCCAGCGCCCGGGCGCGGGCCGAAGCATCGGCCGTTTCCGCCTCGTTGCGGCCACCGATGAAGCAGCCGTCGCATTCGCGCACGGAAAATTCAAAGCCGCGCGCCGACATGCCGGCGCAGATCAGTTCGGGCGGATGCAGCGGCTTGGGCTCGCTGACGCAATCCTTGAAGTTGAAGTACCTGCCGGCGAAATCGACGCTGGGCTCCCGCCACAGGCGCTTGACGATGGCGGTCCATTCCTCCGTCAGGTCATAGCGCGCATCATGGTCGAGCGCGGCATCCCAGGCGCCCATCTGTTCGAACTCGCCCTGAAAGGCGCCCGCCACGATGTTAAGGCCGGCGCGGCCGCCGGAGATGTGATCCAGCGTGGCGATCATTTTCGCCGCTACCGCCGGATTGTGCAGGATGGCGTGCAATGTCGCCCACACCTTGATGCGGCGGGTTGCGGCGGCGATGCCCGCCATCATGGTCACGGCCTCGAGGCTGGTGCCCCAGTGATTGGTCGTCCCGCCAAAGCCGCGCCACTTACCCATTGCCATCACGAAATCGAAGCCTTCCCGTTCGGCGGCAATAGCGGCGTCACGGTTCTGCGGCCAGCCGCCGTTCAGAACCGGCGTCGCTGTGGAAACGATCCAGCCGCCGTTTGCCACAGGAAGAAAGACGCCGAATTCCTTTCCGGTCATGCCCGCCTCCGGTGCGGGGGCCGCATCACCAGCACCGCCAGCATCACCATCGCAATGGCGGCGGCCAGCCCCAGGAAGAAAGGCGTGAAGGCGCCGGTGACGTCGCGGGTCAGGCCCGCCAGGGCAGGCGCCACTGCGCCCACGGTCGAGATCAGATTGACGATCGAGAACAGCTCCAGGTTGGGCGCGCGGCCGAAATAATCCAAAAGCAGGATGGTGGCCGCAAAGAAGGTCAGGCCGTAGCCAATGCCAACGCCCGCCGCATAGGCCAGCATCATCGGCAGGCCATGCGCCGCGCCCAGTGCCACAAGCCCCGCCACCATCATCGCCAGCGCCGCCGCCAGAAGGATCCGCGCGCTGATGAAGCGAGTCAAAAGGCCGCCGGCCAGGCGGGCGCCCGCATTCACGAGGGCGCTGACGCTCATCATGCCCCCGGCGACATAGGCGCTGATGCCGCGCTGGGTCAGGTGCGCCACCGAGGCAGAATTGGCTGTGATGCCACAGAACAGGAACGCGGCGTAGGCGGCTGCGATGATCCAGAACTGGTAGGTCTTCAACGCGTCCCGCCAGTGCCAGTCCTCGGTCGAGATGTCCGGGTCTTTCTCGGCATTCAGACACACATTGGTGCGTGCATCCACAAGCAGCGCCGCCAGCACGCCGCACAGGACCACCAGCGTCCCCATCACCAGCCAATAGCTGCGCCAGTGGCCGGTGGCGCTGATAACCAGGAAATAAATCAGTGGCCCGGCGGCACCCCCTACGCCGCCCAGGGTGAAGTAGAGTCCGAAAGCGAAGGATGGGCGCTGGAACAGACGGGTGAGAAGATAGGTGCCCGGCACCGTATCAAGAAGGGTGAAGCCCAGCCCCGCCAGCGACGCGCCGATGAAATAAAGCCACAGCCCCTGCGTCTCGGCCAGGGCCAGGAAGGCCAGCACCATCACCAGCGCGCCGATCAAGAGGTTGGCGCGCACGCCCAAGCGCCGGATCAGCGCGGCAGGCACGGTGGCGGTGATGCCGCAGAACACTGCCAGCAGGGTGAAGCCCAGCCCGGCCTCGGTCCAGCTCCAGCCCAGTTCGCCGACCATCGCGGGCAGCACCAGCCCCAGGCTGTCGAAGGTGGCGGCGGTGATGATGAAATAGAGCGCGCTGATGACGGCCAGCGTGCCCCATGCGCGACCGGGTGCGCCGGTCACGGGGCCGCTTCCAGCGTGCGCTTCATCTCGTCGGGAAAATCGCCCAGCACCTCAAGCATCACCGCGCGGGCCTTGTCGACGTCGCGGGCGGCGATGGCGTCAGCCAGGCTGCGATGCTCGGCCAGTGCCTTGTAGCCGTCCTCAATCGAGGGCGCGCGCATGGCATAGAGCCAGTAGCGCGCGGTCTGGTGATGCAGCGTCACCACGATCTTGGCCAGGGTGCGATTGCCGCTGGCGGCCGCCACCGCGACATGAAAAGCTTCATCCATCCCCGCCAGCGCGCGCACGTCATTGTCCCGAACCGCCTCTTCGCCGCCATCCAGTGTGGCGCGAATGGCGGCGATCTCATCTTCGCTGGCATTGGCGGCAGCAAGGCCCGCGCACTGGATCTCGATCAGGCAGCGGGCCTCGAACGCCTCGCGCGCCGCCACCAGGTCCAGCGGCGCCACCGTGGTGCCCACCCGGGCACGGCGCTGCACCAGCCCTTCCAGCGCCAGGCGGGCCAGCGCCTCGCGGATGCCGGCCAGGCCACCGCCATAGCGGTGTGCCAGTTGATTCTCGTCCAGATGCTCGCCGGCCTCCAGCGCGCCGACGATGATGTCGAGCAGAATCCGTTGGTAGAGCCGGGACTTCAGCAGCCGGGGCGACCACTCGTCCAGCCTTGCCGCCTCATTGTTTCGCAGATCAGCCATGAAAGACCCCGTATTGCAGTGCAGAATGGGGATCGCACCGGGGCTTGGCAAGTGCTCAAGCCCCTCCCTTTCGTGCGCGGAGCGCGCACATGAGGGGGAGACGGCTGCGGCTGGCCGAGCGCGTTGGCCCGCAAAGCGGGAGAACGCGCAAACAGCCAGCGCAAGCCGGAGGGGTTCAATCAAACAAAATTGATTTCAAAGACATAGCCGGCACTGGGGCTGCCGGTGCCTTCGAAGCCGGGCGGGCCCACGCCCGCGTCGCAGGAATAGAGCTTGCCCTTCCACATGGCCAGGCCATGGGCATCGGCGGTGCCGTCTTCGAACTCCGCAGTTTCCAGCAATTCGCCGGTGGTGGCGGAGTATTTCATCAGCCCACAGGTGGTTGTGTGGTGCAGCTTGCCGTTCTGCATCACATAGCGGTTGATGTCGGACGAGCCCGTTACCATCCAGATGGCGCCGCCCGGTACGCCATCGTCCCAGGCGATGCCATGCCAGCGCGCAGTGGTGATGGGGATCATGAATTCCGGCGCGAAGGTCTTTGGATCGACACGCAGGATGCCCTTCAGCCGGTTGGCCACGATCCACAGTTTGCCGCCGTGATAGAGAAGCCCATGACAGCCGCCGCCGTTGCCGGCCGGGCCCAGCGGAATCTGGTGGTGGGATACCTGATGGCTGTTCAGATCCACCTCATAGACGCCTTCGGCGCCGCCGTTGGCGCCCATCCACACATGGCCATTGCCGAAGGCAAAGCCCGACGTGTTGGCGGAATCGGTCAGCACAGTCTTGAGCTTCCTGCCGTTCCAGTCGAACAGCCAGGCGGCTTCCTTCACATGCTGGCCGCTCTGGCCATAGCCCTGCGCCTTCTGCTCGGCGACCCAGATGCCGTCATCGGTGATGGCGATGCCGTTGGGATAGGCGTTCGGCACCTTGAACAGGTTGCGGGTGGTCACCTTGCGGTGGGGCACTTCCTTTTTCCTGCCGGGCGGCACCGCGCCCAGGTCCTTGCCATGCAGATAGTTCTGTTGGGTCGCGGCACGGGCAACGCCCAGCCCGGCCGCCATTCCGGCCGTCATGCCCAACCCGGCGATGAAGTCGCGCTTGCTGAATACCATGTAGCTTCCTCCCCAGTGCGGGCCTGTTGGCGGCCCTACCCGGCGGCAAGCATGACGCATGCGCAAGCCTAAAGCAAAACACCCGCCGGTTTCCCGGCGGGTGTTTTTATTCCGGCCTGTGGTGCGCTTACTGCGTCGGCAGCGCGAACGCGACCAGCTGATCGGACAGGCGTGGCGTCAGGATGCCGTTGCCGCCGGCCGCGAACACCACATACTCCTTGCCCTTGTAGGTATAGACCGCGGGCTGGGCCACAGCGGGCGCATCGACCAGGTGCTTCCACAGCACATTGCCGGTCTTCAGGTCTACGGCCCGCACGCGGCTGTCCATCGAAGCACCGATGAAGACCAGCCCCGATTTGGTGATCACCGGCGCGCCGATGGTCACCGAGCCCCAGCTTTCGGGCATGTAGAAGCCCCACTTCTGGACCTGGCCGAAGGGCTTCTTCCACAGCAGCTTGCCGGTGTTGAGGTCGTAGCTGGAGAGCGTGCCGTAAGGCGGTTCCCAACAGGGCATGCCCCACATGTTCAGGAAGTTCTCCAGCCTGAAGCCATAGGCCGAACCCTGTTGCGCCGCATAGCCGCCCTTGCCGCGCAGCGCGTTGCCATAGAGCTTGTCGGCTTCGGCACGCGGGATCAGGCTGTAGACTTGCGGCACCTGGTCGGAGTTGACGACATAGGTCGCCGTCGTCGGATCCACCGCGCCGCCGCCCCATTCCACGCCACCCACCGTAGCCGGCCAGGAGATCGAGCCCCTGATCGAAGGCGGCGTGAAGCGGCCTTCGTCACGCAGGCGCGCCTTCCAGCGGCTGCATTCGCCGAAACTGACGAAGTCGGCCAGCTTGGAGACCGGCGGCGTGTGATCGGCCGTGGTCGGCTCGGGCACCGGCACATAAGGCTGTGTCGGCGCGGCATGCTCGCCCGGCACATCGGAGGCGGGAACAGGCCGCTCCTCAATCGGATAGACCGGCTCGCCCGTGTTGCGGTTCAGCACGAACAAAAAGCCCATCTTGGTCGCCTGGACCAGGGCGGGAATGGTCTGCCCGTCCTTGTGCAGGTCCACCAGCGTGGGCGCGGAGTTGGTGTCCACGTCCCAGATGTCGTGATGGACCAGCTGGCGGCTCCACTTCACCTCGCCCGTTTCGGCGTCAACCGCCACGGTGGCGGTGACATAGGGCATCTCCTTCAGCCGGTCGCCGCCATAATAGTTGGGGCTGGGCGAGGAGGTCGGCAGGAAGGCAAGGCCCGTTTCCGGATCGACCGAGATGCCGGCCCACACATTGGCCGTGCCGGTCTGGTTCAGCTGATCCGGCGGGATGATGTTGAACGTCCATTTCAACGCGCCGGTGCGCGCGTCGATGCCATAGACGGTGCCGGGATTTTCGGTCTTGTAGACCCAGTCATTGCCGGCCCAGCCGAGAATCAGCGTGTCCTTGTAGACTGCGGGCGGCTGGAGCAGGCCGATCTTCCACTTGGCATTGGTCGTCAGCCAGGCATTGACGTCGACCACGCCATCCTTGCCGAAGCCCGCGCAGGGCTTGCCGGTGTCGGCATCGACGCCATGCAGCTCGCCGTTCATGGTGCCGACATAGACCATCTTCTGGCAGGGCTGGCCGGGGGTGGGCGCCGAGGCCGCCCAATAGGCGACACCGCGGCTCTTGTAGCCCTGGTTCTCCGGCTGGCCACGGTTGCGGCTGGCCGCATAGGTCCACTTCACCTTGCCGGTGTCGGGCTCCACCGCGAAGATGCGGTAGAAGGGCGTGCCGACATAGACGGTGTTGTTGACGAACAGCGGCGTGGCGCCCCAGGTGGTGGAATGGGCGCCGCTGCCGACATCGCCGGTGTGGATGCTCCAGGCCACCTTCAGGTTCTTCACATTGTCGGGGGCGATCTGCGTGGCGGTCGAGTATTTCTGCGCCTCCTGGTTGCCGCCGAAGGCATCCCAGACCTGGCCCATATTGGCCGCCATCATCATCGAACCGCCGACCTGGGCGGTGGCGCCGGGCGCGACCAGCATGGCGCCGGCCGCGGCGGCGGCCAGAATACCGGCGGCCGCGAGGGTGACGTTTCTAATCTTCGACATTGTCGATCTCCACGCTGCGATCGGCGGCGTCGCCGATGATCTGCATCAGCCAGCCGATCAGGGCCAGCGCCTGAGCCGCCATGATGACCGGGCTTTCCAGGAAATAGCCCGCCACGGACGATCCGATGATGTCCAGCAAGATGGAGATCACCAGGAAGTACTGAAGCCAGCGCGGCCGCGCGGCGTAGAAATGCATCGCAAGCGCCGCCAGCAGCATCAGCACCGCAGCGCCCGCCACCAGCACCACGCCGCCGGTACCGATCAGCCCGGTCTCGGGTGTGTAATAGTCGTAGATGCAGATCGCGACCGTGATGACTGATGCAAGAATGATCAGCCACGCGCCGCGCGCGGAATGTCCCTGGTTCAACGCTCCCTCCCAGTTCTGAGGGGCGCGATCCTAGCTACCCTTTCTTCCGGAAGCAAAGCGGGCGCGGAGATTTTCCGCGCCCTTCGCAGCGCAACAAAGATCTGCGGCTTGCGACAGTTTAATGCAGGGCGATCTTCTGCACCCGCCAGTTGCCCATCTCCGCGACATAAAGTGCGGCCGGCGCCCGGCAATCAATGGCATTCACGGTCCCGAACTCGCCCGGCTGCTTGCCGGCGCGGCCGAACTTGCCCGCCACCGTGCCGTCCAGTTCCAGCTTGTAGATTTCCCCGCCGTGATCGAGGTCATTCACCGGGTTGGAATTGGAGGCATAAAGGTACTGGTGCGCGCCGGGAGAGATGCACAGCGCCATCGGATCGCCCGCGGTGGTGATCGCCTTCCTGAAGGTGCCGTTGTTGTCGAACACCTCGATGCGGTTGTTGCCCCTGTCGGCGACATAGACATTGCCGGCCGCGTCCACCGCGATGGAGCGGGGGCTGGCGAACTGGCCCTCGCCCGTCCCCCGGCTGCCCCAGCTTTTCACGAAGACGCCATCCGGCGAGAACTTGGCGACGCGGGCATTGTGCAGTCCATCGGCGACAAAAATATTTCCGGCATTGTCGAAGGCCACATCGGCGGGCCCTTCGAACAGGTCGGAAGGCATGCCGGAGGCCGGCGGCGCGCCAGCCGGCGCCCGGCCCATGTCCTCGCCGGCGGGCACGTTGACCGCCTCGGGCTTGCGGCCGAGCAGCATGGCGACACGGCCCTCAGGGTCCAGCTTGATCACCATGTCGCTATAGGCGTCCACCACCCAGATATTGTCATGGGCGTCGGTGCGCACGGCCTGGGCGGCCAGGAAGCCGTAGTTGTTCTTGTCGAGCTGGCGGACGAATTTCCCGTCCGGGGCGAATTCATAGAGGCTGGAGCCGCCATGGGCGAAGGCCCGGCTGCCGCCCAGCGTGATGGTGGGATCGCCGTTGCGGGTATAGACGAAGACATCGCCTTTGGAATTGGTGGCAACGCCCGCGGCTGCGCCGAAGAATGTGTCGGCCGGCAGCATCAAGGGCTGGCTGGGTGTGGTGGCGATCTGCTGCGCGGCGGCGGGTGCCGTCAGCGCGGCGCAGGAGAGCAGAAGGGCTGCGAGACGTTTCATCCTACCTGCTCCCCTATTTCGTGCTGGCGGCGCTGCCGCCCTTTGCCACGAATTCCTGCATCCGCCAGGATTCGATCTCGCCCACGATGATCTTGTTGGGATCGCGGCAGTCCATCATGTGGACGACCTGGAAGCCCGGAGCCAGCTTGCCGGCATGGCCGAACTTGCCGAGCACGGTGCCGTCCAGCTCCATCTTGTAGATCTGGCCGGTCTTCGCCCAGCTGCCCGGGCCATTGCCGTTGGGATTGGAGTTGGAAACGAACAGATACTGGTGCGGGCCCTGGCTGATGCACGCGCTCCAGGCGGTGCCCACATTGGTATAGGCCGTCTTCCATTTCAGATTGTTGTCCAGCACCACGTAGCGGTTGTTGGTGCGGTCGGCGACATAGACGTTGCCCTGCCGGTCGACCTGAAGCCCGTGCGGCAGGTTGAACTCGTTCTCCCCGCTGCCCTTTTTCTCGCTGCCCACTTCGGCCAGGAAGCGGCCGTTCCGGTCATATTTGACCACCCGGTTGTTGCAGTAGCCATCGGAGATGAAAATGTTGTCCTGCATGTCCCAGGCGACATCGGTGGGGCGGCACAGCGTGTATTTCCCGTCGGGCGGCAGCGGACCTTTCGGCGTGGCGACCGGGCCCTCCTCGGCGTCGGGACGGTGGCCGATCACCATCAGCACCTTGGTGCCCGTGGGATCGAACTTGGTCACCATGTTGGTGCCCTCGTCCACCGTCCAGATATTGTCGTGGCGGTCGACGCGCACCGAATGGGCGAACTGGAAGCCATAAAAGCCCTTGCCGATCTCCTTGACGAACTTGCCCTGCGGGTCGAACTCCCACAGCCGCGTGCTGGGGCCGCGGAAAAAGGCGAAGACGTCGCCCTTGGAGTTGGTGGCGACGCCCTGCATCTCGCCCAGCGTGTCGCCAGGCGGGGCCTGGAACATGCCGGGGACGGCCTGGTAGTTGAGGTCAGGCGCGGTGGCTGCCGCAGTGGCCGCGGATTGGGAAAGGGCCGGCACGGTCCCGGCCAGAAGCGCGACAGCGGCGGCTGTCATTGTTGTGCATTTCACGCTTGCCTCCCCGCAAATGCCGGACCGTTCTGTTGGAATCCTGGCGCGTTCGAAGGCAGACTGTATACAGCAAAGCCAGTATTGGGGAAGACGCCGCAACCGTGATTCATCCGGCTGCAATGCAGACGCCGGTCGGCGCTGCAATGCAGCAGGCACCGCGACGCCGCGGTCAATTGGGATCGTGGACCGGCGGGGGCGGCGGATGTTGTGCCTTGTCAGTCTTGTCCCGATCGTTGTCCCGGTCGCTGTCCTTGCGGGTGCGGCCGGACATCTCGACCGCCCTGCCGGACTTGCTGTCCGCATCGGTCTTTGTGCGGCTTGGCCTTGCCGCTTGGATCGGGCCGGACACGCCTTCGGTGACACGCTGGTCATCGTTGCCGTCGGTCACAACCACCCGGGCAGTGGCCGCGGTGGCGGCGACGGCAAGGCCGGCCGCCAGCAGACAGGGCGCGAATTTGTTCATGGTGGCCTCCTGTTCTCCCACAGAGAACAGATGGGCGGCGCGCCGGTTTCGGAAGTTCCGGAAAGCGGCATTTGCATGCGTCCGGGGACAACGCGGAACATTCCGGGGACGCCATACTTGAATTCAAGCACGCCGCCGGGTTCGGCAGTTCTACCTTATCCACCTGCCCAGGCACCCGCGATATCCACCACGCGCCCGCTCGCGGCGCGTGCGATATTCCCGGCATGAGACGTGCCGCACCACAGGCCTGTTGCCCACCCCGGCGGGAAGCAGCACATCCTGTCCACGGTGGATAACCGGGAGGGGTCCGAAAAAACGGTACATTTTCGCCCGCAGACTTCCCGGCTTTTGCCTTTGCAAATGAGGTGAGAGACGGAACGAAGCGTGTCCACCGTCCGGGTCGTCGAAACCCGTCCGGCAGCGCCGGCCTCTCGTGCGGGCTATCGCACCGCGACATTGCCGGTCCGTCATCAGACTGCCGGGCAAACCGGACTTTCCCCGGAAAACACAATACGGGCGGTATCGCTAACGGCCATCTGTGCTATCCATCGGAGCAGGTGGAACCGGCCGGGATTTCCGCGACCACCGGCGAATTTCGAGGGAAGCACAGTCATGCCATTCCAGCCGCGCATCGCCACACTTGCTGTCGCTTTTGCTGTCGCCCTTGGCCTGGGCGGTGTCCCGCCCGCGAAGGCACAGGGCCGGACCAGCCAAGTTCCGGCAGGAAAATCCGTCTACACGACCAGATTGGATGATCCGCGCGCGATTTATCTGACCGGCGCGAAAGGCGACGGAAAGGCCGACGATACCGGCGCCATCCAGGCCGCCATCGACAAGGCCAGCGAGGACCGGAACGAAGGCATCGTCTTCATTCCCGAGGGTCGCTATCGCATCACCCACACCATCTATGTGTGGCCGGCGGTGCGCGTGATCGGCTGGGGCGGCAAACGTCCCGTCTTCCTGCTGGGCGACAACACGCCCGGTTATCAGAAGGGCATCGGCGCGATGGTGATCTTCGCGGGCTTCCGCCCCGGCGCGTTCCCGGCCCGGCCGGGCCGGCCGGCCTTCAAGGTGCCCTTCCCGCCGCCGGACAGTGTGCCGGCCAATGACAAGATCGGTGACGCAAATCCGGGCACCTTCTATTCGGCGCTGTCCAACATCGATTTCGAGATCGGCAAGGGCAATGCAGCGGCGGTGGGCATCCGCTTCCACGGCGCCCAGCACGACTATCTGAGCCATATCGACTTCCACATCGGTTCCGGCCTGGCGGGCGTCCACCAGGTGGCCAACGAGGCGGAGGACCTGCGCTTCTTCGGCGGCCGCTATGGCATCCTGGCCGAGAAGCCATCGCCCGCCTGGCAGTTCACCCTGATCGACAGCCAGTTCGAAGGACAGCGCGAGGCCGCCATCCGCGAGCATGAGGCCTCGCTGACGCTGGTGAACAACAGCTTCCGCAACGTGCCGGTCGCCATCGACATCGATCCCGAATATTCCGACTGGCTGTGGGTGAAGAACAGCCGCTTCGAGAACGTGTCGAAAGCCGCCATCGTCATCAGCGCCGAGAACAACGTCTATACCCAGATCGGTGTGGAGGACGCGGTGGCCGCGAACACGCCCGTCTTCGCCCGCTTCCGCGAGAGCGGCAAGACGCTGGGCCATGCCGGCATGTATGAGGTCAGGAACCTCAATCATGGCCTGATCCTGAAATCGCCCGGCGAGATGGGCAAGATCGGCACCCGTTTCGAGGCAGTGCCGCTGGCGGCGATGCCCGCGCCACTGCCGCCGGCGATCCGGCCGCTGCCGCCGACCACCGAGTGGGTCAACATCCACACGCTGGGCGTGAAGGGCGACGGCAAGACCGACGACACCGCGACGATCCAGCACGCCATCGACACCACGCGGGTGCTCTATATCCCCTCCGGCCGATACATCGTGCACGATACGATCCGGCTGAAGCCCGACACGGTGATCATCGGCCTGCATCCGTCAATCACCCAGTTCGACCTGCCCGACGAAACGCCCGGCTTTCAAGGCATCGGTGCGCCGCGCGCTTTGATGGAAACGCCCAGGGGCGGCGACAATATCGTCAGCGGCATCGGGCTTTACACCTTCGGCATCAACAACCGCGCGGTGGAGATGCTGTGGCAGTCGGGTGCCAATTCGCTGCTGGACGATGTGCGCTTCCTGGGCGGCCACGGCACCAACAATCCCGACGGCAGCCGCTGGAGCCCCTACAACGCCAATTCGACCGGCGACCAGGACCCGCGCAAGCGCTGGGATGCCCAGTATCCGTCGCTGTGGGTGACGGGCGGCGGCGGCGGCACCTTCACCAACCTGTGGACGGTAGACACCTATGCCCAGGCCGGCATGTATGTCTCCGACACCACCACGCCGGGCAAAGTGTATGAGCTGTCGGACGAGCATCACGTGCGCGTCGAATTCAAGCTGAACCGCGTGCAGAACTGGGACTTCTATGCTCCCCAGACGGAAGAGGAAGGCGGCGAAGGCCCGGAAGCCCATTCCCTGGTGATCGCCAATTCGAAGAACATCACCATCGCCAACTATCACGCCTATCGCGTGACGCGCACCTGGAAGCCGGTAAATGCTGCAGCCCTTATCTACAATTCCAGCAACATCCGCTTCCGCAACATGCATGTGAACGCCGAGAGCGGACTGGGCACCTGCGACGAGAATGGCTGCACCACCTATCTGCGTGCGAACAAATTTCCCTACGAGAACGCCATCATCGACATGACGCACCACATTCAGGTGCGTGAGCGCGAATTCGCGGTGCTGGACATTCCCGCAGATCCCCCGGCACCCCAGGTCAGCGACATGGGCAACAAGGTTGAGAAGCTGGAGGACGGCTTCTTTTCCATTTCGGGCGCGGCGGTGGACGCGCATGGCAAGCTCTATTTCGTCGACCACCGCCAGCAGCGCATCTATTCCTGGTCGAAGGACGACGGCCTGTCGGTGGAGCGCGACAATCCGCTGGACCCGGTCAACCTGGCCTTCGACGCAAGCGGCAACATGATCGTGCTGTCATCCTATGGCCGCGACGGCACGGTCTACAGCTTCAAGCCCGGCTCACCGGCTACCGAACTGACGCTGATCCCCGCCACGGCGGCCGCCGCGCATGCGGGCGCCACCATTGCGCTGCCGGTCAACTATTGGGGCAATGGCGAGTTCAAGGACCAGCTGGACCTGAAGACCTGGCGCTACACCACCCTGGCCGAAATGTTCGCCCGCGACCGGGCGGCGCCCACGGCGAAGGAGTATGTCTCGCCCGACGGCAGCCTGGTACTGCGCCAGGCGCGCGTGTTCCAGCAGGGCCCGCCCGACCATCGCGGTTACCGTTTCTCGGACGATCTGCAGACCTATGGCTTTGTCACGGCGAGGGTGGGAAGCCGCGTCTTCGTCAGCAATGGCTCGGAAGCCAAGACCTATAGCGGCAAGGTCAATCCCGACGGCACTCTGACCGACCTGAAGGTCTTTGCGGACCGCGGCGGCGAAGGCGTGGCGGCGGGACCGGACGGCAGGGTCTATGTCGCCAACGGGCAGATCTTCGTCTACGCGCCCGACGGCAAAGAGGTCGGCCGCATCGACGTGCCGGAACGGCCGATCCAAATCCTGTTCGGCGGCGAAGACGGGCACACGCTGTTCATCCTGGCCCACCACGCGTTGTATTCGGTGAGGGTTTAGACACCGATGTCGTTCCCGGCTCCCCCTGCTCGCGCTCGCACGCCGAAGCGCCCCCTTCCTGTGCGCTTGCGCGCACGAAGGGGAGGCGCTGCCATCGAGGGCCGGAGGATTAAACCCTTCCGTGCAGAAATTCGAAGCTGGCCTTGACCATGCCCAGCGGCGAGGGATCATAAGGCTCCTCGATCTCCAGGAAAGCGCGCCGCGCGCTGGTCTTGTGGATGGCGGGGATCAGCTTTTTCCAGTCGACGATGCCCTGGCCTATGATGGCACTGACCATCTTCATATTGGTGTTGGGGATACCCTGCTTCTTCAGGTCCTTGATGTGCAGGGACGCAAAGCGGGTGGGATATTTGCTGAAATAGGCCGCCGGATCGGCGCCGCCTGCCACGACCCAGCCGATGTCCATCTCCATGCCCACCAGCGCCGGATCAGTTTGCTGCAACAGAAGATCATAGGGCACCACATCGCCGATCTTGCGGAATTCCAGATTGTGGTTGTGATAGTCGAAGGTCATGCCGGCAGCCTTGCAGGCCTGGCCGCATTTGTTGAACGCTTCGGCATTGCGCTTCCAGTCGTCGATGGTCGGGCCGGCCATGATCCTGGCGCGGTCCATGGGGAACAGCGGGAAGGAGCAGGTGATGTTGGTGATGCCGACCTTTTTGGCCTCGTCGATGGTGGGGCGGATGTCGCCGCGCAGGGCATCGCCGCCGGCGTGGATGCTTTTCCAACTGATGCCCAGCGCGTCATAAAGCTTTTTCTGATCGGCGGAGCTTTTGCCGCTCATGGTCAGGTTGGCCTGGACATTGCGGATGCCGATGGCCTTGAGCTGGCGCATGGTGCCCTCATAATCCTTGGCCAGGTCCTGGCGCACGGTATAAAGCTGAAGGCCCAGGGGAATGGCGCGCCCCTGCGCCCAGGCCGGCGTGGCCGCGGAGAGGGCGAGAAGGCCGCCGGTGGAAGCCAGGAACTGTCTGCGGCTGGCGTTGGTCGTTGTCATGGCGTCGCTCCCTGATGGCGGCGGGCGCCGCCGGTTGTTGCGATAACAATAGCCAAGGCGGCGGGGCGCGGCTAGTTGCGTCGCGCCGGATGGCTTTCGATGAAGTCCAGCTGCCTTTCGTCGAGCGCCTCCACCGTTACACCCTTGTCACCAAACACCAGCCGCTGCTCCTTGCGCGGACTGTAGCGGGGGATGGGCGCGGCGGCCGTAGCGGGATTTCCGGTTCTGGCGAAAGCGACCACCACATCCTGCATCATGTCGGACAGTTTGTAGTCATAGGGTGTCCAGTCGCGGATGTGGCGATAAAGGTTCAGCGAGTCCAGGGTGCCGAACCAGAAGGGCAGGTCCGAATTGTGATAGGCGCCGGCCGTCTTCACATCCATGTCGGTGATTACCACGCCCGGCGGATAGGGATGGGGATGGTTGTACTGCACCAGCCAGACCGGCGCCTTGCCGTGTTCAGCCTGCGCCTTCGCCCAGTCGCGCGCCTCAATGCCGAAGCCGGAAATGCGTGCGACTGCCTTGGCCTGATGCACCGCTTCCGCGTCGGTCTTCGCGGGGAACAGTTTCAGGAAGGCATCCGCGTCGGCGCCGTAAAGCGAGTGCGCCGCTTGCTGGTAGTCGGCCAGGGTGGTCGCGCTGGTCACCGCGGTCTTGCTGCCTATGTCGTTGCCGACCGAAGACAAAAGCATGGGCACGTCGATCTGGCGGCCGGCGGCGAACGTCTGGGCCGGCGTTTCGGTCAGCACATAATTGTCCAGCGTGGGACCGGAGAAGGTGATGTGGTTGGTCTTGGCCACCTCATACACTTCGTCGGCGGGCCGGGTACGCATCGCAGCGATGTCTTTGGCCATCATTGCCCGCTGCAGGGCGACACCTTTGGCCTCGGTTTCTGTCAGCGTTTCCAAATGCGGCGCAGCCACGCCGTGATAGCCGCCGGAGAGGGCGATGATCTTGTCGAACAGCTTGTGGCAGCCCGGCCGGCCGGGGATTTCCACGCATTCCTTCGCGATCGGCGAGGAGGCCAGAAGGTCCAGCGCCATCGCGCCGGCAGACTGGCCCAGCACAGTGACATTGTCGGGATCGCCGCCAAAGGCCGCGGCATTGCGCTTGAGCCAGCGCAGCCCGGCGATCAGGTCCATCAGCCCGTAATTGCCGCTGGCCTTGTGGCCCGATTCGGCCGACAGCTCGGGATGGGCCATATTGCCGAAGACGTTCACGCGATAGTCGATCGCGGCAAAGACCACACCCTTCTTCGCCAGCGCCTGGCCGTAATAGACCTGGAAGTTGATCGAGCCTTCCTGGAAACCGCCACCGTGAATCCACACCACCACCGGCAGCCCGTCGCCCGCCTTCGCCGTCGGCGGCGCCCAGACATTGGCGTAAAGGCAATCCTCGCTGGAACGGATCTCGCCGAAATAATGGTTCAGGGTGGTGGCGCGCAGCGGGATGTAGCAGTTGGTCAGCCGTGTATCGGCGTTCCAGATGCCCTTCCACGGCTTTTTCGCCTCTGGTGTCTTCCAGCGCAGCTCGCGTACCGGCGGCGTGGCAAAGGGCACGCCGAGATAAGCTTTGACGCCATTATCCAGAAGGGTACCCGAAACCCGGCCGTTTTCGATGGTCACCGGATCACCGGGAATCGGGATCATCTCTCCGGCATCGGCCTGCACGGCGAGCGCGGCGATGAGTGCGCTGCAACATGCCAGAAGCTTCCATCGCGCCATCCCACGCCTCCCCTGATGTTTGGCGGGTTGTAGAAGCCCGTCCCGGGTCCGTCAATTTCGCGCCGATTGCGGCGCGCCCGGATTCGGGCCTAGGCTTCCCGCAACAAGACAAAAACGGGGGGAAGGCATGCATCGCAGGAGCACGTTCTTCGGCACCATCCTCATCGCGGGGATTTTCTCGTCCTTTCTGGCCAGCGCGGCGGACGCGCCGCCTGATGGCTCATTCACCGGCGCCACCGCAAACCTGGCGCCCAACGACCCGCCCGGACAGTGGACGCGGCAATCCCGCGATTATGCCAATACCCGCTTCAGCCCGCTGACCCAGATCAACAAGGACAATGTCGCGCGCCTGAAGGTTGCCTGGAGTTTTTCCGACGGGCAAATGTACGGCCATGAAGGCGCCCCGCTGGTGGTGGATGGCACCATGTATCTGGTCACGCCCTTCCCCAACGTCGCCTATGCGCTGGACCTCACCAAACCCGGCGCGCCGATCAAATGGGTGTTCGAACCAAAGCCGGACCCGCGCGCCATCACCAAAGCATGTTGCGACAAGGTCCTGCGCGGCTGGGCCTATGCCGACGGCAGGTTGATCTACAACCTCCTGGACGACAACACGGTAGCGGTGGACGCCAATACGGGCAAGGAGGTCTGGCGCGTCAAGCTGGACGATCTTGCCAACGGCACCACAATGACCCAGGCGGCGTTTGTGGTGGGCGACAAGGTCTATGTCGGCTCCAGTGGCGGCGAGATGGGGACAAATGGTTGGTTCCAGGCGCTGTCCGTGGCGGATGGTCATACCGTCTGGAAGGCGTTCACCAATGGGCCCGATGCCGGAATGCTGATCGGCGCGGATTTCAAGCCCTTCTATTCATGGATGCGGGGCAAGGACCTGGGCGTGAAGACCTGGCCGGGTGAGATGTGGAAACAGGGTGCGTCGGCGCCGTGGGGCTTTGTTTCATACGATCCAGACCTGAACGAGGTATATTACGGCACTTCCAATCCGGGACCGCGCACGCCCTCGCAGCGGCCCGGCCTGAACCTGTGGAGCAGCGCGCTCTTTGCCCGTGATGCCGACACGGGCCAGGCCAAATGGGCCTATCAATTCACGCCGCATGACGAGTGGGACTATGACGGCGTTAACGAGAATGTGCTGATCGACATTCCCTGGAAGGGCGAGCGGCGCAAGGTGATCGTCCACTTCAATCGCAATGGGTTCGCCTATACCATCGACCGGAAGACTGGCGAGGTTCTGGTGGCCGAGCCCTTCGGCCACCAGAACTGGGCCAGCAAAATCGACCTGAAGACCGGCATGCCGGTGGTCAATGACAGCGCCCATCCTATCGTCGGCAAGAAGGTGGAGAATATCTGCCCGCCCGACATCGGTGTGAAGAACTGGAATCCTTCGGCCTTTTCCCCCCGCACGGGCTTGCTCTATGCGGGCGTGTTCAATTCATGCATGGACCTGGGCAACCACATCGTGAAATACATTCCCGGGAGCCCCTATGACGGCATGGAGATGGAGCGCCACGCCGGCCCAGGTGGCAACTGGGGCGAGTTCATCGCCTGGGACCCGGTGAACGGGCGGCGCGTCTGGAGCATAAAGGAAAAACTCTATGTGTGGAGCGGGGCGATGGTGACCGGCTCCGACATCGTCTTCTATGGCACGCTGGATGGCTGGTTCCGCGCCGTCGACGCATGCACCGGAAAGGTGCTGTGGTCGCAGAGACTGGGCAGCGGCATCATGAGCCAGCCCATCGCCTTCCTGGGGCCGGACGGGCGCGAATATGTCGCCGTCTATACCGGGGTCGGCGGCGGCTCCAGCGTGATACGGCGTGAAAAGGGCTTTCCGCCCGGCGGCAATACCCTCTATGTCTTCTCGGTCGACGGCGAAGGTGCTGGATCGGGAGCATCGCAGTTGGAAACCGACGCCGGCATGGCGGCACCCATCTCGGTCCCGCCCGCTGTGGCACACAATTAGGGGATCCATGTTTCGTCTTGTTCTGGGTTTGCTGCTGGCGTCGACCGTGGCAGCGGCCGCGCCACGCGTCAAAACCGGTGGCGGCATGGTGGAAGGAATTACTGCCGGGGGCGTCATCGAATATCTGGGTATGCCTTACGCCGCCCCGCCGGTGGGAGATCTGCGCTGGCGCGCGCCCGCGCCCGTCAAACGCTGGAACGGCTTGCGCAAGGCGGTCGCGTTCGGACCGACCTGTGCGCAGGTCACAACACTGGGACCCTTCGCGGGACCGGCCAACAGCAACGAGGACTGTCTTTACCTCAACGTCTTCGCTCCACCGACGAAGCAGAAGCTGCCGGTCCTGGTGTGGATTCATGGCGGCGGCTATTTCGATGGCGAGAGCAACGACTACGACGCTGCCAGGCTGGCGCGGCAGGGAAAACTGGTCGTCGTCACCATGAACTACCGGCTGAACCTGTTCGGCTTCCTGGCGCACCCCGCGCTCAGGGGCGGCAATTTCGGACTGATGGACATCACCGCCGCGTTGAAATGGACACGCGCAAACATCGCTGCGTTCGGTGGCGATCCCGGCAATGTCACATTGGGCGGACAATCGGCGGGTGCGGGCGCGGCGGCGGCCTTGATGGTGGCGCCGTCCGCGCGCGGGCTATTCCACCGCGCCATCCTGATGAGCGGCGGCTATACGCCGCTGACACCGGGCGATGTTGCGCTGAAGAAAGGGATGCAGTTCGCCGAGGCCGCCGGCTGCGGGAAGGCGGCCGGCGCAGGCAAATGCCTGCGCGCCCTGCCCGCCGCAAAAATCACGGCGCTTTCGGGCACGGCCAGCGGCACTGCGCCCTTTGTGACCGGCGCGATGGTGGACGACGTCGTGGTGTCGCGGAACGCGGCAAATGCCTTTGCCGCGGGCGATTTCGCGCGCGTCCCGGTAATGGTGGGCACCACCCGCGACGAAGGCAATTTCTCCATCGGCATCGCCCAATATTTTCGCAACGGCCGCACGCCCACCACGCAGGTGGATTTTGAAAACTATGTGAAGCACCAGTATGGCGGCAATGCGGGGCCGGGCGGATCGCCGCCCACATACCCGAAGGGCACGCCGGAAGCTGTGATGAAGCTCTATGCTCCGGTGCGCCACGGCGGCGCGCAGATGGCATGGGATGCGGCGCATGCCGACATGCTGGCCTGTCGTGGACAGCACCTGGCCGGACAGATCGGGCGCTTCGCGCCGGTCTACGTCTATCTGTTCGACGACCGCACCGCGCCCAGCTATTTCCCGGCGATGAAGGGCTTAACCTCCGGCGCCTATCACACCGCCGACCTGATCTATGTGTTCAAGGGTTTTCATGGCGGGCCGGATGGCGTTCCGACGAAGCTTGACACGCGCCAGCGCGGTCTGTCGGACAGGCTGATCGCCGCCTGGTCGAATTTCGCGCGCGGCGGCAATCCCAACGGCGCGGGTGACGCGCCCTGGCCACGCTGGACGAAGAACGCTCCTGCCGTCTTCCTGCAGAACGATGCCTGGTCCCAGACGCAAAGGGCCGCCGCGCACCGTTGCGACTTCTGGCAGCAGATTCTGCACTACTGAAAAGGCCGGGCGTGGGCTATCGTCCCTAAAAAGAAGGGGAGGATTTGATGCGCACGTTTCTGCTGGCGGCGGCCCTGGCTACGCTTGCAACGACATCACAGGCGGCTGAAATCCGCGTCGTGGCGCCGGGCTTCATCTACAATTCGGCGCTGAAGGAGCTCGCCGCGGATTTCACCAAGCAAACGGGCGTGAACGTCATTGTCGCCGAGATCGGCATGAATGTGGCCCTGGACCGGATCAAGGGTGACACCCCGCCGCCCGATGTCGTCGGCCTGCCTTCCGACCTGATGAACACGTTGATGCTGGAAGGCGGCATCACGCCGGATAGCTATACCCCGCTGGGCCGCGACGAGATCGCGCTGGCGGTAAGGAAGGGCGCGCCCCATCCCGACATTTCCACGGTCGAAAAGCTGGCGACGGTGCTGAAATCAGGCGGCAAGATCATGGTCAACAGCCCCACCGGCGGCACCATGCAGGGCCAGATCATCGGCACGATCCTGGCGAAACCGCAGTTCGCAGGCGTCAACGCCGTACCGGTGACCAGGGGCGAGGGCGCGGCAGCCCTGGCCCGTGGCGAAGGCGACATGGCGCTGCAACTGGTGCCGGAGATCTACAACAAGCCCCAGATCGAGCTGGTGGCGCCGCTGCCCGCCGAGCTGGGCGGGCATATGGATGCGATGCTGGCGGTGTCGTCGCGATCGGCCGACCGGAAAGATGCGCTGGCCTTTATCAGGTTCGTCACCAGGCCCGAAGCCAAACCTGCCTGGACGGCGAAAGGCATGAAGCCTTTCTAGATTTGCCGGGCGTGGAAGCCTGCCCCCTTCGCGTGTGTCAGCACTCAGGAAGGGCCGAGTGAATAGCGGCAGCGCACGAACGTAGCGACCTGGGAGCGCCCGGCACCTGGTGCCCGGACGCGATGACAGGCAGCGAAGGCCTGAGGGATTTCAAAAAACTAAGGCGCCACGATCCCGCCCCTCTGCCACACTTCGGCAGAGTCGGGGCGCACGATCCAGACCAGGAAGGCGCGTGCCTCGTCCGGGTTGGAAGACACCTTCAGCACCGCGCCCGACATGTCGATGAACTGGCCCAGGCTGTCGGGAAACGGACCCACCACTTCCGCGTCCTTTGCCATCAGCTCCTCGCTGATGGCGCCCCCGCCGAATTCCGCATCGCCCCGGACAATGGCGTCGCCGATCATGCCCTTGATGGGCAGCGGCCTGACGCCGGCGAATTCGGGACGCTTCAGCATCTCTTCCACCATCGCGCCCGACAGGCTGCCGACAGCGGGATTGGCAAAGGCGAGGGTGCCGGCCGCTTTCGCGAAGGCGATGAATTTCTCTTCCGTCGAGATGTCGGGATGACGGCCGCCAGCCTTCACCACCACGCCGAACTGGATGCGGCCCACCGGCACCGGGGCGCCCGACAGCCTGCCGGTGAAATCCTTGAAGTCCGAAGTTGGCGCCAGCACCAGGTCTGCCGGCGTTCCGTTTTCGACCGCGGTGCGGATGCGCCCCACATTGCCGCCGGTGATGGTGACCTTGTGGCCGGTTTGGACGGTCCATTGCTCGGCCATGGTCCGCAGGGGGCCGTTGGAAATGCCCGGCGAAAAAATGGTGATGTCGGCGGCGGCGGGCGCCGCCCATAGCCCTGCCAGAACAAGGGCGACGGCGATGCGGCGCATATTCTTTCCCCTCCAGACCTGAATTTCCTTGCTATGAAGCAAGTGAAGCTTGAATCCCGTGCTGTTGCAACTTGGCGCTGGGCCGGGGCGGCTCTAGAGTTCGCGCGATTTTTGGGGAGCCGGAAATGCACGAAGAAGGGGCCAGCCGCCGCGAGGCGTTGCAGCTGGGCGCGGGCGGCCTGATGGCGGCGATGGCGCTGGATTCCACACGCGCATTTGCGCTCACCGGGGACATGGCGGGCCTTGAGTGGTCCAACAATGCCATGCGCTGGGTGCAGGTCGCCTTCACCGAGGACGATCCGCCGAATTACGACCCGCAATTCTGGTTCGACCTGTTCCGCAAGACCCATGCCGACGCGGTGTGCCTGTCGGCGGGCGGCTGCATCTGCTTCTATCCGTCCAAACTGCCGCTGCAGAAGCGCGCCAAATATCTCGGCGACCACGACATGTTCGGCGAGATGGTCAAGGGCGCGCGCGAACAGAAGATGTCGGTGATCGCCCGCGTCGATCCGCATGCGATGAGCAACGAGGCTTTTGCCGCCCATCCCGAATGGGCAGCCTGCACCGTCGACGGCAAGCCCCGCCGCCACTGGGCCGCAAAGGATATGTGGGTGACCTGCCAGAATGGCGGTTTCATGTTCGATTTCATGCCCCAGGTCCTGAAGGAAATCGCCGACACCTATCAGCCGGAAGGTTTCTTCGGAAACCGCTGGGCGGGCAGCGGCATGTGCTATTGCAATACGTGCCGCATGCTGTTCCGCACGGCCACCGGCATGGATCTGCCCACCAGCGACGATCCCCAGGACCCGCAGCGTCACGCTTATATTGCCTGGAACGCCGAGATGCGCTGGCGCCAGTTCAAGCTGTGGGACGACACGGTCAAGGCGTCGAAGGCCGACTGTTTCTTCAGTCCCAATGGCGGGATGAACGACCCGAACAAGGTCACCATTCCCATCGTGGCGGTGGACCGCCAGGGCCGCCACGGCACCACGCCGGTCTGGATGATGGGCAAGTTTGCCAAGATCACCCGCGCCTATATGCACAATTTGCCTGTTGCGGGGATCTTCAATGTCGGCGTGGAGGACGACAATCGCTGGAAGGATTCGGTGCAGCGCGGGCCCGAGCTCGCCGCCTGGATGCACGGCGGCATCGCCCAGGGCTTCCGCCCCTGGGTCTGCAAATTCAACGCCCGCGTCTTCGATCCGCGCTGGGTGGCGCCGGTGACGGATATCTATGAATGGCACTTCCGCAACGATAGGTACATGCGCAACACCGAGAACCTGGCGCGGGTGGCGATGATCAATTCCACCCAGACCGGCATCTATACCGCCGGTGGCGCGCCGCTGACCGCGGGCGACAATATCCCGACTGCCCAGCGGGTGACCGATTCGCAGAACGGCTATTACCAGGCGCTGGTCGAGGCGCGCATCCCCTTCGAGATGGCCGACGACCGCCAGCTGGAGGGCAGATATATCGATCGCTATCGCGTGCTGGTACTGCCGGACATAGCGGCCCTGTCAGACAGTCAGTGCGCGCTGATCCGCGATTACGTGCAGAAGGGCGGGCGCATCGTGGCGACGGGTGAGACTTCGCTCTATGACGAGACCGGCAAGAAGCGGAGGAATTTCGGCCTGGTCGACCTGTTCGGCTGCGACTATGTGAAGACCGAAAACGGCATCAAGAATTCCTATCTCACCCCGCGCCATCCGCACGACCTGACCAAAGGGCTGGAGGACGCGCCGCGCATCATTGCCGCCACCCAGCAGATCACGGTGAAGCCACATGCGGACACCAGACAGCCGCTGACGCTGGTGCCGGCCTATCCCGACCTGCCCATGGAGCGCGTCTATCCCGATGTGCTTGAGACCGACATTCCCATGGTCTTCTGCAACGAGGTGGGCAAGGGCCGGGTGGTCTATTTTCCCATGGACCTGGACCGCACCTTCTGGGAGGTGCTGGCCGAGGATCATCTGGTCTTGCTGAAGAATGCAGTGCTATGGGCGGCGGCGGAGCCGCAGCCGATGACCGTGACGGGGCCGGGGCTGATTGACGTCGCCTATTGGCGGCAGAAGAATTCACTGACCGCGCACCTGGTCAACATGACCAATCCGATGATGATGAAGGGGCCCTATCGCCAGGTCATGCCGCTGGACGGGCCCTTCACCGTCACGCTGACCGTGCCACACGGGGTGGATACGAAGAAGGTCACGCTGCTGGACAGCGGCAAGGCGGCGCGCTGGCACCGCAAGGGCCAGACCCTGACCATCGAGGTGCCATCCATCCGGCTGCACGAGGTGGTGGCGGTTGACCTAAGTTGAACCCCGTCCGGTTTCAGCTTTCGCTCGCCTCGTCCGTACGCTGTCGCTACGGACGGTCGGCTTCGCGCGCCAAAACCACTCCCCTTGGGTGCGCTTCGCGCAAAAGGGGGACGGACCTGTGCCTGTATCAGCCCTTACTTCTTCGTCCAGTTGCCGCCCAGGGCCTTGAAATACTGGCCAGGTGGTGTCTTGGCGATCAGTTGGGCGCCCGTGGCCTGGCCTGCCGCCTCGGCCGTGACGCCGCTCTTGCCGGCGGTCTGGGCATAGACCTGCGACCGGCCCGAATTGATCGCGTTGACCGCGGCCGTCACGTTGGCGGGTGCCGACCCGCTGACAAAGCCCAGATAGCCGTCGCCCTGCTCCCCCACGGTGCCTGCAGCCTTGGCGGCGTCGACGGTGGCCTTGTCCGCGGCCAGGTCGGCGAATGCGGGCGTGGCAATAGCCAGGACAAGGGGGGCACCGGCCAGCATCAGCACGGCGAGGATGGCTTTGGTGTATTGGGCAGGGCGCATGTCGGTCGATCCTTCCTCAGATCAGAACAGGTCGGGATTCTGCTGGATGGCGGTCTGGACTTCCTTGTCCAGGCGCACCCGCACATCGGCATCCAGCTTGGCATAGATGTTGATCGGGGCGACTTCCACGCGGATGGTCGGCGTACACGCACACAGGGCTGCCGTCGCGGCGCCGGCCAGAATCAGTTTCCGTACTGGATTCATCTATGGCGCTCCCTGGGCCGGACTGAGGGTTTTTGACCACGCCTCGGCATAGGATTTCAAGAGTTCGTCGAAATTAAGGGAGGTGTCCAGGGTCAGGTCGATGGGGGTATTGGACGGCAGGGGGATCGACTGCTGCAGTGCAGACCCGTCCAGGAGGCTGCTAAGGCTGACTTCCGCCGTCTGGGGCCTGGGCGGATCGCTATGGCCCTTGATGTGGAATATCACCTGCAGCCGCCCGCCCGGCACCGAATTGAGCGTGGCGCTCATCTGGTCGAAAGCCAGATTCTCCAGCGCCTGATAGGCAAAGTCCTGGACCGCATTGGTGGCGGCGGCACCTTGCGTCCACAGGCTGCGGTCGATCGACAGGCGGCCCGGCCCGTCGGCAGCAATGTGGCCGCCCGCAATGCGCACGCCTTCCGGGCCGGTGGTAAAGGGAATATGGCCGCTGACCTTGCCCTCCAACCTGATGCGGGTGCCCAGGTTTGAAGCGGCAATCAACGAGGACAGGGTGATGGCGTCCAGATCGGCGGCGCCCGCGATACGGGTGGGATCGGCAGTCTTGATGGTAAAGGCGCCCATGCTGGCATGCCCTTCGGCGAAACCCGCCTTTACCGAGCCGACCGTGACGGCGCCCGGCCCAAAGCCGAATTTCAGGTCGACCGCACTGAAGGGCAGCGTCCAGTCGATGCGGGAAATGGCGAGGGTCTGGTCCGGTGCGGTCCGGGGTGGCAGCAACGAGGTGAACGCCAGCCTGGTTTTGACGGCGTGGGCGGTGCCCAGCGGCGTCAGGAAATCCAGCCCATCGATGGCAAGGGTGCCGTGGCTGTCAATGCCATTTGCGTCCCAGGTCACATCGCCGTCGAACTGGGCGGCGCCTTTGGTCTGACGAAAGGCCACCAGCAGTGGCGACAGATCCGCCGGCTGCAGACGGTCGGGCGCGAAAGAAAGATGTGGCGCGGCGATATGGGCGCTGCCGCGCCCGCTGGTCATCGCGTGCGTGATAGCGACATCGGCCAGCGCGGCGCCGGCCTTGCCGGTCACGGCCAGCGTGCCGCGCCAGATGTTCCGGGCCAGCCGCAGCCTGCCCCTGCCGTTCACCGGATTGAAGCGAAGCGGGCGTGTTGCGTCGCTGATGCGCGCCGAGGTGATGGCCACGGTGCCCTGCATGCCGGTTGGCGACGCCCCACCACGAAAATCCAGCCGCGCGGCACCCCGGTCCAGATAAACACCGGCCAATGTCAGGGCCGCTTTCGCGTCACGCGCCAGCGCAGCCAGTACCCAGCCGTCCCTGCCTCCGGAAAACAGTGGCTTGCGCTGTTGCGGACAGAGCGAGGCGGAGATCGCCGCGGCCATCACCTTGCCGGGGCGGAATTGCGCCAGGCGGACAGGCGCACAGGACTGAAGCTGGAAGCCATAGGCGCCGTCCTGCCAGGACAATGTGCCGTGCCCCGAGACTTTCGCGCCGCGCAGCATGGCATAGTCGAACCGCGCTGCAATCGTCAGCGGGCCGGTCAGGCCGCGCCCCGTCCACATCATATTGTCGCTGCCGGCGGTGAGGCGCGGCAGCCCCCCGCCGCCAAGCGCGGCATCGAAGCGGATTGTCAGCGCGTCGGACGAACCATCCAGCGTCAGGGCAGGAACATCCAGATGCGCGCCTGCCGCCCCCGCGATCTTCAGGGGGGCGGTTAGCCTGGCCTCGGTGCGCGTGCCGTCATGGCTGACATGTGCCTGAAAGGCCGCATCCAGGCGAGTCAGGTTGCGCGCGATGGCCGCCGTCAGCCGGGCGTCACCGGTGCTGGGCGTGGCGAGCGTGAGCCCGGCGCCAAGCGTGGCCGAAATATCCGCTGCCATCTTCAGGCCCCCGCCGGTCTGGACATGAATCCGGGAGAGCGCCAGGTCCAGCGCGGGGCGGTCCAGATGCGCGCCGGCATCCCACGCGTCGGCATCGGCTTTCACATGGACGCGCGACGCCGTCACCACGAGCGTGCCCTCCTGCATCTGCCAGCGCAGGCCATCAGCCGTGACATTGGCGACCAGTTCACGCACCTCGACGGCGGGATCGTTCAGGTCGGCCGCGACATGGGCCCGGACCTGGCCGGTGGCGGCGTCGTAATCCAACTGCGCCGCCCGCAGCCCTATCGCATGGCCGTTATAGATGACGTTCGCGGGTTCCGCCCTCAAGGTCACCGAGACCGGCAGGTTTTTCACCAGCTTGACGTTGCCGGCCACCTCCAGCGCACCCGCGGGCGTCGACAGGTGCGCTGTGAGGCCTGTCAAAGATACCATAAGATCGTCGCTGACATAGTCGGACTTTCCGCCTTCGGGCAGCGAATCCAGCCAGGGCTGCAGGCTGCCCAGCGTGATGCGCCCACCCGCGCCGACGCGCGCGCGCACCACCGGATCGACCAGCCGCACTTCGACGATGCGGGGCATCCAGCGCATGGGATCGAAATAGATCTCGATGCGGCGCGCGGAGACGTCGGGCGCGTCGGCCGGCCCCAAGGCAAAACTGCCGCTGACGCCGGAAAAACCCAGGGCACCGATGTCGATACGCGATTGCACGCCATGCTGGTGGAAATAGGCGCGCGCGATCTCGCCGGCCAGCCGGGCGCGCCCCGCCCATGCCAGCAGCAGTAACAGCGCGATGCCGCCTAGGATCAGGCCCAGCCAGCGCTTGCCGGTCACGCAAAATGCTCCATCTCGATCAGGCTAGCAGATTTTGGCGGCAAATCAGGCGCCGATATGGCGCGGCGCATCCGGCCGATAGATCCGCAGCGCGTTGGCGCCCATGACCGCGCGCGCGGCGCTGGACTGGCGGGCCGCGATCGCCTCGTGCGCCAGCTCGAACCAGTCCCGGTAATCGCCGGCGAGCGCAAGCACCGGCCAGTCGCTACCCCAGATCAGCCGTTCGGCGCCGAACAGGTCGAACAGGACGTCGGCGGCGTCCTTCACATGCCTGGTACCCGCGCCGGGCGGAAGTTCCGTGAGCAGACCCGAGAGCTTGCAGGTCACATTGGGGTGCGCGGACAGCTTCGCCAAACCGGCACGCCAGGCCGCCATCGCTTCGCCATCGCCCAGACCGGGCTTGGCGCCGTGATCCAGCACGATGGATAGCTGGGGATGGCGCGCAGCCAGTTCGGCGATCACGCCGATCTGGTGCGATTTTATCAGCGCGTCGAAAACCAGCCCTTCGGCGGCGATGGCATTGATGGCAGGTTCCAGTTCGCGGCGCAGGATCCAGTCGGGCTGGCTTATGTCCTGCAGCATGGGCCGCACACCCAGGAAAAGTGTATCCTGCGCGCGCCTCCGCACCTGATCGACGGCACCTGGCGCGTCAAGGCCAATCCAGCCCACCACGCCCACCACCCAGGACGTGCGCCGCGCGATGGCGAGCATATAATCGGTCTCGGCACTGGTGGGCGCGGCCTGAACCAGGATGGTGGCGTCCACGCCCGAAGCCTGCAGCAGCGGGCGGAGATCGTCGGTGCCATAGAGACGGTAGATCGGCATGTCCGGCGTCAGCCAGCCGTAATCGCCACGCGCCGGGTCCCAGAAATGCTGGTGGGCATCGACGATCACGCGGGCACCGGGGCTTCGGCGCGCATCAACCCTTCCGCTTTCAGGTCCCGCCACAGCGCGGCCGGGATTGGGTGACTGTAAAGCGCCAGCGCCTGTTTCACGCGCGCGGGCGAATCCAGGCCGGGGATCACGCTGGCGACCAGCGGATGGGCAAGCGGAAACTGCAATGCCGCGGCCGGCAGCGGCACGCCATGCCGGTCACACACGGCCTCGATCGCGGCGACCTTTTCGATCACGTCGCGCGGCGCCGATTCATAATTGAAGGTCGTGGCGGCGCCAGACTTGACGCCGACCGCGAGAATGCCCGAATTGAAAGGGCCGCCCACTACGATCGCGGTGCCGGCTTCCTCGCAGGCTGGGAACAGGTCGTCCAGCGGTTCCTGTTCCAGCAGCGTATAGCGGCCCGCCAACAGGATGACGTCCAGCCGGGCGTGATCCATCACTTCCCGGCAGGCGGCGGCTTCGTTCACGCCGACGCCGAAACCGGCGATGGCGCCCTTCTCGCGCAGTTCCTCCAGGGCCTTCAGGCCGCCGCCGCGCGTCAGCTGGGCCATGTAGAGGTGATCCTGGCTGCCGTGAGTCAGCCGGCCAATGTCGTGGATATAAAGAATGTCGATGCGTGCAAGTCCCAGCCGCTGAAGGCTTTCCCGGTACGAGCGCATTACCGCGTCATAGGAATAATCGAACACCGGCTCGAACGGCATTGGCGTGGCATAACCGTGGCGCACCTCGCTTTCACTGACCGGATGGGCCACCGGCTCCAGCAGGCGGCCCACCTTGGTCGAAACCACGAAATCGCCGCCGCGCAGCGCATCGCCCAGCCTGCGTTCGGACAGGCCGAAGCCATAGAAGGGTGCAGTGTCGAAATAACCAAAGCAGCCCGCCTTCGCCGCCGCCAAGGTGGCGCGCGCTATATCATCCGCCAGCGGGCGGAACAGATTGCCCAGCGGCGCCGATCCGAAGCCCAGTTCGGTGACGGAAAGGCCCGTGCGGCCAAGTGCGCGACGTTTCATGGCGCAACCCGTCCCAGGCGCGGCGCCATGACGGCAAAGCTCAGAACCACCAGATAGCAGAGGGCGGGGAAGAACAGGCTCCAGTGCAGGGCCCCCATATGGTCGGCGATGATCGACATCAGCGGCGGCACCACCGCGGCGCCCGAGATCGCCATCACGATGAAGCTGGCGGCAAACTCGGTCTCGTGGCCCAGCCCTTCCAGCCCCAGCGCGAATATGGTGGGGAACATGATCGACATGAAGAAGCTGGTCGCCACCATCGCATAGATCGACGGAAATCCGCCCAGCGTCGCCGCCGCCACACACAGCGCAATGTTGCAGGCGCAATAGAGCGCCAGCTGGCGCGCCGGGACCATGAAGCGCTGCAGCCAGGCGCCGGAAAATCGGCCGACACAGAATGCGACCATGGTGGCGAACAGGTAGACGGTCGCACCGGTGCGTTCAGGAACATGGGCTGCCTCTTGCGAGAAATCCACCAGCAGGCTCCAGGTGCCCACCTGCGCGCCGACATAGAAGAACTGCGCCACCACGGCATAGAGCACGCGCGGCCGCTTCAGCACGGACAGGGGCGAGCGTGCGCCTTGCGGCGTCACCTCGTCGCGCAGGGGCGGATATCGGGTCAGCGCGATGGCGGCAGCGATCACCACCATCAATATGCCCAGCACCAGATAGGGCAGGCCTACCGCCGCCGCCTCACCGGCGCGCCATTGGTCGACGGCCTGGGGCGTCATCGCGGCGAGCTGGGCAGGCGTGTACTCGACGCCCGAGAAGATCACATAACCGCCTACCAGCGGCCCCAGCACGGTGGCGACGCCATTGAACGCCTGGGCGAAGTTCAGGCGCGGCGACGCGGTTTCGGGCGCCCCCATGATGGCGATATAGGGATTGGCGCTGGTCTCCAGAAAGGCGGCGCCAAAAGCGATGATGTAGAGCGCCACCAGGAAGATGCCATAGACGCGCATATGCGCCGCCGGCACGAACAGGAAGGCGCCGATGGCATACATGGCAAGGCCCGTCACCATGGTCTTCTTGTAGCCGACCCGGCGGATGATCATCGCCGCCGGCAGGGGCGCGCAGAAATAGCCGATATAAAAGGCGAACTGGGTCAGGCTGGCCTGGGTGCGGGTCAGGTCCAGCGCCTTCTGGAAGTGGTGCAGCAGAAGGTCGTTGAACTGGGATGCCAGGCCCCAGGCGAAAAACAGGGTCGAGGTAAGAGCGAACGCAACGAGATAGCGCCGCTCGACAACAGGTGGCTTCATAATTCCCCAACCCTTTTTAATTGACCCCCTCCGGCTTCAACTTACCCTTCGGTCGTTGAAGCCACCTCCCCCTTGGGATGCGCTTCGCGCATAAAGGGGGAGGCGGACCTGCGTTTGCTTCGGCAGTCTAAGAGGATTGGGATGGCGGCGCTACATCGTCGCGCCGATCTGCCAGGGCACGAATTCGGCGTCGCCATAGCCCAGCAACTCGGACTTGGAACGTGCGCCGGAGGCCACGCGCAGGATGGTGTCGAAGATTTCACGTCCCTTCTGCTGGATCGACACGCCGTCGAGCACGTCGCCGCAATTGATGTCCATGTCGCCGGTCATTCGTTCATAAACGGCGGTATTGGTGGCCAGCTTGATCGAGGGCGTGGGCTTGCAGCCATAGGCCGAGCCGCGCCCCGTGGTGAAGCACAGCACATTGGCGCCGCCCGCCACCTGGCCGGTGGCCGAGACCGGGTCATAGCCTGGCGTGTCCATGAAGACGAAGCCCTTCGCGGTGACAGGTTCGGCATATTCATAGACCGCCTTCAGTCTTGTGGTGCCGCCCTTGGCCGCGGCGCCCAGCGATTTCTCCAGGATGGTGGTCAGGCCGCCCGCCTTGTTTCCGGGCGAGGGATTGTTGTTCATGCTGCCGGCATTGCGGCGCGTATAGTCTTCCCACCAGCGGATGCGTTCGATCAGCCTGCGGCCGACCTCCGGCGCGGCGCGGCGGGTCAGGAGATGCTCGGCGCCATAGATTTCCGGCGTTTCCGACAAGATGGCGGTGCCGCCATGGGCGACCAGCAGGTCCACCGCGGCGCCCAGCGACGGGTTGGCGGTAATGCCGGAATAGCCGTCGCTGCCGCCGCACTGCAGCGCCAGCATCAGTTCGGAGGCGGGCGCGGTTTCGCGGCGGACGTTTGCGACTACCGGCAGCAGGTCGCGCACCGCCGCCACGCCGTCCTCGATCGCCTTGGCGGTGCCGCCCGCATCCTGGATGGTGAGCGAACGAAACGTGTCGCTTTCGGCGATATTGTAGGCCTGTTTCCAGCGCGCGATCTGGAAGGTCTCGCAGCCCAGGCCCACCATCAGCACCGCACCCATGTTGGGGTTGGCGGCATAGCCCCATTGGGTGCGTTTCAGGACTTCATAGCCCTCGCCCTTGGAATCCATGGCGCAGCCATGGCCGTGCACCAGCGGGATCACGCCGTCGACGTCCGGATAGTCGTCCAGCAGGCCGCGCTTTTCCACTTCGCGCGCGATCAGCCGCGCCACGGTGGCCGAGCAGTTTACGCTTGTCAGAATGCCCAGATAGTTGCGGGTCCCGAAGCGGCCATTGGCGCGCCTGTAACCCTGGAAGGTGGCGGGCACCGGCACCGGATCTGGGTCGCGGGCGTCCACTTCGAATTCGTAATCGCGGTCCACGCTGTGGAAGGCGATATTGTGCTCATGCACCCAATCGCCCGGCGCGATATCCTGGAGTGCGAATCCGATGATCTGGCCGAATTTCAGCGCCGGCGCGTCCTTGGCAATCGGCCGGACCGCCGCCTTGTGGCCGGGCGGGATGCGCCGCGTGATACGCACATCGTCGACGATATCGCCGGGGGAAAGTCCGTCCACCGCCACGACCACATTGTCGCTGGGATGCAGGCGCAGGTGTGCCATAACCATTCTCCGGGATAGGTGCGTCTGTATAGTCCAAAGCCTGAACGGGGAGAACGGAAATGAGCCGCAGGTTGTGCTTTGTCCTGGACCTGGTCGATGACCCCGCGCTAATCGCCGAATATGAACGGCATCACGCCCCCGGCGGGGTCTGGCCGGTGATCGTGGACGACATCCATGCCCAGGGGATCGAGGGGATGGAAATCTGGCGCAGCGGCGATCGGATGGTGATGATCGCCACCGTGGCCGACGACTATCCCCGGCCCCGCGTCATACCCGCCGAACATGACCTGTGGGAAGACCTGATGTGGCGGTTCCAGAAGGCCTTGCCCCATGCGGCGCCCGGCCAGAAATGGGTACCGATGGGAAAGATTTTCGACCTGGCCGAGCAAAAGGGCCGCTAGAGCATCTTGAATTCGGGCTCCAGCCGCTCCTTCACTGCGGCCTCGTTCAGTTCGATGCCGATGCCCGGCGCGTTGGGAACCGCCAGAAGGCCATCGGGCCGCAAGGCCACCGGATCGCACAGTTCGGTGAAATCCCTGTCGCCATAGTGGGTGAATTCCTGCACCAGAAAGTTCGGGATCACCGAGCAGACATGGGTGATGGCCAGCGTGCCCAGTGGCGAGCACACCCCATGCGGCGCCACTGGTACATTATAGGTCTCGGCCATGTTGGCGATCTTCAGCCCCTCGAACAGCCCACCCGTCTTGGTAAAGTCGGGCTGGATGATGGAAAGCGCCTGCTTCTCCAGATAAGGACGGAAGCCGAAGCGGGTGTAGATGTTCTCGCCCGCGGCGATGGGCACCCGCGTATTCTCGCGGATGCGCAGCATCGAATCCACATTATCGCTGGTGGTGGGCTCTTCCACGAACAGGGGGCGATAGGGCTCCAGCGCGTTGCAGAGCTGGATTCCCGTCTCCAGGTCGTAATGGGCATGGCATTCCACGCCGATCTCGGTGTGCAGGCCCAGTTCCTTGCGGAAGCCGGCGACGAAATTCACCGTGTCGTCGATCTGTTCCCCTGTCATGTGGAGGCCGAAGCGCTTGCCCTTCTCCCAGCCCCTGTCGATCGACCAATCGTCGTTGGAATAATCCAGGCCGATCTTCAGCGTGCGAATCTTCAATTCATCGACCAGGCGGCGGCCTTCCTTCGGGTTTGCGGCGTGCAGATAGACGGGCACCGCATCGCGCATCCTGCCACCCAGAAGCTGGTGGATGGGAAGACCCAGTGCCTTGCCCGCCAGGTCCCACAGCGCCACCTCCACGCCCGACACCGCGCCCATGTACGGGCCGCCCCAGCCGTGAATAAAGACGGCCGATGGCGGCCCGCCCATATTGACTTTGTGATAACCCCAGAAGTCCGACAGGATCGACTGAATCTCCAGCGGATCGCGGCCCTTGAGCATCACGTTGAAGTTGTTGTTGATGATGTATTCGGCGCCCATGGTGTCGACCAGTTCACCGGTGCCGTAAAGGCCTTCCTCTGTATAGACGCGCACGAAGCGGCTGTTGAAGCCGTTCCTGAGGCGGATGGCGCGCAACTCGCGGATGCGAAGCTTCGGCGCGCGGCTGGTGCCGGCTGCCCGCGCTTCGGCCAGCAGGCTGGCATAGAAGCCCATCCCCAAGCCGCCGCCCAACCCCAGTGAACCGCCCAAAAAGCTCCGCCGGTCCATGCCGCCCTCCCCTGGTCTTTGCCGTGGACTAAAGCATGGCAGGTGGTGGTACCGCTAACGATTTTCCTTGCACCCGTCCCGCAGCGGGTGATTATTCCGCCAACCAAAAAGGGGGAACGCAATGACGGCCAGGGCGGCGCTTGCGGCAATTGCTTTCGCCATTGCGGCATGCAGCGGCGCGGCCGCGCATGAAAGTTTTTATTCCCGGGAGGAAGTGATCCACGACACGCCCGAATGGAAGGGCGAGCGCTTCCCCGACGGCCGGCCCAAGGTGCCGGATTCGATCCTGGACCGGATGAAAAGCGTGACGCTGGAGGAAGCCTGGGCGGTGCTGCGCGCCAGGGGCTATGAGCACCAGTATGAAAGCGGCTGGGATGCGCTTTATCCCGACAAGATCCTGGTCGGCCGCGCACTGACCTCGACCTGGATTCCCGGTCGGCTCGATCTTCAGAAGGTGATCGAGGCCGATGGCAAGGTGGACGGTCGCAAGGGCGGACCCAACGCCTGGCCGGTGGACATGCTGCAGTCGCGCGATGTCTATGTCTCCAATCATTTCGGGCTGATCAAGGATGGCCCGTCGATCGGCGACAATGTCGCCAACGCGATCTATGCGCGATCACACAATGGCATCGTCTATGATGGCGCGGTGCGCGACATCAACGGACTGAAAGAGCTGCCTGACTTCGTCGCCTTCTATCGCGCCTATGATCCCTCGCACCATTACGGCCGCATCGGCGATGAGGGCAGGCCGCTCAATTCCACCATGGTGGCGATCAACAGCCCGACCCGGATCGGCGGGGCGGCAGTGATGCCGGGCGACGTGGTGCTGGGCCGCGACGGCGGCGTGATCTTCATCCCGCCGCAATTGGCGGAAACCGTGGTGAAGCAGTCCGAACATACGCGGCTGCGTGACCTGTTCGGCCACCAACGCCTGCGCGAGCAGAAATACACCGCCGGCCAGATCGACCGGGAATGGACGCCGGAAATAGAGGCCGACTTCACCCAATGGCTGAAGGACAATGCCGGCAAGGTACCGGTGGACCGTCAGGCGGTGCAGGACTATATCGCCGAGCGCGAGACGGCGAAGAAATAGTCAGCCCTTCATCACCGCTTCGCCCACCAGCTCCGACACCAGCTTGGTGGGATGGGGCTTGACCGCCGCCTGATAGAGCGTGGTCAGTACCACGCAGATCGTGCCGCTGTCCGGATCGCACCAGGATAGCGTACCGGTCGAACCGTTGTGACCGAAGGTGCGCGGGCCGCACATTTTGGCGCCGACGCTGGGCGGCAGGTCGAAGCCCAGGCCGGAGGGCTTTACGCCCGGTGGCGACTGGTTGGTGATCATCAAAGCTTCGGTCTCAGGCTTCAGGATAGTGCCGCGCTTCAGCATGAACTCCAGATAGAAGCGCCCGATGTCGCTGGCCGGACCTAGCGCCCCGCCCCATGGCGCCCCAAGATTGCGCCAGTACAGGCTGTTCCAGTTCCAGTCGTGCCAGCTCTTCTTGCCGGCATCCGTCATCGCCGGCGCGGGCTGGCTGGGCACGGTCTGGCTGTTGGGCCGTCCCATCAGACCGAGAGACGTGAGCGTCATGCCCAGCGGCTTGAACACTTTCTGGTCGATGAATTTGGGAAAAGGCGTGCCGGACAGCTTTTCGGCGATCTGGGACGCGATCAGGATGCCCATGCTGGCATAGGAATAGCTGGTGCCCGGCTTGAACTTCAGGGGCGCCTTGAAGGCACCGTCGCGGAATTGGGCCAGGGTGGCGTGCTTCTCGCGCAGCATCTCGTCATCGGGCAGCATGTCGGGCAGCCCGCCTGTGTGGGTCAGACAGTGGCGCAGCGTGATGTCCTCACGCCCCTCGCCTTTGAACTGCGGAAAGAATTTCGTGACATGGTCGTCCAGGCTGAGTTCACCGGCATCGACCAGCGTCATCACCGCAGCGGCGGTCATCGGCTTGGTAATGGACGCCAGAAGAAAGATCGGCTCGGGTCCCTTTGCGGTACCATAGTTGCGCGCAAACTGATGTGCACCTGCCCTGGTCCGCCGGCGCACCAGAAGCGAGGCACCTTCGACCCGGCCATCGGCCACCCAGGACTTGAGTTCGTCCGCCGCCTTTTGCAGGCCCGGCCCGTTCCAGCCCGGCTTGATCCCGGCGGCCTGGGTGGGCCTGGCGATCATGGCCGCGCCCGTGGCGGCCAGCAGCGTCCTGCGATCCATTTGTATTCCCCCGTCTTTTTCATTATGCGCACCTCTAGCACGCCCATCCAAAAACCGCATCGGTCGATAGCAAGTTTGGGTTGGACGGACGTTGCTGTGCGCGGCTAAAACCCGGCCACGCGCCGTTTCGAGCAGGCGCATCTTGGAGAACCATATGAGCAATCTGAGCCCGCAGGAAACCGCGAAAATTCTGGCCGGGGGCCTGTTGTCCTTTCCGGTTACCCATTTCGACGCGGACCTGAAATTCCAGGAGGGTCCCTATCGCGAACATTGCGAGTGGCTGCTCAGCTTCAGCCGCCTGACCGGCCTGTTCTGCGCCGGCGGCACCGGTGAGGTCTTCTCGCTGACCCCCGATGAAGTTTTCCAGGTGACCAGGGCCGCCGTAGCCGCCGCAAAGGGCCGCACGCCGGTGATCGCCGGCGCCGGTTACGGCACCGCCATCGCCGTCGAGATGGCGAAGAATGCCGAGAAGGCGGGCGCCGACGGCATCCTGCTGCTGCCGACCTATTTGATGACGCCCAGCCAGGAAGGCATGGTCGCCCATATTGATGCGGTGTGCAAAGCCACTTCAATCGCCGTGATCGTCTACAACCGCGACAATGGCATCATCAACGAACAGAGCCTGGCGCGCCTTTGCGAGAACAACCCCAACCTGGTCGGCTTCAAGGACGGGGTGGGCAACATCGAACTGATGATGCGCGTCTATGCGAAAATGGGCGACCGGCTGACCTATATCGGCGGTCTTCCCACCGCCGAAACCTTTGCCCTGCCCTATCTGGAAATGGGCGTGACCACCTATTCATCGGCCATCTTCAACTTCCTGCCGGAATGGGCGCTGGCCTTCTACGACGCCGTGCGCGCCAAGGATCAGTCCAGGATAATCAGGGGCATGCGGGAATTCGTGCTGCCTTATATCGCCATCCGCAACGAGAAAGAGGGCTATGCCGTCTCCATCGTCAAGGCGGGCGTGAAGGCAATCGGCCGCCCTGCCGGTCCGGTGCGCCCGCCGCTGACCGATCTGAACGCGGACCAGTTCGAGCGGCTGAAAGAGCTGATCGACGCGACAAAGCCAGTCTGAGGCGCTATAGGGATGCGCCATGACGGGCGCGTCCTTCTGGTCCCAGTTCGAGCTACGCCAGCTTCGCTGCTTCGTGGCAGCGGCCGAAGAATTGCACTTCGGCCGCGCCGCCCAGCGCATGAACATGACCCAGCCGCCCTTGTCGCGACAGATCCAGCTTCTGGAGCATGTGTTGGGCGTCAAGCTGCTGGACCGCACCAGCCGCGCCGTCAAGCTGACGCCGGCCGGCCGGGTGTTTCTGCTGGAAGCGCGGCGCATCATCCGGCTGACCGAGAGCGCCGCCATGACCACGCGCCGCATCGCCAGCGGCGAGGCGGGCACCATCAATATCGGCTTCACCGCCGCCAGCGGCTACAGCTTCCTGCCTCGGCTGCTGTTGCGGATGGGTTCGGGCGCTCCCAACATCGCGCTGGCGCTGAAGGAGATGGTGTCCACCGATCAGGTGGAAAGCCTTTTGACCGGCCGCATCGATGTGGGATTCCTGCGCCCGCCCATCGACCGCGGAGAATTTTCCACCCTGCGTGTGGCGCGCGAAGGGCTTGTGGCGGCCCTGCCGTCGGGCGATGAGCGCCTCGCCAAGGCATCGCTCAGCCTGGCCGATTTCGACAGAAAGCCGCTGATCATGTATGCGCCGGAAGGCGCACGATATTTCCACGACATGCTGAGCGCCCAGTTCGAGATGGCAGGCGTGAGCCCGCAATTCGTGCAGTCGCTGAGCCAGATCCATTCCATGCTGGCGCTGGTGCGTGCCGCTATCGGCGTGGCCCTGGTGCCGGAAGCGGCCACGTCGCTGCATTTCGACGATGTGCATTTCCGCAGCGTCGAGACCCAGCCTCCCCAGCCGGTGGAGCTTTATGCCGCCTGGCGCAGCGACAATGACAATCCCGCATTGGCCGCCTTCCTGGACCAGCTGCGCCAGGATGAAGATTGATCCAAATCCCGCATTGATCGCTTGAACCTTTGGCTTGGACGGGACAAGGTGACGATGCCTATCTTCCGGGCTTATCTTTCCGGCCGACAAGCCGCGCGTCCCCCTGTTCATGGGCGCACAAGGCGGCGCACCCCAGGGATGACCGTTCATGAGCGATGCCGACACCAAGAACAGCCATGTCCGCTTCTGGATCATCGCGGTGCTGTTCATAATTTCCTCGATCAACTATGCCAGCCGCGCCACCATGTCCTTTGCCGCGGTGCCGCTGGCCAGTGAAATCCATATCTCGACCGTGGAGATGGGCTGGGTTCTGTCGGCCTTCGGCTGGTCCTATGTCGCCGGCCAGATTCCCGGCGGCGCGCTTCTGGACCGCTATGGCTCGCGGCCCGTCTATCTCTGGTCGATTGCGCTGTGGGCGGTCTTCACCGGGGCGCAGGCGTTCGTATCAAGCCTGTCCATCGTTCCCGTCTTTATCAGCCTGTTCGCGCTGCGCCTGGCGCTGGGCGCATCGGAGTCGCCCAGCTTCCCCGCCAATGCGCGCATTGTCGCCAACTGGTTTCCCAATGCCGAGCGCGGCACCGCCAGCGCCATCTTCAACGCCTCGCAATATTTTTCGCTGGTGGCATTCGCGCCGCTGATGGGCTGGCTGGCGCAGAATTACGGCTGGCGCAGCGTATTTCTGGCGATGGGCATCATCGGGCTTGTGGGCGCCGCGATCTTCTGGCTGGTGGTGGATTCCCCGGCGCGCCACAATTGGATCAGCCGGCACGAGTATGACCATATCGAAAAGGGCGGCGCGCTGGTGAATCTTGACCGTCCCGCCGCCGCGCCGCAGGCGATCCGCTGGTCTTCCGTGGGCCAGCTTCTGCAAAACCGCATGCTGCTGGGCATCTATCTGGCGCAGTATTGCATCACCGCGCTGACCTATTTCTATGCGACCTGGTTTCCAATCTATCTCATCAAGGCGCGCGGCATGAGCCTGACCGGCGCCGGATTCGCCTCGGCCGGGCCCGCCATCGCCGGCTTTGTCGGCGGCGTGCTGGGCGGGGTGGCGTCGGATCTGTTGCTGAAAAAGGGCGTGCCCCTGTCGCGGGCACGCAAGACGGTGATCCTGCTGGGATTGGTGATCTCGTGCAGCATCCTGCTGGCCAACTACACCAACTCCCAGTTCTTCATCATGATGTTCATGTCCTTTGCCTTCTTCGGCAAGGGCGTTGCGGCGCTTGGCTGGGCGGTGATGAGCGATGCTGCGCCGCGCGAGGCGACCGGGCTTTCCGGGTCGATCTTCAACCTGTTCGGCAATGCGGCGGGCATCTTCACCCCGATCGGCATCGGCTACATCCTGGCCGCGACCGGCAACAATTGGGACATGGCGCTGGTCTTCGTCTTCGCCCATTCGATCGTGGCCATGATCAGCTATGGCTTCATCACCGGCGAGATCAAGCGCGTCGTGCTGAGGCCTGTCTGAGGTATCCATGAGCAAGGAAGTGCGCGGCGCCCCGCGTGTCACGGACATGAAGGTGATCCCGGTCGCGGGACAGGACAGCATGCTGCTGAACCTGTCGGGGGCGCATGGGCCCTACTTCACCCGCAATCTGGTGATCCTTACCGACAATGCAGGCCAAACCGGCGTGGGCGAGGTGCCGGGGGGCGAAAAGATCGGCCAGACGCTGGAAGACGCGCGCGACCTGGTGGTGGGTGAGACCATCGGCAACTGGAACAAGGTGCTGCTGGAAGTGGGGCGCCGCTTCGCCGACCGCGACGCGGGCGGACGCGGGCTTCAGACCTTCGATCTCAGAACCACGGTGCATGTGCAGGCGGCGCTTGAATGTGCGCTGCTGGATCTTCTGGGCCGGCATCTGGGCGTGCCGGTGGCGGCCCTTCTGGGCGAGGGCCAGCAGCGCGACAGGGTCGATATGCTGGGCTATCTGTTCTTTGTCGGCGACCGCAGGAAGACCACCCTGCCCTATCGCCACGATCAGAACGGTGACGACTGGATTCGCCTGCGGGACGAGGAAGCCCTGACGCCGCAAAGCGTGGTGCGCCTGGCCGAGGCGGCTTACGAACGCTATGGCTTCAACGACTTCAAGCTGAAGGGCGGCGTGCTCGACGGCAGCGAAGAAATCAAGGCGATCGAGGCGCTAGCCCGGCGCTTCCCCGGCGCGCGCATCACACTGGACCCGAACGGCGCCTGGTCGCTGAAGGAAGCCATTGCCCTGTGCAAGGGCCGCGGCGACATCCTGGCCTATGCCGAGGACCCCTGCGGCGCCGAGGACGGCTATTCCGGCCGCGAGATCATGGCCGAATTTCGCCGCGCCACATCGCTTCCCACCGCCACCAACATGATCGCCACCGACTGGCGCCAGATGGTGCATGCCATCGACCTGGGCAGCGTCGACATCCCGCTGGCTGATCCGCATTTCTGGACCATGCGCGGATCGGTGCGCGTCGCCCAGATGTGCGCCGATCGCAACTTGCGTTGGGGCAGCCATTCCAACAACCATTTCGATGTGTCGCTGGCCATGTTCACCCACTGCGCCGCTGCGGCGCCGGGCAATATCACCGCCATCGACACGCACTGGATCTGGCAGGACGGCCAGCGCCTGACGAAGGAACCGCTGAAGATCAAAGGCGGGCGGGTGGAAGTGCCCCCGCAGGGCGGGCTGGGCGTCGAAATCGACATGGCAGAGGTTGAAAAAGCCCACGAAACCTACAAATCCATGGCATTGGGGGCACGCGACGACGCGGCCGCCATGCAGTTCCTGATCCCGGGCTGGAAATTCGATCCCAAGAGGCCCAGCCTGGTCCGCTGAAGATGGTATAGTTGGTCCATGAATATCCGCGAAAAGCCGCCACACGAGGCGCCGCGCCGCATCCAGGTCAGTCCGAAGGACAACGTGGCCATCGTGGTGAACGCGCTGGGCCTGCCCGCCGGTACGGAATTTCCGGACGGCCTAGTTCTGAACCAGTTCGTGCCCCAGGGCCACAAGATGGCGCTGGCCGACGTGGCCGAGGGCGCGCCCATCATCCGCTACGGCGAAGTGATCGGCTATGCCATCGGCAATATAAAACGCGGCGACTGGATCAACGAAAACAATGTGAGGATGGCGGCGCCCCCGCCGCTGGAAGCGCTGGAAATGGCGACGCGCCCGCCGCCGCCCGGCGAAGCGCTAACCGGCTATACCTTTGAAGGCTACCGCAACGCCGACGGCACTGTGGGAACCAAGAACATCTTGGCCATTTCCACCTCTGTGCAATGCGTGGCCGGCACGATGGAATATGCCTTGAAGCGCATCAAGGCCGAGCTGCTGCCCAAATATCCCAACGTAGATGACGTCGTGGTGCTGGCCCATGCCTATGGCTGCGGCGTGGCCATCAACGCGCCGCAGGCGGTGGTGCCGATCCGCACCCTGCAAAGCCTGGCGCGCAATCCCAATTTCGGCGGCGAAGTGCTGGTGGTTGGCCTGGGCTGCGAGAAGCTGGTGCCCGAACGGCTCACCGAGGGTGGGGGTGACACCATGCGGATGCAGGACCATGAAGGCTTCGGCGCCAATATCGCCGTCATCATGGAACGGGTGGAAGCCCGCCTGAAAGTGCTGAACCAAAGGAAGCGCGAGACGGTCCCTGCCAGCGAGCTGGTGGTGGGGATGCAGTGCGGCGGTTCGGACGCCTTTTCGGGCCTGACTGCCAATCCCGCCCTGGGCTATTGCGCGGATCTTCTGGTGCGCGCGGGCGCCACCGTGATGTTCTCGGAAGTGACCGAGGTGCGCGATGCCGTCCATCTTCTTACCCCGCGCGCCGCCACGCCCGAAGTGGCCGAGGCGCTGGTGGCGCAGATGCGCTGGTATGACGAGTACCTGGAACAGGGCGGAGTGGACCGGGGCGCCAACACAACGCCCGGCAACAAGAAGGGCGGCCTGTCCAACATTATCGAAAAGTCGCTGGGCTCGGTCGCCAAGTCGGGCACCAGCGCCATCAACGGCGTCCTGAAGCCCGGCGAAAAGGTGAAAACCAGAGGCCTGATCTTCGCCGCCACGCCGGCGTCGGACTTCGTCTGCGGCACGCTGCAGCTCGCCAGTGGCATGAACCTGCATGTCTTCACCACCGGACGGGGCACACCTTACGGCCTGGCTGCCGTGCCGGTGATCAAGGTGTCCACCCGCAGCGAGTTGGCGAAGCGCTGGGCCGACCTGATCGACCTGGACGCGGGCCCCATTGCCACCGGCGAGAAGACGATCGAGGACGTGGGCTGGGAACTGTTTCACCTGATGCTGGACGTCGCCAGCGGCAGGAAACAGGTCTGGGCTGACAAATGGGGCCTGGCCAACGATCTGACCCTGTTCAATCCGGCGCCGGTGACCTGAACAGCCCCAAGCCTCGTCCCGGGCTTGCCGAACGATGAGGCTGCCTAACGAGCCCTGGCGTCTTCCAGTACCATCGCCGCGCCCCTGGCGCCGATCATGATCGACGGCGTGTTGGTGTTGCCCGAGGTGATGGTCGGCATGATCGAGGCGTCGATTACCCGCAGGCCTTCCAGGCCGTGCACCCGCAGCCTTTCATCCACCACCGCCAGCGGGTCGGACGCCAGCCCCATTTTCGCCGTGCCCACCGGATGGAAGATCGTCGTGCCGATATCGCCGGCCGCATGAATCAGCGCCGCATCGGAATCGCCGATGTCCGGCCCGGGGCGGAATTCCCTTGGCTCGTATTTTTCCAGCGCGCTCTGCGCCATCAGCCGCCGGGTCAGCCGAATGGCCTCGGCCGCGATGCGCCGGTCCTCGTCGGTGGAAAGGTAATTGGGCCGGATCGACGGCTTGGACTGCGGGTCGACTGAGGTGATCCGCACCTCGCCGCGCGAGGAGGGGCGCAGGTTGCACGGGCTGACCGTGACTGCAGGAAAGCGGTGCAGCGGGGTGCCGAAACGGTCCAGCGACAAAGGCTGGATGTGGAACTGGATGTTGGGCCGCTCCTGCGACGGATCGGAGCGGGTGAAGATGCCCAGCTGCGACGCAGCCATGGTCATGGGACCGCGCCGCAAGAGCGCATATTGCAGGCCCATCAGTGGGCGGCCCAGCGGTGCGTAATAGATGGTGTTCAGGGTCCTGACGTTTTTCACATGGAACATGACGCGCAATTGCAGATGATCCTGCAGATTGCGGCCCACCCCCCCCAGCGCGCGAATGACCGGGACTCCCGTCTCGCCTGCCAACGCAGCTGGGCCAATGCCGGACCGCTGCAGGATTTCCACCGAACCGATGGCACCCGCCGACAGGATCACCTCGCCTTTCGCGTGCGCCCTGATCGTCTCGTTGCCGCGGCGAAACTGAACGCCCGTGGCGCGCAGGCCATTGAACAGCACCCTTTCCACCAGAACGCCGGTCTCCAGGCGCAGGTTGGGACGGTTCAGGATGGGATGCAGGAAGCCACGCGCCGCCGACCAGCGCCGCCCGCGCTTCTGGTTGACATGGAAATAGCAGCTTCCCTCATTGTCGCCGGTGTTGAAGTCCGGTGTTTTCGAAATGCCGATCTGTTCGGCAGCGTCGGCGATGGCGTCCAGGATCTTCCAGCGCACGCGCGGCGCCTCGACCCGAAGCTCGCCCTTGCTGCTGTGGTGCTCGTTGTCGCCCAGGAAATGCCGGTCCAGGCTCCTGAAAACGGGCTGCACATCGGCCCAGCCCCAGCCGGTCATGCCCAGTTGCCGCCAATGATCGTAGTCACCCGCCTGCCCACGCATGGCGATCATGGCGTTGATCGAGGATGAACCGCCCAGCGCCTTGCCGCGCGGATAGTTCAGCCTGCGTCCATTCAGGCCCGGATCGGCCTCTGTCTGAAGCATCCAGTCGCTGCGCGGGTTGCCGATCAGGTAGAGATATCCGACGGGAATGTGGAACCAGATCCAGTTATCGGGGCCGCCCGCCTCCAGCAGCAGCACGCGGGTTCGCGGGTCGGCGGTCAGCCGGTTGGCCAGCACGCAGCCGGCCGATCCCGCCCCCACGATGATGTAGTCATAGTCCCCGTCGATCATGAACGTTCTTCTTGCCCGGGCTGTTGGATGGGTGACCAAACTATCGTGATGGGCCCGCGCTGTCAGCCCGGGCGACGGTGCCACCAGAAGGCCGATTGCCGCGTTCACATTCCATGTTTGGCGGCGCCATGACCCCCATCGTCACTTGGCAGGATATCCTGTTGCGCCTGGCCACGGCCCTGATCGTGGGCGGGCTGATCGGCTATGACCGCTCGCTGCGCGGCCGGGTGGCGGGGCTTCGCACCACCGTGCTGATGTGCCTGGCTGCGGCCGCGGCGATGATCGAAGCCAACCTGATGCTGGGCGTAACCGGGCGGGCTTCCGATTCCTTTACCCGCATGGACGTGCTGCGCTTCCCGCTGGTCATCCTGTCGGGCATCGGCTTTATCGGCGCCGGCGCGATTGTGCGGCGCGGCACCCTGGTGACGGGCGTCACCACGGCGGCGACGCTCTGGCTGGTCACGGTGGTGGGGTTGCTGATTGGCGCGGGCTATCTGCTGGTCGGGGGCGTGGTGGCGGTGATCGCCTTCCTGGTCCTGTCGGCGCTGAAAGGGGTCGAGCCCCATATGATCCGTCAGCATCGTGGGCGCCTTATCGTACACCTCACGCCGGCGGGCCCCCGGGACCAGGACCTGCGCCGGCAGAACACCCTGGCCGGTTTCACCATCAGCTCCTGGGCGGCACGGATCGAGACGATCCGGCGCGTGGACTGCCATCTGGAATGGTACAGCCGCCGGGCGCAGGACAGCACGCCGGAACTGGTGGAACAATTGTCGGCGGCGCCGGGCATCCGCTCGGTGGAATGGACGCCGGTCACCGCCAGGCACATGTTCGAATGAGCCCAGGCTCCTGGAACGGCGGCGGCCCAGGGCAGTATCCGAGCGCGAGGAGATGATCGAAAGACCATCCAATCACAAAGAACGGCGAGAACGGCGAAAGCCGTTCCCGCTGGTCTGGCATCGGCGCAAATATTTGCGTGACCGCCGCAACAGCGTGACAAGCCCTGCGTTACGCAAAGGAACTCAAACCTCAGGAGGATTTCATGACGACCCCCAGCGGTCACACGACGGCAATACTTGCGTCCAAGGTCCGGGGAACTCCGGTCTACAACGACCTCGGCGACAAGATCGGTACGGTGGAAGACATCGTTCTGGACAAGCAGTCCAATCAGATCATGTTCGCGGCGCTGGGCTTTGGCGGCGTCCTGGGCATGGGCGAGAAATACTATCCGGTCCCATGGTCGATGCTGGACTATTCCGAGGACGTGGGCGGCTATGTCGTGCCCCTCAACAAGGAAAGCATCGAGAAGGCGCCGGCCTATGAACTCAAGGACCTGACCCGGCATGACGGCAGCCTGGGTTCGATCCGCGAGCGGACCTATTCCTACTACAATATCAGCCGCGACTGGCAGTAAGCGATTGCGGGGGGCCACCATCCGGCGGGATGGTGGCCCCTTCCGTGCGGGGAGAAAGGAGGAGGCGACCATGACACATGCGATGACCACACGGGACCATGAGCTCATCCGCGCCTGGGCGGAAGCGCGGGGCGGCCATCCCGCCAGAACCAGCCAGCCGGGCGGCGGACCGGTGCTGCGGCTGGATTTCCGTGCCGCCGACGAGAATTTGGCAGAAGCGTCATGGGAACCTTTCTTCCGCGTTTTCGACCGGCAGAAGCTGGCCTTCCTCTATCAGGAGCGGACGGATGACGGCCGCATCAGCCGGTACCATCAGTTCATCCGCTCGTGAAGGTTAGTGCTGCGTGACGCCATCGGCCTGTGACGGCGCAGGACGGGCGAAGCTCGTCCAGCGGCCGTCCTGCCTTGTGTCCCCCTGTGGCGCGTCCCACGGCAGAGCTTCCATACCGTTCAGGTCATAAACAATGCGCCCGTCCTTGACGGTCAATTCGGCCACCAGCTTGCGGGCGCCGTCGATACGGGTGTTGACCATGTCTGTGAAGCCGAAGCGACCACTCTGGAGGCGCAGCACCGCCAGATCGGCAATGGCGCCCACGGACAGGTGACCAAGCCCGGCCTGCTTCACCTCTCGCGCGGGGTGGAAGGTCATGCCGGCCACGGCCTCCTGAAGCGAGAGCCCTATTGCCATCATCTTGCTGGCCACATTCAGGATGTTCTTGGTGGCGCTGTTCATGCTGTCGACATGCAAGTCCGTCGAGATCGAATCCGGCTCAAATCCCTGCTTCACCATCGGCACGGCCAACGACCATTTGAAACTGCCCCCGCCTGTGCCGGTGTCGAACCAGATGCCCCGGGCGCGGCCTTCGAGCATCGCCTTTGACGGGCCCAAGGTGACCGGGTCCTGCTCATGGCGCAGGCCCGAATACATGTGGGTATAGATGTCGCCGGGGCGCAGCTTTTTCGTCAACAGGTCATAGAGCGGACGCTGGGGCCGGTCGCCGCCGAAATCCACCATCACCGGAAGGCCGGCATCGGACCCGGCGACCACCGCCTGTTCCACCGGCGTCCATTCCGGCCCGTTGAAATGGGCGGTCTTGATACCAACGACCACGCCCGGAAAGCGCCTGGCCATGGCGGCGGTCCTGCCGCCTTCCATGTCGAACAGGTTCTGTTCGTAGCGGCCGCCGCGCATGCCGGCACCCACGATGTTCAGCATCGCCAGCACGCGGGTCTTGGAGCGGTCGATGATGCGGTCCTTGAAATCCTCGAAATTGCGCCAGCCGGAGCAGCCCGCATCGACCACCGTGGTCACGCCGTTGCGGAAGGTAAAGCCATCGGGCGGTACCGACAGATCGCCGGCATAGGAATTGCGCTCACCTGTGCCGTTATAGACATGCACATGCAGGTCGATCAGGCCGGGTGTGACGTAAAGGCCCTTCACGTCGATAGACTTGATAGCGCCGGATGACGGCAGCCCGGCTTCCACGGCCGCGATGCGCCCATCCTTGATGGCGACGTCCATCACGCCGTCTACGGCATTGCCGGCATCGATGACATGACCGTTCTTCAGCAGCAGGTCGAAGCGCGGCTGGCCTTGCGCGCGGGCGGAGACCGCAATTGCACTTGTGGCTGCACCCAAAAAATATCGCCGGTTCATGCCCGCCGCGCCGTGAAGCTGGCGGGGCCGTATTCGCCCATGTCCACCGTGCCCGCCAGGGAATTGGCGCCGGCATTGCCGGTGAAAGTCCAGGCGATGGTATTGCCGCCCACCGGGGTATGGCTTTTCAGGACCACCTGATCGGCGTGGACGGTGCCGCTGAGATCGCCTTCGTAGATCTCGCCCTTGTGATGGCCTGTAAGCGTGCTGCCGTCCTGACGGATCACGAAGCGCTGCTCGCCCGTACCGCGCTGATACTGCACCGTCACAAGCCAGTCACCCGCCACGGGGGCTGGCGCGCCCGATGGCGCCGTCGGGGTTGCGTGGGAGCCCGGATTTGTCAGAGCCGCGTGGATGGCGTCCGCGACGATGGCCTCTTCGCCTGGGTCCATCATGTAGGGCATGATGGTCAGTGTGCTGGCCATCTCGCCGGGGCGCGAACCGGTGCCGTTTTCCACCAGGATGCGCGGGGTTCCCGCGTCCAGCCGCGCCTCTACCTCGCTGCCGGTGATGCCCAGCCGGTTTGCATCCCAATGGATGCGAAGCCGGGTGGCGCGGTTGGACAGGTCCTGCGGCTGAAGATATTCGAGCTGCACGGTCGGCAGGTCTTTCACCCGACCGGCAATATGATCCAGCCAGCTTCGCCACATGCGCTGCTCGCCGTCATGATCGCGCCTGTGCCATACCTCTACGGCTGCGAGCAGCCCCATGGATTCTTCCTTGGAGCACTTGAGCGCCCGGCCATAGCAGTGATGCGGTGCGGCCTGGTAATACGCCGCCTCGCAAAGGCTCTTGTCGCCGATCAGCATGCCGGACGATTGCGGGCCGCGCAGGCACTTGCCGCCGGAGTAGCCGACCAGCGTCGCCCCTTTGGCGAGATGGATGTTGGGCACCAGCGGCTCTTCCGCCGCGGCATCGACAAAGACGGGCACGCCCTTCTCCTTGCCGATGGCACATATTGCGGCGATGTTGAGCGGACTCTTGGCCTCGCGCGGCGAACTCATGACATAGATCATCGCCGTGCGTGGGCCGATAGCAGAACGCATCTGATCCGGCGTCTCCACCTCCACCAGCTTGGCGCCCACCATGCGGATGCCGACATCGTAGGGATTGCGCGAATGTTTGGGGACGAGGACCTGGTCCTTGCCCTTGATGTAGGGCAGCGCCTGGGCCTTCTCGACATCCGATCCGGCGATGCAGGCGATGGTCGCCAGAACGATCGCCGCTTCGCAGCCATTGGTGACGATGCCCCATTCCGCGCCGTTCAGCGCCGCCAGCCGCGCGCCGATGCCATTCATCATCTCGTCCAAGTCGACGTAATAGTGCGAGGCCTCGAACATCGCCTGTTTGACCTCCGGCAGCGAGCGCGAGCCGGAGATGATGGTGTAGGTGCCGCGCGCATTAATGAGCGGCCGGACCCCGATGCGGGTGAAGCAATTGTCCGCCTCGAGGCCCGTCAGCTTGGGCAGCGCGATGGCGGCCGCCGCCGGCGCGGCCGCCAAGGGCGCCACCGCCAGCGCGCCGCCAGAGGTCTTGAGCAGGTCGCGCCGGCTCCACTTGCCGAACAGTGCCATGCTCACCTCCCTCAGATATAGCCGATGACGTCGATCTCGATCAGCGAATTGCCGGGAATGCCGGCGGCAGGCGCCACGGTGGTGCGCACCGGCGGCACATCGCCCCAGTCATAGCTGTAATAGATCTTGTTCATGGCGTCGTAGTCCTTGAGGTCGTTCAGATAGACATTGACCTTCAGGAGCTTCTGCAGCGAAGAACCCGCTTCTTGCAGATTCTTGGAAATCTCGTCGATCACGCCACGCGTGTGGTCTTCGATGGTGCCGGGCTTGTGATAGCCCACACCCGACAGGAAAATCATGTTGCCATAGGCCACGGCACGCGAATACATCGGCTTCTTCGCCGGGGGCGGATTGGGCGCCGGATAGGGCGAACGCTTTTCCATTTTCGGCTGGGCCTTTGCCTGGCCGGCCACCATTGCCGCACCCGCCGCCGCACCGGCTGCAGCTTTCGCTCCGCCCTTGAGCAGACCGCGCCTGGAACGCTTGCTGTCCATGACTGTCCCCCTGAAATTATTTGTGATGACGCCTAGCGCGCCTTATAGGGGCATCAAACCAGTTTGGCGGCGGCCTGCAAAGCAGAACCGGTTCAGCCGTTCAGGGAAAATTCCACCGGCACAACCGCATCCAGGGTGCGGCTGGGAAAATCCGCGGGCAGCGGCGGCAGCGGCTGGGCGCGCTGGATCAGGGCCAGCGCTTCGGCATCCAGCACCGGGCGACCGGAGCTTTTGGCGATGTCCGCCCACAGCACTCGTCCCCCTGCATCCATCACGAAATGCAGCATCACCACGCCTTGGATGCGCGCCTGGCGGGCCGCGCGCGGATATTGCTTGAAGCGGTTCAGCTGGGCCAGCAGCCGGGCGACGAAATCCTGCCGTGCCTGGTCGTTCTCGGCCTTCGGAGCCGAAGCCGGCGGGGGCGGCACCGGGCTGCCAGCCGCCGGCGGCGCTGCCGCAGTCACCGGCGCGGGCGCGGTGGGCAGCACCACCGGCAGGGGCACGCTGACCACCGTGGGCTGCACCATTTGGGGCGGCAGCGGCAGATCGTCCGCCTTCTGCTTGGGTTTGTCCTGATGAATCACAACCATCATCACCCTGGGCAAGCGGACCGGCGCGACATGGACCATCGCCAGCAAGCCCGTTACCGCCGCCACATGAAACGCCAGCGTCAGGCCAATGCTCACCAGCTTGCCCCGGTCCAGCGGCCCCAGCGCCGGTTTCGGCTTGATGGCATGGGCATGATCGAATGCGCTCAGCGGGACGGGGATGGTCATGCCGGCTCTTCCTCCAGCTCCTTTTCGGGGATTTCCTCCAGCCTGGCGGTCATGGGCACGTGGCGACGGCGCTTCTTCAGCCACATGATCAGGCCGGTAACGATAAACAGGCTTGGCACCAGCCCGGACAGGAACACCAGAAAGCGCCACACCACGCCCAGGCCGGCGCCCTGGTGCAGCGGCCGCATCCAGGCCAGGATACTTCCCGAGTTATCGCGCACCCCAATCACCCTGTCGTGCCAGGGATCGACCAGCACGCTGGCGCGCACCGCGTCATGCACCATGAATCCCACAGTGATGGGCTGGTCTGGCCGCGTCGGCAGGGTGATGCTGTCCGGCTCGGTACCCGGCATTGCAGCCTTGGCCAACGCCAGAGCGCGATCCGGTCCGATGGACGCGCTGGTGCCAGGCGTCACATGCGGCATGGCACGCGGGCCAGGCCCGCCGGGGCCCAGAAGCTGGGGCCAGGCAAGCACCAGGCCGCTATAGCTGACAACCATGAAGATCAGGAAAATCCAGATGCCGGTCGCCGCATGAAGTTCGCGATGAAACCGCAGGCCGGTGGCGGTGGCACGCACGAAAAAGGCATATTTCCATTGACCGCGGCGCGGCCACCACAAGACCAGTCCTGTGGCGCCCAGAAGCAGCATGGCCACGCCCAACCAGCCCACCACGATGCTGCGGCCCTCGCGCCCCAGAAGGAAGTTGCCGTGCAGCTGATGGGCGAAGCGGATGATGGAGGAGCCGATGGCACGGCGCGTTTCCAGCACCTGACCCGACACCGGATCAATGAACACCTGCAGACCAATGGGGGCGCGCCCGCCGCCTTCGGCGCCCCGCCGGCGCGCGCGGCGCCGCTCTTCGCCGGACGTACGGTTCTGCAGGCCCATCGTGCCCATCGGGCTGATCTGGCCCACGCGCACGGAAACGGCCTCGGCCGGCTTTTTGGGGAAGGTGATCTGCAGTTGACCGGCGGTGACGCCTTTGTCCCCGGCAGCCTCGCGCGCAGCATCGGCGACCATCGCCAGCGGCAGAGGCGCGCCCTGGGTGGTGGCGAAAGGCGGCGGATCCAGCAACTTGTTCAGGACATCGTCATAAACCAGAAGGCTGCCGGACAGGCCAAGAACGGCACAGAGGATGCCCAGGATCAGGCCGACCCACATATGGACGGTGAACAGCGTGTGCCGGATATCGGCGAATTTCATTTTCGTCCCCTTACGCATCCGCCCAGCGGCGGACCAGATTGTGATAAAGCCCGGTCAGGGCGACGATCTCGCTTTCGTCCCCGTACCGGCCTCGAAGGCCTTGGATCGCGGTATCGAGCTCGAACAGCATGGCCCGCGCGGCCTCGTCGCCGATCATACTCTGGACCCAGAAGAATGACGACCAGCGGCTGCCGCGTGTTACCTTCGTGACATGATGGCGGCTGGTGGCGGAATAGAGCAGCATGTCGCCGGCGGGCAGCTTCACGCTGTGCGAACCGTAAGTGTCTTCGATCACCAGCTCGCCGCCGTCATACTCGGCCGGATCGGTCAGGAACAGAGTCGCCGAAAGGTCGGTGCGTACCCGGATGGGCATGCCCGACGCGATCGACGGCTTCACAAAGCGGATGGCGTTATCGATGTGCGGGCCGAATTCCATGCCGGTGTCATAACGATTGAACAGCGGCGGAAAGACCCGCAGCGGCAAGGCCGCGGCATTGAACAAGGGATTTCCGCCCAGCGCCCCCAGGATGACGTCGCCCAGCGAGCGGGCAGCGGGCGCATTCTCGGGGACCTGAAGATTGTTCTTGGCTCCCGCCGACTGCGCGCCCGCCGTCACCCTGCCGTCCACCCAGTCGGTGCCTGTCAGTACGCCGCGGATCTCCGCGACCTGCTCCCTGGACAGCAACCGGGGGACATGCACCAGCATGGCTAGAGCGCAGCCTCCAGCGAGACGATAAAGGTGCGGCCCGGTGCGGGCGTGCCGCGATTGCCGAAGGACTGGCTGTAATTCAGCCGGTCGGTGAGGTTGTTGACGTTGAACTGGATGCGATAGGGTTTGAAGTCATAGGCCACCACGGCGTCCAGCTCGACCGTTTCGGGAATGCGCACGACGCGGCCCAGGGGATATCCCGTGGGGCTGGGCGCGGTATAGGCATTGTAGAGGTGGCTCTGATAGACAACACCACCGCCGGCCGACAGGCCTTCCACCAGATCGCCGGCGTCATAGTCGCCCCAAAGCGAGGCGGCATGCTTGGGCACGAAGGTGATCTGCTTGCCCACATTGTAGGGCGTGGTGGCGTCGCTGACGATTACGGGATTGAGATAGGTATAGCCCGCAGTCAGGTTGAAGTGCGGCAGCACCTGGCCGGTCACCGAACCCTCGAAGCCCTGCACCCGCTGCTTCTGGCTGGACTGCAGCAGCACTGCCCCGCTGACCGGATCGGTCTGCAGCGCGTTGGACTTGGTGACGCTGAACAGCGATCCGGTCACACCCAGCGCCCCATCGAACAGGCTGAACTTGGCGCCGACCTCGATGGTCTCGCTCTTGTCGGGTTTCAGCGCCGACTGGTTCGCTGACGTGATCGGGTTGGGCGTGCCCACCACCGAGGTGCCGATCGGCGTCGCACCCTTGCCCCAGGACAGGTAATAGGTCTGGGTCTGATCCGGCTCGAACACCAGGCTGGCGCGCGGCGAGAACAGGAAGGATGGTGCCTTGTAGCTACTGTAGGTTCCGCCAACCGTCAGCGAGCTGTAATTGGCGCGATACTGGTCGATGCGGGCGCCCGCGATCAGCGACCATGCCTCGTCGAACCACAGCCGGTCGGTGGCGAACAGCGCCAGGTCGGTAGCGTCGCCCGTAGACCTGACCACGGTGGTCGCAGTGGCGCTGGTGCCGCCGACATCGGATGCGGTGGGCAAGATCACGTCATAGCCGGGAATGGGCTGATGCGTGGGGTTGTAGAGCGACCAGCCGATATTGGCGCGAGAGGCAGAGTGATTTCCGAGCGGATAGAGCGTGTCGTCGGGACCGGGCGGGAGGGTGTAGGCGAAAATGGTGCGGTCGGCACGCTGGTAGGAGGCGTCGAGCCCCCCGATCAGCGTGTTGCGTAGACCTCCCAGGCGAAAATTTGCGGACGCCAAGGCGGTATCCTGAACGCCCCAGCTATTCTGATTGTAGGGCCCGCCGCCCCCTGTGCGTGCAAGGGTTTGGGTAGAGTCGAAGCTGCCGCCGGGTCCTCCGGGACTGGCGATACCAAACAAGCGCAGGTTGCAGTAATTCGTGTTGATGGTGTTGTCGCACGCGTCCACCGACGAATAGCGGAAGGCGCGGCTGTAAGTTGCTGCGCGCGTGTCATTCTCCAGCGTCAGCCAGTCGCTGGCCACATGCGTCAGCTTCGTGGTGACGAGGTCGGCGCTGTTTTTGTCGTAATCCGCCTTCAGGCCCATATAGTTGCTGCGCGGCACGCCAAACTCGCTGGCAGGCGCGGCATAGGACGCGTTGGGGGGCGTGGCCACAACGATGCCGTAATCGGGGCGTCCCGACGTCTGCTGGTGGATGAAATTCAGGTTGAACACCGTGTCGGTGCCCAGGCCCAAAGAGAGCGATGGCGCCACGCCCCAGCGGGTCGAATGGACCAGGTCGCGATCCACCACGCCGGTATCGGTGTACATCAGGTTCAGGCGCAGCGCTGCGGTATCGGAGAGGACGTGATTGAGATCGGCCGTGGCGCGATAGTGGTCGCCATTGCCCGCCTCGACATGGCCGACCACGCTGTCCTCCAGGAAGGGCGTCTTGGTGATGGTGTTGATGGCGCCGCCGGTGGTGCCGCGGCCGAACATCAGGCCCGACGGACCCTTCAGCACCTGCACTTCCTGATAGTCGAAACTGTCGCGGGTATAGGCGGCAAAGTCGCGCAATCCGTCCAGATAGACGTCGTCCTTGGCGTCGAAGCCGCGTATCTTGAACTGGTCGCCGGCCAGCGTGCCCCCCTCGCCGATAGCGATTGTGATGCCCGGCACGTTGCGCAGCGCATCGCTGAGCGTGGTCGTCGCCTGCTGCTTCATTGTTTCTGCATCAACCACGCTGACCGCCTGGGGCGTGTCCTGCAGGCTGGAGAAGGGCATGGCCGCCACCGGCGGGCTGTAAGTCAGCGCATTCCGCTCGCCGGTCCCTTCCACGGTCACCGGGCCCAATACGACCGAGGAGGATTGCTGCGCATTTGCGGGCGCGCCCATCAGCATGGCGCCCAGAAGGCTGGCGGAGGCGCCGGCAAGCGCCCTGTTTCGTCGATTGGCGATAATGGAAGACATGAATGAACCCCTGGATCAGCATTGGTTTCGATTGAGACCTGGCTGGCATCCGTGGCCGCGCGGGCGGCAGGGGCTGGCTTGGTGCTTTGGGAACGGCGCGTCACTTCGTCAGGATCAGCTTGCCGTTGCTGGTGAGGCGAAGGCGGTATTCGGTGCCGCCATGCAGCAGAATCGCCTCCCTGCCACCGGACAGCAGCGTCTCGACAGCGATCCTCGGCACCAACTGGGCAGGCCGGCGGATGGACTGTCGGGGTGGTCTGGTGGCAGTAGCGTCAGCCGGCATGGCTGAAATCCTTCCCTCATTTCGCGGCCTTCCTAGACCACAGGATCGGCAGATTTGCAAGTGACTTGCAACTGCAATCGCAAATCAGGGAGACACCTATTTTACGCCGAAAAAAGTGTTATTAAGGGGTGTGCCGGAAACCTTGGCGCGGGCCGTGTTACGGGTCCTGGCGTCTGCCGGAAAAGGACGGCTGGGAGCGGCCATCGATCACTACGCGGCGTTCGAACTGGCCGCCCACCAGGCCGCCCGGTTCTATCTTGATGGTGCGGTACTTCAGGGTTGCCGAAAGCTGCCCGCCATTGCGCACACGCAGCGTGTCGCAAATGACGTTGGCCCCGACGGCACCCATGACGGTCAGCGTCCGGCAGAAAATCACTCCATCGACCCGGCCTGTCGGCTCGACGGTGACGTGCTCAGCGAAAACCAGGCCCTGGACCCGGCCATGAATGAAGGCGGTGCCGGCAATCAGCTTGCCCTCGATGCCGGTGGATTCGTCGATGATCGAGAAGCTGGTCTTGCCCTTTTGATACTTGCTGGGCGGAAAATTCTCCCAGTCATAGTCGGCGACTTCGTCTTCGTGCTGCGGCACCATGATGAAGGAATTATCGTACATCGATGCAACCGTCAGGCCGAAACGCCGGATATCGCCGCGAGCCCATCGGTCATTCGCCGCGCTGGAGGGGAACGACTTTCTGCTCTGGCGCAGCGGGCACGATCTTCTGGATCGTCCCTGACAACTCGCCGCCTTCCTCGACTATGATCTTGCCATAGCTGACCGAGCCGCAGATGGCGCCACTGGAACGGACCACCAACTGGGTTTCGGCGACCAGATTTTCGCCGACCGTGCCGCGCACCTCGACGGTCTGCGCGCTGATATGGCCTCCGGCGTGGCCGGTCCTGCCGACCAGCAAGCACTTGGCCTTGAGCGTGCCCTCGAACCTGCCATCGATCGTGACAAGGCCGGGGACCGTCATCTCGCCCTTGATGTCGACCCCGGCGCCGATGACGACCGTGCCTTCGGAGTTTTCATCCCCGAACCTGTCCACCATCGCAAGTACCCAACGGTATGCCGGACCGCTGCCCGGCTATTCTTAACGGAGATTTTAGAGTTCGCCCCGGCACCAATCAAGGTGTTGATGAAACATGGTTAATTGATGCAGGGGAAATGCCCGGAAGTGCCACCGCATCCAAGAGCTTAGCAGTGGAGGCGCTTAGCCCGCCTTGCGCCGACGGCCGGAGGCGCCGGCACCGCCCTTCAGGCTTTTCTTCAACGCCGCCATCAGATCGATGACATTGTCGTCCGCGACGGGCTCGGCGGTGACCAGCCTCTCGCCCCGTTCCTTGCGGCGGATCAGGTCGCGCAGGGCATTCTCGTAACGGTCCGCGAATTTACCCGGCTCGAAGGGGCCTTCCTGCTGCTCGATGATCTTGAGGGCAATGTCAACCATTTGCGGATCGGCCTTGCGGTTTGGGATGTCGGCAAAGGCATCGTTGGGCTGGACCACTTCATCGGCCATGCGCAATGTGTAGCAGAGGATGCCCTTGCCGCGCGGCTCCAGTGCCACCAGCCGTTCGCGTCCATGCATCACCACCCTGCCCAGCGCGAAACGATTGGCCTTCTTCAGCGCCTCGCGGATGACGGTATAGGCCTCCACGCCGCCTTTCTCGTTCGGCAAGAGATAGTAGGGCGTGTTCCAGTAGAGCCGGTCGATGTCATCAGCATTCACAAAGCGCTCTATGTCTATGGTCCTGGTGGTCTCCAGCTTGACCGCGTCCAGCTCGTCCCTGTCCAGGACGACATAGTGGTTCTTTGATATCTCATAGCCCTTGACCAGGTCGGCGCGTTCCACCGGCCCGGTGTCGGGATCGGTCGGGATCATGCGGATGCGGTTGTTGGTTTCCGGATTGAGCAGGTGGAAGGAGATGTTGCCGGACTTGCTGGTGGCACCGAACAACCCCACTGGGCAGGAGACCAGCGACAGGCGAAGATCGCCCTGCCACACCGGACGACTGGACAGGCGCGGCTGGTTGGAATTGGCCGGCTTGTGGTGACCATGACGGGCGGGCGCCCGCCTGGCCGCCTTTTTATGGGGGGCCTTCCTGGTCCGCACCTTTTTCTTCGCACCCATCGGACTTTCCCTGGAAAAACTCGGAACGGAAACGGGATTGTGAACCTATGTTTCCACAAGAGGAAACGGACATGGCCGCACGGAAAAAGACATTCAGAAAACCGGTTCGCCGCAAAACCACAAAATCTGCGAAGGGCGCACTAGCAAAATACCAGTCCATGCGGGACTTCGCCGTCACGGACGAGCCCAGCGGGCGGCGGAAAATCGCACCCGGAAAGCGGCTTCGCTATGTGATCCAGAAGCACGCGGCCACGCGCCTGCATTATGACTTTCGTCTGGAATGGAACGGAGTGTTCCGCTCCTGGGCAGTGACGCGGGGCCCCTCGCTCGATCCGACTGACAAGCGGCTGGCGGTGGAGGTGGAGGACCATCCCCTCGACTATGGCGACTTCGAGGGCACCATCCCCAAGGGCCAGTATGGCGGCGGCACGGTGATGCTGTGGGACCGGGGCCATTGGGAGCCCGAGGGCGATCCCGACCGGATGCTGAAGAAGGGTGACCTGAAATTCGTGCTCGACGGGGAAAAGCTGCATGGCGGCTGGGTGCTGGTGCGGATGAAGAACGACCGCTTCGGCGGCAAGCGTTCCAACTGGCTGCTGATCAAGCATCGCGACAAATATGCGAAGGAGGGTCATGGCGAGACGGTCCTGGAAAAGGATCATTCCGTCGCCTCGGGCCGGGCGATGGAAGCCATCGCCGCCGGCACCGGGAAGAAGCCCAAACCCTTCATGCGCGCCAGTGCCTTCAGAGCCGATGCGGTCTGGCAGTCGAAAAGCGCGGCCGCCGATGCCGACGAAGACCCGGACCCGGCAAGTGCAAAGGCAAAGACGCGTAAAATATCGTCTCTGCCCCGCTTTGTGCCTCCCGAGCTTTGCCGGTTGGTCGAGCGTCCGCCGTCAGGGCCTGGCTGGGTGCATGAGGTCAAGTTCGACGGCTATCGCGTGCAGATGCGGGTGGCGGATGGGAAGGTCGTGCTGTTGACCCGCAAGGGGCTGGACTGGACGGACAAGTTCGGCGCCCTCGCAAAGGCGGGCGCCAGGCTGGGCGATTGCATCATCGACGGCGAGATCTGCGCCTTGGACCATGACGGTGCCACCAATTTCGCCGCGCTGCAGGCAGCGCTGTCGGACGGCAAGACCGACAGACTGGTTTTCTTCGCTTTCGACCTGATGTTCGAAGGTAATGAAGACCTGCGCCCCTTGCCACTCTCGACCCGCAAGGAGCGGTTGCGAAAATTTCTGCCCAAGGGTTCAGCCAATCTGCGTTATGTCGATCATTTTTCCAGCGGCGGCGACGCGGTGCTGGAATCGGCGTGCCGCATGTCGCTGGAGGGCATCGTTTCCAAGCGGCTGGACGCGCCCTATCGCAGCGGACGCGGCAACGACTGGACCAAGGCCAAGTGCCGTGCGGGACATGAGGTGGTCATCGGGGGCTGGTCGACCACGGCGGGCAAATTTCGCTCACTGCTGGTGGGCGTCAACCGCGGCGACCATTTGGCCTATGTCGGACGGGTGGGCACGGGCTATTCCGCCGCGAAGCTGAAGCAGCTGATGCCGCAACTCAAGGAGATGGCAGCGGAAAAAAGCCCCTTTACCGGCGAAGGAGCGCCCCACCGGGAGACCGGCCTCAATTGGGTCAGGCCCCGGCTGGTGGCAGAAATCGAATTTGCCGGCTGGACGGCCGACGGCATGGTGCGGCAGGCTGCGTTCAAGGGCCTGCGCGCCGACAAGCCCGCATCCGAAGTGGTGGCCGAGACGCCGAAAAAGACCAAGCAGCTTGCCCAGCCCAAAGCCCAGGGAAAGACCAGGTCGAAAACCGATCCGAAGCCTAGCCGCGGCTCGTCGGTGGTGGCCAATATTCCCATCACCCATCCCGGCAAGGCGCTGTGGCCCGATGGTGGCGACGGCGAGCCCGTCAGCAAGCTGGAGCTGGCACGCTATTACGAAACCATCGGCGACTGGATGCTGCCGCACATCAAGGGACGGCCCTGTTCCATCGTGCGCGCACCCGACGGCATCGGCGGCGAGCGTTTCTTCCAACGCCACGCCATGGCGGGCCAGTCGAACCTTCTGAGCCAGGTCAAAGTGTCGGGCGACCGCAAGCCCTATCTGCAGATCGACCGCGCCGAGGCGCTGATCGCCGTGGCGCAAGCGGGTGGGCTGGAACTGCATCCCTGGAATTGCGCGCCCGGCAAGCCCGACCAGCCGGGCCGTTTCGTCTTCGACCTGGATCCGGCGCCTGAGGTGGATTTCGACGATGTGGTTGCCGCGGCCCGCGAGCTGAGGGAGCGGCTGGAAGCGCTGGGTCTGATGCCTTTCGCCAAGACCACCGGCGGCAAGGGCATGCATGTGGTCACGCCCTTCTCCGCTGCCGGGATCGACTGGAAGACCGCCAAGGCCGCCGCCCGCAAAATCTGCGAGCAGATGGTGGCCGACAGCCCCGAGCGGTATCTTGTCAACATGTCCAAGAAGCTGCGTGCGGGAAAAATCTTCCTGGACTATCTGCGCAACGACCGCATGGCGACGGCGGTGGCGCCGCTGTCACCGCGGGCGCGCGACGGCGCCACCGTCTCCATGCCGCTGGAATGGACCCAGGTGAAGAAGGGACTCGATCCCCATCGCTTCACCCTGCGCACGGCGCCGGGCCTGATGGCCGGGTCCAGGCCCTGGCGCGACTATGATGATGGCGAAAAGCCGCTCAGGCCGGTGCTGAAGAAGCTCTCCATCTAGACCGGCTTTCTGAAGCGCAGCGTCATGCGGTCGCTTTCGCCGATCGCGTCATACTTGCTGTGGTCGAAATTGGCGTTGGCGGGCTGGCCCTGGGGGGCGCTGCGCCGCGTGGGCGGGAGCGTCCAGACGCCGAAGGGGTGCTCCTTGGTGTCCTTGGGGTTGGCGTTGATTTCCGAACTGGCTTCCAGCGTGAAACCGGCCTCCTTGGCCATGTTCACGATGGTAGAGGTCGCCACATAGCCATCGCGAGCGTCGCCATGTTGTGGGCGCGGATCGGCACGGTGGTCTTCCACCGCCAGGATGCCGCCGGGTTTGAGCACGGCATGGGCGTCGCGCATAAATTTCTCGGCCATGCCCGGTGTCCACAGCCAGTCATGGATGTTGCGCGCGGTCAGCACGAAATCGGCGGAATTGGCCGGACCTATCGGACCGGAGGTGCTGGAAAAAACAGTGTAGTTGACGTTGCCGTACACCGCTTTGTCATTGAACTTTGCGGGCAGCTTCTGGTCGGGGCGGCCCTGGGCGGCGATATAGGTGCCGGCGGTCGCTTTGGCGTAGGGAGCCAGGATTTCGCTCCAATAGCCGCCGCCGGGCGCCACTTCGATCACCCGCATATGGGGTTTGAGGCCCCAAAAGGCCAGGCTGGCAGCGGGATGACGGGCGCCATCGCGCGCGACATTGGCCGAGTCACGCTGGTGGCCCGCGACCGCAGCATTCAGCGCTGCATCGCGCTCCTGCGCTGAGGCGGGTATTGCGGAAAGGGCCACCACCACCAGGCCGGCGGCCCCCAAAACGACATTGCGGCGTATCATGGCGTCCTCTCCGTTCTTTTGTTGTGGCGATGGTGGGTGAAAATTGTGGCACTTGGGTGGCGGCTCCGCTTCCCGCGGCCGCACGATTGCTGCTCCGGTCGCGCCATGCCATAGGACGGGGCAAATGCAGACCCCGCCCCATCCGCTGTCACGCACCCTGAGCCATCTGGCCTATCTTGTGACGATCCTGTTCAAGGGGTTCGTTGGCTTCCTGGAATTTTCCGGCGGCCTGACCATTGCCTTCGCCGGGCCGCAGAAGCTCTACAGCTTCGTGCTATCCTATGCGGTACCCGAACTATATGACGGCGGCCATGCGCGCGCCGCCCACCTGATCAGCCAGGGCGCCACGCTGCTTGCCCAGTCGCAGACCAGTTTCGTAATCTTCTATCTTCTGGTGCATGGCACGCTGAAGATGGCGATCACCATCGTGCTGCTGCGCGGCCGCGGAGTGTGGGTATTTCCTTTCGCCTCCACCATCCTGGTCGGCTTCATCGCCTATATGTCCTATGAACTGTCCGACGAGTGGTCGAACTGGATCCTGGCCCTGGCGCTATTCGACACTTTCACCGTGTCGCTGGTACTCAACGAGTGGCGTAACTGGAAGAAGGCCTAGCCCGCCGCCAGCCGTTCGCAGATCGCAAGCAACCGGTCGATGTCGCAGGGCTTGTCCAGAAAGACGCTGTCTTTCACGCGTCGGTGTGGCAGGTCGGGGTTGGCCGAGACGTAGACCACGGGCGCCCTTGGGAAGGCCACGCGGAAGGCCTCTGCGACCTGCCATCCGTCCGTCGGTCCCGGCAGACGTATGTCGGTGACCAGCAGATCGAATGCTGTGGCTTCTGCCAGCAGGTCCATGGCCACTTCGCCAGTCGCCGCCTCCCGCAGCGTCCAGCCGGCTGCCGCCATCCCGTCCACCAGTTCCATGCGCAAAAACCACTCGTCCTCCACGACAAGGGCTCTGCGGGCATTGTTGCGTTCGTGCATCGATTGTGTCCGGTCCGCCGGTTTTCCTAACAAATGAATTGTGTTGCCGTTCCGGGGATGGGCAGCCCGGAACCTTTTGGCCCGCAAACGCGTTGCCAAGCGACCATCTTCATCGTAGCAAGAATGGACAGATGGGTGGTGGGTAGAGACAACCCGTAAGCCTGTCGGCACGCGAGGATGTTCCATAACGTACCAACCTGGGGGCGGCAATAAAGCATGTCGGCAGTCGCCACTACTTTCGGTGTTGAGGTCGGCCCTCGGGAATTTCTAGCCAGCCTCGCCCTGCCTGCCTATCTGACCGACGCCAATGGCTGGATCATCTCTTACAACGAGGCCGCCCGATGCTTCTGGGGTCGCTCTCCCGTACTGGGCAAAGAGAAATGGTGCGGATCTCTGCGACTGTACGCTGCCGACGGCGGCCCCATGCCGCTGGAGGAGTGCCCGCTGGCTCTGACTCTGAAGACGGGTAACCCGCATCATGGCATCGAGGCTATCGTAGAACGGCCGGACGGCAGCCGCGCGGTGTTCCTGCCGTACCCCTCCCTCCTCTACGACGACAAGGGATACCTAGCGGGAGCCATCAACCTATTGGTCGACATCACCGATCGCAAGCAACTCGAGCGCAGCCAGGGCCATCTCAGCGCCATCGTCGAGTCTTCGGAAGATGCCATCCTCAGCAAAGATCTGGAGGGGATCATCCAGAGCTGGAACAAGGGCGCGGAGCGGCTGTTCGGCTATACGGCCGAGGAAACGGTGGGCAAGTCGATATTGATGCTGATCCCGCAAGACCGTCAGGATGAGGAGCCCCGCATCCTGGCCCGCATTCGCCGCGGCGAGCGCGTGGACCATTTCGAAACGCTACGCAGGCGCAAGGATGGCACGCTGATCGACATTTCGCTGACCATCTCGCCGGTACGCAATGCCAGGGGCGAAGTGATCGGCGCATCCAAGATAGCGCGCGACATTTCCGATCGCCGCCGCGCCCAGCGCGCCCTGCGGCGGCTGACAAGGCGCCTTGCCACGCTCAATTCGATCGCCAAGCTGCTGTCCAGCGACCTGGACTCCGAACGCATCGCGCAAACGGTGACCGATATTGGCACCGAATTGTCCGGGGCACGCTTCGGTGCTTTTTTCCACAACATCGCGGGCGAGGCCAAAGACGTCTGTCGAATCCATGCCGTGTCGGGCGCGCCGCGCGAAGCCTTCGAGCAGTTCGGCAGGCTGTGCAACACGCCACTGTTCGGGCCCGCCCTGACCGGCGAGGGACCCGTGCGGGCTGATGATGCCCGCAGCGATCCCCATCACGGCTGGAACCCGTCCCATCACGGCACGCCGGACGGCCGTCTGACGGTCGTCAGCTATCTGGCGGTGCCGGTTATTTCGCGCTCCGGCGAAGTGCTGGGCGGCCTGTTCCTCGGCCATGACCAGCCCGGTATGTTCACGCAGGAGGCCGAAGACCTGATCGTGGGCGTGGCAGGCCACGCCGCGATCGCGCTGGACAATGCGCGCCTGCACAAGGCGGCGCAGGAAGAAGTGATCCAGCGCAAGCGCGCGGAGGAGGCCAAGGACCTGCTGCTGCACGAGATCAAGCACCGCGTGAAGAACACGCTGGGCACGGTGCAGGCCATCGCCTCGCAGACCTTCAACGCCGCGCCCAGGCAGGAGCGTGAAGCCTTCGGGGCGCGGCTGCGCGCCATGGCGGAGGCTCATGACCTGCTCACCAGCCAGGACTGGGGCGATGTACAGGTGCGCGAGGTACTGGAGCGCTCCATCGCCGCCTTCAATCCGGAACGTTTTACCCTGCAGGGTAGCGCCGCCACGATTTGTGCGGCACGCGCGCTGCTGCTGGCCATGGCCATCCACGAGCTGGCCACCAATGCGGTCAAGTATGGCGCCCTGTCGGGGCCGCACGGCCGGGTTGCCATCATATGGCAAAGCCAGGGCCGCCGGGTGGCCCTCAGATGGGAGGAAGATGGCGGGCCGCCGGTATTGCCGCCCCACCGCAAGGGCTTTGGCAGCAACCTGATCGAACGCGCGATGAAAGGCGAACAGGGCGATGCCCAGTTCGAGTTCCGGCCGGAAGGCTTGCGCGTGCGGCTGGAAGTGCCGGACTAACCTCGGCTCGGGCCTCCTCCGGCCTTGCCTGCCTTGCAAAAGGCGGCAATCAGGCGTTTGCTCTTCGCCAAGAAAAAGTTGGGGGAAGGCCGTGGGTGGGGGCTGGCTGGGCAATGTTTTTGCCATTGGCATCCTTGCTGTTGGTTGCGCTGCAACGGGCGCCGCCAGGGCTGCGGAGGTTCGGATCATCAGTCCCGGCGTGATCTCCAATTCAGGTCTCAGCGACGTCGCCGCCGCCTTTACCGCCAAGACCGGCACCAAGGTCACGATCCTGGTCGCCGGCATGGCGCAGATCGTGGATCGCATCAAGCACGAGGCCCCGCCCGCTGATGTGGTGATGCTGCCCATGGACCTGATGGGCACGCTGGCGCTGGATGGCGGGCTTTCCGGCAGTTTCACGCCGCTGGGCCGGGTTGAGATCGGCCTGTTCAAGAAACCCGAGGCGACCGCACCCGACATTGCGAGCGTGTCGAAACTGGCCGCGGCGATGAAGGGCGCCTCGGTGGTTTTCTATACCGACCCGGCGACCGGCAGCATGCAGGCGAGAATGAACGGACAGCTTCTGGCGCGACCCGACTTTGCCGGCGTTCATGGCCAGCCGATCATGGGCGATGCCGAGCCGGCGCTGAAACGCGGCGACGGCGATGCCAAGGCCATGGGGCTGGGCCTGATCCATGGCGAGCATGATCCCACCAACAGGCCGACCGCCAACCCCTACCTGGTGGGCCAGCTTCCACCCGAGTTGGGCATGCACATGGACATGGCCACCGCCATCAATGCGCGCAGCACCGATCCCACGGATGCCGCGGCCTTCATCGAATTCGCCACCTCACCGCCGATGCGCCCGGTATGGGCGCACAAGGGCGTCAATCGTTACTGAAGAACAAAAGGGAGCAGACGATGAGGATTTTTGCAGGACTGGCGGTGGCGGCGGCGATTATGACGGCGCCCGCGATGGCACAGCAATACAATGCCCTTCCGGTGCAGGGCGAGCCGCCGGGTCCGGTGCACATTCCCGACGCGCCGCAGCTTCCGTATCATTTCGGCAAGCGGCCCGTGGCGCCCTTGGGCGAGCGGTTCGGCAATGTCGCGGCCATCGCGCTGATGCCAAATGGCGATCTTCTGGTGTTCAACCGCAACCCGGCCATCATGATGGTGGAATATGATCCCACCGGCACCACCGTGAAGCGGGTGTTCAATCCCAACATTGCCATGAACCCGCACGGACTGCGCGTGGACCGCCACGGCAACATCTGGGCGATCGACAGCTTCCTGAACGTGATCTACAAACTCAATGGCCGTGGCGAGGTTCTGAAAGTGTTCGGCACACGCGGCGAGAATGCGCCGTGGGACGACAGCAAATGGAACGGCATGTTCAACCAGCCGCTCGACATCGCCTTCGACAAGGATGACAATTTTTATGTGGTGCAGAGCCATGGCGGCACCAGCCCCCCGGCCGACTGCACCTTCTGTGCGACCTATGACAGCCCGCAGACCCACAATGCCAAGGGCCATGCGGCGTTCGTCACCCATTCGCCGGCCATTCCCGGCAGCGATCCCCGGGTGATGAAGTTCGACAAGGACGGCCACCTTCTGGCGTCCGCCAGCCTGGCGCATGCCGACGGCAAGCTGCCCACCATCCACACCGTCATCGTCTCGCCGACGGGCGAGGTCTGGGTGGGCGACCGCGCCAGCCAGAAGATCGTGATCTTCGACAAGGACCTGAAGAACCGGCACGAACTTCAGATGCAGAACCTGACCTGCGGTTTCTATGAGGATGCTACCGGCCAGCTTTGGATGTCGACCGGTCGCGACGGCATGGTTCTAAAGCTGGGCTGGGACGGCAAGGTTCAGGGCTGGTACGGCAAGCACGGCACCGTGCGCGATTCCAACGATGTCGGCGAAGGCCATTACATGGCGGTATCGAAGGACCAGAAGACCATTTATATCGCCGACACGGTGCTGGCGAAGGTACTAAAGCTTGAACACAACTAGAATCTCGCCGCAAACACAGGCCCGCCCCTCCTCCTCGTGCGCGAAGCGCATCCCGAGGGGGAGGTCCCGGCGGGGGGGCATCAAACAGGAGTAGCTACCATGTCATCCCAGCCCCAGCCCGGCGTGCGCGTGGGATGCATGTAGAGGCCTTCGGGCCCCTTCGAGATCTCGTACTGCTTGTCGAACATGTCGTAGACCTGCTTCGGCCCGCCAGGCGGCGGCATGAACAGTTCGGCCCAAGGGCCGTTGACGTGGCTGAGCGACCAGTGACACGCGCCGTTGGTACCGCCGGTATGCGGGATCACGGAAATGTCATAGGCCTCGGCCAACGCGCCGATCTTGCGCAGCTCGCTCATGCCGCCGCACCATGTCACGTCCGGCTGCCAGACCGAGGCGCCATCCGCATCCAGCAGCTTGCGGAAGCCATAACGTCCATAGATGTGCTCACCGGTGGCGATGTTGGTCGATGTGATCTTGCGCCTGAGCCGCCCAAAACCGGCGAAATCGTATGGCGGTAGCACTTCTTCCACCCACTTGACACGATAGGGTTCCAAAAGCCTGCACATCTCGATGGTGTATTGCTCGTCCCACGACATCCAGCAGTCGCACATCACATCGCCGTCCGGGCCCACAGCCTTGCGGGCGCGGGCCACCAGCTCGACGTTTTCGCGCTTGCCCTCCTCGCCGCGCGGGGGGCCTGCTGGCATTGCCACCTTTACCCTGGTGAAGCCGTGCTCGGCGTGCTGCTCGATGTCATTGCCGGTGCAATAGGCGGGGATGCGCGGCTTGGTCTCGCCGCCCAGAAGCTCATAGACCGGCACACCCAGAGCCTTGCCGATAATGTCCCACAGCGCATTGTCGAAGCCGGAGATGGCGTTCATGGTCACGCCTTCCTGACCATAGCTTTCGGTGACGCGCCAGTTGATGTCCCAGTTGCGCTCGATATCGAAGGGATCGCGCCCCATCATCAGCGCCGCCAGGTGGCCCATCACAATGGCGCCGCCGCCGGCCCCGCCTTGGCCATAGCCGGTGATGCCCTTGTCGGTGGTGATCTCCACCGTGAAGCCGGGCACATTTTTGGCGGCGAAAAGACTGCGGGTGGGACGGAATTCGGGATAGATGTTGGGCGGCGCCGACACTTCCACCCCTTGGGTCGACCAGGAACCCGGCGCGGGCGTATAGCTGGGCGGCGGACGGCGCGGCTTCAGGTTCACCAGCCGCACGCCGGTGATCTTGAGTTTGGATTTTTCCTGGGCCCAGGCCAGCGGCGGAAGCGTGATCGCCCCGGCCGCCACTGCGGCGGCACCGGTGAGAAAATCGCGCCTGGGCAGATTGATCTTCATGGCATGCCTCCCTGTGGCGGCGCATCGACGCGCCGCACCCTTTAGGGGATGGTGATGGCCCTGCCCGTTGCCGTCAACGCCGTCGTGCCGGCCGGCGCCCCGATCTCCCGATTACCTGTCCCACAGATGCGGCGCCCTTTTTCCAGGTTTTATGCGGGCAAATGCGTACCATTTTTTCCGCCCCCTCCCCCTTTATCCACCACCGCCATCATCGCCTTTCTGCCCTGACCGCAAGCTGGAGTGTGGCGCCGAGCCGTGTGGACAGACAGGGTAGATATCGCCGGCGGGGCATTGGCGATCGGGGCCGCAATGACCGGGCCGGCACAGGCGCTATTTCGCCGGCACCAGCCGGATGATCGATCCCCCTTTGGGGTCGCCATTCTGGTTCTGCAGCAGGGCATAGAGATTGCCGTCCGGCCCGGTCAGCACATCGCGAACCCGGCCAAAACCTTCGAACAGAATCTCCTGATGCGCGATCCTGCGGCCGTCGATCTCCATGCGTATCAGCCGCTGGCCCACCATGCCGGTGATGAACAGATTGTTCTTCCAAGCCGGGAATTTGCGGCCAGTGTAAAAGGTGATGCCGCTGGGCCCGATGGACGGATTGTAGAAGGTGATCGGCGGTGTCATGCCCGGCGCATGTTGCCGCCAGATGCCCGGCTCCAGCCCCATGGTGGCGACGCCCCAGCCATAATCCTTGCCCGGCTCGATGATATTGACCTCGTCGCCACCGACGGGCCCGTGCTCGGTCTCCCAGAACAGGCCGGTCACCGGATCGATGGCCAGGCCTTCCGGATTGCGATGCCCATAGGTCCAGATACTGGGCAGGGCACCGGGCGTATGGACGAAGGGATTGTCGGCCGGTGCGCTGCCGTCCAGATTGATGCGATGGATCTTGCCCAGCGGCGAGGCCAGGTTTTGCGCCGACTGATAATCGTGGCGCTCGCCCATCGACCAGAAGACATGTCCCTTGCCGTCGAACAAAAAGCGCGAACCATAATGGTCGGCCGGGTGGCTGTAGATGTCGTCGGGCGCCTGGAACAGGGTCTGCTGGTCCACCCATTCGTTGCTGGCGTTGATCTTGCCGCGCACGATCACGGTCATGGTGGGCGGCGCCAGATTGGGCGCGGTGTCGTCGCCCGGCTGGACCACATAACCGGGACGCACCGTGGAATAGGACAGATAGATCCATCCGGTCTGGGCGAAATCAGGCGGCAGCGCCACATCCAGCATGCCGCCATCCTGGCGTACGAAGACGGTGGGCGTGCCCTTCACCGGCGCACTCATCCTGCCGTCCATCGACAGGAAGCGCAGGCGGCCCGCGCGCTCGGTAAAGATCATCCGCCCGTCAGGAAGAAAGGCCATGCCCCAGGGCTGGTCCAGCCCCTTTGCCAGCGTCTCCACCCTGAAATTCGCCTTCTCGGTGGAGAAAACCTTGCCTGTGATGTCGGGCACGGGACCGACGTGGCGGTTCAGGATTCCGCTGCGGATGCGAAGATATGCGGGAAGCTGGGCGATTTCCTCCGGCGAAAACATGGTCTTGAAACCGTGATTGGCCACGCCCCGGGGCCCGTCGGCGACGGCTCCGACGATCTGCGCATCGCCGTTGGCATCCAGGAAAGCGGTCGTGAACAGGCTTTTTGCGCTGCCGCCCTTCAGGTCGTTGCCGTGGCAGGCGGCACAGACGCCGGTAAAAATCTCATGCGCCCGGCTTTGCAGCAGCGCGGGCACCGGGGGCGCCAAACGGCGCGGCGGCGGCACCAGATTGGGAGCGGCCTGCTGAGCCAGTGCGGTGCCTGCGACACCCCCGCCCATCAGGGCCGCGCCCAGCAACGCGGCCAGAATGATCCGATTCATGAGCCTCTCCCCGGCTTATTTTTGCCGACTATAGCGGGATGGCGGGCTAGACTGGCAAGATAAACCGGCGAGAAGCTTGAGGGGAAATCGCTATGCGCGGCATCTGGCTGACCACATTTCTTCTGCTTTCGACGGCGGCGGTTGCGCAGGTTGCGCCTCCGCCCCCGCCACCGGGCAACAACAGCAATTCCTTTCCCCCGCCGCGCATGGTGGAGGGCCAGCCGTTCGAAACACGGCCGCCCGAAAAGGCCGACGATGCGCCGCTGTTCCCCGAGCAGACCCGCGCGCCGTTTCACCGGGCGGCCGATTACAAGGTGACGACCATCACCGACAAGCTGCATCTGCCCTGGTCGCTGGCATTCCTGCCCGATGGAAAAATGCTGGTTACCGAGAAATACCCCGCGCATCTGCGGATCGTGTCACAGGACGGCACCATGTCGGAACCGCTGGGCGGCATCGGCATGCTGGCGCCCACAGGCAAGCTTGGCGTTCTGGATGTGGTTCTGGCGCCGGACTTCGCCAAAAGCCATCGCATCTATTTCTCCTTCTTCGAGACCCTGGCTGAGGGCAACAGCAACACCTATCTGGCGCATGCCGTGCTGGATGAGGCGGGGAACGCCGTCCACGACGTCACCGTGATCTATCGCGGGGTGCCCGAGCTTCCAGAGCACAATTTCTCCATGAAACAGGGTGGGCGCATCGCCTTTGCCAGGGATGGCACTCTGTTCATGACCGTGGGCGACCGCGACGGCAACAAGGTAGAGGACTATGAGGAAGCCCAGGCGCAGAAGCTTGACCGCGATGTCGGCAAGATCATCCATTTGACAGGGGAGGGCACGCCGGCGCCCGACAATCCCTTCCTGAACAAGCCCGGGGTTCGCCCCGAAATCTGGGCCTATGGCATCCGCAGCCCGGAAGGGCTGGCCTTCGATGCCAAGGGACGGCTGTGGGAAACAGAACACGGCCCGCGCGGCGGTGACGAGCTGAACCTGATAAAAAAGGGCGTCAATTACGGCTGGCCCATCATAACCCACGGCATTGACTATTCCGGCAAGCCGCTGGGCGCAGGCATCACCGCCAAGGCGGGTATGGAGCAACCAGTCTATTACTGGGATCCGGTGATCGGGCCATCGGGCCTGGCGGTCTATCGCGGCAACATGTTTCCCGCATGGAAGAACAGCATCTTCGCCGGCGCCCTGCGCGGCATCGGCATCTATCGCCTGGAAATGCGCGGCGGCAAGGTCGTGGCCGAAGAGCCGATGCTGACCGACAGGAAGGAGCGCGTCCGCGACGTACGGGTGGGGCCGGACGGCGCGCTCTATGTGCTGACCGAGCAGAAGGCGCTGCTGAAGATCACGCCGAACTAGAGCGCTTTCAGCGATGCCTCGAACTGCTCCAGGGTGAAGGCGACATCGTCCATCGTATGGGCCGCCGACAGCGAGCACTGCTTGGTGGCGATGGGCACGAAGAAGACGCCACGTTCAACAAGGCCGCGGCGCAGCGCCACGTCGCGGGCGAAATCGTGCCCTTTGATGATGTCGTGCAGGTCGCGCGGCGGCGTTTCCATCAGATAGAAGGAAAAGGCCGAACCCTGGCGCGCCACGCAGGCTGCAATTCCCGCATGTTTGAAGATGTCCAGAATGCCGGCCTCCATCGCCGCACCCATCTTTTCCATCCGCGGATAGATCTCGTTTCCGTTCGTCGCCAGATGACGCACAGTTTCGATCGCCGCGGCCACGGCCACGGGATGGCCATTATAGGTGCCCGCCACGAAGGGGCGCTTGGACGGATCGGGGTCGACGATGCTGTCCATGTACCTGGACTTCCCCCCCACCATGGCAATGGGAAAGCCGTTGGCCACCGCCTTGCCATAGACGACAAGATCGGGCATCACGCCGCTGAGCGCGCTGTAGCCGCCCAGCGCGTGGCGAAAGCCGGTCTTGACTTCGTCGAACACCAGAAGAAAACCAAGCTCGTCAGCGAGTGCGCGCAGGCCTTCCAGATAACCGGGACCGGGTTTGACCACGCCGATATTCTGAAGCAGCGGCTCGGTAACCAAGGCGGCTACCGGATAGCGGCGGCAGACATAGCGGACCGACTCAAGGTCGTTGAAGTTGATTGCGTGGACGAAACGGGTGTCGAGGATTGTTGTGCCCGCGCCCAGCGGCTTCAACGGATATTCGCCGGGCGACACGCGCGGACCGATCTCGGCAAGCGTGTTGAAGACATTGCAGGCCAGTTCGTCGGAATTGCCGTTATAGCCACCCTGCATCACGATGATGTGGCTCTTACCCGTCACCGCGCGGGCGATGCGCACCGCCAGCGCGTCCGCCTCGCTGCCGGTGTTCAGCAACGTCAGCTTCTCCACCGCCGGGACATGAGTAACGATCAGTTCGGCCAGCATCCCTTCCAGCACCGATGGACCAGCGCCGAATAGGCTGTCGCCCGTGGTCAGGGCCGCGGCGGCGGCCTCGTTCACCGGCCGGAAATTGTGGCCGAGGAAATAGGGCGCAAAGCCGGCGTGATAGTCGATATAGCGCTTGCCCGCCGCGTCCCAAAGATACGCACCCTCGCCCTTCACGAAGGCGACGGCGGGATCGATGCTGCGGTTGACCGACGAGATGCCGCCGGGAATAAAACGGCGGTTATGCTCCAGAATCGCCTTGGATGTGGGCGTATCGTTCTTATCCATGGGCGGCTTCAAGCTCGGTAAGTGCGTGGGTCGTATCCTCGATCACCTGCTCCAGGCAGCCGGGTTTGAACAGCGAAATCCTGATCTGGTAGAGGCCCGGCTTGTCATAGGTGTCCGCCGGAGCGAGATAGCCGACATTGCCATTGACGATATTCAGCACCATCACGGCGCGGCCGGGGAACCGGCGGCGCATTTCCTTCTGGAAATGGCAATAGGCCTCGGCCGGCGCGCCGATCAGGATGGCATCGCCGATCTGCCACAGCGTCATTCTCAGTGCGCGGCTTTTGCCCTCGCCAACATCGCGCCGGACCATCAGCCGCCGCTCCAGCCGTTCGCGCATATAGCGGTCGGTGGTGGTCTTCAGGCTTTCCAGCAGTTCGACCTCGGTCGGCAGGTCGACATAGGCGAGCTCGGTGATCGACGTGGTGGCCACCAGCGCGGTGCTGGCGGGCTTGGGCCGAAGGCTCCAGCGGCCCAGGCGCGCGCCCGATTCCTCGATCCGGTCAAAGGCGAACTCCTGTTCCGGCGGCAGCATACCCGTCAGCGTGGATAGTGCCGCATAGCCCAGTTGGCGTCCGTTCTGGTCGGCGACAGCGACATCGGCCTCATACGAACGCAGCGGCGTCATGTCGCCCGATGCGCCGTGCAGGAACAGGCAGGGTGCCCCGTCCGTATCACGCTCAACCACTTCGCGCATTGCGCCGTAATAGTCGGGCGAGATCAACTTGTTGCCGCCGCCCAGGCTGACGGGATGGCAGGCATAGTTCACCATTGTGGCCATGATCCTGCCGCCGGCATCCGTCACCCGGCCCACCAGTACGGTGTCGTCCGACGGGCCATCGGGGTTGACGCTGCAGAGGAAGGTCTCACTGTCCAGCACCAGGTCGCGATTGCGCGCCAGGTCGCAGCGGCCATAGGCCCAGGAAGCGACCGCGGGCTGGGCGTTGACCTTTGCGCCCGTGATCGCGGCAGCACAGGCGTCCACCACCTTGTCGCGGTAAGGCGGGATCAGGTGGCCGCCCTGGCGCTCGACATTCTGCAGGTTGGACGCAGGCCCGGAATGGGTATGGCCCATATGGACGATCAGCTGGTCATCGCGGATACCGGCCTTTTCCACAATACGGGTCCGGATCTCGCGTTCATGGGCGTTGTCGTACCACCAACCAAGGTCCAGGCAGAGAAGATACAGTTCCAATTGCGGATCTCGGCCCCGCAGGAACAGACAAGTAGCATAGAGCGGTCGATGAATTCCTTCCGCCGCATCGTGCATGGCGCTGCCCCAGGAGCGCGCATAGATGCCGGCGGGCGGGGTGACGTCGGTGCGTGCCACGCCCATATCGCCCTTGAATTCAGATTGGCGGATCACAAGGTCTGACAGGTTCTTCTTGTTCATGGCCCTATCCTTGTTGGGAAGAATATCTGACTGAAGATCAGCATGCACAGGCAGGTGAGCACGAGCAGAAGGCCCGCCCACAACCAAATACTATTATACCATTTATCGCCCAATCCTGCCTTCAGGGTTTCCCTGGAATTCCAGAAGGTAACCGGCTCGGCTTCGGTACCAGGCGCGGGCGCCGGGTGGATCAGGGTTCCGGCCACGCACAACAGGATCGACACCAGAAGGCAGATCGGCGCCTGGTTGCCGAAGGGATAGAACCAGCCGGGCATGGCAAAGGCGGCGCCCAGAATCTTCATCACGAATCCGCACCCCAGCCCGCCCACGATGGCCGCCATCGCGCCCGCCCCATTGGTGCGCTTCCACAAAAGGCCCACCCACAGGATGGCGGCGAAGGGTGGGGCGACGAAGGCGTTTATGGTCTGCATATACTGATAGACGCCGTCATTCTGGCGGCTGATATAGATGGCCATGGCGATGCCGGCCAGCACCGCGGCGATGCTGGCCCAGATGCCGAAGCGCACCTTCTGTTTCTCGGTGGCATCGGGGTTGATCAGCGGCACATAGATGTCCAGCGTCAGCACTGCCGCCGTCGCATTGACCACGGAACTGACTGTTGACTGGACGGCGCTGATCAGGACCGCCAGCAGAAGCCCGCGCAAGCCCGCCGGAAGGAATTCGCGCACCAGAACGACAAAGCCGCCGTCGGCCCGGTGCTGGGCATCGGCCCAGTTGCCCATTAGGAATTCGGGATGCCGCGCGAACAGGATCATGCCCGGCAGCACGATGATCAGCGGCAGGAACAGCTTGGCATAGCCCGCCATCACCAGCCCCATGCGCGCGTGCCACACATCGCGCGCGCCCAGCACGCGCTGGACGATGAACTGGTTCATCACCCCGTACCAAACCCCCACCGCCAGGAGGCCGAAGAAGGTTCCGGTCCAGGGAGCCAATGGATGATCGGGCGGCTGGAACACAGTCAGCCGATTGTAGGCGCCGTATTGGGTCAGATGGCTTCCGCTGGCGACAAGCGCCTGATGCCAGGGGCCCTGATCGGCGATGTTGAGATGGATGACATTGACGAAGCCGTCTATCAGGCTGCCAGTGGGGCTCATCGCCTTCAGTGCCAGGACGGTCAAAAGGCCCACGCCGCCGATCTTCACCACTGCGGTGACCAGGCCCGTCCAGGCCACGGTGTTGAGGCCGCCATAGACCGCCCATCCCCCCGCGAACAGGCCGGTGCCGATGATGCAGGCCAGCAACGGCCAACCGAAGAAACCCGACAGCGCCAGTCCGCCCGCATACATCACCGCGGACATGAAAATGGTGATGTTGGCGAAGATGGTCAGCAGCGCGAAGGCCTGGCGCACGCCGCGCCCGAACCGCCGGGCCAGGTATTCCGGCACGGTCGTGACCTGCGCCCGGATCAGGAAAGGCACGAAAAGGAAGACGATGATAATTTCGGCTAGCGAGGTCTGCCATTGGGCCAGCGCCGGGACCACGCCCATGACGGTGCTGGCGCCGACCAGGCCGATGAAATGCTCGGTCGAGACATTGGCGGCGACATAGGATCCGCCGACTGCGTACCAGGGAAGTCTCCGGCCGGCGAGGAAATAGTCCGTGGAATTGTCGCGCTCGCCGCGGCCCGAAACAACGCCCACGACACACAGCGCCGCCAGGAAAATGAAGAACTCGACATAGTCGAGCGGCAGCATGGAAAGCGTTGCCGTCCCCAAAATCCTTCCCCCCCGGCGCGACGCCCAAAGTTTATGGCGCTACCGGAACCCTAAACCAGGTTTGTCTCTCACGCCAAGGACCGCATTTGCGCCGCCGGAACGCGGACGATAGATTGCCGGCAGTGAAACCGGCCACGGCCGATTATCCCGGGAAACCGATCCATATGCTGCGTCTTTCAAACCGCGCGCGTCTTGGCGCGGCGCTGTTTTTTTGCTGTTCCTCCCCTGCCCTCGCCCAGACAGCGGATCAGGCGATGAATGCCCCCGAAAATGCCCCGGAAAACGTCATAGTGACCGCGACGCACTTGGCCGGCGGTGTGGCGGCGCGCGATGCCAATGTCGCGCTGATCGACGCGGCCCAGATCGCTGCCCGCCAGCCTTCCAGCGTGGTGGAGTTGCTGCGCGACCTGCCCGGCGTCTATGTGCAGCAGTCGGGTGGACGCGGCAGCGTGGTGTCGCTCTTCACCCGCGGCGCCAAGCCGAACTTCACGCTTGTGCTGCTGGACGGAGTGAAGGCCAACGACCCCACCAACACGCGCGGCGGCTCCTATGATTTCTCCACCCTCGACCTGAACGACATCCAGCGGGTAGAGATGGTGCGCGGGCCCGCCTCGGCGGTCTATGGCTCCGACGCGGTGGGCGGGGTGATCAACATCATCACCCGGCGCGGCACGCCCGATCTGCAGGCGGGGCTGGAGGCGGAAGGCGGCAGCTTCGGATACTGGCGCGCGGGCGGCCACGTGTCGGGGCCCATCGGCGAAGCCCAGGCAAATCTGGGGTTGTCCTATGATGACAGCGGCATGCCGGTGGCCGGCAGCAACGTAAAGGGCACCAGCGTCGATGGCGCGCTGGCGCTGCCGCAGATCGCCGGCACCAGCCTCAGCTTCAATGGCCGCTATGGCAGCAGCGCCGCCACCAGCTTCCCCGATTCCAGCGGCGGGCCGCGCCTGTCGGTGCTGCGCACCCTGGACCATCGCGACATTGATGAAGGCGTTTTCGGCGCCCATGCCGCGCGCAACTTGTCGAATGGCTGGTCGATGATGCTGGACTATGGGCTCTATACCCGCAGCTCCGATGCCCGCTCGCCAGGGGTGGCGCCCAGCGCGCAGACGCCGTTCGGCATTCCCGCCAATACCGACAATGCGCGCTTCACCCGCAACCAGCTGACCTGGACCAACCGTTTCACGCCCGCCGACGGGCTGGATGTGGCGGCGGGGATGGATCTTCAGATCGAGCACGGCACCGATGACGGCACGCTGGATTTCGGCTTTCCCCTGCCCACCCATTTCGCGCTGGACCGCACGCTGTGGTCGGCCTTCGCAGAGGCGCGCTACCTGCTGGACGAACGGCTCAGCCTGTCGGCCAGCGGGCGTTATGACAACAATGACGGCGGCGAGCATTTCAGCCCCCAGCTGCGTGCCGATTATGCGCTGCCCGATAGCGGCACGCATTTCCAGGTCAGCTGGGGCAGAGCCTACAAGCTGCCCAGCTTCTATGCCCTGGGAAATCCGGTCGTCGGCGATCCCACCCTCAAGCCGGAAGATGCCGAGACGGTCGAGGGCGGCGTCACCCAGGACCTCTGGGCCTTCGGCCGCTGGAAGCTGGAAGGCTATGACACCCATTATTCCGACCTGATCGATTTTCAGCCCGGCGCGGTGCCCAAGCTGGTCAACCTTTCCAGCGTGCATGTGCGGGGCATGGAAACCTCGCTGGCGCTGGATTTCGGCAACTTCACCGCCGCGCCGCATGTTTCCTATACCAATGCACGCAATGAGCTGACCGGAGCGCCGCTGCGCGATGTGCCCGAATGGCTGGCGGGTGCCTCGCTGACCTGGCGGCCGATCGATGTCGCCGAATTCAATCTGGACGTGACGCATGTGGGATCGATGATCGACAACTCCGTCCCCACCGGCGACGTCACTCTGGGCAGCCGTCTGCGCACCGATCTTGCGGTATCGTACCGGGTGACGCCGCAGCTGAAGCTGAACGCCTCGGTCGAGAACCTGCTGGATGCCCATTATGAGGATGTGGTTGGTTTCCCCGCGCCCGGCGCGCTGGTGCGGGCGGGGATCAGCGCATCCCTTTAGCGCGCAGGCGCTTCAGGAACTTGAAGGCATAGAGCATCACCCGCGCACGCGGCTTCTGCATGGGCCCGCTGATGGCGGGCAGACCCAGTGCTTCCAGATGGCGCATCGCGGTATCATCGCCGCCTTCGGGATGCATGGCCACCCAGTAAAGGAGTTTGGCGAGATCGGGATCGCCGAACATCTCGCGCAACCGCGTGAACACGAGCGGCGGAAGGAATTTCTCCATCTGCTCCATTTGCAGCACGTCCGGAACCGCCAACACGGAGAGCCAGTTGCGCACCCGTTGGACCGGATCGGCCACCATGCCCGGCCGCCAGTGATCCAGCGCCGCATCGATGTTCGCGATGCGCTCGGCCACTTGGGGATCGGGCGCCTCGTCGGGCGCAGCAATGGGGGCGACGATGCCGCCGTCGGGCGGCAGCCGGTCAAAGGCGATGGCGTCGAAATCGGCCGCTGTCACCGCTTCCCAGCTCGCGGGCATGGGGATGGCGGGGGCGCGGAAATCGCCGACCTTGGGCACCGCCTCGGTATCGACGGCGTCGATGGCGCGGACCTGGCCGTGCATTTCCGCCACAACGCCCACCGCGATCCACATGCCAACCGCCAGCAAGAGCCAGGCCTTGCCCGGTCTGGCGGAAAAACGCTCGCCGCCGTCCCAACGAAACATCATCGCGGCGGCCAGGGCGCCCGCGGTCCCGATCAGGAGCAGCGCAGCAAGATCGAAGCCGGTGCCGGTAAGCCCGCGCCCCGTCACCGCCGCTTGCATCGCTTCGACCGCGTAGCGGCCGGGGAAGAAGGCCGAGATGTGCTGCGCCCAATCCGGCAGGGTGGACAGCGGCACGGCGACGCCGCCCACCATCAGCATGGGCAGGAAGATGCACTGCCCCAGCGCCTGCACCGCCGGCACGGTATCCGCCAGCATGGCGATAACCAGCCCGAAGCCAATGAAGGCGACGGATGCGACGGTGAAGGCTGCCAGCAGCGACAGCGGATGCAGCGGCAGCGGCATGCCGAATGCAAAGCCCACCGCCAACTGCAGCAGCGCCGCGGTAAGAAGCAGCACATAGCGCGCCGCCAAAAGGCTGGCGATGAATACCCAGACCGGGGCCGGGGTGATGGCATAGCGCCGCCACACGCCGCGTTCGCGTTCCGAAACAAGCGTTGTGGGCAACCCGAAACAGGCCCCGCCCAGCACCGTCACGGTCAGAAGCTGGCCCAGATGCAACGCCAGCGGCACTTCATCGTTGCGCCAGATCACCCAGAAGGCGACCAGGAAGATCAACGGAAACAGATAGCCATAGATCACCGCCATCCGGTTGCGAAAATTCAGCTTCAGACTGAGTCCCGTCTGGAACAGCACAAGCGACAGCGCGTTCATCGTCCACTGTCCGCCAGCGCCGTGCCAGTCAATGCAAGAATCGCGTCTTCCAGCGAAGTATGGGCGCCGATTACCGCATCCGGCGCGCCTTCGGCGACGATTCGTCCCCGGTGCAGCACGGCGATGCGGTCGCACAGTTCCATCGCCTCGCTCATGTCATGGGTGGCGATCAGGAGCGCGCGGCCCTCGGCCCGCATCGCGCGCATATCGTCGTGAAGGGCGCGGCGCATACCCACATCCAGTCCCGCCGCCGCTTCGTCCAGCAGCAGTACCGCCGGATTGCCGGCAAAAGCCAGCGCCAGCGCCAGACGCTGTTTCTGCCCGCCCGACAGGGTCTCGTAAAGGCCATCCGCTTTTTCCAGAAGGCCGAAACGCGCCAGCAGCACCTCTCCGTCCTGATGGGCGCCATAGAGCCGCGCGAACTGGGCCAGCGCCTCGCGCGGGGTGATCTTGTCGGGAAGGCCCGTTTGCTGCAGCACCACGCCGATGCGCGCGTGTGCCTGGCGAGGGGCCTTCAGCGCATCGATCCCGCACACGCTGATGGTGCCGGCATCGGGACGTCGAAGCCCCAGGATGCATTCCAGCGTGGTGGTCTTGCCCGCACCGTTGGGCCCCAGCAGCCCGACGATCTCGCCGGCAGCGACATCGAGGCTTATTCCCCGCACCGCCTCCTGTTTGCCGTATCGCTTGCCGAGGCCCTGGATGGAGAGCCGAACCCCGCGTGCCGCCATTGCGCTAGCGCCCGGCGCTGCGGTCCACGACGGCCTGCAGTTCGGCGTTGCTCCAGGGTTTCTTGCGATAGGCGTACATCTGCCGCATCTCCGTGGCATAGGCCGGGGCGACCGGCGTGCCGCTGTTGCCCCAGCTGCCGCGCACATAGGTCAGCACGGCGGCCAGATCGGCGTCGGACAGCGACTGACCCAACGGGGGCATGTCGCCGATATTGCCGTCCTTGCCGTTGAACAGGATGCGCAGCGGCACATCGGGACGGGCATTGGCGAAGGTCGAACCGGCCAGCGCCGCGGCGACATCGGGCGCGCCCTGGCCATTGGCCTGATGGCAGCCCGCGCAATTGGTCGCGTAAACGTCCTTGCCATGCTCATAGAGCTTCTGCTCTGCGGGCGTGCGGGTGTTCTGCGGCTCGGCCGGCTTGGGTTTGCCCGGCCAGGAAAGGTCGCGCAGCACGGCCCGGGCGGCGGAGGCCAGATCGCCCTCGCCTGCCGACACTTCCATCAGCGCAGCGGGGCGGGTACCGATTTCAAGAGGATCGACCTGGATGCGACGGCGCAGGGCCGCGCCGGGTATGCCGCCGCCGGCGCGGCCACCCGCCACGCCGCCGCCGCGGCGCACATTGATACCCGAAAGACCCGTGGCCACGCCGTCGAGTACGGCAACGCGCATCTTTTCCGGCTGGCCGGTATTGGTGGCAATGTCCAACACCGGCATCAACACCGGCGCCTGGCGGTTCTTGCCCGCCGAACCGGCCAGCATCTGGATTGCGTCGGTGCTGGGGCCCGGCTGTGACAGCAACGCCTTCAACGCCTCGGCCTCCTGGCCCTTCAGGCCGCTGACCGCGGCGTCAACGGTGATCTCGTCATCGCCGTACTTGCGCAGCATGGTGACGATCGGGGCAACGCGGCTGGCGGCCGGCAACTGCCCCAGCGAGGCGGTGAGCTGGCGGCGCACCTGCCAGCTGGGATCGTCGGCCAGCTTCATGACCGCCGCCAGCATGGCCCTGTCGGTGAGGAAGGGCTCGCAAAAGCGCACCGCGCCGTTGCGCACCGCCGCGTTCTTGTCGCCCAGCGCCGCGCGCGCGGTCGCTGCGTCCATCGAGCCCATGCCCTCCAGCGTCCACAGCGCCTGCAGCCGGGTGCGCCAGTCGGGCGCGTTCGCCGCCAGCTCCTTCAGCGCCGGCACGACCGACTTGTCATTGCGCTGGACCAGAAGCTGCTGGGCGGTGTCGCGCCACCAGCCGATCGGATTGGACAGGTGGGCGACCAGCTGGGCCGGAGTTTCCTCCAGCATATGCGGCTTTTCCACCTTGTGCATGCCCGAATGGATCACCCGGAAAATGCGGCCGTGATGGATGCCTTCCCACAACTGGTGCTGATTGATGTAGTCGCGCAGATAGTCGGTCTGATAGCGCTCTTCCTGCGAGACGCCGCGATACATGTCGATGACATAGAAGGTGCCGTCCCAGCCCTGGGTCAGGGAGGCGGGGCGGAACCGCTCGTCGGTCGAGGCCATGAACTCGCCCCTGGAATAGTAGTCGGCGGCCGAGATGTTGCCGCTGCCGTCATCCTCGACCTTCAGCAGATGCACCAGATTTGTGGGATCGTCGACCACGAAGGCCTGGCCCTGGACATCCTTGGGCAGATTGTCGCCGCGGAAGATCATCGGCGAAGAGACGCCTTGATAGTAATAGGCCGAGCCGTCGGGGCGCGGCACTTCCGGCCGATAGCCGCGATTGACGCCCAGCGTGGGGCGCACAGGCCAGACGGCCGACTTTGTCTGGTCGACCAGACTTTCATAAAGACCGCGCGTGCGGATCAGGCCGGGATTGCGCACATAATATCTGGCCGGAATATAGTCGACGAACAGGGGATCGGTGTTGACGTCGCGGAACAGAAGCCCGGCATCGTCCTGGGTGGCGCCCCACTGGCCGCGCACCAGATTGGGAACGATATCCAGCTTCCCGCCGGGCCTGGGCAGCACATTGTAATTGTGCTCGGAGACGTTGATGACGTTGTCCATGCTCCAGAACAGGGCGTTGGCGGCGTGCTCGATATTACCGCGCTTGCCAAAACTGCCATGGACGATTTCGCGGGTATCGGCCTTCAGGTCGCCATTGGTGTCACAGGCCTTGATCAGCTCCGGCGGTACGCCGATCAGCACACAGTTCTTGTCCAAAATCTTCAGCGCGCGCGGCAATACCAGCTTGTCGATGAACACGGTGCGTTTATCATAGACGCCGTCGCCGTCAGTGTCCTCCAGAACCACGAGGTCATCCATCGGCGGGTTCTCGACATTCTCCATCGACTTGCCGACGGCATAGCCCTGCATCTCGACCACCCACAGGCGCCCATCGCCGTCGAACTCGGCCAGGATGGGGTCCTTGATCAGCGGGTCGGCGGCCACCAGCTGAACCTGGTAGCCCGGAGCCATATGAAAGGTCTTCAATTCCTCCTCGGGCGTCAGCACCGGCGGATGTTCGGGCTGCCTGGTCTTGACTGCCGCCGGCCAGGGGCGGTCCAGGATCGAGGTCATTGGCCCGTGGGGAATGTTGCTCCAGACCAGGTATCCCAAGGCGGCAGTGGCGATGAGTGCGGTGGCGGCGAGTGCGGCGGTCCTGATGCGCATGACGGTTCTGCAATCCCCCTGAAATGCCCTGAATACAGTTTTGGAGGGGGATAATAGACACAGGCCCCGGCCCGTAAAGCCCGCCAGATGCCGCAAAGTTTGTCAAATTGCGGCCGCGATCCGATCAAGCTGGACGCATTTTCCGGCGTTGCGATAGGATCGCCGCGTCGAAATTCGCCGGAGACGAAATGACCGATCACGCCCTGCTGGATCAGCTTGCCCCGATCTGGGCCCAGGCGTTGGGCGTAAAAAGCGTGGGCCCGGATGACAATTTCTTTGCCCTGGGCGGCCATTCGCTGCTGGCGGTCAAGACGATAGGAGCCATCCAGGAACAGTTGGCGCTGGATGCAGAACTCAGCCTGGCCGACCTGATTGAAAATCCCACGCTGGCGGGCTTTGCCGGACGGATCGCCGAACTGACGGCGCCCAGCGAAGAATCGGGAGTGCTCTAGGCGACCAATCAGGATACGGAAAGGCCGATCACGGTCACGACCAGACCGTCCATCACGGCAAAACGCCCGGCTATCGGTTCAGCCCAGCCATCCGGTTCCTGAGGCTGGCGCGCAGTGAAACCGCTCGCGCCCGGCACAATCTCCAGCCGGCGGAAGTCCAGCCGCCGCCCCGTCAGGGGATGGAAGAGCTTGTAATAGGCTTCCTTGGCGCTGAAGAGCAGTGTCGCCATTTCGCGGCGCCGCGGCGCGTCCAGTGCGGAAAGCAGGGCCAACTCGGACGGCACGAACAGGCGCGGCGCCAGCGTCTCATCCATGGCCTCACTGCGTTCCGCATCGATGCCGAGGGCGCGGAATTCCGAGCCGCGGCCAACCAGCGCAGCAGCTAAGCCGCTTGTGTGGGTGATGCTGCCGACAACTCCTTGCGGCCACAAAGGCATGCCGCTTTCAGCCCGGCCGATCGGCGCTTCGGGAAATTCCAGCGCGGCCAGTGCAGCGCGGGCGCATGCCCGGCCCAACGCAAAATCGCGACGGCGCTTGTCGCCCGCGCGCGCCACAAGCTCCGCCTCCAAAGGGTGCAGCGCCACCGACTGGCCCCGATCAAGGATGGGGATCAGCACCGTGCCCGGTGGCGCAAGGTCGGAAAGCTCCATGCCGGTCCTGCTTTCAGACGGGCAGCACTTCGTCGAACACCTGAAACAGAGTGGCGATGAAGGCTTTCTCGTCCGTCTCGTTCACCACATCTGCCAGGAAGTGCAGCGAGGCCGTCATTTCATTGCCCAGGTCCATCAGGTGAAGGAACAGGGGCGCGCTGCGCCGCGTCCAGCTTTGCGGGGAAAGGCGCGTGACCTCGGGTGGCCAGGCAAGACCCGCGGTACCGTCTGGCGCGCCTTCGCGTTCGGCCCGCTCGCGCGAAGTGCCGCCGGAATAATAATTGAACACCGCCGGAATGCGATTGGGATAGGCGGCGGGCTCGATGTCGGGGCGCACGACATGGGGCGCGAAGTAATGCAGCGTCGGCAGCCTGAGCGCCAGCGACGCTTCATATTCCACCAGGATTGCGCGCATCAACTGGGCGAAATCCTGGCCGGGAGGAACCGGTATCTCCACCGGATCGGCGCAGAACATCAGCCCCCCCGTGCCCGCAAGGTCCAGCCGCGAGCGCTTGTCGCCCAGGATGCGGACGGGAAAGCGCTCCATCTTCGACCAGCGCGCCATCGCCAGACAGAAGATACCCAGGAAGACCAGGAAGGGCGTGGCGCCATGCGCCGCCGCCAGGATGCCGGCTTTTTCCAGCATCCGGCGCGGTATGGTGAAGTTGTTGACGATGCGCGTGCCGGCGCCCCATTCCATGACAGCGCCGGATGGCGCGTGCATCACCGGCTGGCGCCCGTACCAGCGCCGCCAGTAATCGATCAGCCGCGCGCCCTGCGCCCCTTCCAGGAAGCGGCGTTCGCCCCGCGAAAATGCGTAATAGGGTATGGCCGGCGGATGGGGTTTCACCTCCCGGCCGGCCTTGCGGTCCAGCGCATCCTGGATTTCCTGCAGCAGGATGTTGCGGGTGCCCGCGTCGGAAATGAAGTGGTTGGCCGCCATCACGGCGGCGGCATCGCCCCCGGGCAGCGCGACCACCTTGGCGCGGAACAGCCAGGGCGATTCGACCGGGATGTGGTCGCCGAACATCTGCGCGACCACGGCCTGGCCGGCGGCAGTGCCGTCTGCGGCACCTGAGAGATCCTCGAAACCGATCTGAAGCTCTTCGACGGGGTTGAGCGCCAACTCGGGCACCTCGCCATGGCGCACGATGCGGGTGCGCAGGCTGTCATGCCGGGCCACCGCCGCGCGGATCGCATCGGCAATGTCAGCAGCGCGCGCGTTCCTGAAGCTGCCGGCCATGCCGATATTCAGGCTGATGGGCTTGCCCTGCAGCGGGCCCGAGCCGAAGCGGTAATACATGTCCTGGCCCACCGCGGTGGAAAGCGGCCCGTCCTGCGGCTCGACCATGCGCAGGGCCCGTCCGGCCTCGCGCGCGGCCAGGAAATCGATCAGCGCGTCCCGCCGCTCGCCGATGGCGGCGCGGTCCGCCGCAGTCAGCGCATCCCTGGGCGAGCGATAGCGCAACTGGCCGTCCGCCAGCGACAGGATGATGCTGCGGCTTTCCAGACCAGCGACAAGCTGAGCGACCGAGATCACGCCGCCACGTCCTTGCGTGGCAGCGGCAGCAGCAGAATGGCCAGCAGCAATGCACACAGCATGACGGCAAAAGCGATGAACGCCGGCTGATAGCCACCTGCCTTGTCAAAGACAATGCCGGCGAACAGGACAAGTGCAATGGCCAGGGCCAGGAGAAGAGAGTAGGCCCAGCCCATCACCGTACCGAAGCGTGCGGCGCCGAAGCTGCCGGCAATCAGCGCCGCCGATGCCGGAAGCGCCAGGCCCAGGGCGATACCGCCCAGGCATGCCGACGACAGCAGGTTTGCATAGGCGGACGACAGCGTCACCGCCAGCCACGCCGCCGCCATCAGCCCCGCCGCCAGCGCCAGCAGCCAGCGCAAATCCACCCGGTCCGCCAACAGGCCCGCCACCACCTTGGTGACACCAGCACAGATAGAAAAAGCAGCGATCAGCAGCGCCACCAGCCGCACGGTGTAGCCCAGCTGGATGCCATACGGCACCAGCGTCACCACCATGGCCTGGCTTGTGGCCGAAACGAACGCCATGGTCAGCGCGGCAAGCCAGAAGGCGCGGCTTCTGATGACTGTGCCAAGGCGCACCGGGCCGCCGCCCGGAGCAAGGCGCGCCTCGGCCTCGGCACGGCCGCTATTTTCCGAATGACCGGCCAGTCCTGACGACGCAGGGTAGTCACGCACTATCAGAAGCGCCACAGTCACGATCAGCACCGCCAATACCAGCGCCTCCCACAAAAGTGCCTGGCGCCAGCCCAGGCGCTGGATCGCCTGGCTGAGCAGGGGAACTACCACGAAGCCACCACCCGATGTTGCCACTGCCGCCAGGCCCAGTGCCAGCCCGCGGCGCCGGAAGAACCAGCGTGATGCCAGGGTGTTGGTGGACAGCGGGCCAATGGCCGCAAAGCCGGCGCCGACCGGCAGCAGAAGCAGCAGCGCCATGATCCACAGGGAAGGCGCCAGTGCGATACCTGCCAGCCCGGCAGAGAATATCAGCGCCCCAAGGCAAATCATCAGGCGCAGGGAATAGCGATCCAGCAGGCGCCCCACATGCGGCGCGGTAAGCGCACTACCCAGGAAAAGAATCAGCACAGCGCTGTTGGCGCCGGCGCGCGAGATGTGGAATTCCGCCTGCAGCGGCAGGACGAACAGGCCGGAGGCATAGCTGGTCGCGCCCGTCGCCAGCATTTCGGATACCGCGGACGCGGCAAGGACCAGCCAGCCATAATAGATGGGTAACTGCACGGCACGCATTGCGGCTCCTTTTCCTGTCGGCGCTTGAAGCGTCCGGCAAGCCGAGTCGCGCGCCCCCGCCTGCTATCCTAGTCTATGGCGAGACAGGGATGAAGCCGCCCCTGAAGCGGGGGGGTGTCGCCGGTCGCAGATTGGCTTTAGAGCAAGCCGCCCGGCATCGAGGCCAGTTCATTCTCCCAGCTCTCGGGTCCATCGGAGCTGCGCGGCATGTAGCGGCAAAGGCCCATCACGAACGCCGGCTCGTCCGTATCGCCGGCCAGCGGCACAAAAAGATTTTCGGCGTGCAGATAGTCGCGCCCCTGCAGGTGCACGCGGCCGAGGAACCTGAGTGGCTGCCCCCCGTCCAAAATGAGGTCTCCACATTCGATCCAGCGCGGCAAAAATTCGGGAGGCACGCTTTCCTCCAGCGTCTTGCCGGTATTGTGGCCCAGAACCTCCGTCAGGCCAGTGCCGATGACACGCCAACGGTATTGTGACGGTTTCTGTGCAATCCGCTCGAAGATCACGACATTGCGCAATATGTCCTTGAGGTCCCGCGGGGTGATCTCCGAGCGACGTGGCATCTGCCGCCCGTCGGCTTTCGTACGCCAGAGCGTCAGCAGCAGCTCATAGCTGGCATCGCTGAAGGCAAGCGTAGGGTCGCACAGGTGGTGCCAGTTCTGGCGAACCGCCTTCTGATTCAGGGCCCGGGCGACATCTTGGACATTCATGCCCGGATATTGGCGCCCAATGCATAAACAGTGGGTAAAATTGACCGAAGGAACTCGGACGCAGGTGCAGCTTCAAGACGGCGCCGGATACCCACAGGGCCCGCACCGGCCGTGCGAATCACTGCACGGAAATTTCACGTCAGACTGCCCACAGATTCGCTCAACACTTCGTTAACCAGCCAAACCAAAGCCGGTCTTCGCAAAAAAATGCTGCCTACGGAAGGAATTCCTGCAGAACCGTGCCACGCACCCGATCAGTGCCAGATTGCTGTTTATTCCCGCAAGCGATGCACTTATGGTTTCTTGCATATTAATCTTTCCGGATAGCCAAAATGGCACAGTCTCAGACCAAGCCCGTGCTGGAGCAGGAGGCGCCGCGCCATGGCCGGCACCATCTGGGTGCGCTGGATACCGCGCGCATCGCCCGCCGGCTGGTCATGTTCCACCCCACTGAGGAGGCGGTGCGGGATCTGATGACAAAGGCTCGCCAAACCATTCCGGGCCTTGCCGACACCGATGCGGTGCTGAAGGTTCTGCGCTTCAATCGGGATTGCATGTTTGCGGTGGCCCGGCGGTCGCGGTTCGATCCGGAAAACCCTCGCGGCGAAGGGTTCTTCGCCATGCTGCCGCTGAACATGCTGGGATTGCAGGTGCTGGCGCTGGGCCATTTCAATGGCGCCCAACCGGATTTTCGCCTTCTGGCCAAGCCCGGCGAACGCCCCGCCGGAATCTATATGTGGGCAGTGTTCGCGCCGGGCTCTCTTGCCGCCGGCTCCGCCCTGTTCATGGAGCACATGGCCTCGGCACCCTATGACGGCGTCAGTCTTTACACCCGCCCCAACACTGAGATCGGACGCAACTACAATGACGTGCTAGGCCTTACGGAAGGCGTGCGTGTGGGCGAGATCGATGCTCCGCATCTGTGGACCTTTCCCCGGCAGCCCCAGACGCCTCTCTATGACAGCTATGTGCCGGGTGCTGCGCCGGGCACCATCGGCGTGACCATCGCGCGCACCATGGAAGACCTGGCACGGGTCATCACCATCCGCAGCGCCGTCTATATCGGGGAGCAGGAATGCCCCTATGACGAGGAATATGACGGCAACGACCTGGCCGCGACCCACCTTCTGGCCTATGTGGGCGATGAGCCGGTGGGCTGCCTGAGGGTCCGCTTCTTCGCGGACTTCGCCAAGATCGAGCGGCTGGCAGTGCGCAAGGAATTTCGCAAGACGCGCGCCGCCTTCCAGCTGGTGCGGGCGGGATTCAAGCTGTGCCAGAAGAAGGGGTATACGCGGGTTTATGGCCATTCCCAGGTGCGACTGGTCAATTTCTGGAGCCGTTTCGGCTTCAGGATTCCTGAAAATGCGCGCTATTTCGTGTTCTCGGACTTCGATTATGTCGAGATCGTCGCAGATATCGAACGCGATCCCGATGCCGTCACTATCGGGGCCGATCCCTATCTGATCATCAGGCCCGAGGGCCGCTGGCACAAGCCCGGCATTCTGGAAGAGTCAGCCGCCCGAACGGTCAGTCGCCCGTCAATTGACCGCCGGCACTGACGTGCATCTAACTGTTAAAGCGACCCCCGGTTGCCTGATGACAGGGAGTGCCATCTTGGGTAGCTTTGCGGCCGCTGTAGTTGGAATTGGGGGAATGCCTGCTGCGGCGGTCGGTCCGCGGCTTGCAGCTGGATGTTGTGCCCATGCCAGGCACGGCACCGGGAAGGCTGGCGATGCGTCCCGATCCGATCTGCGCTCCCCAATAAAAAAGCCGGAACACGGCTATGTTGTTTCTGGGGACAATGCAGGATGGATTTTGACAGGCTGATCGCCCAACTGCCGGAAAAGAAGGCGGCGATCCATACGCTCGAACGCGGCAAGGCCGTACGGCGCCCTTATGCCGCGCTGGCCGGCGATGTCGCCCGCGTGAAGGCGCAGTTGTTGGCCTGGGGCGTAAGGCCCAGAAACCGCGTCGGCATCTATGCGCCCAACTCCTATGACTGGCTGGTGCACGACCTGGCCCTGATCGAGATCGGCGCCATCTCGGTTCCCTTCACAGACGACTTTGCGGGATCGGTGAATGAAGAGCTGCTTGACCGCTATGACATCGCGCTTCTGTTGATTTCCAGAAATCATGCCCGCCTGTTCCCGCAGCGCCCGGCGCATGTGGCATTCATGGACGGGGACAATGCCGCGGTATCGGCACTGGAGCGGGCCGCCGCGGACGATGCCGACCTGGAGGATCAGTTCAGCCTGGTCTTCTCGTCCGGATCGGCCGGTGGCTTGAAGGGCCTGGTGATCAGCCGCAAGGGCGCGGCCAGCACACTGCCGCCGATCGTCGAGGCCATCGGCATCCGTGACGACGACCGGCTGCTGATGTTTCTTCCGATGTCGAACTTCCAGCAGCGCAACATGTGCTATGCCGCACTTTGGCGCGACATCGATATCATCATCACCGACTATACCCAGCTGTTCAACGCGATGCGGCTGCTGCAACCCACCGTGCTGGTCGCACCGCCAGTGCTCTACCAGATGGTGTATGCCGATTTCGAAAAGCAGTCGGCCGTGCGGCGCGCCCTGCGGACTGGCGTGGGCAGGCTTCTGTCACTTGTGCCCGGCCCCGACCGGCGCCTGGCGCTGGCCCGCCGGCTTCTGAGGCCCCTGCACGACCAGTTCGGCGGACGCATGCGCGTGCTGGTCACCGGCATGGCACCGATCCGGCGCAACGTCAGCGCCTTCTTCCGGAACATGCAGCTTCCCCTGTGTGAATCCTACGGCATGGTGGAGTCGGGATCACTGACCTTCCGGCCGGCCCATTCGCGCAAGGACGGGTCGGTGGGGCGGACCCTGCCCGGCGTAGAACTGCACTTCGCGCCGGACGGCGAGATCATCGTCCAACGCGACAACCCGCTGACACTGCGCTACTTCCAGTGCGCCGGCGGCGAGAATGAACGCACCTTCGTGGGCGAAAAGAAAGTGGCAACCGGCGATATCGGCCGCATGGATGTCGATGGCGATGTCTTCCTGCTGGGACGCAAGAAGGAATTGATCGTAACACCCGGCGGCTACAAGGTGCACCCGGAAATCATCGAGCAGGAAGTCAACCGCAGTCCCGATGTCGCCCATTCGGTGATCTTCCTGAAGCAGGGCGCCAACTTCCTGACTTGTGTGATCGACCTGTGTCCGCCGGATGACGATGCGGCGCGGGCCCGCGTGAAAAAGCATATCGAGGGGCTTTCCTCCACCCGCAAGGCGGCGCAATTCGTCGAGGTCATCTTCGCCGGCGAGGCGTTCAGCCGCGAAAACGGGCTGCTGCGCCCGAACCTGAAGATCGACCGGCGGGCAATCGAGGCGCGCTATGGGCGTTGAGCGCAATCGAGTGAAGCACACAGCGGTTAGCTCGTAGATTGCTCATTCTATTCGGCCGCCGGCATGGCGGCGCCAGACGCGGGGCGGTGGCACAGCCATGCCAGCGCCACCAGCCCGATGCACAGCCATGCCGAAAGGGTGAAGACGTCCAGCGAGGCCAGAAGATAGGCCTGGCCTACCATGCCGCGCGTTATCGCTGCCTTGGCCGCCATGTCCTCAAGCCCCAGCGCTCTCAGGGCAGCGAGCGCCGCATTGAACTGGGGCGCATAGGCCGTGGTGACGTCGGCCAGCCGGCTCTGGTGCAGTGCTTCGCGATTGTCCCATAGTGTGGTGACGATGGACGCGGCGAAACCCGAGCCGATGATGCGCACGAAATTGGCCAGGCCCGAGGCATCGGGGATGCGCTCCTGGGGCAGCCCGTCCAGAATGATTATCACCAGGGCGATGAAGAAGGAGGCCGAAGCGATGCCCTGCACCATCAGGGGGACCGCGATGGCAAAGAAGCTGGCATCATTGGTCAACCCCGCGCGCAGGAAATACGAAGCCGCCGCCGCCGCGAAGGATATGCTGGCGACAAGCCGTGCGTCGGTGCGCGCCATCAGGCCCGCGGCAACAGGTGTCAGAAGCACGGCCACTGCGCCGGTCGGCGCCGACACCAGCCCCGCCCATGTCGCCGTGTAGCCGAGCTGGGTCTGCAGCCACAGCGGCATCAGGATCATGTTGGCGAAAAACACGCCATTGCCCAGGCAGAATATGATCGTGCCCAGTGCGAAATTGCGGTTCTTGAACAACGACAGATCGACGATCGGATGCTCTTCGGTCAGCTCCCATATCAGAAAGGCGATGAAGCCGATTGCAGCGATGACGCAAAGTGCCAGGATGTGCGGCGAATCCCACCAGCCGGCATTCCTGCCCGTATCCAGCACCACCTGAAGTGATCCGGCCCAGACGATCAGGAGGGCAAGCCCGACCGTGTCAATGGGCAGCTTGCGAACCTGGGTCTCGCGCGTGCGCAGCATGGTCCAGCAGACCATGCCGACCGCAAGCCCCACCGGCACATTGATCAGGAATATCCAGCCCCAATGCCAGGAATCGGAGATATAGCCGCCCAGGATCGGGCCGCAGATCGGCGCCACCAGGGTGGTGATCGACCAGATGCCCAGCGCGGTTGCGCGCCGCGCCTGCGGGAAGATCGACAGCATCAGCGCCTGCGATCCAGGAATCATCGGCCCGGACACCGCGCCCTGCAGAGCCCGGAAGAACACCAGTGACGGAAGGCTCCAGGCGACGCCGCACAGAAAGGACGCGGCCGTGAAGGCCAGCACCGATACGGCGAAGGTCCTGACCACGCCATAGCGGTTCATCAGCCAGCCGGTCAGCGGCACCCCAATGCCGTTTGCCACGGTGAAGGAGGTGATCACCCAGGTCGCCTGGTCGGTGGAAGCGCCCAGGTTGCCGGCGATGGTGGGCAGGGAGACATTGGCGATGGTGACATCGAGCACCTGCATGAAGGTGCCCAGGGCCAGCGCCGTGGCGGCAGCCCACAGGGCCGGACCATGCATCGGGCCGGCTTCGGCGCCCTCGCGGGCCATGACGCCGGCGATGCTCACGGCGCCCTTGCGCTGTTCTCGGAGATGATCTTCTTCACCTGCGCGTCGATGGTGGCGGCCGCCTCATCGCCGGTATCGGCACGCATGGACTTAGCGGCCATGCCCGCGACCAGCGGGCCCGAGGTATCGCGCACAGCCACATCCACCGACACCGACAGGCCCACGCGCAGGGGATGTGCCTTCACTTCCGCAGGGTCGAGCGCGATGCGCACCGGCACCCGCTGGACAATCTTGATCCAGTTGCCGCTGGCATTCTGCGGCGGCAGTATGGCAAAGGCGCTGCCGGTCCCCGCCCCGAGCCCGGAGACATGGCCATGATAAATCACGCTGCTGCCATAGATGTCGGTCGTCACCGCCGCTTTCTGGCCGACACGCATGTCCGACAGCTGCACTTCCTTGAAATTGGCGTCGATCCACACAGCGTCCAGCGGCACAACGGCCATCAGCGGCGTGCCGGCGCTGACGTGCTGGCCAACCTGCACCGTGCGCTGGGCGATGACGCCACCGACAGGCGCCACCACCTTCATGTGCGCCAGCACCAGCGCGGCGGATTTGAGGTCGGCGATGGCGGCCAGCACTTCGGGATTGTGTGCGACGTCGGCGCCGGCGATGGATGTCTGGGCCTGGTCCAGTCCGCTCTGCGCCGCGTTGACCGCGGCCTGGGCGGTGTCCATCGCCTCGCGGGCATGGGCCAGTTCCTCACCCGACACAGCGCCCTTCATGGCTGCCTTGCGGCGGTCGTAATCGCTCTTGGCTTGGTCCAGCGTGACTTCGGCCTGGGCCAACTGGGCGCGATAGGTGTCGGCGCCAGCGAAATTGCCGCGCACCGCGCGCACCGCCCGTGCCAACCGGGCCTCCGCCGCCTCCAGCTTCACCCGGGCGGTGGCCGGATCCATCTCGACCAGAAGCTGCCCGCGCCTGACCTGTTGGGTGTTGTCGGCATGAAGCGCCATCACGGTGGCGTTCTCGCGGGCCGTTACCGCCACAATGTTGCCCGCCACATAAGCGTCGTCGGTGGTTTCATGGAAGCGGCCCACCAGCAGCCACCAGGCGCCATAGCTCAGACCGCAAAGAAGGACAAAGACCACCAGCGCCAGCAAGCAGGCGCGGCGGCGGGCAGCCCGTGCTGCAGGATCGCGTGTCAGGAGATCGCTCATGGCGCGGCACTCGCTTGGACGGAAGAGGGTTGCGCCGAGGAAACGCCGCCGCCCACCGACAGAAGCAGGGTGACGCGCCCGATCGCGTTTTGCGCGACCAGCGCGGCCATCTGGCGGCGCGCATCCAGCAGCGTGGCTTCAGCAGTCAGCATCGGAATCTGGCCGGACAGGCCCAGGCGGTAGCGTTCCTCAGCCAGCTTCAACGCATGATCGGCGCTGTTCAGTGCCGTCTGCTGCTGACCCCGCTGATGGGTAAGACTTTTCACGTCGGTCATGGCATCGGCGGTCTGGCGGATCGCCGACAGCACCGTCTGGTTGTAATCGGCCACCGCCAAGTCCAGTTCGGCGGTCGCATCGGCGTATTGGGCGCGAATTTTTCCGGCATCGAAGACAGGCAGATGGATTGCCGGCCCCGCGCCGAATGTCAGAGCGTCCCCGCCGAACAGGTTGGACAGACCCACGGACTGGAAACCCAGGGCCGCGGCCAGGTTGATGTTGGGATAGAAGTCGGCCTGGGCGGCATCGCGGCCGCGCGTCGCCGCGGTGATGCGCGCCCGCGCCGCCAGAATGTCGGGCCGGCGCGACAGAAGATCGGCGGGCAAGGCGGCAGGCAAGGGAAGCACCGCATCGAGTTTCGCCGTGGGCCGCGCGATGGAGTCGTAGGCCGCTGCCCCCTGCCCTGTCAGCGCCGCCAGCGCATGCACAAGCTTGTCGCGCCGGGCCTTCGCGCGCATCACGTCAATGCGTGCCATTGCCAGCAAGGAGCGTGCCTGTTCCAGCGCCGCGTCGTTCTCCAGGCCCGCGCCGACGCGGCTCTGGGTGAGGTTCAGGATGGTCTGGCGTTCCTTCACCGCCTGCCCGGCGATGTCGATATCCTGCCAGGCCTGCATCAGTCCGACATAGATCTGGGCGAAGCTGCCGGCCAGCGCCAGGCGGGCGGCGTCAGCATCCAGCGCAGCCGCTTCGGACGTGCCGCGCGCCTTGTCAATCAGCGCCGCCTGCTTGCCCCAGAAATCCAGCGACCAGTTCAGATTGGCCGCCACATTGCTGTCCCAGAACCAGCCTCCGGCATAGGGCTTGGGGATCACATAGGCATCGGACAGCAGCCTGCGCTGCGCCGAACCATCCAGCGTCACCTGCGGATAGCTGTCGGCGCGCGCGGCCGCCAGGTCCGACTGCGCGGCGCGAATGCGGGCGAGCGCGGCGGCAAGCGTGGGATTGCCCTTGTCCAGAAGCGCGGCCAGCCGGTCCGCCTGAGGATCGCCGAAGGCCTTCCACCAGCCTGGTCCGGGGCTCGGCGCGGCTTCGCGGCCCAGCCCCAGCGTGGCGGGCGCGATTTCCTGGACTTGGGGCGTCGTATCGGGCGCACTGACGCAGCCGCCCAATAGCGACGCGGCAAGAAGCGCGGTCCACAGCCCTTTCATCGTTCCTCGGCGTCCGAATCGCGCGATTCGGCTCCGAATCCTGGGATTCTGATGGTTAATTTTGTGGAAAGGCCGACCGGAAAGCGTTAACGACACGCCCGTTCTGGATCGGTTTGCGGTTTTATTTCAACGGCTTACTGCGGAGTAAGCTTCAGCAGGCGCGAAGTCGGCGGGGTGTTGTCGCTGATTGCGGTACCGCCGCTGTCGGTCAGCACATAGACGCTCCCGTCCGGTCCCGTCCGCACATCGCGGATTCGGCTCTTCAGGTCCGTCAGCATCGCTTCCTCATTCACCACCCTGCCGTCCTTCAGCGTCAGGCGCGACAGCATCCGTCCGTTGAGCATGCCGACAAAGACACTGTCCTTCCAGGCGGGATTGGCGCCTGTATAGAAGGCCAGGCCCGAGGGCGCGGTAGAGGGCGACCAGTAATAGACCGGCTGCTCCATCCCCGGCCGGGCGCTGGCGCCGTCGCCCACCGGCCGGCCGCTATAATCGATGCCGTGGGTAATGCTGGGCCAGCCGTAATTGACGCCCTTTTTGATCAAGTTCAGCTCGTCGCCGCCGCGCGGGCCATGTTCGACTTCATAGAGATCGCCATCGGGCGCGAAGGCCAGGCCTTCGGGGCTGCGCAGGCCATAAGCCCAGATTTCCGGCAACGCCTTGATGCCCGGCTCGGCGATGGTCTTGCCGGTGAAGGGATTGTCCGGCGCGGGCTTGCCGTCCCTGGTGATGCGGATGACCTTGCCCAGATGGGTATCCAGCACCTGCGCCACACCCCAGGGCCGCACTCCGGCATTGTCGCGGTCGCCGATCGCGACATAGAGATAGCCGTCGCGGCCTACCGCGATGCGACCACCGCTCTTGGTGCCCGCCGCGAGTGTGGTGTCGTTGGGAAACAGCGGCATGGTCTGCATCAGCACCTTTACGTCCCGCAGCGCGCCCGCCCTCCGATCCAGCACGGCGCGGGCGACGGCCGTGTTGCCCACGATCTTTTCGTCATAGGTGAAGTAGGTGAAGTAGATCGTATTGTTGCGCGCGAAATCGCTGTCCAGCACGACGTCCAGCAGGCCGGTCTGAGGCGTGGCGACATGAAGCTGGTCGAGGCCGGCCAGCGGTGCGGACAGCGATCCATCCTTGCCCACGATGCGAAAAGCGCCGGGCAGGCGCTCGGTCACCAGCACGTCTCCATCGGGCAGGATCGCCGCCGCCCAGGGCGCATGCAGCGCGCCGGTCATCTCGGTGACCGTGAAATCGGTGGGATGGTGATAGGGCGCGCGGGTCTGCTGCGGGAAGAGCGGCTGGTCGCCCTTCTTTTCCGGCGCGCGATTGTCGATGGGCTGGCCTTCTACCGCCAGATAGGTCGGCGTGCGCGGCAGGCCGCTGTTCGCGCGCGGCGTGTCGGGCGTGGGATGGGGTGGCGCGGCCGGGGTCTGGGCCGGCGCCGAAACCGGAAGCAGGACCGCGCCCAGAAGCAGCGCAAGATGAAAGCGTTTCATGTTTCCCCCACCTTCAATTTTGGGGATCATGTCACCAAGCGGGAGTCTTCAAAAGACCATGTCCCCGCTGCGCTGCAGCAATAGTCTCAGGACCGCAGGCCCAGCACTTTGAGCAGGGCGGGCATTGTCAGGCCTTGCACCAGAACGGAAAAAGCCACCACCGCGAAAGTGGCGATCACAACCCCGTCACGCAAGGGCAGGACCGCCGGCAGCGACAGGCACAGCGCCAGGGCCAGTGCTCCGCGCAAGCCGCCCCACCACAACACATGCTGCTGTTCCAAGGGGATCCGCCAACGGGTGCGCGCAAAAAGCGCACTGAGCGGATAAACCGTGGCGGCTCGGCCCAGCAGCGCGAGCACCACCGCAATCGCCAGCATGCCGTAGCCCACCTCGGCGAAGGGGATGCGGCCGACCGCCAGGCCGATCAGCAGAAACACAAAGGAATTGGCGATGAAGGCCAGAAACTCCCAGAATTCCAGCACGAAGACGCGCGCCTGGCGCGACAGGCCCCAGCGCCACCGCCCCTCACCCCGCAGGCCCACGCCGCCCATCAGCAGGCCGGCTGAGACCGTGGCGAGCACGCCGGAGAGATGGAAACGCTCTGCCAGCAGGAATGCCCCATAAGCCGCCACACAGGTGACCGCCGTCTCGATCAGATGGTCGCGGGTACGTCCGGCGACCAAAAGCGCCGTGCCCCCCACGCCGAAGCCGATAACAATGCCACCGCCGGAAATGCGCAGCAGGTCCAAAAGCGCGGTACCGGCGCCAGTGGCGTGGCCCTGGACCCAACTGAGCGCAAGGCCGAAGAACACCGCCGCCACGCCGTCATTGAAAAGACTTTCCGTTTCCACCAGCAAGCGCAGTCGCCCACCCATGCCCAGATCCTTGAACATGGCGATCACCGCCACCGGATCGGTGGCCGCAATCAGCACGCCGAACATCAGCGCCGCCGGCAACGGCCAGTGCAGCAGAAGCGTCATGCCGGCGCAGACGACCGCGGCGGATATCGCAACCCCCCAGATGCTGAGCACCAGTATCGGCACATCGTCGCGGCGAAGCTCGCTCCAGTGGATGTTGAGCGCGGCCTCGAACAGAAGCGGGGGCAGGATGATATCGAAGATGATGTCGTGGGTCAGCGCCAGATTCGTGTCGATGCGCAGGAAGGCCATGCCCATTCCCGCCATCACCAGACCGACCGTGTAGGGCAGCTTGAGGCGGCGCGCCAGCACGCCGACCAGGATTGCGACAACCAGCAGGTCAAGCGTATTTGCGATAAGGGCGTCGATGCCTGAGGCCATGGGGCCTTATAGGGCAGGCCCGAGCCCCTCACCAGCAAAAGCGGCGCCATTCATTCCATTCGGCGAGTGCCAACCTGCTGACCTGGCGGGTAGGCGTGCTGATGATACCGATGTTGTTTCCTTTCTGAAGGGCTCTTCTAGCCGGTGTCGATCAGCGCCAGATTCCATTCCGACCGACGGCAGCGCTCCGGCCGAAATGCGGCACAACCCAGGCCGGCTTGAACCGCAGCATCATGTGGACCCGCGACGGCGGCACCGGCAGCGGCGTGTCGATCACCGAGGCAAAAGGGTGCACCAGTTCCGGCCATTGGGGATCGTCCAGCCACAACGCCGTGGCGCAGCGCTTGCAAAAACGGCGCCGTCCGCTGCTGGTGCGGCAGTGGCCCTTGCCGTCTTCGATGCGGGCACGAAAGAGCTGCTGGATGGGATAGTTGGCAAGGTACAGACCGTAGGAATAGTCCGCGCACGTCAGCCGAGCCGGAAGAATGCGCGTGCCCAGGCTGGGGTCCATGACCCAGCCGCGCACGGCGTTGCGCCAGGAATTCGAACGCTACAGGACCGGACACGGATGCATCCCGCAAGGCAATCCCATTCACAACCGCTGAGCCTGTGCCTGGTTTCTGGTTTGGGCGGGGCCTAGAGCCCCAGGCCCAGCGCCTCAGCCGGATTGGTCTTGGCCATCCGGTCGATCTCGGCCACCGAAAGCCCGTGGCGCTGCATCGCCTTCATGAAATCCAGCATGCCGCGCGGTTCCAGCGGATATTTGATGCCGGCCGTCACCCCGCCCAGATCGGTGGCCAGGATGCAGTGCGCGGGGCCGACCTCTTTCATCATCGCGGCATAGGAGGCCAGCGTCATTTCCTGATGAGGCCCAAAGGTGCTGTGATAGACAAATTCCATGTAGGCACCCATCCCAGCTGCCTTCTTCATCTCAGGCACAGTCCAGCCCATGTTCACCGCATGCGTCACCACCAGATGGCGTATGCCGCGGGTGCGTGCAGCTTCGATCAGCAGAAGACCCTCCTGCGGCGTGATGTGCCCGGTCTCCAGCAGAAGCTGCGGCTGGGTTGCGATGTAATCCAGCAGCGCCAGGACATTGGGCAGCAGCATACCGCCGCGCGACACCGGCACGGCGGGCAGATGCTTTGCCCGCTTTTCCGCCGAGTCGACGTCGAAGGTGGGAAGCCACACTACCTTGCCATAGCCGCCGGTGATGGCCGCCATGTGCCGGACGGCTTCGATATTTATGCCGCCCACAGCCAGATCCTGGGTGACGCCGCCGAAAACCTCGATCCCTGGCACCATCTTGCGCACCATATAGGCCAGCGAGGCAGTCGGCTCCCAATGATTCTTCATCACCATGCCGCGCATGCCCATGTCGTGGGCCAATCTCGCGATGGTGTCAGCATCGGCGGCGCGCGGCACACTGTCGGGTGCCTGGTGCACGTGAATGTCGATGGCGCCCTTGAGCGTCAGCTCTTGCGCGTGTGCGGAGCCCAACGCCAGCAGAGCGGCTGCAAACCAGGCTGAAAACCGCAGGCCCATATGCCCCCCAGTTCTTATCCCGCCGCCATGCGACGTATTGCGACATAAATTTAAGGCAATTCGCGCCCGCACCACAGGCTTTTGTTGGCAGAGGCGGCAAGGAAACCCTATCCTTTTCGCCAGTAATTAAGAAGGGCGCGTCTGGCGCGGGGGGAAGTGACGATGCACCGGCTGAACCGGCGAGTGATGATGACGTCTACGGCGGTAGCGGCGATTGCGCTGCCCGCGCTGGCGCAGGCGCCGCTGCCCGCGGGCGGCCCCCGGGAAACCGACTGGCTGACCTATGGCAACGACCTGGCCAATACCCGCTATGCACCGCTGGACCAGATCAACGCGGACAATTTCGGCAAGCTGGAAATCGCCTGGCGCTTCGACACCGCGCGCCTGGGCCCCTATCCCGAATTCCGCTACGAAACCACGCCGATCGTGATCAAGGGCAGGCTTTATGCCACTGCGGGTTCGCGCCGCGATGTTGTGTGCCTGGATGCCGGCACCGGCGAGGTGCAGTGGCTGTGGCGCCTCGATGAAGGCAAACGCGCGCAGAATGCGCCGCGCAGATTTTCCGGCCGCGGGCTTTCCTATTGGACCGACGGCAATGAGGAACGCATCCTCTATGTCAGCCAGGGGTATCGGCTGGTGGCGCTGGACGCGAAGACCGGCCTGCCCTGCCCCGGTTTCGGCGAGAACGGCATCGTCGACCTGAAGAAGGACAATGACCAGGAGATCGACCCGGACGGCGGCGAGATCGGGCTGAATGCCACGCCAACCGTGGCGGGCGACGTGGTGATCGTGGGCATGGCCGGCGCCGCAGAAGTCGTTCCCGGCACCAAGCCCCGCGCCAAGGGCTACGTCCGCGGCTTTGACGCGCGGACTGGCAAGCGGTTGTGGATATTCCACACCATCCCGCGCAAGGGGGAGTTCGGATACGACACTTGGCTGCGTCCCGGGGAAGCCGAAAAAGCCAGCAACACCGGTTGCTGGGCACAGATTTCGGTCGATCCCGAATTGGGCCTGGCCTATCTGGGCATCGAAATCCCGCCGGCCGACGAAGTGGGCATCCATCGCCAGGGGCCAAGCCTGTTCTCGGGCTCGCTGGTGGCAGTCGATCTCCACACCGGCCAGCGCAAATGGCATTTCCAGCTTGTCCATCATGACATCTGGGACCGCGATGTGCCCTGCGCGGCGATCCTGTGCGACATCCCGCACGAGGGAAAAATCGTCAAGGCGCTGGCCCAGCCCAGCAAACAGGCGTTCCTGTATGTGCTGAACCGCGAAACGGGCGAGCCGATCTGGCCCATCGTGGAGCGCAAGGCGCCGCTGCCCGGCGACGTGCCGGGCGAATGGTATTCGCCCACCCAGCCCATTCCCACGAAACCCGCGCCATACGACGTGCAAGCGGTGACGGCCGACACCATCATCGATTTCACGCCCGAACTGCACGCCAAGGGACTGCAGTTGATCTCCTACTATCGCCATGGCGCGGTCTATACGCCGCCCACGCTGGCGACCTGGTCGGGCAAATGGGGCACGCTGACTTCGCTGGCGACCCAGGGTGGTACCAACTGGGCCGGTGGTTGCTATGACCCCGAAAGCCACATTGTCTATGCTTTCTCCGAGACGACCGTGTCGCCGACCATGATCGTCCCCTCGGTGCCGGGCACATCCGACTATGAATATGTGCGCGCGCGGTCCTTCCCCGTGCCCAAGGGCGCGGTGTCGCCCGACGGCTTCAAGCCCGGCGACGTGACCGTGGACGGCCTGCCGCTGATGAAACCGCCCTACGGACGCATCACCGCCATCGACCTGACGAGCGGCGACTTTGCCTGGCAGATTGCCCATGGCGAGACGCCGGATGAGATCAGGAACCATCCCGCACTGAAGGGCTTGAACATCCCGCGCACCGGCCAGACCGGTCTTATCGGCCCCACCGTCACCAGGTCGCTGGTGATCTGCGGCGAGCCGCAATTCACCACCACCGCCACCGGCCAGAAGGGCGCCATGCTGCGCGCTTATGACAAGGCGACGGGCGCCGAGCGCGGCGCGGTCTATATGCCGGCGCCGCAGACCGGCTGCCCCATGACCTACATGCATGAAGGCCGGCAATATATCGTGCTGGCGATCAGTGGCCGCGACCATCCGGGCGAACTGATTGCCTACCGCCTGCCGTCCGGCGAGGCGCAGCCGACACCGCGCAGGCGCGGCGCATGAAGAGGCTGGCTCTTCTGGCGGCGGCGCTGCTGGCCAACGTGGCCAATGCCGCACCCCTTCCCAATCCATATCGCGCACCCGAACGGCACTGGGCCCACCTGCCGGACGGACGGCGCTGGGGCTCCAGCGCAGGGATCGAGATCGGCCCCCATGGCGAATTGTGGGCCATCGACCGCTGCGCCGCCAACAGCTGCGACGGCTCTTTCCTGCCGGCCGTCTACCAGCTTGATCCGAAGACCGGAAAGCCGATCCGCAGCCTGGGGGCGAAAATGTTCGCCTTCCCTCATGGGCTGCACGTCGACAGGGACGGCAATGTCTGGGTCACTGATCCCGCCGTGTCCAAGAACGGCAGGATGGGCGAGCAGGTGATCAAGATGACGCCCGCGGGCAAAGTGCTGATGCGCCTGGGCCAGGCCGGAAAATCGGGCGGTGGGCCAAAGCTGTTCCACGATCCGGGTGACGTGATCACCGCGCCCAATGGCGACATCTTCGTTGCCGACGGCCATGGCACCGTGGCACTGGACCTTCCGCCCGATACCGTCACGCGTATCATCAAGTTCACCCCCGACGGAATGTTCGTCAAGGCGTGGGGCAGCCTGGGTTCGGGCCGCAGCCAGTTCCGCAATCCGCACGCGCTCGCATTTGATTCCCACGGCCGGCTATTCGTGGCCGATCGCGTCAATGGCCGTATCGAGATCTTCGACCGGGACGGCAAGTACCTGGCCGAATACCATGCCTTCAACCATCCCAGCGGGCTGTTCATCGACAGCCATGACCGGCTCTATGCCGTGGACTACAACAGCGAAGGGCAGAAGGGCATCTATATCGGAGACGCGGCGACGGGGAGGCTGGAAGCCTTTGTGCCTGATGATCAGGCCGGCGAAGGCGTGGCGGTGGGACCGGACGACACGATCTATGAGGCCACGCCAGGCGGCATCACCCGCTTCCGGAAGAAATAGTCAGCCAAAGAATCTCAGGAAGGCTGCGCGCTCTCGCGCGCCGTCCAGCGATAGATCGCCAGCGAATTGCGCCAGAAATATTTTTCGGCCCATTCGCGCGGCTTGCCGGCGAAATAGGCGCGCATCAGAGATACCGCCTGGGGGATTGTGGCCGTGCCCACGCTGTTGGGCCAGTCGCCACCGAACATCACCCGGTCCGGCCCGAAGGCTTTCATCAGCATGTCCAGCCGGTCCCTATGCGCGGCCAGCGATGGATCCAGCGCGGCCGGGCCACCCTGGTGGATCACCTGGGACAGCTTGATGAAGAAATTCGGGTGCGCCGCAAGCTCGCGGATCAGCGTGTCGTATTCGCTCCGGGTTTCTGGCGCGGGATCGAGCGAGGGCATGTGATCCATAACCACCCGCAGGTCGGGGGCCGCCTCCATTGCCAGCAGGGCACCGCGCAACAGTTCGAAGGACGGATTGGCCATGTCCAGCGTCTGGCCCGTGCCGGCCAGGCGCCTCAGCCCATCTGCCATGCCGGGTTTGAGAACCTGTTTACCGTTTTCGACATTCCAGACGCGCGCATGGCGGATGCCGCGCCATAGCGGGTCTTTCGAGAAGCGGGCCAGATATTGCGGAAAGTCGGGCTGATCGGGCGCGAGGCTGCCGACCACGCCGACAAACAGCGGATCGCTGCTGGCTCGTTCCAGAATCCACAGATTGTCTTCCACCCAACCGCTGGCCTCGACCACGATGGCGCCGACGATGCCGGCAGGCGTGGCGAGATCGCGATAGATCTCCGGCAACGCGAGTTGCGGCGGCTGGCCCTTCGGCCCTGAATAGGGCACGCCCTGTGGGCGGCGCGGATCGAACAAATGGACGTGCGTGTCGATGATCGGGACTTCCGGACCAGCCCGTGCCGCGCCGGCGACAAGTGTTGCCGCGGCGCCCGCCATCACATCGCGCCGCCGCATCATTTCTCCTCTGGCAACGCAAAGGCGATCACATCGTCGGCCCCGGCGGGATCGCCCCAGAAGCCGCCAGTGAACACCCCGCCCACATATTGCCGCCCGCTCTTGCCGCGCCAGGTGAGCGGCGTGCCATAGAGAGAGGCGGGCACCTTCACACTCCAAAGCTCCTTGCCGGTCTTCGTATCGAAGGCCCGCAAGCGCCGGTCATCGGTGGAACCGATGAAGATCAGCCCGCCCGCCGTGGTGATCGGCCCGCCCATGTTGGGCCGACCTGTGTCAGGGTTTGCCAGGCCATCGGTCACGCCCAGATTGTGCCGCCATACGACCTGGCCGGTATTGACGTTCACCGCATAGAGGCTGCCCCAGGGCGGTACCTGGCAGGGCATGTGGCTCACCTTGTCCCAGAACCACTGATAGCCGTCACGCAGGTTATAGGTGCCGTCCGCCTCGCGCTTCATCACCTGGGGCGACGCCATGTCGGTGCTGTTGACGATGTAATAGCCGGTGGCGGGATCGAAGCTGGCATGGCTCCAGTCGACGCCGCCCCAGCTTCCCGGAAAGCGCGCCACCCCGGAATCGGCGCGCTGCGGCTGGAAGAAGCTGCCATCGACAATGTTCATGTCCCTGATGATCCTGTTGCAGCCTTCTGTCTGCTGCGGTGCCAGGTTGGCCAACTCGCTCATCTTGAAGGATGTGCGGCCCAACGGCGGCGTCACCGACATGGGCTGGGTGGATGACGGGCTTTCGCCGACCAGGTCGGTGTCGGTGGGCACCGGCACTTCGCGGATATCGAAGATGGGCTTTCCCGTCACGCGGTCCAGCAGAAACAGCAGGCTGGCCTTGCTCATCACCGCGATAGCGGGAATGGTGCGGCCGCCCTTCTTCACATCGACCAGCGTGGTCAGCGGCAGGTCATAGTCCCACAGATCCTGATGCACCGCCTGGAAGTGCCACAGATATTTTCCCGTCGCCGCATCCACCGCCACCAGCGAATTGGAGAAAAGCGAAGGTCCCTTCCGGTCGCCGCCATACTGGTCGAAGGTCGGCGCACCAAAAGGCAGATAGGCGATGCCGCGTTTGGCATCCAGCGACAGCCCCACCCAGACATTGACGCCGGAGCGTTTCTCCCAGCTGTCGCCGTCCCATGTGCCGTGGAATTTCTCGCCCGGCTGGGGCACGCCGTTGAAGTGCCAGACCTCGCGCCCCGTCCGCACGTCGAAGGCCCGCACCTGACCCGAGGCACCTTTGGCCGGAATCTCCTGGGTGCGCGAACCAGTGATGACCAGGTTCCTGTAGATCACGGGCGCCGAGGTGACGCCGAAATAGGCGTGTTCGAAGCCCTGCATCACCCTGGGCGATTTCAGGTCGATCACGCCGTCCGCGCCAAAGCCGCTGGCGGGCGCACCGGTCTTGGCATCAAGCGCAATCATCAACCCCGCACGGGTGCCGAACACGATTCGCGGGGCAAGCCCGCCGCCACCCGGCCACCAGGCGACGCCGCGCGTGGCAGGCTGGTCGCCGCCAGGCACATGATACGCCCATCGTTCCTTGCCCGTCTCCGCGTCCAGCGCCAGCACCCGCCCGTAAGGGGTGGAGACAAACATTACGCCATCCACCACGATGGGCGTGTTCTCTGAGGCAGCGAATTTCCCTGTTACGTCTGCAGGACGCATGTGGAACGTCCAAACGGGCTTCAGGCGTGCGACATTTGCGGGCGTGATCTGGCTGAGCGGGGAATGGCGGGTTTCGCCATAGTCATGGCCATAGGTGCGCCATTCCTGATCGGCCGGCGCGGCCAATGCCGGTGCGGCAGCCACAAGAATGGCAACACCGAAAATGCCTGTTCGCATCCTTTCCCCTCGCCCGCGCGTCTTCTTGGCGACGGGGCAACTAGGCCGCAAAAACCTGCGGAGGGCAATTGCGAGAAGAGATCAGGGCACCAGCACGGCCGCGCCCTCGAAGCGCCCGGCACGCAGATCCTCCAGCGCCTGGTTGGCCTTTTGCAGCGGATAGGCGGTTGTGCGGGTGCGGATGCCCACCCGGGGCGCCAGGGCCAGGAAATCCAGCCCGTCCTGCCGCGTCAGGTTGGCGACCGAGACAAGCTGGCGTTCCTCCCACAGCAAGTCATAGGAGAAGGCGGGAATTGGGCTCATGTGAATGCCGGCACAAACGACGCGCCCGCCCTTCTTCACGCACTTGAGCGCCTGCGGCACCAGCGCGCCCACTGGCGCATAGATGATGGCCGCATCCAGCAATTCGGGCGGCATCTCGTCAGAGCCGCCGGCCCAGGCCGCGCCCAGGCTGACGGCGAAGCTTTGGCCCTTCGCATCGCCCCGCTGGGTGAAAGCGTAAACCCGGCGCCCCTGCCAACGCGCCACCTGGGCAATGATATGCGCCGCCGCGCCAAAGCCGTAAAGCCCGATCGCTTGGGCCTCGCCCGCCATCACCAGCGAGCGCCAGCCGATCAAACCGGCGCACAGAAGCGGCGCCAGCGCCACATCGTCCCCCGCCTCACCCTCGATCTCTTTCAGGGGAAAGGCATAGGCCGCATCGGCCAGCGCATGAGTGGCAAATCCGCCGTCGCGGGTATAGCCGGTAAAGAGCGGATCATCGCACAGATTCTCCCGCCCGCTACGGCAATAGAGGCACACGCCGCAGGTATGGCCCAGCCAGGGAATGCCCACCCGCATGCCGGGATGAAGCGTATCCACGCCCGCACCGACCTGCTCGATCCGTCCAACGATCTCGTGGCCGGGAACGATGGGCAGCTTCGGATGGGTCAGCTCGCCATCCACCACATGCAGGTCGGTGCGGCATACCCCGCAGGCCGTCACTTTCACGGTGACCTGACCGGGTCCCGCAACGGGATCGGGCAGTTCAACCCATTCCAGCGGAGTTCGGGGCTGGTTCAGGACCATCGCATGCATGCGAATCCTCCTGGGAAACGGTCAGGACGTTGCGCGCCCCTCAGGACGAATGCAGCGTGGCGCCGGGCACCAGCATTTTGCCGCTATGGCCGGGGCGGATGTTCAGATAGCTGCTGCTCATGATTCCCGAGTTGACCGCCAGAGTCGAATCGCTGGGGATGGGTATGCCCTGGCGGATGTTCATGCTGACATCCACGCGATAGCCGCCATGCTTGAGGGTCAGGCCGGTGATGGTACCAACCTTGACGCCAGAGATGCGCACATCGGCGCCCGCCTTCAGGCTGTCGACACGTCTCATCTCGGCATTGAGGGGATAGGAGCTGAGGCCACCGATGCCGGTCTGGAGCCGCATATAGACCAGAAAGCCCACGGCAACGCAGAGGATGGCAGCCCCCAGGACGAGATCGAAGAAACTGTGATTGCGCATGAAAATCCCGGCAGGAAGTTGGGCGCATGATACCGCGCCCGGCCCCGGCCATGTCAAATCCGCCTCACGGTCCGATGGCGCGGCCCCCCGCTAACCGGCTAGGATCGCGCGCATGAGCGCCGAGCCGCCAGCACCCGCAATTGAGGACGCCAGTTTCGACTGGACGGACCCACTGCTGCTCGGTTCCGAACTGACCGGCGAGGAGCGCATGGTCCGGGACGCCGCGGCAGCCTTTGCGCGCGAGGTGCTTGTCCCCCGCGTGCGCGAGGACTTCCGCCATGAACGGTTCGACCGCGCCCTGTTCGCGCAGATGGGTGCACGTGGCCTGCTGGGCATGACGTTGCCGGAAGCCCTGGGCGGTGCGGGTCTGAATTACGTCGCCTATGGCCTGGCGGCGCGGGAGATCGAGCGCATCGATTCCGGCTACCGCTCGGCCTTCAGCGTCCAGAACTCGCTGGTGATGCATCCCATCTTCGCCTTCGGCAGCGACGTGCAGAAGCGCCGCTGCCTGCCCAGGCTGGCCAGCGGCGAATGGGTGGGCTGCTTCGGCCTGACCGAGCCAGACCATGGCTCCGATCCCGGCGGCATGACCACACGCGCGGTGGCGGACGGCGCGGGGTTCCGCCTGAACGGTACCAAGACCTGGATCACCAACGCGCCCATCGCCGACCTGGCAGTGGTGTGGGCAAAACTGGACGGCGTGATCCGCGGCTTCCTGGTGGAGCGTGGGACGGAAGGATTTTCCACGCCCGGGATAGAGGGCAAATTCTCGCTGCGCGCCTCGGCTACCGGCGAGATCGTTCTGGCCGACGCCTTCGTACCCGCCGATGCGCTCCTGCCAGACGCAGCGGGGCTTTCCGGTCCCTTCGCGTGCCTGAACCGTGCGCGCTATGGCATAGCCTGGGGCACGATGGGCGCGGCCGACGCCTGCTGGATGGCAGCGCGTAACTATGTGCTGGAACGCAAACAGTTCGGGCGCCCGTTGGCCGCAAACCAGCTTATCCAGAAAAAGCTGGCCGACATGCAAACCGAGATCGCGCTCGGTCTTGGCGGAGCGCTGCGACTTGGCCGGATGATCGAACAGGGCACCGCCGCCCCGCCCGCCATCTCGCTGATGAAGCGCAACAATTGCGGCAAGGCGCTGGATATCGCACGCGCCGCCCGCGACATGCTGGGAGGCAACGGCATTTCCGACGAATATCCGGTGATCCGCCATGTGCTGAACCTGGAGGCGGTCAACACCTATGAGGGCACTCACGACGTCCACGCCCTGATCCTGGGGCGGGCGCAGACGGGCATTCAGGCATTCACGTGAACGCGCGCCCTCTTGCCGGCCTGAAGGTGCTGGAATTGTCGCGCATCCTGGCGGGGCCCTGGGCCTGCCAGATGCTGGCCGACCTGGGCGCCGACGTGATCAAGGTGGAACAGCCCGGCAAGGGCGACGAGACGCGCCATTGGGGACCGCCCTTCATCGGCGCCGACGCCGCCTATTTTCATGCCGCAAACCGCGGCAAGCGCTCCATCGCGCTGGATCTTGCCAGCGCCCGTGGACAGCAGGTGATACGCGCACTGGCGGCCCGCAGCGACGTGCTGGTGGAGAATTTCCGCGTTGGCGCGCTAAAGCAATTCGGGCTGGATCATGAAAGCGTGAAAGCCGCAGCGCCGCGGCTGGTCTGGTGCTCGATTACCGGCTTTGGACAGGACGGGCCATATGCCCATCGCCCGGGCTTCGACGCCATCATCCAGGCCATGGGCGGGCTGATGAGCATCACCGGCGAAAAGGGCGCACCGCAAAAGGTGGGCGTGGCCATCGCCGACATCCTGACCGGCGTCTACGCCGTGGCCGCAATCGAGGCTGCGCTTTTGGAACGGCAGCACACCGGCATGGGGTCCCATATCGACATGGCGCTGATGGACGTGCAGGTGGCTATGCTGGCGAACCAGGCGATGAACTATCTTGCGTCCGGCATACCGCCTGCCGCGATGGGCTCAAGCCATCCCAACATCGTGCCTTACCAACCCTTTGCCACGAAGGATGGCGCGGTGATGGTGGCAGCCGGCACCGATGGGCAATACCGCGCCTTCTGTGCCGTTCTGGGGGCGGACGGCCTGGCATCCGATCCGCGCTTCCAAGCCAATGCCGGACGCGTGGCGGCGCGCGATGAACTGGTTCCTGCGCTGGCGGCACATGTGGCGGCATGGGACCGCAGCACCCTGCTGGCGGCACTGGAAGCGGCGGGCGTGCCGGCGGGCCCGGTCAACGACATCGCCCAGGTCTTTGCCGATCCCCAGGTGATCCATCGCGCAATGCGGACGGATGCGGGTGTGCGTACGCCCATCATGCTGGATGGACTGGTCGCAACCAGCGGCCGCCCGGCCCCGGCACTCGGCCAGCACACCGACGAGATATTGCGCGAATTGGGGCTTTAACGAAGGGGATATCCATGGCCATCGACTGCGACCGCTTCCGCGTGGAGGAAGGCAAGAAGATCGACCTGGGCGAGTGGCCGACACGGGTCAAGCCGGTCTACAAGTCCAGGAAACATTATGAGGAGATGCTGGCCGAGCATGTGGCGCGGCTGGATGAGCAGCAACAGCTTCTCTATGCCTCGGACAGCTATGCGCTGCTCGTGATCTTCCAGGCGATGGACGCCGCCGGCAAGGATGGGGCGATCCGCCATGTGATGTCGGGCGTCAATCCGCAGGGCTGCCAGGTCTTCAGCTTCAAACATCCCAGCATCAGCGAGCTGCAGCATGATTTCCTGTGGCGCACCACGCGCGACCTGCCGGAGCGCGGCCGCATCGGCATCTTCAATCGCTCGTATTACGAAGAGGTTCTGGTGGTACGGGTGCATCCCGAAATCCTGCGCAGCGAGGGACTGCCCGGCGCACCGAAAGATGACCAGAAGCTCTGGCATGGCCGCTACCGTTCGATCAACGATCTGGAGAAGCACCTGACACGCAACGGTACGCGCATCGTAAAATTCTTCCTGCACCTGTCCAAGGACGAACAACGCAAGCGCTTCCTGGCCCGCATCGATGAACCTGAGAAAAACTGGAAATTCAGCACCGCCGACATAGAGGAGCGCAAATTCTGGAAGCAGTATATGCACGCCTATGAGCAATGCCTGTCGAACACCAGCACAGATGAGGCGCCCTGGTATGCCGTGCCCGCCGACGACAAGGAGAATGCGCGCCTGATCGTCTCGCAGGTCATCGTTGAGGCGCTGGAAAGCCTGAAGATGCGCTATCCGCAGACCAGCGACGCACGCAAGCGCGAGCTGCAGCAGATCCGGCGCCGCCTAGAGAAATGACGGCTGACGATGGGGCCGCCGTCGGGCTGGCTGACATGTGCCGCGCCAGGCTATAGGCTCGCTATCAGTTTGGACAAAAATGGCGCCCGGCGGGCGGATGGGGAGGCAAGGTTGCGATTTCCGGCGATAAGGCAGGTCCGCGCCTTCGTGGTACGGGGCGGCGGCGCGGACTATCACGACCAGGGCGAAGGCCATTGGATCGACGACCACATCGCCACGCCGATGGCGCGCTATGCCGAGTACCGACAGTCGCGCCAGAGCTTTGGCATCAATGTGCTGGGCACGCTGGTGGTCGAGATCGAGGCCGCCGACGGCACCATTGGCTTTGCCGTGACCACGGGCGGCGAGCCGGCCTGCTATATTGTGGAAAGGCACCTTTCGCGCTTCCTGGAAGGGCGTGATCCGATGGAAGTGGAGAAAATCTGGGACCAGATGTATTTCTCCACCCTGTTTTATGGGCGCAAGGGACTTGTGGTCAACGCCATCTCGGGTGTGGACCTGGCGCTCTGGGATCTTCTGGGCAAACTGCGCGGCGAGCCGGTGCATCAGCTTCTGGGCGGCGCCGTGCGCGAAGAACTGCAATTCTATGCCACCGGGGCGCGGCCCGACCTGGCCAAGGACATGGGCTTCATTGGCGGCAAGATGCCGCTGCATTACGGCCCCGGTGAAGGCGAAGAAGGCCTGAAAAAGGCGCTGACCGAGATCGCCGATATGCGCGGCCGCGTCGGTCCCGATTTCTGGCTGATGTTGGATTGCTGGATGTCGCTGGACCTGAACCATGCCACAAGGCTGGCGCGCAATGCCTGGGAAGAGTCGGGGCTGAAATGGATCGAGGAAGCCCTGTCGCCCGACGACTATTGGGGTTATCGCGAATTGAAACGCAACGTGCCACCCGGCATGCTGGTGACCACCGGCGAGCATGAAGCCACGCGCTGGGGCTTTCGCATGCTGCTGGAGATGGATTGCTGCGACATCATCCAGCCCGATGTAGGCTGGTGCGGCGGCGTAACCGAGTTGATCAAGATCGCCAATCTGGCCGACGCGCACGGCAAACTGATGGTACCGCACGGCTCATCAGTCTATTCCTATCACTTCGTCATCACCCGCCATAACAGTCCCTTTGCCGAATATCTGATGATGGCACCAAAGGCCGACAAGGTGGTGCCCATGTTCGCGCCGCAATTGCTGGGCGAACCGGTGCCGCAGAATGGCCGCATCAAACTGTCGGCGCTGGACAAGCCGGGGTTCGGAGTAGAGATCAATCGCGCGATCGAACTGCATCGGCCCTATCCCCGATGATGCTTTTTCTCACGCGGAGCAAACGCCCATGAAAATGTCTTTCCGCTGGTATGGCGACAGCGACTCTGTATCGCTGGCCTATATTCGCCAGATTCCCGGCATGCATGGCATCGTGTCGGCCATCTATGACGTGCCGGTGGGCGATATCTGGCCGCTGGACAAGATCAGGGCGCTGAAGGACAAGGTGGAGGCACATGGCCTGGCGCTGGAGGTGATCGAATCCGTGCCGGTCCACGAAGACATCAAGCTCGGCAAGCCCAGCCGCTATGGCCTGATCGCCAACTACCAGCAGACCATCCGCAACCTGGGCTCCTGCGGCATCAAGGTGGTCTGCTACAATTTCATGCCGGTGCTGGACTGGGTCCGCACCAGCCTGACCAAGACGCTGCCGGACGGATCGACCACCCTGGCTTTTGACGTTGAGGAAGTCGCCGGTTTCGATATCAGCCAGGGGCTGAACCTGCCGGGCTGGGATACCAGCTATACCGCCGAAAGCTTGAAGAGCGTGCTGGCGGACTATGCGAACATCGATGCCGAAGGGCTGTGGGACAATCTGGGCTATTTCCTGAAGGGGATCGTACCGGTCGCCGAGGAAAGCGGCGTCTTCATGGCGATCCATCCCGACGATCCGCCGCGCCCCATCTTCGGCCTGCCGCGCATTGTCAAGGATCGCGACGACCTGGCGCGCATCCTCTCCATCGTGGACAGCCCGGCAAACGGGCTGACCCTTTGCTCCGGCTCGCTGGGCGCGGGGCCCCAAAACAATGTCGAAGCGCTGGTGCGCGAGTTCGGCGGCCGGGGGCGCATCCATTTTGCCCATCTGCGCAATGTCAAACTGGACGCCAACGGCAATTTCGAGGAGACGGCGCACAAATCCGACTGCGGCTCGCTGGACATTGCCGCCATCGTCAAGGCTTACCACGATGTCGGTTTCGAAGGCTACGCGCGGCCCGATCATGGCCGCATGATCTGGGGCGAGACCGGCAAGCCCGGCTATGGCCTTTATGACCGTGCGCTGGGTGCGGTCTATCTGAACGGCCTGTGGGAGGCGATCGACAAATTCGCGGCTGCGCGGGACTGACGCGCGCGCGACCAAACGGGCCTATATACCTATATATAAGAGGGGGCGGGGAAATGCCGAGAATTCGCTGGCTGATGATCTGGCTGTGCTTCCTGGCCAACGCCATCGGCTATATCGACCGCGCCAATCTCGCGGTGGCAACGCCGTTCATCCGTGCCGAACTTGGCATCGACGCCGCCGCCATGGGCCTGGTGCTCAGCGCTTTCTTCTGGACCTATGCGGTCATGCAGCTACCCGCCGGCTGGATCATCGACAAGCTGGGCGTGCGCATCAGCCTGGCTGCAGCGGTGGCCTGGTGGTCACTGTTTACCATGGCGACGGGTCTGGCGCGCGGTGTCACCCAGTTCATCGGCATGCGCCTAATGCTGGGCGTTGGCGAGGCGGCCTCCCAGCCGTCCTTCGCCAAGGTGGCGTTCAACTGGTTTCCCCGGCGCGAACGCGCCACCGCCTGTTCCATCTTCAACAGCGGATCGACGGCGGGATCGGCCCTGTCCTTGCCGCTGGTCACCTGGCTGATCATGATGCTGGGTTGGCGTGGCTCCTTCATCGTCACCGGCCTTCTGGGCGTAGCTTGGGCGCTGGCCTGGTGGTTCATATATCGCGACCCGGAACGCTACCGCGCGATCGCACCGGAGCAGGTGGACCGCCTTTTGGCCGAGCGCGGCGCGCCGGTCGCATCGGCCGTGCCAATCCGGTGGCTGGACCTGTTCCGCTACCGGTCGGTTTGGGGCCTGATGATCGGGCTGTTCTGCCTGAATTTCGCGATCTATTTCTTCATCACATGGTTTCCTTCCTATCTGATTCAGGCGCGCGGCTTCTCGCTGGCCTCGCTGGGCACGCTGGGCATGCTGCCCGCAATCATGGCGATCTTCGGCAACTGGATCGGCGGCTGGACCTCGGATCGGCTTATCCGGGCAGGTTGGAGCCCGACGCGGGCGCGCAAGACCTGCCTGGTGGGCGGCATGTTGATGTCGTCCTGCATCGGGCTGTCGGCCTTCGTGGAAAGCACCTGGGCGTGCCTGGCGCTGTTCACCCTCGCCTATGCCAGTCTCTCTTTCACCGGCGCCAATTGCTGGACGGTGGTGAGCGAGATCGCGCCGACGCCCGCCCATGTCGCTTCCATCGGCGGCATCCAGAATTTCGCAGGCAACCTGGCGGGCATCCTGATCACCACCTTCACGGGCGTTATGTTGACCATCACCAGCGGTTCCTTCCTGGTCCCGCTGGCGGTGGCGGGGGCGCTCTGCGTGCTGGGTGCGATGTCCTATCTGTTCCTGCTGGGCATGGTCGAACCGCTGCCGCCGCTTGCGACCCGCTAGGAGAATTCCCGCAACCAGCCAAGGCCGGCCAGCGTGCCGGCAGCGGGCCGGTATTCGCAGCCGATGAAACCATCATAGCCTAACCGCTCGATGGTCTTCAGCACCATCCGGTCATCCAGTTCGCCCGTCATGGGCTCGGCGCGGTCCGGCACCGAAGCAATCTGGATATGCCCGGTGATGGGCATCAGAGCTCCCAGCCCCCTGATGACGTCGCCGCGCAGAACCTGGCGATGATAGATGTCGAACTGCAGTTTCAGGTTTGGGCGGTTCACATCGGCAATAACCTGCTGTGCCAGCTCGAAATCGTTCAGCAGATAGCCGGGCACGTCACGCCGGTTCAGCGGCTCGATGGTTACGATGATGCCGTGCGCCGCGGCGACCTCACAGGCCAGAACCAGCGAGTCCTTGTAATTGGCGAGCGCGGCGGGCCCCTCGGCGATGCCCGCCATCACATGCAGACAATTTGTTCCGGTCGCCTCGGCATAGCGCAGCGCCGCGTCCAGCGCGGCGCGGAAATCCCCCCGCCGCTCCGGCAGGGCCGCAAGGCCGCGTTCGCCCTTCGCCAGATCGCCTGGCGGCAGGTTGATCAGCGCCATTGCCAGCCTGTAACGCGCCAGATGCCGCGCGATCGCATCCGCATCGTGGTCATATGGAAACAGGCATTCCACAGCGGAAAAACCGGCATCCGCCGCGGCGGCGAAGCGGTCGAAGAAATCCCATTCCTGGAACAGCCAGGAGATGTTGGCGGCGAACTTCAGCATCAGCGACTCAGTATGGTGACGCGGCCCTCAACCGGCTCGACCAGAAGTTCGTCTCCGGTCCGGATCAGCGCCGTCACGTCGCCGTCGAACCGGTCCAGCAGCGGTACGCCGGCAAAGGCCGCGCCCTGGGCCAGGATCGGATTGACGCGGTTGAACAGGAACGCCGCCGGGATCAGCCCGCGCGCCGCCATGTCGCGCAGCATCCAGGCAGAGGCCACGCCGCCCTTTACGGTGTTCAGCACCAGGATGCGCCCGGCATAGCTTTGGCCGTAAAGTGCATGGCCGGGGCGGGAAAAGATGCCCTTGATTCGGTCCAGGTCGTAGCGCGCACTGAAATTGTCCTGCGCCACCAGCGCGATGCCCCGGACCGCCGCACCGATGCCGCAATGGGCGAATAGGACAGCCATCACATCCTTCCCGCCACGGCAGCGTCGATGCATTGTTCGGTGGTGCCCAGGCTGGGCAGATAGCCATAGCCGCCAATTATATTGACCAGCTTGGCGGAGTTGGACATCAGCCGCTTCCAGCCATTGGCCTCGGCTATCTCGCGCGCATAGCTTTGATAGAAGCAGACGCCCGACAGAAGCAGCGCGCCCGAGGCTTCGATGCGCGCCGTCAACCCCATTCGGTCGGCGGCAGCCTTGTTTTCGGGCGAGGTTGCAATCAAAAGCGCCGTGTCCCGGTGCACGCGGCGGCCGCCGACCAGCGCGGCGATTTCTTCCAGCTCGAACAGCGAAAGCTGCGGCGCTGCGAAGACCACCACATCCACTTTCTCGCCCGGCGCGGCATAGCGCGCCCTGAAGGCATCGAGATCGGCGCGGGTCACGATCGCCGGGACGGGCGGCGGACCGTCGAACACCTCGTGCGCCTTGCGGCATTCCGGCGTCACCCCTTCCATGTGGAACAGCGCCACCGAGCCAAAGCTGGCCAATGCCGCGCCGAAATGCTTCAACTCGTCCGAGGTCGGCGCGCCGTCGATGCCTTCCAGTACCGGCACCTCCCAATAGCTGCCGGCGATGCTGCCCACGATGCCGCCCAGGGCGCCCCATTCGCTCCAGTCGCGGGGCCGGTCCCGGACCACGATGCGCTTCGTGCCCCGCCGGCCGCTATCCAGGTGATAGCCATAGCGTGGGGTGCGCCCAGTCAGCGCGGCGGCGACGGCCGACGGGCCACCCTCGAAATTGCTGCGTGCGCCCATCACGCTGTTGGAATAGATCACAACGCCCGTGTCACCCATTGCCAGATGCTCGCCCAGCACCGGGGGAAACACGGTTTGGTAATTGATGCAGGTGTTGGTCATCAACACGCCAAGCGCTTCCAGTGCATCGCTGGTGCGTTTCTCCAGCGCCGCCATCGCGTCGGTCTGCTTCAGCCTGGCATAGGAGGAAAAATCCAGTCCGCGCGGATCGGTTATGGTGGGAATGCGCACCCGCCGCTGGTCCCTTGGCGCCGCGGCCAGTCCCTCCAGAAACGCAATACCGGCCTCGCCCAGTGATTCGGTGTCGCCCATGATGTGCGCCTGAGATACTGGCACCAGGTCTTCGGCGTCGAAGAAATGGCCCACGGCAAGCTGGTGCGCGATCGCCCAGCGGCGCGGGCTCCCCGCCTCGCCCGCCAGCATGGCTTTTTCCTCGTCATTCAGGCGCATGTTCCGGTTCCACAAATTTCCGCTCTGGATGCATATAAAAGGCCGCAACCACGCCCGCCAGCATCAGGATCGCGGACATGGCAAAGGGCAGGTGCCAGCTTCCTGTGGCATCGATGATCCAGCCGAAGAACCAGGGCGAGATGATGCCCGCCACCGCCGAGCCGAAATTCATGAAGCCGCTGGCGGTGCCGGCGTAGGCCGGGGCGATGTCCATCGGCACCGCCCAGAGCGGGGCGATCACCAGTTCCATTGAGAAGAAGGCAAGAGTCAGAGACAGCGACACCAGCGTCAGGTCATGCAGCGCCACCACGGGGATGAAAAACAGCGTGGAGCCGGCCAGCCCCGCCGCGATCAGGTTGCGCCGCGCCTTCACCACACTGCCGGTGCGCGCCAGGATGCGGTCGCTCATCAGTCCGCCCAGCGTGTCCCCCACGATCCCAGCCAGGAAGATGCCCGAGGTAAATAGCGCCGAGGATTGCAGCGACAGGCCATAGCTGTGGCGGAAGAACAGAGGCAGCCAGTTCAGGCACACCCAGAGCGACCAGCCATAGCAGAAGTCGGTGACGATCACCGGCAGCATCCGGCGGAACAGGGCACGCACCGGGGCGCGCAACGTCTGCCTGGGAGGTTCCGCCGCCCGGTCGGGCGGATGATCGCGGAAGAAAACGAACCAGATAGCCACCCAGACCAGCGACATCACGCCTACGATGATGAAGGAGCCGCGCCAGGACACCTCCAGGATCAGCGCCGCCACAAAGACCGGCGTTACGGAATTGGCGATGCGGGAGAAAGTATGAGCGATGCCCTGCGCCAAGCTCCAGCGCGCCGGATCGATCCAGTTGGTGATCACCCGGGTGGCCACCGCAAGGCTGGGCCCCTCGCCCACGCCCAGAAGCGCGCGCACCGCCACCAGCGATCCCAGTCCGCCGACAAAGCCGGTCAGCACCGTGGCGGCGGAAAAGATCAGGCCGGAGATGGTGAAGACCAGGCGCGGTCCCAGCCCGTCGGCCAGCCAGCCGCCGATCAACTGGATGAAGGCATACGGGTAGCTGTAAGCGGAAAAGGCATAGCCCAGCTGGGTATTGGTGAGATGGAATTCGCGCTGGATGTCGGCGGCCGCGGTGGCCAGGTTCACGCGGTCCATATAGGTGATGAAATAGATGGCGCAGACCATCACCAGCACCCAAGTGCCGCCGCGCCCGCGCGATACTGTCACGAGGTCACCGCATAACGTGCCGCGATTTCCTCGTTGAGTGCCAGCCCCAACCCCGGGCGCCCATTCAACACCAGTGCGCCTTTTTCCACCTGTTCCGGCGGATCGGTCAGTTCGGCGCGCCACGGCACTTCGCCATAGGAAAATTCCAGGATGTTGAAATTGGGAGCGGTAGCGACGACATGGGCGGCGGCGGCGTTGCCGATCGGGCTGGCCGGCCCGTGCGGCGAAACCAGCAGCCCGGCACCTTCCGCCAGCGCAGCGATCTTCTTCAGCTCCAGCATGCCACCACATACCTTTACGTCAGGCATCACAATGTCGGCGGCGCCGGCCCGGATATAGGGATAAAAGCCCTCGACCCCGTGAATGCCTTCGCCGCCGGCTGTCGGCATGGGCGCAGCCTTGCGGATGACCGCCAGGTGCTCGGCATTCTGCGCGGGCGTCACCTCCTCAAGCCAATAGAGATTGAGGGAACGCATCCGCGCCATCAGGTCGATGCCCTCCGAAGGCGTGAAATGACTGTGGGCGTCGACCAGCAGATCGCGCTGATCGCCGATGGTTTGACGCACGGCTCCGGCACAGGCAATGCCCGCCTCCATCGCCCGCTCGAATTTGACCCGATCAGCGCCGCCGTTCGGCAATAAGTGGATGCCGCGCGGCATGTCGTCGAAGGGCGCCAGCTTGAATGCGTCGAAGCCGTCCGCCAACGCCTTTCCGGCCATCGCGGCAAAACCGTCGGGCGTACGCGGATCGGTGGAGCGGTTGATATTGGCGTAAAGGCGGATGTGCTGCTGGATGCGCCCGCCCATCAGGTCATGGCAGGGCAGAGACAGCGCCTTGCCCTGAATGTCCCACAGGCACTGCTCAAGCGCACTGGCAGCCACCGCGGCGGGCGTGCGGCCATACGATCCCGTTATCGCCAGCGTGGGCGCCACGGCTCGGCGGAACCATTCCACCTCCAGCGCGGCACGGCCCTTCAGCAGATCGGCAAACTGTTTGAGATAGGTCAGGCACTGGGCGTCGTTCAAGCTTTGCGAAGCATCGCCCAAACCGGTCAGACCACTGGTGGTGGACAGACGAGGAATAATCCAGTTGCCGCGCCTGTTGACATGAATCCGAAAGACTTCAAGCCTGCCGATGGAAAGGCGCGCATTTTCTGCCCGCGCCGCGCGCGACGACAGCAGCGGCAATGCGCCCAATCCCTGCAGCACCGAACGGCGCTTCATGCGAATTCCCCCGTCACGCGCCTGCCGGCGTCCTGTTATGGTGCCAGCATAGCGGCAGGAGCAGCGCCGGCGCAGCAATTTTTTGGGGCGTTCAGGGAGCCTGCCAGTCGAGTTGCAGCAGCGAGATAGCCTGGCGCGGCAGATCAGTTGTCACGGTAACGGTACCCTTCGACACCGCCAGCCAGCGTGGCGATTCCAGCAACTGCAAGCCTTCCTGCGCCTTCAGCGCCGCAAGCTGCTCGGGGGTCGGCTTCTGCGGCGATCCCATCGCCTTCCACGCCGTATAGGCATTGGAATGCGTGTCGTCGATCCGGTAGTGGATCAGCCGCGCACGGCCTGCCGTGGGGGGCAATCCGCGCACCGTCACAGTGACAGAAGCCGCAGGTGCGGGTCGGTCTTCATCGTGGTAATTCCACACCATCACCGCCGCGCCACGGCCATTGGCGGTGGCAAATGCGTCGATATCGGGCGCGCCGCGCACGCCATCGGCGATAATCTGGCCAGAGCCCATCGCGCCATTGGCGGCCGCCGCCACGCGGCTTCCCTGCATCAGACCGGCCATGCGGAAGAAATTGAGCACCGGCTTGTCGATGCCATTGGTCGACAGCGAGCGGAAGCCTTCGAAATAGTCGCGGCCTTCGAACTCGAACGACCAGCTCAGCATCGAAATCAGGTCGATGCCGTAATGGTCCGCCAGTTCGAACAGCCGCTTGTACGCCGCCGCCGTATAGGCGGGATAGAGCGTGCCATTGCGATAGGCATTGGCGGGATTGATCTTCATCGAGCAGGCCGCGCAGCCTTCCGGGTCGGCTTCCGACAGGATCACCGGCAGCTTCCGGAACTGCGGGTACCGCGCGATGATCGCAAACCCTTTGTCGGCGTCATTCAGCTCCTTGGCCAGACCCATGGTCACTTGGCCGTCCTGGATGTGCGGCTGGCCCTTCACATGGAACGAGATGAAATCCATCGGCACTTTGGTGGATCCGACATGGTCGAGAAAATCTTCCAGGAATTTTGCCGCCTTGGGATTGCCCGGCCCGGTGGTGGCCGGCCCGCCAACCCTCGCCTCCGGCAATGCCGCCCGCACGCCCGCCACAGTGCGATCATAGAGTTCGAAATATTGCTGCGGCGTGCCGTGCCAATAGGAAATGTCCGGCTCGTTCCAGACTTCGAAATACCATTTCGCGACCGTGGCACGGCCATAGCGCTGCACCATGTGTGCCACGACCTGGCGGATCATTGCCTGCCATTTGGCATAGTCATTCGGCGGACTGTGCACCGCACCGCCAGTGGATGCGCCAGGATAATGGTCCGCATATTCGCCGCTGCCGCTTGCCAGCGCCTTGGGGGTGAAGCCCAGCTCGAACATCGGCACCACACCGGCATCGCGATATTCATCAAAGATGGAATCCAGGATGCGGAAGTCATAGACCGGCCGGCCCTGCGCATCCTCGGAATAGACGTTGGTGGAACTCCATTTCAGGTCCGCCACGCCGTCGCCCGAACTGAGCAGGTGATGGGTGCGGATATGCACCGGCACCGGCGCCAGATCGTGCAGCTCGCGCAACAGCTTCCTGCCGTCGCGCATGGTCGTGTAATTGGCTTCGTCATAGCCGAACCAGGCATAGATCGGCTTATAGGGCCCAAGCCTGTGGGAAACATCCACCGTGACGGCGACGGGTGCAGGCTGCTGCGCCATGACGGCTCCGCCGCACAGCAGCGGCAGCAGCATCGCCAAGCAATACCCGATCGGCTTCATTGTCCCTCCCCCGGGGGCGCCCAAGTGTGAAGACGCTGGACCAATATTCTGGCGGGCCAGTGTTCCGGCCGGCCTGCCCTGCCGGACGAATCCCTGGAACAATAGCATCCCGACTCGCATGAGCGAATGGCTGGCCCCCGGCAGAAACATCATGGCTGCATCAAACGTCGTCCGCTTTGCGCCAAAAGCCGCCTTTCAAGGCGGTAACAGGGCGACGGCAACCGCCTGGTGGAGATTCCCCGCCCTGCCCATATCCCGAAACAGCCCGTTCCACTCGCGCAGATTCGGGCTGGGTGATGCCATCCTGTTCGGGCGGCTGCTCTCTGCCGCCGATGCCACGGCAATCGAACGGCGCATGATGGCTGCGTAGCCGGGGACCTGACGAGAAATCTCGGTCTAGCACGAGGGTTTTGGAACGCGGAATTGCGCAGGCGAACACTCCCCCGCTTTGTGCAATCGCTAACAGCGACTGTACAGGGCGTTGCAGTGTGTATGAGACCCGCTCCAAATGGGCGGGATGCGACGATGCTTCCCATTCGGAGGCGGGCGATCGCGATCGACACCTGTGACATTTTGGAGACGCCAGGTGCCCCTGTGACGAAAACACCGCCAGGCGGTGCCCTGGGCACATTCCGGTATCGGATCTGCCCGGCAAAAACCCCATTCCCGCCATACTGTGTGCGCAAGCTGCATGCTGATGTCGCTAGGGTAATAGGAGAGAACATCAATGCAGAGAATTAAGCCTGCAATCGTCGCAGCCATAACCGCTGGCGCCTTCAGTCTCGGAGGCTGCGCAACCAAAGACTATGTCAATGAGCGGGTGGCGGCCGTGAACGCCAAAGCGGAGACCACCCAAAACCAGGTGAATCAGCAACAAGCACATTTGGCCAAGCTCGACCAGACGACCCAGGATGCCCTCAACCGCGCCGAGGCCGCCGGCAAACTCGCCGAGGGAAAATTCCTCTACTCCATGGTTTTGTCAGACGATTCGGTGAAGTTTCCGCTGGACAGCTCCAAACTCTCGACAGAAGCCCAGCAGCGCCTGCTGGACTTTGTGGACAAGCTGAAAAACGAAAACCGCAATGTCTATCTGGAAATCCAGGGCCATACGGATTCGAGCGGATCGAAGCCCGTCAACCAGAGGCTGGGTGAGGAGCGAGCCGAGGCCGTGCGTCTTTTCCTGAACGAGCACGGCGTGGCCCTGAACCGCATGTCGACCATCTCTTATGGGGAACAGAACCCGGTAGCCGACAATAAGACCCGGGTTGGCCGCGCAGAAAACCGGCGCGTGGTGTTGATTGTAATGTCATGATCGATCGGGGGCTGGCCTAGTGTCGGGCCGGCCCCTATCCTGCCCGTTTCACAGCCTGCCTTGGCCGCGCAAACCCAGAAGGTCTGACCAGCGCCAGTCGCCCCCGCCAATAGCAAAGCGCGTGCCTCCTTCCGCCAGTGACAGCAGTACCAGTCCGTGCATTCTTGCCTCGCGGCAGGCCCGCGGCGCGAACGCCACTTCCCACATGACTGCCTCACGCACGGCCGCGAGACCCTTTCCCTCTTGACCGCTCGACCGCACCCAATCGCCATTCCAGAGCAGAATAGCTTTCCCCATCAAGCGGGCGTCCGCCACCGCGGTGTGCACCAGTGCATCGCGCCGTAGGGCCTCCTGCACCAGCCGCCCCGTGTCGCAGCCCCCCCCACCTGCACCGCCTTCGCCTGCGCGCATTGCCCCGGCAAGTTGAGATTCACTAAGCAAGTTCGAATCGGCCAAAGGCTCGCTTTCAGCCGTGACCACTTCGGGCATAACCGGGTGCGGCAGCGTTGGCTGTATGAGATTGATCTCAGGTGCCCCCTCAGTCTGGACTTCTGTGGCCCTGGGCAGACCCGGTTGCATGGGGGCCTCAGTCAGGCTCACCAATAATGGCGGAGGTTCTGTGTGCGGCGGCGGCGCGGCATAGGGCCAAAACACTGTGGCCAACACTATCAGGTGCACGGCCACGCTGAACACCACAGCCAGGAAGCGGATGCGACCGCTGCTTGACGGCGGACCCGCGCCGCCGTCGTGCGGCAGTCCTTTGCGCAGCGCCGCCTCTTCCAAACCCCTATCCACCACGGACGGCCTCATCCGACATCACAGTAGGCCTGCCAAAACACCACGCTCGGTAGCATATTATCCCGCGTTCGCTATTGACCCGCCTCCGAAAACAACATCATCGCCGCATTCAACCGACCACTGATCCGCAAGACACCGAAAATCAAAAAAATCTAATTACGGCGAAACGCCCCCTTCGCCGGTTCCCTCTCAGAAGAACCGGAAAAGTCGGCAGCATTTGGACCTCGCGCGTGGGTTTTCAGACAGAAACCTGCGTTTTCTTGAAATTGTGGGGGGCTAGCCGGTACTTCATTTGCAGGAAAAGCCCGCTACCGATCGGGGAAGGGGTTTTCAAAAAACAACTAGGAAGCCGGCGGGCAGAGTTGCCGGTAAACCGGTGCTGCCTTTATCAAATCGCCCACCGGCTCTGATGGACGCGGCGGGACGGGATTGGGGGCGCCGCTGCATCAGGCCGGGGCGTATTTGCGGAATTCGCCCTCGGTCTGGTCGATCTGGCCGGCCAGGCTGCGCATCGTGGCCTGGTCGCTCTCCAGAACCAGGCGGTAACTCAGCCGGGAAATCTCGGCGCCCGCAAGTCGCAGCCGCACGGCATCCACCCAGCTGACGGCGTCCTTGTCGATGAAGCTCGAATAGCTGGAATCCATCGAACGCATTTCGGTCACGGTGAAGGCGGTGCCACCGAGAATGATCAGCGCGAGCACGGCGATTGGGCCGATGACCTTGCTGCGGATTGTCAAATTCTGAAACCAGTTCACGTTCCCCTCCTTTGGGTTTGGCAGGAGGAAGGGATAGGCGCGGTGCTTGCCGGGGATTTTGCCACGATGCGTCGGAATGCGTCGGAGTGTGTCCGAGCGTGTCGGCCCGGGTTCCGGCAGGGAACTTTCAGGGTTTGGTAACCATAACGGGCCTATGCAATCGCCCGAGATTGCCGGGGACAGGCTATCGCCAATGACCAAGCATGTGACGATCGTCGAAGACGATCCTGACGTTCGCTCGCTTCTGACGCGCAGTCTGGGTGCCGATGGCTACCAGGTCACGGCTCTGGAAAATGGCGACGGCATCGACGCGATGATTGCCGCGGGCCATGTGGACCTGGTCATCCTGGATATTGGCCTGCCCGATGTAGACGGACTGACCATCACCCAGCAGATCCGGCGCAATTCCGACGTCGCCATCATCATTGTCAGCGGCCGGGGTGATCTGGCCGACCGCGTGGTGGGCCTGGAAATTGGCGCGGACGACTACATCACCAAGCCGTTCGAGCCGCGCGAGATCCTGGCCCGAGTGCGCAGCGTGCTGCGCCGGGACGCCCGCGCCCGCTGCGGCACACCGGCCCTCAGCGAACACCATGTGTGCTACGAATTCGACGACTGGGTGCTGGATGCCACAACCCACACCCTGTCCGATAGCGCCGGCCGGCCGGTGGTCCTGACCAGCGGTGAATACCGCATGCTGGAGGCGCTGGTGACCCGCGCCAACCGCGTCCTGTCGCGCGATCAGCTAATGGATGCATGCTACGGCAACAATGCCCCGGCCTTTGACCGCAGCATTGATGTCTGCGTGGGGCGGCTGCGCCGCAAGCTGAATGACGATGCGCGCAACCCCCGCATCATCCGAACGGTGCGCAACGGCGGCTATATTTTCGCCACTCGCGTTACCCGAATTTGAGCCTTGCGGGAATAACACGCCGGCAGCCCTGCCGGATTCCGCGCCGCTTCCCGTGGCGAACGGTGCCCGGGTTTCTGAGCGCAAAAAACCGCGTGCCGACCGGCTGCCTCAACAATTTCGGTTCGGCGCTGGCCGGCAACAAATGCAGTAAACATTGGTGGGCCCGGCAGGACTCGAACCTGCGACCTAACCGTTATGAGCGGTCAGCTCTAACCAACTGAGCTACAGGCCCTTCGCGCAAAGGGGTATATCAGGATTTTCCGCGCCGCCAACCGCCCCTATTTTGCCCGGGTTGACGGTCAGCATTGGTCTCTGACGAGCCCCCATATGAAGGATTCCACCGTGATGCTTCGCCCCCTGACCCGGTCTTTGACCGCCAGCCTGGTGCTGATGACCGCCGTGCCCGCTTGGGCAGCCGATACCCATACCATCTCCATGAGCGGCCATGGCGAAGCCAAGGCCGCCCCGGACTTGGTCACTATCAACGCCGGTGTCACCACCAGCGCACCCACCGCCGCGGCGGCCCTGGCCGCCAACACCGCCAGAATGAAACAGGTCTTTGCCGTCCTGGAGAAAATGGGGGTGCCCCAGAAGAACATTCAGACGACGAATTTCTCCGTCGCGCCCCAGTACAACAATACCCCGGGCAATGAGAGCCCGCGGCTGACTGGCTATCAGGTAGCAAACCAGCTGGCGCTGAGGCTTGCTGACGTGGGAGGACTGGGCAAGACGCTGGACACGCTGGTGGCGGCCGGCGCCAACAACATGAACGGCATTGATTTCGCCATCCAGAACCCCGCCCCCCTGCTGGAAAAGGCACGCGCGGACGCCATTGCCGATGCGCGGCTGAGGGCAGAGACCTATGCAAGAGCTGCCGGCGTGGCGCTCGGGCCGATCCTGTCTATCAGCGAGGGCAGTGAAGGCCCGCGCCCCATGTACCGGCTGATGGTGATGGCGGCTCCCCCGCCCGTGCCGGTTGCAGCTGGAGAGGAAACCGTCTCGGCAAACGTCACGGTGACGTGGGAAATCCACTGAGACGGCCTATATTCGATCCATGAGCAATCCCTTCTTCGAAGCCTGGACGACGCCTTTCGCCGCCCCGCCCCTGGACCGTATCAAGCCCGAACATTTCCGGCCCGCCTATGACCGCGCCCTGGCCGAACATGCCGCTGAGGTGGCGGCCATCGCCGCCGATCCTGCCCCGCCATCGTTCGACAATGTAATCGTGGCGCTGGAGACATCGGGCCGGCTCCTGACGCGTGTCGAGGGTGTATTCCACAATCTGGCATCCAGCGCGACGAATCAGGCGTTGCAGGCCATCGAGCTGGAAATGGCCCCGCGCCTGGCCGCGCATTGGAGTGCCATCACGCTCAACGCTACCCTGTTCGCGCGCATAGACCGGCTGTATCAGCGCCGCGACGGTTTGGGACTGGACGCGGAATCCTTGCGAGTGCTGGAGCGCTACCATCTGGATTTCGTGCGCGCCGGCGCCCAGCTGAAAGGGGAACGTCGCGACCGCTATGCCGTCATTGCCCAACGCATGGCGGCACTGGGCACGCAATTTTCCCAGAATGTGCTGGGCGATGAAGAAGACTATGTTCTGGGCCTTAGTGACCGGCAGATGGGGGGCGTGCCCGGTTCGGTGCGCGATGCAGCGGCCGCACTGGCAAAGGAGCGCGGGATCGACGCCCCTTTTGCTGTCTCGCTTTCGCGGTCCAGCGTCGAGCCCATGCTGCAATTCGCAGACGACCGGGCGTTGCGCGAAACGCTGTTCCGCGCCTGGACCGCGCGCGGAACTGGCCAGGGCAATGGCGGCGGGCGCGACAATGGCGGCATCATTACCGAGATGCTGGCGCTGCGTGCCGAGCGCGCCGCCCTTCTTGGCTATGAGAATTTCGCCGCCTTCAAATTGGCGGATTCGATGGCGGGCACACCGGCCAGGGCACGCGCCCTGCTGGAAGATGTGTGGGAGCCGGCACGCGCCCGCGCGCTGGAAGAACGCGATGCGCTTCAGGACCTGATTGCGCAGGAAGGCGGGAATTTCCGCCTGGCGCCCTGGGACTGGCGTTACTACGCTGAAAAGCTGCGGCGCGCGCGCTATGATTTCGACGAAGGCGCCGTCAAGCCCTATTTCGAACTGGGCAACATGATCGAGGCGGCCTTCTTCACCGCTTCACGGCTGTTCGGCCTTTCCTTCCGCGAGCGCAATGACATTCCCGTCCATCATCCCGATGTCAGGGTCTGGGAGGTAATGCGCGAGGGCAAGGCAATCGGCCTGTTCTATGGCGACTATTTCGCCCGTCCCGGCAAGCAGGGCGGCGCCTGGATGTCCAGCTTCCGCGACCAGGAACGGCTGACGGGCGCGCGCCCCGGCGAGGACGTCCTGCCCATCGTCATCAACAACTGCAACTTTCCAAAGTCCGATCAGTGCCTTCTGTCCTTCAACGAGGGCGAGACGCTGTTCCACGAATTCGGCCATGCGTTGCATGGGCTGCTCAGCCAAGCGCGCTTTCCGCGCCTTTCGGGGACAAATGTGGCGCGCGATTTCGTCGAATTGCCGTCGCAGCTTTACGAACACTGGCTGGAACAGCCCGAGGTTCTTGGGCAATTTGCACGCCATCACCAGACTGGCGAGCCCATGCCACCCGCGCTGATGGACAAGCTGCTGAAAACGCGCCATTACGGCCAGGGCTTCGCCACGGTGGAATTCCTTGCCTCCGCCATTATCGATATGGACTTCCACAGCCAACCGCTGCCAGCCGCTCCGCTGGCGGCGCAGGACGAGATCCTGCGGCGCATCGCCATGCCGGAGGAAATCGTGCCCCGCCACGGCGCCCCGCATTTCGGTCATGTCTTCGGCGGCGACGGCTATGCGGCGGGCTATTATGCCTATCTCTGGTCGGAGGTGCTGGACGCCGACGGCTTCGGCGCCTTTGAAGAAGCGAAGGACCCCTTCGATCCGGCGACGGCGCAGCGGCTATGCCGCTTCATCTATTCGGCTGGCGGTACGCTCGACTATGCCGCCGCCTATCGCGCCTTCCGCGGTCGTGATCCGCATGTCGATGCCTTGCTGGAAGGACGTGGGCTGAAGGCCCCCGTGGCGGCCTAGCCGCCGACCCGGGTGTTGGAAGCCACCTGGCGGGTGGACCCCGTCGGCTGCAGGACCTTGTCGATTACCTGAATTACGCCATTCTTGTCGTGAATGTCGTAAATGGCGATGTCGGCCACGTTGCCGTTCTCGTCCATCAGCATGATGTTGGTCGGACCGTTCATCTTGGCAATCAGGGTACCGCCTTCGGCGGTTCTGAGACGCACGTCGCCGCCCTTCTCGTTGATCATGCGCAGCAGCGTCGCCGAGTCATAAGTGCCCGGCACGATCAGATAGCTCATGCGCCGCGCCAGTTCGGCGCTGCTCATCCGGCCGGCCTGGGCGAAGGCCGCATTGGTAGGCGCAAAGACCGTGAATTCGCCATTGGCCTTCAGGGCCGAGACTATACCGGTCTCCTTCAGCGCTTGCGCCATTCTGGTATGCATGGGGGAGGCCGCCAGATTTTCGGCGATGTCGCGCTGCGGCAGCATGGCCTGGCCGTCGATCATGGGATTCATGATGCCGGTATCAAGCATGGCATCGGGCGCGGGGTCGGACCCCGAGACGGCGCCCACTGCCCCACCAATCATCATGGCGACACCTGCGGCAAATCCGGCTGTGGCTGCGCGTCTCATGGCAGAAACTTTCCCGCGGTTTGCCACGAATCAACGTGGAGGCAGCGCAAATGTTCCCGCCCGGTCAGCCTTCCGTCTGTTCGGTATCGATCTGTTGCAGGCCGGCCAGTTCCAGTGCCTCGCGCTCCATTTCCAGCGCAAGCCAGCGTTCCTCGTCGGCGTCCTTGAGTTGTCGCAATTCTGCCAACTCTGTTGAGATGCTCGCAAAGCGCGCCGGTTCGCGGACATAAAGCGTGGAATCAGAAAGGCTTTCTTCCAGCGCCGCGATCTTCGCCTCGGCCGCCGCGATTTTCTCCGGCAGCACTTTCAGGGCGTGTGCGTCGGCGAAGTTCATCTTGGAACCGCCGCTCCGGGGCCGCTTTTCCACTGTTTTCTTTGGTTTGGAAGACCGGGGCGCCTCTGTCCCGGCGGGGTGATCTGCCGCCCTGGGCGACCGCTGCGCCATCATGTCGGAATAGCCGCCGGCATATTCCGTGAAGCGCCCATCGCCTTCAGCCAACACGATGGCCGTGGCGACACGGTCCAGGAAGTCGCGGTCATGGCTGACCAGCAGCGCTGTGCCCGGATAGTCGGCGATCACTTCTTCCAGAAGATCCAGCGTCTCCAGGTCAAGGTCGTTGGTCGGCTCGTCCAGCACCAGGAAGTTCGAGGGGGTGGCGAACAGCTTGGCCAGCAGCAGGCGCGCTCGCTCGCCGCCGGACAGCACCTTGACAGGGGTGCGCGCCTGCTGCGGCGTGAACAGGAAGTCCTGCAGGTAATTCATCACATGGCGCGGCTTGCCGGCGACCATCACCGTGTCACCGGCGGCACCCTCCACCCCGTCCGTGACGGCGGCCATCAGGCTTTGCTCAGGATGAAGGCGCGAGCGGTTCTGATCCAGTTCGGCCATCAACAGGCCCTGGCCCAGCTTCACATTGCCGGCCTTCGGTTTCAGCTTGCCGGTTAGCAGCTTGAGCAGAGTGGTCTTGCCGGCCCCATTGGGCCCGACAATGGCAATGCGGTCACCGCGATGGATGCGCAAGGTCGCATCGCGCACGATGGGCCGCTCTTCGTCATAGGAAAAGCCGACGCCCTTGGCGTCGATCACCTTGGTGCCGCTGCCGGCGCCTTCCGCCGCTTCCATCCGCACATTGCCCAGCGCGCGCACCTGTTCGCGCCGCTCCGTGCGCAGGCCCCTCAGCCGTTCCAGCCGCCCGACATTGCGCTTGCGCCGCGCCGACACGCCATAGCGCAGCCAGTGTTCTTCGGCTGCTATCTGGCGCTCCAGCTTGTGACGCTCTACCTCCTCCTGTTCCAGCATGGCATCGCGCCAGGCTTCAAAGGCGCCGAAGCCCTTTTCAAGCCGGTGGGTGCGGCCACGGTCCAGCCACACCGTGACGCGCGACAGGCCTTCCAGGAAGCGGCGGTCATGACTGATCAGGACCAGCGCGCTTTTCATCCCCTTGAGTTCGCCTTCCAGCCATTCGATGGCATGGATATCGAGATGGTTGGTGGGCTCGTCCAGCAGCAATATGTCGGGCTTTGGTGCCAGGCAGCGCGCCAATGCCGCGCGCCGCGCCTCGCCACCCGACAGGGTGGCGGGATTTTCCAGACCCGTCAGCCCCAGATGGCCCAGAAGGTAGAAGGCGCGATTGGGATCTTCATGGGGGTTCAGCCCCGCCTCGACATAATCGCGGGTGGTGGCGAAGCCTGAAAGATCGGGTTCCTGCGGCAGATAGCGAACGGCAACACCAGGCTGAATAAAGCGGGTGCCGCCGTCCGGCTCCGCCAGCCCGGCCGCAATCTTCAGAAGGGTCGATTTGCCCGAACCGTTTCGGCCCACCAAGCAGATCCGGTCACCGGGCCCGACATTCAGTTCGGCACCGTCCAACAGGCGGGAGCCGCCGAAAGCGACGGTGATGTCTTTGAGGTGCAGAACAGGCGCCATGGCGGGGCTTATGCCGTCGCCATCGCGCCGGGATCAAGCCTCTTTATCGCGGACCGCCCGGCACCGCGATGGCGCCCGGCCGGCTGGCGAAGGTCAGGCGCAGCCCCGGCTGTTCCACCGCCGTTTTTCCGTCGAAATCATAGGTGCGGATGTCGCGTTCCACCGAGCACTGCACAAGAATGCGCTTGCCGTCCGCGCTCCACACCGCGCCCTGGCAGGCATGGCCCAGCTGGACGTCGGTTACATGCTCCAACTTGCCCCTGACGGGGCGGAAAATCACCAGCTTGCCGAAGACCTCGTTAAAGTTCTTGGCCTTGAGTACCGTGGCCGAGCCATTGCCGACCACGATGGCGACATATTTGTCGCCCGGCGACAGGTTCACGGATTCGGGCAGCGCGCCCACTTCCTGCACATCAGTGACCTTGCCGCTGCGGGTATCCAGCATGGCGGTCGCGCCCTTGTCGGTCATTCCCGGCACACCGCCGAACACATTGACGATCAGGTACCGGCCGTCCGCGGTGATCGAGCCGCCGTCCGGCTGGGTACCCACCGCGAAGTCCGCCACGCGCGACAGGCCGTCGGCCTTGACCGCCAGCTTCGTCACCTTGCCATCGCCGAAGCGCAGCGCCCAGGCGGTCTTGCCGTCCGGTGCGAACATCACGTCGCGCGGCTCCGCCTTGGCCTCCAGCTTCACCTGTGCAACCTGGGTCAGCTTGCGGTCCTTGATGGCGTAAAGCGTGATTGTGTCGTCGCCGACGCCTGTCACCAGCGCCATCGTGCCCGCCCGGTTGATCGCCACCGCCGTCGCGCCCTGGCCGGCCTGAACGGTCTGCAGCAGCCTGGGATGGGTGGGATCGTCAAGGCCGATCACATTGACCTCGTTGTCGGGCACATTCTTGCCTTCCGGCCCGATTTTCTGGGGGCAGGCCGCCAGCGCGAAGCCGGCATCGGACGCCACCGCGATCGCCACGGGCGGGCCCAACAGGGTACCGCAGGCACCGATCTCGCCAATCACCGCCGGCTTGGACATGCTGGAAAAGGAGATGATGGAGACGCTGTCGGGCGTGGGGGTCATGGGCAGCCCGTCGCCCGCCCGCACCTGCTTGCCGTCATTGCCGGAGACCGCCAGGTCGGCAAATGCCGCTGCCGGAAGAAGTACCAGGGCCGTGGCCAAAAGAATCGCGCGCATGAATGGAATCTCCCCTCGACTTATTGTTTATGGGACGAACCTAACCTTTCCGCCCCCCAAGGAAAAAGGGCGGGATTTGCGCCCCGCCCATTTCCGAACCGCATGTGGCCGTTCCCTTACGACCAGGAATAGGCGGTCTTGGTCTGGGTGTAGAACTCCACCGCGGCGAAGCCCTGCTCGCGCGGGCCGTAGGAAGAGCCGCGCGAGCCGCCGAACGGCACGTGATAATCCACGCCCGCGGTCGGCAGGTTGATCATCACCATGCCCGCCTTGACGTTGCGCTGATAGTGGCGCGCATGCTTGAGGCTGGAGGTGACGATGCCGGCGGAGAGGCCGAAATTGATGCTGTTGGACAGCTCCAGGCCCTCATCATAGTTCTTGATCTTCACCACAGAGACGACCGGGCCGAACACTTCCTCGTTGTTGATGCGGTCGCCCGGCTTGGTGTCTACGATCAGGGCCGGACTCATGAAGAAACCGGGGTTCTCCGTGTTGAGGCGCGCGCCGCCGGTCAGAAGCCTGCCGCCTTCCTTCACGGCGATGTCGACGTAATCCAGGTCGCCCTTGAGCTGGCTCTCGGTCACCACCGGGCCCATCTGGGTTGAGGGATCGCAGGCATCGCCGACCTTCAGCGCGGCGGCCCGTTCGGCCAGCGCCTTCACGAAACGGTCATAGATGCCTTCCTGCACGAAGACGCGGCTGGAGGCCGTGCAGCGCTGGCCGGTGGCGAAATAGCCGCCATCGAGCGCAATCTGCACGGCGCGGTCGAAATCTGCGTCGTCCAGGATCACCAGCGGGTTCTTGCCGCCCATTTCCAGCTGCACGCGAGCCTGGCGGGCCACCGCGTTCATCGCCACCTTGGCGCCCACACCCTGGCTGCCGGTGAAGGAGATGGCGTTGACGTCGGGATGCTTGGTGATGGCATCGCCCACGCCGCCCCTGCCCAGCACCAGGTTGAACACGCCGGCCGGCGCGCCCGCCTCATGGATGATCGAGGCCAGCGCATGGGCGGTGGCAGGTGTGGGGTTGGCGGGCTTGAGGACCACGGTGTTGCCGAAGGCCAGCGCAGGCGCGCTCTTCCAGGCGGGAATGGCGATGGGGAAGTTCCAGGGCGCGATCACGCCATAGACGCCGACCGCCTCGCGGTAGGTCTGGATTTCGACGCCCGGGCGCACCGAGTCCAGGTTCTGGCCATGGCGGCGCAGCGCCTCGCCGGCGAAATATTTGAAGATGCGGCCGGCGCGCACCGTCTCGCCGATGGCTTCGGGAAGGGTCTTGCCTTCCTCGCGGGCGAGCAGGCGGCCAAGGGCTTCCTTGCGATCGATGATCATGGTGCCAACCTTGTCCAGAAGGTCGGCGCGCACCTCAGGGGTCTGCCCGGCCCAGCCCGGGAACGCGGCGCGGGCTGCCTCAACTGCCTTGTTCACGTCCTCCGCCGAGCCGTCGGGGAACTTGGCGATGATTTCATTGGTGTTGGAGGGATTGAGGCTTTCCAGCGGGCCGCCGGCATTAACCTGCTTGCCGCCGATGAAATGGGTCAGGGTCTCGGTCATCAAATCTCTCCGGGATGGGTGCGAGGGTATTTAAGGGGTTGAGCGGCCCAATCCAACCCTGTTGACGCATCGCAGCGGTGCCAGGGTGACATGCCTTGCCAAAAGATTACCCCTCGCCCCCGGATGGCCCGGGCGGCACGAATAGCGCCGCCAGCCTTGCCCTGGACCGCGCCTGTTCCGCCGCCAGCCACTGCGCCGCCGCGGCGGCCTGTCCGCACGCGCCGATCAGACGCTCGAGGCGGGCGAAACGCAGCCGGTCGGCGGCCGTTTTGGGGCGAAATTTCCTCACCCCTCCCCCTTGTCCAGCAGGGGCCTGTCCACCGGGCGTCTGGCCACCAAGCGTCTGGCCACGCGGGCGCGCGGGCGCCGGAGAATTGTGAGGATTGCCGATGGGGACCGCTTTTCCATGCCGCCATTCTAGCCAGCCTGGACACCGTGTGGATTGGCGCACGCGGCGGACTGGCCCCGATGTGCCGGACGACAATGGCGAAAATAAAGTCTGCCGGGAGGTGGACAAGGGCACGAACGGGCGGCCGCCCTGTTCATGCCCCCAAGGATCGCCCACCAGCAATCTCGCGCGTCATGGCCCACTTTACGTGGGCCATCCAGGGCAACCGCAGGATTTTCGAAATGCGTGCCACTTGCCCTGGATGGCCCGGTCAAGCCGGGCCATGACAATTCGTTATTTTGATTATCGGCAATCGCGCGCAGACCCTCAGATCAGCCCGCGCCGGACCAGATTCTTCATCAGGTCGGCGATGCCGAAATTCCACGGGGGCGCGGCCTTTGATGTGGTGACCCGGTTCTCCAGCACCCCAAGTTTGGGGGTGGAGATGCGCACCACGTCCCCCTCCTTGTGGGTGAAGCCCATGCCGGGATTGTCGCGGTCCTGGGTCGGGGCGAACAGCGTGCCCAGGAACAGCACGAACCCGTCGGGGTACTGATGCTCCTTGATGGTCTGGCCGACAAGATCGAGCGGATCGCGGCTGATCTCGCTCATCCTGCTGCGCCCTTCCAGGCGGTAATTGTCGGCGCCGACGATCTCCAGCTCCACCACCGCGGCGCGCACATCGTCCATGGTGAACTTGTCGTCGAACAGCCGAATGAAGGGACCGATGGCGGTGGAGGCGTTGTTGTCCTTGGCCTCGCCCAGCAAAAGCGCGCTGCGCCCTTCATAGTCGCGCAGGTTCACGTCATTGCCCAGCGTGGCGCCCAGGGTGCGGCCCTTGCGGTCCACCACCACCACCACTTCCGGCTCGGGATTGTTCCAGGTCGAGGTCGAGCGCACGCCGATCATGTCGCCCCAGCCCACGGCGGAGAGCGGGGGCGCCTTGGTAAAGACTTCCGCGTCGGGGCCGATGGCCACTTCCAGATATTGCGACCACATGCCGTCTGCGATCAGCGTCTCCTTCAGCCTGGCAGCCTCCGGCGAGCCTGGCACCACCGACTTGATGTCGGTACCGATCTTGGCGGCCAGTTCCTGGCGGATCGACTGGGCGCGGCCGGGCACGCCCTTGGCGCGTTCCTCGATCACCCGCTCGATCGCCGAGACGGCAAAGGTCACGCCGCACGCCTTGATGCATTGCAGGTCCACCGGCGCCAGCAGCTTGACCTTCGCCTTGCCGTCCCAGGCCCTGGTCAGGCCCAGATCGTTGATGTCGCCCAGCGGGCGGCCTTCGGGCAGCGTGCCGTCCCACGTCTCCAGCAGCAGCGAGACCGTCGGCGCGGCGGCGCTGACGTCGAAGACCTGGCCGTGCCTGACCAGGACGGGGACGGGGCCTTCGCCCAGATCCATGCGGCCGACAAGGATGGCGTCACGCCAATCCGCCGGCAGGGGAAAGGGTGAAGAAGCAGGCATGGTCATGGATATATCTCTTACAGTTCGAGCTTGAGCACGGTGCGGATGTAGTGGGCGGTGATGCGGGCACTTTCCATGGGCGGACGCCAGGGGGATGTGTCCAGTTCGACATTGAGATCGCCCTGCCACTTGATGGAGCGCAGATACGCCATGATCGCGGGAAAATCCACGCCGCCCTCGCCCAGAGGATAAAAATAGGGATCGTTCATCATGTCGCGCTGGGGTGTGGGCACATTCTTCGTGCCGCCGCGATCGGATTTGGCGGTATCCTTGAAATGATATTCGATCACCCGGTGACCCAGCTTTTTCGCCAGCGCCACGGGGTCCATTCCCGCCATGGTGATATGGCCGGTGTCCAGAACCAGGCCGACATTCTCGGGCCGCGTCGCGTCCATGATGACGTCGATCTCGTGCTGGTTCTGGATCTGGCTGCCCAGATGGGCGTGAACGCCGAACTTCATGCCGAGCTCCTCGCGGATGCGCCTGCCCAGAAGGTCGAGCGTCAGCGCGATCTCTTTCAGGTCGGCGTCGGGCGTGCCGTTCGGCTGCTTGCGCGGGCCCGTATTGGTCTTCTGGTGATCGCAGCCGAAGCGGCGCGAGAAGCGGGTCATGTTGAAATGATTGTCCACGACCGCCTTTCGCTGGGCCGGATCGTGGAAGGCGACGGACCCGCCCGCCGCCCCGCCGGTGATGGCGACGAACTGCGCGCCGATTTCGTACATGCGGTGCTGCAAGGCTTCCCAGCGGTCGGGATAATAGACCTCGCGCTTCGGCCGGGGCCCGGTGGGATATTTCCAGCTGTAGCCGCCCGGCCAGACTCTCATCTTCCGGGTGTCGCGCGGCGGCGGCTCCAGCCCGTCCTTGGTGGCGCAGAAGGAGGAGCCGAAAATCTCGAAATAGCGGAAGCCGATCTCGCGGCCCTGTGAGATGCCGACGAAGGGATCGCCTTCCCAGCCGCCGCGCGTGTTGGTGGTATAGCCGATGCGGAATTGCTGCTGGCGCGGATAGTATTTCTGCACTTCCATCGCCGGCGCCCCATTGTAGGCGGGCCCTGTCACCTGCGCCTTCGCCTGCTCGCGCGAGGCCAACAGCCCGCCCGCGGCGACGGGCAGGCCGATGAGTGGCAAGCCAAAGAATTTCCTGCGATCCATCCTGTCCTCCACTGTTTTTCTTTTCCCGCGCTGTCCGGCGCGCGGCGCACCTTAGACAAGCCCGCGGCGCTTCACCATCGCGTTTCGCGGCATGTGCGCCCCAGGATAAGGCCGATACGAGCCCCGATATGCAGGCGAAGATGCCGGCAGAAAAAAGCCCGGCGCTTTCGCGGCCGGGCCAGGGTGTCCAGGCCACAGGGAATATGGCCCGGACCTCACGCATTCGCTGGAATGTTTCGCCGGCGAGACCACGGCTGTCAACGAGGAGTGACCCGTGGTTTCGCATTGCGAAACGCGGCCGTGCGCCGTGCGCGGGGCGCTATCGCGCCGCGCGGGCTCTGTCCCGCTGCGCGGGGCTTCTGTCCCGCTGTACAGGGCTTCTGTCCCGCTGCGCGGGACCGGCCGCCGGCTTCTCCCGGATGGGGTGCTGCAGCGCAAGGCCCGGCGGCAGCGCGGGGCCGATGCATTCGCCCAGCATGCGCGCCAGCGCCGTCTGGCGCCGGCCATCCATGCGTTCGACCGGGGCGGTGATGGATATGGCCGCCACCGGCTGGGTGCCGCGCAGGATCGCCATGCCGATGCAGGTGACACCGGGTTCATTTTCCTGTTCCTCGCGGGAGAAGCCGCGGCGGCGCGCTTCCAGAAGCTCCTGCCACACCAGCTTCAGCGAGGCGCGCGTCTGGGGCGCACGGCGCGGGACCGAGCCCGGAAAGGCCGCGGCGAAGCTTTGAAAATCGACATATTTCTGGGACAGGATCGCCCGGCCAAGCGCGGTGGTCAGTGCGGGATTTCGCCAGCCGATCTCGGACCAGATGCGGATGGCGCGCTGCGGCTCGACCTTGTCGATATAGACCACCTGTTCGCCGGTCAGCACGCCCAGATGACAGGTCTCGCCCGCCTTGATGCACAGCGCCGCCAGCGCGTCATGGATGAGGCTGCGCAGCGATTCATCGCGCAGATGGGAATCGGCAATCGCCAGCAGCGAAGGTCCCAGCCGGTAATTGCCGTCCTGGGTCTGTTCGACGAAGCCACGATGGCGCAGGGCGGCCAGGGTGCGATGGATCGAGGACTTGTTGAGGCCCAGATCGGCGGCCAGCCGGGTCAGAGGCAGGCCCTCCGCACCGGCATCGCCCAGGCGCTGCAGCGCCCTGAGCGCCTTGTCGACGCTTCCCAGCGGAGAATTCCCGGCCATTTTTCGCCTTGTGATCTGGCGCCGCCCATTGCGAGGGACGCGGGTTTGCCCATAAGAAACACCAGCGGACGCGGGCACGCAATCGTTTCAGGCTCCCGCCCGGCCCAGGACCGCATTTGGGGAACAGGACATATGAGCATCTATCAAGGCCGCTTTGCCGGTCGCACCGCGGTCATCACCGGCGGCGCCTCGGGCCTGGGACTTGAAACGGGGCGGCGCATCACCGCCGAAGGCGGCAAGGTCGTGCTGTGGGACTTGAACCCAGACCCGCTGGCGGCGGCGAAACAGCAAACCGGCGCGGTCCATGCCATCGCGCTGGACGTTTCCGATCCCGGCGCAGTCGAGGCGGTGGCCGCCGAAAGCAGAAAACTGCTGGGCCGGATCGACATTCTGGTCAACAGCGCCGGCATCACGGGCGCCACGCATCCGGTGATCGGCTATCCCATCGACAGCTGGATCAAGGTGTTCGACGTCAACGTGCACGGCCTGTTCTATTGCTGCCGCGCCATCGCGCCGATGATGGTGGAAGCCGGTTATGGCCGCATCGTCAACATCTCGTCGGTGGCGGGCAAGGAAGGCAATCCGAATGCCAGTTCCTATTCCGCCTCCAAGGCGGCGGTGCTTGGCTTCACCAAGTCGCTGGGCAAGGAGCTGGCCACTCAAGGGGTGATCGTCAATGCGGTGACACCCGCCACCTTCGACAGTCCGATCCTGCAGCAGGTGCCGCAGAGCCATATCGACTACATGAAGTCGCGCATCCCGATGGGCCGACTTGGCAAGTCCGAGGAGATCGCCGCCGCGGTGTGCTGGCTGGCCAGCGAGGAATGCTCTTTCACCACCGCCGCCACGCTGGATACGTCGGGCGGCCGCACGACCTATTAGGCCGTCGCTTTCGCCTCTTCGTTCGCGTGGCAATCCTGCATTTGCTCCGCTGGGGGAAGGGACAGGCAGAGGTCCAGCACGAACGGGCCGATCTTCTCCAGCGGCAGCTGGTGCAGCACCGCGCCGGTCTCGAAGGCGGCGCGCGGCATGCCATAGACGACTGAGCTGGCTTCATCCTGGCCAACGGTCTGTCCGCCCGCACTGGCCAGTGCGCCAAGCCCGTCAGCGCCATCGCGGCCCGTGCCCGTCAGGATCACACCCACGGCCTTGCGCGCGCAATGGCGCGCCAGGGAATGAAACATCCGGTCCACGGAGCCGCGATGACCACCGACAGGACCGTCCGTCAGGCGGCAGCGCGGGTTGGTGCGGCCGCCCACCTCCAGATGGGCGCCGCCGTCCGGCACCAGCCACACCTGGCCGGGGGTGAGCGGTGCGCCATCCACTGCCTGGTCGACATGCGGCGCGCACAGCCTGTCCAGCCGCGCCGCAAATGAAGCCGTGAAGCCCGCCGGCATGTGCAGGGCGACCAGTGTGGGCGGGCAGTTGGCCGGAAAGTGGGAGAGCAGTTGCGCCACTGCTTCCACTCCGCCCGTCGATGCGCCAACGGCGATGATGCGATCGTCGAAGCAGCGCGGCGCGGAAGGTACGCTGGCGGCCCGCATGAACGGCCGCACCTTCGCGGAGGCGGCGCCGCGCACCTTGGCAATCAGTTCCTGTGCCGCGCCGTCCAGATGGGCCGCGACATTGTGCGTCGGCCTGGCGAAGCAGTCGACCGCACCCAATGCCAGCGCATCCAGCGTCACTTCGGTGCCGCGCGCGGTGAGCGTGGAGATCATCACCACCGGCGTGGGGCAGGCGCGCATCAGCCCTTCCAGCAATTCCAGCCCGCTCGTCCCCCGCATTTCCACATCCAGGGTCAGGACGTCGGGATCCAAACTCCTGATCAACGCGCGCGCAGCATCGGGGTCGGGCGCCTCGCCAACCACTTCGATGCCCGGGTCTCGCGAAAGGACGGCGCGCAGCAGCCCCCGCATGGCGGCGCAGTCGTCGACGATCAGCACGCGTATCTTCCTGCCGGGCGATCTGCTGGCCATGTCCTTGGGTCCGTTCCGCCAATGGGCGGCTTGTGGTTGTACGATAGAAAAACACCCGCATAGATTGCATTCGAGCCGTTAATGCCCGGTTAACGACGCCGAAAGAGCCGGATTTTCTGCTTGCTCAAAGGGCCGTGCGGAACTGCAGGTAGAAGCGGGGAACCGTCCGTAGGCGGATCAGCTGCACGCTCGGGGCGCCGTTCTGGTCGCGCGGACCGGGATAGTCGAACTGGTCGATGCCCAGCCGCCAGGGCAGGAAATTGTCCGCCCCGACGGTGACCTTCCAGTCCGGGGTCGGCTTGTAGGACCAGAAGATACTGAGCAGCGGATTGTTGTGGATCGACACGCGCCGGATTTCGGAGATACGCCAGGTGGTGCGGCTGAAGCTGGTGCCCCATGACAGGCCCCAGGTGGATTTCCAGGCATCGATGTCCTGGGTGAAGTTGTAATAGGAGCTGATGTCGCGCTGGCCCGAGATGCGCCGCCGCTCGCCGGTCACCGGATCGATCAGACTGCTGTCGGTCCAGTAGACATTGGGCTTGAGCAGGCCATTCTTGATGCCCAGGAAATCCAGGGGGATGGTGCCGCTTACGGTGATCTGTTCGCTGGTGGCATTGGGAATGTTGCCCGGCGCATCCAGCCCGCCGCCGACCGGGATGTAGTCCTGAAGATCGGTGATCTCTTCGTGCAGGTAGCTCACCACCAGGGCGCCACGGCCCCAGAAGTGCCGCTCGCCGGCCAGCTCGAACTGCCAGCGCTGGTCGGGCCTGAGATTGGCGCCGCCCGCTGCCACGCCATAGGCGGGAAGATTGGAGGAGGCGACAAAGTTTGCAAAGTCCAGCTGGCCCAGCACTTTTTCGGCGCGCAGGCGAAACTGGGTCTGGTCATCCGGCGACCATGACAGCAGCACGCGCGGCTTGGGATAGAAGAAACTGCGTGTGGACTGGCTGTCGCCGGTTTCGTGGATGGTGGAAAATTCAAAGCGGGAGCCGGCTTCCAATGACAGCGTGCTGAGGAATTTCCAGGTCGCGCTGCCGAACATTTCACCGCGCTTTTCATCCACCCGCACATTGGCGTTGGGCAGGCTCACCGCGGCGCCATTGTCGACATAGCTGGAGTGGCCGTCGAGATAGTTGTAGGCGAGCTCGCCGCCGCCTTCGAAGCTGAGGTCGGGCGACAGCGTATAGCGTACCGTGGTGCGGAAGATGCTCTCGCCCGTATTCCTGCGGGACAGGAACAGCGCATTGTCGGTGGGCGTGTTGCTGCTGCTGCTGTCTTCACGATGACCCAGACGCTGCAGGAACAGCGTCTCGATGTTGAAGCCGCCGAAGATGCCCTGCCAGTGGCTGCCGAACTCGCCGGTGCGTTCCTTTGTGATCGAGGGATAGCGCGAGATGTCGGCTGAACCGGCGTAGACGATGCCGTAAGGATAGTCGGTGGTCTGCAGGGTCAGATTGTTGTTCCACTCGCCGCTCAGCAGCGGCACGGTGGCGCTGCCGTGCGCGCTGTAGCCGGAGCGGATGATGCCCCAGGACTGGGCATGGTCGCGCTCGGTCGTGCCGCCCGCCGGCGTCAGCAGGCGATAGCCGACGCCGGGGCCATCGTCCCAGACCTGGCCGATGCGGCTGATTGTGCCCTCATAACGCAGCGTGCCGCGCTGGCCGTGATATTCCAGGCTGCCATATGGCACCCATTGCCCCGAGCCCAGGAACGTGGTGGCGGCATCCACGATCAGCTGGTCGCTTCCCCCGTTGCTGCGGATGATATTGGCGACAACGCTCTGGCCCTGCATGTCCACGCCCGGCGCGCCGCCGCGAATGACCTCGATGCGTTCGACACGGGAGGCCGGGATTCGCTGCAGGATTGTGGAGATGTCGTCGTTCTTGGCGGTGGGCCGCGCACCGTCAATGAGGATGTTGCTCGCCGTTCCGGCAAAGCCGCGCACTGCTGTCGAATTGTCGGTGTCGAGCGTAAACCCCGGCAGGCGCTGGACCATGTCATAGGCGGTCGCGGGCCGGGCCTCGGCGAAGAAGTCGGCCTGGTAGACCGATATCGCTTCCCCCTCCGTCGTGGCCGCGGCATCCGGCCCGGCGCCGAGGGCCGGCCCGACCGCCGCTCCCATCAGCCAGATTGCCAAAATCCAGGAAATCCCCGCATTTCTGGACATCGTTCTCGCGATCCCATGCTTAGCAGTACAGCCTGTATTGCATTATACCTTGCATAACATGGTATGATTGTCTATACCGCTTCCAGATGCTCTCGCCCCTCGATGGAGATCCGCCATGAAAAGCTTCGTCGCCCTCACCGTCTTCGCACTGTCGCTCTGCGCCACGGTGTCCGCCAGCGGCCAGTCCTGCGAGCTGGACGCCTGCACCTGGAGCGATGGCTTCATTCCGCAGCAGCCCAGCGTCTCAAAGCCCGGCTACCGGGAATGGGCGTGGGACGGCAAAGACGGTCTTGGCGTTTCGGTGCCGGCCACGGTGCATTACGAACGCGGCGGCCCCGCCCGCATCGTGATCACGGGACCGGAAGACACACTGACGCATCTGCGGGTGGGCCAAGGCCAGATCCGTCACGACAACAGCCGCGACCTGTTCCGTGAGGGCCGCCTGGAGATCACGGTCAGCGGCGTGACGCTGCGCGCGGTGATGCTGGCGGGCTCGCCCACCATCGAGCTGGGACGACTGGATCAGGACAGGCTCAGCCTCGCCATCAATGGCAGCGGCGTGGCCGGCGGCGAAGGCCGGGTGGATCAGGTCAAGCTCGCCATTCACGGCTCCGGCAAAGCCGATTTCGGCGGCGTCACCGCGCGGCGCGCCGACATCAGCATTGCCGGCAGCGGCACGGTCAGTGTCGGCCCGCGGGAAGCTGCCAACATCGCGATCACCGGGTCCGGAATTGTCCGCCTGACGGCAAGACCGGCCGAGTTGCATCGCGCGATTACCGGCTCCGGCGATATCCGGGTTGTCGACTGAGCGGGAGCATCAGGGCCGGGCGGCGACGCGTTGCGAGAGGAACCACCGACCGCTAGCCTTGCGGGCGAGTCCCAGACGCCATCCTTTCCGCCGCCAACCCCGGACGAAACGCATTTGCCCGAAAGCATTCAGACACAGCTCAGGAAAGGCGTGCTGGAATTGTGCGTGCTGACCCTTCTTTCCCGTGCCGACGCCTATGGCTACGAAATCGCCAGCCGGCTGATGCAGGAGGTGGGCATGGGGGAAGGCACCATCTATCCCCTGATGCGGCGCATGCAGAACGACGGGCTGGTCACCACCTATCTGGTGGAGGTGCCGGGCAGTCCGCCGCGCAAATACTACCGCATGACCGATCTGGGCAGGACCACGCTGGCGGCGCAGCGCGGGGAATGGAAAGGCTTCATGGTCGCAGTCGAAAAACTGCTGGGGGACGAACCATGACACGCGCGCTGTTCATCGCCCGCCTGCGCCACGGCCTGCAGGGCCTGGCTGCGGATGATATCGACGAGATTGTGGCCGATTACGAAGCCCATTTCAGCGATGCGCTGGCGGCGGGGCGTGACGAGACCGATGTCGCCGCATCGCTGGGCGATCCCTTGCAGCTGGGACAGGAATTGAAAGCCGAAACAAGGCTGCGCCACTGGGAGGCCAGGCGCAACCCCACGAACTTCCTGCGCGCGGGCGCGGCCCTGCTGCCCGCTTTCACCCTGGCGGTGCTGATTCCGGTGATTGGAGCGCTGATCGTCTGCGCCGCCGTGGCCGCCTATGTGCTTTACATCGCGGCGGGCACGGGCCTGCACCTGGCGGCAGGACTGATGGCGGGCGGCGTGCTGGTGCCCTCGCTGATCGGTATCGGCCTGATCTTCGGCGTGGCCGGCATCGGCACGCTGATCGCGCTGGCGCTGGACAGCGGCCTGCGCCTTCTGGGCCGCCATGTGCGGCTGAACTATCAGCTTCTGCGCACGCCGGTCGCCGGCCGCGGGGATGAGGACTAGGCCCATGTCCAGGATGCTCGCCATCATCGCCGCCGTCTGCCTGACCCTCAGCGCCGCCACGCTGGGCCTTGCCTATGTCATCGGCGGCGAAGCGGTGTTTCACGATCCCCGGTCGCTGGAGGGCATCCGCCCCCTGATCGACCTTGCCACCCACAAGGAATGGCACTGGGCCGGCGGCGACAGCCTGGCGGTGAACGCCCCGGTCAACCTGCGCTATGAACCCCATGCCCTGCCCGAGGGGGCAAAACCCAACATCACCGTCACCGGCCCCGCCGGCATGGTCGAGCATGTCCAGTTCGCCGACGGGCGCATTGCCACCGACAGCGTTATCGCCAGAAAGCCGGGCGAAAAACTGCAGGCCGTGGTCAGCGGCGTGCCGATCCGCAAATTCGTGGTCAATGGCCGCGAGACGCTGGAACTGGGCCATGTCGATCAGGACAGCCTGGACATTCACGTCAACGGCCAAGGCTCTGTGCGCGGCGACGGCAAGGTCGGCAAGCTGACGGTGGTGGTGAACGGATCGGGCGAGGCCGATCTGGGCGCGCTGATCGCCCAGGCTGCCAAGGTCGCCATTCTGGGCAGCGGCACCGCCATCGTGGCGCCCCGCGTGTCGCTGGAGGCGCTGATCGCGGGCAGCGGCCATATCGGGCTGACGGTCAAACCCAAATCGATCCGGCGCAGCATCATCGGATCGGGCGAGATCGACGAGGAAGGCGCGCCCGAACCGCCGGCCCGGCCCGCGCCGCCGCCGCCGGAAGGACCCGCGCCGCCGCCTCAGCCGCCCTTCGAGCCCGGTGCGCACGCCATCGCGGGCAACACCGTGACCATAACCGGCAACCAGGATGTGAATCTGGGCCGCGTCGAACAGGATGAACTGACCATCAATGTCGTGAGCCAGGCCGTCGTCACCGCCACCGGCCGGGTGAAACGGCTGAAAGTCTCGCTCGCCGGATCCGGCGAGGCCAGGCTCGGCGGTCTTCAGACCGGCGACGCCAATGTGTCCATCGCCGGCAGCGGCGACGTCACCATCGCGCCCAGCGGCGACGTCCGGGTCAACATCATGGGTTCGGGCGACCTGCACCTTGCGACGCATCCCAGATCCATCACGCGGTCGATTGTCGGTTCGGGCCGGGTGATCGAACCATAGCGGCAACGGAAATCAGGACGCCCTGGACGGCAGCTTGCGCCGGGCCGCGCGGCGCGGCGCGGCATCGGCCTGCACCAGCGCGGCGAGCGCCTTCAAATCCGCCTCGGCCGCCTGGGCAGCGCGGCTTTCGATCCTGCGATAGGTCTTCAGCAGAAGCATGCCCAGCTCGGTCAGCTGCGCACCCCCGCCGCTGGTGCCGCCGACCTCGGTCGTCACCACCGCGCCGTTGAAGGTCTTCTGCATCTCCTGGATCAGAAGCCAGGCCTTGCGATAGCTCATGTCCATCGCGGCCGCGGCCTTGCGGATCGAGCCCAGCCGGCCGACTTCTTCCAGCAGGCGAACCATGCCGGGCCCCAGCGAGCTTCCGGAGGGTTCGAAATCGATGCGGATGGAAAGCGGGGACATTGCGGAAAGAATGGCGAAGACACTGTAAGCCGTCCAGCAAAACCGCCCGAAATCCGCCGTTGTGTACGGGCGCATATAACGTATTCGTCTTGAAGCGGCAATTTTTCAGCCGCAGACTGCGCGCCGCACCAAAAACAGGGAGAGGGTCATGATGCGTCTTCAGGTCAATGGCGAGGAACGCGTCATCGGCGATGACGTGACACCCGACACGCCGCTTCTTTGGGTATTGCGCGACAATCTGGGGCTGGTCGGCGCCAAATATGGCTGCGGCATCGGTTCGTGCGGCGCCTGCACGGTGCATGTCGACGGCAAGGCGGTGCGTTCCTGCACGCTGCCGGTTTCCCAGGTCGCGGGAAAGCCGGTGACCACGATCGAGGGCCTCGCCAGGGACGGCAAGCTGCATCCGCTGCAGGTGGCCTGGATCGAGAATGACGTGCCGCAGTGCGGCTATTGCCAGGCCGGCCAGATCATGAATGCCGCGGCCATGCTCAAGGACAAGCCCAAGCCCACCGACGCCGACATTCGCGGCGCCATGACCGGCAACATCTGCCGCTGCGGCTGCTATGTCCGCATCCATTCCGCCATCCTTGAATCCGTCTGATCGGGGAGGGAACACGATGAACACGCACACAAAGCTGAATTTCGCGGCCTCGGATGCCTATACCGCCCAACTGATCAATGACGTCGAACGCCTGCCCGCCGACACCGCCCTCAAACTGGGCCGGCGCGGATTCCTGAAGCTCGGCGCCGGAGCCGGCGCGGGGCTTGTGCTGGCCTTCGCGCTGCCATCGGGCAGGGCCGAGGCCGCCGAGGGCAATCCCCGGCTGATCAACGCCTTTGTCCGCATCACGCCGGAAAACAGGGTGATCGTCTATTCCAAGGGCCCGGAAATCGGCCAGGGTATCAAGACCGCATTCGGCCTGATCATCGCCGAGGAGCTGGATGCCGACTGGAAGACGGTCGAGGTCGACCAGGCCCAGGTCAATTCCAAACTCTATGGCTATCAGGGCGCGGGCGGCTCCACGTCCATCCCGCGGGCCTGGGATCAGCTGCGCCAGGCCGGCGCCGGCGCCAAGGCAATGCTGGTCGCCGCCGCCGCCAAGGAATGGAACGTGCCCGCCGGCGAGGTCGTGGCCCAGGATTCCATGCTGACCCACAAGGCCAGCGGCAAGTCCGGGACCTATGGCCAGTTCGCGTCGGCCGCGTCCAAGATGCCGGTGCCGGAGCCTGCCTCGCTCAAGCTGAAGAAGACCAGCGAATACCGCCTTCTGGGCAAGCGCCACACCGGCGTCGACAACCACAAAGTGGTCACCGGCCAGCCGCTGTTCGGCATCGACGTACAGATGCCCGGCATGGTCTATGCCACCTACACCAAGTGCCCGGCGGTCGGCGGCAAGGTGACGAGCTTCAACGAAGCCGATATCCGCAAAATGCCCGGCGTGATCGATGTCTTCGCGCTGGAAGGCACGGGTCTTCCGGTCGAGGTGATGCCGGGCGTCGCCATCGTCGCCAACAGCACCTGGAACGCCTTCAAGGCCAAGGATGCGCTGAAGGTGACCTGGGACGAGAGCCAGGCCTCCAAGGATTCCCTGACGGCCGCCGATGCCAAGGCCAAGGAAATCGCCAGGACCTTCCCGGCCAAGACCGACGCCAATGTCGGCAATGTCGATGCCGCCTTCGCCAAGGCGCCGCACGTGGTGGAAGCCTATTACGATTACGCTTTCGTCTCGCACACGCCGCTGGAGCCGATGAACACCACGGCCCACTGGCATGACGGCATCCTGGAAATGTGGGTTCCTACCCAGCAGGCGAACCGCGGCCAGACCATGGTGGCCGAGATGGTGGGCCTGCCTGAAGACAATGTCGTCGTCCACCAGACGCGCTGCGGCGGCGGCTTTGGCCGGCGGCTGATGAATGACTACATGATGGAAGCGGCCGCCATCGCCCAGAAGGTGAGGGCGCCGGTCAAGCTGCAATGGAAGCGCGAGGACGATTTCGCCCACGACTTCTTCCGCCCCGGCGGCTATCACCAGCTGAAGGGCGCCGTCGACAGCGGCGGCAAGCTGGACGCCTGGCAGGAGCACTTCATCACCTTTACCGCCGACGGCAGCAAGGAAGTGTCGGGCGGCAATTATTCCGCCAACCTTCCGCACACCACCCTGGCGCCGAATGTGCGCCGGGCCACTTCCATGATGCCGCTGATGACGCCGACCGGCCCGTGGCGGGGCCCGCGCGACAATGCCCAGGTCTTCGTCAACCAGAGCTTCATGCATGAGCTGGCGGTGGCGTCGAACCGGGACTTCGTCCAGTTCCTGCTGGATGTCGTGGCGCGCGACGTGCCGGAACTGCGGGTGCCCGATGGCCCCAACATCAACTTCAACAAGGACCGCGCCGCCGGCGTCATCAAGCTGTGCGCCGAGAAAGCGGGCTGGGGCAGGAAGCGTCCCAAGGGCACGGGGCTGGGCCTGGCCTGGGCCTTCTCCTATGGCGGCCACATTGCCGAAGCCGTCGAACTCAGCGTCGACGACAAGAAGCACATCACGGTGCACAAGATCATCGTGGTGGCCGATGTCGGCCCGGTGGTCAACATGTCCAGCGCCGAGAATCAGGCGGAAGGCGGGGCGATCGATGGCCTGTCCACCGCCATGGGGCTTGATATCGGGGTGGAGAATGGGCGCGTCCAGCAGGCCAACTTCAACTCCTATCCCGTACTGCGCATCCGCAGCGCCCCGCTGGTGGAGGCACATTTCATCCAGTCCGACTTCCGGCCGACGGGCCTGGGCGAGCCGGCGGTGCCGCCGCTGGCCGGCGCGCTGGGCAATGCCATCTTCGACGCGTCGGGTGTGCGCGTGCGCACCATGCCGCTGAAGAGACTGGGCTATACCATCTGACGCTTACACGGCATGGGCCTTGACCAGGGCCCATGCCGGTTTGCCCTCGGCCAGAGCCAGTTCGCTGCGTGCTTCTTCGGTGATGCGCGACAGGATGGGGCCTGCACCCGTCGCCAGTTCCACCATCAGGCTTCCGCCATCCTCCCGCGCAATGCCTGCAACCGTGCCGGCAAGGACATTGCGGGCCGATATGGAACGCGGCGCTTCGGCCGACAGCAGGACATGATCGGCCCGGAGCCACAGGAAGCGCGCGCCATCGTGACCGGCACTGCGCAGGCGCTGCGCCGGCACTGCGCTGCCGTGATCGTGCCGGTCCAGCAGCGCCTGAAAGGCGGCGCAGGCCGAGGCGGCGGCGAATTCGCCCGCCGCCGCGACCCGGCCGTCCTTCAGCGCGACCAGGTGCGAGCCCAGCGCGGCGGCGTCGTCGATGTCATGCGTCACCACCAGCATGGGCAGGGAAAAGCGCCGCTGCATGTCCAGGAGCACCCTGATGAATCCGCGCCGCCGAACCCCATCCAGCGCCGCAAAGGGTTCGTCCAGCAGCAGGAAGTCCGGTGCGCTGGCGACGGCGCGGGCCAGCGCCACACGGCTTTTCTCGCCGCCGGACAGTCTTTCCACCGGCCGGTCGAGCCGGCCCGCGATGTCGAAGAAGCCCGCGACATCGTCGATGGCCGGGCGCGTCGCCGGCGGCGCGCGCTTCCACGCATAGGCGATGTTCTGCCGCGCGGTCAGATGCGGAAACAGGCGCGCGTCCTGGAAGACCAGGCCCAGCCCGCGCCGGTGCGCCGGCACATGGGCGGCACCGTCATCCAGCACGCGCGAACCAAGCGCGATGCGCCCGCTGTCCGGCCGCTTAAGGCCCGCCAGCATGGACAGAAGCGTCGACTTGCCCGCGCCGGAAGGCCCGAACAGCACGGTAATGCCGTCTCCCGGCGCGGTGATATCCGCCTCCAGCGTAAAACCACCCTGGGTCAGGCCAACCCTGGCCGAAAGATTGTTCATCCGGCGTGCCGTCTTGTGGACCAGCGTTGCAACAGTCCCGCAAGCGCCAGGCCCGCCAGCGCCAGAAGGATCGACAGGGTGGCCAGGCGCATCGCCTCTGCTTCGCCGCCCGGCTGCTGCAGCACCGCATAGATCGCCAGCGGCAGGGTCTGGGTCTGGCCCGGAATGTTGGCGGCAAATGTGATCACCGCGCCGAACTCGCCCAGCGCCGCCGCGAAGGCCGTCACCGTTCCCGCCAGGATGCCCGGTCCCGCCAGCGGCAGGGCGATGGAGACGAAGCGGTCCCACGGCCCCGCGCGCAGCATGGCCGCCGCCTCGAACAGCCGGCGATCGGTGGCCTCGAACGCCAGGCGCACGCTGCGGACGAACAGCGGAAAGGCCATCACCGCCGTCGCCAGCGCCGCGCCATTGCGGGTAAAAGGCAAATGGATGCCCAGCCCGGCCAGCCAGCCGCCCAGGAGGCCGCCCCGCCCAAGCAACATCAGCAGCAGAAAGCCCACCAGCACGGGCGGCAGGATCAGGGGCAGATGCGCCAGCCCGTCCAGCACCAGCTTGCCGGGAAGATTGGGCCGCGAAAGGACCCAGGCGGCGCCCACCGCGAAAGGCAGCGACCACAATATGGCGCGCGTCGCCACGGCGAAGCTGGTTGAGAGAATCTCGATCTCCGCCCCGGAAATCATGTCAGCACGTCCACGTCAGCGAATCCAGCGGCAGCACATCGACCATCGCGCCTTCCACCAGTGCAGGTGCATTGGCAGGCAGACGAACCAGCGCATTGGCGGCAGCGAACACCGACAGAAGCGATGAATCCTGGTTCTCGAATGTGCGTGCCGCATAATGGCCGTCGCCGGCCAGCTTCAGTTCGCCGCGCAGATAATGTTCGCGCGCACCGTTTGCCGGCAAATCGTGGAGAAGGCGCGCCCGCACCATCGGTACCGCGCCTTCGCCGCCCAGCATCCCGTCGATCAGCGGCTTCAGGAACAGATGCGCGCAGACCAGTGCCGAAGCGGGATTGCCCGGAAGGCCCAGGACCGGTCCATCCGGCGTCACGCCGAACCATACCGGCTTGCCGGGCCTGACCGCCACGCTGGCCAGGGCGAGCACCAGCCCCAGCCGCTCCAGCGCCGGGCGCGCATGATCGTGATCGCCAACCGAGGCACCGCCCACCACCACCAGAAGATCGCTCTGCGAAAGCCCGCGCGCGGCGGCGGCGGCGATCGCGCCGGCGTCGTCGCGCGCAATGGCCAGCCGCTGGACCTTGGCGCCCCATCCGCGTGCCAGGGCGGCGATGCCGTAAGTGGTGCTGTCAAAGACCTGCCAGGGGCCGGCAGCGTGGCCCGGCATCGCCAATTCGTCGCCGCTGGACAGAAGCGCGACGCGCGGACAGCGGCGGACAAGAAGATCGCCGCGCCCTGCCGCTGCCGCCAGCGCCAGTGCCACGCCGTCCAGCCGCCGTCCCGGTTCCAGCAACACGGTGCCGGCGCGGAAATCGCCGCCGCGCCGGCGGATATTGATGCCGGGCGGCGTGGCCGGAACGGTGACGCGATCCCCGTCGCGGGCGACATTTTCCTGGATCACCACCGTGTCGGCACCGTCCGGCACCGCGGCACCGGTGGAGACGCGCACCGCGGCGCCGGGCGCAAGCGTGCCTTCAAAACCATGACCAGCCGCAGATTCTCCTGCCAGCACCAACGTGCCCGGCGCATCGGCACCGCGGAGGGCATATCCGTCCATGGACGAGACATCGAAGGGCGGGCAGTCGCACATGGCGGCGATGTTTTCCGCCAGGGTCCGGCCCAGCGCCGCTTCCAAGGGAACGCTTTCATGTGCCATCGGCGCCATCGCAGCCAGCATGGCGGCGCGCGCAGCTTCCACCGCCATCAGATGGATCTGCGGCTTGGCTTGGCCTTCACCCTGTGCCACGTTATTCTCCGGCGTATCGAACGCTGCCCCAACGCTAGGCCCCGAGGCCATCGCTTGTCCACCAATCCCCTTGGCATTGGCCGCCGCACCCTGTTGGCCCTGCTGCTGCTTGCATTGCCGGCGGGGCCCGGCCTGGCCAAGGGCCGGACCGTCACGGTCTTCGCCGCAGCTTCGATGACCGACGCGCTGAAACGCGCCGCCGCCGCATGGCAGAGCCAAAGCGGCGACACCGTGGTCTTGTCCTTCGGCGCCTCCTCCACCCTGGCGCGCCAGATCGACCAGGGCGCGCGGGCCGACATGTTCCTGTCCGCCGACACCGACTGGATGGACTTTCTGGAAAAACATGCGCGGCTGGCACCGGACACGCGCGCCGATCTTCTGGGCAACAGGCTGGTTCTGATCGCCGCGCCCGGCACGGGCGCGGTGCCTGCCATCAGGCCCGGCTTCGATCTGGCGAGAGCGCTGCATGGCGGGCGGCTGGCGCTGGCCGATCCCGCATCGGTCCCCGCGGGCAGATATGCCAGGGCGGCACTGACGTCGCTTCATGTGTGGAAGAAGCTCGCCCCGCATCTGGCACCCGCCGAGAATGTGCGCGTCGCCCTGGAATATGTCGCGCGGGGGGAGGCGCCGCTGGGCATCGTCTACGCCACCGATGCGAAAGTGCAGCCCACCGTGCGGATCGTGGGCACCTTTCCGGCAGGCAGCCACCCGCCCATCATCTATCCGGTAGCGCTGACCAAAGATGCCGCGCCCGCCGCGCGCCGGTTCCTGGATTTCCTGAGGGGCGAACGGGCGGCAGCCATCTTCCGCGCCGCGGGCTTCACGACAAAACCCTAGCGGGACCAGTCGCCCGACACACCACCGCTTTTTGCGGTCAGGCATATGCCTTCGATCACCATGCCCCGGTCGGCGGCTTTCAGCATGTCATAGATTGTCAGGCACGCCACCGACACGGCAGTCAGCGCCTCCATCTCCACGCCCGTCTGGCCGTTGGTCTTCGCCCGCGCGGTCACGGTCAGCGCGCCGGCGGCTTCGTCGGCGACGATCCGGACCTTGATGCTGGTCAGCGGGATCGGATGGCACAAGGGAATCAGCTCGGCGGTTCGCTTGGCCGCCATGATGCCGGCGATTTCGGCGGCGGCGGTGACGCTGCCCTTCTTCGCGTTGCCGCCGAGCGCCAGCGCCAGCGTATGCGGCTCCATGCGAACACGCCCTTCGGCCACCGCCTCGCGCCGGGTGACGGGCTTTTCGCCCACATCGACCATGCGCGCGGCGCCGGCTGCATCCAGGTGGGTCAACTTGGCGGACATTTTTCCGGGCATCAGCGTTCCCGGAATCGCGGCGTCAATTCCGCCAGGTTGCAGGGCTTGTGGCGGGCGTCGAGCTGGATGCGGATCAACCTGTCCCAGCCGTCCTTGCACGCGCCATTCGAGCCCGGCAGGCAGAAGATCAGCGTGCCGCCGGCCAGCCCGGCGCATGCGCGGCTCTGCATGGTGGAAAGACCCACACTCTCAAAACTGATCATGTGCCAGACCACCTCGAATCCTTCGATGGCCTTGTCGAACAGGGGACGCACTGCTTCGGGCGTCACATCGCGCCCGGTCAGGCCGGTGCCGCCGGTCGAGATGATGACCTCCACCTCCGGATCGGCGATCCATGCCTTCACCCGGGCCTGGATGGCCGCGATGTCGTCGCGCACAAGGGCACGGTGCACCAGCACATGACCGTCGCGGGCGACGCGCTCGGCCAGCAGCCGGCCCGATGCGTCATCCTCCGGCGTGCGGGTGTCGGAGACGGTCAGGACCGCAATCCGCATGGGACGGAAATCGCGCGTTTCATCGATCCGTCCGCCGCCCGGCGCTTCCGGCAGGGCCGGCATGTGCCCTGTCATGTCGAAGTCTCCGCCGCCGCGCGGCGCGCATGGTCTTCCGCGCGCGGCTCGATCCAGCGCGCCCCGTCCGGCCCGGTTTCCTTCTTCCACAGCGGCGCGTCGGTCTTCAGATAGTCCATCAGCACCTTTACCGCCTCGAAGGCATCGGCGCGATGCGTGGACAGGCCAGCCACCAGAACGATCGCCTCGCCCGGCTCAATCGGGCCCACCCGGTGGATCACCAGCAAGTCGGCAACGGCAAATCGCTCTGCCACCTCGCCGGCCAGGCGGGCAATCTCCTTCTGGGTGAAGCCGTCATAATGGTCGATGGTCAGCCGGGTGACGGCGCGACCCGCCGTTTCGTTCCGGCAGGTGCCGACGAAACTGACCAGCGCCCCGGCATCGGCGCGGCCCGCCATGAAGGCGGCGCATTCGGCCGAGGGGTCGAAGGATTGCGCGGTGATCCGGATGTCCATCTCAGCCCCCGCTCATCGGCGGCAGAAAGGCGATCTCGTCGCCCGCTGCGACCGGATGGGAGAGATCGCGCACCAGCGCCTGGTTCACCGCCACCCGTGTGGTGGTCAACGCCATCGCCCGGCCAAGCGGCGGGGACTGGCGCGCGATCCAGCCTTTCAGGTCGGCCAGGGTGCGTACGCCGTCCGGCAACGCGGGACTGTGCAGGCTCTCGGGTGCGAGTTCGCCGAACTTGCCCAGGAAGACCAGCCGCATCCGTCAGCCTCCCGTCATCGACATGTGCCGGGCGACGGCGGGCCGGGCGCCGCGCACCGGCAGCATGAAGTCATGCGCCTTGGGCTTGAGCTGCATGGCCCTGTCCAATGCCGTGTCCAGGGCCGCATCCCGCCCGGCATCGTCCGGCGCGCCGCGCAGTACATGGCGCAGATCGACGGACGAATCCTGTCCCAGGCACATATAAAGCGTGCCGGTGCAGGTCAGCCGCACCCGCCGGCAGTTGTCGCAGAAATTGTGGGTCAAGGGCGTGATGAGGCCCAGCCTGCCGCCCGTCTCGGCCACGCGGACATAGCGTGCCGGTCCGCCGCTGCGCTCGGCCAGATCGGTCAGGGTCCAGAAGGATTCCAGTTCACGGCGCACATCCGTCAGCGACAGGAACTGATCGGTGCGATCCTCGTCCACCACGCCCAGCGGCATGGTCTCGATCAGGGTGATGTCCATGCCCTTGCCATGCGCCCACCGGATCAGTTCCGGCAGCTCGCCATGGTTGTCGCGCTTCAGCGCCACGGTATTGATCTTGACCTTCAAGCCTGCATCGCGCGCCGCCTCGATGCCGGCCAGCACCTGGTCCAGGCAGTCGTTGCGGGCGATGCGGGCAAAGGTGGCGCGGTCCAGACTGTCCAGCGAAACGTTCACCCGCCGCACGCCCGCCGCCGCCAGCGGCCCGGCGAATTCGGGCAACCGCACACCGTTCGTGGTCAGGGTCAGTTCGTCCAGCGCCCGGCTTTCCAGATGGCGCGACAGGCCGTTCACCAGCTCCATGATCCCGCGCCGCATCAGCGGCTCGCCACCGGTGAGACGCAGGTGCCGCACCCCGCGGCGGATGAAGGCGGCGCACACAAGCTCCAGCTCTTCCAGAGTCAGCAGGTCCTTGCGCGGCAGGAAGGTCATCTCCTCGCTCATGCAATAGGTGCAGCGCAGGTTGCAGCGGTCAGTGACCGAGACCCGCACATAGTCGACGCGGCGGCCGAAGCTGTCGATGAGGGGGGCGGAGGAAGCCATTCGCTGAGTATAGGCGGGAACAACGCCAGCCAACAACCGCAGGCACGGGGAGCGAATATCTCGCCGCGCCAAGGGCTTGCACCGCCAGCGGGCGGATGCGCGACGCCTCGCTTTTGGCTAGGATCACCCCATGAACGCCGAGGCCGACGAGACCGCCATCCTCGAGACTGCCGCCGGCTGGCTGCGGGCGGGCCATGCCGTGGCCCTTGGCACCGTGATTTCGGTCGCCGGGTCCGCGCCGCGCCAGCCCGGCAGCCATGTGGCAATCCGGGCCGACGGCGCCTTTGCCGGATCGGTTTCGGCCGGCTGCGTGGAAAATGCGGTGATCGCCGAAGCTCTCGCCGTCATCGCGGAGGGCCGACACCGCCGCATGACCTTCGGCGTCAGCGACGATGGCGTTTTCACCGTCGGGCTGATGTGCGGCGGCCAGATCGAGATCGTGATCGAACCCCTGACGGATGCCGCCGTGATCGACGCGGTGCTGGCCGCGCGCGATGCCGGCCGGCCGCTGGTGCGGGCAATGGAGCTGGAAAGTGGCCAATCCCGGCTGATCGATCCGGCGCACGACCCCTCCCTGCCGGGCCGTGCCGCGGCGGTAGCGGCGCGCGCCGATGCCAGCGAAAGGATGACACTGGACGGCCGCGACTGGTTCCTGTCGGTCTATAATCCACCGCGCGAACTGGTAATCGTGGGCGCGGTGCATATCGCCCAGGCGCTGGCACCGCTGGCGCTGGCCGCCGGATACAAGGTGCGGATAATCGATCCGCGCGCCGCGTATGCCACGGCCGAGCGTTTTCCCGGCCTGCCATTGATTTGCGCCTGGCCGGAAGTGGCGCTGGCAGAAACGCCACTGACCGGCCGCAGCGCCGTCGTGGTCCTGGCGCATGATCCCAAGGTCGACGATGCGGCGCTGGCTGCCGCGCTGCGTTCTGAGGCATTTTATATCGGCGCTCTGGGATCGGCGCGCACCCATGCGCGGCGGCTGGCGCGGCTTGGGAAGCTGGGCTTCAGCGAACCCGAGCTTGAACGCATCCGCGGTCCCGTGGGCCTTGCCATCGGCGCGCGCGCGCCGGTGGAGATCGCCATCGCCATCCTGGGCGAACTGGTGCAGCGCCTGCGCGGGCCGAAGATCGCCGGGATCGTGCTGGCGGCGGGCACCTCCAGCCGCATGGGCCAGAACAAGCTGGCAATGGCGGTGGCCGGCAAACCGATGATCCGCCATGTGGTGGAAAATGCCCTGGCCAGCGGGCTGGAGCGCGTGCTGGTGGTGACGGGCCATGAGGCGGACAGGGTTGAAAGCCTGCTGGCCGGCCTGCCCGTCGCCTTTGTCCGCAACCCCGACTATGTGGCGGGCCTCAGCACCTCGCTGCGCGCCGGCATCACCGCGGTGCCGGGCGGCTCAGCCGGCGCCATGGTGTTGTTGGGTGACATGCCCGGCATCGACGCGCGGTTGATCGACCGCACCATCGCCGCCTTCGACCCGGCAGCAGGGCGCGGCATCTGCGTGGCCAGCTGGCAGGGCGCGCCTGGCCATCCCGTGCTGTGGGCCAGGCGCTATTTTGGCGAGATGACGCAGCTTTCCGGCGATGCGGGTGCCAAAGCCCTGTTGCGGCGCCATGCGGGCGATGTTCATGCCGTTGAAGCGTCCAGTGACGCCCCCCTTTACGACATTGATACGCCTGAAGCCCTGCCTACTGCCTGAATGCCCTTTCTCCCCTGCCCCGATCTTGGCAAGATGGCCAAAAACAAGAAGGGCGGGAAATGAAACGCATCCTGGTTCTGCTGGCGCTTGGCCTGAGCATGTCCCTGGCCGCCGCCGCGCCCGTCCATGCGCCCCAGTCCGTCACCGTCACGGTGCGTGAAGGCACCTCCATGTCGGTAGCGGTGTCGCCCGACGGCAGGATGCTGGCGATCGACCTGCAGGGCAGCATCTGGGTGATGCCGGCGGCAGGCGGCGAGGCCCACCGCATCACCGACCTGTTCAATGACGCGCGCCAGCCGGTATGGTCGCCCGACGGCAGGACCATCGCCTTCTTCGCCTATCGTGACGGCGGCTACGACCTGTGGGCCGTGGCGCCCGATGGCAGCCATCAGCGCCAGCTCACCTGGGGCGCGTTCGACGACCGCGAACCCGCCTTCAGCCATGACGGTACCCGCATCGCCTTTTCCTCGGACCGCGGCAACCCGCTGGGCAGCGACTACAATATCTTCGTGCTGGACCTCACCACCGGCGCGATCCGCCAGCTCACCAGCAATCCGGCCGAAGACGTCATGCCCAGCTGGTCGCCGGACGACCGCCGCATCGCCTTTGCTTCCACCCGCGAGGAAGGACGCGGCGTGTGGGTGGTGGATGCGGCGGGCGGGCCGGACCAGCGGCTAGTGGAAACGAAATCGCGCATCGACGCGGTGGGCTGGGCACCCGGCGGCGCCATCATCGCCCACGGCGTGGACCGCGTTGATGGATGGCTGGAAGTAGACGGCAAGACCATCTCCGGCAGCGAGCATGTCTTTCCCTTCCGTCCCAGCTTCTTCAGCGGGACGGGGTTCTACTACACCTCCGACGGGTTGATCCGCCGCCGTGACCTCGACAACGGCGCTGTCCGGACCATCCCTTTCACCGCCCGGCTTGAGGTGACACCGGCGAGCGATACCTATGTCCGGCGCAAGCGCGACTTCGACAGCCAGGCACCGCGCAAGGCGCTGGGCATCGTGCGTCCGGTCCTGTCGCCGGACGGCAAGACCATCGCCTTCGCCGCGCTGGGCGACATCTATGTGATGCCGGTTGGCGGCGAGCCGCGGAACATGACCCATGATGCGGCCTATGACACCGATCCGGCCTGGTCGCCGGACGGGGGCACCCTGGTCTGGACCTCCGACAGGGCGGGCGGGCTGCTGCAGTTGTGGCTGCGCGACATGCAGACAGGCGCCGAGCGCCAGCTGACCCATATTCCCACCCAGCCGATCTCACCCGCCTTCTCGCCCGACGGCAGGCGCGTCGCCTATCTGGACGTGGACGGCATGTGGCGCCGCTCCGGCGTGGCGGTGGTGGATGTGGATACCGGCAAGGTCTCCCAGGTCCATGCATCGATCTTCGCGCCGGGCGCGCCCAGCTGGTCGGCCGATGGCAGGCGGATCGCGGTGGCGATGGTGGCGCCCTATTCGGTCAAATACCGCGAAGGCACCAACCAGGTCCTCACCATGTCGGCCACCGGCACGCCGGACAACAGCGACGACCAATGGTATGCGCCGGTGCCCAACCTTTCCATCGACAGCCGCGGCTGGAACGGGCCGGTCTGGTCGCCCGACGGCACGCGCATGGCGGCCATTTACGAAGGCGTGCTGTCGGTATTTCCGGTCTCTGCCGCCGGCGCGCCTCTGGGCCCGCCGCGCCGGCTGACCAGCGAGATCGCCTATGCGCCAAGCTGGGCCGGGGACAGCCGGCACATTCTCTATCAGTCCAACGACAGGCTGCGCATGCTCGACACCGAGACGGGCGAGGCAGTGACCGTGCCGCTGGACCTGACCTGGCGGACTTACGTCCCCAAGGGCCGCATGGTGCTGCATGTCGGCCGGTTGGTGGACGGCATCTCGAAAACCGCGCGCCGCGACATGGATATCGTGATCGCGGGCAACCGCATCGCCGCCGTCGAACCGCATGTGGCGGGCCGCGCCGCGATCGAGGCACCCGGCCTGACCGCCATGCCGGGGCTGATCGATTTCCACACCCACCGGCAGAGCGATTCCGGCGAGCAGCAGGGGCGCGAATTTCTCGCCTGGGGCGTGACCACCATTCGCAGCCCCGGCGGACTTCCCTACGAGGCGGTGGAGGACCGCGAGGCATCGGACGCGGGCATCCGCGTGTCGCCGCGCATCTTCGATACCGGCCACCTGATGGAATGGCAGCGCGTCTATTACAAGATGGGCATCGCAATCTCCTCCAACCGCCAATTGGAGATGGAGCTGGAACGGGCGCGCATCCTGGGCTTCGACATGCTGAAAAGCTATGTCCGCATGCCCGACATCCAGCAGCGCCATATCGTGGATTTCGCCCATGCGATGGGCGTTCCCGCCTCGAGCCACGAAATCTATCCCGCCGCCTTCGACGGCATGGACAGCGTCGAGCACGTGGAAGGCACTTCGCGGCGCGGCTATTCACCCAAGATGACGCTGGGCCGCAGCTATCAGGATGTTTCCACGATCATCGGCGCCGCCCACATGACCATGACGCCCACGCTGGGCCCGCGCCTGTATGACTTCCTGACGAAACACCCGCAAATGCGCAATGACCCCCGGCTGGCGCTGGACCCGCCCTGGCTGAAACAGCAGATCCTGTCGGCGCCGGCGCATGCCGACTACAGCGGCACCGCCAAGCTGGTGATGGATGTGTACAGGGCCGGCGGGCGCATCGTGGCCGGCACCGATCAGCCCGGCCCCATCTACCTGCATTCCGAGCTTCAGTCCTATGTCGATTTCGGCATGTCGCCTTACGAGGCGCTGCGCGCCGCAACTGCCGTGCCCGCGGGGTTCCTGCAACTGGATGCGGGCGTGATCGCGCCCGGCAAGCTGGCCGATATCGTTCTGGTCGAGGGCAACCCGCTGGAAGACATCGCCAGCACGGCCAATGTCCGCCAGGTGATCGCCAACGGCCGCCGCTTCACCGTCGAAGACCTGGTTTCCGGCAAGGCCAAGGACACACCGCGCTGATGCCAGGCTTCAGACGATCCCCTCGCCGTCGATCTTGAGGGCGACGCCATAGTCATGGCTGGCCCCATCCGGAATCGTGACATGCAGGCCCTCTCCGTCCTGGCGAAAGGCCAGCGGACCGGGCGTGCCCACCACCTCGACCCGCCGGACTGTGCCCACGCCCGCCAGGGATTTGACAAGCATCCCGCCCGCCGGCTTGCCCAGCGTCATCGCGAACAGCGTATTGCCCCTGGTGGTGAAGCGGATATCGGCAGCCTCGAACGGCTTGAGCTTGCCTTCACCGAAGGAACCGGATGCCACCTGCGTGGGCCCCTCGCCCGACAGCCGCCAGGGGCGCGAGGCAAAGATCGCCTCGCCATAGCGGCCGGTCCAGGAGGCGATGCCTTCGACGATCTTGTGCTCCTCTTCGTCGATGGTGCCGTCACCCCGCACGGGAATGGAGAGCAGCAGGCAGCCGTTCTTGGAGACGACATCGCACAGCCGGTGGACCACCGCGTCCGCGGGCATGTAGGACTTGTCGAGGAAACGCTCCCGATTATAGTGCCAATCACCAATGCACGTATCGGTCTGCCAGGGATGGGGCACGACTTCCGAGCGGAAACCGCGCTCCACATCCTCGACCAGGGCGGCACGGTGTTCTTCGGGCAGCATCTTGGCGTTGAGCACCGGCAGCGCGCCGGCCCTCGCCAGCGTGCTGTTGTAGAAATGTGCCGCCATGTCCAGCCCCGCCTGGCCCAGCGGCAGGCCGGTATTGTCGAAATACAGCAGATCGGGCTGATAGCTGTCGATCAGGTCCTTGCAGCGCAGCCACCACATGCGCACGAAGGCCGGATTGGCCAGCGGTGGGTCTTCATTCCAAACCCGGTCGTGGCTTTCGTGGAAGGCGTCCGCCTCCCTGATCGAGCGGATGCCGTCCGGCATGGGCATCACCGCGCCCGCGTACAGCTCCTGCGGGTCCAGTCCCTCCCACCATTTACCCTTGCCGTCATATTTGGTGAGCCTGAAGGCGTCATAGCGCTCACCGGCGCGTGCGCCTTCCGGATCATAGCCGTATGCCGGCTGGAACCAGTGCCAGGCATGGGCGGAGTGGTTGGAGACACCGAACTTCAGGCCGCGTTCGCGCGCCGCCCTGGCCCAGGTGCCCACGATGTCCCGCTTCGGCCCGACGCGCGTGCAGTTCCAGTCGTGAAAGCGCGAGGCGAAATTGTCGAAATTGTCGTGATGGTTGGCCAGCGAGACGAAATAGCGCGCGCCTGCCTTCACATACAGGTCCAGCAATTCCTCGGGCCGCCAGTTCTCTGCCTTCCAGCGGTTGTTCATCTCCATGAAGCCGGTGTCGGCTGGATGGCCGTAATGCTCCAGGTGATGGCGGTATTGCTTCTGGCCTTGCAGGTACATGTTGCGGGCATACCAGTCGCCCGCTTCCGGCACGCACTGCGCCGACCAATGGGCCCAGATGCCGAACTTGGCATCCCGGAACCAGTCCGGCGCCTGATACCGCGACGTCAGCGAAGCCCAATCCGGCTTGAATGGGCCGGTGGCGATGGCATCCGCGCCCCAGGCGGTACCCGGCAGCGCCGCGCCCGCCAGCAGCGCCGATCCCTGTTTCAGCAATTGGCGTTTGTTCAACATGGCGGCCTCACTGCTGCTCGAAGGAAAGCGTGTTGCTGAAGAACGGCATCACATGATCCTGGAAGCGGAATGCCACATTGCTCACATGCGTGCCGGGATAGACTTCGAAGGTGTTGGCGATGCCGTATGTGTCCAGAATGTCGTGCAACTTGCCGGTGTCGATGCGAAGCCCGTCCTGGTCGCCCACGTCCAGCGCGATGGCGCGGTAGCGTTTCAGCCCGGCGACATACTGGTCGATGAAGGCCAGCGGCGCATTGGCCGCCCATTTGGCAAGCACCCGGTTCTGGTCGTCGCCGGTCGGCAGGTCAAGATAGAGCGGCGGCTTTTTCGGATCGGGCGACCAGGCTGCCGCGCTGGCGAGCTGCGCGCGGGCAAAGAACGGCAGCTTCGCGGAATCCTCCGACGTCTTGACTGCTTCCAGCGCCGCCAGGTCTTCCGGCTTAAAGGAGCCTGCGTCGCGCGGCGACAGGCAACAGGGGCTCATGATGTAAAGACTGCCGAAGACGTCGGCGTGTTTCATGCCGATGCGGATTGCGCCATAGCCCCCCATGGAATGACCCACCAGGCCCCGGCTCTCGCGGCGCGGGATGGTGCGGTAATGGCTGTCGATATAGGCGACCAGGTCGCGGGCGATGAAATTCTCGAAGTCACCCGTGGTAACCGAGCTGGAATACATCGAGCCGTTGTGTACCGTCTTGGAATCGGGCAGCACCACGATCATCCCCTTCGCACCCTTGGCATAGGCGCCTTCGATCGTCTGCGGCACATGGATTTCCTGGCTCCACTGCTCCGCGCCGATGGAATAGCCGTGCAGGGCATAGACCACCGGATAGCGGCGCGATGTGTCGCTGGCGTATGAGGGCGGCAGGAACACGATCACGTCGCGGTCCACTGCGTCGCCTTCCAGATTGCCTTCCAGCGACGCGCCATGGACCTTGATGTGCTCCACCGTCACCGTGGGCGCGCCGAGTATGGGATCGGGCACGTTATTCTTGGCCTGCCCCCATGCCGCACTGCACAAACCTGCGGCCAGGCACAATGCGGCGATGATCGTTCTTGTCATGTGGTCCCTCCCTTTCCCGGAAAGTCACATAACACAGGTCAGCGGGGACTGTTAGCGATCACAGGATTACAGCGTGCCCATCATTGCCGGCGCCAGCGCGACCATCGCGAGCATCGCGGGCACGGCATAAAGATAGTGGCGGCGATTGAGCAGCGCCACGACGGTGAAGAACAGCAGCATCCCCGCCAGAATGCCGCCCCAGATGCGCGTCTGCTCCACCCACAGGAACAGCGCCGTCAGTGCCTGCAGCGCGCCGGCCACATAATGAAAGCCTCGCGCATATTGCCAGCGCCGGTACAGGTCGGCCAGGGGACGCACGGCCAGAAGATGCGCCGCGGCGAGAAGGGCAAACAGGATCGACAGCGCCTGGGCGGCGGTGTGGGCGAACGCCAGGCTCACGATGCGCCTCCCGGTTCGGTGACATGGCGATGCACCGCTTCGGTTCCGGTCAGCCGTTTTTCCAGTGCCCGCAGCAGCACATAGAAGACAGGGGTCAGGAACAGGCCGAAGAAGGTCACGCCCAGCATGCCGAAGAACACCGCCACGCCCATGGCATGGCGCATCTCCGCGCCCGCGCCGGACGACAGCACCAGCGGCACCACGCCCATGATGAAGGCGAAGCTGGTCATCAGGATGGGCCGCAGCCTGAGGCGGGCGGCGTGGATGGCCGCCTTCATCGTGCTTTCCCCGCCGATCTCCAGCTCGCGCGCGAACTCCACGATCAGGATGGCGTTCTTGCACGCCAGGCCGATCAGCACGAACAGGCCGATCTGGGTGAAGATGTTGTTGTCGCCGCCCGTCAGCCACACGCCGGTGATGGCCGAAAGCAGGCACATCGGCACGATCAGGATGATCGCCAGCGGCAGGAACAGACTTTCATACTGGGCCGACAGGACCAGGAAGACCAGAAGCACGCAGAGTGGGAAGACCAGAAGCGCGGTGTTGCCGGCCAGGATCTGCTGATAGGTCAGGTCGGTCCACTCATAGGTCATGCCCTTGGGCAGCGTCTCGTCCAGGATCCTGGTCATGGCCGCCTGGGCCTGGCCCGACGAATAGCCCGGCGCCGGCCCGCCATTGAGGTCCGCGGCGCGGAAGCCGTTGTAGCGCAGCGCCGTGTCCGGGCCGTTGGTCTCCGACACCGTGACCAGCGAGCCCAGCGGCACCATCTCGCCGGCCGCGTTGCGCACCTTCAGTTGCGCGATGTCGGACGGTTTTTCGCGGAACGGCGTATCGGCCTGGGCGATCACCTGATAGGTGCGGCCGAAGCGGTTGAAGTCGTTGACGTACATTGAGCCCAGATAGGTCTGCATGGTGTCGAACACATCCGACACATTCACGCCCAGCTGCTGGGCACGGGTACGGTCCAGATGCGCGAAGAGCTGCGGCATGGTGGTGTTGAAGTTCGAGAAGACGCCGGCCAGCGACGGCTCCTTCATCGCCTTCATCTGAACCTCGCCGACCGCCTTGGCCAGCGCGGCATTGCCCAGGTCCGTGCGGTCCTCGATTTCCAGCTTGAAGCCGCCGATCGTGCCCAGCCCCTGCACTGGCGGGGGCGGGAAGATGGCGATGTAGGCATCCTTGATGCCGGCATATTTGGCCTGGAGTGTCTGGGAAATGGCAAAACCCGACAGGTCGGACGAACGGCGCTGATCGAACGGCTTCAAGGTCACAAACACGATGCCAGCCGACGGGCTGTTGATGAAGCCGTTGATGGAGAGGCCCGGGAAGGCGACCGCTCCGGCCACGCCCGGCTGCTTGAGCGCGATGTCGCTCATCTGCCGGATCACCTTTTCGGTGCGGTCCAGCGTGGCGCCCTCGGGAAGCTGGGCGAAGCTGACCAGGTACTGCTTGTCCTGCAGCGGCACGAAACCCGGCGGCACCATGCGAAAGCCCAGCACGGTGGCGGCCAGCAGCCCGCCATATACCAGCATCGCCGCCGATTTGTGGCCCAGAATGCCGCTGACGCCCTTGCCGTAGCCATCGGAGCTTCTGTGGAAGAAGCGGTTGAAGCCGCGGAAGAAGCCGCCCAGGAAGCGGTCCATCACCCGCGTCAGCCGGTCCTTTGGCGCGTCATGGCTCTTGAGCAGAAGCGCCGCCAGCGCCGGCGACAGGGTCAGCGAGTTGAAGGCCGAAATGATGGTGGAAAAGGCAATGGTCAGCGCGAACTGGCGGTAGAACTCGCCGGTCAGGCCACTGATGAAGGCGATGGGCACGAACACCGCGCAAAGCGTGAGCGCGATGGCGATGATGGGGCCCGTCACCTCGCTCATCGCCTTCAGCGCGGCATCGCGGGGTGACAGTCCGCCCTCGATGCTGCGCTCGACATTCTCGACCACCACGATGGCGTCGTCGACCACGATGCCGATCGCCAGCACAAGGCCGAACAGCGACAGGGCGTTGATGGAAAAGCCGAACATGTACATGGCGGCAAAGGTACCGACGATGGAGGTCGGCACCGCCAGCAGCGGAATGATGGAGGCGCGCCAGGTCTGCAGGAACAGGATCACCACCAGCACGACCAGCAGCACCGCTTCCAGAAGCGTATGCACCACCGCCTCGATCGAGCCGCGCACGAAGACCGTCGGGTCATAGACGATCTGGTAGTCCAGCCCCGGCGGGAAATTCCTTTTCAGCTCGGCCATGGTGGCGCGCACCTGGTCGGAGATCTGGATGGCGTTGGAGCCGGGGGCCTGGAATACGGGAATGGCAACCGCCTGTTGGTTGTTCAGCAGCGAACGCAGGCCATATTCCGAGGCGTCAATTTCCACGCGCGCCACGTCGGACAGCCGCGTGACGACGCCGCCGGCGTTCTTGATGACGATTTGCTTGAATTCTTCCGGGTCGCTCAGGCGGCCTTCCACGGTGATGGGAAGCTGCAGTTCGCCCTTGGCACTGTAGGGCGGGCCGTTGATCACGCCGGCGGCGACCTGGACATTCTGCTGGCGGATGGCGGCCACCACCTCGTCGGCGGTCAGGCCGCGCTCGGCGACCTTCTCCGGGTTCAGCCAAACCCGCATGGCATAGTCGCCGCTGCCGAACAGGCGCACCTGGCCCACGCCTTCAATCTTGGCCAGCTGGTCCCTGACGTTCAGCACCGCATAGTTGCGCAGGTACAGCATGTCATAGCGGCCGTCCGGCGAGATCAGGTGTACCACCATGGTCAGGTCGGGCGAGGACTTGACCGTGTTGACGCCGAGCGCGCGCGTCACCTCGGGCAGGCGCGGCAGCGCCTGGTTGACGCGGTTCTGCACCAGTTGGGTAGCCAGGTCCGGATCGGTTCCCAGCTTGAAGGTGACGGTCAGCGTCAGCGTGCCGTCGCTGGCAGCCTGGGAGGACATGTAAAGCATGTTCTCCACGCCGTTGATTTGTTCCTCCAGCGGCGTGGCAACGGTGGCGGCGATGGTGTCGGGGTTGGCGCCGGGAAACTGCGCCGTTACCACCACGGACGGCGGCACCACCTCGGGATATTCCGAGATCGGCAACTGGGTCATCGCGATCAGGCCCGCCAGGAAGATGGCGACCGAGATCACGCCGGCAAATATCGGCCGGTCGATGAAGAAGCGGGAAAAATTCACGGCTTGCCCCTTGGCACGTTTGAGAGGAGAGGGCGCCCTATTGCGCCGCCACCTTGTTCGAAATCTCCGTGGCGGCCACGGGCGCGCCCGGCTGGATATGCTGGATGCCGTCGACGATCACCCTGTCTCCGCGCGACAGGCCCGAAGTCACGACGCGATTTGCGCCAACCGTCGCGCCAAGCGTGACTTCGCGGAAAGCCGCCTTGCCGGCATTGTCGACCACGTATACGAACCTTTTGCTCTGGTCGGTGCCAATGGCGCGTTCCGGCACCAGCAGCACCGCATTGCCGGATGCATTTGCGATGCGGACCGACACGAACATGCCGGGTACCAGCGCGCCGTCGCTGTTGTCGAAGCGTGCGCGGGCGCGGATGGTGCCCGAGCCGGTATCGATGTGATTGTCGAAGCTCTCGATGAAGCCCTTGTAGACGTGGCCGGAATCGCCGGGCAGCGTCAGTTCCACCGGGATTTTCTGCTGTTCGGACTGGGTATCGGCCGCCGAGTGGATGCCGCGGACATAGGTCTGCTCGTCCACCTCGAAATCGGCATAGATGCCGTCCTTGGAGACGATGGAGGTCAAAAGCGGCGCGCTGGGCTGGTTCTGCACCAGATTGCCCACGGTGATTTCGGCGCGGCTGACCTTGCCCGAAATGGGCGCCTTCACGTAGGCATAGCCCACATCCAGCTGCGCCTGTGTCAGCGTCGCCTGCGCGGCGCCGATGGCGGCGTTGGCGACCGCGCTGGCATTGGCGGCCTGGTCATAGGACTGCAGCGCGATGGCGCCCGCCTTCCTCAGGCTCTCGGCGCGGGCGAGATTCGCCTTGGCCAGGGCGGCATTGGTCTGGGCAGACCTGAGATCGGCAGCGGCCTTGGCGGCGGCAGCCTGATAGGGGCGCGGGTCGATCACGAACAGCACGTCGCCGGCCTTCACCGTCTGGCCGTCCTTGAAGCGGATTTCGGTGATGCGCCCCGACACCTGGGGCCGGACCTCCGCATAGTCCACCGGGTCCAGCCGGCCGGAGAATTCCGACCAGATCTGGGCCTTCTGCGGCTCCAGCGTGACGGTGTTCACCGGCGCCGCCTGGACCGCGGCTGCGACCGGGGTGGCATCGGCACTGGCCATGTGATGGACCACAAACCAGCCCCCACCCAGCACGGCCAAGGCAGCCGCGCCGAACAAAAGAGAGCGCCTGGAACGGGGATTTGCCATTTGACTGAGGGTGTTACGGCGGTTTTGGCGGAGGGCCAGGGCGGTGGCGGTGACATCGATCATCGAGAATCCCCTTGAATTCTGTAACGCCCGGCACAAATATGGCTGGTGTCGCTGCGTTGCAAGAGGAATTTTGTAACGATCAGCAAAAAATTTCCGGGAGTGCCCAAAAATGGCGGCTGGACGGCCCCGCAGCTTCTGCACGGAAAAGGCGCTGGACAGCGCGATGCAGGTTTTCTGGCGCAAGGGCTATGAAGGCGCTTCGATGGTCGAATTGACCACTGCCATGGGCATCAATTCTCCCAGTCTTTATGCCGCCTTCGGCAGCAAGGAAGGCCTGTTCCGCCAGGTGCTGGATCGCTACGACGCCCGCCGCCAGGCCTTCATGGAATCGGTGCTGAACGCACCGACCGCGCGCGAGGCGGCGCACCGTTTCCTGCACGGCGTGGCCGATTTCGTCGCCGACACAGGCGGCAAAAATCCGCCAGGGTGCCTCTTGATGCAGTGCGGCTCGTCCTGCGGCGACGACGATATTCCCGACGTGGTCGCCCGCCATCGCGCGGAAAAGGAAGCAGCCTTGCGCGATCGCTTTGCGCGGGCGGTCCAGGAAGGCGACCTTCCGGCCGGCAGCGATCCGGGCGCGCTGGCGCGCTATCTGACCACGGTCGCCAACGGCATCGCCGTGCAGGCTGCGGCAGGTGACAGTCCCGAGCAGCTGCACGCGGTCGCCGATATTGCCCTGGCCTCCCTGCCCGCCGCGAAAACACCGGAAGCAGTTTAGGCCGCATGGCCCGCGTCTTCATCAGCGGATCGGCGGACGGGCTGGGGCTGATGGCGGGGCAATGGCTGCTTGAGCGCGGCCACCGCGTCACCTTCCACGCCCGCAACCCGCAGCGTGCCGATGCGCTCAAGCGCAAACTGCCGGGCGCGCACGACGTGGTGACCGGTGACGTCTCCACCATCACCGCCATGCAATCGGTCGCCGACCAGGTGAACCGCCTGGGACGCCATGACGCGGTGATCCACAACGTCGCCATCGGCTATCGCGAACCAGTTCGCGTCGAAACCGAAGATGGACTTTCACAGATCTTCGCCGTTAACACGCTGGCGCCCTATCTGCTGACGGCACTGATCGAAAAGCCCGGACGGCTGGTCTATCTGAGCTCGGGACTGCACCGCAGCGGCACGCCCGACCTATCGGACCTGCAATGGACCCGGCGGCCGTGGAACGGCATGCAGGCCTATTGCGACAGCAAGCTGCATGACGCCTGGCTGGCCTTTGGCTTGGCCCGGCGCTGGCCGGACGTCCCCTCCAATGCAGTGGATCCCGGCTGGGTGGCAACGAAGATGGGCGGGCCGGGCGCACCGGGCGATCTGGCGCAGGGCGCTGTCACGCAGGCCTGGCTGGCGATCCGTGACGAACCGGCGACCGCCGTTTCCGGCGAATATTTCTTTCACCAGCAGCCCAGGCCGCCCAGTGCCGATGCGCGCCGCACCGACCTGCAGGACCGGCTGCTGGATGTCTGCGAAGACATCACAGGCATCGCGATCGCCTGACAGCTGCAGCCGGCCCCTTGGCCTGGCCATCGCCGGTCGCGGCGTGCTTCTGATCGCCGATCGTGTCGGCTGCGCGATCTGGAGGGTAACGGTGTCCCGGCCAAAATTGACCGTTCCGTTCGGGCGCCCGCCACAACTGCTGTCACGGAAATTTTTTATCGCGTGCTGCGCTTGCGGGATTTGGGCCTGGCGGGCGTGCAGCAGGCCGCTTCTGCGGCGATGTCGGGGAAAAGATTGGCGCAAATTTCCGGATGGCCGCCGCAGCAATCATCGAGCAGGAAGGTGAGCAACTCCCGCACGCCATTGAGATTGGCGGAATAGAGAATCTGCCGCTGCGCGCGCTCCGAACGCACCAGTCCGGCGCGTTCCAGGGCGGCGACATGAAACGAAAAGGTCGACGGCGCCACGCCGACACTCTCGGCAATTTTCCCCGCAGGCAATGCACCTGCGCCGGCGCGGATCAGATGGCGTAAAATCGCAAGACGTGTTTCCTGCGACAACGCGCCAAAGGCTTCGAGGGCTTGACTGGATTTCATATTTCTACAATAGTGAAAATATCAAATTTGTCCAGTGGCTCATCGCGTGAGCCGCAATGCCGGTAATTTCGCGAAAATCCAGCAGACTTCAGGGGAGCCGCAATGTCGGATCGCGTCTTCAACGTCTTGTTTCTTTGCAAAGGCAATTCCGCGCGCAGTATCATTGCAGAGGCCTATCTGCGCAGCCGCAACAATTCCCGTCTGCGCGCCTTCAGCGCCGGCTCGACGCCGCTTGGCTACGTCCAGCCCCTTGCCCTGGACGTTCTCAGAGAAGCCGGTGTCTCCACTGAAGGCCTGCGGAGCAAGAGCTGGAACGAGTTTTCCGGTCCGAACGCGCCGGTCATGGACCTGGTCATCAATCTTTGCGAGGAAACCAGAGGCGAAGACTGTCCGTCCTGGCCAGGCCGCCCGGCCACAGCCTATTGGGCCATCCCGGATCCGGCGGCCATCAAGGGCACGGAGATCCAAAAGCGGGTCGCCTATGCCCATGCGTTGACCTATCTCAAGCGGCGCGCCGACTTTCTGGAACATTTCTCGCCCGAACAGCTCGCCAACCTGGCACGTCACAAATACACGGGCCCGTCGCTCGACGACGACCAGGGGGCTACCGCTTAGGCCGTGTCCTCGAATTTTGCAGACGAATTTGTCCTGTCGCTGCGCCCTCGCCGGCGGGCGGGGGATACCCGTTCAGGAGAGAGCATGAGACGCATCGGCATCAATGGCTTTGGACGAATGGGACGGCTGGCCTTTCGGGCCGCATGGGACCGCCCCGACATGCAGGTCGTCCATATCAACGAGATAAAAGGCGGCGCCAGGACGGCCGCGCATCTCCTGGAATTCGACAGCGTCCATGGCCGCTGGCCAAAACACATCACAGCCGCTGACGCGTCCATCACCGTGGAAGGTCGCAAGATCGCCTTCAGCGATCAGCCCAAGCCGGGCGATGTCGTCTGGGAGCGGCAGGCCATCGACATCGTTTTGGAATGCAGCGGCAAGATCCTCACCCCGGAAACACTCGATCCCTACTTCGGCCGCAATGTCGCCAAGGTGATAGTCGCCGCGCCGGTGAAGCAGGGGGCGCTCAATATCGTCATGGGCGTGAACGACAACCTTTACGATCCGGCCCGGCACAATATCGTCACCGCGGCTTCCTGCACCACCAACTGCCTCGCCCCGGTGGTCAAGGTGATTCACGAAAGCCTGGGCATCAAGCACGGCTCCATCACCACCATCCATGACGTCACCAATACCCAAACGATGGTCGATGCGCCCCATAAGGACCTGCGCCGCGCCCGTTCCGGCCTGGTCTCGTTGATCCCCACCACCACAGGCTCAGCGACCGCCATCGCCATGATCTATCCGGAACTGAAGGGCCGGTTGAACGGCATGGCGGTCCGGGTGCCGCTGCTCAACGCCTCCATCACCGACTGCGTGTTCGAAGTCGAGCGCTCCACCACCGTGGCAGAGGTCAATGGCTTGCTGCGGACGGCCGCGGACGGCGCGCTGAACGGCATCCTGGGCTATGAGGAACGCCCGCTGGTCTCGGTGGATTTCCTCAACGATCCCCGCTCCGCCATTGTCGATGCCCTCTCCACCATGGTGGTCAACGGCACCCAGGTAAAGATCCTGGCCTGGTACGACAACGAGTGGGGCTATGTGAATCGCATGGTCGAACTCGCGGCAAAGGTCGCCGGCCTCCTGCCGGCAAGCACGCTCGCCTGATGGCCGAAGTCACCAGCATCCGCGCCTATGCGCTGGTAACCGCCGCCTATTGGGGCTTCACGGTCACCGACGGTGCCCTACGCATGCTGGTGGTGCTGCACTTCTATCAGCTCGGCTACAGCGACATCGCCATTGGTTTCCTGTTCCTGTTCTACGAGTTCTTTGGCATCGTCACCAACCTGTTTGGCGGCTGGATTGCCTCGCGCTCGGGCCTGCGCGTTACACTGTATGGCGGCCTTGTCGTTCAAATCTTCGCTCTTGTCATGCTGGCGCTGTTGCAGCCGGGCTGGCCGGAAGTACTTTCCGTCGCCTATGTGATGTGCGCCCAGGCACTGTCGGGCATCGCCAAGGATTTGACCAAGATGAGCGCCAAGAGCGCCATCAAGGTCATTGTGCCGGACGGCCAGGATTCCGCGCTGTTCAAATGGGTCGCTCGCCTGACCGGCTCGAAAAACGCCCTGAAGGGCGTCGGATTCTTTGTCGGTGGTGTTCTGCTGTCGGCCCTGGGTTTCGCCGGCGCGCTCTATGCAATGTCCGCCTCCCTCGTTCTGGTGCTGGTCGGTACGATGCTCTCGCTTTCGGGGTCGTTGGGAAAATCCAGGAAGAAGGTCAAATTCACCAGCCTCTTCTCCAAGTCCCCGGCCATCAACTGGCTATCGCTGGCGCGGCTGTTCCTGTTTGCGTCTCGGGACGTCTGGTTCGTGGTCGGCCTGCCGGTATTCCTGTCGGGTCTGGGCTTGTCCTTCATGCAGGTTGGCGGCTTCCTGGCCTTGTGGGTGATCGGCTACGGCATTGTCCAGGCAGCGGTCCCCCGCCTGCTGCGCCTGTTCGGCGCCAGCCAGGGCGTCACCGGCACTTTGGCACGCAACTGGGCGTTCGCCCTTCTGCTGCTGCCGCTGCTGATGATCGCCGCTTTGACATCGCACTTTCCGCCGCTGCCCACCGTCACGATTGGGCTGACGATCTTCGCCGTGGTGTTCGCCGTCAACTCGACGGTCCATTCCTACCTGGTGCTGGCCTACGCGGACGCCGACACCGTGTCGGTCGATGTCGGATTCTATTACATGGCCAATGCGGGCGGGCGGCTCTTGGGCACGCTCCTCTCTGGCCTGCTCTACGAATATAGCGGCTTCACCGGCTGCCTGATCGGCTCGGCGGTCATGGTGGTGGTCTCCGGCCTGGCGGCTTTCAAGCTGCCACGCGACAGGGCCGCATCGCTTGCCCACGCCATTCCCGCATCCGACTAGGCTTCCCAGCCTGGCCGATCCATGCCCCAGAGATATTTGGACAGATCGGCGCAGCGGATTGATCATCCGACGCGCGCCGGTGTCGATGTCGGGAAGATCGATCTCGGACATGTCGGGCCTTTCCGGCGTCCGGCATTATTGATCAAATGAATGGATTTTCATCGCGGTCGGATTTGGCTTTCAGATTCAGCAAATAGCGTGAACCTGAGCCCAGGTTTCGTACTCCGTGAAATTTCGCGCCCAGAATACCCTATCCGAACGCCAGCTGGCTGATGCGCTTGCCGCTCGCGGACGTTTGGTAACCTTGACCCAACTGTCGACCTGGCGACGCAACGGCCTTTTGCCGCCGCTCGCCGATCATGGCCAGGGGCCAGGCAAGGGAAAAACCTATCACTGGCACCAGCCGGATATCTGCGCACAGGCATGCGCGGTTTTCGATCTGCAGCAAAAGTATGGCAAGCACGATGTCGTCGTGCGCATGCTATGGCTTCTCGGCTATCCCGTAGCCCGTCCGCAGTTGCGCCGGGCCTGGAACCATCGCGGAAGCAACTTCAAGTTCCAGTGCCGCGCCAAGAAGCTTCCAGAATTCTGGTTGCGCCGGCCCGCCGACGCGACTTTGTCACTTCTCGATGCTGCGCTGACGATCGGGGAAGCCCTGCACAGCGACGACAGCACCGAAGTGCTGCCGATCCCGGGGATTATCGAGCTCGTGTTTGCCCGCCTGGCGCGGTTGAACCACGTGGCGCGCGGTCCCGTAGCCTCCGGCCGGTTGTGGCACCTGATAGAGATTCTTACCCGATCGCTGGAGATGAGCGATCTGCTTGCCGTCACCAGCGACGACGAACTGGACACGGCGCAGACGATCCTGCGTAGCGCAGCGCGGCTGGTGCAGTCCTGCGCCAGCGACCTGTCCGGCGCGTTTGCGGTGGACGACGGCCAGGTATGGAATGTCCGGCTGGCCGAAAGGCTGGGCCCCACCCTGTTCCTGCTTATCCTGCTGCAGGTGCGGGCGGGCGCCGAGCAGCCGCTGGCGGCAGCTTTCGAATCTCTGGAACCGATGAACCGGCGGGCGTTCGCCGCGCCGGCCCATGCGGCCTACCAGGTCATTTGAGATTCAGGGCGTGACCTTCAGGGTATGCGCCCAGGAGGTTTCGATCTGCTTCACGACGCTTTCCGGGAAGGGAACATAGTCCAGCTTCTCGGCATCCGCGGCACCGTCATGCAGGGCATAATCCAGGAACTGCAGGACAGCCTTGCTCTTGGCGGCCGGGTAGTCTGACCGCATCAGCATGTAGGTGGCGGCGGTAATCGGCCAGGAATTTGCGCCGGGCTGATTGGTCAGGATCAGGTAGAAATCCTGCACCTTCGAGAAGTCCGCGTTGGCGGCGGCAGCCTGGAAAGACTGCATGGTGGGCTTCACCCGCTTGCCATCGGCGTTGATCATGTCGGTGTAGATCAGGTTGGACTGTTTGGCATAGGCGTATTCGACATAGCCGATCGAACCTGCCAGCTGGGCCACCTGGGCAGCAACGCCCGCATTACCCTTGCCGCCTACGCCGCCCGGCCAGGACACCGAGGTATCGGCGCCAACCTTGCTCTGCCATTCCGGGTTCACCTTGCCCAGATAGTTGGTGAAGTTGAAGGTGGTGCCCGAGCCGTCCGAACGATGCACGGTCAGGATCGCCATGTCGGGCAGCTTGACCTTCGGGTTGAGCTTCCTGATCGCCGGATCATTCCACTTCTTGATTTCGCCCAGATAGATCTTCGACAGCACCTGGCCGTTCAGCACCATCTGGCCGGCGCTGATGCCGGGCAGATGCACGACCGGCACGATCGAGATCACGACCTGGGGGAACTGTACCAGATTGTTCTTGGCGATCTCGTCATGCATCAGCGGCTTGTCGGAGTTCGCGAAATCGACCGTCTTGGCTTCGATCTGCTTGATGCCGCCGCCCGAACCGATCGCCTGGTAGTTCACTTCGCTGCCGGTCTTCCGGGCATAGTTGGAGGCCCAGATCTGCAGCACCGGATAGATCGCCGTGCCACCGGCACCGGTGAGCGAAGCGGCCTGGGCCGCGCCGGCCGCCGCCAGAATCAGCGCGCCGCACGCCATGGTCGTGAACATCGACTTGAGTCTCATTGGTATTCCTTTCTTGACGCCGGCAGGAATTGCACGACGAGCGCTCCACGAGCGTCGCTGGGATAAGCCATCATTATTTCGTTTGAATGACGGTCGGAACCATGTGTCCGTATACAGATGTTCCGTATACACACGCGCAGGCGCGCGATGCGCCGTGCTACCGCAGCCCCGCTGACCAAGCTCACGCTAGCGCCCCTGAATAAACGTCGATTAAGCGCAGTATTAAAATCCGCTTACAATTCATCGCTGTTGCAAAACCGTCGTGCGCCACCACTACGACGCGAGCGTCGGCCGCTTGTGGCCGCGAGGGGTAACAGGATCCAACTTCATGAAGAAAACATTCTCGACGCGCTCCGGCGCGTGCGTCGCCGCGATCGTCGCACTGGCGGGAACGGCGCCCGCCATGGCCGACGATTTCGATATTGGGCCGGCCAAGGTCACGCTGGGCGGCTTCCTGGCGACAGAAGGCGTCTATCGTTCGCGCACCGAGCAGGCCGACATCGGCAGCAGCTTCAGCGGCATTCCCTTCTCGAACGCCGCGCAGGCCCACACCTCGGAATCCCGTTTCACCGCCCGCCAGAGCCGCCTGTCGCTGCTGGCCCAGGGCGATGCCAATTCCGACACCCACCTGGCCATGTATGGCGAGTTCGACTTTCTGGGCGCCGCCCAGAGCGCCAACTCCAACGAGAGCAATTCCTACAACCTGCGCGTCCGCAATCTCTACGGCACGGTGGACTGGGATTCACTGGGGCTGGAACTGCTGGCCGGCCAGAGCTGGTCGCTGGTGACGCTGAACACCAAGGGAATCACGCCGCGTAACGAACTGCCTCCGGCCACCATCGACGCGCAGTATGCCGTCGGCTTCAGCTGGGCCCGCCAGCCGCAGATCCGCGTGGTCAAGAACTGGAATCACCAGTTCTGGCTGGCCCTGTCGGTCGAAAGCCCGCAGACGACCTTTGCCGCCAACAGTTCTGCGGCATCGGGTATTTCGGCCCTGACCTTCCTGCCGGGTGGCCCGCTGTTCGACAAGAACAACAATTACTCGCTGAACCATATCCCGGACGTGATCGGCAAGATGGCCTGGGAACCAAAGATCGGCGACAAGCAGCCCCTGCATGTGGAAGTCTTCGGGCTGCTGCGCTCCTATTACGACCGGGTGAGCGTGGCGGGCACCAATGCACTGGGCCTGCCGGCCGGCAAGTACAACAATGACAGCCAGGGCGGCGGCGTCGGCGGCAGCATCATCTGGTCCGCCGTTCCGGGCGTCCTGGATCTGCAGGCCACGGCGATGACCGGCCAGGGCATCGGCCGCTACGGCACCAGCCAGTTGCCCGACGTTACCCTGCGCCCCGACGGCACGCTTACGCCGATCCATGAAGACATGCTGCAGGCGGGCGTGACGCTGCATGCGAGCCCCTACCTCGACCTCTATGTCTATGGCGGCCAGGAGGAGGAAGGCGCTCACTACTTCAACGTGGGCACCGCCCATCTGGGCCTGGGCAATCCGGGCTACAATGTCGCGGGCTGCTTCTATGAGGGTGGCAGCTGCTCCCCCAACCTGCGGGCCGCCTCCCAGATCACCGGCGGCTTCTGGTGGAAGCTCTACAACGGCAAGTTCGGCAGCTTCCGCTATGGCATGCAGTATTCCTACACCCACCTTACGGCTTTCGCCGGAGCGGGCGGCAAGCCGCAGACCGATGACAGCATGATCTTCACAAGCCTGCGGTATTATCCGTTCTAGGCATTGTCGTTGTTGCAGCGAATGGCCGCCGCGGCGCCCGCGGCGGCCACCGCATTTTCCGGGCTGTTTTCGGTGATCGAGATGCCGGCCCGCTGCAGCGGCAGCTCGACGGTGAAACAGCTGCCAATTCCCGGAGCACTGCGCAGCGATACGCGGCCGCCATGTGCATGGACGACGGATTTTACGATGGCCAGGCCCAGCCCCGCTCCCACCTCGCCCCGGTCCGTGGAGACGCGGTAGAACCGGTCGAAGACCTTGTCGTGATGGCTGGGATCTATGCCGATGCCGCTATCCTCCACCATCAGGATCGCCGCGTCGCCTGCGGCGCCGACGTTGACGGTCACGGTGCCGCCCTGGGGCGTGTATTTGATCGCGTTATCGACCAGATTGACGAGAATCTGCTTGAGACGTCCGCGATCGCCCGCCACCAGCACCGGAGCACCGGCTGGACGGCTCAACGCGATTTCCTTTTCGTCTGCCATAAGGCTCATCTGTTCGATGGTTTCGCTGGCCAACGCCCGCAGATCGACACTGGAATGGGCGTGCTTGCCCCAAAGGCTTTCCATCATGGACAGGTTGATCAGGCTGTCGACGATTCCGGTCAGGCGGGTCATCTCGTCCAGCGCGACGCTCATTGCACGCGCGACTTCGGGCGAACGGTTGACCTGCGCCGCCAGTTCCAGCTCGCCCCGGATGATGGTCAGGGGCGTACGCAGTTCATGGGCAGAATCGGCGGAAAAGCGGCTGACATGGGAATAAGCTGCATCAAGCCGATCGAGCATCCGGTTGAGCGCCAGGCCAAGGGCCTCGATGCGCGGCTCGGCGCCGACGAGCGGCAGGCGGCTGTGCGGCTTGTTGAAGGTATAGGCCTCGGCGGCGTTTATCATCACTTCCACGGGCTTGAGCGCCCGCCGCATCAGTCCGTAACCGGCCACCGCGGCCGCCAGGAGCAGGATGGGCAGGCCCACCAGCAACGAACTGATCAGCCGGTCCTCGACCTGGTGGGCGAACTGGTAGGATTGTCCGCAGTCGATGATGACCGGCCCGTCAGGTCCGTCGAAGCGCCGGCTGTAAAGAATCAGATTGCCGTGCTGGACGATCCGGGGCGTGCCGCGCGGGCTGGTCAACGGCACTGCGGCCGGCGAGAAATCGCCTTCCGTCGGATCGCCGGACCGATAGACGACCCGGCCTGCGGCACGGATGCGAATGAAGCGGTCCTGCGACTCCGGCGAAAAGCGGCCGCGAATTGCCTGCGCCAGGCGTGGCGGATTGTGCAGCAGGTCCTGGCTGGTATTCCATATCTCGCCGGTGCGCGCCTCCAGGCTGGAGACCACGGTTTGGCGGGTATAGTGGCGGAAGCTGGTGGCGGTGAAGGCCAGGAATGCCCCGCCCAGCATCACCAGCAGGACGCAATAGAATACGATCAGCCGTGACGTGACCGAACGGAACATCAGGCTGAGTTGTCGATATCGAGCATGTATCCCAGGCCGCGGACCGTGCGGATCAGCTTGGGATCCCTGCCCTCGTCTATCTTGCGGCGAAGATGGCCGATATAGACATCGACAATGTTGGTCAGGCCTTCAAAGGACTGGTCCCAGATTTTCTCCACGATCATGCTGCGGGATAATGTGCGTCCCGAATGCAGGAAGAGATATTCCAGCAGCGAATATTCTTTCGGACTCAGTTCTATCCGCTTGCCGCCCCGCTTGACCTGCCGGGTCAGGCGATTGACCTCGAGATCCGCCGCGCGAAGGATGTTTTCCTGAAGCTGGGGACCGCGCCGCAGAAGCGCCTGGACGCGAATCGCCAGTTCGGCCATCGCGACGGGCTTGACCACGTAATCATCGGCACCGGCCTGGAAATTTTCGACCTTGCTGTCCAGGTCGCTGCGCGCGGTCAAAACCAGGACCGGCATGCTCAGCCCCATGTCCCGTACGCGTTTCAGAAGTCCGGTGCCGCTGCCGTCGGGCAGCAGCAAGTCGATAATGACGAGGTCGTAATGATAGGTCTTGATGAAATCGAGACCTTCGGCTGCACTGCAGACGCCGTCGACAGTGTACCCTTCCGACTTGAGGCTGCGCTGCAGGATGTCGAGCAGTTTCTTTTCGTCCTCGACGATGAGGATACGCATGGACCACTTCCTTCCCCCAGATCGTTTATATCTGAGCGCTGCGTTGCATAATCATGAAATTGTTACATATGAATCCCGGCGGGTTTCCCCTCCCCCTGGGCCATTTCCGGCACATCCTTCACGGTCCAGCCCCCTCCCAGCGCACGGATCAGGTTGACGCTGGCCTCCAGGCGGCGGGTCTGAAGCGAGATGGCTACCTGCTGCGCCTGGAGAGCGGTGGTCTGCGCGACCACGACATCCAGAAAGCCCAGCGCGCCGTTGCGATAGAGCGCCAGCGCCAGGTCCTGTGTGTGTGTCGCAGCCTTGACGGACGCAGCCTGGGCATCGGCCGCCTCGGCAAGGTGGTTAAGCTGTGACAGCCCATCTTCGACGTCCTGGAAGGCATGCAGGACCGTCCGGCGATAGGCGGCGGCTGCGGCATTGTTGGCAGCCTTTGCCACCGCGAGCCGGCCTTCGTTGCGGCCGGCGTCGAACAGGGTCAGCGCCGCGCTGGGCCCCAGCGCCCAGAATGCATTGGGCGCGGTGAACAGGCCGTCATTGCCGGTGTTCTGAAAACCCGCCAGCGCGCTCAGCGAGATGTCGGGATAGAAGGCCGCCCGCGCGATGCCGATGCCGGCATTGGTTGCCGCCACCTGGCGCTCTGCCGCCGCCACATCGGGCCGGCGCTGCAGCACCAGCGAAGGAACGGCCGTGGGAATGTTGGGTATCGTGTAATCGACCATGACGGGGGCGATGGAGAAATCCGAGGCAGGCTTTCCGACAAGGCTGGCGATGGCGTGCTCCAGCAGGGCCCGCCGCGCACGAATATCCGCCAGCTGGGCCTTGGCGTTGTCGGACTGGGTTTCGGCCCGGCCGACGTCCAGGCCGGAGGCGATGCCCTTGTCATGGCGGTCCTGGGTAAGTGCCAAGGCCCGATCATAGATCCGGATGGAATCGTCCAGCAGCTTGGCCTGCGCATCCAGGCCACGCAGAGCGAAGAAATCGTTGGCGAGCTGAGCCTGAAGGCTGAGCCTGACGGCCTGGGTAACGGCGAAGGCGCCTTGTGCTTCGTACTTTCCCGCCGCCACCTCGTTGCGCAGGCGCCCCCATAGATCGAGGTCCCAGTCCAGGCCGATCCCGGCAAGGTCATCGCCGTAATAAGTGGGCTGGCTGGCGCTGCGCAGCGGACGGTTGTCGGACTGCTTGTCGGTGTCGGCATGGCCGCCGGCGGTCAGGGTCGGGAAAAGGCCGGACTGCGCTTCTTCAAGGTAGCCCCGCGCGGCCTGGTAGCGCGCTACCGCCTCGGCCAGGGAGGGATTGTTGGTCTCCAGCTGCGCCTCGAGGCCATCAAGGTTCTTGTCGCCATACAGCGTCCACCAGTTTCCCCGCGGCAGCGCATCGCGCGGCGTGGCCGTCGTCCAGTTTCCGATCTCCTTGTACGCGGCAGGGATCGGCGTCTGCGGGACCTGATAGTCCGGCGCCAGGTTGCACCCGGTCAGCAGAACGCAGGAGCAGGCAACCGCAAGCCACTCAATGCGCATCGCCTGCCGCCTGGATGCGAACCGGATCGCCGTTGGAAAGGGAATCCGGCGGATTGTCGATCAACCGGTCGGACGGCGCCAGTCCCGTTGAAACAATCACGCTTGGTCCCAGGTCCGTCGCAATGGTGATGGGTTTCATCACCACACGATCGTGCGGGCCAACGGTTGCGACCTCCATGCCGGCGGCGCGGAACATCAGCGCGCTGGCGGGCACGCGCAGTGCACGCGATCCCCCCGCCAGCTTCATCGCGACCTGCGCGAAGTCTCCGGGCTTCAGCAGATTCTGGCCGTTTGCGACCTGAAACTCCACCAGCATGGTGGAGGACTGGTCGGAGATCGCACCCGCCGTGGAGACCAGCCGCGCCTGAAAACGGCGTCCCGGATACTCAGGCACCGTCAGGGAAGCCTGGGCACCTTGCCCGATCTGGGCGGAATAGGATTGCGGCACATTCACATAGACCCGCAAGACATGCATGTCTGCGACCTCAAACAGAGGATCGCCGTTGGACGCCGGCCCTGCGGTGACAAGATTGCCGATGTCCGCCGTGCGCCGCGTCACCACGCCGTCGAAAGGCGCCACGATGCGCGCGAAGGCCTTCATCGCGTCCAGCCGGTCAAGATTGGCCCTGGCGGCATTCACCGCCGCGACCTTGCTGGCAAGGTCTTCCTCTTTCTCTTCGGCATCCTGGCGGGAGACTGCATCAAGCGGCAGCAGGCTTTGCCAGCGCTCCGCCGTGGTCGACGACAGGGCACGCGCCGCCTGTGCCGCCTTCAGGTCCGCACGTGCCTGTGCGATCTGCTGGTCCAGCTCGGGTGTATCTATGGTGGCCAGAAGATCGCCCTTGCGGACATGAGCACCGATATCCTTGTACCAGGCATGCACATAGCCGGGCACGCGCGAATAGATGGGAGCCGCGTAATAGGCTTGCAGCGTTCCGGGCAGAGACAGGGTATCGCCGCCCACCGACGCCGACGGGGAAATCAGCGCAACCGTCGGTATCTCCTCGCCGCGTGTCCAGTCCTTCAGGTCGCTGGCCTGCACCAGACGCGAATAGAATCCAAAAACCAGAATGGCGCCCAGCACGCAGACGGCCCCGATGGCGGCGCGACGCAATCGCCATTTCAACCGCAAAGTCTCATTCTCCGGCGACATAGATCTCTCCAGACATCATTTGCGCGGACCGTTGCTGGCGTCCGCGGACAATGGCGAATACAGCGGGAACAAAGAAAAGCGTGGCGAAGGTCGCAAACAGAAGACCGCCGATCACCGCCCGGCCGAGCGGCGCGTTCTGCTCGCCGCCTTCTCCCAATCCCAGCGCCATCGGCATCATGCCGATGATCATGGCGAGAGCGGTCATGAGCACCGGGCGGAAGCGCGTGACGCCCGCCTCGATGGCGGCGCGAACGGCATCGCCGGTCGCGTCCAGGCGCTCGCGCGCGAAGCTGACAACCAGGATCGAATTGGCCGTAGCCACACCCATGCACATGATCGCACCGGTCAGCGCGGGAACGCTCAGCGTTGTATGGGTCGCAAAGAGTGTCCAGGCGATGCCCGCCAAGGCGGCAGGAAGCGCCATCACGATCACGAACGGGTCGGTCCAGGAATGGAAGTTCACCACGATGAGCAGATAGATGAGAACGATGGCCTCTGCCAGACCGAAGAACAGTCCCGAAAAGGCGGCATTCATGGTTTCGACCTGACCGCGCACAGCCACGGTGCCGGCCGCGGGCAGATCGTCAGACGTCTTCTTCAGGACACCGTCGATGGCCCTGGCAACGCTACCGAGGTCGGCGTCCTGGGTCGTCGCATAGATGTCGAAGGTCGGCTGGATGTCATAGTGCGACACGACCGCATCGCTGTCTTCCCGATGAATGTCGCTGATGCCGCCCAGCAGCTGGTACTGCCCTGGCTTGCCGCCGGTGATCGGCAAGGTTTTAAGTTCGCCGAGCGTGTCCAGACGATATTGCGGTGTCTGGATCACCACCGGGTATGAGACGCCGTTCCTGGGGTTAAGCCAGAGAGTCGGCGCGACCTGATAGCTGCTGGCGAGGTTGACGACCAGCGAATTGGTGACATCCCGCTCGGTGATGTTGGTCTGACTGGCTCGCGTCCGGTCGACGTCGATTCCAAATTCGGGATAGTGCGATGACTGCTCTAGCCGCACGTCCGCGGCACCCGGGATGGCGGTGATCCGCTTGGTCAGCTCGGTGGCATAGGCTTCCGCCTTCTTGCGATCGGGCGCGGAAACCTGCACGTCGATCGGCGCGGGCGAGCCGAAATTGAGAATCTGGCTGACAATGTCGGCGGGGAGGAAGGAAAAAACCGACCCCGGGAAGCTGCGTGGCAGGATCGTGCGCAACGCCTTGACGTACCCCGCGGTGGGAGAATGATCGGGCGTGAGGGAAACCAGGATGTCTCCATCCTCGGGCCCGACACCGCCGGTGTTGAGATATGCGCGGTTCTGGCCGCTCACCGGCAGTCCGATATTGTCGACGATCGAACCGAGCTGATCGGGCGGAATTACCTGGCGAATGCGGTTCTCGATATGATCGAACAGCGCGGCCGTTTCCTCGATGCGAGTTCCCACGGGCGCGCGGACGTGAAGGCTGATCGTCCCCCCGTCCACGGCAGGAAAGAAATTCTCGCCCAGAAAGGGTATCAGGAGAAACGATGCCAGGACGAAAACAAGAAAGCCCGCGCAAAATGCCTTGCGCCGCTCCAGCGCAAAGACAAGGACACGGTGGTAGTCGGCGCGAACCTTCTCGAATCGCATTTCGAATCGATGCTGCAGCCTGGACAAGGGATTGCGGGGGTGGTGCCCCTCCATCGCATCGTGCTGCCGGGCCACCGAAGCGTCCTTGGCATCGCCATGCGCGACCAGCAGATAACTGGCCATGGTTGGCACCAGCGTGCGCGACAGGATGAACGAACCGATCAGCGCAAACAACACCGCTTCCGCCATCGGCGCAAACAGGAATCCAGATACGCCAGGCAGGAAGAACATCGGCACGAAAGCGATGCATATACACAGCAGGGACACGAAGGCCGGCATCACGATTTGCTGGGCGCCGTCCAATATGGCCTGCTCGACCGTCTTGCCGTTTTCCAGGTGCCAGTTGATATTTTCGATCGTTACGGTGGCATCGTCGACCAGGATGCCGACGGCCAGGGCCAGGCCGCCAAGCGTCATGATGTTCAATGTCTGCCCGAGCGCGGACAGGACCGCCACCGAAAACAGGACCGCGAGCGGAATCGACGCGGCGATGACAACTGTCGAGCGCCAGCTTCCCAGGAAAAGCAGGATCATCAGGGCCGTGAGCGCCGCCGCGACAACGCCTTCCTTGACCACGCCGGAGATTGCGGCTCGCACGAAGATCGATTGGTCGCCAAAATAGGTGATTTTCAGAGATTTCGGCAGTGCCTTTTCAAGTCGCGGGATGATGGACTTGACTCCGTCCACAATCGCCAGCGTCGACGTCTCGCCGCTTTTCAGGATCGTCATCAGCACCGCATGGCGGCCATTCATTCTGACCGTGTTGATCTGCGGCGCCCCGCCATCGCGCACATGTGCAACATCGCGCATGTAGATTGTCGTGCCGCGTATCTGCTTGATGGGCAGATTGTTGAGATCGTCGACCGCGCTGGGGCTGTTGTTGAGCTTCACATTGTATTCGAAGGTTCCGACCTTGATCGTTCCGGCCGGAATGATTTGATTCTGCGCCGCCAGTGCCACGGCCACGTCCTGGGCGGACAGTCCATAGGCTTGCAGGGCCTGGGGGTTAAGGTCGACCTGGATCTGCCTCTGCTCGCCACCATACGGATCGGGCACGGCAGAGCCGGGAACCGAGGCCAGAGCCGGCCTGATGAAGTTCTGGCCAAGGTCGTGCAGGGCTCCGCCAGTCATGGTCGGACTGGACAGGCCGAGCTGCAGGATCGGAACCGTGGAGGCGTTGTAGTTCAGGATCAGCGGCGGCGTCATGCCGGCGGGCATGCGCTTGAGCACGGTTTGGGACAGGGATGTGACTTGCGCTGTCGCCGTGCTGATGTTGACGCCGGGATGGAAAAATATCTTTACGATGCCGACGCCGGGAAGCGACTGGCTCTCGATGTGGTCGATATCGGAGACGCTGGTGGTCAGCTGTCTCTCATAATAATAGATTACACGCCCGGCCATGTCGTCTGGCGACAGGCCGCGATAGGTCCACACCGCTGCGATCACCGGAATCCGGATATCCGGAAAGATGTCCGTCGCGGTCCGTACCGCCGCTAGCCCGCCGAACAGGACGATCAGGATGGCAAGCACAATGAATGTGTACGGGCGCCTCAGCGCCAGCCGGACGATCGCGATCATGCTTGTGCTTCAGGCCTTCCAGCGCGGCGCATCGAATCCGCCTCGGCTTTGATGCAATGAGGTCATCACGCTGGATCAACCTTGCGGATGGGCGATGTTGAAGAGATCGACATCGAGGTTGTTGGCGCAAGTTGCAAACGCCTCCGATCCAGGCTCCAGGCCCGTCTGCGCGCACGCATATTCCTCTCTGCGCCGACGCAGATCGAAATTCGCCGTGTAATAGTCGCGCGGATTGTCATCGGCGGACTTGACGTCGGCAACGTTGAATTGAAGCGCCGTGCCGGAACCGTTCGGGCGCGCGGCTTGCTGGTCATCTTCCTGTTTCAGAACGCACCGCGAAAACTCCGCGGTATGGCGCTTCAACCCGCTTTCGCCGCACGTGCGATAGGCACGTATCTCGCGCGCATACTGTAGCTGGGCCACGACAACGTCGGACAGATCCGAGACACAACCCTCATATTCCGCTTCGCCGGGGTCGAGGCGCATGACCTTGGCGCAGGTCGCGCCGACGAATGCGTTTTGTTGCGGCGTCGCCGTCTGCGACGGTTGCATCTGGGCACATGCGCCCAAAAAGACGGATCCCAGAGCAAGAACAGAGATATTGCGAAGCACGTGACTACCCATTGCTGATTTCAGAAGCAATAGGCCGGGAGCGTTGAATAAATCTCTGCGTTCGGATGAAAATGCTTTCATTCTTTTCGGCGTCCCTGCGTTCTATGGTCCGCCGTATCAAATGGGGGGTGGAATATGCGGAGCAGTTTTCTTCTTGCGGGCGTCCTGCTGGCGTGGCCTGCAGCCTCTCCGGCGAATGCGTCAACCCAAGCCGATACGACGGAATCCTTCTTTTCGGATTGGCACGACAGGGCTCAGCAGGCGCTGGACAGCCAGCCCCATTGGATACCCCCCATCAATACGATCTCGCCGCGGCTTACCCAGGTCATCCGCTACGACCAGTACTGGGAAAGCACCGACGGCGGCGCCGCACTGAATTCATTCGGTTCCGGCAAGGGCTTTGAGTTCATACCGTTTGAGACCATGAGCTTTACGGTCAACCCGGCACCCTATCTCGAACGGAGAAAGAAGGACGAAGCCTCGGGTTGGGGTGACTGGCCGTTTCTGCTGGTGAAGCAGCGGCTCGCGGCTGCGCCGGAGGACAAAGGCAATTACCTGGTCACGGCATTGTTCGGCGTTCAGGCGCCGATTGGCGCATCGAAATTTACCAATCGCGCGTGGCAGTTCACCCCGGGTCTGGGATTTGGCAAAGGCTGGGGCGCTTTCGACATCGAAGGCAGCCTCACGGCCGCGCTGCCCACTGCTCATGTCGGTACCATCGGCACTGCCATCACCACAAACCTGACGCTGCAGTACCACTTGATGCGCTATCTGTGGCCGGAGATCGAGTTCAACGACACGGCATGGTCTGGCGGCGTGCGCGATGGGCGCAATCAGGTTTTCCTGACTGTCGGCAGCGTGTTCGGAAATATTCCGCTGGCGGACAACTATGCCGTTGGCGTCGGGCTGGGGTATCAATTTGCGCTGTCGTCCAGGATCGCCCAGGCACCGCCGACGCCGGTTTACGATCACAACTGGATCCTGTCCCTGCGTCTGGTCTATTGAAGAAGGAAGGGCCGCCGGGCGCGCCTTCCCACTGCTATTGCTTGATGACCTGGCCACCATTCTTTGCGTGAAAAGGGCACACTGCGTCGAAGCCTTGAGCCCCCAGGACCGGAAATCAAGCAGAATCAATGACTTGCGTTGACTAGCCCGGAAAGCGGTCCCAAGACATCCCAACACCTGTTCGCGGTCGCTGACCCGTTTTGCGCTGGCTCAGTTCTGAGTGGCGCGATTTGCGGTAGTCAGCGATCCGTCAGCTTGGTTGGAGCACAAGGGGACCATGAAAAAGCGTGCGATCCTTTTGGCGATCATTCTGGCCTGCTCTGCGGGGCAGGGCGCCTACGCGCAGCTTTCCGGCCGCTATCACCTGCCGGACGATTTCGACGGCGCGGTCGATCAGGACGGGGCACGTCAGGCAGTGGAGCGGGGAGACGCCGCGCCCTTTGCCTACATCCTCAGCAAGGTGCGGCCGCAGATCAAGGGAGAGATCGTCGGCGAGAAGCTGGAGCAGCATCAGGGGGTCTGGCTGTATGAGTTCCGTGTGATTGGGCCCAACGGGCATATGCAGTTTCTGCATTTCCGCGCTCGCACGGGGGAGCCCTACCAGCTCAGGCCGGTGTCATGAAGATCCTGCTGGTCGAGGATGATGCCCGCATCGCGCGCAACCTGTCGGCTGCGCTGCAGGAGGCCGGCTTTGCCGTCGACCAGGAAGGCAATGGCAACGAGGCCTGGTTCAAGGGCGACGTCAACGAATACGACGCAGCGATCCTGGATTTGGGCCTGCCGGGCCTGGATGGGCTGTCCATCCTGCGGCGCTGGCGGCAGGCCGGCCGCGAATTTCCCATCCTGATACTGACGGCGCGCGGCAATTGGACTGAACGGGTCGAAGGCATCGAGGCAGGCGCGGACGACTATCTGCCCAAGCCCTTCCAGATGGAAGAAGTGCTGGCCCGCCTGCGTGCCATCACCCGCCGTGCCGCCGGCGCAGTGGACCCGGTGATACGGGTCGGAGCCCTTGCCGTCGATACGAGGCTGAAACTGGTCACGGTCGGCGGCGCGCCGGTGGAACTGACGCCGCATGAATACCGGCTGGTGCGTTATCTGGCGCACAATCCGGGGCGGGCAGTGTCGCAGTCCGAACTGCTGGACCATCTTTATGGCGGCGACGCCGATTTCACCACCAACAGCATCGAAGTGCTTGTGGGACGCGTGCGCCGCAAGATCGGCGCGGGCCTAATCGAGACGCGGCGCGGCTATGGCTATGTCCTGGACGGGGCAACGCAATGAAGCTGGGCTCGCTGCGGCTGCGCCTGTGGGGGGCGGCGACCATCGCCTTCGCGGCGACCCTTGTGCTGATGGGCTTCCTGCTGATCCAGCTGTTCGAGCGGCATGTCACCCGCCATTACGACCAGGAACTGCAATCCTATCTGCGCCAGCTCGCCGCCGCGGTGGACTTCACCAGCGACGGCCGCGTCACCCTGGACAGCCATTTGCAGGATGCGCGCTTCGGCGAGCCGCTAAGCGGGCTTTACTGGCAGATCGAGGAAGACAGGACCGGCTTCATCCTGACCTCGCAGTCGCTGTGGGATACGCGCATTCCATTGCCCAGGGACCCGCTGAACGATGGCCAGGTGGATTCCCACATTCTGCCGGGCCCGGCAGGCCAGACCCTGCGGATCCAGGAACGGCAGATCGTATTCGACCTGCCGTCGGGCAGCCGGGCGTTGCGCATGGCGGTGGCGATCAATGTCGCCGACATCCAGGCGGCCAGCCGCGCGTTCGCCGGCGAGCTTTGGCCATCACTGGCAGCGGTGGGCGCGCTGCTGCTGGCCGCGACCTGGTTCTACATCGGCATTGGCCTGAGACCCCTGGACATGATCCGCCAGAGCATCCAGCAGGTCCGCATCGGCAAGGCGCGCCGGCTGGAAGGCGACTTCCCGTCCGAACTGGCTCCGCTGGTGCAGGAGACAAACGACCTTCTGACCGCGCAGGACGAGTCACTGGCGCGCGCCCGGGCCCGTGCCGCGGACCTGGCACACGGCCTGAAGACGCCGCTGTCGGTGCTGCAATCGGATGCCGACCGGCTGCGCGGCGCCGGCCAAAGCGAGATCGCCGATGAGATCGGCCAGCTTGTGGGCCAGATGCGCCGCCATGTCGAGCGCGAGCTGGCGCGCGTGCGCCTGCGCGAACGCACGCCACAGGTAACGGCGCTGATGCCCGTTGCGGAGCGCCTGGCCGACTTTTTCCGCCGTTCGCCGCGCGGCAAGGGGCTCAACTGGTTGATCGAGGTGCCCGAGGGGCTGACTGCCGCCGTCGATGCCGAGGACCTGACCGAACTTCTGGGCAATCTGCTGGACAATGCCTGCAAATGGGCCGCCGCAACGGTGACGGTCAGGGCGCAGGCGATTGCCGACACCGTGCGCATTGCCGTGCTGGACGACGGGCCGGGCGTGCCGGACGGCGCGCTGGCGTCGCTGGCCGGCCGCGGCGTGCGGCTGGACCAGGAAACACCGGGCAGCGGCCTGGGCCTGGCCATTGCCCAGGACATCGCCGACGCCTGCGGCGGACGCCTGACATTTTCCAACCGGACCGAGGGCGGCTTCGCCGCCATGGCCGATTTTCCCCTGCAACCGAAAAGCAAAGCCCATGCATAGAACCGCGCTTCTTCTTGCCAGCGCAATCGCCCTGGCCACCCCTGCCCTGGCACAGCATCTGCCCGTCACGCCCCAGCAAATTCAGCGGCTGGGCATCCGCACTGCGCCCGCGGTGCCCGCCAGGGCGAAGACCGCGGTTTCGGTGCTGGGCCGGGTGACGCCCGCGCCCAGCGCGCGCGTACCGGTGTCGGCGCCCTTCGCGGGCACAGTGAAGGCGCTTTTGCGGCTGGAGGGCGAGCGGGTGAAAAAGGGCGAAGCGCTGGTCGCCATCGTCAGCACCGACATGCGCGATTCCCTGGCGAAATATGAAAGCGCCCAGGCCCGCTATCGCAGCGCCAAAGCCGCCGCCCAGCGCGCCCGTTCGCTGGTGACGGAAGGCATCGCACCGGCCAGCCGCGCCGAGGAGGCCGATGCCGCCGCCGCGGCTGCGGCAGCAGAGCTGGCCGCACTGCACAGCACGATGGGGCGCACGTCACGCTCCGCCGATGGGGAATACAGCCTGGTCGCGCCCGCCGACGGGCGCGTCGCCGGCATCTCTGTTTCCGCCGGCGAACAGGTCGCTGCCATGCAGCCGGTGGTGACACTGGACACCGGCAATGAGCTGTGGGTGGAAGCGGCGCTGCCGGCAAGCCAGATCGGTCAGGTCGCCGCCGGGGACCGCGCCACGGTCGAAGGCAGGGCGGTCACCGGCACGGTGGTGGCGGCCGGCTCCAGCATCGATGCCAGGACGCGCAGCGCGGTGGTACGCGTGCGCCTGGACGGCAACGCCCGGCTGGTACCCGGCCAGACCCTCCGGCTTTCCATCTCAACCGGCGCCGACAGCGGCAGCTTCAACGTGCCGCGCAACGCGGTGACGGAAATCGAGGGGAAGAATATCGTTTTCGTGGCGACGAAGGGCGGCTTCGATTCCGTTTCGGTGCGCGTTCTGGCGCGCGGCGACGTGCTGACCACCGTGGCCGGGCGGCTGAAGGCCGAGGATGCCGTCGCGGTTTCGGGCGTCACCGAACTCAAGGCGATGGAGCTGCAGAACTAGCCATGCTGCGCAGACTGGTCGAATTTGCCCTCAGCCAGCGCATGCTGATGCTGGTGCTGGCGGTCCTGCTGGCGGCGGGCGGCGGTTATGCCTTCACCCGCCTGCCGATCGATGCCTATCCCGACATCTCCACCACCCAGGTCAAGCTGATCCTGAAGGCGCCAGGCATGACGCCGGAAGAAGTGGAGCAGCGCGTGATCGCACCGCTGGAGCTTGAGCTTCTGGGCATTCCCAACCAGGTGATCCTGCGCTCCACCGCCAAATACGCCATCGCCGACATCACCATCGACTTCACCGATTCCACCGATGTCTATTGGGCGCGCCAGCAGGTGGGCGAGCGGCTGTCCGGGGTGATGGGCCAGCTGCCCGATACCGTCTCCGGCGGGCTGGCGCCCATTGCCACGCCGCTATCGGAAATCTTCATGTTCACCATCGAGGGCGGCAATCTCTCGCTGGCCGAGCGGCGCACGCTGCTGGACTGGACCATTCGGCCGGCGCTGCGCACCATTCCGGGCGTCGCCGACGTGAACGCACTGGGAGGGCATGTCGCCACATACGAAGTGGTGCCCAATGACGCGGCGATGCTGTCGGCAGGGGTGCGCATTTCCGACCTGCGCGACGCCATCGAAAAGGCCAACCGCAATGACGGCGCCGGCCGCGTCGCCGAAGGCGAGGAAGCGCTGATTGTGCGCGCGGTGGGCGCCATCCAGACCCTGAACGATCTCGGCGAAGTGATGGTCACCACCCATGCGGGCCACCATGTCCGGCTGGGTGATGTTGCAGAAGTGCGCACCGGCTCGCTGACCCGCTATGGTGCGGTGACCAAGGATGGCAGGGGCGAGGCTGTCGAAGGCCTGGTGCTGGGGCTGCGCGGTGCCGACACCGGCCAGGTGGTGGCGGGCGTACGCGCCAAGCTGGATGCGCTGCAGGCCAACCTGCCCAAGGGCGTGACACTGCACATTTTTTATGACCGTGCGGACCTGATCGACAAGGCGGTGGCGACGGTGCAACACGCGCTGATCGAAGCCACCGTGCTGATCGTGGTGCTGCTGGTGCTGTTCCTGGGCAATCTGCGCGCCGCGGTGGTGGTTTCGCTGACCCTGCCGTTCGCAGCCATCACCACCTTCCTGATGATGCAGATGTTCGGGCTGAGCGCGAACCTGATGAGCCTTGGCGGGCTGGCCATCGCCGTCGGCATGCTGGTCGATGCCGCGGTGGTGGTGGTGGAGAACACGGTGGAGCAGCTGTCGCACCACCGCGAGGATGGCAAAGTTCCAAAGCTGCACCTGGTCTATCGCGCGGTTACGGAAGTGTCCGTGCCGGTTGCGTCAGGGATCGTCATCATCTGCCTGGTGTTCCTGCCGCTGCTGGCGCTGCAGGGACTGGAAGGCAAGCTGTTCGCCCCCGTGGCACTGACCATCATTTTCGCCCTGTCGGGATCGCTGATCCTGTCGCTGACCCTGATCCCGGTAATCGCCTCGCTGCTTCTGAAGCCCGGCGCGCATGGCGAAGCCTGGCTGATGCGCAAGCTGGTGCCGCTTTATTCCCGCGCGCTGGCCGTGGCGCTGGAACGGCCGCGCCGGTTGTTCATTGGCGTGGGCGTGGCGCTTCTGGCCGCCGCCATGGCGTATATCGCGGTCGGCAAGACCTTCATGCCCACCATGGACGAAGGATCGATTATCATTCAGCTGACCAAGCTGCCGTCGATCAACCTGGAAAGATCGACGGCGATTGACCGGGCCGTCCAGAAAGCCATCCTCGCCAATGTGCCTGAAGTCGCCGAGGTGGTCTCGCGCACGGGCAGCGACGAAATCGGCCTGGACCCCATGGGCCTCAACGAGACCGACACTTTCCTGATCCTGAAGCCACGCGCGCAATGGCGCACGAGCAACAAGGACGACATCGTCGAAGCCTTGCGCACGGTAATGAAGGACTTTCCCGGCGTCGGCTATTCCTTTTCCCAGCCGATCGAAATGCGCACCGCCGAAATGCTGACGGGCAGTCGCGGCGATCTGGTCGTCAAGGTGTTCGGACCGGACCTGGCGGTTTTGGGGCGGATCTCGGAACAGATTCGCGCGGCGCTGCAGGCCGTGCCCGGCGCCGCGGAAGTGCTGACCATGGCCGACGACAAGGTCCTTTACCTGCAGACCGACATCGACCGCATGGCGGCCGGCGCCGCGGGGCTGCCGGTGCAGGCGCTGGAGCAGGAAATGCGCGCCCGGCTGGAAGGGCTGGATGCGGGCACCGTCACCCTGGCGGCGCGGCGCACACCCATCATGATCAAGGGTGATCCGCAGCTGCGCAGCCGTCCGGAGCTGTTCGGTGCCGTCGCCATGACCACGGACGACGGCGGCATCGCCCATGTCTCGGACGTGGCGCGCATCAGCCAGCCCGAAGGCCCGGTACGTATCCAGCGGGAGAATGCCTCACGCTTTGCCACCATCCAGGCCAATGTCTCGGGCCGCGACCTGGTCAGCTTCGTCACGGATGCGCAGAACGCGGTCGCTGCAAAGGTCAGGCTGCCCACCGGCTACCGGCTGGAATGGAGCGGCGAGTTCCAGAACCAGCGCCGCGCCGCCGCGCGCCTGATGGTGGTGGTGCCGCTGGCGCTTGGCCTGATCTTCCTGGTGCTGTTCGCGACCCTGGGCTCGGCGCGCCAGTCGCTGCTGATCCTGGCCAACATTCCGCTGGCGCTGATCGGCGGCATGCTGCTGCTGTTCCTGTCCGGTCATTACCTTTCGGTGCCCGCCTCGGTGGGGTTCATCGCCCTTCTGGGCATCGCGGTGCTGAACGGGCTTGTTCTGATCGTCCATTTCAACCAGCTGCGGGCACAGGGGTTGCCATTGCGCCAGGTGGTCTATGAAGGCTCGCGCCGGCGCCTGCGCCCGGTGATGATGACGGCCTCAATCGCCGCGCTGGGACTGGTGCCGCTGCTGTTCGCCACCGGGCCGGGGTCGGAGATCCAGAAGCCGCTCGCCATCGTGGTGATCGGTGGCCTGATCACCTCGACACTGCTGACGCTGTTCCTGCTGCCGATCCTGTTCGAGCGCTATGGCGTGGCCAGGGAGGAGCGCCGATGAGCCATCTGAAAATCACCCTGTCATGCCCGGCAATGCTGGGCGAGCAGGTCATTGAATACCTGCTCGAAAGCGAATGGATGGCGGGCGGGTTCACCACCTTTTCCGCCAGCGGACATGGCCGCGACTTTTCCCGGTCGTCGCTGCGCGAACAGGTGCGCGGCCGGGTCGATACGATCGTCATTGTCGCGATCCTGCCCGCCGCGGGCGTTCCGCCCTTGTTGACCGAACTCAAGGACCGCTTCGCCTCGCCGCATATGGTCTACTGGATTGAACAGGTGCATGCCTTTGGAGATCTCGGATGAGGCAGGTCTTGGCCGCTGTGGCATTTTCTCTGGCGGCCGCGCCGGCCCTGGCGCACCCGCCGGTGTCTTCGCCCAGCCTGCAATTCCTGCCCCCGGACGGCATTGTGACCGACATTCTGGCTCAGTCCCCCGAGGTGCGCCGCGCCGGCGCCATGATGAATTCGGCCGAGGCGGAGGCGCGCGCGCGCGAGGCGGGCCCGCATGAATTCACCCTGCATGGCGAATATCACAGTCGCGCCTCCAATATCGAAGGCCGGCTCGACGAATGGGCCGTCGGCGTCAGCCGCGGCATCCGCCTGCCCGGCAAGGCCGATGCCGACGAGAAGATCGGCAGATACACCATCGCGGTGGCGCAGAACGGCTATGGCGATGCCCGCCACCAGGCCGCAACGCTGCTGAAACAATTGTGGCTGGCCTGGGTCATGGCGGAAGGCGATGTGAAACTGGCCCAAGATGAAGTGGCTGCCTATGAGCGCCAGCTCGCCGCCACGGATCGCGCGCGCCAACTGGGCCACTCCGCCACGCTGGACGTCGAGCAGGTCCAGGCGGCGCTGGCGCAGGCCAGGGTGCAGGCCGCCCAGGCCGAACAGGCACGGCGCGACGCACGCATGACCCTGGCGCGCAGTTTTCCCACCCTGACCCTGCCGCTGGCGGCGCCGGCGATGCCCGATCCCGTCCCGCCGCCGGGCAAATGGGAGGAATGGCACGACGCGGTGCTGGAAGACAATCACGAGATCAAGCTGGCCCGCAGCGAGGCGGACCGGCGCGAATGGCTGGCCCGGCGCGCGCATATGGACCAGTTCGCCGATCCCACGGTGGATCTGCGCACCTTCCAGGACATGGGCGGGCACGAGACGGGCTTTGGCGTTGGCTTTTCCATTCCGCTGGGCGGCGCGCTTCGCCAGGCCGGCGCCGACCAGGCCAGCGCGGAAGCCGCCGCTGCGTCCGTCACTGCCCACAAGGTCCAGCGCGATGTGGAGATCGCCGCCGACCGCGACGTGATCGACGCGCAGCAGGGCCTGGAAGCCTGGCGGCAGGCTCATCTGGCGGAAGGTACCAGCAACGCAATGCTGGCGCGCATGCAGAAGGCCTATGACCTTGGCGACCAGGGGCTGACCGAACTTCTGATCGCACGCCGCCAGCATTACGACATGCGCCGCACCGAGGCCCATGCGCGCGGGGCCGCTCATTCGGCGGTGCTCCAGCTTCTGATCGACTCCCACCGCATCTGGGGCCTGTCGGATGAGGAGTAGGATGGCGGTGCGTGCGAATGGTGAACAAAAATAAGGGAGTTGGCACTGTGCGGCACATCGGCGTTGCTGACGCGCCATAACCGGGCGCGAGGCTCGTCACGCCCATCGGCGGCAATCCGATTTTGCATGCGTTTCTAAGAAGCGTTCTTATTGCCGTACTATACAAAATCACAATCTTGCACTTAAGCGGTGTGGAATTCTTTGCCGTCTAGTGTCCCGCCTGCCTATAAACAGGAGGATTAACTGATGAGTATTTCGGCAATTGCGTCACACACCACGGTTTCGCATATGCAACCGGCCAAGGCTTCCGAAGCTGCGGAAGGCCCCGGACCCGACCATGACGGCGATAGCGACGACAAGGGGACGAGCGCTGTTTCTGCCGCCTCCACCGTCGCATCCACGCCGCCTGGGTTGGGCATCGCGGTCAACACCTCGGCCTGACATTCTCCAGGCCGGTCCGGCACGGCCATCCGAGGGTTGCACCCGCCCAAGGATGGCCGCGTCATGACGATCCTCCTGATCGAGGATGAAAAGCCGCTGGCCGAATATCTGCGCGGCAACCTGGATGTTTGCGGTCATGGCGTCGACCATGTGGCGCGCGGCGATGACGGCCTGGGTCTGGCGCTTTCGACGCCCTACGATCTCTTGATCGTCGACCGGATGTTGCCGGCCCTGGATGGCCTGAGCCTGGTCAAGCGTCTGAGACAGGCCCAGAACCGGGTGCCCGTCCTGATTCTGAGCAATCTGGGCGGTCTGGATGACCGGGTTGAGGGCTTGAACGCGGGCGCCGACGATTATCTGGCGAAGCCTTTCGCCTTCAGCGAACTGCTGGCACGGGTCAATGCCCTGCTGCGCCGGCCACTTCGCGGCAGCGACGAGCCGTCCCTGCTGAAGGCCGGCGACCTCCAGCTTGACCGGCTGAAGCGCAAAGTCACGCGATCCGGCCAGCCCATCGCCCTGCAGCCGCGGGAATTCTCGCTGCTGGACTATCTGATGGTTCGCCAGGGTCAGGTCGTCACCCGCACCATGCTTCTGGAAGGCGTGTGGAATTACAGTTTCGATCCCAAGACCAATATCGTGGAGACGCATGTCAGCCGCCTGCGCTCCAAGCTGGGTGGAGACATGATCCAGACGGTCCGCGGCTCGGGGTATATGTTCCGTGCGCCTGTCCCTGACGCTGAAGTCGGCTAGCTTCAAGCTGACCGCCGCCTATGCGATGCTGTTTGCCGTGTCCGTCGGCATGCTGGCGACTGTTACCTACCTGTCCGTCACCGGTGAACTGAGCCGGGAATTCCACGGTCGCATCCTGGCGGAAGTCGACGCCCTGAAGGCCGACTATCGCGCCGGCAGCGCGCGTCAGGTGCTGCGGGCGATCACCGATCGCCAGCGTGGAAGGCTGATGGACGGCCTGGACTACACGCTGATCGATTCCCAGGGGCGGCACCTGTTTGGGAGCCTGCCCGCCCAGCCCTGCAAAGCCGGTTGGATCACGCTGATCGGCCCGCCCGACGGCGACGAGGCGCCCGGCCAGATGGAGCGCCTGCGCGTCTTCGTGCAGCCCCTTCCTCATGGGCTGTGCCTGATGGTGGGAGATGACTGGGGCGAGATCCAGGACTTCGGCTCGCTGATCCTGCGCAATTTCGGCTGGGTCTTTCTCTTGTCGCTGACGCTGGCGGTCGGCGGCGGCTTCCTGTTGAGTTCGAAATTCCTCAAGCGCATCGAGACCATCAATCGCACCGCCGAGGCCATCATCGGCGGCGACATCAACCGACGGGTGCCGCGCCGCAGCGCCCCCGACGACCTGGACCGGCTGGCGGCCACGCTCAACCGCATGCTGGACCGCACCTGTGAATTGACCGATCGCATCCGTCATCAGTCGAACGACATCGCCCATGATCTGCGTACCCCACTGGGGCGCCTGCGGCGCCTGATGGAGCCGGAAGGCAAGGCGGGCTGGACGTCCCGCCAGTATGAGCGGCTTCTGGAACAGGGCACGGCGGAGGTCGATTCAATCCTGGAGCTGTTCGATGCCATCCTGCGAATATCGCAGATCGAAAGCGGCAGCCGGCGCGGCGGCTTTCAGCGCTTCTGCATCAGCCAGCTGGTCGCGGACATCTGCGAAACCTTTGCTCCGTCCCTGGAGGAAGGCGGCAAGACCATTGTCCAGCATGTCGAACCCGGCTTGTTCATCCTGGGCGACCCGGAGCTGTTGACGGTCTCGCTGGCCAACCTTCTGGAGAACACCGCGGTCCACACGCCGGCAGGCTCTGTCGTTACCGTCTCACTGTGCTCGGACGGGGACTGCGTGGCCCTGGCCGTGGCGGACGATGGTCCCGGCGTGCCGCAGGAGGATCGCATACATATCTTTCAGCGCTTCTTCCGGCTGGAGTCCAGCCGCTCCACTGCGGGCAATGGCCTGGGGCTCAGCATGGTCGCCGCCGTCGCCGACCTGCATGCGGCCAGGCTGTCCACCGCCGACAACGGGCCCGGCTTGAAGATCGACATGGTTTTCGCGCGCGCGTCATGAAGCAAGACGCATTCGCAGACCGCAAACCTCACCAAAAAGGCGAACTGCGGCAATGATCCTGGCGGTATCCGGCTGGTAGAGACGATCGCGAAACAGCTTCTGCGAGTGGAGTGATGCAGTCGGGTTTGCGTCGCGTTCTTGGTCTGGCTCTCTTGTGCGCCGCCGCCTTCGCGGCCAGTCCGGCCGCCGCGCAGGGTCTGGACCTGTCGGCCTACAGGGGCAAGGTGGTCTATCTGGACTTCTGGGCATCGTGGTGCGCGCCCTGCCGCCAGTCCTTTCCCTGGATGAACGATCTTCAGCAGCAATACGGCCCCGCTGGCCTGACCGTCATCGGCGTCAATGTCGACCATGACCGGCAGGCGGCCGACCAGTTCCTGCGGCAGTCACCGCCGGGTTTCAAGATCGTTTACGATCCGGACGGCCACATCGCGGGGCAGTACAATCTCAAGGAGATGCCGACCACGGTCCTGATCGGACGCGACGGCAAGGTCCACTACATCCATAGCGGCTTCGTCCCCGGCAAGGAGGGCGAATATGTGACCCATATCGGCGCGCTGCTGCATGCGGGGAGCTGACATGGGAAGGCTGCTGGCCCGCGGCGCGCTCATCGCCGCAATGCTTGCCTGTTCGGGCTGCGCCCTTGGTCCCAGGCCATGGGAGAAGGACCTGATGGCGCGCCGGGAGATGCAAATTGATCCGTATCCCCTGCTGACCGCTGCCGAGGAACATGTCTATTTCAGCAAGGAGGCATCCAGCGGCGGCCGGGGCTTTGCGGGCGGAGGCTGCGGTTGCAACTGAATGTGCTTGAGGCGGGGCGGGTCAGAAAGCGCCTGTCCCGCATTTCGGCCGGCTTGCTGGCCGCTACGCTTGGCGCCCATGCCGCCAGCGCCCAGGAATATTACGACCAGGAAGATCCGCTGGGCACGCGCAACGACACGTTCGGGCCCGGCGTTGCCTATTCGCAGGTCGATGCGGCACTGCTGGTCTATCAGGAGGGATCGGGGCGGGTCACCGCGATAGAGCCGACCATGAACCTGGCGGTGCATGCCGCCGATGGGCGCCAGTTGACGCTGGGCCTGGTTGCGGACGCGGTATCGGGCGCCACACCCAACGGCGCGGTCCCCTCCAGCCAGCCCCAGAATTTCGTCACGCCCCTGAAAGCGCAGGGATCCACCGCGTCGGTGACCGGCGCATCGGGCGGCAGCACCATCATCCACCTGCCGCCCACCCCGGGCCAGATCGCAGCCGCGGCGCTTGGCCGGCAATACACCGTCCCGGCCAACACGCTGCCGATGGACAAGGGATTTCGCGATCATCGCGGCGCCGCCACCATCGGCTGGTCGCAGCCGCTGGGCAATATCTCCGACATCGGAATCGGGATGGGTTATTCGCGCGAAGAGGATTACCAGGCGATCACCGCCAATACCCACATCTCGCAGAATTTCAACGCCAACAACACGACCGTCACCCTGACGCTGAACGGCGAGTTCGACAGTTCCTCTCCATTCGGCGGCATCCCAACCCCGCTGACCGCGATGAGCGCCCAGTGGAAGACGCCGACGCAGCGGAGCAAGACACAGCTTGGCTTCGTGCTGGGTCTGACACAGGTGATGACCCGCCGCTGGCTGATGCAATTCAACTATTCCTTTGACCGCCAGAGCGGATACCAGAACGATCCGTATCGTGTGATCTCGCTGGTCGATCCGGCCACGGGCGATCCCACCGACAGCTATTATGAAAACCGTCCGATAAACCGCCAGAGCCAGAGCCTTTACTGGGACAACAGGCTGGATCTGGGGCCGGCGGTGACGGACCTGGGGTTGCGGTATTACACGGACAGCTGGGGCATAACCTCCAAGACGGCCGAGCTGTCCGAGCGCATCGGTCTTGGCGGATCATTCTACATCGAGCCCAGCGCCCGATGGTACCAGCAGACGGCCGCTGACTTCTTTCATTATTACCTTGTTGCGGGGCAGACGCTGCCGCAATACGCCTCGTCGGATATCCGGCTGGGTGCCTTCACCGCCACCACCTTCGGGGCCCAATTCGGATTCAGGCTGGACGGGCGGCAGGAAATCTACATCAAGGGCGAATACTATTCCCAAACCGGCAACGGCCATCCCGCCGACGCCATCGGGCAGCTGCGTCAGCAGAACCTGTTTTCCGGCGTCAAAAGCGCGATCGTCTTCATGGGGTATACATGGGACTTCCACTGAAGGCGCCATGCGGAACTGAGTCCTGATGGCCACGGCGGTGGAAACCGGCGCGCGCATTACCCGTATCGAGCGGGATTTTCATATCGCCTTCCATGCCATGGCAACGCCCTGTGAAGTGCGCGTCGAGACGGACGATGCGGCCCAGGCGGCCGCCATCGCCGCGGTCGCCGAAGGTGAGGCACGGCGGATCGAGCACAAATTCAGCCGCTACCGCGCCGACAGCGTGATCGGAAAGATCAACGCCAGCGGCGGCGCGCGGATAATCGTGGATGGCGAGACCGCCAGCCTGCTGGACTGCGCGGACGCCTGCTACGAAACCAGCGGGGGGATGTTCGACATCACCTCGGGTGTGCTGCGCCGGGCCTGGCGCTTCGACGGCTCCGACAACGTTCCGGCAGCGGAACGGGTCCGCAGCCTGATGCCGCTGATCGGCTGGCACAAGGTATCCTGGCGCGCGCCCGCGCTGGTGCTGCCGCCCGGCATGGAACTGGACCTGGGGGGCATCGCCAAGGAATATGCCGTGGACCGTGTCCTGGCGTCGGTCATGGCCATCACCGGTGCTCCGGTGCTGGTGAATTTCGGTGGCGACCTTTGCGTGTCCGGGCCCAGGCGCAATGGCGATGCCTGGAACGTCGCGATCGAGACGGTGGACGGCGAAGGCCAGATGGCCTGCATGCTGCAGCTGATGCAGGGGGCGCTGGCAACCAGCGGCGATGCCCGGCGTTTTCTGCTGCGTGATGGGCGCCGATATAGCCACATCCTCTGCCCGCATACCGGCTGGCCGGTGGAATCGCCGCCGCGATCGGTCACCGTCGCCGCCGCCAGTTGCGTCGAAGCCGGCATCACCGCCACGCTGGCCATGCTGCAGGGTACCGGCGCGGAAGCCTTTCTGGAGCGCGAGGGAATCCGGGCCTGGTGCATCCGCTGATGCCGGGATCCCGCTGAGCCTCTTTAATCCAGCTCCCCCGGGGCAATTTTGTCTTCTAATCGAATCGTACCAGCCGCAGGCGCAAGGCGTTGGTAATCACGCTGGCCGATGACAAGGCCATGGCTGCCGCCGCAAATATTGGCGACAGCAGGATGCCAAAGGCAGGATAAAGCACCCCTGCCGCCACCGGCACGCCAATGGCGTTGTAGACAAAGGCAAAAAACAGGTTCTGCCGGATATTCCGCATGGTCGCGGCCGACAGGATGCGAGCCCGGACGATGCCGGTCAGATCGCCTTTCAACAGGGTGATGCCCGCACTTTCCATCGCCACATCGGTACCCGATCCCATGGCGATGCCGATATCCGCCGCCGCCAGGGCGGGCGCGTCATTGACCCCGTCTCCGGCCATCGCAATGGTGCGGCCCTCGGCGCGCAGCCTGGCCACGACCTGGCTTTTTTGATCCGGCAGAACATCGGCTTCGATTTCCGTGATGCCAAGCCTGCGGGCCACCGCCTCTGCCGTGGTGCGGTTGTCACCTGTCAGCATGACAATGCGCACGCCATCCTTTTGCAGGGTCTGAAGAGCTGCCGGCGTCGTCGCCTTGACCGGGTCGGCAATGGCCAGCAGTCCGGCGGCCTTGCCGTCCACCGTGCAATAGATCACCGAAGCGCCCTCCTGCCGCAGCCTCTCGGCCTCGCCCGTCAACTCCGACAGGTCGGCGCCGGAGAGGAAGTTGCTATTGCCCAGCCGCACATGATGGCCTTCCACCGTGCCCTGGGCGCCCTTGCCCGAGGGGGAATCGAAGTTCGTAACGGACGGATAGACGATGCCCCGCACCTTGGCTGTCGCCACGATCGCGTCTGCCAGCGGATGCTCGCTGGCCTGCTCCACCGCCGCGGCCAGCCGCAGCAGCTCGCCATCGGAACAGGCATTTGCCGTGGTTATGCCGACCACGGACGGCCTGCCCTCCGTCAGCGTGCCGGTCTTGTCCACCACCAGCGTGTCCACGCGCTCCATCCGCTCCAACGCTTCGGCGTTCTTGATCAGGACACCCGCCTGCGCGCCCCGCCCTACCCCCACCATGATCGACATGGGCGTGGCTAGGCCCAGCGCACAGGGACAGGCAATGATCAGAACGGTCACGGCTGACACAAGTCCATAGGTGAAGCGGGGCTCCGGTCCCCACACCGCCCAGCCGGCAAAGGCCACAAGCGCCACGGCAATGACGGCCGGCACGAACCAGGCGGCCACGCGGTCGGCCATGCGCTGGATGGGGGCACGGCTGCGCTGTGCCTCGGCCACCATCTGGACGATCCGCGCCAGCATGGAATCGCGCCCCAGCTTCTCGGCCCTGATCACCAATGTGCCCGACCGGTTGATGGTGCCGCCAATGACGACGCTGCCGGTTTCCTTCGTCACCGGCATGGATTCGCCCGTTACCATGGATTCATCGACCGAGGAGCGCCCTTCCGTGACTGTGCCGTCCACGGCCAGTTTTTCGCCGGGACGCACCCGGATCAGGTCGCCTACCACCAAGGTTTCAAGAGGAACCTCCTTCTCGCCCTCGGGTGAGACGCGCCGGGCAGTCTTGGGCGCCAGGTCCAGAAGCGCGCGGATCGCGCCCGACGTGCGCTCGCGCGCCCGCAGCTCCAGCACCTGGCCCAGCAGCACCAGGACGGTGATGACCGCCGCGGCCTCGTAATAGACATCGACCATGCCCTCGGCATTGCGAAAGGCCGGCGGAAACCGATGCGGCACCAGACTGGCGATCAGGCTGTAGCCCCATGCGGCACCTGTGCCCAGCGCAATCAGGGTGAACATGTTGAGATTGCGGCTTCTGACAGAAGCCCAGCCACGCACAAAGAAGGGCCAGCCCGCCCACAGCACCACCGGTGAGGAAAATGCCGCCTGGAGCCAGATGGAGGCATGGCCACCGACAAGCCGGTTCAGGCCCAATGCCTCGCCCAGCATGCCCAGCGCCACCACCGGAATAGCCAACACCAATCCGACCCAGAAGCGACGGGTCATGTCGGCCAGTTCGGGATTGGTGCCGTCATCAAGGGACGCGACCGCGGGTTCCAACGCCATGCCGCAGATCGGGCAGGAGCCGGGGCCCGCCTTGCGGATCTGCGGATGCATCGGGCAGGTATAGACGGTGTCCCGATCGGCAGGCCGCGCCGGGTCTGCTGCGCGATGTCCGGCATGGTGGTTGTCCTGGTGGCTGCAATGATGTTTGCCGGCATTTCCTGCATCCGGCGTGGGATTCGCGGCGCCTTGATGATGGTCCCCGGCCTGCCGGCCACGGCAGTGGTCCTCCTTTTCATCGGTCATCATCGCCTCCACTTGCATCGTATACCCTATAGGGGTATATAGTCTTCATGCGTGAAACACTCAAGGCATCCATCCGCAAGCGCCTTGGCCGGATCGAGGGACAGGTGCGCGGCCTGTCCCGCATGGTGGATGAGGACCGCTATTGCATCGACATCGTCACCCAGATCGCCGCTGTGCGCGCTGCCCTGGGCCGCGTGGAAGACGAATTGTTGCGCGATCATGTCGGACATTGCGTGGAACACGCCATCGCGTCGGGCGACAAGACCGACCAGCGCCGCAAGATCGCGGAGCTGATGGACGTATTCAGCCGCGCCAAGCGCTAGGCATTCTTGAGGGCGATCAAGTCCGGATGCGATTTGCGGGACAACGATTCCGGGACCTTATGAAACCAGCCAGGGAGGCTTTCAGAATGAAAAACCGGATTGCAGCAATCGCAGCGGCCGCGACGCTTGCGGCCATGCCTGCCTTTGCCCAGAGCAGCAGCACGCCGGATAACCAGACGCCTCAGCAGGGCGGCATGATGATGCAGGGCGGCATGCAGGGCATGGGCCCGATGATGGGGCAACACATGATGAATGTCACCGTGACGGCGGTAGACATGAAAACTGGCCTGCTGGATGCCACCGCGGGCAGCATGGCGCTCAAGCTGCATTTTCCGCCCGCCTCTCTTGCAGGCGTGAAAGCGGGTGACAAACTGTCGGTGCACCTGGCTTTCCACAGGCAATAACCCGCTTTGACGATACGTTCGACGTAGCGGCTCTGCCTCTTCCGTGAGTGATATAATGCATTCCGTTCCGCTTGACCGCAGGCAGTTCGTCCAGGGAATTGCCGCTGCCGGACTTGCGAGCATTGCCCGCCCAGCCCACGCGGGCGAAGACATGACCGGCCGGCCGGTCCTGCACGGTCCGGTTATCGACCTGACGCTGGATGAGTTGCCGGTAAACATCACCGGACGGCAACGTATCGCCACAGTCGTCAATCATCAGCTGCCGGGCCCGATATTGCGCCTGCGCGAGGGCGAAGACGTCATCATCCGCGTCAAGAACAATTTGCGCGAAACCTCGTCGGTGCACTGGCACGGGTTGAAGCTGCCCAACCCGATGGATGGCGTGCCGGGCCTGACCTATGCCGGCATCGCGCCCGGCGAAACCTTCGTCTATCGCTTCCCGCTGATCCAGTCGGGCACTTACTGGTATCACAGCCATAGCGGCATGCAGGAACAGACCGGTCTTTCCGGCGCGATGATCATCGATCCGGCCGCGCCCGATCCGGTGCGATACGACCGCGAATATGTCGTCCAGCTGTCGGACTGGACCGACGAGGACCCCATGACCATCGTCGCCAACCTCAAGCAGCAGGGCGACTATTACAACTACCACCAGCGCACCCTGGGTACCTTCATCGACGACGTGCAACGCAGCGGTTTTTCCGCCACGCTGAGGGACCGCCTGATGTGGGGTGGCATGCGCATGAGCCCCACCGACATCATGGATGTCACCGGCGCCGTTTACACTTTCCTGCTGAATGGCCAGCCACCCGCCGCCAACTGGACCGCCCCATTCAAGCCTGGCGAACGGGTGCGCCTGCGATTCATCAACAGCGCCGCCATGACCACTTTCGATGTGCGCATTCCCGGCCTGGCCATGATCGTGGTGCAGGCCGATGGCTCCAATGTCGAACCGGTCGAAGTCGAGGAATTCCGCATTGGCGTCGCCGAGACCTATGACGTGATCGTGACGCCGGGCGATGGCGCCTATGCCATCTTTGCGCAGGCGCAGGACCGCAGCGGCTATGCCCACGGCACCCTGGCATCCCGTCCGGGCGCCTTGGCCAAGGTGCCCGACATGGACCCGCCGCCTTTGCGCACCATGGCAGACATGGGCATGGCCGGCATGGACATGTCCAAGGGTGGTCATGGCGGCATGCAAATGGACGGCATGGCAGGCATGGACATGACGGGGATGGATCACGGTGATACATCCATCAACGCCAGCGGCGTCGATCCAGCGACCCTGAAGGGTCAGCCATTCGTGGACGCAGTCGCCATGATGCCCGTCAGCCGCCAGCAGGAAGCCGGCACCGGCCTGGACGGCAATGGCCGCAAGACATTGCGCTATGGCCAGCTGCGCGCGCTGGAGGCTGCTGCCTATACGCTGGAGCCCTCACGCGATATCGCATTCCATCTGACCGGCAATATGGAGCGCTGGACCTGGGGCTTCGACGGCAAGAAATTTTCCGACGCGCCGCCCGTTCGCGTGGCGTTGGGCGAGACGGTGCGTTTCGTCCTGATAAATGACACGATGATGGAACACCCGATCCATCTGCACGGTTTCCTGTTCACGCTCGAGAACGGTCAGGGGGAAAACCAGCCCCTCAAGCATACGGTCAATGTGAAGCCCGGCGAGCGGGTGGGCTTTGTCTATACGGCCGACGCCGCGGGCCATTGGGCGTTCCACTGCCATCTTCTCTATCACATGGAGATGGGCATGTTCCGCACGGTGATTGTTGCATGAAGCTTTTTCATCTGACATTTGCCGGGCTGGTCGCCGTCGCCGGTCCCGCTGCCGCGGCCGACCACGGCATGGCCACGGTCTCGGAAACGGCGCCTTTCGGCGCTCCGGTTGATGATGAACATGTCTGGTATCACGTTCTGCTGGATCAGTTTGAAGGCCGGGCGGGCGCCGACACCGCGTTTCACTGGGAAGGCGAAGCCTGGGCAGGCACCGACACAAACCGCGTCTGGTTCAAGTCGGAAGGAACGGTCAATCGACAGGGTGGCGCCGAAGAAGGGCGCTACGAAATGCTCTATGACCGGCCGATCACGAGCTTTTTCGATATCCAGGGCGGCATTCGCACCGACGCCGACAGCAACGCGGGCCGCACATGGGCAGCTTTGGGTGTGGAGGGGCTGGCACCGCTATCCCTGCACGTCGCCGCCACCGGCTATGCAAGCAGCGAAGGCCATTTCGCCGGCCGGGTGGAAGGCAGCTACGAGCTTCTGCTTACCCAGCGGCTGATCCTGCAGCCGCAGATGGAAATGAATTTTTACAGCAAGGCCGATCCTCGCCGCGCCATTGGCGCGGGGCTCTCCAGCGTCGATACCGGACTTCGCCTGCGCTACGAGATCACGCGCAAATGCGCGCCTTATGTGGGCGTGGCTTACGAACAACGCTTTGGCGCCACCGCCGCGATTGCCCGCGCGGCAGGCGACCCCACCGCCAGCCTGCGCTTCACCTTTGGCGTCCGCACCTGGTTATAAAAGGACGCATGGGCCGGCTACCGGACGGTATAAGGACAGGAACCCGCGCCTAATCTTGGCGCGTGTTACAAGTCGCTGATTTCATTAAGAAACCTGGAGCGGGCGAGGCGAATCGAACGCCCGACCCTAACCTTGGCAAGGTTATGCTCTACCCCTGAGCTACGCCCGCTCTCCAAGTGGACGGGGGTTATGGCCCAACCCACGCGCGGATTCAAGCAGCAATTCCTTAGGTTTCGGTTGCGCGCCGGCGCCGGCGTCGGGCAACAATGCCGCGGCACCGAAACAGGGCTGACGTGGCGGAAAAAGGGCGCAATCAGGGGGCGGAAAACGGCTATCTGCTGCTGGCCCCCACCCTTCTGGTCATGGGCCTGGCCCTGGCGGCCCCCCTGGCGCTGGTCGCTATCTACAGCCTGAAAACCCAGTCCGGAATCGGCCTGTCCGATGGCTGGACCCTTGCCCGGTACGGCGAGGTGCTGGGCCGGGCCAGTTACCAGGTGCTGTTCTGGCGTTCGCTGGCGGTATCGGGGGCGGTCACGCTGGTCACCCTGGTCCTGGCCTATCCCATGGCCTATTTCGTCGCCTTCCGGGCCAGGCGCGCCAAGTTCCTCTGGCTGATCGCGCTGACCATTCCTTTCTGGACCAGCTATCTGCTGCGCGTTTTTTCGTGGAAGATCATCCTGGGATTCGACGGGTTGATAAATTCCGGCCTCATGCGGCTGGGGCTGATCGACCACCCCCTGACCTTTCTGCTCTATAACCCCTTCGCCGTGGTCGTGACGCTGGCCCATGCCTGGGCGGCCTTTGCCATCCTTCCCATCTATGTGAGCCTGGAAAAGATCGACCGCGCGCTGCTGGAGGCGGCGACCGACCTGGGCGATGGCCCCCTTCGCCGCTTCCTGCGCGTGACACTGCCGCTGTCGATGCCCGGGGTGATCGGCGCCGCCATCCTGATCTTCGTGCCGACGACGGGTGATTATGTTACCCCAACGCTGGTGGGCGGGCCGGCCGGCTCGATGATCGCCAACATGATCGAGGTGCAGTTCGGCCGCATCGGCAACTGGCCGCTGGGCTCGGCGCTGGCGCTGGTCAGCATGGTCGCGGTGGCGATGGTCGCGGGCAGCTTTGTCCTTCTGGCCCGCTGGGCGGCGGCCCAGGTCCGATGAAAGCGGGCTGACCATGCGAAAGCACGCGCTGCTGCTCTATGCCTTCGCCTATCTGGCCTTCCTCTATGTGCCGGTGCTGGTGCTGCCCATCTTCTCCTTCAATGATTCCCAGTTCATCGCCTTTCCGCTGACCGGCTTCACCACCCGCTGGTATGCCGCGCTGGGCGCCGACAGCGCCATGCTGCACGCCCTGGTCAACAGCCTGAAGGTGGGGACCGCCACCGCGCTTCTGTCGACGCTTCTGGGTCTTCTGGCGGCGCGGGCGGTGACGCGTTATCGCCTGCGCGGCACCGGTGCGGCGCTGGGCTTCATCTCGCTGCCGCTGTTCATTCCCGACATCGTGCTGGGCATCTCGCTGCTGCTGCTTCTGGGCGTGGCGGGCCTTCCCCTGTCGCTGGGCGCGGTGGTCCTGGGCCATCTGCTGGTCTGCGTGCCCTTTGCCCTCACCGTGCTGATCGCCCGCTTCGAGGGCTTCGACCGCGACCTGGAGGAAGCCAGCGCCGACCTGGGCGAGAATGGCTGGATGACCTTCTGGCGCGTGACATTCCCCCTGATCCTGCCGGGCATTCTGGCCAGCCTTCTTCTGGCCTTCATCACCAGTTTCGACGAATTCCTGGTGGCCTATTTCCTGTCGGGCACCGAGCCGACCCTGCCGGTCTATATCTGGGGCCAGCTGCGCTTTCCCGAGCGCCTGCCCGTGGTACTGGCACTGGGCGCAATCATCCTGACCACCTCGATCGCGCTGGTGGCACTGGCCGAATATGTCCGAAACCTGGGCGTCAAAAGGCCCATGGTTGGCGCGTGATGGAGTGGCGATGAGCTTTCTGTCGATCAAGGCCGTCAGCAAGGCGTTCGCCGGCCCACCGGTGGTGGACAATGTCGATCTGGAGGTGCCCCAGGGCCAGTTCTTCACGCTGCTGGGACCGTCGGGCTGCGGCAAGACCACCCTGCTGCGCATGATCGCGGGCTTCGAGACGCCCGATCGCGGCACCATCTCCATCGACGGCGAGGCGATGAACGACATACCCCCGCACCTGCGCCCCACCAACATGGTGTTCCAGAACTACGCGATCTTTCCGCATCTGAACGTGTTCGACAACATCGCCTATGGCCTCAGGAAGCAGCGCCTGCCGAAAGCGGAGTTGCGCGCGCGGGTGGAGGCGATGCTGGCCACGGTGCGGCTGGAGGGCTTGGGCGGGCGCGGCGCCGGCCAGCTTTCCGGCGGGCAGCGCCAGCGCGTGGCGCTGGCCCGCGCCCTGGTGCGCCGGCCCAAGCTGCTGCTGCTGGACGAGCCGCTGGCGGCGCTGGACAAGCGGCTGCGCGAGGCGATGCAGATCGAACTGCGGGCGCTTCAGCGCCAGGTGGGCATTACCTTCCTGATGGTGACGCACGACCAGGACGAAGCCCTTTCGCTGGCCGACCAGGTGGCGGTGATGAGCAGCGGGAGAATTCTCCAGATCGCATCGCCGCGCGAGCTTTACGAGCGTCCCAACTGCCGCGAAGTGGCCGATTTCATCGGCCAGAACAATTTCTTCCACGCCACCGTCAAAACGATCGACGCCGACAGCGTGACGGTGAACGCCGGCCTGCTGGGCGTCGTCACCCTGGCCAAAGCCAATGTGATGTGCGCGGTAGCGCCCGGCGATCGGCTGCTGCTGGCAATCCGGCCGGAGGATATCGCATTCGACGATGCGGGCCTCGCGGGCGAAATCGCCGCCGCCACCTTCCTGGGGGAAACCTCACTGTTCCAGGTTCGCGTCGCCGGGCGCAGCGACCCGGTGATAGTCAGCAACTATTTCGACCCGCCATCAAAGGCCGTACACCTGAAATTCCCGCCGCAATTCCTGATCGGCCTGCCGGAGCATTGACGTCTGGCGCTCTTGCGGGCGCCGGGCGTAGGATAAAATCATAAAGCCAGGGGGAAACAGCATGACGACCACACGCAGGGCGATGATCCACAACCTGGCCGGCGCGCTTCTTGCGGGCACGGCCGTGCCGGCCTTCGCGCAGCAGGGACCGGATGCGCCCTACAATCCGCATCCCGCCGCGCGCCTGGGCATGGCGCAGGAGGGGCCCGATACGCCCAAGCTCACCATCTACATGGACGACGCCCTGAGCGAACAGGAGGCGATCCGCATCAAGCAGATCGGCATCAACTGGGTCGACCTTCAGAACGTGCCGGCCCAGCCCTGGGGCATGGACTATCTGCAGCCGCGCGTCGACGCGCTGAAGAAGCACGCCATGCATATCGGCATCATGATGATCCGCTGGTCCTACAAGGGCGGCATGGATCCGGACATGGACCAGATCGTCCGCGGCGGTCCCAGCCGTGATGCCGAGATCGAAAAGATCAAGCAGACCATCGTCAACTGCGGCAAGCTGGGCATCCCGGTGGTGGAATGGAACTTCTACAATCACCGCGCGGTCGACGGGTACAGGAGCGTTTCCGGCCGTGGCGGCGCCGTCTATGACGAGTTCAATTACGCCCGGATGAAGACGCTGCCTCCGCTGCCGGGCGAGCCCCCCCAGAGTTACGAGGATACCTGGAAGAACATCGCATACTTCCTCAAGGCGGTCGTTCCGGTGGCCGAGAAGAACCATGTCGTTCTTTCCGTGCATCCCAACGATCCGCCGCCGCCGATGAGCCGCGGCTCGGCCCAGGTCCTCAACAGCTTCTCCGACTGGAAGCGCCTGGTGGAGACGGTGAATTCTCCATCCAACTGCATGACCTGGGACTGCGGCGTCACCCGCGAACTGGGTGAAGACCCGGTGACGGTGGGCAACTGGCTGGCAAGCCGCAACCGCATCGGCCAGGTGCATTTCCGCAACGTCGTCACGCGCAAGCCGCGCGAAGATTATACCGAGGTCTTCCCCGACAATGGCGACGACGACATGTATGAGGTGATCAGGCTTCTGGTGAAGAACAATTACAGGCGCCTGATCTTCCCGGAACATCCACGCGGCCTGGACATCGACAAGCTGCTGCCCAAGGGCACCAATCCCACCGCGTCATGGGCCTACAACGTCGCCTATTGCCGGGCGATGCTGCAGATCGCGCTGCGCGAGTTGCGCGGTCTTTAGGGATTCATGACGCGCGCGAAGATCGCCCGCGTCTGGCCCTGAAGCTGCGCCAGCCGCGCCTGAAGCTGGGCAAAGCTGCCCATCTCGGCGGCGCGGGTCAGAAGCGCCTTCAGCCCCGGCGTCGCCTCCTCGATATTGGGCGTTTCGTCCAGCGCGATGCGCAGCGCCTGGGTCAGCGCGTGCTGCAGGCGCGCCGACGCCACCAGCGCGTGCAAATCCTCCTCGGACAGAAAACCCGCCCCGCCCAGATTGTGGAGCGCCGCGACGGTATTTGTATCCAGTATCTCCGGGGCGCCTTGCGCATGCACAAGCTGCAGCGCCTGGGCGATGAACTCCAGGTCCACCAGCCCGCCCGGCGCATATTTCAGGTCGAAGGGATTCTTGCCGGGAAAAGTCTCTGCCATGCGCGCGCGCATGTCGCGGGCATCGCGCAGGATGTCCTCGGCCGGTCGCGGCTCCGTCAGCCTGCGGCGGATCTCGGCGGCCACGCGGGTCTTCAACATTTCCGGTCCCGCCACCAGCCGTGCCCGCGTTAGCGCCATATGTTCCCAGGTCCAGCTTTCGCTGGCGTGATAGGCGGCGAAGCTTTTCAGGCTCACCGCCACCGGCCCCTTGTTGCCGGTCGGCCGCAGCCGCATGTCCACTTCATACAATGTGCCCGCCGCCGTCGGCGTGGTGAGTGCGGAGATGAAGCGTTGCGCCAGCCGCGCATACCAGGTGGTCGGCGCCAGCGGTCTTGGCCCATCGGAGCCTTCCACCCCTTCCGGCATGTCATAGACAAACACCAGGTCCAGGTCCGAGCTGGCCGTCATCTCCCTGCCGCCCAGCTTGCCCATCGCCACCACGGCAAAGCCGCCGCCGGGCACCCGGCCCGCGCCACGCGCCAGTTCATCTTCCACCCTGGGCAGAAGCTCGGTGATCACGGTCTCGGCGATGTTGGCCAGGGCGGGGCCCGCATGTTCGGCGCGCGCCGTGCCTTCCACGATCTGAACGCCGACGCGGAAGATCGCCTCGCGCGCGAAGCGGCGGGTGCCGTCCAGAACATCCTCATAGCTGCGGGTGACCTGCTGGTCCGGGATCTGGCGCAGGAGTGCCGCTTGCAGCTCGGTCCGATCCGGCAGCGTGATCAGGAATTCCGCGTCCAGCAGCGCATCCAGCGTGGCGGGATTGCGCGCCAGATGCGCGGCAAGCCGCGGCGCCGATCCCACGATGCGCGCCAGAAGCTCCAGGAACTGCGGGCGGGCCTGGAACAGCGAAAAAAGCTGCACCCCGGACGGCAGGCTGGAAAGAAAGCGGTCGAACTGGGCAAAGGCGATGTCCGGTCCCGCCGTTGCTGCCAGCGCCTTCAGGATCGCCGGAATCAGCCGCGTCAGAAGCTCGCGTGCCCGTGCCGATCGCATGGCGGGAATGCGGCCATGATGCCAGCCACGGATCGCGCCGCTGATATGCCGGGCATCGCGAAAACCCATGGCGGTGATGGTTTCCAGGGTCTCGGGGTCATCCTCCACCCCCGTGAAGACCAGGCTGCCGCGCGTATCCGACAGTTCGGGCGCGCTTTCGAACAGGCGGGCATAATGGCCCTGCACATTTTCCAGCGTCGCGGTCAGCGCATCGCGGAAATCGTCCACCCCGTCATGGCCCATGAAGCAGGCGATGTGCGCCAGCCCTTCCGGCGTGGCGGGCAGGCTGTGGGTCTGCTGATCCTCCACCATCTGCAACCGGTGCTCCAGCATGCGCAGGGTGCGGTAGTCGCGCGCCAGCTCGTCGGCGGTCTTCTGAGTCACCCGGCCTTCCCTGGCCAGCGCGGTCAGCGCCCCTTGCGTGGAGGGCACACGCAACGCCGGATGGCGCCCGCCCAGGATCAGCTGCTGGGTCTGGGCGAAGAATTCGATCTCGCGAATACCGCCGCGCCCCAGCTTGATATTGTGCCCGGCCACCTTGATGTCGCCATGACCGGCGTGAGCGTGGATCTGCCGCTTGATGGAATGGATGTCCTCGATGGCGGCGAAGTCCAGATAGCGCCGCCAGACAAAGGGCGTGATGGCCTTCAGGAATTGCGCGCCGGTCGTCGGATCGCCGGCGCAGGGGCGCGCCTTGATCATGGCGGCGCGTTCCCAGTTCTGGCCCATGCCCTCATAGTAATCGAGCGCCGCATCGGTGGAGATGGCGATCTGGGTCGCCCCCGCATCGGGGCGAAGCCTGAGGTCGACGCGAAAGACATAGCCGTCGGTCGTGACTTCGGCCAGCAGCCGCACCAGCCCGCGCACGATATCGACGGCCGCCCCGCGCATGTCACCGCGCTTGGCAAAAGGGAAAGTCCCGGCGTCATAAAAGACGATCAGGTCTATGTCGCTGGAATAGTTCAGCTCATGGGCACCGAATTTGCCCATCGCCAGCACGGTCAGCCCGCTGTCCTCTTCCGCCACCTCGTCCCGGCCGGACATGGCGGCCGCCTGCCGCAGCATGAAGCGCAACGCCGCGCCCACACAGGCATCGGCGAAGCGGGTCAGCTCGGCGGTGACCTGGTTTACATCCCACGCCCCGGAAATGTCGGCCATGGCGATGGCCAGCGCCGCGCGCCGCCGCGCCACCCGCAACAGCGTCATGGCTTCGGCTTCGTCCTGCGCCCGCGCCGCGCCGTGGGCGTGCTGGATCGCGGCATTCAGCACCGTCAGCGGCCCCGCCGCCAGATATTCGGCCAGCGCGCCGTGCTCACGCACCGCCAGGCGGCCAAGGAAGGGTGAATTGCCGAATACCGCGTCCAGCAGGGGATCGGCGGAATGAAACCCCCGTTCGGCCAGGGCTTCGTGAATGCGGGCGGCACGGGCGGGGTCGAAGGGACGCGGCGGGATGCGAAGCATCCGGGCAGTCTAGACTACTCCGCAGCGCTTTTCAGAGGCATGGCGCGCAGGGCGCCCGGCGAAAACCGCAGCACCGCCTTCAGGCCGCGGGGCGCATTGTCCGTAAGCAGCAGTTGGGCGTTGTGGAAATGGGCTACCGCCGCCACAAGCGACAGCCCCAGGCCGGTGCCGGGGGAATTGCGGCTGGCCTCCAGCCGCACAAAGCGCTCCACCACACGGGCGCGGTCCTCGGCGGGAATGCCGGGGCCGCTGTCGGCCACGGCCACATCGACGCCCGCATCGCTGCCGGCGATGGTGATCATCACCTGCCCGGCTTCGGGCGTATATTTGATGGCATTGTCCACCAGATTGGCCAGGGCCTGGGCGATCAGGCTGCGATTGCCTTCGATCCAGATGCGTGCCGGCGGCGGCATCACCAGGCTGATATGGCGCTCCTCGGCCAGCGGCTCGTAGAGCTCGACGACATCGGCGACCACCGATGCAAGGTCCAGCGTGGTCATGCCGACGCGGGTGGTGCCGGCGTCGGTTTCGGCGATCAGCAGCAAGGCGTTGAAGGTGCCGATCAGCTTGTCGGCCTCGCCGATGGCCCGCTCGATCTCCTCGGCGTTGCTGCCGGCGGCATTGAGGCGGGAGGCCATCTCCTCCAGCCGGTTGCGCAGGCGATTGAGCGGCGTGCGCAGATCATGGGCCACACTGTCGGTCACCTCGCGCAGGCCCTTCATCAGCCGCTCGATGCGGTCCAGCATGCGGTTGAGATTTTCGGCCAGGGTATCGAACTCGTCGCCCGATCCGACCAGCGGCACGCGGCGGGAAAGATCGCCGGCGATGATTTCACCGCTGGTCTTGTTGATGCTGTCCAGGCGGCGCAGCATGTTGCGGCTCATCAGTGCCCCGCCCAGAAGGCCCAGGACCAGGATCAGCGCCGCCGTCCAGGGCAACGTGGTGGTGAACATGCGCTGGGTCAGGTAGCGTTCGTGCACGTCCTGCGCGACCAGGAGCACGAAATCACCGGTCAGCGCGAACATGCGCCCGCGCGCGCGCCGCGATTCGAGTTTGCCGTCCACCGGACGTTCATAATCGAACTCGACGAAGTTGCCCGGCGTCGCCACGGTTCGCGGCCAGGTATCGAGGTTTCCGGCGATGATGTGGCGCAGGCCATCCGAAAGCAGATACAGGGCCTGGTTGCTATGCTGGGAACGTTCGCGCACCGTTTCGGCCAGGCCCCTCAGGCCCAGATGCTGATAGACATCCGACAGGCCGGCGATCTCGGCCTCGATGATCTGGTCGGTCTGGGCGTCCAGCGTGCGCCGCGTGTTCCAGTAGGTGAAGGCCAGCAGCGCCGCCGTTGAAAAGGCGAACAGCAGCGCATAGACCAGCACGATGCGAAAGGCCTGCGTCCGAAGAAGGGATTGGCTTGCCTTCGCCGCCATCGCCCACCCGCGTCAATGCGCGCGGATCATGTAGCCGGCGCCGCGAACCGTATGCAGCAAGGGCACCTCGAAGCCCTTGTCGATCTTGGCGCGCAGCCGCGAGATATGCACATCGATCACATTGGTCTGGGGATCGAAATGATATTCCCACACGCTTTCCAGCAGCATGGTGCGGGTCACAACCTGGCCGGCATGGCGCATCAGGTATTCCAGCAGGCGGAATTCGCGCGGCTGCAGCTCGATCTCGGTGCCGCTGCGCTTGGCCCCGCGGGTCAGCAGATCCAGCTCCAAATCGCCCACATCCAGCCGGGTCTTGACGCCGGCCGGCATGCGCCGGCGCATCAGCGCGTCGATGCGCGCCAGAAGCTCGACAAAGGCGTAAGGCTTGGTGAGGTAGTCGTCGCCCCCCGCCTTCAGGCCCTTGACCCGGTCGTCCACTTCCGAGAGCGCCGACAGGAACAGCACCGGAATCTGGTTGCCATGCTCGCGCATCTCGGCCACCACGCCCAGCCCATCCTTCCTGGGCAGCATCCGGTCCACGATCGCCACGTCATAGGGCCGTGACAGGGCCAGGTTCAAGCCGATCTCCCCGTCGGCGGCGTCGTCCACGACATGGCCCGATTCCTTCAGTCCCTGCACCAGATAACGCTGAGCCTCCAGATCGTCTTCGATAACCAGAATCCGCATGCATGCTCCCGAATGATGATTGCAGAATTGCTCAAACAGCCGAAGGGCGCGCGGGATGTCCGCGCGCCCTTCTTGGATCAGGTCTTGTCGATGTCGATGGCGACAAAGCCGGTGCCGCCCTGAGAGCGCGCCACCAGCAGCAGGACACTCTTGCGGCCGCCCTTCTGGGCCTCGGCCACGCCGGACTGGAAATCCGCCGGCGACTTGACCGCGCGATTGTTGATCTTCAACACCACATCGCCCGGCTGCAGCCCCTTGTCGGCGGCATCGCTGTCGGGATCGACCTTGGTGATGACGACGCCGGAATTGACGTCATCGCTCAGATTGTACATGCGCTTGGCTTCCGGGGTCAGCGACGACAGGCCAAGGCCAGCCGAGTCGGCGCTGGAAGGCGTGAAGCTGCCGCCCGGCGCGTTGGAGGCCAGCTTCTCGTCCGGCCGGGTGCCGATCGTGACCTTCAGCTCCATCGGCTTGCCGTTGCGGATGACGGAGAAGGTGGCGCTCTTGCCGGCCTGGACGAGCGCGACTTTCTGGGTCAGGTCGCGCGAATCGTCCACCGCCTGGCCGTCGATCGAGGTGACGATGTCGCCTTGCTGGAACCCCGACTTGGCGGCGGGGCCGCCGGGCACCACCTCGGCGACCAGTGCGCCCTTGTTGTCCTTCAGCCCCAGCGACGAGGCGATGTCGGGCGTCACCGACTGGATCGACACGCCCAGCCAGCCGCGGGTGACATGGCCGGTGGCCTTCAGTTGCGCCACCACGTCATGGATCACGCTGGCGGGAATGGCAAAGCCGATGCCCACACTGCCGCCCGAGGGCGAGAAGATCATCGAGTTCATGCCCACCACCTGTCCGCGCAGGTCGAAGGTGGGGCCGCCCGAATTGCCCCGGTTGATGGGGGCGTCGATCTGGATGAAGTTGGTATAGGGCTGGGTGGATTCGATGTCGCGGCCCAGCGAAGAAACGATGCCCGCCGTCACACTGTTGGACAGGCCGAAGGGATTGCCCACGGCCACCACCCAGTCGCCAACGCGCAGATTCTTGTCGTTTCCGAACTCGACCGACGGCAGCGGCTTGTCGCTGTTGACCTTCAGCAGCGCCACGTCGGTGGCCGGATCGGTGCCGATCAGCTTGGCGGTGAAAGTGCGGCCGTCCTGCAGCTTGACGGTGATCTTCTTGCTGGCATCGACCACGTGGTTGTTGGTGACGATGAAGCCGGACTTGTCGATGATGAAGCCGCTGCCGGCCGACAGGGCCTTGTGCGGCTGCGGCTGGCGCTGGCCGAATTGCTGGAACAGGTCACGGAACTGTTCGGGGATATTGTCGGAGACGTCGCCGTCGGTGGTCGTGGTCTCGGAGGTGATCGACACCACTGCCGGCGACACCCGCTCGACCAGGTCGGCGAAGCTGAAGGGCGCGCTGGATTCCAGCATGCGCGGGGTGCTGCGATTGTTCTGGTTGGCCGCGATCAGGATCGGCGTGCCTGCGGTCTGGACGTGCCGGACCGGTGGCAGAAAGCCGAAAGCGCCAAGGCCGACCACAACGATCGCGGCAGCGCTGCCCATGGCCAGGGCACGGCCGTGGCGCCGACCGTGCCTGAAGTGCTGCTTCAGGCCCGAAAGAGCGGAATTCAGCGGATTGGTGGGTTTGTCGGTCATGCAGAGCTCCTTGAGGCCGGTAGGTTGCGCCCAGCCGGGTTTGGTATAGGCCATTTACATTTCTGGTTCTTATCCAGATCGTTAAAGCCACGTAATTTTCAAGAGGCCGGAAAAACCGGGGAGAATCAGGAGCTTGTCGCCCGCTGCTGCGCCCGCCGAATGGCAATCCCGGCAATCGCACCCCCGGCGACCAGCACTAGGAAGGGCGCCAGCCACAAAAGCCAGGTATCGGCCTGGAGCGGCGGCTTCATCAGGATGAAGTCGCCATAGCGCGCGACCAGGAAATCCTCGATCTGCTGATCGCTCTTTCCATCGGCGATCTGGCGGCGCACCAGCCGGCGCACATCGGCCGCGAAGGGCGAGCCGGACTCGTCAATACTTTCGCCCTGGCAGACCAGGCAGCGCAGTTGCCGCTGCAGGTGTCGCGCCCGCGCTTCCAGCGCCGGATCGGCGAAGCTGGGGGTTTCAGGCGGCAGCGGCGCCTGGGCCAGCGCCGGAACCGCCGCGAACAACAGATACAGGCAGAGCGCCAGCTTCCTCATCCGGGGCGCCGCATCATTCGGCCGCCATCGCCTGGGCGGGCGCCGCTTTTTCCGGTTCGGGCGCCTTCACACGCAGCCGCCCCCACAGCGACAGCATTCCGCCCAGCGCCATCACCAGGCCGCCCAGCCAGATGAAGGGCGCCAGCGGCGAGACATAGGCGCGAATGGTAAAGCGGCCCTGGCCGCGGTCGTCGCCCAGCGCCAGATAGAGATCGCGAAAGCCGGTGGTGCGGATGGAGGTGTCGGAAACGTCCTGGCCTTCCTCGGAATACATGCGGTGCTCGGGCTCCAGCATCGCGCTGACCTTGCCGCCATCCATAAGCGCGATATGCGCGCGCTGTGCGTTATAGTTGGGGCCCTGGACATTGGTCACCCCGTCGAAGCGCAGCGTATAGGGGCCCACGGTCATCGTCTGGCCGGGCGCCAGCACCTCAAGCGCCTCGCTGCGCCACAGCGTCGTGCCGGCCACGCCCATCAGCGTCACGCCGAGCCCGGCATGCGCCAATGCCGAGGCAAAGGCGGCGGCGCGCGCGCCTTTGCGCTTCTTGATATCGATCATGCTGGCGACAATCAGCCAGCCGGCCACGGCAAAGGCGCCGAATGCCGTTACGCTGCGCGGGGACACGATGGCCAGCACGGCAAGACCCGCCACCAGGGCGATGCCCATGGCGGGATAGAGCGAACGCAACGCCTCCCGCAGATCGCCCCGCCGCCAGTTCAGCCGCGGACCCAGCGGCACCAGAATCAGCAGCGCGAAGAAGATGGGCGCGAAGGTGATGGCGAAATAGGGCGGACCCACCGAAATCTTGGTCCCGTTCAGCGCATCCAGCACCAGCGGATAAAGCGTGCCGACGAAGACACAGGCACAGGCTGCCACAAGGAAGACATTGTTCAGCAGCAGCGTTGTCTCGCGGCTCACCGGCTCGAATGCCGCCCCGCCTTCAAGGGTGGGCGCGCGCCAGGCAAACAGCGCCAGCGCCCCGCCAATGGCCAGCGCGATCAGCACCATGATGAAGAAACCGCGCGTGGGGTCGGATGCGAAAGCATGCACGCTCGACAGCACGCCCGAACGCACCAGGAAAGTGCCGATCAGCGACAGCGAAAAGCCGGCGATGGCCAGAAGCAGCGTCCAGGTGCGAAAGGCGCCGCTCTTCTCGGTCGCCAGCGCCGAATGCAGCAGCGCCGTGGCGATCAGCCAGGGCATCAGCGAGGCGTTCTCCACCGGGTCCCAGAACCAGAAGCCGCCCCATCCCAGCTCGTAATAAGCCCACCAGGAACCCAGGGCGATACCGCAGGTCAGCGCGATCCAGGCAATCAGCATGAAGGGCCGCGCCGCGCGCACCCAGCCCGCCTCGCCCACCATCATCGCCGCCGCGGCATACGAGAATGACGCCGACAGGCCCACATAGCCCGCATAGAGCATGGGCGGATGCATCGCCAGGCCTGGATCCTGCAGCAGCGGGTTCAGCCCCGCGCCCTCGAACGGTGCCGGGTCCAGCCGCAGGAAAGGATTGGAGGTAAAGAGAATGAACAGCAGGAATGCCGCCGCCAGAAGCCCCTGCACGCCCAGCGCCGCGCTGGTCAACCGCGCGCCCCCGCGCTGCATCAACGCCACCAGCCCGGCATAAACGCTGAGCACCAGCACCCACAGCAGCATGGAACCTTCATGGTTTCCCCATACGCCGCTGATCTTGTAGACCAGGGGCTTGAGGGTGCTGGAATTGTTGGCGACGTCGGCGATGGAAAAATCCGACACGATGAAGCCATAGGTCAGCGCGCCGAAGGCCAGGGCCACGAACACCAGCATGCCCAGTGCCGCGCTGGAGGCGACGCCACGCGCCGCCGCCGCATTTGCGCGCGCGCCGTAAAGCCCGGCACCCGCCATCACCAGCGACAGCGCCAGGGCGAAGCACAGCGCCAGCTGGCCGAGTTCACCCGTCATTCCGGTCGCCCGTCATGTGCCGCCTTCCTTCCAGCGCCCTGCGCGCTTGAGCGAATCCACCACCTCCGGCGGCATGTATTTCTCGTCATGCTTGGCCAGAACTTCGCTGGCCGAAAAGGTGCCGCCCGAATCCAGCGAACCGAGCGCCACCACGCCCTGGCCCTCGCGGAACAGCGCCGGCAGCACGCCGCGATAATCCACCTGCACATGGCTCTTGCCGTCGGTGACGGTGAAACGCACGTCCGCGCCCGCGCCATGATGGACACTGCCATTGGCCACCAGCCCGCCCAGACGGAATGCCACGCCCTTGCCGACCTGGCCCGAGGCCACGTCCGACGGACTGCGGAAATACATGGTGTTCTGGCCCAGCTGCCAGATGATGACCGCCGCCACAAGACCGCCCGCCGCAACCAGCGCGGCGGCAAAGGCAAGACGGCGCTTCTTCTTCGCGGTCATCTAATGATGCCCGCCCTTGTGCAGGACCTGGTCGGCGATGCCGGTATCATAGGCCAGCCCCTCAGGGGTCAGCGCGATCTGTTGGGGCCATTCGCATTTTATCAGGCCCTTGCGCGCCAGCGCGTTCCACACATTCTGGTTCTCGAGGCCCGTGGCGTCGCGGCCCAGCACCGTGGCGTCGCCCAGATGGAAGTGATCGCCATGGGCGTGGGGAAAGGCCAGGATCGCGGTATCGCCGTCCGGGGTCAGGCGCGCGGCATCGGGAAGCTGCGCGATCGCCTGCAGCAAGACCAGCGTCCTGAGCTGGAGCGGATTGAGCCTGGCGGGATTGGACCTGGCCATTGCGGCCTTTTCAAGCGTCGGCATGAGGCAACCTTAAACGAAAAGCGGCCGGACCATACAGCCCGGCCGCCCGCGATTCAAAGTCCCAGCCCGTCAGGCTGCGAGCGGTTCCTATCTGTGCCCGTGGTGCCAGCCGCGGCCGCCACCCCAGTGGCGCCCGCCGCCAAAGCCGAAGCTGAAGCCCACGGAAGGCCCGTAATAATAGGGGTAATAGGGATAGCCATAACCATACGGCGCCCCGTAGTAATAGGCGGGCGGCGGAGGACCATAGCCATAGGCCGGCGGCGGCGGGGGCGGCACATCGTCATAGTCGTAACCCGCACCGGCCGCAGCCGTAACCGTGCCCGCCTCGTGCATGCAGTCCCAATAGGCGCGGCCGTAGGCCGCCCGCACATCGGCGGCGGCCTCACGCGCGTTGCTGGAACCGACGGCCGTGCCGGCCAGAAGGCCCGCGCCCGCGCCGATCGCCGCACCGGTTCCGGCGTTGCCCGCTGCGCCGCCGATGATCGCGCCCAGCGCCGCGCCGCCCAGCGTGCCGCCGATGGTGCCGCGCGTCTGCTCGTCGCGGGCCGCTTCATGCGGGGTCACATAGCCTGTGCGCGCCGCGGCATCGCGGCGGCAGAAAAGGTCGCGGGAGCGTTCATCCTGCGCGGTGCGCGGCGGCGGCGCCTGGCGATCATAGGAGCGGGAATCGGGCGGCGGCGCGCGGTCGCCGTCGGGGCCGGCGTCCGGCGGCCCACTGTCGTCCGCATTGTCATAGCCGGGCGCCGGGCGCGCGCTATCGGACAGATCGCGCGGCGGGGAACTGGCGGGCTGGGCGAAAGCGGTGCCGCTCAACAACACGGCCGCCATCGCGGCCAAAAGCGGTGTACGGAACATTCGGGGTTTCTCCATAAGGCCCTCTCACTCGCAAGTAGGAAATGCCCCACCCGGTTCAATGTCAAAGGAAACATATAAGTAAATTCGCCTTCGTCGCCGGTTCCGTTCAGCCGGCGTTCAGCTTCGCGGGGGGAGGCTTGGAGTTCTGCGCCGCGCGGCCCCGGCGGGGAAACCGCTCATCGAATAATCGCCCGTGGAATAATCAGAGGCCGCGCCTGAACCCATGGGGATTCAGGCTGCCACCTGCGCGGCGCGGCCTCTTCGCTTCAGCAACTCGGCTTCCTCGGCGCTGAACAGCATGGCCACCAGCTGGACGCACAGCTCGAACTGCGCCTGCACCACCGCCATTGTGGAACGGCCGGGGTCGCGCATCGCCCGGATCACATCCTCGACATAGCGGCGCACTTCGTTGCCGATCTCGTCCTGGGCCGCCTTCTGCCTTGCGGCGAAGGAGGCGGCGGAGGCGAAATTGCGGCACACCGACACCAGCCGGGCATAGCGCAGCGCCATCTCATGCTTTTCCTCGGAAACGGGGCGTGAAAAATCGGCCGATTTGGGACCGGAGGCCTTGACCAGCGGCAGCGCCGCCAGCACTTCGCGCGGCGCCCGCTCCATGAAGCTGTCCATCGCCTTGCCGATGCTGGCGCGGTCGGCCAGCAGACGCCTGCCCCAGTCGCCATCGCGCTTGAGTTCAATCTCCTTGGTGATGCCGCTGGACAGGTCGCTGAAGCTCTTGACCTGCTCGGCCAGCATGTCCGCATCGAACAGCGGATGGCGCGTCGCCTGTATGGCGTTCTTCAGCGCTTCCATGCGCGCGAACAGGATTTCGCCGACCAGGCCCATGTCGGTCTTGGAGATCAGCGTGTCGTCGGTGTGGCGCGTCACATGCAAGGGCAGGCGCAGCGCCTCGCAGGGGCGCGCCAGCCGGTTCATCGCCACAACCGCGACGTAGGGGGCGACATCGGGCTGGCTTTGCACCAGTTCGTCATAGACGGCGCGCAGCTCCCACAGAAGCGGCTCGGTCAGGCTGGGCACCGGCGCGGGCAGAATGTCCTGCAGCTTCAGCATGGTGCGGCCCGCAGACAGCAGCAGTGCCATCTCCCTGGCATCGGCCACCGCCATCGGACCGCCCAGCAGATCCTCCATCGCCTTGCGGTTGTTCGCATCGCCCAGCGCGTCCTGCATCGCCTTCGCGGCGAGGGGCCAGAACCGGGCGGTACGCTCCATGGCGGCGTCCAGCTTTTGTGCCACCACCAGCGCGCGGCTCTCGTGCACAAAGGCCGACGCCTGGTCCGGCAGCAGGATGCCGGCGATCCAGTTCCACACCGGTTCCAGCGTCGAGCGCGCGATGTCGGCCTTCTGTTTGGCCTTGCGCGGCACGGACGTCAGTATGTCCTCGAAGGGGCGGCAGAACAGGCGCAGCGGCGTGGGCGGGCGTTTGTAGCGAAGCTCCTGGCGCAGCGCGGGCCGAAGGCTTGCCAGGATCTCCGCATGCGGCAGGGCATGGCCGTCCATCATCCGGTCGACCTCGACCGCCATGGCCAGACGGGCCGCGACGTGCCCGGGCAGTCCCCCCAGAAACGCCTTCAGCAATCCCGTCTTGTCGGCCGGAAGCATGGCCATCGCGGCGCGTATCCCTGAATATGCGCCCGCCAACATAGGGGGTCAGCGTTAACGCCGTATTTCCGCTTACTGAATCGCGGGCAGCTCCAGCCGTGCCATCACCCCGCCCAGGGGACTGGTGTCCAGGGTGAAAAAACCGCCGTAAAGCTTGGAAATATCGCGCACGATGGCCAGGCCCAGGCCCGATCCCGGCACATTCTCGTCCAGCCGCTCGCCCCGCTCGCCGACCTGGGCGCGTTCCTGTTCCGTCAGACCCGCGCCGTCATCCTCGATGATGATGGTCAGCCGCGCACCGTGCTTGTGGCAGCGCACCCGGACCCGCGACGCCGCCCATTTGCAGGCATTGTCAATCAGGTTGCCGGCCATTTCCTCAAGGTCCTGGCGCTCACCGCGGAAATAGATGGCGTCGTCGCATTCGGCGTCGACGGCGATGGCGCGCGCGGCATGGATGCGCGCGATCACCCGCGCCAGGTCATCCAGCACCTCGCTGACCTGGGTGCGGTTTCCCAGGACGTCCATGCTGCCGGCGGCGCGCGCGCGGCTCAGATAGTGATCGACCTGCCGGCGCATGGAGAAGACCTGCTTCCTGACCGCATCGGCCAGGGGCCCGGGCTGACTCTCGGCTTCCGCCGCCAGCACCGACAGCGGCGTCTTGAGAAAATGCGCCAGGTTGGAGACATGGGTGCGCGCCCGGCCCACCACTTCCTCGCTGTGCTGGATCAGCGAATTCAGCTCGCCGGCCAGGGGCAGTATCTCGGAGGGAAAGTCGCCTTCCAGCCGCCGCGCCTCCCCGTCCCGGATGCGCGCCAGCGCCACGCTGACGCGGCGCAGGGGCTGAAGTCCGATGCGCACCTGCACCAGGATCGCGGCCACCAGCCCCAACCCCAGCAGCAGGAAGGACCAGACGAGCGTGGAGGTGAATTCCGCCGTCTGGCGGTCGACATCCGACAGCGCGCCCGCCACCATGAAGGTATAGCTGGTTGTGTCCGTGGGCGTATCGGTGGCGGCGATGGGAAATTCCACCCGCCGCGAGACGACGCGCAGCCTCTGACCGTCCGGCCCTTCGGCAGTGCCCCAGCGCAGCGTGCCTTTGGTGCTGGTATCGGCGGGCTCTATGGTGCGGTCGAACAGCGAGCGCGAGATCTGGCCCTGGCCGCCATGCGACGGCTTGATCTGGTAGTAGAGGCCCGAATAGACGCGGTCGAAGCGGTGATTGAGGAAGCGGTCCTGCAGGATCAGCCCGCCCTCCGGGTCGGGCTCGGCGGCGGCGATCAGCCCGTCCATGTCCGCTTCCAGCCCGGCGTCGAAATTCTCCAGCGCCGCCGCGCGAAAGGCAGCCGACAGCACCACGCCGCCGACCGCCAGGCCCAGCATGGTCCAGATCGCCGCCGCCGCTATCAGGCGGGCGGAAAGCGACCGCAGCCTAGGCCGCGCCGCCCAGCTTCGGATCTTCGAGAGAATAGCCAAGCCCGCGCACCGTCTGGATCATTCCTGCGTCGATCTTCTTGCGCAGGCGTCCGATGAAGACCTCGATCGTGTTGGAATCGCGGTCGAAATCCTGGTCGTACAGATGCTCCACCAGTTCGGTGCGCGACACCACCTTGCCGCGATGATGCGCCAGATAGGCCAAAAGCCGGTATTCCTGACTGGTGAGCTTGACGGGATTGCCGTCATAGGTGACGCGCGATGCACGGGTGTCGATGTGCAGCGGCCCGATCTCGATATCGGCGGTGGCCAGGCCCGCCGCCCGGCGCAGAAGCGCGCGCAGCCGCGCCAGCAGCTCCTCGGTATAGAACGGCTTGGCCAGATAGTCGTCGGCGCCGGCATCGAAGCCCGCCACCTTGTCGCTCCAGCGGTCGCGCGCGGTCAGGATGAGTACCGGAAAGCTCCTGCCCGACTTGCGCCATTTCTCCAGCACGGTGACGCCGTCCATCTTGGGCAGCCCCAGGTCCAGGATGACCGCATCATAGGGTTCGGTGTCGCCCAGGAAATGGCCTTCCTCGCCATCCTCGGCGCTGTCGACCACATAGCCCGCATCGTTCAGCGCCTTCTTCAGAAGCCGCTGCAGGTCCTTGTCGTCTTCCACCAGAAGAATGCGCATGCCGTCTCTCCCTAGTGGCGCCGTCCGCGTCCTTCACGACGGTCGAAACCGCCGCCGCGTGGACCGTCCCAGCGGGGGCCGCGCCTGTCAAAGCCACCCCGGTCAATACCTTGCCGCGATTCGAAGCTTCCGCCGAAGCGGCTGCGATAGCGGTCCTCATACGGATCGCGCGCCCCGGGGCTGCCGAATTCCTGATAGTCGGGCGGGACCCCGCGAAAACGCTGGCGCCCGCGCGCGCCGTCGAATCTGTCGCGTCCCGGCGAGGAGCGCAGCACCCGTCCGCTGCGCGCGTCGGCGTCGTACCAGATCACCCGCCCGTCGGGGGTCATCCATTTCAGGTGATAATGGGGATCGCCATTGGGTCCGAAGGTCGGTCCTTCGGCATCATAGAAGTCGCCGGGATGCTGGCGGCGGATCTCCGGCAACAGGCGGTCCAGGGGCTGGATGCCGTCCTGGTCATGGCGCTGCGCCAGCGCCGGCGTTGCCGCCGCGCTGGTCAGGAAGGCGAGGAAAAGTGCGGAAAAAAAGCCGCTGCGCATGACTTCTTCTAGTGCCGGCCAGATGAACCCCCAATGAACACGCCGTCCAGATCGGGTTCAGGCTTCCAGGGCTAACGTTCGGGCCATGGACGGGTTCGCCCGGTCCTAACCGAATGAAAGGAGACGGTCATGTTTAACACGAAAACAGCCCTGGCGGCAGCCGCATTGGCGGTGATCACTGCGGCGGGGACCCTCTCCGCCGGCGCCGATCCCTATGATCGGCATCTGAACCGCGTCGAGAACCGGCTGGAGCGCCGCGACGCCCGCCTCGACCACCGGATCGACCGCATCGATCGTCGCATCGACCGGCACGACATGCACCGCCGCTATGTCGACCACGCCCGCGTCAATCGCATCCTGTGGTCGAACCACTACCGGATGATCGGCGAGCCCTATTTCCTGCACGGCCGCTATGTGGTGCGCACCCATGACCGCTTCGGCCGTATCGTGCTGGTCAGGATCGATCCGTGGACCGGCGCCTTCATGGGCGTGGTCCGCCTGTGATCTGAGAAATCTTGGGGCCTGAGGTCCGTGGTCTGCCCCTCCCCATAGGACCCCATGCCGTCAAGTGAAGCCCCCGTGTCTCCTGGCGCGGGGGCTTCTAATTTGGCCGCGCCAAGGTCAGGGCCCCAGGACATGCTCGCGCACGTCCACCACGCCCGGCTGCCCCTCCGCCGCCACGCGGGCGGCCTTCCTTTCCCAGTCGAAAGAATCGCCGAACCAGTAAAGCTCCACCACGCCGTCCTTCACCTCGAACCGAGGCAGATGCTGCTGCCATGGCAGTTCCTGCAGCGCGCTGCCCAGCATCCTGTGAATGGCCCTGTCGGATTTGCCGGGCACGGGTCGGCCGGCGATGCGCGGGCTCAAGGCGCGTACAACATCCGCCCGGCTGATGATCCCCGCAATTCGCCCATCTCCAAGGACCGGCAGGCGCTTGACGTGATAAGTCTGCATTTTCTCGATGACGTCTTCCAAGGGATCGTCCTGGTCGACCGTCACGACAAGCTGGGTCATGACATCGCGCACCTTGCGGCCGCGCGCACGGGCATAATCGGTCGCCAGTCTGGCGGGATCGAGTAGAAACGCGATCCATCGGCGGGACCGCGGCTGGGTCCCCAGTTCCTTGCGGCGCAGCAGGTCGCCCTCAGTCAGCATGCCGTAGAGCGTGCCGTCCGGGGTGACGACCGGAAGCCCGCTAACCCGATGGGCCAGCATTAACTCGATTGCATCGCCGAGCTCCGCTTCGGGGCTCACCGATATTACATCGCGCGTCATCACATCGGCCGCTTTCATCGCAACTCTCCGGGAGACGGTGTCGCAAGGCACAACCGCATGATATTTTCGGGCAAAATGACGGCCTGCGTTGATCCCGATCAAGGCCACATGCATATGCCTGTTCTTTGCTTCGTTTTTCGACAACTCCTCATGCGCGAATTCGGGTCTGGCCCATGTCAACCGCGATCCTGCCCTGGCTGGAATTCGCGCTCTGCGCGGCGCTCATCGGCTTCGCCGGTCCCAGGCTGGCAAAACACGGCGACACCATCGCGCGGCTGACGGGCCTGTCGCGATCCTGGACCGGGCTTGTCTTGCTGGCAGCGGCGACGTCCCTGCCCGAATTGTTCACCGGCGTCAGCGCGGTGTCGGTCGCGGACGCGCCGAACATTGCCGTCGGCGACGCGCTGGGAAGCTGCACCTTCAACCTGGTGATGCTGGTCCTGCTCGACGAATTGAGCCGCAGGGAGCCGATGTACCGGCAGATCGACCGGGGCCACCTGCTGACTGCCGGTTTCGGGATCATCATGATCGGTTCGGCCGGCGTGTTTGTGGTGCTGGGCCAGGCGCCGATGGCATTCGGCTTTCTGCATATCGGCGGCTATACCCCGCTGTTCGTCCTGCTCTACCTCGTCGCCGTTCGCGCCGCTTTCGTCTACGACCGGCGCTCCCGGCCGCTTGCCGAGCTGCTGGACGGGCAGGCCGAGCCTACTCTGGGCAGTGCCATAGCGCGTTATTGCGGCGCCGCAGTGGTGATCGCTGCAGCGGGCAGCTGGCTGCCCTTCATCGGCCAGGACATTGCCACCGCCATGGGCTGGCGTACGAGCTTTGTGGGCACGATGATAATCGCCGGCGCCACATCCATTCCCGAGCTGGTCGTCACCGTCAGCGCGCTCAGGCTGGGAGCCGTCGACATGGCGATCGGCAGCCTTCTGGGCAGCAACCTGTTCGACATCCTCATCCTGGCGATCGACGACATCGCCTATCCGAAGGGACCGCTGCTGGCAGCGGTGTCCCCCGCGCACGCGGTGACCGCTTTTGCGGGCGTGATCATGTCAGGCATCTTCATCGTGGCGCTGCTTTATCAGCCCGGGACGACTCTGCGCCGTGCCATGAACTGGACCAGCCTGGCACTGCTGATCGTCTACATGTTCAGTTCCTACACTATTTATGTGTTCGGCCACTGACGTCCTTGCGGGCGCGCTTCATGGCGCAGCCGCTTTCTGCAGATGCGCTAGCTGGTCCGCATTGTCCCGCGCGATGCCGAGATCGGTGGCGAGCAGGGCGACAGCCTCAGACAGCGTAACATCCGAGGCGGCGTCATCAGGCTGGCCGGGGGCGATGGCGGCAGAGGCATCGTCAAGCCCGGCGCCGCTGGCGGCGGCGTCGAGCAGCCGGACAGCGCCCCAGTTAATGACACAGCCAGCATTGCTTTTCGTATCGACATAGACGGGCACCTTCTCGACAATGGTCTGAATCTGCTTTTGCGTGGCCGCCGATGCGGCCAGATGGGCGCGCGCCTGTTCCTCCCCCGCCGCGATCCATTTTTCCCGCGCCGCCAGCGCGGCGGCCTGCGCCTTTGTGTCCGCCAGCTCGCGCACGGCGATTTCCTGCTGAAGCCCTGCGAGCTCTGCCTTCAGTCCGCCGCCCACCAGCGGCAGCCCGTCGATCCGCGCCGTCTGCCATATCAGGCCCGTCCCCAGCAGCAGCGCCAGCGCGCCCACCACCGGACTTGTTGTTGAGCCGGCGATCTTTCCCGTCAGCCAGCTCCACAGCACCGCGATCATCGCCGCCGCTCCTGTTTCACCAGCCGTCCGCCGATCCCCAGCAGCAAAAGGCTCAGCGACAGCGCCGTCACCAGCCTCTCCGGCAGATGCTGCTTCAGATCGTCGGGCAGCGCGGCCCACACCGCCTGGATCGCCGCCGTCGCCGCCATCGCCTGCATCGAGATCCAGCGCCAGGCACTCTTCCATTCCTCGACCGGCGTCATGACCGCGCCTCCAGCACGGCAATGCGCGCGGCAAGCGCCTCAACCAGCGCGTAAAGATCCTTCACCCCCCACAGCGCCAGGTGTCCGAACGGCTCGGCCGAGGCGTGCCAGGCATCCGCCGCGTCCGCCGGCCGCGTCACGCCCATGTGCCAGGGCATGTGCTCGTATGCCTGTTGTGCGATGACGCCGAATGCCTTTTCGCCCGTCGCCTTCCATGCAAAGTCGCCCACCCACAGCGCCCGGATCGCCGCGCGATAGTCGGACTGCTCGGCCAGCACGGTCTTCAGCCGTCCATCCGATGTGGTGTTGTAGGTCGTACTGCTGCCGTTGGTCGTCACCGTACCGGCCAGGCTGGAGCCATAGTAATAGGCCATCAGGTAACCGGATGTGCTGTCCACCCGGGCCTGCAGCGCAATATCCCCGGAACCCGAAGCCCAGCCGGAGACGCCGATCCCGCCCTTGCCTTCAATGCGGGTGCCCGCGCTGTTCCAGGGTGATGTCACGCCGGCCAGCAGGTTGCCGCCCGCGGTAATGACGGGGCCTTGCACGAGATCAGTGTAGTTGTAGCCGAGGGAAAACAGATCAGGGTTGGCCGTGCCGCTGCCCGGACCGAATACCCACGTCTTGCCGCCGGCGTGGGTATCGGTGCACTTGATGGCGTCGCTGGCGGCGGCATCGGAATATATGTGCAGCCTGGCGGAAGGCGCGGCGCCGATGCCGACGTTGCCGGCAAATGTGGGGCTGTCCATGTTGATCATGCGCCCATCGGCGCGGCCATAGAAGGCGCAGCGCCAGTTGCCGCCGGCGTCCGACCGGAAGCAGGCCATGTCGCCCGCCGCGGTGATTATGTCGCTTCCGCCCGGCAGCACCAGGCTGGCGGCATCGTGGGTCAGCGTCAGCATATCGGCAAAGCGCACCAGCCGCAGCGCATTGGCACCCGTACCAAGGCTGGTGATGGCGGTCGTACCGGTGACCTCAACGCACAGCGCGCCCGCCGCGAAAAGGTCGCAGGTCGCGGCGGACGCGACGCTCACCTCCGGCCCGGCCATCAGCGCGCCCAGGCCCGTCCACTGTCCGCTGCGATAGACCAGCGGACTGTCGCTGGTGGAAAGATGCGCGATCAGCCCGTCGAACGGCGTGAAGATGCGCCAGCCGCCATCGATGCGATAGGCGATCTTGTAGGCATTGCCCGCCCACGCGCCGGTAGGCGCCCCGCCGGTGACATAGGTATCGCCATCGGCGGGCGTGGCGGGCGGATCGTTGACCAATAGCCCCTTCAGGAAAACGCCGCCCAGCGCGTCGATCTGGATCAGCGCCTCGTTGATCTGGGCGCTGTCCATTTCCTGCATCTGCGCCAATTCGGGCAGGCCCATGCGCGGGGTGCTAGCTGACATAAAGTGCTTCCTTTGCTTGACGCCCCCGCCCGATGAGTGACGAAAGCTGGTAGACGCGAATGATCAGCGGATTGGGCAGGCCGCCGGGAAAATCCGCCGCCTGCTGCGCGGCGGTATAGACATAGGCGTGCTCGCCAAGGCCGGAGGCAGTGCGCACCACCGTCTCACCGGCACATATCTCCAGGTCATAGGCTTGACGCGCCTCGCTCATCGGCGTTTCCGGCAGGGCGATGGCGGCGGCCGATGGCGCGCGGTCGCGCCGCCGCCACGACAGGTTGAGGTCGCCGCCGTCCCACGCAAAAGCCAGATGGCAGGGCGCCAGCGGGATCAGCGCGGTGCCCTCGAACGTCCTTGCCGCGCCCTGCCAGGAGACATCGGAAATGGGCCGCGATACCGGACCCCACAGATAGTTGAAAGGCTGGCGCGCCTGGCCGGTCGAAAGGCCCAATTGCACCAGGCTTTCATCCAGCACCACCACCCGCGCGCCCGCCGGTACGGGCGACCGCATCTGCCCTTCGCTGCCGCGCCGCCCGCGCAAGAGGTTGGTCAGCGTGTATTCGCCGGGCCCGGTGAGCGCGGCGTCGGCATACTGCACCACCTCCCAGCCGCCATCCGGGTTCTGCACCGCCAGCGCATTGGCGCCGCCATAGACCGCCACACTGCCGGCCGACGACAATGCGCCATTCACCAGCCGCAGCTTCAGGCTGTTCACCCGGTCCCAGTGCCAGCGCGGCCCGCTGTAGAAATCTTCCACCGTCACGCCGAAACTGCATGGCGTCGTCAGGGTGACGTCGCGCACGTAGCCGGATGTCGTCGCGCTCCTCAACACCGCGACATCGCCCGGCCAGGGATCGGCATAGGCACCGACAAAGGGCGCGGCGATATTCTGATCGTCCCGCAGCCAGGGCAGCTCCAGGAAGATCAGCAGCGCGCGGCCAGGTTGCGACGGGGTCTGCCCCAACGCCGGCGCCCGCACCGGCCCGGCGTAGCGGTCATAAATGGACGGATCGGTGGCGATCGCCTGAACGGCGCGCGCGGTCCCGTCATCGATGCCGGTCAGGCGCAGGCGATGGGCGCGCCCGCCTGCCGTCAGCGCCACTTCATCGCCGGCATCCAGTGCCAGCGCCGAGGGCGGCAGCGAGAACTGCGCGCTCTCGCGCATCACCCATGCGTCCTGCAGCAGCCGCGCGCCGATGCCGCCAGCCTCCTCCTGGTCCATCACCAGCGGCAGGCTGGAGGTGGCGACGCGATTGGACGTGCCCGCAAGCCGCCGCGATTCCACGCTGGCCTGGGCATAGTCCCGGCCGCCGTCGATATAGGCGATGCGCGAGGCCTGGGGCAGGTCGCTTTCCTGCGCCCGCACCAGCGAAATGGCGGCGCCATTGTCAGGCAGCACCAGGCCATCGGCGTCATAAGCCGTGGGCACCGCACGCCCGCGCATGGCAAAGACGATTTTGCCCTCCCGCTCCACCGCGTCAAAGAAGAAGGCCGTGGCGACCGTGCCCGCGCTCGCGCTCACCGCGATGCCACAGCGGCCGTCGCCCAGGTCGGCATCGCACAGATGGCCGAACACCCGCCCGACAGGCTGGTTCAGCGCCTGTGTCAATCCGCGAATCTCCGCCTGGAAGGCGCCGTCATTGCGCGTCACCTCGCCGATGGTCCCGGCGCGCATCAGGACGCGCTGATCCACGGCGGCCCAGTTCACCCGCCAGATCTGGATCGCGGCATTGTCGTAAAGCCCCGCCGCCAGCTCGTCTTCGTTCAGCGTCGCCGACGACAGCGCCCCCGCCAGCGTCAGGTTATCGACCGCCAGCCCCAGGCCGGATTCGACCTGGCTGGCGGTAAAGCCGCTGACCGCGTCGTATGTCACGCCATCGAATGAAAGACTGCGGTCATGGTCGGTGAAGCCCTGCACCACATTGTCTCGACGGGTCAGCTTCCAGCACCAGCACAGGGTGGTGGCGCCGCCGTCAAGATGCGCCTGAAGGCCGGAGGGTAACGTTTTCATTCTCTGTCATTCCCGCGCAAGCGGGAATCCATCTTGAAGGCAAAAGGTCAGAGTAGGATTTCCACCAGCGGAATCGACGGAATCTCCCCCGCCGCGAAACTGGCCAGGTTGATCGACAGAACGTCCGTGTCGAAGCGCACCGGGCAGTCAAAGGCGAAGCCCGCCGCGACCGCCGCACCATCGGCAGGCGCGGTATCGAAAGCGACAATCCCGGTGGCGGCATCGCACGACCAGCCGCCGATGGCTTCGACGCCATTCACGGCCACGCGCACCGTGCCGGCCACCGGCTTTTGAACTGTCCGCGTCCACGACCCCACACCCGAGGCATAAGTCTTGGTCAATTGAAACTGCGTGGCGCTGCCGTCGCCGGTGCCGATGGCCTGGTCGGTGGGCGCGACGGAGGCGCCCGGCGCGCAGCTTTTCCAGTCGCTGAAATCCTTGAAGCGGAAGCCGTACAGCCGCCCCATCCGCGCCTCGAAGAAGCCGATCACGGCATGGATGTCGTCCAGCGTCCGCATCCCCGAGCCGACATCGAACTGGCGGCGCGAACCCGCCCATGTGGCATTGCGCTCCTCATGGCCCGAGCCAAGTGCGACAATCTCGGTTCGCCGCGCCGGCCCGCCGGTGGAATGAAAGGCGATGGACAGCGGAAAGCTGATTTCGTGGAAGTTCATGCCTTAGACCTCGTCATGGCCGGGCAGCAAGCGAAGCGCAGCGCGACCCGGCCACCCAACTTCGGTGCCGCTACAGATTCCTGTTTCCCTGCGCCACCGCCCGCGCCAGCATCGCCGCCACCTGCGACTTCGATTGCAGAAAGCTCTGCGCGTCCGGCGTGGTGATGTTCACCGTCACATTGGTTGGCCGCAGCGCTGCATTGGGCGTGATGGCGCCGTCACTGGACGGGGTGAACAACTCAGGCCCCTTCTCCCCCACCAGATAGGTCTGGCCGGCCGCCACCGGCCCGCCCGCGGCGCGCGCGCCCGCCACCGGCAGGATCGACCCCGCCACCGATGCCACCAGGCTTTCCACCGGCTTGACGATGAACTGGCTCACTGCGATGCGGTCGAAATCGGCCAGCACCGAGGCGGTCAGTTGCGAGATCGACTGGCGCCCCGAAACCGCCGCCCGCGCGATGGAATTGGCAACGGCGTTGAAGCTGCGGTCCACCGCCCGCTCGATGCTGCCGGTCGCGCTCACGATCGGCCCGGCGACGAAATCGTTCAGTGCCTGGCCTGCCGCGGCAAGCGACATGTTCACCGGATCATTCACCATCGGGATAAGCCTTCATCAATGCATCCAGATCGCCGCGCGTCATCGGGGGTGCCGCGCGGCCGAAATGGCCTTCGACCAGCGCGCGCCATTCGCACAGTGACAGTGCCCAGAAATCGCGCGGCCTCAGCCTCAGCCGCCCCAGCCCCAGCACCATCAACTCTGTCCAGGAAAAGGGCTGGCGTTCTCTTTCGCCTCCCCTTGAAGCCCCGCTGCCTCGAACGCGCCTGTCACGCCGCGCACCAGCGCGCCCAGGTCGCAGGGCAGGCGCAGCACTTCGGCCGGGCACATGTCATGACCGCCGCCGCGCAGCAGCGCCGCCGCCACGATGGCCAGGTCCGCCGCGCGCGTATGCGCCAGCCGCGCGCCCACCTGGGACAGGTCGTCCAGCCCCAGCCCGTCCTCGATCTCGGCCAGCGCCCCCAGCGTCAGCAGCAGGCGATATTGCCGGCCGCCCGCTTCCAGCGCCGCTTCTCCTCTTGCCCTGTTCATGGTCATGCCTCCAATCACGACGCAGGCGTGAAGACCAGCGCGCCGGCGGACGCCAGCGACAGCGAGACCTTCACTTCCCCGTCATGGGGTCCGTCATACTGCAGCTGGGTGATGCGGAACGGCCCCTGCACCGTGCCGAAATCCGGGATCACGATCTGGTAATTGACCGTGGTGCCGTCGAAAAAGGTTTGGCGCAGCGATGCATCCGACGCGGCGTCCTTGAACACGCCGCTGCCCGACAGGCTGGCGGATTTGATCCCGCCTTCCAGCAGCTCGCGCCACATGCCGGTGGAATCGGCATTGGTAACGTCGACCGCCTGGGCATTGAACGCCAGCGAACTGGCACGAAGCCCCGCCACGCTGGTGAAAGTCTCCGGCGATCCGCCGTCACCGATCTTGATCAAAAGGTCCCTGCCGCGCTGGGCCGTCATGTCATTGCACTCCTGTTTGGATGGGTCACAGCCTGGTCACGCGGTAGGGCGCCAGCAGCGCCAGCGCGCCGTCGGGCACGGGCGCCGCATCGCCGCCGCGATGCTCGTAAAGCCAGGCGATGGTCTGAAGGATCGCGCTCTTGATGGGCGCGGGCACGTCCGCCCCGACACCATAACCGGCGGTGAAGGCGATGGAGCAGGCATTGACCGCGCGCAGGCCGGGATGCGGCGAAGCGAATATCAGCCGCCCGCCAGGCGCATCGACCTGGTAACCGGACGCGTCCAGCACCGCGGCCGTATCGCCGGCGGCATACAACGTTACCGCGTCCACGCTGACCAGCGGCGGCAGTGGCAGCGCGATGCAGCCATCACCAATGCCGTCCAGCCACAGCATCCAGCCCTGCGCGGCAAAGGCCCGCCCGCAGTGCCACTCGCAGCGCACCCTGGCGGCGGCGATCAGCGACGTTATCAGGTCGTCTTCGTCGGTACCGCTTTCCACGCGCAGCCAGGCCTTGGCCTCGGCCAGGCTCACAGGCTCCTGCGTGGGCGGCGACGTCAATTGCAGGGACATGGGTCATTTCCAAGGCCAGCCTCCCCTTCGCGCGCAAGGCGCGCCGGAAGGGGAGGTGTCGGCAACGCTGTGTCGGCGGAGCCGACCGAGTTGCCGATGGAGGGGTTCAAAGAAAAAGCTCCCGTGACGGGGGAGAACGCCACGGGAGCCAGACCGCCGAAGCGGCCGCACGGCGCAAGCGCCGTAACTGTTGAAGCAAGCGCAGCCCCGACCTCCCCCAGCGCGCGCGTCAGCGCGCTCGCACTGGGGGAGGTGGCCGTAGCAGCGCCTGCGCTGCGAAGGCCGGAGGGGTAACCAGAAGTTGTCTGCGTCTTAGGACGCAGAGAACTTCATCAGCTTGATCGCCTCGAAATTCTGCACGCCGCCGCCGACGCGCTTGGTGGTGTAGAACAGCACGTAAGGCTTGGCGCTGTAGGGATCGCGCAGCACGCGGATGCCCACCCGGTCCACCACCAGATAGCCGCGGGCGAAATCGCCGAAGGCGATGGCATAGGCGTTCGAGGCGATGTCGGGCATGTCTTCGGCTTCCGTCACCGGATAGCCGAAGATGGTGGCGGGCTGACCCGCCGCCGCGCCCGGCTGCCAGATGTAATTCCCGCTCGAGTCCTTGAACTTCCTGACCGCGCTTTCGGTCTTGCGGTTCATCACCCAGCGGCCGTTGGCGCGATAGGCCTGCTTGGGCGCATAGGCCAGGGTCAGCAGCGCATCGGCCGGGTCCGACGCCGCGAAAGCGCCGTCCGCGCCGCTGGCCACATAGCCGATATTGCCCCAGCTCCAGCCGGCATCCGCGACATTGGTATAGGCCAGGAACCCCTTGGGCTTGGCCGAACCGTCGCCGCTGACGAACGCTGCGCCTTCCTGTTCGGCGAAGACGATCTGCACCTCGTCGGCCAGCCACTGTTCGATATCCACCTGGGAATCGTCAAGCAGCGCCTGGGTCGCGGCGGGCATGGCGTAAAGCTCCATCGCCGGAAAATCCAGCGCCGCCAGCGTGGGCGTGCCGGTCTGGCTGATGGTGCCGGTCTCGCCCACCCAGCCGCTGGCCGCGCCGGCGGTGGTGATGGGCTTCCTGTATGTCGCCCCGCCGATGGCGCGCACGGATGCGATGGCGCGGATGGGCGAGGCCTGGCTCAGCACCCGGTCAATGGTGCGCTCGATCTCCAGCGGCACGGTATAGCCGCCATCGGGGTTGGAGCCTTCGCTCATCGCCTTGACTTCGATGTCCGGGCCGTCGCCCTTGCGCACATAGCGGTCGAAGGCCGCCTTGCGCTCGGCATTCGCCGGATCGAACCCCTTGCGCTCGCCGCCAAGCTGCGGGCGGTACGCCGCCAGCATCAGCGCATCGACCTTCTGCTTCTGCTCGCTCAGGGCGGCATCGATGCGCGCCACCTTGTCTTCATGCAGGACATCGGCGCCGCGCCGTTCCAGGCCCTTCAGCCGCTCCTCATTGGCGTCCTTGAACGCGGCGAAGCCGGCCAGGAATTCTTCGAAGGCCTGCTTGATCTCATAGCTGCTCTGGCCGTGTTCGACGGCCTTGGTTTCCAGTTCCATGCTTTCTCCTTGTGCGCCGGCCCTAGGGATTTAGGGCGCGGCTTGCCTGACGAAACAGTTGGGCCAGGCCAGAGTCCGTCTGGCGTGCCCCGATGGCCGTGACCGTCGATCCCGCGAGCAGGGGAAAGGTCACGACCGAAATTTCCCACAGCTCGACTTCCAGAAGCGTGCGCGTGGCTCCCGCCCCGCGCCGCGCGCGCCTTGTGCGAAAGCCGATGGAGAGGCCGTTCAAGGCCCCGTCGCGCAACAGCGCGGCGATGTCGCGCGCCTGCTCGACGTCGCTGGAAAGGCGGCCGCGCACATAAAGCCCGCGTCCATCCTCTGCGATCTGTTCCCACACCCCGATCGGCGCATGCGCGAAATGCTGGTACAGCATGCGCACCTGGCCCGCGCCCCGCCGCCGCAGGCTGGCGGCAAAGGCGCCCGGCGCCACGGTATCGCCGCCGCCATCGGCCACGCCGAACAGCGAGGCATAGCCCTCGAACTGATCGGGCCCCAGCGGCGTCAATCCGGCAAACGTATTCTTCCGCGCCAGCGGGCGGCGCGTCGTGTGAACGGTGAAGGTCAAGGCAAGTTTCCTAAATGTCATGGCCCGCGAATGCGGGCCACCCAGGTGACACCGCTGTTGCCGGTCACCGGTTGCGCACGATCCAACTGGATGGCCCGGCCACCCGGAGCTACGCGACCGTGTGGCGGCCGGGCCATGACAACCGGGGTTCAGGGTTGCGGCGCGGAATCCAGTTTCGTCTCGATCCGGTCCAGGCTTTCCTTGATGGACCGCACCTGTTCCTCGATCACCGCCACCTTCTGGATCGCGGCCTGGTCGGATTGGGTGGTGCGCTCCAGGTCGGCGATGCGCTCGGCGGCGCTGCCCGCCCAGAACAGCGCCCCCGCCGTCTGCAACAAAAAAGCCGCCACAAGGGCGGCCGGCAGGCGTTTTTCCGTTCCCCCCGAAGGCGGCCGGATCGTGTCGATCAAACTCATGTGCTCACATCATTCCCGGAATAGGTGATCGCCGCGGGCGTGAACTTCCACGCCCGCAAAATCTTCAGTACGTTCTCGAGCGCGTCCTTGACCGTGCCGCGGCGGATCGCCTCGACCATGTCCTCGGTGTTCAGCGACACCGTCGCCGCCTGGTGGCCGCGCGGGCCGGGCAGCGACAGGAACAGCGGCACATTGTTCATCACCCCGGTGATGACAAAGTCCTGGAACCAGCGCTGGCGGATGATCTTCGCCGCATGGCCCACCAGCATCAGCCCGATGCCGGTCGACAGATCGAAATCTTCCGAGATGCCTTCGGTCTCGACATAAGGCATCACACCGGATCGGTCGGGCCGCCATTCGTCGCCGAAAATGTCCACCGTGCGCCAGGCGCAATAGAAACCGCGGCACACCGGAAAGCGCGTTTCATAGATTGCGCAACCGCCGCCCGTACAATGCTTGCAGGTCGAACCCGAAACCTTCTGGATCTCCGGTTTGTTGATGGTCGGCCAGGTGCAGCAGACGGTGCATTCACCGCAATCCCGGCCCGGTATCAGTTCCATGCCTTCCCACATGGCGTGAGTCTGGCACCTTCTAAAGCGTGTCGCCACCCTCCAGCGGCGAATAGCCCGCCGCCGCCCGCTTCTCGTTCACGGTCAGAAAACTCGCCCCATCCAGCTTTTCCCACAGCGCCTGGCGCGCCTCGGCCAGCGCCTCCACCCGATCGGCGTCATAGTCCACGCGCAATCCCTCTCCGAAGCGGGGCGCCAGCCAGCGCGTCAGCGCCGCCGCCGTGCGCGCCACCAGCGGCAGCACCGTCTGGCGCCAGAAATTCAGGTTGGCCTCGGCATAATTGGCATAGGTGTTGTCGCCGGGAATGCCCAGCAGCATCGGCGGCACGCCGAAGGCCAGCGCGATTTCCCGCGCCGCCACGCTGCGGGTTTCGGCAAAATCCATGTCCGAGGGGGTATAGCCCATCGCCTTCCAGTCCAGCCCGCCTTCCAGCACCATGGGCCGCCCCGCATTGGAGGCGCCCTGATAGGCATCCTCCAGTTCGCGCTTCAGCCGGGTGAACTGCTCGTCGGTCAGGCCCGGCGCCCCGTCCGGGCCCCTATATATAAGTGCGCCGCTGGGCCGGGCGGCATTGTCCAGCAGCGCCTTGGTCCAGGCCGCGCCCTGGTTGTGCACGTCGATCGCAGTCCCTGCCACCTGCAGGGGCGAGAGACCATAATAATCATCCAGCGGATGGAACAGCGCGCCATGCAGCACCGGCAGGAAGCCGGACGCATCGCGCGCGATGCGCGTGATGTGCCCGTCGACGCAATAGTCATAGGCCGCCGGCCAGCCGCGCGCCCCCGCCACCACCTTCACGCGGTCGGGCCGCAGCACATAAAGCTCGCGCGGGACTCCATCCAGGCTCACCGCCTCCAGATAGGCGTTGCCGGACGTCTGCAAAAAGCCGTACCAGCGCTCAAACAGCCCCGCGCCGTCCTCACCCGCATTGGGCCGCGCCAGAAGCGCCAGCAGCGGATGGCTTTCCAGCTCCTGGGGCCCATCATAGAGCAGGAACGGCACCGACGCCGCCGCGCCCGCGATCTTGCGCACACAGGCATAGGCGATCGTGTTGCCCATCACTCCGTTGCGCGCCAGTCCCGCCGCGTCGCGCGCCGACCAGCGCGCGCTGCCGGACAGGGACAGCGCGAACATTGTCCCACCAAAGGGGCCGCCACCGCTTTTCGCCTCGGGCGGGCTTTTGCGAAGAAAATCGAACATGGTCTGCCTTTACAGTTTTCGGATTTTCGGATCGGCGCGGCGGCTGCCGAACAGGTCGGCCAGCGCCCAGACCAGCGCGTCCATGCGGTCGGGGCTTTGGGCCGATTTGCTGCCGTCGTAGTGGCACATCTGGTCTTCCAGCTCGGCAAAGCAGCCCGCGTGATGCACCCGGCCCGCCTCATACAGCGCGGCGGCCGGCGCTGCGCGGGTCAGCTTGCCGCGCGTGGCATGCACCAGCGTGACCGGCGCATTCGCGTCGGCCTGCTGCAACACGCTCTTCACCATCTCGCCGCCCTGGTTGGCCTCGGCAATGATCGCGTCGGCCTCGAAATCGGCATAGGCCTGGCAGACGCGCGCCGCCCAGCCCGCGGGCGTCAGCGAACCGGCCGAGCGGTCGGCCAGCACAAATGCCCCTTCCTTGGCACGGCCCACGACCACGATGCCGCATTCATCGCCCGTGCTGCTCGCGGGAGGGTCGACCGCGACGACGATCCGCTCCAGCACCGGAACGTCTCGCACCCGCGCCGCCTCGATCCAGCCGCGCTTCCACAGCGCGCCCTCATGGTCCTCGATCAGTTCGCCGTCCAGTTCCTGCCGCCCCAGGGCAGAGGTGCCATAGCGTGCCCGCATGAAGTCGTAAAAGCCGTCGGCCAGGTTGGCCGCATTGTCCGCCGTGCGGCTGGCCGTCACCACCACATCGGGCGCCGCCATCAGGGCCTTCAGCGCGGGCACATTGCGCGGCGTCGTCGTCAGCAGCATGCGCGGATCATCGCCCAGCCGCAGCGTCATCAGCGCCATGTCCAGCGCCCCCTGGCTGTCGCGCCACTTGGCAAATTCGTCACCCCATACAAGATCGAACTGGTGGCCGCGCAGGCCGTCCGGCTCCTCCGCCGACAGAAGTGTGGCGACCGCCCCCTGCGGCCACAGCACGCGGCCGTTCGACGGTTCGAACACCAGGCCCTGCGCCACATTCAGCAATCCCGATTCCCCTTCCACCATCACCGCGCGGACGTCGCGCATGGTCGCCCCGATCAGGCCGATGCGGCCGGCGCGGCCTTCGGCGGCTTTTGCGGCCACCCATTCGGCCCCGGCCCGCGTCTTGCCCGCGCCGCGCCCGCCCAGGAACAGCCAGATGCGCCAGTCGCCGTCCGGCGCAAGCTGGGCATCGCGCGCCTGATAGGGCCAGGACAGAAGCGCGGCCGCCTCTTCCTCGCTAAGGCTTTCGAGAAGGCTTTTGCGCTGCGAGCGCGGCAAGGCGTTTATCCAGTCGGCGCTCCAGCGCCGTTCGTGCGGCTGTTGCATGTTCGGCCACCTTCTTCTCGCGCACCGCCGCGCGTTCGCGTTCCAGCCGCGCCAGCCGTTCCAGGGTCCGTTCCAGGGACGACAGGGTGCGTGCATCGGCGGCCCGGCCCCGGGCATCGTCCTTGGCGCCGGCGGCTTCCACCGCCTGAAGCTGCGCTTCCAGGATCGTCATCAGTTTCTTCACCATCGCATCCAGCCATTCGCTCGTTGGCCCGTCATTGGCCGGCCGTTCCACCACCATGGCAATTCCGTTCATGAATCCGCAAAACAGCGGCGCCGCCGCCGTCGTCAGGACAGCGCCGCGTTCAGACCGCAATTCGGGAGATGGGGGCGATGTAAGGTTCAACCGCGCCAAAGGTCAAGGCGGTGGCGCGATTTCCCGCGCCTGTCCACGCTCTCCACCTTGAATCCGCCGCAAATATCGGTCAGCAATCCGCCCCATGTCCCACCCGTCCCAAGGCCCCGGCAAAGGCTTCGGCGAGCTGGATCTGGCAAGGATCGAGCGGATCGCCCGTCGCTTCGCACCCGCCTTTGCCATTGTGATGGTGGTGATCGCGCTGCCGCTGGCCGCGCTCTATCTGTTGCCCGCGCTGCTGGGGATTTTCGCGGCCCCGCTCGATCCGCATACCGACCTTTATGCCGTCAACCGCCCGGCCGCCATGACCTTCCTGGATACCGACGGCCGCCAGATCGGCCATCGCGGCGCCATCGTCGGCGAGCGGCTCAAGCTGGGCCAGATGCCGCCCTACCTGCCCGCCGCGTTCATCGCGATGGAGGACCGGCGTTTTTATTCCCACAACGGCATCGATCCGCGCGGCCTGCTGCGCGCCGTGTTCCTGGACCTGCGCGCCGGCCATTTCGTGGCAGGCGGTTCCACCATCAGCCAGCAGACCGCCAAGATCGTCTACACCAACCAGCAGCGCACCATGTCGCGCAAGCTGACCGAACTGATCGACGCCGCCGGACTGGAAAAGTCTCTCAGCAAGCAGCAGATCCTCGAGCTCTATCTCAACCGCATTTATCTGGGCAGCGGCGCCTATGGCGTGGACGGCGCGGCTCATGTCTATTTCGGCAAGAGCGCGAAGGACCTCACGCTGGCCGAATCCGCCATGCTGGCCACGCTGACGCGCGCGCCGTCCGTCTTCTCGCCGCGCCGCGATCTTTTGCGCGCCCAGCAGCGCGCCAGCTATGTGCTGGATGCGATGGTCGATACCGGCGCGATAACCGCGGACCAGGCGGCCGATGCCCGCGCCCATCCAGCTGTCGTGGTCGACCGCGCCAGCCTGGATGCGCGCAACTGGTTTCTTGACGATGCCGCGAACCGCGCCAGGGATCTGGTCGCCCGCGCTGGCGCTTCCGCAAATGCCGACCTGGTGGTCTACACCACCCTGGAGCCGAAGGTGGAGGAAGCCGCGCGCCAGGCCGTCCAGACCGTGATCGACAAAAGCGGCAAGCGCACCCGCACACATGAAGCCGCGGTGGTGGTGATGAAGCCCGACGGCGCGGTCAGCGCCATGATCGGCGGCGTCGATTACCAGGAATCGGTGTTCAACCGCGCCACCCAGGCGCATCGCCAGCCCGGCAGCGCCTTCAAGCCCTTCGTCTATCTGGCGGCGCTGGAAGCGGGCATCAGCCCCTGGGACACGCGCGACGACGAGCCGGTGGACATCAATGGCTACAAGCCCACCAATTTCGGCAATGAATATTACGGCACGCTCACCCTGTCCGACGCCCTGGCGCACAGCGTCAACACCATCACCGTGAACCTGGCCCAGGAAGTGGGCGTGCGCGCAGTCATCGCCGCGGCAAGGCGCAGCGGCATCACCTCGCCGCTCCAGGACAATGCCAGCCTGGCGCTGGGCACTGCCGAGGTCACGCCCCTGGAACTGACCGGCGCCTATGCCGTCTTCGCCAATGGCGGCTTCAAGGTGACGCCCTATCTGATCAACGAAATCGATATCGCGGACAAGCCCGTCTACCGCCGCGCCGCGCCCACGCAGCAGCGGGTGATCGACGCCGATGTGAACCGCGACATGACCGCGATGCTTTACAACGTCGTCACCTCCGGCACCGGCCATTCGGCCTCGCTGTTCGGGCGCGAGGCGGCAGGCAAGACCGGCACCACCCAGGATTCCCACGACGCCTGGTTCGTGGGCTTCACCACCGACTATGTCGCGGCGGCCTGGGTGGGCAATGACGATTCCTCGCCCACGCGCGGGGTGACCGGCAGCACGCTGCCGGCGCGGATCTGGCGCCAGACCATGCTGGCCGCCGAGCATGGCAAGCCGCTGAAGCCGCTGGACCGCTCGCAGCCGCCGCCGCCGGTGGATTCGGTGATGATGGCGTCCGGCGCGATCTGGGACGATGAGTCCGCCGCCAAAGTCTTTCCCGCCACCCAGATGCCTGAACTGCCGCAACAGCAGCCACAAAAGGAACACCACCATTACACCGGCATCCTGGGCTGGCTGTTCGGCGACGATGACGACGAGCAGGACAATTCGGGCCGCTGACGGATTCCGTGCGCGGCGGGGCATGCTATAACCCGCGCCATGCTGAAGCGCCGCGATCTTCTGATTTCTGCAATCACCTCCGCCGCTGCCCTGGCCGTGTCGCCGGCGGCGGCCGCCACGCCGATCCGCTTCGTCACCGACTGGAAGGCGCAGGCCGAACATGGCGGCTTCTACCAGGCACTCGCCCAGGGCCTTTATGCCAAGCGCGGCCTGGACGTGAAGATCGTGCCCGGCGGGCCCGACGTGAATGTGCCCCAGCTTCTGGCCAATGGCGCCGCCGATTTCGGCATGGGCTCCAACAGCTTCATCGCGATGAACCTGGTAAAGGCGTCCATCCCGATCCGCGCGGTGATGGCGATCTTCCAGAAGGACCCGCAGATCCTGATGTCGCATCCGCGCCGCGACATCAATTCCATCGCCGACATGAAGGGCAAGCCGGTCTTGATCTCGGCCGCCTCGATGACCGCCTTCTGGCCGTGGCTGCGCGCGAAATTCGGCTTCACCGATTCCCAGATCCGCAAATACACCTACAACCTGGCGCCGTTCATCGTCGATCCCAACGCCATACAGGAAGGCTATCTGACATCCGAGCCCTTCACCGTGGAACAGCAAGCCCACTGGAAGCCCAAGGTGTTCCTGCTCTCCGACTATGGCTACCCCGGCTATGCCAACATGGTGCTGGTGCCGCAGAAGCGCATCGACACCGACCCCAGGACGGTACAGCGTTTCGTCGACGCCACCCGCGACGGCTGGCTGCACTATCTGGAAAATCCGGCGAAGGGAAATGCGCTGATCAAGCGCGACAATCCCGACATGACCGACGCCATCCTGGCCCAGGCGCTGGACAAGATGGAGCGCTACGGAATGATCCTGTCGGGCGACGGCCTCGCCTTCGGCCTGGGAAGCATGACCGACAGGCAGTGGAAGATATTCTACGACACGATGCGCGCCGAAGGGCTCTATCCTGCCGGGCTGGACTATCGCAAGGCATTCGACCTGCGCTTCGTGCGCTCCACCCTGCAGAAGTTTCAGTAGGTTTGCACATTTCTGTCATGGCCCGCGAAAGCGGGCCACCCAGGTGATATATGCCGGGTGCCTATTACGTCTACATCCTGGCCAGCAAGCACAACGGCACCCTCTACATTGGCGTCACCAACGACCTGGCACGCCGCATCTGGGAGCATCGTGAGGGCCTGGCCGAGGGCTTTACGAAGAAATATGACGTCAAGCGGCTGGTCCATTTCGAAGTCTTTGACAATATCAATGACGCGATCCATCGTGAAACACGGCTGAAGAAATGGAAGCGGCAGTGGAAAATCGATTTGATCCAGTCCCGCAACCTGCTCTGGGACGATCTGTACGAAAGCCTCAAGGGATAGCCGCTTTCAACTGGGTGGCCCGCTTTCGCGGGCCATGACATGGGGGGCCCTTGCTTTCGCTTTCAGCCATCTCCAAACGCTTCAGCCCGACTCGGAAAGAGGGCGGCACCGAAGCCCTGCGCGACCTGTCCTTCGGCGTCGCCGATGGCGAATTCGTCTCGCTGCTGGGACCGTCGGGCTGCGGCAAGTCCACCGCGCTGCGCCTGATCGCGGGCCTCATGCCGCCCGACGCCGGCACCATCGCATGGCCGAACGGAAAGCCGCCCATCGGCTTCGTCTTCCAGGACGCCACTTTGATGCCTTGGACCGACGCGCAGAGCAATGTGCGCCTGCCGCTGGACCTTCAGCATGTACCGCGCGCCGAAGGAAACGCGCGCGCCGCCACGGCACTCGCCCGCGTCGGCCTTTGCGGCTTCGAACGCGCCTATCCCCGCGAACTGTCCGGCGGGATGAAGATGCGGGTATCCATTGCCCGCGCGCTGGTAACCCGGCCCAGGCTGTTGCTGCTGGACGAGCCTTTCGCCGCGCTCGATGAACCAGCGCGCGCCGCGCTGAATGACGATCTGTTGCGGCTGTGGCAGGACGCGCCCGATCAAAAAAGCCTCACCGTGATCTTCGTCACCCACAGCGTTGGCGAAAGCGCCTATCTGTCCAGCCGCGTGCTGGTGATGACACCACGCCCCGGACGCATCGCCGCCGACATTGCATTGCCGCCCGGCCCCCGCCGGCGCCTGTCGCCGGAATTCCTGGAGATCGAACGGCGCATTGCCGCTGCATTGCCGGCGGCCGCGGCATGACGCGCCTGCGCGATATCCTGCTGCCCTTGATCGTGCTCGCCGCCCTGCTGGGCTTCTGGGAATGGAAGGTGGCGCACGACGCCATCCCTCCTTACGTCCTGCCCGCCCCCTCGGCCATCGCCCGCGCACTGGCGGAGAATTTCTCCTCCCTGATGGCCTCGCTCGCCACCACCCTCACCGTCACCCTGCTGGCCTTCCTCGCCGCCACCGCGTCCGCGCTGGCGCTCGCCATCCTCTTCTCTGAAAGCCGCACCGTTGAGCGCACTTTCCATCCCTATGCCGTGGTGCTGCAGGTCACGCCCATCGTCGCCATCGCGCCCCTGATCCTGCTCTGGATCGGCTATGACCGCGTCACCCTGGCCGAAACCCTGATCGCCGCACTGGTCGCCTTCTTTCCGGTCCTCTCCAACTCCACGCTGGGCCTGCGCTCGGCGGATTTCAATCTGGTCGACCTGATGCGCCTTTACGGAGCATCGCGCCTGCAAATCCTGTGGCGCGTGCGCCTGCCCACGGCCCTTCCCTTTCTGCTGTCGGGCATGAAAACCGCGGGCGGCCTGTCGCTGATCGGCACGGTAGTGGCCGAATTCGTCGCCGGCAGCGGCGCGGCCACCGGCCTTGCCTGGCGTATCGTGGAAGCGGGCAACCGGCTGGAGATCGCCACCATGTTCGCCGCGCTGGCGCTGCTGGCGGTAACGGGCGTTGGGATCTATGCCGCGCTCTCGCTGCTGGAATACTGGCTTCTGCGCCGCTGGCACGAAAGCGCAATCGCGCGCTGAACCTTATCTGTGCAGCTTCACCGGCGCCGTCTCGCCCATCCGCGCCATGCCCAACAGGCCCACCAGAAGCGCCACCGACATGTACCAGGCCGGCGCGATCGGCGATCCCGTCACCGCGATAAGCCAGGTGATCACGAACTGCGCCGTGCCGCCGAAGATGGAAATCGCCAGCGCATAGATGATGCCGACCGATCCCGCCCGCAGCGACGGCGGCAGGGTTTCGGTCAGGCTGGCCAGGATCGCCGGTCCATAGAAGGCCACCAGTGCGCCCATCGCTCCCGACACCGCCACCAGGCCATAAAGGCTGGGCCAGTGCGTCAACGCCAGATAGAACGGCACGCCCAGCGCCAAAAGGATCAGCGTGCCGCCGATCATCACCTGCCGCCGGCCGATCCGGTCGCTCAGCCAGCCACTGAACAGGGCGCCGATCATGCCGCACAGGCCCGTGGCCGCGGTTGCGGCAAAGGCCAGCCGCGCGGGCATCCCCAGCGTATGGATGGCGAAGACGCCAATATAATTGGTGACGTAGGTCGAGATGGTGTTGGAGGCCAGCATGGCGATGCCCATCAGGCCCAAAATCAGCTGCGGCCGCGAAAGCCGCGCGACCCTTGGCCCGCTTTCGATGTGAAGCGTCTCGGGCAGCCGCCTGCGGATGATCAGCGCGAAGGGCACCACCGCCACGCCCACCAGCATGGCAATGCGCCAGCCCCAGCTTCCGAACTGGGCGTCCGACAGAAGATTGGCCAGCGTCAGTCCCACCAGGCCGGACGCCAGGTTGGCCGCATACTGGGTGGCGTGCTGCAGCGAGACATAAAGCCCGCGCCGGTGCGCCGGCGCCGCTTCCAGCAGGAACGCGGTGGCCGGTCCAACCTCGCCCCCCAGGGCAAAGCCCTGCGCCAGGCGCAACAGCACCGCGATGATGGGTGCGGCCATGCCGATCTGCGCGTAGCCGGGCGTGACCGCCAGGCCCAGCATCGATCCCCCCATCAGCGCAAAACAGAACAGCATCGCCGGCTTCCTGCCGATGCGGTCGCCCAGGGGCCCGATCAGCGCCCCGCCCAGCGGCCGGGTCAGGAACCCGACCCCGAACGTCGCCAGTGTCGCCAAAAGGCTGAAGGTGGAATCGGTGGATGGAAAAAACGCCTGCCCGATCTGGACGGCAAAGAAGCTGAAGGTCAGAAAATCATAGAATTCCAGGGCGTTGCCGGCGATTACCGCGCCAATCTGGCCGATTGTCAGCGTGCGTTGCTGCTGCATCTTGCCCCGTTCCCCGCCTCACTATGCCCAGTTCCCGGCGGACAATAATACAAAAATGCAGTGTTGTTTTTCAAAAACTACATCAAATGGCTGTTGAAGTCTTGATTTCCCCGGCCCGGCATGGGACATGACCCCCGCCATGGCCAATCCATCTCCTCAGGTTCTGACCGCCAACCGCCTCAGGGACGGCACCGTGCTTTATCGCAAGGGCGATGGCTGGGTGCTGACCCTGGCCGAGGCGGACATCTATGCCGACAAACCCGCGGCCGATGCCGCGCTGGCCGCCGCCACCGACGCGCTGGTCCGCAACGAATTCGTGGCGCCCTATCTGTTCGAAGTCCGCCGGCAGGACGGCCCGGCCGTTCCGGTCAAGGAGCGCGAGGTCATCCGCGCCGCCGGTCCCACCGTCCATCCCCATACCGGCAAGCAGGCGGGCCAGCTGCCGCCCGACCCGGCCCGGACGAGCGACGCCCATGCTTAATCCCACTCCCGTCCAGCCCAACATGTACCGCTACGACGAATTCGACGCCAAATTCGTGGCCGAGCGGGTGGAGCAGTTCGCCTACCAGGTCGAACGCCGCCTCAAGGGCGAGTTGACCGAAGACCAGTTCAAGCCGCTGCGCCTGATGAACGGGCTCTATCTGCAGCTGCACGCCTACATGCTGCGCATCGCCGTGCCCTACGGCACTCTGTCGTCGCGCCAGATGCGCAAGCTGGCGCACATCGCGCGCACCTACGACAAGAATTTCGGTCATTTCACCACCCGCACCAACCTGCAGTTCAACTGGATCAGGCTGGTGGACGTGCCGGCCATCCTGCGCGAGCTGGCCAGCGTGGAGATGCATTGCATCCAGACATCCGGCAACTGCGTGCGCAACGTCACCGCCGACCATTTCGCCGGCGCGACGGATGAGGAGATCGAGGACCCCCGCCCCCTGGCCGAGATCATCCGCCAATGGTCGTCGCTGCATCCCGAATTCGTCTTCCTGGCCCGCAAGTTCAAGATCGCGGTCGGCGCCTGCGAAAAGGACCGCGCCGCGCTGCTCTATCACGACATGGCGGTGCAGATCGTCCGCAACGGCGAAGGCCGCATCGGCTACAAGGTGTTCGCCGGCGGCGGCATGGGCCGCACCCCCTATCTCGCCCATGTGATGAGCGAGTTCGTGGAACGCCAGGACATCCTGGCCTATCTGGAGGCGGTGCTGCGCGTCTACAACCAGGACAGCCGCCGCGACAACATCCACAAGCAGCGCATCAAGATCCTCGTCAACGCCATCGGGCCGGAGGAAATGCGCCGCCGCGTGATGCGAGAATTCCAGGAACTGAAGACGATGGGCACGCTGGAACTGCCGAGGGCCGAGCTGGACCGCATCGCCGCCTATTTCGCGCCGCCCGCCTTCGAGACAGGCCTGCCCGACACGATCCCCGACGCGGGCGCCGACTTCGCCGACTGGGTGAAGACCAATGTCCACCCGCACAAGGCGCCCGGCTACGCCATCGCCACCATCACCTTGAAGACGCCGGGCCAGGTGCCGGGCGACGCCACCGCCGAGCAGATGGAAGCCATCGCAGATCTGATGGACGAATTCAGCGTCGGCGAAGTGCGCGTCAGCCACGAACAGAACCTGGTGCTGCCGCATGTCCGCAAGAAGGACCTGCCGGCCATCCATGCGAAACTGAAGGAACTGGATTTCGCTGCGCCCAATGCCGGCCTGATCACCGACATCATCGCCTGCCCCGGCCTGGACTATTGCGATCTGGCGAATGCGCGCTCGATCCCCATCGCCCAGAAGATCGCCAAAAGATTCGAAGACCTGGACCGCCAGCACGATATCGGCGAACTGAAGATCAAGATTTCCGGCTGCATCAATGCCTGCGGCCACCACCATGCCGGCCATATCGGCATCCTGGGCGTCGACAAGAAGGGCGTGGAGTTCTACCAGCTCCTGCTGGGCGGCTCGGGCGCCGAGGACGCCAGCATCGGTACCATCATGGGACCCGGCTTCACCGAACATGAGATCACCGATGCGGTCGAGCGGGTGGTCAACCTCTATCTGGCCAAGCGCGAAGCGGGCGAGCGCTTCCTCGACACCTATCGCCGCATCGGCATGGAGCCCTTCAAGAACGTCGCCTATCAGGAACAGATGTATGCCGCTCATACGGGCTGAAGACGGCCGCGCGGTCGCCGCCGCCGATAACTTTGTCCGCGTGGGCGATGAAGACGCACTGCCGGCCGATGTGGAGAAGGGGGGCGCGGTGACGGTGTCGCTGGCGCGCTTCCGGCGCGACCGCGAGCAGCTTCTGGCCCGCAACACGCCATTGGGCGTGCGCCTGAAGGCCGAGGAAAATCCCGAGCTTCTGGGCGAGGATGTCAGCCGCTTCGCCCTGATCGAATTGGAGTTTCCCAAATTCCGCGACGGCCGCGCCTTTTCCTGGGCACGGATGCTGCGCACGCGGCTGGGCTTTTCCGGCGAGATCCGCGCCGTCGGCGACTTCCTCTACGACCAGGTCAATTACCAGCGCCGCGTCGGCTTCAATGCCTGGGACGCGCCCGATCACCTCACGCCCGAGCTGTTCGATCGCGCCTTTGGCGAGATGACCAACGTCTACCAGCCCAGCACCGACGGGAAGAAGACGATCCGCCAGTTGCGCGCGGGGCTTTAGTTTTTCCCCCTCCGGCGCGTTGCTCCAGCCACCGGCCCCTTTTCTGTGAAGGGGGGAAGCCGGGGTTTGTTGCTGCCGACGTGTCCGAAAATTTATCTTCAGCCTCTTTTCGTTCAGCCGCCGTTCAGATGGCCGGGCCGAAAGTTCCGCCCGCATTTCAGATGGAAATTTCCATGCCCAAGACCCTCCTGCCCATGGTGGCGTCGCTTCTGCTTTGCGGCACCGCCACTGCCGCCCTGATCGTCACCAACGCCAGTGCCGGCCCCTCGACCGAGACCAGGCCAGTGATGGTGGCGCTGGCCGAAGCGCCCCATCTGGGCACCGTGATGGCAGCGCCCCCGGCCGATGCCGGCGCCGCGCCCGGGATGCGCGACATGAGAGGCCGCCGCGGCGCCATGTGCGGCGAGATCGGCGCCCGCACCGCCGGCCGGCTTGCCTATCTTGAGACCCGGCTCGACCTCGCCGCCGCCCAGACGCCGCTGTTCGACCGCTGGAAGAACACGCAGATGGCTGCCGCCCGGCGCCTTCAAGACAAGTGCGACGCCCGCATGAAGATGGACAAGCCCATGCGCGCCGCGGCTCGCACGCCGCTCGAACGCCTGGCGCGCGAGGAAGAGATGCTGAAGGCACGCCTGGCCGACATCAGCGCCGAGCGTCCGGCCCTGCAGGCCCTTTACGGCAGCCTGACCGACGAGCAGAAAGCCGAATTCGGTCGCGGCGGACACCGGATGGCCATGCGGATGATGCGCCACGGCCCCATGAACGGGCCCATGCGCGGCAGTCCCGGGATGCAAGGGCCTGCGGGCACGCCGCCCGATGCGCCGCCGCCGCCCGCGCCGCCCCAATAAGCCCACCGGGCAAGCCCACCGGCTTTCGCGGAACGGTCACGGAACAGGGCGTCCATCCTTTTTGATGGTCGCACGGCCGACGGCTCGCTTCGCTCGCCTGGCCGCTGCTCCCGGGACGCCCTGTTTTTTCTTGCGCCCGACGCCCGCCTGCCCCAAACAGGCCCCGCAAAACCTGCCGAGGGGAGTCATGAACGCTCCTGTCCGCCCCGCCGCGATGCCGCATTTCGCCACCATCGCCAAGGCAATCGAGACGTTGAAGCCCACCGAACCCTTGTACCTGCTGTTCCCGGACAGATTTCGCACGGCGGCGAAACGGTTCCTGGACGGATTTCCGGGCGACGCGCTTTATGCGGTCAAGGCCAATCCCAGCATCCAGGCACTGGACCAGATCTGGGCGGCGGGCGTGCGCCATTTCGATACCGCCAGCCTGGGGGAGATCGAGCTGGTCAAGAACCGCTTTGCCGATGCGATCTGCCACTTCATGACCCCGGTGCGCATGCCGGGCGCCGCCAGGGTCGCGTTCGGGAAATACGGCGTCACCGACTATGTGGTCGATTGCGACGCCTCGCTGGACAAGCTTCTGGCCGAAGTGCCAGAGGCGAAAAAGCTGCGCATCTTCGTGCGCGTCGCCACCCCGCTGGGCGGGGCGATCCTGGAACTGTCCAGCAAGTTCGGCACCACCCCCGCAGAGGCCGCGCGCCTGCTCAAGCGCGTGGCCAAGACCGGCGCCGCCCCCGCGCTGACCATGCATGTGGGATCGCAGAGCCTGTCGCCCTTCACCTATGCACAGGCGATCGAGATGGCGCGCCGCACCGCCAACATGGCAAAGGTGCCGCTGGCGGCGCTGGATGTGGGCGGCGGCTTTCCCGGTCCCTATCTTGGCAACGACGTGCCGCCCTATCACTGGTATTTCGACACCATCCGCGAGTCCGTGGCGCAGATGGACAATCCCGACATCCCGCTTCTGTGCGAGCCCGGCCGCGCCCTGTGTGCCGAGGGCATGGGCCTTGTCACGCTGGTGGTGCTGGCCAAGGGCGCCAGCCTCTACATGAACGACGGCACCTATGGCAGCTTCGACGAACTGACCCTGCCGGGCTGGACCGGCGATTATCCGGTCAGCGCCTGGCGCCTGGACGCCAAGGGCGTCGCGCAGAAGCTGGAAGGCACGCCCAAACCCTTCCGCGTTTTCGGTCCCACCTGCGACACGCTGGATGTGCTGCCGCGCCCCGTGGTGTTGCCGCAGCAGACCGGCGACGGCGACTTTTTGCTGTGGGAGGCGATGGGGGCATATTCGGTGGCCGTGCGCACAACCTTCAACGGCTTTTATCCGGATAGTTGGGCCGTCATCGGCGATTGAGGCTTGCTGCCCGCTTCGCGGGCGTTCGGCCGGGCGAAAGCTCCACCGGAGCTTTCGCTGATCCGTCCTCACGGGCCGTCATCGGCGATTGAGGCTTGCTGCCCGCTTCGCGGGCGTTCGGCCGGGCGAAAGCTCCACCGGAGCTTTCGCTGATCCGTCCTCACAGGCCGTCATCGGCGACTGAGGCTCATGCCCGCTCCCCAGGATGCTGCCTGAAGTGGCATTCGTAACCCTTGCTTAAATCTTCTCCTTCTAGATATCCCCACATGCCTGATGGAACCCGTGGCGGCGCGGTCCATACGGCCAACAAACCGGGCGAGTGCCGGGGGGCGCGAGGTCAGAGGGCAAGATCATGGGTCAGCCACGGCTGAACCTCAGCAAGGTGCGCTGTCTGCTGGCGGACCGGGACGTGTTCACCCGCGGATTGATCGCCCAGATGCTGCGCGGTTTCGGCATGGGCACCATCCAGATGGCATCCAATGGCGAACAGCTGCGCGAGCTGGTGACCAAGGAATGCCCCGATGTCTGCCTGATCGAAGCGGCGCTGCCCGACATCGAAGCCTCCGAACTGATCGCCTGGATCCGCAAACAGCCCGAGCCGCTGCGCTTCGTGCCGATCATCGTGCTGTCCGGGTATACCCAGCTGCGCCTGGTCACGGCGGCGCGCGACGCCGGCGCCAATCTCGTCATCCGCAAGCCCGCCTCCGCCCAGATGCTGTTCGACCGGCTGGCCTGGGTCGCCAACAGCCGGCGCCCCTTCATCGAGAACGACAATTTCTTGGGGCCCGACCGGCGGTTCCGCAAGGGCCCGCCGGCGAAGGCCAAATCCCGGCGCAAGACCGACGTCACCGGAGAGCCCGCATGAAACAGTTGCTTCATTTCCCCAGGACCCGCCTGTCGGAAGGGGCAAGGGCATTCGGCGGCGTCACGCGCGAGGAGGCCATCAAGGGCGCTCTGGACCAGATGGAATCCATGCGCGGCGACGCCGACCTGGTGATCGAAAAAAGCATCGCCACGCTGGAACAGATCGCGGCCGCGCCGCAGGACGGCGGCTTCTTTTCGCCCGGCCAGTTGTCGGCGATGCTGGCACGCTGCGACCAGATCGTTACCCTGGCGGGGACCTTCGGCTACCGCGCGCTGGACGCGGCCACCTGCTGCCTGTGCGATCTGCTGGAGGGCCTCAGGCAATCGGGCCTCAAGGACATTGCCTCCATCAGGGTGCATGTTCGCACCATGCGCCTTCTGGCACCCGGCGCGCCCCCGCTGGCGGCCGGCCATCAGAACAGGGTGCTGGCGGAGCTGACCAAGATCTTAGCCCATCACGGCTTTGCCCGCGCATCCGACATGGCGGACAAGGCGGGCATCGCTTCGTGACGCGCAAAAGCCGGACAGGGAAAACGAAACGTTAAGCGTAATGCGCCAGCATGGGGATCGAGGATCGCCTCCCATGCCTGCATCCACGCCCGCCTCGGATCGACTGGCCCATCTTCTGGCCCTGGCAGACCAGGGACCGGCGCTGCGCGCCGCGCTGGCCGAGGAAGTGGCCGAGCTTCTCATCCACTGGCCCGAAGACTGCCCCCGGGCCATGCGCGCCACATGCGAGACGCTGCTGGCCAGATGCGCCCGCGATGTCGAGCCCGCCGGCCGTGCGCGGCTGCGCGTGCTGCTTTACGCCGATCCGGCGCTGTCGGCGCGCGCGCTGCCGCGCCAGTGCCCGGACCGCGCGCTGGTGCAAACCGCCCGTGCCGGTGGCGATGTCGGCGCCGCGCTGGCCGGCGCGCTGGGACTGGACACCGGCACCGCCCGGGACATCCTGCATGACGAAAGCGGCGAAGGGCTGGTGATGGCCTGCAAGGCCGCGGGGCTGGACCGCGCCGCATTTTCCGCGCTGGCGCTGACCATCGGCCCCCGCCGGGGGTCCGCCGCCACCTATGCGCTGCTGGATTCCTTCGACGCCATCACGGCGAGCGAGGCACGCCGGCGCCTGCGCGAATTGAGCCCGCCACAGCAGGACGCATTGCTGCCGGCCTAGCTCTCCGCGTGAACCTCGTGACGCTCGCGCGTCTTGAGTAGCTTCACGTTGGGAAAACGTTCGGCGACATAGCCGATCTCCCATGCGCTCTTGGCCAGGAACACCGGCGCGCCGTCCCGGTCGGCGGCCATGCCGCCCCGGTTGGCGGCGGCGAATTTCTCGATCTCGGCCGGTGTGCCCGACAGCCAGCGCGCCGCATCGAAGGGTGAGGCTTCCAGATCGGCGGCCAGGTCGTATTCGGCCACCAGCCGCGATTTCAGCACATCCAGCTGCAGCGCGCCCACCACGCCCACGATCCATTGCGAACCGATGGCCGGCTTGAACAATTGCGTCACGCCTTCCTCGGCCAGGCTTTCCAGCGCCCGCGCCAGGTGCTTCTGCTTCATCGGGTCGGCCAGCCGCACCCGGCGCAATATCTCCGGCGCGAAATTGGGAATGCCGGTGAACACCACATTGCCCGATTCCGACAGCGTATCGCCCACCCGCAGGACGCCATGGTTGGGAATGCCGATGATGTCGCCGGGCCAGGCCTCGTCCACCGTCTCGCGCTCGGAGGCGAAAAACAGGATGGGATTGTGCACGCCGATGGTCTTGCCCGTGCCCGACTGTTTCAGCTTCATGCCGCGGCGGAATTCGCCGCTGGCCAGCCGCAGGAACGCCACCCGGTCGCGGTGGTTGGGGTCCATGTTGGCCTGCACCTTGAAGACGAAGCCGGTGACTTCCTTGTCGCCCGGCTCGGCCGCCTTGCCCACGGCGGCCTGCGCGCGGGGTGGCGGCGCGTATTGCGCCAGCGCGTCCAGCAGCGGGGCGACGCCGAAATTCTTCAGCGCCGAGCCGAAATAGACCGGCGACAGATGGCCCTCGCGATAGGTCGCAAGATCGAAGGCGGGCAATCCCGCGCGCGCCAGCAGAACATCCTCGTCCAGTTTCGCGGCCTCTTCCTCATTGGGTACGCCTTCGTTGAAGGCCAGGAAGCTGCCGGTGTGAAGGTCCTCCACGCCGCGAAAATTCAGCCCCATGCCGCAGGGCCACATCATCGGCGCCGTCTCAATCTGCAGCTGGTCGGAAATCTCGTCCAAGAGCTCGAAGGGATCGCGCGCCTCGCGGTCCATCTTGTTGACGAAGGTCATGATGGGAATGTCGCGCAGGCGGCAGACCTCGAACAGCTTGCGGGTCTGCGCCTCGATGCCCTTGGCGGCGTCGATCACCATCACCGCAGAGTCCGCCGCCGTCAGGGTGCGGTAGGTGTCTTCCGAAAAATCCTCATGGCCCGGCGTGTCCAGAAGGTTGAACACCGCGTCCTTGTATTCAAACGTCATCACCGCGCTGGTGACCGAGATGCCTCGTTCCTGCTCGATCTTCATCCAGTCGGACTTGGCGCGGCGCGCGTCGCCGCGCGCCTTGACCCGGCCGGCGGCATGGATCGCCCCGCCCAGAAGCAGCAGATGCTCGGTCAGCGTGGTCTTGCCCGCGTCGGGGTGGGAGATGATGGCGAAGGTCCGCCGTCGGGCGGCCTCGCTGGCAGGGGTACGGCTCATGGTGGCGGGGGGTAGCAGGCAGGCCAGTTTAGTGCAACCACAGCGCCGCGCCCGCTGCCGCCGCCGCGCAGAGTGCAACCACCGCCCAGGCCGGAACCGCGATGCGCAGCAGCACCAGCGCCGCCAGCGCGACCGCCGCATCCACCGGCGTGAAGATCGCGCTGGTGATCACCGGCGACCACAGCGCCGCCGCCAGAAGCCCCACCACCGCCGCGTTGATCCCCGCCAGCGCCGCGGCCAGCCTGGGGTGATGCGCCACCGCCTGCCACAGGGGCCAGCCGCCCGCCACCAGCAGCAGCGACGGCAGATAGATGGCGCAAAGGCACAGCAGCGCCGCGCCCCACCCGCCCATGGCCGCGCCCAGGAAGGCGGCAAAGGAAAACAGTGGCCCAGGCATCGCCTGCGCCGCGCCATAACCCGCCATGAAAGTTGCACTGTCCAGCCAGCCCGGCGTCACCACCGCCTTTTGCAGAAGCGGCAGCACCACATGGCCGCCGCCGAACACCAGCGCGCCGGAGCGATAGAACGCATCGAACAGCGCCAGCCGGTGATCCAGCCCCGCCAGCAGCGGCAATCCCACCAGCAACAGAAAGAACAGCGCCAGCAGCAGCCCCGCATATCGCGGCGCCGCAACCGGAGCGGCGATCTGCGGCGGCACTTTCAGGATCAGCGCGCCCACGCCTGCGCCCGCCGCGATCGCAACGAGCTGGCCGGCCGTCACCGGCAGCAACAGCACCAGCGCCGCCGCAAACGCCGCCATCAGGAGACGCTGCAGGTCGGGCGTCAGCCGCCGGCCCATCACCCACAGCGCCTCGGCCACCACCGCCACGGCGGCGATCTTCAGGCCATGCATCCAGGGCGCGTTTGCCACATCGCGCCGCGCCGCCAGCGCGAATGCCGCCATCAGCAGCGCCGACGGCAGGGTGAAGCCGATCCAGGCCGCGATCAGCCCGCCCCATCCCGCCCGGCGCCGGCCCAGCACCATTGCCACCTGGCTGGAGGCGGGACCGGGCAGGAACTGGCAGAAGCCGACGATCCCCGCATAGGCTTCCTCGTCCAGCCAGCGGCGGCGCGCCACGAATTCCTTGCGGAAATAAGCCAGATGCGCCACCGGCCCGCCGAAACTGGTCAGGCCCAAGCGCAGGAATACCCACAGCACTTCCAGCATCGCTGCTCCCCGCGGATCAGCGCGCGGCCGCCGCCATCACCCGCCGCGCACGGATGAACATCTCCAGGCTGCGCACGCAAAACAGCGCCACGCTGAAGACAATGGACGCATCGGCGATCAGGACGGCGTTCAGGTGCCAGGCCGCCGCCTCCGCCGCCGCGCCATAGCGCAGCCCCATGCGCAGCAGGATCAGCACCACCAGCACCAGCATCGCCGCCTGTCCGCCGCGCACCATCAGCGTGCCGTTTTCGGAATGCACCTCGATCGCCATGGTGCGGCCCCAGTACCAGCCGGCGACCGCGCCCAGCGCCGCCGCCACCGCCAGGATCGCCCAATCCATCGGCATGAAGGCCGACGCGGCGATAACGAGATGGCCGCCGGGCGCGCCATACGCGCCGCGCTGCGGCGCCAGCAGGGCCAGCGCCCCAAGGAGGATGAACAGCGCCGGCCGGATCCACAGCCGGTGCAGTTTCAGCGGCTGCGGCCGCGACATCTTGCGCATGCGCAAATACAGGATCGGCACCAGCACCAGGAACGGCAGGAAGGGTGCGTATGGCGCCAGGGGACCGTGGTGTGGCATGACGCGACGTTACACGATTTCCTCGTCCACGAAAGCGCGGCCTTGCCGGTCCTCGATCTCAACGATCCACAGGTCGGGATCGAATTTCACCTGCTTGTCACACCACTGGCCGGCGCGCGCCTCGTCCGTCCAGCCGCCCAGCGGCTGGCTCCACACCAGCGCGCCCCTGCCGTCGCGCGTCTGGTTCAGTACCTGAACGCTGCCGTCCATCTTCGCCACCTTGATGATGACGGCGCCAGCCTCCTCCGCCCCGCGCCTGACGATGAAGGCGCTGGCGCCTTCAACCTCGGCACGCCTTATCAAGGCGCGGACGAAAATCCCCGCTTTCAGTCTTGGTGTGCTCATGGGTGCGCCGGTCATGCTCATGACGCGGCCCTCACGTCCCGACCAATGCGAAGAGCCGGACCAGGTCGATCTCGGACCCACGCACAGGGAACACTAGCGTCTGCCATGCCGAAGACTAGGACAGCGCAGCCCCCGCTGTCACGATGCCGCGCGAAACGGAATGATCTTGGCGCTGCTCAGCCGCCCGCCCACCTCGTCCACCGCCGCGTAAGGCAGCCGCACGCTGACCGTGGTGCCCTCGCCCAGCACCGACGACAGTTCGGCCGCGCCGCCATGCATCGCCGCCAGCGCCTTGACCAGCGCCAGGCCAAGGCCGGTGCCCTCCTTGGCGCGCGTCTCGGCCCCTTCCACCTGCTCGAAGGGCTGGCCCAGGCGCTTGAGGTCTTCCTGGGAAATGCCGGTGCCGGTATCGCTGACCGCCAGCATCACCCCTTGCGCCGACGCCTCGGCGCGCACATGCACCGTGCCGCCGGGCGGGGTGTATTTGACGCCGTTGGACAGAAGATTGACCAGGATCTGCTTGACCGCGCGCCGGTCGGCATAGATCCGGCGCGCGCCGGGCGCCACATCCAGCGTCATCGCCACGCCCGCGCGCTCTGCGGGTATCTTCAGGAACCGCACCGCGCTCTGGACCGTCTCTTCCAGGTCGAACAGTTCCTCCGCCAGTTCGAACTTGCCCGCCTCGATCTTGGACATGTCCAGCACCGAATTGATCAGGTCCAGAAGATGGGTGCCCGATTCAAAGATCAGCCGCGAATATTCCTGGTAGCGCGGACCCACCGGCCCGAACATCTCGCGCGTCATCACCTCGGAAAAGCCGATGATGGCGTTCAGCGGCGTGCGCAGCTCGTGGCTCATATTGGCCAGGAAGCGGCTCTTGGCGCGGCTGGCCCCAAGGGCTGCGTCGCGCGCCTCGACCAGCGCGCGCTCCTGGGCCTTGCGCTCGGTGATGTCGCGCGTCACCGCCACGATGTCACCGCCCGCGCCGGGACGGCAGCGGATCTCGGCCCACACATGGCGTCCGTCCTTGTGGCGCAGCCGCACCTGCGCCTCGCCCAGCCCGCCGAAATAGGCGGCCTCCATCAGCGCGGCCTGCACCACCTTCAGGTCATCCGGATGGACCAGCTCTGCCGGCGCCAGGCCCAGTATCTCCTCCGGCGCGCGGCCCAGAAGCGCGTGGGTGGCCGGACTGGCGAAGCGCACGCAGCCATCGGTGGAATGGCGGGTGATCAGGTCCATCGAATTGTCTGCCAGGAAGCGGTACATCGCCGCCCCTTCGGCGGCCGCGGCATCGGCCGCGCGCTGGCGGTCCTGCGCCGCGGCGGCGACCAGCACCGCCTGCACCAGCGCCGTCAGTACCGAGGCGGCATAGATCGCCCAGAGCGGCAGGGCGCCCGGCAGCGTCAGTCGTGCGGCCGGCAGCGCGCCCTGGGCCTCCAGCCCGGCCAGCACCACCAGCGCCAGCCCGGCAGCGAGCCCGGCGCGGACCACGGCGGGCCGTCCGCCGGACAGTGCCGCTTCCGCCGGCACCAGCACGAACCAGACCAGCAGGGGCGAGGACAGGCCGCCCGTCAGCGCCGCCATGTAGCCCACCAGCAACGCAAAAAGGCTCAGGCTTACCTGTTCCAGAAGCGGCACGGGCAGCCGGGTCAGGCCCAGAACCGCCAGAAGGGCCGGCGCCATCAGCCCGGCCAGGGCCAGGGCTTCGACCAGGTCGGGCTGGTCCACCAGCACGAAAAATCCAACGGCCAGCACCGCGCCAACCGCGCCCTTGGCGGCCTGGACAGCCACAAAGCGGCGGCGTTGGCCGCCATCGTCGGCAAAAGAATACCGCAACATTGCCTCTGCCCGGGGAAAGTCCCCAATCTGAGCGGGCTTCAGTTTCCGTCCGTTATCGTTAATGAAGTTTGAACGGGGGCCAGTTCCGGTCACGGATCGGCAACCAGTCCAGGGCCTTCTGCCCTAACCAATCCGAAACCGGCAGGGCGCACACTGGCGCCTTGGGCCCGCGAAGGGCCATCCCACAGGAGCGCCGGTGACGAGAGCCGAACCCGCGTGCATCGCCCTGCCGGAACCGGGCGCCGAGGCCGCCCTGCTGCCGCTGCTCGATACCTTGCGTGTGGCTGTCACCACCTTCGACACCCAGGGCCGGCTGACCTATGCCAACGCCCATCTGAACTACCTCTTTGCGTGCCTGCCGCCGCGCGAGGAACTCGTCGGGCTTGGCTATGGCGAATTGCTGCGGCTGGTGGCGGCGGGCGGCGAGATCGCGCCTGCCGTGCTTGCCGGCGGCATCGATGCCTTCGTCGCCGCCTGCCTGGCCCAGCTCCAGCCGGGAAATTTCCTTCCGCGCGACATCGACCTTGCCGGCGGGCGGGTGGTGGAGGTCAAGGCCCGCCGTTCCCCGGGCGGCGACGCCATCCTTCTGTGGAGTGACGTCACCCAGGCACGCGCCCAGTTCTCCCGGCTGGAGGAAGCGGTGGCACTGTCGGCCGACGCCTTCGCCTTCTACGACCGCGACGACCGGCTTGTCATGGCCAACGCGCTTTATGCCCGCTTTGTCGGCGTGGAGCTGGACGCCCTGCCCGGACGCACGTTCCGGGAGGTGATGACAATGGTGGCGCTTTCCGGCCGCACCGTGCTGGAAACCGATCCGCAGGTCTGGATGCAACGCCGGATGGTGATCCACGCCCAGCCGGCCGGCCATGTGACGGTGAAGACGAATGACGGCAGGGCCTGGCTGGTGCGCGACCGCGCCACGTCCGATGGCGGCCGTGCGGTGATCTTTACCGACATCACCGACAAGGTGCGCGCCGAGGCCGCGCTGGCCGAACAGGAAGATGCGCTGGAACGTTCGCGTGCCGAGGCCCGGCGCCAGAGCGACTATCTGGCCGACCTGGCGCGCCGGCTGGACCAGGCGACGGCACGCGCCGACAGCGCCAAGACCACATTGCTGCGCACCATGAGCCACGAGCTCAAGACGCCGCTGAATGCCATACTGGGCTTTTCCGACCTGATGGCGACGATGGCCGACCGGCTTTCCGCCGATCAGGTCCGCGAATATGCCGGCCTGATCCGCCAGGGCGGGACCAACCTTCTGAAGATCATCAACCAGATCATGGATCTCACCAAGATCTCGGCCGGCCGCTACGAGCTCCACCGCACCCCGGTGGACGTGGGCGCCATGCTGTGGCTGGGGCGCGACGGTTTCGGCGAACTGGCCGCCCAGCGCGGCGTGACCATCGATGCCGGCCGCGTGTCTCTGGGGATGATGGCCGACGCCGACGAGGCGGTGCTGGCCGCGATGATCCATGGCCTGATCGACAATGCCGTCACCCACACCGATCCGGGCTGCAAGGTGAGCCTGTCGGCGGCGCGCCAGGACGGCATGATCGTGATCGGCGTGCACGACAACGGCCGGGGCGTGCCTGCCGAGGACCTGGCCCGCATCCAGGAGCCTTTCGAGCATGGCGGACGCGGCGAAGGCGCCCATCACACCCAGGGCGCCGGGCTTGGCCTGACACTGATAAAAGCGTTCGCCGGCCTGCATGGCGGCCGCCTGGAACTTTCCAGCGGCAATGGCGACGGCTTCACGGCCCGCCTGATCCTGCCCGCCTCGGCCTGAACCGGAACTTCCGGGCATTTTCCAGGTCCATGTTCCGGGAACTTTTCCTGCAAATCACTTCAATTTTAATTGCAAGCGATTCAATCACACCTCGAATTTGAATCGAAGCGCATCCTTTGCAGCAACGCTGCGTTTTCGACACCAGCGGGAACTGTGCCCGCTGCGCCGATTGGCTTCAAATTTAAGGAAAGGGTTCAGGGCGCGGAAAATGGTGGCGCATCAGGCTGGCTGCGTTGCAAATCGGAAGTGAGTTTCCATGATTTTCCGGGCCATTTTCTGGATAGGGCTGGTGTCGCTGTTGGCGCCGCACGAGCCCGATCTTGGCCTGGGACGCCCGGGCGCCGGCACCTTGCAGACACCCCGCTTGACCACCGTCCTGTCCGCCGCCAGCGGTCTCTCGCGGACGGACAGCGACTGTGGTTCGCAATGTGCCGGCGGCCTCGGCTTCTTCGCGCGGATGGGCCTGGGCCCCGGCGGTCGGATCGCCGAAGGCTTGGCCCGGGTTAAAGGGGAAATCGACGCCGACATCAGTGCCCGCGCCGCCCGCCAGCGCGCGCTTTAAAGTCTCTCCTCCGCCATCGCCCCGTCGTCCATCATCCATGCCCGCATGGCCGCGCGCCCGGCCACGACATTGAAGCCGTATTGGCTCGCCAGCCGGTCCAGCGCGATGGTCAGAACCACCCGCCCCGATCGTCGTGACCAGCCGCGCACCTGTTCCACCTCTTCCAGCGGCGCCAGGTGGCAGCAGACATCGAACAGAAGGTCACCCAGCACCGGGCCTGCCGCCTTCAGCGCCCGGTTCAGCCGCTGGCGCGCGGCGATCGCCACATCGCTGATGTTTTCGCCCGATCCGCCGCGCGATCCGGTCACCACCGGCTGGCTCCAGTCCACGCCCATGCGCGGGGTCAACTGGCCCAGCGTATAGTCGCGGCGCAGCCTTTCGCCCGCCGCGAACTGCCGGTCATCGACCAGCGCGCGAAATTTCAGCCGCGCCAGCGGCGATTCCGCCATGTTGACCTGGACGGTTTGACCGCCGCCCGGTTCGTGCGCCTGCATCAGCCGGTGCTGGTCGCCAAAGCCGCCCTCGGCGCGCACAAGCAGCGCATGCCCGCCCGGCGCGATCACATGCCGGCCCGGCCCGTCGGGCTGAATCCATTCCAGCGCCAGGAAGCGGGCCACCAGATCGGCCGCCACCGTGACCCGGCTGGCCGCGGCCGCGGACGGACTGCGCGCCACCGCATGCACGGCGCCGCGCGCGAACAGCGCCTGGCGCGCCCCCGCCAGGCGGCGCAGCACGCGGCGGCCCTCCTGTTCCACTTCCTTTTCGCTGCGGAGGCGATTTTCGCCCGCGGCAGCCTGGCCGCGCCCATGGTCTTTCTTTCCGCTCATGGCGTCAGGCCCGCCGCGCGGCGCAAAAGGCTTTCCATCCAGCGCAGGGTGGAATCGAATTCGGCGCTGGCCTCGCGCATGCCCTCGACCAGGTGGCAGGCGTGATGGACGGTGGACCGGTCGCGGCCGAATTCGCGCGCCAGCTGCCTGTGGCTCATGGCGAACACCAGCCGCGCCAGATGGATGGCGATCTGCCGGGCGCGCGCCACATGCGGGCGCCCGCGTGTCGGCTTTCGCATCTTCTCCTCCACCGGCACGCCATAGACCTGCGCCACCACAAAGCGCGCCAGGCTGGCACGTTGAGCGGTCAGGAAGACCGCCGGATCCTGCATTGAATTCATGTCCCCACTCCTTTTCCGGCCCGCCGGGCCCCTTCGACGGCGCCTTTGTGCCGCATGGAGGACAATTATCCCAATTACGTAGTTGACACCACAAAGCCAAAAGGCTAGTATTTAGCGGTAATTTTGAAGGCCGCCCCCGATGGGTAAGAATATTTTCTCCGAAAAGCACTTCCACGACGAGGAAGCCGCCCGCCAGTGGTTTGAGGCTGCCCGTTGGCCGACTGGCCCCTATTGCCCGTCCTGCGGCTCTACGGAGCCCTACAACACCAAGAAGCCGGGCCGGTACCGCTGCCGGGCCAAGGAATGCCGCCGGGATTTCACAGTCATGACCGGCTCTGTGATGGAGCGCAGCCACGCCAAGCTGACCCAGTGGGCAATGGCTTTCTGGCTGGCCGCATCCTCCAAGAAAGGCTTTTCCGCCCATCAGCTGCACCGTGCCCTTGGCTGCCAGTACAACACCGCCTGGTTCATGCATCACCGGATCATGGAAGCGATGCGCCAGGGCGGGTTGGACCTGCCTCCGATGGGCGGCAACGGCCAGATTGTCGAGGCGGACGAAACCTACTTCGGTCCCGTTTCGACGCCGATTGAGCCCAAGGTGAAGCGTTCAACGCCCTATACTAAGGGCGGCAAGGTTGGCGTCGGCCAGAAGCGGGCCATCGTCTCGCTGGTGGAACGCGGCGGCAAAGTCCGGTCGTTCCATGTTCCCCGCGCCGACAAGGCCACGGTGGCGAAGATCGTGCGGGACAACATCCACCACGAAAGCCGCCTCCATACGGACGAGAGCCGCCTTTACATCGGCGCGGATGAGCATTTTGCCAGCCACGAAACGGTCAACCATAGCCGCAAGGAATATGCTCGTGGCGATGTCACCACCAATTCAGCGGAAGGCTATTTCTCGATCTTCAAGCGCGGCATGAAAGGCGTCTATCAGCACTGCTCCGAGAAGCATCTGCATCGTTATCTGGCGGAATATGACTTCCGCTATAACCACCGTGAGGCGCTGGGGTTTGATGATATGACCCGCGCTATCGCCGCCGTGAAGTCAGGCGAAGGAAAGCGTCTCACCTATCACCAAGCTGACTAAGGGCCGGTCCTTTAAAGGATTGGCGGCACACTTCAGCCGGTGGCGTGAAAAGTAAGTTTTACGCGCCTGTGGGAAAGTCCCGCATTGCGCTAGACTCCACCTTTGTGGCGCGAACTGCTAAAATGATTCGATGAATCGGAAACGAAAAGGGGCCCCTGCAAGGGCCCCGTTTCTGACGGTCCGTAGCATGGTGCCTCGGGACCCTCGGTAGTTCAGACGGGTGGAGAAGACTCCACCGGACTTACCAAGTCAAGGCACTTAATCAAGTCTGTCGAAAGGGACAGCCATGAGAAGAGTGCCCAGCCCGCCGGTAACGGCGGAAGTTGCCGCTATTATTAAGCGGGCACTGATTAAGGGTTTATATCAGCATCAAATCGCAAGCGCTCTTGGCATCAACCAAGGGCGTATAAGCAAGGTGAAGACTGGCAAGGTCTTCTCCGAAATAGCGCCAGCGGCTGATTTGCCGCCAGCGTTCGGTTAACGCTTAATGGGCGGGGGCTCGCCTTCGCGGGCCTCCGCTCTCTTTTCGCCGCGCGCCTTCGGAATATTCTTCAGTTGAGTCGGAGAGCCTTTGAAGGCTCCGGCTAACGTTGCCTTCAACCGCGCCTGAATTTCTTCCCTCTCCTGGTCTGATTTCGATGCCATCCAAATTTCCTCCTCGAATCTACCGATTCCATCTGCCCGCCGAAGAAATCGAAGGGGCGACCCATGTCGGCCACGCATTAGAGATGCTGGAACGATATGAGCAAGATTTTACAATGAATATCCATCTTCTTGCCTTTGCAGACCAACAAATACGCGACCGCTCAAAACAGGGTCCTGCTCCTGATGATGTCGATCTCTGGAGAAAGAATATCGGAATATTAGGGGCTTGGAGAAATATCGCCGGTCGAGATGGCGCAATGGCGCTCTACAATTACGGGAAAGCACTAGAGGCAATTAGCGAGTTGCTGGGAAATCCCCCGCTCGGCCTCTGCCCCACATTGAGAAATCTAATCGACTACAAAGCATTCAAGGCCCAGCGGAAAAGGTTCGATACAGCCTTTCCCAATATTATTCTAATTCGCCACGCTGTTTCTCATGCTGCCGAATTGATGGCGCACCCTGCCGACGCTCGGCAAAACTTATTCAGCGGGGATTACTCTGGTGGCGGTATCGAAATAAAAGCTTCTGGTTTTGGCGGCGGCCTATATGTCGACGGCGTTTACGAGGACACTGTTACTCGCACGATTGATGGCAAAGTTCTCACCTACAAACTGTCCGGTAAATCTGCGCTGGAATTAGAAGCTATTAGGCTGGCGGTCTGGGCGATTTTCCAGCCTCCTGAGTAGGTTTCTGGCGATTGCCCGTAAGTCAAATTTGCCGTCGATCAGCGTCATCTGCCCATTCGCGGGATCGCCCTGAACAAAGGCATTCCGCTCTTTGCGGAACTGAGAAAACAATTCAGCGCTAATCGCGGCTTCAATTTCGCCATGCGGCCTGACCGCGACCTTTGGATTGTCCGTAGACATGCGGACATTATACCTATTTTAGCCTGCTTCCGCAAATCTCGATAAAATGTCGGCCTGTCAATGTCTTACACCATATCGCGCTTGTGGTGTCAACTACGTAATTGGGACAATTATCCTATATCCCCAATCAGGGAGGATAGGAATATCGACTTTAGCGTGTGGAGCGAGAGAAAATATGCTTAAGAGAAAAGGATTTATCTCTTAGAAAAATATTTCGTGCCCCGTGGGATAGGCGCATTTTCCCGCATTGACAGCGTAAATCCATACGGTTGGCTGTTGAACCGGGATCATACTATAGGTTGTGGGACTATAGTCGTAACCTGGCCATGCTAGGCCGGCACTGTCACAAATGGGAGAAGTCCACCCGCGACTTGCGGGGCACACGCACCCGCCGGTCGCTGCCGGCAAAGGCTTCGCGACTCCTGGCGCGGCGGTCGGGCCCAAAGAAGTCCGGCGCCAGGATAAAGGGCCGTGGTGCTTCCAGCGCGCTCTTCAGCTTGGTGGCCACGGTCCTGGGGCTGATCGGCATGGTCAGGACGTCCGTGGCGCCCAGGTCGCGCGCCGCCTCCACATCGCGGCGTCGCGCCCGGTCATGCAGCACGAAGACGGGAATCATGGGATCGAGCATGGCGCGCGCGCGCCGCACCGCCACGGTAAAGGACATTTCGCCCGCCGCCAGCCCATCCTCGCAGAAGACGGCGCCGAAATGCTCCACTCTCAGAAGCTCCAGCGCGCGATCGGGGCGCTCCACCATCGTCGCGCGGGTGACGCCGGCGATCGCCAGCACCGAACGCAGTAGCGACAGGCCGTGGCCTTTCGGGCCCACCAGCATCACCCGCAGATCCGTCAACACTGCCTGTTGCACCTGATCCCGCATCCGGGCGCGCTGCGCCCGCAATATTTGTTTATGGCGCGATCCTGCGCCTTTCTGGCTTAATCCGGCGTAAAATGGCTTGGTAAACAGACCCGACCCCAAAAGGCTTCCGCATGGCCCTTCGCTTCATATCGCTTGCCCTGGCCCTTGTGCTGGCCGGTTGCGGCCTGTTCGGCCCCAAGATCACCCGCGAGATGCGGCGCACGCCCGAATATCGCGCCGGCTATCAGGACGGCTGCTCGAGCGCGCCGGGGCCTGACGCCAACAAGCGCAACGGCTTCGACCAGATCAAGGACCAGGACGCTTTCCGCACCGAAAGGAATTATCGCGCCGGCTGGAATGCGGGCTACACCGCCTGCCGCACCTATACGCCCCAGGGCCAGCCGCGTCCCTATTCCGGTCCCATCCAGGACCAGAACCCCGGCAATGGCGGCCTGCCCCACTATTGACCGTAAACAGTTAATTTACTTTTGGAGCGCACCTTTGTTCCGTATACGGCGTTTACATCCGGATACGCAGAGGTCGCACATGCTCGGTCTTCTGGTTCCTCATTACCCGCCTTCCCCCCGCCCGCGGCTGTTGCCGGTCAACTGGCTGAAGCGCCTTCTGGCGCAGCTGCATTCGCTGTTCGCGCGGCCGTAAAGCGGTTTTGCTGCGTCGCACCTGCCGGCATGCCCATTGCCGGCCCCGCATCCTTATCCCGGCGCCTGCCGCCAAATGAAAATCCCCACAGCCCAACCGGACTGTGGGGACAGAGCCTGCGTGGCAAGGCGGCGCCCTATTCGGCGGCGGCGCGCACCGCCTTCTTGCTCATATTCTCGGAGGCGAATTCCCAGTTCAGGATCTTGCCAAGCACTGCCTCCAGATATTTGGGGCGGGCATTCTGGTAGTCCAGATAATAGGCATGCTCCCACACATCGACGGTCAGCAGGCAGTTGGTGCCGACCGCCATCGGCGTCTCGGCATTGGGGGTCTTCTCGATCGCCAGCTTGCCGTCCTTCATCACCAGCCAGGCCCAGCCCGAGCCGAACTGCGTCTTGCCCGCATCCGCCAGCTGCGCGATCAGCGCATCCTTGCTGCCGAACGCGGCGGCGATGGCGCTGTTCAGTTCGCCCGACGGTTCGGTCTTGGCGGGGGTGAGGCTGCGCCAGTAGAAATCGTGATTCCACACCTGGCCGGCATTGTTGAAGAGCGTCTTTTCCTTGGCGTCGTTCGACTTGAATGTGGCCTGGACGATCTCTTCCAGCTTCATGCCGGCGAATTTGCTGCCTTCGACCAGCTTGTTCAGCGTGTCGACATAGGTCTGGTGGTGCTTGTGGTAGTGGAAGGAAATCGTGTTCGCGGAAATGGTGGGGGCCAGGGCGTCTTCGTCCCAGGGCAGCGGGGCAAGCTTGAATGGAGCAGGCATGGAAAACTCCCGATCGGAATAAGGATGGACGGACGGATTACCCGTTAACGCCGGACAGGTCAAAAGGCTCCCCAAAACCCCGCCGTGTCCGCAAAGAGTTGAAACGGGCTACAATTTGCGGGGCATCGTGAACGCTTTTACCCGATTGTCACTCGACATTCTTTGGCACGTCGCGCAAAACTTCAACAAGCGGGGGAGGCAATCTGCACAGCCAGGAGGCAACGATGCCCGCTTACGAAATCTGCTATCTGGATGACGGTGGCAGCCTGACCTACAAGTTCTCCGCCACCTGCGACAACGACCAGCGTGCAAAAATTCTGGCCCATGCCATGAAGCTGCCCAACATCAAGCGCCTGCAGGTTTGGAGCGGCAAGTCCCTGATCTATGCCCGGCCTAATGTGGACGGCGCCGACGGCAGCCACCAGATGCTGAGGGCCAGCTGAAATATTTCTCCTGTCGCGGATCGATTTTGCCCTTGCGGCGTTGCGTGATCGCCCGATGGGCGGACGTGGATAAAAAAAGCCGCGCCGCCGACTTGCTTCCCGAGCGGGATGACCAGGGAAGACGGGCACAGGGAAGGATGGGTCCCATGATGCGCCGTTATAGAGTCCTGTTTCTCGACCGCTGCCAGACCGTCACGCGGGAAGAACTGATCGACGCCCGCGATGATGGCGCCGCGGTCGACCGGGCCGACAGCCTGGCCGGCACCCAGGCCGCCGAGGTGTGGGAGGGCCTGCGCCAGGTGGCGCGGCTGGCCCGCGGCCGGCCGCCTCCGCAGCCGCCCTACGCCTATTGAGCCGTCAGGCCTTCGGCCCGAACCCAGTCCAGGGTCCGTGCCAGGGCCCGGCCGAAGCGGTCGAACAGTTCATTCACCTCCGCCTCGCTGATCACCAGCGGCGGACAGAAGGCGATGCGGTCGTTCAGCAGCGGCCGCACGATCAGCCCCTCCTCCTCGCAGAAGCGCGAGCAGGTCAGCGCCACCAGCTTGCCCGGCTCGAAATTGCGCCTGGTCTTCTTGTCGGCCACCAGTTCGATGCCGCCGATCAGGCCCACGCCGCGCGCTTCGCCCACCAGCGGGTGTTCCGCCAGCGCCGTCAGCCGCGCGTTGAACACCGGCGCCACCTTGCGGACATGGCCGATCAGGTCGCGGCGGCGATAGATCTCGATGGTCTTCAGCGCCACCGCCGCGGCCACCGGATGGGCGCTATAGGTGAAGGCATGCCACAGCCCGCCGATGCGGACGGCTTCCTGTTCGATGATTTCGGTCAATTCCGGCGACAGCATCACCGCCGAGATCGGGATATAGGCCGATGACAGCGCCTTGGCGATGGACATGGAATCGGGCTGGAAGTTGTAGGTCTCGCAGCCGAACCAGTTGCCGGTGCGCCCGAAGCCGCAGATCACCTCATCGTCCACCAGCGGGATGGCATAGCGCGCCAGCACCCTGGTGATGGCTTCGAAATAGCCTTTCGGCGGCACGATGGCCCCGCCCGCGCCCATCACCGCCTCGGCGAACATGGCCGCGATGGTGTCGGGCCCTTCCTGCTGGATCAGCGCCTCCAGGTTGGCGGCAAGGCGCACCGAATAGTCTTCCTCGCTCTCCCCCGCCTCGGCGCCGCGATAGTAATGCGGACACTCCGCGCGCAGGGTGAAATCGAACGGCAGGTCGAAGCTTTTGTGGAACGCGTCCAGTCCCGTCAGGCTGGCGCTGGCCAGCGTCACCCCGTGGTAGGCCCGGTCGCGGGCGATAATCTTCTTTTTGGTCCTGTGGCCGCGCGCATTGGCGGCATACCACAGGAACTTGATCTGGCTGTCATTGGCTTCCGAGCCGGAATTGGCGAAGAACACCTTGCCCACGGGAAAGGGCGCCATCTCCTTCAGCGTCTCGGCCAGCTGGATGGCGGGCTCGTGGCTCTTGCCCCCGAAAATGTGCTGGAACGAGAGCTTGCGCATCTGCTGCGCGGCGGCCTCGGCCAGTTCCTCCTCGCCCCAGCCCAGCGCCGTGCACCACAGCCCGCCCATCGCCTCCAGATAGTCCTTGCCGTCCTTGCCATAGACGAAGACACCCGAACCGCGCTCGATCACCGTGGGCCCGGTCTGGTTGAGCAGTGTCAGGTTGGTGAAGGGGTGCAGCAGGCTGGCCATGTCGCGCGCCTGAACATTGCTGAGGCGGCCGTGGGGCGTGTTGCCGGGATGTGTGCTGGTATCGGAAGGCATCGGTCACCTGTGACGCGGCAAGCTTCGCCGCGGGCCGACTTTAGCGTCTGAACCGTCCCGTGCCAGCACCGGGCGCGCCCGGTCCGGCATGCGCGGGACGCGCGGCGGCGCCGCGCATGCCGATGAGAAGGCAATTGCGCCGCGCCGGTCCCGATTTTAAGTTGCCGCGTCCTTTCGGCTTTCCCTCATGCGCCTCCAGCTTTTTGCCGCGCGGGCGGCCTTCGCCGCCCTGATACTCGCCCTGCTGCTTGCGGCGGTGGCGGTCGTGGGCGTGCGGCTGGACCGGCTGTCCTTCGGCACGGGCCTGGCCCTGATGGCGCCGGCCACGGCGCTGGGCGTGATCGCCCTCTTCGGCGCCCTGACCTGGCTGTGGCGGGCCGCCGGCCGCAATGCGGGCGAGGGCAAGCGCCCCGGCCTGATCGCCCTCTTCGGCGCGCTGGCCTTTCTCTATGTCCCGCTCTCCAGCAGCTGGTACGGGCTGGTGATGCCGCCCATCACCGATGTCTCCACCGACACCGACAATCCGCCGCACTTCGTCGCGCTGGCGAAACTGCGCACCCCGCAGATGAACCCGCTGGGCTTCGACGGCCAGGCCACCATCCCCTACCGCGGCGAGCAGCGGACGATTTCCTACGTCCTGCACGAATTCAAGAATGGCGAGATCACCCGCCCCTATCCGCGCTTCTTCCCTCGCAGCGAGGCGCCGGTGAAGACGCTGTTCTGGCGCAGCTTCGAGACGGTGAAGCGCCTGGGCTGGCGCGTCGCCGCCTTCAGCGAGAAGGACGGCCGCATCGAGGCCACCACCCGCTCGCCCTGGTTCGGACGCGTCTTCGACATCGTGCTTGAAGTGCGCCCCGCCGGCGCGGGTGCGCGCGTGGCGGTCAGGGCCGAAAGCCGCAGCGACCGCGACGATCACGGCTATGCCCTGCGTCTGGTGCGCAAATTCCTGGCCGCCAATCCCTAGCCGCTATCGCAGCGCGACCAGGCCCTGTTGCGCCAGATGGTCCAGATGCGCCTGCACCTGCACGCCCGCCGCTGCTCTGAGCGCGGGCGCGATGTCGGGATAGAGCCTGGCGGCGATGGCGGCGGCGCCACGCGCTCCGCCCCGCCAGGCCGCCAGCACTTCGGCCTCGCGCATCCGCCGGTGCGCCAGCAGCGCTTCCAGATAGCCGCGCGGCTCCGCGATCGGGGCGCCGTGCGTCGGATAAAGAACGCGATCCCCCCGTGCGATCAGTTTTTCCAGGCTGGCCATATAGGCGCCCATGCTGCCGTCGGGCGGCGCGATCACGCTGGTCGACCAGCCCATCACATGATCGCCGCAGAACAGCGCGCCTTCCTCTGCCAGCGCATAGGCCATGTGGCCGCCGGTATGGCCGGGCGTGGCCACACAGGTCAGGGTAAAGCCCTCGCCCGCGATGACCTGACCGTCCGTCACCATCTCATCGGGCACGAAGCCATGGTCATGGGCCTCGTCCACGGCCGCGCCCTCCTCCAAGACCGGCGGCGCCGCCGCCATCGCCATGACGGGCGCGCCGCTCCACGCCTTCAGGGCCCTGGCGGCCGGCGAGTGATCGCGATGGCTGTGGGTGACAAGGATGTGGCTGAGCTTTCGCGCGCCGATCGCCCGCTTCAGCGCCTCGATATGCCGGGGCAGATCCGGCCCCGGATCGATCACCGCGACGCCGGCCTTGCCCCCCACCAGATAGACGCCGGTGCCGCGAAAGGTGAAGGGCCCTGGATTGGGCGCCAGCACGCGCGCCACAAGCGGCGACAGCCTCTCGGCCACGCCATGGGCGGCGTCGAAATCGCGGTTGAAGACCAGGCGGGAACTTTCGGCCATGCCCTGTCCTGCCGCAACGGTAACGCCCCGGCAAGGCCCGGGACGATTTGTTAACGCCCCGCTTGCTATCCTGGCCGCCTCCCTGACGCGGCGTTGAGCATTCCATGGCGCCCGACAGGGTCATGATCGCCAGGACGCTGCCGTGCCGCTAGACCGTTCGATCCGCTTTCTGACGTCCCTTGGCGGGGCATCGACCAGCCGCGTGCTCAATCTCTGCCGCATCGCCGCCGACAATACGGACAATCCCGAACATGCTCAGCGGCCGCTGTTCCTTTCGCCGATCATCAATCGCGGCTTCCTGGTGAAGCACCGCACACGCTCCGACGAAACCTACCTGTTCAATTCGCCCCGCACGGTGGCCACCAAGCTGATCCTGCCTTTCGACCATGGCGACCTGCGGGCAGGCGGCCGTTCGGTGTTCATCGACCAGCGCGGCTATGAGGATGCGCTGCGCAGCGCGGGCAATTACCGGCCCGAGACGCTGGAGCGCGACATGAACGTCCTGAGGCTTCTGGCCAGCGTTCCCTCGCTCGATCCCTTCCTGGTGCGCGAGCATCTGCGCAACAACAGCGTCGAGGTGGCTCCCTGCTATTTCGCCATCTCACCGGGCGACCAGGAACGCATGCACCGCTTCGTCAGCCAGGAAATGTCGAAGCTGATCCAGCTTGCCAGCGACGGCGGCGGCGAGGAGCAGGACACCGCCCGCATGGTCAGCGCGCTCCTGTCCACCGAGGTCGGCGACAGGCTGGCGCCGCTGCGCGCGACGCTGGGACTGACCGGCGGGGATTTCCGCGAAGGCGTGTTCAGCTGGCGCGGCTTTCTCTATTACAAATGGTCCATGAACCGCTTCTGGCCCGACGTGATGGGCGTTCTGCGCGAGATCAGCCGCGTGTATCCCATGGGCGCGGTTGACGCCGAGCAGAAAGCCTACCTCACCCGGGCGCGCCAAGACATCATCCGCATGGTGCGCGACAGCGGCCAGCACGTGACCCGGGCGCTGACGGTCTATGACGAATCCTTCGCCGACCTGGTGGCCCATCAGAGCCCCAAATCCTTCCGCGACTTCCTGATGTCGGCGCCCTTCATGTTCCTGGAACTGGGCGAGAAGCTGGCCGCGATTTCCCATATCGTCAGCTTCTGGCGTTACCGCTTCCCGCTGGGCGCCCTGGCCCAGGTGGACGCCGAGGAGCTTTCGGCGATCTTCCAGGATTTTTCCAGCGGCTTTGCCGAAAATCCCCGCGAGCGCTCCGCCTTCAACCGCCCGCCCCAGGCGATCGAGGTTCTTTCCGCCCTCTGATGCACCCGCCTTGCGTTCATTTGGACGGGCATTTGCGCTGTGGCGCGATGGAACTTTCGGCCGGAGTGTGGCGTTATCCCGGCGGACCCCGAAGGATCACCCCATGCTCAAGCACCTTGCCCAGATGATAGCGGCCGCGGCCATGCTCGCCGGCCTCGCCATGCCCGCCCGCGCCGACGACATGTCCGACCTGCTGCACGACGCCAACCGCACGGTCGACAACCTCAAGCACGACCCGGCCTTCGCGACCGCCCGCAACATGCTGCAGAACGCCCGCGCGGTGTACATCGTGCCCAAGCTGGTCAAGGGCGGCTTCATCTTCGGGGCCGAGGGCGGCGACGGCGTGATCCTGCGCCGCCAGGGCCGCACCTGGTCGCAGCCGCGCTTCTACAGCATGGGTTCGGCCTCCTTCGGCCTGCAGGCCGGCCTGCAGGAGGCCCAGCTTGTCTTCATCATCAATTCCCAGCGCGCCCTCAGCGGCATCGAGCATGGCAATTTCAAGCTGGGCGCGGGCGCCGGCATCACCGTGGTCAACCTGTCGTCGGGCGCGGAGGGCGCCACCACCGCCCATGGCGGCGACATGGTGGTTTGGACCTCCGGCAGCGGCGCCTATGCGGGCCTGACCTTCAACGGCACCGTGATCAGGCCGGACAAGGACATGAACGCCCAGCCGCTGGACCAGAAGGCGGCCCAGCGCCTGCGGGCCAACCTCAACAGCATCTGGTAGCAGGCCGGGCTGGCGACCCCCGGCCGTGGATGGCAGCACCGCTGGCCAACAATTCACGGCAGGTCTAAGCTTTCCGCCGTCTCTCGTGCGGCTTTTCATTCAGCCTGACGATCGCATTTCCATTTTTGCAGCAGAGGAACCCCCCAATGAAGAAACTGACCCTTGTTGCCGGCGCCGTCGCGCTGGTCCTGTCCCCGGTCCTGGCCCTGCCCGCGCTGGCGGACGCCGCCCAGGAAGTCTCCACCGCCGCCACCCATGCCGGCCTTGCCGCCAAGCAGGGCGCCATCGACGGCGTGCACATGCACCTGCATCACGCGCTGAACTGCCTGGTCGGCCCGGGCGGCGAAGGCTTTGACGCGGGCCAGGCCAATCCCTGCGCCAAGCAGGGCAATGGCGCGATCCCCGACACCACCGACGCCGCCATGAAGGCCAAGCTGGAAGGCGCCGTCGCTTCGGCCAAGTCCGGCATCGCCGCGACCGACCTGGCGATGGCCAAGGCCGATGCCGAAAAGACCGCGGCGGCACTGAAGTAAGCCGTCCCGATCGACGCGAAGAGCCCTCCGTCGCCGCCCGGCGCCGGAGGGTTTTTCTTTGCGTCGCCACGGATTTCCCTCCCCCTTCGGCGCGAAAGCGCCGGGAAGGGGGAGATGTCGCAGCGATGTGTCTGCGGCACGCAGACCGAGCTGCGACAGAGGGGGTTCAATAAATCAGTGCTCTTTCGGCTTTTCCGCCCGGTTGCCGACATAATCCATGGCGGCGAACAGCAGGCCCGACGCGACGAAGGTCAGGTGCAGGACCAGCATCCATTTCAGCCGCGGCTCGTCCAGCGCCACCTCCGGCTCGGTCAGCGTCATGAAGGCGCGCAGCAGCGAGATCGCGCTGATCGCCACGATCGAGCCGATCAGCTTCATCTTCAGGCCCGAGAAATCCAGCGTGCCCATCCATTGCGGCCGGTCCTCGGCATTGTCGGTATTGATCTTGGAGACGAAATTCTCGTAGCCCGAGAAGATCACGATCACCACCAGGTTGCCGGCCAGCGACAGGTCGATCATCCCCAGCGCTGCCAGGATGATCCGCTCGGGATCGACATGGGCGATGTCGAAGGCCTGCGGCAGGGCATGCAGCAATTCGCCCAGGAAGGCCGACAGCAGCATGGCCAGCGACACCACCAGCCCCAGGTAGAAGGGCGCCAACAGCCAGCGCGACTTGAACAGCACGCCTTCCAGCAATTTTTCGATGACATTGCGTTGATGCATCGTCGCCCCCTCGGTTCGCCGCTTCCTAGTCATAAATCACGACGGAACCGCGGCAAGCCCCCTGCACAAACCCGGAACGCGGCCTATATTGCCCCCATGGCGCACAACAACGGCATGGTTCCCCGGACGAAGGCCCGGAAAGGCAAACCGTCTCCCAAGGCCCTGGAGAACGAGGCCAAATACCAGGCCGCCATGGCCGCCGCGCCTCTGGCGGCCGATGCCGCGGCACCGGCGGCCGTGATCGACCCTGCCTACCAGACCGTGCCCATCGACCAGTTCGTGCCCCACCGCCCGGCGCGGCCGGAGAAGTCCGAAGGCGGCCGCCGCTTCAAGCTGGTCAGCAACTACACCCCCGCCGGCGACCAGCCCACCGCCATCGCCGAGCTGGTGGCGGGCGTGAACGCCGCCGAGCGCGACCAGGTGCTTCTGGGCGTCACCGGCAGCGGCAAGACCTTCACCATGGCCAAGATCATCGAGGCGACCCAGCGCCCGGCCCTGATCCTGGCCCCCAACAAGACGCTCGCCGCCCAGCTCTACAGCGAGTTCAAATCCTTCTTCCCGGAGAACGCGGTCGAGTATTTCGTCAGCTATTACGACTACTACCAGCCCGAAGCCTATATCCCGCGCACCGACACCTATATCGAGAAGGACAGCTCCATCAACGAAGAGATCGACCGCATGCGCCATTCGGCGACGCGCGCGATCCTGGAGCGCGACGACGTCATCATCGTCGCCTCGGTCTCCTGCATCTACGGCATCGGCTCGGTCGAGACTTACTCCGGCACCGCGGTCGGCATCACCAAAGGCCAGCGCCTCGACCGCCAGGCCGCCATTGCCGGCCTGATCGCCCTGCAATACCGCCGCAACGACGACAATTTCTCCCGCGGCGCCTTCCGCGTGCGCGGCGACGTGATCGACATCTTCCCCGCCCACTATGAAGACCGCGCCTGGCGCGTCGAACTGTTCGGCGACACGGTCGACCAGATCACCGAGTTCGATCCTTTGACCGGCCACAAGGCCGGCGAGCTGGACGCGATCAAGATCTACGCCAACAGCCACTACGTCACGCCGCGCCCCACGCTGCAGCAGGCGATGAAGGGCATCAAGGCCGAGCTGATCGCCACGCTGGCCCGCTTCCGCGCCGAGGGCAAGCTGCTCGAGGCCCAGCGCCTGGAACAGCGCTGCACCTTCGACCTGGAGATGATCGAGGCCACCGGCTCCTGCGCCGGCATCGAGAATTATTCCCGCTGGCTGACCGGCCGCCAGCCTGGCGAACCGCCGCCCACACTCTTTGAATACCTGCCCGACAACGCGTTGGTCTTTGCCGACGAAAGCCATGTCACGGTGCCGCAGATCGGCGCCATGTACAAAGGCGACTATCGCCGCAAATTCACCCTGGCCGAATATGGCTTCCGCCTGCCGTCCTGCATCGACAACCGCCCGCTGAAATTCGAGGAATGGGACCTGATGCGTCCCCAGTCCGTCTATGTCAGCGCCACCCCCGGCAACTGGGAGATGGAGCGCACCGGCGGCATCTTCACCGAACAGGTGATCCGCCCCACCGGCCTGATCGATCCGCCGGTCGAAATCCGCGCGGTGGACACCCAGGTCGACGACCTGATCGCCGAATGCCACCTGATCGCCAGGCGCGGCTATCGCGCCCTGGTCACCACCCTGACCAAGAAGATGGCCGAAGACCTGACCGAATACATGCACGACCAGGGCATCCGCGTGCGCTACATGCACTCCGATGTCGAGACGCTGGAGCGCATCGAGATCATCCGCGACCTGCGCCTGGGCGCCTTCGACGTGCTGATCGGCATCAACCTCTTGCGCGAGGGCCTGGACATTCCCGAATGCGGGCTCGTTGCCATCCTGGATGCGGACAAGGAAGGTTTCCTGCGCAGCGAAACCTCGCTGATCCAGACCATCGGCCGCGCCGCGCGCAACGTGGACGGCAAGGTGATCCTGTATGCCGACCACATCACCGGCTCGATGGAGCGGGCGATGGCCGAAACCAGCCGCCGCCGCGCCAAGCAGGAAGCCTATAACGCGGAGCACGGCATCACCCCCGCATCGGTCAAGCGCAACATCGCCGACATCATGGGCAGCATGTACGAGAAGGACCATGTGACGGTGGACGCCGGGATGCTGCAGGCGGCAGAGGGCGGGCGCGAATTCGTCGGCCACAACATCAAGGCGATCATCGCTGACATCGAAAAGCGCATGCGCGCCGCCGCCGCCGACCTGGAGTTCGAGGAGGCCGCCCGCCTGCGCGACGAGCTCAAGCGGCTTCAGGCCACGGCGCTGGCGATTGCCGACGATCCCTTCGCCCGCCAGTCCGACGTGCAACGCGCCAGCCTGGACGCCGAAATCACCTATTCGTCGGAAGAAGGCCCCTCAAAGCCGATCCCGTCCAAGGGCTCCAAAGGCAAACGCCTCGGTCGTCCCAACCGCCCCAAAACCTTCGGGTCACGGGCTAGATGATGATTCGCGCTCAAATCTATAACTTAAGGCATGCGCCTTTGCAGCAACTCACAAGCAGCCTCATCAATCTTTTTTAGTCCAGCTTCAATCGCTTCAACCTTTTGGTTGACATCGCTCAGCGTCAACTCATTGCGTATGAGCATAAAGGAATGGGCAATGCTGCCCCTGCGGCCACCAAATGCGTGCAAGTCATTCATCAAAGCCAAGTCGAAAGTTTCTGGGTCAATTCCAATAGGCAGCAATAGGGCTTTTTGATTGTCTTCGGTCACTCCGTGATTTTCATTGATCACGTGTCGAAATCGTTTCAAGGCCTCATCAGAGAAAACGTCCAAATTTGATACCAACTCCTGCGAGAGTTTCTTCTTAGCCTTTTCTGGCAAATCCCCAATTAACTTTGAGGCCACCAGTGAAACGAGAGAAAAGCAAATTGTCCCGCTATCCTTAAAAAGCTTACGCGCATCAAGCGCCACGGCCCAGGATATCGCTTCCAGATATTCTTCCATGGCGGCGTGAGCGAAAAGAACAAAAGACTGAACTTTAAGATGTTGCAGCGAAGTATTCGATTTTTCAATCGGAACACCCCTCACTAAGAGGCGGGCATCGACGAGAGCGCGCTCGAAAGAAATGAAATATTGAGTGGGCGTTTCCATATCGCCCTCAATTTTCGCGGCCCAGTTCAAAAGGTGGATTTACGTCCAGATGGGACACTCGCCTAATTTTTTTGAACCAAGTAACGAACCTCTTATTCACCGCCTCCTTGCTCTTTGTGGTTGTTTCGAGCGACGCCAGAAATTCACGGTCGTCCCGACAAAGATTTACGAACGCGCCTTTGAAAGTGGCCTTGTTCGCTAGTGCCCACTTTTTAATTGCAGGGACAGCTAAGGAACTGATTTGAATATCGAACACTGCCCGATTAAATCTGGTATCAAATTGCCCACCCTTCCACTTACGGCAGACGTTTTGAATTCCGAAAATATCAATGGCAGCCCCAATCGATCCCTCCATGTCTTCGATATCGCCAAGAATCTGCTTCTTTATTGGTGCATCAGAAAATTTAGCATTTAGACTTTTCGTAATATCATCGAGAAATTGCTTTAGATTACCTGGATAGGCCGCTCCATTTCGCTTAGTTTGATCTTGGATGCCGTTGAAACCGACTTCTTTTTCACAACCATCCCAGCCCCCATTTGAACAAGATACATATAGTATCTTGATTGTGGTGCGCGCCAAGAGGGTTGCGAGATTCCGGAGACACAATACTTATCTGCATCGTCCGCGCTTTGGCGGCGCGCTGCCCCCCTCACCCGTCCTGTCGCGCGACGCGCGACAGGACACCCTCTCCCACAAGGGGGAGAGGGGAAGGTCGCGCCTCGAACCCGCAGGGGGAGCGGGGAAAACCGGATGCGCATTGCCGAACACACGCCGGTCCCCCGCATCATTCGCCAATGTCCGAGAGTTCGCTGGAAATCCCTCTCCCCTTGTGGGAGAGGGTGGCATATCGAGCGTCAGCGAGATATGCCGGGTGAGGGGTAGCGGTGAAACACGATTTTGCCCGCCGCTTGCGGCGCGAACAAACCGATGTGGAGCGCAAGCTCTGGCTTGCGCTGAGAGCCCGCCGCTTCCATCGCGCGAAATTCCGCCGCCAGCAGCCCATCGGTGCCTACATCGTGGATTTCGTCAGCTTCGAAGCCGGGCTGGTGGTCGAACTTGACGGGGACCAGCATGGTTCCGAAGACGGCCTGGCCTATGATGCCAAGCGGACGCAGGCGCTGGAGCGCGACGGCTTTCGGGTTCTTCGCTTTCCAAACCACGAAGTGAATCAGAATTTCGATGGCGTGCTGGAGGCGATTGCGCGGGCTTTGGGAATAGGCTGACACCCCTCACCCGGCGCGGGCGCTCGCGCGCCCGCGCCACCCTCTCCCACAAGGGGAGAGGGGAAGGTCGCGCCTCGAACCCCACAAGGGAAGAGGGAAACACAGAACCCGCCCGGTTGACTCCCCCGCCCCGCGCGCGCGTGATGGCGCGATGACTGTGACCGGCCTTGTCGGCATCGCCGCCGCCTGCTGTACCACCGGCGCCTTTATCCCCCAGGTGGTCAAGACCTGGCGCTCGCGCAGCGCCGCCGACATCTCCGGCCACATGTTCGCGATCATGGCCGCCGGCAATGCGCTGTGGCTGGCCTACGGCATCGCCCGCATCGACTGGGCGATCATCGGCGCCAACGCCGTCTCGCTGGCGCTGACCCTGACCATGCTTGCCCTCAAGCTGCGCCACGGCTGAGGCGCATATCCACCTGTCTCTCCACACGCCCCCGTGCCAGCATCGGCGGATGATGATGGCGGAAGAGGACGCATCGCAAAATCACAACCGCCCGCCGGTTGCGCCGTTGCTGGACAGGCGCTGTCCGACAAGGGGGAGGGGGCGGAAAATTGCGCCCCAAAACCGCCGCGGCAAACCGGCAAATCCGCCCCCGCCCCTGTGGCATAGGCCGATGGGGAAAGGCCGCCCCATTTGACCGCGGACAAGACAAGCCCCGGCAAATCAGGCTACCCAGTCCCCGTGCCCTCCAGGACCCTTGGCCCACGCATGCCCGCCCCCCTCCCCGACCATCTCGGCCTGGAAGAGGTGCTGGGCCGCGTCATCGCCCTGGGCCACCACAATGGGGAGGACGCCGCCGCCCATGGCCGCGTCAGCGTCGCCAACCTGATGGCCACCATCGGCGAACGCTCCTTCGGCCCCTTGCTGCTGGTGCCCAGCCTGATCGCCCTGTCGCCGGTGGGGGCGATCCCGGGCCTGCCCGCCGTCACGTCGGTGGTGATCATCCTGATCACCGTCCAGATCCTTTTGGGCCAGCCGCATTTCTGGATTCCGCCCTGGCTGGGCCGGCGCAGCGTCGATGCCGGCAAGCTGGAACGCGGCCTGTCGGCCCTGCAGCCCGCCGCCCGCTTCATCGACCGCTTCCTGCTGGGCGCGCGCCTGACCTGGCTGACCACCGGGCCGTTCTTCTATGCCATCGCTCTTCTGTGCCTCTTGATCGCGCTCGTCACCCCGCTGCTGGAGATCATCCCCCTGGGCGGCATCCCCCCCAACGCGGCGCTGGTCGCCTTCGCGCTGGCGATCACCGCGCGCGACGGAATCTGGGCGCTGCTGGCCTTCATCTTCACAGCGGGCAGCGTATATCTTTTGATGATGGCGCTATGAGTTGCGGGCCCCTCTGGCCCCGACTGTTCCGTCCTGTAACAGTTGCGTTGCGGTTGCGAAGGCCCGCTTTCCCGGATTGCGCCCGGACCCCGCCGCGCGTATTGTCGCGGCCACGTGGAGTTACGCCCCGTCACAGAAGAAGCGCACCTGACGATATCCTGCCGCCTTTCCTAGAGTGCGCGCCTGGACGACTCTCCTTCCCTGCGACACCGTAAGCCCCGTTCCACCGGCATAGGCCGGCGGACACCAATGCAGGAACTTTTTGCAATGACTATCGGTACCGTCAAATTCTTCAACACCACCAAGGGCTATGGCTTTATCGCCCCGGAAGGCGGCGGCAAGGACGTGTTCGTCCACGCCACGGCCGTGGAAGCGGCGGGCATGCGCTCGCTGGCGGAAGGCCAGAAGGTCTCCTTCGACATCGTGCCCGACGCGCGCGGCGCCAAGGCCACGAACATCAAGGCCGTCTGAGGCGGTTTTGACGACTGACGGGAGCCGGCGGGAAATCCTGCCGGCTCTTTCTTTTCTGAGGGCCTATTGCGTGACCTGCTGCGCCGTCGAGGTCTGGTCCTTGCGCGGCGCCGCAAAGGAAATGTCCACCTGCTGCTGCCTGGCGTCCGGCCCGTCTGTGATGAAGTCGGCGCTGTGCTCGCTGTCCGCCCGCCCCGGCAGCGAGGCGCTCAGCGTGTATTTGCCCGCCGGCGCCTTGAACAATACCCACGGCCCGTCGCAGTCCATCTCGACCAGCGTCTGGCCGCCGCGCTTGAGCATCACATGCTCGCCGGCTACGAATTCCTGGGCGCCATTGGAAAAGACCGCCTTCACCGGATAGGCATCCCATTTGGGGTCGTCCTTGGACGAGCCCACGCCGGTACAGACCGATTCCACGCCGTTGCTCACCATCGGCGTGTCCTGCGCGGCATTCGCGGAAAGACAGGAAAGCGAAACAATCGCAAGGCATGACAGGAGAACGAGGCGCATGGGTAACCTCCCGGTAAATCGGCAGTCGCCCCATCCGGAAACCGCGATCGGCTGACCCGGTTCCCACCCCCTCGCCGGTGTCTTTGATCGCGATCAGTGCGCCCGTTCCCCCGCCCGGGTCTGATGCCGCCGTTTCAAGGAGTTTTGGTCATGGACAAGAAAGAGCCGAAAGACCTGCGCGACGGGCTGAAGGGCTCGCTGCAGGTCCCCGAACCGCCTCTGGCTGGCGCCGAACCGATGCATCGGCTTCAGGATGCGCCGGCCGTCGCGCCGGGCAGCCCAACTTCGACCGGTCAGGCGACCCACGAATAGCCGCACCGGGCCGGGTAGCCTGCCCCGTGCGCGCATGACATTATCCGCGCCACAAAAGTCGGGAACCGATTGTGGACGCAGATAATTTTCTGGATGGCACGAGGCTGGTGGATGGGGTGCAGCTGCGCCGCGACCTGACGGCACTGGCAAAGGCCACACCCGATGTGACCACCCTGCGCCAAGCCGGCCTGACCCTGATCAGGACGGCGTTTCTGGAAGGCCGGGAAAAGGTCCGCTTCGCCGTCGAGCATGAAGGCCTTCAGGGCCTTCCCGCCGCCCGGGCCCTGTCGGACCTGCAGGACGTGCTGATCCAGGTGATCTACGACTTCGCGGTCAAGCACGTCTATTACGCCCAGAATCCGTCCAGCGCCGAACGCATCACCATCGTTGCCACTGGCGGTTATGGCCGCGGCGAACTGGCGCCGGGCTCGGACATCGACCTTCTGTTCGTGCGCCCCTTCAAGCAGACCGCCTGGGGCGAAAGCGTCATCGAATTCATCCTCTACATGCTCTGGGACATGGGGCTGAAAGTGGGACATGCCACCCGCTCGCTGGCCGAATGCGTGCGCCTGGCCAAGCAGGACATCACCATCCGCACCGCCATCCTGGAGGCGCGCTATCTGTGGGGCGACACGGGGCTTTACGAAGAGTTGCGCAAGAAATTCTGGAACGAAATCGCCACGGGCAATGGCCGGGACTTCGTCGAAGCCAAGCTGGCCGAGCGCGATCAGCGCCATGCCCGCCAGGGCGAAAGCCGCTATCTGGTGGAGCCCAACATCAAGGAAGGCAAGGGCGGCCTGCGCGACCTGCAGACTCTCTACTGGATCGGCAAATACCTCTATCATGTTGAGGACGCCGCCGACCTGGTGCCGCACGGCGTTTTCACCCGCGACGAGTATGAAATCTTCCAAAAGGCGGAAGCCTTTCTGTGGAACGTGCGCGTCCACCTGCATTACCTGCTGGGCCGGGCAGAGGAGCGGCTGTCCTTCGACGTGCAGCCGGCGCTGGCCGCCGAGTTGGGCTATGTCGATACCAACAAGCCGCGCCGGGCAGTCGAACAGTTCATGAAGGCCTACTTCCTGGTGGCCAAGGATGTCGGCGATCTGACGCGCATCTTCTGCGCCGCCTTGGAAGAGCAGCACAAGAAACATCGCCGTTCACTGCGCCGCATCCTGCCGGGCTTTCTCAAGCCGCGCGCCGCGGACGACGATTTCTATGTCGAGAACGGGCGGCTGATGGCGCGAGCGGGCATCTTCCGCCAGGATCCGGCCAACATCATCAGGATATTCTGCATCGCTGACGCCAAGGGCGCGGAGATCCATCCCGACGCGCTGCGCACCATCACCCGCTCGCTGGACCTGATTACCGACGAAATGCGCCAGAGCCGGGAGGCCAACAAGGCATTCCTGGAAGCCTTGACCTCGCGTCACGATCCCGAACGGGCGCTGCGGTTGATGAACGAAGCGGGTGTCCTGGGTCGCTTTATTCCCGAATTCGGCCATGCCGTGGGGCTTATGCAGTTCAACATGTATCACCACTACACGGTCGACGAGCATCTCATCCGTGCAGTCGGCAACATCGCCTCGATCGAGCGCGGCGAAAGCAGGGACGACAATCCGCTGGCTACCGAGGTGGTCAAGCGCATTCAGAACCGTGACATTCTTTACTGCGCCATCCTTCTGCACGATGTGGCCAAGGGGCTGCCCGGCGACCACAGCGATGTGGGCGCCGAAATCGCGCGCAGCCTGTGTCCACGGCTCGGCCTGTCGGCCCCCGACACCGCCGCCGTCGCCTGGCTGGTCAAGTATCATCTGGTGATGAGTGACACCGCCCAGCGCCGCGACGTCTCCGACCCCAAGACGGTGCGCGACTTCGTGGAAATGGTGCAGTCGCCCGAGATGCTGCGTCTGCTTCTGGTGCTTACCGTTGCCGATATCCGCGCCGTGGGACCCGGCGTATGGAACGGCTGGAAGGGCCAGCTCCTGCGTGAACTTTACTATGCCGCCGAGAACATGATGACCGGCGGCGACCAGGCGCCGTCGCGCAGCATGCGCGTTGCGGGCGCCAAGGAAGCGCTGGCCGCGAAACTGACTGACTTCACGCCCGCCCAGCGCGAGCGCGCGCTGACGCGTCATTACGACAATTACTGGTTGGCCTTCGAGCCTGAGGAACTGGAACGCCATGCCCGCCTGATCGCGGGCGCCGACGCCAAACACGAACTTTTGGCCATGTCGGCGGACTCCAACGCCTTCCGCGCCGTTACCGACATCACCATTTACACCCCCGACAATGCCGGCCTCTTCTCCCAGATCGCGGGGGCAATCGCCATGTCGGGTGGCTCCATCGTCGACGCCAAGGCCTTCACCACCACAGATGGCTTTGCAGTGGATGTCTTTGCGGTGCAGGACGCGGAAGGAGAAGCATTCGGCGATCGCGACCGCATCGCCCGCCTGCGCAAAGGCATCGAACAGACCCTGCGCGGGGAGGTCTGGCCCCGCCAGCAGCTCGCTGGCCGCGCCCAGCGGGTCCGCACCAGTGCCTTCCGCATCACCCCCAAAGTACATTTCGACAACGAGGCATCGCGCATAGCCACGGTCATCGAGGTGGAGTGCCTGGACCGGCCGGGCCTGCTCTACGATATGACCCACGCCCTGTTTGAATCGGGCCTTTCGATCTCCACCGCCATGGTCACCACCTACGGCGAGCGGGCCATCGACGTTTTCTATGTACGCGACGGCTTCGGCCACAAGATCAGCCAGCCTGGGCGCCTTCAGGCCATAGAAGCCCGACTCATGATGGCCCTGGGCGAAAAGCCGGCCATGGCAGCCTCCTGATGCGCCCGGCTTGCGTGGACGGCGCCTTGGCCGCATAACACCGGCCGATCCATAAGAATTTCCGCATGACACAGACACACGCACCTCTGGTTCTTTCGGGCATGCAGCCCACCAACACCTTGCATCTGGGAAATTACCTGGGTGCCCTGAAGAACTGGGTGAAGATTCAGGGGGAGATGCCCTGTCTGTTCTGCGTGGTGGACATGCATGCCATCACCGCCGATGCCGGCTATGGCAAGCCCGCCGAACTGGCCCGGGCCACGCGCGAGGTGACGGCCGCCTATATCGCCGCCGGGGTGGACCCCAAGCGCACGCCCATCTTCAACCAGGGCCAGGTGCCCGAGCATGGAGAGCTGGCCTGGGTGCTCAATTGCGTGGCGCGGCTGGGCTGGATGGACCGAATGACCCAGTTCAAGGAAAAATCGGGCAAGCACAAGGAACGTGCCAGCGTCGGCCTCTACACTTACCCCGTGCTGATGGCCGCCGACATTCTGGTCTACCGGGCCACGCATGTCCCGGTAGGCGAGGACCAGAAACAGCACCTGGAACTGGCCCGCGACATTGCCGCCAAGTTCAACAATGACTATGGCGTGCCGGACTTCTTCCCCCAGCCAGAGCCGGTGATCATGGGGCCCGGCACGCGGGTGATGAGCCTGCGCGACGGCACCAAGAAGATGTCCAAGTCGGACGAAAGCGATATGAGTCGCATCAACCTGACCGATGATGCCGATACGATCGCGAACAAGATCAAACGGGCGAAGACCGATCCCCTGCCGCTGCCCGCCAGCAAGGACGAGCTGAAAGACCGGCCGGAAGCGGAAAACCTGCTCTCAATCCATGCCGCCCTGTCGGACCAGTCGCTGGAGGCTTCCGTCGCAGAATTCGCCGGCCGGCAATTCTCCGCCTTCAAACCGGTGCTGGCCGACCTGACCGTGGCCAGGCTGGAGCCCATCAACAAAGAGATGCGCCGCCTGCTGGCTGACCCGGCCGAGATCGACCGGATATTGCGGGACGGCGCCCGGCGCGCGCGCGCCATCGCCACGCCGGTGATGGACGAGGTCAAGAAAACCATCGGGTTCATTGCATGAAACGGAGCATCGACCAGGCGAGCGTATGTGAGCTGTCCTGCGTGCGACCATGAGAAATGTTCTGGTCACAGGCGCAGCGAAGCGACTGGGCCGCGCAATCGCGCTTGACCTGGCGGCTGATGGCTGGAATGTCGTCATCCATTATCACGGCTCGGAAGAGGACGCCGACAGCGCTGCCCAGGCGGTGCGCGCCTTCGGCATGGAAGCCGCTGTGGTCAAATGCGACCTGTCGAAGGAACCCGAGACCGAACACCTGATCGAACGCGCCGCGGCCGAACTGGGGCCCTTGACCGCGCTGATCAATTCCGCCTCGCTGTTTGAGGACGATGAGTGGAACAGCGTCACCCGCAAAAGCTGGGATGATCACATCGAGACCAACTTGCGCGCGCCCTTCGTGCTGGCTCAGCATTTCGCTCGTCAGATTCCTGATGACGCCGGCGGCAACATTATCAACATCATCGACCAGCGGGTGCTGAAACCCACGCCTCAGTTCCTTTCCTACAGCCTTTCGAAGGCGGCGCTTTACTGGCTGACCACCACCCTGGCGCAGGCCATGGCCCCCAGGATTCGAGTCAATGCGGTGGGGCCCGGTCCCACCATTCGCAACGCCCGCCAGTCGGAAGCCGACTTCGCCCGCCAGCAGTGCGCCACCATCCTGGGGCGCGGCGCTGCTCCCGCCGACATCTGCGCCGCCATCCGCTATCTTCTGTCGGCAGAGGCCGTCACCGGCCAGATGCTGGCGGTCGATGGCGGCCAGCACCTGATCTGGAAGACGCCCGACGTGCAGGTCCGCGAGTGAGCTGAGTGACATGAGCAAGATGGATCCGCCCCGCATCGCCAGCGCCGCGCGCGGCATCCGCCATGTATTCATTCGCAACCTGGATCTTCTGGCCCATATCGGCGTCTACCGCACTGAACAGGGCCGCACCCAGCCGGTGCGCATCAACGTGGACCTTGGCACCCTCGACGATCCCAACACCGGCGACATGCTGGAAAATGTCGTTGACTATCACGCCGTCGAAAAGCGGATCCGAGCCATCATTGCCGAGGGCCATGTCCGCTTGGCAGAAACCCTGGCCGAGCGCATCGCCGCCGCCTGCTTCGAGGACAACCGCGTCAAAAGCGTTCGCGTCCGGGTGGAGAAGCTGCACGCCCTGACCGGGGCCGAAGCGGTAGGCGTCGAGATCGAGCGCGTGCGCTAAGCACAAAATCCAACGCTTTCAGTAACTTGGACATTTCCGAATGAAATGAACCGAGGCGTCGCTTGCAAAAACCAATCTAAGATATATCTTAGACTGGGTCTAAATATTTTTTTGGAGGCCTGTCTTGCGATTTTCCCATCATGGCCATTGCGGCCACCATCATTTCGGCCGCTTCGGCCGCTTCCGCGGCGGCGAGTTCGGCGCGCCCTGGGAAATGGAAACTGGCGGCCGTGGACGCCGCCGCGTCTTCGATTCCGGAGAGCTGCGCCTGGTCCTCTTGAAGCTGATTTCCGACCAGCCGCGCCACGGCTATGACCTGATCCGCAGCATCGAGGAGCTGACCGGCGGCGAATATTCGCCCAGCCCGGGTATCGTCTATCCCACCCTCACCCTGCTGCAGGAGATGGGGCACATCCGCGAAGACGACACAGGCGGCGGACGGAAGACCTTCGCCATCACGCAGGACGGCGCTGTTTTTCTGGCCCAGAACAAGACCGTGGTCGAAGCCCTGTTCGAACGCCTGGCGGCGCTGGGGATAGAGCGCGCCAGGACCGACCGCATGCCCATCCGCCGCGCCATGGGCAACCTCAGGACGGTTCTGATACACCGGCTCGGCCGCGAACAGGTCAGTGCCGAAACGCTGCACCAGATCACCGCCATCCTGGATGATGCCGCCCAGCGCATCGAAAGGCTGTGACATGACGGCTCAAAATCTGTCCAGCCGCGCAAAGGTATCCACGGCGAACGCCAGCCCCTATCTGCAGCAGCGGTGCAAGCACTGGGCGCATCCACCTCACGTCGAACCTGTGACTGGGGCGCGGGCGGCCTGAAAGTTCCTCTTGTCCACCTCCCCTATGGCATGGGCTAGAATGGGGACATGAGAAATGCCTGTCGAACGCATTTTGTGGATAGCCCGCCCCCCGCTGTTGGACAGCGCGGGGTCGAAAGCTCGCGCTCGCGCCAAAATCTCCGCGCCTTATCCACATCCAGGGGGGAGGGGGGGGCCAATTTCGGGGCCGCACAATTATATTGCCGAAGCGGGGTGCAATGAACGCGCCGCCACTGAAGGGCGCCGAGCGCATCGCCGCCTATCTCAACACCCTTCCCGACGCGCCCGGCGTCTACCGCATGCTGAATGCGGCGGGCGAAGTGCTGTATGTCGGCAAGGCCAAGAGCCTGAAGAAGCGGGTCTCCTCCTATGCCACCGGGCGCGTCCATTCCGAGCGGCTCACCCGCATGGTGACCGACACCGCCGAGATGGTCTTCGTCACCACCGAGTCGGAAACCGAGGCCTTACTGCTGGAGAGCAACCTCATCAAGCGGCTGAAGCCCCGCTACAATGTCAGCTATCGTGACGACAAGAGCTTCCCTTACATCCTGGTGCGCCGGGACCATGCCTTCCCCCAGCTTCTGAAGCATCGCGGCGCCCGCAACACCAAGGGCGTCTATTTCGGACCCTTCGCCAGCGCCGGGGCGGTCACCCGCACCCTCAACACACTGCAGCGCGCCTTCCTGCTGCGCTCCTGCTCGGATTCAGTGTTCGACAGCCGCTCGCGCCCCTGTCTTCTGTTTCAGATCAAACGCTGCAGCGCGCCCTGCGTGGGCCGCGTCGACGAAGCCGGCTATCGCGAACTGGTCGAGGAAGCCGAAAGCTTCCTGAAGGGCAAGAGCCGCGCGGTACAGGACCAGCTCACAGGGGAAATGAACTCCGCCGCCGAGGCGCTGGATTTCGAAGCCGCCGCGCGCCTGCGCGACCGGTTGCGCGCCATGAGCCATATCCAGGCCAGCCAGGGCATCAATCCGTCCACATTCGACGAAGCCGACCTGTTTGCTGCCTATAGCGAGGGCGGGCACACCTGCATCCAGGTCTTCTTCTTCCGTGCCGGGCAGAATTGGGGCAACCGGCCCTATTTTCCGCGCCACGATCGCGATCTTCCCCTGGCCGAGGTGCTGGAAAGCTTTGTCGGCCAGTTCTATGACGAACGCACGGCTCCGAAGCTGATCCTGGCCTCGGAGAAATTGGCCGCCGCTGGTCTTCTTGCGGACGCGCTGGCTTTGCGCGCCGAGCACAAGGTCGAAATCGCCACTCCCCAGCGCGGCGAGAAACGCGAAATCATGGACCGCGCCCTGACCAATGCGCGCGAGCAGCTTGGCCGCCGCCTGGCCGAAAACAGTGCCCAGGCCGAATTGCTGGAGGGCGTGGCCGACCTGTTCGGGCTGGAACAGCCGCCCCGCCGCATCGAGGTCTATGACAATTCCCACATCCAGGGGGCCCACGCCCTGGGCGCCTTCATCGTCGCGGGCGAGGGCGGCTTCGAGAAGGGCCAGTACCGCAAGTTCAACATCAAGGCCGACGATCTCACCCCCGGCGACGACTATGCCATGATGCGCGAGGTGCTGACCCGCCGCTTTGCCCGCATGGTGAAGGAAGAGGAAGAGACCGAAGACAATCCGCGCTGGCGCCGTCCCGACCTGGTGATGATCGACGGCGGCCCTGGCCAGCTTTCCGTCGCATGTCAGGTCTTTGCCGACCTTGGCGTAGAGGATGTGGCACTGGTCTCCATCTCCAAGGGCCCCGACCGCGACGCCGGCCGCGAGCATTTCTACATGCAGGGCAAGGAGCCCTTCCGCCTCGATCCGCGCAGCCCGGTCCTCTATTACCTCCAGCGCCTGCGCGACGAGGCGCACCGCTTCGTCATCGGCGGCCACAGGAAAAAGCGCAGCGCCGCCATCGGTGCCAACCCGCTGGACGAAATCGCCGGGGTGGGAGCGGGCCGCAAACGCGCTCTGCTGCAGCATTTCGGCTCGGCCCGGGCAGTGTCGGCAGCCAGCGTGGCCGACCTTGCCGCGGTGCAGGGCGTCAACGAGACGCTGGCCCGCAAAATCTATGACTTCTTTCATCCCGGCTGAAGCCCCATGCAAAAACCGGGGATGACGCGCCGCTCTCGCCCTTCTAGACTGGCATCATGTTCGCCCTGCCCAATGCTCTGACCATCCTGCGCATCGTTCTGGTACCGGCATTCGCCATCGCCTTCGTGATCCCGGGCGAGACGGCGCGGCTGACCGCCTTCTTCATTTTCGTGACGGCGGGAGTGAGCGACTGGCTCGACGGTTTCGCCGCCAGGAAGCTCAAGGCCGGATCGGATTTCGGTCGCATGCTGGACCCCATCGCCGACAAGGTCTTGGTCGCCGTGGCGCTGATGATGCTAGTCGCCGAGGGCACCTTCACCCGCTACAACCCCACCACCGGCATGTTGAGCCTGCTGAAGCTGGTGCCCGCGCTGATCATCCTGTCACGCGAGATACTGGTGTCGGGCCTGCGCGAATTTCTGGCCGGCACGCGGGTCAGCGTGCCTGTCACTGCCATCGCCAAGATCAAGACCGCCGTACAGATGGTGGCGATCGGAGCGATGATTCTGACGCCTATCGCCGATTCCCTGGTGCCGGGAATTCCTTCACTCACCTATGCGGCACTGGCCTATATCCTGCTCTATGTAGCGGCGGGCCTGACGGTCTATACGGGCGTGGTCTATTTCCGCAACGGCATGCGCCATATCCGTCCCGGGTCCACGCCGGAACCACCCGCGCCTGGGTGAATCGCTCATGAGTTTTCTCTGGGTCGTCTTTACCCTGGCTGCCGCAGCGGGCCAGACGGCCCGCAATGCGTTGCAGCGCGAGCTCGTCAGGCCGTTGGGGGCGGCAGGCGCCACCCATGTGCGATTTCTCTTCGCCCTGCCCTTCGCCGCCCTCTTCCTGCTGGCGGTCATGACCATCCGCCACTCCGCACTTCCGCCGGTGAGCGGCATCTTCCTGGTCTGGCTGGCGGTGGGGGCGCTGACACAAATCGTCGCCACGCTGCTGATGTTGCTGACCATGCAGCACCGCTCCTTTGTTGTTTCCATCGCCTTCCTCAAGATGGAGCCGGTGCTGACCGCCATCCTGGGATTCATCTTTCTCGGCGACAGGCTGACCCCGCTGATGGTAGCCGCAATCCTGCTTGCCACCCTTGGCATGCTGCTGATCTCGTTGAGGCCGGGCGGCGGGGGCACCGGTCTCAAGGCGGCGCTGTTGGGACTTGCGTCCGGAGGTTTTTTCGCCGCATCGGCGGTAGGCTTCCGTGGCGCCATCCTGGCACTGCCGCACACCGGCTTCGTGCTGGCCGCCACCTTCACATTGTTCACGGGACTGTTGCTGCAGTCGGTGGTGATGTCGGCGTGGCTGCGCGTCACCGCGCCCGGCACCCTGACCCTGATGCTGAAGTCCTGGAAGGTCAGCGGCGGCGCCGGCCTGATCGGCGCGCTGGCATCGGAGTTCTGGTTCCTGGCCTTCGCGCTGGCGACCGCCGCGAGCGTTCGGACACTGGGGATGATCGACGTGGTCTTCGCCCAGGCGGTATCGCATCGCATGCGCCAGCATGTCAGCGCGCGCGAAATGGCCGGCATCGCCATCCTGCTGGCGGGAGGCGTGCTGCTGGTCTGGGCGGAAAGCTAGGGCTCAGGCCGTTGCCGGCACCTTGCCGCGCACTTCCTCCGAATAGGCGTTCATCAGCGTCTCGGTGAGCGCGCCGGGCTTGAAGCTGTAAGGCCCGATCTCCGACACCGGGGTGACTTCCGCGGCCGAGCCGGTGAGGAAGCATTCGCTGAACCCGCTCATCTCCTCCGGCTGGATGTGCCGCTCGACCACCGTAACGCCGCGCGCCTTGGCAATCGCGATCACCGTCTGGCGGGTGATGCCGTTGAGGAAGCAGTCGGGCGTGGGCGTATGCAGCACTCCATCCCGCACGAAAAAGACATTGGCGCCCGTCGCCTCGGCGACATAGCCGCGATAATCGAACATCAGCGCGTCGGCATAGCCCTTGGCCTCGGCCTCGTGCTTGGAGAGGGTGCAGATCATGTAGAGGCCGGCGGCCTTGGCATGCACCGGCTCGGTCTCCGGAGAGGGCCGCTTCCAGCGCGAGATGTCCAGGCGGATGCCCTTCAGCTTCTCCGCCGGGCTGAAATAGGACGGCCAGGGCCAGCAGGCGATGGCGACGTGAATTTTCGTGTTCTGCGCCGACACCGCCATCATCTCGCTGCCGCGGAAGACCACCGGGCGCAGGTAGCCGTCGGTGATGCCCTGTGCGGCGGCGGCATCGATGCAGGCCTGGTTGATCTCATCCCTGGTGAAGGGAATCTTCATGCCCAGCGTCTCGGCCGAGAAGAACAGCCGGTCGGTATGCTCCTTCAGCTTGAAGATTGTACCGCCATAAATGCGCTGGCCTTCGAAAACACAGGAGGCATAGTGCAGGCCATGGGTCAGCACGTGGGTCTTGGCGTCCTTCCAGGGCACCAGCCTGCCGTCGTACCAGAGAGAGCCTTCACGCTGATCGAAAGGTATGACATCCGCCATAGCACGCATCCTTGAACTCGCGCCCTGTTGTGGGGCCTTGCCCGGCCAGCGGCCAGGGCCTAGTTATGTGGCATGCATTGCAGCATGGCTTATGCGAAAATCGCAAGGGTCGGACCGGCAATTTCGCTTGCCTGGCCGGCATGGCAGCCATGAGCGCGGGCAGCGAGCCCCATCTGCTGGTGGTCGATGACGATGAGAGGCTGCGGGCCCTGCTGCAGCGTTATCTTTCGGGCAATGGCTACCGGGTCAGCGCCGCCACGGGCGCCGCCGAGGCGCGGGCGCTGATGAAAAGCATGGAATTCGACCTCTTGATCCTGGACGTGATGATGCCGGGGGAAACGGGACTGGACCTGACCCGCAGCGTGCGGGAAACCTCCTCGGTTCCCATCCTGATGCTGACCGCCAGGGGCGATCCGGCCGACCGTATCGCGGGGCTGGAACAGGGGGCGGACGACTATCTGCCCAAGCCCTTCGAGCCGCGCGAGCTTTTGCTCAGGGTGAACTCGCTTTTGCGCCGGGCTACCCCGCCCGAAGCGCCGGCCCCCGGGCCGGTGCGGATGGGACCGGCACAATTCGATCCGGCCACGGCGCGGCTGACCCGCGCCGGCAAGCCGGTGAAGCTGACAGGTGCCGAGGCCGCGCTGCTGCAGCTTTTCGCCACCAATGCGGGCCGGCCCTTCTCGCGTGCCGATTTGTGCAGGCAGCTGAATGTTGCCCTTGAACGGTCCATCGACGTGCAGGTGACACGGCTTCGCCGCAAGATCGAGGAAGACCCCAAGCTGCCGCTCTATCTCCAGACAGTGCGGGGCGTGGGTTATATGCTGGTGCCGGATCGTGGGTGACATCGTCACACCCGACTTTTGCAATGGCCCAACATGGACGCACCGGGGTGTTGCGGCCTGTTGCATGCTCGTGCCCGGTCGTGACTGACTCCGCCTCCCCCTTCCGCATCAAGCGCTATTTGCCGCGCGGGTTGTTCGGCCGCTCGCTGATCATCATCGTGGCGCCGGTGCTGCTGCTGCTGGGCATCCTGAGCTACGTCTTCTTCGAGATAAACCTGGACACAACCACGCGGGCCCTGGCCGCCGACGTCGCCGCAGACGTCGCGCTGCTGGTGGCGCTGGAAGATTCCACTCCCACGCTGGAACGCGACGGCCTGCGCGCGCTGTCGGCCCGCCAGCTGCGCTACCGGCTGACCTATCATGACGGGGCCAGGCTTCCCCCGCCGTCGCGCAAGCCCGGCACCACCATCGACCAGGCGCTGGACGAGACCATCGCCCAGCAGATCGGGCCGGGCCGCCATTTCGTCACCGGGCGCACGGGGGTGGACTTCAATATCAAGATCGACGTGAAGGACGGCGTGCTGGAGATCGTCGTGCCGCGCGACCGGGTCACCGTGTCCCAGCCCGATCTGTATATCCTGTGGCTGGTGGGACCGGGTCTTATCCTTCTGGCCATCGCCATTCTCTACCTGCGCGGACAGGTGCGCCCTATCGAGCGGCTGGCGCGCGCCGCCGAAAGCTTCGGCAAGGGCCGCGCGGTGCCGGACTTCAAGCCCTATGGCGCCATCGAGGTGCGGCGTGCCGCTTCCGCCTTCATTACCATGCGCGAGCGCATCGAGCGCCACGTCAGCCAGCGCACCGAGATGCTGGCCGGTGTCAGCCATGATCTGAAGACGCCGCTGACCCGGTTGAAGCTGGCACTGGCGATGATGCCCGATGATATGGAGACGCGCTCGATGCGCGGCGACGTGGCCGAGATGGAGCATATGCTGGACGATTATCTTGCCTTTGCCCGCGGCGAGGGCGGCGAGGAGTCGGTGCTTACCGATCTTTCCGAACTGGTGCGCGACACCGCCGCCGCCGCCGCCAGGGCGCGCCAGCGGGACGGTGTCGCCGTGGTCGTGCCCGGCCCGGTGGAGGTCAGCGTCAAGCGCGCCGCGCTGCGCCGCTGCCTGACCAACCTGATCGACAATGCCCTGAAACATGGCCGGCAGGTGGCGGTGACGCTGGCCGAGAGCGAAAAGCTGGTGGAAATCGTGGTGGAGGATGATGGGCCGGGCATAGCCGCCGACCGCCGCGAAGAAGCCTTCCGCCCCTTCCGCCGGCTGGACGAGGGCCGCAATCTGCAGGTGGGAGGCAGCGGCCTGGGCTTGGCCATCGCCCGCGACATCGCCCGCGCGCATGGCGGGGACATCATTCTCAGCTCCAGCCAGACCGGCGGCCTGAAGGCGACGATACGGTTGCCGGTCTGACCGCAAATCCTGTCCAGCATCCGGGGAGGGCAAAATCGTGGAATGCCGCGCGGTTTTCACGCGAAAAAACGCGCCCCCTCCCCCCTTGTCAACACCGTTTGCTCTTATCGCCGCCGCCATCATGGCGCAATTGTAGCAGGGGTGAAAAGGCAGGTGGATAAAGCGCAACTTTCAGCGCAGTTCCTCGGCACGCTTCCTTGCGGCATGGACGGCGCGCTTCATCAGGTCCGGCAGCTGCGGCATCAGCACTGCCAGCGCGGCCGCGGTGGTGCCGCCGGGACTGGTTACCGCCTCGCGCAGGGCCGAGGCGGGCGCCTTGTCCGCCGCCAGCAGCGCGCCGGCGCCTACGACGGTGGCACGCGCGAACTGCTCGGCCAGCGCGCGCGGCAACCCTTCGGCCATGCCGGCTTGCGCCAGCGCCTCGACCATCAGGAAGAGATAGGCGGGGCCGGAGCCCGACACCGCCGTCACCGAATCGATCAGGCCTTCCTTGGACAGCCACAGCGTCTGGCCCAGTGCCGCCAGCAGCGACGCGGCTAGCCTGCGATCGGCAGCCGTCACGCCCCTGGGGGCGAAAAGGCCGGTGATGCCGGCACCGATGGCGCCGGGCGTGTTGGGCATGGCGCGCACGATGCGCGCCTTTCGGCCCCAGGCTGTTGCCATCGCCGCAATCGTGGTGCCGGCGGCAATCGAAATCATCAGCGCACCGCGTGAAGCGATGCCGGCCAGCGCGGCCGCTTCAGTCTTGAGCACCTGCGGTTTCATCGCTACCACGCAGGCGGCGATCTTTTTCGCCGTGACCTGCGACGGTGCGGCGACCAGCGTGATCGCCCTTTTGCGCGCCAGCGACTTCAGCGCCGCGGAGGGGTTGGGCTCGACGACAGTGATGGGCCCGAACCCGGCCGCCAGCCAGCCTTTCAGGAGCGCGCCGCCCATTCTGCCCGCTCCCACCAGCAAAATGGGTCGCTTTATTTGTTGGCGCGCCTTCGGCGCGGGGGCCATGCGGCCGCTTAACATCCGACTGTCACGCCTGGCCGGCGCATTCCAGTACCGCGGCGGACATGGCTTCTTCCGCCGTCTTGCCACCCCACAGCACGAACTGGAAGGCGGGGTAGTAATGCTCGCACGCCTCGAGCGCCAGGTTGAGCAGCGCCTCGCATTGGGCGGCACTGACCTCGGCATCGGGGAAGATCATCGCGTGGCGGAAGATGATGGTGCCGTCCTGCGGCCACAGGTCGAAATGGCCGATCCACAGCTTGGCGTTCACATGCATGAGCAGGTCGGCAATATTCTGCCGGCGCACGCCCGCACCCACCCGCATGTCGAAGGCGCTGGACAGGTGGAGGGACTGCAGGTCCTCGCGCCAGGAAAAGCTGAAATGGTGGTCGCTCCAGCGGCCGGCCACCGACAGGTTCAGTTCGTCCCGTCCCGCCCGCTCGAACGCCCAGCCATTGGCCTCGACCTGGCGTTCCAGAAGGTCCAGGGGGTGCAGCGTGCCGACCGGCTCGTCGTCCAGGTGCATGATGGTCATCGCGGACTCTCCTGACCCTGATTTGGAATGGGTCACAAAACGAAGCAGTTGCTGACCAAACTGGCACAAGATTTTGCGCCGGTACAAGAGTCCGGGAGTCACGAATTAACGGTCTGTAAAAGATTCCACAGCTTTGAACTGGCTGCAGATTCGCCCACAAAGCCGCGATGAATTTGCTGTGGAGGACGCTAAGTGCCTGATTTGGAGTCGGAACTGGACTCCAGCGCCGCGATCCGCGCCGCCAGTGCTTCGTTCTCGGCGCGCGCCTTGGCTGCCATCGCCTTGACCGCCTCGAACTCCTCCCGCGGCACAAAGTCCATGTCCGCCACCAGCCGTTCCAGCCGCTGGCGCACGAAGGTGTCGATTTCCGCGCGCACGCTCTGGGCCATGCCGGCGGCGTCGGTAAAGGCTTTTGCCATCCCGTCCAGGAAGGGATTGTCCGTCTGCGCCATGAGAAGCTCCATCTGCCGTCTTTATATGAACAGCCGTGTCATCTGGCACAAGCCGTCTTGACAAGAAGCCGCGAAGCAGCCCGTCTAGCCCTTCAATCCAGCCAATCCAGCCCCATGATCCAGGCCCTGCTCCCCTATCCCCATATCGATCCCGTCCTGGTCCAACTGGGCCCGCTGGCGATCCGCTGGTATGCCCTGTCCTATATCGCGGGCATCGTGCTGGCCTGGTGGGGCATCGTGCGGGTGCTGCGCCTGAAGGCGCTGTGGGCCCATCCACCCTTCAATGGCCGTCCTCCGGCGGGCGAGGACGATATCGGCGACCTGGTGGTGTGGGCCACCTTCGGCGTGATCATCGGCGGCCGGCTGGGCTGGGTGCTGATCTACGGCATCATCCTGTGCAGCGTGACGCCCGATTATGGCGGCTTCTGCACCGGCCTGCCGATGGACTTTCTTTATCATCCCATCCGCATCATCGCGGCCTGGGAAGGCGGCATGTCCTTTCATGGCGGACTTCTGGGCGTGGTGATCGCGACCTGGCTGTTCTGCCGCCGCCGCAAGCTGAAGATGCTGCCCATCGCCGATCTGGTCGCCGCCTTCGCGCCCATCGGCCTTTTCTTCGGGCGCATCGCAAACTTCATCAATGGCGAATTGTGGGGCCGGCCCACCGATGTTCCCTGGGCGATGATCTTCCCGCGCGGCGGCAACATTCCGCGCCATCCAAGCCAGCTCTATGAGGCGGCGCTGGAAGGCATCCTGCTGCTGGTCATCATGCAGGTGGCGCTGCGCGTCTTTCGCGCCAATGAGCGGCCGGGACTGCTGTCGGCCATCTTCTTCCTGGGATATGGCACATTCCGCTTCATCGTCGAATGGTTCCGCGAGCCCGACAGCCAGTTCATAGGTCCCATAAGCATGGGCATGGCGCTGTCGATCCCCGTCTGGCTGGGGGCCGGGCTTCTGTTCTGGGTGGCCTACCGCAAGCCCGCCGCCAGGTGACTTTGCCATGACCCTGGCCAGCCGCATCGTCGCGCTGATCGAGGCCCAGGGGCCCATGTCGGTGGCCCAGTTCATGTCGATCGCGCTGCTGGATCCCAGGGACGGCTATTACGCCACCCGCGACCCTTTTGGCGCGGCGGGGGACTTCATCACCGCGCCCGAGGTCAGCCAGATGTTCGGCGAAATGATCGGCCTGTGGCTGGTCCAGGTCTGGACCGACCAGGGCTGTCCCAAGAACCCGCGGCTGGTGGAGCTGGGACCGGGGCGCGGAACGCTGATGACGGACATCCTGCGCGCCGCGAAGGTGGTGCCGGAGTTCCTTGCCGGGCTGGAGGTGGTACTGGTCGAAGCAAGCCCGGTGCTGCGGACCCTGCAGGAAAAAAAGATCGGCGGGAGCGGCGTGTCCGTGCGCTGGCAGGCGCAGTTCGGCGATCAGCTGGACGAGCGGCCGCTGTTCCTTGTCGCCAATGAATTCTTCGACGCCTTGCCCCTGCGCCAGTATGTCAGGACCGAACGCGGCTGGTGCGAACGCATGGTGACGGCGCAAAATGGGGAGCTGGCCTTCGCGCTGGCGCCGATGCCCACGCCCCCGCCAATGATCCCGGTGGGACTGGAAGCGGTGCCCGAGGGCGGCGTCTATGAGACATCGCCGGCCGCCCTGGCCCTGGCCGAGGACATTGCCCGCATCGTCGCCCGGCGCGGTGGAGCGGCGCTGATGGTGGATTACGGCTATCAGGCCCGCAGCGGCTTTGGCGAAACCCTGCAGGCGGTGGGAGGGCACAGCTTCGCCGACGTGCTGGCCGAGCCGGGCGGAGACGACCTGTCGGCCCATGTCGATTTCGCCGCCCTGGCCGCGGCGGGCCGCCAGGGCGGGGCCGCCGTGCTGGGACCTGTCACCCAGCGCGCCTTCCTGGCCGCGCTGGGGCTGGCCGAACGGGCCGAACGCCTGGCCAGCGCCAATCCGGCCGCCGGAACGAGCCTTGTTGCCGCGGTAAAGCGGCTGGTAGGCCCCGACCAGATGGGCACGCTGTTCAAGGCGCTGGCCTTCCTGCCGCCCGCCTTCGACAGCGCGCCGGGCTTTGCCGCATGGACGGCGTCATGATCCAGCGGCTGACGGCGCAGACGCTGGGCGTCCCCGGCATCGCGCATGGCTTCTTCCAGCGCGAGGGCGGCGTCTCGGATGGCATCCATGCGTCGCTGAATTGCGGGCCTGGCTCGCGCGATCTTCCCGAACGGGTAAAGGAGAACCGGCGCCGTGCCGCCGCCGCACTTGGCGAGGGCATCGAGCTGGTCACGCTTTATCAGATCCACAGCGCCATCGTGCGCCCCGTGCCTTTGGCCGGCCAGACGCGTGAAGGCGACGCGATGGTCACCGCCACACCCGGCCTGGCACTGGGCATCCTGACCGCCGATTGCGCCCCGGTGCTGTTTGTCGAGCCCCATGCGCGGGTGATCGGCGCGGCCCATGCCGGCTGGAAGGGCGCCCTGGGAACAAGAGAAGGCGGAGGCATTCTGGAGAATACCGTTGCGGCGATGGAGACGCTGGGCGCCCGGCGCGAAAACATCCGCGCCGCGATCGGCCCGGCGATCACCCAGGACAATTACGAAGTGGGCTGGGAATTTCGCGACCGGTTCCTGGAGCTGGGCCTTCGCAACCGCCGCTTCTTCGCGCCCTCGGACAGGGAGGGCCATTACCGCTTCGACTTGAAGGGCTATGCCGCCCATCGGCTGGAGCAGGCCGGCATCGCCGGCGTGGAGACGTTGCCGGCCTGCACCTATCCGCCGGAAAATGGTTTTTTCAGCTTCCGCCGCACCACCCACAAAGGCGAGCCCGATTATGGCCGCCAGGTCTCGGCCATCGCCCTCATACCCTGAGTTTTCGCGGAAAATATTGCGGAATCCGTCGCGGCGGCAGCGGCGTTTGTGCGGGTTGCCGGGGCCGTCCCCAGCCGCTAAAAGCCCGTCATCAAAGTTGCGTCACCAATGTTACATGGGGGTTTCGCCCTTTCCTGGGCGAGCCGGCAAGCAGGCGGGGCCAGTGCAATGACCGATCTGGGCGGTTCGCGGGGCATGCGCCTCATCACCGGCAACTCCAACGCCCCCCTGGCCGAGGCCATCGGCCAGCATCTCAAGCTTCCCTATGTCAAGGCCCAGGTGCGCCGCTTCGCCGACATGGAAGTGTTCGTCGAGGTGCAGGAAAATGTGCGCGGCGAGGATATGTTCGTCATCCAGTCGACCAGCTATCCGGCCAACGACAATCTGATGGAACTGCTGATCATGATCGACGCGCTGCGCCGCGCCTCGGCCCGGCGCATCACCGCAGTGATCCCCTATTTCGGCTATGCCCGCCAGGACCGCAAGGTGGGCCCGCGCACGCCGATATCCGCCAAGCTGGTGGCCAACCTGATCACCGAAGCGGGCGCCAACCGCGTGCTGACCGTCGACCTTCATGCCGGCCAGATCCAGGGCTTCTTCGACATTCCCACCGACAATCTTTTCGCCATGCCGGTGATCGTGAAGGACATCATGGATTATGCCGGCGACAAGCTGCCCATGGTGGTTTCGCCCGACGTGGGCGGCGTGGTGCGCGCGCGCGCCCTGGCGCGTCGGCTGGGCACGGACCTGGCCATCGTCGACAAGCGCCGCGAGCGCGCCGGCGAATCGGAAGTGATGAACATCATCGGCGACGTGGAGGGCCAGTCCTGCGTGCTGATCGACGACATCGTCGATTCCGGCGGCACCATCTGCAACGCCGCCGACGCGCTTCTGAAGAACGGCGCCACCGAGGTCTATGCCTATGCCACCCATGGCGTCCTGTCGGGCGGGGCGGTGGCGCGCATCAAGGCGTCCAAGCTGAAATCGATGGTGGTCACCGACTCCATCCAGGCGACGGCGGAAATGCACGCCTGCCCCAATATCCGCAGCATCTCGATCGCGCCGCTGCTGGGCGAGGCCATGCGGCGCATCAACAACGAGGCGTCGGTCTCCAGCCTTTTTGACTAGATTTTTTTGATCAGACCAGCGCGCCGATGATGGCGCCCTGGATCACCACCACCGCCGTCCAATGCACGCCATCGATGAGCGTGGCGGCCCACGGCTTTTGCTGGAACTGGTGGTTGATGACGGTGCTGGTGAGCAAGAACCCCACCCCCAGCGTCAGCCCGGCGATGGCCCCGAATCCGGCACCCACCACGCCCAGATGGTCCAGCGTCTGGTAGACCACGGCGGCCATCACCACCTCGCCGACGAAACAGACCACCAGCGGGATCACGGGCATCTTCCTCTGGCCGGGCTCGCAAGGCGGGAACCCGTGCGCCCGCTGCCACGGCGCTCCCAAGGTTGTGTACCAGGCCGCCCCGAACAGCCAGGCGGCCAGCCCGGCCAGCAGGATGACGACGAATGGATTGTGCATGGCGTTCCCCCGTTTTTGCCTTCCGGGCATCAGGCTAGCATGGTGCGGCGGGCGGTCCAGGCGGGCACGGTTGCCATGGGCTGTCCCTTCGGCTAAAAGCCACGCCTTTCCGCCCCGCTTGCCGGCTTGGGCGGCCTCCGAAGGATCAGGAAAATGGCGCAGGTTCAAGAGCTTAAGGTGGAAACGCGCACGGGCACGGGCAAGGGCCCGGCCTTTCAGGCGCGCCAGAAGGGCCTGATTCCGGGCGTCGTCTATGGCGGCACCGCCGCACCCGAGAATGTGAGCATCGACGGGCATGCCCTGTGGCTGCATGTCGGCGCCGGCCATTTCCTGACCACCCTGTTCATGCTGGACATCGGCGGCCGCAAGACCCGGGTGCTCCCGCGCGACGTGCAGCTGGACCCGGTGAGCGACTTTCCGGTTCATGTCGATTTCATGCGCCTGGAAGAAGGCGCCACTGTCCGCTTGGACATTCCGGTCCGCTTCAAGGGCCAGGAAACCTCGCCGGGCCTGAAGAAAGGCGGCGTGCTGAACATCGTGCGCCATGAGATCGGCCTGATCTGTCCGGCCGAGACCATTCCCAACACCATTGACGTCGACGTATCGGGACTGGACATCAATGAGTCGATCCACATTGCCTCGCTGACGCTGCCCGAAGGCGTCAAGCCGGTGATCCGGGGCCGCAACTTCACCATCTGCTCCGTCGTGGCACCGACCAGCGTGCGCGAAGAGTTGCGCGCCGCCGCCGCTGCCACAACCGAGACGCCTGCCGCTGCCGCGCCCGCCGCCGCTCCGGCTGCTGCGCCTGCCGCCGCGCCCGCCAAGAAGTAGGAAGGGCTCAACCCGGATAGGGGATTTTGGCCCTCCGGCAAGGAGCGAGGAGCGATGTGGACACCAAGTCCATGAGCGACGAGCGACAAAGCCGGGGGACAAAAGACCCAGCCGGTACGCCTCTGCTTCTGGTCGGCTTGGGCAACCCCGGATCGCAATATGCGAAGAACCGGCACAATGCCGGGTTCATCGTGGTGGACGAGATCCATGCCGCGCACGGCTTTGGGCCCTGGAAGACCAAATTCGACGGCCTGATTTCCGAAGGCAGGCTTGCCGGCCGCAAGACATACCTGCTCAAGCCCCAAACCTATATGAACCTGTCCGGCGACAGCGTGGGACCGGCGCTGCGCTTCTTCAAGCTGCCGCTGTCGGCGCTGGTCGTCATCCATGACGAGATCGACCTGGCGGCCGGCAAGCTGAAGGTGAAGACGGGTGGAGGCGATGCGGGGCAGAACGGCCTGAAATCCATCACCGCCACCATCGGGCCTGATTACCGCCGGGTGCGGGTGGGCATCGGCCATCCCGGCCAGAAGGAGATGGTCAGCGGCCATGTGCTGGCCAATTTCAGCAAGGACGAAATCGTCTGGCTGAAGCCCATGGTGGAGGCGATGGTCCAGGCCGCGCCGCTGCTGGCGAAGGACGACGACAACGGATTCATGAGCAAGGTGGCGCTGCTGACGCAGCCGCCGAAACCAAAGAAAGACGTAGAATAATGGGATTCAAGTGCGGTATCGTGGGCCTGCCCAACGTCGGAAAATCCACACTCTTCAATGCGTTGACCCAGACCGCGGCGGCGCAGGCAGCCAATTATCCCTTCTGCACCATCGAGCCCAATGTGGGCGATGTGGCCGTGCCCGATCCGAGGCTGGAAACCCTGGCCGGTATCGCCGGCAGCGCCGAGATCATTCCCACCCGCATCACCTTTGTCGACATCGCCGGGCTGGTGCGCGGCGCATCCCAGGGCGAAGGGCTGGGCAACCAGTTCCTGGCCAATATCCGCGAAGTGGACGCGGTGGTCCATGTGCTGCGCTGCTTCGAGGACGACGACATCACCCATGTCGAAGGCAAGATCGATCCGATCGCCGATGCCGAGACGGTGGAGACCGAGCTGATGCTGGCCGACCTGGAGTCGCTGGAAAAGCGCGTGGTGCCGCTGGAGAAAAAGGCCAAGGGCGGCGACAAGGAAAGCAAGGAGACGCTGGCGCTGATGCTGAAAGCGCTGGCGCTGCTGCGCGAGGGCAAGCCCGCGCGGCTGGCCGATCTGGCGCCGGAAGAACGTGGGCTTTACGCCCAGCTTGGGCTGATGACCGCCAAGCCGGTGCTGTATGTGCTGAATGTAGAGGAAGGATCGGCCGCCACCGGCAACGCGATTTCGGTGAAGGCCGAAGCGATGGCAAAGGCGCAAGGCGCCAAGAGCGTGGTGATCTCGGCCCGGATCGAGGAAGAGATCGCGCAGATGCCCGCCGGGGACCGCGCCGATTTTCTGGAGTCGTTGGGGCTTGAGGAGCCGGGCCTGAACCGGCTGATCCGCGCCGGATATGAACTTCTGGGGCTTCTGACCTTCTTCACCGTGGGCCCGAAGGAAGCGCGCGCCTGGACAGTGACGGCAGGCTCACGCGCGCCCCAGGCGGCGGGCGTGATCCACACCGATTTCGAGCACGGGTTCATCCGCGCCGAAACCATCGCCTATGACGATTATGTCGCCGGCAGGGGCGAAGCGGGCGCGCGCGAGGCGGGCAAGTTCCGGCTGGAAGGCAAGGAATACATCGTCCAGGACGGCGATGTGATGCATTTCCGGTTCAACACATAACGCCGACCTGCCCGCCGGCGTCGGCGTGATGCGGCGGGAACGCGCAAGGCAAATGCTGCTTATTCCGGCGGACTGCGCTAGAGAGTGGCCGTCGCAGCAACAACGCCGCGCATGAAAGGTCTTCGTTGGCATTCCTGAAAGCCCCTGCTTCCATCACTCGCGCCCTGACCGAGCGGGACTATAGAGTCGCGACCCCGGTGCAGGCGGCTGTGCTGGAATCCGAAGCCAATGAACGCGATCTGCTGGTTTCGGCCCAGACCGGCTCGGGCAAGACGGTTGCCTATGGCCTGGCGATGGCGGAAACGCTGCTGGACGGTGCCCAGACACTTGGGCCCGCCGGCGATCCGCTGGCGCTGGTCATTGCGCCGACACGCGAACTCGCTTTGCAGGTACAACGCGAATTGGGCTGGCTGTATCACCATGCCGGCGCGCGCGTTGTGGCGTGCGTCGGCGGCATGGACCCCAGCGCCGAACGCCGCCAGCTCGCCGGTGGCGTCCATGTCGTGGTCGGCACGCCGGGCCGGTTGCGCGACCATCTGGAACGGCGCGCCCTGAAGGTCGCTTGCCTCAAGGCAGTGGTGCTGGACGAAGCCGACGAAATGCTCGACCTGGGCTTTCGTGAGGATTTGCAATTCATCCTGGAAGCGACGCCGCCAACGCGCCGGACGCTTTTATTCTCCGCGACATTGCCCAAGGCGATCGTCACCCTGGCCCGGCACTATCAACGCGATGCCCTGCGCGTCGAGACGCGCGGCGAAACCAGCGGTCATGCCGACATCGAATATCGCGCCGTCAGGATTGCGCCGCATGGCGCCGAAAGCGCCGTGGCGAACCTGCTGCGCTTCATCGACCCGCCCGGCGCGCTGGTGTTCTGCAACACCCGCCAGTCGGTGCGGCATCTGGAAGCCATGCTGCTGGAACGCGGTTTCTCCGCGGTTTCGCTGTCGGGCGAATTGAGCCAGAGCGAGCGCAACCACGCGCTGCAGGCACTACGCGACGGCCGGGCCCGCGTCTGTGTCGCAACCGATGTTGCCGCGCGCGGGATCGACCTGCCGAACCTGTCACTTGTGATCCATGCCGATCTGCCCAATGACGCGCAGGTGTTGCAGCATCGCAGCGGGCGCACCGGACGCGCGGGCCGCAAGGGGGTAAGCATTCTGTTGGTGCCACCGTCCCGCCGCCGCCGGGCGGAGGAAATGCTGGGGCGGGCGAAGGTGGAATTTTCCTGGGGCAACCCGCCTTCGCCCGAGGAAATTCGCAAACTCGACACTGACCGGCTGCTTCGCAACCCCCTCCTGACCGAACCTGCCGGCGAGGATGATATTGTCACGGCGAGTGCGCTTTTGGCGGCCCATTCTCCCCACACCGTCGCGGCGGCCTTTGTGAAGCTCTATCGCTCGCAATTGCCGGCACCGGAAGAAATTCCCGAACTGCCTGCGCACGCGCCACGAACGACCCGCGAAGCGGGCGCGCAGAAGCCCTCGAAAAATCGGCCCGACCGGAGCGAGCGGCCACGCAAGCCGGAACGCCGCGATGACGGCGCGGCGCGCAAGGCCGGCCCATCGCAGGCAGGCACCGTCGCGAACGGCCCGTGGTTTTTGCTGAATGTCGGTCGCGAGCGAAACGCCGACCCCAAATGGCTGCTGCCGGAAATCTGCCGTCAGGGCAATGTCACCAAGGCCGATATCGGCGCCATCCGCGTCTATGATACCGAAACCCGCTTTCAGGTGGACGAAAAGGTCGCCGAGAATTTTGCCGCGCTGGTGGCCGCGCGCCAGAAGGGAGGCGTGCGCATTTTCCCCGCGCCCGGCAACACGGGCGAAGCGTCACCGCCGCGGCACAGGCCGGCGGCTCAGGACGAGCGTCCGGTCAAGCCGCATGCGGGCAAGAAGCATTTTGCCGGGAAGAAGACGAAGCATGATGGGCGCGCCTATCTGAAGCGGCAGAAGCGCCGCAAAGACGCCGAGGGCTAACGCCTAAACAAGCCGAACGAAGTTCTCGGCAAATAGGCGAGATGTCATAGATAAATCCCTGCCAACCCGCACGGCGCGCCTTCGGGCAGGAGCCTGTTCAACGACTTTCCGTTCTCCAAAACCCCTGGCTCTTGGTGACGAGTCGGCATCAGCGCAAACTCGCCTCGATGTTGCCGCCGTCGACGGTGACGACGGCGGCGGTGGTCTTGGCCGCGGTGGCCAGATAGACGAAGGCGTCCGCAACATCCTGCGCCGTCACTTCGCGCCTGAGCAGGTTGCCGGACATATAGTCGGTCTCCGAAACGCCGCGCGCCTTGGACCGCGCCGCAACCATCTCGTCGGTCAGCAATCCGCTGCGGATGCGGTCGGCATTGACCGCATTGGCGCGGATGCCGTCCTTGCCGTGATCCAGCGCATACTGCTTGACCAGGAACAGGGTCGCCGCCTTGGGCAGGCCATAAGGTCCGAAATCCTTGCCCGGATTGACTGCCTGTTTGGAGGTATTGAACAAGAGGCAGCCATAGGTGCCCTGGGCCTGCATGATGCGGGTGGCGTTTTGCGCCACCGCCTGATGAGCCCAGAAATTCAGCTCGAACGATTTTCTCAGCGTCTCGTCGTCCACCGAGCCAATGGTGCCCTGCCAGGCTGCGCCGGCGTTGGAGACCACGATATCCACCCCGCCGAAGGCTGATACCACGGCGTCGAAGGCCGCGCGCACATTAAGCGGATCGGTAACGTCGCAACTGACGGCCAGCGCCTTGCCGCCGATCTTCTTCGCCACGGCCCGGGCCGCATCCATGTCGCGGTCCAGCACGGCGACTTCCGCGCCCTGCCTGGCCATCGCCATCGCCGTGGCGGCGCCGATGCCGCTGCCGCCGCCGGTGATGACCGCCACCTGCCGGGCCAGTGCCTTTTCGGCGGACTTGCCCAGCTTGGCCTGTTCCAGCGACCAGTATTCGACTTCGAACATGTCGTATTCGCCGATCGGCCTGAATTCACCGATCGCTTCGGCGTCGGTGATCACTTCCACCGTATTCTCGGCGATGTCGGCGGCAATGGCCGCATCCTTGGCCGAGGCGCCGACCCCGAACAGCCCGACGCCCGGCACCAGGATCACCCGCGGCAAGGGATCAAGCTCGGTCTTCTTCTGCGGGCTCTTCTCGTTGTTGCGGGCGAAATAGTCGTGATAGTGCGCGACGTAAGTCTCCACCGCGGCCTGAACGTCCTTCTTCCATTCGTCCAGCCTGGCGGCCTGCGGCGCGGGCACAAGGAGCGGCCAGTTCTTGGTGCGGATGGTGTGGTCTGGCGTGACCACGCCCTGCTGGGCGTAGCGCGCCAGTTCGGCGCCGTTCACATAGGAGAGGATGGCGGGATTGGTGCGGAAATTCAGGATCTGCCGCTTGACGGTGCCCGCCTGCGGATTCTTCGAAATCGCCACGGCGCCGCGCAGGATGGGCGCAATCTCAGGCAACGTTGCCAGATCGGACGGCAGCTTCGCCGCGCTCCGCGCCTTTCTCTGGCGGCCCAGACGCTCTTCGGCCATCGTCACGAATTCGATCATGCGGGCATAAGCCTGCCGGGCGCTGTCGCCCACGGTGAAGATGCCGTGCTGCAGAAGCACCAGGCCCTCGACATCGGGGTTTTTGTCGAACACATCGGCCACCGACTTGGCGAGCGCGAAGCCGGGAATGGTGTAGGGCACATAGGCCACGCGCTCGCCATAGACTTCGCGCGCCATCGCCTCGCCATCGGGCTGGTCGACCAGCGCCAGCACGGCGGTGGAATGGACGTGGTCGATGAATTTGTGCGGCAGGAAGGCGTGCAGCAGCGTTTCGACCGAGGGGTTGGGAGAGGATGCATCCAGCAGGTTGATGCGCTGGAAGTTCACCATGTCCTCGTCGGACAGCCTGTCCAGCGCGCGCAGCTTGCGCAGCGGCGCCAGGCGCACGGCGGGAAGGCCTGCGGGCTCGATATCGCCCATGTCCCAGCCGGAGCCCTTGATGCAGATGACTTCGATGTCCTCGCCCAGCTGGTCCTGGACGATGGTCTTGACCGAAGTGTTGCCGCCGCCATGCAGCACCAGCTTGGGATCAGAGCCCAGAAGCCGGGTGGTATAGGTGCGCAGCGCCACATCTTCATTCACGCCAAGCGCGGCATAGCGGGCGACAAAATCCTTCGCGTCCTTGTCAGACCAGTTGGACTGCATGGCGAAAAGCCTCTTCAAGACTTCGGAAAAAGGGCCCTTAAGCCCTCGGGCGTGGCGGTGCAAGTGCCGCGTTCGGTGATCAGCCCCGTCACCAGCCGGGCGGGGGTGACGTCAAAGCCCGGATTGGCCGCCGGGCTGCCCGGCGCAGCGATGTGAACTGTCACCACTTTGCCATCTTCGGTGCGACCGGTCGTTTTCAGCACCTCATCCTGGCTGCGCTCTTCTATCGGGATGTCGGCGCCCGAATCCAGTGTCCAGTCGATGGTGGAACTGGGCAGCGCCACATAAAAGGGCACGCCATTGTCGTGCGCGGCCAGGGCCTTGAGATAGGTGCCGATCTTGTTGGCGACGTCGCCGTTTGCGGTCACCCGGTCGGTGCCCACGATCACCAGGTCCACCTGGCCGTTCTGCATGTAATGGCCGCCGGCATTGTCGGCGAGGATGGCATGGGGCACGCCGTGGCTGCCGAGTTCGAAGGCGGTCAGGGAGGCGCCCTGGCCCCGCGGGCGGGTTTCGTCGACCCACACATGAAGCGGAATGCCCGCGTCATGGGCCATATAGATCGGCGCCAGGGCGGTTCCGTAATCGACCGTCGCCAGCCAGCCGGCGTTGCAATGGGTCAGGATGTTGACGGTCCGGCCCTGCTTTTTCTCCGCAATCCGCTCGATGATCTTCAGGCCGTTCCAGCCGATCGCCTCGCTCATCGCCACGTCCTCGTCAGCGATCTTCGCGGCTTCCGCCCAGGCCATTCTGGCGCGTTCGCCATGCGGCTGGTTCATCAGAAGCCCGCGCATGCGCCACAGCGCCCATTTCAGGTTGATGGCGGTGGGGCGGGTCTCTTCCAGCATCTCCACGGTCTTCTGAATATTGTCGTCGCCGGCGTCCTCGCGCACGGCCAGCGCCAGGCCATAGGCACCCACCACGCCGATCAGCGGGGCACCGCGCGTCTGCATCGATTTGATGGCGTGGGCCGCTTCCTGTGCCGAGCGCAGCGTCAGGGTCACGAATTCGTGCGGCAGGCGGGTCTGGTCGATGATGCCGAAGGCGTCCTCGCCGATGGGCCAGACGGAACGGTAGTGCGTGCCACCAATCTTCATTGCCAAAAAGCCTTCCTGCGTGCCTTCAGGGCTGGGCGGGCGCGGTCGCCTTCATCGCGGGATATTCGCAGAACCTGTCATACCACGCCGCCAATTTGGGACGGGAACCCTTCCAATCAAGGTCGGGCATGCGGAATTCGACATAGCCGATGGCACAGGCGACCGTGATTTCGCCGATGGTGGGCGGATCGGCGAAGCTGGTGCGCTCCAGAACGTCGAGCGTGGCACCGATCGCCGCAATCTGGCGGGCGCGATTGGCCTGGGGCGGCGGATTTTCGCGGCCCAGCACGATCCACGCCACCGCGGCGTCGGCCAGCCCGTCGCCCAGCGCCTGCAGCCCCAGCGCCTTCCAGCGGCCGGAACTGTGCTGGAAGATGTTCATGCCGGGAAAGAATTTCCCGCCGCCGACATGGTTGAGATATTCGCAGATGACCGGAGAGTCGATCAGTACCGAGCCGTCGTCCAGCACCAGCGCCGGAATCTTGCCCAGCGGATTGACGCGCCGGAAATTCTCGTCCTGTGCCGGCAGGGTGCGGATCTCTTCCAGCTTCAGGCCCAGCTCATGCGCGATTACCCGGCACTTGCGGGCGAAAGGCGAGGCGGTGTTGGAATAAAGCTTCATCGTCAGTGACCTTCGAAGGCGACCAGAGACGTCACCGGCTTGCCCAGGGCGCGCAGCTTGTCGGCACCGCCCAGTTCGGGCAGGTCGATAACGAAGGAGCAGCCGATCACATGGGCCCCGGCGCGCTCCAGAAGCTTGATGCCGGCAAAGGCCGTGCCGCCGGTGGCGATCAGGTCGTCGACCAGAAGCACCCTCTCGCCCTTCTCGATGGCGTCGATATGAATCTCCACCCGGTCCTGGCCATATTCCAGTTCGTAGTCCTCGCCGATCACGGTGTGGGGCAGCTTGCCTTTCTTGCGCACCGGCACGAAGCCGACGGAAAGCTGGTGGGCCACCGCGCCGCCCAGGATGAAACCGCGCGCTTCCAGCCCCGCGACCTTGTCGATCTTCAGGCCCGCATAGGGCTGAACCATCTGGTCCACCGCGGCGCGGAAGGCCCGCGCATGGCCCAGGAGCGTGGTGATGTCCCGGAAGATGATGCCCGGCTTGGGATAGTCGGGAATGGCGCGAATGACGGATTTGAAGTCCATGCCTTAGGTTCCTGTCATGGCCGGCCAGCAAGGCCGGACTTGTCCGGCCGCAGCACGAGCCGGCCATCCATGACAGCAGGCGCGCCCTTTGTCGTGGATGGCCCGGTCAAGCCGGGCCATGACATGGTTGGAGTTCATTTCTTCAATACCCTTCCCGCCACCGCGTCCAGCCTGGCGATCATCGCCGGGTCGCGCTTTTCCGGGGCCGTGATCAGGGCATAATCGAGCACGGTTTCGGGGCGGTCCGGACAGGTGGACGGCTGGCGGTCGGGACCCAGTTGGGGCGCCACCGCCATGATCAGCTTCCTCGCATTCCCGGCATTGGAGTGCATGACCTTGATCACCGCCTCTACCGTCACATGCTCATGCTCGTCGTGCCAGCAGTCATAGTCGGTGACCATGCAGACGATGGCGTAGGGAAGTTCCGCCTCGCGGGCCAGCTTGGCTTCCGGCATCGCGGTCATGCCGATCACCGCGCAGCCCCAGTCGCGGTAAAGGAAGCTTTCGGCGCGGGTGGAAAACTGCGGCCCCTCGATGCAGATATAGGTTCCGCCCTCGCTGTGGTCGATCTTCTGCTCGCGCGCCGCCAGCGTGAGTGCGCCCGACAGCCTGGGGCAGACCGGGTGGGCCATGGGGACATGCGCCACAAGGCCGGGGCCGAAGAAGCTTTTCTCGCGCGCAACCGTGCGGTCGATGAACTGGTCGGCCATCACGAAAGTGCCCGGCGGCAACTCTTCGCGCAGAGAGCCGCAGGCGGAGACCGAGATGAGATCGGTCACGCCCACGCGCTTGAGGGCATCGATGTTGGCGCGGTAGTTGATGGAGGTCGGCGTCTGGATGTGGCCGCGGCCGTGGCGCGGCAGGAACACCATGTCGACGCCGTGGAAGGTGCCGGTCAGAAGCTGGTCGGACGGCGTGCCGAACGGGCTCTTCACCGTCTGCCATTGCGGGTTTTCCAGGCCGGGGATCTCGTAGATGCCCGAACCGCCGATGATGCCGAGAACGGTCTTGACCATGCGCACCAACGCCAGAGTTGCCGGGCCTTTTAGCACAAAAGAATTGGAAGCGTAGGCGAGAGCCGGAGCGACCAGAGAAAAGGGCGCGAGCCTTATGGGCCCGCGCCCCATGTCACCGGATTCCCGCGTGCGCGCGAATGACGATTGCGTGTCAGTGCTGGTCTTTCCAGACCCTGCGATAGGCGGCAAACAGCATGCCGGCCAAGGCGATCAGGAAGACCAGCACGCCCATGCCGACGCGCTTGCGCTCTTCCATCTTGGGCTCGGACGCCCAGGCCAGGAAGGTCACCACGTCATGGGCCTCCTGGTCGATGGTGGCCTTGGTGCCGTCCGAATAGGTGACGGAATTGTTGGCCAGCGGCGGGGGCATGGAGATGTTCCAGCCTTCGAAATAGGGGTTGTAGTATTTGCCGTCGATGACCTTGAAACCCTTGGGCGGGGTCATGTGGAAGCCGGTCAGGATCGAATAGACATATTCCGCTCCGCCTTCACGCGCCTTGACGATCATCGACAGGTCTGGCGGCAGGGCGCCGCCGTTATTGGCGCGGGCCGCTTCCTCGTTCGGGAAGGGCGAGGGGAAATGGTCGGCCAGGGTGGCCGGACGCATCAGTGGGTTGCCCTTTTCGTCGGTGGTGTTGCCCTTGTCGTCGGGCCCGGCCGGCACCTTGACGGACGCGGCCAGTGCGCGGGCCTGGGCCTCGCTGAACTCCGGCCCGCCCGCTTCCATCAGATTGTGGAAAGCCAGGTGCTGGGCGCTGTGACAGGCGGCGCAGACTTCCTTGTAGACCTGGAAGCCGCGCTGCAGGGCGCCGCGGTCATAGGTGCCGAAAGGCCCCTCGAACGAGAAGGCGACATCCTTGGGATGAAGCCTTGTGGTGTTCGTCGTCTCCTGGGCGGAAGCGGCGCTCACCAGGGCGGTGGACGCCATCAGGCCGAGGGCGAGGCCGAGAGCAGTCTTGTTGAGGCGCATGTTGTTTCTCACTCGGCCGGAAGGGAAGACGAGGCAGCGGCGGTATCGCCGAGCACGGATTGCGCAATCGAGGCGGGCAGCTTCCTGGGCGTCTCGATCAGGCCCACGATCGGCATGATCAGGTAGAAGAAGGCGAAATAGTAGATCGTGGCCAGGCGCGCCACCCACACCAGCGGAATGATGCCGAAGGCTGCCGCGTCCACGCTCTGCGAACCGCAATAGCCCAGGAGTATGCAGCAGACCAGCAGACCCCAGAAGAACTGCTTCATCAGGGGGCGGAAGCGGCAGGAGCGCACGCGGGAGGTGTCCAGCCAGGGGATGAAGACCAGCGTCACGATGGCGCCGGCCATCACGATCACGCCCATCAGCTTGCTCGGGATGGAGCGCAGCATCGCGTAGAAGGGCAGCAGATACCATTCCGGCACGATGTCGGGCGGGGTCACCAGCGGGTTGGCGGGCTGGTAATTGTCCGGGTTGCCGAAGAAGTTCGGCGCATAGAACACGAACACCGCAAACAGGATCACAAACAGGACCAGATAGAAGGCGTCCTTCACCGTGTAATAGGGGTGGAAGGGCACGGTGTCCTGGGGGCTCTTCACGTCGATGCCCAGGGGGTTGTTGTTGCCGGGTACGTGCAGCGCCCAGATATGCAGGCCGACCACACCGGCGATGATGAAGGGCAGGAGATAGTGCAGCGAGAAGAAGCGGTTGAGGGTCGCGTCACCCACCGCGAAGTCGCCCCACAGCCATGTGGCGATATGGCCGCCCACCACCGGAATGGCGCTGAACAGGTTGGTGATGACGGTGGCGCCCCAGAAGGACATCTGGCCCCAGGGCAGGACATAGCCGAAGAAGGCGGTGGCCATCATCAGCAGATAGATGAGTACGCCGATGATCCAGATCAGCTCGCGCGGGGCCTTGTAGGACCCGTAGTAAAGGCCGCGGAACATGTGGATGTAGACCGCCAGGAAGAACATCGAGGCGCCGTTGGAATGGATGTAGCGGATCAGCCAGCCGTAGTTGACGTCGCGCATGATGGCCTCGACGCTGTCGAAGGCCAGGCCCGCATTGGCCACATAATGCATGGCCAGCACGATGCCGGTGACGATCTGCACGCCCAGGCAGAAGGTCAGGATGCCGCCGAAGGTGTACCAGATGTTCAGGTTGCGCGGCGTCGGGAAGGTGTGGACGGTGTCGTGCAGCAGACGCGGCAGCGGCAGGCGCGTGTCGATCCACTTCTCGAAGCCGGATTTGGGATTGTAGGTCGAAGGGCCAGACATATGCGTTCTCCTCAACCGACCTTGATCTTGGTGGCGGACGTGAAGGTGTAGGGCGGCACGTCCAGATTGCGCGGCGCCGGGCCTTTGCGGATGCGGCCGGCGGTGTCGTACTGCGAGCCGTGGCAGTGGCAGAGCCAGCCGCCGTAATCGCCTTCCGGCATCTGGGGGGTGGAAACGGTGGGGGTGCAGCCCAGATGGGTGCACACGCCGATCAGCACCAGCCATTCCGGTTTGGTGGCGCGGTTGGCGTCGGTGGCGGGTGCACCGGCGGGCAGGTTGGCGTTCTCGGCCAGGGGGTCTGGCAGGCTGTTGACGTCGACGGCCTTGGATTCGGCGATCTCCTTGGGGGTGCGGCGGCGCACGAACAGGGGATGGCCGCGCCACTTGTAGACCACCTGCTGGCCCGGCTGGATGGAGGAGATGTCGACCTCGATCGAGGCCAGGGCGAGCGCCGCGGAGGACGGGTTCATCTGGTCGATGAAGGGCCAGGCGGCGGAGGCCAATCCCACCCCCGCCATGGCGCCCGACGCCACATAAAGAAAGTCGCGTCGCGTGCCCGCGTCACTCGTCGTTGCTGCCACTGGGTTCACCCTTAGAATTCTTGGTCGGATAACCGAAAGGAAGGTCCGAACTATTGCCACAAACAAAGGCGGGAGGGGTAATGACGCGGTGACGCGCCGGCCCCGCTTTGCCCCGGCACGCTTGTCCGTTTTCGCGCGGTAAAATAGAGAGTCGGTTTTCGAGGGTCTTGCGGCACGATGACGCAGAAAATGCCTTTTCCGCCCGTATCTTGCGCCCGACGACGGCTCTGCCATGCACCTGGCCCTGTATGAGCCGGATATTCCCCAGAATGCGGGTGCCCTGATGCGGCTGGGCGCCTGCCTGGGGGTGGGCATCGACCTGATCGAGCCCTGTGGGTTTCTTTTGACCGACAGGGCCCTGAAACGGGCCGGGATGGACTATCGCCGGTGGGCAGAGGTGCGCCGGCATGATTCCTGGGACCGGTTCCAGGACGCGTTAAGGCCCCCGGCCCGGCTTCTGCTGCTGACTACCCTCGGCGACTGTCCCTATACCGGCTTCGGCTTTGCCCCGCACGATGTGCTGCTTCTGGGCCGGGAAAGCGCCGGGGTCCCCCAAGCCGTCCATCGCGCGGCCCATGCCCGGCTGGTGATTCCGCTGAAGTCCGGCCTTCGGTCCTTGAATGTTGCGCAAGCCGCCGCGATGGTGCTGGGCGAGGCGCTTCGCCAGACCGGCCAGTTCCCGCCCCTCGCAAAGGAGCCCCTGTGCATCTGACCCTGCTCGACCCCGGCGGCCTGTTCGCGCTCGCCCAGGTTCTGATGATTGACCTGGTGCTGGCGGGCGACAACGCCGTGGTGATCGGCCTGGCGGCGGCGCGCGTCCCCGTTAACATGCGCAGGAAGGTGGTGCTGTGGGGCCTGGTGGCGGCGGTGGTGCTGCGCATCGGGCTGGCGACCGTCGCTGTCCAGCTGATGGCGATCATCGGCCTGACCCTGGCGGGCGGCATCCTGCTTTTGTGGGTGTGCTGGCGCATGTGGCGCGACATCCGCCAGGGCGAGGAGAAGGACGCCCATGGCATCGACCCAAACGCCTCGATGCGCCAGGCGATACTGCAGATCCTGGTGGCCGACGTCTCGATGTCGCTCGACAATGTGCTGGGGGTGGCGGGTGCGGCGCGCGACCATCTGGATGTGCTGATCATCGGCCTGATCCTGTCGGTGGCGCTGATGGGGGCCGCGGCCAATGTCATCGCCCGGCTGCTGCACCGCTATCGCTGGATCAGCTATGTCGGCCTTCTGATCGTGCTCTATGTCGCGCTGTCGATGATCTGGGAAGGCGGCCACCGGGTTGCGGCGGCGGTCACCTAGTCCAGCCGCAGAAGAAGCGCGGTGCAGTCGTCGCTTTTCTTGAAGCGGGCAAAGCGGTCGCCGCCGGCGTCGCCATTCTCGATCGCCCGCAATTCCTCGCCCAGCGCGGCCAAGCCCTTGTTCCGCGCCGCCGCCATCAGGCTGTCGACGCCATAGGCGCCGTAGTCCGAAGCCAGCGCCAGAAATCCGTCGGACGCCAGCAGCAGATGCGCACCGGGCTTTACCTTCAGGATGCGCCGCCCGGCATGGGCGGCGGCCCTGGGCTCGGGCGAGAACAGCCAACTGCTGCTGCGGTTGATGCGGTTGCGGCTGGCGCGCAGTTCGGTCAGGAACGCCTGGCGGCTGAGGCCATGGGCTGGAGAAAGCTGTTTTTCGCGGGCCAGTCTTTGTGCGCGTTGTGCCTCGGCGGCGCGGCTTTCAAAAGTCTCGCCCACCACTGTCGCCGGCGTGCTGTCCTGCTGAACGAGCGCGGCACAGTCGCCGAACCAAAGAAATTCCAATTCCGCCCCCCTCCGGCTTTCGCTGGCTGGTCGCGGGTTTGGCCTTGCGGCCTCACCCGCCCGGCCTGCCTGTGTTTGCGTCACTAACATCATCGAAGCGCACGGCGTCTGCCAGACATCTTCGGGCGGCATGCGCCTGAGGGCCTCAAAGCTCTTCTTCGTATCCTCCAGCGCCCCGCGCAGCGCCTTGCGCGCGCCCTCGCCTTCCTTCAGATGCGCAAGGATGCGCCGGGCGCCGAACTGGGCGATCCAGGCCGCGTCGGACGGGCCCGGCATCAGGCCATCGCCCAGCATGGTGGCACCGTCCATTACCAGGGCGGCGTGGTTGTCATGGCCGTATGCGTCCTCATTGGCCTTGGCCGGATCGCCCGGCAGGGACAGGCAATCCAGCAGGGCAAGTGTCATGTGCGGCCCGCGATGATTGCCGCCAGCCGATCGCGCAGCGCGCCCTCGCCGGCGGCGAAATCACCGTCCACCCACCAGTTCTCCAGCGAAGACAGCACCTTGCCGACCTCGGGCCCTTCGGGGATGCCCGCCGCCATCACATCGCGGCCAGTAAGCGGAAAGCGCGGCTGTTGCCAGTTTTCGGCCATGGTCAGCAGCATCCGCCACTGGATGGCGTTCGCTCCGCGCGGCGCGGCCGCCCATTGCAGCATGATCCGGTCGCGAAAGCGGTGCGGCCCGATGCGGTAAAGCAGGGCTCGTGCCTCTTTGACCGCGAGCCGGGAGCCGATCTTCGTTTCCCCGCCCAGCAGCGCCGCAAGACGCGCGCGTTCGGCATTGGACAGGCGCAAGCCGTCTGCCACCTGACTGGCCACACCCGCGTCGTCCGGCAGCAGCGCCGCCAGACGCAATATTCCGTCACGCGCATGGAAATTGTCGGCGTCGATCTCGGCCAGACGTTCCAGCCGCGGCAATTGCAGCGCGCCGGGCAGAATCTCGGACAGGACGCCCGTGGCCGCCATCACCCGCAGCACGGGCGCCGGATTGCCCGCTTCCAGAAGCCGCAGCAATTCCTTGGCCACGCGCTCGCCGGAAAGTGTCTTGAGCTTGTCCTTGGCTTCGGCCGCCGCGCGCAGGGCATCGGCGTCGATCTCGCCCTTGCCGTACCAGGCATGGAAGCGGAACAGCCGCAGGATGCGCAAATTATCCTCGGCGATGCGGGTCTTCGCATCGCCCATGAAGCGGACACGGCCGGCGATCAGATCCTCGATCCCGGTGGCATAGTCGAAAATCTCGCCGTCCAGCGCGGCATACATCGCGTTGATGGTGAAGTCGCGGCGCGCGGCATCCTCGGACCAGTCTTCGGTAAAGCCGATCACGGCGTGGCGCCCATCGGTCTCCACATCCCGGCGCAGCGATGTGATCTCGAACAGCTTGCCGGCGACGAGCGCCGTCACCGTGCCATGCTCCAGCCCGGTGGGGATCGCCCTGATTTCGTGCGATTTCAGCCGCGCCAGCACTTCTTCCGGCCGCATGGGCACGGCGATGTCCACATCCGCGACCGGAGCTCCCAGCATGGCATTGCGCACGGCGCCGCCGACAAAACGCGCATCGCCCAGCGCCGTCATTACCTGGACGGTTTCGGGCGACATCATCCAGGGATGGAGCGCGGGATCGATTTTCATGGCGTGCTTATAACACCGATGCGTTCGGCTAGGCTGACGACGATGGCGGCCGTGGCGCCCCATATCTCATGGCCGTTCCAGCGATAGGCATAGAAGCTGCGGCTGCGGCCCTGCCAGACCCTGGTTTCGCGCCGCCGGTTGGCGGGGTCCATCAGGAAGGACAACGGCACCTGGAAAATCTCCGCCACCTCGCGCGCATCGGGTGCCAGCGCGAAGCCTTCGGCCAGGACCCCCACCACCGGCTGGATATCGAATCCGGTGCCGGTGAGATAACGGTCCAGATAGCCCACGACAGTCACAAAGCCCGGCGCGATGCCGGTTTCCTCCATGGTTTCGCGCAGCGCCGTTTCGATGGGCGAAAGATCGGCGGGCTCGCTGCGCCCGCCCGGAAAGCTCACCTGTCCGGAATGGCGCGCCAGGCTTTCGGTGCGGCGGGTGAACAGCAACGCCGGTTCGGGACCGGGGATCAGCGGCAGCAGCACGGCGGCCCGCGCCGCCGCCATGGCGGGATCCAATTCGTAATCGTCATGTGCGGCAAGGCCGGCGGGAACCTGGGGCAGGCGGGCGCGCAGGTCGGCCAGCAATGCCTCGCTTTCGGGCACGATCATTGTATCGAAATACACCCTGGAGACGCAGCGGCGAAGTGCCGGCAGGTGCTTGCCGTCATGACGCCATAATCCGGGCGATAATCCTGAAAATTAAAGACATTTCGGGCCTCCGGGGTTGCACCCTATTGAACAGACGGTGCAACATGCCGGGCCGCCTTTCAATCTCAAGGCAGCAAGCCAGGAACCAGATGAACGCCATCGAATTCGAGGACAGCGCAAACGCCGGTGCGCAGGAACGCCTGGCCGCCACCGCCGACACGTTCAGCCGGGCGCGCCAGGCCCTGACTTCGGTGATCTTCGGCCAGGATGATGTGATCGAGCAGACCCTGATCACGCTTCTATCCGGCGGCCACGGGCTTCTGATCGGCGTGCCGGGCCTTGCCAAGACCAAGCTGGTGGAGACGCTGGGTATCGTTCTGGGGCTGGATGCCAAGCGCGTGCAGTTCACGCCTGACCTGATGCCCGCCGACATCACCGGATCGGAAGTGATGGAGGAATCCATCAGCGGCGAACGCGCCTTCCGCTTCATCAGGGGGCCGGTCTTCACCCAGCTGCTGATGGCGGACGAGATCAACCGCGCGTCCCCGCGTACCCAGTCGGCGCTGCTGCAGGCGATGCAGGAAAAGCATGTGACGGTGGCAGGCGCGCGCCACGATCTGCCGCGCCTGTTCCATGTGCTGGCCACCCAGAATCCACTGGAGCAGGAAGGCACCTATCCCCTGCCCGAAGCCCAGCTCGACCGTTTCCTGCTGCAGATCGATGTCGGCTATCCCGACCTAGAGGCCGAGCGGCGCATGCTGCTGGCCACCACCATCGGCGTCGAACAGCCGCCGGTGCGCGTCTGCGGGCCCGACGATTTGATCGCGGCGCAGACCCTGGTGCGCCGCATTCCGGTGGGCGAAAAAGTGGTGGACGCCATCCTGTCGCTGGTGCGTTCGGCCAGGCCGTTGACGGGGCCTGGGGCCGATGCGCCCGGCAGCGTCAAGGCGGGCATCAGCGAGATGATCGCCTGGGGCCCGGGCCCGCGCGCCAGCCAGGCACTGATGCTGGCGGTACGCGCCCGCGCCCTGCTGGACGGGCGCTTTGCGCCGTCGACCGACGATGTCGTCGCGCTGGCCCAGCCGGTGCTGCGCCACCGCATGGCGCTGAACTTCTCCGCCCGCGCCGAAGGCCAGACCACGGCCGGCGTGATCGCGCGGCTGTGCCATGATCTTTTCTAGGACACACCTTTTCTAGGACCTTAGGGATTTGAATTTCTCCGCGCTTCAGCACGAAGCCGATGGCCTGAGTGCCGGCCTTCCGCCGCTGATGGTGGAGGCCGATCACCTGGCCGCGTCGGTCAGCCTGGGTGTGCATGGACGGCGCCGCGCCGGCATGGGCGAAAGTTTCTGGCAGTTCCGCCGCTATGCCAGCCATGACAGCGCCGCCGCGATCGACTGGCGTCAGTCGGCGCGTTCCAGGCATATCTTCGTGCGCGAGCGCGAATGGGAGGCGGCGCAGACCGTATGGTTCTGGCGCGACGCCTCGCCGGGAATGAGCTTTCGCTCGGAGGCGGTTTCCAAGCGCGGCAGGTCCGATCTTCTGGTCCTGGCGCTGGCCTCGCTTCTGGTGCGCGGCGGCGAGCGCGTGGGCCTTCTGGGCATGGAGGGCGGGCCCGCCGCCTCGCGCGTGGCGCTGACCCGCATTGGCCGGGCGCTGTTTGCCCCCGCCAGCGAGGCGCTGCCGCCGCCCCTGCCGCTGGCGCGCGGCAGCCAGCTTGTCTGGTTCAGCGATTTCCTGGAGCCGGGCGCGCTGGAGGCGGTGGACCGGCTGGCGCGCCAGGGCATACAGGGACATCTGGTGCGCGTCGTCGATCCGGCGGAAGAGGATTTTCCCTATACGGGGCGCACGCGCTTTGAATCGCCGCGCGGCGATGAAGACGAAATATTCGGCCGCGCCGAACGGTTGCGCGATACTTATCGGGCGCGCTTTGCCGCCCATGGCGAACAGGTCGCCTCCACGGCCATGAAGCTGGGCTGGTCGGCCACGGTCCATCGCACCGACCATGCGCCCCAGGGCGCACTGATCGCGCTGCATGCCGCCATCGGCGGCGGCGGCTGACGCGATGCTGTCTGCGCTGCCGATCAGCTTTGGAGCTCCCCGGGAGCGTCGGCGAGAGCCGGAACGACCAATCAGAGAAGAAGCCAGATGCTCTCTTTTCTGCCGATAAGCTTCGGAGCCCCGCTCGTCCTTTTGGGGCTGCTTGCCCTGCCGGTGCTCTGGTGGCTGCTGAGGGTCACCCCGCCCCTGCCGCGCCGCACGCTGTTTCCGCCCTTCCGGCTGCTGCGGGACCTGAAGGACGAGGAACAGACGCCCGCCGCCACGCCCTGGTGGCTGCTGCTGCTGCGCCTTCTGGCGGCGGCACTGCTGATCGTGGCGCTGGCCGATCCATTGCTGGGCCGTCCGCCGCAACTGGCCCAGCCTGGCCCCCTGGTGCTGGTGGTGGACAATGGCTGGACCGCGGCCAGGGACTGGGAGGCGCGCCAGAACCTGATCGCCGACCTGCTGCATGGCGCGGCTGGCCGTCCGGTGGCACTGATCCCCACTGCGGGCCCCGTGCCTTCCGGCCTGCTCAACCAGGGCCAGGCCGAAAGGCTGGCGCGCGAACTGAGGCCCATGCCCTGGCCGGGAGACCGCGCGCGCGCCGCCGAAGCGCTGGGCCGGCTGCGTTTCGATGCCAGCCCCGCGCTTTACTGGCTGAGCGACGGCATCGACGACAGCCAGAGCCAGACGCTGGCCAGGGCGCTGGGGCGTTACGGCACCGCCAGCATTTTTACCCCGGCCCATCTGCCGGTGGCGCTGGCGCCGGTGACCCGCGATGCCTCGGGCTTTGGCCTGACCGCGATCCGCGCCGAGACGGGCGCGGCGCAGGAGGTGGAAGCCGCCGCCATCGGCGCGCGGGGCGAAACCCTGGCGGCAACCAAAATCCATTTCGCGGCGAGTGCCGCCCACGCAAGCGGTCACATCGCGCTGCCCATGGAAGTCCGCAACGAGACGGTGCGCCTGGCCATTCCCGCCGAGGAGAGTGCCGGCGCGGTGCAGCTTCTGGACAAGGGCGCAGCCCAGCGCAGCGTGGGGATTGTTTCGGAAGGCGGCAATGGCGAGGAACAGCCGCTGCTGTCGGACGTCTATTATCTGGAACGGGCGCTCTCGCCCTATGCCGGGATTTCCAAGGGCACCATCTCGGCCCTGCTGGACAAGAAGGTTTCGGTACTGGCGCTGGCGGATGTGGCCAGGATCGCCGGCAGCGACCTTCAGAAGGTGAAGGATTTCGTCAGCCACGGCGGCGTGCTGATCCGCTTCGCCGGGCCTCGCATGACCACGGGCTCCGATGCGCTGGTGCCCGTGCCGCTGCGGGTTGGCGGGCGCTATCTTGGCAGTGCCATGGCGTGGAGCGCGCCGCAGCACCTGGCGCCCTTCCCCGCGCTGTCGCCCTTCAATGGCCTGGAAATTCCCGCCGAGGTGACGGTGACGCGCCAGGTCCTGGCCGAACCGTCCGCGGACATCGAAAGCCATGCCTGGGCGCGGCTGGCCGACGGCACGCCGCTGATCACCGCGCGCGCAGATGGCCAGGGCTGGATCGTGCTGTTCCACGTCACCGCCAGCCCGTCCTGGTCGTCGCTGCCGCTGTCAGGCCTTTATGTGGAGATGCTCAAGCGGCTTTTGGCTCTGTCGGCGGGCACGCCCGCGCGCGAACTGGCAGGGCTGACCAGCCTGCCGCCCGTATCGCTGCTGGACGGCTTTGGCCAGACGGTTGCGCCCAACGCCGATGCGATGCCCATCGCGGCCAAGGAATTCTCGCAGACCCGCGTGTCGGCGCAGCACCCGCCCGGCCTTTACGGCGCCCATGAGGTGGAAAGCGCGCTCAATATCGTGCGCACCGGGGACACGCTTGTGCCGCTGCGCATCCCAGGCACGCGGCCTTATGGCGCCGAACATGCCAGGCCCCTGGAAGCCTGGCTGCTGGCCGCCGCGATGCTGCTGCTTCTGGTCGACAGCGTGATTGCGCTGGGTCTGCGCGGGTTCGGGCCGCGCAAGCTGCGCTGGGCGGGGTCGGCGCTGGCGCTGCTGCTGATATTCCATCCCCATGCTTCCCGTGCCGACGACACGATGGCCATGAAGGCGGCGCTGGATACGCGCCTGGCCTATGTGAAGACCGGCTTGGCCGATGTAGATGCGACGAGCCAGGCCGGGCTGACCGGCCTTGGCTATGCGCTGCGCGCGCGCACGTCTTTCGAGCCGCTGGAACCGATGGGCGTCGATCTGGAGAATGACGATCTGTCGCTTTATCCCCTGCTCTACTGGCCGATGGACCCGCGCGAAAAGAACCTGTCGCCCAAGGCCCTGTCCAGGATCGCCGATTACATGCGCCAGGGCGGCACCATCTTTTTCGATACGCGCGACCTGACTTTGGGAGCGGTGCGGGGGCCGAACTCGCCGGGCGAGCAGACTCTGCGCCGCCTTACTGCGGGGCTGGACATGCCGCCCCTGGAACCGATCCCGTCCGACCATGTGCTGACCAAGGCGTTTTATATCCTGCGCGACTTTCCCGGGCGCTGGACCGGGGGACGGCTTTGGGTGGAGGCGCTGCCTCCGGCGCCCAAGGACGGCGGGCCGCCGGCGCGGGGGGGCGACGGCGTATCGCCGGTAATCATCGGCGGCAATGACTGGGCCGCGGCCTGGGCCATCGACAGCAACGGCCGTTTCCTGGCCACGCCCTCGCCCGGCGGCGAGATCCAGCGCGAGATGGCCTTCCGCTTCGGCATCAATCTGGTGATGTATGCGCTGACCGGCAACTACAAGACCGACCAGGTGCATGCGCCTGCGCTGCTGGAGCGGCTGGGGCGCGAGAATGCCGTCCTGGGCGGGGGACGGCGATGACCCATATCGCCTTTGCCCCGGTCATTCCGCTCTGGCTGCTGGCCGCACTGGCGGGGATCGCCACGCTGATCATCGTCTACAGCTTTCTGGTGCGGGCGCGTGCCGCCTGGGCGCGGGCGCTGGCCTTCGCCATCCTGCTCTTTGCCCTGTCGGGGCCCCTGCTGGTGAAGGAACAGCATGCGCCGCTGAACGATGTGGCGGTCATCGTCACTGACCGTTCGCAGAGCATGCAGGTCGGCAAGCGCGCCAGCCAGGCCGCCGCAGCCCTGGCCCAGATCAGGAAGCAACTGGCCGCGCAGCCCGGTCTTGTCGTGCGCGAAACATCGGTCACCACCACGCCATCGGGCGAGAACAACGGCACCCAGGCCTTCACCGCGCTGAATGCAGCCATCGCCGATGTGCCGCCCGACCGGCTGGCCGGTGCGATCATGATCACCGACGGCGAGGTCCATGATGCCCCGCCGCCGGACAACATGCCCCTCAAGGCGCCGCTGCAGGTGCTGATCGCCGGCAGCCGGGGCGAGAAGGACCGCAAGCTGACCATCCTGAATGCGGCCCGCTTCGCCATTGTCGGGCAGCAGGCAGTGATGCGGCTGCGTGTGGAGGACCTTGGCAGCCCTGGACAGAGCGGTCAGGCTTTTCTGACATTGCGCATCGACGGCAAGGATTTCGGCACCCGCCTGGTGCCGGTGGGCCGGGACACGACCATCCGCGTGCCGGTGGCCCATGAGGGCGAAAACCTGGTGGAGATTTCCGCCGCCCCCGGACCCAACGAACTGACGCTGGAAAACAACCGCGCGGTGATTACGGTTTCGGGCGTGCGCGACCGGCTGCGCGTGCTTCTGGTTTCGGGCGAGCCCCATGCGGGCGAACGGGTCTGGCGCAATCTTCTGAAGGCCGATCCGTCCGTCGACCTGGTGCACTTCACCATCTTGCGACCGCCGGACAAGCAGGATTCCACCCCGATCTCCGAACTGTCGCTGATCGCCTTTCCCACCCGCGAACTGTTCAGTGAGAAGCTGAAATCCTTCGACCTGATCGTGTTCGATCGTTACAGCGAGCGGGGAATCCTGCCCCTGGCCTATTTCCAGAACATCGCCTCTTACGTGGACGAAGGCGGTGCGCTGCTGATTTCGTCGGGGCCGGAATTCGCCGGGCTGGAAAGCGTCTATCGCACGCCCTTGAGCGCGGTGCTGCCGGCCCAACCCACCGGCGAGATCGTCACCGGCGGCTTCAAGCCGATGGTCACCGAAGATGGGCTGGCCCATCCGGTGACGCGCGAACTGCCGGGCCGCAATGCCGACGGCAAGCCGCCAACCTGGGGCCGCTGGTTCCGCATCATCGGCGCCAACAAGATTTCCGGCCAGACGGTGATGACCGGCCCCGGCAACCGTCCGCTGCTGGTGCTGGACCAGGTGGGCAAGGGCCGCGTCGCCGAACTGATGAGCGATCAGACCTGGCTTTGGGCGCGCGGCTTCGAGGGTGGCGGCCCGCAGGCCGAACTGCTGCGCCGGCTGGCGCACTGGCTGATGAAGGAGCCGGAACTGGAAGCCGAAAGCCTGACCGCCGACATCGTGGGCGGCGACATCGCCGTCACCCGCCATACCATGGCCAAGTCCACGCCCCCGGTGACGCTGACCATGCCGTCCGGCCGCAAGCAGGTGCTGGTGCTGACGAGGATCGAGCCGGGCGTCTGGCGCGCCTCGGCCAAGGCGGGCGAGCTGGGCCTTTACCGCGCCACCGACGGCATCCTTTCCACGGTGACGGCGGCCGGGCCGCTGAACCCCAAGGAAGTGGCCGACATGCGCGCCACCGACGAGGTGCTGAAGCCCGATGCCGAGGCAACCGGCGGCAGCGTGCACTGGCTGGCCGATGGGCTGCCCGACATCCGCCGGGTCGATCCGGGCGATGACGCCAGCGGCAGCAACTGGATCGGCCTCAACGCCAACGGCGCCTATCGTGTCACCGCGCTGGAACAGCAGAAGCTGTTGCCGCAATGGCTTGCTCTTCTGCTGATCGTGGGCGCTCTGCTGCTGGCCTGGAGGCTGGAAGGGCGCTAGGTCAGAAAAACCTTGTAGTCCCGGCCTTCCCAGGTGCGGCTGTCACGCCAGAGGAAAGTGAACTGGATCGTCTCGCCCGCCGTCAAGGTTGCAACCGGAAGATCGGTCACATGCAGCCCCAGCCCGCTGTCACGCGTCTCTGTGTCCCGGATATTTTTCCAGCCATTGATCCCCCAATGCACCAGCGCCGGCGCTTTCAGGGCGATGGTCAGCACCTTGCCGGCCTTGAGATGGGACGGACGGGCGTTGGGGCCCCACAGGGCATAATCGATCTTGGGACGCCTGCCCTGATAGCGCGCCCATGTCGCCGATGGCCGGTCCACGGCATGTCCCGCGGCCCGGCCATAGCAAAGCTTTATGAACTCGCTGTGCGCCCAAACCAGTGGCATGGCCGAACCACAGGGTTTTCCCGGTTCCAGATGCCTGGCGACGATCGGGTCGCAGTCCCACACCTGCTCCGGCAGCAGGCCGAGCGGGCTGCTCATCGCCGCCATGTACTCAAGATAGACCAGAGGGTCCTCGCCCGCCGCCAGCGCATAGTGCCCGCGCTCGCCCGTCAGCAGCGGCCAGCCGCGGCCGCATCCAGTGCCGTCGAAGGCGCTGCCGTCGTCGTGCTCGCCATAGCCGTCTTCGTTGTAACGGTGCCAGACAGGGCCTGACTTCGTATCGACCTTCAACAGTGCATCGACCGCCTTCAGGCTATCGAGGATCGCGGGATTGTCCGCCGTTCTGAGACCATAGCGGACCAGCTGCAGAAAGTCGGTCGAAACTTGCGAACTGGCCGGCAACCCCGGGTCGTGGGCCAGGTTCTTGATCAGGACAGCATGCATGTGCGCCCGCTGCCCCAGCCCGTTCAGGGGAACGGTGCGGATGTAGTGACCGGCAATGCCAAGCCGGTGCGACAGGGCGGTGCCTGTGGCGAAGGCCCAGTCTTCCAGCGAGGCGTTCCAGAAATCGGCCAGGCGCAGCGCAAAGTCCCGCGCCGCGCCGTCCAGGAACCGGCTGCCTTCCACCAGCGCCGAAATGGCCACTGCCAGTGTGAAAGTGTTAATGCCGGCATCCTCTTCCCAGCGGTCCTGGTCGGTGGTGGGACCTTCGCGCGCGATGAAACGCAGCGCCCGCCCGATCATGTCGGCGACCGGAATGTCATGCAGGGCGCCATGATCATGCAGCATCGACGCCAGAAGAACGGGGAACGCCGCCTCGTCCAGTTGGATTCCCTGCCAGAATGGCGTGCCGCCCAGCCACTGGTTCTGGAACCAGTGTCCATCCTGCTGCTGGCTGGCGATCAGATAGCGCAAGATGTCGCGCGCGCTGTGACTGGCCCCCATCGCCACAAAGGCGCCGGCGGTCTCCACCAGATCGCGCGGCCACACCAGATGGTATCCGCCCCGACTTTGGCTGGCCTCGCCCCAGGGCACCGAAAGACTGGCGATAGTGGCGCCGCGATAGGTGCGATCCTCATGCACCTTCAGCACTGTGGCGGAGAGCGTCAGCATTCGGTCGATCGCCTCCGGCAGGGGCGGGCGGGGACATTCAGCCAGCCAGGCTTTCCAGGCACGGCATTGTGCCCGCCACTCCCCCTCGAAATCGTCCATCAGGCCGGACAGGGCCAAGGTGGCCGCAGCGCTCTTGCTGGTGGCCAGGCCCAAAGCAAGAGTCGCTTCCGTCGGCAGTTCGCCCATCAACGAGACGGCGCCCGGACCGGCGCTATCGTACTGCCAGGTCATCCGGCCATTGCGATGGAAATCCTGCCAACCGTCGCTTTCTTCCAGGCAGCCGGCCGAACAGCGCTGCCATGCATCAAGTCCATCCGGCCCGACTGCAACCAGTGCGAGGCCATACGGGCCCTGCTCGGCCGACAACACCCTGCGGCCGTTATGCGTGCCGGCGAAGGCCACATTGTTCTGCGCGTCGTCTCCAAGACGTGCGGCCAGCAATGCATAGACCCGCAGATTTTCCGCGCCCTCCAGCCGATAGCGCATCAACAGCACATCCCGCCGCTGGGACGGGCAGATGCGCAGCGTGAAGGTGAATCTGGGATGGCTGTGCACCACTTCGACGGCCGGCGCGCCGGGCTCGGCCAGCGTGGCGCTGTAGTTTCCCAGCCGGCGCAGCTCGGCCCAGAAGCCGGCATCGTCGGCGATGATGAAGCCAAGATCCTTGATCTGCGGAATATCGATGCGCGGGTAATAAACTTCCGTCACGATGCCTTCGGCAACCGTGAACCACAGCCGGGACGATCCCATGCTGGTTCCGACCATGTCCTTGCGGGCGGTCGCCCAGGTCGGATGGGGATGGTCCGCTGCCGGCGCTTTCATGACGCCAAGCTAACCGCTCTGCGCCCGGCGCCAAAATTACGGCTGTGAGAGTCGCTAGGCCAGGTTCATTCTGTAGAGTGCGGTCAGGTTGGTCCAGGCCCGCTCGGCCTCCGCCTCGTTGTAGACCTGGCTGCCCTTCACGCACCAGCCGTGGTTGCCGTGATACACCTCCACCGTCGCCGTCTTGCCCGCTGCCGCGAAGGCAGCCTTCAGGTCGTCCTTCATTTTGGGATTGGACGCATCGTCATTTTGCGCCTGGCAGACCAGATAGGCGGCATTCGTCTTTGCAATCAGAAGATGCGGGCTGTCGGGCTTGTCGGTGACAAGGCCGTTGCCGCCATGAAAGCTGCCCACCGCGCCGATGCGGTTCGGGACGGCGGCGGCTGTGCGAAAGCTGAGCGCCCCGCCCATGCAATAGCCCTGTACGCCCGCCTTCTTGCCCGTGTCGGTCACGCCCTGCGCGTCCAGGAAGGCCAGATACGCCACCGCATCGCGGTCGATGCCGTCATTGGCCATGGCGGAGCGATAGCCCGTCAGCTTGGCGCGCTGCTCCGGATTGCCGAAATCGAAATTGTCGCCGATCACCGGCGCCCTGGCGGAGCGGTAGAAGGGATTGACCACCAGCACGGTATAGCCCCCAGCCGCCAGCCGCTCACCCATGTCGCGGAAGACGGGGCGAAGGCCCATGATATCGGGCCAGATCAGCACCGCCGGCCACTTGCCCTCGCCCCTGGGATGGATCAACACCGCGTCGCAATTGCCGTCCGCGGTTTTCACCATCACATCGGTGGCGGTCACATTGGTTTGCGCAAGGGCAGTGCCCGTGGTGCCCGCCAGCGCGGCAGTCATCAGGCCGAAGGTACGCCGCGAAAGCCTTGAATCAGAGACAAGACCCGGATGAATGAGTTCATCGCACATGCTGTTCCTCCCCTTTGCCGGCGGCCGTCCGCCTTAGCATCAAGGGAAGCTTACAATTGTGACAGGATTCAGCCGCACCATGTCTTCAGCCGATGGCGGCACCAGCAGCACAGACCGGGTCGCTGATCCGGGCGCGGCGCACCAGCCCGGACAAGGCCAGCATTTCCCCACTTTTCAGCGACAGGCCGAGGATGCGGTTCTGGTCCACCGGTCCGGGGAATTTTACCCGGCCAGGCGGCAGGCGGGCGAAGCCCACCTTGGCGTAATAGGGCTCGTCCCCCACCAGCAGGATACCGCGCCATGGCCCCTGCCCGGCGGCAGCGATACCGGCCTGCATCAGGGCGATGCCGATGCCGCGCCCGCGCTGGCGTGTCTCCACCGCCAGGGGACCCAGCAGCAGCTCTTCATGGCCGCCCACCATGATGGGCCAGAAGCGCACCGAGCCCCGCAGCACGCCGTCCTCGATGGCGACGAAGGAAAGCGCCCCCACCGGCGCGACGCCCTCGCGCAGGCGATAGGCGGATTTGGCGAAACGGCCCGGCCCGAAACTATCGGCACTCAGTGCCTCGACAGCCGGCGCGTCGGCGGCCGTTTCCAGGCGGATCAGCCAGGCGGGCATGGAGGCACTGGACATGAACGGAACCTGCAGAGCGACGGCATCTTCGCTATTGCGCTGCTCACCAAAAGGCAAGGGCTTCACCACCAGGGACTGACCGGCGCTGTGCCCGCCAGTTCGGCCAGGCGCCGCAAGGTGGCGCCGGTGCAGCCGGGCGGCGGCCGACGGGGATCGACGAACTGGATGGCGCTGATCTCCAGGCTGGGCCTGAAGGCGATGGCGGCACCGGTCACGCGAAAAAGCGTGACCACATGGTTGGCAATGCCCGCCGGCGCGGAATAGAGGCCGAAGAATTCCGCCGACCCGCCCGTCAGGCCCACTTCCTCGGAAAGCTCGCGCCGCACAGCCATGGCGGGCGTCTCGCGCCGGTCCACACCGCCGCCAGGCAACTGCCAGCCGGGCATGTAGCGGTGGAGCACCAGAAGCACCCGGCCCTGATCATCAAAGACCGCGCCCGCCGTTCCGAATGCCACCGGATGGGTCAGCGCCTTGGCCAGGATGTATAGGTTCCACGCCGCCCGTCCAATCATGGGAGCCACCGTTGCAGAATTTTCCCCTGGCCGTAACCCTTGGCTAAGGGGCGCAAGTCTAACCTTGCGTCAAGAAGCTGGAAGGGCGCGGCAATGTCCGGCACCGGTTTTGAAAAGCTTTCCGTTCTTGTCGTCGACGACAACCCGCACATGCGCTCGCTGCTGCGCGCGTTGCTGAATTGCGCGGGCGTGACGCAGGTCTGTGAAGCCGCAGACGGCACCGCGGCCATCACGGCGCTGGCCGACCCGACGATCGACCTGGTCCTGACCGACATGGCAATGAACCCCATGGACGGAGTCGAATTCACCCGCAGGGTACGCAATGAGCGTGACAGTCCCAACCCCTTTGTGCCCGTCATCATGATCACGGGCCATGCCGAGCGCGCGCGCGTGGAAGAGGCACGCGACGCCGGCGTCACTGAGTTCCTCGCCAAGCCGCTTACCTCGCAGAACCTGTATGCCCGCATCGCCGAAGTCGTGGAACGTCCGCGCGTCTTTGTGCGCTGCGACGGCTATTTCGGGCCCGACCGCCGCCGCCGCCGCGCCGACGATTATGCCGGCCCCTGGCGGCGCAAGGACGATTTCGAGAAGGTGGAATTGTGAGCGGGGATGGCCTCCCGCATCATCCGGCCTGTGGCGCGCGACGGCGCCTGATGGACCGGGCCAGAGCTTAAGCGCCGTTAACGTTTCGATCCGGCGCCAATCCTCGCCAGTTCACCCCTCCTTAAGCCCTCGCCTTAATAATGACCGGGCTGATAACCGGGCTCCTCCTTCCATGCTTCAGATTGGTGGCATTGTCATTCTTTTCGCCTGCGTGTTCGGCGGCTATCTGATGACCGGCGGCAGCCTGGAAGTGGTGATCGAAGCGGCGCCGCACGAGCTTTTGACCATCTTCGGCGCCGCCCTTGCCGCCATGCTGATTGCGGGCTCCATGTACAACGTCAAGAAGATCGCCGGCTCGCTGGGCAAGGTGATCAAGGGTCCCAACTGGAAGCCCAGGGATTACACCGATCTTCTGTGCCTGCTTTTTCTTCTGACGAAGACGATGAAATCCAAGGGCCTGATTGCGCTGGAAGCCCATATCGAGCGGCCATCGGAATCTTCGATCTTCAAGCGCTATCCCAAGATCATGAAGGACCATTTCGCGCTGGATTTCATCTGCGACACGCTGCGCATGATGACCATGAGCCTGGAAGACCCCCACCAGGTCGAGGCGGCGATGGAAAAGCAGCTGGAAAAGCATCATCACGAGGCCCTGGTCGGGGCCAACGCGCTCCAGTCGATGGCCGATGGCCTGCCGGCGCTGGGCATCGTGGCAGCGGTGCTGGGGGTGATCAAGACCATGGGTGCGATCAGCGAGCCGCCGGAGGTGCTGGGCGGCATGATCGGCTCGGCCCTGGTCGGCACCTTCCTGGGCGTCTTCCTGGCCTATGGCATCGTCGGTCCCCTGGGCAGCCGCCTGAAGGCCGTGGTCGACGAGGAGTCGCTGTTCTATCACGTCATCCGCGACATCCTGGTGGCGCATCTGCATGGCAATGCGGCGCAGGTCTCGGTGGAAATCGGCCGCGGCAGCGTGCCATCCGAATCCCAGCCCAGCTTCCAGGAACTGGAAAGCGCGCTCAATTCGATCCCGCCGGACGGCGGCTGATTTTCAGGATTTGGATTTTTCCCAGCGGGTGCGATAGCCCTCGCCGGCTTCGGACAGCGACACCAGGAACATGGCCAGGGCGCCGGCGAAGACGCCGAACGGCACCGACCAGGTCACGTCGATGTCGGTGCCGAAGGTGACGATCGCCGTCACCAGCATGCCCGTCAGTTGTGCCACGCTTTTCGGCATGAACCGTCCCAAGCCTTGAAGACGGTTTGTAGGAACTGGTTGTGCCAAAATGAAGCAACTCCGTTCATAAAGGTTAACGGCAGTCGAGCATGATGCGGGTCCGGGCACAACAGGTCGCGGCCAACCAGTCACAGCTTTCATGATGTAGCGTTCAGCGGCCATTGACGGCGCCCATGTGGATGAAGCCGCGCGCCGCCAGCCGGTCGCGGATTTCCTGGCCGTGCTCGGCATCGCGCGATTCCACCACCATGCCCAGCGTCGTGGATTTGGCGGAGATGCCGGTCATCATCCGGTTGTGGGAGACTTCCAGGATATTGCCGCCCGCCTCGCCCACGATGGACGACACCTGGGCCAGAAGGCCGGGACGGTCCTCGATCTCAAGCTCAAGCGTCATGATGCGGCCCTCGCGCGCCAGCTCGCGCAGGATCACGTTCGACAGAAGCCGCATGTCGATATTGCCGCCCGACAGCACCACGCCCACCTTGCGCCCGGCGAACAAAGACGGGTTGGCGAGCAGCGCGGCGAAGCCCGCCGCCGCGGCGCCTTCGACCACGGTCTTTTCGATTTCCAGCAGCATGGCCAGGGCGTGCTCGATCGCCGCCTCGCTGACCAGAAGAATGTCGCTGACCAGCGCGCGGCAGATCGCGGTGGTCATCACGCCGGGCGCCTTGACCGCGATGCCTTCTGCAATGGTCTGCAGCGGGGGCGAGGCGGTGATCGTCCCGCCGTGGAAGAGCTGGGCCATGGCGGGATAAAGCTCGGTCTGCACGCCATAGATGTCGATGGCTGGGCGCATGGCCTTTGCCGCCACCGCACAGCCCGAGATCAGGCCACCGCCGCCCACCGGCACCACCAGCATGTCGAGGTCGGGCACGTCCTCCAGCATCTCCAGTGCGGCGGTGCCCTGGCCGGCGATCACGCGTGCGTCGTCATAAGGATGGATGAAGGTCAGGCCCTCGGCGTCGGCGAGGGCGCGGGCCGCGGCATTGGCTTCGATCAGGTCATGACCTTGAAGGATCACGCGGGCGCCGAAATCGCGGGTGTGCTTGACCTTGGTGAAGGGGGTGGCCAGCGGCATGACGATGGTGGCGGGAATGCCCAGGCGCCCGGCGTGATAGGCGACGCCCTGGGCATGGTTGCCCGCGCTCATCGCCGCGACGCCGCGTTTCTTTTCGTCCGGCGTCAGGGCCAGCAGGCGGTTCAGCGCCCCGCGCTCCTTGAAGGAGGCGGTGAACTGGCGGTTCTCGAATTTCAGCCAGACTTCGCAGCCGGCGATGCGCGAGAGGGTCAGGGAGCGGCGGGTGGGGGTGCGGACAAGCGCGCCGCCCACGGCGCGGGCGGCGGCCTTCACATCGTCGAAGGTGACGGGCAAGGCGGTCATGGGCGGCCCGTGGACAAGGCGTGGACAGGGCGGTGGCCAAAATGCGGGTGATACGGACGCGGGCGAACCCAAGCCCCTGTTGCGTCACGATAAGATGCCCAATTGAACCACCGGGCGCGCCCCTCCCCCCTCCCCCCAGGCTGGTGGATTGGGGGAACCGGAACGGCGGGGTGACGGGGCGAAGCGGCGTGTCTCATGCCGTCACTATGGCACGGCACAAAGGGGAGGTGGACAAGGCGGAACCTGCGCCGCGCGCAGGGGTGAGACCATCGAGACGCGCGTCAGGCCGGAACACAGGTCAGGCGGATGACGTCCGCGCCGATGCGGTCGCTGCCGACAAGACGCAGCCGCGGACGGGGGCGGACGAAAAATGGCTTGCCGCCACCCAGCACGACGGGATGGATGTAAAGGCTGTACTCGTCGATGAGATCGCCAATGCCTGCCGCCAGATCGGGCCCGGCCACCGCGATCTGGCCGGTGTGGCGGGCCTTCAGGCCCTGGATCGCCGCAGCAAGATCGCCTTCGAGCAGGGTGGCGTTGGGGCCGACCGAGGCGAGCGTGCGCGACACGACCCATTTGGGGTGGCGCCGCCACACCGCCGCGAAGGCGTGTTCGTCCGCGTCCCATCCGGGCTGGTCTTCGTCCCAGTAGCGCATGATCTCGTAAATGCGCCGGCCATAGATGCTGCCCGCCAGCCCGCCGACGAGTTCGATCCAGTGGCGGAAGAGCATGGGATCGGGTGCGAATGCCGTGTGATCGACATAGCCGTCCAGCGACTGGTTCATGCCAAAAACGAGCTTCGCCATGACGGTGCCTTTGGTCTGTTTATTCAGAATTGCGTGCGCCAAGAATACATAAAATGAGCCACCACTATGGCATTGCGCGCGGGGGAGTGGACGCGGGGGAGTGGACAAGGTGGAACCTGCCGGCCGTGCATGGCGGATCGCCGCCTCCGTCGGCCGTGCCACCGTCAGGAGCGGCTGCCGGGCAAGCCAATCAAGTATTATGCCCCCGGAATTCCGTGTCCCCGGAATTCCCCGGACGGAATTCAACAAATTCAAAAGATTCGCTCTGCCCGGGGGAACCCGACGTAGGCTGCGAGTTTCACAAAGACCGGAATGCAAGAAAATGGTAATGGAACGGCTCGCCCTGCTCAAGTCGCTCACCTTCGGTACCCAGATTGCAGAAGACGAGACGAATGAACTCGCCACCTACTTTGTCCAGACCGATCAATGGACGCGAATTTTTGAGGGACAGATCGATATCATTCGCGGCGAAAAGGGCGCCGGGAAAAGTGCGATTTATGCCACCCTCTTGGACAAGTCAGGGCAACTTTTCGACAAAGGCATCATCGTAGTCGCCGCTGAAAACCTGCGCGGCGCAACGGTGTTCAAAGACTTGGTTGCCGAGCCGCCGACCAGCGAGGCTGAGTTCATCGTCCTGTGGAAGCTGTATATCGTCACTATTGTGGCACAGCAACTTCGGGACTTTGACGTCAAAGACGACAATACCGCGATGGTTACGCGCGCGCTGGAAGACGCCAAACTACTGGAAGCGGAATTCAGCCTCGCTCGTGTGCTGCGCAGCGTGCATGAATATGCCAAGCGCCTTGTTCGGGCCGAAGCCGTTGAGGGTGGGCTTACGTTTGACCCGACTACTGGTATCCCGGTCGGTGTGACAGGCAGGATCGTTCTCAAGGAGCCATCCTCGGATGAGCGGCGATTGGGGGCGGTTTCCGTCGATGGGCTGTTTACGGCACTTGACGCCACCTTGACCAGAAATGGGCTTAAGGTCTGGGTGCTCTTTGACCGCCTCGACGTTGCCTTCATAGAAAATCACGACCTTGAAGCCAACGCTTTGCGCGCGCTGGTGCGCGCCTATGCCGATGTCAGAAACATCGGAAATATCGGCCTTAAAATCTTCCTCCGGGAAGATATCTGGAACCGCATTACCGAAGCCGGTTTCCGCGAAGCGAGTCATCTGATTCGCTATGTTGTTCTGGATTGGACGCCGCCATCGCTGCTTAACCTTATTATGAGGCGGCTATTGAGCAATAGAACCCTGGTGGACGAGTTCGGCATTGACGCCGATAGTGTCTTGCAGAATGCTGGTAAACAACAGGAAATGTTTGATCGCTTTTTCCCACGACAGGTTGAGGAGGGAAAGCGCAAGGGCACGACATTCAATTGGCTGATTTCCAGGTGTGCCGACGCAACCAAGAAAACCGCCCCGCGAGAGCTTGTCCATCTGCTGAACTGCATCCGCGATCAGGAAATAAAACGGCTGGAACAGGGCGGCAATGCGCCGCTCGGCGATCAATTGTTCGATACCAGCGTCTTCAAGCTGGCCCTGCCTACCGTTTCGGACGCCCGGCTCGTACAGTATCTGTATGCTGAATATCCGAAGCAGAAGCCATTTTTGGAAAAACTGGACAGGCAGAAGGCCGAGCAAACGCCAGAAAGCCTATCCGACTTGTGGGCACTTGATCGGGCTGCCGCGATTGCCAAGGCGCGCGAACTTGTTGATCTCGGATTTTTCGAGCAGCGAGGTACGAAAGACGAACCGACCTTCTGGGTGCCCTTCCTTTACCGCGATGCCCTCAGTTTGGTGCAGGGCAAGGCGGATAACGACGACGAATAGCCGCGACAGCCGCAACTCGCGCACCCCAATCGCGTCAAGGCACTGGATCAGGTAGGCCGCAGTAAAGCTGCCTCTGGATAACTTGTTGCGGACGTTGACCTACTTCTCATCCATCCCGATTTCGGCCAGCTTTTCAACAAGTTGCGAGTAGGTCACGCCCCTGCGTTTTGGAAGAATTGGGGTCAGAGTGGAATTTCGTCAGCCGGTCAGCCAGTTCACCGCCTCGGCGCGGTCGGTGAAGGCGCGGTGGCGCGTGCGGCCGAACAGCGCCGAGACCGCCCTGATGATGGCGCCGAACTCGCTGTTGCGGATCAGATAGGCCACCCAGGATTTCTCGGGCGACTCCCCCGCCCAGTCGGCGACCTGGCTCATCCGGGTCAGGGAGGCCCAGTCGATCACCCCGAAATAGCGGGTCAGGTCGACCAGCGTCTTCATGCTCAACTTCAGCCAGCCCTGGCGGCGGCCGGTCTCCAGCGCCTCGATCACCAGGTCGCAGCCGGGTTCGCCCACCAGCACGATCAGCATGCGCTCGCCCCGGGCGGTGATGGAGACGGTGCTGCCGCCCCCGCCCAGCACAAGCCGGTGCGCGTCATCGCCGCCGGCGTCCCCATCGCCGGAATAAACTGCCGCCCCATCCATCGGCGGACTATGGCGTGAAGCGCGTGACCGGCGCAAACACCTGATTGGAGGAGGAGGACGCCAATTTGGCGGCGACAGCGTTAACGGGCGCACGCGGCGATTGCGGGATTGGGTGTGGCCGCCTGGCATTTTTTCGCACGCGCGAAGCGCGGCGAAAAAATGGTAGCACCGGACGGATTTGAACCGCCGACCAAGGGATTATGATTCCCCTGCTCTACCGCTGAGCTACGGTGCCACGGCTCACTCTCGAAAGAGCGAAGGCGCGCATGTAGGAGGCGGCACCCCACCGTGTCAAGATTGGCCGGGAAGGGGCGGAAAATCCCGCGATTCCAGTACCATGCGCCGCGCCGGGCCGAACAGGGTGTCGGCCATTCCCGCTGGCCGGAAGCCCAGTCTTTCATAGAAGCCTTCGGCCAGGGGATTGGCCACGGTTTGAAGCCGGGCGCCCGCCAATTTTTTCAGGCGCGCGCAGGCATCGGCGATCAGGGCACGCCCGATGCCCCGGCGCCAGTGTTCCGGCTCGACAAACAATCCGTCCAGTTCGAACAGCGCCGGCCCGCGCGGCAGCACCACGCTGAAGCCCAGCGCGCGGCCGTGCGCCTCGGCCACGCGCACATGGCCGCCCGCCAGGTGCGCGCGGGGCAGTTCGATCACGTCGGGATTTTCCAGAAGCTGCCGGCGGTATTCGGCGTATTCCAGCGAGGCGCGGCGCTGGAGTTCTTCCAGGGCGTGGCGCTCCTCGGTGCGCCCCTCGCGGATGATCATGCCGCGGCGGCGCGCGACCGGGCGATCCAGCCGCCACCCAGCACGCGGCTGCCTTCGGCGCCGTAAAACACACAGGCCTGGCCCGGCGCGATCGCCTCTTCCGGCGCGGCCAGTTCGACCCGCGCCGCACCATCTGCCAGCGGCGTGACCGTGGCGGCCACCGGCGGGCGCATGGAGCGCACTTTTACCCGCGCGGCGAAGGGCGCATCCTGCGGGGCCAGCCAGTTCACGCCATGCAGTTCGATGGTCGAGGAGGCAAGCGCGCTGCGCGGGCCCACCACCACGCGGGCATTGACCGCATCCAGCTTCAGCACGAACAGCGGCTCGCTGTTGCCGGAGAGACCCAGGCCCTTCCTCTGGCCGACGGTGAAATGGGTGATGCCGTCATGGCGGCCCAGCACCGTGCCATTCAGATCGACGATCTCACCCGGCCGCGCCGCATCCGGGCGGATGCGATCGACGATATTGGTGTAACGCCCGTCGGGCACGAAGCAGATGTCCTGGCTGTCGGGCTTGGCGGCATTGACCAGGCCCAGCTCGGCGGCGATGGCGCGGACATCGCGCTTGTCCATGTCGCCCAAGGGAAAGCGCAGATAGTCCAGCTGGCCCTGCGTGGTGGCGAACAGGAAATAGCTCTGGTCGCGCGCGGCGTCGGCGGCGGCGTGGAGTTCGGCGCCATGCGAGCCTTCCACCCGGCGCACATAATGGCCGGTGGCCATCGCCTCGGCGCCCAGCTCGCGCGCGGTGTCCAAGAGGTCGGCGAACTTGACCTTTTCGTTGCAGCGGACGCAGGGGATCGGCGTTTGCCCGCGCGCGTAGGTGTCGGCGAAATCCTTCACCACGCTTTCGCGGAAGCGCGCTTCGTAATCCAGCACGTAATGGGCGATGCCCAGGGACGCGGCCACGCGGCGCGCATCGGCGATGTCGGCACCGGCACAGCAGGCGCCCTTGCGCGCGGGCGCCGCCGATGACGGATAAAGCTGAAGCGTGATGCCGATCACTTCGTAGCCCTGCTTCTTGAGCAGAGCCGCGGTGACGGAGGAGTCGACTCCTCCGGACATGGCCGCAACAACGCGGCTTCCGGGCTTCAGGCGGCTTTCCATGGCGGGTGCTATAGGCGGGCGCCGCCGGAACCGCAAGAATAGCCTGTTTCCCAGCCTTTACAGGGCCTTAGTGCCCCGAAACCGGCAGGTAGTTCAGCAGCGAAATCTGGTTCAGGCTGGAAGTGACGGCCAGCGCCGCCTGAAGCTGGGTCTGGTTCATCGACAGCTGGGTGGCCGCCTTGGCCATGTCGGTGCCCTGGATCTTGTCCACGAAGCCGGAATAAAGCGTATTCATCGCGGTCTGCTGGGCCGTCGCGTCGGTCAGCCGGTTGCTGACATAGCCGTTGGCGGCGGTGATGTTGTTGAGCCCGGTTGCGACCTGGGTGGCGCTGGCGATGGTGGAGGTCAGGAACGTGTCCTGCGCCTGGCTGAGGCCGCCGCCGGCCGCGAAATTGCCGGTGGGACCGGCATCGAAGCCGGCGATGTCCTTGAAGGCCTGCATCAGCTGGGTGCCGATGTCCGAGGCGGTCAGGCCATAGCTGACATTGACACCGTCGGCCACCTGGACCGATTTCTTGAAGTCGCCATTGGCGAAGGCCTGGGACGTGGCGGGCAAAGCCATCAGGTCCGAGAGCGAGGTCACGGTGAGGGGCGCGGTGTCGGTGCGGCCGCCGGAATAGATGTAGTCGCCATTGGCGTCCTTGGAATTGAGCACCGAAACCGCCTGGTCGAACAGGCTCTGCACCTGCGTCATCAGGCTGGTGGCGTCGTTGTTGCCCAAGGCGTCGTTCACCGTGGTGCGCAGCTTCTGGGCGATGTCCGACAGGGTGGAAAGCTGGTCGTCCTGCAGGTTCACCTGGGTCTGGGCCATGCCGGTGGCGGACTGGTAGGCGGTGTTGCGCTGGTTGGCCGATATGGTGGCGGTGAGAATCTGGGCCTGGCCGCCGAAGCCGGCATAGGTGGTGGCGTTCACGCCCGAGGCGATCGAAGTCTGGGTCTGGTCCAGGGCGCTGGAGGCCGACTGGATCTGGCGCAGGAACTGGGCGGTCTGGGTGGCGCTGGCGACGCGGTCGATGCTCATGCGGGCAAGTCCTTACTGAATCTGGAGCAGCGTGTCGTAAAGCTGGCCCACCACCGACAGAAGGCGCGCGCCGGCGGCATAGGCCTGCTGATAGGTGGTGAGGTTGGTCAGCTCTTCATCCAGGTTGACGCCGGAATTGGAGGACAGGCGCGACTGGGCCTCGGCCAGGCGGTCGTCCTGCGTGGTCTGGTTGGCGGTGACGCTGTTCGATTGGGTTGAGACGTTCTGGTAGAAACTCGCCACATAGTCGGAGAGCGAGGCGGTCTGCGCCGCCATCCCGCCGGCGGCGGCAAAGCTGCGGCTGCTATTGAGGACATTCTGCATGGCGACGGCGCCGGAATTGTCGCCCGCGTTCAGCACAACATCGCCCACCGCGCTGGTGCCCGTGATCTGCGGCTGGCCGAAGCCCAGCATCCCCGGATTGCCCGCAACCTGGGAGGCGACGGCAAAGCCCGACGCCTGGCCCGCCTGGGCGCCGCTGCCCAGGCCGAACAGCTGGCTGAAGGAAAGGCCAGTGGCGCCGCGCTGGGTGGAATCGCTGGTGACGTTGAGCGCGTAATCCGAATAGAGCGCCGAATTGGCGCTGGAGAGCGAGCCGTCCGGGTTAAGTGTGAAGGAGACCGCGCCGCCCATGGCGGAGTTGAGCGCACTGACCACATTGCCCACGGTCATGCCCGCGGCGGTGGTGACCGAAACCTGCTTGACGATGTCGCCGTCCGGGCCCTTGAGGCTCAACGAGATCACCCCGCCCGCGGCAAGGCCGCTGGCGTCGGAAGCCGAAAGGCCGGTGGCGGTCACCGAAGGGGACTGGGCCTTGAACACGTCGTTCAGCCCGAAGAACTGCGAAAAGCCCACGCCGCCGCGCGAGGACGGCGTCGTGGCATCGTCCTGGACCACAAGGCCGTTGCCGCCCGCGGCGGTGAGCGAGAGGGTGCCGTTGCTGAAACTGGCGGTGCCGTTCGCGCCCAGCGCGCTGTTCAGCGCGGTCACGAAACTGCCGACGGTCGTGCCGGTGGCGCCCACGACGCTGCCGTTGACGGAGATGGTGCCGGCGCCGAAATCCACGTCCACGCGCTGGACCAGCTTGCCGCTGCTGTCGGTCACCGCCAGGGTGGTCTTGCCGCTGAAGTTCAGGGCGTCGCCGGTCAGAAGGCCGGTGTTGCGGCCGGTCAGGCTGGACGGCGGGGGATAGGCGGCGTTGGCGTTGGCCTGGGCGTTGAAGGCCAGCGCGGTCTGCTGGGCCAGGCTTCCCAGGCTGTCGCCGAGCCCGCCCAGCACCTGGTCGCGCATGTCGATCATGCCCTTGAGCGAGCCGCCCGAAAGATGCGGGTCCAGCGCCTGGACCGCGCCGATCGGCTGGCCGGTCTGGGGATTGATGTCCTGCATGGTGATGTTGCCATAGGACCCGTTCGTGGCACCGCCGCCATAGCTGAGCTGGGCATAGGTGTTGCTGACCAGGTTCATGCCGTCGCCGGTGGAGACGATCACGCTGCCGTCGGACTGCTCGGTGGAGCGGACGTCCATCACCTTGGACAGGTTGGAGAGCGCGACGTCGCGCTGGTCGAGAAGGGCGGAAGGCTCGCTGCCTGACGCGCTGGCGCTGCGGATCTGCTGGTTGAGGTCGTAGATCTGCTTGATCAGCTGGTTGGTGGAGCCGATGGTGTTGACGGCCTGCTGGTCGACCTGGGTGCGCAGCGAGGAGATGGTGCTGGAGACATTGGAAAAGGTCGAGGCCAGGTTGTTCAGCGCCGACATCACCGCGGTGCGGCTGGCGCCGGCGGAGGGCGCCTGGGAGGCGGTGGCATAGGCCGAGGACAGATCGTTGAGCTGCGAGGCCAGAGACTGATTGTCGCCGGGTGCGCCCAGAAGGCCGTTGAGCTGGCTGAAGAAGCCGGCCTGGGTATCGTAATTGGCGGCGCTGGCGCCGGCCGAGAGCGTTTCCTGGCTGAGATACTGGCTGGCAACACGCTCGATGGAAGCAATGTCCACGCCCACCAGCTGGCCGGCCGCGGCCAGCGTCTGCTGGTTGACCACACGGCGCGCATAACCATCGGTATTCAGGTTGGCGACGTTGTTCGAGACAACGCCCAGCGCGGTACTGTTGGTCCTCAGCGCGGAAAGGGCGCTTGCGGCAATTCCGTTCAGGCTCACGGGCGAAAAATCCGATGCTGTGTTGCCGAACCCACCGTCGCAAGCCCCGTGCCATGTCGCGGCGGCGGATTCGGCCCGGAAAATCCGGCTTTCCCGGCCAGACACGGCAGGGCGCAAGGGCGGCAGAGTTTGCCGCACCGGCATCTGTTGCCCGTCCTTTCCCGCCACGCGTGACCGGGAGCTCGCAGAAAAATTCAGACAAACCGGGCCTGGAAGGCACTGGCCTGACGCTTGCTATGACCAACCGCGGATCATCATGGATTTCACCGTGCCGGGATTGGCAACTGCAAGAATCGACAGCCACGCGGGCGCCCAGCGTGCGCACGCCGCCGCGCATTCGCCCGCCCATGCGTCCACCAAGGACGACGCTTTCGCCGACATGCTGGCGGCCATCGCGCCCCAGACGCAGAGCAACAAGGCACAGAACGATACGACTCAGAACGGCCAGACGCAGGCCGGCCAGACGCAGGCTGACACATCACAGGCCGACCAGACACAGGCTGACCAGACACAGGCCGACAAGACGGCGGCGGCCGACACCGTGCAGGACAAGACACCGCCGGGCCAGGACGCCGCAGGCACCGCCCAGGACCAGAACGACACGGACCAGATCGACGCAGGCCAGGCAGGCGCCACGCCGGCGGGCGTTGCCGACGCCGGCGCGATCGACAAGCCCAAGGTCAAGGACGTCCGGGACGGCAGCGAAACAAAGGATACGGCCCGCAAGGACGACCGCCATCGCGACGATGCCGCCGCAATGGTGTTGCCGCCGCAGCCACAACAGCCTGCGCCGCTTCAGCAGCCCATCGTCGCGCAGGCGCCGGTCCCGCAAACCAACCCGCAACAGGCGGACGACGGCGACGTGGCCGATGCCCAGCCCGTGACCGGCGTGGCGCAAGCGGCCGCCCCGACCCAGGCAGGCCAGACTCTCGCGGGTCAGGCGCTCGAGGGTCAGTCGCTCGAGAGTCAGTCTCAGGCAGGTCAGGCGGGGACGCTCGCCGACGGCAAGAAGGACGCCGCGTCATCCAAAAAAGACGCCGGCAAGGATTTTGGCGCCGCGCCGTCTGCCGCCGATAACAAGGCTGCGGTCGCGGCCAACCTGAAGCCGGTGATGCCCGCCGATGCCGCGGCTGCCCAATCGGCCAAAGCCGCCAATGCGCAAACCGGGGATGTCCAAACTGGCAATGCCCAAATTGGCGATCTCAAATCCGTGGCAAAGGATGTCGCACAAAAGCCCGACGACGCCGGCAGGATCGCACAGGCCGACCCGCGGCCGCAGCCTGCGTCCGTCGATGCGCCCGCGCCGCAGCCGCAACCGGCGCAGCCCGTCAATGCCACTGCCACTGCATCCCTTATCGCCGCCGGTGCCGCGCCCGCGCATCAGGGGCCCGTGGCCGCATCAGTCACGACATTGGCCGCCGCGCCGATGCCGCAGCACCTGGATGTGCGCCAGGAGGCCCTGACGCCCAACATGGCGGCGCTGGGCGTGGCCATCGCCACGCGCAACCTGTCGGGAGCGCGCCAGTTCGACATTCGCCTGGACCCGCCCGAGCTGGGCCGGGTGGAGGTGCGCCTGTCCATCGATTCCACCGGCAAGGCCAGCGCCCACCTGTCCGCCGACCAGCAACACACGCTGGACCTGCTGCAGAAGGATTCATCCGGCCTGACCCGCGCGCTGCGCGATGCCGGGCTGGATGTGGCGCAGAACGGTTTGAACTTTTCGCTGCGCCAGCAGGGCGGCGGCAATGAGAACCGCGGCTTTTCGGCCCGCGGCCGCACGGGCTCCCAGTCCCTGGCGGCAACGGCAGTCATGACCGCGACCACGACCAGCGCCGCCCTGTCCGGTGCTTCCGCTTATGCCGGCGGCGATGGCCGGCTCGACATCAGAGTTTAAGGAACAGCCCCATGAGCGTTGCCCCCGTCTCTTCCAGCACCCCAAGCACCGGCGCCAGCGATGCGATGAAGCAGCTGTCGGGCAATTTCGACACCTTCCTGACGCTCCTGACCACCCAGCTGAAGAACCAGGACCCCACCAGCCCGATGGACTCCAACCAGTTCACCCAGCAGCTGGTGCAGTTCAGCCAGGTCGAGCAGCAGATCGACACCAACACCAACCTCAAATCGCTGATCGCCCAGGGCCAGACCCAGGCCGGCACCGCCGCCGCCACCTATCTGGGCAAGAAGGTATCAGTCACCAATGGCCAGGGCTCGCTTGCGGACGGCGCCGCCAACTGGAGCTACACGCTGAACGGCACCGCCGCGACCGTGGGCCTGACAGTCACCGATGCGAACAACAAGGTGGTCTATGCGAGCGCCGGCGAGACCGCCCAGGGCAGCCACGCCTTCACCTGGGACGGCAAGGACAACAACGGCAACGCCCTGCCCGACGGCGGCTACAAGCTGACGGTCACCGCCAAGGACGGCGCGGGCAACGATGTCGCCAATTCGGTGGCGAGCGCCGGCGTGGTCAGCCAGATCGACATGACCAGCGGCACGCCGCAGCTGGTCATCGGAAATATGGAAGTCGGCGTCGCGGACATCGCGGCGGTCGGCATCTGAACGGATTGAACCTGAACCCTGGCGCCGAGAATTGGCGCCGCACCCATTGGACCGGCGGGCGAAGCCCAAAGCTCCAAAAAGGACTTGAACCATGTCTCTCTTCGGCTCCCTGAATATCGGCGTCGCCGGCCTTGCCGCCAACAGCGCGGCGCTGAGCGCGACCTCCTCCAACATCGCCAACGTCAACACCGTCGGCTACAAGGAGGCCACCACCAACTTCTCCACCTTCCTGAACTCCAGCGGCCTTGCCGGCGGCGGTTCGGCCGGCGTCACCGCGGTGATCGGCCAGGACGTCACCACGCAGGGCCTGCCCGTCACCACCACGTCGCCGACGGACCTGTCGATCTCGGGCAACGGTTTCTTCGTGGTCTCGCCCAACACCACCTCGGTGGTGCAGGAATATACCCGCGCGGGCAGCTTCAAGCCCGACGCCAGCGGCTATCTGGTGAATTCGGCGGGGCTTTACCTGCGCGGCTGGGCACTGGACAGCCAGGGCAACATCCCCACCAACACCGGCAACCTGTCGCTGATCAACGTCTCCAGCGTTTCGGGCAAGGCCGAGGCCACGTCCACGCTGGGCCTGCAGGCGAACCTGCAGTCCAGCGCCCCGGTCGCCAGCGCCTACACCGCCGGCGACATGGCGTCGGGCACGGTGCAGCCGGACTTCCAGCGCACCATCAACGTCTATGACAGCCAGGGCGGTACCCAGCCCCTGACATTCTCCTTCATCAAGACCGGCGCCAACACCTGGGGCTACGAAGCCACCTATTCCGGCAATGCGTCGAACATCTCGACCACCGGCCCGCTCTATTCGGGCACGATGCAGTTCAACTCGGACGGTTCACTGGCGACGGCCGATACCGCCTCGGCCACGCCCACCGGCACCATTTCCCTGAGCATTCCGTGGAGCGCGTCGACGGGTCTTGCGGCGCAGACCATCACCCTGAACCTGGGCACGGTGAACGGCACCGGCGGCGTGACGCAGTACGACTCCACGTCAACGCTCAATGCCTCCACCGCCGACGGCAAGCCCTTCGGCACCGTCACCAACGTGACCGTGGCCAAGGACGGCACCGTGACGGCGCAGTTCTCCAACGGACTGTCGCAGGACATCTATCGCATCCCGATCGCCACCTTCGCCAATCCCAACGGCCTCACTCAGGTGTCGGGCAACGCCTATATCACCAACAAGTCCTCGGGCGCGGCCGACATCAATGTGGCCGATTCCGGCTCGGCCGGCGGCATCGCCAGCCAGTCGCTGGAAGGCTCGACCGTCGACCTGGCGAACGAGTTCACCAACCTGATCACCACCCAGCGCGCCTATTCGGCGTCGGCCCGCATCATCACCACGGCCGACCAGATGCTGCAGCAGCTGGAACAGTTGCCGACAAACTGACGACGACCGGGAAAGGCCCGTGAACCGGGCCTTTCCCGCATCACTCATGCCAATTTGACGCAATGTCTTATGCCTTCGTTTACCACGGTCTTTGGCCCTTTTTTAAACGCGCCGGGGCTATTTTTTCCGTGGTCATGGTCGGGAGAATACAATGGAAGAGCGCAAGGGACGCGTAAGCTACGTCATCGGACCCGACGGGTCTCCGCTGACGCTGGCCGATCTGCCGCCGCCTTCGACCCGCCGCTGGGTGATCCGCCGCAAGGCGGAAGTCGTCGCTGCCGTGCGCGGCGGCCTTCTGAGCCTGGACGATGCCTGCAAGCGCTATACGCTGACGGTGGAGGAATTCCTTGCCTGGCAGCATGCCATCGACCGCTTTGGTCTGGCGGGCCTGCGCGCCACGCGCGTGCAGCAGTATCGAAACTGACGCCGGGCGGCTTCGCACGGAGCTCGCCGCGCAGCATCGCGTAAACAAGTCCTTAAGAGCGCGCCCGCGGAAATGCTTTCCCGGGCGCGCTTTCGCTTAAGCCAAATTTTACCCTGAAGACGGCAATGTTTGCCTAGCAGACCGGGGGGCGGGGAAGTGCTTCCTCCGGTATTGCCAGGAGGACAGGACTTTGCCGGATTTCTTCAAAGCAGTCGGAGCAGCGCGGTTCGGCGTCATGGCCGGCGTGGCCGCCGTGCTGACGGCCTTCTTCCTTTATATCGCCGGCGCCATCACCGAGCCGCCCAAGACCATCCTCTTTTCCGGGCTGGAGGCGCGCGACGCCGCCGCCGTCACCGCCAAGCTGGACGCAATGGCGGTCAAGTATGACGTCAAGGACGGCGGCACCGTGCTGGTTCCCGCCGACCAGGTGACCAAGCTGCGCATGGCGCTGGCCCAGGACAACCTGCCCGCCGCCGGCGTCGGCTATGAGATTTTCGACAAGTCGGATGCCTTCGGCACCACCGCCTTCGTCCAGAACATCAACCGGCTGCGCGCGCTGGAAGGCGAATTGGCCCGTTCGATCCAGACCATCGACGGCGTCGAGGCTGCCCGCGTGCACCTGGTGATCCCCGAGCGGCAGATCTTCAGCCGCGACGACCAGCAGCCTTCCGCGAGCGTTGTCCTGAAGACCGCTTCACGCATGGACCGCGGCCAGGTCCAGGCGGTCCAGCACCTGGTGGCGGCCGCCGTCGCCTCCCTCACCGCCGACCGTGTCGCCATCGTCGACGACCACGGCAACCTGTTGGCCGGCGGCGACGACAAGTCCGGTCCCAACGCCATGGCCCGCGGCCAGGACGAGGACACCACCAATTACGAGAACACGCTGCGCCAGCGCATCGAATCCATCGTCGCCAGCGTGGTGGGCGCCGGCCATGTCCAGGTCCAGGTCGCCGCCGACATCAACTACAATCACACCCAGACCACCAGCGAGACCTTCGACCCCGACAGCAAGGTGGTGCGCTCGACCCAGACGGTGGAGCAGAATTCCTCGGATAACAGCGGCAGCACCACCAACGCGGTGTCCGTCTCCGCCGCCCTGCCGGGCGGTGCCCAGGCCCCCGCCGGCGGCGACGCCAGCCGTTCCTCCTCGGGCCGCACCGAGGAGACCACCAACTACGAAATCTCCAAAAAGGTCACCACCTCCACCGTTGACGGCGGCGAGGTCAAGAAACTGTCGGTGGCCGTCGTCGTCGACGGCAGCACCACCGGCGAGGGCGCGGGCACCTACAAGCCGCGCAGCGCCGCGGAGATGGCCCAGATCACCGCGCTGGTCAAATCCGCCATGGGCTTCGACCAGGCACGCGGCGACCAGGTGCAGGTCAGCAACATGGCCTTCGCCCGCGTCGACACACTGGAAGGCACGCCCGCGCCCAAGCCACTGCTGGGCCTGGACGGCGCCTATTGGTTCAAGATCATCGAGGCGGCGATCATGTGCGTGACCGCGCTTCTGATCGGCCTGTTCGTCGCCCGCCCGCTGATCAACCGCATGTTCGCGCCGCTGGCGCCGCTGCAACCGGGCCAGCCCGTCCAGATCCCCGGCAGCGCGCCACCCGCCGGCAGCCTGCCCGCGCCCGGCGCGCAGGGCGCGGCCAATGCCGTGCCCGGCGCCCTGCCCGCCCCTGCGCCGCATCCCACCATCGACACCAGCCGCATCGAGGGCCAGGTGCGCGAATCGGCCATCCGCAAGGTCGGCGAAGTGGTCGACTCCCACCCCGAGGAAGCGCTGGCCATCATCCGCACCTGGCTGCACCAGCCCGCCTGACATCAGAGACTGAAAAATGGCAAAGCCCGCCAAAGCCAGCGTCAAGGAAGACATCAGGAGCCTGACCGGCGCCGAGCGCGCTGCCATCATCATGCTGTCGCTGGGCGAGGAGCATTCCTCCAAGATCTGGCAGATGATGGACGAGGACGAGATCAAGGAAGTCTCGCAGATCATGTCCAACCTGGGCACCGTCTCGTCCACCCTGGTCGAGAGGCTGCTGGTGGACTTCGTCTCCCAGATGTCGGGCACCGGCTCGCTGATGGGCTCCTATGAATCCACCGAGCGGCTCCTGGCCGGCATCCTGCCGCAGGAACGGGTTTCCACCATCATGGAGGAAATCCGCGGACCCGCAGGCCGCACCATGTGGGACAAGCTGGGCAACGTGAACGAGACGGTCCTGGCCAACTATCTGAAGAACGAATATCCCCAGACCGTTTCGGTCGTGCTGTCCAAGATCAAGCCGGAACATGCCGCGCGCGTCCTGGGGGCCCTGCCCGAGGAATTCGCCCTGGAAGTGGTGCAGCGCATGCTGCGCATGGAAAGCGTGCAGAAGGACATCCTGGACAAGGTCGAGCAGACCCTGCGCGTGGAGTTCATGTCGAACCTGGCGCGCACCGCCAAGCGCGACGCCCATGAGCAGATGGCGGAAATCTTCAACAATTTCGACCGCCAGACCGAAAGCCGCTTCATCACCGCGCTGGAAGAACGCTCGCGCGACAGCGCCGAGCGCATCAAGGCGCTGATGTTCACCTTCGAGGACCTGGGCAAGCTGGACCCCGGTTCGATCCAGACCCTGCTGCGCAATGTGGAGAAGGACAAGCTGGCCCTGGCGCTGAAGGGCGCCACCGACGGGCTGCGCGACGTCTTCTTCTCGAACATGAGCGAGCGCGCCGGCAAGATCCTGCGCGACGACATGGAGGCGATGGGGCCCGTGCGCCTGAAGGACGTCGACGAGGCGCAGATGCGCATGGTCAACGTCGCCAAGGACCTGGCCAACAAGGGCGAAATCATGATCGCCGGCGGCAGCGGCGACGACGAGCTGGTGTACTGATGATCAAGAACGCCGCCAAATTCACCTTCGACACCGAGTTCCTGCCGGAAGGCGACCGCGTCGCCCCCGCGGCAAAGGCCCGCCAGCGCCAGACCCTGACCAATGAGGAGCTGGAAGCGATGGCCGACAGCGCCCGGCGCGAGGGCGAAACCGCCGCATCGGCCCGCGCCGTCGAACAGCTGGACCGCACCATCGCCGCGCTGACCGTGTCGCTGCGCGCCGCGCTGGACTCCAGCCGCGCCGAGATCCAGGCCGTGCGCGCCGAGGCCGCCCAGATCGCCCTGGCCATGGCCCGCAAGATCGCGCCCGCCGCCCTGGCCGCCTGTCCCACCGGCGATGTCGAGATTGCGCTGCGCCAGGCCATGCACCAGGCCATCACCGAGCCGCGCATCACGCTGCGCGCCCACCCCGGCGTGGTCGAGGCGCTTGCCCCGCGCGTCGAGGCGATCGCGCATGAGGAAGGCTATGACGGCCGGGTGATGCTGGCCGCCGATGCCGCCATGACCGGCGCGGACTGCCGCATCGAATGGCGCGGCGGCGGCGCCGAGCGCAGCGAGGCCGCCATCGAAGAAGCACTGGCCAGACTGTTTGCCGACCGTTTTTCCCATAACGACGTGAAAGGATAAGTCCATGGCGACCGACAATGTCGATCTGCCCGATCTCTCCGGCGAAAATGCCGGCGCCGCTCCGGCACTTTTGAACACCGATGCGCCGGCCGAAGCCGCGCCCAAGCATGCCGCCCAGGACCTGGAGGCGGTGTTCGACGTGCCGGTCACGGTCTCGGCCGTGCTGGGCAAGTCGGCGATGGAAGTCAGCCAGCTCTTGAAGCTGGGCAAGGGCACCATCGTCGAGCTGGACCGCAAGGTGGGCGAAGCCATCGACATCTATGTGAATGACCGCCTGGTGGCACGCGGCGAAGTCGTGCTGGTCGAGGACCGGCTGGGCGTGACCATGACCGAAATCATCAAGGCCGGACAGTCGTAGGAAATTTGATCTGCGCGCCCCCCTGAAAACATCGGGCCGGCGCGCGGAGACAGGAGAAAGAAAATGCGTCTTCTCATCGTCGGCGGCCTTTCGGGCCAGATCGGCCTGGCCACCAGGATTGCGATGGACAGGGGGGCCAAGGTCACCCATGCCGGCAGCATCGACCAGGCGCTGGCGACCCTGCGTGGCGGGGCGGGCGCGGACCTGGTGTTCTGCGATGTGGGGCTGGAGATCGGCGCGCTGGTGCGGGGCCTGGCGGCCGAGCGCATCTGCACCCCGGTGGTGGCCTGCGGCGTCGGCACCGACACCCGCCGCGCTGTGGACGCGATCCGCGCCGGGGCCAAGGAATATCTGCCCCTGCCCGCCGATCCCGAACTGATCGCCGCGGTGCTGGCGGCGGTGGCCGACGAAAGCCACCAGCTGGTCCATGAAGACGAAGCGATGAATGCCGTCCTGGGCCTGGCCGACCAGATCGCCGGCAGCGAAGCCTCGATCCTGATCACCGGCGAAAGCGGCACCGGCAAGGAGGTGATGGCGCGCTATATTCACAGGAAGAGCCACCGCGCCGACAAGCCCTTCATCAGCGTCAACTGCGCCGCCATTCCCGAGAACCTGCTGGAATCGGAACTGTTCGGCCATGAGAAGGGCGCCTTCACCGGCGCCATCGCACGGCGCATCGGCAAGTTCGAGGAAGCCAATGGCGGCACGCTGCTGCTGGACGAAATCAGCGAGATGGACGCGCGCCTGCAAGCCAAGCTGCTGCGCGCCATCCAGGAGCGCGAGATCGACCGCGTCGGCGGCACCAGGCCCGTCAAGGTGGACATCCGCATCATCGCCACCTCCAACCGCGACCTGGCCGAGGCAGTACGCCACGGCACCTTCCGCGAAGACCTGCTCTATCGCCTGAATGTCGTGAACCTGCGCCTGCCGGCGCTGCGCGAGCGGCCCAAGGACATCCGCGCGCTATCCCAGCATTTCGCGCGCAAATATGCCGAGGCCAACGGCGTGCCGTTCCGGGTCCTTGCCCCGCAGACCGAGCGGCTGCTGCTGGGCCATCCCTGGAGGGGCAATGTGCGCGAGCTGGAAAACACCATCCACCGCGCTGTGCTGCTGGCGCAGGGCACGGAAATCGGCCCCGAGGCCATCCGCCTGCCGGATGGAACGCAGGTGGGCGCCCAGCCGGCCACGCCCGGCAGCCCCGTCATCCCGTCGCAGAACGTGCAGGTGCAGGGCGCCATGGTTCAGGCCGGGGCCGCCACCCGCTCGCTGGTGGGTCGCACTGTCAGTGACGTCGAGCGCGACCTGATCCTGGACACGCTGGACCACTGCCTGGGCAACCGCACCCACGCCGCCAACATCCTGGGCATTTCGATCCGCACCCTGCGCAACAAGCTGCGCGAATATTCCGATTCAGGCCTGAGTGTCCCCAGCCATGGCGAGCAGAGGATGGCGGGGTAAGGCGCGACCGGCGTGGCGATGGCGCCGCCTCCCTCGCTTCGCTCGGGGAGGGGCGGCGAGCTTCCAAGACCTAGTCGGCATAACAGTTTGGAGTTCATGGCGTGACGGACATCACCAATACGGCCCCTGCCCCTTCGGGCCTGGACTTTTCGCCCGGCAAGGTCATCCAGTTCATCCGCAAGTCCGATCTTGGGCTGGCGATCGGCATCATGGCCATCCTGATGGTGCTGATCGTGCCGCTGCCGACATGGCTGCTGGACGTGTCGCTGGCCTTCAGCCTGTCCTTTTCCATCCTGATCCTGATGACGGCGGTGTTCGTCAGGAAGCCGCTGGAATTCAGCTCTTTCCCCACCATCCTTCTGATCACCACCATGCTCAGGCTGGCGCTGAACCTGGCGTCGACCCGGCTGATCCTGGGCCATGGCAATGAGGGCACCGCGGCTTCCGGCTATGTGATCCAGGCGTTCGGCAAGCTGGTGATGCAGGGCAATTTCGTCATCGGTCTGATCGTCTTCATCATCCTGATCATCGTCAACTTCGTGGTCATCACCAAGGGTTCGGGCCGCATCGCCGAAGTCGCCGCCCGCTTCAGCCTGGACGCCATGCCCGGCAAGCAGATGGCGATCGACGCCGATCTTTCCGCCGGGCTGATCGACGAGAAGGAAGCCAAGCTGCGCCGCAAGACCATCGAGGCGGAATCAAATTTCTTCGGCGCGATGGACGGTGCATCCAAATTCGTGCGCGGCGACGCCATCGCCGGCCTTCTGATCACCGGCATCAATATCGTGGGCGGCATCATCATCGGTGTCGTCCAGCATGGCGTCAGCTTCGCCGACGCGTCGCAGACCTATACGCTGCTGACGGTGGGCGACGGGCTTGTGTCGCAGATGCCGGCGCTGATCGTCTCCACCGCCGCGGGCCTGATGGTGTCGAAGGCGGGCGTCGAAGGCGCCACCGACAAGGCGCTGATGGGCCAGTTGTCCTTCTATCCCCAGGCGCTGGGCATGGCTGCCGCCGTGATGGGCATCGTCGCGGTCCTGCCGGGCATGCCGACGCTGGTCTTTGCCGGTCTTTCCGGCGCCACCGGCACGCTGGCGTGGGTCGCCGGCAAGCGCAAGGACAAGCGCGTGGCCGAAGCCGCCGCCGTGACCGCCGCCGCCGACGGCCCGCCCAAGGAGGAGCCGATCTCCACCGCCCTGGCGCTGGATCTTCTGCGCGTGGAGCTGGGCTATGGCCTTCTGCCCCTGATCAACGATGTGCAGGGCCACCGCATCACCGACCAGATCAAGGCGCTGCGCCGCCAGCTGGCGCAGGAGATGGGCTTCGTCATGCCCGCCGTGCGCATCCTGGACAACATGCAGCTGGGCGCCAACGAGTACCGCATCCGCATCAAGGAATTCGATTCCGGCAAGGGCGAGCTGTTCCCCGGCTCCTTCCTGGTGATGGACCCCAGGGGCCTGCCCATCGACCTGCCGGGCACCCACACCACCGAGCCGGCCTTCGGCCTGCCCGCCACCTGGGTTTCGGGCGCGCTGAAGGAAGAAGCGGCATTCCGCGGCTTTACCGTGGTCGATCCGGGCACGGTGCTGACCACGCACCTGACCGAGGTGCTGAAATCGCACATGGCCGAGCTTCTTTCCTATGCCGAGACCAAGAAGCTGCTGGACGACCTGCCGCCGGAGAACAGGAAGCTGGTGGAGGAGATCATCCCGGCGCAGATCTCCGTCACCGGCGTGCAGCGCGTGCTGCAGACGCTTCTGTCGGAGCGCGTCTCGATCCGCGACCTGCCGGCGATCCTGGAAGGCATCGCCGAGGCGGTGGGCCATACCAAGAATGCGCTCTACATCACCGAACATGTGCGCGCGCGCCTGTCGCGCCAGCTGTGCAATGCCAACCTGTCGCACAATGGCTATCTGCCGCTGATCGCCCTCTCGCCCGCCTGGGAACAGGCCTTCGCCGAAAGCATCGTCGGCCAGGGCGAGGACCGCCAGCTGGCCATGGCGCCGTCGCAGCTTCAGCAGTTCATCACCCAGGTGCGCGAGGCGTTCGACGATGCCGGCGCCAAGAACGAAGTGCCGGTGCTGCTGACCAGTCCGCAGATCCGCCCCTTCGTGCGCTCCATCATCGAACGCTTCCGGCCGCAGACCGTTGTGATGAGCCAGAACGAAATCCACGCCTCGGTGCGCTTGCGCACCCTGGGCCAGGTGTAGAGGTTGCCATGGCTGCCCCGACTGCAAATCTGAAGACGGCCACGCTGATCTCATTTCCCCGGCCGCGGGCCCATATCGGCGCTGCGCTGAAGCGCCACCGCCTGCCCGAGGGGCTGGCCGCGATGCTGGCGCGCGAATCCGAGGCTTTTGCAGAGGTCAGCGCCTATGCCGCGCTGGCCTATGCGCTGGACCAGCGCATGGCGTGCGCGCCGCTGGACCTGGAACGGGCGCGCGGCATCCTTCTGGCGGGCCCGGCGGGCGCGGGCACAAGCGCGGTGGCCGCCAAGATCGTGCGCGCCGCCAGGCTGGTCGGCCGCAGGACCGAGCTGACCCGCGCCGATGCCGCGCTGGCGCAGTTCCGCGCGGGTGCCAATCCGCCCGATGTGCTGATGGTGATGGAGGCCGAAAGCTTCAATCCGCTGAATGCGCGCGCGGCCAGCGCCTTTTCGGCGCTTGGCGACGCGCCGGGGGTGGAAACCATCGGCGTGATCTCGGCGCTTTCAGATGCCGAGGACGTCGCCGACCTGGTGTCGTCCTTCCATTTCAAGCGCCTGATCGTGACCAACCTGGACCGCACAAGGCGGCTGGGGGCGCTTGTGGCCGCCATTACCGGGGGCGCAGAGTTGGCCCATGTCAGCGCCGGACCCAACCCGGACGACGGATTGGAGACGCTGGAGGCCGGGGCGCTGGCCAGGCTGCTGCTGGATTCGCCGGCGCACTGAATCCGGCGCGTGAGGTCACCAAACGCACCGCCCTCGCCCGCTGCGCGGGCGCGAAGCGGGGACGGCTTTTCCAATTCGCTTCGCTCATAAGAAAAGCCAGGCCAAGCTCTAGCGCCTCTTGCCGCCGCCGCCGCCGCCGCCGCGATTGTCCATGGCAAAGGGGCCCGGCCCCATGCCCACCATCAGCAGAAGCCCGCCGGCGATCGCCCAGTCGCGGGCAAAGATGCCGAACTCGGCGATGCGGCGGGCCGGATCGTCCACGTTCCAGTAGTCGTGAAGCACCACCGCGGCACTCACCGTCAGCACGAACAGCATCAGCGCGCCGTGGCGGGTGTGATAGCCGAACAGCAGCGACAGGCAGCCCATGAAGATCACGATCAGCGCAACCAGCAGCGCCAGGGGCGCCAGCGGCACATGCTTGGCCTCGATCAGGATGGCGATCTGGTGCCAGTTGGCTAGGATGTCCATCGCCCCGGTCATGTAGAACCAGATCAGGATGCAACGCCCCAGAAAGGGTGAAATGGTTTCCGAAAACGACATGGAATACAGCCCGCGACTCAAGCCCGCTGGATGGTATCCCAGGCTGATGGCGGTTCAACGGGCGGGGTTATCCAGGCCGCGGCTTTTTTGCCACATCGCCGGCGCTTCCGGCCTGAAACAGTGGTGCCTCAGGCGGTGCGCAGGTTGTGCTTGCGTAGGTGGCGCACCAGCGCCATCTCGTCCATGCGCGACTGCTGGTGACGGACCTGCATTTCGGCCAGGCGGCGGGCCTGCTGCTCCATCGCCACTTCCAGGCTCTTCAGTTCCTGGAAGGCGCCGGACAGGTCGGCCATCGCGCTGGCATGCTCGCGCTCGATTTCCTTGAGGGTGGTCTTCAGATTCTCCCGCCGCGTCTCGATGGAGCGCAGGAAAGAGGGAAACGCCAGGCGCCCGATGTCGGAATCGCCGGCACGCTGGCGCTCGCGCGTGACATTGTCGTCGAGGTCGTGGAGCTTGCGGTCCAGGTCGGCGCGCATCGCCTCGATCGCGGCGATGCGGCGCTTGGTCTCGTCGACCCGAAATCGTTTCAGACGCAGCAATGTATCGGTCCGGTTCATCGTTCAGCCCTCCGGTCGCCGCCCATGATCGCCGACAACCCGTCATAGCCCTGGGCCAACGTCGCAACCTCGTCCTTCCGTTGGGTGAGGAAGGCTTCCAGTTGCGGGTAAAGCCGCATGGCCTCGTCCACTTCAGGATTCGTGCCAGGCTTGTAGGCGCCAAGCCGGATCAGCTCGCCCATGTCTTCGTAGACGGTCAGCGGGCGGCGGGCTTTTGAAACAAGGGCTTGCTCGGCGTCGCTGTTGCAGCCGGGCATCGCGCGGCTGACGCTTTTGAGAATGTTGATGGCCGGAAAGCGTCCCCGTTCCGCAATGGCACGTTCCAAAACGATATGGCCGTCCAGGATGCCGCGCACCGCATCGGCCACCGGCTCGTTATGGTCATCGCCTTCGACCAGGACCGTGAACAGGCCGGTGATCGATCCGGGACTGCCATGCAGGCCGGGGCCTGCACGTTCAAGAAGGCGCGGCAGTTCGGTGAAGACCGTCGGGGTGTACCCTTTCGACGCCGGCGGTTCACCGGCGGAAAGCCCGATCTCGCGCTGGGCCATGGCGAAGCGCGTGACGGAGTCCATCAGCAGCAGCACATTGAGCCCTTCGTCGCGCAGCGCCTCGGCCACGCTCATCGCCACATAGGCCGCCTGGCGGCGCACCAGCGCGGGCGCATCGGAGGTCGCGGCAACCACAACGCTGCGCGCCAGGCCCTCTTCGCCCAGATCGTCCTCGATGAACTCCTTTACTTCGCGGCCGCGTTCGCCGATCAGCCCGATCACGATGGCATCGGCGCCCGAATTGCGCGCCAGCATGGCCATCAGCGTGGATTTGCCGACGCCCGAGCCGGCGAAGATGCCCATGCGCTGGCCCGCGCAGCAGGTGGCGAAGGTGTTCAGGGCCCGGACGCCCAGGTCCAGCTTGGCGCCCACCCGTGCCCGGCTGGTGGCAAGCGGCGGCGCCGCCCGCAGCGGATAGGACCGTGCGCCTTGCGGCAGGGGGCCCTTGCCGTCCATCGGGGCGGCGAAACCGTCGATCACCCGGCCCATCCAGGCCCGGCCCGGCTTGATGGCGGCAGGCTTGTCGTCGAAATCGGCGCGCGCGCCCAGGGTGATGCCATCCAGCGAACCCAGCGGCATGACCAGCGCCCGGCCGTCGCGAAAGCCGACCACTTCGCAGGAAATTGTCCTTTTATTACCGATGCTTATGCGGCACTGGCCGCCCAGGCTCACGGCGCCCTGGGCGCCTGTCACTTCTACGGCCAGGCCCTCGATCCGGGCCACCCGGCCAAAACGGGTGAGAACCGGAATGGCCTCGATTTCCTTGAGCAGCGTGTGCATCCAAATCCTTCCGGGCCGCCAGATCGGCGCCCTTGCCGCAATATTGCGGCCAAGAATTTAAATGGCGGTAAACTTAACAAATCGAATCAAGCTCTTGATGCGCTGTCCTGGCCTCCCTTAACTGGGGTACATGATCCTTTCCGGCGCGTTAGGGCCCATGAGCGATAGCTGAAAGTAGAGCGGCCCGTTAAAGCTGCTGTTAACCATTTGCGCTTACCGTCATGGAGCCGGTTAACTGTGCGGACGCCGTAGCTGCCGGAGAATTGACGTTAATAGAGGGGCCTGACATGCGCGTACTCCTGATCGAAGATGACAGCGCCATGGCGCGGAGCATCGAGCTGATGCTGCGCAGCGAGGGGCTCAACGTCTACACGACCGACCTTGGCGAGGAGGGCATCGATCTCGGCAAGCTCTATGATTACGACATCATCGTGCTCGACCTGCAGCTGCCCGACATGAGCGGTTTCGAGGTCTTGAAGGCCCTGCGCGTCGCCAAGGTGCAGACGCCGGTCCTGATCCTGTCCGGCAATGCCATCGTCGAGGCCAAGGTAAAGGCCCTGGGCTTCGGCGCCGACGATTACATGACCAAGCCGTTCCACAAGGACGAGCTGGTCGCCCGCATCCAGGCCGTTGTCCGCCGCTCCAAGGGCCACAGCCAGTCCGTCATCACCACCGGCAAGCTGACCGTGAACCTGGACGCCAAGACCGTGGAGGTCGATGGCCAGCGCGTGCACCTGACCGGCAAGGAATACCAGATGCTGGAGCTGCTCTCGCTGCGCAAGGGCACCACCCTGACCAAGGAGATGTTCCTGAACCATCTCTATGGCGGCATGGACGAGCCGGAGCTGAAGATCATCGACGTCTTCATCTGCAAGCTGCGCAAGAAGCTGGCCGCCGCCACCGAGGGCGCCAATTATATCGAAACCGTATGGGGCCGCGGCTATGTGCTGCGCGACCCGAACGGCGATGAGATCATCCAGGTGGCCTGAGCGCCGCCCGACGAACAGGAAAGGGCCGCGGCGACGCGGCCTTTTTCTTTTCACCCCCATCCGTCGCAACTCGAGTCGGTTTACCGCCGACATCTCGTTGCGACACCTTCCCCCTCCAGGCGCTTCGCGCAGAGGGCGAAGGAAGCTGTCGGATGCTGAAGGGCGCGCCGCGATATGCGGCGCTCGAGATCTTATTGCGCCGTGCAATCCAGCAGCCGCCCGTCCAGGCCCGAGCCGATCAGCAGATGCCTGCCGTCGGAGGCCGCCACGCCGGCGCCGCCGATTTCCCTGCCGTCATTGCCATAGACCTGGGCCGCGCCTTGCGGCACCCCGCCCATCAGGCTGACGCGGAATATCTGTGACGCGCTTGGCTTTGAGGGGGCGGCGGCGAATGTTCGCCAGTCCGGCAGGTTTGCATGGCCCGCAACCCACAGATCGCCCTGGCCATCCAGGGTAATCATCTGCGGCCCGGCGGGAAGACCAAGTGACTTGTCCTCGGTCAGGGTGCCGCTGAAGCTTTCGCGGGTGAAGGTTTTTAGGTTGCGGCTGAGCAGCCCGGCCACGATCAGGTGCTGGCCGTCCGGCGTCAGCGCCAGGCTGCGGGTGCCGTAAAGCCCATCGGCCGCCACGCGGAAAGCCGTCCCGTTGAAATAAAGCACGTTGCCGCCGGAGGTCACGCCATAGGCGGCCAGCGCATGGAGGATGGGATTGCTGCCCGCCGTGCCGTTGGCGACATAGAAGGTGCTGGGGCCGGCCGCCGCCACATCCTGGGGATTGACCAGAAGACCGCCGTCAATGGTGCCTTCCGCCACCAGCGCCGGTGCCGTATCGGGATTGGTGACCTCAAAACTGTCGATGCTGAATTTGGCTTTTTGATTGGCCGCTCCGGTCGAGCGGTGGTTGACTGCGATGAGGAACAGCCCGCTGCCGTTGGGTCTGGACGCCAGGCTGATGCCGCGCGGATGGAAATCCTTTGGCGTGCCGGACAGTTTCACCAGCTTGCCGCCGCCGGTCAGCTTCAGGGCGTAGATGCCGTCATCCTTGCCGGGACCACGCGCGCTGGCTGCCGAAACAAAGGCCGTGTCGTGTGCGATCTCGATATCGGCAACGCCGGGCAGATGGCCTGCCACCTTGCAGGAGCCGGAAAATCCGGTGGGCGCATGGGCGAACACGCCATTGGCCCAGATCGCGCGGGCGCCCGCGCCGGCCAGCACGGCCGCGATGATGATGGCCGACATGCGGCCCCACCTGAGGGGGCGGCGGCGATAGCTCATGGGGCGCCATCCCGCGCCGCTTCATCGGCACCATGCTGGGCGAATTGCAGACGGGCCAGCCGCGCATAGAGTCCGCCGCCCGCCATCAGGCTGTCATGGTCGCCTTCGGCCACCACCTGCCCCTGGTCCATCACCACGATGCGGGCGAGCCGCCGGATGGTGGCAAAGCGGTGGGCGATCACCAGCGTGGTGCGGCCCACCATCAGGTTGGCCAGCGCGGTCTGCACCAGCCGTTCGTTTTCCGCATCCAGCGCACTGGTGGCCTCGTCCAGCAGCAGCAGCGGCGCATCGCGCAGGATGGCGCGGGCAATGGCGATGCGCTGGCGCTGGCCGCCCGACAGGGTCACGCCGCGCTCGCCCACCAGGGTGTTGAACCCGTCCGGCAGCCTTTCGATGAATTCCGTGGCGGCGGCAGCATCGGCCGCGCGGCGCACCTCTTCGTCCCCCGCCTGCTGGTGGCCGTAGCGGATATTGTCGGCGATGGTGCCGGAGAAGATCACCGGGTCCTGGGCCACCACGGCGATCCGGCCGCGCAGGGCGACGGGATCGACCTGGGCAATGTCGACGCCGTCGAAGCGGATGGTGCCGGACTGGGCGGCGAAGAAGCGCAGCATCAGCTGGAAGACCGTTGACTTGCCGGCGCCGGAAGGACCCACCAGGGCCACTGCCTCGCCCTGCTTCACATCCAGCGAAAAGCCGTTCAGCGCCTTGTAGCTGGGGCGCGAGGGATAGTGGAAACTGACATTGTCGAAGCGCACCGCCCCGCCGCCCCCCTCGCTTGTGGCGGGCAGCAGCACGGGGCTGGCCGGCGCGGCAATGGCCGGCACCGCATGAAGCAGCTCCATCAGCCGCTCGGATGCGCCGGCGGCGCGCTGCAGGTCGCCCCACACTTCCGACAGCGCCCCCACCCCGCCCCCCGTCAGGAAGCCGTAAATGATGAAGGCCACCAGGTCGCCGCCGGTCAGCCGGCCCGCGATCATGTCGTGCAGGCCGATCAGGCCCACGGTGGCCAGGCTGGCAAAGGCGGTGAAAATCGCCACCGCCGTCAGGATGGCGCGCGCCAGGGTGCGGCGGCGGGCAATGGTGAAAGAGCGTTCCACCGAGGTGGCGAACTCGGCCCGCTCATGCGCTTCCTCGGTGAAGGCCTGGACGGTGGAAACCGCATTCAGCACCTCGGTGCCGCGCGCAGCGGTCTCGGCGATGGAATCCTGGCTGACGCGCGAGAGCTTGCGCACCCAGCGGCCGAAGATCAGCATCGGCACCATCACCGCCAGCACCGCCGCCACCACCAGGAGCGCCAGCTTGAAGCTGGTGACGAACATCAGGGCCAGCCCGCCCGTCAGCGTGACCAGATTGCGCATCGCCATCGAGGCCGAGGATCCCACCACGGTCTGGATCAGGGTCGTATCGGCGGTCAGGCGCGACAGCACCTCGCCGGTGCGGGTGACTTCGAAGAATTCCGGCGACAGGCCCAGCACATTGTCGAACACCGCCTTGCGGATGTCGGCCACCACCCGCTCGCCCAGCCAGGTGACGGAATAGAAGCGGATGGCCGAGGCAAGGCCCAGGACCGCCGCGGCGATCACGAAGTCCAGGTAGAAGCCCGCCAGGGCATGGGCCTGCTCGGCCGAGAGGCCCTGGGCGTTGATCAGGCCGCGGGCGAACTGGGGCAGCACCAGCGTGGCGGCGGAAGAGGTGGCCAGGGCGATGAGCGCTACGGCGATTCGGCCGCGATAGGGGCGCAGGAACGGCAGCAGGCCCCTTAGCGGGGTCAGGGACCGGCTCTTTGGCCTTCCGGCCGCAACCCGCGCGGTTTCCTTGGCAAAATCCTGTCCAGCCATGCCCTTGTTCCATCAGGTCTGGGCTGTATATAGGCCCGGGGCGGGCAGGCCAAATGAACTATTGCCGGTCCATTACCCGGCATGCGCGGGGACTGAAGACTTGCCTCGATAGCCCCCCTCCCCTATAAGCCGCGCCTTCGGGGCCGGTCGGAAATCGGCTCCCTGTGGAAAGGCGCGCGTCATGAAAAAGGGCATCCATCCCGACTATCACTTCGTCGAGGTCCAGTTGAACGACGGCACGACCTACAAGACGCGCTCGACCTGGGGCACCGCGGGCCAGAAGATGACCCTGGACATCGATCCCAGCACCCATCCGGCATGGACCGGCGGCCAGCAGCAGCTGATGGACCGCGGCGGCCGGCTCACCCGCTTCAACAAGAAGTTCGCGGGCTTCGTGAAGTCCTGAGGAGCGGGTTCGCTTCTTTATCCAGTCGCACGGGCGACGGCGCGCTTCGCTTGCCTGCCCGATGCTCCCCCCGCTTCAACAAGAAGTTCGCGGGCTTCGTGAAGTCCTGACGGATTTTACTGCGCCCGTCGCACAACGCTGTCGCTAACGACGGCTTCGTGAAATCCTGAGGAACGGGTTCGCTTCTTTATCCGGTCGCACGGGCGACGGCGGCCGGGTCAGGACCCGGCGCCGAAAGCCTCGGCCAGTGCATCCTGCTGGGCGCGCACGACAGGCGCGGGCGGAAGCGGAGCCCCGAACAGCACATCGTCAAGCCTGGCGATGCGCCGGTAGAGATTGTCGCTGCGCACCAGAAGATCGCAGAGCTGCGCCGGCAGAACGGCGACGTCGTCGGCACAGGCGCCCAGGCAGATTTCCTTGGAGCCCAGGCGGTAGCGTTCATGCTGCGCGGCATGGGCTTCCATATCCCCGTCGCGCACCGCGCGCTGGACAAGAAGCCAGCTTGCCGCCTGCATCAGGCGGGTGGTCACGCGCATGCTTTCCCCGGCATAGAGCATCGCGGCCTTGCGCGGCAGAAAGCGGGCTTCATCGCGCCCCCTTCCGTCCAGATAGCGGGCGGTCTCTTCGACCAGCGCCATGCCTTCGTCGAAGGTGCGTTCGAACATCACCGAGTCAGTGAAAGCCTGACTTTCCATTTTGTATCCTTGCATGTGCCCCGCCGCTGCCCGGCAACGCTAGCAAGACAGTGGGCACGGGGCCAAGCATCTTTCGCGGTTAATGAAGGCCCATGCTGTGCAAAGTTTGGATAATCGCAGCCATGCCGCGATTATCCTATGCGTATTAAGATTGACGCTTTACCGCTTGAAGAAATTCTCGGCCACCGAGCGCGTGGCCACGCGCGCCTTGATCGCTTCGCGGCAACGAAGAACCTCTTCTTCCAGCCGCGCGATGCGCGCTTCCAGCTCATGCGCGGACAGGGCGGAGATGTCTTCGCCCAGTACGATATTGGACATCTTCCTGCGCGGTTCCGGATCGTCCGTGTCCATGGCTTTGGTCCCCGCCGGGTTTCCAGTTTAGTGTGTGCCCGCCAACAAGACCAGGCAAGCCATGCCAGCCATCAAGGTCCTGCGCATTGAAAATCCCGGCCGCGACTACCGGCTGACGATAAAGGAAGAAGCCTGCCCGCACCCGGGGCCCGGCCAGGTGGCGATCAAGGTGGCCGCGGCGGGCCTGAACCGCGCCGACCTGCTGCAAGGGCGCGGGCTTTATCCGCCGCCGCCGGGCGCCTCCGACATTCCGGGCATGGAAGTGTCAGGCACGATCATCGCCCTGGGCGAAGGCGTGGAGCATCTTGCGGCGGGCCAGCGGGTCTGCGCGCTGCTGGCGGGCGGCGGCTATGCCGAGGTCGCCATCGCCGATGCCGGCGCGGTACTGCCGGTGCCGGAGGGCGTCGATCTGGTGGATGCGGCGGGCCTGCCCGAGGCCTGTTTCACCGCCTGGACCAACGTGATCGACACTGGCCGGCTGGCCGGCGGCGAGACGCTGCTGGTACATGGCGGGACCAGCGGCATCGGCACCATCGCCATCCAGATGTTCGCTGCCCTGGGCCACCGGGTCTTCGCCACGGCGGGATCGGACGAAAAATGCGCCGCCTGCGTCAATCTGGGCGCGGCGCGGGCGATCAACTACCGCAGCGAGGATTTCGTCGCCGCGGTGAAGGACGCTACCGGCGGCGCCGGCGTGGACGTGATCCTGGACATGGTGGGCGGCAGTTATATCCAGCGCAACATCGCGGCGTGCGCGCAATGGGGCCGCATCGTCAACATCGCCTATCAGGACGGCGCGCGGGTGGAAGTGGATTTCGCCCCCGTCCTGGCAAAGAAGCTGACCCTGGCCGCCACGACCCTGCGCGGCCGCTGCCCCGACCAGAAACGGCTTATCCGCAACGCCCTGGCCGAGATTGTCTGGCCGCTTCTGGAAACGGGGCGCATCCATCCGGTGATCAACCGCCGCTTTGGCTTGGCCGACGCCAACGCCGCCCATGCCGCGATGGCCAAGGGCGGCCATGTCGGGAAGATTCTGCTGGAACTTTAGGGTTTTACGTCCCGTCTGGGCATCCTGATCACGAATTTCTTTGCGCCTTGCCGCCCGTCCGGCTAAAACACCCCCATTCCTCGAAAGGATTAGCCTTGCGAGGGGTGGGGCCGGTGAAAAAGCTCCCACCCGACAGGAAAAGTATCGTGGGAGAAGACCATGGCTGCCGAGAACAAGCCCCTGATGCCCAAGGCCACCGCCGTCTGGCTGGTGGACAACACCTCGCTGAGCTTCGAGCAGATCGCCGATTTCTGCGGCCTGCATCCGCTTGAGGTGAAGGGCATCGCCGACGAGGACGTGGCCAAGGGGATCAAGGGCCAGGACCCGGTCGCCACCGGCCAGCTGACCCGCGAGCAGATTGCCGACGCTGAAAAGGACCCGAACAAGCGCCTGAAGATGGCGCCGCCCAAGCATAAGATGCCCAGTGTCCGCCTGAAGCGCGCGCCGCGCTATACGCCCGTGTCCAAGCGCCAGGACAAGCCCGACGCAGTCTATTGGCTGATCAAGAACCATCCGGAATTCACCGACAGCGAAATCATCAAGCTGATCGGCACCACCAAGGCCACCATCGCCAAGATTCGCGAGCGCTCGCACTGGAACGCGGCCAACATCAAGGCGGTGGATCCGGTAACGCTGGGCCTGACCTCGCAGCTGGAGCTGGACCTGGCGGTGACCCGCGCCGGCGCGCGGGTGGAGCGCGCCAGCAAGCGCGCGGCCAGGAAGGGTGCCACCCTCAAGCCGATTGCCGAGACCACGGGCGCGCAGGCGACCGGGCTGCGCGAATTGCCGCCCCGGCCGGAAGAGCCGTCGCAGGGCATACCGGCGCCGGACGATGAGGGCCTGTCGGCGGAGCTGGAGCAGGACTGATCCCCGCGCTTCCCGCGCGCGCGGATTGTTGCGGGCCTGAGCCGTGCAAGAGGCGCCGTCAGAACAGGTATTTTACCGCCACCACGCCGGCGACAACCACCAGCAGGAACACGATCAGCGAGGCTTCCAGCCGCTTCTCGATGAAGCCGCGTGCGGCCTCGCCCTTCCAGTAGAGCAGACCCGCCAGCAGGAAGAAGCGGCCGCCACGGGTGATCAGTGACATCAGCATGAACAGCCAGAAGCTGTAATGGGCAAAACCCGAAGCGATGGTCACCAGCTTGTAGGGGATGGGCGTGAAGCCCTTGATCAGAATCACCGCCGCGCCGTAGCTGGCATACCAGGCGTGGAAGGCCTGCATGTCGCTGCCCATGTGATAGACATGGATCAACCATTGTCCCAGCGAGTCATAGAGGAAGGCGCCGATGGCATAGCCTGCCGCCCCTCCCAGAACCGACCACAGCGTGCACCAGCCCGCCAGGAACCAGGCATGACGCCGGTCGGCCAGAACCATGGGGATCAGCATGATATCGGTCGGGACGGGAAATACGCTGGCCTCGGCGAATGTGAAGACGGCCAGCGCGGCCCGGGCGTGGGGGCCCGCCGCATTGCGCATCATCCAGTCATATACGATGCGCAGGCCGCGCGGCTTCTCGGGCTGGTCTATGGCGGACATCGGCTCTCCTGCCGGACTTCTAGCATTGAGGCGGCACCCGTCAAACCTTGCCGCCAATTGTGGCTTTCTTTAGCGTTACCGCGATGGCGGGCAAATCGAAACCGGCGGGGCAAAAAGTGGTTAGCAAGGCGCGCCGGACGAAAAATTCCGGCACAAAGACAAAGACTCTCCGCCGACCCCGCAAGACCGTTCGCGATGGAACCGGCCCCTATGAAAAGGGATTGAGCCGCAACGCGGCGAATTTCCAGCCCCTCACCCCGCTGTCCTTCCTGGAACGAAGCGCACAGGTGTTCCCCGACCATGTGGCGATTATCCATGGTCATGCGCGCGTCACATATCGTGACTTCTATGGCCGCAGCCGGCGGCTGGCCTCGGCCCTGAAGGCGCGCGGTATCGCCAAGGGCGACACGGTGGCGGTGATGCTGTCCAACACGCCGTCCATGCTGGAAGCCCATTATGGCGTGCCCATGATCGGGGCGGTGCTGAACACACTGAACACACGGCTGGATGCGAGGGCAATCGCCTTCATGCTGGGACATGGCGCCGCCAAGGTCCTGATAACCGATCGCGAGTTTTCCGCGACCATCGCCGACGCATTGGCGATGCTGAAAAAGAAGCCGCTGGTGGTCGATTATGACGATCCCGAGTTCCCGCAGGAAGGCGCGCGGCTGGGCGTCATCGATTATGAGGAATTCCTGGCCGGAGGCGATCCCGGCTTCACCTGGAAGATGCCGGACGATGAGTGGGACGCCATCGCCCTGAATTACACCTCCGGCACCACCGGCAATCCCAAGGGCGTGGTCTATCATCATCGCGGCGCCGCGCTGATGGGATATGGCAACGCCCTGGCCGGAACCATGGTCGGCCATCCCGTGCTGCTTTGGACGCTGCCCATGTTCCATTGCAACGGCTGGTGCATGCCCTGGTCGCTGTCGGCGGTGGCGGGCACCCATGTCTGCCTGCGCTGGGTGCGCGCGGGCGCGATCTTCGAGGCCATCGCCGAACACGGCGTCACCCATCTGTGCGGCGCGCCCATCGTGATGTCGACGCTGATCAACGCGACGGACGAAGAACGCCGTGAATTCTCCCATAAGGTCACCTTCATGGCAGCCGCCGCCCCGCCGCCGGAAAGCGTGCTGGCCGCCATGGCGGACGCGGGCTTCGAGGTGGTGCATGTCTATGGCCTGACCGAAGTCTATGGCCCCGCCGTGGTCAATGAATGGCACGGCGCGTGGAACAGGCTGGATGGCGCGGGCCGCGCGGCGAAGAAGGCGCGCCAGGGCGTGCGCTATGCCACGCTGGAAGGGCTTTGCGTCATGGACCCGGCCACCATGACGCCGGTGCCGGCCGACGGCGTGACCATCGGGGAGGTGATGTTCCGCGGCAATATCGTGATGCGCGGGTACCTGAAGAATCCCAAGGCCACCCGCGAGGCCTTCAAGGGCGGCTGGTTTCATTCCGGCGACCTGGGGGTGATGTATCCGGACGGCTATATTCAGCTGAAGGATCGAGCCAAGGACATCATCATCAGCGGCGGGGAGAACATCTCCTCCATCGAGGTGGAGGACGCCATCGCCCGCCATCCCGCCGTTCTGTTCGTGGCGGTGGTGGCACGGTCCGATGCCAAATGGGGCGAGCATCCTTGCGCCTTTGTCGAGCTTCGCCCCGGGCGCAGCGCGACGGAGAAAGAGATCATCGCCTTCGCCCGCGAGCGGCTGGCCCGGTTCAAGTTACCGAGGACGGTCGTCTTCACCGAACTGCCAAAGACGTCGACGGGCAAGATCCAGAAATTCGCGCTGCGTGAACGCGCCAGGAACCTGTGACAGGCAGGCTTCCGGGGGCTGGCAACCCTACGCCCGGATGATCGTCTTCGCGCCCGGCGGCGTGGGGCAGCCGGCGCTCAACGCCATCATGTCACGGGATATGCCGGCGGACGAACAGGGCGAGATTCACGGTACGTCGTCCAGCATCACCAGCCCGACCTCGGTCGCGGCCCTGTGGGCCATGCCGAACCTGTTCGGCTGGTTCACCGCGCCGGAAGCGCCGAGTTATTTTCCAGGTGCAGCCTTTCCGGCCGCCGCGTTGTGCGAACTTGGCGCGCTGGCGATATTCGCGATTGCGGCGTGAAAGATGGCCCGCGTGAGCTAGTGCACGCTCGATCTGAGGCGTTCCAACTCGTCCTTTATTCGAAGCTTCTGCTTCTTGAGTGCGACGACGCGCATTTCATCCCAGTCGGGATTGGCCATTTCGGCCTCTATGATATCTTCAATCTTCTTCTTCTGAATGGACAGGTGAAGGATTTGCCCTTCCAGCGCCATGCAAGCACCTCATCGTTAGCGATCGGTCGGCTGGCGCACCCCCAAGCGGGGGGGGCGCCTGGCAAGGAAAAGTAAAGCACCAACCGGGGAGCCTGTCATCCTGAACCTCTGCCAGACCGGCCCCTTTTGGCTGGCCCTAAGGAGTGCTAACGAAGACGCCATGGCACGTGGGAACCTTCGAAAAGGCAAGGACGAACGGCTGGTTATCGGCCTGTCCGGCGCGTCGGGCGTGGCCTATGGCATTCGCCTGCTGGAAGCGGCCCGCGATCTGGGGATAGAATCCCACTTGGTGATGACCAGGCCGGCGGAAATGACCATTGGCTATGAAACGGACCTCACCCCCAAACAGGTCGCCGCCAAGGCGGATTATGCCTATGCGGCGCACGATATCGCCGCGCCCATCGCCAGCGGCAGCTTCAGGACCCGGGGCATGATCGTGGCGCCGTGCAGCGTGCGTTCCATGAGCGAGATCGCGACCGGGGTGACAACTTCGCTGCTGACCCGCGCCGCCGACGTGATGCTGAAGGAACGCCGGCCGCTGGTACTGATGGTGCGCGAGACGCCACTGCATCTGGGGCATCTGCGCACGATGGCGCAACTGGCCGAGATGGGCGCCATCATCATGCCGCCGGTGCCGTCCTTCTATGCCGCGCCAAAGACGCTGGAAGATATCGTCGACCAGATGGTGGGACGGGCGCTGGACTTTCTTGGGTTCGAATGGCCGGACGTGAAGCGCTGGGGCGAGGACATCGCCAAGAGCCGGCGGCGCGGCAACAAGAGCAAGCCATGACGAGGGTTGTGGGGCCGGAAGAGGTTGCGGCGCGCGCCAAGCTGGCCGAACTCATGCAGGAGCATCGCGACCTGGATGCCGCGATTACGGCATTGCAGGAGTCGGGGACGCTGGACGTGCTGGCGCTATCGCGGCTGAAGAAGCGCAAGCTTCACCTGAAGGACGAGATCACCGACATCAACAACCGGTTGCTGCCGGATATTATTGCCTGATCTATTTACCCCCATCCGTCGGATGCTGATGGTCGCCCGGCGAAACGCCGGGCTCGTGCGGACTGAATCCTGCGTTAGGCTGGCGTAAGTTGACTTAGCTTTGCGCGAATGGCGTTGAGAGCGAGCTTCACATCGCCATTGTCGGGGCCGCCGGCCTGGGCCATGTCGGGACGCCCGCCGCCGCCCTTGCCGCCCAGGGCTTCCGCCGCGGCGCGCACCAGATCGACCGCGCTGATCTTGCCCGTCAGGTCGTCGGTCACGCCGACAACGACCGAGGCCTTGCCGTCGGCGGCGGCGACGAAGGCCACAACGCCCGAGCCGATCTGCTGCTTGGCACCGTCGGCCAGGGATTTCAGGTCTTTGGGGCTAACACCTTCGACCAGCTTCAGCACGGTCTTGATGCCGGCGATGGTTTCACTGTCGTCGCCGCCCCTGGCGGGACCGGCCAGGGCGAGCTGTTTCCTGGCTTCCGCCAGTTCGCGTTCCAGCCTGCGGCGTTCCTCTGCCAGTTGCGTCACGCGAGACGACAATTCGCCGATCGGCGTCTTGATGGCATTGGCGGCATCGCGCGCGATTTCCGCCTGGCCCGCCAGATAGCGGCGGGCATGTTCGCTTGTCAGCGCCTCGATGCGGCGCACGCCGGCGGCCACCGCCGATTCGGCGACGATGGTGAAAAGTCCGATGTCTCCCAGCCGCCGTACATGGGTGCCGCCGCACAATTCGACCGAATAGGGCTTATCCGCATCCAGGTCGTCACCCATGGAGAGCACGCGCACCTCGTCGCCATACTTTTCGCCGAACAGGGCTTCTGCACCGGCGGCGATGGCCTGGTCGGTCGGCAGCAGGCGGGTGGTGGTATCGGAATTCTGGCGGACGATGGCGTTGACCTGGACCTCGATCGTTGCCAGCTCTTCAGGCGTCACAGGCTTTGGGTGCGAGAAGTCGAAGCGCAGGCGCTCGGCGGTGACCAGCGAGCCCTTCTGGCTGACATGGCTGCCCAAAACGCGCTTGAGCGCGGCATGCAGCAGATGGGTCGCCGAATGGTTGGCGCGCGTGGCGCGGCGCCGTTCCTGATCGACCTTCAGATCCACTGCGTCGCCGGGGGCGAAGCTGCCTTCGACGACTTTCACCAGATGAACGTGAAGGGCGCCCAGCTTCTTCTGGGTGTCGGTCACCTGGCCGCGCGCCTTGGGCGAGGTCATGTGGCCTGAATCGCCCGCCTGGCCGCCGGATTCGGCATAGAATGGCGTCTGGTTGGTGAGGATTTCCACCACCTCGCCCCTGTTGGCCTGCATCACCCGGCCGCCATCCTTGAAGATGGCCAGGATCTGGCCTTCGGCTTCCTCGGTGTCGTAGCCCAGGAATTCGGTACGGCCCACTTCGTCCAGCACCGCGAACCATTGCGCCTCGCTGGCGCCTTCGCCCGAGCCAACCCAGCTGGCGCGCGCGTCGGCCCGCTGCTTTTCCATCGCAAAGGTGAAGCCATCGATATCGACATGGATGTCGCGGGCGCGCAGGGATTCCTGGGTCAGGTCCAGCGGGAAGCCATAGGTGTCATAAAGCCTGAAGGCGACGTCGCCGGTCAGCCGGTCGCCCGCCTTCATGCCTGCCGTGGCTTCGTCCAGCAGCTTGAGGCCGCGCGCCAGCGTTTCGCGGAAGCGGATTTCCTCCAGCTTCAGGGTTTCGGCGATCATCGGTTCGGCGCGCTTCAGTTCGGGATAGGCGCTGCCCATCTCGGCGACCAGGGCGGGTACCAGCCGGTGCATCAGAGGGTCTTTGGTGCCCAACAGGTGCGCGTGGCGCATGGCGCGGCGCATGATCCGGCGCAGCACATAGCCGCGGCCTTCGTTGGACGGAAGCACGCCGTCGGCGATCAGGAAGGAGGTCGAGCGCAGGTGGTCGGCGATGATGCGATGGCTGAACAGCGCATCGCCTTCGGCCCTGGTGCTGCTGGCCGATTCCGACGCCGCGATCAGGTGGCGGAACAGATCGACTTCGTAATTGTTGGTGACGCCCTGCAGGATGGCGGCGATCCGCTCCAGCCCCATGCCGGTGTCGATGGACGGCTTGGGCAGGTCCAGGCGGGTATTCTCGTCCACCTGCTCGAACTGCATAAAGACAAGGTTCCAGAATTCCAGAAAACGGTCGCCGTCTTCCTCGGGGCTGCCGGGCGGGCCGCCCCACAGGCTTTCGCCCTGGTCGTAGAAGATTTCCGAGCAGAAGCCGCAGGGGCCGGTCGGGCCCATGGCCCAGAGGTTGGACTCGTGGCCGATGATCCGATCGTCGGAGAAGCCGGCGATCTTCTTCCACAGCTGACGGGCCTGGTCGTCGGTGTTGTAGACCGTCACCAGCAGCCGGTCCTTGGGCAGGCCGATCACCCGGGAGACGAAATCCCAGGCATAGGTAATGGCTTCTTCCTTGAAGTAATCGCCGAAGGAGAAGTTGCCCAGCATCTCGAAGAAGGTGTGGTGGCGGGCGGTATAGCCGACATTGTCCAGGTCGTTGTGCTTGCCGCCGGCGCGGACGCATTTCTGGACGGTGGTGGCGCGGGTATAGGGCCGCTTTTCCGCCCCCGTGAACAGGTTCTTGAACTGGACCATCCCGGCATTGGTGAACAGCAGGGTGGGGTCATTGCGCGGCACCAGCGGCGAGGACGGCACCACGGTGTGGCCACGCTGGGCGAAGAAGTCCAGGAACCCGGAACGGACGTCGGATAGGCTTTTCATGGGGAAAGCTTGTAACGGCTCCAAAAAACCTTGTCACGCATGGGTTTGCGCGGCATTCGTTTTGGCATTTTCGGGGTGCCCCCCTCCCCATTGTCCAACGGGCGGGCCGGAAAAACGGAAGGCGAAGGCGCGAGCCGGAGCCGCAAAATGACGGACGCCCGGCCCCCCGGAATAAACAGAAGGCGCTGCCCCCATTCACTGGGGCAGCGCCTTCTGCCGAGGGGTTGAGAAAGGCTGCGAACCCTTGTCTCAACATCTGTCGGGGCCAAGGCCCCTATTCGTCATCGTCCGCCTTTTCGGAGGCGTCCAGAACCAGGTTGTCGGCGATCTGGCCGGCATTGGCGCGGATGGCATTCTCGATGCGGCTGGCGATGTCGGCATTTTCGGCCAGGAAATTCTTGGCCGCCTCGCGGCCCTGGCCGATGCGACTGCCGTCGTAGGAGTACCAGGAGCCGGATTTCTCGACGATCCCGGCCTTGACGCCCAGATCGACCAGCTCGCCCACCTTGGAGACGCCCTGGCCGTACATGATGTCGAACTCGACCTGCTTGAAGGGCGGGGCGACCTTGTTCTTGACCACCTTCACGCGGGTCTGGTTGCCCACCACCTCGTCGCGGTCCTTGATCGCGCCGATGCGGCGGATATCCAGGCGTACCGAGGCATAGAATTTCAGGGCATTGCCGCCGGTGGTGGTTTCGGGATTGCCGAACATGATGCCGATCTTCATGCGGATCTGGTTGATGAAGAGCACGATGGTGTTGGACTTGGAGATGGAGCCGGTGAGCTTCCTGAGCGCCTGGCTCATCAGGCGGGCCTGAAGGCCGGGCAACTGGTCGCCCATTTCGCCTTCCAGTTCGGCCTTGGGGGTGAGCGCGGCCACGCTGTCGATCACCACGATGTCGACGCCGCCGGAACGCACCAGCGTGTCGGTGATTTCCAGCGCCTGCTCGCCCGTGTCGGGCTGGGAGATCAGCATCTCGTCAATGTCCACGCCCAGCTTCTTGGCGTAGACCGGATCGAGGGCATGTTCGGCGTCGACATAGGCGGCCACGCCGCCCTTCTTCTGGACCTCGGCCACCACATGCAGCGCCAGGGTGGTCTTGCCCGAGGATTCGGGACCATAGACCTCGATCACGCGGCCGCGCGGCAGCCCGCCGATGCCCAGCGCGATATCGAGGCCGAGCGATCCGGTGGAAACCGCATCGGTCGCCACGCCCAGGTCGCGGGCGCCCAGCTTCATCACCGAGCCCTTGCCGAAAGCCCGGTCGATCTGGCTGAGGGCGGCTTCGAGCGCCTTTTTACGATCCGAATTCTGTTCCTTGCCCACTACCCGCAAAGCCGCCTGTGACATGACCCTCTCCCGGTTTAATCACAGCGCCCGCTGATCCCCAAGCGAATCCCGGCGGCGGTGTGAAGCCGCCACAGTACATGCTTTGTTCTCATTGGCAAGACACTGAGTAAGACATTGATTTTAAATAGCAACACTACATATTGTTCTCACGGTGTTCTTCCACCTTTCCGCACGTCTCGGTTTCAAATTTTGGGCATGGAGGGCGGCGTATTGGCGGGCATTGGAACTCAGGGTAAGTTCTTATAATTGTTAGATAATTACCATTAATCGTTTAGATTCAACGACTTACAGGCTAGTAGGCTATAAGTTTTCATTGAAACTTAAGTCCAGGCCGCGTAGTTTTCTCTCCAGCAAAAGCTTGCAGAGGTGGGAACGGCCTCCCCATACACCTGGCGACAGGTAATTAGCCCGCAAGGGTGAAGAGATCCGAGATGGCATCCGGCTCAAGCTTTTCGAAGGCCCCCTAACCGGGGCCTTTCTTTTTGGGCAAGCATAGGTGCCCACGCTTTATTCGGCCTGTTACCTTTTCCTCTGTGAGCCTGTACGCCGAATGCACATTGTAATTTCCATACTCATTCCGAGTTAGCGTAATCGCAGCTAGCACTATATCGATGCCATTCGACCCCACCACTCGGCGGACAAGTTCGAAGCTTTCTGCATGATGCGGTGACTGGCCGATATAGGTTGGGCTTTCGATTACCAATCCCAGGCTGGCTTTCACGAGGCCGTAGTCGTTCGGGTGATCGTTAGCAATATGTCGGTCTGCCGTTGCGGTCAGTATCGCGTCGCCGGGCTCAAGTTCTGTCCCAAGTGTGCGATTAATTAGGTCCACCGGCAGAACGCCAAGTATGATTATTTTTAGTCGTTGGCGTGGTGTCATTTCTCAATGCGAGCCTCAGACTGGACGGGGAGTCAAGGTTAGACCGGCTTGCGCTTCTTATAAGCCCGCGCGGTTGCTGTAACGGAAATCAAACTCCGCCAAATTGCGGTGCAATCCGGCCTGCGATCATTCGCCTTGATCCAGTCGCAGGAAGTTGGATGGGCGGGTCAAGCCCGCCCATGGAGAAAGCCCGACTTCAGACCCGGTCGTCCAGCAGGGCGCTCGGGGCCGGGGCGGGCGCCCGATAGGGATTCGCCAGGTGCTCGCCTCCGGCCAGGTCCAGCCGGATGGCGATGCCCTGATCATGGTGGCGCGCGACCTGGCCGGGCCTGCCCGCCACCATCACCAATTCGCCCACCGGAGGACGCTGGTCCGTGCGCAGCGAGACGCCCTCAAACGAGATGTCCAGCACATCGCACACCACCTGTTCGCCATTGGCGCGGACAAAGTGGAAATTGGTCATCGCGATGCGCTCGCGCCGACGGCGTGCCACCGGGCGGGCGTGCCCGCTTTCCAGCAGCCGGCCAAGCGCCGCGGCAATGGCGCGGCGCCGGGCGTCGTCGCAGACAAACGCAAGGCGCACGATATCGCCGCACGCCTGGACGATGGAGGCCTTGATGCTGCCGGTCTCGGCGACATGCAGCGTGACCTGGCCGCTCGCAGGCGCAAGCTTGCAGCGCACCTCCGCGCCGGCGGGCGAGATGTCCAGCACCGTGCAGTCGCGCGCCCGTCCGCCGGCCATGACCAGACGGCCCCGCAATGTCGCCAGCAGGCGCGCTTCACCGCGCCGATCAAACCCCCGCATGGCCAGCCTTCCGCCTGATGCTGCATCCGGAACCATCATCGCGCAAAGAGGTGGACGCGCGCTTGGCGATTGGCGGCGTTTTCGCCCGTGCCGCTTAAGGGGATGTTAGCCATGCGGCTTCACACCAACCCGGGCCGCGGATAAGGTTTGCCCCGCAAAAAACAGCGGGGGAATCATGACCGGGAAAGGATGCCTGAAAAGGCGCTTGGCCAGGGGCCTGGCAATGGCGGGCGCGGCGCTGATCTGGGCCTCTTCGGCGACGTCGGCGGCGGACTGGATGACGCTGACCTCGACCTCGATCAGGGACGGAGAGCGCATACCGGTGAAATTCGGGGCCAATGACCCCAAGCGCGCGTGCAGCCCCAAGACACCCGACAAGATCTGCCCCTGTCCGGGCCAGAATGTCTCGCCCGAACTGTCGTGGAACGGCGTGCCGAAGGACGCCAAGAGCCTTGCCATCCTGATGTACGACATCGATGGCCGCTTCGGCGCGGGCGTGTCGCACTGGGTGGCCTATAATATCGCGCCCACCGCGACCGGGCTGGCGGAAGGCGACGGCACCGCCGGCAAGGGCTTTACCGGCGGGGCGGGCACCCGCGGCAATGCCGATTATGTGGGCCCTTGTCCGCCCGAAGGCGACGGACCGCACCATTACATGATAACGCTGATCGCACTGGACCTGGCGCCGACGCTGCCCAAGGGCCTTTCGCGCGAAGCCTTCATGGACACGGCGGCCGGCCACATGCTGGCCAGCGCCACCATCGGCGGCCTTTTTGCCCGCAAATACTGAGCCCAACGCAACAGAGGGACTGTTCGATGCGAAAGATGCTTGCCGCATGGCTGATGCTGGGCGCCGTTCTGGCGGCCGCGCCGGCCCAGGCGAAGATTGAAAAGGCCCCCTGGGGCGAGACCGCCGATCACCGGAAGATCGACCTTTACACCCTGACCAACGCCAATGGCATGCGCGCGCGGATCGCGACCTATGGCGCATATCTGGTCAGTCTTGAGGTGCCGGATCGCAGCGGCAAGATGGCCGATGTGGTGCTGGGCTATGACAATCTGAAGGATTATACGACCGGCACGACCTATGGCGCGGTGATCGGCCGCTTCGCCAACCGCATCGGCGGGGCGCAGTTCACGCTGGAGGGCAAGACCTATCACCTCACCGCCAATGCCGGGCCCAACAACATTCATGGCGGGCCGAAGAATTTCACCTATCACGTCTATGACGCGGTGGCGCGCGACGGCGCCTCGCCCAGCCTGACGCTGCACATGGTCAGCCCCGACGGCGACCAGGGCTTTCCCGGCAACCTGGATTTCACCGTCACCTATACCGTCACGGCGAACAACGCGCTGCGCATCGACTATCGCGCCACCACCGACAAGCCGACGGTGCTGAACCCCACCAACCATTCCTATTTCAACCTGAAGGGCGCGGGGAACGGCAATGTGCTGGATCACCGGCTGCAGGTCTTCTCGGACGCGGTGACGCCCACCGACGCCAACCACATGGCGACCGGCCAGGTGATGAAGGTGCAGGGCACCGGGTTCGACTTCACCCACCCCAAGCCGATCGGCAAGGACATCAACGGCCCCGATCCGGCGATCGTGGCCACGCCCGGCTATGACATCAACTTCATCGTGCGGGGCCCGGCGGGCAAGCTGCGCGAGGCGGCCAAGGTGACCGAACCCACCACCGGGCGGGTGATGGATGTGTGGACCACCCAGCCGGGCATCCAGCTTTACCTGCCCAACAACAAGACGCCGATCATCGGCAAGGGCGGCAAGTCGTATGTGTCGCGCGGCGCCTTCTGTCTGGAGACGCAGCATTTCGCCAATGCGCCGAACATTCCGTCATTCCCAACCACCGAGTTGAAGCCCGGGCAGGTGTTTCACCAGGTGACGGAGTTCCGGTTCAGCACTGCTGGAAAGTGATTTTGACTGACGGATTGTGTCCTGGATGCACGGATTGCCAGAAAAGCTAGATTTTCAAATTTTTTCTGGCCGTTTGTTGGAAATGGTCTGTATCACCATCAATCAATTATATTTGCATTTCGATGGCGACCTTTTCCTCACCATTGAAGCTTCGTATTCGTTTCAGGAGACGCCGGACGCTTGCTTGGCGATCCGCGAAATACCGACGTTTGACAACAGGCTCCTGAGCCTCCTCGGTCAGACAATTACTCAGGCATCGAAAGAAGATGGCGGGACCTTAGTTATCGGGTTTTCCAGTGGTGCGCTTTTTAAGTGTTACGACCCCACGAGCCTTTACGAAGCCTATCGGATTACCCTCGGCAAGAACCAGTACATAATCTAGCGCATTGGCAAGCACCTTCCTGTCTCCGTAGACCCTGCATCCCTCCCCCTTCGTGCGAAGCACAGGAAGGGGGAGGTGGCCGCAGCAACGCGAAGGGGCGGCGCACATGGTGCGCCGCCCCTGAGTAAAGTTGCGAAGGCCGGAGGGGGTTACTTTTTAGAAGCCCAGGGACCCACTTCGGGCACCGCCTGGGTGTCGTAGAGATTGCCCAATTCGGCCTTCGCACCGCGCGCGATGGCGCCGGTCTCGCTGCCCGCCTGGAAGCAGGTGAAGTCGGGCCGGTCGCGCCAGGCCAAGGGGCCGCACAGCCGCACGCCCGCCTTGATCGCCGCGTCATGGACGATGTTGATCTCGCGCTCATAGTCGGGATCGTTCTGCTTGTAGCCCGAGTGATTGCCAAGATCGCCCGAGGCCGCGAAGATCGCGGTGACGCCGGGAATCTTGGCGATGCGGTCGGCGTCCTTCAGGCCCGCCAGCGTTTCGATCATCAGGATCAGCACGATATTGTCGTTGGCGGTGGCGCGGTAGCCGCCGGGCACGTCCTTGTAGAGCTGGAAGGCCTGGCCGCCGCCATTGGAGCGGCGTCCCAGCGGCGGGAAAAAAGCCCAGTCGCGCGCCTTGATGGCTTCTTCATAGGAGCGGACGGTGGGCACAACCAGCACCAGCGCGCCGGCGTCCAGCGCGTGCTGTTCCTCGCGCTCGTCGGTATAGGCGACGCGCACACCGGGCACCGCCTTGGCATGGGGGCAGGCGGCATACATGCGCTGTGTGTCCTGCCAGTCGCGGGCGTCATGCTGATGCTCGACCCAGATGAAGTCGTAGCCGGCATTGGCCATGGCGCAATAGATTTCGGGGCTGGAGGCGGCGAACAGCGTGCCGCCGGTGACCTTCTCGCCCTTCATCATCTTGATCTTGACGGGATTCCAGATCTTGGCGCCGCTGGGCGCATCCCAGGCGTGGCCGTACTTCCAGGTCTGGTCGTTGAACTTGCCCTGGTTGACGGCACCGGGCGGAGCCTTGTCGATGGCGTGGCTGTCCTCGCCGGCCTTGGCCGCCAGTGGGTAATGCTTCATCGCGGCGGCGACTTCGTCTTCATTGGCCTGGGCAAAGGCGGCGAGCGAACCCATCGTGAGCGCGGCGCCCAGCGAAACCGAAAACAGCAACTTCCTCATCCCAGAACTCTCCCTCAATATTCTTGTCGGCCATCGCGGCGCGCCGAAGCTAATCAGGCGGGCCGGCTTTGGTCAAACACCGTATACAGAGTGCAGTTGCGAAGCCATGGCGCGCTTACCCCTGGGCTTGCTAGCGTGAGAAAAAGAGGAGGACGAGACAATGAACCGCCGAATGGTGATCGCGGCGACGGCCATGCTTGGCGTGTGGGTGGCCGCGCCCGCAAGCGCCGCCATCACAAGCCAGGATTGGGGTGCGTGGGACGGGCGGAACGTTCGGCTTTACACCCTGACCAACGCCGCAGGCACGGAAGTGAAGATCGCAAATTACGGCGGTGTAATAACGTCGATCCGCGTGCCCGGGCGTGATGGTACCTTCGCAGACGTGGTGGAAGGGTTCGACAGCCTGGACGGCTATGCCGGGCCGGGCGCGGGCGGGCGCTATGGCGCGCTGATCGGCCGCTTCGCCAACCGCATCAAGGACCAGACCTATGTGCTGGACGGGGTGACCTATCATGTCACCCGCGACGGCATGCCCTATGACCGGCGGGTGTGGGATGCCCGCGCGGTGGATGGACCCGAGCCTCAGCTGGTGCTGCACCTGACCGATCCGGACGGCACGATGGGCTTTCCCGGCACCATGCAGGTAACGGTCACATACACGCTGACGGCGCGAAATGTGCTGCGCATCCACTATCACGCCACCACCGACAAGCCGACCGTCGCCAGCCTGACCAACCATTCCTATTTCAACATGGCGGGGGGGCCGGGTGCGACAATCCTGAACCAGCTTCTGACCATGAATGCCGACCGCTACACCATCGCCGACGAGAAGAATGTGCCCACCGGGGAGATCCGCGATGTGGCAGGCACGCCGTTCGACTTCCGCAGGGCCACGCCCATCGGCGCCCACATCAACGATCCCGATCCCATGCTGCGGCGGGCGGGCGGCTATGACCACAATTTCGTGATCAACGGCGCCCCCGGCACGCTCAGGCCGGCGGCGCGGCTGGAAGACCCGGTCTCAGGCCGGGTGCTCGAGGAATGGACAACGGAGGCGGGCGTGCAGGTCTATACCGCCAACTATCCACCCTCGGCGGCGGCGAAAGCCAAGGGCTATCAGGTTCACGGCGCGGTCGCGCTGGAAGCCCAGGCTTTTCCCAATGCGCCCAATATCCCCGGCTTTCCAAGCGCGCTTGTGACGCCGGGCAAACCGCTGGACGAGATCACGGAATTCCGCTTTTCGGCGGCGCGCTAACGCGTTCAGTGCCAGGGCACTGAATGGGCGGCGATGTCCTGGCACTGGGTAAGCCGTGCCCGATAGAGGCGTTCGCGGGTGGCCTGGTCAAAGCCGCTCGAGTCCGCGTCGTCACGCGCACTGGACTGACAGAGACTTTCGATGCCGGACGCGCCGCCATGCTGGAGTTCGCGGCCATCGGTGACCAGCGAAACCAGCATTGGCTGCGTGCCGGCCAAAGCCGCGCTAGCGCGATGCGGTGCCAGGAAGGCCGGCGCGGAAGCATCTGATGATTCAACGTTCACGCCCAGGCGAGTCAGCGACTGTGACCAGTCTGAATCCGTGCAGCCGGCCAGAACCACGCCAGCAATGATGGCGACGACGATGCGCATGGAGCTCCCCAGCCCGTAACGTTACGAGCCAGTGCTCCTAACTGTTACATATTACGTTGTTGTCCCAGTTTGGGAAAGATCCGGCAAAGCTGCGGACGGCATATTTCGCCATTTGGCGATTTATTTTTCGCCGGCATGGCCAGTTCGACCGCGATTCTTCCGATCCCCGTTCCGTGCGGCGTGAATCCTCGCACATGCAGCAAAATTTTCGCGCCGGAATGATCGGCGTGCAAAAAACGAACGGCGCGACGACGCGCTATCCGCCCCGTCTGGCCGACGGCGCGCCGGACAGCACTTCCTTGACCTTGGCGGCAAGCTGTTTGAGGCCGAAGGGCTTGGGCAGGAAGTGGATGTCCTCGCTGGACTGGTCGGACTTGCGGAAGGCTTCTTCGGCATAGCCGGACATGAAGATCACCGCCAGCCCCGGCTTCAGCTCCTGCACATGGCGCACCAGGGTGGGCCCGTCCATGTTGGGCATCACCACGTCGGTGATCACCAGGTCGATATGGACGGCAGGATCGCGCACGATCTCCAGCGCCTCTTCGCCGCCGCCCGCTTCCAGCACATGATAACCGCGCATCCGAAGCGCGCGCGCCGCGAAGCTGCGCACCGCTTCCTCGTCCTCGACCAGGAGGATCGTATCCTGGCCGGTGACATCGCGCGGGGCCGCGGGCATGACTTCGACCGGCGCCGGCGCCTCGCCCCGAAAGCGCGGCAGGTAGATGCGGAAGGTCGCGCCCTGGCCGAGCTCGCTGTCGACGGTGATGAAGCCGCCGGTCTGCTTGACGATGCCGTAGACGGTTGCCAGCCCCAGCCCGGTGCCCTGGCCCACCGGTTTGGTGGTGAAGAAGGGATCGAAGATCTTGCTCTGGGTCTCTTTGGACATGCCGGTGCCTGTATCGGTCACGGCGATGCACACATAGTCACCCGCCGGCATGATGGCCGTACCCAGGGCGCTGGAATGGGGCACGGTTTCATTGGCGGTGGCGATGGTGACGGTGCCGCCGCCGGGCATCGCATCGCGCGCGTTGACCACCAGGTTGATGATGGCGTTGGAAAGCTGCGCCTCGTCGGCGTGGACGGGCCACAGGTCGGCGTCGCGCTCCACCTCCAGCGCGATGCCCTCGCCCACCAGGCGGCGCAGCATCTGCGCCAGCTCGCCGATCACCTCGCCCAGGGCGAGCTGCTTGGGCTGCATGGTCTGCTTGCGGCTGAAGGCCAGAAGCTGGCCCACCAGATTGGCAGCGCGCAGGGCGTTCTGGTGCACCTCGTTGATTTCCTTGAACGAGGGATCGCCCGCCGGATGGCGCATCAGGAGGAATTCGCAATTGCCGATGATGACGGTCAGAAGATTGTTGAAGTCGTGTGCCACCCCGCCCGCCAGCTGGCCCACCGCCTGCAGCTTCTGGGACTGGGCAAATTTGGTCTCCAGCGATTTCTGTTCCGAGACGTCGAGCAGGTAGAGCACGACATTGCCCTGCATGTCGCCGCCAAGGGGGGCGGCGAACAGTTCGGCCATGCGTTCTTCGCCGGTGACGGTGTTGCCGCCGCGCAGTTCAATGGCCGCAAGGCCGGTCTGGCCTGCCGCGGCGCGGCCGATCAGCGACAGCACCCGGGCGCGGTCGGCCTGATCCACAAGGTCGGTGAAACTGCGCCCGGCCAGCGAGCCCTCGGGCAAATCGGCGGCGCCGAAGAAGCGGGCGAGAGCCGGATTGGCATCCAGCAGCGTGCCGGCGGCGTCGGCGAAGCCCACGCCCACGGGCGCGTCGCGGAAAAGCTCGCCTGCATTCACAAAGGGCTGGGTCGGAGCAGGTTCGGGTACCGGTTCGGCCGCCGCGGGCTGGGCGATGGACGGTTGCTGCTGGGCGGCGGCGCGGGTCAGCACCGGCTGAGGCTGGCCGGACGCAGCCAGGCGCGGGGTGAACCACCACACCGACTGGTTCTCGGGGAGGGGGCGCACCGCGGCCACGATCTCAAGGCCGGGCAGCACCTGAAAGCTTTCCTCGCGCGCGCGGCCTTCGCCGGCATCGCGGGTCAGCCGATAGAGAACGGCGGCGCTGACCTCGCCCCCCAGCGCCAGCTCGGGCGGCGGCGGGGTCTCGCTGTCGCCGACGCCGGCCATGCGGCGGTAGACGTGATTGCAATCCAGTACCGCGCCGCCCTCGCCGGTGATGGCCCAGGCGACATTGGCCTTGGCGGCAGCTTCGGCCACGCGCAGCGCATCGGTGGTGGCACGGCCCGGACGCGGCCAGACCGCGTAGAAGAAAAGACCGGCGACAAGGGCAATCCCCACGAGCAGGGCATAACCCGCAAGACCCGCCATCTGCGGCGCGGCAACGGTCAGGGCCGCCGCACCAAGCGCCAGCAGCACAAAGGCCAGGGCAGCCCAGCGCCAGCCGCCGGACGGTACGCCCAAACTCGGGGAATTGCCGACCGGATTGCCCGGGCGGGTCAGGGGTTGAGTCGCATCCATTAACGCGACTTTACAGCATTTGGTTAACGATTGGTTTCAACCACAAAATGTTGCGGTGGATCAAAGTGTTAACACAGGACTGGGGGATATCGGGAATTGGGGTTTTTAACACTTTTTCTAACGCCGTTCGGGAGATGGTTCGCGGCGGTCGACATTGTCCCACCGTCGTGGCCTGGACTGCCCGGGCCATCCAAGGCCGGACGCGCCAATGCCTGCCCTGGATGACCCACATAAAGTGGGCCATGAAAAATGAGAATGGTCGCCGAACTCAGCGGGCAAGAGACCCGCGCCTAATTGCGGGGAATCTTGCCCTGGAGGCGGAAAACATAGCCGATCACCTGCGCCACGGCCTTGAAGTGCTCGGGCGGCACCGGCTCGTCGATATCGATGGCCGCATAGAGTGCGCGGGCCAGCGGCGGGTTCTCCACCACCGGCACGTCATTTTCTTCGGCCACCGCGCGAATGCGCAGCGCCAGCGCATCCACGCCCTTGGCCACGCAGACCGGCGCGGCCATGTTGCCGCTCTCATATTGCAAGGCCACGGCATAGTGGGTGGGATTCATGATCACCACCGTCGCCCCGGGAACCTTGGCCATCATGCGCTTGCGCGAACGCTCCTGGCGGATCTGGCGGATCTTGGCCTTGATGGCGGGATCGCCTTCGTTCTGGCGGTATTCTTCCTTGATCTCCTGTTTGGACATGCGGTTGCGCTTGAGGAACTGCATGCGCTGCCAGAAATAATCGAGCCCCGCGATCACCGCGAGTGCGGCCAGCGCCGTCATCAGCACCTTGAACAGCAGATGGGTCATGTCGCCCACCACGTCGCCCGCCGACTGGGTCAGGACATTTCCCATCGCATTGCGCTCGGGCCAGAGCTGCATCCAGATCGCGATGCCGACGATCGCCATCTTCATCAGGCCCTTGGCGAGGTTCATCCAGCCATCGGCGCCAAACAGCCGCTTGAAGCCGGACAGCGGCGACAGCTTGGTCAGGTCGGGCACCAATTTTTCGGCCGAGAAGACCGGCATTCCCTGGACCAAATGGCCGGCCAGCGCCGCCAGCATCATCACCCCGAAGAAGGGACCCAGCGCGACCGCCAGATGGGACAGCAGCATGCGCGTCATCACCGCAAGGCCGGGGCCGTCGACACTGATCGCATCGGGCTGTTCCAGGAAAATCGTCAGCGTGCGGGCCAGGCCCACCGCGGTGTATTTGCCAAACACGGCGATGGCCAGCGTGCCGCCGGCCAGCAGCACAAAGGCATTGACCTCCTGCGACTTGACCATGTCGCCATGCTGACGCGCCTGTTCAAGCCGTTTGGCTGTCGGCTCTTCGGTCTGTTGCGACTTGTCCTGGTCATCGGCCATGGCGCGCTAGCTCACAGGAACTGGGCCATGGAGGTGGCGTAATAGTTCAGGAACACGCTCATCAAGGCGCCGATCAACGCCAGCATGATCAGAAAGCCGCACATGATGTTCAGCGGCACCGCGACGAAGAAGACCTGAAGCTGCGGCATCAGCCGGGCCAGGATGCCGAGCCCGGCGTAGAGCGCGAAGCCGAACACCAGGAAGGGCGCGGCAAGCTGGAAACCCAGCGCGAAGGATGAAGACGTCAGCTGCACGACAAGCTGCAGCATGTCGGACGTGGGAAGGTGCCCGCCCGGCGGCAACAGGCGATAGCTGCCGGCGATGGCGCCGATGGCCAGGTGATGCAGGTTGGTCATGAAGATCATGGCCACGCCCAGGATGTTCATGAAATTGCCCAGCACGGCGCCCTGCGCGCCCTGGGTGGGATCGATGGTCTGGGCATAGGCCAGGCCCGTCTGGGTGGCGATCAGGTAGCCGGCAACCTGCAGCGAGCTCATGATGATGCGCGCCATCGCCCCCACCAGCACGCCGCAGGTGACTTCCTGGACGATCAGGACCACAAGGCCCGTCATGGTCTGGGGCGCGACGCCGGGATAGGCGCTCTGGACGGTGGGCGTCAGCGCCACGGAAATCGCCAGCGCCAGCACCAGCCGCACCATGGCCGGCACGCCCGCCTCGCCTATGGCGGGCAGCAGCATCACCATCGCGCCCACCCGGCTGAATACAAGCAGGTAGGTCAGGATGATGCCGGACAGCGCGGGCAGATGGATGGTCATCAGTTCGATGGCAAGCCGGCGCTAACGCTCTCGCTGCTTGAGCGCCGGCTTGCGGAAGAATGGTGATGTCGCATTGCCATCTAATAAGCCGCGATGCGCTGGGCAATGTCCGTCATCATGCCGCTCATCGCCTGGCCGGCGAAGGGCAGTGCGATCAGCAGGACGACAAAGGTCGCCACGATCTTGGGAACGAAGACCAGCGTCTGTTCCTGTATCTGGGTGAGCGCCTGGAGCAGGCCGATGCCCAGGCCCACCACAAGCGCGGTGATCATTGCGGGGGCGATGATTTCCAGCAGCACCAGAATGGCGGAGCGGGCGAAGTCGATGGCGGAAGCGGGGTCCATGTTTATGTGTCCTGATGTGGTCAGATCGGCATGTTCATGATGGACTGGTAGGCCTGTACGACCTTGTCGCGCACCGCCACCACGGTATCGAGAGTCAGTTCGGCGGCATTCACCTGGCTGACCACATCGACCAGGTTGGCCTTGCCCTGCACCTGGGCGGTGGCGGCCTGTTCGCCCTGACGGATGGTGCTGATCGAATCCTTCACCGCACCGGACAGGAAATCCGAGAAGCTGCCGCCCGGCGAGACATTGGCCGGGGTGACGGCCTGGGCGCCGGCCTGTCCAATCGTGTTCATCTGCTCAGCGGCGCGATAGGCGGCTGCGGCTGCTGCGGGAATGGCCATGTCTTATATTCCTTTCTCTAAGCGGGCACAGGCCCGCCTCCCTCGCGCGTGCGCAGCACGCCGGCGGGGGAGGTGCCTGCAGCAGCGCGAAACCGTGCGGCGGCGAAGACCGGCACGCGGCGAGCAATGCTGCGGAGGGCGGAGGGGGTCATTTCAGAAGATCCACCGTCTTCACCAGCATCTGCTTGGTGGCGTCCATCACGGTCAGGTCGGCTTCGTAGGAGCGCTGCGCCTCGCGCATGTCCATGATTTCCACCAGGCTGTCGACATTGGGCAGCTTCACATAGCCCTTGGCGTCGGCATTGGGATTGCCGGGATCATACTGGGAGCGAAACTCGCTCCGGTCCGCGATCGGCTTGCCTGATTCCACCATCGTGGCGCCCAGTTCGCGATCGAACTCCGGCTTCATGGTGGCGATCTTGCGCCGATAGGGCTCGCCGCCGGGGACGGGCGATGTGGAACTGGCGTTGGCGATATTCTCGGCGATGACCTTCATGCGCTGGGTCTGGGCCCGAAGACCCGATGCAGCGACCGCCATTGACTTGGAGAAATCCATTCTTCGTCTCCTTTTCAGATAACGCCGGCTTCAGTGACCGATTGCGGTGCGCATCAGCATCATCGCCTTCGAATAGAGGTTGGCGGCGGCCTGGAACTGGGCCTGGGTGTCGGCCACCTTGATCATCTCTTCTTCCAGCGACACGGCCGTGCCGTTATGGGTGTATTCCTGGCTGGGGCTCTGTTCCTCTTCGACCGAGGTGCGCGAGGTCGAGATGGCGATATGGCGCGCATTGGTGGTGGCCAGCCGCCCCGCCACCTGGCTGGAACGCATCATCGCGTCGAAATCCTGGGGCTTGAGGTCGCGGGCGATGTAGCCCGGCGTGTCGGCATTGGCGACGTTCTGGGAGAGCACGTCCTGGCGCCTGTTCAGCCAGCTCATGCGCTCGCGCAGCATCGACATCAGCGGGATGTCCGGCAGGTTCATCGCGGGAGTAACCCTTTGTTAGCCTTCAAAGTCGGCACAACACTGCGCCCGTCATGCTTAAGCACGGCTTAACGCCGGCGGTTTTTGCCGGGCAGTTTCTTCCCCTGCTTAACTGCCGATTAAGCTTGACGGCCCTTAACTCTGCGCGCGCTCCAGGCCCGTGCCGGACGAATCAGGAATCCGGCGAAGGCCGGACAAAGAAGGTGGTCATGGAATTCATTGATCTGCTGCGCTACTTCGGCGCGCTGCTGCTGGTGCTGGCCATGGTGGGCGGCGCCGGGCTGGTGGCGCGGCGTTTCGGAGTGCCAGGCATCACCCGCGCCGCCGCCGACAAGCGGCTGGCCGTCGTCGAGACGCTGATGATCGGCCCCCGCCAGCGCCTGTTCATCCTGCGCCGCGACGATGTGGAGCACCTGGTGCTGACCGGCCCCGAGGGCGCCACCGTCGTCGAGAGCGGCATTGCCGCCAGGACACCCGCCGGCGCGGCGGGTCGTTCGGGAGCGGCATCGTGAAGCTTCTGAAGAATATCCTGCCGCTTCTGCTGGTGCTGTGCTTCACCCTGCCCCATGCCGCCATGGCGGCGCCCCTGCCGCTGGCGGCGACGGCCGGCCAGTCCACCGCCGCTGCCGCGCCGGGCGGTGCCAATGGCGGACTTTCCATCGATTTCAACGGCAGCGGGCTCTTCACCGACCGCATGCTGCAGATCGTCGCCCTGATCACGGTGCTGTCGATCGCCCCGTCCATCATCATCATGATGACCAGCTTCGTGCGCATCGTGGTGGTGCTGTCGCTGCTGCGAACCGCGCTGGGGCTTCAGCAGTCGCCGCCAAACAGCGTGATCGTCTCGCTGGCCATGTTCCTGACCCTGTTCGTGATGAGCCCGACCCTGTCGGACGCCTATCACCAGGGCATCCAGCCGATGATGAACAACCAGGTCACCACTGAGCAGGGCTTTACCGCCGCACTGGTGCCGATGAAGAAATTCATGCTGAACCATGTGCGCGACGCGGACCTGAAACTGTTCGCCGACATGGCCCACCAGAAGCCGGTCAAGGATGCCGCCCAGATTGCCGTCACCACCCTGGCGCCGGCCTTCATGCTGAGCGAGCTCAAGCGCGCCTTCGAGATCGGCTTTCTGATCTTCGTGCCCTTCCTGATCATCGACATGGCGGTAGCTTCGATCCTGATGAGCATGGGCATGATGATGCTGCCGCCGGTGATCATCTCCCTGCCCTTCAAGCTGATCTTCTTCGTGCTGGTCGACGGCTGGCGGCTGATCGCGGGCTCGCTGGTGCAGAGTTATCTGCACTCGCCGCCTCCGACCTGACCCCCGCCACTTGACGGGTCTGCCGCGCCGCTGAACACTTCCCCGAAATCCGCGACAGACGGATGAAAGGGAAAGCCGCCATGCGCAGCACGCACCTGAAGGCGTTCGCATCCATTCTCGCCCTGCTGCCGGTCCTGGGCCTGTCCTCGGGCCCGGCGCCTGCCGCGCCATCGGGCGATGCACAAAGCTGCGCCGCGCTGGTGGGCAAGCGCCTGTCGCCCGATACGGTGGTCGAAAGTGCCGACTTCAAGCCCGACGGGGACACGGTCGGCAGCACAAAGGTCGAGGGGGCGTTCTGCCGCGTGGCGGGAGTGGCCAGACCCACTGCCGATTCTCGCATCGGTTTCGAGGTCTGGCTGCCGCCGGTCTCCGCCTGGAACGGCCGCTTTGAGGGCGAAGGCTCAGGCGGCAGCGCCGGGGCATTGTCGCCAGCACCGATGGCGGCGGCGCTGGAACGCGGCCTTGCCACCATGTCCACCGACAATGGCCATCTGGACGGGACCGATGGCGGCCATGGACTTTCCTGGGCCTCTGGCCATCCCGAAAAAATGATCGACTGGGCCTGGCGCGGCCTGCACCTGTCGACGGTTGCGGCCAAACAGGTCGTGCGCGCCTATTACGGCAGGCCCGCGCGCCACAATTACTTCCTGTCCTGCTCGGCGGGCGGCCATCACGCCATCATGGAGGCGACGCGATTTCCCGCGGACTATGACGGCATCGTCGGCGGCGCCGCGCCCTGGAAATGGACGTCGCTGATGTTCGGCCACACCTGGAATTCCATGCCGGCGCTGAAAGACGTCAGCGCGGTGACGGCGGACAGCGTGGCCGTCCTGAATCGGCGGATGGTGGGGGCCTGCGACAAGCTGGACGGGGTCGAAGACGGCATCATCGCCGATCCACGTCGCTGCACCGTCGATCCCGCGCAGTTCCAGTGCAGGGAGGGCCAGACTGCCGGCTGCCTGACGCCGGTGCAAGTGGCGGCGGCGCGCCACATCTATGCCGGTGCCACCAGGTCGGACGGCACCCGCCTGATGCCCGGCCAGGTGCGCGGCACCGAACTGGGCTGGATCGGCCAGATGACCGGCCCCACCCCCGGCGGCTCAAGCTGGGAGTTCTGGAAGCTGGCCGCCTTCCAGGACCCGGACTTCGTCTACACCAGTTTCGATTTCGACAAAGACAGCGCGCGCGCCCTGAATGCCAGGGTGTCGAACTCGACCCTGGCCGAGGTCTATGACCAAAAGCCCGACTTCGACGCCTTTGCCAGGCGCGGCGGCAAGTTCCTGCTGTTCCAGGGCTGGGCCGATCCCGTCATTACCCCGCTGATGGATGTCGACTTCGTCAACCGGCTGATCGCGCGCCATGGCCAGAGTGGCGCCGACCGCTTCCTGCGCTTCTTCCTTTTGCCCGGCATGGGGCATTGCTCGGGCGGGGTGGGCTTTTCCCATATCGGCGGGGCGACCGGCGCCCCCGCGAAGGACGACGCCGATCACGACATGGTGCGGGCGATGGTGGAATGGGTGGAAAAGGGGCGCGCGCCCACCCGCCTGATCGCCGCGCAGATGGACAAGGACAGGAACGTCACCGCCACCCGGCCGGTCTGCGCCTATCCGCGGGAGGCGCAATACACCGGCCAGGGCGACACCGGGGACGCGGCGAACTACACCTGCCGCGATCCCGGGCTGATGCCGCCGCAGCCGATGTGACGGTTTTGGGGCCGTCTTTCTGTTGCAATTCTCATCGACCGCCCGCAGCTGGGCATTTTTCTTTCGCCCGCCGGAGCACTATATTTGTGTCATGGCGCACGACCACACGCTGCATTCACATGACCATGATCATGGCCACGATCATGACCCGCCGCACAGCCACGGCATCTGGACCCGCGACCATGTCTTCCTGGGGGCCGGGCATTCCAGGGCGGAATCGCGGGCGCGGGCGGCGGCCATCGTAACCGCCGTGTTCATGGTGGTGGAGATCGGCTTCGGCCTCTATTACCGCTCGATGGCGCTTCTGGCCGACGGCGTCCACATGGCGACCCATGTGGGGGCGCTGGGGCTGGCGGCGGGCGCCTATTGGCTGGCCCGGCGCAATATCGGCAATGCCCGCTTCAGCTTCGGTTCAGGCAAGTTCGGCGACCTGGCCGCCTTTGCCAGCGCCATCGTGCTGGGCATCACCGCCCTTCTGGTGGCGGTGGAATCGGCACAGCGGCTGATCACGCCGACCGATGTCCGCTACGGCGATGCCCTTCTGATCGCGGTGATCGGCCTGGCGGTGAACCTGATTTCGGCCCTGATCCTGAAGGATTCCCACGATCACGGGCATGGCCACGAACACGGCCATTCCCATGGCCACGACAACAACATGCGCGCCGCCTATGTGCATGTGCTGGCAGATGCGGCCACCAGCGTTCTGGCCATCGTGGCGCTGGCCGGCGCCTATTACGGCGGCTGGGGCTTTCTGGACCCGATAGCGGCGCTGGTAGGCGCGGCGGTGATCGCCTCCTGGTCCTATGGGCTGATCAAGGACAGCGCCATGGTGCTGCTGGATGCCGACGCCGATCCCGAACTGTCGAACGAAATCCGCAGCCTTTTGACCGGCGAAATGGGCGCGCGGGTCGCGGACCTGCATCTGTGGCGGCTGGGGCCGGGCCATCAGGGGCTGATCGTGTCGCTGGTTTCGCCCGATCCGGTGAGCGCCGAGACGGTCAAGCAGGCCCTGCGCGCCCGGCACCCCGACCTTTCCCATGTGACGGTTGAAGTGGCGGTTTGTACGGACTGCACCTAGCCCCCACATAGCGTCTGATGTTCTGGAAAAAGAAGCGCAGCCAGGTGGAGCAGGCGGTGGACGAGGTCGCCCAGACCGCCACCGAACTTGCCGAAAAGTCGCTGGTGATCGGCTGGGGCGGCGTGGCGCTTCTGGTAGGCGCTGCAGCGGTTGGCGCGGCGGCGACCTATGTGGTTGCCAAACGGCGCCAAGACAAAAAAGCCGCCCAAAAGAGCGGCTTTTCCAAAACCTGAACTCCGGATTCCGATTACCTCGGAAGAAGCCCTTCGCGCTGCATGCGCTTGCGCTGCAGCTTGCGATAGCGGCGCACCGCCTCGGCCCGCTCCCGGGCGCGCTTCTCGGAGGGCTTCTCATAGGCGCCGCGCAGCTTCATCTCCCGGAAGATGCCTTCGCGCTGCATCTTCTTCTTCAGCGCCTTCAGCGCCTGGTCGATATTGTTGTCGCGGACGATGATCTGCAAAGTTCTGGCTCCGGTCGAAATGAGAGGCGGGGGTGATAGCAGAGGGAAAATCCCCTGTCTACCCGCGGATTTTAACACTCCCGCAGGCGGATACCTCCCCGCGGGAGCCTTCGGCCGCGGGGAGAAAGCCGGAGTTTGCAGCGACGGGCCTTGGCCTTACCCCTTTCCAGACCCTATCTTCGGCGCATGGCCATTCTGAAAATCGCCCGCATGGGCCACCCGGTACTTGCCTTGCGGGCGCGCGAGGTTCCCGACCCGCGCGCGCCGGAAATACGCCATCTTGTCAATGACATGGTGGAAACCATGATCGACGCGAACGGCGCCGGGCTGGCAGCGCCCCAGGTGCATGTGCCGCTTCGGGTGGTGGTATTCCAGGCGCCCGGGACGCGGTCTGACCCCGGCCTGTCGGAGGTCGAGCGCTTCGACCATACCTGCCCCCTCACCGTGCTCATCAACCCACAAATCACGGTCCTGGATGAGGCCACCGAGGGCGGCTGGGAAGGTTGCCTGTCGGTCCCGGGCCTGCGCGGCTGGGTGGAGCGGCCGGCCCATATCCGCTATCGCGGCATCGGAATCGAGGGCGAGATGATCGAGCGGGAGGCACGCGGTTTCCACGCAAGGGTGGTGCAGCATGAATGCGACCACCTAGAGGGGCGGCTGTACCCCTCGCGGATGAGCGACCTGACCCGCCTGATTTTTGAATCCGAGATCCGCCATTTCCAGCAGGCCGGCTGATGGCGCCAGAAAAATGACAGCGGAGAAAAAGAACCCTGCGAGAAAAGCGCCCGCCAAGAAGAAGGCCGCGCCTCGAAAGCCGAAAGCCGAAAAGATGACCAAACCCGATGATGAGGCCATGAAACAGGCGGTGCTGGCCGCCGCCCTCTCCCATGTCGCCTTCGACGGCTTCACCGATACGGTGCTGGAAAAGGCCAGCGCCGAGGCGGACGTGTCCAAAGCCGACCTGGCGCGGCTGTTCGAAGACGGGCCGATCAGCCTGGTGGAATATTATTCGGCGTGGGCGGACGCGGAGATGGAAAAGCGGCTTGGGGAAATGGACATGAAGTCCATGAAGATCCGCGAGCGCATCGCCAGCGCGGTGATGGCGCGGCTTTCGGTCTTGCGGCTCAACAAGGAAGCCGCGCGCCGGGCCGCCGCGCTCCTCACGCTGCCCATGCATGCCGCGCTGGGGGCGAAACTGGCCTGGCGCACGGTCGACGCGATGTGGCGGGCGGCGGGCGACACCTCCACCGATTTCAATTTCTACACCAAGCGCGGGATTCTCGCGGGCGTCTATGGCGCGACCGCGATGTGCTGGTTCAACGACGACAGCCAAGACGAGAAGGCCACGCGCGAATTCCTGGCCGCGCGCATCGAGAATGTGATGCAGTTCGAGAAGTTCAAGGCCAAGGCCAAGGACGCGCTGTCGGCCTTCCCGATGTTCGCGGACTGGGCGAAGAAGGCGAAATAGACGGCTGCGACAGGCACCGGCTTCCTTCCCCCTTCGTGCGAAGCACAAGAAGGGGGAAGGTGTCGCAGCGAAGTGTCGGTGGAAACGACCTGAACTGCGACAGATGGGGGTCTATTAAAGCAACTCCGCGATCTGCACCGCGTTGAGCGCCGCGCCCTTGAGGAGCTGGTCGGCGGCCACAAATATCGAGATCGACCTGCCCGTGGCGTCGGACAGGTCCTTCCTGATGCGGCCGGCCAGCACATCGCCCTGGCCCGAAGCGTCGATAGGCATCGGGAAATAATTGTTCGCCCAGTCGTCGACCAGCTTCACGCCCGGCGCCTTTTCCAGCAGGGCGCGAACTTCGGAAGGCTCGATCGGGCGCTCGCACTCGAACGTCATCGACACCGAATGGGCGCGCAGCACCGGCACGCGGATGCAGGTGGCCGAGACCGCCATCGTTTCGTCCTCGAAGATCTTTTTCGCTTCGCGGATCACCTTGGTCTCTTCGTCATTGTAGCCGGTCGCCATGTCGATGGCGGTGTTATGGCTGAAGAGATTGAAGGCATACGGATACTTCACCACTTTGGGCGCATAGGTCTTGCCGTCGAGATATGCGCGGGTGGAAAGCTCCAGCTCTTCCATCAGCGCCGCTCCGCCGCCCGACGCCGCCTGGTAGGTGGAGACGATCAGGCGCCTGACCGGATTGACCTGGTGCACCGGCCACAGCGGCACCAGCGTGGTGATGGCCGCGCAGTTGGGATTGGCGATGATGCCGTTGTGATCCTTGATCCGGCGCGCGTTGATCTCCGGCACCACCAGCGGGATCGCCGGATCGGTGCGGAAGGCGGACGAATTGTCCACCACCACCGCACCCGCCTTCACCGCGATGGGCGCATATTGCTTGGAGATGCCGCTGCCGGCGCTGAACAGCGCGATATCGACGCCGTCGAAGCTGTTGCCGTTCAACTCCTCGATGGTGAGCTCTTCGCCGCGGAATTTCTGCTTTTGCCCGGCCGAACGCGCCGAGGCCAGCAGCTTCAGCGACTTGAGCGGAATCCCGCGGCTTTCGATGCAGCCGACGAATTCGCGGCCGACTGCGCCGGTTGCACCAACAATCGCGACATTCTTGTTCTTCACAGTCTTCTCCGTCTCAAAAACAAAAAAGCCCCGTCCGGGTGGGCGGGGCTGGGGTATCCGGCGTTTCGCTTTGGTTTAAGCGCGCGCAATCCCAGCCCCAGAGGGCTTGGTCTTGGTGGTGGTGGCACGCTTGGTGGCTTGGGTCATGGCGGCGCGGAAATTATGGGCGGGGCCGGGCGGCGTCAATGGGGCCGCGTCACTTTGAGCCGCGCGGCAAAAGCCGGGTGACGTGCCCCATCTTGCGGCCGGGCCGCGCCGCTTTCTTGCCGTAAAGATGCAGCGCGCCGCTTCTGGCCAGGCTTTCCCAGGCATCCGCCTCGGCCCCGATGATGTTCTCCATCACCGCATCGGCATGGCGGACGGGGGAGCCCAGCGGCCAGCCGGCCACGGCCCGGATATGCTGCTCGAACTGGGAGCATTGGCAGGCCTCGATGGTCCAGTGGCCGGAATTGTGCACCCGGGGGGCGATCTCGTTCACGGTCAGGCCGCCGTCATGGCCGACAAACAGTTCCACCGCCAGCACGCCGACATAATCCAGCGCAGCGGCGATCTTGTGGGCGATGGCCTTGGCCTGGTGCCCCTGCGCTTCGGTCAGGCGCCCCGGCACGGTGGAGCGGCGCAGGATGTGATGTTCGTGCAGATTTTCCGGCGGGTCATAGGCGGCGAAGGCGCCGTCGCGGGCGCGCGCCGCCACCACCGAAGCTTCGAAGGCGAAATCGACAAAGCCTTCCAGGATGCAGGGCATGCTGCCCTGCATGGGCGCGCCCTTGAAGTTGCCAAACGCGGCCACGCATTCCTCGGCGCTGGTGACCTTGGCCTGACCCTTGCCGTCATAGCCGAAGCGGCGGGTTTTCAGGATTGCGGGACCGCCCAGATCATCGAAGGCCGCACGCGCCTGCTCAGCCGATGACACCTCGCGGAAGGGCGCCGTCTTCAGGCCCAGCTTTTCGACAAAGCTCTTCTCTGTCAGCCGGTCCTGGGTGATGGCCAGCGCCTCGGCGCCGGGCGCAACCCAGACATGCTGGGCCAGCCGGGCGATGGCATGGGCGGGCAGGTTCTCGGATTCAAACGTGACGGCGTCGCAGCGATCGGCAAAGGCTTCCAGCGCGGCGAGGTCTTCATACGGCGCCACCACATGATGCGGCGTCACCTGAAAGGCCGGCGCATCGGGCGCGTCGTTGAAGATGCAGGTCTGAAGGCCAAGCCGCGCGGCGGCCATCGCCAGCATCCGGCCCAGCTGGCCGCCACCGACGATTCCAATAGTGCCCCCCGGGGGCACGGGCTTTTCCAGGTTTGTCATTGGCGGCTCATTTGGGCGTTTTGGCCACCGCGCGGGTCTGGCGCGCGCGCCAGCGGTCCAGGCGCGCCTTCACCCCCGGATCGGACAGGCCCAGGATCGCGGCGGCATGCAAGGCGGCGTTCTTGGCCCCCGCCTCCCCGATGGCAAAGGTCGCCACCGGCACCCCGCCCGGCATCTGGGCGATGGAAAGCAGGCTGTCGAGCCCCTTCAGCGTGCGGCTCTCAACCGGCACGCCCAGCACCGGCAGGGTGGTCATGGACGCCACCATGCCCGGCAGATGCGCCGCCCCGCCGGCGCCGGCGATGATCACCCGGATGCCGCGATCCTCGGCCAGTTTGGCATAGCCGACCATGCGGTCGGGCGTGCGGTGGGCGGAAACGATGCGGGTTTCGTGCGAAACCTTCAGCGAATCCAGCATGGCCGCGGCCGCCTTCATGGTCTCCCAGTCCGACTGGCTGCCCATGATGATGCCCACGCGGGCCTTGCCCGGGGCTGCGCGTCGGGAGGATTTGCTTCGGCTTGGCATGAAGGGCCCTGTTTGGCGAAGCGGCGCAGTATAGGCAGTGGGAGGGCCAAGAAAAGCGCTGTTTAGGAGGCGTTAACCATTGGCCGTTAACCCTTCATTCGGGATCATAAACGCCTTTTTAAAGGCCCCTGATTAGGGTCGGGCACAGAAGGCAGGGGCAATAGCGATGAAAATCGAAGGCAATCGCTCCACCGGCGCGGTCCGCTCGGTCGCCGCGGCCGCCTATGCCCGCCGTACCGGGACGGCGGAAGCCGCCGGCGCGACAGAGCCGGCCGAAGCCGTCACCAGCGTGATGGGCATTCCCGAATCCGAATTCACCCCGCGCGTGCGCGACGCGGTGATGGGCCTGATGCAGGAAGTCGAATCCCTGCGCCGCGAATTGCAGGAAACCCGCAGCCGGCTGGACGAGGTGGAAAAGGCCGCCGACCGGGACGGGATGCTGCCGCTTTTGAACCGCCGCGCCTTTGTGCGCGAACTGGCGCGCTATATCGCCCTTACCGGACGCTACAACACGCCGGCCTCGCTGATCTATTTCGACCTGAACGACCTGAAACGCACCAACGACACCCATGGCCATGCCGCAGGCGATGCGGTGCTGGCCCATTTCGCCGATGTTCTGGTGGCCCATGTGCGCGAGAGCGACAGCGTGGGCCGGCTGGGCGGCGACGAATTCGGCGTGCTGCTCTCCCACGCCAACCTGGAACAGGCATCGAAAAAAGCCGACGCGCTGGCCGAGGCGCTGCAGGGCTCGCCCACCCGGTGGCTGGGCAAGACCATTCCCGTCAGCTTCGCCTATGGCGCCTTCCAGCTGAACCCGGGCGACAATCCCGACCTGGCGATGGCCCGCGCCGACGAGGCGATGTACCGCCAGAAGCGCCAGGCCAAGACGGCGGCCGGGTAGGCGCCTTCTCTTGTGGATGGCGTTTTTCCTCATTCGCCATTCAGGAATTACACAACGCCGCGCCGCTTCCCGTGCCGCCTTGCGCTTCAGCGCCATGTGCGCATCGACCCAGGCGATGACGGCATCACATCTGGCGATAATGGCGCGGATCTCGGCCGCGCGCGCCCGGGTCGCGACGCTGTAAAGGCCGTGGACGCGGGCGTTGCGGTTGCCGGGCTGGCCGCCGCGTTTCTTCTTAACCGCAATCCACGCCTTGGTTTTCGTACCCATTCGATCCCGATGAATTGGCCCCCCCCTTTGGAGTGCACCTTGCGTCACGCACGGATCATACGCGCGCGAAAAGACGCGCGGATAAGCGCAGCGCGGATTTCATGGCCAAGGCGCGGGCGCGGCTGGCGAAATTAAATTGGCGGGGAGGTGGATAACCCAAGTTGGATTCCCGCTTTGCGCGGGAATGACAAAAAGGCCGGACTGACGTCCGGCCCTTGTTTTCTGATTTCCACCTAGTCATGGCCCGGCTCGTCCGGGCCAACCATAACCCTTTCACCGTATGGATGGCCCGCATGAAGCGGGCCATGACGGTAGTGATTACTGCATCGCCTTCCTGAGGTTCTCGTCGACCGCATCCAGGAAGCCCTCGGTGGTCAGCCACTTCTGGTCGGGACCGACCAGCAGCGCCAGATCCTTGGTCATGAAGCCCGCTTCCACAGTGGCGACCGTCACTTCCTCCAGCTTGTGGGCGAATTTGGCCAGCGCGTCATTGCCGTCCAGCTTGGCGCGATGGGAAAGGCCCCGCGTCCAGGCATAGATCGAGGCGATGGAGTTGGTCGAGGTGCTCTTGCCCTTCTGGTGCTCGCGGTAGTGGCGGGTGACGGTGCCGTGGGCGGCTTCCGCCTCCACCGTCTTGCCGTCGGGCGTGAACAGCACGCTGGTCATCAGGCCCAGCGAGCCGAAGCCCTGGGCCACGGTGTCGGACTGCACGTCACCGTCGTAGTTCTTGCAGGCCCAGACATAGCCGCCGCTCCACTTCAGCGAGGAGGCCACCATGTCGTCGATCAGCCGGTGTTCATAGATGATTCCCGCCGCCTTGAACCTGTCGGCGAATTCGGCATCGAACACTTCCTGAAACAGGTCCTTGAAGCGGCCGTCATAGGCCTTGAGGATCGTGTTCTTGGTCGACAGATAGACCGGATATTTGCGCGCCAGGCCGTAATTCATGCTGGCGCGGGCGAAGTCGCGGATCGAGTCGTCCAGATTGTACATCGCCATGGCCACGCCCGAGCCCGGCGACTTGAACACTTCATGCTCGATCACCTTGCCGTCCTCACCGACGAACTTGATGGTCAGCGTGCCCTTGCCGGGGAAGAGGAAATCGGTGGCGCGATACTGGTCGCCGAAGGCATGGCGGCCGACCACGATGGGCTGGGTCCAGCCCGGCACCAGGCGCGGCACGTTCCTGCAGATGATCGGCTCGCGGAAAATCACCCCGCCCAGGATGTTGCGGATGGTGCCATTGGGCGACTTCCACATCTTCTTGAGGTTGAACTCCTTCACCCGCGCCTCATCCGGGGTGATGGTGGCGCACTTCACGCCCACGCCGTATTTCTTGATCGCGTTCGCGGCGTCGATGGTGATCTGGTCGTCGGTGGCGTCGCGGTTCTCGATGGACAGATCGTAATAGTGCAGGTCGATGTCCAGATAGGGCAGGACCAGCTTCTTCTTGATCAGGTCCCAGATGATGCGGGTCATCTCGTCGCCGTCCAGCTCGACGACCGGGTTGGCGACCTTGATCTTGTCCATGGCAGAAATCCTCGGATTTGGGCGGGAAACGGGATATAGCGGGGCCCCAAATAACCCGGCACAGGGACCCCGTCAAAGGCCGTGATCGCTCCGCCCGCCATCGTCCTTTCCCACACCCAGATGGGGGAAAATATCGGCTCGGCCGCCCGGGCGATGAAGAATTTCGGGCTGACCAACCTGGTCCTGGTCGCGCCCCGCTGCGGCTGGCCCAACGACCGTGCCGAGATGCTGGCGTCGGGTGCGAGCGACATCATCGCGAGGGCTTTGGTGTTCGAGACCACCGAAGCAGCGCTCGCTCCCTACAACCTTGTGCTGGCGACCACGGCGCGGGGCCGCGATGTGGTCAAGCAAATCCATACGCCCCAGGCCGGAGCCGCACGCCTGCGCGAGACGGCCGCGGCAGGTGGCCGCACCGCCATCCTGTTTGGCAATGAGCGGGCGGGACTGACCAATGAGGAAATGAGCCTGGCGGACGGTGTCATCACCATCCCGACCGCCGATTTCTGGTCCCTGAACCTGGCCCAGGCCGTGCTGGTGACGGCCTATGAATGGCTGAAATCCGCTGATTCCACGCCCGCGGTGCAGACCCGCGCCACGGCCGCCGTGCCCGCCACCCGCCACGAGCTGACCGGCCTGTTCGAGCATCTGGAGCGGGAGCTGGATGCCGCCGAGTTCCTGTTCCCGCCCGCCAAGCGGGAAACGATGGTGCGCAACATCAGGGCCATGATATTGCGCTCACGTCTCTCCGATCAGGAGGTGCGCACGATACGGGGCATGATCGTGGCGCTGGTCAGAAACAAATATCGGGGCAGGAAAGCCGAGGAAAACGACCGGTGAGCGCGCTTCCCTATATCGGCCTTGCTGTTCTGGCGCTGGCGGCGATCGGCTTTGCCGCCTGGCCGCTGCTGCGCGGCAAACAGGGCAAAGCCAAATGGCTGCTGATGGGCGCGGTGGCGCTGTTCGTTCTGGGCGTGGGCGGGGGCACCTATCTGGTGCTGGGCCGGCCCTATCTGGCCCAGCGCGCGGCCATCGGCCTGAAGACCGATGAGGTGAACGGCCTGGTGCCCTTCCTGATCGAGCGGGTGCGCAAATATCCCAATGACGCGCGCGCCTGGCGCTATCTGGGCCAGCTTTATTCCGCCGCGCGCGATCCGGGCGATGCGGCCAAGGCCTATGCGCGGGCCATCGCCATTACCGGCAAGGGCGATCCGGTGCTGGACGCGGCCTTCGGCGAGGCGCTGGTGATGCAGAACGGCGGCAATGTGCCCGACCAGGCGGTGGCGGCCTTCGAGGCCGCCGTCGCGGCCCAGCCATCGAACGTGCCTGCCCGTTTCTATCTGGGCCTGGCCAAGGCGCAGCGCAATGACCGGACGGGCGCGATCCAGGCATGGCAGGCGCTGCTGGCCGATGTGCCCAATGATGCGCCGCTGCATCAGTTGCTGGTGGACCGCATTGCCATGCTGACCGCGACGGCCGGCGGACCCGGCGGCGCACCCGATCCGCGCGCCATGGTGGCCATGCTGGCGGCGCGGCTGAAGGCCGATCCGAACGATGCGCCGGGCTGGATCAGGCTGGTGCGCGCCTATCACGTGCTGGGCGAGGACGACAAGGCGCGGAGTGCGCTGGCAGAGGCGCGCAAGGCTTTTGCCGGCAACAAGGACGCGCTGACGGCGTTCGACACGGCGGAAAAAGATCTCAAATAGACAGGTTTTGCGCGCGAGCGATTTTGCGATCCTGAGCAGGAGCGCCAAGCGAAGTGTACGAGAGGTACATGAGCGAGGGCGCGACGCACTCAGGGCGCAAAAGGCCCGCGCGCTTTAGTCGGCCACGCGGCCCTGCCAGACAGGCCAGCACTTGTCGTGACCGGCGGCCTTTTCGGATGCATACAGGCGCGACTGGGCATCTTCCGCATTGGCGCCCTGCTCCCAGACCATGCTGTCACTGCCGCCCGCGCACCAGACATAGAACTGATGCTTGCCGGGCGAATAGAAATCGCTGTGATGGCTGGAGGTCATGTTCGCGGCCACGGCCACGCCGGCCACAGCCAGGCCGATGAAACCGGCAACGCCCGCGAGAAGATAGACCACTTTCATGACCCTCATCCTGTCATGCGAAGCTGGTTCCGCCAAGGCGGAATGCCGGCGAAATTGTGTTTCGGAAGATTACGGGTCTTTTTAATAAACCCCCTCCGGCTTCAGCTTGCTCTCGGCGTGGTGCCCACGCCTTCGAACGCTGAAGCCACCTCCCCCTTCCTGCGTGCTGACGCACGCGAAGGGGGAGGCGGACCTGAGCCGGCGTTAAGAATTGAAAGACGCCCGGCGCCCTCCGGCTTCAGCTTGCTCTCGGCGTGGTGCCCACGCCTTCGAACGCTGAAGCCACCTCCCCCTTCCTGCGTGCTGACGCACGCGAAGGGGGAGGCG
>JAFKEU010000002.1 GCA_017308475.1 Alphaproteobacteria bacterium
CCGAACAGGAAGATCGGCCGAGTGAGGAACCGATTCCTCCTGACACCAGCCTAGTACTACAGCGCCGGTTGTCTTTTTCTTCTCCGCCGGGCGATCTTGGCCCGGCGTTTTCGATGACTTTCGGCGGCTCGTCGGTTCCGCTCGCGCCGCCAGTCCGACCAGCGCAGGATCTCGGCCTCATCCCACGCGCGCCGATCCAATCGGTACACGAGTACCGCCCGCACCTCGGGCACCGTTAGACCGGGGCTTTTTTCCCCCGGACCGATCCCGCTGACGAGCCAGGAACCACAGCGCCAGTACCGACAACGCCGTGTGGTGGTGCCCGCCCACCCAACCCCGCGTCTCGTACTCGTCCAACCCGCACTCACCCTTGCCACTCTGGAAGTCCTGCTCGATCGCCCAGCGCCGCGAGCGGACCTGCGCCAACGTCCCCAGCGCCACCTCGGCCGGGGCGTTGGTCCGGTGGTACTTCAGGTCCGGCTCTTGACCCAACGACCGGCGCACCAGCAGGCGCTCCGGGCCGCTCGGTTGACCCTCCTCGCTGAACCACACCTTCAGTTGGGCGTACTCGTACACCAGCGCCCCCTGACTCCCTTGCGCTACCGTCACCCGCCGCCACGCGCCCGGCCCGAGACCGGTCACGACCTCATCGACCCGCACGGGCTTGGTCGTCACCTTCGGCTTGGTTGTCGCTCGGCCCCGCCTGGGCTTGTGCCCCGGCGGGATCACCTCCGGTCGGCGGGTCCACACCCGCGCGTCGGCCGACGAGTCCAGCACGTACCACTTCTCCAGTGCCCGCACGCCCTGGCAGAAACCCGGGCTGTCCCCATACACGCTGTCGCCCGTCACCCACCGGAACGGCAATCCGGTCGCGACCGCATCGGCCACCATCGCCAGGGCCAACTCCGGCTTGGTGCGGAAGATCACGCCCTCAGGAACACCGGCCGCTTGCCGCCTCGGCCGGTCGTTGGCCCACTCCTCGGGCACGAACAGCCGACGGTCCAGGAGGGCATGTCCCTTGGTCGCGTGGTACCCGAGGAACACGCCGATCTGGCAGTTCTCGACCCGCCCGAGGGTACCGGAGTACGGTCGCTTGACCCCGACCGACGTGGTTCCCTTCTTGGGAAAGCCGGTCTCGTCCACGATCACTACCGCCTCGGGATCGCCCCACTCCTGGGCCACCTGCTGGCGCAACTCGGTCAGCAGTGCGTCGCCGCTCCAGGGCGCGTTGGTGACGAACGTCTGGAGCGAGCGGACCACGCACCCGTCGATCGCTTCGGCGATGTTCTCGACGCTCCGACGGTCCCCGCCCAGGAGCAACCCCTGGACGAACCGCCGGCCGTGGCCCTGTGCCTCGGGGCGCCCGAACAGCGGCGCGTACCGGTCCAGGAACGACTCCAGTTCCGGCTTCAGACGCCGCAGTTCCTCAAGGTTCATCGCACGCTCCGACCGGGAACGGTTCCGGTCGAAGTTGTAGACCAAATTACGTCAGCGTAAAGAGCTATTAGAACCGGCGCTGTAGTACTAGCCTCAGCTACTTCCAGACCGTTCGGAGCAAGGTCAAGAGCATCATCCACGGACGACCCAAGCGGAAGACCAAATGAGGCAGTCACGGTGGG
>JAFKEU010000003.1 GCA_017308475.1 Alphaproteobacteria bacterium
GGGAGCGCACCCATCCGACGCCACCTCATACATGAACCCACCAAGGGTGTCCCATCCTCTAACGGCGGTAACCCCTCCGTCTGAGGACCCGCCGTGATCCGCGTCCAGTTACCCCCGGCCGAGGCCGACCGGCTTGATACCCTGTTCCGCTCGACCGACGACCCCACGCTCCGGGTCCGCCTCCAGATCGTGCTGATGGCCCACCGGGGACGTGCCCGCCAGGACATCGCCACCGACCTGGGCGTCCACCGCCGGACCGTCACCCGGTGGGTCAACGCCTACTGCGCCGACGGGCTCGACGGACTGCGACCCCGGAAGGCCAAGGGCACCCCGGGTAACATCCCCACGTCGTTGGCCGACGAGGTCAAGCGGTGGGTGATCGAGGGGCCGGCCGAGCAGGGGCTGGACCGGGCCAACTGGACCCACGAGGAGTTGGCTGACCACCTGCTCAAGGCCAAGGGCATCCGCACGTCCCGCAGTGCCGTCCAGCGGTTCTGCTCCGGGATCGGGGTCCGGCTGTACCGGCCGACCTACCGGCACGACCGGGGCGACCCTGCCAAGCAGGCCCAGGCCCGGCAGGAGTTGGCCGACCTGGGAAACGGGCGAGGGCCGGTGAACTCGTCCTGCTGAGCCAGGACGAGGCCCGCTTCCCGATGGTCCCCACGCTGTGCGCGACGCTGGGGGTCAAGGGCCACCGGCCGACCGTCGGCACCCGGGACTGCAAGGATCTCCTGTACGTGTTCGCGGTCGTCAACCTCGTCACCGCCGCGGTCCACGCCAACACGTTGGAGAGCCCCAAGAACGCCCAGAAGAAGACCGGACTGAGCAAGACGCGTCGGATGCAGCAGGCGTTCGCGTCGCACCTGCGGCACATCGGCCGCGTATACCCGCCCGCGAAGCACGAGCGGGTGGTGATCCTGATCGACAACGCCCCGTGGCACCGTGGCCAGCCGATCGACCGTGCGATGGCGGAGAACCCGCATCTGGAGTTCAAGCGGCTGCCCAGCTACAGCCCGCAGTTGAACCCGATCGAGCGGTTCTGGAAGAAGCTCCGCCGGCGGGCGACCCACAACCGGCTGTTCGACACCTTGGCCGACCTGAAGGCGTCGCTCCGGTCCAGCCTGAGCTACTTCCAGACGGTCCGGCACAAGGTCAAGAGCATCATCGAGGGACGGCCCAAACGGAAGAGCCGCAAATGAGACACCCTTGGTGGGTTCATGTATCAGGTGGTCGATCCGGTCGTCCAGATCGCCGACGACCTCGCGCAGATCCGCCTCGTACCGCTCCTTCTGCTGGAAGGTGTACTTCTTGGTCGCGTCGAGCGCCCGCTTGACCTCCCGCTGGAGGTCGGCGGCGGTTGTGACCGCCGGGCGCAGCGCGACGACCTCCTTCGTGCCGGCGCGCGAGGTGTACGTGACGCGGACGCGCTGGCCCTGCTTGATGTCGCCGACCGTCGCGTCCTTCGCCCCGACCCGCAGCCGAGACGCGTCGGTCACGGCGAGCGTCACGTCGGGACCGTCCGCGGGCCGGACGGTGATCCGCTTCGCCCCCGGCTCGACCCGCACCACCGGCCCGCGGACGACCTCCGTTTCGACCGCATCTG
>JAFKEU010000001.1 GCA_017308475.1 Alphaproteobacteria bacterium
GGCCAGGGACTTGGGGTGGCCCGGGCCGCTGCGCCAACCCACCTCCCACCCGCACCGGGCGATAATGGGTTGCTGAAAACGAAGGGAGGGGGACCCCTCCCTCATGGAGGTTCAATTGGGCAAACGGACAGGCCGCCCGCGCGGCGCGCCAATGGGAAATCGCAACCGCTGGGTTCACGGCCGTTACAGCGCCGCCGCCCGCGCCCGGCACCAATTTGTGCGCGCGCAGGTTCGTGCGCTGATTGCCCGGATCCACCGTGAGATCGCCCTGGCACTGGCCGAACACGGCCTGAAGCCGGACCGGGCCTTGGCAAGAAAAATGTCTTCCACGGCAAAGAAGTACAAAATTTTTCCATCGGGCGGCATTGCAGTTGCGAGCTACTCTCAACAATGTCGGTTTCCGGCGGCCGCAATACGAAAGGACTTGCATCACCCCGCCCCCCGGCCGCAAATGGTGCTATTGCCGGAAGCCGTTGATCGGGTTCCGTTTTTCCCGGGAAGGAAATACAATGCGTATCAACCCGAAAAAGTGCGTCGCCTGCGGCAACTGCACTTATGTCTGCCCGATGGGCGCAATCTACATCGATCCGCTGCTGCAGCGGGCCACCATCAACCGCGACGAATGCGTGGAATGCTACGCCTGCTACAACGGCCTTTCGAAGGAAGTGCTGCCGCCGGCCACCGTGCGCTTCGTACGCCGCACCCTGGCCAACTTCCGCGTCCGCTTCGAGCCGGAGCCCGATGTGTGCCCTACAACCGCCTTCGAGCCCGACCAGCTGGAATGGCCGCGCGTGGTGCGCCGCGCCTTCTCCGATCCGCGCGTGCCCCATGAATCGACCGGCGTGTCCGGCCGCGGCACCGAGGAAGTGAAGACCAACGACGTCACCGACCGCGTCGGCATCGGCGAAGTCGGCTTCACCATCGAGCTGGGGCGGCCCGGCATCGGCGCGCGCTTCCGCGACTTCCAGGAAATGAGCCGCGCGCTGGCCGCCGTCGGCGTTTCGTTCGAGAAGAACAACCCCATCACCACCCTGATGACCGACGTCACCACCGGCGACATCCGCGCCGACATCCTGAACGAAAAGGTGATGAGCGCCATTATCGAGATCAAGGTGCCGGTCGAGCGCTGCGAGGAGATCGTCCGCATCATCTGGGAAGTGGAAAAGCGCATCCCCACCCAGGTTGTGATCGGCGTGGGCGTGCGTTGCGACGCGGAAGGCGAGGAGAACATCGTCCTGCCGATCCTCAAGAAGCTGGGCTACGACCCGCAGCGCGCCAAGACCAATATCGGCCTGGGCCGCAAGGTGATCCGCGATCTGACCAACGCCGCCCCCGTCGAGGCGCCCAAGGAACTGGTGAACGCATGACCAATACCCTGCACCGCTATGGCAAGGCCGAGAGCTTTGTCGACGACTACATCGTCTTTTCGCTGCCGGCCAAGAGCAAGGCAGCCGGCCAGACCGGCGACGCGCTGGCCGCGCAGAAGCGCTTCATGACCATCGCCGCCCAGTACCATCCCGTCAGCCTGGGCGACGCCCTGCACGGCGGCGCCCTGCGTCCGACCAAGAGCAAGAGCATCTTTGGCCACTGGGGTAAGCGCAACCGTCCGAACCTGAAGAAGGTGCTGGACGGCATGAGCAAGGCCGGCACCATGGCCGCGGTGTTCGACAACCGCGCCAATGCCGAAGCCTTCGTCAAGCGCATCAGGGAGGAGGATCTGGGCATCTCGGTCAACATCTCCTCCTCGATCGAGAACGCCAAGAACGCCTGCAAGGTGGCGGGCATCCCGCGCCACTCCATCGCCTATTCGCTGGGCTTCGAGCATGTCGGCGACAACACGCCCGGCAAGCAGGCCATCATGCTCTCGACCATGTGCGGCCATGGCATGGTGTCGATCAACCTGGCGCAGAAGATGATGAGCTTCGTGCGCGAGAACCGCCGCTCGCCGCGCGAGGCGGCCGAGGCGATGTCGCGCTTCTGCTCCTGCGGCATCTTCAACACCACGCGCGCCAAGCGCATCCTGGAAGATGTGCGCATCGGCGTTAAATAAGCCCGCGAATGCTTCTGAAATGGACACGCCCGGCCAAAGCCGGGCGTGTTTTTTTATCGGCGTCGGTCCAGGCCGGCGAATTCCTCGTCGCTCAACGCAATGGCAGAGGCGGCGACATTTTCCTCCAGATGCGCGAGGCTGGAGGTGCCGGGAATGGGCAGCATCACCGGCGAACGCTTCAGCAGCCAGGCCAGCGCCACCTGCCCTGCCGTGGCGCCCTTGGCCCTGGCCAGCCGGTCCAGCGCCCCGCCCGCGCGCGCCAGGCTACCGTCGCCCAGGGGGTAATAGGGAATGAAGCCGATACCATTGGCGGCGCAGTAATCGACCACATCGTCGCTGCCCCGGTCGGCCAGGTTGTAGGCATTCTGCACCGTGGCGACGGGGAAGACCTTCGACGCCGCCTTTATCTCCTCAACCGACACTTCCGAGAGCCCCGCATGGCGGATCACACCTTGGTCCAGCAACTGCCGGATCGCCGCGAACTGTTCGTCGCGCGGCACGCGGCTGTCGATGCGATGCAACTGCCACAGGCCGATCCGTTCGACTCCCAGCTTTTCGCGACTCCTGTGCGCGGCATCGATCAGATGTTCGGGCCGGCAATTGATCCGCCACATGTGCGGGCCGCTGCGCACGAAGCCCGCCTTGGTGGCGACCAGTATCCCCTCATAGGGATGCAGCGCCTCGCGGATCAGCCTTTCGGAGACGTCCGGCCCGTAGGAATCGGCGGTATCGATGAAATCCACCCCCAGTTCCGGCAGCCGTCGAAGAACCCTCAGCGCCTCCGCCTTGTCCCGCGGCGGTCCCCAAACGCCATTCCCGGTGATCTGCATGGCACCATAGCCCATGCGGTGGACAGCGATCTCGTTACCGATCGCGAAGATGCCGGAGCGGTCTGCTGAAACGGTCATCACCAATTTCCTCTGCATTGAGACCCTGGTCGGCGGCTGCCGCCTGGCGGATCCGCCAGCTGCGCGGCGTGTGGCCGCTGATCTCGGTACCGGCCTCGTGCGAAAACCGCCGATTCCAGATGGTGGCGATGAGCGAGATCGCCGCGACGGTCCAGAAGGCCGCGGTAAAGTCGATCAGCATCGGACGGCTGTGCCCCTGAATTGCCATTGCGCCCTCCAGCGCGGCGGCACCGGCGCAAATGCCCATCGACAGCATCAATTGCTGGAAGGTGGTGTAGAAGCTTGTGGCCGTGCCCATGCGTTCGGGCTCGATCTCGTCATAGGCAATGGTATTGTAGCCGGTGAACTGGATCGACATGAAAAAACCGCTCAGCGCCATCACCGCGAAGATCACAATGAGAGGCCAGTCGGGCCGGAACATCCCGCAGATCGCGTAGCCGGCGCTGGCGAAAAAACCGTTGACCATCAGGGTATCGCGAAAGCCGAAGCGGCGCAGGACGGCCGGCGCCAGCGGCTTAGCGGCAATGGAGCCCAGCGCCGTCGCCATGGTCATCAGGCCAGACTGAACCGCGGTGAAGCCGAAGCCCAGCTGCATCATCAGCGGCAGCAGGAAGGGCTGCGCGCCCTGAGTGATGCGGGTTATGGCACCGGCAATCACCGACACCCCATAGGTGGGGATCTTCATAAGCGAAATATCCAGGATCGGATCGGTGACGCGCCTTGCGTGAGCGATATAACCAAGGCCCGCCAAGCCGCCGATCGCCAGAAGGACCAGCGATGTCTTCAGTTCGCCATCATGGCTGGCCAGTTCGAACCCGAACAACAGCAGGCCAAGCGACAGCGCCGACAACACAATGCCGGGCAGGTCAAACCCTTTGGGCCCTTCGCTCCGGCTATCGGCGATAAAGCGGTTGATCAGGACCACCCCCAATATCCCGATCGGCACATTGATATAGAAAATCCAGCGCCAGTTGAGATAGGTAACAATGAAGCCGCCCAGCGGCGGGCCAAGAATAGGGCCAACCACCGCTGGGATCAGGACCCAGGACATTGCCTGGATCAGGTCGCGCTTCCCAACGCTGCGCATCAGTACCAGGCGCCCGACGGGTAGCATCAGGGCTCCGCCGATCCCCTGGAAGAAGCGTGCGGCGACCAGAAAGGGCACGCTTGGCGCCTGTCCGCACAGGATCGACCCCAGAGTGAAGGCGATGACGGCACTGCGGAACACCGTGCGCGCGCCGAATCGATCTGCGATACGCCCGGAGACGGGAATGAAAATCGCCAGGCTGATCAGGTAAGAGGTCAGGGCGATTGACAGGCTGGGCGCGGCCACGCCCAACTCCCGCGCCATACTGGGCAATGCCGTAGCCAGCACCGTGCCGTCCAGCTGCTCCATAAACATGGCCGCGCCGACGATCAGGGCAATGGTCCGGAAATGCGGACGAGGAGCGCCGGGCTGGGACATCGCGTCTTTTGTCTTGCGCGTTCCCTTTAGGCCGGGCACGGCCGGGGCGCAAGCTCGGAACAGCGTCCCCCAAAAAGCAACGGGCCCCGGCTAACGCCGGGGCCCCAAACTCGGCACCTCGGGCGCCAATGCCAATCAATAGCCGTAATAACCGCCCCGGTAAGCCGGCGGCGGGGGCGGCGGCGGACCATAGTCGTAGTAATGGTCATCATTCTGCGACGCGATGGCCGCCAAGGCGAAAAGACCTAAGCCGACACCCAGCGCTAGCCCTGCGCCGCCATCATGGTAGCGTCCACCGCGCCAGCTGTCGTGGCTATAGCCATAATGGGAGCCGCGGTCGTAGTGACGCTCGCCTCCCCACGGGCGCGCGGAAGCGGCGGTGGCGCCCAACAGCGAAAAGGTCAGCACGGCGCAAACCAGATGTTTCATCATGATATTGCTCCTTTCATTGCGCCGAAAACCCGGCGGGGGCCGGTGCATCAGCACCGTTGCCCACACCATGATGAGGTGACCATGAACCCGACCTGAACGGTATCTTTCGCAAGCGTACAGGTTCGCGGCCCCATGGAACCTGCGCAAGAAAAAGGGCCCCCGTTTCCGGGAGCCCCAATTTCTGACGATATCCGCTTAGTTGTTGATGCGGATACCGACCTGATAGAAGCGGCCAATCACGTCATACAGCGTGTTGTTCGGCTCGCCACCGGTGACGGGCGGCGATTGGTTCAGCGCGTTGTTGACCTTGAAGTAGAGCTGAGTGCTATCGGTCCAATTATAGGTCGTGCCGATGTCCATATAGAACACGGACGGCACATAGTTGTAGTTGACCGTGCGCACCTGGTTGGTGGACGTCGGGCAGCCAACGGAGCAGACCACATACTGGGCGCCGGGGCTGACGATGCCCTTGCCCAGCCACTTGCCGAACAGCACACCATCGGCGAACCAGCGTTCCGTCACCGTCAGGCCCAGCTTGTCACCCTGCCAGCTCTGCTGGGCGGTGACCTTCCAGGTCAGCACGTTGCCGGTGCTCTGGCTGTAGGTGGAGCTGTTGAAGCCGCCGCCCAGGACACCCGCGTTCTCGGTCGCATACTGGCCGGCCTGCAGCGGGTCCGAGATGAACTTCATGGTGTGATTGGCCAGGATGCGCGCCACGAAGTCGCCGGGCACATCCCAATCCTGCAGATCGAACTGATAGCTGGCTTCGATGTCAAAGCCATCGGTCAGCAGACCCGCCGAGTTGAACGGAACCGAGGTGATCGACAGCACCTGGTTGGGATCGCCCACCAGACCCTGGTTGCCCACTGCGCCGGTCTGCGGCTGGCCGTTCTTGGTCTGGATGAAGGTCTGAGAGCAGTATTGGGTAAGTCCCTGGAAGCACAGGTCTTCCACCTGCTGCACGCCGGAGCCGGCAATGATGCCCTTCACGATGATGCGGTAATAGTCGAACGAGGCCTGGAAGCCCGGCAGGAAATCGGGCTGGTAGACCATGCCGATCTGGGTGGTCTGGCCCTTTTCCGGCGTCAGCAGCGGGTTGCCCGCATTGGTCTGGCCCATGACCTGGTTGCCGAGGCAGGTCGGATCGGCGAACTTGTTGCAGAAGCCGCCGTTGAGGGTCTGGCGCGGCAGGTATAGGTCGGCCAGGTTGGGAGCGCGGACGTCGCGCGATTGCAGGGTACGCAGACGCACGCCGGGGATCGGCGTATCCCAGGTCAGACCCACCTTCCAGGCGATGATGTCGCCGGCGGTGGAGTAGCGCTCGAAACGTCCGGCCAGGTCGAGGTCCGCCTTGCCGAACATCGCGTCATTGATCAAAGGAATACCAAACTCCGCGAACACTTCGTTCACGTGGTAATTGCCCTGGCCGGCGGTGAAGTTGCCGGCATTCCAGTTGCCCGGATTGACGTGACCGGTGGCGCCGCCCGAAGCCAGGCAGTCGATCGACGGATCGGTGCAGGGATAAAGGGCGTTGGCCGGGCTCGAGGACGTGATGCCGCCCGAATAGGGATCGGCCCACTGGGTGAACGCTTCCTCGCGATAGTCGTAGCCAAACGCCACAGATACATCACCGGCCCAGTTCTTGATCGGGCTGGTGTTGAAGTTGAGGCCGAAGGCTTCCTGGCGCAGCCACTGGCGCATTTCCGGGCCGCCAACCTTTTCGCCATTGGCCTGGTTGTCGATATAGGCGATGGCCGCCGGGCTGGGCATGGAAGTGCCGAAGGGATTGAACGGCACGCAACCATTGGCGCGGGCGGAAGGATCGCGGCAGACGATCGAGCCGTCGGCCAGCTGGATCGTGTCCATCGCCAGGTTGAAGCGGTTCTTCAGCGGCATATTCAGGATGTGGAAAGCCACATTGTTCTCGCCGTGCTGGAAGTAGCTGTCCCAGGTGAAGTCAATATCGAACACATTGAAGGCGCCATCGCCACCGACCACATAGCGGCGCATGTCGCGCTGGACATTGACGATCTGGTCCAGGTTCATGTTGCCGTTGGTCGTAGTGACCGAGAAGCCCTGCATGGTACCGCCTGTGGCGGTCGGAACCGGACCGACTGGCGTGACACCGTCTTGCTGCAGCAACGGTGCGGTGCCTGCATTGTTCAGGCCCAGCAGATTGTTTGCCGTGACGCCATTGTATGCCGCGCCCGCATAGGCCGCGTTACAGGCCGCAATAGTAGCGGCATAGCTGAGGCCAATGCCAAACATGCCGGACTGGGGCAGGAAGGCGTTATCGCACTTGATGCCGATATTGCCCTTATTGGAGTTGCCCTGGGCCGGGATGTTCTGGGTGCGCACGTTCGACAAACTGACCGTGGCATAAATCTCGGTATCGTCAGTCAGGTCGTAGGAGATACGTCCATAGAAGGTGCCGCGCTGAATCGGGTCGATCAGCGAATGGGTGAACTGGCGCGCGGTCTGGTCGCCCGGATCCGATGCGGTGCCGAAACAGGTGCCGCCGATCTGTCCCGTCACGCTGCTGTTGGAGGTGAAGCCACCACCAGTTTTCGTCGGTGTGCAACCGCCGGCATAGTCGAACTGCGCGGCCTGGCCATTGGCGCCGAAGATGGTGCCCTGCTTGGGACCGGAGTTCACCATCACATAGGGGTAGTTGGTGGTGCTCTGCGCCAGGTTGGCGAAGATGGTACGCGGGCCGGTATAGCCGGCCGGAACACCGCTCAGGCCCGAGCCGGTGCCGCTGAGCGAGTAGCTGGCGTTGCTGTACTGCGTGAAGAACTCGCGGCCGCCCGGATAGATCCTGGTCTGGAACTGATTGTAAGACACCGGGATCCTGGGCTGCACGCCGGCGGCACTGTGATATTCCGCTGCCGCTTCCAAATGCAGACGGCCGCCCATCAGGCTGGTACCCGCCGCCACCTGCAACACAGCGGTGGCATCGTCGCCATAGGTCGAAAGACCGCCCGAGGCGTTCAGCTTGTTGACCACACCGGCGACGGCGTCCGAACCCCAGGACGCCGACGCACCGCCGGTCACAACGTCGACACGCTGGATCAGAAGCTGCGGCATCTGCGAGACGTCGACGGCACCGTTCGGGTTGGCCGGCACCACGCGCTGGCTGTCCAGCAGAACCAGGGTGCGGATAATGCCAAGGCCGCGCAGGTTCAGCGACGACAGGCCGGTCAGACCCGTGGTGGTCGAACCGGTGTTATAGGAAACGCCCGAAGAACCTTCCAGGGCGGGCAACTGGGTCACCGCTTCGAAGATGTTGGGCTGGGCAGTCTTTTCCAGGTCCGCCGCGCTCATCACCGTGGTCGGCGTCGGCGCGTCAAAACCGGCATTTTGCAGACGGGTCGAAGATACGATCACCTGCTCCACACCAGGAGCCGCGCCCTGCGCCATCGCAGCGCCGGCGCT
>JAFKEU010000006.1 GCA_017308475.1 Alphaproteobacteria bacterium
AAGCTGAACGCCTCGGGCGGTCTTTCGACCTATGGCGACGATGCCACCGCTGTGTTGCAGGTGGCGGCGGGTACCAGCCTGATGGGCGGCCGTCTGCATTTGGAAGCGGCAGCGGAATATCACAGTGCCGCCGGCGTGCAGCCCAGGATTCCGGTGTCTTACAATCAGTTCCAGACCAGGATCTATCCGGGCGGCCGCGAGTTCTTCACGCAGTACGGCAGCGCCAGCTACTCGCTCAGCGGCACCGGCTCGGGCCTGACCGGTGTTCCGGCCGGCTATACCGGCCCGCGTACCATCTTCGCCAACCTGCAACAGAACGTCAACAACTACCCCTATGTGATGGTGAACTCCGGCCCCAAGCAGGGCACCATTTTCGGCGCCAATGGCCAGGCCGCGCAGTTCGACTATGCCGGCGGTTGCACACCGAACCACAACGGCAAGTTCGCGGGCGGCGGGTCGGTGGCCGGGGCCATCGGCTCGACCTGCTTCGGCACAGCGTCGGATCCGGGCGACCAGACTGCACGTCAGTTCACCCATTCGTTGATCGATCCGATTCAGCGCGGCACCTTCTATGGGCGCATCTCCTACGACCTGACGGACAACTCCGAGATTTATGCCACGATCAGCCTGTCGAACGTGCGCACCCAGAACATCCCGGCCCAGGGCAACTCCAACAAGGGCAATATCGGCATCAAGTGCGATAACGCCTTCCTGCCCCAGTCCGGCATGTTCGGCATCGGCCTCAGCTATGCCGACACGATCGCGGCTTGTAACACGGCCTATGCGGCGGCGGCGTTCAACGGGATCAGCGCGGCCAATGCGGCGCTGGGTGGTGCCAACACCACCGCAACCGGCGGCGCAATGCAGGGCTTCTCGATCACGACCCTGAACGGCAACATGAACCTGGACCAGATCGTCAATGTCCAGCGCGACATGCGCCGCTATGTGATCGGCGGTGACGGCGCCTTCAATGTGTTCGACACCGACTTCACCTGGGACAGCTACTTCCAGCACGGCGAGAACAACACGGCATTCCACATCCTGAACATGCCGCTGAAGAACCGCTTCAACCTGGCGATGGATACCATCCAGTTGGCCGATGGTTCCATCGTCTGCCGCGATCCTTCCGCCCGCGCCAATGGCTGCGTGCCGTTCAATCCCTTCGGCACTTCCATGCCCAGCCCGGGGGCCATCGCCTACATCGACAACCAGGCCAATGGCCAAAAGCAGGGCGGCCCGGAAATGCGCCAGTGGCTGCGCCAGGAAGCCTTCGGCCTCAACTTCAACACCAGCCCGATCAAGGATTGGGCCGGCGATGTGTCGGTGGCCTTCGGTTACGACTATCGCGAAGAAGCCTTCACCCAGTGGGCTGATCCCTATTCGGGCGGCATCACGTCCTCGAGCCCGGCGAATGCCCTTTATCCCTGCACCGATCCGTCGATCGACTGCCAGGCTTCGGGTGGCGCCACCGGTCACGTCAATCCGGGCAACTGGAACGCCGGCAACTTCACCGCCGGCCAGGGCAACTACCATGTGAACGAAGTGTTCGCCGAAACCGGCATCCCGCTGATCGACGACGCCACCTGGGGCAAGGCCGACCTCGACCTGGCCGGTCGTTTCGAGCGCTACTCGACCGCCGGCGACATCATGGCCTGGAAAGTGGGCCTGACCTGGGATACGCCGCTGCCGGGCGTGCGCCTGCGCACCCTCATGTCGCGTGACGTCCGTGCCCCCAACCTGGCCGACCTCTACCTGCCGCGCCAGACCCTGAACGGCGGGTTCTGCAACAGGTTCGCCGATCCGAACTGCACCGGCACCCAGGTGATGGGCCAGACCAACGCGGGTAACCCGCTGCTGAAGCCGGAAAAGGGCCAGACCACCCAGATCGGCATGGTCTACCAGCCCGACTTCCTGCCGGGCTTCCAGGCCTCGTTCGATTATTACCGCATCATCGTGAAGGGCATCATTGCCGGTTCGGGCGTGCAGACTGTCGAAGACCTGTGTTTCCAGGGCATCACCAGCTACTGCTCGCAAACCTTCATCCAGACCGCCAACGGTCAGCCGCAGACCGGCGCTGCGGGTAACCAGGGTCTGGTGGGCCAGCCGAATCAGGTGTTGTCGATCACTTCGGTTCCCTTCAACTCGGCGGGTCTGCTGACAGACGGCTTCGACGTGGAAGCCAGCTACCAGTTCGACCTCCAGGACTGGGATGTCCCCGGCGACTTCGTGGCCCGCATCCTGGCCAATCACACCATGAAGTTCATCTCGGACCCGCTGCAGGCCGGCCAGTATGCCTCCGAGCGCGCCGGTGTTCTGGGTGGCGGCTTCAACAGCTCCACCTACAGCCAGCAGACGGGCAACGTGCTGACCTGGAAGGTTACCGCCCAGCAGAGCTGGCAGGGTGACAAGCTGGGCCTGACCCTGACGGAACGCTGGTTCGCCGATGGCACGCTGTTCGGCAAGTGGCTGGACAAGGGCATCGTCAGCCCCGGCGCGCAGTATGTAGTCTGCTCCGCTGGCTGCCCGACCGATACAAACCAGGTGCACACGGTCAACTACAACTATGTGCCGTCCGTGTTCTATATGGACATCGGCACGACCTATAATTGGACCGATAGCACTCAGCTCTACTTCAAGGTCAACAACGCGCTGAACCAATCGCCGCCCGTCACTGGTGGCGAGCCGAACAACACGCTGTATGACGTGATTGGCCGCTTCTACCAGGTCGGTATCCGCATCAACAATTAAGGGGAGCGCCGTCCGCGCAAAGGCCCCCGGCGGGGTCTTTGCCGGCGGTCCCTCGGGCCGAAATACCGGGGGCCGCCTCGAATTTTCAAGATCACGCATAACCCCCCAGGGCATGCGTGTTTCCTCAGCCCCACAGGTTTTCACCTGTGGGGCATTTTTCTTGGCTTTGGGCCAGGCGCAAGCTCTGCTAAGGGAGCGTCATGACACCCGACCAGATGCGCCGGGCCCAGGCTCTGCTCTACAAGCACTGGCAGGATGGTACCCAGATCGCCACGTTGCCGGCCGATCTGGTGCCTGCCGACCGTGCGGAGGCCTATCGGGTCCAAGCCCTGATCGAGACGTATTCCAGTCAGCCTCTGTTCGGCTGGAAGATCGCCGCCACCAGCCTGGCGGGCCAGCAGCACATCGGGGTGGACGGGCCATTGGCCGGCCGCATCCTGGCGGAACGGGTCATACCCGATGGCGGGGTCTGCCCGCTCGGCAACAATCTGATGAAGGTTGCCGAACTGGAATTCGTCTTCCGCATGGGCGAAGACCTGCGGCCGCGCCGGAAGCCCTACAGCCAGGAAGAGGTTCTGGCATGCGTCTCCAGCCTGCATCCGGGAATTGAAATTCCCGACTCCCGTTTCCGCGATTTTGCGACGGCAGGCATGGCCCAGTTGGTGGCCGACAACGCATGCGCCCATCTCTTCGTCCTGGGACGGACGGCCACGATCGACTGGCGCGCCATCGATCTGGCCGCCTGCACGGTCGGCGCCTTCCTGGACGGCCGTCATGTCGGGGATGGCCTGGGCGCCAATGTGCTGGGCGACCCCAGAATTGCACTGACCTGGCTCGCCAACGAACTTTCCCGTCTTGGTGTGGGGCTGAAGCGGGACGAGGTGGTCACCACCGGCACTTGCATCAAGCCGCTTGCCATCGCGCCCGGCACTCACGTGGCCGGAGACTTCGGCACTATAGGCAGGGTTTCGCTGTCGATCAGCTGAGGACCGAAAGGCACACGCCCAGCGGCTCGAGCCGGTCCTGGCCGGCACCGCGCGCAAAAAGGATACGCCCGCCGGTCGGCGCGATCCTGGCCGGCACGGCGCCCAGATTGAACAGGCATCGTACACGCTCTTTGCCCAGCACGCGCTCAAACCCCAGCAGCGGAGCTTTCAGTCCAAGGGGTATGAAATCACCATGGCGCAATGCCGGTATATCCCGCCTGAGCGCCACCAGATGGCGTGCCGTCGACAGAACCGAGTCGGGATCGGCATTCTGCAGCGAAACCGCTCGCTCGATATGCTCCTCCGGTACCGGCAGCCAGGGTTCGGCGGTCGAGAAGCCGCCATGCGGCTGCCAGTTGTTCCACGGCATAGGGGTGCGCGCGCCGTCGCGTCCCTGCGTCAAAGGCCAGTTGGCGATGGCTTCCGGGTCGCGCAGCCGCTCGAGCGGAATCTGCGCTTGTGACAGTCCCAGTTCCTCGCCTTGATAAAGGAATACGTTGCCGCGCAGGCTCATCAGCAGCGCCAGCAGAAGACGCGCCCAATCGTCCTGTCGGAGCCTATCGCCCCAGCGGCTGACCACCCGCGGTGCGTCATGGTTCGAGAAGGCCCAACTGGGCCAGCCTTCGCCTTTCTCATGACGCCATTTGCCCAATGTCTTGAGAATCAATGCGGGCGTCGGTGTCTCGGCTGACAGGAAATCGAAGCCATACGAGGTATGCAGCCGGTCGTTGCCGGCGGTGAACAGCTTCATCTCCTTCAGCGCCTGTTCACCGCCAACCTCCGCGACCGTGAAACGCTCCTCGCCGAAATCGCGCACCACCCGCGCCAGTTTTTCGATGAAGCCGATCAGTTCGGGCTGCGACTGGTTATGGAAATGATGCTGGAAGTCGAAGGGGCGCCGGCGCACCCGACCAGCCTTGGTGACCGGTGGATTGTCGGTCAATAGCGGATCGTGCATGGCGAAATTGATGGCATCCAGGCGAAAACCGTCCACGCCGCGGGCCAGCCAGAAGCGTGCGGTGTCAAACAGCGCTTCCTGCACCGCGGGATTGTGCCCATTCAGGTTGGGCTGCGAAGGCAGGAAGTTGTGCAGGTAATATTGCCCCCGCCGTCCATCCCACGACCAGCACGGCCCGTAGAAGACCGACAGCCAGTTGTTGGGCGGCGTGCCATCGTCCTTCGGATCGGCCCACACATACCAGTCGGACTTTGCGCCATCGCGTGCAGCGCGGCTTTCGCGAAACCAGGCATGGTGGTCGGAAGTGTGGGCATAAACCTGGTCGATGATCACTTTCAGGCCCAGCGAATGTGCCCGGTTCAGAAGCGCATCGAAATCCTCCAGCGTGCCGAAGATGGGATCGACGGCCCTGTAGTCCGATACGTCATAACCGAAGTCCTTCATCGGCGATGCGAAGAAAGGCGACAGCCAGATGGCGTCAACGCCCAGAGAGGCAACATGTTCCAGCCGCGCGGTGATGCCGGCCAGGTCGCCTACCCCGTCATTGTTGCTGTCGGCGAAACTGCGGGGATAGATCTGATAGATGACGGCACCGCGCCACCAAGGCGCCGGATGGGACTTCAATGCCATATGCGCCTGGTGCTTCCATATCTGGCCGATCCGACGGGGCCAAAAGCCTCATGGCCCGCCCGATGGCATTGGATTAAGCTTGCCAAACCAAGCCGGCCTTTGCAAACCCGTCACATGTAACCTGCCACAGGCGCGTCATGACCCCTCCCGCCGACCCCCCGCCGCTCCGCCCTTTTGCGGAGCGCCTGATCGATAACCTTGTACACCGGCTGGGAAAGGACGAACGGGCCGCCAAGCCGCACGACTGGCTGGCCGCCAGCATCCTGACCGCGCGCGACCCGGTGATCGACCAGTGGATGTGCTCTACCCGCGCCCTGCATGCCGCCGGCGCCAAGCGAGTGTATTATCTGAGCCTGGAATTTCTGATCGGCCGTCTGCTGCGCGACGCGCTGTCCAATCTGGGGCTGTCGGAGGAAGCGCGCGCCGCACTGGCCGCTTACGGCATCGATCTGGACGAGATCGAGGAGCTCGAGCCGGATGCGGCGCTCGGCAATGGCGGCCTGGGGCGGCTGGCAGCCTGCTTCATGGAAAGCCTGGCCTCGCTGGACCTGCCGGCCACCGGCTATGGCATCCGTTACATCAACGGCATGTTCCGCCAGCGCATCAAGGATGGCTGGCAACTGGAATATCCGGAAACCTGGCTCGCACACGGCAACCCCTGGGAGTTCGAGCGGCGCGAAACCGCCTATCTGATCGGATTTGGCGGTGAGGTGATAGGCAGCGAAACCGGCGCCTCCCATTGGCAGCCGGCTGAGGCGGTGCGGGCCGAAGCCATCGACACACCCGTCGTGGGCTGGCGCGGGCGACGGGTCAACACGCTCAGGTTATGGAACGCCCGCGCGCTGGATCCCATCCGCCTGGATGCTTTCAATGCCGGGGACCATATCGGCGCGCTGGCGGGGGAAGCGCGTGCCGAAAGCCTGGTCCGCGTGCTCTATCCAGCCGACTCCACGCCCGCGGGCCAGGAACTGCGCCTCAGGCAGGAGTATTTCTTCTCCAGCGCCTCCATCCAGGACATCCTGCGCCGCCACATGCAGTATTTCGGCGACATCAGTACCCTGTCGCAGAAGGCCGCCATCCAGCTCAACGACACCCATCCGGCAGTGGCGGTGACCGAGATGATGCGCCTGCTGATTGATCAGCACCGGCTGAGTTTCGCGGAGAGCTGGGACATCACCCGCACGACCTTTGGCTATACCAACCATACGCTGCTGCCCGAAGCACTGGAAAGCTGGCCTCCGCCCCTGTTCGAGCGTCTGTTGCCGCGCCACATGCAGCTCGTCTACGCCATCAACGGCGAATTGCTGCGCACCGCGCGCAAGGCGGGCATGGATAATGGCGCGGTGGCCGCCATATCGCTGATTGATGAGGGCGGCGAGCGTCGGGTGCGCATGGCCAACCTGGCCTTTGCCGGATCGCACAGCGTCAACGGCGTGGCCGCGCTGCACACCCAGTTGATGAAGAAGACGGTCTTCGCCGACCTGCACCGGCTGTTTCCCAACCGCATCAACAACAAGACCAACGGCATCACCCCGCGCCGCTGGCTTAAGGAATGCAATCCCGGCCTGACCAACCTGATCCGCGAGGCGATCGGGAACGGTTTCCTGGACGATGCGGAAAAACTCACCGACCTCGCCCGGTTTTCCGGCGATGGTGCCTTCCAGGAGAAGTTTGCCGCCGTCAAGCACGCCAACAAGATGGCGCTGGCCGCCTATCTCAAGGAACAGATGGGCCTTGGCGTCGACCCCGACGCGCTGTTCGACGTCCAGGTCAAACGCATCCATGAATACAAACGCCAGCTTCTCAACATCATCGAGACGGTGGCGCTGTATGACCAGATCCGCAGCCATCCCGACCGGGACTGGACGCCGCGTGTCAAGCTGTTCGCCGGCAAGGCTGCACCCAGCTATCACAATGCCAAGATGATCATCAAGCTGGCCAACGACGTGGCGCGGCGGGTCAATTCGGACCCTTCCGTGGCCGGACTGCTGAAGGTTGCCTTCCTTCCCAACTATAATGTCTCGCTGGCCGAAAAGATCATCCCTGCCGCCGACCTGTCGGAACAGATCTCGACCGCGGGCATGGAAGCGTCGGGCACCGGCAATATGAAGTTCGCGCTCAACGGCGCGCTTACCATCGGCACGCTGGACGGCGCCAATATCGAGATCATGGAGCATGTGGGGCGTGAGAACATCCTGATTTTCGGCCTGACCGCCGACGAAGTCGCCCACCGCCGCGCCGATGGCTACAATCCCCGCGCCATCATCGAAAGCTCGCGCGAACTGTCCCAGGCGCTGGCGGCGATCGCCTCGGGCGTCTTTTCGCCCGACGACCCGAACCGCTATGCCGGCCTGATCGGGGGCATCTATGAGCATGACTGGTTCATGGTGGCGGCCGATTTCGACGCTTATGCCGCCACACAGCGCCAGGTCGACCAGCGATGGAACGACAAGCCGGCCTGGCGGGCAGCCGCGATCAACAATGTCGCCAATGTCGGCTGGTTCTCGTCCGACCGGACCATCCGCGAATATGCGAGGGACATCTGGGACATGACATGAAGCCCCCGCGGCAAGCCGTAGAGGCCCTGCTTCAGGGCCGTCACGCCGACCCCTTTTCGCTTCTGGGCACCCATGCCGGGCCAGAAGGCACCTTCGCTCGGGTGTTGATCCCCGGCGCGGAACGAGTGGAAGCCCATGATCTGGCAGGAAAATTCCTGGGCAATCTCAGGCTGGCCGACCGCCGCGGCCTGTTCGAGGGCATCGTCCAGGGCGATCCGCAGCCGGTGAAATATCGTGCCCTGAGCCATGGCGCAGAGTGGTGGGTGAGCGACCCCTACAGCTTCGGCCCGGTCCTGGGGCCGATCGACGACATCCTGATGGGCGAAGGCACCCATATGCGCCTTTACGACAAGATGGGCGCTCACCTGATCGAACATCAGGGCGCGCGGGGTGTGCATTTCGCGGTCTGGGCGCCCAATGCCCGACGGGTTTCGGTGGTGGGTGACTTCAACAACTGGGACGGCAAACGCCATGTCATGCGCCGGCGTGCCGACGTGGGCGTGTGGGAGATATTCGTTCCCGACATCGCCGAATATCGTGCCTACAAATTCGAAATCATCGGCGTCGACGGCACGCTCCTGCCGCTGAAGGCCGACCCCTTTGCCTTCGCCAGCGAGCTCCGGCCCAGAACCGCGTCGTTGACCGCGCCAAAGCCCGCCCATGTCTGGCAGGACGATGCTCATCGCGCTCATTGGGCCGGCGTCGATCCGCGCCGCCAGCCGATCAGCATCTATGAAGTCCATGCGGGATCCTGGCAGCGCGATGCCGGCGGCTGGTATCTCAGCTGGGATGCGCTGGCAGAGCGGCTGATCCCCTACGCGGCCGATATGGGCTTCACCCATATCGAGTTTCTGCCGATCAGCGAGCATCCGTATGATCCCAGCTGGGGCTATCAGACCACTGGGCTCTATTGCCCAAGCGCACGCTTCGGCGATGTCGAGGGCCTGGCCCGATTCGTCGACGGCGCCCACAAGGCGGGCATCGGCGTCCTGATCGACTGGGTGCCGGCGCATTTTCCCACCGATCCCCATGGCTTGATCCGTTTCGATGGTACGGCGCTCTACGAACACGAAGACCCGCGCCTGGGCCATCATCCCGACTGGAACACCGCCATCTACAATTTCGGCCGGCGCGAGGTGTCGGCCTTCCTGATCAACAACGCCCTGTTCTGGGCCGGGCGCTATCATATCGACGGCCTGCGGGTGGATGCGGTGGCTTCCATGCTCTACCGCGACTATTCGCGGGCGGCGGGCGAGTGGGTTCCCAACCCCGAAGGCGGGCGGGAGAACTGGGAGGCGGTCCAGTTCCTCCAGGCCCTGAACAAGGCAGTCTATGGAGGCCATCCCGGCTTCTTCACGGTGGCGGAGGAATCGACCTCATGGCCCGGCGTGTCCCGCCCCGCCCATGAGGGGGGGCTGGGTTTCGGTTTCAAATGGAACATGGGCTTCATGCACGACACGTTGAAATACATGGCGCGCGAGCCCATTCATCGGGCCCACCATCACGAGGACATCACCTTCGGGCTGCTCTATGCTTTCAGCGAGAATTTCGTCCTGCCGCTGAGCCATGACGAGGTGGTGCACGGAAAGGGATCGCTGCTCGCCAAGATGTCGGGCGATGACTGGCAGAAATTCGCCAACCTGCGCGCCTACTACACGTTGATGTGGGGTTATCCCGGAAAGAAGCTCCTGTTCATGGGCCAGGAATTCGCGCAGCGGCGCGAATGGAGTGAATCGCAGGCGCTGGACTGGGAACTGGTGGACGCGCCCGCGCATTCGGGCGTGCGGCGGCTTGTCCGCGACCTCAACCGCGTTTACCGCCAGAACCCGGCATTGCACGCCCGTGATTGCGAGGGTGAAGGCTTTCAATGGGCGATCGCCGACGACAAGGCCAATTCGGTCTTCGCCTGGGTCCGCCGGGCGCCGGGGGCAGCTCCGGTGGCGGTTATCGCAAATATGACGCCGGTGGTGCGCGAAAATTACCGTGTCCCCTTGCCGGAAAGCGGGCGATGGCGTGAAATCATCAACAGCGATGCCAACGTTTATGGCGGCAGCGGCAAGGGCAATCTGGGTACGGTGGAAGCCCGGGACGGGGGGGTGACCCTTACGCTTCCGCCGCTGGCGACCCTCATGCTGGAGCATGTGGGGTAGCAGGGGCTGGCGCCCCAGGGAGGACGGCGATGGTGGACCGGCGCGGACAGCCGCTGGCGCGTGACGCGATGGCCTATGTGCTGGCGGGTGGCCGCGGCAGCCGCCTGGCCGATCTCACCGCACGCCGCGCCAAGCCCGCCGTGTATTTCGGAGGCAAGGCCCGCATCATCGACTTTGCCCTTTCCAACGCCATCAATTCAGGCATCCGCCGCATAGGCGTGGCCACCCAGTACAAGGCCCATTCGCTGATCCACCATCTGCATAGCGCCTGGAACTTCCTGCGGCCCGAGCGCAATGAGAGCTTCGACGTTCTGCCCGCCAGCCAGCGCGTGTCGGAAACCCAGTGGTATGAGGGCACAGCCGACGCCGTCTACCAGAATATCGACATCATCGAGAGCCACGGTCCCGAATACATGGTGATCCTGGCGGGCGACCACATCTACAAGATGGACTATGAGCTCATGCTCCAGGAGCATGTGAACAAGTCCGCCGACGTGACGGTCGCCTGCCTGGACGTGCCGCGCCTGGAGGCGACCGGCTTCGGCGTGATGGCGGTGGACGGCACCGGCCGTATCACCAGTTTCGTGGAAAAGCCCGCCGATCCGCCGCCCATGCCGGGCAATCCCGGCGTGGCACTGGCCTCGATGGGGGTCTATGTCTTCCGCACCCGCTTCCTTTTCGAGCAGCTGCGTCGTGACGCGTCCACCGCCGGCTCGGCTCGTGATTTCGGCAAGGACATCATTCCCTATCTGGTCAAGCACGGAAAGGCAGTGGCGCACCGTTTCACCAACTCCTGTGTGCGCTCCAGCAGCGAAAAGGCCGCCTATTGGCGCGACGTCGGAACGGTGGACGCCTATTGGGAGGCCAATATCGATCTCACCGATGTGGTGCCGCAACTGGACCTCTATGACCGCAGCTGGCCGCTCTGGACCTATGCCGAGATCGTGCCCCCCGCCAAGTTCGTGCATGATATGGACGGGCGGCGGGGATATGCGGTGTCCTCGCTGGTGGCGGGCGACTGCATCATTTCCGGTGGCAGCGTGCATCGCAGCCTTCTGTCGACGGGCGTGCGTGTGCATTCCTTTTCCGCGCTGGATGAGGCGGTAGTCCTGCCCCAGTGCCAGATCGGCCGCGGCGCACGCCTCTCAAGGGTGGTGCTGGACCGCGGCGTCGCGATCCCGCCCGGCCTGGTGGTCGGCGAGGATGGCGCGCTGGACGCCAGCCGCTTCCGTCGCACGGAAAACGGCATCTGCCTGATTACCCAGGAAATGATCGACCGCCTGGAATGAGCACAAACTGATGCCAGCATGATCAAGGTTCTCTCGGTCGCGTCGGAAGTTTATCCACTGGTCAAGACAGGTGGGCTGGCCGATGTCGTGGCCGCCCTGCCGGGCGCGCTGGCGCCCCATGGCGTCGCCGTTACCACGCTGATCCCGGGCTATCCGGCATTGCGCGAGCATCTGGCGGACGCGGTCCATGTCCACAGTTATGACTCGCTCATCGGCGTGCCGGCCCGCATTCTGGAAACCGACCTGGACGGCCATGCCCTCCTGGTGCTCGATGCGCCCGCCTTGTTCGAGCGCAGCGGCGGGCCCTATGTGGGGCCCGATGGGCGCGACTGGCCGGATAACTGGCAGCGCTTCGCTGCGCTGGCGCGTGCCGGCGCAGATCTTGCCAGCGGCGTGGTAACCGGCCGTTATTATGACGTCCTGCATGCCCATGACTGGCAGGCGGCGATGGCGCCGGCCTATCTGCGTTTCGCACCGGGGCCCATGCCCGGTGCCGCCAACATGATCACCATTCACAACATCGCCTTCCAGGGGCGCTTCGATCGTTCGGTGTTCAGCGCGCTCGGCTTGCCGGCCAGCGCCTATGGCATCGACGGGGTCGAATATTATGGCGGCGTGGGATTCCTGAAGGCGGGTCTGGCGGCGGCCGATGCCATTACCACCGTCAGTCCCGGCTATGCGGAAGAGATTCACACGCCCGAACACGGCATGGGGCTGGAAGGTTTGATCCGCGCGCGCAGCGCGGTCGTGCATGGCATCGTCAACGGAATCGACACGAGCGTCTGGAACCCGGAAAGCGATCCCGACCTGGTGGCGCAATACAACGTCCGCAAGCTGGCCCGCCGCGCCACCAACAAACGCGCGGTGGAGCGTGGCTTCGGTATCGAGCCGGGCAGCGGCCCGCTCTTTACCGTCATCAGCCGCCTGACCTGGCAAAAAGGCATGGACGTGCTTGCCGGGCAGCTGGATGCGTTGGTGTCGGCGGGCGGACGGCTGGCGCTGCTGGGCAGCGGCGATCCGACGTTGGAGCCGCAATTCCGTGCCGCGGCGGCGCGCCATCGTGGGCGCATCGGCATCGCCGTCGGCTATGACGAGAAACTCTCCCACCTGCTGCAGGCCGGCTGCGATGCCATCCTGATCCCCTCGCGCTTCGAGCCATGCGGGCTGACCCAGCTTTACGGCCTGGCCTATGGTTGCGTGCCGGTGGCGGCGCGCACCGGCGGACTGGCCGACACCATCATCGACGCCAATGAAGCGGCGCTGTCGGCCGGTGTTGCCACCGGCATCCTGTTTGATGGTGTGACAGCAGACAGCATCCAGCGCGCGATCCGCCGGACCGTGGCGCTGTTCAGCGACACCAAAGTCTGGAACAACATGCAGCGCCAGGGCATGAAGCAGGACTTTTCCTGGCGGCGCAGCGGCGCGCAATATGCCGCGCTCTATGCCGGACTTGTCAGGGACAGACGCATGATGCTCGCAACACCCACGACGCCTTTCGACGGACAGAAGCCGGGCACCTCGGGCCTGCGCAAGAAGGTCAAGGTGTTCCAGCAGCCGAACTATGCGGAGAACTTCATCCAGTCGGTGTTCGACGTGGTGGAGGACAAGGACGGTGCCACGCTGGTGATCGGCGGCGACGGGCGCTATCACAACCGGCCCGTGATCCAGCAGGCAATCCGCATGGCCGCCGCCAACGGCTTCGGCAAGGTGCTGGTAGGGCAGGGAGGCATCCTCTCCACGCCCGCGGCCAGCAATCTGATCCGCAAATATGGCGCCATCGGTGGGCTGGTCCTGTCGGCCAGCCACAATCCCGGCGGCCCAGACGAGGATTTCGGCATAAAGTACAACATCGCCAATGGCGGGCCCGCGCCGGAAAGAGTGACCGAGGCGATCTACCAGCGCACGCTTGCCATCGACCGCTGGCTGGCCGTGGATACACCTGACATTGATTTGGACGAGCCTGGCGCCAGGCGGGTGGGTGCCATGGCGGTGGAGGTAATCGATTCCGTCGCCGATTATGCCGCGCTGATGGAGTCCCTGTTCGATTTCCCCGCCATCCGTGCGCTGGCGGCCTCCGGTTTCACGATGGCTTTTGACGCCATGAACGCCGTGACCGGTCCCTATGCACATGAAATCCTGGAGAAGCGGCTGGGCTTTGCCAAGGGCACAGTGAGGAACGGCACCCCGCTGGAAGATTTCGGCGGCCTTCATCCCGATCCCAATATCGTCAATGCCAAGGATCTTTATGACCTGATGATGGGCCCCGACGCGCCCGATTTCGGCGCCGCCTCGGACGGCGATGGCGACCGCAACCTGATCATCGGGCGCGGGCGCTACATCACTCCCTCGGATTCGCTCGCCATGCTGGCGGCCAACGCCCATCTGGCGCCGGGCTATGCGGCAGGCCTGGCCGGCATTGCCCGTTCCATGCCCACCAGCGCCGCGGCCGACCGGGTTGCCGCCGCGCTCGGCATCAAATGCTACGAGACGCCCACCGGCTGGAAGTTCTTCGGCAATCTGCTGGATGCGGGCCTTGCCACGATCTGCGGCGAGGAAAGTTCGGGCACGGGCTCAGATCATGTACGCGAGAAGGACGGCGTGTGGGCGGTGCTGCTGTGGCTGAATATCCTGGCGGCGCGCAAGACTTCGGTCGACGCCCTCGCGCGTGCACATTGGGCCAAATTTGGACGCAACTACTATTCCCGTTACGACTATGAAGGCATTGAGACCGAAAAGGCGGGGACGCTGGTGGCCGATCTGCGCGCCAGCCTGGAAAAGCTGCCCGGCAAGCGCTTCGGCAAGCTCAGGGTGGCGGCGGCGGACGATTTTTCCTACATCGATCCGGTGGACAGTTCGGTAAGCCGGCATCAGGGCGCGCGTGTGCTGTTCGACGGGGGCTCACGGGTGGTGATGCGCCTGTCTGGCACCGGCACTTCGGGAGCAACCTTGCGCGTCTATCTGGAACGCTACGAGCCGGCGGGTGGCCGGCTGGACGAGGACACCCAGACCATGTTGGCCCCCATCGCCGACACGCTGGAGCCAATCGCGGGCATTGCCCGCCATACCGGCCGTGACCGGCCCGATGTGGTGACGTGACTCTGATTCCCGGGTCCCATTTGCCCGGCGCCCATCTGTCGCCGGGCGGTGCGCAATTCGCGGTGCGCTCGCGCGATGCCGATCGGGTGACCTTGTGCCTGTTCGACGGGGCGCGCGAACACCGCGTGCCGATGCGCCGCGACGGAGAATGGCATCTGGCATCGGTGGCAGGAATAAAACCCGGCCAGCGTTACGGCTATCGCGCCGCCGGCCCCTGGGCGCCGCAGCAGGGCCGTTGTTTCGACGAAAGCAAATTGCTGGTCGACCCTTACGCGGTCGAACTGGACCGCCGCTTCCGCTTCGATCCTGCGCTTTGCGCGCGGGGCGTGGATACGGCGGCGCTGGTGCCCGGATCGCTGGTCATGCCGCCGCTGCCGCCTGTGCCCCATGCCCCGCCGCGTTTTGCCTGGGGCGGACTGATCTATGAACTGAATGTGCGCGGTTTTTCCCATGACCATCCTGACGTGCCGTCCCATCAGCGCGGCACGGTGGCGGCGCTGGCCCATCCCGCCATACTGGCGCACCTGAAAAAGCTGCGCGTGGGCGCCGTCGAATTGATGCCCATCACTGCCTGGATTGACGAGCGGCATCTGGCTGCGCTGGGGCTGACCAATGCCTGGGGCTACAACCCTGTCGTGCCCATGGCGCTGGATCCGGGCCTTTGCCCCGGGGGCATCGCCGAACTGCGTCACACGGTGGCGGCGCTGCATGCCGCGGGGATCGGCGTGATCCTGGACCTGGTCTTCAACCATACCGGGGAAAGCGATGCGCCGGGGCCGACCCTGTCGCTGCGCGGGCTGGATGGCCGCTATTACGCACGCCAGGCCGACGGCACGCTGGTCAACGACACCGGCACCGGCAATACGCTGGATTTCGCACAGGAGCTTGTGCGGACCCTGACGCTGGATTCCCTACGCCATTTCGTGGCCCATGCCGGTATCGACGGCTTCCGCTTTGACCTGGCCCCAGTGATGGCGCGGGGGCCCGCCTTCGACCCGAAGGCACCCATCTTCGCCGCCATCGCCGCCGATCCCATCTTGAGGGACCGCGTGCTGATCGCAGAGCCCTGGGACATCGGTCCCGGCGGCTATCAGTTGGGCAACTTCCCGGACAATTGGCTGGAATGGAACGACCGCTACCGCGACGATGTGCGCCGCTTCTGGCGCGGCGATCCGCACACGGCCGGCGCGCTGGCCATGCGGATGACGGGTTCGTCCGACATCTTCGGGGGCACCCGAAGCCGCAGTGTGAATTTCATCACGGCCCATGACGGCTTCACCCTGGCCGATCTGGTTGCCTATGAACACCGGCACAATCAGGCCAATGGCGAAGCCAATCATGACGGCCATGGGGAGAATTTCTCCTGGAACAATGGCGTGGAAGGGCCCACCGCAGATGGCGCGGTGCTGGCCCGGCGCCAGGCCGACCTGCGGGCGCTGCTGGCGACGCTGTTCGCCTCGCGCGGCACCATCATGCTGACCGCGGGCGACGAGTTCGGCCGCACCCAGCAGGGCAACAACAACGCCTATACCCAGGACAACGCAATGACATGGCTGGACTGGGCGGGGCGCGACCGCGCGCTTGAAGCGTATGTGACAAGCCTGGCCGATTTCCGCGCTGCCCATCCCGGACTGGGCGATCCGTCCTACCTGGCCCACGCGGACTGGCGGGCGCTGGACGGCTATCCCATGACGCCGGAACGCTGGGAGGCCGCCGACACCCACGGATTTGAACTGCGTCCGCCCGGACCGGCGGGGCTCGTGGTGCGCGTCAACCAGGCGGCGCGGCAATGTGCGCTGGCCGCCTATCCACTGGCCCCCGCCGCTCCTGCCGGTGTTGCAGTGCAAGATAACGGATTGTCAGGGTCTGACCGCGTACCCTGACCTTCGTTAACCATGGCGTCTCTTGGGCGCCCAGAAGCGGGGACCCGAGTGGTGGGCAAGATGATCGCGGGCGTGGGACCGAAATTCCCGCAGGTTGTGGTGCTGGTGGGGGCGACCGGCGACCTGTCCCGGCGCAAGCTGCTGCCGGGCCTGTTTCACCTGACCAGTGCCGGCTTCATCCCGGGCTACCGCATCATCGGTGTGTCGCTGGACGACATTTCGCCCGACGAATTCCGCGCCCAGGCCCGCCAGGCGCTGGAACAGTTCGCCACCCGCAAGCTGGACGAGGAACGCTGGACCGCCTTCGCCGCGGCGCTGGACTATGTGCCGCTGACGGCGGGGGCCGGCATGCTGCGCGCGGCGGTGGAGCGGGCCGAGGGCGCGCTCGGCCCCGCCGCGGAGCGCCTGCACTATCTGTCGGTGCCGCCCAGCGCGGCGCTGCCGGCAGTCAAGATGCTGGCGGACGCCGGACTGGTCGAACGCTCGCGCATCATCATGGAAAAGCCATTCGGCACCGATCTGGCCAGCGCCGTGTCGCTGAACGCTCATCTGCACGAAGTCTTTTCGGAGGACCAGATCTTCCGCATCGATCATTTCCTGGGCAAGGAACCGGCGCAGAACATCCTGGCCTTCCGCTTCGCCAACGGATTGTTCGAGCCGATCTGGAACCGCAACTTCATCGACCATGTGCAGATCGACGTCCCCGAGACGCTGGGCCTGGGCAAGCGCGCGGGCTTCTACGAGCAGACTGGCGCCTATCGCGACATGGTGGTGACCCACCTGTTCCAGATCCTGGGCTTCATGGCGATGGAGCCGCCCACCTCGCTGGAGCCCCATCCGATCAGTGAGGAGAAGAACAAGGTGTTCCGCTCCATGCTGCCGATCGATCCGGCCCATGTGGTGCGCGGCCAGTATACCGGTTATCGCCGCGAGGAAGGGGTGGACCCCGAATCCGATACCGAGACCTTCATCGCCCTCAAATGCACGATCGACAACTGGCGCTGGGCGGGCGTGCCCTTCTTCCTGCGCACCGGCAAGCGCATGGCGGAAGGCCAGCGCATCATCTCCATCGCTTTTCGCGAGCCGCCCAAGAGCATGTTTCCCGCCGGCTCGGGCGTGGGCGCCCAGGGGCCCGACCACCTGACGTTCGACCTGGCCGACGCGTCCAAGATTTCGCTGTCCTTCTATGGCAAGCGTCCCGGCCCGGGTATCAGGCTGGACAAGCTGTCGCTGCAATTTGCCATGCACGACACCGGCATGATCGACGATGTGCTGGAGGCCTATGAGCGGTTGATCCTTGATGCGATGCGCGGCGATCACACACTGTTCACCACCGCCCAGGGCATCGAGCGGTTGTGGGAGGTTTCCCGACCCTTGCTGGAAAATCCTCCGCCCGTGCGCCTCTACGAAGCCGGTTCCTGGGGCCCCAAATCCGTGCACCAGCTGGTGGCGCCGAATGCCTGGCGCCTGCCCTTCGAGCGCGCCTGGCGCAGTCCGAACCCGACCGGGGCCTAGGCTTCGAACCGGAATACGGTGGTCGAGGTGAAGATTTCGCCGGGCCGCAGCACGGTGGAAGGAAAGTCCGGATGATTGGGACTGTCGGGGAAATGCTGCGTCTCCAGCGCCAGTGCGTCGCCCATGCGGATCATCTCGCCGGCGGCACTGATCATTGAACCGTTCACATTGTTGGTCGAATAGACCTGGATGCCGGGCTCGGTGGTGGAAAGCGTCAGCGTCACGCCGCCATCATCCCCGCTGGCGGGATCGGAAAGGGTGACGGCCTTTTCCAGCGCCCCCGGCCTTGATTTGCGAAGCACATAATTGTGGTCATAGCCGCGGGCGATGCGAAGCTGCGGCTCATTGGCCCGAATGCGCGCGCTGAGCGGCACGGGCTTTCGGAAATCGAAGGCGGTGCCATCCACCGGCATGATCCGGCCTGTCGGCACCTGGAAGGCGTCGGTGGCGGTAATCGCGTCGGCCTCGATCTGAAGCAGATGTGCTTCCGCCGATCCGTGGCCGGCAAGATTGAAATAGATATGATTGGTCAGGTTCACCACCGTGGGCGCATCGGTGGCGGCGCGATAGCCCAGCCTGAGTTCGCCGGCTTGGGTGACGGTATAGGTGACGTCCACCGTCAGTGTGCCGGGAAATCCCTGGTCACCGTCCGGGCTGACCAGCCGCAGGGTCAGATGGCTGTCGCTGGCGCCTGTCACCTCCCAGAGGCGGATGCCCCAACTGAGCGGGCGGCCGCCATGCAGGGTCACGCCGTTTTCATCGGCCGCCAGCGGATAATGCCGGCCGTCCAGCGAGAATCCGTTCCGCAGCCGGTTGGCATAGCGGCCGATCAGACAATTGAACCAGGCCTTGGCCTCATAAGCCGCCAGGTCCGGCAGGCCCAGCACCACATTGCGCCGGCCGCCGGACCTCAAAGGCACCTCGATGGCAGTGATCGTCCCACCCATGTCCAGCACCCGGGCGGTAAGGCCATCGCCGTAGCCAAGGCTGTAGGCATGGACCTGCCTGCCGTCCCGCATGATGCCGTACAGGGCCCGGTTCATGGCCGCCTCTCCTTCGCAGTCGCCAGATAGTGCCCCGGGGCGGCGGTGCGTCAACCGGCGGCCTTTTGCGGCGGTGCCTTTTTGCGCCGATTTTGCTAGGGATTGGACCGCAGGGAGTTGAAATGGCACGCAAGAGCGGCCGCCGCGGAAGCAGCGGCGTGACAATCCACGATGTGGCGCGGCAGGCCGGCGTTTCGCCCATGACCGTGTCGCGGGTGATCAACGCCGAAGGCAATGTGCGCGAAAGCACCCGGGCCAGGGTCGCCGCCGCGATAAAGGCGCTGAACTATGCGCCCAACATGGCCGCCCGCAGCCTGGCGGGCGCCGAATCCGTCCATATCGGACTGCTTTATTCCAATCCCAGCGCAGCCTATCTGAGCGAATTCCTGCTGGGCAGCCTGGCGCAGTCCAGCATGTCGGGCTGCCAGCTGGTGGTCGAGCAGTGCGAGGAGACCGAGTGTGCGGCAATCCAGCGCCTGGCCGCCGGCGGCGTCCACGGCGTGGTTCTACCCCCGCCCCTGTGCGATTCCCGCGCCGCGCTGGAAGCGGTGACTCGCGCCGGCATCCCCGCCGTGCTGGTGGCTTCGGGCCGGCCCGATCCCGCCTTCAGCGCCGTCTCCATCAACGATTTCGAGGCGGCGCGGGCGATGACACGCCACCTGCTCGGGCTGGGTCACCGGCGCATCGCGTTCATCAACGGCCATCCCAACCAGACCGCCAGCGGCCAGCGTTTCCGCGGATTTGTCGAGGGCATGACCGAGGCGGGCCTGTCGGTCGACACCCATCAGATGGCGCAGGGCTATTTCACCTATCGCTCGGGACTGGAGGCCGCGGAAAAGCTGCTGGGCGGCGGCTTCAAACCGACCGCCATCTTCGCCAGCAATGACGACATGGCCGCGGCGGTGATGGCCGTGGCGCACCGCATGGGGCTCGACGTGCCCGGCGACCTGACAGTGGCGGGCTTCGACGACACGCCTCTGGCCTCTGCGGTCTGGCCTGCTCTGACCACGGTTCGCCAGCCGATCGCCGCCATGGCGCGCGAAGCGGTCGTCCTGCTTCTGGAACAGATTCGGGCCCGGCGTGCCGGCCGCGAGCAGGCGGTGAGCCACAAGCAATTCAAATACGCCATGGTGGAACGGGATTCGACTGCCCCGCCAAAAGCCGCCCGCAAGGCTTGACAGCGCCGCCGCCCTGTTATTGTTACCGCAACCATAGAAACGGACAACAGGACGGAAGCCGGCGTGCCGTCAGCCAACTATCCCAGCCTCAAGGACAAGCGCGTGGTGGTGACGGGCGGCGGCTCGGGCATCGGCGCGGGGCTGGTCGAAGCGTTCGCGCGCCAGGGTGCCGAAACGATCTTCGTCGATGTTCTGGAAGCGGAAGGCACTGCGCTGGCCGCGCGCCTGAACGCCGATGGCGGCAAGGTGCGTTTCGAAAAACTCGACCTGACGGACCTGAAGGCGCTAGATGCCTTCTTTGCCGGAACCGGTCCCGTCGATGTCCTGGTGAACAATGCCGGCAATGACGACCGCCATGCACTGGCCGACATCACGCCCGAATACTGGGACAACCGCATGGCGGTGAATCTGCGCCACATGCTGTTTGCCGCCCGCGCCGTGGCGCCGGGCATGAAGGCGAAAGGCGGCGGCGCCATTATCAATTTCGGCTCGATCTCCTGGCATCTGGGGCTGAAGGGCCTGACGCTCTATGAAACCGCCAAGGCGGGCATCGAAGGCATGACCAAGGCGCTGGCGCGTGAGCTCGGCGGAGACAATATCCGCGTCACCTGCGTGGTACCGGGCAATGTGAAGACGCCGCGCCAGGAAAAATGGTACACGCCCGAAGGCGAGGCGGAGATCGTCGCCCACCAATGCCTGAAGGCGCGCATCCTGCCCGAGCATGTGGCGTCGCTGGTGCTGTTCCTGGCCTCCGACGACGGCGCGCTGTGCACCGGCCATCCTTATTGGATCGACGCGGGATGGGCGTGAGCCCCGAATGCGTCTGGCCGCTGGCGGCCGAGTTGGGTGAAGGTCCCCTCTGGTGGCAGGACGCCGTCTGGTTCACCGACATCAAGGGCTGCAGGGTTCACCGCTTCGATCCGAAGACGGGCACCGGCAAAAGCTGGCACGCGCCCGCGCCGGTGGGTTTTCTGGCGCCGCTGGAAAGCGGCCATTTTATCGCCGGTACGAAAATCGGCCTGATGGATTTTGATCCGGCAACAGGCGATTTCACGCCGCTTTGCCCAGTGGAGCCGAACCTGCCCGGCAACCGGCTGAATGACGGCGCGGTGGATGCGAAAGGCCGGCTGTGGTTCGGCTCGATGGACGATGCGGAAACCGGCAGCAGTGGCGCGCTCTACCGCCTGGCCGAAACCGGGCCCAAGGTGATGGACGCCGGCATCATCATTACCAACGGCCCGGCCTTCAGTCCTGACGGGCGCACGCTCTATCACACCGACACGCTGGGAAAGACCATTTATGCCTTCGACATGGCCGATGACGGCGCGCTGTCGAACAAGCGGCTCTTCGTGGCCATCGAAGACGGCGCGGGCTGGCCTGACGGCCCGGTGGTGGACAGCGAAGGCTACCTCTGGACCGGCCTGTTCGGTGGCTGGGCGGTGCGCCGCTATGCGCCGGACGGCAGTCTGGTGGACGAAGTGCGCTTTGCCGTCGCCAATGTCACAAAGCTGGCGTTCGCGGGCGAAGACCTGAAGACCGTCTATGCCACCACGGCGTGGAAGGGGTTGGACACGCAGACGCGCACCGCCCAGCCCCTGGCGGGCGGATTGTTCCGATTCCGCGTCGACGTGCCCGGCATGCCGCAGCAGGCGGTGAAGGTCATCCCACGATGAAGGGATCGGCGCGGAAATCCCGCTCGCGATAGGTAAAGAAGCGGAAATCGGCGTGATTGGCGGTGCCCGCCATGTCCTGGCAGGCCATGCCGACAAAAGTGCCGGTGAAATTGGGTGTGCCGGGCGCCTGGGCTTCGTCGGACAGGATCGAGGCGTCGAACACGTCCGGCAGGCGCCGCCAGGGCCCGCCGCCGACGCGATAGGCGAACAGCAGCCGCTCTTCGTCGATCTCGGCGCGCAGGCCGATGGGCCCGTCGGGAATGGATAGGGGCGCCGTAAAGGCATCAGCCATCACCGAATCGGGCAGCGCCGACATCACCCGGATGTGGCGGCCATGCGTTTCGTCGTGGCTGACATGGAGATAGTGGAATTTGCTGCTGTTGTAATAGCAGACTAGGCCCGCCGCCTGCTGGTATTGGGCGGGCGTGAAATCCATTTCGGTTTCGATGCTGGCGTGATGGGCCTCAAGCCGGCGCGCCACAAGGCCCTGCCGGAACAGGCTGCCGATGCTCTCGCGGCCATAAATGCGCAGGTGGCCCGGCCGCGCCGTCAGGCTGAACAATTCCTGCGGGAAGGGCGAACGCAGCCATTGGAAGTCGATGGGAAGCTCGGGTCTGGTGAACTCGGCGCGCTCCGGTGCGGCCGGGAAGGGATGGGCTGGCAGGTCCGGCGCGGGCGTCGTCAGGGCGGGCTTGCCATCGCCGGCCTCGGTGTACAACCAGCCATCGTCGCGCCACACCATCTTCTGGATCGCGGTCTCGCGCCCCAGGATGCAGCGGCCGCGGTTCTTCAGCGGCCGCCCGCACAGATAGACCATGTAGGTGCCGCCCGATTGGGTCTCCACCAGGTCGGCATGGCCGGCGCGCTGCAGCGGCGCATCGGGCTTGTCGCGCGCGGTCAGGATCTGGCCATGCGGGTGAAGCTCGTAGGGGCCCAGCAGGCTCTTGGACCGCGCCAGTGTCACGGCATGGTTCCAGGCGGTGCCGCCCTCCGCCGTCAGCAGATAATAGTAGCCGCCGCGCTTGTAGATGTGGGGGCCTTCGGTCAGGCCCAGCTTCGTGCCGGCGAAAATGTTGACGCGCTCGCCCACCAACCGCTGCCCGGTCGCGGAGTATTCCTGCGCCACGATGCCGGCAAACCGGTTCCTGCCCGGCCGGTGGTCCCACAGCATGTTGACCAGCCATTTGCGTCCGTCATCGTCATGAAACAGCGATGGATCGAAGCCGCTGCTGTTCAGGTAGACGGGGTCGGACCATTCGCCGTCGATCGTCTTCGCCGTCACCAGGTAATTGTGGAAGTCGCGCAGCGATGCGCCCGATGCGCCGCCGACGGATGTGCGGCCATAGCGCTTCACATCAGTATAGATGAGGTGAAACAGCTCGCCATCATGGGTCAGACACGGAGCCCAGATGCCGCAGGAATCCGGGTCGCCCAGCATGTTGAGCTGGCTGGGGCGCCGCAATGGCCGCGTCAGCAGCCGCCAGTGCACCAGGTCGCGGGAATGATGGATCTGCACGCCCGCAAACCATTCGAAGGTCGATGTGGCGATGTAATAATCATCTCCGACCCGAAGGATCGAGGGGTCGGGATTGAAGCCCGGCAGGATCGGGTTGGTGATTTCAGCCATGGGGTTTTCGTATCACGCTCCAGGCGACCACGGCAGCCAGCAGGTCCAGCGCCGCCAGCGCCGCGAAGAAGGGCGCATAGCCGATCCGGTCCACCATCCCGCCGATCAGCAGCGACGAGATCAGGATGCCCAGGTTGGCGCAGGTCCCCGCCATGCCCGCCACCGTGCCCACCTCGTTCCTGGGAAACAGGTCGGTGGCCATGGTGATCATGGTGACCGACAGGGTCTGGTGGGCAAACCCCGCCAGCGAGATCAATGCCACGGCCACCAGCGGACTTTGCACCACGCCGGTAAAGGCCACGCCGATCATCATGACCGCGCCTACCGTGAAGGCGCCGCGCCGCGCATCGATGAGGTTCAGCCCGCGTTTCTGCAGGAAAAGCACCACCGCCGGTCCGAAGATACAGCCCAGGTCCGCCGCCAGGAAAGGCAGCCAGGCATAGAGCGCGATCTGCTTCAGGTCGAAGCCCCGCACCGTGGTCAGGTACAGCGGCACCCAGAAGCTCAGCATGCCCCAGGTGGGATCGGTCAGGAAGCGGGGCAGGGCGATACCCCAGAAATTGCGCCGCTTCAGGATCGACAGCACCGGCGGCCTGCGCCCTTCATCGGCCAGGAAGCTCTCCTGTCCGGCGACGATATGGTGGTGCTCCTCTTCCGACAACGCGGGGTGTTTGGCCACCGGATGATAGAAGACCAGCCACAGCACCACCCAGACCATGCTGATGAGGCCGACGATCACGAACGCCTCCTGCCAGCTGTAATTCAGGATCGCCCAGGCGACCAGGGGCGGGGCCAGCATGGAGCCGATCGACGGCCCGATATTGTAAAGCCCGCCGGCCAGGCCGCGCTCTTTTGCCGGAAACCATTCGGACACCACCTTCAGGCCTCCGGGCGAAAACGCGCCCTCGGCAAAGCCCAGGGCCCCCCGCAACCCAGCCAGCATTTGCCAGCTGGTGGCAAATCCATGCGCCATGCAGATTGCCGACCAGGCAAAGGCGAACAGGGCAAAGCCGGTCTTCACGCCAAGCACGTCGATGATGTAGCCCACCACGGGTTGAAGCATGATGGTCCCCTGGAAGGCGGCGGTGATCCATCCATACTGCTCGGTCGTAATGTGCAGGTTAGCGATCACGGTGGGCGCCGCCACCGACAGGGTCTGCCGCGATAGGAAGTTCACCATTGCGCCCAGCATGATCAGGGCGATCGTCAGCCAGCGAATCCCGAAAGTGCGACGCATCCCATCTCCCTTCGCCTACCGGATGCAGGCGTTTTTCTTGTCGTTTCTTGTACCCCGGCGCGCGCCCGGTTGAGCAGGCAGCGGGGAAATGGTAACGGTAACTTCCGGTCCCGCCAAGAACAAAGACACTCCTTTCCGGGGAGACTCGTCACGGAGGAGGTGGAGAGCCATCATCGCCGCAAGAACAACAGAGAATTGCATGATGGGACGGACCGCTTTCGCCTGCATCCTCGCCATGGCGCTGGGGCTTTGCGCGCTGGCCGGTCCTGCCCGTGCCGAGAGCGGCTATGACCTCTGGCTGCGCTATCAGCCGGTGCAAGACGATTATGCCGGTGCCAACCATGTCAGCGCCCTGGTCACCGGCTATCGCTCGCCCACACTGGATGCGGCGGCCTGGGAGCTTCGGCGCGGGCTGACCGGAATGTTCGGCGAACCACCAGCGCAAAGTTCGGCGGTAACGGCCGATGGCGCACTGGTGATCGGCACGCCCAAATCGGCGCCGGCCATCGCCGCGCTGAACCTGTCGCTGCAGGCGCTGGGCGATGAAGGCTATCTGATCCGCAGCGTCAGCATTGGCGGGCACAAGGCAACGGTAATCGCCGCCAACAGCGACATCGGCGTGCTGTACGGCGCCTTCGCCTTCCTGAGGCTGGTTCAGACGCGCACGGCACTTGCCGGCCTGGACATCGCCTCCGCGCCCAAGACCAGGCTGCGGGTGCTGGACCATTGGGACAATCTGAACGGCACGGTGGAGCGTGGCTATGCCGGCGCGTCCATCTGGGACTGGCCGGCGCTGCCCGAGCATGTCTCGCGCCGCATCACAGACTATGCCCGCGCCAACGCCTCCATCGGCATCAACGGGGCGGTCGTCAACAATGTCAATGCCGACGCCGCTTTCCTGACGGCGGAATATATAGAGAAGGAAGCCAGGCTCGCCGATGTGCTGCGGCCCTTCGGCATCCGGCTCTATCTTTCGGTGCGCTGGAGCGCCCCCATGGAGTTGGGCGGGCTGAAAAGTGCCGACCCGCTCGATCCAAAGGTGAAAGCCTGGTGGCAGGCCAAGACCGACGAAATCTATCGCGCCATTCCCGATTTCGGCGGCTTTCTGGTCAAGGCCAATTCCGAGGGCCAGCCGGGCCCGCAGGATTATCACCGCAGCCATGCCGATGGCGCCAACATGATCGCGGACGTTCTGGCGCCCCATCACGGCGTGGTGATGTGGCGCGCCTTCGTCTATGCCAACGATCCGAAGATCGACCGCGCCACGACCGCCTATAACGAGTTCGTGCCGCTTGACGGCAAATTTCGCGACAATGTCGTGCTGCAGGTCAAGAACGGGCCGCTGGATTTCCAGCCGCGCGAGCCCTTCTCGCCCCTGTTCGGGGCGATGGCGCACACCTCGCTGATGATGGAATTCCAGATCACCAAGGAATATCTGGGCCAGCAGACGCACCTGGCCTATCTGGGCACGCTCTATGAGGAAGCGCTGAAATCCGACACCTATGAGCATGGGCCGGGATCGACCGTGGCGAGGGTGATCGACGGCAGCCTCGATCATCATCCCATTTCGGGCATCGCGGGCGTGGCCAATATCGGCAATGACGCGGACTGGTGCGGCTCCATCTTCAACCAGGCCAACTGGTATGTCTTCGGCCGCATGGCATGGGACCCGGAAATCTCCGCGCGCACGGTGGCGGATGAATGGGTGCGCCAGACCTTCACCAACGATCCGGCTTTCGTGGCGCCGGTGGTGGACATGATGATGAAAAGCCGCGCCGCGGTGGTCGATTACATGACCCCGCTTGGGTTGGCGCTGATCATGGCGCACGGCCATCACATGGGACCTGGGCCGTGGGACACGATCGGCCCGCGCGAGGACTGGAAGGCGCCATACTATCATCGCGCCGACGCGAACGGCATCGGCTTCGACCGCGTCGCCAGCGGCTATGTCGCGCAATATCATTCGCCGTTGAAGGAAGAATTCGCCGGCACCGCGACCACGCCGGAAGATTTGCTGCTGTGGTTTCATCATGTGTCCTGGGACCACAGGATGACGTCGGGGCGGACGCTTTGGCAGGAACTGATCGCACGCTACAGCCACGGCGTCGATGCGGTTGCCGAAATGCAGGCAAATTGGACGAAGCTGGCGGATGACGTCGACCCGGAACGCTACGCGCAGGTGCGCGACTTCCTGGCCATCCAGCATCGCGAGGCGATCTGGTGGCGTGACGCCTGCCTGGCCTATTTCGGGCAATTCTCCAAACGGCCCTTCCCGGACGGCTACAAGCCGAAATATCCGCTGAGCTATTACGAGAAGATGCCCTTCGGCGCCTCGCCCAAGCCTTAGATTTGCTTCAGCAGCCAGCGCACCGACCGCCGCTGGATTTCCAGATAGGTGGGATTCCACATCGCATGGATGGTGTGGCCCACGGCAGTGAACACCACGCGGCCCTTGCCGTAGTCATAGGCCCAGCCCGACGGCGACCTGGTGCCCAGCTTGCGCCCACCCGTCTCATAGGTCAGCCCGTCGAGATTTTCCGATTCCAGGATCACATGGCGCGGGTCCTTGTCGTAATCGACATAATGCTGCTCGTCATTGACGACGAAAGGCGGCAAGCCCGCCGTGATGGGATGGCTGTTGGCGGTCGCGTGCACCTGAAAGGGCCGCTGCGGCGGATGGCCGATATAGGCGCCGCCCATCACGTCGCGATAGGGTTTGCAGGTCAGCGAGATGTGGCTGGCATTGTGCAGCGGGTAGAAACCGCCGCCATTGTTGACGAAATCCTTGATTGCCTGGCCCTGTTCTTCCTTCATCCAGAAGACCGGCTTGGGCGCGGGAAAATCGTCGGCATTTTCCAGATTGGCTTCATAGTGGACATAGGCGTCCGGTCCCAGATAGCCGCCCGGCCAGATCATGCCGTCGCGCAGCACCAGGAAGAGCTGGTAGGGCTTCAGCAGCGATGCCGACAGCGCGCGATAGTCCATTGTGTAGTCGATCGACAGGCCCAGTTCGCCGAACAGCTTGTCCAGGCTGACGCGGATGTAATCGGGATTGTGATAGCGGTCGCCGACCAGCGCCAGCGCGCGCGGCCTGGCCTGCGCGATTGCCGGTGCGCCGATAAGGCCGGCCGCGGCGCCGCCCATCATGGCGCGGCGTGAAATCCTTTCTGTCTTTCCTGTCATGATTTCCCCCCTCTGCCTTTATGGGCCGACTATAAGCCGCACCGGGCACAAAGCAGTAGACGCCGTCCAATGTGGCGGCCAATATGATGTATACAAAATACAGGCAGAGGACGCCGTCCATGCCGCCGGAGGATCAGGACACATGTCACGCGACGCTCACAGCGGGCTCAGGCTCGCCGCACTTCTTGCCATGGCCGCCGTCACGGCAATCGGCCTTGCCGCCTGCGACCAGAACAAGAGCTACAGCCACAAGGGTGGACCGGTGGATGGCTGGGCGGTGTGGGGCCACGGCGTTCAGGGCCAGCGCTACAGCGCCAACACCCAGATCACCCCGGAGAACGTAAAGGACCTCAAGGTCGCCTGGACCTATCGCACGGGCGATCTGTCGAAACCCGGCGAACGCGCTGACCTGGCCTTCGAGGCAACGCCCATTCTGGCCAACAACACGCTCTATCTGTGTTCGCCGCGCAATCGCATCGCTGCGCTGGATCCAAAGACCGGCAAGCAGAAATGGATGCGTGACCTGAAGCCCGACACCAACGGCGCCACTGTCATTGTCTGCCGCGGCGTTTCCTACTGGAAGGACAGTCAGGCCCCCGCCAATGCCTTCTGCGCGCAGCGCATTTTTGCCGGTACCATCGACGGCAAGATGTGGGCGCTCGATGCCGACACGGGCAAGCCCTGTCCCGGTTTCGGCACGAACGGCGTGGTCAACCTCCAGGCCGATCTGGGTTATGTCGAAAAGCCCGGCCTCTATGGCGTCTCCTCGGCGCCGACCATCGTCGGCGACAAGGTGATCACCGGCTCCAAGATCATCGACTTCCACAATGTCGACATGCCGGGCGGCGTGGTGCGTGCGCTGGATGCCCGCACCGGCGCCCTGGTGTGGGCCTTCACCGCCGCCCCGCCCAGCGTGATGGCCGATCCCACCATCCAGGGCGCGCAGACCGACAGCGCCGCCAAACCCGCCGATGCGAAGATGAAGGCGGCTGCCGCGCCTGCCGCGGCGCCGATGCAGACTTATCCGCGCAGCGCTCCCAATGTGTGGGCGCCCATGTCGGTCGACCTGAAGAACCGGCTGATCTATCTGCCCACCGGCACGCCGCAGATCGATGCGGTGCTGGGCAAGGGCGACTGGGACTATTACGGCTCGTCTATTGTGGCGCTGAACGTCGATACCGGCGCGGTGGTCTGGCACTACCAGTTCGTGCACAAGGACATCTGGGATTACGACACGCCCGCCCAGCCACTGCTGTTCGACTACAAGGCGCCTGACGGCAAGGTGATCCCGGCGCTCGCCCAGGCAACCAAGATGGGCTACATCTTCGTGCTCAACCGCCTGACGGGCCAGCCCATCTTCCCCGTGAAAGAGACGCCCGTCTCCACTGGCGGCCTGCAAAAGGGCCTGTCACCCACACAGCCGATCCCGGTTTTGCCGGAGCACCAGATCACCATCACGAAGATGACCGACAAGGACATGTTCGGCTTCGCGCTGGTCGACAAATGGGACTGCCAGCGCCGCTTCAACAAGCTGAAGAACGACGGCATCTTCACGCCCTTCTATTCGCAATCCAGCGTCGACTATCCGGTCAGCGTGGGTGGCATGGACTGGGGCGGGCTCACCTTCGATCCCAAGCGCAATATCCTGGTGGTCAATTCCAACAGCGTGCTGGGCGCCCATCATCTTGCGCCGCACAAGGGCTCGGACGGCTATTCGCCGCTGATCGGCACGCCCTATCGCCAGGTCTACGACAACATGATGAGCATGTTCGGCGCGCCGTGTAACGCGCCGCCCTGGGGCAAGCTTGCCGGCATCGACATCTCCACCGGCAAGAAGATCTGGGAAGTTCCGCTGGGCACCACCCGGGACGAAGCGCCCTGGCCGCTGTGGTTCCATCTGGGTGTGCCGAACCAGGGGGGCGCCATCACCACCGCCTCGGGCCTGACCTTCATCGCGGCTACCACCGACCGCTATTTCCGGGCCTTTTCCACCGAAACGGGCAAGGAATTATGGCGCGTCAGCCTGCCTGCGGCCGGCCAGTCCATGCCGATGACCTACCGGCTGGACAGCAACGGCAGGCAGTATGTGGTCGTTGCCGCCGGTGGACATTCGGCGCTACACAATAAGCAGGGCGACTATGTGATCGCCTATGCGCTGCCTTGAAGGACGGACGTGGACACGCCGCTCGAACGCAATACGCCTGACGACGCACGACCCGGCTCGGCGCCGCCGACCTTGCGGGCCCATGTGGTCAGGATGCTGAGGGCCGACATCCTGGCCGGCAAGTACAAGCCCGGCGACCGCCTGAACGAGAGCCAGATCGCGCGCGAGCTCAATATCAGCCGCATTCCGGTGCGCGAGGCGCTGTCCCAGCTCCAGGAACAGGGACTGGTGGTCAACCGCGAGCGGCGCGGCATGTTCGTGATGGATCTGGGCGCCGAGGAGGTGCTGCAGATTTCCTCCCTGCGCATCATCCTGGAAACCGAAGCGATCAAGCTGGCGCGCAGCCGCATGACGCCCGAGATCCGCGCCCAGCTGGAAAGCCTGATGGAGCAGATGGAGGCGTGGAACGGCACGCTGCTGGATGCGGCGGCGCTGGACCTGGAATTCCATCGCACCATCTGGCGCGCAACCGGCAATCCCTATCTGGAGCGGGCGCTCAACACGCTGATGGTGCCGCTGTTCGCCCACAGGACGCTGGAGCATGTGAGCCAGGAGATTCGTCGCTGGCGCCTCAGCCACCATCGCGCGCTGCTGGATGTGCTGGCGGGCCTTTCCGATGCCGATCCCCAGGAAGCGCTGCTGACGCATCTGCGCATGTCCTATACCGACCCCGAACGCTATTCGACCCTGGCCAAGACGCTGAGCGCGCCGACGGCAAAACCTGACGGACAAATCTGAAAAATTTGAAATCCGCTCAAAGTGTCGCCGGATTTCGCATCTGCGGAAGAACGCGGCCGCAAAGCGGGCGGGGCAAGATGTCCGCTAGAAAAAGCCGCACGCGACCTCTAAAGTATATTGTCTACAGAGATGAGGCGTAACGAACCTCCACCTGTCGGGACAGATCCAGGAGAGGAACGCGGACCCATGCAGTCGTTCAAGAAATTGCTTCAGTCGAAGCGTCTGGCGTTGGCTGGCGCCGCCGCCATCGCGATGACCATATCCGGCGCCTCGGCCCAGACCGCCGCCGACTATTCGAAATATGCCCAATGGCCGGCGCCGCACGCGCAGGGCCAGAACGCCAACGGCATGCACATCTTCCTCTTCGCCGGCCTGAAGAGCCACGGTCCGGGCGCGCATGACTATCCGCACTGGCTGGATACCTGGTCCAAGCTTCTGACCCAGCATGGTGCGGTGGTCGATGGCGGGCTGTCCTTCCCCAGCGAAGCCCAGCTGGAAAAGGCCGATGTCGTGGTGATCTACAAGGGCGATGCCGGCTACATGACGCCCGAGCAGCGCGCCGAGCTGCAGAAGTACGTCAAGCGCGGCGGCGGCCTGGTGACGCTGCACGATTCGCTCTGTGGTCCCGATCCGGCCGACTTCGCCACCCTGGTGGGCGCCGGCAAGAAGCACGGCGAGACCAACTACACCTGGACCGCCACGCTCGACTACAACGTGGTCGACAAGGACAGCCCGATCATCAAGGGCATGCCGATGGAGGTCTATGATGAGGCTTTCTACAACATGACCTTCGCGCCGGAAGGCGTGCATCCGCTGTTGACCGTCACCATGCCCGACACGCCCAGCGCCGAACGCGGCCATGGCGTGGGCAAGACCGTGCCGCAGATGTGGACCTATGAGCACACGGCTCCGGGCGGCAGTGCGCCCGCCCGCGCCTTCGTCTGGATGCAGGGCCATATGGTCGACAGCCTGGAAGATCCGGCAATCCGCGAAGTGCTGATGCGCGGCATCGCCTGGGCAGGCAAGCGCCCCTATACCGAGCTGACCGATTACGTGCCGCCGCCGCCGCGCAGGACGGCGCAGCGTCAGTAACCGGCCCTGTCGGGAAAAGGCGGCCGTCGCCGTGCGATGGCCGCCTTTGTTTTGAAAATTTTCGGGGGAGTGCCTCTAATGGTGAAGACGGTGTTGAAGGCCGCAAGCTGTGCGGCGGCGCTGGCGATGCTGGCGGGTGGGGCCTTTGCTGCCGATTCCCTGAAACAGTCGACCGACTGGCAGACCAGCGGACACGACCTGGGAGGCCAGCGCTATTCCCCGCTGACCCAGATCACGCGGAAGAATGTCGACAGGCTTCAGCCCGCCTGGAGCATCCACCTGACGCCGGAAGGCTACAAGGGCCGTCCGCGCCTGGTGGAATCGATTCCGATCGTGGTCGGCAACACCATGTACATCGCCTCCACCTATGGCCAGGTCCTGGCGGTGGACGCCACCACCGGCCAGAAGAAATGGACGTTCGATTTCCCGGACAATGACATGCCGAGCGCGCGCGGCCTTGCCTACTGGGCCGGCGGGGAAGGTGCCCCGGCCTCTGTCATTTTCGGCAGCCGCCTTGGCCGGCTCTACTCGCTCGATGCCGCAACGGGCAAACCGAACAACGGTTTTGGCGAAAATGGCATCGTCAATCTCAAGACGCCGGAAGTGATGCAGACCGGCCCGGGCCAAGTCTACAATCTGCCCTCCCCGCCGGTGATCTACAAAAACCTGATCATTACCGGCGCCGGCACGCCGGACGGCGGCCCCAATCTGGGACCGGCGGGCGACACACGCGCCTGGGATGCGGCGACCGGCAAGCTGGTATGGACCTTCCATACCGTGCCGCGCCCCGGCGAGCCCGGTTACGACACCTGGGGCAATGACAGCGCCAAGAACCGCTCGGGTGTGAATGTGTGGGGCTACATGACGGTCGATGCCGAGCGTGGCATCCTCTACATGCCGCTGGGCGCGCCCAACAACGACCGTGTCGGCGTCGATCGCCCCGGCAACAATCTTTACAGCTCCTCGCTGGTGGCGGTGGACGCCAACACCGGCAAGTATCTGTGGCACTTCCAGGTCGTCCATCACGACATCTGGGACTACGACACCCAGGACCCGCCGGTGCTGATGGACGTGCGCAAGGGCGGCCGGACCATTCCCGCCGTCCTGACGGTGAACAAGAACGCACTGGCCTTCATCCTGAACCGCGTCACCGGCAAGCCGATCTTCGGCGTCGAGGAACGGCCGGTGCCGCAGAGCAAGGTGCCGGGCGAACAGACCTCGCCCACCCAGCCTTTCCCCATCAAGCCCGAGCCGCTGTCGCAGAACCATCTTTCGCGCGACAACCTCTACAAGGGCGAGCCCAGCCACCAGGCCTATTGCGAGAAGCTGGTGGACGACAATCACATGGTGCTGGGCGGTCCATACCTGCCGCCGGGTTACAACGAAATCACCGTCTCGCCGCCCGGTACCCAGGGCGGGGTGAATTTCTATGGCGGCAGCTTCGACCCCAAGCTCCATCTGTTCGTCGCCAACGTGAACAACCTGTTCCAGCCCATGCATGTGACGCAGAAACCGGATGGCACCTTTGCCAATACCTATGGCGTGCTCCGGTTCTGGGATCCCGAAAAGAAGCTGCCCTGCGGTCCCACGCCCTGGGGTCAGTTGGTGGCGGTCAATGTCGATACCGGGAACATCGCCTGGCGCAAGACGCTGGGCGTTACCGACAGCTTTCCGGCAGGCATGCAGGATACCGGCCGCCCGGGCCTGGGCGGCACCATCCTGACCGCCAGTGGCCTGACCTTCGTCGGCGCGACCGACGATTTCCGGTTCCGCGCCTTCGCCACGGCCACCGGCGACAAGCTGTGGGAGGTTCGCCTGAAGGCTTCCGTCACGGCCACCCCGGTCACCTACATGGGTGCCGATGGCCGCCAATTCGTCACAGTGATGAACACGGGCGGTTCCCAGACCGGCTCGGTGGTCACGAACGACGAAGTCATCGCCTTCGCTTTGCCCAAAAACTAGTGTAAGTCAGGGGTTCCAGGCGGGGCACAAGAGAGAGAGTTGAACGTGCGCAAGATTCATCTGGTCGGTATGATGGTTTTGGCTTCGGCGACGGCGGCGTGGGCAGACGATTTTCCCAGCCTGCCCGCGGGCCCGGGCCGTGATGTGACGGTACGCGTCTGTTCGCAGTGCCATTCCCCGGAAATTGCTTCCAACCAGCGTATGGACAAGGACGGCTGGAAGTCTCTCGTGGACCAGATGGCCAATAACGGCGCCAACGCCACCAGCGAGGAATTCGACACCATCACCAACTATCTGGCGACGGTCTTCCCCGCCAATGGTGGTGCCGCTCCCGCTGCCCCTGACGCTGCCACGCCTCCTCCCGCGGGCGGGTCGGCCACAACCAATGACGCCACCGGCACCGTCACGCCGCAGCAGTAAGCCGCGGATCTTACGGGTTTCCGCCCGCGTCCAGCCGCGCTAAAACCGCGCCCGGGCCGACGCGGGCGCATGCTCGCCACCTCTGAAGGAAAAGAACACATGAAGCTGCTGCGCTATGGCCCCAAGGGGCAGGAGAAACCCGGCCTGCTGGACGATGCGGGCAAGATCCGCGACCTGTCGGGCGTTGTGAAGGACATTGACGGCGCGGTTCTGGCCGATCTGTCGGCCATCCGGGCCTCCAAGGTGGAGAGCCTGCCGGTGGTGGACGCCGGTGTGCGTATTGCCGAGCCGGTGGCCAATGTGGGCAAGTTCCTCTGCATCGGCCTGAACTATTCGGACCATGCGGCCGAATCGGGCATGCCGGAACCAAGCGAGCCCATCATCTTCATGAAGGCCACCAGCGCCATCATCGGCCCCAATGACGACGTCTACCTGCCGCCGACGGCCAGGAAAGGCGACTGGGAAGTGGAGCTGGGCATCGTCATCGGCAAGGAAGCCCGCTACGTCTCCAAGGACAAGGCGCTGGATTATGTCGCGGGCGCCTGCGTGGTGAACGACCTTTCCGAGCGCGAATACCAGCTTGAGCGGCTGGGCACCTGGGACAAGGGCAAGGGCTGCGACACCTTCGGTCCGTTCGGTCCGTACCTGGTCACGCTGGACGAGGTGGGCGACCTCAACAATCTGGGCCTGTGGCTGAACCTGAACGGCAAGCGCATGCAGACCGGCTCCACCGCGTCGCTGATTTTCGACGTGCCGACGCTGGTCTCCTATGTCAGCCAGTTCATGAGCCTTCAGCCGGGCGACGTGATTTCCACCGGCACCCCGCCGGGCGTGGGCCTTGGCATGAAGCCGCCGGTCTTCCTGAAGGAAGGCGATGTGATGGAGCTTGGCATCGACAAGCTGGGCAGCCAGAAGCAGACGGTTTACCGGACGAAAATCTAGCCCCTCTCAACCCCCGATCGTCATGGCCCACTTTACGTGGGCCATCCAGGGCAAGGGGCTCTGGTGATTGCGGCTATGGATGGCCCGGGAAAGCCGGGCCATGACAATGAAGAACAAAAACGGCGCCGGATCGCTCCGGCGCCGTTTCCTTTGGCGATATCAGGTCCGCTCCCCCTTCCTGCGAAGCAGGGCAAGGGTGGTTTCAGCGAGCGAAGGCGACTCAGTGATTATCCCGCGGAATCCCGAACGTCTCGTCGATCTTCTGGTACTTGACCGCGTTCTCCAGAACCATGCCGGTACCCATCTGGCCGACATGCTCGCGCTGGATTTCCTGCCACGGCGTCTGGCTGGCGGGATACTTGTAGCCCCCCGTCGCCATCAGATCCTTGCGGCGCTGTTCCAGCTCCTCGTCGCTGAGCAGCACGTTGGCAGTTCCCTTGTTGAGGTCGATGCGCACACGATCGCCCGTCTTCAACAGGGCCAGCCCGCCCATCACCGCGGCTTCCGGCGAAGCGTTCAGGATGGAAGGCGAGCCGGACGTGCCGGACTGGCGGCCATCGCCGACGCAGGGCAGCGCATTGATGCCGGCCTTCAGCAGCGACGCAGGCGGGCGCATGTTCACCACCTCCGCCGCGCCGGGATAGCCGACGGGGCCCGCGCCGCGCATGATCAGGATGGAATGCTCGGTGGCGCCCAGGGCCGGATCGTCGATGCGGTGGTGATAGTCTTCCGGTCCGTCAAACACGATCACAGGGCCTTCAAAGGCTTCCGGGTCTGCGGGATTGGACAGATAGCGGTCGCGGAATTCCGGGCTGATCACGCTGGTTTTCATGATCGCGCTGTCGAACAGGTTGCCGCTCATCACAATGAAGCCGGCATCGGTCTTCATGGGCTTGTCGAAGGGCCAGATCACGTGCGGCAGCAGGACTTCCTTGCCCCGGCAATTCTCGCCGATCGTCTTGCCGTTCGCCGTCAGGGCCTTTTCGTTGATCAGCCCGTGTTCCATCAGGATATTCACCACCGCGGGCACGCCGCCGGCATGATGGAAATCCTCGCTGAGATACTCGCCGGCAGGCTGCAGGTTCACCAGCAGCGGCACCTTGTGGCCCACCGTCTGCCAGTCGGACAGCGGCACATCCACGCCCATATGGCGGGCGATGGCGCTGATGTGGATCGGCGCGTTGGTTGATCCGCCGATGGCGGAATTGACCACGATGGCGTTGTGGAACGCCTCCTTCGTCATGATCTTCGACGGGCGCAGGTCCTCATGGACCATCTCCACGATGCGAAGGCCGGTGGCATAGGCCATCTGGCCGCGCTCCCGATAGGGCGCCGGGATCGAGGCCGAACCCGGCAGCTGCATTCCCAGCGCCTCGGTCAGCGAATTCATCGTGCTGGCCGTGCCCATGGTGTTGCAATAGCCCACCGACGGGGCGCTGGACGCCACCAGGTCGACGAAGCCGGGATAGTCCAATTCGCCGCGCGCCATCATCTCGCGGGCCTTCCAGACGATGGTGCCCGATCCGGTGCGTTCGCCGCGGTGCCAGCCGTTGAGCATCGGGCCGACAGAGAAGGCGATGGCGGGAATGTCCAGCGTCGCCGCCGCCATCAGGCAGGCAGGCGTGGTCTTGTCACAGCCGATTGTCAGCACCACACCGTCGATCGGATAGCCGTAAAGAAGTTCGACAAGCCCCATATAGGCCAGGTTGCGGTCCAACGCGGCGCCTGGCCGCTTGCCGGTTTCCTGGATGGGATGCACCGGAAATTCCATCACGATGCCGCCCGCCTCGCGGATGCCTTCGCGGATTCGCTTGGCCAGTTCGATGTGATGGCGGTTGCACGGCGAAAGATCGCTGCCGGTCTGGGCGATGCCGATGATCGGCTTGCCCGACTGAAGCTCTTCGCGGGTCAGGCCGTAATTCAGGTAGCGCTCCAGATAGAGCGCGGTCATGTCGGGATTGCCGGGATTGTCGAACCAGGCGCGGGAACGGAGTTTCTTGGGGAGCTTGGACATGGGACGTCTTTCTGAGGAAAAAATCAACCGGGGAAGAGAGTCATGCCGCCATCGACGCGCAGCACCTGGCCGGAGACGAAGCCGGAGAGGTCGGAGGCGAGAAACGCCACGGCATTGGCAATTTCCGCGGGCTTGGCGTAGCGCTCCAGCGAGACATTATCAATCATGCTGGCGTCGGTCTGGCGTGTGGCGAGGAAACGTGCCGTGGTGGTGGGGCCGGGGCTGACGGCGTTCACGCGCACGCCGTGCGGGCGCATCTCCAGTGCCAGGCTGCGGGTGTAGTGCAGGATTGCCGCCTTGGCGCAGCCATAGACCACTTCAGGCGACACGCCGACATGGCCGTTCAGCGAGCCGAAATTGATCACCGCGCCCTTCCTGCGCTGCGCCATGCCGGGCACCACCCGGCGGCACATCAGCATGGTGCCGAAGAAGTTGCGGTTCATCACCGCATGTGCATCCTCCAGGCTGATGTGAAGGGCGTCGTTGGGATTGGGCTTGCCTCCCTTTGCGGCGATGTCCCCGCCGGCGCAGTTCACCAGAATGTCGATGGGGCCCAGCGTGTCTTCCACCCGTGTGACCAGTGCTGCGACATCGTCTTCCTTCGTAATGTCGCCGGTGACCGCGACCACCTTGCCGGGGCCGCGCGCCGATAGTTCCCCTGCCAGGACGGTGAGGCTTTCGCTTTCGCCATAGGCGGCCGGCGCGGTCTCATCGATGTCATGCAGCGCAACATTGGCGCCACCGGCCAGCAGCGTTTCGACGATCATGCGGCCGAGGCCACGCCCCGATCCCGTCACCAATGCCACCGCACCACCGAAGGATGGCGGTTGAATTCCTGTAGGGCTCAATTGGATACTCCGTAGGCGCTCCTGGGGCATAAGGCGTTGGCCGCGCCCCCGCGCGCATCCGCCAGACCCCGCTATTGTTATCAGTTCGTCATGCATTCCGGCAGCCTGCAAAGGGCCGGGTGCATTGACTTGCCGGTGACTGAATTTAGTATACAACTCGAAAGCCGATGTGAAGGGCTCCTCCCGCCGGGCGGAGGCGTTTGCGGCTACCCAAGCCCCTGATAAACGGGCCAGGAAAAAGCAATTAAGGGGCGGGAAGATATGAAACCGACGCACGCTCGTTATTGGGTCGTCGTGCTCGCGCTGGCGCTGGCGATGATCATGTATATCCAGCGCGTGGCGATCAGCCAGGCGATTGTGCCTATTGCGGTCGACCTGCATCTCAGCAAGGAACAGACCGGCCTGGTGCTGGGGGCATTCGGGCTCTCCTATGCCTTGTTCGAAATCCCGATGGGTCTTCTGGGCGACAAGCTGGGCGTGCGCTGGGTGCTGAGCCAACTGGTGCTGATCTGGTCGGCTTTCACCGCGCTGACGGGAGCGGCCTGGAATCTCTGGTCGATGTGGGCGGTGCGCTTCCTGTTCGGCGCGGGCGAGGCGGGCTGCTTTCCCAACCTGACGCGCATGCTGTCGGCCTGGCTGCCGCTGTCCGAGCGCGTGCGCGCCCAGGCGGTGATGTGGGCGTTCGGCCGCTGGGGTGGCGCGCTGGCCCCGCCGGTGGCCTTCTTCGTCATCTATCATTTCGGCTGGCGCCTGGGATTTGTCGCGCTCGCCCTGCTGGGCGTGGCCTGGGTCGTCTTCTTCCTGCCCTGGTTCCGCAACGATCCGGCCGAGCACAAATCCGTCAACGCCGCCGAACTGGAGCTGCTGCAGAGCTCGCGCAAGCTGGTGCTGCATGAGCACGGCGTTCCCTGGTACAGGCTGCTGCTGCAGCGCGATATCGCGCTTCTGGGCCTGCAATATTTCGCCTTCTCCTACACCTGGTACTTCTATGTCACCTGGCTGCCCACCTGGCTGCAGCAGGCGCGCGGTCTGGCGCCCGGCATTGCGGCCGGCTACGCCATGGTGCCGCTGGCGGCCGGCGGCGTCGGCTCGATCGTTTCGGGTTTCCTGCCCATGTCGATCCCGCGCAAATGGGTGGCCTTCGCGGGTTTCTCCGGCACCGCGATCCTGGTCTTCATCATCCCGCATGTCGAAGGCGTGACCACGGCGATGATCCTGATGGGCCTGGCCAGCTTCTGCAGCGACCTCACCATGCCGATCTCGTGGAACACCTGCGTGGAGATCGGCAAGCAGTACACCGCCACCGTCGCCTCGACCATGAACATGCTGGGCAATTTCGCCGGCTTCGTGGCGCCGGTGGTGTTCGGCTATATCCTGGGCGAGACCGACAACAACTGGACAATCGTGATGTACACGATGGCGGCGGCAGCGGTCGTCTCGGCGGCCTGCTGGCTGTTCCTCGATCCCGACAAGCACGGCCGGGTGCAAGACCTTCCGCTGGAAGGCGCGCCGGAAATCTGAACTGGAAAAGCAAAGGACCTTACGCGTGAAGATTGATCTTTCCGGCAAGACTGCAGTGATTGTTGGCGGCTCGGGCGGCCTGGGCGAAGCAATGGCGCATACGCTGGCGGGGGCGGGTGCGGCCATCGCGCTGGTGGGCCGCAACCAGGCCAAGCTGGACAAGGTCGCTGGCGAACTGACGGCAAAAGGCGCCACTGTCGCCAGCTTCGCCGCCGACATGACCAGCGAGAGCGATGTGAAGCGCCTGGCCACGGACGTGAACGGGAAATTCCCCAACCCGCAGATCCTGATCAACTCGGCCGGCATCAACATCCGCAAGTCGGTGACCGAGTTCACGCTGAAGGAATGGACCAGCGTGGTAGATTCCAGCCTGGTCACCACGTTCCTCGCCTGCAACGTCTTCGTGCCGGGCATGAAAGGCACCGGCTATGGCCGCATCATCAACCTGTCCTCGATCATGGCGCATATTTCGCTGCCGGGCCGCACCGCCTATTCCAGCGGCAAGGCGGGCCTTCTGGGCTTCACCAAGTCGCTGGCGCTGGAGCTGGCGGGCGAAGGCATCACCGCCAACTGCATCTCGCCCGGCCCCTTCCATACCGAGATGAACCTGCCGGTGATCAACGATCCGCAAGCCAACAAGATGTTCCTGCAGAAGCTGCCGGTCGGCCGCTGGGGCAAGGTGGAAGAGATCGGCGGGCTTGCCTGCTATCTGTGCTCGGACCTGGCAGGCTTCATCACCGGCACCGACATCCTGATCGACGGCGGCTGGACCGCCGCCTGACCCTTCGCGGAGAAAATCCATGACGACACGGCGTGACGTGATGATGGGGGGCGCCGCGCTGGCGGCCGCCTCGGCGATGCCGGCCTTCGCCCAGGGCCTGTCGCCGCTGGGCACATCCAAGACGGCGCTGAGCCACTATTTGCGCCGCCACGCGAAGGAAAACGGCGGCAGGATCGACGGCGTCAAGGTGGTGGATTATGTTCATGGCCTGGGCGGCGGCGGCGCGCAGCTGGCCCTGCCGCCGGATACCGATGTGAAAGCGCTGCGCGCCCGGCTGGACAAATACGGCATGTTCATCCAGGGCGATGTCGATCTTCTCACCCGCCACATGAACGATCTGCCGGCCTTCGAAAAGCAGCTTCGCCTCTACAAGGACCTTGGTGCCGACGCCGTTCGCGCGGTCTGCTTCGTCGGCCGCCGCTATGTGACCTTCAAGACGCTGCAGGAATACAAGGACTGGAAGGTCACGGCCACCAGGGCGCTGGATGCCTGCCTGCCCGTGGCCGAAAAGGTCGGCATTCCCCTGGCCATGGAAAATCACAAGGACCGCACCATCGACGAGGAAGTCGAGGTGCTGCAGAAATATTCCAGCGAGCATCTGGGCGCCACCGTCGATTTCGGCAACAACATCGCGATGTGCGACGATCCCATGGATGTGATCGTCAAGCTGGCGCCCTATGCCAGGACCACGCACATGAAGGACATGGCCGTGGCGAAGACATCCGACGGCTTTCTGCTGTCCGAAGTGCTGTTCGGGGACGGCTTCCTGGATATTCCCGCGATGTGGGCGGTGCTGAAGAAGGCCAATCCCGCGCTCAAACCGGTGCACGAGATGATCACCCGCGATCCGCTGCCGATCCCGGTCCTGACTGACCAGTATTGGGCGACCTGGCCCGACCGCGGCGGCGTGTTCCTGGCGCGCACCCTGCGCATGGTGGAGGCCAACCAGAGCAAGAAGCCGCTGCCCACCATCAGCGACCTCGACGCCGATGCCCAGCTTCAGGTGGAGCAGAGCAACAACATCAAGTGCTTCGAATGGGGCGCCAAGGCACTGGCCTGATCGCCCGCAACCGCAAAAGAAAACGTCCCGGCGCGTCGCGCCGGGACGTTTGTCTTTTCAGGTGGTCACCGGTCAGGTCACTGGACGGTGAAGTGCATCATCGTGGTGGAGGTGAACGTCTCGCCCGGCCGTAGGACCGTTGAAGGGAAATTCGGCTTGTTCGGGCTGTCGGGGAAATGCTGCGTTTCCAGCGCCATGCCGTCGGTGGCGCGCAGCGTGGTGCCGGCCGGCGTCACCCCCGTTCCGTTCAGATGGTTGGAGGAATAGATCTGCACCCCCGGCTGTGTGGTGTAGAGCTCCAGCGTGCGGCCGGATGCCGGATCGGTCAGCCGCGCCGCCAGGTCCAGCGCACCGGGCTTCGACTTCTTCAGCACGAAATTCTGGTCATAGCCCTGGCCGATCAGCATCTGCGGTTCGGAGGAACGCAGGTCCTTGCCGATGGGCTTGGGGGAACGGAAATCCAGCGCCGTGCCGGCCACGGGTGCGATCTCGCCGGTGGGAATCTGGTTCTGGTCGGTGGGCGTATAGCTGTCTGCCATCAGCGTCAGCACCTGTGGCTCCACCGAGCCGGAGCCATTGCCCGCCATGTTGTAATAGGTGTGGTTGGTCAGGTTCACCACGGTGGGCTTGTCGGTGGTCGCCCTGTAATCGATGCGGAAGTCGGAATCGTCGGTCAGCGTATAGGTGACGTCGACGGTCAGCGTGCCGGGAAAGCCCTGGTCGCCGTCGGGGCTCACCAGCCGCAGCGTCACCCCAGCCGTGGTCGCGGTCTGGAAAGTCTTCACCGTCTGCAGGATGCGGGTGGAATAGCCGGGACGCCCGCCATGCAGCGTCACGCCCGCCGGATTGGCGGCCAGGTCATAATGTTTGCCGTCCAGGGTGAAGCCGTGCAGCAGCCGGTTGGCATAGCGGCCGGTCAGCGCGCTCATGGGCCCGGTGGCCAGGATGTTCGCCATGTCCTTCTGGCACAGGATCACATTGGCCATCCTGCCGTCGCGGCCCGGCGCCTCCACGTCGCAGATGATGCCACCGTAATCCAGAACCTGGGCGCGCATGCCCTTGTTGTTCGTCATGGTGAAAACATGCACCGCCTGGCCGTCACGGGTCGTGCCGAAGACCTTCTGCCCCACCGTGCCCGCCTGAGCGGGGCCAGTCCCGGCCAGGCCAGTGGCCGCCAGAAGTCCTGCAATCGCCATGGCGCCGTGCCTGATCATCATTTCCCCCTTTGTTCCGTCCCCTGGCCCTTAAAGGACTGTCCACGGATTGACTGTGTTTTCTTGCCCCGGACTATAGTATTCCGTCACAGAACCACAAAGATGGGGCGGCCCGACAAGGGCCTGGGAGCAACGCTAGCAGAAGGGGTTGGGGCGACCATGCGTGCGCCCTGCATTGTCACATGAAATTTTCGACACGCCATGCCGCGCTCGGCCTTCTCGCCGCCACCCTTGTGGCGGGTGCCGCCTTTCTTGCCGGTGCAAGCCAGGCCCAGCCCGCCGATACGCCCAACAATCCCTTCGCCGGCGATCGTTCCGCCATCGCCGCGGGCGAAAAGGTCTTCAATTCCACCTGCACCGCCTGCCATGGCTCCGGCGCCAGCGGGGGCAGGGGCCCGGCGCTCAATACCGGCACCTTCAGCCACGGCTCGGGCGATTACGATCTCTATCAGACCATCCGTTCGGGCGTTCCCGGCACCCAGATGCCCAGCTTCGCGCGTCTGCCGTCCGATGACGTCTGGCGGGTCGTCACCTACATCAAGAGCCTGTCGGGCGGTTCCACTGCCAGCGCCGCGCTGCCGGGCGATGCGGCGCGGGGCGAGGCACTGTTTTTCGCGGCCGGCAATTGCACCAGCTGCCACGAGATGAATGGGCGCGGCGCGTCCTTCGCCGCCGATCTGTCGGACGAGGGCACCAAGGCGCCGGCCGCAATCAAAAATGGCGTGCTGCACAAGCCGCAGCGCCGCTTCGGCCCGGCGCCGCATTTCGCCGATGTGACGATGAATGACGGATCGCACCGCAGCGGCTTTGTCGTTGCCGAAGACAGCTTCGCCATCGCCCTGAATGCGGATGGCAAATTCGTCACCCTGGACAAGAAGGAGGTGCAGGCCATTGCCACCCGCGATGCGATGCCCCGCGATCTCCAGCTGACGCCGGCGCAGGTGGACGACCTGGTCGCCTATCTGGCCCGGCACAAAAGCCGCGACTTCACCCAGACTTCGAAAGTCACGCCCGCGCCGGTGCTGACTTACGCCCGCATCGTCAATGCCAGGGCCGAGCCGCAGAACTATCCGACCTATTGGGGCGACTATCTCGGCCATCACTTCAGCGAGATGGACCAGATCAATCGCGGAAATGTCGGACAGCTTCAGGCCAGATGGGCCGCGCCGCTGCCCGGCCAGTCGTCGCTGGAATCGCTGCCACTGGTGGTTGACGGGGTGATGTATGTTTCCGGCCCGCCCGGCGATGTCTATGCCTTTGACGCAAAGACCGGCCTTGAGCTGTGGAAGTTCCACCGCAAGCAGGACATCGTCAATCCCTACCAGATCAATCCGTCCAACCGCGGCGTCGCCGTGCTGGACGGGCGCGTCTTCTTCGGCACCCTGGACGACAATCTGATCGCGCTGGATGCCCATACCGGCCGCGAATTGTGGGAAGTGCGTGTCGCCGACACGCTGGAAGGTTTTACGCTTACCGGCGCGCCGCTGGCGGTGAAGGACAAGATCATCATGGGATCGTCGGGAGGCGAGATGGGCCTGCGGGGCTTTCTCGATGCCTATGACCCGGCCACCGGCAAGCGCCTGTGGCGCTTCTATACGACGCCTGCTCCGGGTGAGCCCAATGCCGGCACATGGCCGGGCGATACCTGGAAGCTGGGCGGCGGCGGCACCTGGCTGACCGGCAGCTTTGATCCCCAGCTCAACACGCTTTATTGGGGCGTGGGCAATCCGGCGCCCTCCTTCAACCAGTACGGCCGCAAGGGCGACAATCTCTATACCGACAGCGTGGTGGCGCTCGATCCCGACACCGGCAAGCTGAAATGGCATTACCAGTTCACGCCCAACGACTCCCATGACTGGGATTCGGAAGAGGACATGGTGCTGGCAGACCAGGTGATCGACGGCAAGACGAGGAAGCTTCTGCTGCACACCGACCGCAACGGGGTTTTCTATGCGCTCGACCGCGAGAGCGGGAAGTTCCTCTGGGCCAAGCCCTTCGTGAAGGTCACCTGGGTCACCGGCTGGGACAAGAACGGCCGGCCCATCGTCAATCACGATACCGACGCCACGCCGGAAGGCAGGATTGTCTGGCCGGCGACGGGCGGCACCAATTTCCAGGCGCCATCCTATGACAAGGACAGTGCCACGCTCTATGTCCAGACCAACGAGCAGCAGGGCTGGGCCAACAGCGGCCCGGCTGTGTTCGAACGCGGCAAGCTCTATACCGCGCGCGGCAGCGTGGTACCGCCGCCTGGACCTGCGCCCAAGCCGGCGATCAAGGCGATCGACGCGAAAAATGGCGACATCCTCTGGACCACGCCGATCGCGGTGCCCAGCCTGTCGGCGGGCGTCCTGGCGACGCGCGGCGGGCTGGTGTTCGTCGCCACGTCGGAAAGCCAGTTCATGGCGCTGGACAGCAAGACGGGCAAGCCGCTGTGGAACTTCCGCACCGGCGCGCGCATCTCCGCCTCCCCGATCAGCTATGCTGTCGACGGCAAGCAGTATGTCGCCATCGGCGCGGGCAACATGCTTTATACTTTCGCGCTGCCCGGGTGATGGCGATGACCGCAGCCAGTTCCGCAAATCCGCCCCTGATCGTGGTGATGGGAGTTGCCGGCTCCGGCAAGTCCACCATTGCCAGCGCGCTTGCAGAGCGGCTGGAAGTGGCCTTCGTCGAGGGCGATGCGCTGCATCCCCACGCCAATGTCGAGAAGATGGCCAACGGTACGCCGCTGACCGATGAGGATCGCTGGCCCTGGCTGCGCGCCATCGGCGTCACCATGGAATCGGAGCGGCGCGCCGGACATGGCGTGGTGGTGTCCTGTTCCGCGCTCAAGCATGCCTATCGCGACTGTATCCGCAGCATGGTCAAGGGTTGCGTGCGCTTCATCCTGCTGAATGGTCCGCGTGATCTGATCGCGCTGCGCATGGCGGGCCGCAAGGGCCACTTCATGCCACCCGCGCTGCTGGACAGCCAGCTGGCCACGCTGGAACGGCCCGGCGCCGACGAAGACGCGGTGATCCTGGATATCACCGAACCCGTCGAACAACTGGTCGATGAGGCATTCACGGCTGCGCGGGCGCAGCCCGGGAAACTTCAAATTCAACATGGGGGAAAGACGGCATGAACGGCATGGATCGCAAGCGTTTCATCACTTCGCTGCTGGCAGGCACGGTGCTGGCCGCGGCCGGGCCCGCGCTGGCCCAGCCGCCGGCAGCCAATCCCGACCTGCCGAAATTTCCCACGCCGCCGCCGCAGGTGACGGCCGAGAACAGCATCATCGGGCCGGTTTACGCCAACGCGCCCGAGACGGTGCCCAATCCGAACGTTCCCCAGGGCGATGTGTTCGAATTCGTGATGTATTCGGACGAGAGCAAGATCTATCCCGGCATCGTGCGCATCGAGGGCGAGCAGTCCGCCAAGCGCGATCCCTACGGCAACCGCATGGCCTGGCCGGCCGAACAGCTTTCCAAGCCCGGCCCCTATGTCCGCCACGTCTATGTCTATATTCCCAGGCAGTACAAGCGCGGCACGCCTGCGCCCTTCATGGTCGTGCAGGATGGTCATTCCTACATCAACCGGCTGGCGCCCACGCTGGACAATCTGATCGCGGCGGGCAGCGTGCCGGCAATGATCATCGTGGCGCCCGATTCCGGCGGCTCCGATGCCCAGGGCTCCGAGCGTGGCCTCGAATACGACACGCTCTCGGACCGCTATTCCAATTGGGTGGAGCAGGAACTGCTGCCGGCGGTGGCGAAGAAGTACGACGTCACCTTCACCAGCGATCCGGAGGGACGCGCGGCGATGGGCGGCTCCTCGGGCGCGATCTGCGCCTGGACCATGGCCTGGTTCCACCCCGAGCGATACCACAAGGTGCTGTCATACTCCGGCACCTTCGTGAACCAGGCCTCGCCCCAGGATCCCAAGACACCGCGTGGCGGCTGGGAGTATCACGAAACCCTGATCCCCAGGTCGCCCAAAAAGCCCATCCGCATCTGGATGGAGGTGGGCGAAAAGGACCTGCATTTCGACGATCCCGAGAACACCTGGCACAACTGGCCGCTGGCCAACAACCGCATGGCGGCGGCGCTGAAGAAAAAGGGCTATGACTACAAATTTGTCTGGGCCCGCGAGGCGCATCACGTCGATCCGCGCGTGGTGATGCAAACCCTTCCGGCGGCGCTGGAATGGCTGTGGCGGGATTATCCTCGCAGCTGACCTGGGCCCGATTTTTCCATTTCGTGGCGCGGCGCATTTTTCGGGGTGCGCCGCGCTTTTTTGTGCCTGTTGACAGCGCCCCCGCGGCGGACAAGGCTTGGGTCGCGGGGAAACGCGAAACAACAACAGCGCGGTTTTTTGCACGCGCGAAAGAGGCGGGCATGAAGGGCAAGGGCATACTCGCGTCCGCGGTATTGATCGCGGCGGCAACGGGAGCGCTGGCGCAGCAGGCGGCGGCGCCGCAGGGCCCCAGGCTCATCGAACCGGGGCCGGCCATCCCCGACTGGCTTTCCTACGGCTACGACCAGCAGCGCACGTCGTGGAACCGCGGCGAAACCACGCTGACGAAGCAGACCGTGGGCCGCATGAAGCTGCTCTGGTCGGCCAAGGTGACCGACAACACCCCGGCGCTGGTGCTCTCCACCCTGACCGCGCCGGTTGTGGTGGCGAACGTTGCGACACCGGGCGGAGCCAAGGACCTCGTCTTCACCATCACTATGGACGACACGCTGCTGGCGCTGGATGCGAACAGTGGCGCCCTCGTGTGGAAGAAGCACTTCGACAATCCCTTCAAGCCGCTTCGGCCCGTGATGATCGCCTGCTCCAACAGCGAACAGGCCACGCCGGTGATCGACAAGCAGAAGGGCGTGATCTATTTCACCACGTCCGACGGCAAGCTGCGCGGCGCCGCGCTGGCTGACGGTGCCGAACGCCTCCATCCCACCCCAATGGTGCAGCCCTTCAGCCGCAACTGGAGCCTCAACCTGGTGGACGATGTGGTCTACACCACGGCGGCGCGCGGCTGCGGCGGAAGCCCCGACCAGCCGATCGAAAACGGCACGGTGGCGGCGGTAGATGTCTCCGATCCGGCCCATCCGCAGCTGTCGCGCTTTTACACCGGCAAGGGGCGTCCGGCGGGGCCGTGGGGCGCGACCGGCGTCGCCTGGGGTCCGCAGGGCGCCTATGTCACCACCGCCGACGGCCCGAACCAGCCGGGCAACGGCATCTATGGCGACATGGTGCTGGCAGTCCGGCCGAAGGCCTATGGCCTGAACGACAGCTTTGTGCCGTCCCACTGGCATTATGTGAACATGCGCGACCTGGACTTCGGTTCGGGCGGCCCGCTGCTCTTTCCTTTCGGCAAGCGCAACATCGTTGCCGCCGCGTCCAAGGAATCGGTGATCTACATCCTTGATGCCGACAATCTGGGCGGCGACAACCACATGACGCCGCTCTACCAGTCGCCGCGCCTTGGCAACGACATCCAGGACTTCCAGGCCCGGGGCGTCTGGGGTTCCATGGCGACCTGGCAGAATGGCGCCGACCGCTGGCTCTATGTGCCCATGTGGGGCCCCCCGGCGAAGATGGGGCCGACCTTCCCGCATGCCAACGGCACCGTCACCAATGGCAGCATCATGGCCTTCCGGCTGGCCGATGCGGGGCTGCAGTTGAACCTGGAGCCGCAATGGATTTCGCGCGACCTCAACATGGCTTCGCCGCCGGTCGTCGCAAACGGGGTGGTTTATGCGCTGCAAACGGCGGAAAGCACCATCCAGGTTCCTGGCCCGCCCGGCAGCCATATCCGCCCGCCGGGCTGGACCCAGGAAAAAAGCGCCGAAGACCGCATCATCACGCCCCATGGCACCATGACCCTGTTTGCCCTGGACGCGGAAACAGGCAAGGAGTTGTGGTCCAGCAGGAAGGCGATGGACGGCAGCACCGTTCACTTCACCCAGCCGGTGGTGGCGCTGGGCAAGGTGTTTGCCGTCGACCATGCCGGCCATGTCTGGGCCTTCGGGTTGAAATAGCCCGCCTGCGGCATCGCAACCGGGGGTAGCGGCCCGGCCGCGTGGGATTTCCAGGGCGTTAACGATCCCGGAACGGCTTCCTGCATATTGTGGCCTGTTTCGCCGGAGAAATTGCTGTGGCCCCGTTGGCTTCACACGGACGCGCCCGCAAGGATACGGGCCTGCTCACGCGCTATTCCGACACGCTCGGCGAGATGATGTTGCGCAAATATACCGAGCGCGCCATCCGCGCCGCCCGCGCCGAGGCCGAATTGAACAGCCGTTCCAAGTCGGCCTTCCTGTCGACCATGAGCCATGAGCTGCGCACGCCGCTCAACGCCATCATCGGATTCTCGGATATGATCCGCAAACCCGGTGCCACCAGCCAGGCCGAGGCCGGCGAGTATGCCGCCCACATCGCCCATGCGGGCCGTCGCCTGCTGGCGGTGGTGCAGGATGTGCTGGACATGTCCAGGCTGGAATCCGGCGCGATGATCCTGGACACGGCGCCCCTGATGATCGGCGATGTGCTGGACGCAGCGGTGGAAGACACGCAGGGGCTGTTCGCCGCCAGGAAACAGCCGCTTGCTGTCAAGGCCGAACCGGATCTGCCCGAGCTAGAGGGCGATGCCAGGCGCCTGCGCCAGCTGTTCGCCAATCTTCTCTCGAATGCCAGCAAGTTCACCAGCGAGGGCGGGCGTACCCTGGTGCTGGCCCGTGCCGGCGCCGACGGCAATGTCACCGTCGCCGTGGCAGACACGGGCGCAGGCATGACCCATGAGCAGATCGTGCTGGCGATGAAACCCTTCGCCCAGGTCCAGGGGCACCTCGCCCGCACCGAGGAAGGGGCGGGACTGGGCCTTCCCATCGCCATGGGCATCGCCAGGCTGCATGGCGGCTCGCTTTTCCTCGACAGCCAGCCGGGTGCCGGCACCACCGCGGTGGTCACGCTGCCCGCGCGCGCGCGTGCCGCCGGCGGCGATGAAGAACGCAAGGGCCAGGCGGCATGACCCTGCATATCGAACGGCCCAGGACAGCGCCTCCCTTCCGCGAGCGCCGCGGGCTGCCCGCCGTCGCGCCCATCCGCCTGGCCCATATCGTCTCGGTCAGCGGCTCAAGCGCCGTCGCCGTGCTGGAACGCCAGGATGCCGTCGCGGGTGACGAGAAGCGCGTGGAGATCGGCGCACTGATCAAGGTGGTCACGCCCCATGCTGCGGTGATGGGGGCCGTGACGGCGGTCAGCGCGCCCATGCCCGCGGCCGAGGGCGAACCCCAGCCGCTGGGCCTGATTGAACTGACGCTGTCTGGCGAAGTGGCGAGCGATGCGGGCACGCGGCGGCTGACGTTCCGGCGCGGCGTGTCCTGCGTGCCGACGCTGGGCGATCCGGTGATGCTGGCCGACAAGCACGACCTGACGCGCGTCTATGCGCCGCCGACCCTGGCCTCCATCCGCATCGGCAGCCTGTTCCAGGATCCCGCCGTGCCGGCGCGCCTTCTGATCGACGATCTTCTGGCCAAGCATTTCCTGGTGGTGGGCTCGACCGGTTCGGGCAAATCCTCGGCCCTGACCCTGATCCTGCAGCGGCTGCTGGCCGAACATGCCTATGCCCATGTGGTGATCATGGACGTGCACAACGAATATTCCGCCGCCTTCGGCAACGTCGCCGAGGCGATCGCGATGGACAATTTCAACCTGCCTTTCTGGATGCTGGACTTCGCCGAGATGACTGCGGCGCTGACCAGCCGCGACCAGCATGCCGAGGCCGAAGTGGAAATCCTGGCCGAGGCGGTGGTGTTCGCCAAACGGCGCTACAGCGAATCGGCCACCAGCCGCATGGGCGCCCTGGCGCGACGGCCCCAGGACGCCGCGATCGCCATCAACGTCGATACGCCCACACCGTTCCGCATGTCGGACGTGCTTTCCTACATCGACGAACAGCTGGGCAAGCTGCAGCGAACCCAGGTCACGCTGCCCTATCGGCGCCTGCGCTCCCACATCGAAAATCTGGTCACGGACCAGCGCTACAATTTCATGTTCGGCAGCCTGTCGGTGCAGGACACGATGGGCGACGTCCTTGCGCGGCTGTTCCGCGTGCCGTCCGACGGACGTCCGGTCACGGTGATCAACCTGTCCACCGTGCCACCCGAAATCCTGGACGTGGTGATCTCGGTGATCTCGCGCCTGGCCTTCGACCTGGCCGTATGGTCCAAGGGTGGCCTTCCGATGCTGCTGGTGTGCGAGGAAGCGCATCGTTACGCGCCATCGGGTTCATCCAAATTCGTGCCCACCCGCCAGGCGCTGTCGCGCATCGCCAAGGAAGGCCGCAAATACGGGCTGGCACTGGCGCTGATCACCCAGCGTCCCAGCGAGCTGGATTCCACCATCCTGTCGCAATGCGGCACCGCGGTGGTTCTGCGCCTGTCCAGCGACCGCGACCAGGCGGTGATCCGCGGCGGAACCTATGACGCGATGGCGGGGCTGGTGGATTTTCTGCCGCTGCTGGATGATCGCGAAGCCATCGTGCTGGGGCAGGCTGTGTCCATGCCCATGCGCGTGCGCTTCGATGACCTGAACAACACCACCGTGCCGCGCCAGGCCCATCCCAGCTTCTCCAGGGCGTGGAAGAACCCCAACATGGACCGCGCCGGGCTGGATTCCATCGTCACGCGCTGGCGCATGGCCGGCCGCGAGCGTAGCCCAGGCGATCTGCCGCCCCAGGTCGGCCCGCTGCGGCCTTGACCGGCACCTTGGCCTCCGCTTGGCTCCCGCCTGGCTGGAGGAGACATGACCCCGCGTTTCGTGCCGTTCGGGCCGTCGCATCTGACGGCCATCGCGCTGATCCTGCTGGTGCCGCTGGCCCTGGCCCTGTTCGCGCGCCATGAGCATCTGGGCCGCCACGCCGACCGGCTGACGCGGCTGGGCCTGGCCCTGTTCCAGGTAGCCGGCTGGGTCGGCTGGTACTGGACCGGCCTGGAGCAGGGCACCCTGACGCTGGATAACGGCCTGCCGCTCAACCTGTGCGACTGGGCCGAAATCGCGCTGGTCGCCGCGTTGCTGACACGCAATCAGTTCGCTTACGAGCTGGGCTATTTCTGGGGCCTGGGGGGGACGCTGCAAGGGGTACTGACCCCCACGATCTATTTCGACTGGCCCGATCCCCAGTTCATCTTCTTCTTCATCCAGCATGGCGGGGTGGTGGCCTCGCTGCTGTATCTGACGCTGGGAAGCCGGCTTCGTCCAACCTGGCGCTCGCTGCCCCGGGTGGTGGCGGCCACACTGTTCTATGCCGGCTTCGCGGGGGTGATGGACTGGCTGCTGGACGTCAATTACGGCTTCCTCCGCGAGAAGCCGCACGGCACCAACCTGCTGACCTTCATGTCGCCCTGGCCCTGGTACATTCCCGAGCTGGTGGCGGCGGGCCTTCTGTTCGTGATGATTTACTATGCGCCTTTCGCGCTGGCCGACGGGATCAGCGAGCGCCGGTCTCGCAAGGACCAGCCTCGCTAGACGTCAGGCACCAAAAACATGAGGCGGCCGGCTGCTTTCGCGCCGTAGCCGCCTCACACTGCCCCCTTCAAACTGGACAGTTGAACCCGGACCCCATTTTCCGGACTCAGCAGCTGCAGGGTTTCCCCAAACCGTCCATCTGCAGCCCTGCTACTGTGCCGGTCTGACACTTGGACGCAACAATTTTGCTTGCCTGTAACGTGATTTGCGGCGGCAATGTGGACTTTCCGCAACAATTGCGGCGGCCAGTTCCGCGAACGATCGCCGTTAACCAAAATGCTTGGAGAGTTTCAGGCCCTGGCCCTGATAGTTGGAGCCCAAACCCGCGCCATAACCTTCCGGAGGCGGATCGGTGAGCCGCTCGAAAACCAGCCTGCCAATGATCTGTCCATGTTCCAGAATGAAAGGCACCTCGCGCGAGCGCACTTCCAGCACGCCACGCGCGGCCGGCGGCTGCCCCGGCGCATAGCCGAAGCCGGGGTCGAAGAAGCCGGCATAGTGGACGCGGAATTCGCCCACCAGCGGATTGAAGGGCACCATCTCGGCGGCGTAGTCGGGCGGGATGGCCACGCGCTCACGGCTCACCAGGATGTAGAACTCGTCCGGGTCCAGCACCATGTCGCCGCGCGCATTGGCCTGGATCGGCTCCCAGAAATCATGCGGGTCCAGCGCGCCCACCCGGTCCACATCGATGAGCCCGGTATGCTTCTTGGCGCGAAAGCCGATGCGCTTGCCGTCGTCGGCGTTGCCTTTCAGGTCGATCGAAAGCGCCAGGCCGCCTTCGATATTGGGTTCGCTCCTGCCGTCATCTATGGCCACCAGCGGGATCTGTTCGTGCAGGCGGCGCAACTGGGTGTCGCTGAACTGCGGCGAGCCGTGGCGGACGCGAAGCTGGTTCAGGCGGCTGCCCTTGCGCACCAGCACGGGGAAGGTCTGGGGGCAGATTTCGGCATAGAGCGGCCCGCTGTAACCGGCGGCCACCCGGTCGAAGGCCGCGGCGTGATCGGTGATCAGGCGGGTGAAGACATCAATGCGCCCGGTCGAGCTTTTGGGATTGGCGGTGCCCGATATCCGGGCCGAGAAGTCGGCGCGTTCCAGCAGCGGCACGATATAGACGCAGCCGGCCTCCAGCACCGCGCCCTCGGAAAGGTCGATCTCGTGCATGAAGACTTGGGCCAGCCTGTCTTCCACCGTGGCGTTCGGCCCCGGCAGGAAGCTGGCACGGACGCGATACGCCACCGGCCCCAGCCGGAGGTCCAGGCTGGCGGGCTGGATCTGCCCCGGCAGGAAAGGCTCGCTGGCCACGATCTCGCGTCCCGCCGCGAACAGGCGCGCCAGCACATGGCTGGGCAGGATGCCGGTGGAATGACGGCCGTAGCTTTCGTCTTGGGTCAGGATGTCGGGGCTCGCGGCCATCCGGGGGTTATAAGCGGCTGGGCCGGGCCGGTCACGGCCCCATCTGACGGCGTGCCGACAAAGGCCCGGATATCCCCAATTGCCTCGGCCAGGCCGCAGCGCTTGACCGGGGCGCCTTCCGGAAAGGCGGTCAGAAGCCGGCTGGGGGTGGCGCCCTCCAGGATCACGAAACAGCCGCGGTCCTGGCGGCCCCGTATCAGCCGCCCGAAGGCCTGCTTCAGCCGGAAACGGGTGATCAGGTCGTCATAGCCCTTGCCGAAGCGGGCGCGCCGCGCCTTGTGCAGGATGGTGGGCTTTGGCCAGGGCACCTTGTCGAATACCACCAGCCGCAAGCTGCGTCCCGGCACGTCCACCCCGTCGCGCAGCGCATCGGTGCCGAGCAGGCAGGCGTTTTCCTCCGCCCGGAACAGATCGACCAGGGCGCCGGTGTCCAGCCGGTCGACATGCTGGGCATAGAGCGTCAGCCCCGCGTCGGCGAGGGGCGTGACGATGCGGCTCGCCGTATCACGCAGCGCGCGCACGGCGGTGAACAGGCCCAGCGCCCCGCCGCCGGACGCAAGGAAGAGTTCGCGATAGGCGGCAGCCAGCGCCTCCGGATCGCGGCGCGGCACGTCTTTCACGATGAAGATGCGCGCCTGTTCGTCATAGCGGAAGGGCGAGCCGAAACTGGCGCGTCGTGCCGGCTGGGCCAGATGGCCCGCGCCCGTGCGCACTTCGGCGCTGGCCCAATGGTCATCTGCCGCCCCGCCCACATCGCGCAAGGTGGCCGATGTGATAAGCGCCCCATGCGCAGGCTCCAGCACTTCGGCCGCCAGCGGCACGGTCGGATCGATCCAGTGCCGCGCCAGGCCGACATCGGCGTCGCGCCCGTCCTCGCGCAGTATCTCCAGCCAGTCCACGAATTCGGTGGGCACCTCGCCATTCTCCAGCGTCTCCAGCATGGCGATCCATGCGGGCAGGATGCCGCGTGCGCGCCGCTCCAGCCCGCGCGCCGCCGCATCCAACCGTGCTTTCGTGTAGGGCTCCAGCGTGGCGGTCTTGTCGTTCATGGCCTTGCGCAGATGACCGGCCAGCCGCATCAGCGGATCGGCCAGGCGTTTCAACCCGCGCGCCAGTCCGCTGACCGCCGCCGCCAGGTCTTCGCCCATGGGCTGGACTTCGGCTTCCAGCGAGTAAAAGGCTTCGCCGCCTTCGCTGCGCGCCCGCACATGGGCATAGGCCGCCGACAGGAAGACTTCGCCGGGGCCGCGCGGGCCATTGCCGATGCGCTGCTGCCAACCTTCGCTCGCCAGCACCGATGCCGCCGCCACGGCGTCTTCCAGCGCTTGCTGCGCCGCCTCATCGTCGGCGATCAGCTCTTTCAGCCGTTCCTCGATCCCGCGCATGCGGCTTCTGGCGCGCCCCTCCGGTCCGCGGATCCAGCGTCGCAGTTCGGCCATCTCGCGCCCCGACAGGCGGGCGGAGAAACCGCTGTCGGCGGCATCGAACAGGTGGTGGCCCTCGTCGAAGACATAGCGCAGCCGCCGCTCGCTGGGCGTATCGGTGGTCTCGTCCTCGCCGATCCAGTCCTGCGCACCGAAATCCTGCGAGGCCTGGGCGATCACCAGCGCATGATTGGCCACCACGATGGCGGCATGGCGCGCCCGGCGCACCGCATGCTCGATGAAGCAGATGCGGTAATGCGGGCAGGCGGCATAGATGCATTCCCCGCGCCGGTCGGTGACGGTGGAAAGCGGCATGAAGGCGGCCAGGAAGGCGGGGAAGCCCGCCCCCGACAGGTCGCCGTCGGTGCCCGACTGCACCCAGCGCGCGATAAGTGCCAGGGCAACGCTGCGCTGGCCCGGCGCCAATGCCGTGCGCTTGGCGGCTTCTTCAAAGTTGAGCAGGCAAAGATAGTTCTCCCGGCCCTTGCGCACGACGGCCTTTTCCGCGCGCTCGGCCGGATCAGGCCACAGGTGGGCGATTTCCTGCACGATCTGGCGCTGCAGGTTGCGGGTATAGGTGCTGATCCACAGGCCGGGGCCGTTCTTCTCGGCCCAGACGCTGGCGGGGGCCAGATATCCCAGAGTCTTGCCGGTGCCGGTGCCCGCTTCGACCAGCGCGACGCGCGGCGCCCCCGCCTGCTCGCGCGGGCCGAACGCAAAGGTGGCGGCATCGGCATAGGCCGCCTGTTCGGGGCGCATTTCGTCCACCAGCTGCGCCAACCGCGCGCGCGCTTCCTGCGGCTCGACAGGCTGCGAGCCGGGCTTGCCGGGCAGGGGTGCGTCTTCCCAGGCGGCAAGGCCGCGCCAGGCTTCCAGCCCGGCGATGGGCGAGCCGTGCGGCGCTTCTCCGGCGCATTTCTTCAGCAGCGGCGCCCAGCGCCAGCCCGCGCGTTCCAGCGTGCCGATCATGGGTGCCAGGCCCTGGCGCGCCTCTTGCGGCCAGCCGGCGAATTGGGCAAGCAGCGCATCGGCGATGGCGAACAGGCTGGCGGCGGATGCTTCGGGGGTGCGCGGCACGTCCAGCCCGAGCGCGCGGCAAAGTCCCGGCGCACTGGGCACGAAGGGCTGGCCCGGCCGCACGAATGCGAACAGTTCCAGCACGTCGAACAGCAAAGGCGCCGCGCGCAACCCCAGCCGGCCGGCGACAAAGGTGCCATGCGCCACCAGCACGTCGCCGCCCTCGAACAACGGGCGCGCGTCATGCAGGCCGATGCGTTCGGCGGTGCCATCGGCATGCGCAATGGCACCGCCGGGCGGCGCGGGCACGAGCCCGATCAGGTTTTCGAGAGAAGAGGCCATGGAGGCCGCGATCATGCTGCGGCGCTCACAAAACTGACAGGATTATCTTTGCCCCCCGGCGTCTATGCCACGTCGGGATATAGCTGGATCAGCGCCTGGCGCGCGCGCATATGCTCGCCGATCACCAGTTGCGCGGCATTGCGCAGCGCATGGCGGTCCATGCCCTCGCGCGCCGCCGTCGCGAACTGCCGCGCCGCCTGGGTGATGGCCGAAAGGCCCAGGCCGCCCGCGGCACCGACAATGTCCTGCGCCAGGCGCCCGGCATCGTCCCACTTTTCATCGTTGCAGGCGTTCGACAGCGCAGTGGTGAGCTCCTCGGCGGTAACGACATAGCATTGCAGGATCTCGACCAGTGCCTTCACCCCAACCGACTTCTCCAGCGAACTGAAAGCGACGGCGTCGATCGCGGCAGGCGCTTGCGGCACCTGCGCGGGGTCCGCCCCGGCCGCGACATCTTCCAGCGCGAAATAGAGCTGGTCGGCCTCCACAGGCCAGCGCAGCACCTTGTCCGTGGCGGCGGGCGCGCGGTCGCCGCGCAGCAGCATGGCGATCAGCGGTGCCTTCACGCCGGGCGCCGCCGCCAGCATGTCCGCATCGCCGCCTCCGCTGATGATCGCGTCGAAATGGTTTTTTCCGGCGCGGACGATCGCGTCGGCGATGTTTGTGGCCTGGATCACGCGGTTGCCGAAGGGCTCCAGCATATGGGCCAGGGCCGCGCTCACCTCGGGGGCACGGATGAACAGCAGCACCGCCAGGCCGGCCGGCGGCGTGTGCTGGGGCACCGTTTCACTGCCCGGCACCGCGGCCAGGCCGGAAACCGGCAGGGTGAACCAGAATTGCGCGCCCTCGGCGGGGGTGCTGGTGAAGCCGATGGTGCCGCCGGCCTGCTCGATGACGCGCTTGGCGACCGCCAGGCCCAGCCCGGCGCCCTGTTCCTTGCGCGCATAGGAGGAATCGCCCGGCGAGAAAGGGGTGAACAGCTGATGCGCCACTTCCGGCGCCACGCCATGGCCGGTATCGGTGACGTTGAAGCGGACCGCCCTGCCGTCTTCCACCAGATCCAGGCGGATATCGACCAGGCCGCGCTCGGTGAACTTCAGCGCGTTGTCGGTAAGCTTCAGCAGCACCTGGCGCACCTTGCGCGGATCGGCCGCCACGCGCGGCAGGCCCGAGGCGGCCGAGAGGGTCAGGTGCAGGCGCTTCTCCCAGGCGCGCGGTTGCAGCAGGCGGGCCACCGCGCGCGCCGCCTGCGCGGGATCGCAATCCTCGTCCCCGAGCCGATCGTCCTCGTCGCGGGTCAGCGCGATGACGTCGTCGATGAGGGTCTGAAGGCCGCGGCCGGCCTGCAGCATCACTTTCACATGATCGGCCTGCTGTTTGGGAAGCTCCGCGCGCTCCAGAAGCTGGGCCATGCCGAGAAGGGCGTTGAGCGGGGTGCGCAGCTCATGGCTGATGTTGGCGATGAAGGCAGCCTTGGCAAGCGCACTGTTCTCGGCGGCATCACGGGCCGCCAGCGCCTCGGACTTCTCGCGCCGCAGGCGCACCACCAGCTCGCCATTCTCGTTGCGCAGATGGACGCTCTCATCCAGCAGCCGCGCCATGTCGTGGCAGTAGCTGATCAGCACGGCGGCAAACAGCGCGATCAGCACCGCGCTCAGGCTGGGATAGAGGCCGCCCTGGATCAGCAGCAGGACAACCAGCGGACCCAGTGCGAACAGGGTATGGGCTATATAGGCGGGCCGATGGGCGGAGCGGGCGATGAATTCGGTGGCGGTCATGCCCAGGAAGGCCAGGCTCAGGTAAGCCTGGGCGGGGAAGGAATCCCACATGAACCAGAACATGGCGGCCACGCCCCAACTGGCGCCGGCGATGGCCGAGACGAAGGTATAGCGGCGTGCCCAGTAATGGGGACTGCTGCCGGGCGGACGCTGGCGATAGGCGGTGGTGAGCTGTTCGGCGGCGATCACCACGCCGATCTGCAGCACCAGCGGCATCAGCGAGGCGGCCGAGGGCAAATGCCCCGCAATCACGGTGGCGGGCACGCACAGGACGGCAAAGGGCAGGGAAAGATAATGGCGCCCGAGCGCGTAAAGGACATTGATGCGTCCCGCGAAAATCGCGTCCGCACTTCGCTTGTCCGGCGGGCTTTCAACGGTCATTGCGCAATTCCTTGTGGAAGAATAGCTTTCGCGCCCTTTCAAATCGCTTAAAGTTCCGCTTAACGAAGGGTAAATCCCAAAGTGAAAAACATGGCCGAACAGGCGCTTGCCGCCAAAGCCTGGCCTTTCGAGGAAGCCCGCAAGCTTCTGGCGCGGGTGGCACGCCGCCGCGCGCGGGGCGAAACGGTGAACGGCGTGCTGTTCGAGACCGGCTATGGCCCGTCCGGCCTGCCGCATATCGGCACTTTCGGCGAGGTGGCGCGCACCAGCTGGGTGCGTCACGCCTTTGCGGCGATGAGCGATGTTCCCGCGCGCCTGATCGCCTTCTCCGACGACATGGATGGCCTGCGCAAGGTGCCGGACAATGTCCCCAATCAGGAGATGCTGCGCGGCTATCTGGACAAGCCGCTGACCCAGGTGCCCGATCCCTTCGGCAGCCATGACAGTTTCGGCGCCCACAACAATGCGCGGCTGAAGGCGTTCCTGGATGCGGCCGGCTTCGCTTACGAGTTCGCCAGCTCCACCGACTATTACAGGTCGGGCCGCTTCGACGCGGCGCTGCTGACGCTTCTGGCGCACTATGACGCCGTGATGAAGATCGTGCTGCCCACGCTGGGCGAGGAGCGGCGCGCCACCTATTCGCCCTTCCTGCCGATTTCCCCGCGCTCGGGCAAGGTGCTGCAGGTGCCGCTGCTGGAGGTCAATCCCGCGGCGGGGACCATCGTGTTCGAGGATGAAGGCATCAAGACCGAACTTCCGGTCACCGGCGGCCACGTGAAGTGCCAGTGGAAGGCGGACTGGGCGATGCGCTGGCTGGCGCTTGGGGTGGATTACGAAATGGCGGGAAAGGACCTGATTTCGTCGGTCGATCTTTCGTCGAAGATCGTCAAGGCGATGGGGGCGGAGCCGCCGGAAGGCTTCAATTATGAGCTCTTCCTGGACGAAGGGGGCCAGAAAATCTCCAAGTCGAAAGGCAATGGCCTGTCGGTGGAGGAATGGCTGACCTACGGCACCCAGGAAAGCCTGTCGCTGTTCATGTTCCAGAAGCCCCGCACCGCAAAGCGGCTGTTCTTCGACGTGATCCCCAAGGCGGTGGACGAATATATCGCTTTCCTCGACGCCTATCATTCCAACGAAACGACCGAGGAACAGCGGCTGGAAAATCCGGTGTGGCACATCCATGCCGGCTGCCCGCCGGACGAGCGCTATCCGGTCAGTTTCGCGCTGCTGCTCAACCTGGTGTCGGCTTCCAACGCGCACAATCGCGACGTGCTGTGGGGCTTCATCCGCCGCTATGCGCCGGGCGCCTCGCCGAAGGACAATCCCGGCCTGGAAAAGCTGGTGGGCTATGCGCTGCGCTATTACGAGGATTTCGTGAAGCCGGCGAAGACCTACCGCGCGCCCGATGCGAAAGAGCGCGCGGCGCTGGAAGACCTGGCCGGCAGGCTCGAAGCGATGGGCGACGTGCGCGACGGCGCCGCAATCCAGAATGTGGTCTACGAGGTGGGCAAGGGCCACGGCTTCGAACCGCTGCGCGCCTGGTTCGGCGCGCTGTATGAAGTACTGTTCGGCCAGACCCAAGGCCCGCGCTTCGGCTCCTTCGCCGCGCTGTTCGGCTGCGCCGAGACGGCGGCGATGATCCGCGAACGACTGGCGGATCGGGTGGCATGAAGCCCGCTCTGGCGGGTCTTGTGGTGCTGCTTTGGGCCGGCACGGCCGCCGCAGCCGAGGATCCTGTCTATGCACTTTACGCCGGCGGCGACTATGACGGCGCCGTCAGGGCCGGCGAAGCGACCCACACGGCAGCGGGGTATGCCATGGCGGCGCGGGCGCTGCTGGACCAGGACAGGTTGCGCAATGCTCCGTGCCTGGAATGCCTGAAGCGGGCCGAAGGGTTTGCCCGCCGCGCCATCGACGCCGACCCGGGACTGGCCTGGGGCCAGCTCTGGCTCGCCGTCGCGCTGGGCTATGAGGCCCGCATCACCGGCACCGTTCGGGCGCGTCTCGACGATGTGCCTGGCCGGTCCCACAGGGCGCTGGACAAGGCGGTCGCCGACGATCCGGACAATCCCCATGCGGTGTCGGCCTTGGGCGGCTGGAACATCGCGATCGTGAAAGGCGGTGGCGCCCTGGCGGCGCGGCTGTTCTACGGCGCCACCAGCGGCAAGGCGCTTGCGCTCTTTGATCGGGCGGTTCAGATCGCGCCGGGCAATGTCTCGGTGCGCTATCAGATTGGGCTGTCGCTGGCGGGGTTCGATCCGGACAAATATCGCGACCGGATCATCGGGGAATTCAAAGCCGCGATCGCGGGCAAGCCGGTCACCGCCTATGAAAAGGCGATGCAGGACCGCGCCGGCACCCTTCTGGCGCTGCTGACGGCGGGACGCAGCGAGGCTTTTGCCGCGCTGGTGCGCAAGTTCGAAGGCTATCCCGGCTAGAGCATTTATTTGGTCGCGGTTTCGGATGGAACAGCGCTACGCACTTTCCTGAAACCGCGCGGGCGGCCGGCTACTGGCTTGCCCAGATGATCCGATGCACGAAAGCGATCTCGCTGAGGGCGAAGCTGCGGTCCTCGAACTGGGGATTGAACGAGCGCAGTTCGATGCGCTGGGCGGTCATGCGGCCAAGCTGCTTGGCCATGACTTCCCCGCCATGGGTCTTGACCACCACCCGGTCGCCGCGGCGCAAGGATCCCGAGGGCGAAACCACGATGCGGTCGCCATCGCGATAGACCGGCAGCATGGAATCGCCGGTGATCTCCAGGGCATAGCAATGCTCGTCGGCGATGTCGGGGAAGGCGATGTCCTCCCAGCCGGCGCCGGCCGGAAAGCCCGCGTCGTCGAAATAGCCCTGGGTGCCGGCCTGGGCCATGCCGATCAGGGGCACCATGCGGATGCGCCCCGCCCGGCCGCTGGTCTCGCTGACCAGGGCGACGAAGTCTTCCAGGCTGGCGCCAGTAGCCTGCAGAACCTTGGCCAGGCTCTCGGTGGAGGGCCAGCGAAGCTTTCCGCTCGCCGTGCCGCGCTTGCTCTTGTTAAAGGTGGTCGGATCGAGACCGGCGATCTTGGCCAGACCGGAGGGCGACATGCCATGCCGGGCGGCAAGGGCGTCGATGGCCCTCCAGATTTGAACATGCGTCAACATGGAGATTAACGGGTTAGGAATCAAACCGGACTTTACGGTTATTATTCCTATAATAGAAGGGCGGCGAGTGCTCGTCTAGGGGGCAACGGGTTACCTCTGCGCGCAAACGGCTCTAATTGGGGGAGTGTTGGGTGGGAATATTCGACCTGGGCGCCGATCTGGTGACGGGACTCCTGCGGGGGCTGGAGGCCGAAACCGCTCACAAGGCGACGATTGCCCTGCTGAAAGCCGGGGGCGGCCTGATCCCGGCCCGCGGCCCGGACGACCCGCGCCTGGCCGTGCGGGCCTTCGGCCTTGATTTCCCCAACCCGGTCGGCCTGGCCGCGGGCTTCGACAAGGACGCCGAAGTGCCCGACGCCATGGCGCGGTTCGGCTTCGGCTTCGTGGAATGCGGTACCGTCACGCCAAGGCCCCAGCAGGGCAATCCCCGCCCGCGCCTGTTCCGGCTGCCCGAAGACGGCGCCATCATCAACCGCATGGGCTTCAACAATGGCGGCATGGCGGCCGCAGCGGCCCGGCTGAAGGCGCGCCTGACGTCGCACGGGCGCGGCGGCATCGTCGGCATCAATATCGGTGCCAACAAGGACAGCGCCGACCGCATCGCCGATTACGCCGCCTGTTACGAGATGCTGGCGCCGCTGGCCGATTATGTGACGGTGAACGTCTCCTCGCCCAACACACCGGGGCTTCGCGGCCTGCAGAACCGCGAGGAACTGACGCGGCTTCTGGGCAGCCTTGCGCAATTGCGCGCCCGCACCGTGATGCGGCCGCTGCTGCTGAAGATCGCGCCCGACCTGGACGATCATGCGCTGGATGAGATTGCCGATGTGGTGCGGGCGCACGGCTTTTCCGGCGGCATAGAGGGCCTGATCGTCTCCAACACCACCATCGCCCGTCCGCCCCTGCGCTCGGGGCACGCTGCCGAAGCGGGCGGCTTGTCCGGCGCGCCCCTGTTCGAACCGTCCACCCGCATCCTGGGCGAGATGTACCGCCGGCTGGGCGGGGCCGTGACGCTGGTGGGGGTGGGCGGCATCGCCAGCGGCGCCGGGGCCTATGCCAAGATCCGGGCGGGCGCCTCGCTGGTCCAGCTTTACAGCGCTCTGGCGCTCAAGGGGCCGGGCCTGGTGGCGCGCATAAAGCGCGATCTGGCGGCGCTTCTGGCCCGCGATGGCCATGCCTCGGTAATGGCGGCGGTTGGGACGGGCACCCGATCCTGAAATTGACGGCCCGTCACCATCGGATAAGCTCCCCGCATGGATGCTAGCTCCAAGCTGCCTGTCTCCAGGATGGATGGTGCCAGGCCGGGCGGTAGCACCCGTTCTGTGCATAGCCGCGCCCGCACCAAGGCGCAGAACCGCGAGGTCATCCTGGCCGCCGCACGCCGGGTCTTTTCGGAAATGGGATTTGCCGCCGCCACGGTGCGCGATGTGATCCGTGCCACGCCGCTGGCGGCCGGCACCTTCTACAACTACTTCAAGTCGAAGGAAGAAGTTTACCAGGCCCTGCGCGACGAGGTGGCGCTGGCGGTACGTCCGGGGCTGCGTGCTGCGCGCCGCGCCGCCGGCACGGCAGAGGAATTCCTGGCGGCCACCTTCCGCAGCTTCTTTGCCGCGGCGCTGGACCATTCCGGCAGCTTCGCGCCCCGGCCCGCCGGCGCGCTGCGCTTTCGCATGGACACGCCAGAAGTTCTGGCCGGGATCGCCGAACTGAAGGAAGACATCGAGGACGCCATGGCGCGGGGCGTGCTGCCGCGCGCCAATGCCGGGTTGCTGGCATCGGCGATCACCGGCCTGGGATTTGAGCTCTCACAGGACCTGAACGGTCCCGAGGATGCGGCCGCCTCCACAGAGTTCGCCACCAGGCTGGTGCTGGGCGGGCTGGGCGCGATAGTGCCGCCCGCCTGATCCACCCGCCTGATCCACCCGCTGGTCGACTGCCCCGTTAACCTGTCTGCCGCGCCGCCAGCCCCTTGGCTTCCAGATAGGCCGCCCAGATGCGATCCCTTTCGGCGCCCAGCTTGTGGAGATAGTCCCAGCTGTAAAGTCCGCTGTCATGGCCGTCGTCGAAGCCGATGCGCACAGCGTAATTGCCCACCGGCTCCAGCGCGTCGATCTTCACGTCTTCCTTGCCGGTGACGATTTTCCTGGGTGCGCCGCCATGGCCGCGCACTTCGGCGCTGGGCGATTCCACGCGCAGATATTCCGCCGCCAGGGTGAAGCTTTCGCCTGTGTCGAAGCGAACGGTCAGCGCGTCGCGCGCGGGGGAAAGCCGCAATTCGCTGGGCCAGGGCCGGCTCATGCGCGTTCCTCCTCGGACAGTTGGCGCGCCTCGCCCGGCAGCATGATCGGCACGCCGCCGCGGATGGGATAGGCCAGGCCCGCTGCGCGGCTGACCAGTTCCTGGCGCTCGCGGTCGTAATGCAGCGTGGTGCGCGTCAGCGGGCAGACCAGGATTTCCAGCAATTTGGGGTCGGTATCCATCGCTCTGCACTTTTCCGGTTCAGGTGAACGTCAATTGAGGGTAACCGGGCCGGATTCGCCGCCCGACATTTCCAGCAACGCCTCCAGCGTGGAAACGCGCTGGGCCAGGGTGGGTGCTTCCAGCAGCGCCTGTTTGCCTGCCGGGTCGAAGGGACACATCATCGACAGGGCGTTGACCAGTGCCTCGGCCGGCGCGGTCATCACGCTGTTCCAGTCCGCATTCATGTCACGGTTGGAGAGATAGGTCTTCAAGACACTGAGCAGCCGCTCGCGGGGAAAATCGTCGTCTCTTGCCGACGCCAGGTCGTTGGCAAAGGGTGTGAAGTCGCACACGCCTGCGCGCCAGGCCGCGCCGCTGTCGATCTCACCCGCCAGCCGGAAGCGGCACACCCCGGCCAGGGTGATGAGGTAGCGATTGTCCTCGGTCTCCTGGAAGGAAATGATTCGCCCCGCGCAGCCTACCCCCATCAGCTTCGGGCGCAGGACTTCGTCTTCGCTTTCGGCGGGCTGGATCATGCCGATCAGCCGGTCGGTGGCCAGTGCCCGGTCGACCAGCTCCAGATAGCGGGGTTCGAACACGTTCAGGGGCAGGGCGCCGCGCGGCAGCAGCAGCACGCCGCTGAGCGGGAACAGCGGCAGGGTCGCGGGCAGGCTGGAGCAGCTGTGGTAACTATGGGCCATCAGACCCTCATGAGAACAGGATCGACGAAAGGCGGCGCCGTCCCTCCAGCGTGCGCTGGTCGGCAGGTCCCATTGCCTCGAACAGGGTGACGAGCTGCTTGCGCGCCGCCGCCTCGTTCCATTGGCGGTCGCGGCGCACCAGTTCCAGCAATTCGGCGATGGCGCCGTCGCGGTCGCCGGCCGCATCCAGGGCAGTGGCAAGGTCGAAGCGCGCCTGGTGATCCCTGGGATCGGCTTCCAGCCTGGCGCGCAGCGCGGCGACTTCGCCGGTTTGGGGGGCGGGCGCCTCGCGCAGCTTCAGTTCGGCTTCGACGGCGCGAATGGCTTCATCCTGCGCCGCGTCCGGACGCACCATCTGAAGCGTCGTGCGGGCACGTTCGACATCGCCGCCCTGCAGATAGGCGCGCGCCAGCCCCGCCACCGCGGCGGGGTGCCCCGGCTCGTCCTGCAGCACATGGCCATAGGCCTGTGCCGCCATGGCGATGTCGCCGGCTTCCAGCGCCTGGGCACCCATCGACAGGACCTCGGCGGTATGCTCGGGCCCGCCATGGCCATGTTCGTGACCCTCGCCGCCGGTCAGGCCCGCGACAAAGGCCTTTACCTGGCTTTCGGGCAGGGCGCCCATGAAGCCGTCCACCGGCTGGCCGTTCTTGAAGGCATAGACGGTGGGGATGGACTGGATGCGCAACTGCTGGGCGATCTCGGGATTCTCATCGATATTGACCTTGACCATCTTCACCGCGCCGTTCGCGGCGCTGACGGCGGCTTCCAGCATCGGTCCCAGGGTCTTGCAGGGCCCGCACCACGGCGCCCAGAAGTCCACGATAACGGGGACCTCGCGGCTGGCCTCCAGTACGTCGGCGGCAAAGGTGGCAAGGCCCGAATCCTTGACATGGGGGCTGGTGCTGGAAGCGGGCGATGTAACGGGCCGTCCGCCCGGACCAATCAATGTCATGACAATTTCCCTGTTAACCGCCCGGAAGATGGGCGCCAGGGACGGGCATGGCAAGCCGGAAAGATAGGCCCGTCCGCTACCTTGCCGGGTTCGGCGTAGCCTTTTGGCCACAAGGGCCGGCCGCCTTTGCTGCTCTGCACCAATCCCGTTGACACAAAAGCGTCATTCGGAGAGGTTCCCGGCCATAACAAGGGGCAAACGCCAAAGGCGGCGCCCTGAATGAGGGCCCGGAAATCCGCACGGAAGGACCCGCACGGCATTTCGCCGTGCGCGGGGCGCTGCACGGGGGACAAGCCGAAAATGAGCACCAACACGATGAAAAAGGGCACCGCCACGTTGCTGGGTTGCGTCTCGCTGCTGGGCCTGATGGCCGCGCGGCCGGCCTTCGCCGACGACCAGATCGAAACCGTGATGGTCACCGCCGAGCGCCACGCGGAAAACCAGCAGGACGTGCCGATCTCCACCTCGACACTGTCGGGTGACGATCTCTCGGTGGTCTTCCAGTCGGGCGAGGACATCAAGGCAATCGCCGCCCATGTTCCCAGCCTCTATGCCGAATCCTCCAACGGCCGCGCGGCGCCGCGTTTCTACATCCGCGGCCTCGGCAATGCCGATTTCGACCTGGCCGCCTCGCAGCCCGTCTCGATCATCATGGACGATGTGGTGATGGAGAATGTGGTGCTGAAAAGCTCGCCGCTGTATGACCTGGTCAATGTCGAAGTCGATCGCGGACCCCAGGGCACCCTGTTCGGCCGCAACACCACCGCCGGCGTGATCAAGTTCACCAGCGCCCGCCCCACCCGGGAGCAGGACGGCTATGTCAGCGCCTCGCTCGGCAAGTATGACACCGCCAATGTCGAGGGCGCCTTCGGCGATGGCATCACCGACACGCTGTCTTTCCGCGTCTCCGGCCTCTACCAGCACCGCGACGACTGGATCGACAACGCCTTCACCGGCCAGAAGGGCGCACTGGGCGGCTATGACGAGCGGGCCGGCCGCGCCCAGCTTCTGTGGCAGCCCAACGACGATTTCAGCGCACTTCTGAACGTGCATGGCCGTTCGCTGAACGGCACCGCCGCCATCTTCCGCGCCAATGTCCTGACCAAGGGCAGCGACAAGCTGAACGCAAACTATATTCCCGGCACGGTGTTCTTTGACGGCGGCAACAACAATCCGCAGAAATATGACGGCATCGGTACCAGCCTGAACATGTCCTACCGCCTGCCGGGGATGGTGCTGACCTCGATCACCGGCTACGAGACCACCCACGGCTACAGCCGCGGCGATATCGATGGCGGCAATCCCGGCGGCCCCGGCCTGATCTTCTTCCAGTCCGACACCCAGGACGGGCTGGATTATCTGCACCAGTTCACCCAGGAACTGCACCTGGCCAGCGACTATGGCGCCTCAAGCGCGTGGTTCTGGCAGGTCGGCGCCTTCTATTTCTCGACCGACTATCAGGACACGACCAACCCCTTCTTCATCCCGCCGACCGCGGTGCGGCAGAGCAACGTCTCCTATGCGCTGTTCGGCCAGTCCAGCTACAAGGTCACCGACGCCTTCACCGTTACCGCCGGCGTGCGCTGGACCAGCGACGTGAAGGCCATGACCGCCGGCGGCCCGCTGGACACGATCACCGTCCCCGTCAAGGCGACCGGCAGCAATGTCAGCTGGGATGTCAGCCTGGCCTATGCCATCACCGACGACGTGAATGTCTATACCCGCGTGGCCACCGGCTTCCGTGCGCCCTCCATCCAGGGCCGCAACATCGCCTTCAACACCCCGCCGGGCAACTATTCCGTCGCCAGGTCCGAGACCGTCACCTCCTATGAGGCGGGCCTGAAGACCGAGCTGCTGGACCACCGGCTGCGGCTGAACTTCGACGGCTTCACCTACTACATCCACAATCCGCAATTCTCGGCGGTGGGCGGCGCGGCGGTCGGCAACTCCATCGTGCTCTTGAACGCGCGCGGCGGCCAGGCCTCCGGCCTGGAACTGGATGCCCAGTGGCTGCCGATCGACGATCTGCTGCTGACGCTGGGCGCGAGCTGGACGCACACCGCGATCCACGACTCCAGCCTGGCCACCGGGGTGTGCGCACAGTGCACGGTCACCGACCCGCTGAATGCCGGCGGCAATGCGATCCTGGACGGCAATCCCTTCCCGCAGGCGCCGGACTATCTGGTCTCGGCCAGCGCGAAATACACCTATCCCCTGGGCGGCGGGGATTCGCTGTTCTTCTACACGAACTGGTGGCTGCAGGGTTACACCAACTTCTTCCTCTATACGTCGAAGGAGTTCCACTCCAACGGCAATTACGAAGGCGACATCAAGGTCGGCTATACTTTTCCGGGCGACAAGGTCGATCTCTATGGCTATGTCCAGAACGTCACCGACAAGGCGAACGTCCAGGGCGGCATCGACTTCGACGACCTGACCGGCTTTGTCGGCGATCCGCGCATCTTCGGCGTCGGCTTCGATTATCATTTGTAAGCAAAACCCCTCTGTCGGCAGCTCGGTCCTCGCGGACCCATCGCTGCCGACATCTCCCCTTCGGGCGTGCTTCGCACGCGAAGGGGAGAAGGAGATTGGTCCCGAACAAAAAAGCCGCCACGGACAACCGTGGCGGCTTTTTGCGATCCGGCGTGAAATGCCGCCTACGGAACGAGTTTGGCAATCCAGTTGGGCAGGGCGAACGCCGCGGCATGGACCTGCGGGTTGTAATAGTCGCATTTCAGCTTCATGCGCTTGTAGGCGCGCGCGGCCTTTGCGATGCCGGCCGGGGTGCCCAGCGCCTTGCCGCCCTTGCTGGCCCATGACAGCGCCATGAAGCCGCCGATATAGGTGGGCACGACAGTCAGATAGAGGCCCGAGCGCGGGAAGAAGCGCGACAGTTCCTCAAGCGCCTCGGTGATCTCCCAGGGCTGGTAGAAGGGCACGCCGGTCTGGAAGGTGGCATAGCCGCCCTTGCGTAGTGCTCCCTTGACGCGGTCATAGAAGGTTTCGCCGAACAGCGCCTTGCCCGGGCCCACCGGATCGGGGCGGTCGGCGATGATCAGATCGAAACGGTTCTTCGACTCCTTGCGGCCCAGATATTCGAAGGCGTCCGCCACCTCAATCTTCATCCGCCGGTCACGGAAGGCCCTGGCGTTAACCGAACCAAACAGCTTCCTGCATAGTTCAATCACCCTGCCGTCGATGTCGACCAGCACGACTTCCTTGACGGTCTTGTGCTTGAGCGCTTCGTCGGCGATCGACAAGTCGCCGCCGCCGACAATCATCACCCGCTCGACCTTGCCGTGCTCCAGCATGGGAAGGTGGGTGAGCATGTCGGCATAGGCGCTTTCGTCCCGGTCGGTGATCTGGACGATGTCGTCCAGCGTCATCACCCGGCCGTTGGCAACCGTGTCGAAAATGCGGATCTGCTGGAACTGGCTCTTCTCGTCCGCCAGCATCTTGGTGATCTCCATCGACTGGGCATAGCCCTTGTGGAGACGCTCGGTGGCGACACTCGCCTTGCCGGAGCGGGCGCCCGAGCGGGCGTTGGCGAGCTTGCGGGCGGGCTGGGGCTGGGGACGGGCCATAACGTTTCCTTAAAGATTGTGACGGCCGCCCAGGCGGCCACGAAGTCGCCGTATAGGGCGCACGGGCGTCGCTGTCTACCGCACGCCGACAAGTGGTGCATTTCATCTAATGCCGATGGCGCGGGACTTTTGTCGACTGCGTGGCGGCGTCGTGCCGTCGGCGCGCGCCCCGCCTGCTCGCCGCGCTCTGGTGGCGCAAGACAGAAGTTGACAGTTGAGGGCCGCATCCCGGCGGTGGCGGTGGGGAAAAAAATTTCCCCCGGGGCAAGTTTTTTCTTGCATGGGGGGGAGGTTGGCCTTATTTCCAAAATCGACCCCGCGAGAAAAAAAGCGGGAAAAGCGGCGTAGGGCTACCACCCTCCGTCGCTTTCTTCTTTAAGGCGCGTCCGGAAGTCCACAAGGCCAAGGCGCAGGTGTCAACTCTAAGACGGGTAGGTGCTTGAAATGGCTCGACTCAATCTGGTGGCGGCGAACAAGATCCCGCAAAAGGAAAAGGCTCCCCGCAATCGGGCGACGACGCGCCCGGTGCCTGTCGTCGTTCCTGCTTCGAACGACGATCAGAAGGATCACTTCATCACGCGCAATGGGCTGCGCTATGCCGGCAGCCATCTGATCATCGACCTTTGGGAAGCCAAGGGCCTGGATGAGCGTGAGCGCATCGAGAATGCGCTGATCGACGCCGTCACGGCCGCGGGCGCGACCCTGCTGCACATCCACCTGCACAAGTTCGAGGATGGCGGCGGCATCTCCGGCGTGGCGGTGCTGGCGGAAAGCCACATCAGCGTCCACACCTGGCCCGAGATGGGCTATGCCGCATTCGACGTCTTCATGTGCGGCGATGCCGAGCCGCGCAAGGCGCTGGACGTGTTCAAGAAGGCCTTCGAACCCGGCCGCATCGTGGTTGGCGAGCACAAGCGCGGCGTCGTCTGACGCGCCTTGAGGCTGGCCCTGGCGGTACCGCGCGCTGCTGGACGCGCGGACATCCCGCGCGAACCAACGCAGGCGGCACGCAAATACTGAAAAGGCGGGCGCTTCGGCTCCCGCCTTTTTCTTTGTTGGGGCCAGACACAGGCCGGCCTCCCTGCGCGTGCAAAGCACGCTGGAAGGGGAGGTGGTTTCAGCGAGCGAGAGTGACCACTTGGGAACCGAGCGGAAGCTGAAACCGGAGGGGTTCCAGAATTACTGAATCCCCGCCTTTATCTCCGCCCAGGCGTTCACGATCCTGTCCTTGTCCTTGAGCGGCTTCTGGAAGGTGCCGCTTTTCAGGAAGGCCTCCAGGTCCTTGGGTATCTGCAGCGTCTCATAGACGCTGTCGGGCACCTGCTTCATCGCTTCGATATTGGCGGGTTCATCGCCAATATGCTCCACCGTATAGATTGCCGCCTGGTCGGACAGCGACGAATCGATCAGCGCCAGCGCCTTGGCTTCGTCCGACGGGTTCTTGTGCATCACCAGCCCGCAGACATAGGTGAACATGCCGCCCGGCGGGTCCAGATAGGCCACCGGCTTGTGCTCGCGGTTCAGCGCCGCGAAGGTGGTGCGCCAGCTCATTGCCGCCACCAGCTCGCCCGACGCCAGGCCCTGCGCCAGCGCGGTATCGTCGCTGGAGACGAAGCGCAGGTGCGCGATCAGTTCGCGCAGCTTGGCCTGCACCTTTTCCCACTGCTCCGGCGTCATGGAGTAGGCGTCGATGCCGATCATCTTGGCGATGAAGGGCACGGTGTCGTCGACACCATCGAGCACGGAAACCCGGCCCTTGTATTTGGGATCGAACAGGATCTCCCAGCTCTGCGACTTGGCGTATTCCGGCGCCAGGTCGGTGCGGATGGTCAGCGAGGTGTTGCCCCAGTAATGCGGCACGAACCACACCTTGCCTGGCCCGGCCGAAATGCCCGGCAAATTGCGCAGCGTGGGTGAGATCTTGTTCCAGTTCTTCAGCTTCGCCGTGTCGATGGGGGCAAGCAGCCCCGCATCGCGCCAGCGGCCGAATTCGTAATAGCAGGGGCCCATCACGTCCGGCTTGAAGCCGGCGCGCATCTTGGCGAAGGCCTCATCCTCGTCGGCGAAGATGGTGATGGCGGGCTTCTCGTGATACGCGGCCTCATAATCCGCCAGGAAGGGCGGCTCCATGTAGTCCTGCCACTGGAAAAGGGTGACCGGTCCCCTGGCGCCGCCGCCGGGTCCGCCCAGAAGCCACCAGCCCGCGCCTGCGGCCACCAGCACGGCCATCGCGCCGCCCATGATCCAGCCCGTTTTCACGCCCGTCTCCGCAAGAATGCCCCCAAGCCGAAGGTTAGACGCCGGGCCCGGCAAATCACAGGATATTCAGAATGCGGCTGTCGCCCGGCGGCCTGCTCACAATTTCGGCAGCCTCAGGTCCATCACCGCGCCCTGGCCGGAGGCCCCGGAAAGCTGCATCGCCCCACCCATGCGGCGGGTCAGCTCCATGGCGATGGCCAGGCCCAGCCCGGCCCCGGTGACCGCGCCCGGACGGTCGAAGCGCTGGAAGGCGCGCCCGGCTCGGCGCCGTTCGGACTCCGAAAATCCACCGCCGCTGTCGGCAACCTTCAGCACGCCCGCCGGCCCCTCGAAGTGAACCGCAAGGCGCACCCAGCCACCCTCGGCGGTATAGGTCAGTGCATTGTCCAGCAGCGCCACCAGGATGCGCCGCACGCCGTGCGGGTCTGCCCGCACCAGGCCCGGCTCGGCAAGCGTCAGGCTGAGCGCAACGCGGCGGGAGAAGGCGCGGCCCTGCTGCTCCTCCACCACGCCCGCGGCGAGTGCCGCCAGGTCCACCGGCTCGGGAGACAGGGGATGGCGATCTGCCTGGATGTTGGCGAATTCCAGAATGTCACCGATCCGTCCGTGCAGGGCGCGACCGGCATCGGCGATATCGCGGGCATATTCGCCATATTTGGGATGGCCCGGCGGCCCGTAAAGCCCCTGGCCTATGATCTCCGAAAAACCGATCATCGCGTTCAGCGGCGTTCTGAGTTCGTGGCTCATATGGGCCACGAATTCGGATTTGGCGCGCAGCGCCTCGACGGCACCCCGTTCGGCATGGGCCAGGCGCACCATCAGCCGGGTCTCGACAGGCCTTGTGGCGCGCAGGGCCTTCAGGCTGGCGGCGGCACGCGCATGGCGCTCGAAGGTGCCCACGAACAGTACCGCCAACCAGGCGCCGGCCAGCGCCGGTCCCAGGATCACGAACAGGTAAAGCGGCAGCATGCCGTACCAGCCGGCCAGCGCCTGCGTCTCGTTCGGGCGTGCGACGACGGCCAACGGCCAGCCCGGCACCGGCGCGGCGATGGCACCCGGCGGCACCTCGGCCTGCGGCAAAAGCTGTGCGCCTTTCGCCAGCCGCGCCGGATCGAACAGCACCGCGATGCTGCGCCCGTCCTTGTGCAGGCCCAGTCCCCAACCGAACAGATGCCGCGATCCGCGGAAGGCGGGCGGGGGCGCCACCAGGCCCGGCTTGAGCGTGGCGATGGTCTCGCCCCCGGCGCCGAACAGGCCGATATTGCGGATGGAAGGTTCGGCGCGCGCCAGTGCCGGATGCAGCGTCCCGGCATAAAGCAGGCCCAGCCGGGCATAGCGGTCGAGCGCCTCGCCGGCCGAGCCTGCCAGGCTGACGGCGCGGATCTGTCCGTCGCGGGTTGCCTCGGCCAGGGCATGGGCGCGGTCCAGCCGCATCTGGATCAGTGCGGCGGCGGCAAAGCTTCCACAGATCAGGACGATGCAGACCGGAACGATCAGCCTCGTATCGCGCAGCAGGCGGCGCCGGTTCAACACGCCTCCCATTGCTGCCAATGCCCCCACAGGCGCCAATTGATCGCCCACCCCGGTGATTCGTCGGGGCGATTATGGGAACCGCCGGACGCTCCGTCATCCTCTCGAACGGGAAGGCGGTGCCGTGACGACCGTCGCCAACATTACAACTTGTCCGCCTCCCCTGCGCGCTCGGCTACACTTGTTCGATGCGCGCGTGCCAGACAGGCCTGTCCACACTTTGCCCACGCCCGCCGCCGGCGGGTTGTCCAACAGCTTTTGTCGGACAGGCGCGCGCACGCGCTTTCTCACTGAGCGCGCAAATGCGGGCGAAAGCCGCTTCCGCCGCCGCGGGGACAAGGGGGGAGGGGGACCAAATCCAGGGCCGGACAATTAAGTTGCGCAAGCGGGAATTTATCCGCCGGCTGTCCACCCAAATCCTAGCCCAGCATCTTGCCGGTGACCTCGAACAGGTTGGGCGAGATGCCCGCCTGGGCGCGGATGGTTTCCAGTTCGTGGCGCATCAGCGCCTGGCGCGCGCCGTCATAGCGCTTCCAGCTCTCGAAGGCGCCGGCCAGCCGCGCGGCGACCTGCGGGTTTATGGGATCCAGGGCGCGGATCACTCCGCCCACCAGCCGATAGCCTGCGCCATCGAGGCCGTGGAATCGAAGATGATTGCCGCCGAAGGCGCCCACCAGCGCGCGCACGCGATTGGGATTCCTGATGTCGAAGGCGGGGTGCCGCATCAGCGCCTTCACCGCTTCCGCCGTGCCGGGCAGGGGCGAACCGGCCTGCAGTGCCATCCATTTGTCCAGGACCAGCGCATCGGCGCGGAAGCGGTCGTGGAAATGGGTAAAGGCCGCGTCGGTCAGGGGCGATTCCATGCGTGTCAGCGCCGCCAGGCCCGCGATCATGTCGGTCATGTTGGCGGCAGTGCGGTAGTGCGCGTCCGCCAGCCCGGCGGCTGCCTCGTCATCGGCCGCGGTCAGGTAGCGCAGGCAGGCATTGCGCAGCGCGCGCATGCCCGCGCTTGCCGCATCGGGGCTGTAATCGCCTTCCACCCGCATATGCTCATAAAGTCCGGCCAGCCGGTTGCCATGCGCGGCGGCGATGTCACGGATCAGGGCAACGCGCGCGGCATGCAGGCCGTCGGGATCGACGGGAGTGGCCGAACGGGTCGCCATCTCGTTCTCGGTGGGCGGCATCAGCATTTGTGCCGCGAAGGCCGGATCGTCGGCGGCGCGATCCAGCACATCGCCGATGGCATCCAGATAAAGGCGGTCACAGGCCCCCGGCTTCAATGCCCCGCTGCGCGCGGCCCCCGCCATGTCCAGAAGTATCTCGCCGGCAAGCACCTGGCCGGCTTCCCAGCGATTGAAGGCATCGGCGTCGCGGCCCATCAGGCGCGCGCGTCCCGCCCGGTCCAGCGGCGCGCGGAAGATGGCGGGCGCCGAAAAACGCCGTCCCAGCGACAGAAGGGGCGGTTCGGCAACACCGGTGAAGACGAAACGCTGCCGCGCCCCGGTCAATTCCAGCACCCGTTCGTCCGGCCCCGTCTGGTTCTCGCCATCCAGGGTCAGGGGCAACGGCTTTCCGTTCCGGCCCACAAACCCCATGCGCACGGGAATGTGCATCGGCATTTTCCCCGGCTGGCCGGGCGTGGGGCCCAGCGCCTGGCTGAGCTCCAGCGTATAGGTCCGGGCGGCCGGGTCGTGCTGGCCGGAGGCGGTGACCGCGGGTGTTCCCGCCTGGCGGTACCACAGGCGGAACTGGGTCAGGTCGCGGCCGCAGGCATCCTCGAAGCACTTGACCCAGTTCTCGATGGTGGTGGCTTCTCCGTCATGGCGCGCGAAATAGAGATCGGTCGCCTTGCGGTAACCCTCCTCGCCCACCAGCGTCTTCAGCATGCCGATGACTTCGCTGCCCTTCTCGTAGATGGTCGATGTGTAGAAATTGTTGATCTCGATATAGCTTTCGGGCTGCACCGGATGGGCCAGCGGCCCGGCGTCCTCCGGGAACTGGCGCGCCCTGAGCGCGCGCACATCCTGGATGCGCTGGACGGCATGGCTGCGCATGTCGCCGGAAAAGCTCTGGTCGCGGAAGACGGTCAGGCCCTCCTTCAGCGAAAGCTGGAACCAGTCGCGGCAGGTGATGCGATCGCCGGTCCAGTTGTGGAAATACTCATGCGCCACAACGCTCTCGATGCGGGCATAGTCGTCGTCGGTGGCAGTCTCGGGCGAGGCCAGCAGCACCTTGTCATTGAAGATGTTGAGGCCCTTGTTCTCCATCGCCCCCATGTTGAAGGCGCTGACCGCCACGATCATGAAGATGTCCAGGTCGTATTCGCGCCCATATGTCTCTTCGTCCCACTTCATCGCCCGCTTGAGCGAATCCATCGCGTAGAGCGCGCGCGGTTCGTTGCCGTGATCGACATAGATCACCAGTTCGATGGCGCGGCCGGTCATGGTGACGAAGCTGTCCCGGATGTGGCCCAGATCGCCCGCCACCAGCGCGAAAAGATAGGAGGGCTTCGGAAAGGGGTCGTGCCAGACGGCGAAATGGCGCCCGTCGCCCAGCCTGCCGCTGTCGATGCGGTTGCCGTTGGACAGCAGCACCGGGTACTGTTCCTCGTCCGCCTCGACGCGCACGGTGAAGACCGACAGATTGTCGGGCCGGTCGAGAAAATACGTGATGCGGCGAAAGCCCTCCGGCTCGCACTGGGTGCAGAACATGCCGTTGGAGACGAACAGGCCTTCCAGCGCGGTGTTGGCGGCGGGGGAGATTTCGCTGATTACCTCCAGGGTGAAGCGGTCGGGTACACCGGGGATGGTAAGGCTCTTGTCGTCAACCAGATAGTCGCCAGCGGAGAGCGCCCGCCCCTCCAGCGCCACCGACAGCAGCTTCTGCTCCTCTCCGTGCAGCACAAGGGGGCCGCTCGCGTCTCCCCGCCGCTCGATCTCCATCCGGGCGGTGACAAGCGTGGCTTGCGCCTCCAGCGCGAAATCCAGGTGAACGGTGTTGATGCGGAAATCAGGCGCCCGGTAGTCGGCAAGATGGATGGCGCGCGGTTCTTCGGTACGCATGGCGGTCTCGCAAGTCGGCGCGGGTCTTATAGCCCGCCCGCAACGGGCCGGCATGGGAAAATCAGTGGACCTTCAGGATCGTCATGTCGCGGTCCCGCCAGACCGGCGTATAGAATTGCTCATAGGCTGCCTTGTCCCCATCCGTCGCTCTCCAGGCGAACCGGCCGGGCCGCCGATTGTGCAATACGATATATTTCACCTGGGCATCGGCCAGTTGGCGGCGCTGGACGGCAAGGTTCCTTGTTTCCAGCCGGTCTAGAAGCGTGGCGCCCACCTGGCGCGCTGTTTCGCCAGCCACGATGGCCCGGCCGTGGCAGGCAGACAGCATCATATAGGCGTTGCCGTTCTCATAGCCGCCGGGCAGGTCCAGCACGCCGAAGCCCTTCTGCGGATCGGCGGCGATCCCGGACAGGGCGGGCGGGCAGGCAGCCGGCGTCAGGGCCAGGGCCGACGGAGCGGGATAGAAGTCCAGCAGCATCAGCGCAGCGACCAGCAGCGTGCCCGCCCGCCACGGCCTGCCGCGTGTCCAGGCCAGCACGAGCGCCTGAGCTGCTCCCAGTCCCAGGAACAGATAGACCATGACGATGGCGCGGGCGGGGGTCCTCACATTGGCGAAGAAGGGCAGCTTGGACAGCGCCACGCTGGGCATGTGCAGCCAGGTGAGCACATGACCGCCCACATGCAGGCAGTCGCCGCTGGCGATCGCGGCGAAAAAGATCATGCCGCCCAGACCATAGCGCAGCAGCCTGCGGTCTTCGTCCGGCGCCCGGCGCGTGGTCCAAAGCGCGGCGGCAAAGACTGCCGATGCGACCAGGCCGAGATAGACCGTGGCCTCCCACGCATTGCCGGTCAGGACCGCATAGACGCCTTTGCCCCAGCCGGCCAGCAGATGCGTGGGCGGGAAGGCCAGGTAGGCCGCCACATCCGCCACGAACATGTTGTTGCCGACGTAATAGACGCTGGAATCCAGCCCCGACATCGCCATGGGCACCAGCCAGGGCATCAGCAGGACCACCGCGCCGGCGCATACCAGCGTGGGTGCAGCAAAATTCCAGCCCCAGGGCCAGCGCCCGCCGCGGATGCGCAGGTAGAGCAGGTGGAAGGCCATGAAATAGAAGAGATAGAAGAAGAAGTACCAGCAGGACAGCGCGCTCAGCGCGTCCAGCAGCGCGGCCAGCCCCAGCAGCCGGAGGCTGCGCCGCTTCAGCGCCACCAGATAGCAGAGCACAAACAGAGGCAGGAACTGGATGGTGGACACATGGGCATGGTGCATCGCCTGGGCCACATGCCAGGGATTGAAGGCGAAGATGAACCCCGCCGCCGCGGCGCCAAGGTCGCGGCCGGGCCGGTCCTCGATCAGATGCCGCGCCAGATAGAAGGCCCCCATGGCGGCCAGCGGAAAGGATGCCAGCAGCGTCAGATTGTGCAGCGTTACCAGGGTCGCGAAGCTGTTGCCGAACAGGCGCGCCAGGAACGCCACGGCGAAGACCTGTGGATAGGCGAACGAATGGTAGTAGAGCGGCGTGCCTTCGGGAAAGCGGATCTGTCGCGTGTGGAAGAAGTCATGCCAGCCGGCCGCTTTCGCGGTGTGCCAGCTGTTCCAGAAGTCCTGCATGTTGTCTTCGGGCGGCCCCAAAAGCGCGCCCGAAAGATGCGGCATCAGCGGCCAGAACCACAGCGCAGTAAGCAGCGAAAATCCCACCAGCACCAGGACGGCGCGCCACAAATGCGTGCCGATCGGCCGCGCGGAAACAGAAAGCCGCTCGATACCCGCGGGCATGTCGAGCGCCGTCATGTCATTCCTCCCGGGCTCTGTCAGGGTGCCAAGGCGTCAGCCCGGGCGCTTGACCTCGGACAGGATGTCCTGGGCGCGGTGCGCCAGTTCGGCCAGAACGCTGGGCATGTCTTCGCCCGACTGGCGGGCCCAGTCGACCAGCGCGCCGGCGAAATCGGCCAATTGCGGTGCGTGGGCGATCAGGCGAGCCTGTTCCTCGATCTTCAGCGGGTCCAGGTCATACTCGGCGCCCGGCACGCGCCAGCCACCCCATTCGGTATCGCCCGTAATAACCACTGGATAGGTGCCCGGCACAGGATGGCGAGCGCAATCTTCCGCCGGCTGCCACTTGTTGCGGGCCCGCACCACGCGCCAGTTCCCGCGGGGCTGGTTGCTGCGGTCGCCCAGCGGTTCCTCGCTCAGAAGCTCCTCGGCAGCGAATTCGCGGCCCAGGCCCACGTCATAATGGATACGGATGGGTTCATCGATCCCCTTGGCCCAATGGGGAACGACGTGCTCGATCAGCGCCCAGGTGCCGACCGGCTTCACATAGACACGCTGGTTCTTATGAAACTGGGCTTTTGCCATCGCGGGATTTCCGGGTTCTACGGCCCGCAGCCTAGCCGCCCGCTGTTAAGTCGCAGTTAAGGAGCGAGGGCAGATTGATCGAAGCGGCCGGTTCAAACCTTCGCCAGCCAGGCCAGTTCCCTGGCCAAGGCCACATTTTCCCCGACCACGATGATGGCCAGGGCCGGCGCGGTTTGAGCCGCCTCGGCCAGGCCGCCAAGGGTGGTGATGCGCACGTCCTGGTCCGGTCGTGCCGCGTTGGCGACAATGGCGGCCGGCTCGTCCGGCCTTCGCCCCGCCCCCATCAGCGCGTCGGCGATCTCGCCGGCGAATTTGCGCGCCATGTAGAACACCAGCGTGGGCGCCCCGCGCGAGACCGCATCCCAGTCCAGCCGGGTCAGGTTGCCGTCGCTGCCATGGCCTGTGATGAAAGTGACGGCGTGGTTGGTGTCGCGATGGGTCAGGGGAATGCCGGCATAGGCGAGGCCCCCGATGCCCGCCGTTATGCCCGGCACGATGCGGAAGGGCACGCAGGCACGTACCAATGCCTGGGCTTCCTCGCCGCCACGGCCGAAGACAAAAGGATCGCCGCCCTTCAGGCGCAACACGCGTTTTTCCTCTTTCGCCAGCCGCACCAGCATGTCGGAAATCTCGTCCTGCCTGCACGAGCGCACGCCCGCGCGCTTTCCGGCATAAATCTTCTCGCCTGGCGCCAGCGCCAGCAGCGCTTCGTCGACCAGCGCGTCGTGCAGGATCACGTCGGCCTGGGTGATCGCTTTCAGGCCCAGAGCGGTGATCAGACCGGGATCGCCGGGACCGGCGCCCACCAGCCAGACCCAGCCGGGCAGAATATCGGGCAGCTTGAGGGCGGCAAGAGGATCAATCATTTCACATCCAGGCGGTTATTGTTCACAGTATAACCGCGACGGCCGCCGGTGACACCGGCGCCGGTTGCAGGGCAGGGGGGCCATCCATGGCGTCTCGCAAGAACAGCAGCAGGAGAGGCAGCATGGACCGGCGGACGGCGATCGGATTGGGCGTGGCGGCGACGGCTCTGGCTGGACGGGCGCGCGCGCAAACCATGCGGGAAGACGGATATCTGCCAGGCGATTCCACCGAATTCGTGCCGCTATGGCGCGGCACCCCGCCGGGCGGCGAAGGCATACATCTGACATTGAAGGCCACCGACAATGTCCAGCCTGATGGCTTTCATGTGCGCGCCATCAGCCAGATCCAGACGCCGGGATTCTTCATCTGGCGCCCGGCCAGCCCGAACGGGCTGGGCATCCTGGTCATTCCTGGCGGCGGCTATGCCAGCGAAGGTGGCGACCGCGGCGGGCGCGAGATTGCGGAGCATTTCACCGCACTGGGCATCACCTGTTTCATCCTCCGCTATCGGCTGCCGGGTGAAGGCTGGGAAAACCGCGCGGATGTGCCGCTGCAGGATGCCCAACGCGCGATGCGCCTGATCCGCGAGCGGGCGCGCCAGTACGGCATCGATCCGGCCAGGCTGGCGGCGATGGGATTTTCTGCCGGCGGGCACGTGGCCGCCTCGCTGGCGACGCGCCACGCCGCCGCGGTCTATGATCCCGTCGATGCATCGGATGCACTTCCAGCCCGGCCCATGGTGGCCTGTCTGATGTATCCGGTCGTCACAATGGGGCAAGGCGCGCACCAGGGTTCAATGGACAAGCTGCTCGGCCCCAATCCGTCACCGGCCGCGACCGACGCCAGTTCAGTCGAGCGCCACGTGCCGCCAATTACCGTGCCGTGCTTCATTTCCCTCGCCGCGGACGACACGGTGGTGCCACCTTTCCCCAATGGCATAGCTCTCTTCGGCGCGCTGCGGCAGCAGCAGATACCCGCCGCGCTTCATGTGTTCGAGGAAGGCGGCCACGGCTTTTCACTGCACTGGGCGAAGGGCAAGCCTTGTGCTGCCTGGCCCGACCTGTTCGTGGCCTGGTCAGCAACGCACGGTTTTATGGCTTGAGGTGGGACAACGCCTTGAGTATGGCGGCGTGAAAGCGTGCGGCTTTGTCGGTGCCGTCCATATAGGCCATGTCGAGCTTCTGGCCGTGCGCAAATCTCATCGCCTGACAACATGCCTTGTCGTGCAATGGGAAAGGGTGCGATCTTCGTTCCAACAGCAAAGGGGGGCATGGGATGGATCGCCGCGAAATCATGGGGCTTGGACTTGCAGCGGCGGCGCTGCCGGCGCGGGCTCTGGCAGATACCGTCATTCAGGGTGATGGCGTGATCGCTGGCGACCCGAAGGAGGTCATCACCCTGTGGCCGGGCATCCCGCCGGGCGGCGAGGGCCTGAACCTGCCGCCCATCCGCATCACCAATCATGAACCGCCCTATATCACCCCGGTCGACCGCGCCATCGACCAGGTGGGCATTCCAGTGATGAACGTCTTGCGCCCTGACCGCCCCGATGGTTCGGCCATGATCATCGCGCCGGGCGGCGGCTATTCGCGCGAGATGCTGGATTTCGAGGGTATGGACACGGCGCGCCGTTTCGCTCGCGAGGGCGTGACCTGTTTCGTGCTGCGCTATCGCCTGCCGGCAGAAGGCTGGGCGCGGCGTCAGGACGTGCCGCTTCAGGACGCCCAGCGCGCCATGCGGCTGGTGCGAGCCAATACGGCGCATTACGGCATCGACGCGGCGCGCATCGGGTTCATGGGTTTTTCGGCGGGCGGCCATGTCGCAGCCTCCATCGCCACCCGCTTTGCCGCCAATGTCTATGATGTGGTGGACGCAGCCGACCAAATCGATGCGCGGCCCAGCTTTTCGGTGCCGATGTATCCTGTCATCACCATGGGCGAGGGCTGCCACGCCGGCTCGCGCGATCGTCTTTTGGGCGACAATGCCGCGCCCGATATGATCGCGGCCTATTCCTGCGAGAGGCTGGTCACGCCGGACGTGCCGCCGACCTTCCTGGCGCTGGCCGCCGACGACACCACCGTGCCGCCGCTACCCAATGCCATGGCCTATTACCTCGCCCTGCAGCAGGCCAGGGTACCGTCCGAGATTCACATGTTCGAGGTGGGCGGCCACGGCTTCGGCCTCTCGCGCGCGGTGGGCAAGCCGTGCGCGGTGTGGCCGGAACTGGTGCTGGCTTGGGGCCGGCAGCACGCGTTTTTCCGAAGCGCTTAAGCGGCGCGACGCACGCGCACGAAGTCGAGCGCCTGGTCCAGCACGGCGATGTCGGCGCCCTCGCGCACGGCGTGTTCGCTGAGATGGCGGCGGAACAGCCGCGCACCGGGCCGGCCGCTGTAGAGGCCCAGCATCGGCTTGATCAGGGGGTGCAGCCGTGCACCCTCCTTCAGGCGCCGCGCAACGTGGACGCGATAGGCATCGACCGCCGCATCCAGATCGACGGGCGGTGTGCCAAAGAACCGCGCATCCACGTCGGCCAGCAGTGCCGGGTTCTGATAGGCGGCGCGGCCCAGCATCACCCCGTCGACTTGATTGAGGTGCGCCGCCGCCTGGTCCAGGTCCGCGATGCCGCCGTTGACCAGGATGGTCAGGTCGGGGCGCTCGTGCTTGATACGATAGACCAGCTCGTAATCCAGCGGTGGGACGTCGCGGTTTTCCTTCGGCGACAGACCCTCCAGCCAGGCCTTGCGCGCGTGCACGGCAAAGACTGTGACGCCCGTGGCCGCGCAGGCATCGATCAGCGCGCGCAACGCTTCTTCGGGGTCCTGGTCGTCCACGCCGATGCGGCACTTGACGGTAACGGGAATGGAAACTGCCGCCCGCATTGCCGCCACGCAGTCGGCCACAAGCTGCGGCTCGCGCATCAGGCAGGCGCCGAAACGGCCTGACTGCACCCGGTCTGACGGACAGCCGACATTCAAATTCACTTCGTCATAGCCGAAATTTTCAGCGACGCGTGACGCTTCCGCCAGCCTCGCCGCCTCACTGCCGCCAAGTTGCAACACCACAGGGTGTTCGGATGCATCAAAGTCCAGTAACCGCGCACGGTCACCATGCAGCACAGCTTCGGCCGTGACCATCTCGGTATACAGCACGGCATGGCGTGTCAGGCAGCGATGCAGCACCCGGCAGGGACTGTCGGTCCAGTCCATCATTGGCGCAATGGAAAATCTATGTGATAACGTATTCATAGGATTTGCCATTTCTATTTCGGCCGCCATTTCAACGCAAGCAATCGCTGCGCCCGTCTGGCCATGTATATCGCGGCACGGATATTAAGCCGCTTGCTCAGGTCGACAGGATCGGCCGGGGTTCGCGCTGCAGAAGCAGGTAGAAAGCTGCAGCGTGGGTAATCACCAGCACGGGGACATAGAGGATTGGAATCCAATAAGTCGCCGCCAGCTGACCGGCGACGGCAGGCAACCCAGACTGAACTGCGTGAAAATAGTCCAGCAAAATATCGGTCAGCCCAACAGCGTTGAAGGCGACGATGAAAAGCCAGAAGGCGGGCCGAACCCGGACGGACATGAGCGCCATGAGCGCCAGCAGCCCTGTCGCAAGATCCCCGTAGGCTGCGAACCTAGCAAAGTCGGTCGGAAGGCCCATCCCAACCACGCCGGGCAGGATGAATACCAAGCCAAAGAATCGAAAACTATGGAGCGTCGCGATGGCGCGATGCGCATCGAAACGGTTCATCGCGATGAGCTTTGGCCAAATGTAGGTGCCAAAGCACAACAGCCACGCGACGTAACCCAACACCAGGTGAAACTGAAAGAGCGATTCTATGGGCATCAATGGTTCCTCTCAGGTCCCAACCTAGGCCCACTTCCGGTCGTCGACTATCTGCTATAATCTGAATGATCCATGAAGCAGAACTTTACAGTGCGAAAGGGTGCGCTTGACGGTGTTGAAGCTTTTCTGAGCGTTGCCCTGCATCGCAACTTCCGGCGTGCCGCTGCGGAGCTGGGAGTCACGCCATCCGCCATCAGCCAGGCAATCCGGACGCTGGAAGCACGCATCGGCGCGCCGCTGTTCCTGCGGACCACCCGCAGCGTCGGGCTCACTGAAGCAGGCGAACGGTTCTTGGCGCGGGCAAAGCCGGCCTTCGATGAATTGGTGGCGGCGAGCCAAATCGCCCGTGACCTCGGACAGCGGCCTTCCGGCCTCCTGCGCCTCACCGCGCCGCGCGCGGCGCTTCCCATTCTTGTGACGCCACTGATTGCCTCGTTCAGCCGCGCCTATCCCGAGGTCGAAGTCGAAATCGCGGCGAACGAGGAACTGATCGACCTGGCTGCCGAGGGCTTCGACGCGGGGGTGCGGCTAGGCCAGTTTATCGCGGCGGACATGGTGACCGTGCGCCTTACTCAGGCGTTTCCACTGATTGTCGTGGCGAGTCCAGAATACCTGAAGCAGCATGGCCGTCCGAAACATCTTGGTGATCTGCGCGACCACGCCTGTCTGCGGATGCGCCGCACCATTGGTGCGATTGTGCCGTGGACATTTGTCGACCGCGATAAAGCGGTCGAGGCAGTCGTCGACGGTCCGCTTATCGCCAATGACTTCACCACTGTCTTAAGTGGGGCAATGGAAGGGATGGGCCTGGCCCAGGTTCCAGAACCGATCGCCCTTGCTGCGCTCAAAGCCGGGCTGCTGGAACGCGTGCTGCAGACATTCGCGCCGACGGCGCCGGGCATGTTTCTCTACTATCCAAGCCGCCATCAAATGATGCCAAAGCTCAGGGCGCTGGTGGACCATGTGAAAAACCGGACGGCAGCCACCAGCAAAACTGTCGCGCTACCCGAGCGTCTGCGACCCAGGCGCTGATCCGGTCAACGTTCTCCACACCGGGATATTTCCAGCCGAATTGTCAGCCTTTGAAACCGATTCAGCCCGCTATGGGACATGCCGGCCATCCGGCCGCATCCAGGGATTGATCTGGCAGACGTCGCCGAAGCGGCACCGTTTGCGGTCAGAAAGAAAGGTTCGGGCTAGACGCGTTCGATGGCGATCGCGGTGGCCTCGCCGCCGCCGATGCACAACGACGCCACGCCCCGCGTCAGGCCCCGCCGCATCAGAGTATGCAGCAAGGTCACCACAATGCGCGCACCTGTGGCGCCGATCGGGTGGCCCAGGGCGCAGGCGCCGCCAGCCACATTCAGCCGGTCGCGCGGGATACCCAGTTCCTTAGCCGCCGCCATCGCCACAACGGCAAAGGCTTCATTGATCTCGAACAGGTCGACATCACCAACCCGCCAATTGGCTTTCTGCAAGACTTTGCGGATCGCGGGGATGGGCGCGGTGGTGTACCAGGCAGGTTCCTGCGCGTGGCTGGCGTGCGACTTGATTTCAGCCAAGACCGGCAGGCCTTCGCCGAGGGCAACGGACCGGCGCATCAGCACCAGCGCCGCTGCGCCGTCGGCATTGGCTGAAGCACTGGCGGCGGTGATCGTGCCGTCTCCGCGAAAGGCGGGTTTCAGCAGCGGAATCTTTTCCGGCGAGACTTTCATTGCATGCTCGTCGTCTGCGACTTCGCCAATGGGCGCAATTTCAGCCCGGAAATCGCCCCCGGTGATCGCTGCACGGGCGCGGGCCAGGGTTTCCATTGCATAGGCGTCCTGATCGGCGCGGCTGAACTGGAACGCCTGGGCTGCCATTTCTCCGAAGTCACCCATCGGACGCCCCGGTTCATAGGCATCCTCCAACCCGTCCAGCATCATATGGTCGAACAGCCGGTCATGGCCGGTGCGATAGCCGCCGCGCGCCTTGGCCAGCAGATAGGGCGCGTTGGACATGGACTCCATGCCGCCGCTGATGACGCGATCCACCGATCCCGCCACAATCAGGTCGTGTCCGAGCATGATGGCCTTCATGCCAGAGCCGCAGACCTTGTTGACCGTGGTGGCGCCCACCCCATCCGCCAGGCCAGCGCCGCGCGCCGCCTGGCGCGCCGGGGCCTGGCCCTGCCCGGCAGACAGCACGCAACCCATGAAGACTTCGCCGATGCTATCTGGCGCGATGCGGCCGCGTGCCAGCGCCTCACGGATCACATGCGCCCCCAACCGGGGCGCGGTCTGCGCCGACAGCGTACCGCGTAAACGCCCCAGGGGCGTGCGCACAGCGGACACGATGACGACGGCGTCGCTCATATGGCCAACGGTTTCAAATCGGGAGCCTGGTGGTGTTCTTCACGCACTTCAGGGCGAAGTGGGAGTTGATTGCAGCCACGCCAGGGAAATGCAGCAACACTTTCTTCAACAGGCGCTCATACTCATCGATGCTGCGGACTACGATGCGAACGGCATAGTCGCTTTCACCGCCCATGGTGAAACATTCCACGATTTCCGGACGGTCGCGCGCCGCCTGTTCAAAGCCCTCCAGGGTCGCTTCATCGTGCGCCTTGAGCTTGATGTTGGCCAGCACATTGACCCCCAGGCCCATGACGGCCGGGTCCAGCAGCACGGCGCGGCAGCGGATGGCGCCGGATTCCTCGAGGGCTTTGACCCGCCGCCAACAGGGTGTGTGCGACAGACCGACTTGAAGCGCCAGATCGACTATGGAGATGGCGCTGTCGGTCTGCAGGATTCGAAGTATTTTCAGATCAGTATCGTCCAAGGTAAGTTCATCCTAATAATTCGTACATCATAGAAAGTATATCATATTTCTACTCATTTTTGCGCCAAAAAAGCAATTTCGTCCCACCATCTCTGTGCCATCATCTCTTTAAGGGCGTTTGAGCAAGGCGTCAGGGAGGTTGAGGCGGTATGGCAGAGCATCTGACCCTGCATATTCCCAAGCCGCCGACGCGTCCTGGCGACGCGCCCGATTTCAGTCACCTGCAAATCCCGCCGGCCGGCGCCTTGCCGCGTCCTGATTCCGCCACGCCTGCGCGCGAACTGCGCGACCTGTCCGACGGCTTGATCCGGGTGCTGGACGGCGAGGGATATGCGGTCGGCGCCTGGACGCCGACGATCGAACCGCAGCGTTTGCGCGACGGCCTGCGGGCGATGCTGCTGACACGGCTGTTCGAGGAGCGGATGTTCCGCTCGCACCGCCAGGGCAAGACCAGCTTCTTCATGAAATCGACCGGCGAGGAAGCCATAGGCGCCGCCCAGTCCATGGTGCTCTCGCCTCGCGACATGTGCTTTCCCACCTATCGGGTGCTGTCCTGGCTAATGGCGCGGGGTTACCCGCTGAACGATCTGGTCAACCAGATATTCTCCAATGAACGCGATCCACTGAGGGGCCGCCAGTTGCCCATCCTCTATTCGGCGCGCGCATATGGCTTCTATTCCCTGTCGGGTAACCTGGGCAGCCGCTTCGGCCATGCGGTGGGGTGGGCCATGGCCAGCGCCTATAAGGGGGACGACAGCCTGGCGCTGGCATATATCGGCGAAGGCTCCACCGCCGAGGGCGATTTTCACGAGGCGCTGACTTTTGCCTCAGTCTACCATGCTCCTGTCATCCTCTGCGTCACCAACAATCAGTGGGCGATCTCCAGCTTTGCCGGCATTGCGGGGGCGCAGGAGGCCACTTTCGCCGCCAAGGCAGCGGGTTATGGCCTGCCCGGCCTGCGGGTTGATGGCAATGATTTCCTGGCGGTGTGGGCGGCGACGGAATGGGCGGTGGCGCGCGCCCGCGCCAATCTGGGCGCCACCCTGATCGAGTTCTTCACGTATCGCGCCGCCGGCCATTCGACCAGCGACGATCCTGGCCGCTACCGGCCTGCCGACGAGGCGGCGCATTGGCCGCTGGGCGATCCTATCGTGCGGCTGAAGCAGCATCTGATAGCCATCGGCGAATGGGATGAGGCGCGCAACATTCAGTTCGAGGCTGAACTGTCGGAGATGGTGCGCAGCGCCGCCAAGGAAGGCGAGGCGGTAGGGACGCTGGGCAAATCCAAGCCGCCGGTGTCGGAAATGTTCGAAGGCGTGTTCGAAAGGCCTGACTGGCGCGTCATCGAGCAGCGCAAAGAGCTGGGAGTCTGAGGATGGCGGCGATGTCCATGATCCAGGCCCTGAACTCGGCGCTCGATGTGATGCTGGAACGCGATCCTGACGTGCTGATGTTCGGCGAGGATATAGGCTATTTCGGCGGCGTCTTCCGGGTCACAGAAGGGTTGCAGAAGAAATACGGTTTGAAACGCTGTTTCGACACGCCCATTTCCGAGGGCGGCATCATCGCCACCGCCATCGGCATGGGCGCTTACGGCCTGAGGCCTGTGGCGGAGATCCAGTTCGCCGATTACATCCTGCCGGCCTTTGACCAGTTGGTGTCGGAAGCGGCCCGCCTGCGCTATCGCTCCAATGGCGAATTCTGGGCCCCCATCACGGTGCGTGCGCCTTACGGCGGCGGCATTTTCGGCGGCCAGACCCACAGCCAGAGCCCCGAAGCGCTGTTCGCCCATGTTACCGGCCTGTGCACGGTGATCCCTTCCAATCCCTATGACGCCAAGGGCCTTCTGATCGCGGCCGTCGAAAGCAATGATCCGGTGATCTTCCTGGAGCCCAAGCGCATCTATAATGGGCCATTCGACGGCCATCACGACCGGCAGGTGAAGACCTGGGTCAATCATCCCGCCGCCGAGGTGCCGGAGGGCCATTACACGGTACCGCTGGGAAAGGCGGCGACCCTGCGCGAAGGGCGCGAGGTGACGGTGCTGGCCTATGGCACCATGGTGCATGTGGCGGAAGCGGCGATCGAGGAAACCGGTATCGATGCCGAATTGATCGACCTGCGCTCCATTGTACCGCTGGATATCGGCGCGATCGTCGCCTCGATGAAAAAGACCGGACGCGGCGTCATCCTGCACGAAGCCTCGCGCTTCGCAGGCTTCGGCGCCGAACTGTCAGCACTGATACAGGAGCGCTGTTTTTATCACCTCAAGGCACCGGTCGCCCGGGTAGCAGGCTGGGACACACCCTACCCGCACGCCTTTGAATGGAACTATTTCCCTGGTCCGGCCCGAGTGGCTGCGGCGCTGAAGCGCGTGATGGAGGAGAACTGATGGGCCAGTATTTCTTCCGCCTGCCGGACATCGGTGAAGGCATCGCCGAAGCAGAAATCGCAGCCTGGCATGTCAAGCCGGGTGATAAGGTGCGTGAGGACCAGCCGTTGTTGGACGTGATTACAGACAAGGCGACCGTGGATATGACCTCGCCGGTGGACGGTGTGGTGGTCAAGCTGCATGGCGATGTGGGGGCCATGGCGCCGGTCGGTTCCGTGCTGGTGGAATTGGATGTCGCCAGCGAGGTCATGGCGCCACCCGTCGGCCAGGATACGGCCCAGGACCGCCGCGCCGCGGAAATGAAACCGGAAGCCAGCCCCGGACCGCAAGCATCCGCGCCGGTCAATGCCGACCCTACCGCCTCGCCCGCCACACGCCGCCGCGCCATGGAGTGGGGAATCGAACTGAAAAATGTGCAGGGTACTGGACCGGGCGGCCGTATCCTGACCGAAGACCTTGAGCGCTATCGCGCGGCCGACGCGCCCGCGAAAACCGCGCCCCGCCACGGGGTGGAGGAAATTCCCGTGATCGGCATGCGCCGGCGCATCGCCGAACGAATGGCGCAATCCAAGCGCACCATCCCGCATTTCAGCTATGTTGAAGAATTCGATCTCACCGAACTGGAAAGCCTGCGCGCAGAACTCAACGCCAGCCGCCACGAAAATCAGCCCAAGCTGACTCTGTTGCCCTTCTTTATGCGCGGGCTGGTGAAACTGGTGCCGGAATTCCCCAATATAAACGCCCACTATGACGAAGATGCCAGGATACTGAAGCGGTTTGCGGCTGTCCATATCGGCATCGCCACCCAGACGGGGCAGGGGCTGATGGTACCGGTGGTGCACCACGCCGAAAGCCGCGACCTCTGGGACTTGGCGCGGGAATTGGGCCACGTCGCCGGGGCGGCACGCAACGGTAGCGCAGTGCGCGACCAATTGAGCGGCTCCACCATCACTCTGACCAGCCTGGGTCCTCTGGGGGGGATAGCCGCGACCCCGATCATCAATCATCCCGAAGTCGTCATCATTGGGCCCAACAAGCTGACGGAACGCCCGGTGATCGAAGGCGCCTTTATTGCGCGCCGCAAGCTGATGAATCTGTCGGCCTCATTCGACCACCGCGTCGTCGATGGTTATGATGCCGCCCGCTTCATTCACCAGCTCAAGCGGCTGCTGGAGCATCCAGCCCTTCTGTTCCTGGATTGACCATGTCCAATCCCAAGCCGCCCGACGAACAGCCTGCGATCCGCGTCACCGCCATGCCGGCGGACGCCAATTTCTACGGCGATATTTTCGGCGGCTGGCTGATGAGCATGATGGATCTGGCGGCGAGCAATGTTGCTTCGCGCCGCAGTGCCGGTCGGGCCGTCACCGTGGCGATCGATGCGGTGAGTTTCCATCATCCCGTGCATGTGGGCGATGAGTTGTCAGTCTATGCCAATGTAATGTCGGTCGGCCGCAGTTCGATGAAGATCGCAACGGTGGCTTGGCAACGCGATCGCGACAGCGAGCGAACCGCCAAGGTTACGGAAGCCAGCTTCACCTATATCGCCATTGACGAACAGGGCAAGCCAAGGCCGGTTCCGCCGGAAAGGACGCCATGACCGCACGGATGGATTTCGGCCTGGGCGAAACTGCCGACATGCTGCGCGACACTGCCCGGCGTTTTGCCGCCGACCGCATTGCGCCGCTGGCGTCCGAAACCGACGCCGTCAATAAATTTCCCCGTCAGCTTTGGCCGGAGATGGGCGCCTTGGGCCTGCACGGCATTACGGTGGAGGAAGAATTTGGCGGCCTGGGATTGGGCTATCTCGAGCATGTGGTGGCGATGGAAGAGATCAGCCGCGCCAGCGCCTCCATCGGGCTCTCCTATGGCGCCCATTCCAACCTCTGCATCAATCAAATTCGCCGCTGGGCCAGCGACGGGCAGAAGCGCAACTACTTGCCCAAGCTGATCTCGGGTGAATATGTCGGCGCGCTCGCCATGTCCGAAGCAGGTGCTGGATCCGATGTCGTTTCGATGCGGTTGAAAGCCGAGAAGCACGGCGATCGCTACATCCTCAATGGCACAAAATTCTGGATCACCAACGCGCCGGAGGCCGATGTGCTCGTGGTCTACGCCAAGACCGACGCGGCGGGCGCAAAGGGGATCACCGCGTTTCTGATCGAGCGCGGCATGAAGGGATTTTCTGTGTCCAAGAAGCTGGACAAGATGGGAATGCGCGGCAGCGATACCGCGGAGCTGGTGTTCCAGGACTGCGAAGCGTCAGTGGAGCAGGTGATGGGCGCTGAAAGCAAGGGCATAAACATCCTGATGTCGGGACTGGATTACGAACGTGCCGTTTTAGCGGGCGGCCCCCTGGGCATCATGCAGGCTTGTCTGGACGTGGTGCTGCCATATGTGCGCGAGCGCAGACAGTTCGGGCGGCCCATCGGCAGCTTCCAGCTTATCCAGGCCAAGGTCGCCGATATGTATGTGGCGTTGAATTCGGCGCGCGCCTATGTCTATGCCGTGGCGCGGGCCTGCGATGCGGGGAAAACGACACGCTTCGATGCGGCTGGGGCCATCCTGCTGGCTTCGGAAAACGCGGTGCGGACATCGCTGGAGGCAATCCAGGCGCTAGGCGGTGCAGGCTACACCAGGGAGTGGCCGGTCGAACGTTTCCTGCGAGATGCCAAGCTCTATGACATCGGCGCTGGAACCAACGAGATCCGGCGCTTCCTGATCGGGCGGGAGTTGATCGGCGCGTGACGCAACTGCCTTCCCTGGTGAACAAGGAAAGCGAGGCCTTCAAGGTCAATGCGATGCACAATCGCGCGTTGGCAGAGGAACTGCGGATTAAGATCGCGATGGCGGCGCTGGGCGGACCGGAAGCCTCGCGCAAAAAGCACGCGGCGCGTGGCAAGCTATTGCCGCGCGAACGGGTGATGCGGTTGCTCGATCCCGGTTCACCTTTCCTGGAAATCGGCGCGCTGGCGGCGAACGGACTGTATGGCGGCGAAGCCCCAGCGGCCGGAATCATTGCCGGGATTGGCCGGGTCTGCAGTCGCGAGGTAATGATCGCCGCCAATGACGCAACCGTGAAAGGTGGCGCCTATTTCCCGCTGACGGTGAAAAAGCATCTGCGGGCGCAGGAAATCGCGCAAGCAAACCGGCTGCCGTGCCTGTATCTGGTGGATTCCGGCGGCGCCAACCTTCCACATCAATCCGAAGTGTTTCCCGACCGCGATCATTTCGGGCGCATCTTCTTCAACCAGGCCAATATGTCGGCTGAAGGTATCGCCCAGATCGCCTGCGTGATGGGCAACTGCACCGCCGGCGGCGCTTATGTACCGGCCATGTCGGATGAGTCCGTCATCGTGCGCGGCCAGGGCACCATCTTCCTGGCCGGACCGCCGTTGGTGAAGGCGGCGACAGGGGAAGTGATCTCGGCGGAGGATTTGGGCGGCGCCGACACGCATGGCCGCAAGTCGGGTGTGGTGGATCATGTGGCGCAAAATGATGAACATGCTATGGAGATTCTGCGCCGCATCGTTGGCACCCTGGGGCCCGCCCACAAGCCGGATATTGCGTTGGCCACGCCGCGACTGCCGAAATACGCGGCGGAAGAATTGTATGGCATCGTCCCGCGCGATGTGCGTGCGCCCTATGAGGTGCGCGAAATCATCGCCCGCGTGGTGGATGGTTCGGCATTCCACGAATTCAAGCCTCTTTATGGTTCAACCCTGGTCTGCGGCTTCGCCCATATCTGGGGCATCCCGGTAGCGGTGCTGGCCAACAATGGCGTGCTGTTTTCCGAAAGCGCCCAGAAGGGCGCACATTTCATCGAGTTGGCCTGTCAGCGCCGCATACCGCTGCTGTTCCTGCAGAATGTCTCAGGCTTCATGGTCGGAGGAAAATATGAGGCTGGCGGTATCGCCAAGGATGGCGCCAAGCTGGTGACGGCAGTGGCGACCGCCACAGTGCCCAAGCTGACGGTGTTGATCGGCGGCAGCTTCGGGGCGGGAAACTACGGCATGTGCGGCCGCGCCTTCGGGCCGCGCTTTCTTTTCACCTGGCCCAACAGTCGCATCAGCGTGATGGGCGGCGAGCAGGCGGCATCGGTGCTGGCTACCGTGCACCGCGACGCCGGCAGTTGGAGCAGGGAGCAGATGGAGGAATTCAAGGCCCCCATCCGCAAAAAGTATGAGGATGAGGGAAATCCCTATCATGCCACGGCGCGGCTGTGGGATGATGGCATCATCGATCCGGTGCAGACCCGCGATGTACTGGGTCTGGCACTGGCGGCGAGTTTGAATGCACCGATCCCGGTCAGCCCGCGGTTTGGCCTGTTCCGGATGTGATGATGCGACGCCTGCTGATTGCCAATCGGGGCGAAATCGCAAGGCGGATCATCCGCACCGCCCGGCGCATGGGCATCGAAACAGTTGCCGTATTCTCTGACGCCGATGCGGGCATGCCGTTTGCGCGCCAGGCCGACAGTGCGCTGCGCATCGGCCCCGCCCCGGCGCGGGAAAGCTATCTGGATGCGGCTAAGATTCTGGCGGCGGCGCGCGATGCGGGCGCGGACGCAATTCATCCCGGCTACGGGTTCCTGTCGGAAAATGCGGAATTCGCGCAGAGCGTGATGGACGCGGGACTGATCTGGGTCGGCGCGCCGCCTGCCGCCATCCGGGCCATGGGTCGCAAGGACGCGGCCAAGGAACTGATGCAGGCGGCCGGCGTGCCGGTGACGCCGGGCTATCTTGGCGAGAACCAGGCACCCGCGCGCCTGAAGAAGGAGGCGGATGCGATCGGCTATCCGGTGCTGATCAAGGCGGTGGCGGGTGGCGGCGGCAAGGGCATGCGGGGGGTGGACGGCACGGCGGGGTTCGACGAAGCGTTGGCCTCCTGCAAACGCGAAGCCGCCTCCTCCTTCGGTGACGACCGGGTCTTGCTGGAAAAATACATCGCCAGTCCGCGCCATATCGAAGTGCAGATATTCGGCGACAGACACGGCAATGTCATGCATCTGTTCGGGCGCGACTGTTCGCTGCGGCGCCGTCACCAGAAGGTGATTGAGGAAGCGCCCGCTCCGGGCATGGACGAAAAGACGCGCACTTGGCTGTGCGCCACCGCGGTGAAAGCCGCGCTGGCGGTGAATTATGTTGGGGCCGGCACCGTCGAATTCATCGCCGACGCTTCCCAGGGATTGAGGGCGGACCGCATCTGGTTCATGGAAATGAACACCAGGCTGCAGGTGGAGCATCCGGTGACCGAGGCCATCACCGGCCAGGACCTGGTGGAATGGCAGTTTCGGGTTGCGGACGGCGAGGGATTGCCGTTGGCGCAGGACCAATTATCTATCCGGGGCTGGGCGATGGAAGCACGGCTCTATGCGGAAGACCCCTCCGCTGGATTCCGGCCTTCCACCGGCATGCTCCAGCATCTCAGGCTGCCGGGCGACGTGCGGGTGGACAGCGGCGTGGAAGAGGGTGACGCGGTGACGCCTTACTACGATCCCATGATCGCCAAGTTGGTCGTCCATGGCGAAAGCCGCGACGAGGCGTGCGCCAAACTCGGCGCCGCCTGCAGTGCGGTGGAAGTCTGGCCAGTCCGTACCAATGCCGCCTTCCTGGCCCGCGCGGCGGCTGCTCCTGAATTTGTGGCCGGGCGCGTCGATACCGGTTTCATCGCCCGCCATCCCGGCTTGATACCGCCGGATGCGCCCGACACTGCGGTCATAGCCCAGGCCGCGCGGGCTCTGCTGGCCTGCGGTGACACGCCGTGGGAGGCGCTGCACGGCTTCCGGCTGGGAGCGCCGCCGAGCCACACTATTGCGGTCGCTATCGCCGGACGCATATATGAGGCTATGCCTGCACCCACTGCTTCGCCAACCTGGAGCGACGGTCATGCCAGGGTGCTGTTCGCGCGGGGCCAGGCATGGCCGTTCGGCCCCCCACGTTTCGAAGGGACATCCGACGTCGGCGCGCTGGACGGGGCCATCGTGGCGCCGATGCCGGGCATGGTTACTGTACTCGCCGTTACCCAGGGCCAGGTCGTCAGGCGTGGCGAAATTCTTCTCGTGCTGGAAGCGATGAAGATGGAGAATGCGCTCGTCGCGCCATTCGACGGCGTGGTGGCGGAGCTGAATGCGAGATTGGGAGCATCGGTCACGGAAGGGGTCGTGCTGGCCCGCGTCGAGAAGGAACGGACCTGATGGCGGGGCGAACATTCGCGCAATGGAACGTCGGCGACCAAATCGCCCACGACCTGCGCCACACCGTGACGCAAGAGGAAAACCGTCTCATCACCACCATGACGCACAACCCCCAGCCGCTGCATCTGGATGCAGACTACGCGACAACCACCGAGTTCGGCCAGATCGTAGTCAATGGGCTTTTCACATTTGCGCTGATGGTAGGGATTTCGGTGGGCGACACCACCTTGGGCACACTGATCGCCAATCTGGGCTATGACAAGGTGATCATGCCCAGGCCGGTATTTATCGGCGACACGCTGCGGGTAGAAACCGAAATTATGGAATTGCGCGAGTCCAAGTCGCGACGCGATGCAGGCATCGTCACTTTCCGTCATCGTGCCTTCAACCAGCGGGATGAAATCGTCTGCGAGGCCCTGCGCACTGCGCTGGTAAAGCGGACATGAGACTGCGTTCGCTACTTTTTGTGCCGGGCGATCGTCCTGACCGCATGGAAAAGGCTCTCTCCAGCGGCGCCGATGCCCTGATCCTGGACTTGGAAGATTCGGTGCTGCCGCAGAACAAGCCAGCGGCGCGCCAGGCGGTGGCAACATTTCTGGCGGGCAAGCGCGAGCTTCCCGTATTTGTGCGCGTCAACGCATTGGGGGCGCGGACCGATGTGGACCTCGCGGCAGTCGTGCCGCATGGCCCCGACGGTATCGTGCTGCCCAAGGCGGAAGGTGCCGTCTCGCTGGCCGAGTTGGACCGCCGTCTGACGGCACTGGGCAACAGAAGCGCCGGCATCCTGCCCATTGCCACTGAAACGCCCAAGGCGCTGTTCGCGCTGGGCAGCTATGGCGGTGTCACGCCGCGCCTGTGTGGCCTTAGCTGGGGCGCAGAGGATTTGCCGGCCGCGATCGGCGCAGCGACCGCGCGCGAAGCGGATGGATCCTTCACGGCGCCGTTCGAGATTGTCAGGGCGCTGGCGTTGTTCGGAGCCCATGCTGCCCAGGTGCCCGCCATCGAGACCGTCTATCCGGCATTCCGTGACGAGGCAGGGTTGGCGTCCTACGCTGCGCGCGGCAAGCGCGACGGATTCTCCGGCATGTTGGCGATCCACCCGGCGCAGGTCGCCGTGATCAACGGCGCATTTACACCGTCACCGGCCGAAATTGCATGGGCCCGGCGCGTGGTCGCGGCCTTCGCGCAGAATGCCGGCGCGGGAGCCATTGAACTGGACGGCGGAATGCTGGATGCGCCCCATCTGCAACGTGCCAAGGCTCTGTTGGCGAGGACAGAAGATAAATAGCACCAAGGATGCCGCGGCGCCTACCAGTCTATCACCACCTTGCCGGCCTCGCCCGACAGCGCCGCGTCGAATCCGGCCTGATAGTCATTGGCGGCGACGCGGTGCGTGATCAAGGGTGCCAGATCCAGCCCCGCGTGCAATAGGCCCAGCATCTTGCGCCAGGTCTCGAACATCTGACGCCCATAGACACCTCGAATAGTAATGGATTTGAGGATGATGTCAGACCAGTTCACCTCCATCGCCCTTGACGGGATGCCGAGCATGGCAAGCCTGCCGCCCATGGCCAAGGCCGCGATGGCCTGGGCGATGGCGGGCGGGGCGCCCGACATTTCCAGCGCAACGCCGAAGCCATCCGCGATCTCCTCCTCGGCCATGGCCATCTCAAGGTTTTCGCGCGTCACATTGACCGTACGGGCATCGGTCATGCGCTGGGCCAGGCCCAGGCGATAGTCATTGCGGTCGGTGAGCACGACACTGCGGGCGCCAGCGCGGCGCGCCACCATCGCCGCCATGATGCCGATCGGGCCGGCACCGGTGATCAGCACGTCTTCCCCCATCAGCTCGAATTGCTGTGCCGTATGCACGGCGTTGCCGAACGGGTCCAGCAAGGCACCGATGTCAAAATCCACATTCTGCGGCAGCGGCACAACATTGAAGGCCGGCAGGCTGAGATATTCCGCGAAGGCTCCCTGACGTCCGACGCCGATGCCTTTGGTATGAGGATCCAGATGCGGCTGGCCGGCGCGCGCCGCCGGTGAATTCAGGTCGACGATATGTCCCTCGCCAGATACGCGTTGGCCGACGAAGAGGGGCCGCGTCACCGCCTTGCCAATCTCCGCGATCTCGCCGGAAAACTCGTGACCCACGATCATGGGGGCGGGAATGGTCTTCTGCGCCCACTCATCCCAGTTATAGATATGCAGGTCAGTGCCGCAGATGGCGGTGCGCCGCACCCGGATCAGCACGTCATCCGGGCCGATCCGTGGCATATCAGTTTCGATCAAGGTCAAGCCGGGTGCGGCGACGGCTTTCGCCAAAGCTCTCATGATATTTCCAATTGGTCGCGCACTCGCGCAAAAGATTTGATGGCGTGGTCAATATGTTCGCTGCTGTGCGCCGCCGACAGCTGGGTACGGATGCGGGCCTGGCCCTTCGGCACCACCGGAAACGAAAACCCGATCACATAGATCCCTTCTTCCAGAAGACGCGCCGACATGCTCTGGGCCAGCCGCGCATCGCCCAGCATTACCGGGACGATGGGATGCTCGCCGGGCAACAGATCAAAACCAGTTGCAGCCATGCCATTACGGAAGCGTGCGGCATTTTCGAACAGCCTGACGCGAAGCTTATCGCCTTCTTCGGAGTTCGCGATGCGAATGGCTTCCAGCGCTGCCCCGCAGAGCGCCGGTGCCAGCGCATTGGAGAACAGATAGGGCCGCGCCCGCTGGCGCAACAGCGCCACCGTTTCGCGCCTGGCGCAGACAAAGCCGCCCATCGCGCCGCCCAGGGCTTTGCCGAAGGTGCCGCTGAGAAAATCGACGCGCCCTTCGACCTTGTGAAATGCTGCTGAGCCCCGGCCCTTGGGCCCCAGAAAGCCGGTTGCGTGGCAGTCATCCACCATGACGAGTGCCTGGTATTTGTCGGCCAGGGGGGTGATGGTCCCCAGATCGGCGATATGGCCGTCCATGGAAAAGACCCCGTCCGTGGCGATGACGATTGTGCGCGCGCCATCGGCTTTGGCGGCTTTGATGCGGTCTTCCAGCGCCGTCATGTCGCCATTGGCGAAGCGGTAGCGTTTGGCTCTGCACAACCGCACTCCGTCGATGATCGAGGCATGGTTAAGGCTGTCGGAGATAATGGCGTCCTGCTCGTCCAGCAGGGGCTCGAACAAGCCGCCATTGGCGTCGAAGGCGGCCGCAAAAAGTATGGCGTCCTCATAGCCCAGATAGCGTGCGATCGCCGCTTCCAATTCCTTGTGCAGGCTGTGGGTGCCGCAGATGAAGCGAACCGAGGCCATGCCGGCGCCGAAATCATGTGCCGCCTTCGCCGCCGCCTCGGCCACCCGGCCATCGCCCGCCAGGCCGAGATAATTGTTGGCGCAAAAATTCAGCACGTCGCGGGTTTTTCCGCCATCGCCCTTCACCGTGATTACTGCACCTTGGCGCGAGGCTATCACCCGCTCCGGTTTGGTCAGCCCGGCTACTTCAATTTCATTCAGTGTTTCGCGGAGGCGCGCGTAAAAGGCATCCGACACGACAAACCCCTCCTAGTTGAACGAGGCGGTCATGGGCCCCGCCGACAGCTTCGCAAGCAGGACATCGAGGGCTTTGCGCTCCTCGGGACTCAAAACTGAAAGAAACTGTTCCTCCAACGTCAGGGCCAAGGGAACGATTTCGTTATAGATCACCAAGCCGCGCGCCGACAGCGACAGATGTGCAACCCTGCCATCGCGCGCATGCGCGACACGGCGCAGGCGCCTGGCCGCCAGCAGGGACTGTACCGCCCGACTGACTTGCACCTTGTCCATTGCGGTCCGTTCGGCGACTTCGCGCGCCGACAGGCCGGGCGTTTGTCCCAGCACGGCGATCACCCGCCATTCCGGAATGGAAAGAGAAAAGCGCTGGGAATAATGCCGCGCGATGGCGCTGGAGACACGGTTGGTAAGTACCGAGAGGCGGTAGGGCATGAAGCGGTCCAGATCCAGGCGGGTGTTACGCGGCATCGGGCTGGTTCTCTGGCCGGGCAGCGTTGAAAGCCGGCAGGCTATAGGCCGCGCCTTCGATCCGCCGAAGCGTGGGATAGGGCGAAAGGTCCATCTGGATGCGCCGGGCATTGGCCATCTGCGGGATCAGGCAGACATCCGCCAGAGTCGGCGCATCACCGTGACAGAACCGCCCCGCACCGGCGTCGCGCGCCAGCATTGCCTCCAGTGCCGAAAAGCCGACGGATATCCAGTGCTGCTGCCAGTCGGCACGGGCGGCATCTTCGGCGCCCAGCCCGTGACGCAGGTATTGCAATACCCGCAGATTGCTGAGCGGGTGAATGTCACAAGCGATGGCAAGTGCGATCTGGCGCACCCGCGCCCGTCCTGGCGCATCGCGCGGAAGGAGTGGCGGCTGTGGAACGATTTCGTCCAGATATTCGATAATCGCCAGCGATTGACCGATATGGTGCCCGTCATGCAGCAGAGTTGGGATCAATTCCTGTGGATTGACCGCCTTATAGGCATCCTGATGCTGCTGGCCGCCATCCTCCAGCAAATGCACAAAGCGCAATTCGGCCTGCAGGTTTTTCAGGTTCAGCGCGATGCGGACCCGAAACGCTGCCGAGGAGCGGAAGTAGCCGTAAAGTGCAAAATCAGGCACGGCGGACATGCTGGTCGATTGCTCCAAAGATGCTGCGGCCTTGTGCGTCCTTCATCTCGATCCGCACCCGGTCGCCGAATTTGAGAAATGGCGTTTTGGGCGTTCCACCCTCGATCTGCTCCAGCATCCGCCGTTCCGCGATGCAGGCGGAACCCTTGCTGCGGTCCTGGTTGGATACGGTGCCCGACCCGACGATGGTGCCCGCCGCCAGCGCGCGCGTCCGGGCAGCATGGGCGATCAGCTGGGGAAAGGAGAACACCATATCGATACCGGCATCAGGAGCGCCGAAGCGGGTGCCATTGACGTCGACCAATAGCGGCAGATGTACCTTGCCGTCGCGCCAGGCCGGCCCGAGTTCATCCGGCGTCACCGCCACTGGCGAGAAGGCGCTGGCCGGCTTGGACTGGAAGAAACCGAAGCCCTTGGCCAGTTCGGCCGGGATGAGATTACGCAGCGATACATCGTTGCACAGCATCACCAGGCGGATTTGCGCTTCCGCGGCTTCCGCCCCGCAGCCATACGGCACGTCGCCCGTGATCACCGCCACTTCACCTTCCAGGTCGATGCCCCATGCCTCGTCACCCGCGGCGATGTCGTCCAGCGGACCCAGAAAGCCGTCCGAGCCGCCCTGATACATCAGCGGATCGGTCCAGAAGCTGGGGGGCATTTCTGCGCCGCGCGCCTTGCGCACCAGCTCGACATGGGTGACATAGGCCGAACCGTCGGCCCATTGATAGGCGCGCGGCAGCGGGCTGGCGCATTGTTCGGGGTGCAGCGCAAAACCGTTACCGGCCGCGTTCAGCGTATCGTAGGCATCCATCAGTTTCGGCGCGGCCACGTCCCAATCGTCCAACGCCGCTTGCAGGGTAGGTGCGACATGGGGCACTTCCACCGCCCGCGCCAGGTCGCGCGACACCACGACCAGCCTGCCATCGCGCCCGCCTTTCACCGAAGCCAGCTTCATTTCGGCTTCCAGCTGTCGGCGTAGGCCTGGTCTTCCTGTGCTTCTGCCGCCACGCCCATGTCCAGCGCGTCGCGTGCATCGATCATCACCGCGACTTCATCGGTCATGGTTTTTGCCGCGGCGGCGCCGGCTGCGAAAGCTTTGGGATGCGGGCCATGGGTGAAGCCGCTGGGATGAAAACTCATCATGCCGGGACGGATATTGTCGCGGCTGAAAAAACTCCCGGCGTGATAGAAGATCACCTCGTCGAAATCGTCATTGGAATGGAAGAAGGGCACCTTCAACGCACCGGGATCACTCTCTATCGGGCGCGGCACGAAGGTGCAGACCACGAAGCGGTCGGCCGCGAAGGTAGCGTGCACGCTGGGCGGCAAGTGATAGCGGTGGCTGGTCACTGGGCGGATGTCGCGCCAGTTCAGCCTGACCGGTGCCAGATTGCCCTTCCAGCCCATGGCATCCAGCGGGTTGAAAGGATAGGCAATGTTGGTGATCTGATCGCGCCGCTTGACGCGCAGGGACCAGCCACCGTCACGCTGGTTGCGGAAGGCGGCGTCCAGCTTTGGCGTCTCCAGTGCCGCGGGATCGAATTGGGCATGGGCACCCAGCAGGCCCCGATCCGGCAGTTTGAAGCCACTATTGCGGGCTTCGATCTGCAGCGCGGTGGTGGCCGCGGATGGCTCCAGCCGCCACATGGTGCCGCGCGGCAGCAGCAGATAGTCGCCTTCGCGATAGGACAGGTGCCCGAAATCGCAGAACAGGTCTCCGGCGCCCTGGTGCATGAACAGTAGCAGGTCACCGTCCGAATCGCGCATCAGATGGGTCATGGCATCCGTCAGCGACCAGACTGAGATTGCGCAATGGGCATTGCTGAGCAGAGCGGCGGCTTGCGGCGGCGTGCCGTCCGCTGCCGCCGCCCTGGCATCAAATGCGCGTGGGCGCAGAGGCCCCTCAAACGAGATCCACCCGGTCGGCGGATGGCGGTGATAGATATGGGCGGCGGGACCAAAAAATCCGTCGCGGCCGATCTCGCGTTCGAAGGTGCCCTGGGGCAGATCGGCATGGGCCTGGCGGGAGGTTTCGCCTTCGATACGGGGAAACTCGATCCAGCCGCGCATCACGCTTTTTCCCACAGCACGCCGCGACGGATCTGGTCGGCTTCGATGCTTTCGAACAGCGCGCGGAAATTACCCTCGCCGAAACCTTGGTTGCCTTTGCGCTGGATGATCTCGAAGAAGATCGGGCCTATGGCATTCTGGGTAAATATCTGCAGCAACACGCCCGTGTCGTCATCGCTGGCTCCGTCCATCAGGATGCGGTTGCGCCTGAGGCGAGTGACGTCCTCGCCATGGCCCGGAATACGATTATCCAGTCTCTGGTAATAGGTGTCGGGCGTGTCCTGGAACGCCACACCGCCAAGGCGCAGGGATTCCACCGAGGCGTAGATGTCGCCGGTACCAAGCGCGATATGCTGGATGCCTTCGCCGTGGTAGGCATGAAGATATTCCTCGATCTGTGATTTGTCGTCAGAGGATTCGTTGATGGGAATGCGAACTTTGCCGTCGGGGCTGGTCATCGCCCGGGACTTCAATCCCGTCAGCTTGCCCTCAATGTCGAAATAGCGCACCTCGCGAAAATTGAAGAAGCGGCGATAGAAATCCGCCCATTTGTCCATGTTGCCGCGAAAAACGTTGTGCGTGACGTGGTCGATGCTGGACAGGCCGGCGCCATCATGCGCGAAACCTTTTGCCGGGTCGGTGGGTATGAAATCCACGTCATATATGGACGGCCCGTCATATCGATCAACCAAATAGATTACGCTGCCGCCGATGCCTTCGATGGCTGGGATGTTCAACTCCATCGGCCCAACCGCATTTGCAAAGGGCGTTGCGCCCCGCGCCAGCAGTTCGCGATAGGCCGCGCCGGCATCCCGGACGCGAAACGCCATCGCACAGGCACTTGGCCCATGGGCCTGGGCAAAGCGCGCACCGTGACTGTCTGGCTCGGCGTTGACGATGAAGCTGATGTCCCCCTGGCGATACAGCGTGACCTGCTTGGAGCGGTGGCGTCCCACAGCGCGAAAGCCCATGCGCTCGAACAACAGGTGCAATGCCGAGATGTCGCGTGCGGTATATTCCACGAATTCGAAGCCGTCCGTACCGATCGGGTTGTCCCAGAGTTCCATCGCCGATTCTCCTGCCGCTTGCACAAGTCGGCGAAGTAGTTTCACATGCAACGATCTGGAGTCAAGCTGTGACGACCGACCTCATGCATCCGCCGCCCGGTGCGCGCGCCGATTGGACCATCCCGCAAGACTGGGCCCGCTATTCGCCGTGCGAACATCGGGTCTGGGACGAACTTTTCGCGCGCCAGTCGACCATGCTGAGGGGCAGGGCCAGCACGTCCTTCCTGGAGGGCCTGGATACGCTGCGCCTGTCCCGCTCGGGAATCCCTGATTTCGAAGAATTGTCGGAGCGTTTGCGCAAGCTGACTGGCTGGCAAGTCGTCGCGGTGCCCGGGCTCGTGCCGGACGCAGTATTCTTCGAGCATCTCGCCAACCGGCGATTTGTCGCCGGTCGCTTCATTCGCAAGCCGGAACAACTGGATTATCTGGAGGAACCGGATGTTTTCCACGATGTGTTCGGGCATGTTCCCCTGCTGTCCAATCCCGCATTCGCTGACTACATGCAGGCATATGGGCTTGGCGGGCTTCGGGCGCTCGATTTCCATGCCTTGAAGAATCTGGCCCGGCTCTACTGGTATACGGTGGAGTTCGGCCTGATCCGGGAACATGGCGCGATCAGGCTTTACGGCGCCGGCATTGTCTCGAGCTTCAGCGAATCAGTCTTTGCGCTGGACGATCCGTCGCCGAACCGTCTGCAATTCGACCTCGAGCGCGTGATGCGCACCCGCTACCGGATTGATGACTATCAGCAAAGCTATTTCGTCATCGACGGTTTCGAAGACCTGCTGCATCAGACGGCGGAGGCGGATTTTGCACCTCTGTACCGCAGGCTTGAAGGCCTGTCTGACATTTCGCCGGACGCCATTATCCCGTCGGATCGCGTTTTAAATCGGGGGACGCAAGCTCACGTTTCTTTGCGTGCCCGCGCAGGGACAACAAGGAACGGATCCGAAAAAACTTAGAAACGGTCTGTGTGACCGCGGCCAAGGTAACAAGCATCCACTTAAATGCTCCGATTCCGGCAATCGGCAGGGCATGGTTCACCGTCAGGCCTCTCGAACATCAACACGTCTTCGTTGCCAGGATGGCGCTGATTGCAGTCTCATCGGGTGCATGACGCAGCTCATGTCGTGCTGTGGGATCGCGCAACAGGCGTGCAGCACATGCCAGTGCTTTCAAATGTTCGTCGCTGGCTATTTCCGGGCCAAGAAGAAGATAGACAAGGTCAACACGGCGAGCATCTATCGCTTCATATTCGATTGGAGATGCGAGGCGGACAAAAACGGTCACGGGCTTTTGCAGCCCCGCAAACCGCGCATGAGGCAGAGCAACCCCCTGACCGATCCCGGTACAACCTATACGCTCGCGTTCCTTCAGAGCCGCCAAGACATCTGACCGCTTAAGGTTGGCAAGCGGTGCGGAAATGCGCGCCAACTCCTCCAGCAACAGTTTCTTGTTTGTCACACGCATTTGGGAAACTGCGAGATCAACCATGCATAACCTTTGAGGTGAGGTCCGGTCTTCTGGCGCAAGGGCGGCGGAAGCCGCGTCATGGCGGCCTGGAACGGCTGTCCAGCGACGAACTGAGAGTCCGAGCAAAATGACGTCCAATGCAGAACGTGTAAGAGACTCCACTTATCCTACATAAAAATTCCATATGAATTTTGGGTTCGGAAATTGGGTTTCGGCCGCGGTCCCGTCTGGCCCCTATTTCTCAGCTGCCATTCACGTATCGATTTTTTATGCTGGCCGGCTCTACCGTTTAATGGTGCAAAAGCCATCGACCAACACACGGACCAGCTTTTCAAAGCCACCATTGCGGGGTTCAGCGGCTATTGCCGATCTCGTTGCGTGCCTGGATGCGGAAAGCCGATCGTACCTGGATAGGCCGATCCAGGCGCCGCGGTCCGCGCGCGTTCTGCGCGTCATATTGATCGCGGCGATTGTGGTTGCTGCGGGAAAATGTGCCTGGATTGTTGCGATGCATCTTGTTGGAGGCTGACCATGTATTTTCGAAACCCTGATCACATCGATGTTGATTGGCTCGTCCGAGCCGCCCGTGCAGTACCTGACCCCAAACCACTCAGCCTGCCCGACCGACTGGTATTGTCGGTTGGCATGATTGCGGCGCCGGCCGCGGCTATTTTGTTGACTCTGGGTATCGGCCAATTGGCGGGGGTGCCATAATCGTTTTTGAATTCTTATGGGATTCTTATAAAAGCCGGACCTTTTCCGCCTCGATTTTATATGCGGTCGCGGGCTATTCAACCCAAATCTAATCGGGGAGTTTCTCATGCTTGACGCGATCTTTCTCGCAACGGGGCTCGTTTTTTTTATTGTTGCAATCGGTTACGCGTACGCATGCGACCGGCTGTGAGGAGCGTCCAATGACACTCGATTACGTTCTGGGTGCCTTCGTCACCCTCGGCATTCTTGGCTATCTCCTATACGCGCTCATCCGCCCCGAGCGGTTCTAAGGACTGACGATCATGACAGCCAATGGTTGGATTCAGATTGCCATCTACGCGGTCGCTGTGACGATCTGCGTGAAGCCGCTTGGACTCTATATGGCCAAGGTCTTCGATGGAGAACGCACCTTCCTCTCGCCCATTTTTCGCCCTGTCGAACGCGTCATCTACGCGGTCTGCGGCGTAAAAGAAAACGAAGAGCAGCACTGGACGACCTACACGATCGCCGCGCTTCTCTTCAGTCTGTTCAGCTTTGCGCTACTTTACGCGCTTCAGCGTCTTCAGGCCGTCCTGCCGTTCAATCCTCAAGGCATGGCTGCGGTTTCGCCGGATTCGTCATTCAACACCGCGGTGAGCTTCACGACCAATACGAATTGGCAGGGCTATAGCGGCGAAACGACGATGAGCTATCTCACCCAGATGGCGGGCCTGACCACCCAGAATTTCGTTTCGGCTGCGGTGGGCATCGTGCTTGCCATTGCGCTCATTCGCGGCTTCGCGCGGCGATCGGCAAAGTCGCTCGGCTTGTTCTGGGTCGACCTCACACGTTGCGTTCTCTACATTCTGGTTCCGCTCTCGATCGTCGTCGCGCTTGTCCTGATCTGGCAAGGCGTGCCGCAGAATCTGGGCGCCTATACGACCGCCCACACACTCGAAGGCGCGAAGCAGGTCATCGCGCAGGGGCCAGCCGCGTCGCAGATCGCGATCAAGCAGCTCGGTACCAATGGCGGCGGCTTTTTCAATGTCAATTCCGCTCATCCGTTCGAGAACCCGAACGCGATCACCAATTTCATCGAGATGTGGGCACTTCTCGTCATCAGCGCGGCCCTCACCTATACCTTCGGAAGAATGGTGGGCAACACACGCCAGGGCTGGGCGATTTTCGCCGTGATGGGTGTGCTTTGGCTGGGTGGCCAGTCTGTCTGCTACTGGGCGGAAAGCCAACCGAGCCCGAAGCTTGCGGCCATGCATATCGACCAGGCGCCGAGCGATCTTCAGGCCGGCGGCAACATGGAAGGTAAGGAAGTCCGTTTCGGCATAGCCAATTCGACGATATGGGCCAATGCGACCACGGATGCTTCCAATGGCTCCGTCAACTCGATGCACGACAGTTTCACGCCTATTGGCGGTCTCGTACCGATGCTCAATATCCAGCTCGGCGAAATCGTCTTTGGCGGCACCGGCTCGGGGCTCTATGGCATGCTTCTCTTCGCCATTGTCGCGATGTTCGTGGCCGGCCTGATGGTCGGACGCACGCCCGAATATCTCGGCAAGAAGCTGGAGGCCAAGGAAGTCAAGATGGCTATTCTGGCCATCCTCGTCACGCCGGTCTTCGTCCTCGGAATGACTGCATTGGCCTCGGTTTTGCCTGCGGGTCTGGCCGGTCTGAACAACGCCGGGCCGCACGGCTTCAGCGAAATCCTCTACGCATTCAGTTCCGGTACCGGCAACAACGGCAGCGCCTTTGCGGGGCTTTCGGCCAACACGCCTTTTTACAACACGACCATTGGCATGGCGATGCTCGCTGGGCGCTTTCTCTGGATCGTGCCGATGATGGCAGCGGCTGGCTCGCTTGCGGAGAAAAAGATCGTTCCGCCTTCGGCAGGTACGTTCCCTACCACGGGACCGCTATTTGTCGGGTTGTTGGTGGGCGTGATCCTGATCGTAGGCGGCCTCACGTTCTTCCCGGCCCTCGCGCTCGGCCCCATTGTCGAGCATTTCGCGATGCATGCCGGCTCCCTCTACTGAAAGACCAGGCACCATGGATACGAATACATCTTTAGACATCGAAAAGGTTCGCAAGCGGATGCCGGTCGCAACGCTGACGGACACGAGCATCCTGATCCCTGCGATCGGTGATGCGTTCAAGAAGCTCCATCCCAGGCACATGATCGCCAACCCGGTCATGTTCTGCGTCGAGATCGTTGCGGCGCTTACGACGCTGTTGTTCGTCCGCGATTTCTTCACCGGCGCGGCCGGTCTCGGATTTGGCTTTCAGATCAATCTCTGGCTCTGGTTCACGGTGGTGTTCGCCAATTTCGCCGAGGCCGTTGCCGAAGGCCGTGGCAAGGCGCAGGCGGCCTCCCTGCGCAGGGCAAGGACCGAAGCCTCAGCCAAACTGCTGGAACAGGGCGCATCCAAGTGGCGCGCCATTCCGGCGACCGCGCTTAAGGAGGGCGACATCGTCTTCGTCGAGGCGGGCGATCTCATCCCGAGCGACGGCGACGTGATTGAAGGCGTGGCGTCGGTCAACGAAGCGGCAATCACGGGTGAATCGGCGCCGGTCATCCGCGAGTCCGGCGGAGACCGCTCCGCCGTCACCGGCGGCACACAGGTGATCTCCGATTGGATCAAGGTCAGGATCACGGCGGCCCAGGGGCACACTTTTCTCGACCGCATGATTTCCCTCGTCGAAGGCGCCGAGCGGCAGAAGACGCCGAACGAGATTGCGCTCAATATCCTGCTTGCCGGCATGACGCTGATCTTCGTTTTCGCCGTGGCCACGATACCCAGCTTCGCGGCCTATGCTGGCGGCCATATTTCCGTGCTGGTACTCGTGGCGCTTTTTGTAACGCTGATCCCCACCACCATCGGCGCACTGCTCTCGGCCATCGGCATCGCCGGCATGGATCGGCTCGTTCGCTTCAATGTGCTGGCCATGTCCGGTCGTGCCGTGGAAGCTGCGGGTGATGTCGATACGTTGCTTCTTGACAAGACGGGCACCATCACGCTCGGCAACCGCCAGGCAACCGAATTCCTGCCGGTTGACGGTGTTGCGGAACGTGACCTGGCGGATGCTGCGCAACTGGCCTCTTTGTCCGACGAGACGCCGGAAGGCCGTTCCATTGTCGTTCTGGCGAAGGAAAAGTACGGGATTCGGGGCCGGGATATGGCGCCAATGCATGCCCAGTTCATCCCATTCTCGGCGCAGACGCGTATCAGCGGCGTGGACAGCGATGGGAGCTCCATCCGGAAGGGCGCGGTCGACGCCGTGCTTGCCTGGGCAGGAGATAAGGGCCCCAACGCTGACGCCATCACCGCGCTCGCGGATCGCATTGCGCGTACCGGCGGCACGCCCCTGGCGGTTGCCAAGGACCGCAAGCTTCTTGGTGTCATTCACCTCAAGGATATCGTGAAGGGGGGCATCCGGGAGCGGTTCGCCGCCCTGCGCAAGATGGGCATTCGCACGGTGATGATCACGGGCGACAATCCGCTCACCGCGGCGGCGATCGCCGCGGAATCGGGCGTCGACGATTTCCTCGCCCAGGCCACCCCTGAGACGAAGCTCAAGCTGATCCGCGATGAGCAGGCCAAGGGCAAGCTGGTCGCCATGTGCGGCGACGGCACCAATGACGCTCCGGCACTGGCCCAGGCCGATGTGGGCGTTGCCATGAATACTGGCACCATGGCCGCTCGCGAGGCCGGAAACATGGTGGATCTGGACAGCGATCCCACCAAGTTGATCGAGATTGTGGAGATCGGAAAGCAGCTCCTCATGACGCGCGGTGCGTTGACGACCTTCTCCATTGCCAATGATGTGGCCAAGTATTTCGCCATCATTCCGGCCATGTTCGTCGCCTTCTATCCGCAATTGCAGATTCTGAACATCATGCGTCTGCATTCGCCGGAAAGCGCGATCCTTTCGGCCATCGTCTTCAATGCGCTCGTCATCATCGCGCTCATTCCGCTGGCGCTCAAAGGCGTGAAGTACCGCGCCGAAGGTGCCGCCAGTATCCTGCGGCGCAATCTTTTCATCTATGGTCTCGGCGGCATCGTCGTGCCGTTCGTCGGCATCAAGCTGATCGATATGGCCGTGACCGCCATCGGCCTTGCCTGAGGATAAAACCATGCTGAAGCAAATCCGCCCCGCCCTCCTAATGATCGTCCTCATGACGATCATCACAGGGCTCGCCTATCCCCTCGCGATGACGGGTATCGCACAGGCCGTCTTCCCGCATCAGGCCAATGGCGGCCTCATCAAGCGAAACGGCGGGGTGATCGGTTCCGAATTGATTGGCCAGAACTTCGCAGGCGAGAAATACTTCCATGGCCGTCCATCGGCCGCTGGTACCGGTTACGATGCAGGCGCGTCGTCTGGATCGAACCTCGGCCCGACCTCGAAGAAGCTGATCGACAGGGTGAAGGCGGATGCGACGAAGCTCCAGGCCGAAAATCCCGGTACGCCTGTTCCAGTGGACTTGGTGACCACTTCGTCATCGGGGCTTGACCCGGATATCACGCCTGCCGCGGCCCTGTTTCAGGTGCCAAGGGTGGCTGCCGCGCGGAAACTTTCTCAGGATGCAGTGCGCAAGCTGGTCCTGGACCACACGGAGGGTCGTCTGCTGGGCCTCATTGGCGAGCCGCACGTCAATGTACTGAAGCTCAACATGGCCCTGGACACCCTGCAAGGCGGAGCGGGATGATGTATCCTTGAAGAATGCCATCGCAAGTCGCAGACACCCGTCCAGACCCCGACGCGCTTCTCGAGGAAGCTAGCCGGGAGGGGCGTGGCAAGCTCAAGATCTTTCTGGGCGCAGCCCCCGGGGTCGGTAAGACGTATGAAATGCTCACCCAGGCTCGCCGCCGGCGGCTGGACGGCGTCGATGTCGTTGTTGCCGTGGTTGAAACCCACGGACGCATGGAAACCGAGGTCCTGACCAAGGGCTTTGAGATCGTTCCAAAGAAGCGCTCGCTCTATAAGGGCCATGTCGTCGCCGAGATGGACCTGGACGCTGTGCTGCAGCGGCACCCCAAGCTGGCCCTGGTTGATGAACTTGCCCACACCAATGCTGAAGGCAGCCGACATCCCAAGCGCTATCAGGATGTCGAGGAGTTGCTGGCAGCTGGCATCGATGTCTATTCTACCATCAATATCCAGCACATCGACAGCTTGAACGATGTCGTCGCCCAGATAACCCGCATCCGGGTGCGCGAAACCATCCCTGATTCTGTCCTGGATGAAGCCGATGAGATCGAGCTGGTTGATACCACGGCCGACGATCTTCTGGAGCGCCTGAAGGAAGGTAAGGTCTACGTCAAGGCACAAGCGGAAAGGGCACTCCAGCATTTCTTCCAGCCGGGCAACCTGGCGGCACTGCGAGAGCTTGCGCTGCGCAAGGCTGCGCAGCATGTCGACCGGGACGTGGTCGATTACATGCAGGCACACGCCATCGGCGGCCCGTGGGCAGCCGGCGAACATGTCCTGTGCTGCATCAATGAGCATCCCTCTTCGGCCGAACTGGTGCGTCGCGGGCGGCGCCTAGCCGACAATCTCAAGGCGCCCCTGACGGTCCTCTATATCGAGGGCCCCCGGCATCTCAGCCTGGGCGAGGTGGAAAAGGATCGCATCGCCGACACGATGCGGATCGCCGAGCGCCTGGGGGCCGAGACTGTCATGCAGCCCGGCCGGGACATCGCCGGGACGATTCTGGATTATGCGCGACGCAAAAACGTCACGCATATCCTGATCGGGAAGTCGGAACGGTCCCGCTGGTTCGAATTGCTGCACGGCTCGGTCGTTCGCGACCTGATGCGCGACAGCGGCGCCATTTCGGTTACCGCGGTCTTGGCGCGCGGCGACGCCGTTGCGCGAAAAACCGTGGCCACGGCCGACGCCCGGCCGGAGGGCGGCTGGCGTCGCTATGTATTCAGCAGCCTGGCGATCGCCATCACCATCCTGGCCGGGATGGCTCTGCGCGCCGTATCGAACCAGGCGCTTGCCAGCATCGGCATGCTGTTCCTTGTGCCAGTGATGATAAGCGCGGTTTCGTTCGGGTTGCGGGCGGCGCTTTTCACGGCGTTCTTTAGTCTTCTGGCGTACAATTTTTTCTTCCTGCCGCCCCTTTATACCCTCACCATCGCTGACCCGAACAACTGGCTGTCATTCAGCGTCTTGCTGTTCGTTGCGGTCTTCACCGGCAATCTCGCGGCCAGGGTTCGAGCGCAGGCGGACGTGGCCGCCCGCCGTGCCGGCATCGCCGGCGAATTGTACAAGTTCACGGGAAAGATGGCCGGCCTTGCCCGCCTGGACGATATTCTTTGGGCGGCGTCATATCAGATTGCTTCCATGTTGAAGACCAATGTCGTGATCCTGCTGCCGAACAGAAAAACCCGGCAACTGGAGATTCGCGGAGCTTTCCCCCCCGACGATCAATTGACGGCGGATGATGTGGCCGCCGCGACTTGGTGCTGGGAGCGGAACCAGGCCGCTGGTCGCAATGCCGAGACGCTCCCTGGCGCCAGGCGACTTTTTCTGCCCATGCGAACAGGATCGGGGACCGTGGGCGTCATCGGCCTTCAACGTGAGGACGGCAGGGAACTCTTCACCCCGGAAGAACGCAGACTTCTTGATTCGTTGAATGACCAAACAGCGCTTGCGATAGAACGCGCCGAATTGGTTGAGAAGGTCGACGAAGCTCAGGTCATCGCGGAAGCCGACAAACTGCGCGTGGCGATGCTCACTTCCCTCAGCCATGACTTGCGGACGCCCCTGGCATCCATCCTTGGCGCGGCAACAACGCTGCTGGCCAATATTGGCCTTTATAACGTCGAGCGAACGCGGGAGATGCTGGTTGTCGTCCGCGAGGAGGCCGAGCGGCTTGACCGTTTTGTGGGCAATCTTCTTGACATGTCGCGCCTGGAGGCGGGCGCATTAGGCTCCAAACCGCAAATGGTGGATGTTTCAGACACCGTCGCGGCCGCAACGGCCAGGATGGTGCGCCGCATTTCGGGCCACAAGCTGCGTGAAGAAATTCCCGATGATCTGCCGTTTGCCAGCGCAGACCCGTTGTTACTTGAACAGGCCCTGGTCAATCTCCTGGATAATGCAGTCAAATATTCCCCAACGGGTTCTGACATCACGGTAACGGCAAGACCACAGGGTGACCGGATAATTCTAACCATCGCCGATGAAGGCCCCGGCATTCCGCTCTCGGAATTGCCGCACATTTTTGACAAGTTCTATCGCGTAAGAAAGGCCGATCACGGCGTTGCCGGTACGGGTCTGGGACTGTCTGTGGCGCGGGGATTTATCGAGGCCTTCGGTGGCACGCTGGCCGCTGGCAATCGAAGCGACCGCACCGGCGCGATCTTTACCCTAACCATTCCAATCCACAAGGAGCAGAGCGTAGCATGAACAAGCTTCCTCGCGTGCTGATTGTGGATGATGAGCCGCAAATCCGCCGTTTTTTGCGAACCAGCCTGCCCCCTCACGGTTACGAATGCATCGAGGCGGAAGATGCCGCCAGTGCCATGGTCGCCTATGGCAAGGACCGTCCTGACGTCATCATCCTGGATTTGGGACTTCCCGGTCGGGATGGATTCAGCGTTATCCAGGATATACGCAAGCTTGCTCTGACGCCCATCGTTGTGCTTTCCGCACGCGGGGATGTCGAGGGCAAGGTCAAGGCGCTTGAGTTGGGCGCGGATGATTATGTGACGAAGCCCTTCGACATGATCGAACTCCTCGCGCGGCTGCGGGCCGCACTGCGCCATGGGCTTCAGGCAGTGGGCGAAGCGCCTGTGTTCCGCAGTGGCCCGCTGACGGTGGATCTGGTCAGTCGTCGCGTGCTTTTGCGCGATACGGAGGTTCATCTATCACCGAAGGAGTATAATCTCTTGCGCTTTCTGGTTGGCCAGGTGGGACGGGTCGTCACCCATCACCAGATTCTCGAGGAGGTGTGGGGGCCCGCGAACGTCGAAGACGTGCAGTATTTGCGTGTCTTGATGCGCGCGCTGCGCAAAAAGATTGAACCGGAAAGTGAAATCCAGGTCCCGCAATTGATCGTTACCGAGTCCGGTGTTGGCTATCGACTGATGCTGCTTCCCCCAGAGGGGCGCGCAGGCGGCGCACCAGGTTAATTTGCTGATTGCACGCGATTTTTATCTTTTGGGGCGACTATCCATATCGAATTTTTATGTCCGCCGGCGATACGACTAGGCGCCGCTTTGGACTCTTCTGCCATGACGATCATGAGGTTGGGCGACGATCACAACAGACGCCTCCGTGCAGTCTCAAGGACGCAGCCACGGATTTCCTGTTCCCAAGATCGCGCCTCCGACGTATGGCCGGACATTGCGACCGAACTAGGTGAAGCTGAGATCGGTAGGAGCGCCGAAAAGAATAGGCCTTCGATTGTCCTCTGGGGCGCGGTTCGTGCCATCGCCATCTCCGTTGGTCTGGTCATTTGCCTGATGGCCGTCCTTACGATTTCCGGCGTCCGCTAATCATTGGGGCTGTCTACGCGAGGCGGCCGCGGTCCCGCGGCATCTATGGACTGTTCAGAACCAATGGCCCGGAAGGATTTGCTAGAGCAGTCTCCGTGGCGCCCGGGACGGATGGTGCAGCATGAGATTACCATCGGAGGCTAGCTCCTGTCCCGGTCATCGGAGTTGAAGAGGGCACGGCGAATGACAGCCGGGTAGGGGGCCGCCTGCGGGCCGCTTGCGTCTTGATCTCCTCTGGAAAGTCGCCCCGGAAAGGGCGCCGCGCGAACGGGAAATCGTCGGACGGGCCCCGGCTCGGCCCGCTTGCCAAAGCAACGTTGCGGGCATTAGATGTCGCAATGTCGACGGTCTCTGATGAGAGGGCACTTTGGCTGGGGCGGTATGTTCTGCCGCACGAACAGCAGCTTCGGGCGTGGCTCCGCCGCCGCCGCTTGGGCGGGCTCGAGACGGATGATGTCATCCAGGAGACTTATACTCGGCTGATGGCGATGGAGAACGTCGACCATGTGCATGATGCCAAGAGTTACACCTTCCAGGTCGCCGGTTCGGTGGTGATCGACCATCTTCGGCGCATGAAAGTGATACCCATCTTCTCGGTGCCGGAGCTCGACTATCTGGATGTGGTCAGCGAAGAACCGTCACCGGAACGCCTGACCATCGACCGCGACGAACTGCACAGGCTGGCAGAGATGATCGCCTCCCTGCCGGGCAAGGTGCGGGACGTCTTTACCCTGCGCAGGGTCCACGGCCTATCCCAGCATGAGGTCGCCCAGCGCCTCGGGCTGTCGGAAAGTACAGTCGAAAAGCACATGGCCCGCGGCTTTTTAATCATGTTGGAGCGCTTCGGGCATGGCGGAAAGAGGCCCTTCCATCCGTCTAGTTCGGGATTGGGCAATGACAGGATCCTGAGATTCAATGGCCAGAAAAACCGCACAGCAGATTGACGCCGAGGCGGCCGGATGGGCCGCCCGGGTCGATCGCGGGCCGTTGGAGCGCGGCGATGAAGAGAAATTCCACGCCTGGCTGGGCGAAGATGTGCGCTGCGTGGGCGCATACGGGCGTATGCGGGCGCTTTCACTTGCCAGCGAGAGGGCGCGGGCGCTGGGACCGGATTTCGATCCGGCCGCGTTCAAGTCTAGGCCGCTATTGGCCCGCCGCACTGTGCTGCGGGCAGGCGGGGCGCTTGCCGCATCCACTCTGGTGGCGGTGGCGGGCACCTGGCAGGTCCTGCGCCATCGCGGCCGCTTCTCCACTGGAAAGGGCGAGACAAAGAGCGTCACGCTGAAGGATGGCTCGACCGTCACGCTGAACACGTCGTCGGAAATCAGGGTCAGCTATTCCGATGTGCGGCGTTCGGTCGAACTCGTCGGCGGCGAGGCCCTGTTTGACGTCGCCAGGAACAAGCTCCTACCCTTTTTCGTGACCGCGGGCGACACCAGCGTCAGGGTCGTTGGGACCAGTTTCACCGTGCGCCGCCTGGATCGGGCGCCGGTGCAGGTTCTTGTGCGAGAGGGCATCGTGGAAGTGTTCAAGCCTGAAACCGGCACAATCCCGGTCCGCGTCACCGCCAACACCATGGCGGTGGCGCCGGTCAGCGAAAATGCCGCCATCACCGCCATGCCCCTGCCGGTGGCCCAGGTGCATCGCCAGCTCGCCTGGCAGAATGGCCAGATCGCGTTCGAGGGCGAGACCCTTGCCCAGGCCGCCCAGGAGTTCTCCCGCTACAGCGACACCAGGATCGTCATAGACAGTCCGGCGCTGGCGAAGGAGGAGATCGCAGGCCTGTTCAAGGCCACAGATCCGGTAGGCTTCGCCAAGACCGTCGCCATAAGCCTTAACGCCCGCGTCCAGGTCGAGGGAGGTGACGTACGGCTTACAAGGTGAGCGTTGTAAAGCATAAAGGTTAGGGCGGCGCGCGAAAGGGAACGGATTCCCTGGCGCACCCGGCTTCGATACGTTTCCGGACGAAGAGGCTGATCCAACAAGGCCTCAAGGGGGGCAATGGCTTCAAAGCGCAAGTACTGGCTTGCCTGTTTCGCCGCAATCTGCGCGCCGCCTGTCCTTCCCGCCGCAGCAGAGCCGCGCACCATAGACATCCCCTCAGAGGAAGCGGCCAGGTCCATCCCCGAATTCGCGCGCCAGGAAAATATTCAGATCGTGGCGCCTGTCAGCCAGTTGCACGGCATCAACACGCCGGCCGTGTCCGGCACCATGGAAATGGACGATGCCCTGAAGGCCTTGCTGGTGGGCACAGGCCTGGAAGTCGCCAGCAACGATGGCGCTACCATTGTCCTGCGCCGCACCGTCCTAGCCGCGCCCGTTATCGAGGATATCGGCTGGATCGACACGGGGCCAGCGCCGTCGGAATCCATTGTTGTCACCGGTTCGCGCGTGATCTCGGACGCCAGCAATTCGCCGGCGCCGGTGACAATGATCTCGGCGGACCAGTTGCGCGACACCACGCCGACGAACCTGCCCGACGGTCTGAACAAGCTGCCGATTTTCCAAGGTTCGCAGAGTATCGGACGCCCGGGCGATGGCAGTCAGAACTATGCCAGTAATTCACTGAACCTGCGCAATTTCGGCACCCAGCGCACACTGGTCCTGCTGGACGGCCACCGCGCCGCGCCGTCCAACTCCAACGGCACGGTGGATGTAGACACCCTGCCGCAGATGCTGATTTCGCGGGTGGACATCGTCACCGGCGGCGCCTCCGCCGTCTATGGCTCTGACGCGGTGACCGGGGTGGTGAACTTTGTTCTCGACAAAAAGTTCGATGGCCTCAAGATCGACGGCAATACCGGCATCTCCACCTATGCTGACGGGATGAGCTATAATTTGGGCGTGGCGGCAGGCACAGACCTGTTCGGCAGCCGCGGCCATTTTGAAACTTCGCTGGAATATCGGTACCGCGATCCCGTCAATCAGTCCGCCAGGCCCTATGGGCCTCCGTCCACCTACTGGGCGGAAGTGGGCACCGGCACTGCTGCCAATCCCTATAATGCGATCCCCAATGGCCACAGGCCCAATTCCAGTTTCGGCGGGGTTGTCCAGGCCTGCAATCCCGCCTGTTCGGCGGCAGCAGGCACGCAGTTTGCGACGGATGGCGTATTGAGCCCCTTCGATCTTGGCAGAACCGGTGGAACAGACGCCGACGGCAATCGCACGGCCGGTACCAGCAATCTGAACTCGGGCGGCGGCGGCGCCTATAACCCCTATGGCCAAGTGTTCAGCGCCTATCGCCAGGCCACGCTGTTCAGCCGCTTCAGCTATGACGTGACCGATAATGCCACGTTCTATGTCGAGGGCCAGGCCGCTGAGGCCTACAGCTTTGGCTGGTACTTCCCGCAGAAAATACAACCGGGCGCCGGCCAGGCTGATCTGTTCTACAAGAACAATGCCTTTCTATCGGCGGCGGTACAGGCGCAACTGGGCAATGACGGCACCAATCCCCTCCAGAACGCCGCCGACAGTCCGGCAGTACAGCCTTCCAACACCTTTCAGTTCGGCAAATTCCTGGTCGGTCTGGGCCAGCCGGAGATAAACGCCACGGGTACCGCCAATCGCGTGCTCAGCGTCCATGCCGGAATCGACGGCGCCATCCTGGATGGCCGTTTCAACTGGGGGATTTTCTATACTCACGCAGAAAACCGCCAGGCGGTCGATCTGATCAACAACCAGAATCTTCAGCACGCCTATGCGGCAGAGGATGCGGTGCGGACGTCCAGCGGCAACGTGGCCTGTTATGCGGCGACCCAGGCAGCGACGGCGGCGCAATATGCCGATTGCGTGCCGATCAATCCCTTCGGTCCCAATGCCGTGACCTGGGACGCTTTCAATTACATGTTCCAGACGACGAAGTTCAATGAGACCAATGTCCTGAATGACATGGGCGGCAGCATCGCGGGTAAGGTATCGGATAACTGGGCGGGGCCCATCACCGCAGCCTTGTCGGCTGAAATGCGTTTCGCCGACTATGACATCGGCACCAATGTACCGAGCAGCACGGCGGTGGACTGCACGGGCCTGCGTCTCTGCAACGCGTCTCTGCCGCTTTTTTCCCAAACGGTGCCGCAGTCGGTCCATGCCAGCAACAATGTGTGGGAGGTGGCGCTGGAAACCGAAGTGCCGGTGATCAGGAACATCCCGCTGGTTCGGTCTTTCGACCTCAATCTGGCGGGCCGTTACACCGACTATTCGACCTCGGGCTCGGTCCAGACATGGAAGGTCGGCTTTAACTGGAATATCACCGACAGTCTGCGATTCCGCGGCACCACGTCGATTGACATCCGTGCGCCCACACTGAACGACCTGTTCCAGCCGGCGACGATACTCGAAAACGTCTTTACCGATCTCCATACTGTCTTGCCGGATTGGAGCCACTACGCCGGCACGACCGCCTATAGCAGCCAGGGCAATCCCAATCTGATGCCGGAAGTCGCGCGCACCTATACGGTGGGCGCGGTGTGGACTCCGGACGAGGTGCCGGGGCTCACCATGTCGCTGGACTATTACCGAATCCATATGGCCAACGCGATCGGGCAGATTGCCCCCAGCACAACGATCCAGACACTGTGCGAGGATTCGGCCGGCACCTCGATTTATTGCGCGAACTATCAGCGTCCCTTTCCATTCAGCGACCGCAGCGCTGCGAATTTCGCGACCGAGCTCATCACCTTCAACCTCAACACCGCTTCTGTCGATAGCGCGGGCTGGGACTTCGAGACCAACTATGGCTGGCAGATGTCGGACCTGGTGGACGGCTGGTCTGGTTCCTGGAAGGGACGGGTGCTGGCGACCTATCAGCCGGTCATCCAGAAATCAGTGTTGTTCCCGGGTGCGCCTTGGACGCGCATACCTGATTCGAGTACCCGAATTACCGCTTTCCTGAACTATGCCCTGAACGGTTGGAGCGTGGGTCTTGAAGATAGCTGGATTTCGGGCTTCAGCCGGGTGGCAGGTCCCGTCACGCCGACCATCAACAACTGGGTCAATCCCCATGTGAACTCCTGGAACCAGGTGGATTTGAACATCTCCCGCAACTTCGAGATGGGCGCTACCCGCGTGACGAGCTATTTCGTGATCCAGAACCTGTTCAACGCCCAGCCCGCTTATGTTCCCAACGGGACCATCGGCCAGTGGTATCCGGTATACAGCAACGGCTACAGCGTCCAAAGCCCGATGGGGCGCTACTTCACGATCGGCATTCGCACCAATCTGTTATGACCCTGGCCGGCGCCTCGCTCCCAGGGCGCCAGCCACAATTTTCGCTGCGTGCCGGCGAATTTACAGACGGGGCGGCCGGGGCAATCCAACTCCGTCGCGACGGACGATGCCGGCCATTATCTCGATGATCTGTCCTTCGATGTATCGGCTAACCTCCAGGCCGCTTCAGATGGAATCGCCGCGACTGCCCGCAGCGAACCATGCCGGAAGCAGCGAAACCGATGCCAAAAAAGTATCGCCGGCCATGGCGGATTTGTGACCCCAGCCGCGTCTAGGTCGCGAAGGGCCTCCCCAGATGAGGCTCGTGACTTGTTGAAGGGGGAAATCATGGCCTTGAAGATCAGACACTGGCTTGTCTGCGGCGTCGCTCTTGCTGCACTGCCGAACGTGGCGCATGCCCAGTCCAGCGGCACTGGCGTTGAAAGCGTCGTCGTCACCGGCTCGCGCGTCATTTCCGACGCCGCAAATTCGCCGACGCCGGTCACCATCGTCTCGACCGCCGACCTGATGGCGAACACCCCCACCAACATCCCCGATGGCCTGAACAAGCTGCCGGTTTTCCTGGGCTCGCAGACGATCGGCCGTCCCGGCGACGGCAGCCAGAACTATGCCAGCAACAATCTGAACCTGCGCAATTTCGGCGCCCAGCGCACCCTGGTGCTGCTGGACGGGCACCGCGCCGCGCCGTCCAACAGCAACGGCACGGTGGATATCGATACCCTGCCGCAGATGCTGATCTCGCGGGTGGACATCGTCACCGGTGGTGCTTCGGCCGTATACGGCTCGGACGCGGTGACCGGCGTGGTCAACTTCGTCCTCAACAAGAAGTTCGACGGCTTCAAGTTCGACGCCAATGCCGGCATCTCCACCTATGCAGACGCGGCCGGTTACAATGTCGGCGCGGCGTGGGGCACCGACATGTTCGGCGGCCGCGGCCATTTCGAGATGTCGGGCGAATATCGCCGCCGCGATCCGGTCAATCAGTCGGCCCGTCCTTACGGCCCGCCTTCCGAATATGGCGCGCAGGTGGGCACCGGCACGGCCGCCAATCCCTATACGATCATCAAGAATGGCCGCCGGCCGAACTCCGCTTTCGGCGGTCTGATCCAGGGCTGCGTTCCCGCCTGCAATACCGGATCGCCCGGCGTGACCGGCGTCGGCGCCAACGGCCAGTATTTTGTCAGCGACGGCGTACTCGCCCCCTTCAATCCGGGTGTCTCCGGCGCCAGGGATGCCAACGGCAAGAAGACGGCTGGCACCAGCAACCTGAATTCGGGGGGCGACGGCGTTTACAGCCCCTATGGCCAGGTGTTCAACGGCTATCACCAGGCGACGCTGTTCAGCCGGTTCGACTATGACCTGGCCGACAATGTCACCTTCCATCTTCAGGGACAGGCCGCGGAAGCCTACAGCTTCGGTTGGTACTTCCCGCAGAAGATCCAACCCGGCGCCAACCAGGCCGATCTTTTCTACAAGGACAATCCGTACCTCTCGCCCGCCATCCAGGCGCAGCTTGGCAATGACGGCACCCATCCGCTGCAGACCAACGGAAAGGTGCAGCCGTCCAACACCTTCCAGCTTGGCGAATTCATCACCAGCCTTGGGCAGCCGGGGACCAATGCCACGGGCAGCGTCAACCGCGTGCTCAGCGTTCAGGCCGGCTTCGACGGCACCATCCTGGACGGGCGCTTCAACTGGAACCTGTACTACACCCATTCCGAGAACCGGCTGGGCGTCAACCTGATCAACAACCAGAACCTGCAAAAGATGTACGCGGCCGAGGACGCAGTCCGCCTGCCCAACGGTAATGTGGCTTGCTATGCCGCGACGCAGGCGGCGACGCAGGCGCAGTATGCAGACTGCGTGCCGATCAATCCCTTCGGCCCCACCGCCGTCAGCCAAAATGCCTTCAACTACATGTTCCAGACGACCAGCTTCCACCAGACCAACACGCTGGACGACATGGGCGGCTCCATTTCGGGCCGTGTGATCGACGACTGGGCCGGTCCGATCAACGCCGCGCTGTCGGTGGAACGGCGCTCGAACGTCTATGACGTGACCTCCAGCGTGCCGAGCAGCACCTTCGTGGATTGCACGGGCCTGCGGCTGTGCAACCCCGCCTTGCCAAGCTGGGCGCAGTCGATCCTGCAGCCGACCCATGCCAGCGAAAATGTCTGGGAAGCGGCGCTGGAAACCGAAGTGCCGCTGATAAGGGATGTTCCGCTGATCCAGGCCTTCGACATGAACCTGGCCGGCCGCTACACCGATTATTCGGTATCGGGCTCGGTGCAGACCTGGAAGATCGGCTTCAACTGGAATGTCGTCGATTCCCTGCGCTTCCGCGGCACGACCTCGATCGACATTCGCGCGCCCACGCTGGACGATCTTTTCCGGCCGGCCACGCTGCTGCAGAACGTCTTCAACGGCGACCTGCACATTCCCGATCCCACCGGCCAGCAGGCCTATGTGAGCTATACGGCCACCTATTCCAGCCAGGGCAATCCCAACTTGAAGCCGGAAGTGTCGCGTACCTATACGATCGGCGCGGTGTGGACGCCGGAGTTCATTCCGGGCCTGACGATGTCGCTGGACTATTACCGTATCCACATGGCCAACGCGATCGGGTCGATCGGCCCCAGCACCACCATCCAGACCCTGTGCGAACAGTCGGGCGGTACCTCGATCTATTGCGCGAACTACCAGCGTCCGCTGCCGTTCAGCGATCACACCACCGCCAACGAGGTGACGCGTCTGTATACCTTCAACCTCAACACCGCTTCCACCGGCGTCGAGGGCTGGGACTTCGAGACCAACTATGGCTGGGAGATGTCGGACCTTGTCAGCGGCTGGCAGGGTTCGTGGACCGGCCGCCTGTTGGCGACCTATCAGCCGGTCATCAACAAGTCGGTGCTGTTCCCCGGCGCGAACTGGACGCGCACGGCCGATCCGAGCACCCGTATCAGCCTGATGCTGAACTATACCCTGAACGACTGGACCATCGGTCTTCAGGATACCTGGCTGTCGGGTTTCAGCCAGGTGGCGGGCCCGGTCACGCCGACCCTCAACAACTGGGTCGATTCGCATGTGCGGTCGTGGAACCAGGTGGACGTGAACCTCTCGCGTAACTTCGAGATGGATGGCGCCGACATGACGGGCTACTTCGTTGTGCAGAACCTGTTCAACGCCCAGCCTGACTACGTCCCCAACGGCACGATCGGCCAGTGGTATCCGGTCTACTCCAATGGGTATGCCGTCCAAAGTCCTATGGGCCGCTACTTCACGATTGGCATCCGCGCAAGTCTGTGATGACCCCGGCCGGCGCCGCTTTCCCCCCGGGCGCCGGCCGTTTTTTTGTCGCGCACCGCAGGCGGTTACGGCTCAGTCGATTGACCGATCACATCTTCCCTGTCACCTGACCGGCAGTTCAAACGGCCCCGCCGGCAGGGTGGAGCCGTCGGCCAGCGTGCAAACCGGGCTGTCGCCCCAGCAATATCTCACCCGCGTAGCGTCGGGGGCATTGGGCAGCAGGACCACATCGCCATGCACCGCCGCCTGCACATAGCGGCAGCTTGCCTGCGCCGCCCCGCATAACTCAAAGGCGGTCGGTCCGCCGCTGTACGACACAAGCCCGTTCGTCACATCGGCGAAGCGGACCGCGATGCGGCTCGTCTGGCGGCTGGCGGAAATGGCGCGCGGCCCGGACGGGGAGATTTTCTCGCCATAGACCAGATGGCGCGCGGCAATGGCCAGGCGCCGTCCCACTTCCTGCTTGTTGACGGGGTGAAGCATGACCGGGTCGCCGATGTCGATGGTCACCGTCAGCGCGGCATTGGGATCGGCCTCGGCGGCGCGGCGCTGGGCTTCGCGCACATCCGACCACAGGGACGCGCCGGGATGGGTGGGGCGGGGTCCGTAATCGGGGATCTGCACGATCAGGAAAGGCAACGCTGCGCCGAACTGGGCCCGCCAGTCGGCCATCATCGCCGTCAGTGCGCGCTGATAGGTCGAAGCGAAATAGATGTTGGATTCGCCCTGGTACCAGACCGCGCCCTTGAAGCCGTAGGGACCGATGGGAGAAATCATGCCGTTGTATTGCTGGGTGATGCCATGCATCGGGCCCCAGGGCAGTTGCACGGCGATGCGGCCCTTCACCGGCCTGTAATACCAGGGTCCGTCCAGGGCCACGCTGTTGCCGTCGTCCAGGCGAAGGGCGCGGCTATCCGTGGGGCCGCTCAATCCGCAATTCTTCCAGCTGCAGAAAATGTTGGTGACGATGCTGTTGTCGCCGGCATGCAGCAGACCCGGCGGCAGCTTGTGCAGGGCAGCGGGCTCCAGCGAACTGCCCCCCACGCCCACGCCGTTGACCCAGCTTTTTTCCTCTTCCACGGCGCGGCCCAGATCAAGGGTCGCGCCCTTTGCGGCCTGCTGCGCCGTCAGGGTGACATGGGTGCCCAGCCACATCTGTCCGACAAAGCCGACACCCGGTTCGGCGCTGCCATCGGGCAGCGACAAGCCCGGCCAGTCATACCAAGGGCCCAGACCGTCGGGCGCCTTGGTCCAGCCCGCCATGTCGCCGGTCCATGGTTTGTCGGTCGCCCCGCTCAGCCACCACTTCTCCCAGGCCTCGTTCCAGCGCTGTTCGGCGGCGGCGGGATCGCGCTTGTAGACATCCAGAAGGTCCAGCGCATCATTGAAGACTCCCAGGCGCCGCAGGACGGGCTCGCTTACCCAGCCGCGGATGCGCGTGCCGCCCCAGGCCGCCACCACCAGGCCCACGGGCACCTTGATGTGGCGGCGCAACTCGCGCGCCATGAAATAGCAGCTGGCGGAAAAGCTGCCCGCCGTTTCGGGCGATTCCACTTTCCATTCCACTGGTTTGGTGAAAGTGGACAGCGGCGTGGGGCTGGCCACCCGCTCCACGTCCAGTTCGCGCACCTGGCCGTCGGTGGCGGCGGCGATCTCGGCCCGGGCGTTCTGGGCGCCCGCCACCGTGAACTGCATGTTGGACTGGCCGGTGCACAGGAATACATCGCCGACCAGGACGTCATGCACCTCCTGCCGCGCGCCGACGGAATCCGAAACCGCCAGCGTATAGGGACCGCCCGCCGCCACAGCGGGCAGCTCGGCGCGCCAATGGCCTTGCGCATCTGCTGTCGCCGTCACCTGCCGGCCCGCCATCCCGGCGGTGACTGTGCTGCCGGGCGCGGCATCGCCATAAAGGTTGATGGGCGTGTCCCGCTGCAGCACCGCATGGTCTGCGAACATGGGATGAAGCAGCGGCGCAGCGGCGGCGGGGCCGGCGCCCACAAGAAGTGTCGCGGCCAGCCGAGGGAGCAGTTTCATTTGCCATATCCCAGTTGCAGCATGGCGCGGGACTGACCGTTTACCGTGCCCTTGTCCAGCCATTCCAGGGAGGCCTTGAAGAGGAGCAGATGGTTCTTTTCCCACATGGCGTTGTGGCTGGAGCAGGCCAGGTCCACGAACACCTTGGCCGGGCTGCCCAGGTCGGCATAGAAATCGCGCACGCGCTGCGGATTGACCTGCTTGTCGTTGATGCCCGAGACCATCAGCGTCGGTGTCGTCATCGCCTTCACCTTGTCGGTGGTCCAGCCGAAGGAACTGGCGATGGGCGCGCGGCGTACCGCCGGCGTCCATTTCGCGCCCACCGGATCGGAGGCCAGCATTTCCGACCAGATTGCGGCGGCGGCCTTCGGGTCATACTGGCCGGGGCAGGGCGCCTGGCGGTCCCAGCCGTCGATGAAGTCCTTTTGGCTCTGGGTGTTGAATACCGGGCCAGGCACGGGCAACGGCGGCGTTTCGGCCCTGGTCTTGCGGTTGTAGGCCGGTGCCAGCAGCACCAGGCGCGCCACCCTGTCCGGATGCTGCGCGGCCCAGCCGCCGGCGCGCGGGCCGCCTTGCGACCAGCCGATCAGGTTCACCTTGCGCACATGGCGCAGCTTGCCGATGAAATCCACCGCCGCGCTGATGTCGTGCCAGTCCGACAGGGCATTGGTTAGCGCGCCGGGATAGGCTTGCGGGCAACTGACGCCAAAATCCTTCTGCTGCCTGGGTGCCAGGTTGCATTTGTCGTTCATCTGGGGCTGGCGCTGCGAGCGGCCATAGCCTTCCATGTCCACCGAGAAGACGTCGTACCCGGCCGCGGCCAGATAGCCCATCCAGCTGTAGTCCCGATAGGGCACGTCGAAGGCGACTTCGGCCGGGGTGCCCGCCCCGTGCACGAACAGCACGACCTTGTCGCCGGCGCCGTTTGCCAGCACGGCCGGCGTCGCTTTCTCGCGCAGATAGAGTTTCACCGTCTGGCCGGCGATGGCCGGCACTCTTGAGGTGACGGTGACATAGTGATCGCGCGTCTGCACCGGCGCCGCCGCCGTGGCGGGCCCCCACAGGCCCGCGGCCAGCGCGACCAAAATCAGACGTCTCATGGCCTTCTCCCCGGTTTGCGGCTGGGGACCTCTGCCGGACCCCTGGGCACAGGCTGCGGATAAAGTCCGTCTTGCGCAATATAATTGTTCGGCGGATTTTCTGGTCCCCCCTCCCTGCCGGGCCGGTGGAATTTGCAGGCGTCGCGCGCGCGGGCGTCGGCATGCCCGCGCACCTGTCCACCAAAATTGCTGGACAAGGTCCGAAGGGTGCCGGTGGATAACGGTTGGAAAGGAATCTGCGCCGTCCGGTCATGGCGCGAAGACTAACCCGCCGCAGGGGGCGGGCGGACAAGTTGTAATCCGGTCGAAAGGTTCGGGACAGGGGCGCCACTTCGCGGGATGTCCGCGAAGTGGCGTGCCGTCTATTTGTGGCGCTGAAGCCGCGTGTTCACCAGCTGGAAGAACACCGGCACGAAGAAGATCGCCAGCACGGTGGCGGTGATCATGCCGCCCACCACGCCGGTGCCGATGTCGTTCTGGCTGGCCGCGCCCGCGCCGTGGGCGAGCGCCAGGGGCGTGACGCCGGCAATGAAGGCGATCGAGGTCATCAGGATGGGACGAAGGCGCAGCCGCGCCGCCTCCATCGCCGCATCGAAGGCGCTTGCGCCCTGTTTCTCCGCATCCACCGCGAACTCAACGATCAGGATGGCGTTCTTGGCCGACAGGCCGATGGTGGTCAGAAGTCCGACCTGGAAATAGATGTCGTTGAAGAGGCCGCGCAGGCTGGCCGCGCCGACGGCGCCGATCACGCCCAGCGGGATCACCAGCATCACCGACAGCGGGATCGCCCAGCTTTCATACAGCGCCGCCAGGCACAGATAGATCACCAGGATCGACAGGGCATAAAGCGCCGGCGCCTGCGCGCCCGAGGCTTCCTCTTCGAAAGACATGCCGGTCAGCTCATAGCCGATACCCTGGGGCAGCTGGCCGATCAGCCTGGCCATCTCCTGGGTGGCGGTGCCCGAGCTGATGCCTTGCGCGCCCGCGCCGGTGATCTCGATCGAGGGCAGGCCGTTGTAGCGGGTCAGCGAGGCGGGCCCCACCATCCAGCTTGAGCTGGCGAAGGACGCGAACGGCGCCATGCCGCCATAGGCGCTGCGCACATACCAGCGGTCCAGGTCGCCGGGCGTCATGCGATAGGGCGCATCGGCCTGCATGTACACGCGCTTGACGCGGCCGCGGTCGACGAAATCATTGATGAAGGTCGAGCCCCAGGCGGCGCTGAGGGTCGAATTGACGTCCGCCAGCGACAGGCCCAGCGCACTGGCCTTGGCCTGGTCGATCTTGACGTGCAATTGGGGCGTGTCGTCCAGGCTGTTGGGGCGCACGCCCGCCAGCAGCGGATTGCGCGCCGCCATGCCGAGCAGCTGGTTGCGCGCGCCGATCAGCGCCTCATGGCCCAGGTTGCCGCGATCCTCCAGCTGGATGTCGAAGCCGGACGACTGGCCCAGCCCCGGCACGCTGGGCGGCACGATGGCGTAGACCTGGGCGTCCTTGAGCGGGAAGAAATTCATCATCGCCCGCATGGCGATGGCGGCGGCGCCGTTCTGCGCGCCCTTGCGCTCGCTCCAGTCCGTCAGATGGGTGAAGGCCATGCCGGTATTCTGACCGGAGCCGGCATAGGAGAAGCCGGCGACGGAAAAGACGAAATCGACATTGGCCTTTTCCTTGGTCAGGTAATATTTCGCCACCTCATCGGCGACCGACATGGTGTGCGGCTGGGTGGACCCCGCCGGCAGGTTGATCAGGGTCATGATGAAGCCCTGGTCCTCATCCGGCAGGAAGCCGGTGGGCAGGCGCCAGAACAGGAAGACCAGTGCCGCGACGATGGCCAGAAATGCCAGCATCACCCAGCGCGCCCGGTTCAGGAACCCGCCGAGCTGGCGGCGGTACCAGGTGCGGAAGGCTTCGAAATAATGGTTGAAGCCGCGGAAGAACGCCCATTGCGGCGGGCGCTCCTCTTCCACGGGCTTCAGCAGGGTGGCGCACAAGGACGGCGACAGGATCAACGCCACCATGATCGACAGCGTCATGGCCGAGACGATGGTGACCGAGAACTGGCGGTAGATCACCCCGGTCGAGCCGCCGAAGAAGGCCATCGGCAGGAACACCGCGGTCAGTACCAGGCCGATGCCGATCAGCGCGCCGGTGATCTCGGCCATGCTCTTGAGGGTGGCGTCATAGGGCGACAGCCGCTCCTCGTGCATGATGCGTTCGACATTTTCCACCACCACGATGGCGTCGTCGACCAGAAGGCCGATCACCAGCACCAGCGCGAACAGGGTGAGCGTGTTGATCGTATAGCCGAATATCGCCAGCACGCCGAAGGTGCCCAGCAGCACCACCGGCACGGCGATGGCCGGGATCAGCGTGGCGCGCCAGTTCTGCAGGAAGATGTACATCACCAGCACCACCAGCGCGATGGCTTCCAGCAGCGTCACCACCACGTCATGGATCGACAGGCGGATGAAGTTGGTGTTGTCGACCGGAAAGCTCATCTTCATGCCCGGCGGCAGCAGGGGGGTGAGGCTTTCGGCCCGCGCCTTGACGGCATCCACGGTCTGGAGCGCGTTGGCGCCCGGCGCCAGCATGATGGCGATACCCGAGGCGGGATGGCCGTTGAACTTGCTCTCGACATTGTAGGTCGCCGCGCCCAGCTCGACGCGGGCCACATCGGACAGGCGTACCACCGCGCCGGACGGAGCGGTCTTCAGGATGATGTTGCGGAACTGTTCGGGGGTCTGCAGCCGCGACTGGGCAGTGACGGTGGCGTTCAGCCCGACCGTCGGCGGGGCTGGCTGGGCGCCGATCTGGCCGGCCGAGACCTGGATGTTCTGGGTCTGCACCGCCGCATAGATGTCCGAGGGCTGCAGGCCGTAATTCTTCAGCTTGAACGGGTCCAGCCATATGCGCATCGCATATTCGGCGCCGAAGGTCTGGGTGCCCCCCACGCCGGGCACGCGGCTGAGCGGGTCGTTGACGTGGCTGACCAGGAAGTCGGAAATGTCGACATTGTTGTAGCGGCCGGTGTCGTCATAGATGGCGACCACCAGGATGAAGTTGTTCTGGACCTTCTGCACGGTCACGCCCAGCTGCTGCACGGCACTGGGCAACAGGGGCACCGCCGCCTGCACCTTGTTCTGCACCTGCACCTGGGCGATGTCGGGATTGGTGCCCGCCGCGAAGGTGGCGGTGATCTGCACCGAGCCGTCGGCGTTCGACGAGGACGAGAAATAAAGCAGATTGTCCAGGCCGGTAAGCTGCTGCTCTATCACCTGGGTGACCGAGGATTGCAGCGTCGCCGCGTCGGCGCCCGGATAGAAGGCATTCACCATCACGCTGGGCGGGGCGATGTTGGGATACTGCTCGATCGGAAGCTTCAGCGCGGCGATGCCGCCCGCCAGCATGATCACGATGGCGATCACCCAGGCAAAGACCGGGCGGTCGATGAAGAAGCGCGAAAGCGACATGGGCGCTCCTCTAGTGGCCGGCCGGCGGGGGCGAAACCGGAGCCCCGGCGGGCGTGGGCGTCACCGGCTGGTCGGCCTGGGCCTTGCCGGTGCCTTCCACGATCAGCCGGTCGCCGGGCTTCAGGCCCGACAATACCTGCCACTTGCCGTCGATGGCGCGGCCGGTCCGCAGCACGCGCAGGCGCGCGATGTTCTTGTCATCGACCACCAGCGCGGTGGGTTCGCCCTTCTGGTTGTGGCCCACCGCCTGCTGCGGCACCAGGATGCCGTGCGGGTCGATCCCCTGTGTAAGGATCGCGCGCACATAGAGGCCGGGCAGCAGGATGCCGTCGGGATTGGGGAAGATGGCGCGCAGCCGCACCGCGCCGGTCGAGGGATCGACCGTCACGTCGGTGAACTGCAGCGTGCCTGGCCGGCCATAGGTGCTGCCGTCCTCCAGGATCAGCTTGACCGCGGCGGTGCCGGGATTTTCGGCATTGCCGCGGCTGGCCGCGCGCCTGAGCGCCAGAAGCTCTGTGCTGGACTGGTCGATGTCGACATAGATGGGATCGAGCGTCGAAACCGTGGCCAGCGCGGCGGCCTGGTTGACGGTGACAAGCGCGCCCACCGTCACGGCGGAGGCGCCAATGCGTCCGCTGATCGGCGAGGTGATGCGGGTATAATCCAGGTTGATACGGGCGGCTTGCGCATTGGCCTTGGCCTGCAGATAGGCGGCGCGCGCGTCGTCGGCGTCCTGCGGCGCGATGGCGCCTTGGTTGAGCAGCACGGCGTAACGCTCGGCGCGCACCTTGGTCGAGGCCACGGTGGCGTTGGCGCTGTCATAGGCGGCTTGATAGGGCGCCGGATCGATCTGGTAGAGCGCCTGGCCCGCCTTGACGGTCGAGCCTTCCACGAACAGGCGCCGCTTGATGATGCCTGTGACCTGGGGGCGGATCTCGGAAACCGCGTACGGGCTGGTGCGGCCCGGCAATTCGGTCACCAGCGGTATCGGCTGTTCCTTGACCGCCTCCACGCCGACGATGGCCGGGGGCAACTGCTGCTGCTGGTTTGACTTGCCGCAGCCGGCCAGCGCAAGCCCGCAGGCCAGGATCAGAATTGACCGACGCAACATCGATATCCCCCAATGACAGCCCTGCCGGCGACGCCGGCCAGCCTGATCCAAGGACGGCCGACATGGCCCGTCCCTGACAATCGCTGAAAAAAATATGCTCCGGGCCATTTACCGGCCCGATCCCACCCAAGGGTGCCGCTTAGATAATGTGCGGCGCTGCAATTGGAAGGGCGGAATTCGACCAAAGTGCGGCCAAGGCGCTTTCAACAGCGCGTGCGTTATCCAATTGACACAATCGTGCGCGTATCGCGCGCCGCGCGACAGGATCGGCAGGACACAATGCCTTATCGACGTACCAGCCCAGATGTTTGCGGAATATTTTCAGCCCAAGGGTATCGCCGTAAAAACGCAACGTGTCTGTGAAATGTTCAAGCGCGACGGCCAGCCGTCCGCCCGGCGAGGGTTCTGTGGCGTGCCCGCCCTTCGCCAGCGCGCGATCCAGGGCCGCCGCGATCCAGGGCCGGCCATATGCGCCACGCCCGATCATCACCGCGTCGGCACCGGATTGGTCCAGCGCGGCACGGGCGCTGTCAGCATCCACAATGTCGCCGTTGACAATCACTGGCACCGCAACGGCCTGCTTCACATCGGCGACGGCGCGCCAGTCGGCGCTGCCGGCATAGAACTGGTTGCGAGTCCGGCCATGGACGGTAATCGCCTTTACGCCCAACTGTTCGGCCATGGCGGCGATTTGTGGCGCATTGCGGCTTTGATCGTCCCAGCCCAGGCGCATCTTGAGCGTCACCGGCCGCGTCGTGGCGCCGACCGCCGCGTCGATCAGCCGGGCCGCCAGATCGGGTTCGCGCATCAGCGCCGATCCCGACAGCGCGCCGGTCACTTCCTTGGCCGGACAACCCATATTGAGGTCGATGATGTCGGCGCCGGCCTGTTCGGCCAGCCTGGTGCCTTGGGCGATCCATTGCGGCGTGCGGCCCACCAGCTGCACCACCATGGGCACTTTGTTGTTTCCTGGGCCCAGCCCGTCGCCGATGGCGGCGCGCCTCACCACGTCGGGACGGCCGCGCGCGAAGCTGTCGCACGCCACCATCTCGGTCGCTACATAGGGGGCACCGCAGCGGCTTGCGCTCTGCCGGAAAGGCAGGTCGGATACGCCGGTCATCGGCGCGGTCAGCACCCGGCCGCCGATGACCACATCGCCGATTTTCAGTTGATGATTGAAAGACTGCGTGACGTTCAGATGCCGCCTCCGACATTGCGGATACTGCCCGATCCGGCGATGTGGGTTTCCATGTGCGCCGGATTGGAGTGAAGCGTCACGTCGCCTGAGCCGGAAATGTGGATGTCGGCTTCTTCCCTTGGCGCGATGTCGGCATCGCCGCTGCCGGCGATATGCACCCTGGCGACCTCGGAGGCAACCTCGCCCATGTCGGCATCGCCCGACCCGGCGATGTGCACGTCCAGATTCTCAACCCGGCCGTTGCCGCGGATGGTGCCCGAACCGGCGATGGAAACCTTCAGCCGGTCCTGGTTCAGACCATCGAGCAGCAGCTTGCCGCTGCCGGCGACGCCGAACTTGCGAAATTCCCGCCCCGGCAGGGTGATGTTCAGCTCCCTGCGGCCGCCGTGCCAGCGATGGCAGTCCATCTCGACATGGCCGTCGCGCACGCGGATATGTGCGACCAGACCCGGATCGCCGCTGACGTGCAGGGTCTCGCCGCCGCCGGGCGTGTAATGCACCTGGCCCGGCACCGACAGCACCACTTCGTCGCTGCCGTCCCAGGCGATATCGCGCGCGGTGGCGGTGCCGCCGTCCAGGCGCCCGCAGCTGGGGCCGCCGAACAGCGAGAAATCGAAATCGTCATTCTCCATGCCTTTGGTGCCGATCGCGGCGGCCGCGCCCATGCAGACGATGGCAACGGTGAAACCGGCGAAAGCGACAAGTGCGAGCTTGCTGGCCATGGTGTCCTCCTGTGGTTTTCCGGCTCAACTCTTGCCGGCGAGATGCTTGATGTGGCCCGATCCGAAGATCGAGGTGCTGATGTGCCTGGGCTCGGTATAAAGCGCGACGTCGCCGGACCCGGCGATGGAGATGTCGGCATCCTCGATCGGCGATGTTTCCACATCGCCGCGGCCGGCGATGTCGAGATCGAGTCTCTGTGCTATCAGGTCCTTCAGATGCAGATCGCCCTTGCCGGCGATTTCCAGTTTCAGGTCGTCCACCTTGCCGCTGGCGGTGACATCGGCCTTGCCGGCGATGGAGATTTTCAGGCTCGGCTGGTCGATCTGCTGCAGCTCCATGTCCACCAGGCCGGCGATATTGAATTTGCGGAATTCGCGGCCGGGCAGGGTGATGTCGACGCGCTGGCCGTGCCAGCGGTGCAGGCTGCAATCCAGGTCGATACGGCCGTTCCTGACGCGCAGGTGCGACAGGATCATGGGATCGCCCCTGACCTCGACCCTGTCGCCGCCGCCGGGCTGGTAATGGATGTTGGCGGGCACATCGACGGAGACCGAATCGTCGCCGTCCCAGGCGATGCTGCGGCTGGTCGCGGTAGCCTGGGTCTTGCCGCAGGTCTCGCCGTCGAAGAGCGACTGGGCGAATTGCTCGCCGAAATGATCGCCCAGCTTATCCATCCCCATCGAGGCCAAGGCAACGACCGAGACCACGGCGACACCCAATCCGGTGGCGGCGATGATGGCGAGCTTGTTCATGGCGCCCCTCGGTCAGACGGATTCGTTGGCGGAGGTGAGCAGGCGATAGTGCAGCCGCGCGTAACGGACCAGCATGCGCGCGCTCCAGTCCAGGATCATGATCAGCAGGGCGCCGCCGCCGATGCCCGCGCCCAGAAGGCCCACGGCCACAACCGCCTGCATCATCAGGTTGGAGATGGCATGGTCGAAGATCGGCAGCATGTTGAGCAGCAGGAACACCCCGGCCACGATCAGCGCCAGGAAGGCGACCGCGAAGCCGAAGAAGATGCCCGCCAGCGCACACAGGATCGGGAACAGGAACACGATGTCGATGGTCGCCAGGCCGAGCAGCGCCAGCACCACGCCCAGGAAATTGCCCGCGCTGCGGTTCTGTTCCCAGCGCTTGAAGCCCACTTCGGCGCGCAGTTCGCGCGCCAGGCGGGCGGGATCGCCCAGCGCCTCGGCCACTTCATCTTCGCTGCGTCCCCGGCTGGCGCCGTCGGCGAAGTGATTCTCGTAATCGGCGCAGATGTCCTCGATCTCGTTCTGCGGCAGGCCCGCCAGGCCGCGGCGAAGCTGCATCATGAAGGTCGCGCGATTCATGTCACATCTCCCAGTATCTTGCGCACGGCGGATTCAAAAGTGGTCCATTCGGCGCGCTGTTGCTCCAGGGCGGAGCGCCCGGCCTTGGTGATCTTGTAATATTTGCGCGGCGGGCCGCTGTCGGACTCGATCAGGTAGGTGCTGACCAGTCCTTCATTCTGCATGCGGCGCATCAGGGGGTAGACAGTGCCCTCGCCCATGCTCACGGCGTCGGCCATGCGGCTGGCGATCTCATAGGCATAGTTGTCGCCGCCCGACAGCAGGGCCAGGACGCACATTTCCAGCACGCCTTTCTTGAGTTGGATCTGCAGGGATTCCGACATTCGCGCTTTATCCTTCCTGAAGTCCTATATATGACATGATACCATGCTTTGCAAGATACCATTTAACAAATGTGCGGGGACAGAAATTTCTGCATTGTTACCAGTGTCTTAAGGCTTTCCGGCGTAGAGCGGGGCATGGATATCGCCCGCCGCCTTTCCAGCCTTGTGGCCCGCAAGCTGCCGGTGCGGCCGGTCGGCCTGTCGAATCGGGCAGTGGCAAGCATCACCTTCGACGACTTTCCCAAAAGCGCCTGGACCCTGGGTGGACTCATCCTGGCCCGGCACCAGATCCGCGGCACCTATTACACCGCCGGCGGCTTTTGCGGCCGGACCATGGACGGCATCACCTATTACGACGAGTCGGACCTGCGCGGCTTGCTGGCGGCCGGGCACGAGATCGGCTGTCATGGCTACAGCCATCAGCCCACGCCCTGGCTGGCCACCCCGGTGCTGGTAGAGGATGCCCGCCGCAACGCCGAATTCCTGCGCCCCTTCATCGGCCAGGCGGAAAGCTATGCCTTCCCCTTCGGCGCGGTATCGCGCCGCACCAAGCGCTTCTATACCCCGCGCTTTGCCAGCCTGCGCGGCGTGCATCCCGGCGTGAACCAGGGCCGGGTGGACCTCAGCCAGCTCTGCACCATCTCGCTGGAGGCGCGCTGCTTCTCGGAACGTGCTGTCGATGCCGCCATCGCCCGGATCAAGGCCAAAGGCGGCTGGCTGGTATTCCACACCCATGACGTGAGCGAAACGCCCAGCCGTTTCGGCACCACGCCGGACCAGCTGGACTGGACATTGGCGCGGGTTAAGGCAGCCGGGATCGGTTTCCTGCCCATGCGCGAGGCATTGAAAGTGGCGCTAGCCGCCTGACGCCTTCCTGCGGATCGCCGACAGGGTATTCACGGGCGAGATGCCGTCGCCGTCGAACTTCACATGAATGACCGACGGCAGGCCCGATTTTTGTGCCGCCTCGAAGGCCGGCGCAAAGTCTTCGGTCTTTTCCACCGTCGCGCCGAAGCCGCCGAAGCTTCTGGCCATCGCGGCGAAGTCGGGATTGACCAGTGAGGTGGCGCTGACGCGGCCGGGATATTCGCGCTCCTGGTGCATGCGAATGGTGCCCAGCATCGCATTGTCCAGCACCACCGCAATGATGGGGATGCCGTACTGGACGGCGGTGGCCAGTTCCTGGCCGTTCATCAGGAAATCGCCGTCGCCATTGACCGCCACCACGGTGCGTTCGGGATACAGCCGCTTCATCGCAACGGCGGCCGGCATGCCATAGCCCATGAAGCCGCAGATCGTGCCCAGCTGGGTATTGAACCTGCGGAAGCGGTAGAAGCGGTGGATCCAGCCCGCATAATTGCCCGCGCCGTTGGTGATTATGGCGTCGGCGGGCAAATTCTCGCGCAGCCAGATCATGATCCGGCTGAGGTTCACCGGGCCCGGCTGTTCGGTGCCCTTCTCCGACCAGTCCAGATAGGCCCGGTGTTCGGCGCTGACGTCATGGGTGCGCGCGGCCGCCAGCCTGTCCAGCGCGGCGGCAAAGGCACGCGGGGACGCATGGATGGGCAGATGCGGACGATACACGCGGCCCAGTTCCTCGGCGCCCGGATAGGCATGCACGAACGTCATCTGCGGCACCGGAATGTCGAACAATGTGTAGCTTTGGGCGGTGAATTCGCTGAGCCGCGCCCCCGCCGCGATCACCAGGTCCGACGCCTTCACCCGCGCCACAAGCCTGGGATTGGCGGCAAGGCCCAGGTCGCCGGCATAGTTGGGATGCAGCGGATCGAAGTGATGGGCGCGGCGAAAACTGGTGGCCACCGGAATGCCGAAGCGCTCGGCAAAGCGTGCCATGGCGGTCAGCGCCTGTTCGTCCCAGCGCGAGCCGCCCAGGATCAGCATGGGCCGTTCGCTTCTGCCCAGCATGTCTTCCAGCGCCGTCATCTGTTCGGGGCCGGGCGCGGGTTCGACCGGTTCGACGAATGTGCCGTCCGCTGACGCGGACGCAAGCGGCAGGACATCATGGGGCAGCGAGAGCACCACGGGTCCGGGCCGCCCCGCCATCGCGGTGGCAAAGGCGCGGCTGACATGCTCGGCCATGCGGTCGGGCTCGTCCACCTCGGCCACCCATTTGGCCATGCCGCCGAAGAAGGCGCGGTAGTCCATTTCCTGGAAGGCGTCGCGCCCGCGATTGTGGGTTTCCACCTGGCCCACGAACAGGATCATGGGCGTGGAATCCTGCTGGGCGATGTGGATGCCGCCCGAACCATTGGTGGCGCCGGGCCCGCGAGTGACGAAGCAGATGCCCGGCCTGCCGGTGGCCTTGCCATAGGCTTCCGCCATCATCGCGGCGCCGCCCTCGTTGCGGCAGGTGATCACGTCGATGCCGCTGTCGTGGAGCGCGTCCAGCACGGGCAGATAGGATTCGCCGGGCACGCAGAAGACGTGGGCCACGCCCTGGATGCGAAGCTGGTCGACAAGCACCTGTGCGGCAGTACGGGTCATGTGGCTACCTTGGATGGACACCTGGATTACAGGATCATCCGAATACCACTTTTTCCGTATAGGCAAGATCGCCAAGTGTGGGCCGGTGCGGTCCCTTGTAGTAGCGGGGCTCCTTGCCCTCGACATAGTGGGAGAGCATTCCCTCGGCGTCACCGTCGACAAGAAAGCCGGCGACGCCCCGGGCCAGGAAATGACGCGCCAGGGCGGGGGCGCAGCGGCGGAAATCCTCCATGCCGCGGCAGAACACCAGGTCCATCATCGGCAGGCGGGCGGGCCGGTCCAGCCTGCGCGGCTTGAACACGAAGGGCGAGACGATGCCGTCCTTCTCCACCGTCAGGGCCGTCCAGCCCCAGGCGCGATGGTCGGCCAGAAGCTGTGCCTCGGGCAGGTCGGCGGGAATTGTTTCGCGAACGACACCGCGGCCGGGCAGGGGAAAGACGGCGCTGCGCCCGAAATTGTAAGGCTGAAAACCCTGGGCCTGCAGCGTGCGCCAGGTATGCGCCGCGGGCGAGACATTCAGATAGGTGACGTGACGAAGCTTGGTCGCCATCTGGACCAGCAGCGTCGAATGGGCCCGCCACGCGGGCTCGACATACCAGCTCGACAAATTCGCGAGGATGCGCTCGCCGCGCCGCGACGAAATCACCAGCAGCGCGCCAACCGGCCTTGCATGAGACGGGTCGGGGCCGCCGTCCAGCACATAGCCGTAGCGGGGCAGGCCTTCGACCGCCGCCATGGTGCGCCAGCGGGCAAAACCGTTTGTCCAGTAGGTACGGGTGGAATGGGGAAAGCCGCGCGCCAGAAGATCGGCCAGCCCGTCCAGATCGTCTTCGGCGATCTGGCGGCAGCGCACGCGCCCGCCCACCGGCGCCGTCGCGGGTTCCAATGTCATGGCAAGGCCCTTCCCAAGAGCCTTTATGCGCCATTTGCCATTAGCGGAATGTTAAAGTGGGCGCCCCTAGGCTGGCCGAAATCAAGCGGAGACAGGCGATGGGTGTCGCGGCGGCGGTAGTGGACCAGTTCCGGCAAGTGGCGCGCGAGCAGGACAAGCCGCTTGTGGCCCTCAATCCCGATACGGTGCTGCTGGAATCGGGCCTGGATTCGCTGTGCTTTGCCATCATCGTGGCCCGGCTGGAGGATCAGCTGGGCATCGATCCCTTCACCACCTCCGAAGACGTCTATTTCCCGGTCACGCTGGGCGACTTCATCAAATTCTACGAAGATGCCGCCGGTTCAAAGGCTGCCTGATTCGGGGCGGCCTGAGACGCTGCACGACGCGATTGCCGGCAGCGATGCCGTACTTTGCGGTCGCGGCGCCGAACTGCGTCTGTCTGAACGCGGCCATGCGCCGGACGGACTGGCGGGCGCCGGCGTTCTTCTGCGCACCCGAAGCCAGCTTGCCGCCGCGCTGGGCCTGATCGCGCTGGACGGCGTGGCACGCCGCATCGTCATCGCGTCGCCAGACCTGAAGCCCGAACATCTTCCATCCGTGATTGACCGCGCGGAAATCGATGCCGTGCTGGGCGAGGATGAAACGCTAGCCGTCGATGGCACGCAGTTTATCAGGCTGGACCTGCAGCGGACTGAGGTCTGCCACCCTCTTTTGCGCGAAGCGCATCGCAAGGAAGAGGCGGTTTCAGCGGGCGAAGCTGCCCCCGTGGGAGGTGAGCGAAAGCTGAAACCGGAGGGGCTCAAAAAAACCGAATGGGTGCTGTTCACGTCGGGCACCACCGGCGAACCCAAGATGGTCGCGCATACCCTGGAAGGACTGACCGGGGCGATTCAGCCGGGTGCGGCTGCGGACACGGTCTGGGGTACTTTCTATGATATCCGCCGCTATGGCGGCCTGCAGATACTGCTGCGCGCCCTGTTGGGCCACGCGTCGCTGATCCTGTCCGACGCGGATGAGGATGTCGCCGATTTCCTCGCGCGGCTGGGCCGTCACGGCGTGACCCATCTGACCGGCACACCGTCGCACTGGCGCCGTGCGCTGATGAGCCCGGCCAATGCCGCCCTCGCGCCGCGCTATGTGCGCCTGTCGGGCGAGATCGCTGACCAGGCCATACTGGACAGCCTGAAGTCGCGGTTTCCCGAAGCCGCCATCGGCCACGCCTATGCTTCCACCGAGGCCGGGGTGGGATTTGAGGTTACCGACGGGCTGGAAGGCTTTCCCGCCGAGTATGTCGGCCGGCGTGCTTCCAAAACCATGGGCGCGGTCGAGATGAAGGTGGAAGACGGCCGCCTGCATCTGCGCTCATCGCGCACGGCGTCAGGGTATGTCGGCGGCGGGCCGCTGTTGCATAATGACGGCTGGGTCGATACCGGCGATATGGTGGAGAAGCGCGGCGGGCGCCTTTACTTCATGGGTCGCGCCGGTGGAATCATCAATGTCGGGGGCCTGAAGATAAATCCGGAAGAGGTCGAGGCGGTGATCAACCGCCAGCCCGGCGTGCGCGCCAGCCGGGTGTCGGGCCGCAGGAGCCCGATCACCGGCGCCATCGTGGTGGCCGATGTGGTGCTGACCGACGCGGCAGGCGGCAATGCGACCTTCCGGGATTCCATCCTGGCGGCCTGCCGCGAGGTTCTGCCCCCGTTCAAGGTACCGGCCATGCTGCGTTTCGTGCCGTCGCTGGCGCTGACTGCCGGGGGAAAGTTGAGCCGTCATGCGTAACGTCCTCGTCACCGGCGGCACGCGCGGCGTGGGCCTGGCCATCGCCAAGAAGCTGGCCGCCGACGGCTTCCGCATCTTCGCGCTGGGCCGCAGGGAAAGCCCCGACCTGGAAGCGGCCATCGCCGAAATGCCTTCCGGGGTGATGAACTTCGTGCCTTTCGACCTGGCCCAGATCGACCTGATCGCCGAACTGGTGCGGGAGATGAAGGCCGAGCATGGCCCGCTTTACGGCCTGATCAATAATGCGGCGCTGGGCACCGACGGCCTTCTGTCCAACATGCACAATTCGGACATCGAGCGGCTGGTGCGCCTGAACACCGTCGCGCCCATCGTGCTGACCAAATATGCCGTGCGTTCGATGATGACGTCGGGCAGCGGGCGCATCGTCAATATCAGCTCCATCATCGGCTCTACCGGCTATTCCGGCCTGTCGGTCTATGGTGCGACCAAGGCGTCCATGCTGGGCTTCACCCGCAGCCTGGCGCGTGAAGTTGGCCGGCTGGGCGTAACCGTGAACGCGGTGGCGCCCGGCTTCATGGATACGGAAATGACGGCCGGCCTGAAGGAAGAGGGCCGGGTGAAGATTGCCGCGCGCAGCGCGCTGAAGCGGCTGGCGGAGGTGGAGGATGTGGCCGGCGCCGTCAGCTATCTGATGAGCGATGCGGCGCGCAACGTCACCGGCACTACCATAACGGTCGACGCCGGCAATACGGCCTGATCGTATGGATCGCCCGCATGCGCGGGCGATGACGAATAAAAAGAAGATGTTGTCAAAGATTCAGTCCGGCGCGCACGCTGGCCGGCCAGCCGGCGACCTTCGCGCCGTGTGTGACGAACAGGGCCACCGCAAGCCGGTCCATGCCGAAGGCGACGCAGCCGGTGTGCATCAGATCGCCCGCAGCGTTGTGAAGGCCCCAGACCTCGCCGAAATGTTCCTTGTGATAGTTGAAGCTCATGCAGGCGGTCGGGCTGTCCGCCGAGCGCACCGGCACAAGCAATTCGAATTTCAGCGCATCCTCGCGCTGCTGGCTGGCCATCAGCGCGCCCACGCGGCCGAAGAAGGGATCGTTGGCGACATCGACGCGATATGACAGCCCGATCGCGTCGGCGATGCCCTTGGCCCGCTCCACCCACGGATCGCGGAAGGACCGGATCTGCCCGGGCGTGCCGATGCGGACATATTCGCGCATGCGGAAGCTCTGGAAGCGGTCCACCTGGCGCGACGGTTCATGGCGAAAACAGTCGGCGGCCACGTCGAAGACATAGCCGTCATCGGGCACCACGCCGCGCGCCGCGGCGATGGGGTAGACCGGATAACAGGCGGCCGGCGCCAGCACCAGGTCGGACGGCTTCAGGTCTTCGGTCCAGTCGCCGCCATTTTCGTGCTTGGCGGCGGAGCGGGTGATGTCGCGCTCGCTGCCGACCAGGGTCGAAACCGCGCCGATCAGGTTGGGAAAGCTGTTCAGGTAGCCCTGCTTCTCCAGGCTGGCGCGCGGCATCACCGGGGGAAAACGGAAGACCTCGGCGCCGCCGGGACGGTGCGCGCCGATCAGCGACGCCAGCGCTTCCACCACGCTTTCATATTCGCCGGTTCGGCCATAGACGCCGTCCACGCCCGATGGGGTGAACAGGCTCGATGCCGTGCTGTCCAGGTGATCGGGTTCGAAATGGTGGCCGCCGCAGTGATGGATCGGCGCGGTGATGTTCATGGACTAGTCCCGGATGGTGCTGGGCACGTCGCTGAGAATGGTGGACGTGGTCAGGCTGGACAGGATGCGGTCATTGTTGATCATGATGGGCGATGACAGCACGTCGCGCAGGCTGCGGCCGATGCTGGCATCGCCGTCATTGCGATAGCCCGACAGGCCGGTGGCGCGCATGGCGTTCATCACCGTCTTCACCGCCAGTTCCGAGGCGTCGACCTTCAAGAGGTTGATCGCCGTCTGGAAATCGATGGCGGCAAGCGCCTTTTCGTCATGCGCGCAGGCTTCATAGCGCCCCAGCATGGCGCCGATCAGCGCGCGCAGCGCCCTGAGGTTCGCCTGGGCTTCGACAAAGTGGGGCACGCCCGGCGGCAGGCTGCCGGCGCGCTGGGCCTTGCGCATGAATTTGCGCGCTTTTTCCACCGCGCCGGCGGCGATGCCGGCCCATACGCCCGACCACATCAGGTGCGCGCTGGGCACCATACTCTGGCTGTGGATGATGCCGTACGGCACCGGCATGATCTGTGCCGGGGTGCCCATTGCCTTCAGGCCGAAGCCGGCGCTGCAGGTGCCGCGCATGCCCAGCGTGTCCCAGCCGCCGGTCTTTTCCAGCACATAATTCTTCCTCTCGAACACCACCAGCACCTGGTCGCTGGCGTCCGCCTCGGCGCTGCGGCGCGCGGTCGTCACGACCGCGTCGGCCTGCGCGCCATAGGAGATCACGCTGGCGTCGCGCACCAGAAGGATACGTCCGTCGGCGGCTTCCACCGGCGCTTCGGAGGCGCGCACATTGCCGCCGCCCTTGCCCTCGGTGGTGGACGAGGCGAGCAGCAGCTGGTCCTGGACCATCCGGGTCATGAAGTCGCGATGCCAGGCGCTGTCCATGCCGTGATGGACGATGCAGGCGGCCTTGACCTGGTGCATGGCGAAGATCATGCCGGTCGACGAACAGGCCCGTCCCAGCGCATAGCAGATGTCCACCACCTGGCCCGCCGATGCCGCTTCGCCGCCCAGCGCTTCGGGAACCATCATGCCCAGCAGCTTTTCCTGCTTCAGCGCGTCCATGGCCTCCTGTGGAAAGCGCGCCTCGCTGTCCACCGCGGCGGCATGTTCGGCGGCAATGCCGGCTGCGCGCGCTGCGCGCACGGCGAAACTTTCGGCGAGGGCGGGGAATGGGGATCGAGCAATACTTTCGGCGGTGTTCAGCATGACGCGACCTTGCGTTGGAGGCTGTTGTCGAAATCGAAGGCAAAGCCTATCGCCCAATCCTGAAGCAAGGATGAAGCGGCGCCCTTATGGTAAGCAAGGCGTAAACCCGAGCGTGGAGCATTTGCGCAACCAATGCTTTACGCCTGGCGGCTAGATTGGCCTTCGTCCCCGCGGAGCCCGCAATGTCGCCGACCGAACGCATCACCGCCATCGCCGTGCGCATGCTGCTCAAGCGCGGGGTTGCGACGATGCCGGCCGGCCATGAAAACCTGCGCGATGCGGGCCTGACCTCGCTGGACATGGTGGGTCTGATGCTGGCCATCGAAGCCGAATTCGACATCGAGGTTCCGCAAAGCGCCATGACGCCGGAGAATTTCGACACCATCAACGCCATCGAGAACCTGGTTTCGGTCACCGCGAAGGCGGCCTGATCCTTACGAAAGCCGCCATGCCGCTTGACCGTCACGCAAAACGCTTTTTGGAAATGCTGGCTGCCGCCGGTCAAAGCCGCGGCCGGTACGAAAGCGTGGAAGAACGCCGCCATGCCCTGACAAGCCTGGCCGATCTCGTCGATCCACCGGGCAGCGTGCCCATCGGCGGGGTGCGCGATTGCCTGCTGCGCGTAAGCGATGGCCACATTACCCTTCGCACCTATTCGCCGCTGGAAGCGCCCCAGCGCGTGCTGCCGGGCATGCTGTTCTTCCATGGCGGCGGCTGGGTGGCGGGCAGCCTGGAAACCCATGACGGCTTCTGCCGGCGCCTGACCAATGAGACCGGTTGCCGCGTGATCGCGGTTGATTACCGGCTGGCGCCCGAACATCCCTTTCCCCACGCGCTGGCCGATGCCTGCAGTGCGCTGTCCTTTGTTGCGACCCACGCCCGCGAGTTCGGCATCGATCCGGCGCGGCTGGGCGTTGCGGGCGACTCCGCCGGCGGCACGCTGGCGGCGGTCCTGTGCCGCATCGCGCGCGACGCGCGGCGCCACGGTGGGGACAGGGCCCGCAGCGCGCCGTCCATCGCCTTCCAGCTTCTGGTCTGCCCCATCCTGGACGTGCATGGCGAGGCGGCCTCGCGCCGCGAACTGTGCGAAGGCTATTTCCTGGACGGCGAGACGCTCAGCCGCGACCTGGAACTCTATGTCCCGCCCGACACCAATCTGCTCGATCCGCGCCTGTCGCCGCTCTGCGCCGAGGAATTCGAAGACCTGCCGCCGGCCTTCATCCATACCGGCCAGTTCGATCCCTTTGGCGACGAGGGCGAAGCCTATGCCCAGCGGCTGGGCGGCTTCGGCGTGCCGGTGCATGGCCGCACCCATCCGGGGATGATCCACTACTTCTATTGCATGCCGCGCATGATTCCCTATGCGGGCGAGGCCATTCGCATCATCGGCGCCGAGATCCGCTATGCCGTGCAGCTGCCGGTGCCCGAGCGACGGGCTCAGAGGCGGATCAGGCCGGAGTTGATCCGCGCATAAAGCCCGCCATCCAGCGGCACATAGCCGTTGCCCGTATCGGCCAGCAGCGGATCGGTGATCGCCGCGGGATCAAAGCCCTCCCGTGCCAGCGCATGCTTTTTCTGCTTGAAGGTCTCGGTAAAGGACAGGCCGTCCACCAGGCGCAGGAAGACGGGCCGCGCATAGGCGGGCAGGCGCGCCGCGCAATGGGCACGAAAGTGCGCGGCGTCGAAATCCTCCGTCACTTCCAGCGCGGCCATGCCGCATTTGCCGCTCTGGCCCGCAACCGCCACGCCATAGACGCAGGCGCCGGTCACGCCGGGCGCCGAAGCGGCCACCTGGGCGACTTCCGTGGTGGAAACATTCTCGCCCTTCCAGCGGAAGGTGTCGCCGATGCGGTCGACGAAATAAAAGAAGCCCTGGGCGTCCTGGCGCATCAGATCGCCGCTGCGCACCCAGGCATCGCCCGGCTTGAACACATTGCGCAGGATCTTCTTCTCGCCGGCGGCCGGGTCGGTATAGCCCTCGAAACCGGCACTGCCACCGGCGATCCTGCCGATGGCCTCGCCGGCCTCGCCGCGGGCCACCGCGATGCACAGGCCGTCGTCGCCCCGCGCCGGCTCGCCGGTGCCATCATCAAACCGCACGATCGCGGTGGCGAAGCGGTGGGCCAGGAAGGGCGGGATGCGGCCAATGGCACCGACCTTTCCTTCCGCATTGTAGAGCGAGAAATTGCCTTCGGTGGCGGCGTAGAATTCCAGGACGCGCGGCACCGCGAAGCGCTGCTGGAAGGCTTCCCACACATCGGCCGCCAGGCCATTGCCGACTGCCAGGCGCAGCCTGTGCGCGGGCGCACGGCCCATCTCCTTTTGATGGCTCGCTTCGCTCGCATGCGCCAGCAGGTAGCGGCACAATTCACCGATATACTGAAAGATGGTGGCACCGCTTTCCGCCACATCGCACCAGAAGGCACTTGCAGAGAATTTCTCCCGCACGATCACTGCCCCGCCGTTCAGCAGCGCCGCGCCGCACGCCACCACGCCGCCCACGCTGTGATACATGGGCAGGCAGTTGTAGAGGCGGTCATCCGGCCCCGCGCCGGTCATGCCGGCGAACCAGTGGGTCCAGTTCATCAGCCGGCGGTGACTGACGTGCGCCGCCTTGGGAAAGCCGGTGGTGCCCGATGTATAGATCAGCAGTGCCGGATCGTTCAGCGTGACATCCAGTTTTTCGCTGTCCGTCAGCGGCTCGCCGGAAAATGTATCCAGCAGCGCGCCGAAGGCATCGCTGTGCCACCAGCACGCCATCTTCGCCTCCCGTCCGTCCAGCGCCCCGCAAAGCTCCCGCGCCGCGATCAGGTGTCGGGGTCTTGCCGCGGCGAAGGCGTGGGCCAGGCCCTCGCCCCGCAGGTTGGTGTTGATCAGCGCCACCACCGCGCCGATGCGCGTCAGCCCCAGCCAGGCGGCCAGATAATCGGGCCGGTTCGGCATCATCAGCGCCACCACGTCGCCCTTGCCGATGCCTTCCTCCACGGCCCAGCGGGCATATCGGTTCATCCGGGCAGCAAGTCCGGCATGGCTGAAACTTTCCCCGCGGCCGATCAGGGCCGGCGCGTCGCCGAAACGCCGGCCAAGTTCCTCGACCACCACCGGCAGGGTACGTGCGGGCGCATCCTCGATGCGCGCCGTCATTTCCAGCGCGCGCAGCCACGCCCTGGAAGGCGAATTGTCCCTGGTGGCGGCAAGAGCCGGCATGTCTGTCCCGAATTGAAACGCGCGCAAATGCGCCCGGGGGAACTGTATGCCGCCTTGCGTGGAAGCGGCGTTAACGCGCCGCGCCACTCGGGTATTGCGCCGACGTTTCGTTAATCTGCCCCGGCTTAAAATCGGCGCATCAGTACATCAAGGCACTCTGGATGCGCGCCGAAACCATTGCCCTGCACGCCGGCTTCGACGCCGATCCCGCCACCAAGGCGATCGCGGTGCCGATCTATCAGACGGCGGCCTATCAGTTCGACAGTGCCGATCACGGCGCGGCGCTGTTCAACCTGGAGGAAGAAGGCTTCCGCTACAGCCGCATCGCCAACCCCACGGTGCAGGTGCTGGAAAACCGCGTGGCCGCGCTCGAAGGCGCGGCGGGCGCGCTGGCCACGGCATCGGGGCAGGCCGCACTCTATTACGCCTTCGCCAACGTGGCGCGGCCGGGAACCAACATTGTCTCGGTGCCGCAGCTTTACGGCACCACGCACACGCTGCTGCATCACGTGCTGCCGTCGCAGGGCGTGGAAGGCCGCCTTGCCGCCGATGACAGCGCCGGCGCGCTGGCCGCGACCATCGACGAAAACACCTGTGCGGTGTTCTGCGAAAGCGTGGGCAATCCTGCCGGCAACATCTGCGACCTGGCCGCCATCGCGGACATGGCGCATGCCCACGGCCTGCCGCTGATCGTGGACAATACCGTGGCCACGCCGGTGCTGCTCAGGCCCGCCGAACACGGCGCCGACATCATCATCCATTCCCTGACCAAATTCCTGGGCGGCCATGGCAACGCTATGGGCGGCGTGGTCGTCGATGCCGGGCGCTTCGACTGGATGGCGCATGCCGCCCGCTTTCCCCAGTTCACCACACCCGATCCTTCCTATCATGGCCTGGTCTATGCCGAGCGCTTCGGCGCCACCGCATTTCTTGCCCGCTGCCGAAGCGTCTATCAGCGCGCCACCGGCGCGATCCTGTCGCCGATGAGCGCCTTCCTCCTGCTGCAGGGGATCGAAACGGTGTCGCTGCGCGTGGAACGCCATGTGGAGAACGCCCGCAAGGTCGCGCAATTCCTGCGCGCCCATCCGTGCGCGGCCTGGGTGAACTTCGCCGGCTTCGACGACAGCCCCTATCACGGCCTGGCCCGGAAATATCTGGGCGGGCGCGTGCCCTCGCTGCTGACCTTTGGCGTGAAGGGCGGCTATGAGGCAGGCAAGGATTTCTATGACGCGCTGAAGCTGATCAAGCGGCTGGTCAATATCGGCGATGCCAAGTCGCTGGCCTGCCATCCGGCTTCGACCACGCACCGCCAGATGCCAGAGGCGGAACAGTTGAAGGCCGGCGTGACGCCCGAAACCATCCGCCTGTCGGTGGGCATCGAACACATCGACGACATCCTGGCCGATCTGGACCAGGCGCTGGCGGCCGCGGCCGCACCGCGCCTGAAGGCGGTGAATCGATGAAGAAGACCGAACAGTTCGTGATGGGCACCGGCAGCAGCTTTCGCGGAACGCTGCATGTGGGACTGGTCAACAACATGCCCGACCAGGCGCTGCGGACCACGGAGATCCAGTTCGCGCGCCTTCTGAAGGAAGCCGCCGGCCCGCTGGACGTGCGCCTGCGCCTGTTCTCGCTGTCCTCCATCCCGCGCAGCCGGGAGGCGCGCGCCCGCATGGAAGGTTTTTACGACGATGCCGGTATGCTGCCCCATGCGCCGGTCGACGCGCTGATCGTCACCGGTGCCGAGCCCCAGGCCGCGGACCTGCGCGCCGAGCCCTATTGGGGCGAGTTGGCCAGGCTGATCGACTGGGCCCAGGCGGGCACCGTCACGACCCTGTTTTCCTGCCTGGCCGCCCATGCCGCGGTGCTGCATCTGGACGGCATCGCCCGCCGCCCCCTGGCGCGCAAGCTGTCGGGCGTCTTCACCGCCATCAGGCGCGAGGATGATCCCCTGTTCCTGAATGTGCCCAGCCAGTTCGCCGTGCCCCATTCACGCCGCAACGAAACGCCACAGGACGCGCTGGCGGCACATGGCTATCAGGTTCTGACCCGCCTGCAGGGCGGCGGGGCTGACCTGTTTACCCGCGAGCTGCCGGGCCAGAGCCGTTTTGTCTTCCTCCAGGGTCATCCGGAATATGATTCCGTCACGCTGGGCCGGGAATATCTGCGCGACATGGGCCGCTTCCTGCGCGGCGATTGCACCCGGCCGGCGCTGCCGGAAAATTATTTCGACCGCGTCACGGAAGAGATGCTGCACCATGCCGCCGGCAGCGGTGCGCCCCTCGAAGAGCATGTCCGGATCGTGGCCTCCGCCCTGCCGCTGCAGCAATGGCGCAACCATTCGGTGCGCCTGTTTGCCAACTGGCTGTCGTCGGCGGCCGCCGCCAAGGGGCGCCGCGCCGCGTCACGCGCAATACACACCCGCAAGCGCGCTTGACGCGAGCCGCGGCCGGCAGGCGTCAGTCCTTCGGCACCACATCAAAGGCAATGGTCGTTCGCTGGGGTCCGCGGAAAGGCACCGTGCCGTGCCACATGAAGGATGGAAACAGTACCAGCCGCCCCACCGCGGGCTGGATGATGCGGCGCACCGGATCCTTCAGGGCGATATCGAAAATCGGCTCGCCGAACTTGATCCAGCCCTGGCGGCCTTCAGCATCCTTCACCGCCTCGGGCACATGGACGTAATAGGCCGAACTGATCCAGCCGGCCGGATGAACGTGGTTCACGTGAAAGCCGCAGTCGCGCAGCCGCGCGGACCAGGAGCCGTGATAGCGGAAGTCCCGCGCCCGTCGTGACAGATAGGGATGATCTTCGTCTTCGGCCAGCTCGGCGATATAGCGCGCCACCGCCTGGTCGATGCGTTCGCGAATCTTCTCGACCAGCGGATGACCCGCGCCGAACAGATGGGCCGCCGTCTGGCTGCCCTGGCGCAGCGACTGGTTGATGTACTCGCCGGTGCCGGTATGGACCTTGTCCAGATAGGCGTTCAGTTCGGCATTGAAATCCTCGATCCGCGAAAAGCCTTCCGGCGGCTCCAGGTCGAAGGCGCGCACGAAGCGGTCATAGCCGCTGAGCTGCTCGTCGCGCCCCTCTCCCGTCACGGTGTCTTCCATCATGCGCCAGCCCAGCCCGATGACGGACAGGCAGTTCTGGTCGTGCGGATTGACGGCGAGGCCCTTCTCGCACAGCGCCACCGCTTTTTCCGGGTCGTCCGCCTGCAGCGCAGTCTTGGCGGCATCGGCAAAGAGCTCGGCGCTGCCGGGATTGCGCGCCAGCGCCCGGTCGAACGCCCCCATGGCCTCGCCGTGGCGCCCGGTCATCGCCAGCGCCCGGGCATCACCCGCCAGCGCATCGCGGTCGTCCGGATTGCCCGCAAGGATCTCTTCGTAAAGCGCATGGGCTTGCTCGCCCTTGAGCTCATGGCTCAGGAAGAAGGCCTTGCCCAGCAGAAGATCGCGCGTGCGCGGCGCCCGGTCATAGGATTTCAGGTAATCCTCGCCCTTGCCCAGCCGGTAGAGCAGGTCGTTGTAGAACTGATGCAGATGCGGATCGGCGGGGCTGGCCGCCAGCATCTTGCGGTACAGCGCCAGCGCCTCGTCATGGCGCTTGAGCTGTTGCAGGACATCGGCGCGCTGGACGTCCAGATAGGGGATGGAAGGATTGAGGCCGGCGGCGCGCTCGAATTCGGCCAGCGCCTCCTCGTGCCTGCTCTGGCCGCGCAGCGCCAGGGCCAGGTTGTTGTGCAGCGCGCCGGCATAGCGCGGGCCGGCGGCGGCGGCCAGGTGCCGGCGCAGCAGGCTCTCGGCATCGGCGGCATTTTCGGTCCTGATCAGAAGCCCGCTCAGCGACAGTACCGCGTCGGGATGGCCCGGCATGGCCTGAAGCCAGCGGCGGCATGTGGCGGCGGCGTCTTCCAGGCGCTCCAGCTGCTCCTGCAGCGCGGCCAGGTCGCGCCATGCGGCGGCGAAGTCGGGCTTCAGCCTGACGGCAGCGCGGAAAGCCTCGATCGCATCGTCGTTGCGGCCCAGCCGGACCAGGGAACCGCCATGGCCATAGGCGAAGATCGGGCTTTTCGGGTTCCCTGCCCTGGCCCGGGCCAGAAGCTGCTCGGCCTCGGCGAAGCGGCTCTGGTGCAGGCGCACCGCTCCCAGCATGTGCAGGGCCGCCGGGTCGGGGGTTCCTGCCAACTGGGGGGCCAGTGCCTGTTCGGCGCCTGCCAGGTTGCCCTGCTGGAGCATCCGGACGGCCTGTTCCAGGCTCTGTTGCAGGGAGAAAGGAGGGGTGGCCATCACATTTCCAATAGGGGCGGGGTGCGGCTTTGAGGCCTTTTGCCGGCGCAAAATGCCCGAAATCTTCAGAAAGTTCAAAACCTTGGCGTGACCGCGGCCGGATTTCCAAATTGTCGCAATTTGTCAGGGGCGACCACTTACCCCCTTTGAATCCATCAACTAATAAGTATGTGGGGGCAGGGATGCACATGTATCTGGCGATATTGCGGGATTTTGGCTGGGCGACGGGCGCGATCGCGCTCGCGGGAACGGCCTATGCGCTGCTCGCGGCGTTGCTTGCGAGCCGCTTCATGCGCGCGCCGCGCGCCCTGGCCGCGGCCGGGGCCGTGCCGGTCACCATCCTCAAGCCGCTGCATGGCAGCGAGCCGGGACTGGCGCGGAATCTGGAGACGTTTTTCCTTCAGGAATATCCGGGCGAGGCCCAGATCGTCTTCGGCGTGCATGACAAGGACGATCCTGCGCTGGCCGTGGTGACGGCGCTGGCGGCGAAATATCCCGGTCGCGATGTCGCCATCGTGTCCGATCATGCGCTGCATGGCAGCAACGGCAAGGTTTCGAACCTGATCAACATGCTGCCCGCGGCACGGCACGAGACGCTGGTGCTGTCGGACAGCGATATCGCCGTGGGCCCCGGATGGCTGGCCCAGGTGGTGGAAGCGCTGTCGCGCCCGGGCGTGGGCGTGGTCACCTGTTTCTATACCGGCGCCGCGGCACAGGGCGTCGATCCGTTGTGGGCGTCGCTGGCGGCGATGGGCACCTCCTACGATTTCCTGCCCAATGCCCTGGTCGGCACCAGCCTGAAGATGGCCGCACCCTGCTTCGGGTCCACCATCGCGCTCAGCCGTGCCACGCTGGACAGGGTGGGCGGCTTTGCCGCTTTCGCCGATCTTCTGGCCGACGATTACGAGATCGGCCGGGCGGTGCGGGGCCTGGGCTATACGCTGGCCATTCCGACCCTGGGCGTTTCCCACACAGCCAGCGAGGATTCGCTGGGCGAGATCGTGCGGCATGAACTGCGCTGGACGCGCACCATCCGCATGCTCAACCCCGGCGGGCACCTGGGCAGCTTCGTCACCCATGGCTTCGCCTTTGCCCTGATCAGCGCGATTCTGCTGGATTTTGCGCGGCCGGCACTTGGGCTTCTGGGAACTGCCCTTGCGGCGCGCCTGTTCCTGAAATACCGCATTGATGCTACTTTCGGGGCCAGGTCCGGTCCCTACTGGCTGCTTCCGGTGCGCGACCTTCTGACTTTTGTTGTTTTCGCGATGTCGCTGTTCGGCGAAACGGTCCATTGGCGGGGTTCCCGCTTTGCGGTGGATCCGGCCGGCGCGATGACGCAATCCTGACCGACCTCAAGGACTATCGGCAATGACCATGAGAACCCTTTTTCTGCAGGCCCCGTCCTTTGACGGTTTCGACGGCGGCGCCGGTTCGCGCTACCAGGCCAAGCGCGAGATCAAATCCTTCTGGTATCCCACCTGGCTGGCCCAGCCCGCCGCGCTGGTGGAAAATTCCAAGCTGATCGACGCGCCGCCGCACAAGACGTCGCTGGCCGAGGTGGTGGCCCAGGCCGGGGACTTCGACCTGGTGGTCGCGCACACCTCGGTGCCCTCCTTCCGGTCGGACGTGAAGGTGATCGAGGCGCTTAAGGCCGCCAACCCCAGCCTCAAGGCCGGCCTGATCGGCGCCAAGGTGGCGGTGAACGCGGAAGGCTCGCTGCGCGAGGCACCCGCCATCGACTTCGTCGCCCGCAACGAGTTCGACTTCACCATCAAGGACGTCGCCGACGACCAGAACTGGGCCGACATCAAGGGCATCTCGTTCCGCAACAAGCAGGGCGCGATCGTCCACAATGCCGACCGGCCGATCATCGAGAACATGGACAGCCTTCCCTGGGTCACGCCGGTTTACCAGCGCGACCTCAAGATGGAGAATTACTTCATCGGCTATCTGAAGCACCCCTATATCTCGATCTATACCGGCCGCGGCTGCAAGTCGCGCTGCACCTTCTGCCTGTGGCCGCAGACCGTGGGCGGGCACAATTACCGCACCCGCAGCGTCGAACATGTGGTCGAAGAGATCAAATGGGCGATGAAGGCGTTTCCGCAGACCAGGGAGTTCTTCTTCGACGACGACACGTTCACCGACAACCTGCCGCGCGCCGAAGCGATCGCGAAGGAACTGGGCAAGCTGGGCGTGACCTGGTCGTGCAACGCCAAGGCCAATGTGCCCTATGAGTCGCTGAAGAAGCTGAAGGATGGCGGCCTGCGGCTCTTGCTGGTGGGCTATGAGTCCGGCAACCAGCAGATCCTGCACAACATCAAGAAAGGCATGCGCATCGAGGTGGCCGAGCGCTTCACCCGCGACTGCCACAAGCTGGGCATCCAGATCCACGGCACCTTCATCCTGGGCCTGCCGGGCGAGACGCTGGAAACGATGCGCGAGACGCGCGAGTTCGCCAAGCGCATCAATCCGCACACCGTCCAGATTTCGCTGGCGGCGCCCTATCCGGGCACCTTCCTATACAACCAGGCCATGCAGAATGGCTGGCTGGACGCGGCCAATGCCGAACTGATCGACGAGCACGGCATCCAGATCGCGCCGCTGCATTACCCGCATCTGAGCCACAAGGAAATCTTCGACTCGCTGGAGACCTTCTATCGGGAGTTCTATTTCCGCCCCCGCAAGATCGGCTCCATCGTCAAGGAGATGGTGACCCAGGAAGGCATGATGAAGCGCCGCCTGCGCGAGGGGGTGGAGTTCTTCCAGTTCCTGCGCGACCGCCAGAACGCGGCTGCCTGACCCTTGCCGTCCGTTTCTCGTCTTCTCACCCTCCGGCAGGCCCGGGGTGAGGAGATGATGGTCCGTCCGTGAAAAACCTGATCGTTACGGCTGATGACTTCGGCGCCGCGCCCCAGGTCAATGACGCGGTGCTGCAGGCGCACAGGCACGGCATCCTGACCGCCGCAAGCCTGATGGTGTCGGCGCCACTTGCCGCCGACGCGGTGGCGCGGGCCAGGCAAACACCGACCCTTCGCGTCGGCCTCCACCTGGTGCTGGTGGAGGGAAGGCCCACTTTGCCGCCTTCCCAGGTGCCCGACCTGGTCGACCGCGACGGTCTGTTCCGCACCGACATGGCGCGGGCGGGGGCGGCGATGTTCTTCCTGCCCCATGTGCGCCGCCAGCTTGAAGCGGAGATCGAAGCCCAATTCGCAGCCTTTGCCGCAACGGGGCTGCCGCTGGACCATGTGAACGCCCACAGGCATTTTCACCTGCACCCCACCATCGCCGGGCTGCTGGTCAAATATGCCGCCCGCTACGGGGTGAAGGGCGCCCGCGTTCCGCTGGAGCCGCAGGATGTCTTGGCGAAGATCGAGCCCCGCCGCGCCTCGGCGGTGGTGGCGCTGACAGCGCCCTTTGCCCGGCGCCTCGCCCGCCGCTTTGAACGCGCCGGGCTGGCCGCTCCGGCCCAGGTCTTTGGGCTGGCCTGGTCGGGCGCCATGACGGCGGACCGGCTGGCCGGGCTTCTGGCCAACCTGCCGGACGGGCTGTCAGAGATCTACATGCACCCGGCGACCGGGGATTATCCCGGCTCGGCCCCCGGCTATCGCTATGGGGCGGAACTGGCCGCCCTGACCGACCCGCGCATGCCGGCCCTGATTGCGGCGCACAATATTCGCCTTGGCGGCTTTTGCGACTTTCCGGTAAAGTCCGCGCCGCGCAATGTCTATGGCAATTGAGCAAAATCAAAGAGTTACGCGGGCAGGCCGATCAGGCTGTCCCTGAAACTCCGGTCAAGGAGCAGTCCGTGAGCAGCACGGCATTCGTCATCCCCCCCGAACTAACGCTGGACACCGGCACATGGCCAGGCGACGGGCCGATCCGCTTCGGCTCCGACGAGCACAAGCGGCTGTTCTGCAAGACGCTGCTGGATACGCACAATCCCTATCGCCCGCGCGTGCTGGACTGGCCCAGGCTGGATGCCGAGGCCGAAAAGCGCATCACCTCCCTGCCGATATGGGACATCGCCGTGCAGACCGAGAACAAGGCAGGGATGAACGTCGCAACCTACGCCGAAGCCATCGCCGATCCCTTGCTGAAAAAGGCGGTCGAGCTGGACGGTTATGAGGAAAAGCGCCACCGCCATGTGCTGGCCAACCTGGTGGAAGCCTATGGCATCACCCTGGCGCCGGAGCCGGCATTCCCCCGCCCGAAGGACCCGGAATGGGCCTTCATGGTCACCGGCTACAGCGAGTGCATCGACAGCTTCTTTGCCTTCGGCCTGTTCAAGGCAGCCAAGGATACCGGCTTCTTTCCGCCGGAACTGATCGACACTTTCGAGCCGGTGATCCATGAGGAAGGCCGCCACATCCTGTTCTTCGTCAACTGGGTGGCCTGGCACCGGCGCAACATGCCCTTCTGGCGCCGCCCCTGGTTCGAGCTGAAAGTGCTGGCGGTGTGGCTGTTCCTGGTCTGGGAGAGGATCGGCATCGCCAAGGATGTCGGCCATGGCCAGCAGGACAACAATTTCACCGTCAACGGCGCCCAGCAACTTGGCGCCGACATCGACGTCGGCCAGCTGATCGCGATCTGCCTGGCGGAGAATGACCGCCGCCTGTCGATTTACGACCCGCGCCTCAAGCGCCCGCGCTTCGTGCCCTTCATGGCAAGGCTGGCGCTGAAATTCGTGGGTCCCAAAAAGAAAGCTGCCTGATGAAGATTGGATCGCTGGAACATCGCGACGCATTTTGCAGCCATTTCGTGCGGACCTATACGGAGTTCGATCCCGATACGCTGCCCTGGCCACAGCTGGACGCCGATGCCCTGGCGCGCCTGAAATCCGTGCCCTTCTGGGAAGAGGTCTTCTATACCGAGCGCCGTGCCGGGGCGATCGTCGCCGCCTTTACCGAGACCATCACCGATCCGGTGCTGAAGGAAGCGGTGGCGCTGCAGGGGCTGGAAGAGGCCCGCCACGCCAAGCTGATCCGGGTGATGATCGAGAAATACGGCATCGATGCCGCCGAGCGCCCGGTCGAGGACGTCTCCGACAATGTCGAGACCCGTTTCAAGGATTTCGGCTTCGGCGAGTGCATGGATTCCTTCCTGGGGTTCGGCGTGTTCAAGATCGCCATGGCCAACGAGTTCCTGCCCAAGGAGATGTTCGCGATCTTCGAAACCCTGATGTACGAGGAGACGCGCCACATCGTCTTCTTCGTCAACTGGATGGCCTATACCCAGGCGCGCAAGGGCCCGATCGCGCGCGCCCTGATGCCGCTGACCGACCTGCGCTACTACATGCGCGCGCTTGGCCGGCTGGTCGGCACCGCCCGCCGCGGCAAGGAGATGAACGAAGGCAAGGAATTCTCCGCCACCCAGGCGTCCGTGTTCCTGGACGACTTCACCTTCCGCCGCTTCCTGGAGGACTGCTATTCGGAGAACCGGCGGCGCATGGACACCTTCGATCCCGAGTTGCTGCGCCCCAGCTTCCTGCCGCAGCTGGCGCAGACCGCGCTGTCGGCCATGCGCCTGTGGAGCTTCCGCGCCAAGCCGCTGCCTGCCTGATGCGCAGTCCCCGGATCGGCGTCGCCATCGCGCTTCTGGCCGGCCTTGTCGCCGTCGTCTATCTGGTGTGGTCGATCGGCTTTGAACCGGTGATGGCGGCAATAGCCCGTGCCGGATTCGGGGGGCTGGCCGTTCTCTGCCTCTATACGCTGCTGGTGTTCCTGTCGCTTGCCTTTGCCTGGGCCGTTCTGCTGCCGGTGGAACGGCGCCGGCCCATCTTCGACTTCTACACGGGCCGGCTGGTGCGCGATTCCATCGCCGAAGTCTCGCCCTTCTCGCCGGTGGGCGGCATGGTGGCGGCGGCGCGGCTGATGGTGTTGCGCGGGATGAACGCGGCCTATGCGGGTGCCTCCGTCGCCGCCGATGCCACGACCGAGGCGATGGCCCAGGTTGCCTTCCTGGCTTTCGGCCTGGGGCTTGGCCTGACCCAGTTCCGCCATGTCAGCGGCAGCGGCACCATCACCCATGTCATGATCGGGATCCTTCTGCTTGCGGTGCCCGGCATCGCGCTTCTGATCTTCCTGCAGCGGCGCGGCGCGGGCCTTGCCGAACGGCTGGCGGCGCGCTTCTTTCCCCAGGCTGGCGGAGGCGTGTCCCTGCACGAGGCCATCCACCACATGTACGATTCAAAGCGGCGGCTGGCCCTGTCGGCGGCGCTGCATCTTCTGGCCTGGGTCGGCGCGGGCGGCGGTACCTTCATCTCCTTCTGGCTGGTGGGCGGCCATATCGGTCTTTTCAACGCCATCGCGCTGGAAGCGCTGCTTTCGACGATCCGCTCGGTGGCGGCGTTCGTGCCCGCCGCGATCGGTGTGCAGGAAGCCGGCTATGCCATGCTGGCCCCGCTGTTCGGCCTGCCGGCGGAGATGGGGCTGGCGGTATCGCTGCTCAAGCGGGCGCGCGAGATCGCCCTGGGCGTGCCGGCGCTGATCTATTGGCAGGGTGTGGAAGGGCGAGCCGCGTTCCGCGCAGCCGATGAGCCCGTCCAGCGGACGGGCGAAAGTGGCGAGCGCCGCGAGCACGAGCGAGCGGCGGGAGGGAAGCCGTGAGCGACACCGTCCTTGTCACCGGCGCCACCGGCTTTGTCGGCTCGGCGGTGGCGCGGGCCCTGGTGGCGCGCGGCTTTCATGTGCGCGCCTTGATGCGCGCGAACGCCAATCGGCTCAACATCGCGCGGCTGGACTGCGAGCCGGTGATCGGCGACATGCGCGATTGCGCCTCCATGACTGCTGCCCTGAAAGGCGCGCGCTATCTGTTTCATGTCGCCGCCGACTACCGGCTCTGGGCAAGAGACCCGCAGGAGATCGAGCGCAACAACCTTGAGGGCGCCCGGGCCACCATGGCGGCGGCGCTGGCGGCAGGGGTCGAACGGGTTGTCTATACCTCCTCGGTCGCGGCGCTGAAGCCCGGCGGCAGCGCGGTGGATGAAACCGCACGCCATACGCCGCAGACCGTTATCGGCACCTACAAGCGCTCCAAGCTGCTGGCCGAGCGCGAAGTGGAGCGCATGATCGCCCAGGAGGGGCTGCCTGCCGTAATCGTGGCGCCGTCCACCCCCGTCGGCCAGCGCGACATCAAGCCCACGCCCACCGGCCGCATCATCGTCGAGGCGGCGGCCGGGCGCATGCCGGCCTTTGTCGATACCGGACTCAATCTTGTGCATGTCGATGATGTCGCCGAGGGCCATATCCTGGCGCTGGAGCGCGGCCGGGTCGGCGAGAATTACATCCTGGGCGGCCATGATGTGATGCTCAGGCAGATGCTGGGTGACATCGCCTTCCTGTCCGGCCGCAGGCCCCCCACCATCAAGCTGCCGCGCGCGCCCCTGTTTCCGCTGGCCTGGGCCGCCGAGGCGGCGGCGCGCGTCACCGGCAAGGAACCCTTCCTGACAGCCGATGCCCTGCGCATGTCGCGCCATCGCATGTTCTTCAGTTCGGCCAAGGCCGAACGCGAGCTGGGGTACAAGGCACGGCACTATCGCCAGGGTCTTGAGGACGCGCTCGCCTGGTTTGCCCAGAACGGGTATCTGAAATGAACGGATACCTCACATGATCGCGGGGCTTCTGTTCGGCTTCCTGCCGCTGGCGGTGTGGCTTTACCTGCTTCTGTTCCGGGCCGGCTTCTGGCGCATGCGCGAGCGCGACACGATGCCGGTGCCTGTACCCGCATCCTGGCCGCGTGTGGTTGCCGTGGTGCCGGCCCGCAACGAGGCCGATGTGATCCAGCACAGCCTCGCCAGCCTGATCGCCCAGGATTATCCCGGCGAATTCCACATCATCCTGGTGGACGACCAGTCGGACGACGGTACCGGCGAACTGGCGCGCGCGCTGGACCCGGCAAGGCTCACCGTGCTGACGGGCGCGCCCCGGCCAAAGGGCTGGACCGGAAAGCTCTGGGCCATGCAACAGGGCTGCGAACAGGCGCGCACGCGGGCGGCGGAATTCATCTGGTTCACCGATGCCGACATCGCCCACAGCCCCGACAATCTCCGCAATCTGGTGGCGCGCGCAGAGCAGGACGGCAAGGTTCTGGTCTCGCTGATGGCGCGCCTGAACTGCCGCACCACCGCCGAGCATTTCCTGATCCCCGCCTTCGTGTTCTTTTTCGACATGCTCTATCCCTTTGGCGCGGTCAATGATCCGAAGCGCAGGATCGCGGCCGCCGCGGGCGGCTGCATGCTGGTGCGCCGTGCCCCGCTGGAGGCCGCAGGCGGCATCTCCGCCATCAGGGGCGAGATCATCGACGATTGCGCCATGGGCCGCATGATGAAGGCCCGGGGCCCGATCTGGCTGGGCCTGACCAACCGTTCGGTGTCGCTGCGGCCCTATCCCCATGTCTCCGACATCGCGCACATGGTCACGCGCAGTGCCTATGCCCAATTGTCCTATTCGCGGCTGCTGCTGGCCGGCACGCTCCTGGGACTGGCGTTGATGTACCTGGCGCCGGTGGCGACCGCGCTGTTCGCATGGGGCATCTCCCAGCTTGCCGGCTGGCTTGCCTGGATACTGATGGCGGTGATGTTCGTGCCGATCCTGCGCTTCTACCGCCTGTCCTGGCTGTGGGGATTTGCCCTGCCGCTGATCGGCGTATTTTATGCCGCCTTCACCTTGCAGTCGGCCATCCAGCACTGGTCCGGCCGGGGCGGCATGTGGAAGGGCCGCGCCCAGGCCACGGAGATCAAGGCCACGGAAAGAAAGGCCACGGAACAAAAGACCCGCGAAACCAGAGCCGATCCGTCATGAGCAGCATTGCCGATCTTCAGTCCGGCAAGGGACACAAGGACGAGAATTTTCCCGTCGCCTCGGTGCTGATCGCGCCAAGGCATCGCCCGCCGGTGCTGGCGTTCTACCGCTTCGTGCGCATGGCCGACGATGTTGCCGACCACCCCACCGCGCCGGCGGAACAGAAGCTGGCGCTGCTGGAACAGATGCGCGCCAGCCTGGAAGGCCGCAGCGATGCGGTGCCCGAAGGCGCCCGCCTGCGCGCCGTGCTGGCTGAACGAGGCCTTGATCCCGTCCATGCGCTCGACCTTCTGGAAGCCTTTCGCCGGGATGTCACCAGGCTGCGCTATGCCGACTGGGACGGGCTGATGGATTATTGCCGCTACAGCGCCATGCCGGTGGGCCGCTTCGTGCTGGACGTGCATGGTGAATCGCCGGCGCTGTGGCCGGCCAACGACGCGCTGTGCGCGGCGCTTCAGGTGATCAACCACCTGCAGGACTGCGGCAAGGATTACCGCACCCTGAATCGTGTCTACATCCCTCAGGATGCGCTGGCCGCGGCCGGAACCGGTGTGGAGGCACTGGGCGCGGACAGGTCCAGCCCGGAATTGTTGCGCGTGATCGCGGGGCTGGCCGCCAGGACGGCCAGGCTTCTGGAAACCTCGCGACCTTTTGGCGGCGCCATCCGGGATTTGAGGCTTGCGCTGGAGGTCGATCTCATTCAAACCCTCGCAGGGGATCTCAACCGCCTGCTGATGACCCGCGATCCACTGTCCCAGCCCGTGCACCATTCCAAGTCCGACGCCGCCGGTCTTTTTCTGGCGCGCCTGCCGGGCTTTGCGCTTATGCGCCTGAAGAACCGCAGATGAGCAGCACTGATTCCCTCGATCCCAGCCAGTCCAGGGCGGTTCGCAAAAAGGCGTCGGGCAGTTCCTTCTACATCGCCATGCGGCTGATGCCGCAAGCCGAGCGCGAAGCGATGTTCGCCGTCTATGCCTTCTGCCGCAAGGCGGACGACATCGCCGATGACGGGGTGGGCACGCGCGCCGAGCGCCACGCCCGGCTGGATGTCTGGCGTGCCGATCTTGAGTCCCTTTATGCCGGCGGCGCGCCCGGCCAGGCCGCGTTCCTGGCGCCCGCGGTCGGGCGCTACGGGTTGCGGCTGGAAGATTTCAATGCCGTGCTGGACGGCATGGACATGGATGTGGCCGAGGATATCGTCGCGCCCGATCTTGCCACGCTGGACCTTTACTGCGACCGGGTGGCCAGCGCGGTGGGTCGCCTGTCGATCAAGGTTTTCGGCATGGAGGAAGGGCCGGGCTTCGCGCTGGCCCACCATTTGGGCCGGGCGCTGCAGCTGACCAACATCCTGCGCGACATCGATGAAGATGCCGCCGTCGGCCGCCTCTATCTGCCGCGCGAATATCTTGAGGACGCCGGCATCACCGCGCTCGATCCCAAGGCCATTGTCGCCAGTCCCTGCATCGACGAGGTATGCCGGCGCGTCGCCGGTATGGCGCACCATCATTACGACCAGGCGCGCGCGATCCTGAATGCAGGACCCAGGGGGCGCCTTCGGACCCCGCGCCTGATGGGCGCGGTCTATTCCGAGATCCTGACGGCCAGTGAAGCGGCCGGATTCGCGCCGCCGCGCCGGCGCGCTTCGCTGCCCAAGTCGCGGCTGCTGATGCTGGCAGTCCGCCAGGGCATCTTCGGATGAAGGGCCTCTTCGGATGAGTGGCCGCGCCTTTGTGATCGGGGGCGGACTTTCCGGTCTGTCCGCGGCCACGCGCCTGGCCGAAAAGGGCGTTGCGGTCACGCTGGTGGAAGCCGCCGGCCAGGCGGGCGGGCGCTGCCGCTCCTATTTCGATGCCGCGCTGGGCATGGTGATCGACAACGGCAATCATCTGGTGCTGTCGGGCAACCGCGCGGTGCATGACTACCTGGCCCGCATCGGCGCGCGCGACGCGCTGGCCGGGCCGGAGCGGGCCGAATTTCATTTCGCCGATCTGGCCTCCGGCGCGCGCTGGGCGCTCAAGCCGGATGAAGGCGCGCTGCCGCTGTGGGTGATGCAGGGCTCGCGCCGCGTGCCCGGCACCGGGGCAAAGGATTATGCCGCCTATCTGCCGCTGCTATGGGCCGGGACCGCTGCGCGCATCAGCGAATGCGTGCCTGTGACGGGTGCCTTGTGGGAGCGGCTGATGCGGCCCTTCCTGCTTGCGGCGCTGAACACCGAGCCGGAAGACTCGTCGGCGGCGCTGGCAGGTGCGGTGGTGCGCGAGACCCTGGCGAAAGGCGGGTGGCATTACCGCCCGCGCATCGCCCACCCCACACTGGCGGCCGCCTTCGTCGAACCGGCGCTGGCGTATCTGGCCGCGCGCGGTGCGGCGGTGAAGCTGGGAACGCGCCTGCGTGGCCTGACCTTGTCCGCGCGCGATGCGGCGGCGCTGGACCTGCCTGACGGCATCGAGCCCGTCGGGCCGGGGGACGCGGTGGTCCTGGCGGTGCCGCCCTGGGCAGCCTGTGACCTGTTGCCCGGGCTGATGGTGCCCAATGAATTCCGCGCCATCGTCAACGGTCATTTCCGCGTCGCACCGCCGCCTGAATTTCTTCCGCAGGATGGAGCCCCCGCCATGCTGGGCGTGATCGGCGGGACGGTGGAGTGGATATTCGCTTTCCCGGACCGCATTTCGGTCACGGTCAGCGGCGCTGATGCCATCGTCGACAGGCCTCGCGAGGACCTGGCCGCCATCCTGTGGTCAGACGTGGTTGATGCGCTTGGCATCGACACTGTGCTTCCGCCCTGGCAGGTCGTGAAGGAAAAGCGCGCCACCTTTGCCGCCACGCCGGCCCAGGATGCGCGCCGCCCGCCCGCCCGCAGCCAATGGCGCAACCTGTTCCTGGCCGGCGACTGGACCCAGACGGGCCTTCCCGCCACCATCGAGGGGGCCCTGCGCTCGGGCGAGACGGCGGCAGCTTTGGCCCTGAAGCATCTGGCCCTATAGTCCGGTCCCGCCATGAACCAGCTTAATCCCGCCGATTATCTTGATGTGGAAGGCGCCATAAAGGCCGCCACCGACGCCGTCCTGGCGCAACAGAAGCCGGACGGGCACTGGGTCTATGAACTGGAAGCCGACGCCACCATCCCCGCCGAATATGTGCTGCTGGTGCATTGGCTGGGTGAGACGCCCAACCTGGAACTGGAGCGCAAGATCGGCGTCTATCTGCGCCGCATCCAGGGCGCGCATGGCGGCTGGCCGCTGTACCACGAAGGCGCCTTCGACATCTCCGCGACCGTGAAGGCCTATTTCGCGCTGAAGATGATCGGTGATGATATCGAGGCGCCGCACATGGCGCGCGCCCGCGAAGAGATCAGAAAGCGCGGCGGGGCCATCAAGGCCAATGTCTTCACCCGCATTCTTCTGTGCCTTTACGGCCAGGCATCGTGGCACGACGTGCCCACCGTGCCGCCGGAACTGATCCTGCTGCCGCGCTGGTTTCCCATCCATCTGTCCAAGATGAGCTATTGGGCGCGCACGGTGATCGTGCCGCTGCTGGTGTTGTGCGCGCTAAGGCCGTTGGCGAAGAATCCGCGCGGCATCCATGTGCCCGAACTGTTCGTCCCGGGCGTTCCTGCCGCCAGTCCCCGTGCCCCCCACCAGAGCGCGGGCTGGTCGGCATTCTTCGGCGCGCTGGACAGGGTGCTGAAGATCGTGCCCTGGCCCAGGGGCGCGCGCGCCCGCGCCATCGAGAAGTGCCGCGCCTGGACGACCGAGCGGCTGAACGGCGAGGACGGGCTGGGCGCCATCTATCCCGCCATGGCCAACAGCGTGATGATGTATGACGTCCTGGGCTATCCGGCCGATCATCCCGACCGCGCCATTGCACGCAAGTCGGTCGAAAACCTGCTGGTGGTGAAGGACGACGAGGCTTACTGCCAGCCCTGCGTCTCGCCGGTATGGGATACCGCGCTGGTCGCCCATGCGCTGCTGGAGACCAAGGACGAAAAGGCCTGCGCCGCTGTCACCCACGGGCTGGAATGGCTGCGGCCCCTGCAGGTGCTGGACGTGAAGGGCGACTGGGCCGAGGAAAAGCCGGATGTGCGCCCCGGCGGCTGGGCCTTCCAGTACCGCAACGACTATTATCCCGACCTGGACGATACCGCCGTGGTGGTGATGGCCTTCGACCGCGCGGGCGTGCCGCAGACCGATGTCGCCATCGCGCGCGGGCGCGAATGGGTGGAAGGGCTGCAATCCAAAGACGGCGGCTGGGGTGCCTTCGATGCCGACAATTCCTATTACTACCTGAACAACATTCCCTTTGCCGATCATGGCGCGCTGCTGGACCCGCCGACGGAAGACGTGTCGGGCCGCTGCGTCGGCATGCTGGCGCAGTTGGGCAATGGTGGGCAGGCGCTGGCCGACGGCATCGCCTATCTGCGCAAGACCCAGCGCGAGGACGGAAGCTGGTGGGGCCGCTGGGGCGTCAATTACATCTATGGCACCTGGTCGGCGCTGGCGGGGCTGAACGGCGCGGGCCTGAAGCCCGACGATCCAACCATGAAGCGCGGCGCCGACTGGCTGGTTGCCATCCAGAACCCGGACGGCGGCTGGGGCGAGAATTGCGACAGCTACAAGCTGGATTACAAGGGCTATGAGCCGGCGCCGTCGACCGCGTCACAGACCGCCTGGGCGCTGCTCGGCCTGATGGCGGCCGGGCAGGTGGATCATCCGGCCGTGGCGCGCGGCGTCAATTACCTGAAGGCGACGCAGGAAGCGGACGGGTTGTGGAGCCAGGCCCATTACACCGGCGGCGGGTTCCCGCGCGTCTTCTACCTGAACTATCACGGCTATCCGAAATTCTTCCCGCTCTGGGCGCTGGCGCGCTATCGCAACCTGAAAACGGGCAATTCCCGCCGGGTTGAGTTTGGGCTTTAGAGCGGCCACGAACCAAACTGTCATGGCCCACCGGAGTGTGGGCCACCCAGTTGAAACATGTCGTGGACTTTCAGGATGAAATATCGAACCAATTGCAGCTTAAACGCGGGGCCAACCTGGGTGGCCCGCATTCGCGGGCCATGACACTGGGGGATTTCATCTTGCACATGTGCACGAGGTCATCATGACCATCCTCGCCGTCTGCGGCCTGACCCGCGAAGCCGAGATTGTCGGCACCACCGATGTCGTGGCGGTGGCGGGCGGCGGCGATGGCGAGGGGCTGGCGAAAAAGCTCGACGCCCTGCATGGCGACATTCGCGGCGTGATCTCCATCGGGCTTGGCGGCGGCCTGTCGCCGCTTTTGAAGGTCGGCGATGTCGTCATCGCCGAAGCCATCAGCTTCGACGGTCCGCTTGGCCAGGGTAGCAAGGTGTGGGACTGCGACGAGACCTGGCGCGTGCGTCTGATGTCGCGCCTTTATTCTCATTATCAGGCCCATGCCCACCAGGGCGTCATTGCCGCCAGCGACGCGGTGCTGCAGGACACCGAAGCGAAAGCCGGGCTGCACACCCGCACCGGCGCGCTGGCGGTGGACATGGAATCGCACATCGCCGCCCGCTTTGCCGCTTCCCGCGGCCTGCCGCTGGCGGCGCTGCGGGTGATCTCCGACGATGCTCGCCACACATTGCCGCCCGCGGCTTTGGTGGCGATGCAGCCGGACGGAAGCATCTCCATCGCCCGCGTGCTGTGGTCGCTGGTGAAAAAGCCCCAGCAGCTGCCCGCGCTGATCCGCACGGGCAGGGGCTCGTCGAAGGCGTTTAAGGAACTACTCCGCTGCCGCGATCTCTGTGGTGTCGGACTTGCCGGCCTTGATGGCTGACATTTTCTGCTCGACATGGCGTGAGAAGACGTACTCCGCCGGGCGCTGGTTCGACAGGTCGATCTCCGGCGCAAACGGGCCTTCGGTCTTCACGCCCTTCAGCGCCAGCGGGATCATTTTCCAGGGATGCTTGATGGAATCGGTGGCGGCCGTGCCTTCGAAGCCGCAATGCACCATGCAGTTGGCGCACTTCTCATACTTGCCGACGCCGTACTTCTCCCACTCGGTGCCTTCCATCAGCTCCTTGAAGGTCTTCACATAGCCTTCGCCGAGCAGGTAGCACGGCTTCTGCCAGCCGAACACGGTCAGAAGCGGCATCGACCAGGGCGTGCATTCATAGGTCTGGTTGCCCGCCAGGAAGTCCATGAACAGGGGCGAGTTGGTGAAGTCCCAGTTCTTGCCGCCGTCACCGCGCTTCAAAATCTCGCGGAACATGGTCTTGGTGCGCTCGCGGTTCAGGAAGTGCTGCTGGTCGGGCGCGCGCTCATAGGCATAGCCGGGCGACACGGTGATGCCGTCCACGCCCATCGCCATCACCTCGTCGAAGAAGCGTGCGGTACGCTCCGGATCGGCGCCGTCGAACAGGGTGCAGTTGATCTGGGTGCGGAAGCCGCGATCCTTGGCCAGCTTGATGGCGGCGACGGCCTTTTCATAGGTTCCGTCCAGGCACACCGACTTGTCGTGCATTGCCTTGTCGCCGTCCAGATGGATGGACCAGGTGAAATTGGGATGCGGCTTGTACTGGTCGATCTTCTTGGCCAGCAGCAGTGCATTGGTGCACAGGATCACGAACTTGTCGCGCTCGATGAAGCCTTCCACGATCCTGGGCATGTCGCGGTGAAGCAGGGGCTCGCCGCCCGCGATGGACACGGCCGGCGCGCCGCATTCCTCGATCGCGTCCATGCACTGCTGGTAGCTGAGGCGCTGGTTCAGGATCTCGTCGGGATAGTCGATCTTGCCGCAGCCGGCGCAGGCCAGGTTGCAGCGAAACAGCGGCTCCAGCATCAGCACCAGCGGATATTTGCCGCCGGAAATGTGCTTCTTCACGACATAGGCGCCGATCTTGGCGGCCTGGCGAAACGGCAGTCCCATATGCGTTAAGCCCTCAACTCGGCCGGCAGGCGGAATTCGATATGTTCCTTCTTGCCGTCCATGGTTTCCACGGCCACGTCCTCGATGGCGCCCAGCGCCTCGATGACATGCATCACCAGTTCCTCGGGGGCCGAGGCGCCGGCGGTCAGGCCGACAATGTTCTTGCCGCGGACCCATTCGGCCTTCAGCTCGCTGCCGTCATTGATCAGGTAGCTGGGAACGCCTTCCTCCAGCCCGATCTCGCGCAGCCGGTTGGAATTGGAGCTGTTGGCCGCGCCCACCACCAGGATCACGTCGGCCAGCTTGGCCAGCTCGCGCACGGCGGTCTGCCGGTTCTGGGTGGCGTAGCAGATGTCGGAAGTCTCGGGCCCGACAATGTCCTTGAAGCGCCGCTTCAGCGCCACGATGATGCCCTTGGTGTCGTCGATCGACAGGGTGGTCTGGGTGATGTAGGCGACCGGCGTATCGACGGCGATGGCCAGTGCCTCCACATCTTCTTCCTTCTGCACCAGATGCACCGGCGCGCCGACCTGGCCCATGGTGCCTTCCACCTCGGGATGGCCGGCATGGCCGATCAGGATCAGCGTGCGGCCATGGGCGACATAGCGCTTGCCCTGGTTGTGCACTTTCGACACCAGCGGGCAGGTGGCATCCAGCACCGGCAGCTTGCGGTCCTGGGCGGTCTTGAACACCGCCTGCGGCACGCCATGCGCGGAAAAGACGGTCACCGCGCCCTCTGGCACTTCGTCCAGCTCCTCGACGAAGCGGGCGCCCTTGCTCTTGAGGGTGTTCACGACATGCTTGTTGTGCACGATCTCGTGGCGCACATAGACAGGCTCGCCATACTTGTCGAGCGCCTTCTCCACGATGTCGATGGCACGCACGACCCCGGCGCAGAAGCCGCGTGGCTGGGCTAGGATGACTCGCATATGGGGTCCCTGATCCAAGGGGGGCGCAATTCCAGGCGGGGGGCATACCAGAACCCGCGCCATGCCCCAAGTGGTGGCTGCACTGCAACATGGCTATTGTCCTGCATCGGGCAAGGGGGCGCAACCCCTTCCCCTGCATGGATAACGGGCCCTTTGGGCATGGAACGGCAGCGCTGTTGCACGCGGGCCATAGCGGCCAAAAGCCGGTTGCTTTCCGGGGCCAAAAGAGGCCATGAACCGCCCGAAATTGGTGGCTTCCGGTCCGGGAACCGGCCAGATCCACCCGGAAGGCATCAAATGAGGCATCTTCATGTCTGATACCGCGCACCGGGCCCGGCCCCAGAACGACCCTGCCCTGTTGCCCCCGGCCATCGCGGCGGCCGCCCGCCTGGCCGATTCGACGCTGGAAGCGCTTCTGCCCAGGCCCGCCGGCCGCCAGGCCCGGGTCCAGGAGGCGATGCGCTATGCGGTGATGGGGGGCGGCAAGCGCCTGCGCCCCTTCCTGGTGCTGCATGCGGCCCGCCTGTTCGCGGTGCCCGAGAGCCAGGCCCTGCGCGTGGGGGCGGCCATCGAATGCCTGCACACCTATTCGCTGGTGCATGACGATCTGCCCTGCATGGACGATGACGATCTGCGCCGCGGCCGGCCCACCACCCACATCGCGTTCGACGAGATGACGGCGGTGCTGGCGGGCGATGCGCTATTGACCTTCGCTTTCGAGATACTGGCCGACCCGGCCACCCACGCGCACGCCGATGTCCGCTGCGCGCTGATCGCGCGCCTGGCCGAGGCGTCGGGCCACAGCGGCATGATCGGCGGCCAGGTGATCGACATGCTGGCCCCTTCTTTCATCAAGGAGGGCAGCTTCGGCGTGGACGATGTGATCGAACTCCAGCGCAAGAAGACCGGCCAGCTGTTCGAATTCTCCTGCGAGGCGGGCCCCATTCTGGCACAGGCCGGTGCAGAGGACCGCGCCCGGCTCAAGGCCTATGCCGAAGAGATGGGCGTGGTGTTCCAGATCACCGACGATCTGCTTGATGTTACCTCCACGCCTGAAAAAACCGGCAAGGCGGTGGGCAAGGATGCCGGCATGGGCAAGCAGACGCTGGTGACCCTGCTCGGCCTCGAGGGGGCGCGGGCCGAGGCCCGGCGCCGTGCCGCCAAGGCGGTCGAAGCCCTTGGGCCGCACGCCGCGCGCGCGCCCGAACTGTCGGGCCTGCCTTTCTTCCTCCTGGACCGTGATGCCTGAGCGCTTAAAAAATGGCGGAAAATTGCCGTTTTTTGCCGCCAAATTGGGCTTTCATGCGTTAGACGGGGCATAGGGAGAATTTCGATGAACCGCTTTCTGAAACCCATTTGTCTGGGGCTGATGCTGGCTGCGGCGCCCGCTGGCCTGATCGTGACGGCCCCGTCTGCTTTGGCCCAGTCCGCCTCGGGTCAGTCCGCCCCGGGTCAGTCCACAACGGCCCAGGCCGCCGATCCGGCCGCGGCACAGATTCAGGTCTTCTACGATGCGCTGGTCGCGTCAATGAAATCGGGCGGCACCGCCAAGTCCCGCTATGACAGGCTGAGGCCCGCCGTGGAGAAGGTCTTCGACCTTGAGGCGATGACGGCCGCCGCGGTCGGTCCCACCTTCGCCGCCATGTCGGACGCCGACAGGAAGGCGCTGGTCGATGCCTTCACCCGGATGACCATCGCCAACTATGCCAAGAATTTCGATTCCTACGGCGGCGAGAAATTCCCCGTTGATCCTCAGTCGATCACGCGCGGCAGCGAGCGCTTCGTAAAGAGCAGGCTTGTGCCTTCGTCCGGTGATCCGGTGGCGTTCAATTACCGCCTGCATCAGGTGGACGGCAACTGGAAGGTCACCGATGTCTATCTGGCGGGCAATATCAGCCAGATGGCGCAGAAACGCTCCGACTTCGCCGGCACGCTGAAGACATCGGGGCCCCAGGGCCTGGCCAAGAAGATCAATGCCTTGGCGGATCAGACCCTGTCTTAATTTAACCCCCTCCGGCTTTCGCAACTTTGCTCAAGAGCGGCGCACCAGGTGCGCCGCCCTTTCGCGTCGCTACAGCCACCTCCCCCTTTCTGGTGCTTCGCACCAAAGGGGGGAGGAAGTCTGTGCGTGATGCGGCGGCCTGCGCACTGACGCGCGCGAAGGGGAGGCGGGTCTGTGTGCGCTCAACGCTCGCGGGGGAAGAAAGCTGGTGGATGCGGCGGGGCGCGCCGCGGAATGCGGCGCTCGAGCCTGGCTTTCCGGTTCACACTTCCGGATCGTGCAGTCTTTGATGTTCGGGCGGCGGGCCAAGCAGCGCGGGCGACAGCAGCAGCGTCGTCACCAGGACCCACATCAGCGAGATCATCAACAACTCGCCCATGCTGGCGGTGCCAGGATGTACGCTCAGCCACAGCGTGCCGAAGCCCGATGCCGTGACCGCCGCGCTGAAGATCACCGCCCGGGTCAGCGCGGAAGCCAGGAAACAGCGCTGGCCGTGCCGCCAGGCCACCACGAAATAGATGTTGAATGCCACCCCGATGCCCAGCAGCAGCGGCAGCGCGATCACATTGGCGAAGTTGAGCTTCAGGCCGACGGCGACGCAGGTCGCCAGCGTCAGAAGCCCCGCCAGAACCAGCGGTGCCAGGGTCATCACCACATCGTTCAGGCTTCGCAGCACCACCGCCAGCAGGATGATGAGGGCAATGAACGACAGGATGCCCGCCTCGGTGAAGGCGCCCACGATGGTCTTGCCGGATTCGCGGATCGAGATGGGCGCACCGGTCGCTTCGGGCGCCACGGCCAGGACCTGGTTGGAAAAGGCGGAAAGCGCGGTCGGATTGTTGCTGGGGTTCTTGGGGAACACCTGGATACGGGCGGTGCCGTTGGGCGCCACCCAGTCCTGGCGCAGTTCGGCGGGCATGTTCTGGATGGTGACGGGCTCGGCCTTCAGCGAGTCCGACACCTGGGACAGCATGGTCTTCAGCCCGGGAATCAGGGCCTCACGCGCCCGCACCAGGGTGGGGGCGCCTGCCTTCACCACAGCGTCCAGCGCGTCCGCCAGCCGCCGGGCCTCGCGGGCAGGCTCGTCCTGCGCCGTGCCGGCGGCCGTACGCAGCTTGGCGGCGGTCGATGTCATGGCCGCGAGATCCTCCGCCGGCGTGGGCGCAGGCGCGACATCGAAGGGATTGACGGTGGCGTCCAGAAGATTGTTGGCGTCGCCAATCAGCGCCAGCTTGGCCTGCTGGTCGGACGGAATGAAGCTCGACAGCGTGATCACCTGTCCGACCAGCGGCTGCTGGGAAATGCGCTCGGCCAGCGCATCCGCCACCGCCAGCGACACGGCGGGGACGTCGATCGTGTTGGGCGACGTCTGCGGATTCTTCATCAGGTCGAACAGGGTGGAAACCGATTCCACCTTGGGGCTGCGAAGGTCCAGCGGGTCGGAGTCGAAACGCAGGAACACCATCATCACCAGCGATATGGCGGCGGCGACGGTCGCGACAACAATCACCTGGCGCCGGTGGGCGGTCATGAAATCGTCCACCCGGCCGAGCGCGGCAAAACCCACATCCTCATATTCGCCCGGCGGGTTCAGCAGCATCAGAAGCGCCGGCAGCATGGTGATCGACAGAAGGAATGCCACGATCATGCCGATGCCCGCCACCAGGCCCAGTTCGGCCACGCCGGTATAGGTGGTGGGCAGGAACGAGAAGAACCCAACCGCGGTGGCTGCCCCCGCCAGGGCCAGCGGCACGCCAACGCCGCGCCCGGTATTGGCCAGCGCGCGCGCCAGGTTCTGCTCGCGGTATCGCTCGGCCCGGTAGCGGACCGAGAACTGGATGCCGAAATCCACCCCCAGTCCCACGAACAGGGCGATGAAGGCGATGGAGATGATGTTGAACACGCCCACCGCCATCAGCCCCAGTCCCATGGTGATGGCCAGGCCCACGAACAGCGTGACCAGGATGGCGAAGATGATGCGGAAGGATTTCAGCGCCAGCCACAGGGTCAACAGCACGCCGGCCATCATTGCGCCGACCATCAGCCAGACGCGGTCGGTCAGGGTGGCGAATTCCTCATCCGACAGCGGCACCGGCCCGGTCAGGCGCACGCGCACGCCGTTCTCCACATGATTGCCCAGCCCCAGGCCCAGCCTTGCCGCCGCGGCGCGGATCGCGGCGCTGGCCTGCGCGCCCGGTTCCAGCGCGTCGAAATTCAGTCTCGGCTTGACCGAGATGAAGCGGCGAAGCTCCTCGGGCCTGGGCTTGCCGCCGGTGATCAGCGAGCGCCAGGACAGATACTGCGTCTGGCCCTTGGCGGCGGCCCCGAAGCTGTCGGCGAAGCGCGCCATGGGTGCGGCCAGATCGGCCAGCCTGGCATCGCCCGTCTGGATGCCCAGCAGGGCGGTGGAAAGGCTGTTCATGATCCCGCGGATGGAGGGATCGGACGCCAGCGCGCCCAGGAAAGGCTGGGCCTTTATCAAGTCCTGGGTGGTCTGCTGGACCTCGGACACGGACAGGAACAGAAGGCCGTTCCGGTTGAAGAAGGTGCCGCCGTCAGGCCGGCGCACCCGAATGAAATGGGCGCGGTCCTGCGAAAGGGCATCGCTCAGGCGCGCGGCGGCGGATTCGGCCAGTTCCGGCGTCGCCCCATCGATGACCACCAGCGTCAGGTTGCTCTGCTGGGGAAAGGCGGCGTCGAAGCGCGCCTCGCGCATCCGCCAGCCCACCTTGGCGTCGATCAGCGAGGCGCTGTCGCTGTTCATGGCAAAGTTCTGCGCGGTATAGATGCCGGCGCCCACGGCCAGCAGTAGGCTGGCCAGGATTACCGGCACATAGAAGCGGCAGCAGAAGGCGACGATACGTTCGACGATGGTCATGCGCTCTGATAAGGCTCTGAACGCAGCGGTTTAGAGCATGTTCCGGCGCCGGTTGAAAGCGTTGCCTAGAAGTCGGGCAACTCCGCGGTCTGGACGGATTTTTCCTCCACCTGGCGGGCCCTGCGCTGCAGGTAATAGGCCCGCATGGTGGCGTAATAGTCCACGCTGGCCCGCTCGATGTCCCGATAGGTGATGATATTGGCGGACCGGTTGTCGATCGAGCCAAGCGAGGAACGGACCAGCCCCACATAGTTCCGCCCCGTATAGCGCGCATAGCGCAACGGCGTGAAATAGCCGTCGACATAGCTGCCGGCCAGGTCGCGTACCGCGGAGGGGCCGCGGAAGGGCAGCACCAGATAGGGGCCCGGCGGCACGCCATAGACCCCCAGCGTCTCGCCGAAATCGCGATGGCGTTCGGGCAGGCCCCAGTCGGTCGCGATGTCGAAGATTCCCGCCACGCCGATGGTGGTGTTGATCACAAAGCGGCTGGCGGCGACGCCGGCATTCTCGAATTCCAGCTGCAGCACATCGTTTACCGCGGTGACCGGGCCGCCCAGATTGTTCAGCACATTGTGCACCGTGCCGCGCACCGGCCGCGGCACGGCGCTGGTATAGAAGCTGGCCGCCGGCAGGGCGGCGTGTCTGTCCAGCCGCTGGTTGAAGTCGAAGAAGAACCGGTTCATCGGCTCCAGCGGATCGTCCGGTGCCTCCGGATCGGTGGCGCAACCGGCGGCGAAAAGCCCCAGGGCCAGCGCCAGGACGATCCTGGCCGTATGAAATCGAGAATGCGCCATTGCCCCAAATCGCCCTGCCCGCCGGCTCTTGCCGGCCGCGCCGGGCCCCCACCCTTTTGCGGTCCACAGCTAACCACTCAATTCCCCTGAATTGAAAGGGGAAACAGGTGGGATGTTAAGACTGCCTGCGAATAAAGTGTTCAAACCTGACGGCTTGGCCCGGAAACCGGGATCGCCTAAACAATATGCGAGCGGCAAGGCAGGCGGGCATGAACCATCCGGAACTATTGCGACTGCGAAACAGCATCGACAATATCGATGCCGCCTTGATCCATCTGCTTGCGGAACGATTCAAGTGCACCCAGGCGGTGGGCGAGTTCAAGGCCACGCACGATCTTCCCCCCGCAGATCCGGGCCGCGAGGCGGCGCAGATTGCGCGCCTTCGCCGCCTGGCCGAAGAGGCCAGGCTGGATCCCGACTTCGCCGAGAAATTCCTGAACTTCATCGTGACCGAGGTCATCCGGCACCACGAGGCAATCGCGCAAAAAAGAGGCGCCTGACACAGGCGCCTTTTTTCCTTTTGTCGTTCGAGCGCCGCATATCGCGGCGCAACCCTCAGCAGGCACCAGCTTTCTTTCCCTGCGCGGTGAAGCCGCTGGCGGGGGGAGGTGGTTTCAGCGTGCGAAGGCGACCGTTTGGGAGCCGAGCGACAGCTGAAACCGGAGGGGGGTCACTTTAGAACGCCAGCGCCTTGGCGTGTTTGACCACCGGCAGTTTGGCGACCGCTTCGATCACCTTGTCCGGTACCGCACCGTCGACTTCCACCAGGCAGATGGCATCCTGGCCGGGCGCGCTGCGTCCCAGGGTGAAGTTGGCGATATTGACCCCGGCATCGCCCAGCATGGTGCCCAGCTTGCCGATGAAGCCCGGCTTGTCCTCGTTGACGATGTAGAACATGTGGGGCGCGAATTCGCACTCCATGGGAATATCCTTGATCTGGATCAGGCGCGGGCGGCCATTGGCCACGGTGCCCGCGACCCGGCGGGTCGAGGTGGCGCCGCCGGCATCGGTCATGGTGACGACCAGCTTGATGAAGCCTTCATAGATGCCTTCGGCATCGCGGCGGGTCTCGCTGACCTTGATGCCGCGATCCTTGGCGACCACCGGGGCGTTGACCATGTTCACGCCGGTCAGGATGGGCGTCAGCAGGCCCGCCAGCGCCGCCTGGGTCAGCGCGCGGGTGTTGAGCGCGGACGGCGTGCCTTCATACAGGATCTCCACCGCCGTCAGGCTGGTGCCGGTCAACTGGCCCGCAAAGCTGCCCAGCTTTTCCGCCAGTTCGATCCAGGGCCTCACCTGCTTGGCCTCGGCCGCCGAGATGGACGGCATGTTGAGCGCATTGGTGACGGCGCCGGTCAGCAGATAGTCGGAAATCTGCTCGGCCACCTGCAGGGCGACATTTTCCTGTGCCTCGGTGGTGGAAGCGCCCAGATGCGGGGTGGCGATCACCTTGTCGCTGCCGAACAGCACATTTTCCTTGGCCGGCTCGGTCTCGAACACGTCCAGGGCGGCACCCGCGACGTGGCCGTTGTCGATGGCCGCCCGCAGGGCATTTTCGTCAATCAGACCGCCACGCGCGCAATTGATGATGCGCACGCCCTTCTTGGTCTTTGCGATGGCGTCGGCGGAGAGGATGTTTTTGGTCTCCGCCGTCATCGGCACATGCAGGGTGATGAAATCGGCGCGGGCCAGAAGATCGTTCAGTTCCACCTTTTCCACGCCAAGTTCCACTGCGCGCTCCGGCGACAGGAAGGGGTCATAGGCGATGACGCGCATCTTCAGGCCGCGCGCGCGGTCGGCGACGATGGAGCCGATATTGCCGGCGCCGATCAGGCCCAGCACCTTGCCGGTGATCTCCACGCCCATGAAGCGGTTCTTCTCCCACTTGCCGGCCTGGGTGGAGGTATTGGCGGCCGGCAGCTCGCGCGCCAGCGCCAGCATCAGCGAGATGGCGTGTTCCGCCGTGGTGATGGAATTGCCGAAAGGCGTGTTCATCACGATCACGCCGGCGGCGGTGGCGGCGGGAATGTCGACATTGTCGACGCCGATGCCGGCGCGGGCGACAACTTTCAGCTTCTTGGCGGCGGCCAGAACGTCCTTGGTCAGCTTGGTGGCCGAGCGGATGGCGATGCCGTCATACTGGTCGACGCAGGCGATCAGCTCTTCCTTGGTCATGCCGGGCTTGTTGTCGAAGTCCAGGCCCCGCTCCTTGAAGATGGCAACGGCGGCGGGCGAGAGTTTGTCGGCGATAAGAACTTTGGGCATTGGCAATACTCCGGTTTTCCTTCTCCCCTTGCGGGAGAAGGTGCCGCGCCGCTTTTCGGCGCGGCGGATGAGGGGGAAATCAGGCGCCTTTGACCTGGGACCAGGCCCAGTCCAGCCAGGGCGTCAGGGCGGCCACGTCGGCGGTGTCGACGGTGGCGCCGCACCAGATGCGAAGGCCCGGCGGGGCGGCGCGATAGCCGGCGATGTCCAGCGCCACGCCTTCCTTTTCCAGCACGGACGCGATCTTCTTGGCCGCGTCCGCCTTGGCCGCGTCGTCCAGCGCCGTGAACCAGGGATCAATGATCTTCAGGCACACGCTGGTGTTGGAGCGGATGGCCTTGTCCTGCGCCAGAAATCCGCACCAGTCCGACTTGGCGGCCCAGTCTTCCAGCGCCTTGAGGTTGGCGTTGGAGCGGTCGATCAGCCCCTTCAGGCCGCCCACGCTCTCCGCCCAGTTCAGCGCATCCAGATAGTCTTCCAGTGCCAGCATGGAGGGTGTGTTGATGGTTTCGCCCTCGAAGATGCCTTCAACGATCTTGCCGCCCTTGGTCATGCGGAAGATCTTGGGCAGCGGCCAGTGGGGCGTGTAGCTCTCAAGCCGCGCAACTGCGCCCGGCGACAGGATCAGCATGCCGTGCGCGGCCTCGCCGCCCAGCACCTTCTGCCAACTGAACGTCACCACATCCAGCTTCTCCCACGGCAGGTCCATGGCGAAGACCGCGCTGGTGGCGTCGCAGATGGTCAGGCCGTCGCGATCGGACGCAATCCAGTCGCCGTTCGGCACCTTCACGCCGCTGGTCGTGCCGTTCCACAGGAAGACGGTGTCGCGGTTCTTGTGCGCCTTCATTTCAGGCAACTGGCCATAGGGCGCCTTGTGCACCTCGGCCTTCAGCTTGAGCTGCTTGACCGTGTCGGTGACCCAGTCCTCGCCGAAGCTTTCCCAGGCATAGATGTCGATTTCCAGCGGACCCAGCAGGGACCACATGGCCATTTCGACCGCGCCGGTGTCGGATGCCGGCACGATGGCGATGCGGTAATCGGCGGGAACGCCCAGGATGGCGCGCGTCCTGTCGATCGCTTCCTTCAGCCGGGCCTTGCCCGGCTTGGAGCGGTGCGAACGGCCCAGAAGGGCATTCTTCAGGTTTTCGGGGGTCCATCCGGGGCGCTTGGCGCAGGGACCGGAGGAAAAAAAAGGCCGTGCGGGACGCACAGCCGGACGTACTTGTTCAGTCATCGCGGTTCATTCCTTCCAGAATGATAGCACCTCGTTGGGGAGGCGTGGCCCGCAGCCCGTATAGATCGGGGGGAGGGGCCGCGTCAATGCAAAAGCCTTTGATGTCGCGCAAGGCGGGCGGAACGGGCGCGGGTCACAGTTCGTTCAAGACCGTGGAACCCAGGAGTATCCGCCATGTCCCCGTCTTCGCGAGCCTCCGACGATGTGCCGGAACTGGGCCTTCCCCTGGACAAGCTGACCTACATCATCGAACTGGCGCGGGAATATGACGTCAAGGAAGGCAACAGCGATCCCGATTCCGGCTCCAATCCCGTCGATGACAGCGACATGGATGTTCTGGAGGACCAGCCCGGCGATCCGACGGCCGAGGAGCTGGCCGGCGCCATTCGCGGTCTGAACCAGGACGAACAGATTCGCCTTGTCGCCCTGGCCTGGCTGGGGCGCGGCACCTACGACATCGACGAATGGCACGATGCGGTGCGCACCGCGCGTGACGAGTACAATCCCCGCACCGCCGAATATCTGATGGGGCTGCCGCTGCTCGGCGATTATCTGGAAGACGGGCTGGCGATGTTCGGCGAAGGCATCGTCGATGACAGCGACACGCGCGAGGGCGTGGACGAGGAAGACGAGCCGCTGGGCAACGTGCCGCGCGACAGCGGCAACTAGATCTCGATCTCGCCCGTCAGGTAAAGCGCGCAGCGTCCCTCGATGATGGTGCGCGCGCCGTCATCCGTGCAGACCAGGTCGCCGCCCCGCGCCGATGCCTGGCGCGCCAGCAGCGTCTTTTTTCCCAGCCGCTTCGCCCAGAAGGGCGTCAGCGCGCAATGCGCCGATCCCGTCACCGGGTCTTCGGGCACGCCGTAATAGGGCGCGAAGAAACGCGAGACCATGTCGTATGGCCAATTATTCTTGCCGCCTTCGGCGGCGGGGCCGCCCCCCGGCGCGGTGGCCAGCAGCGAGCCGGCGTTCACCAGCATCAATATCTCCTTCAGGTCCGGCGTGGGGACAAGGCCGGCGATTGCTTCAGGCGCGGGCCATACCGCGATCAGGGCCCGCGCACCCGCGCCGCCCTTCTCGCTGACATGCAGCTCAGCCGGCGCATCGGCCTTCAGGCTGCCCGCCAGCGCGCGCGCGAACCCGACAGGCGGATCGAAGGGCTCGGACGGCGCCGATGGCAGTGACATCACCAGCCGGTCTTCGGCCCCGCGCGTCACTTTCAGTTCGCCCGACCGGGTCATGAAGCGCACTGCCTTGAGCGCCGGATCGATCCGGTGAAACAGCGTCCAGGCGCTGGCAAGTGTGGCGTGGCCGCACAGATCGACCTCGCGGTTTGGCGCGAACCAGCGCAGGTCATAGGCGCCTTCACCCGTCTTCACGAAGAACGCCGTCTCGGCGACATTGTTCTCGGCGGCGATGGCCTGCATCACGTCCGCCGCCAGCCAGCTTTGCAGCGGCACGATGGCGGCCGGATTGCCCTCCAGTGGACGGCTGGCGAAAGCATCCACCTGCCAAATCTTCAACCGTGTCACGTATCTCTCCATCATCCGGGCCCCGCGTCATGCAGAAGGGGCTGTAATCATCAGCAGGCATCAGCGGCGATAAAGATAGTCGCCCGGCAGGTTCAGCCGTTCGCAGGACTGGACGGGAGGCGTGCCGCGCAGGACCACGCGGTCGGCGGCAGCGCCCACAGCCTTCACCACAAGTCGCCCGGCAGGACCGAGGCCCCGGTCCAGCCCCAGTATCGCGCGGATATCGGGGGGCACGATCTCCACGGCCGCCCGGATCAGCAGCCCCTGCAATGGCCTCAGGGGCGCGGGCAACAGAGGCGCCGCGCGGACGATGGCCAGGAACTCCGGCACGATGGGCGAGCGTTGCAGGCGGGGACGCATGCGATCGAACAGTGCCGCCTGTTCCGGCACGCTGCGCGGCGCGCCGCTTGCGCCATAAAGTTCGGCGGCGGGGGCGCCTTCCGCATAAAATTGGTCGCAAGCGCCGGCAGACAGCGGACGGACATAGCTGCAATAGGCCTGAAGGAAGCCGAAGCCCGCAGTCGCCTGCACCCAGTTCAGCAGTTCGGGATCATTGGCCCGATAGTCTTCGCCGGCCGGGGTCCTGCCGCGCACATGGTCGTGGGCGTTGCGCACACCGGCGATCATGCGCGTGGCCACGCTGCGGGCGGCGTAGACGGTCACCATCGCCGCCATGCCGGTGCGCGCCATGCGGCTTGCGGGATCGCGGCGGAAAGAGGAGTGGTCCCATACCCCGCTGCGCACGCGCGGCTCGGCCAGTTCCAGTATCACTGCGGTGATGCCGCCGACGAACAGTGCAACGGGATTCCTGAAAACCCGCCACGAAACCGAATCCGCCGGCACCAGGGCCGGTTCGCCGCGCGGTGAGCCGAAATCCACGGCAGGTGCCCCGGCGGTCATGCGCCGGAACAGTTTCTCGGTCAGCGAGCCGGCGGCCATGTCAGCTGCAACGCTGCGCCCGTCCTTGAGGTTCCTGGTCAGGCCTAGGCGGGAGCCGCCAGCGCGGCGGTCGACTTCAGCATCGCCGCCTTCATCGCCTTCTGCAGCTTCTCGAAGGCGCGCACCTCGATCTGGCGAACCCGCTCGCGGGAGACGCCGTATTTCTGCGACAACTCCTCCAGCGTGGCGGCGTCTTCCTGCAGGCGCCGGGCCTGGATGATGTCGCGCTCGCGCTCGGTCAGCGTGTCCAGCGCATGAACCAGAAGCTCGTGGCGGTCACCCATCTCCTCACGCTCGGCCAGGCGGGTTTCCTGGTCGGTGGTCTCATCGGCCAGCCAGTCCTGCCACTCGCTTTCCGAATCGCTGCGCAGCGGCGCATTGAGCGAGGCGTCCGGGCCCGAAAGGCGCCGGTTCATCTCGGTCACTTCGGTTTGGGTGACGCCCAGCTGGTCGGCCAGCTTTTCGGTGTGTTCGGGCGTCAGGTCGCCTTCCTCGATCGCGCCGATATGGGACTTGGCCTTGCGCAGGTTGAAGAACAGCTTCTTCTGGGCCGCCGTGGTGCCCATCTTCACCATCGACCATGAGCGCAGCACATATTCCTGGATCGCGGCGCGGATCCACCACATGGCATAGGTCGCCAGACGAAAGCCCCGGTCGGGATCGAAGCGCTTGACCGCCTGCATCAGGCCGACATTGCCTTCGGAAACGATTTCGGAAACCGGCAGGCCATAGCCGCGATAGCCCATGGCGATCTTGGCCACCAGGCGCAGATGGCTGGTCACCAGCTTGCGCGCCGCCTCGGGATCCTCATGTTCCTTCCAGGCCTTGGCGTACATGTATTCGTCTTCGGGGGTCAGAAGCGGAAATTTGCGGATTTCCGTCAGGTAACGCGACAGGCCTGCTTCGCCCGACAGGACAGGTAGACCACGGCTGCTCATCATTCCCCCTTGCTCGTCCAAGGTACGCCGGCAACACCGACACCAGACAATAAGCCTGACGGCCTGGACGGCCAAAGACATAAGCCTGCTTATGATCTTTTCAAGTTTTTGCCGCCTGTTTCCGGCTGACGAATATTACGTATGTGTTTCAACCATTTAGACCGCGAAGGGCCTCGACCAGGCCAGCAAAATCCGCAGGCCAGGGAGATTCGAAGCGCAGGGTCCTGTGCAGGCTGGGGTGCTGGAACCCCAAGACCCAGGCGTGCAGGGCCTGGCGGGAAAAGCCGGCTGCCGCGGCGAAGGCCGCCGCCTCGGCGGGGCTCCTTGCCTTGGGGCTGGCACGGCTTCGGCCATATTGCGGATCGCCCACAAGCGGGTGGCCCAGATGGGTCAGGTGCACGCGGATCTGGTGGGTGCGCCCGGTTTCCAGCCGGCACTCGATCAGGGATGCGAAGGGCCGTTCGGCGGGGCCGAACTTTTCCAGCACGCGATAGCGGGTGCGCGCGGCTTTGCCCCCGGCGCGCAGCACCGACATGCGCTTCCTGTCGAACGGATTGCGGCCGATCTGGCTTTCGATCAGGCCCGATGCCTCGCGCGGGGCGCCCCACACCACCGCATGATAGGCGCGCTCGATCGTGTGGTTGGCGAACTGTTTGGCCAGCGAGGCCATGGCCCGCTCGGTCTTGGCGGCGACCAGCAGCCCGCTGGTATCCTTGTCCAGCCGATGCACGATGCCGGGCCGCGCTTCGCCGCCGATCGACAGCATGGCCGGCCCGCAATGGGCGATCAGGGCATTGACCAGCGTCCCATCGGGATTGCCCGCCGCGGGATGGACCACTAGCCCCGCCGGCTTGTCGATCACGATCAGGTCCCTGTCCTCGTAAACCACGGCCAGCGGGATGTCCTGGCCCCGCGGTGTGGCGGGGGCGGCGGGCGGCACCGCCACGCGATAGGTTTCGTCCGGTTTGACCCGGTGATTGGCGTCTCTTATCGTCCGGCCGTCCCGTGAGACCGCGCCCTGTTCCAGCAATTGCTGAAGCCGCGAGCGGCTGAATGCGGGCAGCGCCTGGCTGAGGAAGCGGTCCAGCCGCCAGCCGGCATGGTCGGCGGCCACCTGGGCCAGATGATCCCCAAGCGGGCCGTGCTGGGAGTTCTCTATGTCCGATACGTCTTCGTCAGGTGGGGGCGGCATGCCGCCATCCTATACTGGCCCGGTCCCCGAAAAGGAAACCGCCGCCTACAGGGCCGCCAGGCTGGCGGTGATCGTGCTGTCGGCCCTGATCGTGCTGGCGGTGATCGCCCTGATCGTGGGGGGCATCGCCAAGCTGTCGGGCAGGAAGTCCGCCGGCCCCGCCAGCGGCACCAGTTTCCAGCTTCCGGCCGGCGCGCGCATCGTCAGCATGGAGACCGAGCCCGGTCGCCTGATCCTGCGCGTGCGCGACGGCGACAAGGAAGAGATCGACATCTTCGACACCCAGGATGGCCGTCTGGTGGGCCAGGTGAAGGCCAGCGTTGGCCGCGCCCGCTGAAACCGTCGTGCTGGCCGACGGGATCGCCGCCGCCATCCATGCCCAGGCGGCGGCCGCGGCGCCCCGCGAATGCTGCGGCCTGCTGGAAGGGGCACATGACGGCCAGGTTTTTTGCGTCACCGCGCTGCATCCCGCCCGCAACCTGGCGGAAGGCGAGGGCCGCTTCGAGATCGATCCCGCCGACCATTTCGCCGCCCGGCGCACCGCGCGCGCACGGGGCAGGGGCATCATCGGCTGCTATCACTCCCATCCGGGCGGCCAGGCTGCTGCGTCCGTCCACGATCTGGCGGGGGCGGGCGAAGACGGCTTTCTCTGGCTGGTCGCGGCGGACGATGTGCTTGCCGCCTTCGTCTATCGCGGCGGACGGTTCTGGCCTTTGGCCACCGGCGCGGACTGGGTGACGTCGTCGGGATAGGAGCGCAGCGCGCCCCGGCGCATCAGCACATCATTGCCGCTGACCACATCGACCACCCGGCCGGTTTCATCTGCGATCTCGATCTGGCAGTGGGCCAGGGAACCGCCATGCAGCAGCCTTTCTCCCAGCATCTCGCGGCCGGAGTTGATGGCCTCGGCCCGGGCTGCCTCGGTATGGGGCAGTTCCTGGCCCTCCTCATCCCGGCTGAGTTCGGCACCTTCGCGGACGTGAAAGAAGTATCGGGGCATGGCTCGGGGCGCTGGAATTGTTGCGTTTATTCCCCTTGCTAACACACAGGGCGCATGCCCGTTCCGGTCCCGCCCGGCGGCGCTGCGCGGTCCGGTCTGCTGCATGCTTGCGGGTTCCGCCCGCCTGCCGCTATAAGCCCCGTCTTCCGCGAGGCATGCTCCCATCGTCTAGCGGTCAGGACGCGGCCCTCTCAAGGCTGAAACCGGGGTTCGATTCCCCGTGGGAGCGCCAATAAAATCAATGAGTTACTTGGATATGCGGAGACATTGTCCAATAAATGTCCAATAGCTGTTACGGGCCAATTCGCCCATAACCCGCCAGGATCGCCCCTGAGAGGCGTCCTGATCGGCGGCCCTTGGGATGCCCCTTGCCCAAGAACACCACTGCAGCACGATCCTGGCCGGTTGGCGTTGGTGCTGGCGCACCTAGCCAGCGGGGGGCGTTGTTATCCCTGGCAAGCTGTACGGCGGATCGAGGAGCGTCGAGCGACGAATGCGCCCGCTGAAATTCGCTAAGCGGCAAATATCATTCACCACCTCCGTGATGAAGGATGGCGCCGTAGGCGATATCCATATCTCATCGATCAAATCAGATAGCGAGCAAGGTTGGGCCACGCCATCAGGCGTGTCGGCTCCAACTATGCCTGCTGTTTCGTGAGAATAAACCAACCGAACTTCTCTTTCCGTTTCGAAACTTTTGCGCTTACGGAGGACGGGGTTGAACAGGTTGCTTAAATCGAAAACTTCCGTTTCGAAATCGATATACTGAATTTTCCCGCAGTAGATGGTTGCAGGGGCTTTCTCCAGCGCATGACGAAGCCGGGACAGATTGGTGGTAATTGCCACACCCCCATCATGCTTCCCGTAACTTTTCCACATTGAGGCTGTCTCATGTGAGGCCAAGTGCCAGCAGCTTATGAAATTTTTATCGCGCCACTGAAGCGCGATCTCTCCCAACCGACTCATAGTTTGGAGGTAGCTCTGCAGGATTTCTTCCTTCTTCTCCGCAGTCGCATCTGGACCACCGAATTGCGCATAGAGTTCGGGCGAGACCATTTCCCGGGTCCACGGTTGGACAAGTTCGGAAGCCCTCCGACAAAGCGATGGCAACCTCCATTGCGCGCCGTTGGTTTGACGAGATTGTTCCACTTCTTCAGAAGACGGCAGCCAGCCCGGAATTGATTGACGCCGGGAGCGGAAAGTTTTCCGCGTTGCTCCAAATAGCAAAAACCTCTCCAGTCAAGAAGACTTACCTTGATCTCCTCGGTCCAATAATTGACTTCTACAAAAAATCTCTAATCCATCAAATTGAAATTGCTCCAGAGCAAACGAGCGGCGTCCTAAGTGTTGCTCCATACCTCGAAGGACTCACGCAAGACGAAGGCGAATATCTTGCTGAAGCTCAACGTTGTTTGTCCGTTGAGGGCATTCGAGCGTGCATTATTTTAGGTTGGTGTGCGACCGTCGCCCGAATGCACGCCAAAATTGGTGCTTTAGGTTTTGATACTTTCAACAAAGCGACAGCCGATATGGCAGCAAAACAGTTTGGGCGCTTCAAGCCGTTCAATAAAAAATTTGTGGTTGAGTCCGCATCGGAGTTGCGCCGAACCGTATTTGATACCGACCTTCTTTGGGTCCTTGAATTCATACAGCTTATCGATAGCAATCAGCACGAAAGGCTGCGGCACTGCTTTGAGCTAAGAAACAATAGTGCGCATCCCGGCCAAGCCCCGATCACTGGTGAAAATCTCTATTCGTTCTACTCAGATATTACCAAGATCGTTTTGCGAAATCCGAAATTCGCGTTGACGATCGAAGAGCAAAGGTGAGGGGCCGGGCGTCTCTGCTCACACCCGGCCCCTACCCTATTCGAATGACGCGGCCGTCAGAATCTACACAGACCGTACAACTTCGGGCTCGAACCGTTTGGCCAGCTCAGCCATTGCATTTTCCGGCTGGACTTGAAGCCCAGGCCCGCATAGCAGACTGACCGTTGCGTGCGGCGGATGTACTCGGTCATGGACGGTGAGCCGATGGGACAGGATTGGGGGCTCTGACACATGCAGCCTCTAGGCAGGCAGCCGACGTTATTCCACCAGCGCCTTGAACACCGCATCGGCCGGGTCTTTGTAGAATTCGATGCTGACCTTGGTCCAAAGTTCGTCCGGGAGATCGTTCAGTTGCCGGCGCGCCGATACCGGCATCAGAAGGGTCTGCGCTTGCTTCTCGATGGCGAGCTCGGCGATGTGAACGGCGTTGGGGACCAACTCAATTGAACCGCCGAGGCTTGCCGATCCGACGACAATCGTGCCGCCGCGGCTATTTCGGCCCAGCACCGATCCGCAGAGCGCAACAAGAACCGCAACACCGAGCCCGCCGCCAGACTTGTCGGCATCGATAGCGCGAAGCTGGATCGTAAATTCCTGCTCGCGTGGATCGCGGTCGCCGACCACGCTTCGTCCGTGCGAGTACAAGATTTGCTCGCCTACCTTCACACTCTCGCGGAACGGGGCCGGTGCCGGCTGGTTGAGGATGCGTATCCCGGAACCGGGCTGGTTTGAAACCTCGATGCGGTAAAGTCCGGCTCCGCCTTCTGCCGAGCCTGTGGCGATTGCCCAGACTTGTCCGGGCGGCAGCGGATCGCTTTCGATCGCCTGATCGGATCGAAGCTCGGGCGTTGCCACGAATGTTTCGACACCGTCAAGCCCGAGCGTGTAGCTGAAATGCGTGTTGCGGAATTCGCTCTTGAACACGCGCCGCTGCTGTTCCTTGACCCGGCGACGCGCTTCGAGTGCGAGCCGAACGATCCATTCCAAATCTGTATCGGGAACGGATGTCGATGGGTTTGGATACAGAAGCTTCACAAGCCCGCTAACGGTCTTGCGCACCGCTTCGATGTCACGACCCGACAACGCGCCGCCGAAGTGAATACGCCCATCCAGAACGCCAGCGCGCGAAACGGTCCGGAGGCGCGTGAAGGACTCGGAGAGAAAGTCGGAGACGAGACCGAAGTGATCCGTCAGGTGCCGCCGCGGATCGAGCTTGGGAAAATCCCAGCCCGGCGCGTAAGCATGCAGTCGATCCATGAACGCCGTGTCGTCGCGCATGTCAGGCGGCAGAGGTCCCAGCAGATGACCGACCCGCTGGGCCTGGTCGAGGTCCATGTCGAGATTGCCGACCAGCACGATGCCGCCTTCGGCTCGGATGGAATCTTTGCCGCGCGAGAACTCGCCCGACGCCATATAGCCCTTCATGATGTTCACGCCGTCCTTCGAATCGAAGGACACGCCCGCAATCTCGTCGAAGCAGACGACATCGTATTGGCAGACAAGCCCCCGCTGTCCGCTGGCCATGTTTACGAACATCCGCGCGACCGTCGCCTTGCCGCCCGAAATCAGGTGTGCATAAGGCGAGACTTGCTGGAAGAGATGACTCTTGCCCGTGCCCCGCGGGCCAAGCTCGACGAGATTGTAGTTGCGCTCGACAAACGGAACCATGCGAAGGAGCGCGACCCGCTTTGCGCGTTCGTCGAATTCAGCCGGCTCAAACCCCACGGAGCGAAGCAGGAAGTCGATCCAGTCGTTTGTTGTCTCGAATTTCGTTCGGCCGCTATAGAAGGTGTCGAGAACGTCGGCGCGCGACATCTGGATCGGGCGCAGCGCCTCGATGCCGAACGGGCGGCCGTTCTTCTCCTGCGCAATTACGCTGTCGTACGAGAGCGTCACCTCGGCATAGAAGCCGTCGATCAGGATGCGGTCGTTCTCTTCGACGATGCTGTCGGGGATGCGCACGTCGCGCAGCGCGAGGCTCGGGAGTTCGGCGACGTAGCAGGCATTCTTGGCATCGAGGCGCGCGCGAACTGTGTCGATGATGCGGACCGAGCCCTTGCGATAGGCTTCGTTTTTGAAGACCTCTTCCTGGCCGGTGCGGACGCAACGGTCCTTCAGCTGCTTCTCGACAATCTCCAGTCCTTCCTCGATTTCGGAATCGTCGGTCGAAGCGCAATAACGGCCGAGCAAAAACTCCACCACATAGGCCGGCACCGGATAGGCTTTGGCGTAGCGCCGCACGAGGTCTTTGCGGACAACAAATCCTGCGAAAGCACTGGCGCCTAGATTGTCGAGGCGATCGAGTTGCAGCGTCATGCGCGGTCTCCTACGCGGGTTGCACGCGCATCGATGACGCTGCCGTGCCGATCGATAAGAACAACGAGAACGGGATCGCCCTCTTCGACATCATCCGAAATGGTCAGGCGAGCGCGCGCTCCTTCGACCGTCGAGGAAACATCAATGCGAGAAGCGGGATCGCGCTCCTTGCGGCGAACCTCGACGGTCACATCTGTCAGTTCACCGGTGATTTCGACAGTCAAGCGCAGGCGTCGCCACGTGATCGCGCCGATGCGAACGGCGGAGGAAGCGGCCGCGGCATGGCCGCCCACCGTGATATCGGGGATGACGCATTCCTGCGGCGACACACCGCCATGCGAGTAGACTTCACCGGCGCGGAAGGCCTCGGCACCGGGCGGCACGGCGACCCGCACCGATTTGTCCCAATGCCACGGCAGGAACGCGAGTTCGGCTGCGGCGTGCTCCTGAAGAATGGCGGCGCGGGAGCCCTTCGCGATTACCGCCGACGGCGGCAGTCGAACGCCTTCAAAGCCGCCGGGCATCAGGAGCCAACCATGATCGGTAACGATACGCACGCGTGGCCAGCCGGCGGCGTGCAGCGCCGCTGCATAGTCCGCGATGCGCGCAACCTCGGTGTCCAACTGGCCCGCCAGCCGCAGGCCCATGTTGTGGCCGTCGTTGTCGATGTTGCCGCATTCGGCGTAGCCGATGGCGGATGGCTTCTCCGGCGCCAGCACCTCGTTGTGCTCCAGTACCTGCATGCCGCGCGCGAGCATGGCCCTGCGCAACACATCGAGAGTCACGGGTCGACCCGATGACGTTTCGAGCGGCTGGAACGCCTCCACCTTGCCTTTGCCGCCGATGCTGTCGCCAACCGGCGTGACCAAGGGCTTGGCCGTCGCAGTGAGCGTGGGAACTGGAGACAAGCGCCAGGCGAGCGACGCCGGCACGCCGGCATTGTTCAAGCGCTCGGCGACCGCCTGCCCGATATCCATGCGCAAGCCATCGACAAAGAGAACGAGCGTTCCGGGTTCGACCGCGAGCGGGTGCGGTCGCGCGGAATCGCCGGCGGCTTCCAGAGCGGCGCGAAATCGCCGTGCCAGCGGATCGACCCAGGGGCGGTAGAGCGCGCCGGCGGCGCGGCCGACAATATCCTCGCGCGTTCCGGCTGCGGCGATGGTCTCCATCAGAGCGCAATCGACGTGCCATCCGTCTTCGCAGTAGGCCGTCGCGATCGCCGTAAGATCGTCGCCGGGCAGAGCCGCCTCAGTTGCCGCGGCGAGACGTGCGAGCGGTTCGAGCGCGCGCGCGAGCGGCGCTTCGCCGAGCTTTGCCCACAGCGTATCGCGCCGGTCGCGATGACGCTCTTCGAGGGCCATGATTTTCGCCGCCGCTTCGCGGCTCGGCAGCTGCGCGACTTCGCCGAGCTCTAGCGTCAGCATTTTTTCGGCGATCGCATTGTCGTGGGGGCTGGTGATGGCATCGCCATCTTCCATGCCGAGAAGGTTGCCTTGCTTCGGCGCGGTGGCCTCGCGAATGCGATCACACACTGCGCGGAATTGCTGCGGCTCCGCGGCAAGCCGATTCCACACGCGCGCCCACGCGCCGGAGCGGCGGACCAGCCGCTCGGTGGCTGTCTGCAACGCACCTTTCAGTTCGAGATCGATCTTGAAGTCCCGCTCGACTTGATCGCCGAATGCATTCCAGGCGGCGGTCGTAAAAATGGCGCGCGCGGAATCGGGGTCGGCGATCCAGCGCAACAGATCGCGCTCCTTGTCTTCGATCAAGAGGCCGTCGAAATCGTCCGCTGAAAGGCGCTTGTCGCGCCACCCATCGAGCGGAAGATCGAGCAGGCCAACAAGCGCGCGGCGCGCGGATTCATCGGTACGCGAGTCGGTCGCGACATCGAGGCCGAGACCTTGATCGGGATCGCGCAGGAACGTCGCCACCGTCCAGTCGCGCGCCTGCCGGCGCTGGCGAAAAACGTCGCCGCGATATTGCAGATCGACCAGCATCTGTGCGTTCTTGGCGAGCGTGAGCGGCTCGCGCAGATCGCGCCACGAAATGCCGGGCAGGAGAATGACGGAGTGTTTCGCGTCGGGGACAAGGCCTTTTAGGTTCGGCGCATCCGGCGCTTCGATCAGGCAGCGCAACCAGATCGCCGGCCCAATGCCGTCATCCGGCGTGTAGTCGTCGCCAAGCGCATAGAGCGCCACATGTTGCGATGCGAGCCGGCGGCGCAGATCGGCAAAGGCAAAATGCCATTGCCGCTCAGGATCGGGCCAGAGCAGCGCTGCGGGCCAGCCCTCGCCGGCGAAGCTTTGCGTCGCTTCGATTAGCGCGCGGGCGAGGCCATGAATGAGCGTGCGGTCGTTCACGGTTTCCTGCTCCGCGAATCGCGCGCGCGTTGCTTGAACGCGCGCGTGTAGTGGAAGTCGTTGTAGCGGCGGCCCTTGAACGCCGGTCCGCCGGCAAAGTTCTCCGTCGCCACGTCATCGTCATCGGACCAGAACCACGGGTAGTCTTCTTTGTCGCGATGCGGTTCGGCGCCACGATCAGGCTTTGCAAATTTTTTCGCCGCGCCGGGCGTCACGCGTAGGATGCAGGCATCCTTGCGGCTCGAATTCTTCGGCTTGGCGGTGAGGAACGGGCGGATGTTGAGGCGCACGCCATCGTCGATGTCCGGTTCCCAACCGATGGGCTGACGGTGCAGCGGCTTCCAGCGCACGAAGATGTCGTAGGGCGGTTCACCTTCGATGATCTTGGTCAGCTCGGCGCGAAGATGCTCGGCGGCTATCAAGCGGTCTTCCGCGCCCGTCTCGCCGGCGGCAACGGCGCGGCGTTGCGCCGCGATCCATTCGCCGAGATAAGAGTCGCGCAGCTTTTCGAGCAGCCGGCGGCCGGCGCCGTCTGGTTCGCAGAGACGATGGTAATTGACCAGCGCCGAGAAGCCACCACGCAGGCCATCCCACACATGCCAGACGAACGGCGTCTGATGAAACAGACGGCAATGGCCATCGAAGAATTCGTCGGCAAGCCAGGCGCCGAGATCGGTGGACTTCGCGTCTTCGGCTGCAAGCAATTCGCGGATGGTGTGTTCGGTGTAGTCCGCGCCCCAGACGGTGCGGATCAGCTCGCGCAGACGCGAGGCGGCGTCCGCTTCGCCGGCGAGCGCGGGAAGCGCGACAATGCCGTCGGCATCGACGAGGCCGGATGTGTCGATCTCATCGTGTTCGGCAATCGCCGGACAATCCATGAAGGACGAGCCAGTCTGGCGCGGCCAGCGATAACCGACAAGGCGCGCAACAGCGACCTGCAAGGGGTGCTCGGCTAGACCAGGCCGCACGCCATGGGCTGCGACGAGGCGAAGGTTGGTGCTGTCGTTCGCCGGGACATTTGGATCGGCACTACCGTGTGGGTGGCCGTCGAATAGCCATTGCGTGGGATCATTCGAGTGCGGCTTGGGAAGACCATTCGGATATTTTTCAGAAGCAACTTTTTGCCAATGTGACCGATCGAATGGCACCTTCAGAAAGGTCACATTAGTAACCTTCATCGACTGATCGATCTTGCGAACTGCTTCCCGAAACTCGCCTGAGGACATAAAGGCCCAAATTGCCGGGCAGTCATCCTTGGATTTCGGAATTACGGCAGCGATGTTGCTGTCGAAGACTTCACCAAAGTAGAAATCAACATCGAAATTGCCCATGCGATTGACAGCAATTCCGTGACGCTCCCAAGCCTGACTACCACGTGTCGGTCGCGCTCCACTCGACGGCCCGCCGGTATTCTTCAGATGTTCTTTAAGAAGGCGTGCCAGCTCAAAGAGGTCTCCTCGGCCTTGCTGCCAAAGAATAATTGCTTCCATGCCTGATGAGCTGTTGGGAGCCTTGACAGTTCCTCGAAACGGCCGCCAAGCATCGCCGAAACTTTCGACCTCTGAAAACGATCGCGAGAAACGTTCGAGGTCACCACTGCCGATTCCCTCAAAACTGTCTGCGCGGGTGAGCAATAGCTCACCCACAGATATTGGTTCGATAACGATTCTGAAGTCCGCGTTTGTAAGCTGACTGGCTTGTTTGACTGAGTTGCCGCTACTGATCTTCAGCCCTTCACCTTTTGCTTCGGCAGTCGCCAGCTGAGCCACATCAATTCCGAATACTGTGTGATCCTCCTGAGGCGACTGCTGCGAAATTGCTATGAGGCAGGTGTTTACAACCTCACCCGTGATTGTTTCGAAAGCGCCAGGCCCAAGGCGCGCTATGGAATCGATTGATGCAGTCTTCAGAAGCCGCGAGCGAAGCCGCGAATAAGTGCCTAGGAATAGCCACGACTGGGGGAGCACGGCCGCGACCTCTCCGGTTGGATTTACGAAGGCGCGAAGCCGTTCCAGAAACGCCGTCGCGAGGTCGGCCTTTGCGTCTGAGTAATGATCGCGGAGAAAATCGCGAAGTTCTGGCCCCTGCTTTCCCAGTCCCAAGTAAGGCACGTTGGTTGACACCAGTGCATACCTGCGACTCAGCAATTCGGCGGCCTTCGCAAGCCCTTGAGCCACAACTGCGAGCTCGCGAATTTCTATAGACGCTTCTCCAGCCTCTAAGACATCGATCAACAATGTTGCGAGACGCGCGTAGCCAGCTGCAAAAAGATCACCGCTTGCGATGGCGGGATCAATCAAGCTGCCCAAATGCGGAGCCTTACTGAAAAGATCGTAGAGGCGCGACAGCCCCTCTCGTTCCTGCTGGATTGCCGCAGTTTCAATGGGCGTCGCACCTTCTCCAAGAAGATCGACTGTCGGTTTCCAACCCCGTCTACCGGCAATTCTTTCGGCAAGGCCCAAGAATTCCTGCTTGGCGGCACCGATCGCGAGCCCCGAGCAGGCGAGGTTGAGGCGCGGAAGCGGCTCCGGCCCGCCGAGGCGTTTCCAGCTCGCCAGCGCCAGTGCAAAGGCGGCGATTTGGGTGCAGCGCGGATCGATCTCAAGGCCGAAGAGATTGTCGGCCAGCACCGCCTTTACCGCGGCTCGCTCGTCGAGCACTTCCTCGGCGCGGCGGAAGGCAACGAGGATCGGCAGCGCGAAAACGAGAAAGTGCCCCGAGCCCATGCAGGGATCGAGCACGGTGATCTCCTTCGCCGCCTTCGGCCAGCCCTCGAACGTGCCTGCCGCCGGCCGCCACGCGCCAGTAGCGGTCTCGTGTGTTTCGCCGTCGCGCTGCTCACGCACGAAACGCAAATATGTCCAGCGATAACCCGGCGAGCTCGTCTTCTCGCGCAATTCCTCTTCCGATGCCGCGCCCGCCGCAAGCGACGGATCGGCCGCCAGCACCTTACCGGCCCACCACGCGCCGAGCGTGTTCTCCAGAAGGAAGAGGACCATGTAGTCCTCGGTGAAGAGCTGGGTGACCGCCGGCAATTCATCGGCGCCGATCTTCACCTCGGACTCGTTCACCCGTTCCTTCTGGTCCGCCTGCCAGAACTGATAGACCCAGCCCAATGAATCGTCGGCGGCGAACACCGCGCGCGGCAAATCCTTCACGATGTCGGTAATGCCCGCTTTGGTTTCTGGCGGCAGCGCGAGCGCCAGCACCGGATCGTCCTTGCGGAATATCTGCGGCAGCATCGGCTCCGCCCAATAGGCGGCAAGCTCGACCGGATCGCGCGCTTCTTCCTTCGCGATCTCGTCAAGGTCGGAGAGCGAAACCGGCTGGCGCGACTGAGGCTCGATCAGCAGATTGTTCTCGGCCAGAAAGCGGGCGAACAGCGCGCGATGCCAGTGCTCATAGGCTATCTCGCGCACAAGACGATGGGCCTTGATGGAATCGTCCGCCGCCTTCGCATCGCCGAGCGAGCGGGCATGCGCGCGCAGCCGATTGCGCAGCTCGGCTTGTGCCGGCGAGAGTCCGGTCGGCCGCTTGGCGTCCTCGACGCCAAGCTCGGTCAGCGCCTTGCGCGCGCCGTCTTCGGCGACCGTGCGCGCTTTCCGCACCGCTTTGTCCAGCAGCCTTCGGATGTCACGGTCGAGGGCAGTCGCCATTCGCTACACCGTCACGAAATCACGACTGGGCCGCGCGCCACCGCCGCCACCAGCGTTGCGCGTTGCCGCGCCAGCCAGGCATCGACTTCGCCTTCCGTGCGCACGACGGTGCCGCGTTCGATCGCGGCGCGCTGCGTCTGCGGCGCGGAAACCTGCGCCGCCTTCTGTGCCGCGCTCACCTGAAGATCGGCGATGCCGCGGATTTCCGCCTGCCATTGCCCCAGCGGTTTGTGGTCGAGGCTGTCGGCAAGCTTGTCGTTGTCGGACATGTCAGGCTGCGGCGGCAGCTTCAGGCCGACCTCCGCGAGGATCGTCTCCTTCTTCGCCAGATCGAGCGCCGACCACACCGCATTGGCATTGAGCGCATCGAGCGCGCTGCGCGCCGCGTCGCTCAATTCCTTGTGCGCGGTCGTGAGCCGTTTCGTCAGCAGCTCGCGCAGCCGGCGCATCGGCGGCGGCAACGGATCGGTCGGTTCCAGAAGCTGGCGCCCGTCGCGAATGCCTTTCAGCTCGATCAAATCCGTTGCGGCGTCGGGAAGCGGTTCGGCGTGCCGAGCAAGCCGCTCGGCCGTGCGCCAGCGCACCATGCGTTCCGTCTTGAGCTTTGCGCGCTCCTTCCACGTTTCGATGGCTTGCTCGATCTCGGGTTTGCGGTCGAGCAAGAGCCGGAGCTGCGCATTGCCGGCAAGAGCCTGCGCTTCATCTTCCAACGTAATACGCGGTGCGGCCGGCAATGGCGCGTCGCCGCCGGCGCTCTCGCCGAGCGCCCGCAGTTTGCGAAGGAATTCGCGCGCGGGCTCGGCAAGATCGTCGCGATTCTGGATAGCACCGACCAGCGTTTGCAAAAGGCCCGCAAGCGCGATCTTCTCGCGCGCGGAAATCGACACGTCCTCGCGCCGGAACGTTGCCTTGCCGATCGCCGTGCCGTCGAGTGCCGTTGCGGCCGCGGGCTCGCCATTCAGGACCACCGTGAGCTTGTTCGCGCGCACCAGTGCGACAAGCGCCGCATCGACGGCGTCCTTCGGCCAGCCATAGGGTTCGCGCGTGAACTTATCGCGCACTTCGCGGCCCGCTTTTCCGGCGCCGATGAAACCGAGCACGGCGCGGCCAACCGGATGCGTGTCGGCATCGGCCACGTGACCGACCGCCGCGAACGGATGCTCGCCGCCTTCGCGCGCGGTCTTGAGGGCCTTCTCCCATTCGATTGCCGGCCGATCCGCATCCTTGAACTGCGGAAAGAGACGCTTGCGCGCGGTATCGACGGCGCCCTCAAGGCGCGCGACGAGCGTCGCCTGCTTCTCGGCTGTGCCGCCGCCGAGCAGCACTTCGGCGTTCTCCACGAGCTTGCCGGCGAGTTCCTTGGCGCACTCTTCGGCGACACGCTGGCGCGTTTCCATGCCGCGCCGCGCTTCTTCGCCCGACGAACCGTGTCCGAGGCCGCGCTTGTCGAGCGTCGCCTTCGCGGCGAGCAGGTCCGCGATGGCGTCCCGCAAATCGTTGTTTGAGGGCTTGTCGATGAAGAGATGCACGGTCCCGTCTGCTGATCCGAGCGTTCGCGCCTCTTCGCGCGCGCGTGTCGCCGTTGTGCGCCAGCCATCGCGTATCCACAGCGGCACATTGCGGCCGTCGCGCTCGGGCGCGCGGTCGCCGCGATGCGGCACGAGCTTGCACGGCACCTTGGCGTCGCCATGCACCGCGGAAACCTGACGCACCGAAGCGGCGAGCGTTTCCTCGATCAGCTTGTCCCGCTCGTCTGCGATGGCAGAAAGGTCGTTACCGTAGTGACCACGGAATTTCTGAAATTCCTGCTGCCAGGCGCGGCCTTCAGTCGTTTGTATGCGGACTTCTTCGCCAATACGCGTGAGATGACCGTCTTCCACCAGTCGGTCGATCAGCGCGCGCACGCGGGAGCGGAACGCGCCCTGATCGATGGTCAGGTCATCGACCAACAGATCGGCAAGGTGATCCGGCGTCGGGCGCACGCCGATGTCGGCGCCAGCTTCTGTCGGCAGGCGTGAGATAAGGAAGGCAAGACCGGCGAGCCGCTTCGCGAGCGCGCCATCGGCTCCATAGGTCTTGTCCAGCGGCTCGATGCGATCATACGCGTCGCGTGGCAACGCGCCGGACTGGACGAGCGCCGCCTTCAGTGCCTCATAGAGAACATCTCCTGGCACGACCGTGCCCAGAGGCTTGTCGGCATTTTCGGCCAGCGCGTCATGGAGAATGCGAAGCTGCGAGCGCAGCTGACTCTGCGTGCCCTGAAGATCGGCGGCGCGGAAGCATACGTCCCAGAAGCGCCGGCGAACTGGCAACATCGGATAATCGTCAATGCGAATGCCTCGGTCGCTGGAGCGCGCTGCGATCTTGCTTTCGGCAAGCTGCCGCGCAATCGCGCCGTCATGTTCATCGAGGCAGCGTTCGATCAGCGGCCTCGCGTCCGCCTTCTTGCGCAACAGCACCTTGCGCGTGACGGTCTCGACATCGTTGTCGTCGAGCTGCACGCGGATTGTGAAACGGTCGAGAAGGCGTACCAGCTGCGGGTTCGATTGCGACGTGCCTTGCAGCGCGCTTTGGCCGGCGCCCACCAGCATGATGCGCTGATCGAATTCCTTCGCGAGCGTCTCAGCAATTTCGGCGATCGCGCCGGCGCGATCCTGACTGTCGCCGATATAGATTTGCACTTCGTCGAGCAGGATCAGGGTCAGCGGCATCTTACCGTTCTTGCCCTGACGCGCCAGCACGCGCTTCAACATCGACACGAACTGATTGCGGTCGATGTCGATGTCGGGCGTCTTGAACTGCGCGCGGATTCGCTCGCGAATTTCCTTGAGGCTTTCGCCCTTGAACTGGCTCGCGATCGCCTCCGGGATCACCGGGCTCATGTAGAGCTCTTCGATCTCGTCCTCGAATTTGTTGCCAACCGCCGCAACCGCAGATTTGACTTCATCGGCAATGCGTTTGTCTTCAAGCCAGAGGCAGAACGCGGCCTTGCCGAAGTCAGCAGGAAGGCCAGCCGCCCGCAGAACGATTGCCAGGACGGAATGCCTTGGTCGCTCAAGCTGTCCGCTTGGCATCGGCCCTGCCGCGGCGAACAAGCCGCCTTGGCGAGCAGCCTCGGTATCCAATTCGCGGAGCGCGGCGCGCACGGACTCCGGCATGTCTTCAACGAGCGCGCGCGGACTCATGCCATCGGCGAAGGTTTTGTTTTCCCACAGATAGCCGAGCATCTTCAAAAGATGAGATTTGCCGCTGCCATAGAAGCCGCTAACCCACGCCGCTTGCTGACTGGATTTTCCGAGATCGCGACAGAAGCTCTCGACAATGCGCGTGACACCATCGGCATAACGACCTTCGCAAACGAACGTGCGAAGTTCGCCTCGATCTTCTTCCGGACTGGTGTCGCTGAGGCGAGCCTGGCCGTTGTTGATAAGGCGTTGGCCGCGCGGATCGCGGTCGAGAAGGTCTGCGATCACCGTCATTGGTGCGCTCCACTACTTTCGATTTGAATGGGAACGGCGTGGTAGTCCCAGCCGTCCCGGGCATCGAGCAGGCGATATCGCCCGTCCCGCGTTCGCCCTGGGAAAAAGACTGCAAGCCTGCCTTTGATCGCGTGATCCACGCGCGCAAGGACATCGGAAACCGATGCGACGCCGAATAGCGAAGCAACGCCCACGAGGCCGACGATTTCCCGGTCCGTATGAGCGGGCCGTTCGAGCGCCTTAAGCACCGCGTCAGCTGCGTACTGTGTGAAGCGGTCATTGGCGCCGGCGGAAAGCATGTGCGGCTCTTCGAAATAGCCTTCGCGATAACGGTGCGCGCCGAGCCAAGTCCCGAACGCGCCGGTCAGGTCCACGCCATGCCACGCGTAGTTTTGTGTTCGGGCTGCTTGGGCGAACAAATCGATGTTCTTCCGCAGTGCGCGTTCGTCGTTCTGGTCGTAGACGATCATGATGACGCGTTGCGCGCCGGAGCTGCCGCTCGGCCAGCCGACTGCAACATGTTCCCTGAATACGCCTGCCAGTTGATCGATTTTCGACATAGCTGCGCCCTCAGTTCCGCCGTTCAAGCGGCGTGACATCGAGTTCGAAGCCATCGCCAATGGTCCGAAATCGGATCAGTCCTGCAGCGTGCGCGCGTTCCGCAAAGCTGCGCGCCGCTGCGGCCTCGATGTCGAGCGCGCTGATCCAGGCATTCTCGAAAAGGTCCGCGCCGGTGAAACCGGTTTTGTGCGCAAGCCACAGAGCAAAGGCGAAGGCCGTGGTGTTGGGACGAATGCGAGCACGACGCTTTATCGTTCTTCCGACTAGGTGGCCTGTTTTCGTCCAGCTGCTCGCGGTGTTGCGGACAACCTTGTCAAGCACGGCCTCATTCATCCGGCCGCCGACCACCGCGCCAACGGCGTTGCGCAGCGCCTCTCGAGTCAGTTCGGAACCGGGGGCAAGCCCCACGATCGGACGTGCGCTCGCGCGGAGCAGCGGATCGCGCGCCATTGCCATCAGCAGAGCGAGCTGCGGCATTGCGGTTGGGTCTCGATGGTAAAGTCCGGTGAAGACCCGAAAGAGCGGAACCGACGGATCAAAACTGTAGAGTTCCTTCAACCGCTGTAGCGTAAGCGTCCGCCCGGACGAGGTGGACTTGCCAAGGGCGTTCTCCTCCACGACAGCCTTCTTGATGTCGCCGCGGAGATGGCTGTTGGCGGCTAGTCGCGACAACTCGTCCAGCATGATCGTGCGGCTGGAATGCGTGCCGCGGGCTCCGTCACGGAACCCGGCGATTGCGTCCCAAGAACCCTTGTGTGGCTGAAAGTCGAACCTGGGCATTGCCCCTCCTGACCACCAAAATGCCCCCACAACCGCTAGCGATCAAGGATAGGGGATAATCCGCCGGCAAACTTGCCGGCGGATTGTGAGTAGGTATCGGAACATGCTGGAATATTCCGCATTGCAGGCCATTTTTGCCCCGCCCGTTCATGAGCCCGGGCAGGAACACACTATCGAATTTGCCAGGCCGCGAAGGTAATCCCTGAAGAATTGGCGTCCGTCGAGCTGTCACGTTGCCCCCAGGATGCTCAGCTGACCCCAACAGACGGTCGAGTTTCTGAGAGATCGCGACCGTTCTCATCCCGCTTCTCAAGCGGAAGAAAAGTGGGGTAGTCGAAAGCGCCGGCGCGTCCGGCGGAGATATCCTGCGATACAAAGAAAACATCGTTTCGGAACGCCGCCAGTTGTTTGATCAGCTCGCAGACTAAGCTCGGGAGTATCGGAAACAATGGCTGGGTCGATTTCACCGAATATTCTTCGACGACCAATTCTTCTAGGACCACACGATGAGTGACATCAAATTGTTCAAGATTGCCAGCGGCCACGTCGATGAATTGGTGGGTACGACGGACGCGATCGAGAAATCGGTTCAGGTCCTGTTCGAGCACAATCTTGAAGCGCTTCTTGGCGTGCGCTTTCTGACATCTGAATTCACAACAACAAATGGAGGCCGTATTGACACACTCGGCCTAGACGAAAACGGGTGCCCCGTGATTCTCGAATACAAGCGTGCCGCCAACGAAAACGTCGTGAATCAGGGCTTGTTCTATCTTGACTGGCTGATGGATCACCGAAAGGACTTTCAGTGGCTGGTTCTCGAAAAGCTCGGGAAGGGGGCCGCGGAATCCGTCGATTGGTCGGCCCCGCGGTTGATCTGCATTGCCGGTGATTTCAGCCGGTATGACGATCACGCTGTGCGGCAGATGCAGCGCAACATCGAGCTGATCCGCTACCGTCGTTTCGGAACTGAGTTGGTGATGCTCGATCTTGTGACGGCAACGTCCGCAAAGAGGGCGCCCATTGAAGCGGGAACGGCGAGCGCTACCTCGGCGGCCGGCAAGTACAAGACAATTAGCGCCGTCCTCGAAGAGCTTAACGATGAAATGCTGGATCGCTACGAGGCGTTGAAAGCATACCTGCTCGCGCTAGGCGATGACGTTCAAGAGACAACGCTTCGGCTCTACATAGCATTCAAACGCATTCGGAATTTTGCTTGCCTCGAATTCCGGCCGACAACCGGAAAGATTCTTGTATTCGTGAAGGTCGATCCTAGCACTGTCATGCTTGAGCCAGGCTTTACACGTGATGTGTCGCAAGTTGGTCATTTCGGGACGGGTGATCTTGAGATCACGTTGACCAAACCGGAGGACCTGGAACGGGCGAAGTCGTTCATCGAGCGCAGCTACAATGATTCGTAGTGCGGTTCCACGAACGCCGTTGCGCCGACGGAGGCATTGCTCGCTCCGTGAGCAGATCGATCCTTCGGCATTTGGACGCGTTCTGAACTCGGCCGCCAGCTCTGTCCTCGCGCGATCTCGACGCGTGGATTGCGCGAAGGGTGGTAGCTTCCTGCTATGAACGACCATCGTGCAACAACGAATGCTTCCCCGATTGGACTCACGTACGAGGCCGACCTTTGCGGCAACATTGAGCAGGCGCTCAAAGGTCTTCAAGGCTACGGCATTATGGCTCTGGAGCTCATCCAGAACGCCGACGATGCTGGGGCGCGCACTCTCGTGTTTGACGCGAGAGATGGCCTCGGAGGGCATGCGAACACTGCTGGTCTGCTTTAACAGGGGCTTAGCGGATCACCTGCGCGAGCAATGCAACGGCATATCGCAACTGGATGTCGCGACCTTTCATCAGGTCTGCCATCATTGGATTGCTCGGGCGAAAGCCGATCTTCATCGCGACTTTCTAGCTGAGGCTAAGCGAGATCATCCACGTGCTGACGAGTTCAATCAGCTTATGCCTTTGGCTCTCGCAAACGCCATTGACGCATTGGGCCCAGCTTACGATGCAATCGTTGTGGACGAAGGCCAGGATTTCGGTGACGAGTTCTGGATGCCCATCGAAATGCTTCTGATGAGCCTTGAACAAGGGATATTCTACGTCTTTCTCGACGAGAACCAGGATATCTACCGAAGGTCGGCCCAAATTCCCGTGCGCAGTGAACCCATGGTGCTGGACAGGAATTGCAGAAACACAGGGCCAATCCACGAAGCGGCCTACCGCCACTATCGTGGCGCACCGGTTAAGGCATCCGGGATCGATGGAGCCGCGGTAGAAGCAATTCACGCAAATGGGATCGCGAGGCAGGTTCAGTCAATTGTCACTCTCGTGTCAAAGCTCATTGCGCAGGAAGGAATCACAGCTCACAATATTTCCGTTCTTATCTGTGACGGCAGGGAGAAAGGGCATTTTGAACGGCTGCTGGCTTCGTCGCCGCTCCCAAAGACCGCAAAGCTCGGTCGCCTAGAGGACTATGGGACCAACGTGCTAACCGTCGACACGGTTGCTCGTTTCAAAGGTCTCGAACGTGATGTGGTAATTCTGTGTGGGTTCGACGGTTGCAGCGCAGAGCAGGATCGGGAGACCCTTTATGTGGGGATGTCGGGGGCGAAGGCATTGCTTTACTTGTGCGGATCACCAGAAGCCATTGAGAGACTGACGCCCTAAGGCATTCGCCTCGCCCACGTGTTCCTCATTGATTTTATCCTGAACGAGATCACGTTCTCGCCGTTGCGGAGCGCGTGGAGTTTGTCCCGCACTAGCGCGGCATGCGCACCTGCTCACGGACAATTCGCCGGTGTGAACCGACGCCCACGGGCCTGGCTATACCGTTGGTCGCGACGCCGTCGGAGGTTACATCCTGGGTTTGGCTCAGGATCGATCTTCTCCAAAAGGATTTTCGCGTCGCCTTCCTCGACGGTTGATAGTTTAAGCCCGCGCGCTAGACTACAGAGGCCGCTTCTACCCCATCAGCGTAGCGCAAGGGGCGACCGTGAACGAAGTCCGCTAACGCCATATTGCAGTAGCTTCGGCCCTAGCAAACAGATTCAATCTGACGAGATCCTCAATCGACCCGGCTGATACATCTTGCAGGCGCGGGCTCTGTACCACGATTGCCAGCGATTGCGCGCGACTGATCGCGACATTGAAGCGATTGCGGTTGAAGAGGAAATTCGTGCCGCGTGGCGCATCATCGCCGTGAGATGTCGTCATCGATACAATAACTACGGGCGCCTCTTGCCCTTGAAACTTATCCACGGTCCCAACGCGTGCGCCATCTGGAAGAGCCCGCTTCAGCAGGTTCACCTGCATATTGAACGGGCTTGCGATCAGGATATCGTCGAGCTTGAGTGGCCGCACGGTGCCGTCCGCATCGTGGAATTCCTGCGTGAGCAAATTACTCACCGTGGACCGGATCGCCGCAGCCTCCTCGGCGCTGTTTTGCGTGCAACCATCATGTTCGACGTTCGCAAAGACAATGCCCGCGTCCTTCAATGCGGGATGAGAATTGGCCCCGAGCACGAGATGGCGTGACGCCGTCGAGGCATCCGATGTAAGTCGGCCATCGTAAATGGCGTCGGACACAAGTTCACACAGAGTTGGGTGCATCCGATAAGTTACGTTTAGAAGAACGCCTTTGTCCGCCCCAATCGTAGCTTGATGTTGGAGCAAATAGTCGAGAGCCGAGTGGCCGGTTTCTCCCGGATGCACACCCTGGATGGGCAGGGCTAATTGCATCTGATCTCCAATGAGAACGAGATTATCGGCACATCCAGCCATCGCGACGAGATTGCCGAGCGCGACCTGCCCTGCTTCGTCAACGAAGAGGTAGTCGTAGGAGTTCAACGCTTCCTGGGCAAAATGAAACACGGTAGCCCCGACCAACTGATAGCTTGAATCAATGTCATCGCTGCTCTGCACTGATGTGATGAACTGGCCTTCGAACTCGGTTTCTGGATCGTCACGGCTCGCCTTCTTTGCGCCCGAGAATTTCAGACTTGTCTCAGTGGCGCGCTTTTCGACTTCCTTGAGCAGTTTGTTGATGGCTTTGTGAGAGTTGGACGAGACGGCGATCCGATTACCTTCCTTGAGCAGAGTGGCAATGGCGTGAGACGCGACAAAGGTCTTTCCGCATCCTGGCGGTCCCTGGATGAATAGGGTGGTTCGGTCTAGATTACGGATGACGCGGATCGTGCCGTCCAGCAGGTCTTCGCCGTTCGAAAGTAAGGGTTGCCCTCGCTGAACGCCTCTGACCTTCGGCGGATTGCGCAACAGGAAAGCCATCAGTGCCTGATCGCTGCTGAGGTCATCAGAAACGAACCGGTCGGCAAAGTTCATCACGGCCGCGACGAGTTTGCGCTGATCGAGCGGTTTTCCTGGCAACAAAGAAAACCGGTCTGGCGGTGCTCCACGCGTGATGCCGCGCTTCAATGTGAGGATGCCGTCCTCGGGGACGATAGACTCAAGGGTTCCGGCCGAGCCGAGGTCTGACGCGAGTACCGGCTCGCTACCAGCCTTGAGCTTGGTGTCTTGCGGTGGAAAACGGCATGTGAAGACCTGAGACCGCTTGATCGTTGTGGCGGGGACGGTTTTGTCCAGCACGACACCACCTAGGCTTTCGGCATCATCTATGAGTTCGTCGTCGGACCAGGTTTGACGCTCGAACAACGCCCACCACTGAGGCTTCTGGGAGCGCTGATGAAACCAAAGAAGCTCGGCTACCAACTCGCGCACGTCCTTGTTGGCGACATTTGAAGTGCGGACGCGCGCCGCTAGCTCCTGGCGCTGGCGTTCGAACTCTTCTCTCGCCTCCGAGCGCGCCGACGCCACATCCTGATCGGAACCGGTCGCATGCAATTGATAGTGTGCCCCTGCCGGTCTCAATCCCACGAGCCAGTCGCGCAGCTTGGCGGTCGAGACGCAGTCTTCCTCGTTGTATTTCTTGATCTCGGCAAGGACCGATGCCTCTTGTGTCGTTCGCCATTGCTCATATTGAACGATACTGTCGCCGGCATTAGCGACTTCTCCCGCTCGCCCACCCCAGTAGATTTTTTCGAGGTCCTTGAGCGAATAGCTCTCTGTGGACGCTCTGATCCCCTGACGCGCAACGCGATAGAGATCGACGAAACGATGCTCGCGTAGCAATTGGTCGAGCTCCGCTTCTTTGGTTGCGTGCCGCATGGCAAGACGCCGGAACGCTGCGGGCTCATATTGGGCATAGTGATAGATGCGGGCATCTGGGTATTTCACCAGATGTGCAGTGATCGCAGACATGACGGCTTCGAAGGCCGCCTTTTCCTGGTCGTGATCGTGAGCCCAAAAGGCTCGATATTCTTGCTCGTTGGGATCGGTCAGCGGACCATAGATGCCGAAGAGATATTCGAGTCCGTCGGGATAGAGGGGGTCGCCTTCCAGATCGAGGAAGACATCACCGACTTGAGGGTCGGGAAGGAGGGAGAACCCTTTTCCTTGTTCGACGGGGAGCGCTTCAACGCCGTGCGTGCCGCTCTGCTCGGCTTGTTTCTGAAGGCGGGCCTGGCCTATGAGCTTGGCAAGTGTCTCGTCGCCGATCCCTGGAATCGAGGCTGTCCCTGGGCCGAGAGATGCCAGCTTGGACATTGTTGTCACACCGGCAGCTTCCATTTTTAGCAATTGGCTTGATCGCAGCCCGGCAACGAAAATAGGGCTGTCGGCCCCGCGCCATTCAGCTTCACATCTGGACTTGTAGCCACAGCGCTCGCAGGCCGCGCACCGGATCGCGCGAGTGTTCTTGTCTTTTGTCTCGGCGAATGCTTCGAAACGGCGCATCAACCGTGCGGTGACGTATTGGGTTTCGCGAAGGTCGAAGCGCTCTGGCTCAGGTGCCGCAACATGGATCACGCCGTCCGCGATGGGATTGCCGTTAGTGCGGTTTAGGAGCTCGGCATAAAGTCCGATTTGCAATAGGTGATCGCGCTTGGCCTTGCGCGAAAGCTTTGCGTCTTCCGGCCGATAGACCGGTGCCTCTACGTTGGCATCGCGCGTCAGAAAGTCCGGGAATCCAATCCAGCGCTCCGACAATAGAGCGCCTTGATAGATAATCGATGCTCCTTGTTCGACAGCCCGCTGGGTGAGCCCGATGCGTTCCTCGATAGGAAGCCCCTCGGTCGGGATATGAACGGCGCTGGCGCCGGCAGTTTGCTCAAGGCGCGCCAGAACTGCCGCTTCATGCTCCAATCCCTTGGCCCACAGCAATGCCTGCGTCTCGTCGGCAGGGTCCGTTTCCGGCTCCCCAGCCAACCACAAAGCCGATTTGTGAGCGCAGCCGAGAAACTCGCCCAAGCGGGTCGCCGAAAGTCGTTTGGCGTTCTGGCTAACGGGCTGGTCGGACAATTCGCTCCCTCCTTACCAAGACAATATCACGGCAACTGCAAGAGCTGCATTGCCGGTCCTAATGCCGATTTCCTCAAGCTCCGCATCGCTATCTTCAATTCTCGCAGGCAATCTGACTGCGAATCAGGCCAATATCTGCTCAAGCTCGCTGAACAGGTTGCTGCGTCGCTCAATGCGGCCAAATCGGCTCTGGCGAGTGATATCTGAAATATCACTCCGAGAATCAAGTGGCGCCGCCAAAATTTGACCCAATTGAGTTAACGGCCGCGCAATTGCGTGCAGCCCGTCAATTGATGGGTTGGCATGCGACCGACCTTGCAGATAAGGCTGGTGTAGGAGTGGCCACGATCCGCCGCGCGGAGCTATGCCAGGGCCGCACAGATATGAAACCCGAGACCGCCGAGAAAGTTGTGCGGGCTTTCGAGAAGCACGGACTTAGATTCTATGGTGCCGACCGGCAGGGCGGGCCTGGACTGCGGTTGAAAAGATAATCACTGCCGCTCGGCTGGCTCAGTTCCGGCGGTAGCCCGAATTCAAATATGCGCGGAAGCTGTAGCGAGCGTTAGCGTCGAAGGACACGGTCATCCGGTGGGGCGCTTCGAAAACCTCGCCCGCTGCTAGGCAGGCGATCTCTTCTCCGGCCGCTCCGAAGAGAAACAATTCGAAATCGGTATTGTTCACAAGGACATCGGCCGCGAGCAGCGTAATAGCTCGCTCTGATGAGGCAGGATTCTGCGGGATAGACGCGTGCTCGGGCGACTTCCTTTGATGTGATTGCATAGCGTTTGCTCCGAATGATGAGGCTCCGGAAATAAGGAGTAACGGTCAGATTTCCAAGAATTCTTGACACGGGAAATGATATTCTGTATATCGTGATATCTGGGATATCGTAAGATTTGCGGCGCCGCGTCTCGGATAGAAATCAGAGTCCGAATGCCTCTAGTTTCGCGTGCGTCTAGTCGGCCGCCCCATTCACTAAGGAGTTTCCAAATGCATGTCTGGTCAGCACGCGACCTAAACACAGGCGGCATCCAACGCGTCTCTTTCCGCGACGGTGGATTGTTTACGATCCTGCGCGATTGGACGAAGCGAACGCCGACCTATTCGCTAGCGGATACGTTGGGCGAGATGGAAGGGGCGCCACGCCATCGAGGTCCGATGTCGGAGGCATTGCTTTTGGCAATCCTCAATTCTGATGGTGCAAAGCCGGTCTCGGCCGGAGAAGCGGCGCAGATTCGCGCTGATCATCGGGTGCGCATCAAGAATAAAGCCGATACCGAGGTTTAAGACAGATGGCGCACATTGGCGCGACTTTGTTTCAACGCAGCAAAATCAAGAAATGCGATGGCCAACGGCATCATACTTTGGCTTCGGTCCCAATTCTTCGGTCGGGATCAGCCAGTCTCCGGATGGTGAGTGCCCTGCATCAACAGCTAGACGATAGTAACTCGTCAATCCGCGAATGGCCCGCCGCAATGCGCGCTCAGGATTGGCGTCAGATTGCACATTGGCCCTATGCGGTTCGGCCAGCGCCGGTGTCTTGATCGCGTGGCTCACCGTGTAGGCGGTTGCATTGCTCGAAGACCGGCGTTCGAGCGTGATGGTCACGGGAGTGGCGATTTCACCGATGAGGAGTGTGTAAAGCCCCGCCTGGTCGTCGCGGTCCAGGACCTTGACGAGATCGTCAGCCAATGCCCGATCTATGTTCCAGTCTGTTTCGGTTGAAAGCACCCAACGCTCCAGGTTGACCGTTCGGGTTCCCATAACCTTTAGGCACAAGAGCAGGTTCGCGGCAGAGAGTTCGCCGCGCGTGATCTTGTTGCGAAGGTTGATTTCTTTCTCCTCCAGTCCCGCAAACCTGAGCAGATCGACCAACTGCTTATAGGTGATTTTCTTTTCGGTCATTTCGACGCGCAGAAGCGCTCGCACCCAGTCTTTTGTCTTTGCGTCGAGCTCTGGAGAGATGTTGTTCCTGCGAGGCATATTAACCCTTTGTTAACCGACGAAAGGATTAGTCAATTAGACTGGTTGAATAGTAATTGCAAACAACATCCATGCGTCATATAAGATCGTCACCTACAGCCGACGTAAGTATGGAGAAACGCATGGACACCGTCAAGGCCAGTTCAGGCCGCCAGGGACAAATCATGCTCGTTCAGGGCATGCCGTCTGCGGTGTCTCGCGGCGATCTGGGACTGTTCCCTGGCACTCAGCCATTAGGAAAGCGCTCGCGGCGTGGGAAGACGCCCTCCTACCACGGAGTGCATGGTGGCTATAAGGCACTTGGCCTGGCGCTGTTCGAAAGTCTGCTGGAACGCGATTTTCAGACCGTCCTCTGCGCCGACCCCCGCGTGCAGGCGTACGCGGTCCAGTCTCATCAACTGCATTATTGGCTTCCATCGGCTTCCGACGGGAAGACCAACCAGAACCCCCATATCTATACGCCCGACGTATCCGTGATTCTCAAGGATGGCCGTCCCGTCGTCTTCGAAGTGAAGCACTCGCGGCTTCGTCTTCGTGAATCGTGGCAAAAGCGCGAGCCGCACATCCGCCGCGCCTACATCGAAGATCACGGCGTTCACTTCCAGGTCGTGACTGAACAAAACATTCGCATTCAGCCGCGTCTCTCCAATTACGAGATCATGCTGAGGCATCGCCATCCGGCGGACGATGTCGAAGCTGAAATCGCGGTCCGCGACGCACTCTTTCGTGTTCGCCAGCAATCCAACATTGGTGAAGTGTGCGATGCATGCCTGCTGAGAGACAATCGGCTAAGCCGTAGCTATTCGGCACTTATTCGTCTCGCTCTCGGCGGCGAGATTGTGTTGGACCTCAACGCGCCGCTCTCCCTCGCAACCGCCATTGTGAGGAAAGCACTCGATGACTGACGCTTTCAAATCTGAAGCAGCTCTTCCACCAGAAGGTGATGTGCTGCCAAACGACCACGGCACCAAAGAGGAAGGGCGGGTTGTGCGAACGCCTAAGATGGCGCTTGTTGTCAGAAGCCGGGTCATTATAGGTGGCCACGAGTATGACGTGGAGCGCAGACTCAATGATTCATGGTATTTCCTGAATCCAAAAACGAACGAGCCATGCTGCTATTCGGATTCCGACATTGCCAAGCTACAGGCAACGGGGCGCTTCCATGTTGTGTTCCAACCAAATGAAAAGTCGGATGCAACGCTACCGCCCAGCCCCTTATGCGTCGGAGAACACGCTCATGCCTCAAATATGCGCAAGCTCGAATATGTCGAAGCTTGCGTCCGGCATCCCGATTTTTGTCTTTCGCGCGGAGTACTGATCCCGATTGCGGAAGCTATTGCGCAAAAGCGCGGTGAACGTGTCCCTGCATTCCAATCGATGCTCAATTGGATCGAGAAGTATGATCGCTATTTCGCGGTTTATGGAGCGGCTGCTTTTTCGGACCGCCACGATAAGAAGGGCAACTATGGGGACCGCACTCCAGAATATCAGAACCGCGCCCTTCAGGTCGGAATCGATCACTGGCTGAAACGCCAATCCAAAGCAAATGCCTATGCATCAGTCGTCGAATATGTGCGCGAGTACAATGCCACAGATGCCTCGAACGCCGACAAGTCCACGCTCGATCCCAAATATCTCGACGAAACCGGCGATTTGCTTCCTCCAAGCAAGCGTACGTTCGAACGGCGTTGCGACCGCGTAGACCCGGCCGCGCGCGACGCCATGCGCATAGGGTTCGCCTACGCCAAACAGCGCTATCGCACCCATACCACAACCGCGCTACCGGACCGACCATACGCGCATGTCGAGGTGGACCACGCGACGTTGGATATTCAACTTGTCCATCCGGGCGGCACGATCTGTGGGAGGCCCGATCTCATCGCCTTCCGAGATCGCGCCACTGCGATGATCATCGGCTACGGACTGGGATACGAGGAGCCGAGTTACACCTCGTTCATAGACGGCCTGCGCCACACAATGTATCCCAAAGATATGAGCTCATTTCCAAAAGTGAGGAATGGCTTTCCATGTTTTGGGCGCATCGAAAATCTGTATCACGACAATGCCTTTCAATTCATTGGCGACAACATTCGAGAAGCGGCGCGACAACTGCAGATCAATCTCGTTCGTCTGCAACCCAAGGAGCCTTGGCTCAAGGGTGCGTTGGAGAAGTTCTTCAACGATCTAAATTTGAGTTTCGTTCACCAGCTCGAAGGAACGACGCTGGGCAATGTCGTAGCTCGGCCCGATCATGAGCACCTTGGAAAGCCCACCTACACACGGGAGCAATTCGAGCATCTCCTGAATATTTGGATTTGCGATATTTATAACGCCGGAAATCGGAGAGCTTTGGGACATATTCGCGGCTTCGGTGGACAGTCCCCCTTGCAGGCATGGGCAGAAAAGGTACGCGACTATGAAACCGACGCGTTGCCAGGACGGGAGTTATTCATCGCGCTAGCCGGTCATACGTCGCACCGAACCATCCAAAAGAATGGTATCACCATAGACCACATCATTTATGAAGGCCCGGAGCTCGCCAATTTGCTCGGAAACCCAAAGCACAAGCAGCGGGACATGCAAGGCGCGGCGACGCAATATAAGGTCGTGCGCGACCCCAACAATCTGAGTGAGGTGTACGTCCATGACCACCACACTGGCGCCATCCTCACTGTTTCAGCGACCGTCGCACACCGCGAATATGCGAAAGACCTAACGCTCACCGAGCACGAAATCGTCTGCGCCCGAGCGCGCGAGGCGAGCCGCAAGAAGAATAAGCTGTCCACTGCTCAACTCATGCGTACGAAGGCGATGTTGAATGAGATCGCCGCTGAAACGATTGCTGGTCCGAAATTCAAGACCACCCAGCGGCAGCTTGCTCGTTGGCTTGAGGGTGACCGCCGTCGGCAGTTGCGGAGTGAGGTCGAGTCCTTCGCTCCCGAAGGGAACGACTATCTCGAAGCCCTGCCGCCTCGCGCTCCGAAAAACGTGACGAAACACGTTTCCCCTGAAGCCGGGGTTGGTGCTTCCGCCGTTAACCGCATGCCTAAGACTGACGAAACGGCGCCGCCGACAAACGAATTCGAGGACGATTTGGAAGAATTCCGCTCTCAAAAGAAATGGAACGCCAAATATGACTGACAACCAGAACGAAACGATGGCGTTGCCCGAGACGACGCACTCCGTTGCTGCTGATCGCCAACAAAAGATCAAAAGCATCTTTGTCGAACATGATCGCTTCCGTGAAGCATGGAGCGCCATCCGACGTACTCACTATCCGGTGGAGGGCGGCGCGCCGGATCATGGCTCGATTTCACTGCTCGCGGGCGAGAGCAGTGTTGGTAAGACCTATGTCGTCAGCCGCTACGCCAAAGATCATCCGCCATTCATGGTGGAGGGCGGCATGATTTTTCCTGCCGTTCGCGTTGATGTTCCTATGGAAGGCAGGCGAGGCCTCCTTGAAGCCATAGCGGAAGCATTGCAGGTCAGGCATTCGTTGCGGATCAATAATCCGAGTCTGTTGGGGATGGTCCTCAAAGCGTTGGTTGACCACAAAGTCGAGCTTCTTCTCTTTGACGAGGTTCAAACCGTTCTCGATGAGAAGAATCGCCAGATGGTCTCCTATATGCAGCATCTGCTTCGTAAAATTTCGAATTTGGGGACTCTTAATGTCATCTGTATCGGTCTGGAAGAAACATATGACTTTATGAGTGCCGATCCGCAGCTTTCCGGTCGCGGTCTGAATTACACAATTGTACAGCCGTATTCTTGGGAGAATGGAGAAGAACAGAAGCTTTTCCGTCTTCTCTGCGACGAGTTTGATCGTCTTCTTCCGTTCGATAGGCGTTCAGGGCTCGGTGCGCAGTGGATGGCGCATCGGTTGTTCCACGTTAGTGAGGGAAACATCGGCCGACTCAAAAATTTCCTATTCCAGGCAGGCTGTCTCGCAATCAATGAAGGTACAGATATGATTGAGGTTGGCCATTTCGCCATCGCATATGACCGGATCAAACCGCGCGGCGTGGAATTCAATCCGTTCGTGCACGACATGTCGGTAGCGCCAAAAAGGGAAGAAGCACCTCATAGGATTTCCGGTGCTCCGCGCGACATCTTTAAGAAGAAGAAACGCACTGATGTCGTCGCGTGATACCTATACCGTACCACTCCCGCGCTGGCCCCCGAAAGCGTTCAAATACGAACCGGCGCATGGCTATTTCCTTCGGCTTGCCGAGAGAAATGGGGCTCAAAGCGCGCGCGTCTTTGCGGACGGTGTGGGACTCAACGGCCGCAACTTTGACATCGCTGAGCTGCTTCGCTTTTGCCAGAAATTCCCAATAGCGGGAATGGAAGAATTAATCGCAGCAACACCTTCCATCGAGGGCTCTTTTATCCGCGTGAACGGTCAGACATTTCGGAAAGCAACGGATTGGTCCGCACGGCGACCAAGAGTGTGTGATGCCTGTCTTGGCGAAGTTCGGTATTACCGCAACTGGTGGGACCTCTCCATTATCGGAAGGTGCCCCATTCATGATCGCCCTCTAGTCGGAGGTGACACATCGTCGTCCCTTGCTTGGTGGTATCCAGCAATCGGGGTGACATCAGAAGGACATGACCTGGCTATATCTCCAGTGATGCATTCTGAGTGCAGGCTTGGAACTTGGGATGCTTACGTCCTCGGACGCATGGGAGTGATTTTGTCGCCGTCGGCACCGCTTCTCGACAAGTGCGAGTTGTTTGAAGCAATTGCGGCTGTCGAGTTTCTCGGAAAGGCCGGACTATTTGGGTTTCGCGCAAACACACCGGGCCGACTAACTGACAACGACCGCCTGCAAGCGTTGAATGTGGGCTTCAGTGCGTTCAGGGCTGGTGAGAACGGCCTCATAAAATTGATCGAAGCATACGTTCAAACGAACCCGCGATGGCCGGACCGACACGATGGTCAGACCAGTTTGGAGACATTCTTCGGATGGCTCTGGCAGGGAGCGAGAAATGCGCTCCCATCGATTGCAATGACAAGCGTCGAGGCTGCGATGCGTGCGGTTGCCGACCGCCATTGCATAGGCAGCGCCCGAGGGATGTTAAAGGGGCGGGGACCAAATGCATTGGAGGATGGCAAAATCGCGTTGGAACCATTGGCAAGAAAGCTAGGCGTCCCACGGAAGCGATTGCGAGTCTTCGTTGAAATACTTGGTCTATGTCGAAATGGAACGGGTCGAGGAGTGTTCCATTCGTTCGGGCCCGAAGAAATTGCACTCATCAAAGCAACGCTAGGCGATTTGTTGAGCTTCAATCAGGCCCTGCAAATGACCGGTTTCTCTAGGCGCGAATTCAAGAAGTTCTGTAAGGCAAACGCTATTTCGGCTTTTGCGTCTGCAGGGACGGCTCATGCGCGCTTTCGGAAAAGCGAAATTGCAGCCCACCTTGAGCTGCGGCATCGAGCTGAGGAAGATGGCACGCCATTAGCCACGAAAGACTGTCTGAGGTCGCAATGCTCGATTAGAGGGTTTCGGCCCCGAGCAAATCCAATTCGGCCGGGCTTGAGAAGGCGCGATGCGGCCGTAGCGCTTGGCGTGGAACCAATTGTCATCAAGGCTTTGATAGACGCCGGATATTTGGGCCTCACAACCAGAAGCTATTTGGCGCGCGCTACTGTCGATGAAACTAGCGTCAAAAACTTCAAGCTGAAGTATGCGCCCGCCCATCTGTATGCGGGAATTCTACAATGCCGTCCCAATTCTGCGATGGCTGTGCTGGAGAAGCACGGTCTTGCCAAACTGCCTAACATTAAAACCAAGGAAGCGAGCTTCGTGGACCGGATTGCGGCGCGGGTCGCGCTGGGCCTGACAAATGATCCAGACGAAGTAGTCCATGGCTCTCTTGGCCATTTTTGGAAAGAGTTTGTTAGCTACGTACGGAGCAAATGTGGTTCGACGAGGATGTTCAATCAAAGAGAACATAGCGCGGTCCGTCTCTATAGTGGAGATCGACGATTTTCAGTTGTGTTCAAGATCGACAAATCGTTGCGTTCGATCAGCTACGAATTGACTTGCGATCCGAGAAAGTCATTCCGGCGATACGAGCGCGCCTCGCAATATCTGCCGGAGATATCGGAGCGACTGGCACAAAGTGTTATCAAGAAGCTAGACGATGGCACACTGATCATATCTGAGGGGCGGGAATGCAATTTTAGCCACGATGATTGTTGGAGAGAAATATTCGAGTGGATCGAGCATAGAATGCTTTTCTTCCGTTCGATCTTCGCCCCAAAAGCAGCAAAATATCGGATAGGAGCGGACGACTCTGTTCCGGAAGATGCAAACGACAAAATTGGCCAACAGTCAGCATATCTTTGAAATAATGATGGGCCCCGTGCGGGTTCGCCGCCATCCCCACCCCGCGATTGATCCGCCCCAAAGTGCGGCGTCTCCTGCGGTCCCCGCGCTTAATGGGTCCGGGTCCCCAACGCGCGCATCGCTTATGCCGATGCGCCTTCCATATCCGCGATCTTGCGAAACTCGCCTAGAATTTCCTGATGATTGCTGTTCAGGTAACGCACGATGCGCGTATTCCGGAGGAGTTTCGCCAGATACCCCTTGGCTAGAACAAGGTCCAAGTGATCGGTGCCATAAGATTGCTCCGCGATTTTGAACTCACGCTCTAAGTTTGACGCCTCTCGCTCCATCAAAGCGATTTGCTCATCAGTCAAGCCTCTGAGTTTAGGACTGTGAGGAGCGACGAGCTGATCCTTCGTAGTCGCCGCAAGCAGCGCCCGCGCATAACTGCCGGTGAATTTGTTCATGGCGATCATCAGTTCCGCGGCCTCGATCTGGCGGATGGGCACCATCTTTCGGAGTTCCGAAAATGCGTTGCTCGCCACATACTTGTCCTTGAGCAATTCAGCGGCTTCGGGGCAGATGCCATCCAGTAGGCGCACTTTGTGTCGGAGGGTGCTGACATCGATATTCAGAGCTGCGGCGATCCGCTTCTCCGGTGCGCCACGTTCGATGGCCTTCAGGATCATTTTGTGCTCCTGAATGATCGCGAGGCGGTTGACTCGCCGATTGTAGGTGAAGCCCTCGTCGTCGGTCGAAACGAGACAAGTGACTTCAGTTTCCCCGAGTTCCTTGAGGACCTCGACGCGGAGATGTCCGTCCAGCAATAGATAGGCGCCGCTACTGTCGCGACAGCGCGTAACCACGGGAGGCTCGATGATTCCGATTTCGCGGATTGAACTGACAATCTGGCTATATTTCCGTGAGCGCTTGATGTTCGGCGAAACGACATGAAGCGGCCGAATGTCCGCGATCTTGAGCCGAACGCTGTTCTGCTCAAACCCGATTTCAACGCCTCCAGATTGGCTTCTGCGTCGGGTCATGTGTCGGCACCGGACAGTCGTGAACCGATATTGCCGGGAAGAGAATCCAGGCTTTCAGCGCGCAACAGATTCACGAAGTTATCGTCATTGAAAAGTGTCCGCAGCGCCTCGACCACGAATATCAATCGTCCTTTCGTGAGGTCGGCCTTCTTCACCATGGCACGCTTCTTCTCAGCGTCGTCGCGATAGGTGCGAAGCAGTCGCTCCACTGACATGGGCCGACGGGCGCCGTTCTTATCCAACCCTTTGCCGCGACGCTGGCGCTGAGCGATGAGGCGCTTGACTGCGCTGAGCTTGGTTCCGCGCAACAGCTTTCGCTCGTAAGCTTCATGGAGTACGCGCTGCACCTCGGTATCATCCGCTTCGGCGATTTCAACAGCGACGCTTACCGGCAAGTGTCCGGATTCGACAGCCCGCAGAAGGCGGTGCTCGCCGGTCTCTAAGAGACGAACAACGGCTCGCACATATTCGAGGGTGAGGCCGGTCTTGGCTGCTATATCGACCTCGTCATAACCTCGCCGCTTGAGCCCACCGATATCGTGCAGCAGGTCGATGGCTCTGTGTTGGCGGCGGGCGAGATTTTCGACGAGGCTCATCACCATGCAGTCTTCTTCGGTCGCGTCGATCACAATGGCGGGAATAGTTGGTTGTTTTAGAGACCGAAATGCCTCCAGACGACCTTGGCCGCAGACGAGATCATAGCGGTCGCTATCAACTTTCCGGGCGACCGTTATCGGACGCTTCAATCCGATGGTCGCAATGTTATCGATAATTTCCTTGAACACTTTCTGATTTCGGACACGTGGATTGACCACCTCGACTTGATCGATGGGGATCGATAGCACAATCGGCGGTGTCTCGGTTTTCACTACGCGACCTCCTGTAGGCTCACGCGTTCGCAGAACTCGAAGAGATAATCGAGGGTCTCAAAGCAATAGCAGTCGAGCGAAACGCCGTTCGCTTCCGCGAGGTGCAACCGTCCGACGGTCATATCGAGGGAGGGCAGTAGATAATAGTCGAGAACATCAGTGTTGTTCGCCGCCATGCGAATGGCGGCGGTTATGTCCGGAAGAACGCCGGTATCGAGACGGATGTGCCAACGATAGGAGCCTGTAGCGGTCATGGCACACCGTGCAATCACAACGGATATTGTGAATTCATCGTTGACACGCAAAAGCCCGTTAGGGAGCGGTTCAACAAGCCCTCCGATCTTCTGGATGCCTGCGACAACATCGGCCACGGCCGACGGATGTCGTGCCCGTAACGCGCGATTGGTCTCGACATATTGGTAGTCGCGCTCTGGGGTGTAGCCGATTAATTCATATGCTCTCAGCACACTGCCAAAGCGACTCCGAAAGATACTGCTGGATGGGACTCCGTCGGCCTCGTCGATGACGATCCCCGAGAGATATCCTCTTTCCCGAAGGAGGCTACCGAGCGCGGAGAGCATTTCCTCGTCCGGCATTCTATAGGACCGTTCGGCAATGATTGCTTGCGCGCCATCGAAGAGCTGACGATCCACTATGGATTCGAATACCCCGTTCGAGCGCACCCACATTTCGGGACTATTGAGAACATGCTTGCGCTTGAGTTTGAAGGACGCGCAATTCCAGACATTGTTACCGATATATTTCTCATTGATCAGCACCTGATGGACCGTACCCTTGGTCCAGGGCCGTTTTAGGTCTGTGAGGACGCCAGCTTTGTTGAGGTCCGATGCGATCTGGGTTTCGGATTTTCCGTCTTGGACAAACCACCGGTATATTTGGCGAATGGTTTCGATTTCGGACTCTGGGCCGGGCACTAGGATCACGCGGTCAGTCTGGATGCTTTTGTGCTGACCTCGGACGAGCTGCTCTTTCACCGCTCCCGCCTGATCAATTAGTTGGCGACGCAGACCGAGGCCAGCAGGACCACCTTGCCGATAGCCCAGCTCGATTAGGCGGCACTGTCCCGCGAAAACCTTGGCAGACAGCTCACGGCTGTATTCGCCAGCCATCGCACGCTTAACGCCTTTGACGATTGTTGAGACCGGGCTGCCGTCGTTCTCAAATTGCTCGGCGCAATACTGAACGCTGATACCGGCGCGTTTGCACCGGTATTCATAGTAGGCGCTCTCATCGGCATCTTGGAATCGGCCCCACCGACTTACGTCGTAGACGAGGATCGTGTCGAAATCGGAATGGCCGGACTCCACGTCAGCAAGAAGTTGCTTGAGCCCATCCCGCCCATCCAAGCGCAAGCCGCTTTTCCCAGAGTCCGCATAAGTCCGAACGATCTCCAGGCCCCGGCGCGCCGCGTAGCTCCGGATCGCTTCAGCTTGGTTCTCGGTCGAGTATTTCTGGTGCTCGGTGGACATGCGGACATATTCAGCCGCCCGAACAGGAATACCCGCCATTGATGTCTCATCGCCCGAATTTCTTCCGGACGCACGCCTTCCAGCACCCATTTCACTCGTCCGGTTAAAGTAACCCCTTCGGCGAGTTCTTTTTTCCAGTGTAACTGCGGAGAAAAGACCGATGCGGAAAAAGATGGGCAATGGATTTCCAAAGATGGGCAATTCATTGCCCCTTTCGGATGCAGACCGGGCTGAGCCGTCGTATGAATCCATCATCGCGGCGGCTGTTCGGCAGGAACTGGGTGGCAGTCACCAAGCGATCAAAACACTCATGCGGCGGACCGGCGCGAGTGCGCGGACCGCCAAGAACTGGCTATCCGGTTCGGCCGGACCGAGCGGCGCTCATCTCGTGGAACTGATGCGGTCGTCTGACCCCGTCTTTGAGGCTGTCCCAAAGATGACGGGGCGAGAGCAGTTCGCGCGCGGTGGCAAGCTGGTGGAGGCAAATGAATTGCTAAAGCGTGCACTAACACTGTTGGAGGGCTGAGTGCCGTCCATCGTCGGATTCTTGACTGCACGCCAGAATCCTTCAAACTCTCGCGTAGGTCGAGAACATGTGCTGGCGATTCGCCCACTTGTTGCCGTGTCAGAGAATCTCGACCGCTCCAACGGCTCCTTTCTAAAACAATATCTCCGGCGATCCGGGGGTATCAACCTGCGTTGGGCGCACGTGTCGCTCGCGCCAAAAGGAAGCCGCTATGAATACTGCAATGAGCCTGCCGACCAACCCACCCGTCAATCTCGGGGCATTTTACACCGATCTCATATGGGAGAAGGCATTCGCTGAATTGAACGCGATCCATGCCGCAATCGCTCGAACGGTCGGGGTCCGCCACGATCCAATTGTCAATTGTGTCGATGGTGAGTTCGAAGGTCCAAGAAAGTGGGCCATCGTGATGCTCGAATTCGAGCAGCCGGGAGGAGGCCAAGCGCATATCTCAGCATCCATCGAATGCAAAAATGAGGTGCTGCTCTTTGGGTTCGCGTCCGACCAACTCCTGCTTGAGGAACTGGAAATCCATCAAGCCGATGTCTTTCTTCCGAAGCTGGTGGCGGCCGTCCAGCGCCAACTTGGCGAACAGAGCAACAAGACCTAGAGCGGCGAATCGGCTGGATACCACGGCCTCTGCTCTTGGCCGGAGAGAGGGCACGAGAGCTTCCAAGAGCGTCATCTGGCGACTATTTTTCCCGAGCTACGCTGGGATGGCTGATTCAGCCGCTTGTCTACGGCCATCCTCACGGCTCTGTGAGGCAGCGCCCGAAATGCGAGTCCAGACTTTCGTGGCGAAAAGGCCGTTCAGTCCAGCGTTCTCTGACGCGCAGTCGATTTATTGGTGACGCGTGGGTCGACAAGTCGTTGATTTCACGAAGGCGTAAGTCCAGCTAATATCGACGCCCAACAAGTTTTTCTTAGCGAGCGCAGCGAGCTTAGAAAAACTGAGCGCCTCTTCGAGCCCGAAGGGCGAGGGAGGCGCCGGTGCGCCACCAACGGTCCCGAGAAACTGAGCGCCACGGAGCCTCGCGTGGGCGCCGTGCCGCCATCCGCTCGCGCGGCAGCGCCTTTGAAGTATGGTCGCGAGCGGAAAAACCTGGATATCCGCGCCGTGGACGCGTTGAAGAGATTTGTCGCATCAGGCGCGTACCAGCGCGAGCACGACGCAAAAACGGTTTTTTGAGGTAAAGTAATTTCGACACGGGGCATTTCATGACGATTCGGCCAGCGATGTTTTCACTCTCGCTCATGGCGGGCGCGCTGGCCTTGCCGGGAATGGCCGACGCTGCCCCGCCGGCGAAATGGACGGTGCCGGACATTTCGCATCTTCCGAATGATGACTGGGGAAAGACCGTGCGGTATGGGCACGACCTTATAGCCAGGACGGCTTCCCTCATCGGCCCGGAGGTAAAGGATTCGCATCGCAGGCTGTCCGGCAACAACCTCAATTGCCAAAGCTGCCACATTGACGCCGGAACCCGGCAGTTTGGCCTTCCCCTGGTCGGCGTCTATGCCGACTTCCCCAATTACCGCGCGCGCTCCGGCGCCGTCGGCACAATCGAAGACCGCATCCAGGGCTGCATGACGCGCAGCATGAACGGCAAGCCCTTGCCCCCTGACAGCGCCGAAATGACCGCAATGGTCGCGTACCTCAAATTCCTTTCCAGCGGCATCGCCGTTGGGGCAAAAACTTTCGGCAGAGGCTCCGGCGCGATGCCTGAATTGACCAGGGCGGCCGATCCGGTCAAAGGAAAACGGATCTATCAGAAGACTTGCGCCGCCTGCCACCAGGTAAACGGTGCGGGCCAGCGCGCTGGCAGAACTGGCGATGCTCAGGGATACAGCGTGCCGCCTTTGTGGGGACCGGACAGTTTCAACACGGGGGCCGGAATGTATCGGTTGATCGGCGCCGCGAATTTTATCCATTCCAACATGCCGGACGGCACCCATTGGAATAAACCTGCAATTTCGACCACAGATGCTTGGGACGTGGCGGCCTATATCGAATCCCGGCCCCGGCCTGGGCGTGCCAACCTCGCGCGCGATTACCCCAGGCGGAACGAAAAACCTGTCGACACGCCCTACGGCCCCTACGCAGACCACGCGCCGGTCACCCAGCATAAATACGGCCCCTTTGCGGCAATTCGCGTAGCCTTGAAGGCTTCACGGGCGAAGTAGCATCTGTTTCCGTTTTGATGATCACGGAGTTCTTCATGAGGAAAACGATTGTGCGCTGTTTGCTTGCGGCTTCGATTGGCGTGGTGGTGTCCGGTGCCGGCGCTCTGGCGCAGGGCGATGGGCCCATGGCCGCGCCTGCCGGCTATTACACGTTCCAAAAGGTGGTCTATCAAAATGACGGCGGCTTGCCGGACGCGAACGCCTATTTTGAGCGATTGTTGCGCAATGTGGGAAATCACATCCAGGCTGTCGGCGGCAAGGTCGAGATCAGGGTGGTGGATTTTGGCGAGGGCGTGAAACCGTTCGTCACGGCCAGGACAGACGCGGCGCTTGCCGCCAAAATCGACGCCCTCAAGGCCAAGGGCGTTAGATTTTTAATATGCCACAACACACTCGAAGGCATGAAACTCAAGCCGAGCGATCTTTACGGCGTTGCCGCCGAAGATGTCGTGCCAAGTGGCGTGGCAGAGCTTGCGCGCCTTCAAGGTCAGGGATTTGTGTATATTCATCCGTGAGTGGGCCCGGATAGGGCCTTGATCCTTGCCAAAAGGAGCCGTCATGGGCTTGCTCTTGGAATTCCGGGCCGGGACCAGCCCGGAATAAAGTATAGTGTCCCCGGATTATCCCCGGATTCTTCTGGCCGCCCGCAATGGCGAGATGATGCGCTGGTATCTTGCCGAAGGCTTGCGCGCGGTGGGACAATTTTCAAAATAAGCATTGGAAGACATAGAGACTGGAAATTGTCCCAGTTGGCGATAACCTATTGATTGCGCTCATGCCGACGAGATCCACTCCGACCCCAATTCTTCATTTCACCAATTCTTTTTCCAGCTGTGAGCGTCGGCGATAGCATCCTCAGCGGCACCGAAAAACCAAGGACCACCCATGGCACAGCCCCACGCAAAACCCGGTCATATCGTCGATTTGCGGCCTCTGGGATCGCAGCTGCGTGGCGCAAAGACAACGGCGCTGATCAAGGAAAAGCACTTTGAAGCCATTCGGTTGATTGTTCACGAGGGAGCGGAGATCCCGCCGCACGCCGTTTCCGGAAACATCATGCTGCACTGTCTTGAAGGCCAAGTGATTCTTGGCCTCCCATCCGGCGAAATTATCTTGGAGGACGGCGGCTGGATCTACCTGAATGGCGGAGACGTGCACTCGTTGAAGGGCATTGTGGACTCGTCTTTGCTGCTCACAATCCTGCTACGGGATTAGCGATACGATACTGTGGCATTGGCGGCGGCTTCCATGTCTGTGCAGCTCCAGCTGCATCAGGCTCCTCAATGGATGGACCGGGCGCAATGAATGATGAAGCCGATCGCTGTGCTGCCCAAGATCAGGCATGCCGGCACAAGGATCACTTGTAGCAGCGCCTCATAGCCGCTGATCGAGCCGTCGATGGTGGCAAACGGTTGTTCCAGGAACATCCGTAGCGGCCCCTTGGCCGTGGTGCGGCCCGGCACCTGACGAAGCATCACATAAGGCGTGCCAAAGAACATGACGGCATAGAATGTGCTTATCACGACCATGAAGAGGGCGTTGGTACTCACCCAGAATGTCGCCCAGAAGATCGCCAGGAAGACAGCCCAGAACCCCAGCGCGATCCGGTACACATGCGGATGCATCATGCTCTCGATTGGAGGAGAGGCGACGACCTTGAGCGCTGGTGGCACGGTGGCTGTGGTGGCGGCCTGCGCCGGGGGGCTCTCGGCAGTGCGCCGGGCTGCTGTTGTACTCATGTGGAACTCCTCTTCGACAAGCTTCAGATTTCCATGTCCGTTTCGGGACTGCTCCGCGCAGGGCACGGGCTCTTCGGTCGCTGTCGTTGCGGCACGGCCAGGCTTGAAGAACATCCCCAGTTGAAGACTGCGGGCGATATTCTCGGCGCGGCCGATGAACAATTCCGAGATTTCCGGCGGACAGACCTCCTGGGAGGTCTGTCGAAACAGGGTAAGCCAGCGTTCGAAGTGCGCGGGCCGAACCACCTTGAGTCGCATATGGGCAACCATGGGATTGCCCTTGTAGCGCCCGGTCATCAACATCACCGACGACCAGAAATCGCACATCTTGTCGAGATGCGCGTCCCAGTCGGTTCCGATGGCTTTGTTGAAGATTGGCCCGAGTTCGGCATCCGCGCGTATATGCGCGTAAAACCGGTGCACCAACTGCTGGACCATCTTTTCGTCGATGGCAGGGTGGGCAGGCCGTCGGCGCGGGTTTTCCGATCTCATGTGCGAACCAATCAGGCGCTGGCAGCGCCGAAATCAAGCTATTGCGGCCCCGTGCTTAAAGCAATATATTCTATACATCTTTAAGCGGGATAAAACGCCGCATGCGTCTCACCGTCTACTCGGACTACAGCCTGCGCCTTCTGATGTATGCCGCCGTCAAGCATGGCAAGCTGGTCACCATCCAGGAGGTCGCAGATGCGTATGGCATCTCCAAAAACCACTTGATGAAGGTGGCTTTCGAGCTGGGTCGCAAAGGCTATCTCGAAACCGTTCGCGGACGGGGAGGTGGACTGCGCTTGGCGCGAGCCCCGGACAAGATCGGTTTGGGCGATGTCGTGCGAGCGATGGAAGAAGATTTCACGCTGGTGGAGTGCTTCGACCCCAAGACCAACAGCTGCGCCATCAGCGGCCCCTGCCGCTTGCGAGGCGCAATATCCCGGGCGCTGAAGGCGTATTTTGCCGTGCTCGACGAATACACCCTGGCCGATCTGGCAGCACCTCATCCGGTGCTGGCACGTGCATTGCTGAAAGCATCATGATGGTAGGGGAATGGTCATCCGGCGAAGATTGAAGGAATAAACACCAGGCAGATGGAACGAAGCGATGAGGAAGCAATTCAAAGTCGGCGATCACGTCACCTGGAATTCAGAGGCCGGGCATGTCAGTGGAACCATCATCAAAGTTCATCTCAAGGATACGGACTACAAGGGGCACATCCATCACGCGACCCCCGACGAGCCGCAATATGAAATTAAGAGCGATTTAACGGACCATGTCGCTGTGCATAAGGGGGCAGCCCTCAAGAAACTCCGGAAGTGAATGGTTGTGCCGGGCGGATCTGGCGCCCTGGGTCTGGACAAGCGACGCATGCGTAAGCATCGACGCTGGTGCACGCGCGGCGATCGATGGGTATTATGCGCACAATTCATGCCGTGGCGCGCAGCGCAGTTTCCTACAACAGCGTTGGCTGCTCCGGCGGATAGGTAATCTGCATTCCCTCTACCCGCGCAAAGGGCGTCAGTGCATGCGTGCGGTAGCTGTTCTCCGATAAAATCTCTATCGCTGGGATGCCGCGTACAGTGAGCGCGTCAGCCACCAGCGAGCGATGGCAGCGCCACGGCACGGCTTCCGCGCACATGATGGCGGTACGCTTCTTCCGGCCAAATTCGATGAGCATTCCGAGGCCGTCCTGAAAGGCTTGGGTTTGCATATAGTCGGCGTAACCGCGAAAGCTTTCGTTGCGCCACCCGGTGTTCGGAGAATCTTTGCTGGCATGCCGCAGGCCACCCAGTTCGGGCAGGGCAACGTATTCGATCGCTTCCTTTCCAACCGCAGCACCGAGCATGTCGCCGTTGAATTGTGGGTTATGGCGCGAGCGCGGTATCGTGCGGATGTCGGCGAGACGCTCAATTCCATAGGTTTTTAGCAGCGAGATGAAACTTTCTATTGGCAGGGTTGAATGTCCGATCGTGAAGATCGCTCCAGCCGGCCATTGTGCCTCCCGCGGTGAGGGTACTTTGCTCAAATCCTACTCCGCCTCAGCAACCGCCATTGGTTGGTGCGACAGCTCAGTGCCGCTTGTCGATCAGCAGATCCTGACCCTACCTAAGTCGCCATCATTAGTCATATGCGTTCGAGGCCCCTTGACCTTGCCCCGAATTGCTCCCGTTTGATGGATGGTCTGGTCTGGATTTGATCCCGACCGGGGTGGGCGATGACCAACCTCCGGTTCTCACTTTCATTCCCCACGGCGCGCCAATTGTTGCGGCCCGGCATCAGGATCACCGGCCGGGCAGGCGGGCGCGCCGATTGGCGGCGGTTCTTCCGCAGTCCATGGTTACGCCGGCTTATGGCGGTGATAGGCTGCGGGCGAACGATCGGAGGGGTACGCCATGGCAAAATTCCTGATCCGGGTCGGATACACGGCCGAGGGGCTGAAGGGCCTGATGAATGAGAAGGCTGCGGGCCGGACGGCAGCCGTGAAAAAGGCCGTCGCCAGCGTGGGCGGAAAGCTCGACGCGCTTTACTGGGCGCTCGGCGAAGACGACGCGATCTCGATCGTCGATCTCCCCGACGCGGAGACCGCGGCGGCGCTGGGCATGGCGCTCGGCGCCAGCGGTCTTGTCCGTACCAGGACGACGCGGCTGTTGACCGCCGACGAGATCGACGTGGCGCTGGGCAAATCCGTCAAGTACCGCGCGCCCGGAAAATAGACCCAGGCCCGTAATGCGGAAGTTATGACGTCATCCGGGGGCGCCGGCCGGCCGCGGCCGGCGGCCTGCGCGCATTTCACGCCGGAAGGCCTGGGGCGTGCGGCCGAAAAAACGGACAAAGGCCTGCCGCATCTGCTCGGCAGTGGTAAAGCCCGCCATGCGGGCGATCTCGTCCAGCGAACGGGCGCTTTCTTCCACGTGCGGCTTGGCCACTTCCGCCCGTATGCGTTCGATGGCCTTGGCCGGGCTTGTGCCGGTTTCGGCCAGGAAGGCGCGGCTGAACTGGCGCACGCTCAGGCACGCCACCTCCGCCAGAAGCGGCACCGACAGCCTTTCGCGCACATGGGTGCGCACATAATCCAGTGCCTGGCGGATCCGGTCGGAAGGCGCTTCCAGTTCCAGCAAGGCCGAATATTGCGACTGGCCGCCCAGCCGGCGGTGATAGACCACCAGCCCCCGCGCGACCCGCTGCGAAACCGCAAGGCCCAGGTCCTCCTCTATCATCGCCAGCGCCAGGTCGATGCCCGCCGTCGAGCCGGCAGAGGTCCACACGCCGCCATCCTGGATGAAGATGCGGTCGGCATCGACCCGGCAGCCGGCGAAGCGCGCCTGCAACTCGGCGGCATTTCGCCAGTGCGTGGTGGCCCGCTTGCCGTCCAGCAGCCCGGCCGCGCCAAGCGGGAACGCGCCGGTGCAGACGCTGGTGACGCGGCGGGCGCGGCCGGCCAAGCGCCGCAACATGCGGATCGTTTGCGGCTTCGGCATGCGGACGGCCGGGGCGGTGCCGCTCACCACCACCAGCGTGTCGATGGCGCCGCGCGACGGCTTGCGGCTGGTCACGACCACGCCGGACGAACTCTTCACCAGGCCGCCGTCCGGCGAGACGATTTCAAACTCATAATGGTCCGGCTGGATGCCGTTGGCGTCGTGGAAGACGGTCATCGGCCCGCTGAGGTCGAGCATGTCGAAACCGGGATAGATCAGGAAGGTGACGCGCATGGCCGAATCCGAGGGATAATCGTCCTTTCGGCAACCAGCGTGCGATGCCACCTTCCGGGTCGTCAAGACGGATAGGACATCATGCTGAAAAAACTTGCGATCATTTGCGTTGCCATCGCGGCCCTTCAGGCCGCACCGCTTCAGGCAGCGCCTGCCAGCGCCGTGCACGTCGCCGTGCCTTATGGCGACCTCAACCTGGCCAGTGCCCAGGGCAGGATGGCGCTGCATCGCCGCCTTGAAGTTGCGGCCGGCATGGTGTGCGGCGGCGAGCCGGACATGAAGATGCCGGGCTATCGTGCCTATCGGCGTTGCGTCTTCGATGCGCTGCAGCGGGCCATCGACAAGGTACCGGCCGGCCGGCCCCAAATGGCAGCCGCCCAGGATCTGACGGTTCAAGCCCGGCGGTAATTTTCGTCCGGGCGCGCGTTCGGCCGGCCCCGCTGAACCATGCAAATCCATCACGGCCGTGGCGCAACTTCCTTTCTCACGACTTGCTCATACCGGCCATGCGCCGGGTTCGGTCTTGTCGGACGCGCCGGACGGCCCACATTATTGCCGGTAACGCGGACGCGGGGACATGGAGCAGATTGCCGGACTGATCGCCGAATTCGGCCTGCTGGCCGTGTTCGTCAATGTGCTGCTGGACGAAGGCGGCCTGCCGCTGCCTGCCTCCCCGCTGCTGGCGGTGGCGGGCGCCCTGGCCTTTGCCGGCCATGTCAGCCTGCCGCTGGTGATCGTCGCGGCGGTGGCCGGCAGCTTTGTGGCTGACAATCTCTGGTACTGGACGGCGCGCGCCCGTGGCCGCGGCGTGCTGGCGCTGCTTTGCAAACTGTCGCTGTCGCCCGATTCCTGCGTGCGCCAGACCGAAACCGTGTTTGCCCGTGTCGGGCCGGCCGCGCTGCTGTTCGCCAAATTCGCGCCCGGACTGGGCAACATCACCGTGGCGATGTCGGGCATCACGCGCGTGCGGCTGGCGGTGTTCCTGCCGCTGGAGCTGCTGGGTGCAACTATCTATCTCAGCGTGCCGGTGCTGCTGGGCTGGCTGTTCCACGACGCGGTGGACAGCGTGCTGACGACGCTGACGCAATTGGGCGAATACGGCCTCCTGCTGATCGTCTCGGTGCTGGCGGCCTGGCTGGTGTTGCGCTGGTGGGAACGGCGCGCCTTCATCCGCCAGCTGCGCATGGACCGCATCACCGTGGAGGAACTTGCGGCGCTGATGGCCGACGAGACCAGCCGGCCCGTGATCCTGGACGTGCGTTCCGCCGCGGCGCGGGCGGATGGCGGGGTCATTCCCGGCGCCATCGCCGCGCACCCTGAAGACATTGACGCGCTGAAGGATCACGACCGCGACGCCGAGATCATCATCTATTGCGCCTGCCCCAACGAGGCGACGGCGGCTCTGGCGGCCAAGCATCTGAGGCGCGCGGGCTTCCGGCGCATCCGCCCGCTGCTGGGCGGCATCGAAGCCTGGGCCAAGGCCGGCTTCACGCTGGAGCTGCCGATGTGACGGCGGATTATTTCGCCGGATTCACGATCACGGCCTGGAAGGCCACCTTGCCGCCGCGGATCACGAAGACGTCATAGCCGGAGATTTCCTGCGCCGTCCCCTTGAACTGCACCCAGTGCATGATGGTGGTGTCGGGCGAGACCGCGTCGTATCTGGTCTGCATGGTCTTGTTGCCGGGCACGTGATCCTTGTCGGTCAGCACCGAAAACAGCTTGCGCACGTCCTTGCCCGCGAACACGCCGCTGGGGCTGACCATGCCGGCGGGCGTCACCACCACCGCATCGGGCGCATAGTCGGCCATCACGCCGCCCAGGTTGCCGCTCTTCATGTTGGCGACATGGTGGTCGAGAATTCCGCTGACGGACTGGGCGTCGGCGGCACCCGCCAGGAACAGCGTGGACACGATGGCGGCGGCGGCAAAGTTCTTCATGGCGGTCTCCCCGTTTTCCGGGGGACGCTAATCCAGCCGCCAATGACTGGCAAATGTCAGTTCAGCCGCTTGGCCCAATAGGTGGGATTATGCGGGTGGTCGTGCACCGGGGCGACGTTGCGAAAGACGATCACCGGCCGCGAGGCGCCCTGCAGCGCCAGTTCCAGCAGGGGCGCGAACTTGACGCCGGCTTCGCTGCAAATACCGCCCGCCAGCGCCGCCCGCATGGACCGCAGCCAGACCAGGTCGTCGTGACGGCGCTGGCCCGCGCTCAGCCGGTCGGCCACTTCGTGGAAATGGGTGGAATAGGTCGCAAAGGTGAAGGGCAGATACTGGGCCACCATTCGGACCAGTTCGCCGGCGCCAAGCGCGCTGGTCGGCACCGTCGTGAAGACGTCGCGGCGCAGGACCTTCACCGATTCCAGAAGCCTGTCAACGGCATCGCCATTTTCGCGCTTGTGATTCTTTTCGTAGCGCTGCATCGCGGACCTGAGGGCGGCCTCGGTCGCCCGCAATTCGTCCGCCAGAACCACCACCGGATCGATTTCCATGCTCGCTATCCCGCCGGCTGCGTTAATCAAATCTGAACCGACGATATGAACCGGGGGCGCGCGCAAGCAATTGCAAATCATCCGAACGCCAAGTTACGCACATCTAACGGTTCTATTTTCCACGAAAAACGAGTCATATGCAGATGTGCGCGCAAAGACTCGTTTCGGATCGGCACATTTTCACGCGATATACACGGCGCAACGGGCATTCGCGCACCGGGCAAACACAAGGGCGGGGGAATCAGTCATGCAGAATCAGGGAGTGAGTCGCCGCTGGACCGTGCTTCTGCCGGTCATTTTCGTCACCTACAGCCTTGCCTATCTGGACCGCGCCAATTTCAGTTTCGGCGCCGCCGCCGGCATGGCGGCGGACCTTCACATTACCGGCGAACAGTCCTCGCTGCTGGGTTCGCTGTTCTTCCTGGGCTACTTCCTGTTCCAGATACCCGGCGCCGTCTATGCCCAGCGTTACAGCGTCAGGAAGCTGATCTTCGCCGGCCTGATCGGCTGGGGCGTCCTGGCCAGCGCCATGGGCCTGATCAGCAACATCCACCTTCTCTATATCGACCGGTTCCTGCTGGGCGTGGTGGAGAGCGCGGTGCTGCCGGCGCTGCTGATTCTGCAGGCGCGCTGGTACACGCGCGGCGAACGGGCCCGTGCCAATGCGCTCCTGGTGATCGGCAATCCCGCCACGCTTCTGTGGATGAGCGTGCTCTCCGGCTATCTCGCCGCCGGACTGGGCTGGCGCATGATGTTCATCATCGAGGGGCTGCCGCCCATCATCTGGGCCTTTGTCTGGTGGCGCCTGGTGTCCGACCGTCCTCACGACGCGCGCTGGCTGGAGGACAAGGAACGCACCGCGCTGGAAGAGGCACTGGCGCGCGAGCAGGGCGCCATCGCACCGGTGAAGAACTATGCGAGCGCCTTCCGCAGCCCGCGGGTGATCTGGCTGTGCGTGCAATACTTTCTATGGAGCCTTGGCCTTTACGGCTTCGTGATCTGGCTGCCTTCCATGCTCAAGATGGGCCACATAGGCATGGTGGAGGTGGGATGGCTTTCGGCGGCACCCTATCTGGTCGCCATCGTGGCGGAATATTCCGTCTCGGCCCTGTCGGACCGCATCGGACGGCGCCGTGTCGCCGTCTGGCCGCCGCTGCTGATCGCGGCGCTGGCCTTCTATGGGTCCTACCTGCTGGGCCCGTCGCATTTCTGGGCCGGTCTGGTGCTGCTGATCGTGGCTGCCGCGGGCATGTATGCGCCTTATGGCCCCTTCTTCGCCTATATCGCCGAATCGCTGCCCGCCAATGTCGCCGGCGGCGCCATCGCGCTGATCAATTCGATGGGCGCGCTGGGTTCCTTCGCCGGCGCCTATGCGGTGGGGCTGCTCAATGACGTCACCGGCACGAGCGCCATGTCCTTCCTGCTGATGGCGGCAGCGCTGGCGGCATCGGCCGTCATCACCATGTTCCTGCCCGAGAAGCAGGCGGAGGCATAGCTACTTCTTTTCAGCCGACGCGCTGGTCAGCGGACAGTCCATGAAGATGGCGATGGTGGCATCGCCTGTCTCCGCCTTGGCGCCGTCATAATGCACGCCGCCCACCAGGTCGGTGATTACCGAGCCCTTGGGGAAGGGCACGGTATTGTGGTCGGGATCATAGGTATTGCTGGTAGAGACCCACCAGGTGCCGTCCAGCACCACGCCGAAGCGGGCATGCTCATGGAAGTGCGGGTGGCTGAAGTGGCCGGGATGCCACTTGATCAACTCCAGGCATGGACCGGCCTGGTCCTTGTTGCCGATGGGCCAAGCCTGGTCCGAGGCTTCGCCCTTCTGCCATTCGATCTTGTCGGGGGTCAGCCCGATGGCGCGGGCCGGATCGATCGTGGCCTGGGCCTGCGCCAGGGCGGCGCCCGCGCTTGCGGCCAGAAGCCCTGAAGCAAGGGCAAGCATGCGGATCATCGGAACTCTCCCCGAGTCTTGTGTTGTGGAACCGACTATAGGCATGGGCCCGTCCCGCATCCATATTGCGGATGCGTAACCCGCCCGCCCCGAAACGCCGCGGTTTTGGGGCGAAAAGGCCCGGCGCTCGCTCCCAAACTTGCTCCGTGCGGCCCGGGACTATAGGTTCCGCCCGCATTTTCCAAGGTCCGTCCATGCCGCTGCTGCGATTCATCCCGGAAACCACCAATGTGGATTTCGTCAAATACCGGTTCGTGGCGTTCGGGCTGGACGGGCTTCTGGTCGTTGTCTCGGTGCTCTCCATCTGGCTGCACGGATTCAATCTCGGCATCGACTTCACCGGCGGCGTGCTGATGGAGGTCAAGGCCGCCCAGACCATCGATATCGGCCCGCTGCGCGCCCAGGTCGACAGCCTGGGCTTTCCCGAAGTCCAGATGCAGTATTTCGGCGGCGGCGAGTGCGACCGGCCGGTCAACAGTTGCGTGCTGATCCGGGTTCAGCCGCCTGCCGCCAGGGCCGGCCAGGACCAGAACGATGTCGACCAGTCGGTGGCCAGGACCATCCGCGCCAAGCTGGGGGAAAGCTACCAGTACCGGCGCACCGATGTGGTGGGACCCAAGGTTTCCAACGAGCTCCTCCATGACGGCGTGATCGCCACGGTGCTCGCCGTGGTGATGATCTCCGCCTATGTCGCCATCCGGTTCGAATGGCAGTATGGCGTGGGCGCGCTGATCGCCACCGGCCATGACGTCTTCGTCACGGCGGGGCTTTATTCCTTTCTCAGCTGGGTGGGCTACGACATCGATTTCACCATCAACACCGTGGCCGCGCTGCTGCTGCTGGCGGGCTATTCGATCAACGATACGGTGGTGGTGTTCGACCGCCTGCGCGAGAACCGGCGCAAATTCAAGCGCATGTCGCTGCGCGACATGATCAACCTGTCCACCAACCAGATCGCCACCCGCACCACGCTGGTGTCGGCGGCCACGGCCCTGTCGGTCGTGCCGCTGCTGTTCGGCGGCGACGTGCTGCTGAACTTCAGCATCGCCATCCTGTTCGGCATCGTGGTGGGCACCTTCTCCTCGACCTATGTCGCGGCGATGCTGCTGCTTTACATGCCGGCGGTCGGCGGCCAGGTGGAAGCCAAGGGCGAGGAAGCCGCGGTATAGTTTATCGGGCTAGCGGTCTTCGGGAAGCACCAGCCGGCGCACCACCAGTTCGTCGATCTCAAGGCGCTTCATGCGGCTGCGGCCCACCGCCAGCCGCCCGATGGCCAGCCGCCCGATCGCCATTGCGCCGACCGCAAGGGCTCCCACCGCGATGGCGCCCAGCGCCATCGCCCCGACGCTCGCCGCGGAAAGGCGCAAGGCGGGTGGTTTTCGGGCCATGGGACCTCGCTAAAGCGGGAACCAGTCCCGCTCGGCCGTATAGACCTGATACTGCGCGTTGACGCCGGCGCGCAGGCCCACGCCGGTGCGGATCGGCGCCAGGGTGACGCCGCCGCTGCGCTGATAGTTCACGCCCAGGCCCGCCACGAAATAGAAGCTGCCTTCCACGCCGGGAAAGCGCTGGAAGAGACGCCTCTCCTCGCGCAGGTTGTAGACCAGCGTGAAGCATTTGGAGGCATTGCCGCCCACATCGAAGCCGATCGACGGGCCGCGCCAATAGACCTGCTTGGGCGGATACTGCTTGCGGACCAGCCAGCCCGAGCCATAGCGCAGGCCCACCACGAAGGCGCCCGAACCCTCATCGCCCTTGATATAGCCGTCGGGCTCGCCCAGATCGGCGAAGATATGCTGCACCGCCTTGGCCATCGCCTCGGTGGTGACGCCGAAAAAATCCGCGCCGGCCTGGGTGATTTCATTGGCCGTGTATTTGGCGTCTTCGGTGAAATGGTCGGCCCGCGCCGGACCTGTCAGGGTCACCTCGGTCAGGGATGCGGCGCCGAACGCCGCCAGCCCGCCGATGAATTGTTTCCGGTCCATAATTGCTCCAAAAACCGAATCAACGCCCCCGACTGGGAAGTTTCACCCAGATTGGGGCAAATTTACAGTCCGTGCGCGTTCACGATTTGGCATAATGAGGTCGCCATGCGCGACAACCGCCTTACACCCGCAGCCATCCTCACCCTGGTGATCCTGTTCGCCTTCCTGGCCGGGGCCATCGCCTATGCCATCCATGCCTGGCGCGCCATGGCGGGCGTGCAGATGAGCACGCTGGGCTGGGTTTTCCTGGCCCTGGGCGTGGTGATCACGGTGCTGCTTGGCGCGGGCCTGATGGCGCTGGTGTTCTATTCCAGCCGCCACGGCATGGACCGCTAGGCTGTATCGACATTCGTTTTCCCTCTCCCCTTGTGGGAGAGGACGCAAAATCTCGCACTTGGCGAAGCGTTGGCGAGCCAAGTGCTTAGATTTTGCTAGGTGAGGGGTTACATCACAACTCACCCCTCACCTGAAAAATCGATGGGTTCAGCGTCGCCGTCGCTCCGCTAACCCAATGATTTTTCTTCCTCCACTGGGCGTGCTTGGCCGCATGCCCGTCCTTCGGACCCCTCAAGGGGAGAAGGAAACTGAATTTCACGAATGTCGATTGGGCCCGAAGGCTGGCTCTCTTGCCCGGTTCGCGCGGTCGAAGGGGGCTCAAAATCCAGCCGCGCGTATGACCGGCGAATTAAGTACTGTGTCCCCAGAATTCGCCCCTTCGCTTTCCAAACCACGAAGTGAACCAGAATTTCGACGGCGTGCTGGAAGCGATAGCGCGCGCTTTGTAATGCATTGACCCCTCACCTAGCAAAATCTAAGCACTTGGCTCACTCTGCTTCACCAAGTGCAAGATTTTGCGTCCTCTCCCGCAAGGGGAGAGGGAAACGAAATTTCAGGAATGTCGACTGGTCCCAAAAGCAGGCTCTCTGGCCTGGACCCCGCGACCGGAGCGGGCTCAAATTCCAGCGGCGCCTATTAACAGGCGAATTAATTACTGTGTCCCCGGAATTCAGGATTAGCTTAACCGCGTGTCACTCAAACCGGCGCAGGCCAAAGTGATCGAACAATCGGTGAACCTAAGAGATGCGCTGAGGCTGGCTGTTGATAAATTACCCAGCGAAGTACGGCTCCGAGCGCAGAACGCTTACAACGGCTTCGATCGAGCAAAATTATTATTTAGCATTGATCGGGAAATGGCGTCCTTCCGCGCTATCACCGCGGAAGAAGAAGCTGCGGCTGCACTTTTTCGCAGCTTGCAATTGAAGGGCTATCCGGGCTCGGAACTTCTCAATTTGGGAAATCACCAGCACAAGGCAGCACTTGGCCCATTTCTTGCCGCGGTCTCGCAGTCGATGGCGGCTACACCACCACTACAGATTCAGCTAACGATCGACTTTTCGTTGCCCTCTGTCGATGTACACCTGCCATTGCACAAGAACGGCATTGTGTTTCCAGGCTCGGAGACATTGCGTCTATCGCTGGTCGAACCTTTAGGGCTAGCAGCACATAAGGTAGATGGATCGCCGTCGACCGATTTCTTCGACAAGTATCTGGATAGGATCGCAAAAGCATCAAATTCCGCAAACGCACAGCGCCTGATCAAGAGGGAGGCCAACGCCCGTAACACTCTGCTATATGCCTCGGACAATAATCTTCCAAAAAGCAAGGTTACACTGGATTCCATTGACGCTCGGCAAAGGCGAGCAGAGATCGCGTTGGGCCTTTGCATTGCGGTTATGCAGACCAACAATCACCAACCGCTTGCCGTGCAGGCCTTGGCAGCATTCCTTCGCCTTGTGAAAAAATTGTCCCATCGACAGCCCGGACTAAACGGGTCGACGGAATAGAAACATGGAGGGAGTTCCGAGGACACAAAGGAGTTCTGGGAAGAAGTTCCGGGGACACAATATTTAATAGACTTCGCCCGCAACCCCCTGACCTGCGGCAACCCTCGCCTGTCCGCCTCCCCGCGAAATTATTTTCACCTTCGCCGTCCGGCAGATAGCGCCCTGTCGGCCCGCCGCGCCAATCCACGTCCATTTCTGCCTCGCCTAGAATGGCGGCATGGAAAAGCCGAGCCCATCGCGGATCACACTATCGCTGCGTCCTGCATGCGCAGCGGCGGGGCCGTGCGTGCTGCCCGCATGCTGGACAGGCCAGTGGTGGACAAGGGGAGGGGGGCGGAAAAATTCGCCCCAAAACGGCCGCCCATCTTGCGGCTTTCGCCCCGGCGGGACGGCGGATATCCGGATGGGGACAACCGGCGAACGTCGCCTGCGGCCCTCAGCGCCCCCTGGCGATAAAGGCCGGATTCTCGAACCCCGGCTTGCCATAGACGAAGGGCGATCCGTCCCAGCCCGTCACACTGCCGCCCGCCGCCGCCAGCACCGCATGGCCCGCCGCGGTATCCCATTCCATGGTGCGGCCCGCGCGGGGATAAAGGTCGGCCTCACCCGCCGCCACCAGGCAGAATTTCAGCGACGAGCCGGCGCTGCGCAATTCCTTCACCTCGAACTGGGCCAGATATTCCGCCGTCTTCTCGTCGCCGTGCGAGCGGCTGCCCACTGCGACCAGCCCCGACTTTGGCATGGCCCGCGCCGCGATGGGCCGCGCCTGTTCCAGGTCGGGCGTCATCTCGAAGGCGCCGCCCGCATCGCCCGCGAACAGCCGCCCGATCGCCGGGGCATAGACCACGCCCGCAACCGGGGCGCCGTCCACCACTTCGGCGATGTTCACGGTGAACTCGCCATTGCGGTTCAGGAATTCGCGGGTTCCATCCAGCGGATCGACCAGGAAGAAGCGTGCTGCCACCGCCGCAACCCGGCCGGCGGCGGCTTCCTCTTCGGCCACCACGGGCACGCCGGGAAAATGCGCCGCCAGTTCGGCCAGGATCAGCCTTTCGGCTTCCTCGTCGGCATCGGTGACGGGCGAGCGGTCCTGTTTGTGGCGCGCCTCCACCCCGGCCGCGTAATGGCGCATGATCACCGCTCCGGCCTTCACCGCGATGCCGGCCAGGGTGTTCAGCCGCGCGCTCGGGGCCGAGGAGGAAGCCGGCGCGCCGGGCATTGTGGCCATGTTAAGAATTCCTTAAGAGAATCTGGCGAATTAACCAATTGCTAACCATTGGGGCCGCATTGAGCTTTGCCATGAACGACATCGAATTCGCCGCACTGATGGTCAGCCGTGTCTGCCACGACCTTGTCGGGCCTTTGGGCGCAGTGGTCAACGGCATGGAAGTGCTTGAGGACGAACGCGATCCTGCCATGCGCGCCGACGCCATCAAGCTGGTGACCATGAGCGCCGACCAGGCGCTGGCCCGCATCCAGTTCATGCGCATCGCCTTCGGGGCAGCGGGTTCGGCCGGGGCCGAGCTGGATCTGGGCGAGATCGGCCGGCTGGTGGCAGGGCTGCTGGAAGGCGGCAAGGTCACCCTCAACTGGGATGTTCCAAGGCTTTATTGGGCCAAGGACTGGGCAAAGCTGCTGATGAACGCCACCCTGCTGGCCGCCGATTGCCTGCCGCGCGGCGGCACGGTGACCGTAGGCATTACCGGCCAGAGCGCGGACGGCTTCACCCCGGCGCCGCCCGGGTTTCATATCCGTGCCCAAGGCCTTAATGCCCGGGTGACCGAGGAGGTGGACAGGTCGATCCGCGGCGAAGTTCCGGGCGTCGATGCCCGCCATGTCCAGCCCTTCCTGACCCACAAATTGTCCCGGGCGGTCAATGCGGCGCTGACGCTGGTCCCCCTGGAAGGGGCGGTGGAAATAACCGCCGGGTAAAACGCGCCGCCGGGTAACGGGTCATTTACGCTATGGCCTTAGGTTTTTCCGGACATCGCCCGGTTGCATGTTCGGGGCGCGGGAAAAATCCGGTCCATGAAACATTGTCTGGTCATCGACGACAGCCGCGTGATGCGCACCGTTGCCCGCCGCATCATCGAGGAACTGCGCTATTCGGTCGAAGAGGCCGAGGACGGCACCGCGGCCCTGCGCGCCTGCCGCCAGAAGATGCCCGACCTGATCATGCTGGACTGGAACCTGCCCAGCATGAAGGGCATCGAATTCGTCAGGAGCCTGCGCAACCAGGATGGCGGACACCATCCCTTCATCCTGTTCTGCACCACCGAAAACGATGCCGGCGAAATCGCCCAGGCCCGCGCCGCCGGCGCCAATGAATGCCTCATGAAGCCATTCGACCGCGCCGCCATTCTCACCAGGCTCGCCGAAGTCGGCGTCATCGCCGCCTGAGGCGCCGCCCATGTCCCCCGACGATTTCGACTATCTCGCCCGGCTGCTGCGCCGCCGGTCCGGCATGGTGCTGGCCAGGGGCAAGGCCGACATGCTGCGCCGGCGCCTGACGATTGTGATGCATCGCTATGGCTTTCGCGACCTGCGCGCCCTGGTCGCCGATGTCAGGCTGGGCCATGAGGCGCTGGCCGACGCCATCGCCGAAGCAATGACGATAAACGAGACCAGCTTCTTCCGCGATCCCGCGCAATTCGCCCGTCTCGAGCAGGATGTGCTGCCGCGCCTGATCAAGGCGCGCGGTGCCGCAAGCCGTCTCAGGATCTGGTCGGCCGCCTGCGCGGCGGGCCAGGAAGCCTGGTCGATCGCCATGCTGCTGGACGAAATGGGGCTCGGCGGCTGGCGCATCGACCTGATCGCGACTGATTTTTCCACCGCCGAAATCGCGCGCGCCGCGGCCGGGCGTTATGGCATGTTCGAGGTGCAGCGCGGTCTGAATGCAGCGCGCCGGGCGCGCCACTTCCGCGCCGAGGACGGCGAATGGGTGGTGGCGGATCACCTGCGCCGCATGGCGCGGTTCCGCCGCTTCAACCTGCTGGATTCCTATGGCTGGCTGGACGAAGTGGATATCGTGTTCTGCCGCAATGTGCTGATGTATTTCGACGCCGCCAACCGCGCCGGGGTGGTGGAGCGCATGGCCGACACGCTGGCGCCGGATGGGGTGCTGCTTGTGGGCGAAAGCGAGAATGCCGAACCGATGCCGGCGCAACTGCGGCCCTGGCCGGGCGCGCACGGCATATATCTGCGCACGCCCCAGGCCGCGCTCAAGGCAGGCTAGACCAGTTCGCGCCCGCTCAGTCGTTCGAGAACCTTCAGCGGCGCGCGCGCCGGCTCGGCCATCTGGTCGATATCGAGGTGGAAGGTCTGTTCCAGCGCGAACTCCCCGCCCAGCGCGGCATGCAGAACCTGGTCGGTGAACACCATCCAGCAGCTGCCCGGGGGAAAGCTGACTGCCTCTTGCGGGCTGGTCTTCTGGAAATCCTCGTCCAGCTTGGCCGCATCGTGCAGCGACAGCATCAACTCGTCATAGAGGCTGCGGGTGCCGCGGGTGACCCCCAATTTTCCCAGCAGCCAGGACTTGCCGGGCATATGCGGGCTCACGCGCGGCAGGAACTTGCCGGCGAAATCCTCGAACGGCTCGCCCACCTGCCAGCGCCGCAGGCCCGCGTCGGGCGAGCCCGGCGGCGCTACATTGGCGAAAAAGCGCAGGATGCGCCGGCCATGCATGGGGCGGGTGGGAAAGGCATCGACATGCAGCAGCCGGTCGTCGCTGATCTTCGAATAACTGCGGCCCTTGACCTGCACAGGGCGATAGCTGGTGCGGGCGCGCTCGATGTTGCGATAGGGCAGCAGTGCCGAAATCAGCCCCGCGGCGCCCGCCCCGAAACGCTCGATCATCGCCGCAAGCCTTTGCGCCTTCTCGCCCGTCAGCGCGGTGGCCTGCAGCCTGCCGGTAGATGGATCCAGGCTGATATTCTTGGCCCTGCCGTCGGAGACGCGGGTATCCAGGAATTCCCTTTCCTCGTCGCGCACCTGGAAGGGAAGCTGCGGAAAAAACAGCACCGCGCCCGATTCCAGCGCCGTCACCGCGCGCTGCCGCACGCCTTCGTCGAAAGGCCCGGTCCAGCTGGTGATGGGCAGTTCCTCGATCAAGAAAAGCTCTCCGTCATCGCGCCATAGACCAGGGTGCGAAGCTCGCGCCTCAGGCGCACCCGGTCGGGCGCGCCCAGAACCTGGGTCATGAACACCACTGCCATATCCTCTTTCGGATCGACAAAAAAGGCGGTGGACGCGGCCCCGCCCCAGGCGAATTCGCCAACACTGCCAGGAAGTCGCGCGGCCGGCACGTCCACCGTCACCGACACGCCCAGCCCAAAGCCCACGCCGCTGTACCCGGTTTCGTTGAACAGGCTGGTCGATGCCATCATGTCGGTCATCTGTGCGCCGCCTGGCAGGTGATTCATTGTCATCAGCGCCACCGTTTTGGGCGACAGCAATTGCGCCCGATCAAGCGTGCCCCCGTTCAGCAGCATGCGGCAGAAGCGCATGTAATCGCCCGCCGTGCCCACCAGCCCGCCGCCGCCCGATTCCAGCTTCGGCGAGGCGGCAAATGCGGAAGCGCGTGCATCGTCCTGCACGACCAGCCTGCCGTCCTTGACCTGGTAGCAGGTGGCGAGGCGGTCCAGCTTTTGCTGGGGCACAAAGAAGTCGGTATCTTCCATGCCCAGCGGCTGAAAGACCCGGCGCGCGAGGAATTCACCCAGACGCATCCCGGAAATCTTCTCGACCAGATATCCGGCGACGTCCGTGGCCACGGAGTAATTCCATTGCTCGCCAGGGGAGAATTCCAGCGGCAACGTTTCAAGTTGCGCGACCATCCCCGCCAGGCCGCCTTCGGTGGCAAATGCGCCCACGCCCAGCCTGCGATAGGCGGCGTCCACCGGCGTGCGGTTGTGGAAGTCATAGGTCAGCCCGCTGGTATGGCACAGAAGATCGACCACAAGCATGGGCCGTGCGGGCGCCGCGGTGGCAAAGTTGCCGTCGGCGCCGCCGGCGAAGACGCCAAGGCCCGCGAAGCCGGGGATGTAGCGCGCCACCGGATCGTCCAGCGCGATCCGGCCTTCCTCCATCAGCATCAGCAACGCCACCGAGGTAACCGGCTTGGTCATCGAATAGATCCGGTAAATCGCGTCCTCACGCACGGGGGTGCGGCGCTCCAGGTCGATATGGCCGGCCAAGCCCAGATGGGCCAGAACCCCGCGCCGCCAGACCATCAGCAGCGCGCCGGGAATGGCGCCGGTGTCGATATAATGCGCCGCCAGGGTCGGGATAATCCGGGCCAGCCGGTTTTGCGAAAATCCATGCGTCATGTCATGCCTCGCGCGGGTTATAACCGACCCGGAGCCAAACAAACATGACCCCTGCCTGGCCGGGCATGACCCTGGCACAAGCACATGCCCGCCTGACCGCGCCCGGTGCCCCCTTCGAGACGGTGGCGGCGGTGGTGCGCGGCGTTCCCATGCGGGTCTGGAAACATGTGCCGGCCACCGCGGCTGAGGCATTCGCCGCCGTGCGCAACTTCGGGCCCCGCGAATTCCTAGTTCTGGGCAGTGAACGCGTCACCTACGACGCCTTTGCCCGCGCCGTGCTGGCACTGTCGGCCACGATGCGCGCGCAGGGCCTTCGCAAAGGCGACCGGGTGGCGCTGGTGATGCGCAACCTGCCGGAATGGCCGGTGGTATTCATGGCCGGCCTTCTGGCGGGCGCGATCATGGTGCCGCTGAACGCGTGGTGGACGGCCCCCGAACTGGCCTATGGCATCCAGGACGCTGGCGCCCGCTTTGTCTTCGCCGATGCCGAGCGGCTGTCGCGGCTCGCGGACATGCCGCCTGCCGTGGAACACGTCTTCGTAGCGCGCGCCGCCGGTTCCCCGCCCGGCGTGACGGTGCTGGAGGATGTGATCGGCACGCCGGGGCATTGGGGCGACCTGCCGGACGGAACGATTGCCGATGTGGTGCTGTCTCCCGAAGATGATGCCACAATCTTCTATACCTCGGGTACCTCGGGCGCGCCCAAAGGAGCACTGGGCACCCACCGTTCGCTGACCACCAACATTTTCGCCGCGCCTTTCTCTCTCGTTCGCAATGCGGTGCGCCAGGGCGAGGCAATGCCCGACCCGGCGACAGCGCCACAACGCACTACCCTTCTGGCCGTGCCCTTCTTCCATGTGATCGGCAGCCTGTCGGTGATGCTGCCGACCATGGCGGCAGGCGGCAAGCTGGTGCTGATGCATCGCTTTGAGGCTGAAGCCGCGCTCCGCCTGATCGAGTGCGAGAAGGTCACCGTCACCGGCGGGGTGCCTGCCATCATGCTCGCGCTGCTGGAACACCCGCGCCTTGCCAAGTTCGATCTCTCCTCGCTGAGGCTGGCGACCTATGGCGGGGCGCCGCCGCCCGTCGATCTGCCGGCGCGCATCGCCGCCGCCTTTCCCAATGCGATCTGCGGTCATGGCTGGGGCATGACCGAGACGTCGGCCACATGCACCACCCATTCCGGGCCCGACTATGTTAACCGCCCCGAAAGCTGCGGGCCCGCGCTGCCGGTCAGCCGCATCCGGGTGATGGTGGAAGACCGCGAGGCAACACCGGGCGAGGTGGGCGAATTATGGGCCTTCGGGCCCAACATCGTGAAAGGTTACTGGAACCGGCCTGACGCCACCGCCGGGCATTTCCGGGACGGCTGGATGAAGACCGGCGACCTGGCCAGCATCGACGAAGAAGGCTTCTGTACCATCGAGGGCCGAGCGACCGACATGGTGATCCGCGGTGGGGCCAACATCTATTGCACCGAAGTGGAAAAGGTCCTGGCGCGCCATCCGGCGGTGGCCGACGCGGCGCTGGTCGGCTTGCCCCATCCGCTCCTGGGCGAGGTGCCTGCTGCGCTGGTGCAGGCGCGCGCACCCGTCAGCCAGCAGGCGCTGCAGGATTTCGCCGGCCGGTACCTGGCCGCATACAAGGTGCCGGTGCGTATCCTGGTGTCGCCTGAGCCGCTGGCGCGCAACGAAGGCGGCAAGCTGGTGCGGCGCGAGCTTGCCAGGGCATTTGAAGCATGAGCGCGCTCATCGTCTCCCCCCGCATCGTCATCCCCGAAGACGAGCTGGACGAAAGCTTCATCCGCAGTGCCGGTCCGGGCGGGCAGAATGTGAACAAGGTGGCGAGCGCGGTGCAGTTGCGCTTCGACGTCGCCGGCTCTCCCAGCCTGCCCGAACCGGTGCGCGCCGCGCTCGCGGCACGCGAAAGGCTCACCCGCGAGGGCGTGCTGGTGATCACTGCCCGGCGCTTTCGCGAGCAGGAGAAGAACCGCGCGGACGCCCGCGCCCGGCTGGTGGAAATCATCCGCAGGGCCGCGGTGCCACGGCGGGCGCGCCACAAGACGAAGGTGCCCCGGGCCAGCAAGGCCAAGCGGCTGGAATCGAAGAAGCATCGCGGCCGCGTCAAGCAGCAACGCGGACGGATTCCGGATTGAATTTTCGGCCCGGCGCGCCGTGCGCCGCGATTTATGCCTGGCGCACCTTGCGGCGTTCTATCGCCTCGCGAATCCTGTCGACGATCTGCTCGAAATCGCAGGGTTTCCTCATGAATTCGGCCTGGCAAAGCTCCGCGGCCATGTTGGCCTTGCCGGGATAGCCGCTGGCCAGGATCACCGGCATTTCAGGCATGTGCTGGTGGATCCAGCGCGCCAGCGCGAAGCCATCGATGCCCGGCATCTTGATGTCGCTGAACACCAGATCGACATGGCCGGGGCCCGACAGATGCGCCATTGCCTCTTCGGCCGAGGCCATGCCGACCGCGCGAAAACCATTGTCCTGCAGAATCTCGACCAGGACGCCGCGCATCAGGAATTCATCGTCGACCACCAGGACCGTGTGTTGGTCCTTCGCGCGCTCCGGGAATGCAATGACCTCGGCCATCTTCTGTTACCCCGACTCCCGGCTAGACAATCGCCAAGGCGACGTACGGTTCCGCACGGCCAAGAATTTTTCGTGCGGAAACAAGGGGCTGGAGGGCAAACATGTCAGATAAATGCGCCGCAGGTTCTTATTTTGGGCGGATTTCCGGGCTTTTCGCCGTTAACCATTTGCCCGCAAACGCCGCTCCACGGACCCGATTCTTGCCCGCTGCCCCATCAAAAAATCTCTCAAACAGTTCATGCCGGCATCTGCCGGCGGCCGGTGCCCGGCTCGCCGCCCCGTGCGTGAGGGCCTAGGGTACCGCGGCGACCCTGCCTTCCGGCAACAGAATGAGCCTGTCCTTCGCGCCTGCGGTCGCGAACGCATGCCATGCTCGCTGCAACTGAGCGCCCATCCTTTCGATCTGCCTGGACGCATTCGCTGCGTTGCGATCGCCTCTAAGTCCTGGCCATCGATTTCGCCGTCCGGCGGCGATTCGCGGATTGGTCGCGTCTGCGGATACCGGTTCCGGCTTGATTGTTGTTCTTGTCGGTTACTGAACAGTCGCAATCAGCGCTAATATGGTGAGATGCTGGAATCGCTCTCCACGGCGCGCGGAAGGATCGGTGCCCTGCTTGCCGGGATGGTCGGCGGCGGCGCAGCGGTGCTGTTGCTGGGCGCGCCGGTCTTCTGGGCCATCGTGGCGCTGGCGCTGGCCGCGCTGCTGGTGGGCGGCTTCGTCACCTTCCAGGAACCGATCAATCGCGTGCCCGAACAGCATCCCGACGATCCGCTGGACATCCTGCCGCCCCTGACGCGGCTGGTGCTGGACCGGCTGCCCACGCCGGCCATGCTGCTGGACGGGGCCGAGCGGGTTCTGTTCGTCAACCAGTCGATGCGCGAGGTGCTGGGCCCGGGCCTGGAACGCAAGAAGCTCGGCCAAGTGCTGCGCCATCCCGACGTGCTGGCTGCGGTGGCCGACGCCATCGCGGCAGGTGCCACCGCCAACGTGCCTTTCACCCTGCCGGTTCCGGTGGAACGCCATTTCCAGGTCCATGTTGCGCGCATCTCGCTGTCGCCGCCAGTCACCGCGCTTCTGCTGCATGACGTCACCGTGGTGCGCCGCAGTGAGCAGATGCGCGCCGACTTTGTGGCCAATGCCAGCCACGAGCTGCGCACACCGCTGGCCGCGGTATCCGGCTTTATCGACACGCTGCGCGGTCATGCCCGCGACGATACGGCGGCGCGCGAACAGTTCCTGGACATCATGGCCAGCGAAACGGCGCGGATGCGCCGGCTGATCCACGACCTCCTCTCGCTGACGCGCATCGAGATGAACGAGCATGTCCGCCCCGAAGGTCGCATCGCGCTCGACGGGGTGGTGCGCCAGGCCGTGCAAGTGCTGATGCCGCTGGCGGCCGACGATGGCGTCAGCGTGACGGTGCAAGCCCCTTCGCAGCTGCCCGATGTGCTGGGCGATCGCGACGAGCTTGTGCAGCTGTTCCAGAACCTGGTCCACAATGCCATCAAGTATGGCCGCGAAGGGGGCCGGATCACCGTCACCTTGGGAACCCGCGATGGCCAGGTATTCGCCGCCGTGCGCGATGAAGGCGAAGGGATCGAGGCCAGTGCCATCCCCCGCCTGACCGAACGCTTCTACCGGGTGGACGTGAAGCGCTCGCGCGAACGGGGGGGCACCGGCCTGGGGCTGGCCATCGTCAAGCACATCATCAGCCGCCACCAGGGTCGGCTTTCCATCGAAAGCACCAAAGGCGTGGGCAGCGTCTTTACCGTCTATCTGCCGGAAGCGCCGGCCCAACTGCCGCCCGCCGAGGCGCCGGCGGGGGGCGCCGCCAGGGCCCCCGCCGCCCCTGTCACGGAAATGTTATAAAATCGTCGCATAGGAGTGGCGCGAAACGCCTAGCAAAGCTTTGTCCCCCAGGCGGAAACCCAAGAGCGGTCATCCATGAGCGATCACACAGTGAAGTCCTTCGACGAACAGCTCGAAGCCCTGTCCACCCTGGTCGCCCAGATGGGGGGCCTGGCAGAGGCCCAGTTTGCCGCCGCCATCGAAGCCATCGCCCGGCGCGACAGCGAGGCGGCCGAGCGCGCGGTGGGCGGCGACATCCGCATCGACGAGATGCAGCAGGCGATCGAGGATCGTGCGCTGAAGCTGCTGGCCCTGCGCCAGCCGATGGCGGTCGATCTGCGTGAGACCCTGGCGGCGATCAAGACCGCGGCCGAACTGGAACGTATCGGCGACCTGGCCAAGAACATCGCCAAGCGGGCCCTGGTGCTGAACCGCGAGCCGCCGATCCGCCTGACACAGAGCCTTGCGCGCATGGGCAAGGCCGCCCAGACTCAGCTCAAGCAGGTGCTGGATTCCTTTTCCAACCGCGACGCCGAAGAGGCCGAGGCGGTGTGGAACCGCGATGGAGAGATCGACGAGATCTACAACAGCCTGTTCCGCGAACTGCTGACCTATATGATGGAAGATCCGCGCACCATCGGCCTGTGCACCCATCTTCTCTTCGTCGCCAAGAATATCGAACGCTGCGGCGATCACTGCACCAACATCGCAGAAGTCGTTTATCACATGGTCAAGGCCGGCCATCTCGCCAGCACCAGGCCCAAGGCCGACATCACCAGCGAAACCGCCTACGAGAGCCAAGCATGAGCAAGCCGACCGTCCTCGTTGCAGAGGATGAAAGCGCCCTGGTCACCCTTCTGCGCTACAATCTGGAACGAGAAGGCTATCGCGTGATCGAAGCGCGCGACGGCGAAGAGGCGCTGCTGGTCGCCGCCGAGGAAAAACCCGACCTGGTGTTGCTGGACTGGATGCTGCCACAGCTTTCCGGCATCGAAGTATGCCGCCGGCTGCGCGGCCGCCAGGAAACCCGCAACGTGCCCATCATCATGCTGACGGCGCGGGGCGAGGAATCGGACCGCATCCGCGGCCTGGATACCGGCGCCGATGATTACCTGACCAAGCCCTTTTCGATGACAGAGCTTCTGGCGCGCCTGCGCGCGGTGCTGCGGCGCATCCGCCCCAGCCTGGCGGAGGATGTGGTGCAGGTCGGCGATATCGAGATGGACCGTGCCGCCCACCGGGTGCGCCGCGCCGGGGTGGAAGTGCATCTGGGCCCCACCGAATACCGCCTGCTCGATCACCTGATCCAGCATCCGGGCCGGGTCTTCAGCCGCGAGCAGCTGCTGGATGCTGTGTGGGGCAGCGACGTCTATGTCGAGGCCCGCACGGTCGATGTGCATGTCGGGCGCTTGAGAAAGGCGCTCAACATCGAAGGCGTCGCCGATCCGATCCGCACCGTGCGCTCCGCCGGCTATTCGCTGGACGAATCGATCGTCAGCGAGCCGCGCCGGGCCAATGCGTCCTGAGCTTCAGGCGCAGTGCAGGGCGATGCAGAGCGAATTGGCGCTGCGTCCCTGAAGATCGTCCACTTTCTTCTGCAGCGCCGTCACCTGGGCGCGCAGGGTCTCGATCTCGGCCTTGAGCGAATCGGTGGCCATCCTGGTCTGGCTGTTCCTGGGCTGCGCCATCTGCTGCCGGTGGGATTCGGTGGCGGTGGCTGGTGCCGCGGTCATGGCGACAAGGGCCAGGACGACAAGCGCGGTTCTTATATTGTGCTCCCTCAGTCTTTCATCGCCTAAGATAGCCGGCCAATGCCTGCGGCGGTAGGCGGTTCCCGGCGCTTTCACTCTCACAACAGGTTTTTGATGTGCCCTTCCAGCGCCTCGGGCCTGGTACGTGGAGCATGGCGCGACACCGGCTCGCCGTTCCTGTCGATCAGGAATTTGGTGAAGTTCCACTTGATCGATTCGGTCCCCAATATCCCCGGCCGGGCATGGCACAGATAGCGGAACAGGGGATGGGCGCCTGGGCCCTTCACCTCGACCTTGCTGAAGATCGGGAATGTCACACTGTAATTCTTCTCGCAGAAGGCGCCGATTTGGGCATCGCTGCCCAGCTCCTGTGCGCCGAACTGGTTGCAGGGAAAGCCCAGCACGGTGAGTCCTGCGTCCCTGTGCTCGCGGAAAAGCGCCTCAAGCCCGGCGTATTGCGGGGTGAAGCCGCACTGGCTGGCGGTGTTGACAATCAGAAGGACCCGCCCGCGCCAGGTCTCCATGCCGACGGTCTCGCCGTTCGGGAGTGCGGCAGTGAAATTGTAGATGCTCATGCTGGCTCCTCGCGCGGATGGCGCGAGGATAGCGCGGATCGGTAATCGGCACAGGACTGCAGGCAGGTCTCCGGCCCTTTCGCCCACGCGCGCGGCGTTCGCCACCTCTCGCAGGTCCACCGGACCTGCTCGTGCGCTACGCGCACCGGTCGCTCACCCAGCCATCCGTCCCTTGTCCTTGTGCGACCGTGTCTGCTGCGGCTGATACGCCTTGCGGGCATGGGCCTCGCAATAAGGCGATCCCGACTTGGGGTTGCGGCCACAGAAATGGAATTCGCTGGCGGAAGGGTCGCCGATCGGCCAGCGGCACATGCGGTCGCTGATCGTAAGCACGGTGGCGAAATGGCCGTCGTCCAGCAGCAGGGGGTCCTCCTCTACCACCGGCACGGCGGGCACATGGGCCCGCGCGCTGTGCGTCTTGGGCGCCATGGGCAGGCGCGGGCGCTCGGAGCGCGAGGGGCTGGCGCGGCCCGCCAGGCCAAGCCTGTGCACCTTGCCGATCACCGCATTGCGGGTGACCCCGCCCAGGGCCCGGGCGATCTGGCTGGCTGACAGGCCCTCGGTCCACAATGTCTTGAGCTGCTCGACCCGGTCCTCGGACCAGTTCACCTGTGTCATGGTCATCGCTCCTTCGGGAGGTAGGCGGCACCCGCACGCTCTCCAACACCCCCGGTCACTACATATCGTAGCGCCCCGTTTACCCCGCACAAGCGTTGCGGGGGCTCCCCAACCCCTTGTCCACATGATTCCTGATTCTCATTGCCCCCTCCGGCTTCAGCTTTCGCTCGGCTCCCTGCGGTCGCCTTCGCCCGCTGAATCCACCTCCCCCTTCCGGCGCCTCGCGCCGAGGGGGAGGCGGGCCTGTGCGGCGGCAGACGTGTGCGGCGGCGGGTGTCGTGCTGTGGCGGGCTGGCGCGGCGGGCAGGCCCGCCCTGCAAGGTCAGGGGTAGCAAAAGCCACACGAAAGGCAGATAAACCGCTTTTTCCCGCGCAACCCTGCAATTTTATTTCAGCCGGAAAAGGCCACAAAAGAAAAGGAGACCGTCGTGTTCCCCCCTCTGCTTCCCACCTATAACCGGACGGATGTCGCATTCGTCCGTGGCGAAGGCTCATACCTTTTCGCCGAGGATGGGAAGCGATACCTGGATTTCGGGGCGGGCATCGCGGTCAATGCGTTCGGCATCGCCAATCCGCGCCTGGTCAAGGCACTGACCGACCAGGCCGGCAAGCTGTGGCACACATCCAACCTCTATCGCGTGCCGGGCCAGGAAAGCCTGTCGAAGAAGCTGGTCGCCGCCACCTTCGCCGACACGGTGTTCTTCGTGAACTCCGGCACCGAGGCGATCGAGCTGGCGATCAAGATGGCCCGCCGCCACCATTTCGTGAACGGCCAGCCGGATCGCTTCCGCATCGTGACCTTCGAGGGCGCCTTCCACGGCCGCACCTATGCGGCGATCAATGCCGGCGGCAACGAAAAGTATCTGGAGGGCTTTGGCCCGCGCATGGAAGGCTTCGACCAGGTCACCCTGACCGGCGACGTGGCCAAAGACCTTGCCGCCGTGAAGGCGCTCACCGGCCCGGCGACCGCCGCGATCCTGATCGAACCCTTGCAGGGCGAAAGCGGCGTGCGGGTGATCGCGCCAGAATTCCTGCGCGCCGTCCGCAAATTGTGCGACCAGACCGGCACGCTTCTGGTGCTGGACGAGATACAGACCGGCGTGGGCCGCACCGGCAGGCTGTTTGCCCATGAATGGATCGGCATCACCCCCGATATCATGACGGTGGCCAAGGCCATCGGCGGCGGCTTTCCGCTGGGTGCTGTGCTGGCCACCGCCGATGCGGCGAACGGCATGACGGTGGGCACCCACGGCACGACCTATGGCGGCAATCCGCTGGCCATGGCGGTGGGCAACGAGGCCCTCGACATGGTGCTGGAGCCGGGCTTCCTGGACCATGTGAACAGGATCGCAGGCTTCATGGCGCAGCAGCTTGGCGCGCTGGTCGCCGGCCATCCCGCCATCTTCTCCGGCCTGCGCGGGCAGGGACTGATGCTGGGCCTGACCATGAAGGTGCCCAACACCGACTTCATCAATGCCGCGCGCGAAGCGGGCGTGATCGTGCTGCCGGCGGGCGACAATGTGGTGCGCCTTCTGCCCGCCCTGACCATCAGCGAAGACGAAGTGCGCGAAGGCATGGCGGCGATGGACCGCGCCGCCGCCGCGCTGGAATCGAAAGTTGCATCGAAGGCCGCTGCCCAATGAACGCCCCTGTGAATATGCCCAGGCATTTCCTGGACCTGTCCGATCATTCCGGCGAGACGCTGAAGGCGATGATCGCCGACGCCAAGGCGCGCAAGCTGGCGCGCCTGGGCCTGCCGCGCGGCGTGCCCGACACCGATGCGCCCCTGACCGGTCGGGTGCTGGCGATGATCTTCGACAAGCAGTCCACCCGCACCCGCATCAGCTTCGATGTGGCGGCGCGCCAGCTGGGTGGCACCACCCTGATGCTGACCGGCAGCGAGATGCAGCTGGCGCGCGAGGAGACCATCGCCGATACCGCGCGGGTGATCTCCCGCTATGTCGATGCGGTGATGATCCGCCTGCTGGACCATGAGATGGTCGAGGAACTGGCCGCCAACGCCACCATTCCCGTCATCAACGGCCTGACCAAATGGTCCCATCCCTGCCAGGTGATGGCGGATGTGATGACCTATGAAGAGCACAAAGGCGACATCGGGGGCGCCCGCGTAGCGTGGAGCGGCGACGGCAACAATGTGCTGACCTCCTGGGTTCATGCCGCCGTGCGTTTCGGCTTCCACCTGAACGTGGCCAGCCCAAGGGAGCTCACCGTCGATCAGGAAACCCGCGACTGGGCAGCCGATTCCGGCCTGGTGCACTTCACCACCGACGCGCGCGCGGCGGTGGAGGGCGCGGACTGCGTGGTGTCGGATGCCTGGGTGTCGATGGGCGACGACAATGCCACCAAGCGCCACAATCTGCTCAAACCCTATCAGGTCAATGAAGCGCTGATGAAACTGGCGAAAAAGGATGCCATCTTCATGCACTGCCTGCCTGCGCACCGGGGCGAGGAAGTGACCGACGAAGTGATCGACGGGCCGCAGTCGGTGGTGTTCGACGAGGCGGAAAACCGCCTCCATGCCCAGAAGGCGATCCTGGCGTGGTCGCTGTCCTGAGCCGGCGAAAGCCCGCCAAGTTGAAAAAGCCGGCCTGATCGCCATATTGGCGGACGATGCCCGACAAGATCGACCACAACTCGCCCTATGGCGACTTCGTCCTGCCGTTCGACCTGCCCAAATTGGGCGTGCGCGGGCGGCTGGTGCGGCTGGACACGGCCTCGGGCCGGGCGCTTTCCGCCCACGCCCTGCCTGAAGCCGCCGCCCGCGTGACGGGCGAGATGGTGGCGCTGGGCGCGATCCTGGGCTCGGCGCTGAAGCTGGACGGGCGGCTGACCATCCAGACCAAGGGTGACGGGCCGCTGGACCTGATCACCACCGACTATTACGGGGTGGAGGCCGACAAGGCGCGCGGCGTGCGCGGCTTCGCCCGGCTGGACGCCGCGCGTTTCGCGGAACTGCAAAACATCACCTTCGCCGATCTGGCGGGAAAGGGTGCGCTGGCCATCACCATCGAGCCCAAGCGCGGCGGCAAGACCTATCAGGGTATTGTCGAACTGGCGGAGGAGGGGATCGCCGCCTCGGCTGAGACCTATTTCAGCCAGTCCGAACAGCTTCCGACCGCCATCCGCCTTGCTGCCGCGCCGCTGTATCTTCCGGGCGATCCGGCGCCGCACTGGCGCGCCGGCGGCATGATGCTGCAGATGACGCCGGGCGAGGCGACGCGGGAGTCCGAGGACGGCGAACTCTCCGACGACTGGGAGCGGCTGTCGCTGATCCTGGGAACGGTGGAAGACCTGGAGCTGGTCGATACCATGCTGGCGCCCGAAACCCTTTTGTGGCGGCTGTTCCACGAGGACGAAGTGCGGGTGCATCCGCCGGAGCCGGTAGCCTTCCGCTGCGACTGCGACACCGATCGCATCGCCGGGGTGCTGAAAAGCTATTCGGAAAAAGACCGCGCGGGCCTTGCTGATCCCGACGGCATCATCCGGGCGAAGTGCGAATTCTGCGGCACAGTCCATGAGATCGGGCGCGAGGCGCTCTCCTGAATCCCCATACTGTCATGGTCCGGCCTCACCCTGGGCCTGTCGAAGGGGCCGGGCCATCCAGGGTTACAAGCGATGACGTCTGTTGCCCTGGATGAAGTGGGCCATCGCAAATGGAGTCAGGTCGACGCCTTCGCGATCACCTTGCGCAGGAAGGCTTCGCAGGCTTCCAGCTCGCTCAGCGCGCAGAACTCGTCAGGCCGGTGCGCCTGTTCGATCGAGCCGGGGCCGCAGATCACCGCCGGAATGCCGTAGTTCTGGAAATGGCCCGCCTCGGTGCCATAGGCGACGGCCTCGGCCTGGTTGGCGCCGGTCAGTTCGCGCGCCAGGACGATGGCGGGCGATGCCTCGTCCATCACCAGCCCCGGATAATGCGCATGCAGCGTGGTGTCGAACCGCGCCTCGCCCGCGCGGGCGCGGTATTTGGGCAGCACCTCGGCCTCCACGCGCGCCTTCACCCGCTCCACGATGCGTGACGGATCGCGGTCGGGCAGGAAGCGGTATTCCCAGGTGACTTCGGCTTCCTTCGCCAGGATGTTCACCGCGGTGCCGCCATGCACCACGGTCGCCTGCAAGGTCGTCCAGGGCGGATCGAAGCGCGGGTCGCGGTCGGCGCGCAGTTCTCCCTGCACGCTTTCCAGCAGGGCCATGAACTCGCCCGCCATCATCACCGCATTGGCGCCCTTGTCGGGTTGGCTGGAATGGCCTTCCTTGCCGCAACAACGGGTGACCAGCTTGGCGCCGCCCTTGTGCGCACCCACCAGCTTCATCAGCGTGGGCTCGCCGATGATGGCCAGCGCGGGCTTGATGTCATTGGCCTTCAGGTCTTCCAGCAGGCCGCCCACGCCGGCGCAGCCGACTTCCTCGTCATACGACAGGGCGAAATGGATCGGCCGTTTCAGCTTCGCCTTTGCAATCGCCGGTGCCAGGGAAAGCGCCACACCGACAAAACCCTTCATGTCGCAGGCGCCGCGGCCATAGAGCAGCCCGTCGCGCACTTCGGGCTTGAACGGATCGGAAGACCAGTCCTGTCCGTCCACCGGCACCACATCGGTATGGCCGCTCAGCACATAGCCGCCATCCATTTCACCATTTTCCTTGGCGGGGCCAATCGTCGCAAACAGGTTGGCCTTGTTGGCGGTGGCGTCATACGACCGCCGGCAGCGCGCACCCGCCTGCTCCAGCAGCCCCTGCGCGAAGTCGATCAGCGCCAGGTTGGAATCGCGGCTGGCGGTGTCGAAGGCGATCAACGCCTTCACCAGGGCGAGGGCATCGGTCATCGGTCTTCGCGCGATGCCGGATTGCCGATGATGTTCAGGAATTCGCGCCGCGTGTCGGAATTGTCGCGGAACGCCCCCAGCATGGTCGACGTCACCATGGTCACGCCGGGCTTGTGCACCCCGCGCGTGGTCATGCACTGGTGTGCCGCCTCGATCACAACCGCCACGCCATGGGGCTCCAGCACCCTTTGAATTGTGTTGGCGATCTGCGCGTTCATCTTCTCCTGCACCTGCAGGCGCCGCGCATAGGCTTCCACCACGCGTGCCAGCTTGGAGATGCCCACCACGCGGTGGGTCGGCAGGTATCCGACATGTACGCGGCCGATGATCGGCGCCAGATGATGCTCGCAATGGCTTTCGAAGCGGATGTCCCTGAGGATCACCATGTCGTCATAGCCTTCGATTTCCTCGAAGGTGCGGGTCAGGTAATCCTCGGGGTCCTGGCCATAGCCGGAAAACCAGTCTTCGAAGGCGCGCGCTACCCGGGCGGGTGTATCACGCAGTCCCTCGCGCTCGGGATTGTCGCCGGCCCAGCGCAACAGGGTATGGACGGCCCTTTCGGCCTCTTCACGCGTCGGTCTTGTCATGGGAAAAGTTTCACCCGGCCGGCTGACGGTTGCAACCTTGCCCGCGGCAGGGACTTAAGGCGAGCCTAATGTATCCGCCGATGCTCGTAAGGGCTTTCCAGCAGGAAGACGGGAATTTCCGCCTCAAAGCTCTCGCCCGAGGCGCTCATCATCTGATAGCGGCCCTGCATGGTGCCTGACGCCGTCTCAAGCGGGCAGCCGCTGGTGTACTGGAATTTCTCGCCCGGGGCGATCACCGGCTGGGCGCCCACCACGCCGGGCCCGCGCACTTCCTGCACGCGGCCCGTCGCGTCCATGATGTTCCAGTAGCGCGACAGAAGCTGCACCGGCTCGGCGCCCCGGTTCTCGATGGTCACGGTATAGGCCCACACATAGCGGTCGTCATCCGGATCGGACTGGTCGTCCAGATAGGCCGGCTTCACCGCCACGCGGATGCGCTTGGTCTCTCGCTCGTACATGGCCCAATTATCGGGCGGGAGCCGAGGGGCGCGCAAGCGGCGTTTTGGTCGCGGGGAATGGTAACGAAAATGTCAGGGAACCGGTTCAACCCGCACATCCGTCTTCACGGAATTGGCGATGAAACAGGTTTCATGCGCCTTGTGATGCACATGGGCCAGGGTTTCGGCGTCCGGTGCGACGGCGAAACGAACCTCGGGGCGCAGGATGACCCGTGTCACCCAGTATTTGCCGCCGTCATTTTCCAGAAAGCCCACCGCATCGTCCCGGTAACTTTCGACCGTCAGCCGCTTCTTCGCGCAAATCGCCAGGAAACTCAGCATGTGACAGGACGACAGCGATGCCACCAGCAGGTCTTCGGGGTCGGCATGGGCGGGATCGCCGCGATAGGGCGCTGCCGCCGATACCGTGAGCATCACGCCGTCCTTGAAGCGGATCTGGTGGTTGCGCGAATAGGATTCATAGGTGAAGGGGGCCTCGCCTCCCGTCCAGTCCAGATGGATGCGGTGCTCGCCCATGCCAGTGTCCCGATTCCGAAATTCGTCCAGTCTTTATATCCGGCTCCGAACGAATTTTGGAATCGAAGGACACTGGCGGCCTGTTGAATCCAGTGCCGTTATGGTTTCGAGCCTTCGCTGGATGCTTGATATGGGGCGCGGGCGAAGGTCGGAACCACGGCACTAGGCCACTTTCAGCGCCTGGTCCAGGTCCTCGCAGAGGTCGTCCGCATCCTCCAGCCCCACCGACAGGCGCAGAAGCCCGGCGGTGATGCCCAGGCCCAGGCGCGCTTCCGGCGTCAGCTTCTGGTGAGTAGTCGTTTCCGGATGGGTGAGAAGCGATTTTGCGTCGCCCAGATTGTTGGAGATGTCGATGATCCCCAGCGCATTGGCCAGCGCGAAGGCGCTCTTCTTGCCGCCTTCCACCTCGAAGGTCACCACCCCGCCGCCGCCTTCCATCTGGGCGCGGGCCAGGTTGTGCTGGGGATGGTCGGGCCGGAAGGGATAGAGCACCCGCGTCACCTTGCGATGGCCGGCCAGGAAGTCGGCCACACGCGTGGCATTCTCGCAATGGGCGCGCATGCGCAGGTCCAGCGTCTCCAGGCTTTTCAGGTGCAGCCAGGCGTTGAAGGGGCTGATCGACGGGCCGGTGTTGCGGATGAAGGGCTGCAGGTGATCGTTCAGGAAGTCCTGGCGGCACAGCACCATTCCGCCCAGGGCTCGGCCCTGGCCGTCGATGTATTTGGTCGTGGAATGGATCACGATATGGGCGCCGAACTCCATCGGTCGCTGCAGGACGGGCGTGGCGAAGGCGTTGTCTACCGCCAGCAGCGCTCCGCCTTCCTCGGCGATCCTGGCCACCGCCTTCAGGTCGACGATCGAAAGCGTCGGATTGGACGGGGTCTCCAGGAACAGCAGCTTGGTGTTGGGCCGCATGGCCGTCCGCCACTGGTCGACGTCTTCGCCGTCCACCAGGGTAAAGGTGATGCCGAAGCGCGGCAGGATGGATTCCACCACATGGCGGCAGGAGCCGAACATCGCCTTGGCCGCGACGACATGGTCGCCGGCCGACAGATAGGACAGCATCGCCGCTGAAACCGCCGCCATGCCGGTGGCGGTGGCCCGCCCGACCGGGGCGCCTTCAAGCGCCGCCATCCGCTCCTCGAACATCGAGACGGTGGGGTTGCCGAAGCGGGAATACTGGAAGCCGCCGACCTCGCCCCTGAAGCGGGCTTCGGCCTCCTCGGCCGTCTCATAGGCATAGCCGCTGGTCAGGAACAGCGCCTCGCTGGTCTCCTGGAAGGGCGAGCGCATCAGCCCGCCCCGGACCGCCTGGGTCCGCTTGCGCCAATTTCCCGGTTTCTTGTTTGTCGCCATGGGGGTACCGCCGCCTTGCCGGGGCGGTTGTGGCGCGGTTGCCGTGCCCGGGTCAAGAACATACCATTCATGCGGGATTCGCGGGAGCGTCGGCGCGAGCCGGAGCGACCAGAGAAGAGCGTCGGCGGCGTATCGGCGAGCGATCAGGAGAAGCGCTGGCAAGGCCGGCACGACCAGACAGATGCCGGCGGGACGGTAACCACCATGAAACGCCTGTATCTTCTTCGGCACGCAAAGGCGCTTCCCGGCGATGGCGGGACCGAGGATTTCGACCGCACCCTGATGCTGTCGGGAATGCAGGATGGCGCCGCCGTGGCGCGCTATATCCGCAAGCGCGACTATGAGGTCGACCTGATCCTCTGCTCCTCCTCCGCGCGTACCACCCAGACCGCCGAACTGGTGCTGCAGGAGATCGATGCCCCCATCGAATATCGCGCCAACCTCTACCTGGCCGAGGCGTCGCGCCTGGTCGCCGCGGTGCGCGGCGCGCCCGCCGCCGCCGCCGGCCTGATGATCGTGGGCCACAATCCGGGGATGGAGGAATGCGCCGCCTTGCTGGCGCGCGAGCCGGTGCGGCGCAAGGAACGCGCCCGGCACGAGGCGCTGGACGAGAAATTTCCCACCGGCGCGCTGGCGATCCTGGATTTCGATGTCGGCCGCTGGCGCGACGTGCGGGAAAAAACCGGCAAGCTGGCCGATTTCGTGCGCCCAAAGGATCTGTAAACCGGGAACCTGGAAGCAAATTTCCTAAGTCTTGAAGCAAAATTCCGCGCCTGCCCCAACCGAGGCTTGGGAATTTCCTGCCAATCTGGTGCCATGACCCAGGGAGAGCTTACCGAGAAACGCCTTCTTTGCCGCAAATGCCTGAGGATGGGCACGGCGGTGTGGGAGGATGTTTCCGGCCGCCGTGTGCTTCTGTCGCTAAGCCTGGGCTTTCACCGCCGCGCGCGCCTGCCGCTGGACCTGCCGCCGCAGATCGTCTGCGACTGCGGCGCGCCGCAGGCCGATCACTGAAGACGAAGCTCAGGACTGGATGGTGCGGGCCTGGCGGCGGGCGGCCAGTTGCTTCCAGCCGAAACCGGTTTCCGGCGTGGGCGCACCCATCAGGCTGACGGTACGGGTGGCGACGCGCTTGCCGCCCATCCGTTCGTAGAAGAAGCAGGCATTGTTCTGGGCATGTGCCCAGACCAGACAGGAGCGCAGCTTGCGGTCCTTGAAGGTTTCGAAGGCGCCGGCCATCAGCGCACGCCCCGCGCCGCGGCCCAGGAAGGCGGGATCGACATAGAGGGTATAGATCTCGCCCTCATAACCCAGCGCGCCGTCGCGCGCGGTGCCCAGGCTGGCCAGGCCGATGGCGCCATGCGCGGAATCTTCCGCCACCAGCACCGCGCCAGGCCCGCGCATGGTTGCCTGCCACCGGGCGGTATGGCCCTTCAGCGACATTGCGCCCAACAGGGAATGGGGAATAAGCCCGGCATAAGTGTCCTGCCAGGACTCTATATAGATGCGCGCAAGGTCTGCGGCGTCAGCGGGCCGCGCATAGCGAACGCTTAGCGCGAGGTCATCCATACGCAAATGGTGCCGCAAGCCCTGCTGAGCCGCAAGAGCGATTTGGTTACCACGTAAAAAAATTGTGACGGGATGCTTCAATCGCACAGAGAGATTGCGCAAGCACAGGCTCCCTCCCCCTTTTTGCGCAAAGCGCTGAAAAGGGGGAGGTGGCTGAAGTGACTTGGGAGTTCGTGGCGCCGGGGCGCCACGAACAACGGCAGGAAGCGAAAGCCGGAGGGGGTTAACTCAACAAAGGCTTTTCCTGCACACGGGCGAAGAATTTCGCGCTCTGCTCGCCGCCCTGGTCGTAGTGCTTGGCGGTTGACCAGTCGGCGATCTGCGCGAAATGGGCGGCGATGTCGTCGGCGCTGGCGCCATGGCCCAGGTTGATCCCGTCCGTCTCCACCATCCGGGCGGCGGCGAACACTCCGGCCGCCGCGGTCATGATCATGCCGGTGGGCGCTTCCTCCGATGCCAGCCAGGCGACGGCGGGCGAGACGAATTCCGGTTTGAGCATCTCCGAGATCGCCGGCGGCATCAGGTTTTCGGTCATGCGGGTGGCGGCGACCGGGCAAATGGCATTAACCTTGATATTGTCCTTGGCGCCTTCCAGCTTCAGCGAGTTCATGAAGCCGACAAGACTCATCTTCGCGGCGCCGTAATTGGTCTGGCCGAAATTGCCGTAAAGCCCCGTGGACGAGGTGGTGACCACGATGCGGCCATATCCCTGGCCCTTCATGATGTCCCATACCGCCCTGGCCGGCTTGACCGTGCCCATCAGGTGCACATTCACCACCGCCTCGAAATCCTTGATCTCCATCTTGCCGAAGCTCTTGTCGCGCAGGATGCCGGCATTGGCGACCAGCACATCGATGCGGCCGAAAGCGTCCATGGTCTGCTTGACCAGGTGCGCCACGCCGGCATCGTCGCTGACCGATGCGCCATTGGCGATGGCCTCGCCGCCGGCCGCCTTGATCTCGGCCACCACTTTCTCGCTGGCTTCGGAGTTGCCGCCGGTGCCGTCCAGCGATCCGCCCAGGTCGTTGACCACCACCCTGGCGCCCAGTTTCGCCAGATGCAGGGCATGGGCGCGCCCCAGGCCGCCGCCGGCACCTGTGATGATGGCAACTTTGCCCGCGAATGAAATGGCCATGGGTGATCCTTCCGGGGTTGGGGGCATCAGGATGGGGTGGGGATGGATTTGGGGTCAAGGCGGCGGCCCAGCCGGTTCCGCAGGAAACGTGACGCCGGCTTTTCCACCCACTCCGCCAGCGCCGCGCCCCAGCCCAGGCACGCCAGCACCAGCAGCAGCGGCTCCAGCCACCACATCAGGCTGAAGAAGGTGGTGCCCAAAACGGGGGTATCGGGCGGCGGATAGACCGCGTTGGCGAAATAGCGGATGACCAGCAGCCAGGCGGTCTGGCCGAGATAGATGGCATAGGACCAGTCGCCGATCCGCTGCAGCGGCCGGGCCTTCAGCAGGTCCGCCACCACACCCCTGTCGAAAGCCAGGGCGAAGACCAGCCCCATGATGGGCAGCACGGTATAGATGTCGTTGAAGCCGTGCGACCAGCCGGTGAACGTGACGCTATAGGCCAGAAGCAGCAGCAGCATGCTCTGCCCCGCCGAATGCACCCAGACGGGAATGCGCTGGTGATCGACGCCGCCGAACAGCACCGCCAGCCCCGCGCCCACCAGAAATTCGCTCAGGCCTCGCGCCAGGCCCCAGTCATAGGTCTGGTCCAGACCATGCTGCAGCGTCGCCAGCATGATCAACAGCCCGGCCAGCCCCGCCGCGACCAGCAGTGGCCCACGCCAGCGCCCACCGCGCACGGAAAACCACAGGATCGCCGGAAACATCAGGCACAGGGCGAATTCGACGCTGACGAACCAGGAAAGCCCGTTCCAGGTCAGCCGGTCCATCGTGTGCCAGCCATTCATCAGCAGCAGGGAAAGAACGAATCCCTTCACGCTGACGTCCTGATGGTATTTCAGGTCGAAGATGGAGGTGTAGCCGCCGTCATTCGCCAGGTTGCGCAGCACCAGGACCATCACCAGGATCAGCAGCAGCATGAACAGGTGCACGGGATAAAGCCGGATCAGCCGGGCGCGCAGGAACGCGCCATAGCCGCGCCAGGTCAGGAGTTCGCGCATCCGGTGCCCATAGCTGTAGGTCAGGATGAAGCCCGACAAGACGAAGAAGAACTCCACCCACAGATAGCCGCGGGTGACGATGCGATCCCACCATTGCACGCCGCTGTAATGATGGCCTTCGCTGAAATGATAGAGCACGATGATCAGGGGCGGGATCGCCCGTGCGCCGGCCAGCGCCCTGATGGTTCCGCGTGCGGTTCTGTGGTCTTTTTCAGCGTTCATCCAGCCCAAACTAGCGGTGGCGCGGCTTTGTGTCATCGTTCCCGCCGATTGGGCGGAAGCAAAAAAATCGTGTAGCGTCCCGGCGCGTTCTGTCGGGGCCAAAGCGTGTTGCCGCATCTTCAGTCGGCGCTGGGTATCTGCGCCATCATTGCCATTGCCTGGGCCCTGTCCGAGAATCGAAGTGCCTTTTCCTGGCGGATGGTGGCGGGCACGCTTGCGGCCCAGGCCGTCATCGCCGTCCTGCTGCTGGAAGTGCCCTTCGTGCGCGACCTCCTGTTCGGCCTCAACGGCGCGGTGGTCGCCCTGTCGGAGGCGACCAGATCCGGCACCAGCTTCATCTATGGCTTTCTGGGCGGCGGGCCAACGCCCTTCACTGTCACCCAGCCCGCCAACATGATTAACCTGGCCTTCGGCGTGCTGCCGCTGATCATCGTGATCTCGGCCCTGTCGGCCATCCTCTGGTACTGGCGCATCCTGCCTGCGATTGTCGGCGCGATGGCGGCGGTGCTCAAGCGCAGCATGGGCCTTGGTGGGGCGGTGGGCCTGTCGGCGGCGGCCACGGTCTTCCTGGGCAATGTGGAGGGCCAGCTGGTGATCCGCCCCTATCTGGGGCGGCTGACCCGTACCGAGCTTTTCATCCTGATGACGGTGGGCCTGTCGGTTATCGCCGGCACGGTTTTCGTGCTCTATGCCACGCTGCTGAAGGATGTGCTGCCGGGCGCGCTGGGCCATCTTCTGGTCGCCTCGATGATGTCGCTGCCGGGCGGCATCCTGATCGCCCGCATCATGGTGCCCGGTCCCGCCGACACCGATGTGGAAGGCAAGGACGCCACCATCAAATATCATTCCACCATGGATGCCATGTCGCGCGGCACCGAAGACGGCCTGAAAATCTATCTTCAGATCATCGCCATGCTGATTGTGATGACGGCGCTGACCGCGCTGGTGAACATCATCCTGTCGGCGCTGCCGCCGGTGTTCGGCGCACCCCTGACGATCGAGCGCATGCTGGGCTGGCTGTTCGCGCCCATGGTCTGGCTCTATGGCGTGCCGTGGCATGAAGCCGCGACGGCCGGAAGCCTGGCCGGGATCAAGGTGGTGCTGACCGAACTGATCGCCTATGTCCGCATGGCGGCGCTGCCGCCGGGAAGCCTGGACCCCCGCGCCACCCAGATCATGGTTTACGCCATGTGCGGTTTCGGCAACCTGGCCAGCGTGGGTATCCTTATCGGGGGCATGAGCGCGATCATTCCGGAACGCCGGGAAGAAATCGTCTCCCTGGCGATGAAGGCGCTGGTTTCGGGCACTCTTGCCAGCGGCCTCACCGGTGCCATGATCGGGCTGTTGCCACTTTAAGGACGCCGATGCAGTTCTGGCCTCCCGAAAAATTCGAGGGCGAAATCGTGTCCCTTGACCGGTTGGGGCCGCCTTCGTCCCGCGCCGGCGCGGACGATGCGGACGGCTAGATGCGGCGTCTTCTGGTCCGTTTCTGTCTGCTGCTGGCGGCCTGCTGCGCGGTCGCATGCGCGCCGCTTCGCGCCCCGCTGGGCGCGATGTCCGAGCCGCCCGCACTGGCCGATGGTGTCTTCGTGACCCGCGACGGCACAAGGCTGCCCTTGCGCGAATGGGCCGCGGACGGCGCCAGGCGGGGCCGTCCCCGCGCGCTGATCCTGGCGCTGCACGGCATGAGCGACTATTCCAACGCCTTCGCCATGCCCGGAACGTTCTGGGCCACGCAGGGCATCACCACGCTGGCATATGACCAGCGCGGCTTCGGCGCCGGTCCCAATCCCGGCCTGTGGGCGGGCGCCGACATCATGCGCCGTGACCTGGATGATTTCATCGTTGCGGCCAAAGCGCGCTTTCCCGGCGTGCCGGTCTTTGTGCTGGGCGAAAGCATGGGCGGGGCAGTGGCGCTGACGGCGCTGGCCTCGCCGGGCGCGGCACTGTCATCGCAGGTGGACGGGGTCATTCTGGCCGCGCCTGCGGTGTGGTCGCGCGGCGACATGCCTGTCAGCTACCGCGTCGCGCTGTATCTGGCCGCCCACCTGTTGCCCGGGATGATCCTGGCGAACAGCGCCGCCAGCCATGTCGTGACCATCGTGCCCTCCGACAATGTCGAGATGCTGCGCGCCCTTGCCCGCGATCCCCTGTTCCAGAAAAAGACCCGCACCGACGCGCTGTTCGGGCTGGTCAACCTGATGGACGAGGCACGCAGCGCGGCCGCCCACATCAAGGGTCCGCCGCCGATCCTGTTTCTTTACGGCGCCCACGACCAGATCATTCCCGCCGCTCCCACCAGGGCGGTGGTCGCCGCCCTTGGCGCCAATGCCGATGTGCGCCGCTATCCGAACGGCTATCACATGCTGTTCCGCGATCTTGACGGCTGCACCGTACAGAAGGACACCGCCGGCTGGGTGCTGGAACATGCCACGGGCAACAAAGCGGCGGATTGACCGTTATCTCCAGGCAGCATCCGGGAGAATCCCATGAAACAGAAGAAGCACGACCTGCGCGACGATGCCGGCAAGCCCGGCATCACGCCCGACCGCAACGATCTGAAATTCGCCGGCGACGAGAACCGCAAGATCGTTCCCGACAGCGGCGAACATGCCGTCAATCCCACGCCCGGCAGCAGGGCAGGCATGGCCGAAGGCCAGGTCACCAAGAGCAACTGACCGCGCGATTTCCAGCACTGGCGAAGTTCCACGATTCCGGCCATAACAGCGCCGGTTTTTGGTGGAACTTTCTTCATGTCGCTTGCCGCTCCGCGCGTGGTCACCATTTCCGATTTGCGGCGCCTGGCGCGCGCCCGGCTGCCCGCTTCGGTGTTCGGTTATCTGGACGGCGCCGCCGATGACGAAGTCACTCTGAGGGACAGCGAGGCGGCCTATCGCGAGGTCTGGTTCAAGCCGCGCTTCGCGGTGGCCGTGCCCGCCTGCGACCTGTCGGTGACGGTGCTGGGACACAAGCTCGATCTGCCCTTCCTGCTGGCGCCCATCGGCTATTCGCGGCTGATGCATCCCAGGGGCGAACTGGCGGCCAGTGCCGCGGCCGGCAGGGCTGGCACCGCCTATATTCTTTCCACCATGTCGGGCCACCGCATCGAGGATGTGAAGGCGCAATCGCCGGGCCCCACCTTCTACCAGCTCTATCTGGCGGGCGGGCGCGGTGCCGCCGAAGGCGCCATCGCCCGCGCCAAGGCCGCCGGCTATACGGCGCTGTTCGTCACCATCGACACGCCGGTGGCCGGCAACCGCGAGCGCGACGTGCGCAACGGCATGAAGGAGCTGATGGGCAAAAATCCCTTCGCCAAGCTGCCCTATATCCCGAACATCCTGGCCCATCCGCGCTGGCTGGCGTCGTTCATCGCCGACGGCATGACCCGGCCTTTTCCCAACATCATCATTCCGGGCAAGGGCCCGCTGGAGGCGATCGACGTGGCTGCCGCGCTGGAATCGGCGCAGGTGTCGTGGACCGACCTCAAATGGATACGCGATGCCTGGGGCGGGCCCATCGTAATCAAGGGCGTGATCACTGTCGATGATGCGCGCCGCGCGGTCGATCATGGTGCCGAGGGCATCGTCGTCTCCACCCATGCCGGGCGCCAGCTCGACACCTGTCCCGCTTCGATCCGCGTGCTGCCCGGCGTGGTCGATGCGGTGAAGGGCAAGACCACCATCCTGTTCGACGGCGGCATTCGGCGCGGCTCCCACATCGTCAAGGCCATCGCCATGGGCGCGGATGCCTGCCTTCTGGGGCGCGGCTACGCCTATGGCATGGCAGCGGCAGGCCTGCCGGGCATCGAACGCGCGATCGAGATCTTCATCGCCGACGTCATCCGCACCCTCAAGCTCCTGGGCTGCCCCAGCATCGCGGCACTGGACCGGTCCTACATCTCCTTGAAGCACGGCTTCCGCGCAGACTGACGCCGGTCTTTTGGCCTCCGAGTTCGTCGCTCGTCGCTCATGGGCTACCGCGCCCACATCGCTCCTCGCTCCTGCTCAGAACCCAAAATACCTGGCGTCAGCGTTGGACCTGACGGGACCGGAGCTACCAGCCCCGGTCGCCGAAATGAGCCTGATAGAGCGGGCCTGCCTCGGCACGGATCTCTGCGCCCAGCTTCAGACCCAGCTCGCGCGCCACCGCCGCCGCATCGGGGCCCAGCGCAATGCCGGCACTGCGGCGCCAGCAGTGCCGTCCGTCCGGCGTCAGCACTTCGCCCACGAAATCCAGCCTGCCGTCCGCGACGGTCGCCAGCGCGGCGATGGGCGTGCGGCACGATCCGTCCAGCGCCAGAAGGAAGGCGCGCTCCGCCGTGGTGGCGATGGAGTATTCGGCCACATCCAGCGGCTTCAGCATGGCCAGGGTCTTTTCGTCGCCGGCGCGCGCCGTCACCGCCAGCGCACCCTGGCCCGGAGCGGGCGGCATGCTCTCACCATCCACGATCCCGGCGGCGTGATGCTCCAGTCCCAGCCGCTTCAGTCCGGCCAGCGCCAGATAGGTCGCATCGAAATCGCCGGCTTCAATCCGGGCCAACCGCGTTTCCACCCGGCCGCGCAGCATTTCCACCTTCAGGTCGGGGCGCAGATGCAGCGTCTGCGCCTGGCGCCTGAGGGACGCGGTGCCCACCGTGGCGCCGGGCTTCAGGTCCGTGACGCTTGCGCCATGCGGACTGATGAAGGCGTCGAAGGGCACCTCACGCGAAGGAACGCAGGCCAGCACGATGCCGTCCGGCAACCGCGTAGGCAGGTCCTTCATCGAATGCACGGCCGCGTCGATGCGCCCGTCCAGCAGCGCCTCGTCCAGCTCCTTGGTGAACAGCCCCTTGCCCCCGGCCTCCTGCAGCAGCCGGTCCTGGATGCGGTCGCCGCTGGTCATGAAGGTGGAGACGGAAAAGGCTTCCGCCGGCATATCGCCGCGCTCGGACAGAATCCGGCCCACCAGATAGGTCTGGGCCAGGGCCAAAGGCGATCCGCGCGAGCCGAGTTTCAAGGCATCTGGCCGGATCATGGCCACTCCGCCACCGGCGGCATGGAAGACAGGATGCTCTCCACATTGCCGCCGGTCTTCAGGCCGAAGGTGGTGCCGCGGTCATAGAGCAGGTTGAACTCCACATAGCGGCCACGCCATTTGGCCTGCTGGTGGCGTTCGGCGTTGGTCCAGGCTTCGCCCATCCGCCGGGCGATGATCCGGGGCTGGATATCCAGAAAGGCTTCGCCCACCGCGCGGGTGAAGGCAAAATCCTTCTCCCAGTCGCCGCTGTCGTGATGGTCATAGAAGATGCCGCCCACTCCGCGCGGCTCGCCGCGATGGGCCAGCCAGAAATACTCGTCCGCCCACTGCCTGTATCTGTCGTACCAGGCGGGATCGAAGCCGTCACAGGCCGCCTTCATCCGGGCGTGAAAATCCACCGCATCGGGGTGGCCGGCGTTCCGCGCCGCGTCCAGCGTGGGATTGAGGTCGGCGCCGCCGCCGAACCAGCCCTTGGTGGTGACGATCATGCGTGTGTTCATGTGCACGGCGGGCACGCGCGGATTTCGCATGTGCGCGATCAGGCTGATGCCGCTGGCCCAGAAACGCGGATCGTCCGCCGCGCCGGGAATCTGCCTGGCGAATTCGGGCGAGAATTCGCCATGGACAGTGGAGGTATGCACGCCGACCTTTTCGAACAGCCGGCCGCGCATCATGCCCATGACGCCACCGCCCTCGTCGTGGCCGGCGTCGCCGCGCTTCCACGGCGTCTTCACAAAGCGACCCGCCTCGCCGGGATAGAGCGCGGCGGGCGCCTGGGACTCCAGCGCCTCGAACGCGGCCATGATGCGGTCTCTCAAGGATTCGAACCAGGTGCGGGCCTTTACCTTGCGGGCTTCGATGTCGCTCATGGCGCGCTTTTAGCCGGTCCTTCGCGTCTGCACCATGGTTTTCGGCCGCGCCTCTGGCGCTTTGCCGCGCGGGCCGACAATATCGCGCCAGATAACAGGGCAGGGAGGCCCCACATGCAGATACATCGCCGCGCGATCCTGGCGGGCGGCCTGGCGCTTGCCGCCACGCCCGCTGCCGCCACCGACCCGCGACTGGCCTTCAAGGTGCCCGACGGCGCCTGCGACTGCCATCACCATCTCTACGATCCGCGCTTTGCCTATATGCCGGGCGCGCGGTTGAAGCCGCCCTTCGCCACCGTGGCCGATTACCGCAAGCTGCAGAAGAAGATCGGCACCAGCCGCAACATCATCGTCCAGCCCTCCACCTATGGCATCAACAACGCCTGCGTGGTGGACGCGCTGCATCAGTTCGGCGACGCTGCCCGCGGGGTCTGCGTGGTCAATTCGAAAGTCAGCGACGGCGAGTTGAAGGACCTTCATGCCGCCGGCGTGCGCGGCGTGCGCATCCAGTTCGGGCTGGGAAATCCGGTGGGCGCCGACGAAGTGATGCCGCTGGCCAGGCGCATCGCCGGCATGGGCTGGCACATCCAGTGCAACATGCCGCCCGAGCAGCTGGTGGCGATGGAAAAGCTGCTGCTGTCATTGCCGGTGCCCGTGATCATCGACCATCTGGGCCGCGCGGTGGACACCAGCGGGCCGCAATATGTGTCGGTGCGCCGGCTGCTGGACAGCGGCCATGGCTGGGTGAAAGTGTCCGGCGCCTATCTTTATGGCAAGGGCACGGCGCCGGACTATGCGGACGCCAGCGCCGCGGCGATGGGTTATATCCGCCACGCGCCCGAACGCTGCGTGTGGGGCAGCGACTGGCCGCATCCCGACGCAACCTCGGGCCGCGTGCCGATGCCCGATGACGTGGTGCTGATCAACCTTCTGGCGAAATGGGCGCCGGACGAAAAACTGCGCCATCGGATCCTGGTGGAGAATCCGGAGGCGTTTTACGGCTTCGATCCCGCCAAACGGCCCAGGGCACGCTAGAAGGTCGCGGCGGCCATCACCGCCAGGCGGATGGCTGCTGCAGAAGTCCGGTAAGCGTGGCCTCCAGTCCGCGGCGGAAGCGGGCAGTGTCGAACAGCGGTGCGCTCTGAAGGTTGTCCTTCAGTCTCTGATGGATGGCCTTCAGCAGCGCGCCGTCCCGTGCCAGCTTCAGCGCCAGCGCTTCATAGTCTTCCAGCGACTCCGTCACCATTTCCGGCAGGCCCACGGCATCCAGCAGGCTGGCGCCCACCCGGCCTGCGAAGGAGCGGCCCTTGCAGGTCAGCACCGGCAGGCCCGCCCACAGCGCATCGCTGCCGGTGGTATGGGCATTGTAGGGCAGGGTGTCCAAGAACAGGTCGGCCAGCCGGTGCCGTGCCAGATGTTCGTCCGTCGGCAATATGGGCGCAAAGACCAGCCGCGCCGGATCGATGCCGCTTGCCGCGGCCGCTGCGCGCAGGTTTTCCGCGCCCGGCCCGTCCATCAGCCACAGCACGCTGCCCGGAAGCTGGGCCAGAAGCCGCATCCAGATATCGAACATTTGCGTCGTCAGCTTCCAGTGCGCGTTGAAGCAGCAGAAGACGAAGCCCGCCTGCGGCAGCCCGGCCTGGGCACGCGCCGGCGTGGACGCGATGGCGCGGGTGCTGTCATTGACCTGATAACAGTCGGGCAGGTGCACGATGCGCTCGCTGAAAAAGGGCTGCTGGTCGTGCGGCAGCACGATCCTGTCCGCCAGGATGGCGTCGATGAAGGGCGCGCCCGTGGTGCCGGGATAGACCAGCCACGACGCCTGCACCGTGGCGGGCCGCCACGACAGAATGCCTGGCCGGCCGTTCATGGTGTGGCCGCTGAAGTCGATGGCGATGTCGACTTCCAGCGCCCGCATCATCCCGGCCACTTCGCGGTCGCTCTTTCCCCGCACATCGTGGAATTCGTCAAACGCTTTCACCAGGCGCGCGCGCATCGGCGAGCCGTCGTCGGGACCATGGGAGATGGCAATCACGGTGAAGCGGCTGCGGTCATGGCTCTCGAACAGCTCCGCCGTCAGCGCCGCCGTGGGATGATTGTGGAAATCCGCCGACAGATAGGCCAGGCGGATGCGGTCGTGGCTATGGCGCACCTTCTCCAGCGGCGCGTGCGGGGGAACGGTGCGGGCGATCGCGGTCTCGGCCGCGCGCCGCAGCAGGGCGGGATCGTCGCTGTATCCCATCAGCACCATCGGCTGGATCAGCGCGGTGCCATGACAGGCCGCCTCCAGCAGGCCGGGTGCGATCTCCTCCGCCGTCTTCCAGTCGCAGGCCAGGGCCGCGGCCCGCGCCACTCCGTTCAGCGCGGCCGGTTGATGCGGCGCCGCCTCTCGCAGCCGCGCGAACCGGTCCTGCGCTTCTGCGATGCGCCCCGCCTCCAGCGCGATGGTCGCCTTCAGGTGCATCGCTTCGGCCGCATCCGGCTGCAGCGCCAGCGCCGCGTCGGCTGCCGCTTCGGCCTCCTTTGCCCGCCCCATCTCGTTCAGCACCATGCCGCGGTTGATCAGCGCGTTGACGTGTCCCGGCGCCAGCGCCAGCGCCCGGTCGTGACTGGCCAGCGCCGCCTCAAGCCGGCGCAGCTGGCGCAACACCGCGCCCCGATTGTTCCAGGCGGCGGGCACATCGGTGCGCCCCGCCAGCGCACGGTCGTAACCGGCCAGCGCTTCGTCCAGCCGGCCCAACTCCATCAATAGATTGGCGCGGTTGAATTCGCCCTCGAAAAAGCCTGGGCGCTGGGCCAGCGCGGCATCATAGGCGCCCATCGCCTCGCTTTTGCGGTTCAGCGCCGACAGCACATTGGCATAATTCACCAGCAGTTCCGGCGGCTGGGACACGGCCAGAATCTCGCGATAGCGGCGTTCGGCCTCCGCCAGATTGCCGCTGCGGCGCGCCGCCACCGCCTGATCGTACAAAGCCTGAAGGTCCATCTAGCGCGCCAGCCGTTCGACAATGAAGTTCATGAAGGCATCCGGGTCCGATTTCAGGCACACCTGCGCGTTGGGTGCGCCGGGTTCTTCCCGGGTCATGCCGTCATCGGCCACCACGATGCGCAAGGGCACGGTGGGACATAGCGACGGCTTCAGCATCCAGGCAAGGGTCATGGGGTCGAACAGGGTGGGCGTCACCTGACGGGTGCCATAGGACCATTGCAGGTAAAGCAGCGCCAGCGCATCGCTCAGCGGTGTGCCGCGCGAGAACAGCTGGCCACGCCGGACTTCGTCCATCTTCAGGTTGGCGGTGGAATCCAGCGGCATCGCCACCACCGGAACGCCCGACGCATAGAGCTTCTGCTGGGCGCGAATGTCGTTCTTCACGTTCCATTCCGGGTGGGGCTGGACCGTGCGGCCAAAGCCGTCGGAGAAGGGCCGGATGGACCCGCCCATGGTGACGACGCGCTTCAGCTTGCGGAAGGTTGCCCGATCGCGGTCGATCAGGGCGCCGATATTGGGCGAGGGCGCCACCGCCACCAGGGTGATCTGGCCGGGATATTTGCGGATTTGTTCCAGGATGAAATCCACCGCCCCGGGATGGCCGGCACGGGCGAAACGACCCTGTTCGCCATAGGCGCGCTGGGTGAAGCCGGCGGCATTGGCGCCCGAGGCCGCGCCCACCGCCACGGGAATGCCGCCATGGCCGGTCTCGCCCAGCATCCGGTCCAGGATGGCGGCCCGCGCCTTTGTGTCGCCGAAATCGGTGGTGATGCCCAGCACTTCGACTTCCGGGCTTTTCAACGCCAGCGCCACCACAAAGGCGTCGTCGATGTCATCGCCGATGTCGGTATCGATGATGATCTTTTCGGGCGCGGCAAATGCCGGCACGCTGAACAAAAGACCCGCCAGCAGCGCGGCGGCAATTTCCTTGCGCATTCCGTTCCCGTTTTTGGCACGTTTTTCGGCAGCCTAGCGCGGCTTGCAGGGCGGGGCCACCACTTCGACCACGGCTGCCGGCGCGCCGGGGCTATTTCTTCCCGAAGATGCTGCCCGCCAGCCAGTGCGGCCGGCCATCGGCATTCGCCACCCGTTCGATCACCGCCGTCACCAGCGCATCCAGCTTCACTGCATCCTCTTTGTGGATGCCCGGCTGCGCCAGATCGTCGGAAGGCGAATGATAGCGGTTGGCGCGCCAGGCATGCTCGATGTCGAATTCCGGCGAGCCCTTGGCGAATCCGAATTTGAAGAACAGGGCGGGTATGCCCCGGTGCACGAAGCTGTACTGGTCGGCGCGGATGAAGACATTGCGGTCCGGCATGGGGTCGGGGACCACCGCGATCCCCATCGGTCCGGCGGCGGCGCGCAGATCCGCGCCCAGGCTGCTTTCGGCTTCGCCCGGCACATAGACGCTTTTCAGCGTCCACAAGGGCAGGGGCATGTCGAAATTCACGTCGGCCACGATCGTCCTTTTGGGGACGGTGGGATGGGAGGCGAAATAGCGCGAGCCCAGAAGTCCTTTCTCCTCGGCGGTGAAGAGCGCGAACAGGACGGAGCGGCGTGGCCTTTTTCCCGTCGCCAGCCGATGGGCGATGTCCAGCACCGCGGCCACGCCCGAGGCATCGTCCATCGCCCCGTTGTAGATGCTGTCGCCCTTGATCGGCGCGCCGACGCCCAGATGGTCCAGATGCGACGACACCACCACATATTCCCGGGCCAGCCTGGGATCGCTGCCGGGCAGCTTTGCCACCAGGTTGGGCGATGTGAGTTGCGACCTCCGCGCCACGATCCGCGCCTTCAGCCGCCCGGCCATCGCAAAGTGCGGCAGGGGCTTTGACGCATCGGCCAGCGCGACCAGTTCGGCAAAGCTGTGGCCGCTGCCGGCGAACAGTTCCTGCGATTTTTCGGGATCGAAGGTTGCGGTGAAGAAGGGGACGCGCGTTTCGCGCAGCGCCGTGTCGGCCAGATACATGCCCGGCTGGCGCGCCAGAAGCTTCTGGCGCTGCCACAATATCTCCACCTGCTTGGGTGTTGTCAGGCTGATGACGCCCACCGCGCCCCGCTGTGCCAGCCCCCTGTTGCGCTCATAGCGGGCGTTGGACTTGATGGCGCCGGAAATGTCGGCGGGCCCGCCGCCCAGCACCACCGCCACCTTGCCCTTCAGGTCGATGCCGGCGAAATCGTCATGGCCCTGCCCCGGCAGGTGCAGGCCGTAACCGATGAAGACCAGCGGCGCGTTCACGCTGCCCGGGCGCGGCCCCCCGCCGGCTGTGATCAGCATATCCGAGCCAACCGCGATCACCTGTGTGCCGGATGTTCCGGTCAGCGTGGCGCCGCTGGCGTCCTGGTCCACTATCTGCTGCACCAGGGGAACCGATTGCAGATAGCCGTCGGTGCCGGCGGGCGGAAGGCCCAGCTTCCGGAAGCGCCCGATCACATAATCGGCGGCGCGCATATAGCCGGGCGATCCGGTCATCCGCCCCTGATTGGCGTCGTCGGCAAGCGCCGACACATCGGCCCACCATTGCGCGGCCGCCGGCGACAGGGGCTGGGCAACCGACGCGCGCGGGAGCAGAATGGAAACGGCCATGGCGGCAAGCATGGCCAGCGCGGCAGGGATGGGGCGGGACATGGAAACTCCGTCTGCGGATTGTCCGGTGGACCCATCAAAGCATGAGTCCCGCCCGCCGTGGGATGCTTTGACGCCAGGATGCCGACTTTTCCGGATTCGCCCTGATCGCGGCAGACTGAACCGTTTTTGTGCAGATTATTTTTGGCGCCGGGCCGTTGCCTTGTTTCGGCCTGGGCGATTTAATCGCCGGGCGCGTGACGACGCGCGATCGAGCGTCGGCAACAGGCGCGGGCGGGGCCCCAGGACAGGCAGTATCAATCGGGCGCGGACCCCGCGCCCCTGCATTCTTGGGGAGTTCAAATGACCGTTTCCGTCAGTGTGCCGTCCCGGCGCTCCCTCCTGAGCATGATCGGCGTGGTGGCGGGCAGTGCCGCCATGGTCCACGCCATGACCCGGCTGGGATATGCGGGCGAGTCCACCTTCAAAGGGCCGCCCAGGCTGGGCGCGCCGCCGCCGGGCACCTCTGTGCTGGTGCTGGGTGCGGGCGTCGCCGGCATGGTCGCGGCGATGGAATTGCGCGACGCCGGCTATCATGTGCAGGTGCTGGAGTATAATGGTCGTGCCGGCGGGCGGAACTGGACGCTCTATGGCGGCGACACCTATACCGAGCTGGGCGGCTTCACCCAGCACGTCCAGTTCGATCCCGGCCAGTACATCAATCCCGGGCCCTGGCGGCTTCCCTATCATCATCAGGGCATCCTGCATTATGTGAACCGGCTGAATGTGGCGCTCGAGCCCTTCACCCAGGTCAACTACAACGCCTATGTCCATTCGACCGAGGCGTATGGCGGCAAGCCGGTGCGCTACCGCCAGGTGCAGGCCGATTTCTACGGCCATGTGTCCGAGCTCCTGGCCAAAAGCACGAAACAGGGCGCGCTGGACCAGGCCGTCACCAAGCAGGACCAGGAGATGCTGCTGGCCGCACTCAGGGACTGGGGCGCGCTGGATGCCGACCATCGCTACGCCACCGGGTTGGAGGCGGGTGAGCGGCGCGGCTATGCCGTCGATCCCGGCGGCGGTCTGGACTCCATGCCGGTGGCGGGCAAGGCGCTGGAACTGCCCGAACTGCTTCAATCGGGCCTGTGGTCGGCGATCGGCGCGGGGCTTGCCTATGACATGCAAAGCTCGATCTTCCAGCCCAGGGGGGGCATGGGCCAGATCGGCAAGGCCTTCGGCAAGGCGCTGGAACCGCTGATCGCCTACAATTGCAAGGTGGTCGACATCCACCAAGACGAGAAGGGCGTCACCGTCTCCTACATCGACAGCCGCTCGATCGATGGGAGGGGGGGCGGTGCGCGCAAGACGGCCAGCGCGGACTGGTGCGTCTGCACCATCCCGGCCTCGGTCCTGTCGCAGATCCCGATGAATGTCGGCGCGCCGATGAAGAACGCGATCAACCAGATCCCCTATATGGCGGCGCTCAAGGTGGGCCTTCAGATGAAACGCCGCTTCTGGGAGGAGGACGAGCAGATCTATGGCGGCCAGTCCTATACCAACCAGCCCAACACCATGATCGGCTATCCGATGTGGGATTATTTCTCCAAAGGAAAGGGCGTGCTGCTGGGGGCCTACAGTTTCGGCACCCCGGCCTTCATCGCCGCCGCAAAGCCGCCCGGGGAGCGCATCCGGGACGCGCTGGAATATGGCTCCAGGATACACCCGCAATACAAGGACGAGTTCGAGTGCGGCGTGGCGGTGGCCTGGCATCGCGTGCCCTGGACGCTTGGCTGCGCGGGCTTTTGGACCGATGAAAGCCGCGCCGCCCATTACGACAATCTCTGTGCCATCGACGGGCGCATCGTGCTGGCGGGCGAGCATGCCTCGCGCATTCCCGCCTGGCAGGAGGGCGCGGTGACCAGCGCCATCGACGCCATCACCCGCCTGCACAAGAAAGTGATGAGCGCATGAGAACCGCCCCACGCATCGCCGCCATCCTGGTCCTTCTGTGCACACCCGCATGGGCGGACTCGGCCGGCCCCGCCCCCAAGCCCGGCAACGGCGCCAGTGCGCGGCAGAACATTTCCGGCTTCTTTTCGCATTTCCCGTTCGAGGGGGGCGAGGCGATCTACAGGGGCGTCTGCCAGGGCTGCCACATGCCCGGCGCGGTCGGCGCGATGGGCGCCGGCGCCTATCCGGCGCTGGCCAGGGACGGCAATCTGGAAACCGGCGCCTATCCGGTGATGATCGTGCTGAAGGGTCAGAAGGCGATGCCGGGCCTGGGCATGCAGCTGGACGACCAGCAAGTCGCCGACGTGGTGAATTATGTGCGCAGCCATTTCGGCAACCGCTTCAGGGACAAGGTGACCGCCGCCGACGTCAAGGCGATGCGCTGACCTGCATGACACCCAAAGGAGAAAAGAGGATGATGACCTTCAAGCCCGTGACCCTGGCCGGGCTCGCCGCCGCGAGCCTTTCCCTGACTCCCGCCGCCTCGGCCGCCGATATCGAGCGCTTCTATCCCGACAGCGGCACGGTGCCGATCGCCCAGGGCGTCGTCGTGCCGCCCGGCTACACCACCTATTACATCTCCGGCGCGCTGCCGACGCCGGTCAAGCCGGCGGCGAACGGCCAGCCCGCCGAGTATGGCGACATCACCCAGCAGACCCGCTCGGTGCTCGACAATCTGAAAGCCGCCATGGACAAGATGGGCGTGGGTTTTGGCGACGTGGTCGCCGCCCATGTCTTCCTCGATCCCAAGGCCGACTTCATGGCGATGAACAAGGTGTGGGGCACCGAGTTCGGCACCGCCGCCCAGCCCAACAAGCCGGCGCGCGCGGCCATGCGGGTGAACGCGCTGGTGGCGCCCGGCGCGCTGCTGGAAATCGAGTTCATCGCCGCCAAAAAGCCCTGACGGCAGTCAGACGTTCGAGCTGTGGATGGCGTCGACCATCGCGGCGGTGACTTCGCGCGTCGTCGCGTTGCCGCCCACATCCGGCGTCAGCACGCCAGCGGCGCAGACCTGTTCCAGCGCGCGCATCAGCCGCGCCGCGCCGTCCTTCTCGCCCAGATGCTCCAGCATCTGCGCGCCGGTCCAGAAGGTGGCGACCGGATTGGCGATGCCTTTGCCGGTGATGTCGAAGGCCGAGCCATGGATCGGCTCGAACATGGAAGGAAAACGCCGCTCGGGATTGACGTTCGCGGTCGGCGCCACGCCCAGGCTGCCGGCCAGCGCGCCCGCCAGGTCCGACAATATGTCGGCATGCAGGTTCGTGCCCACGATCGTGTCCAGGCTCCGGGGCTTCAATGTCATGCGCACGGTCATGGCATCGACCAGCATCTTGTCCCAGGTCACATCCGGAAATTCCTTCGCCACCTCGGCGGCGATCTCGTCCCACAGCACCATGCCGAAGCGCTGGGCGTTCGACTTGGTCACCACGGTCAGCATCTTGCGCGGCCGCGACCGGGCCAGCGCGAAGGCAAAGCGCATGATGCGGGTCACGCCAACGCGGGTGAAGATCGAAACCTCGGTCGCCACTTCCTCGGGCAGGCCCCGGTGCGCCCGTCCGCCATTGCCCGAATATTCGCCTTCGGAATTCTCGCGCACGATCACCCAGTCCAGGTCGCCGGGACCTGCCCCCCGCAGCGGCGAGGAGATACCCGGCAGGATGCGGGTCGGCCGCACATTGGCGTACTGGTCGAAGCCCTGGCAGATCGGCAGGCGCAGGCCCCACAGGGTGATGTGGTCGGGAATTTCCGGATCGCCCACAGCGCCGAAATATATGGCATCGAAGGGCTTCAACTGCTGCAAGCCGTCGGCAGGCATCATCACGCCATGCCTGCGGTAATAGTCCGAGCCCCAGTCGAAGCTTTTGATGTGGAAGGTCACATCGCCAAGCCTTTTGGCCAGCGCCTCGAGCACCTCGGTCCCGGCCGCGATCACTTCGGGGCCGATGCCGTCGGCCGGAATGGCCGCAATGGAATATTCGCGCATGCCCACACTCCTGTCGGGGTTATCTGCATTCCAAGCTAGGCCCTGGCGGCGGGGGCCACAACGGGTCCTGCCCGTGACAATTCGGTCGTGGCGATCGTTCGTTCGCGCCGTGCCTGTTGTGAACTGTCATGGCCAGCCGCTAGCCTCGCGCTTCCCGCCAACAAGGAGGCACCCATGCCTGCGATCAAGCTCAAGGATGGTACCCAGATCTTCTACAAGGACTGGGGCTCGGGTCAGCCCATCGTCTTCAGTCATGGATGGCCGCTGTCGGCCGACGACTGGGACACGCAGATGCTGTTCTTCCTGCATCACGGCTATCGTGTCATCGCCCATGACCGGCGCGGCCATGGCCGTTCGTCCCAGACCAGCGGCGGCAACGACATGGACACCTATGCGAGCGATCTGGCCGAACTGACGGCGGCGCTTGACCTCAAAGACGCCATCCATGTCGGCCATTCCACCGGCGGCGGCGAGGTGGCGCGCTATGTCGCCCGCTACGGCAAGGGCCGTGTCGCCAAGGCCGCGCTGGTCAGCGCCGTGCCGCCCGTGATGGTGAAGAAGGACTCCAATCCGGGCGGCCTGCCGATCGCGGTGTTCGACGGGCTGCGCGAGGCGCTGACCGCCAACCGCGCCCAGTTCTTCCTGGACGTTCCCAGCGGGCCCTTCTATGGCTTCAACCGGCCGGGCGCCAAGGTGATCGAGGGGGTGATCCGCAACTGGTGGCGCCAGGGCATGATGGGCGGCGCCAACGCCCATTACGACTGCATCAAGGCCTTCTCGGAAACCGACTTCACCGAAGACCTGAAGATGATCGACGTGCCCACGCTCGTGCTGCATGGCGATGACGACCAGATCGTGCCTTACGCCGATGCCGGGGTGCTGTCGGTCAAGCTGCTCAAGCATGGCACGCTGAAGGTTTATCCCGGCTATCCGCACGGCATGCTGACCACCCATGCCGATGTGCTGAATGCCGACCTTCTGGCCTTCTTCAAGAGCTGAGATGCAGCAGGTGCCGCTCACCATCGGGATCGCGGGGGGCACCTGTGCCGGCAAGTCGCGGCTGGCCGGAGCGCTGTGCGCGCATTATGGCGATGCGCTGCTGCTGGCGATGGACAGTTTCTATCGCGAGCAGCCGCGCGCCCTGATCGCCGCCGGCCAGGCCGATTTCGATACGCCAGACGCGCTCGACCTTGCGGCGATGGCGGATGCGCTGGCGATGCTGCGCGCGGGACTTCCCGCCGAGATCCCGCTCTATGACCGTGCCGGCAGTTCGGTGATGGGCCGCCAGACGGTCTCGCCCCGCGGCGTTCTGGTTGTGGAAGGCCTTTATGTGCTGGACTTTCCCCCTATCCGCGAACAGCTCGATCTGGCCGTGTTCATTGCGGTCGAACCTGACGTCCAGCGCACCCGCCGCCAGGTGCGCGACACGATCGAATATGGCCGCCCCGAAGAACGCCTGCTGCACGATCTGGCGCGCGCGCATGCCGACCAGGCGCGCCATGTGGCGCCCTCGCGCGCCTTCGCCCATCTGGTGCTGTCCGGCACCGCCGGCCTGGAAGAGCAGATGGCTGCCTGCCTTGGTGAACTGAAGGACAGGGCCTAGACCTGCGCCAGCAGCAGCGAGGTCTCGGTGGCGGCGATGCCGGCAATGGTGCGGATCCCGTCCAGCGCGCGGCTGAATGCGGCAAGGTCGGCGGTGTTCAGCTCCACCACCAGGTCCCAGCGGCCATTGGTGGTGTGGATATCCGCCACCTCCGCAAATCCCTTCAGTGCCTTTATCACCCTGGCCGACTGTTCGCCCTCGATGGCGATGCACATCACCGCGCGCACGCCGTCCTGGCCGTCCGCGGCACGCACGGTAAAGCCCTGGATGCGCCTGTCGGCCAGCATGCGGGCGATGCGGTTCTGCACCGTGCCGCGCGAGACCTTCAGCTTCCTGGCCAGCGTCACCGCCGGCTCGCGGGCATTGGCGCGCAGAAGGGCCAGCAGGCGGCGGTCCAGGTCGTCTGACATAACGGCATCATAGCATGGCGAACTGCCAGTTGTCCGGCAATTTGCGGCATATTGCTGGCTTTCTGCTGGCACCGACCGTGCCGATCATGGTGGGCCATTCCTGGGGATTCGCCATGCGTCCGCAGTTCCTCCTGACCGATCCTGGCCACTTCAACGTCTCCTACTGCATCAATCCCTGGATGGCGCCCGAAGCCTGGAATGCGGGCGCCGCGCGCGCCGCCCGGGCCGGGTCCGGGGCCCTGTGTGCCGCCATCCGGGAGGCGGGCGGCGAGGTGCATCTGCTGCCCGCCGTGGAAGGGCTGCCCGACCTGGTCTTTCCCGCCAATGCCGCGGTGGTCCTGGACGGGACCGTGCTTGCGGCCCGCTTCCTTCATCCCCAGCGCCAGGGCGAGGAGGCGATATTCCGCGCCGCCTTTGAAGATCTGCGTGCGCGCGGCCTGGTGGACGAAATCGTGGAACTGCCGGATGGCGTGATCCAGGAAGGCGCGGGCGATGCCATCTGGGACCAGACCCGCGGCCATTTCTGGATCGGCCACGGCCAGCGCTCCACCGCGTCCTCCATTGCCGTGATCGAGCAGGTGTTCGATCAGCCCGGCGTGGCGCTGGAGCTGGCCTCGCCCCGCTTCTATCACCTGGACACCTGTTTCTGCCCGCTGGCCGGCGGCCGGCTTCTCTATTATCCGCCCGCCTTCACGCCGGCCGCGCTGGCGGCCATCCACGCCCAGGTGCAGCCGGCCGACCGCATCGTGGCAAGCGACGAAGACGCCGCCGCCTTCTCGGTCAACGCGGTGAACATCGGCGAGGTCATCATCATGGCGCGGCCGCCCGAAAACCTCCGCGCCAGGCTCGCCGCCCATGGCTATCGCGTCGTGCCGATCGACCTCGATCCCTTCATCCTGTCGGGCGGCGGCGCCTATTGCATGACCCTCAGGCTGGACCGGGCCGGCGGCGCGGGCCGGATGCGAAGGGTGGGGTGACGGCCATGACCCGGCACCAGACCATCGGCATCGCAGAGGCGCTGATCGCCCGCGAGAACCGGCTCGGCGCGTCCAACTACAAGCCGCTGGACGTGGTTCTGACACGGGGGCAGGGCGTTTATGTCTGGGATGTGGAAGGGCGCCGCTACCTGGATTGCCTGTCGGCCTATTCCGCCGTCAACCAGGGTCATTGCCATCCGAAGATACTGGCGGCGATGCGCGAACAGGCCGCGCGCCTGACGCTGACCAGCCGCGCCTTCCGCAACGACCAGCTGGCACCTTTCTATGAAGAGCTTTGCGCGCTGACCAGGGCCCACAAGGTGCTGCCGATGAATTCGGGCGCCGAGGCGGTGGAAAGCGCCCTGAAGCTGGCGCGCAAATGGGGCTATCGCCACAAGGCCATACCGGATGGCAGGGCCGAGATCATCGTCTGCGCGAACAATTTCCACGGCCGCACCATCTCCATCGTGGGCTTTTCCAGCGACCCGGCCTCGCGCGACGGCTTCGGGCCTTTCCCGCCGGGCTTCGTCACCGTGCCCTTCGGCGACGCCGCGGCGCTGGAAGCGGCGATCACCCCCAACACCGCCGCCTTCCTGGCCGAGCCGATCCAGGGCGAGGCGGGCGTGATCATTCCTCCGCCGGGCTATCTGAAAAAGGCGCGCGAACTTTGCACGCGGCACAATGTCCTTTTCATTCTCGACGAGATCCAGACCGGCCTTGGCCGCACCGGCACGCTGCTGGCCGAGGAGCATGAAGGCGTCGAAGCCGACCTGACCCTGCTGGGCAAGGCCCTGTCGGGCGGCTTCTATCCGGTGTCGGCGGTGCTCTCGAATACCGAGGCGATGAGCGTGCTGCATCCGGGCGAGCACGGCTCGACCTTCGGCGGCAATCCCCTGGGCTGCGCCATCGCCCGCGCCGCGCTGAAGGTGCTGGTGGAAGAGGACATGATCGGCAACGCCGCGCGCGTGGGCGCGCAGCTGAAGGCCGCGCTTGCCGCCATTCCCGCGCCCCAGGTGAAAGAGGTACGCGGCGTTGGCCTGATGATCGCCATGGAATTGCACGCCGACGCAGGCGGCGCGCGCGGGCTGTGCGAAAAGCTGATGGCGCGCGGCCTTCTGGTCAAGGAGACCCACGATCATACCGTGCGCATCGCCCCGCCCCTGATCCTGTCGCCGCGCGAAGCCGGCTGGATCGCCGCCCAGGTCCGCGCCGCGCTGCTGGGATAGTTGCGCCGCCTTCCGCGATAGGCAAAAGTCGCGCCCAACAATCGGCAAACGGGTGGGACATGAGCGGCCTTCACGAACTTTCCCTGCACGCGCTGTCGGCGGGCCTGGCGGCAAGGCGCTTCTCGCCGGTCGATGTCGTCGATGCGTGCCTGGCGCGCATTGCGGCGCTGGAGCCGCGCCTCCACGCCTTTGTCGAAATCTATGCCGACGATGCGCGCCTTGCCGCCGAGGCCGCGGACAAGGCGATGCGGTCCGGTCATGGCCTTGGGCCGCTGCACGGCATTCCCGTCGCGCTGAAGGACCTGGTGGAAGTCGAGGGCCGCATCACGACCGCGGGCAGCGCGGTGTGGCGCGGGCGGCGCTCCACCTTCACCGCCACCCTGGCGCAGCGGATGATCGGCGCGGGCATGGTCGTGCTCGGCAAGACGCACACGGTCGAATTCGCCTATGGCGCCTGGGGCACCAACGAACAGATGGGCACGCCATGGAATCCGTGGGACATGGACGTGGCGCGCACGCCGGGCGGCTCCTCCGCCGGCTCGGCGGTGGCGGTGGCCGCACGCATGGCGCCGGTGGCCATCGGCACCGACACCGGCGGCTCGGTGCGCGTTCCCGCCTCCTGGTGCGGCATCACGGGCCTTAAGACCACGATCGGGCGCATCAGCACCCATGGCGTGATCCCGCTGTCGCCCACGCTCGATACCCCGGGGCCGCTGGCGCGCTGCGTGGAAGACTGCGCCATCCTTCTGGTGTTGCTGCAGGGCGGAGATCCCAACGATGCGATCACCTTCTCTTTGGCACCGTCCTCGCCGCTGGCCGACATGCGCCGCGGCATCAAGGGGCTCCGCCTGGCCGCCCTGCCGGACGGCGAGCGGGCGGGCGTCGACACGGAAGTGCTGGCCGCCTATGACACCTCGCTGGCGAAGCTTTCGGAGCTTGGGGCGGACATCGCCGTGCTGCCCTCCGGCCGCAGCCTGCGCGAGGCGGGCGACCTGGTGGGCAAGATCATCTCGGCGGAAAGCTATGCCTTCCATGCCGGCTTCATCGACCGCAACGATCTTCCGCTCGACCAGGCGGTGCGCGCGCGCATCCGCGCCGGCGCCGCGCTGTCGGCGAAGGACTATCTGGACGTGCTGGAAGACCGCAAGAAAGCCAAGGCCGAGTTCGCCGCCCGCATGGCAGGCTTCGACGCGGTGCTGACGCCGTCGACGCTGACGCCCGCCATTCCCCTGGACACGGTGGACCAGACGAGGACGCCCGCCATCTCCACCCGCTGGGTCAATTACCTGGACCTGTGCGCGCTGTCGCTGCCCAACGGCATGACGGAAGGCGGCCTACCCACCTCGCTGCAGATCGTGTGCCGCGGCGGCGACGAGGCGCTGGCCTTGCGCGTCGGCTGGGCACTGGAACAGGCCACCGACTGGCACATCCGCGCACCCCGGCTGGACTGAAAACCTCGTCAGGTCACCGCAAAGGGCGTAGGATGGCACAGCTTTTGTGGGGTAGCGCCATGACCGACTGGACGATCCGCGCGCACGAATTTTCCAACTGCAACTGTTCCTATGGCTGTCCCTGCCAGTTCAACGGCCTGCCCACCCATGGGCATTGCCGGGCCGTGGTCGGCTTTCGGATCGACAGTGGCCATCACGGCGACACCAGCCTGGACGGGCTGGCGGTCGTGGGCATGTTCTCCTGGCCCGGGCCCATCCATGAAGGCCATGGGGAGGCGGCCGTGGTGATAGACAGCAAGGCAAGCCCTGCCCAGCGCGCGGCGCTGCTGCGCATCCTGACCGGCCAGGATACCGAGCCCGGCGCCACCATCTTCAACGTCTTTGCCTCCACGCTGGAAAAGCTGCACGAACCCATCTTCACTGACATCGATTTTCAGGTCGACATCGACGCGCGCCGCGCCCGCATCAATGTCCCCGGCCTGGTGGAATCGCGCGGCGAGCCCATCCTCAATCCGGTCACCGGCGCCGAACACCGCATTCGCATCGACAATCCCAACGGCTTCGAATACCTCCTGGCCGAAATCGGACGCGGCTGGTCCAGCACGCAAAGGCCGATGGCGATCGAACTGGCCGACAGCTACGGCCAGTTCTGCGAACTGAACCTGTGCCAGAGCGGCGTGATCCACTAGGCCATGGAGGGTGGGGCGCTCGAGGCCGTGCTGCGCCGCGACCGCCAGATGGTGTCGGCCGCGCTGCTGCTGCTGACTCTGCTGGCGCTGGGCTACATCCTCTGGCTGGCCGGCCGCATGGCGATGCCCACGCCCGGCGCGATGCCTGACATGCCTGGGATGGACATGCCCGGCATGGACATGCCGATGGGCGCGGCGGTTCAGCCGGTGCTGAAGGCATGGACGGCGGGCGAATTCCTTCTCACCTTCGTCATGTGGTCGGTGATGATGGTGGCCATGATGCTGCCGTCCGCCGCGCCGATGATCCTGCTCTATGCACGGGTCGGGCGCATGGCCCAGGCGGCACAAAAGCCCTTCGCCGCCACCGGCTGGTTCGCCGGCGGCTACCTGCTGGCATGGACACTGTTCTCGCTCCTGGCCACGGCGGCGCAGGGAATCCTGACCGGCCTTGCGCTGCTCACGCCGATGATGGCCAGCGCCAGCGACGCGATGGGTGGTGTCATCCTGATCGCCGCGGGCCTCTATCAATGGACGCCATGGAAGGATCGCTGCCTGGCCCATTGCCGTGCGCCGCTGGCGTTCATCCAGCGGCATGGCGGCTTTCGCCCCCGCCCGTCTGCGGCGCTGGGGCTTGGCCTGCGCCACGGATTCTATTGCGTGGGCTGCTGCTGGGCGCTGATGGCGCTGCTGTTCGTGGGCGGGATCATGAATATCGCCTGGATCGCGGGGCTTGCCGTCCTGGTGCTGCTGGAGAAGCTGCTGAAGCATGGCCGGTTGATCGCGCGCGGCGCGGGGCTGGCGGCCATCGCCGCCGGCCTCATTCTGCTTGCGCCCGCGGCCTGAGCGTTCTTACGCGCGCTTCCACACCGCATAATAGGGCTGGCTGGAAAAGTCGGCATTGAAACCGGGAAAGATGACGGACTGGCCGCCGCGCGCCGGCACGAAATAATATTGCAGCGGATAGGGCGAGCCCGTGTAGGCGGCTGGAATGGCCGCGCCAAAGCCCGCGCCGTCGCGTGTCATCGCCATGCTCAGCCAACGCTCGCCGTGATTGACATGGCGATAAAACAGCGTCGCGGAAACGGCCGATGGCGCCGTCAGCGCAAGCGGCAACGGCGAGCCGGGCGTGAACATTGCGGGCACGTCATGGCGGCAGTCCAGTTGCGGCCGCACCGGCGGATTGGCGACGGCGGCCATCGCCTTTGCGGCGTCGCCATTCCCGCCTCTGGCCACCGCCGCGCGCACCGCGGCAATGTCGGCATCGATGGCCGCCAGCCGGTCGGTCCAGTGGCCGCGCCGCATGGGAATGCGCCCATAAGAGATGTCGGATCGATAGACCGCGCCTTGCCTTGCCAATTCCGCCCACGCTGCGCGCGCCTGCCCATAGGCCGCCACCGCGCGCCGCCCTGCCTCCGCGTCGTCGGCCTTCTGCCACAGCGCATAGTAAAGCCCCGCGCGCAGCTTGGCGGCGAAGAAGCGCGCCAGCCCCGCCTGGATGCGGACGTCGGATTGCACCAGCCCGTCCAGCGCCGGGCTGCCGCCTTCCGCCACCTTCGCCAGTCCACCAAGCCACACCGCCACCTCGGCGGGCGAATATCTGGCATTGGCACCGCCCGCCAGCAGGTCGCCCGCATGTTCGTCGATGGTGGAAAAAAGCTGCGGGTCCAGCGGGCTGCAGGCGCCGAAATTATAGGGCGCGGGCGTGTCGGAATAGGGCGCGTTCTTTTTTTCGACGGCCACCAGCGGCTGGTTGGTATAGACCTCGTACCACAGCGAATGGTTGGACGCCGATGGCAGCGACGCGCTGGTCATGAGCGGCAGCACCCGGCTTGCGGCAGCCAGTGCCTCCCCCGCCGCCATCGCGCCCTTGCCGTGACGCTCGGCCAGCGTGCGGCGCCAGAAGTCATGCCCGCCCTCGGGGTTGTAGAGCATTCGTCCCAGCAGGCGGTAATTGTCGGCGAATTTGCGCCAGTCCTTCGGATGACGGCTGACGGCATAGGCGTTGCGCCCGCCCGGATGGCCCGATCCCTCGCGCCCCTTGAAGGTCAGCGGCTCGCACACTTCCAGCCCCGCCGCGCCGCAGAAATGTGCCGCCCGGCCGATGGCCGAGGCCAGCGCCGGATCGGCCGACAGCAGATGGCGCTGTGTGCCGGGCCACAGCCGATAGAGAATGTCGTAGCTGCGTCCCTCCTGGTACAGGTCGGCATAGCCATAGCGGGTAAAGCGTCGCGCGCCGTTGGAGACGGCGAAAGTGCCCGTCTCCATCCGCCCCGGCGTGGGGATTTCCAGCTCGCGGATGTCGGCCTGGTGATAGCCCAGGCTCTGGTGCTCGGCCGAAAATTTGGGGCCAACGCTTACCGGCTGGCCGGTTTTCGCCGCGATGTCGATGATGGTCTGGTCGATGCCCTTGGCATGCATGTCGATATTCACTTTGCGCCCGCATTGCGCGATCGCCTCGAACAGGGTCTGCCAGAAGGGGTAATTGCCTTCGGGAATGCCGCTTTCGCCATGCACGCGCAAGGTGACGCCGGTGATCTCGGGGCATTCCTTCAAAAGGATCGCCAGCGCGTCGCGGTTGTAATTGGCGGCATCCGCCAGGTCCCTGATGCCGCCGATGACATGGTCGGAATGGGGGCTGTCGGTCCAGGCCCAGGCATGGGTCCAGATGCCGAGCTGGAAATCCAGGCCGCGCGCGCCCGTCTCCCGGGCGATGAATTTCAGCGTCTGAAGATTGCGTTCGCGTTCGCCCGGCTTGAGCGCCGGGGTGATGGTGACGTCATGGCCCGGCACCTCGACCAGATAGGGATAGGGAAAGTGCAGATAGTCGCCGGTGACCCCGCGCGGGAAATCGTATCCGAAGCCCAGCGCGAAGTTGAAGCGGTTGAAGCGGCACGCCGTCACCATGTCGAGATAGTCGCGCCAGCCATCGCGGTCATGGAACCACGGCATGTCCTCGATCTCGCTCAGGAAGGCGCGCGCGACGCTGCGGATGCGGTTGGGTGTGGTCTCCGCGATCGCCGTCTTCAGGTTCAGCGCGCCGGAACCCTGGGCGTCCACACGCTCGGCCAGGTCCAGCAGGGCATAGACGAAACCGCGCGGGTCCTGCGCTGACACCAGCAGTGCGGGCCGTTCCGCCAGCCGGCCCGGCACCAGCCGCAGGCATTCCGGCGAGGCCCAGTCCCTTGGCGGTGCGGCGAAGCCCGTCGCCCATCGCGATCCCGGCCCCGCGACGGCGACGACCGTCCCCTTCGCCGCCGCGGGACCGGTGGCGATATCCAGTGCCATGTTCTTCCTGGCCAGCGCGTCCTTCAGTTTGCCGGCGGCCCAGCGCAGCGGGGCACTGTCGGCTGCAGCGTCGATCAACAGCGAGACAGAACCGGACTGTGCCGCGGCCGGCGTCAGTGTCGCGGCCGGTGCCGCTCCCAGAACCTGAAGAACGCGCCGCCGCCGCATGCCTGTCATGGTCTGCCCTTCCGAATGTTCCGCCTCGCGGGTCTGACGCCCGTATGGCCGTACTATAGCCATTCCGGCGGGCGGGTCAGGCCGCGCGGATGAAGAATGATCCATGCCGGGTGTGAAATCGTTTCAGTCCTGCTCGAACTTGCGGGCCGAACGCAGTGACGCCGCCACGATGCTGGCGGCCAGCGGCCCCAATCCCAGCGCCATGATTGCGAGCGAATAGTTGCCGGTGACCTGGCGCACCCAGCCGACCATATAAGGCCCCACGAAGCTGCCCAGGTTGGACACCGCATTGATCAGCGCCAGGCCCGCCGCCGCTGCCGGCCCCGACAGCATCGCCGAAGGCACCGCCCAGAACACCGCGACGTAACAGAAGACGCCACTGATCCCCAGCGTCAGCGCCACCATGATCGCCACCGGATCGCGCAGCACCGCGCACGCAACCAGCCCCAGGCCGGAAATCGCCGCCGGGATAGCCGCGTGCCAGTTGCGTTCCCGCCTGCGATCCGAGCGAATGCTCCACAGCGCCATCGCCACCGCCGCCGCCGCGAAAGGAACGGCGTTGACCAGCGGCGTCATCGCAGCGGAAACGCCGAGCTGGTGGATCATTTGCGGCAGGAACAGGATCAGCCCATAGGCGGCCGCGTTGATGCCCACGCCGGCCAGCGCGATCAGCCATACAGTGCCGTTGGTCAGTGCGCCCGCGACGCTGAAGCGCTGCACGCTTTCGCGGTGCTGCCTTTCGCTGTCCAGCTGGGCGACCAGCCACGCCTTTTCGGACTGCGGCAGCCAGGGCGCGGCAGAGGGGCCTTCGGGCAAGGCGAAGCGGAAGCAAAGGCCCAGTGCGATGGTGGGCAGCGCCTGCAGGACGAACAGCCATTGCCAGCCCCTGAGGCCTGCAATGCCGTCCATCAGCAGGATGGGCTGCGAGATCAGCGATCCCACCATGATGGAAAAGGGCGTCGACAGGATCAACAGCATCAGCATGCGCACGCGATAGCGCTCGGGCGCCCACATGGTGAGGATGTAAAGCAGGCCCGGATAGAGCCCTGCCTCGCCAACGCCGAGGATGAAGCGCACCAGATAGAAGCTGTGCGGCCCCACGACAAAGGCGTTTAGCAGCGAGGCGATGCCCCACAGCGTGGTGATCAGCGGAATCCACACGCGCGCGCCCAGCCTCGCCAGCACCAGGTTGGACGGCACCGAGAAAGCAACGTAGCCGACAAAGAACAATCCGCCCGCCAGGCCATACTGTTCCGAATTCAGCCCCAGGTCCGCGTTCATGGTGAGGGCGGCGAAGCCCACATTCACCCGGTCGATATAGGCGACGAAATAGGCCGCGAACAGCAGCGGTAATATCCGCCACATGACATGGCGGACGGCGGATGCTTCCGGTGCCGGCACGATTTGCCCCCTCTGCCGCGAAGCCTAGAGAGCATGCAGGCGCCGTTCAAGCCCGCTAAGCCATCTCAGGCCGTCTTGCGGGACCCTTTCGGCATCATGCGTTGGATCAGCCCGTCATGCGCGATCGCCTGATGATAGAACGCCGCCGCGATATGGCCCAGGGCCAGCAGCACCAGCGCATAGGACGCAATCTCGTGCAGTTCGGTCAGGGGCCGGAAGATTTCCGGTGTGCGCTGCACCAGCGGGGGCATCGCGAACAGCCCGAAATCGATGCCGCGTCCGCGATAGAGCAGGGTGGGTATGCCGATGACCGGTACCACCAGCATCAGCAGGTACATCAGCCCGTGCCCCACCTTCGATGCCACCCGCGACAGCGGCGTGATGGTCTGCGGCAGGGGCGGAGGCCGGTGGACAATGCGCCAGCCGATGCGGACCAAGGTAAGGACCAGGATCGCCAGCCCAACCAGAACGTGGGTGTTGACCACGGCATCCTCATAGGCCTTGGGGAAGTCATCCACCGTCAGGCCCAAAAGGAACGTCACCGCTATCAGGACGGCGATGCTCCAGTGAAGCAGCATGGCGATCCCATCGTATCGCTCGTTCATTGAAACCTCTGTATCCTGATCCTATGACGCTAGTACGGTGGCCCCGGGTGAACCTTGCGCCATATCAAGTCTTCTTCCGGCCTTGGCTGGTCTTTGGGAGGCTTCAGGATTGACACAGCTGGAAGACCGGATGGAACCGCGCGTCGATACGGGCCTCTCGAGCGCCGAAGCCGCGCTGCGCCTGCGCCGTTTCGGGCCCAACGAACTTCCCAGCCCGGAGCGGCGCAACCTGCTGCGCATCGTGCTGGACACGCTCCGCCAGCCCATGTTCGCGCTTCTGGCGGTCGGCGCGCTGGTCTATCTGCTGCTGGGCGAGCCGGTGGATGCGGGCGTGCTGGGCGCGTTCGCCACCCTGTCGGTGGCCATTGGCATCGTGCAGGAAAGCCGCAGCGAAAAGGTGCTGCAGTCGCTGCGCAACCTGGCGAGCCCGCGCGCACTGGTGGTGCGCGACGGCGAGCGCCGGCGCATCGCCGGGCGCGAGCTGGTGCCCGGCGACATCATCATCCTGGGCGAAGGCGACCGCGTGCCGGCCGACGCCTTCCTGCTGGACTGCGCCGACCTGCTGGCCGATGAATCGCTGCTGACCGGCGAATCCGTGCCCGTCCGCAAGGTGCCGGGCGGGACGGAGGGAAAGCCGCCCGCCCCCGGCGGCGAGGACCTGCCCTTCGTCTTCGCCGGCACGCTGGTGGCGCGCGGCAGCGGCGTGGCGTGCGTCGCGGCGACGGGGCTTTCCACGGAGATGGGTGCCATCGGCCGCTCGCTGCAGTCCATCACCCTGGAACAGCCCCGGCTGCAGAAGCAGCTGCGCTGGCTGGTGCGCGACTTCGCGCTGCTGGGCCTTGGCGTGGCTTCGCTGGTGGTGCTGCTGGACGGCCTTTTGCGCGACTCCTGGCTGGCGGCGGCGCTGGCGGGAATCGCGGTGGGCATGTCGGTGCTGCCGGAAGAATTTCCCCTGGTCCTGGCGGTGTTCATGGCGATGGGCGCCTGGCGCATTTCGCGCGCGGGCGTGTTGACCCGCCGCGCCGCCGCGATCGAGACGCTGGGCTCGGCCACGGTGCTGTGCACCGACAAGACCGGCACGCTGACTGAAAACCGCATGCGGGTGGAGCTTGTCGCGGCCGACGGCATGGTGTGGCGGCACGACGGTGCGCCGCCGCGCGATGATCCGGTCAGGGCCGTGCTGCATGCCGCGCTGGGTGCCAGCGCGCCTATCCCCACCGATCCGATGGACCGGGCGATCCACAACGCCGCGGTGGCGGCCGAACTTGCCGGTCCGGGCACGCTGCTGCACAGCTATGGCCTCAAGCCCGACCTGCCCGCGACGTCCAACATCTGGGACGGGCCGGAAGAGGAAACCGCCATCGCCTATGCCAAGGGCGCGCCCGAAACCATCGCTGCCCTGTGCCGCATGCCGCCCGGCGCGCACCAGCAATTGCTGGCCCAGGCCGATGCCCTGGCGGCCCAGGGCATTCGCCTGCTGGCGGTGGCCGAGGCCGACCTGCCCTGGCGCGACGGCAGCCGTCCCGATTCCCAGCGCGACATCGCCTTCCGCTACCTGGGCCTGATCGGCTTCGCCGATCCGCTGCGCCAATCGGTGCCCGGCGCGGTCCGTGAATGCCGCAGCGCCGGCATCCGGGTGGTGATGATCACCGGCGACTATCCCGCCACCGCGCGCGCCATCGCCGCACAAGCGGGGATCGACGGCGGCACCGTGCTGGACGGCGACAGCCTGGAGCGGATGGATGACGCGGCGCTGGCAAAGGCGGTGCGCGCGACGTCCGTCTTCGCCCGCATCCGCCCCCAGCAGAAGCTGCGCCTGGTGGAAGCGCTGAAGCAGGACGGCGAGATCGTCGCCATGACCGGCGACGGGGTGAACGATGCCCCCGCCATGAAGGCCGCCCAGATCGGCATCGCCATGGGCGGGCGCGGCACCGACGTGGCGCGCGAGGCCGGCGCGCTGGTGCTGCTGAACGACGATTTCGCCTCCATCGTCGCCACCATCCGGCTGGGGCGGCGCATCTACGACAATCTGCGCAAGGCCATCGAATACATCATGGCGGTGCACATCCCCATCGCGGGCCTGGCGCTCCTGCCGCTGTTGTCGGGGCTGCCCCTGATGCTGATGCCGACCCAGATCGCCCTGCTGGAAATGGTGATCGATCCGGCCTGTTCGGTGGTGTTCGAGGCCGAAGCGGAGGAGCCGGACGTCATGGTCCGCCCGCCGCGCGATCCGGCCACGCCGCTTTTGGGGCGCGGCGCGGCGCTGTGGGCGCTGGTCCAGGGCGGGGTCGCGCTTCTCATCGTGGCCGCGTCGCTGTTTCTTGGCGCGGCCCTGGGCATGCCGGAAAACGAGTTGCGCGCGCTGGTCTTCACCGTGCTGGTGCTGATGAATATCGGCCTGATCCTGGTCAACCGCTCCTTCCGCTCGTCACTGCGCGAGGCGCTGCTGCGGCCCAACCCGACCCTGTGGCTGCTGGTAACCGCGGTGCTGTCGGTGCTGGCGGTGGCGCTGTACTGGGGTCCCGCGCAGCGGCTTTTCCATTTCGGGCCCCTGCACCTTGACGATGCCGCCGCCGTCGCCGTCGCCGGCGTGGTATTCCTGGCGTTGCTGGAAGGGCTCAAAGGCTTGGCCCGCCGCCACCTGAAAGTCCAGATATAGTCCCGCCTGGACACGCCGCGCACATAAAGGCCATGGACAGCCGGTCCGGGCTGGCGCTTTCCGGGCCGGGTGTTAATTTGCCGCCATCGAATTTTGGGGAAGGACGATTTGGGATGAAAACTTTGTCGAAGGCGGCACTTGTGCTGGCACTGGCATCGGTGCCGGCCGCCGCGCAGGTCAATGATGGCGACCAGGCTTCCACGCCGATGCCCTTCACCATGACCCAGGTGGCGAGCTTCAACCTGCCCTGGCGTATCGCCTTCCTGCCCGACGGCCGCATGCTGGTCACCGAAAAGGTCGGCCCCATCTGGCTGGTGACCCAGAAGGGCGAAAAGACGCCGGTGGAAGGCGCCCCCCAGGTGCTCTATGGTGGCCAGGGCGGCATGCTGGGCATCTTCGTCTCGCCCCATTACCGCAGCGACCACAGTGTCTATCTGACCTATTCGGAGCCCAATGAGGGCGGCTCCAGCCTGGCGTTGGCCCGGGCGACCTTGTCGCTGTCCGGCGGCAAGGCCAGCCTGGAAGGCCTGAAGGTGATCTGGCACGACCCGGCCGGCGGCAAGGGCGGCCAGTTCGGCGCCCAGGTGGCCTTCGCGCCCGACGGCAAGTCGCTGTTCCTCACCTCCGGCGACCGCCAGCGCTTCTGGATCGCCCAGGATTCCGACGCGCCGATGGGCAAGATCCTGCACCTGACGCTGGACGGCAAGCCGTCGCCCGACAATCCCATGTACGGCGCCATCGGCGGCGGCAGCTATCCCGTCACCGACCCGCCCAAGGACACCGAAGCGGGCAAGACCGCGCCGGTGCTGCGCACCTACATCTATCCCGGCCGCAACGAGACCCTCGCCGAGACCTGGACCACCGGCCATCGCACGCCTTACGGCCTGGCCTTCGCTCCCAACGGCGAATTGTGGGAGGCCGAGCACGCCCCCAAGGCCGGCGACGAGCTGAACCTGATCCAGAAGGGCAAGAATTACGGCTGGCCGCTGGTGGCCTACGGCCCCAACTATGACGGCGTGCCGATTCCCAGCCCCGACACCCGCCCCGACCTGACCAAGCCGGCGATCTACTGGAGCCCGGTGATCGCGCCGGGCGCGCTGACCTTCTACAACGGCAACATGTTCCCGCAATGGAAGGGCTCGGCCTTCATTTCCGGCATGGTCACAAAATCGCTCAGCCGTATCACCTTCGACGGCAAGGGCGGTGCCAAGCCCGCCGAACGCTGGGACATGGGCCACCGCATCCGCGACATGGAAGTGGCGCCCGACGGCGCCATGTGGGTGATCGAAGACGCCAATCCCGGCGGCCTCTATCGCCTGACCCCCAAATAAGGTGCTGAAATAGCATCGGCCGAACGACCGGCGCCGCGCGGGATCCTCCCGCGCGGCGTTTGTTTTTCGCGCCGCCTGTTTTATTGCCCGGGCCCTAGGGCCAGAGATGACGGCAGGTGCCGTCCGCTTCCTGGATGCAGACAATGGCATCGCCAGGTTCGCGCTCGGCCGCGGCGATGGCCAGGCTGACGGCCGTGCCGGCCTCATGGGCGAACCGGCCGGTGAAGGCGTCGTCGCGCTCGATCTCCCAGCGCCCGGCGTGCGGAACGACATGATATTCGACGGTGCCTTGGGTGGACCCCGACGGGTCTTTCGTCACCCTCAAATGTCCTCTTCCCCTCGGCGGTTCCCGGCGCGGGTGCGCGTCCGGCTAACCCAGCCTTTGCGCTGCGATGTCGCAGGCCTCACGCGCGGGCCCATGTTCGGCGATGATGTTGCGCGCCTGCTGGAGGGTGATCCCGTGCTTGTGGGCAAAATAGGATACTTCATATGGCTCGCTGCCGGAAACCCGGGAACGGTCCTGGGCGCCGCGCAAGCTCTTGTCGTCGGTCATGGCTATCTCCTGGCAATCTGCCCCAGCCCCGCCCGTCAGGGACAATCCCAAAACAATGGCTTTGTTCCTGCCGTGTGCATCCATCTAAGGCGAGCATGCGGCGCCCGGGATTGATCGGCATCAATTCCCCGGTTCGCCGCTGTTCCTAGATTGGAACTCGCGGTGAACTTTTTCCGCGGCCCGGCGTTGCACCTCTGCCGGGCTTCTCGCCATTACGGCGGGGTCATTCCACGGAGCGTTTTCCTATAAACCGCAAAAAGCTATAAGGAGCAAAGACATGCAAGCATTGTCATGGAAGAAGAGTGCCGGTCTTATTGTACTTGCCGCCCCTCTTCTGGCCGGCGGCTGCGCAACCCGCGAAAGCGTGGAGCATGCCCAGGCCACGGCAGACCAGGCCATGCAGCTGGCCCAGACCGCCAGCCAGAAGGCCGATGCCGCGATGGCCGCGGCCAATTCGGCGGGCAGCAAGGCCGATGCGGCGATGTCGGCAGCCAATGCAGCGGCCAGCAAGGCCGATGCCGTCAACGGCAGGGTCGACGAGCTGAACGACAAGGTCGATCGCATGTTTGCGAAGGGCCTGAAGAAATAGTACCGGGGAGCGATGTGGCCTCAGGTTTCCATTTTCCGCCATAGCGCTCCGTTCCGATTGTTCCGGCCGTTACCCGGTGCCCCGCGCCAGCGGCGCGGGGCCGCCATGGTGTCGGCCTTGGCGCTGTCGGGTTTGGTGGCAGCGGCGTTGGCGCCGACGGGCGCCCGCGCCATGACCTACGCGCTGGCGCCCGACCAGACGCTTGTGGGCGAAACCGGTTCCTACGTGACCCGGAGCGAAGACACGCTGCTCGATGTCGCGCGCAACAACGACCTCGGCTACGGCCAGCTCATGGCCGTCAACAGGGGCATCGATCCCTGGCTGCCGGGGGAAGGGCACGATGTCAGTCTGCCCGGCGTCTATATTCTGCCGCCGGGACCGCGCGAGGGCATCGTCATCGATCTTGCCGCGCACCGGCTGTTCTATTTTCCGCCTGGCGGCGGCATGGTCGAGACATATCCCATCGGTGTCGGCGCCGAGGCGGGCATGACCCCGCGCGGCACCACGCGGGTCGTGAGCAAGATTGCCCACCCCGCCTGGTATCCGCCAAAATCGATCCGCAAGGAGCGTCCCGAGTTGCCGGCAAGGGTGCCCCCGGGGCCGGACAATCCCCTGGGCGACTATGCGATGCAGCTTGGCTGGCCGTCCTACCTCATCCACGGCACCAACAAGCCTTATGGCGTGGGCCGCAACGTCAGCCATGGCTGCATCCGCCTTTACCCGGAAGACATCAAGAAGCTGTTTGCCGAGGTGCGTGTCGGCACCCCCGTGCGGGTCGTTGACGACCCCGTGCATTTGGCCTGGATCGACGGCGAACTCTATCTGGCGCTGCCGCCCAGCCGCAGCCAGATGGACCAGATCAGCGAGAATCAGCCCGTAACTCCCCAGGTTCCGCCGGACCTGCAGGCTCGCATCACCGCGGCGGCGGGAGACGAGGCCGACCGCGTCGACTGGGACAAAGTCGGCCAGGCGGGCGAAACGCGGACGGGGGTGCCGGTCCGCATCACCGAGCCACCGGGCTCCGGCGCGCCCCTGGAATAGCGCGCTTGCGAACGGGCCGCTGCAGTATAAGAATTTCCTTTACGGGAATTTCACCGGCATGATGGATCATCATGGACGGACCAATGCTGTACGCTGTCGATGCCTGACCGGTTCCAGTTCGATCGGCGCAATGTCTGCGGGGGCCTTGCCGCCTGTGCTTCCGTGGCGCTTGGGGGGCGCGCGGCCAAGGCTGAAAGCTGGGCGTCCGGCGCGAACGCCCTGCACATCGTCATACTCAAATCGCGGCGCAAGCTGATGCTGGCGCGGGCGGGCGCAGTCCTCCACACGTTTCCCATCTGTCTGGGCGCCCACCCCAAGGGGCCCAAGCGCGCGGCGGGCGATGGGCGCACGCCCGAAGGCAACTACCGGATCGACGCGTTCAACGACCAGAGCCGCTATTACCGCGCGCTGCACATCTCCTATCCCAATGCGGAAGACGAGCGGCTGGCGGCGGCCGCGGGCCTCGCGCCGGGCGGCAACATCGAAATCCACGGCATGCCGCCCGATTTCGACGATTATGATCCGGCCTTCTTTACCCGCGACTGGACCGAGGGCTGCATCGCCGTCAGCAATCGCGCGATCGACACGATCTGGAAAACCGTCGCCCTCGATACGCCGGTCGACATAAGGGCCTGAGGGCACAAGACGTGACACCGCGCAGTGGCCCGCGGCTTACTTGCCGAACGCCGCTTCGAATTCCGCCTTTGACAGCAAGCCGTCCCGGTCCTTGTCGGCCGCTGCGAACGCCTGCATGACGGCCGGGTTCTTCTGGGCCTCTGTTTGCGAAATCTTGCCGTCATGATTGGCATCCAGAGCCGTGAACACCAATGCGGCATCCTGGGCGAACGCAGGAGATCCGAGCAGCACGGCAACTGCCAAAACCAGGCGCTTCTTCATCGAACACTCCTGTCAATCTGGAATCTTCATGGTTACCCGATAACCGCCCATGTTCCGTCGGGCTGCCGGCAGGCCCGCCCGACCGCAGCCTGCGGGCGGCCGCCGACGAAGATCTGCTGCGTGAAATTCGCGCACCGGAAACCGACCGGATCGTCATAGTAGCTGCGAACCCGGAATTCGCCATAATGACCGTTGCGCGGATTGCGCCATTGAAACGGCACGCCGGCGCGGCCCGAATTCAACCCGTCAAAGTAGGTGTTGTAGGCGTAGCTGCGGTCTTCGCAATCGAGATTGCGGGTCAGCGCCGCGCCAAGCGCCCCGCCCAACACCACGCCGGCGATCGTCGCGCCGCCCCGCCCGCCGCCTCGGCCCAGCGCGTTGCCCAGGATGCCGCCGATCAGGGCGCCGGCGATCACGCCCCCTGGATCAACCTGGGTCCGGCATTCCCGGTAATAGATGTCATCCTGATAATTGTATGAGCGCTGATACTGCCGCCGCCAGCGCTGGTCGGCGTCCCGGATGCCGGGATAGGCCACACCGCCGCCGAAGGCGCGGTCGTTAAAGGGTGTCCTGGTGCGGCCGTCGTCATAGCCCCTTCGATAGCCTTCGCTATAGGGGGCCGGGTAGGGATCATAACCCTGGCCGGGATAGCCCGGCTGCGCGGCGGCCGTCAGCACCGAAGGTCCGAACAGGCCTGCCCCAATCAACAACACCGCGATCGCATGGTTGCGCATGGCACTGCCCCTTCCTGCAACGGACTTTTGCAGTATATCCAGGGACTGACCGGCCATATTGATCCCGATCAAGGGGCCTGCGGCGTCCCTTCGATCAGGGCAGAAACAGAGTCACCATGGCCATCACCAGTTCGGCCAGGATCAGCAGGACGATAAGCATCTCCAGGCGCACGGAACGCTGGGTATCGATCATGTCGGTGAAGGTCTGCGCGGCCGTGCCGATCACGCCGACCTTGCCATTGAGAAGCGTTCCGCGCTCGATGATCTCATACTCGTCCTCCAGCCGCGCATAGAGCCGTTCGAGTTCGGGATGGTCCCAGAGCGCCTCGGGCTTTTCGGCAAAGGCGATGCGGCCGGAAACGCGATGCTGGGCCAGAAGCGCTTCGCCGACAAGCTGCAGCAGCGCCTTTCGGGCCCTGGGCACCCGGCCGCTCGATGCAAGCCGCGCGGCCGCCGGCTCGATGGTATCGAAGACCGACGCGATTTCGCGCTCATAGCGCGCCAGGGCAATGCTCTTGGCCAGCACGTCGGCCAGGACCAGGACATGGGCGGGGGTAAGCTCGCGCAACTGCAGGCGGCCGGCGCCGACAACGCCTTCTTCCAGGCCGGGCGCCAGCATGATGACAAGGCGTTCTTCCTCGACGGGAATGGGAGGCGCCGCGCCGCCGGCAAGCTGGGCCAGGGTTTCGTCCTCCTGCGCCTGGCTGAGGCCGACCAGCACCGCGGCCCCGTAGCGGAACACGACCACATAGCCCTCGCCCTTGCGATAGCATAGCGGCGCCATCGAGATGACGCCGCTCTGTCCGGTTCTGTCCGCCGCAAGGCGATCGCCCAGAAGCACGGCATGGACGGTGATCTGGGACGCTGTGGGGGCCGTATTGTTCAAGCCGCAATCCCCGTGGGAAGGGCAAATATCCCACTGCCGCGACCGGAATCAAATGGCATGGCCAGGGAAACGAATCTGCGCCGCTTGCCGCCGGGTGGACGTTCACCGCCGTCGAAACACGCGCCGCTCGCGCGGGCTTGGCATCGTTTCGGTCCAGCTTCGCTGGGTGAGACGATGGTGGGCGCGATAGGGATTGAACCTATGACCCCTCCCGTGTGAAGGGAGTGCTCTCCCGCTGAGCTACGCGCCCGCCGATGGGGCCGTTGCCCCGTGGGGACCGTCCGCTTAAGGGAGCCGCTCCGGTCCTGTCAAGCAGACCGGAGACGAATGGACCTTAATTCCCGGAAAAACCGGCTCGGCGACGCCGCCAATGTCCGTCTCACGTGCCCACCGCTCAGGCCGCCAGCGGCAGGTCGATCCAAAAGCGGGTCTGGCGGCCGGGCTCGCTCTCGAAATCGATGCGCCCGCCTTGCGCCTCCACCAGCATCTTGGCGATGGAAAGCCCCAGGCCCGCGCCCGGCACGTTGCGCCCCACCTGGGCCGATCGGCGGAAGGGCTCGAACACCGCACCCCGCTCGGACGGGGGAATGCCCGGCCCGGCATTGACCACCTCGATGCGGCCGAACCCGTCTTCCAGCGCGCGCGCCCGCAGCCGGATGGGCGAGGCATTGTCGCCATACTTGAAGGCATTAGCGATCAGGTTGTTCAGGATCTGCGCCAGCCGCACCGGATCGGCATTCACCGCCAGCCGGTCGGGCACGCTTTCGATCAGGACCGGCTTACCGCCCAGACTTTCGTCCAGGCGCATGGCCTCGACACAGGTGCGCAGCAGGCTGTCCACCGCCACCGGCTCGGGCAGGATCGACAGCGCCCCTGCCTCGGCCCGCGACAGGTCCAGAAGGTCGTCATGCAGCCGCTGCAGCAGTTCGCCGTTATGGGCGATGATGGCGGCGAATTCCGGCGCCCGCGCGGCCGGCAGCAACCCCTGTTCCAGCATGCCGGAAAAGCCGATGATCGCCGACAGCGGGTTTCGCACCTCATGGCTGACATGGGCCAGAAGCTGGCTCTTGAAGCGCGAGGCGCGCACCGCCCTTCGCCGGTGCCGCTCGATCACCGCCACATGCAGGTCGCGTTCGTTCAGCAACAGGGCGCTCCTCACGCACAGCACGCTGCACACCGCCAGGAAAAGCTGCAGGAACTGCACCTTGGTCACTGCGTCATGGACCAGCTGCGGCATCGGCCCGCTCAGCGCGGCGGCGGCGATCACCACGATCCCCGCGCCCGCGCCCACGAGCCGGAACCAGCGGGTCACGAACAGCGCGGCCGCCAGGACCAGGAATTTGAGCGAATAGTCGTCGAAGCGGAACACCGCCGCCGAACATCCGGCCAGCAGGACCGCGCTGGCCAGCGCCAGCGGCCAGCGCCGGCCAAGCTGCTGCTTGGCGAACTGGCGCCACGAAATCCGCATGCCGATGGGAAAGATCATCAGAAAGCCCAGCGCGTCAGCAATGAACCAGTGCAGTCCCGCTATGAAGGCGCCTGGCTGGCCGGCAAGCCATGTCGCCGCCATCGCCGCCGTGCCGCCGAACAGCGGCGGCAGCAGCGCGGCCTTTATCGTCAGGCGCGCATCGGCAAGCGCGCTGGGCGGCAATAGCGAGCGCCATCCCTTCTGGGCGATCGTCACCGCCAGCGCCAGTTCGGCGATGTTGATCAGGCTGAAGGCAATGGTGATGGTGCCGCTGTCGCTGTTCAGCGCATTGTTGAGCAGGTCGGCGACAAGCACCGCGCCCAGCATCACCGACCGCCGGCTCCAGTCGCGGGCATGGCGCACGATCACACAGGTGGCGAAGGCGGTGGCGGGCCAGATCACCGCCGCCGAGTTCGCCTTGGGCATCAGCAGAATCGCGCCATAGCCCAGCACGAAAAAGCCCACCCCCGCGGCCAGCGTGGCAAGCAGAAACCTGCGCGTCAGGAATGGCTGAAACGGCTGCACCGGTCCCCCAGGTCGCCGCGGCTCTCCTCGACGCGGCGGCGGGATCATGCCGATTCAGGGGGAAATGTCAGCGAAATTCGATGCCGCAGTCCGCCCTTCCGGCGTGACGATCAGAGCAGTTCCAAGTCCTTCAGTGCGCCCGGCAGGCTGGCAAAATCGTCCAGAACCAGGTCTGCGCCCAGGCTGGCGGCGGGTACCGGCGTATAGCCGTGGGAGAACAGGATACAGCGCACCTGGGCGGCGCGCGCGGTGTTGAGGTCGGTGACCGAGTCCCCGATCATCGCCGCCGGCCCGCCGCCCATGTCGCCTACCACGTCATGGAAGATGCGCGGATCGGGCTTGGTATAGGGCTTGCGGCCAGCGCCATAGACCTCCTCGAACATGTCCGCGATCCCCAGCCGCGGCAGCAGCAGGTCGGTCAGTTCCTGCGGCTTGTTGGTCAACACGCCCAGCCGCGCGCCCCGGCGTTTCAGGCTGTCCAGCGTCTCGCCCACGCCGGCAAACAGCCGGGTGCCCTCGGCGATATGCTCCCGGTAATGGGCCAGGAATATCTCGATCAGGGGCGGTATTTCTGGATCGGTCACCGGCTGGCCGGCCGCCTCCATCGCCTGGCTGATCAGCGCCTTGGCGCCAAAGCCCACCATGTGGCGCAAATGGTCCAGGTCGGTACGGGCCAGCCCCCGCGCCGCCAGGACGGCGTTGGTGGCCCCCAGAAGGTCGGGCGCGGTGTCGGCCAGGGTGCCGTCCAGGTCGAAGATCAGGGCAGGGGAGATGATCAATGGGACTTTCCGTCAAGGGTTTTCGTTCAGAATCGGGGCAATATAGCGTCGGAATTTGTCATTTCACCTTTTTGCGCCAACCCCGTACCGGAACACCATGTCCGCCATCACACGCAAGGCAGCAATCATCCTGGCCGCGGGCCAGGGCACCCGCATGAAGTCGGCCCTGCCCAAGGTGCTGCACAAGGTCGCGCACCTGCCCATGCTGGGCCATGTGATTGCGGCGGTGCGAGGCGCCGGCGTCAGCCGCATCGTGGTGGTGGTGGCGCCGGGCGCCGATGCCGTTCGGGACTATGCCGAAGCCCAGGGCTGCGCCGTCGCCGTCCAGGACCGGCAACTGGGCACCGGCCATGCCGCCCGCGCCGCCCAGCAGGCGCTGCCCGATTTCGACGGCGATGTGGTGGTGGCCTTCGGCGACAATCCCCTGACCACGCCCGGCACTTTTGCCCGCGCCTTTGACGGGGCGGCGAAGACCGGCATGGCCCTGGTCGCCTTCCGCACCGGCGGCGGCGCCTATGGCCGGGTGATCCAGGCCGCCGACGGCAGCTTCGAGCGCATCGTGGAATACAAGGACGCCACGCCAGCGGAGCGCAGCATCGATCTGTGCAACGCCGGCATCCTGGCGGCGGATGCGCGAAGGCTCTTTGGCTGGACCGCGCGCCTGACCAACGCCAACGCCCAGCAGGAATATTACCTGACCGACGTGCCGGCGCTGGCAAGAGCCGACGGCATCAGTCCCGCCGTGATCGTGGCGCCCGAGGAAGAAGCCCTGGGCGTCAACAGCCGGGGCGAGCTTGCCGCCGCCGAACGGATCATGCAGGACCGCCTGCGTGCCCGCTTCATGGCCGAAGGCGTGGGCCTTGTCGCGCCCGAGACCGTATTCCTGTCGCACGACACGGTGATCGAGCCGGACGTGGAGATCGAGCCCTTCGTGGTGATCGCGCCCGGTGTCACCATCGGAAGCGGCGCGCGCATCCGCAGCCATTCGCATCTGGAAGGCGCTGAAATCGCCGCCGGTGCCATCATCGGCCCCTTCGCCCGCCTTCGCCCCGGCGCCTGGATCGGCGAGAACGCCCATATCGGCAATTTCGTCGAAGTGAAGAATGCCACCATCGCCGCCGGTGCCAAGGCCAACCATCTCACCTATCTTGGGGATGCCGATGTGGGACCAAAGGCTAATATCGGCGCGGGGACCATCACCTGCAACTATGACGGTTTCACCAAGGCCAGGACCGAGATCGGCGCGGGCGCTTTCATCGGTTCGGACACCGCGCTGGTGGCGCCGGTGAAGGTGGGCGCGGGCGCCATTACCGCCGCCGGTTCGGTGATCACCCGCGACGTGCCCGCCGATGCGCTGGCCATCGCGCGCGGTACCCAGAGCGAAAAGCCCGGCTGGGCGAAAGCTTTCCGCGAGCGCAAGCAGCAGGAGAAGAAATAGATGTGCGGTATTGTCGGCATTGCCGGAACCCGGGACGTCGCCCCCGTCATTCTGGAAGCGCTGAAGCGCCTGGAATATCGCGGCTATGACAGCGCGGGCATTGCCACGCTGGATGAAGGCCAGATCGCCCGCCGCCGCTCGCCCGGCAAGCTGAACAAGCTTGGCGCGGTGCTGGAGGTAAAGCCCCTGCACGGCTTCACCGGCATCGGCCACACCCGCTGGGCGACCCATGGCAAGCCCAACGAGATCAACGCCCATCCGCACGCCACGCCCCGCGTCGCCATCGTGCACAACGGCATTATCGAGAATTTCCGCGAGCTGAAGACCGAACTGGCCGCCAGGGGCCATGTCTTCGAGTCGGAGACCGACAGCGAGGTGGCCGCCCACCTGGTCACCGACCTGCTTTCCCAGGGGCTGGATGCGGAAGCGGCGGCGAAGGCGGCGGTGGCGCGCCTGACCGGCGCCTATTCGATTGCCATGATCTTCGCCGGCCAGGACGGGCTTCTGATCGGCGCGCGCAAGGGTGCGCCGCTGGCCGTCGGCTATGCCGAGCATGAAGCCTATCTCGGGTCCGATGCCTTCGCGCTTGCGCCCTTCACCAACCGCGTCGCCTATCTGGAAGACGGCGATGTGGTGGTGATCCGCGGCCCCGAAGTGCGCATCTTCGACGCCGAAGGCCGCCCGGCCAACCGCGAGATCAAGATCACCTCGGCCAGCGCCGCGCTGGTCGACAAGGCCGGCCACAGCCATTTCATGGCCAAGGAAATCCACGAACAGCCCGAAGTGGTGGGCCACACCCTGGCGCACTATCTCGATCCCGCCGGTCCCACGGTGCGCCATCTGGGCAAGGGCCTGCGCGAGGCGCTGGCCGGTGCCTCGCGCCTGACCATCAGCGCCTGCGGCACCGCCTATTACGCCGGCATGGTCGGCAAATACTGGTTCGAAAAGCTGGGCCGCCTGCCGGTGGAAAGCGATGTGGCCTCCGAACTGCGCTACAGAAATCCCGTCTATCCGAAAAACGGCGCCGCCCTGTTCGTGTCGCAATCGGGCGAAACCGCCGACACGCTGGCGGCGCTGCGCGACGCCAAGGCGCAGGGCCAGACCACGATCGCGGTGGTGAACGTGGCCGAAAGCTCCATCGCGCGCGAGGCCGACATCGTGCTGCCCACCTTTGCGGGCCCCGAGATCGGTGTGGCCTCCACCAAGGCCTTCACCTGCCAGCTGGCGGCGCTGGCCAGCTTCGCCATCGCGGCCGGCCTGGCGCGCGGCGTCCTCAGCGAGGAGGACGAGCGCAAGCTCTGCACGTCGCTGCTGGAGGCGCCGCGCCATATCGCCGAGATGCTGAAGCAGGAAGCCCACGCCAGGGCGCTGGGCGAGGAAATCGCCAAGGCCCGCGACGTGCTTTACATGGGCCGCGGCGCTTCTTTCCCGCTGGCGATGGAAGGCGCACTGAAGCTGAAGGAGATCAGCTATATCCACGCCGAAGGCTATGCCGCCGGTGAGATGAAGCACGGCCCCATCGCGCTGATCGACGAGGCGGTACCGATCATCGTCATCGCGCCCCATGACGTGCATTTCGAGAAGACCATCTCCAACATGCAGGAAGTGATGGCGCGCGGCGGCAAGGTGCTCTTGATCTCCGACAGTGACGGCATCGCCAAGGCAGGCGATGTCTGGGCATCGCTGGAAGTGCCCAAGACCAACGCCTTCATCACCCCGATCCTCTACGCCATCCCCGTGCAGCTCCTGGCCTATTACGCCGCACTAGCCAAGGGTACCGATGTCGACCAGCCGCGAAACCTCGCCAAGAGCGTGACGGTGGAATAGCCGCGGTCCTTTTGCGTCCTGAGTGCGTCGCGCGTGCTCACGTGCTATAAGGAATTTCCGGGCTAATTTTTGCTATCGCTGGATATGCTGGTGGGATATTGGCTCCGAAAAGTGACGGTAGGGATCAAACCAACCCCTCATGACGGAATTCTTTCACCCTCCCCTTGAGGGAGGGTCGAATTGCGGAGCAATTCGGGGAGGGGTGCGCGCGATAGCGCGCAAGGTCGAATGCCTGTAGTCCGAAAGGCGACCCGCGTCCGCCGCCAAAAATTCAAGCGTACTTTCGCCAAGACCCTGCGCGCCAACGCGACCGATGCCGAGCGTCTGCTCTGGTCGCTGCTGCGCGATCGCCGCCTGCCAGTCCGGTTCCGCCGCCAGCAGCCCATCGGACCGCATATCGCCGATTTCTTCTGCGCCGCCGCCCGCCTCGTCATCGAACTCGATGGCGACCATCACGGCACTGATGCCGCCACGGCCCGCGATGAAACCCGGGCTCGCTTTCTGACCACCCGCGGCTATCGTGTTCTTCGTTTCCCCAATCACGAAGTTTTCCGCTATCCGCATTTGGTCCTTGAAACCATCCTGCGCGCGGTTCATGAATCCGGCGCGCATCCCGCGCCGAACCCCTCCCCGAAAATCCCTGACGGGATTTTCGACCCCACAGCCCGCTCCGCGAGGCGTCCATACGCTGCCGCTATGGATCCCCTCAAGGGGAGGGTAACCGCCAAGCGCCCATGACCGACCAGACCGCCCTCAAGAAAGCCGCCGCCGCCAAGGCGCTTGAATATGTCACCGACGGCATGAAGCTGGGGCTTGGCTCGGGCTCCACCGCCGAGACCTTCGTCGAAATGCTCGCTCCCCGGGTGAAGGGCGGGCTGAAGCTGACCTGCGTTCCCACCTCGGAAAAGACCGCCGCCCTGGCCCGCAGGCTTGGCATCACCCTCGCCCCGCTGGACGACCTGGCGCCGCTGGACCTGACCGTCGACGGCGCCGACGAAGCCGACCGCGGCCTCAACCTGATCAAGGGCGGCGGCGGCATGCTGCTCAGGGAAAAGATCGTTGCCGCCGCCTCGCGCCGCATGGTCGTGATCGCCGATGAATCCAAGCTGGTGCCGCGCCTGGGCAAGTACCCGCTGCCGGTCGAAGTGGTCGCTTTCGGCCACAAATCCACCGCCCAGCGGCTGGCCACGGCGCTGGACGGGCTGGGCTACAGCCGCGCGCCCATCATCCTGCGCCTGCGCGGCGGCGAAGTGTTCAAGACCGACAGCGGCAATGTGATCTATGATTGCGCGCTCGGGTCCATCGCCAACGCGCCAAAACTGGCCGCTGCCATCAGCGCCGTGCCCGGCGTGGTGGAGCACGGGCTTTTTATCGGCATCGCCACCACGCTCGTGATCGCCGGCCCCGGCGAGGTCGAGGTCATCGACCGCCAGACTACTGAACCGGCGTGATCGGCAGGATGTCGCGCAAAAGCGTGGTGGTGAAATCGGGCCGCCGGCTCCTGGCCACGCGGAGGCTGTAGCGCCCGCCGCCCGCCGCACACAGGCTGTCCTGCCAATCCCGGCAATCCAGTGTGTGCGGCCCGTCCGGCGCCGCGCGCTCCGCCATGCTCGCGCCCGACAGCAGCCACATGATGTCCTTGGCCATCTCATACGAAAAAATGAAATAGGCATGGCCGGCTTCGTCGGCCGGCGCGTCGGTGGCATCGACCACGTCCACCTGCGGGCCCGCATAGCGCATGTCATATCCGGGCACCAGGCCCGCGCGCGGAATGCCGCCATGCACATTCTCCGACAGGATCAGCGCCAGGTCGTTGCGGGATGCATAGATGGTGAAGCGCCGGGTGCAGGGTTTGGCCCGGTCCAGCAGCTTGCCGAAATCGTCATTGTCCTTTTCCACGCTGATGTCGGCGGCGGTCAGGATGAACTCGCCAACAGACACCTCGCGGTCCCGGCACAGCGAATCCGTCGCGATCAGGGCGATGCGCGCGCCCAGGCTGTGGGACAGGATTTCCGCTTCCATCCCTTGCGCCTTCAGGTTCCGCAGCAGCGCCGCCAGCAGCGGAACCGCATAGCCGCTGCGCGCGACATCGGCGACATAGCGGTTGAATTTCGCCTCGCTCGACCAGTTCAGCAGCAGCGTGGCGCAGTGCCATTGCGTGTCGCGCGCATTCTGCGCCCCATGCAGCAGGGCCGAGCGGAAGCTGACGTTATAGCCATGCACGATCAGCAGCACCCGGTTGCAATGGCGGGCCCTGGCCGCCGCCGCAACCTCGCCCGCGAATGCCTTCATCGCCGCCTCGCCGTCGCAGGCGATGGGCACCAGCGTCGGATCGGGCGTGGGCGGGCTCAGCGCATCGGTGACCGCCACGTTGGCCGACCCGCAGCGCGGTACCCCGCCCCAGTGCAGGGAAAAGCCGCCCGCGCCGTCCGGTTCGCGGTCGGTGGCATAGAACACCGGCACCGGCGCCGGCTTGTGGCCCGAAGGCCCCCACACCGAGCGGATCTCGTTTACGCGCAGGGAATCGGAATAGGTGCAGCCCGCCAGCAGCAGTGCTGCCAGAAGACATATGCATGCCTGTCCGATCCGCTTCGACATTGTGACGCGCTCCAGCCTCGGCTAAGCGTATAGCGCAAGCCCGGGGCCCGCCCAAATGGCGCAATACGATTATGACCTGTTTGTTATTGGCGGCGGCTCGGGCGGCGTGCGCGCCGCGCGCATGGCGTCTCTTGCCGGGGCCCGCGTCGGCCTGGCCGAGGAATGGCGCATGGGCGGCACCTGTGTGATCCGCGGCTGCATCCCCAAGAAGCTGTTCGTCTATGCCAGCCAGTTCCGCGAGAACATCCTGGACAGCCGCGGCTACGGCTGGGACTTCGGCGACTGCAAATTCGACTGGCCCATCCTGATCGCCAACAAGGACCGCGAGATCGCCCGCCTGGAAGGGCTCTACACCACCAACGTCGAAAAGACGGGTGCGAAAATCCATCATGACCGCGCCGTGTTCGAGGACGAGCATACGCTGCGGCTCCTCAATTCCGGCCGCATGGTCACCGCCGAAAAGATCCTGATCGCCACCGGCAACCGCCCGACCCGCGAGATGGGCACCACCCATGTGATACCGGGCGGCGATCTTTGCATCACCTCGGACGAGGCGTTTCACCTCCAGGAACTGCCCAAGCGCATCCTGATCGCCGGCGGCGGCTATATCGCGCTGGAATTCGCCCATATCTTCCACGGCCTGGGCAGCCAGGTGTCGCTGGTCTATCGCGGCGAAAAACCCTTGCGCGGCTTCGACGACTGCTTGCGCGAGGCCGTGTGCGCCTCCATGCACAGCCGGGGGATCGAGGTGCTGCTGGGTTGTGAATTCACCAGGGTGGAAAAGCGGGGCGACCATTTGCATGCCGAAACCAGCAAGGGCGCGGTGATCGAATGCGACCAGATCATGCTGGCCATCGGCCGCCAGCCCAACACGCTGGCCTTGCATGTGGAGAAGGCGGGCGTGGAGCTTGGCCGGCGCGGCGAGGTGAAGGTGGACGACTATTCGCGCACCACCAACTCGCATATCTATGCGGTGGGCGACGTCACCGACCGCGTCCAGCTCACCCCCATCGCCATCCATGAGGCGATGGCCTTCGTGGAGACGGCGTTCAAGAACAATCCGGTCAAGCCCGACCATATTCACGTGCCCAGCGCCGTCTTCACCACGCCGGAGATCGCCACCGTGGGCATGTCGGAACAGAAGGCCCTGCTGATGGGCCACAGCGTCGATGTCTACAAGTCCACCTTCCGCCCGCTGCTGCACACGCTGGGCGGGCGCGACGTGCGCACCCTGATGAAGCTGGTGGTGGATCAGAAGTCGCAGAAGGTGCTCGGTTGCCACATCTTCGGCGACCATGCGGCGGAGATCATCCAGGTCGTGGCGGTGGCGCTTCGCATGGGCGCGACCAAGAAGGATTTCGACGCCACCATCGCGCTGCATCCGACGGCGGCCGAGGAGCTGGTGACCATGCGTACAAAAAGCTACAGCCGCGAGCCGGAAGCCGCCTGAAGGCTGTCTTGATATGCCTCCGGCCGTCCCCTAAGGTTGCCGTCGGGCGGGGAAACATGAGCCGAATCTGGCTGGCAATAGCATTTTTGTTCTCGATGCCGTGCGCGCGCGCCGCCGAGGCGCCGCCGCCTGCAGACCAGCCTCCTTCGGGCCAGCCCTATGAAATCGTCCGGAACGATGTTGACCTGGAGGTCGCCCCCGACGGGCACACCTGGGAGATGGACGAAACTCATACCCGGCCGCTGAATCTGGTGGGTCTGCAGGCTCTTACACAGACGACATTGTCGTATACGGAAGGCTACCAGCGGCTTCAGATTCTGGCTTACACGCTCAAAAAGGACGGGCGGCGCATCGACATTCCTGACAGCGATATCCTCAAGGGCACCGGCGAGACGTCGGCGCCCGGGTTTTCAGACGTTCGCACCATGACAGTGGTTTTTCCCAACCTCGAAGTGGGCGACGAGGCCGTCCTGATCACGCGCATTGAACAGGTCAAGCCCTGGTTTCCCGGTGTCTTCGCTTCGACGATCGTCTATCCGCGTGACACGGTGGTGCGTGAAGCCACGCTGGCCCTGACCACGCGGGGCGACGACAGCAAGTTTCACATCACGGCGTCGGGAGTGAATGGCGAACAGCCGCTCAGCGCGGGCGGCAAGACGCGGCATGTCTGGCATTATCACAACGATACGGTGCAGACGCCCGAACCCGGCGCCACGGATGACATCCAGGACCAGCCGCGGGTGGAGGTCACCACCCTGTCCGATTATAAGAGCGTGGCTGGCTATTTTGCCGGCCTGTTCGCTGACAAGGCAGAAGTCACGCCGGATATCTCGTCTCTTGCGGGCAAGCTGACCGCGGGCATAAGCGATCGGCGGGCCCAGGCCCGCGCGCTTTATGACTGGGTAAGCACCAATATCCGCTATGTCGACATCGTGCTCGGTGCGGGCGGATTCATCCCGCATGCCGCCGCCGACGTGCTCAAGAATGGTTATGGCGACTGCAAGGACCATGTGATGCTGCTCAAGGCCCTGCTGGCGGCCAAGGGCATCAAGAGTGCGAGTGTGTTGATCCGGGCGGGGGCTTCTCAATTTCGTCTGCCGGATGCGCCGTCACCTTTCCTGTTCGATCACCTGATCAACTATATTCCCGAATTCGACCTCTTCGTAGATTCGACTGCCCGGTATGCCGCCTTCGACGCGTTGCCCGCCACCGATGCCGGCAAGCCCGTGGTTGTTGTCGAAGAAGGCCGCACGGCGGTCACCCCGCCGGATACGGCCGCCAGCACGTCGATTTCCGTCAAGAGCAGGATCACGGTCAATGCCGACGGCAGTGCTGACGGTAACGCCGATGTCGAGACGGTCGGCTCGAACGCCATCCTCTATCGCGCCATCATGGCGGCGATTCAGCCCGATCGCGAGAATGATTTCTTTCGCGCCCTGCTGGGAGCCGATTCAACCGGCAAGCTCGGTCGCGGCGATACCGGCGCGCTGACGCGCGATTACGCCTTCTCGGCTCATTACCATGTCGGCCATGCCGCCAATATCGCGGGTCCGGGCGCTATTTCCGTTCTTTCCCTCGGCTTTCATCCCATATCTTTTCCCAGCCTGATCGGCACAAACCTGCCGGTCCGCCGGACGCGCGACTATGTCTGCGCGGCCGGGCTCTATCGGGATACCAGCACCATCACGCTGCCCGGGCACGCGAGCATTTCCACGCTGCCGCCATCACAGGTCATAACCGCGCAGGGAATCCGGTTGGCCGTCACCTATGAAAAGGTTTCGCCGCAGACTGTCCGCGCCCAGACCGAATTGAGAATGGACCCGGCGGGCCCGGTCTGCCCCGCGTCCGGCTATGACCAGATCCGCCCGCAACTGTCCCGCATGATCGGAGCCTTGCTGGCGCAGGTCATTTATCAATAGGTGCTGCATGCAAAACCGGTTCTGCTGCGGTCTGGTTGCCGTTCTTGCCGTTCTTGCCGTTCTGTTGCCGGTCCAGGCGATGGCCCAGGTCGTCGAATGCACACCTGCACGCGGCCTCAAGCCGATCATGGCCACCCATACGATACCACCCTATCCGGATGTCTCCGTCATGACGAGCGAGCAGGGCACCGTTCTGCTGGGTGTGGTGATCGGCAAGGATGGCATGCCGGGCGATGTTCAGATCGAACAGTCCAGCGGTTCGCTCAGGCTCGACATCACCGCCCGCGACCATGTCAAGGCAAACTGGCGGTGGGAGCCGATGGCCGAGGCCTGCCATACCAAGGTTTCGATGAGATTCGACGTGCATGACCGCCAGCCCGGTGATCGGTGGAGCCCCATCATCAGGCCCGGTATCGCCGACTATCCTCCGCAGTCCCTGAAGGCTGGCGAGCAGGGCGACAGCATCGTGATGATTCTTCTTGGCCAGGACGGGACAATTTTGAAGGTCGGTCCAACCGGTCATGGCAGCGGGTATCCCGCGCTCGATGCCAAATCCGAAGAACTGGCCAAGACGTTGCGTTTGAAGCCCGCCACAATGGACGGCAAACCGGTGTTCACCGTCGTGACCGTCGACTTCAGGTGGGTGCTGCCGGCGAAGTAAGCGCCCTAAGCCCCTTCTTCCTTCACCTTGCGATGCATCAGCGCCAGCAGCGCGGCCAGCACGCAGCCGGCGATGATGCCCGCCGTCAGGTCGCGCACGATGGTCAAAAGGAACGTCGCCAGCAGCACCGCGGCACTCGGCCAGGCGCGCAGCAACGCCGCGAACTCGCCCTTGTCGGCCATGGTCCAGCACACCACCAGCAACAGCCCTGCCAGCGTCGCCAGCGGGATGTAGGACGCAAGCGGCGCCGCCACCAGCATGAACAGCAGCACGAACGCGGCATGCATCATGCCCGACAGCGGGCTCCTGGCGCCGGCGCGCACATTGGTGGCGGTGCGCGCGATGGTGCCGGTGACCGCGATGCCGCCGAACAGCGCCGAGGCGATATTGGCGATGCCCTGCGCCACCAGCTCCATGTTGGCGCGGTGCTTCCTGCCTGTCATGCTGTCGGCGACCTTGGCCGACAACAGGCTCTCCACCCCGCCCAGCAGTGTGAAGGACAGCGCCACCGGAAACAGCGTCACCAGTTTTTCCGCGTCTATCTGCGGCAGGTGCGGCGCCGGCAGCCCGTGCGGCAGCTCGCCGAAGCGCGCGCCGATCGTCTCCACCGGAAAATGCAGTGCGAAGGCCGCCAGTGACGCCGCCGCCACCGCCAGGATCATGCCGGGCCAGGTCGGCCGATAGCGCCGCTGCAGGAAGATCAGCGCGGCGGTCCCCAGCCCCAGTCCCAGCGCCCACGGATTGAGCGTGCCGATCGCGCCGCCCAGCGCCGCCAGCTTGGGCAGCAGCGGCCCAGGCTCGCGGCCCGCAAGCGTCAGTCCGCCCAGGTCCTTCAGCTGGCTCGCCAGGATGGTGACGGCGATGCCCGCGGTGAAACCCACCGTGACGGCATGGGGGATGTGGCGGATCAGGCTGCCCAGCCGCGAGATGCCCAGGATCGCCAGCAGCGCGCCCGACATCATCACCGTGACCAGAAGCCCGTCGACCCCGTAATGGGCCACCGTGGCCGCGATCAGCACGATGAAGGCCCCCGCCGGCCCGCCGATCTGGAAGCGGCTGCCCCCCAGCGCCGACACCAGGAAGCCGCCCACGATGGCGGTATAAAGCCCGCGCGCCGGGTTGACCCCCGAAGCGACGCCGAAGGCCATGGACAGGGGCAGGGCGACGATGGCCACGGTCAGGGCCGCCATCACATCCTTGCGGAAGTCGGCGCCGCCGTAACCCTCCTTCAGGGTCGTGAAAAGCTTGGGCCGGTAAAGATTGGCCGTCGAAGTGCCGTCGGGCATGGATGTTTGCTGACCAGAAAGCTGGCGTTTCTCCTGCCATGGCCAGCCTACCCGCCACCTTGATCCGGCGCAAATGGCGGAAAATTCACGGAAAAAGGGCCGTTCACCCATCGACCAGCCGGTTCTGGTAAATTGGAGGTCTATCGCCTATACCCACCGCCCGGCCGGGAAATCCCGGCAGGGCAAGAGATTTAAGGGAGTAATCCGCGTGGCCCAATCGAGCTGGACCCCGCAGAGCTGGCAGGAAAAGCCCGCGCGCCAGATGCCGGAATATCCGGACAAGGCAGCGCTGGACCGGGTGCTGGCGCAGCTGAAGTCCCACCCCCCGCTGGTCTTCGCGGGCGAGGCCCGCAATCTTCAGGCCGCGCTGGGCCAGGTGGCCGCCGGCAAGGCGTTTCTTCTTCAGGGCGGGGACTGCGCCGAAAGCTTCGCCGAATTCCATCCCGACAATATCCGCGACACCTTCCGCGTGCTGCTGCAGATGGCGGTGGTGCTGACCTTCGCCGCGGGCGTGCCGGTGGTGAAGGTGGGCCGCATCGCCGGCCAGTTCGCCAAGCCCCGCTCCGACGATTTCGAGACCCAGAACGGCGTCACCCTGCCGTCCTATCGCGGCGACAACATCAATTCGGGCGAGTTCACGCGCGAGGCGCGCATCCCCGATCCGCAGCGTCTCCTGATGGGCGTCGCCCAGTCGGCGGCCACGCTGAACCTGCTGCGCGCCTTCGCCCAGGGCGGCTATGCCGATCTGCACAATGTCCATCGCTGGATGCTGGGCTTCATAGCGGACTCGCCGGCCAGCGAAAAATACAAAGGTCTCGCACAGCGCATCACCGAAACGCTGGAATTCATGGACGCCTGCGGCATCACCAGCGCCTCGGTGCCCCAGTTGCGCGGCACAGACTTTTATACCAGTCATGAGGCGCTGCTCCTGCCCTACGAGCAGGCAATGACCCGCATCGATTCCACCACCGGCGACTGGTATGACACCTCCGCCCACATGCTGTGGATCGGCGACCGCACCCGCCAGCTGGACGGCGCCCATGTCGAATTCATGCGCGGCATCAAGAACCCGATCGGCCTGAAATGCGGCCCCAGCCTGGAGCCCGACGATCTTTTGCGCCTGATCGCCCGCCTGAATCCGGAAAACATCCCCGGCCGGCTGACCCTGATCGCGCGCTTCGGCTCCGACAAGGTCGCCGAGAAGCTGCCGCCGCTGGTGCGGGCCGTGAAGCGCGAAGGCGCCCAGGTGGTATGGTCGTCCGATCCCATGCACGGCAACACCATCAAGCTTCAGTCCGGCTACAAGACGCGGCCCGTCGACCGCATCCTGGAAGAGGTGAAGAGCTTCTTCGCCGTCCACCGTGCCGAGGGCACCCATGCCGGCGGCGTTCATTTCGAAATGACGGGCCAGAACGTCACCGAATGCCTGGGCGGCGCCCAGGGGCTGAAGGAAGTGGATTTGCAGCACCGCTACCAGACCGCCTGCGATCCGCGCCTGAACGCCAGCCAGGCGCTGGAACTGGCCTTTCTGATCGCCCAGGGCATCCGCGAGGAGCGCATGAAGGATAGCGCACTCGCGGCGTCGGCGTAAAATGATCACGAGCACGCCGTCGGTCCGCCGCGAGCGAAGCGAGCCAGTGATGACGCGCGGGGGATTGGGCCTGAACGTCCGGATGGAACCCACGAGCGCGGCGCGGGTCCGCCGCGAGCGAAGCGAGCCAGTGATCACGCGCCGGGCGAGCATATAATGGGCATTGCCCGTCTGCTCGCCAAAGGCTGGGTGATCTTCTGCCTGTTCGCGGCCGCCCATGCCCTGCACATCGCGCTCATCTCCGGCGTGCCGCTGGCCAATTCGCTGGGCGCCATCGCGATCTGCGCCGGGCTGTTCATCGCCATGGGGCTTCTGTTCGTGGGCGGCTTCGGCGCTTCTGCGGTGCATTCCATCACCCCGCTGCTCGAGCGGATGAAGCCCCACCACCTGATCCCCGGTTTCAACGAAGGCGTGTTCGCGGTCTTCGTGATCCTGTCATTCCTCAACCAGGCATTTGTGGCGCCCGAGCTGATCAACCGCGGGGGCGCGGGCGGGCTGGAGAATGCGATCTATTTCCTGGTCCCCGGCGAGCGCGCGCTGGCGGCCGCGATGCAGGCCTGCACCCTGGATGGCGGCCGCGTCTATGCCGCGGCCTTCACCTGGCTTCTGGCGATCATCTATCTGGCATCCGCCGCCTCGCGCCTGAAGCTGGCCGCCGGGCTGATCCGGCTGGAGCAGGGGGACCGCCCCCAGCTTCTGGGCCCGACCCTGCGCGCCTTCCTGTTCGGCACCGCGGCGGTCGTGGGCATCCAGTTTCTCTGCGTGGGTTCGGCCTATCCCTGGCTGAACTGCAGCGCCTTCACCGACATTTCGGGCGCGGTGCTGATCGGCCTGGCGCCGCTCATGCTCGCGTACCTGATTGTCGCCGCACTCGCTTCGCTGCTGGCAAGCTCGCCCGAAAAATGAAGCTTTCCGCGGGCTTTTGACGGTTGCGCGAATTCGACCGCTGTCCTGTGAAATATAATATCATAGCAAAAACAATGGCTTGCCTGGTGCGGTAACAAACCGGAACATTTGTTTGGTGGCACCCGTCCCCGTCGCGGTCCCTTATGCGACCGTACCAATTGCTGGGGTTTCAGCCTTGTTTCTTCGCCGCCGCGTTCCGGAAGCCGGCCCCCTGAAAGCCGCGGTCATCGGCGCCGGGGCCTTTGGCCGCCACCATGCCAACAAGTACCGCGCCCTGGCCGACGCATGCCCGAAGGACAACCGGGCGGTCGAACTGTTCGCCATCGCCGATCCCGACCCGGAAGTGCGTGCCGCCATGGCCGCGCAGCACAATGTGACGGTGGTCTCCGACTGGCGCGATCTTCTGGGCAAGGTCGATCTGGTCAGCGTCTGCTCGCCGGCGGTCACCCACGCCGGCATCGTGCGCGCCTTCCTGAATACCGGCGCCCATGTGCTGGTGGAAAAGCCCATCGCCACCACCGTGGAAGAGGCCAATGAACTCGTCGCCCTGTCGCGCGCGACCGGCAAGGTTCTGACCGTCGGCCATCAGGAGCGTTTCGTCTTCGCCCGCACCGGCCTGCTCGACCTCGGCGAAACGCCGCTGGAGATTACCTGCTGGCGCCAGGGCCCCTGGACCGGCCGCGGCGACGACGTCTCGGCCGTGCTGGACCTGATGATCCACGATCTTGACCTTGTGCATGCGCTGGTTCCCGGCGCCGTGGCCGATGTGGAGGCCCAGGGTTATGTCGAATACGGCCCCCATGCCGATGAAATCTGCGCCGCCGTCACCTTCGCCAATGGCACCATCGTCCGGCTGGAGACCAGCCGCGTGGCGCCGGAGCGCCGGCGCGGCCTGCGCGCCGTCTATGCCGACGGCGTGGTGGAAATCGACTTCCTGACCCGCCAGATATCCAACACCACCCCGCGTCTCCTTGTCGGCCTTGAAAATGAGGGCCTGCTGGAGATGGGCGACCCGCTGGGCGAATCCGTGGCCGGATTCGTCGCCGCCGCCTTGGGCGGCATCGATGCGCTGGTGACGCCCGAACAGGCCAGCCAGGCGCTGGAAACCGCCCTCCTGATCGAGGAAGCGGCGGGCGTTTCCGTGCCCATGCCGGTGGCCCGGCGCCGCGTCGCTGTGGCTGGGTGAGGCGCGACCGGCGTAGCCGCTCAAATCGATCCAGTGGATCGATTTGAGCGCCGAACGCCGCGAGCCTTGGGCGAGCGGCCGGGCGGCGTTGAAGCCTGCACGATTCCGTCATGCGCCCCGGCTGTTTCTCCACCGTCCTGAAATGCTCTAAACAACGGGCATGACCGACCGTTTCCGCATCGCGCTTGCCCAGCTCAATCCGGTGATGGGGTGAGGCGCGACCGGCGAAGCCGGTCAAATCGATCCGGTGGATCGATTTGAGCGCCGAACGCCGCGAGCCCCAAGCGAGCGGCCGGGCAGGCCAAGGATGCGATATGCTAAACACCGATCATGACTGACAACTTCCGCATCGCGCTTGCACAGCTGAATCCGGTGATGGGAGACATCGCCGGCAACCTTGCACGCGCCCGTGCCGCCCGCGCGGCTGTGGGCGATGCCGACCTGATCCTGTTTTCCGAGCTTTACATCGTCGGCTACCCGCCCGAGGACCTGGTGCTCAAGCCCGCCTGCCAGGAAGACGCCCGCGCCGCCATTGAAGAATTCGCCAAAGACACCGCCAACGGCCCCGCCATCCTCGTCGGTGCGCCCTGGGTTGTCGAAGGCCGGCTCTACAACGCCTTCCTGCTGCTGGACGGCGGCCGCATCGCCGCCGTCACCTTGAAGCACGACCTGCCCAATTACGGCGTCTTCGACGAAAAGCGCGTCTTCGCCGCCGGCCCGCTGCCGCAACCCATGACGGTGCGGGGCGTGACGCTGGGCGTGCCGGTGTGCGAGGACATCTGGACCCCCGCCGTCACGGCCGCGCTGGCCGACAGCGGCGCCCAGCTTCTGCTGGTGCCCAACGGTTCGCCGTTTGAGGCGGGCAAGGAAGATGTGCGCCTGGACCTGGCCCGCTCGCGGGTGCGTGAAACCGGCCTGCCGCTGGTCTATCTCAACCAGCTTGGCGGCCAGGATGAACTGGTGTTCGACGGCGCCTCCTTCATCCTGAACGCCGACGGCGAAATGGCCATGGCGCTGCCCGGCTGGGAGGAAAAGATCGCCGTCACCGACTGGATGCGCGGTATCGACGGCAGATGGGCCTGCGCCGGAGCGGCCAAAAACGACACCGACAAGTTCGTCCCCGAATCCCGCCTGTCCCAGATCTATCACGCCATGATGGTGGGCCTGCGCGACTATGTGAACAAGAACCGCTTTCCCGGCGTGGTGCTGGGGCTTTCGGGCGGCATCGACAGCGCGCTGTCGGCGGCGGTGGCGGTGGATGCGCTGGGCGCCGACCGCGTGCGCTGCGTGATGCTGCCCTCGCGCTACACCAGCCGCGACAGCCTGGAGGACGCCGATGCCTGCGCGCGCCTTCTGGGCACGCCGTATGAGACGATCGAGATCGAACGCGCCGTCGCGGCGATGGGCGAGACGCTGTCGCCGGTCTTCGCCGGCCGCGCCCCCGACACCACGGAGGAAAACATCCAGTCGCGCCTGCGCGGGTTGATCCTGATGGCCATCTCCAACAAGTTCGGCCCGATGGTACTGACCACCGGCAACAAATCCGAGATGAGCGTCGGCTATGCCACGCTCTATGGCGACATGTGCGGCGGCTACAATGTGCTGAAGGACATCTACAAGACCGAGGTGTTCGCCCTGGCGCGCTGGCGCAACCAGTGCTCGCCCGCCGGCGCGCTGGGCCCGCGGGGCCGCGTGATCCCCGAGCGCATCATCGACAAGCCGCCCACCGCCGAACTCAAGGCCAACCAGACCGACCAGGATTCGCTGCCGCCCTACGACATCCTGGACGGCATCCTGGAATGCCTGGTGGAGCGGGAATGTTCTTTTGAAGAGACGGTTGCCATGGGCTATGACCCCGCCACGGTCAAGCGGGTGGAGCACCTGCTCTACATCAGCGAATACAAGCGCCGCCAGGCCCCGCCGGGGGTGAAGATTTCCAGCCGCAATTTCGGCCGCGACCGCCGCTATCCGATAACGAATGCATTCCGCGATGCGAGATGATGCAACATTTTCCCCCTCCCCTCGTGGGAGGGGGCACGACGCGAAGCGGCGTGGGGAAGGGGGTGTGTCTGCTTCACTCTTCCCCCGAAGCCTTTTCGCTCCGCTCGAAGTCTTCGCCCCCTCCCGCCGGGGCAAGCGCCTATGACCGCCACCGTCCGCTTCGCGCCGTCGCCCACCGGCCTTTTGCATGTCGGCAATGCCCGCACCGCGATCGTCAACGCCCTGTTCGCGAAGAAGCATGGCGGCCGCTTCATCCTGCGCATCGACGACACCGACGCCGCGCGCTCGAAGAAGGAATACGAAGACGCGATCATCCGTGATCTTTCCTGGCTGGACCTTGCACATGACGCCATTGCCCACCAGTCTGCACGCATTGCCGAATACCAGGCGGCGTTCGAAAAGCTGGTCGCCTCCGGCCATGTCTATCCGGCCTTCGAAACCGAACTGGAACTGGACCGCAAGCGCAGCCTGGCTGCCGCGCGCCATCTGCCGCCGGTCTATGACCGCGCCTCGCTCGATCCGGCAACCAAAGCCAGATGGGAAGCGGAGGGCCGCACGCCGCACTGGCGCTTCAAACTCTCGCGCACCAAAGTCTCCTGGACCGACCTGATCCGCGGCCCGGTGGAAATCGACACCGCAACCCAGTCCGATCCGGTGCTGCGCCGCGCCGACGGTACATTCCTCTACACCTTTCCCTCGGTGGTCGATGACGCCGAGATGGCCATCACCCACGTCATCCGCGGCGAGGACCACGTCACCAACACCGCCGCCCAGATCGAGATCTTCCGGGCCCTGGGCGCCACCCCGCCGGCCTTCGCCCATCACCCGCTGCTGGTCGGCGCGGGCGGCGAGGCGCTGTCCAAACGCCTGGGTTCGCTCTCGCTCCAGTCGTTGCGCGAGGACGGGCTGGAGCCGCTGGCCATCGCCTCCTATCTGGCAAAGATCGGCACCTCGGATGCCGTCGAACCGCGCCCGTCGCTGGACGATCTCGCCGCCGATTTCGACTTCGGAAAAATAGGCCGCGCCCCCGCCCATTTCGACAGCGCCGAACTGACGGCGCTGAACGCCAGGCTGCTTCACCATCTGCCCTACGACGCGGTGGCCGCCCGCCTTTCCGGTATGGGCGTTGGCCCCGCCCTGTGGGAGGCGATCCACGCCAACCTCACCACCCTGGCGGATGCGAAAAACCTCGCCCTGCTGGTCACCGGCCCCGTCACGCCCCTGATCGAAGACGCCGCGCTGGCCGCCGCCGCCGCCCGCCTGCTGCCGCCCGAACCCTGGGACCAGGACACTTGGCCCACCTGGACGAAGGCGGTTTCCGCCGAGACGGGGGCCAGGGGGCGGGCGCTTTACCATCCCCTGCGCCTGGCCCTGACCGGCCGGGGCGATGGACCCGAGCTCAAAAAGCTGTTGCCCCTGATCGGACGGGCCCGTACCTTGGCCCGACTGGAAGGAAAACCCGCATGACGGCTCCCCGCCGCTCCATCATTCGGATTTCGATTTGCAGCTAGCGCTGCAAAAACCCTTCTGCTCGCCCTGAAAATCCGCGCCGTTCCTAGCCCTCCCGGGCCAAATCATACTATGTGCGTCCCATGCCCATCCGCCTGACCAACAGCCTGACGCGCGCGAAAGAGGAGTTCGTCCCCCTCGATCCGGCGAATGTCCGCATGTATGTCTGCGGGCCCACCGTCTATGACTTCGCCCATATTGGCAATGCGCGGCCGGCCATCGTGTTCGACGTGCTGTTCCGGCTGTTGCGCCATGAATATGGCGACGCGCATGTCACCTATGTCCGCAACATCACCGACGTGGACGACAAGATCAACGCCCGCGCCGCCGAGATCGCGGCCAATTCCGGCATGTCGGTCGAACAGGCGCGCGCGGAGCTGACCGCCACCACCGAGCGGCAATATATCGAGGACGTTACCGCACTGGGCTGCCTGCCGCCGACCGTCAGCCCCCGCGCCACCCAGCATATCGGCGAGATGATCGCCCTGATCGAGCAACTGATCGCCGATGGCCATGCCTATGCCGCCGACGGTCATGTCTTGTTCGATGTCGCCAGCGACCCCGGTTACGGCAAGCTGTCGCGCCGCTCGACCGACGACATGATCGCCGGCGCGCGCGTCGAAGTGGCGCCCTACAAGAAGGGCGCGATGGATTTCGTGCTGTGGAAGCCGTCAGATGACGCCACGCCCGGCTGGGATTCGCCGTGGGGCCGCGGCCGCCCCGGCTGGCACATCGAATGTTCCGCGATGGCGGGGAAATATCTGGGCGATACCTTCGACATTCACGGCGGCGGCATCGACCTGCAGTTTCCCCATCACGAAAACGAAATCGCCCAGTCCGAATGCGCCCACCACAAGCCCTATGTGAAGATGTGGCTGCACAACGGCTTCCTGCAGGTGGAAGGCGAGAAGATGTCCAAGTCGCAGGGCAACTTCTTCACCATCCGCGAGCTTCTGGCCGACTGGCCGGGCGAGGTGCTGCGATTCAACATGCTGCGCACCCATTACCGCCAGCCGATCGACTTCACCTTTGCCGGATTGCGTGAAAGCTGGAAGATGCTGGAACGCTGGTACGCCGTGACAGAGCCCTTGGCCAATCCTGCGCCCGACGCGGTGTTCCTCGATGCCCTGCGCGACGATCTCAACACGCCCGCCGCCATCGCCGCGCTGCATCAGGCCGATGACCTGGCGCTGGCGGGCGGATTGGGTTTTCTGGGCTTTTCCAATGTCCAGATGAAGATCGCCGCGAAAACCGAAGTGGACACGGTCGCCATCGCCGACGCCATCACTGCCCGCAATGCCGCGCGCAAGGCGAAGAACTTTGCCGAAAGCGACCGCATCCGCGACGAACTCCTGGCCAAGGGCATCGTGCTGAAAGACACGCCCCAGGGCACCACCTGGGAGGTGAAGAGATGACGGTGCAATTGTCATCCCGGCCAAGCGCGGCCGTGGCCGCGCGCGAACCGGGACCCATGGTGAGGCGGCGCGATCGCCCGGATTGGATCCCGGGTCTGCGGCGCATCATGTCATGCTGCGCCGCGCCCGGGATGACAACCCTTTGGATCGCCGCTTATCCACGTCCCTTCGCGCCGCGCTACAATGCCCCCATGACCGACCTGATCCTCACGCCCGTTCTCGCCGCCACGCTGGCGCAAAAGCCGCGCCGCCGCCGTGTGGACAAGGGGGGAGGGGGAGGGAAAAAATCCCCGCACAATTTTGTTGCCGAAGGCGAAAAGCGAAAGGCCGGCGCGCCTTTGGCCAACCGCAACGCCGCGGTCCGCGATGCCGACCGGTTGGAAAGGCGCGCGCGCCTGGCTTACGTCCAGTCGGTGGTGAGTGACACATGCGCGCTGGCGCGTGCCTGCTGCGCGGCGGCCGATGAAGGCCTGTCGGCCCAGGTGCGCCTTTCCACCCTTCTGCTGCCGGGGTCGGACACATGAGCCGCGAACGCCTCTTTATCTTCGACACCACCCTGCGCGACGGCGCCCAGACCACCGGCGTCGATTTCTCGGTCGAGGACAAGCGCCAGATCGCGCTGGCGCTCGACAGGCTCGGCGTGGATTACATCGAAGGCGGCTGGCCGGGCGCCAATCCCACCGACACGGCGTTCTTTGCATCGCCGCCCGCGCTGACGACGGCCCGCTTCACCGCCTTCGGCATGACCAAGCGGTCGGGCCGCAGCGCCGCCAACGATCCGTCGCTGGCCCAGGTGCTCGACAGCGGCGCCCCCGCCATCTGCCTGGTCGGCAAGGCGTCTGGCTTCCAGGTCGATGTGGCGCTGGAAATTCCGCGCCAGGAGAATATCGACAATATCGCCCGCTCCATCGAGGCCGCCGCCGCAAAGGGCCGCGAGGCGATGCTGGACGCCGAACACTTCTTCGACGGCTACAAGGCCGATCCGCAATATGCGCTGGACTGCGTGAAGGCGGCGGCGGGCGCGGGCGCGAAATGGCTGGTCTTGTGCGACACCAATGGCGGCACCATGCCGGAAGATGTCTATGCCATCGTGTCGGAGGTGAAGGCGAAGCTGCCCGATGCGCGGCTTGGCATCCATGCCCACAACGACACCGGCCAGGCCGTGGCGGTGACGCTGGCGGCGATCCGCGCCGGCGCCCGCCAGCTTCAGGGCACGCTGAACGGCCTGGGCGAACGCTGCGGCAACGCCAACCTCTGCACGCTGTTGCCCAACCTGATGCTGAAAGAGCCCTATGCATCGCGGTTCGAGACCGGCGTCACCGGCGAGCAACTGGCGCGCATCACCCATGTCTCGCGCCTGCTGGACGAGATCCTCAACCGCGCGCCGGCGCGCCACGCCCCTTACGTCGGCCCGTCCGCCTTCGCCCACAAGGGGGGCTTGCATTCCTCCGCGGTGCTGAAGGACCCGACGACCTATGAGCATGTAAAGCCTGAGAGCGTGGGCAATGCCCGCGTCATTCCCGTGTCGGACCAGTCGGGCCGCGCCAATGTGCTGGCGCGCCTGAAAGAGGTCGGCATCGAGCTGGACGCGAAAGACCCGCAGGTGTCGCGTCTTCTGGAACAGATCAAGCAGCGCGAATTCTCCGGCTATGCCTATGACGGCGCCGAAGCCTCGTTCGAGCTTCTGGCCCGCCGGGCGCTGGGCCAGGTGCCGGACTATTTCACGGTGGATTCCTTCCGCGTCAGCGTGGAGCGCCGGCGCGACAATGGCGGCTTCACAACCGAATCCGAAGCTGTCGTCCGCCTGAAGGTGGCCGGCAAGAAGGTGCACAATGTCGGCAGCGGCAACGGCCCGGTGAACGCGCTGGATGCGGCACTGCGCAAGGACCTGGGAAAATATTCGTCCCATCTCTCCGACTTGCGGCTTGTGGACTTCAAGGTCCGCATCCTGACCAGCGGCACCGAGGCGGTGACCCGCGTCATGGTCGAAAGCGCCGACGGCAAGGGCAATCGCTGGTCCACGGTGGGCGTGTCGGAGAATATTGTCGATGCGAGCTTCGAAGCGCTGACCGACTCCATCACCTACAAGCTCCTGCGCGACGGGGCCAAGGCATGATGGCGTCAGAACAATCGTCCGCCATTGGGCACGGGCCGGGTGGGACGCAGCAGCACCACCTCGCCGTCTTCATCCGGTACGCCCAGCGTCAGCACCTGGGACAGGAAGGGCCCGATCTGGCGCGGCGGGAAATTCACCACCGCCACGACCTGGGTGCCCACCAGATCCTCCGGCCTGTAATGGCGGGTGATCTGGGCGCTGGACCGGCGCGTGCCGGTTTCCGGCCCGAAGTCGATGGTCAGTTTCAGCGCGGGCTTGCGCGCCTCGGGAAACGCCTCGGCGGCGATCACGGTGCCGACGCGGATATCGACTTTCAGGAAATCGTCGAAGGCGATGGGGCCGGTCATCGCGCCGCGCCCGCAAGGCCTTCCTGCAGCATCATCAGCGCCGAATCCGCGCCTTCGGCCAGATGATACAGCTCAAGGATCATGGGCTTGGCGAAACCGGCACGGATCATATGCCTGAGCAGCGTGTCCAGCGCGTCGAAATAGCCGTCGACATTGACCACGATGATGGGCTTGGAATGCACGCCAAGCTGTGCCTCGGTGGCGACCTCGAAGAATTCGTCCAGGGTGCCAAGCCCGCCGGGCAACACCACAAAGGCATCCGACATCTGAAGCATGAGCGTCTTGCGCTCCTGCATGTGGGGCGTGACGATCAGCTTTTCCTGGGGCGAGATTTCCGGCTCGATCGCCTGCAGGAAAGCAGGCATGATGCCCTGCACCTCCGCGCCCCCCGCCATGGCGGCGCGCGCCGCCTCTCCCATCAGGCCCAGCCCCCCGCCGCCGAACACCAGGGAACCGCCCATCGCGGCGATGCCGGTGCCGATGGCCCGCGCCGCCTCGGCAAAGCCGGGATTGTCGCCGTGGGACGATCCGGCGAAAACGCAGATGGCCGGGTTGGGGTTCTTGTGGGTGTGTATGGGTTTGTCCATGTCGCGTGCGGGGTTGCGCGGGGACGCGCATATTTCTAAATCTGGATTTAGACGGGTTCAGGCCTCTTTCCAACGGAGAAATTCGTGCCACGCTGGTTGATTATTCTGGGGGCTGTGGCGCTGGTCGCCCTGATCGCCGGTTTCCTTACCTTTGGCGGTGGGAACATGGGGCACTAGATGGCGCATCCGTTGGAAGAGGGCAGCGGCGCCCCCAGTTTCCGGCCGCTTTGGCGGCTGATGCCCTATCTGTGGCCCAAGGGCCGCCCCGACCTGAAGGCGCGGGTGGTTCTCAGCATCGTCTTCCTGATGCTGGCGATCGGCGCCACCACCATCTCCCAGCAATTCCTGGGCGCGGCGGTCGACGAATTCGGCACCACGCCGGAACGCGCCTCGCTGATGGTGGTGGTCGCGCTGGTGGCGGCCTACGCCATGTCGCGCGTGCTGATGCAGGCTTTTGCCCAACTACGCGACGGTGTCTTCGCCAAGGTCCAGTACCACGCCATGCGCGAAGTGGCGGTCGAAACCTTCGCCCATGTCCATACCCTGTCGCTGCGCTTCCATCTGGAGCGCAAGACCGGCGGGCTGTCGCGCATCATCGAGCGCGGCACCCGCGGCATCGACAACATCCTGTCCTTCGCCCTGTTCAGCATCTTCCCGATCGCCTTCCAGGTGCTGATCTACAGCGCCATGCTCTATTACTTCTTCAACATCTGGGTGGCGCTGACCGCCATCGCCATGGTGGCGGGCTATACCTGGTTCACCTTCCTGGTCACAAGCTGGCGTATCGCCTTCCGCCGCGAGATGAACCAGTCCGACACCGACGCCAACACCAAGGCGGTCGACAGCCTGCTCAATTTCGAGACGGTCAAGTATTTCAACAATGAGCGGCACGAGACACGTCGCTACGACATTTCGATGGAGCGCTATGCGCGCGCCTCCATCCAGTCGCAGACATCGCTGTCCATCCTCAACACCGGCCAGGCGGCGATCATGGCGCTGGGCCAGGGCGTGGTGCTGGTGCTGGCGGCGCTGATGGTCAAGTCGGGCGAGGTCAAGCTGGGCCAGTTCGTGGCCGCCAACCTGATCATCATTCAGCTCTACCAGCCGCTCAACCTGCTGGGCACCGTCTATCGCGAGATCACGCAAGGGCTGGTGGACATGGAAGCGATGTTCCGCCTCCTGCGCCAGCCCCAGGAGGTGCAGGACAAGCCGGGCGCCAGGCCGCTGATCGTCACGGGCGGCGAGATCAAATTCGACAATGTCGTGTTCGGCTACGATCCGGAGCGCGTGGTGCTGAAGGGCATCAGCTTCACCGTCCCGGCCGGCAAGACCGTGGCGGTCGTGGGTCCGTCGGGGGCGGGAAAGTCCACCATAAGCCGCATCCTCTATCGCTTCTACGACATCCAGGATGGGGCGGTGACCATCGACGGCCAGGACATCCGCGACATCAGCCAGGAATCCCTGCGTGCGGTGATCGGCATCGTTCCCCAGGATACCGTGCTGTTCAACGACACGGTCAAATACAACATCGCCTATGGCCGCATCGGCGCCGGCGATGCCGAGATTCGCGAGGCCGCGCGCCTGGCCCAGATCGACAAATTCATCGACCTTCTGCCCCAGGGCTATGACTCCATGGTGGGCGAGCGCGGCCTGAAACTGTCGGGCGGCGAGAAGCAGCGCGTGGCCATCGCCCGGACCATCCTCAAGAACCCGCCCATCCTGCTCTTGGACGAAGCCACCAGCGCGCTGGACACCGGCACCGAACGCGAGATCCAGAGCGCGCTGAACAAGGTGTCGGAAGGGCGCACCTCGCTGGTGATCGCCCACCGGCTGTCCACCGTGGTCGATGCCGACGAGATCCTGGTTCTGGACCACGGCAAGATCATCGAGCGCGGCCGCCATTCCCAGCTTCTCGCCCAGGGCGGACATTACGCGGCGATGTGGAACAAGCAGCGCGAAGCGGCCGCCGCACGCGAGAAGCTCAAGGAAGTGGAAAACGATCCGGACGTCGCGCCGGGCATTGCCAAGGCGCCCGCCTGACCGCTCGTCCCGTCGGCGTCAGATGATTTCGACCCGGTCGACTTCCACGCCCTTGTTGCCCTGGCGCGTGGAATAGCGGATGCGCTGGTCGGGTTCGACGGCCTGGATGCCCGAACGCCGTAGCGCGCTGGCGTGCAGATAGATGTCGCCCGAACCGCTGTCCGGCATCACGAAGCCAAAACCCTTCTGGTCGTTGAAGAACTTGACCTTGCCTTCGACCATCGGGCCGGAAGGGCCGCTATCGCGGTGATGAAAGCCGCCGCCGCCGCCGAAGCCACCACCATGGCCGAAGTCGCGGCGCGGACCGCGGCTGGGGGCCTCGGCGGTCGACGTGTCGACGCTGTGGACCGCCACGACCTGAAGCCCGCGCTGTGAATCCGCCAGGTCGCACACAATGGTGGTGCCCGGCGGAACATCCGCATGGCCGGTGGCCTGCAGCGCCGAAGCGTGGCAGAAGGCATCGCCTCCATTGTCCAGCGTGATGAAACCGTACCCCTTGGTGGGGTTGAACCATTTTACCCTGCCCTTCGCGGATGCCTGCGAAATGGACCGGGAACCCTCGTTGCCGTATGCCATGCGAAACCGACGATGCGCCCCAATAGCCGGGTGAACACAATTGAACGCCCCCCGCCCGGCTGCGCGAAGACGTCGCACCTATGATGACAACAGAATCCGTTCGCCCGCAACGGGGTTAACGACGCTCATTTCATGGTCTTTTCATGTTGCACCGCACAAGGGCTGTTGACTTGCGGCACGAACAGGCCGATACAGCGCCCGTCCGACGCGTTCGCACATGGCGCCCATACCCAACATTGGGCAGCTTCCACCGCCGGAACTTTGGATTACACCCCGTTTGCTCCAGCGTGCGTGGAAGGCGGCAACTAGCCGTGCGCCCGCGCGCCGAACAAGCGCGTTTTCCGCGGTTCTAAGGACTTTTATGACCGACGTGACGTTTGCGGCGCTTGGCCTGGCCGAGCCCATTCTGCGCGCCCTTGCGGGCGAGAATTACTCCACCCCCACCCCCATCCAGGCCAAGGCCATCCCGGTCCTGCTGGCCGGCCGCGATCTTCTGGGCATCGCCCAGACCGGCACCGGCAAGACGGCGGCCTTCGCCATTCCCATGTTGCAAAAACTGTCCGTCGGGCATGTCCCGCCGGACTCCAAGCAGGCCCGTGGCCTGATCCTGGCTCCTACCCGCGAGCTGGCGGTGCAGATCGAACAATCGCTGCGCACCTATGGCCGGCATCTGAACCTGCGCATGGCGGTGATCCTGGGCGGGGTGAACCAGTCCGGCCAGGTCCGCACCATGGCGCGGGGCGTGGACATCCTGGTGGCTACGCCGGGCCGCCTTTTGGACTTGGTGCAGCAGAAGCATGTACGGCTGGATGCGGTACAGGTCTTTGTAGTCGACGAAGCCGATCGCATGCTGGACATGGGCTTCATCCGCGATGTGCGCAAGCTGGTGGCCATGCTGCCCAGACGGCGCCAGTCGATGCTGTTCTCGGCGACCATGCCGGAAGATATCGCCAGCCTGTCGCGCGAGATGATGAACGCGCCCGAGCGCATCGAGGTCGCACCCCAGGGCCGCACTGCCGACCGCATCGTCCAGATGCTCTATCACGTGCCGATGCCGCAAAAGCGCCAGCTCCTGTCAAAGTTGCTTGAGGATGTGGCGCTGAACCGGGTAATCGTCTTCACTCGCACCAAGCACGGCGCCAATCGCGTCGCCGAGCACCTGTCCAAGACCGGCGTGGCGGCGGAAGCCATTCACGGCAACAAGTCCCAGAATGCCCGCCAGCGGGCGCTGGACCTGTTCAAGAGCGGCAAGGCCCGCGTGCTGGTGGCGACCGACATCGCCGCGCGCGGCATCGACATTGACCACATCACCCATGTCGTGAATTTCGAGCTGCCCAATGAGCCCGAAAGCTATGTCCATCGCATCGGCCGCACCGCGCGCGCCGGGGGCGACGGCGTGGCGATCAGCTTCTGTGATCCGACCGAGCGCGGCTATCTGCGCGACATCGAACGGCTGACCCGCAACAAGATCGAGGTTCTGGCGCATGAATTGCCGGAACTTCCGCCGGAACAGGCGAGCCAGCAGGGCCTGCGCCCCGCTCAGAACCACAGCCGCGGGAACCACAATCCTCACAAGCCGCAGCAGAAGGGCGGCCACAGTGACCACAATCCCCATGCTCCGAAGAAGCGTGGCGGATCGCGGCCATATTGGAGCAAGGAGCGGCGCACCCAGCGCGGAAGCCGGCCCGGTGGACCTGCGAAAGCGACGAACACCGCGAGCTGAGGCGGCCGCGGCAGTCAGCACAATGCCGCAATGGATGCGTTATAGTCGGGCATGACCGACGCAGAAACCGTTTCCGCGTTCCGCCTGCCCATACTGGGCCGGATGGAGGAGCATTATGCCCGCCTGGGCGAGGGCTTCTTCACGGCCATGCCGGCGGAACGCATCGGCACGCCACGGCTGATCCATGCCAATCCAGATGTCGCCCGCCTGATCGACCTGGACCCGGCCGTTTTTTCCGATCCGCGCTTCGCCGAAGCGATGGCGGGGCACCTGCCGCTTGCCGGATTCAAGCCGCTGGCGATGGTCTATTCCGGTCACCAGTTCGGCGTGTGGGCCGGCCGGCTGGGCGACGGGCGCGCTTTGCTGGTTGGACAGGTGCGCAATGCGCGCGGCGAACTGTGGGACATCCAGCTCAAGGGCGCCGGCAAGACGCCCTATTCGCGCTTCGGCGACGGACGCGCGGTGATGCGTTCCTCGATCCGCGAATATTTGGGCGGCGAGGCGATGGCCGCGCTCGGCATTCCCACCACCCGGGCGCTTTCGATCGTTGCCACCGGCGAACAGGTACAGCGCGAAATGCCTGAGCCCGGCGCGGTGCTGGCGCGGATGGCGCCCAGCCATGTGCGCTTCGGCCATTTCGAGCATTTCTTCCATCATGGCCAAAAGAACCAGGTGCGCGTGCTGGTCGATCATGTGATTGCCGAGCATTTTCCAGAGCTGGCGGGCGATTACGCCGCCTGGTTCGGCGAGGTTGTGCGCCGCACGGCGCGGTTGATCGCCGCCTGGCAGGCGGTGGGCTTCGCCCATGGCGTTATGAATACCGACAATATGTCGATCCTGGGCCTGACGATTGACTATGGGCCCTACGGCTTCCTGGATGCCTATGATCCCTGGTTCATCTGCAACCACAGCGACGAGCAGGGTCGCTATGCCTTCGCCAACCAGCCGGCGGTCGCGCTGTGGAACCTGCGCGCCCTGGCGCTGACGCTGAGCGAACTGGTCGACACCGAGACGCTGGTGGAAACGCTGAACGCCTTCGAGGTTCACTTCGGCGCATCATATCGTGCCCGCATGCGCGCCAAACTGGGACTGACCATCGACACCGAAGGCGATGACAGGCTGATCGGCGACCTTCTGGCGCTGATGGCAAAGGCGCGGGCGGATTACAGCCTGACATTCCTGAGACTGTCCGGCGATGATGCCGAATGGCTGGCGCTGTTCGGCGCAATGCGAGAAGACGCCAAAGCCTGGCTGACGCGCTGGCGCGAGCGGACGAAAGACGAGGACCTGTCCGGTCTTGTCCGGGCCAATCCGCGCTATGTGTTGCGCAACTGGGTGGCCGAGACGGCCATCCGCGCGGTCGAGGATCGCGGCGACATCGTCACCCTGGACCGGATATTCAACCTGGTGCACGCGCCCTTTACAAAAGTTGACGGCGGCGAAGCTTTCGCCGCGCCGCCGCCGTCTTCGATGTGCGATCTGGAAGTGAGCTGTTCGTCCTGAGCCGGACTACCAGATCACGGAAATATACTTGGCCTCGCAGAACTCGATCAGGCCGTGATGGCTGCCTTCGCGGCCCAGGCCCGAAGCCTTGACGCCGCCAAAGGGTGCTGCCGGGTCCGACATGATGCCGCGGTTGAGCCCGATCATGCCTGCCTCGATCTTCTCGCTGAGCTGCAAGCCGCGCTGCAGGTCCTGGGTATAAAGATACGCCGCCAGGCCATATTCGGTGTCGTTGGCCTTGCGGATGGCTTCGGCCTCGTCGTCGAAGGACTGCAGCGACACGACCGGTCCGAAAATCTCTTCCTTGATCATGTCGGCATTGTCGGGCACGTCCGCCAGAACCGTCGGCGGGTAATAGAACCCGGGACGGTTCAACCGCTGGCCGCCCAATAGCAGCTTGGCGCCCTTGGCGATGGCGTCATCCACCAGTTCGCCGATCTTGACCACGGCCTTTTCGTTGACCATCGGGCCCAGCGTCGATTCCGGATCGGTGGCCTCGCCCAGCTTGATATCGGACATGCGCTTGACGATGCCGTCGGTGAAGCCCTTGTAGAGGTCCTTGTGGACATAGAAGCGGTTGGCGGCGGTACAGGCTTCGCCGCTGTTGCGCATCTTGGCCAGCATGGCGCCATCCAGCGCTGCTTCAAGGTCGGCATCCTTGCACACGATGAAGGGCGCGTTGCCGCCCAGCTCCATCGAAGACGAAATCACCTGGTCGGCGGCTTCCTTCAAAAGCGCCGTGCCCACCGGCGTGGAGCCGGTGAAGGAAACCTTTCGCACGCGCGGATCGTGCAGGATCGTCTTGGACAGCACGCTGGCTTTGGCGGTGGTCAGCACATTGACCACGCCCGCCGGCACACCGCAGTCATGCAGGATCTGGGCGACGGCAAAGGCGGTCAGCGGCGTCTCGGTGGCGGGCTTGCAGATGACGGTGCAGCCGGCGGCCAGGGCCGGGGCGATCTTGCGGGTGGCCATTGCCGCCGGATAGTTCCAGGGCGTGATCAGAAGCGCGATGCCCATGGGCTGATACTGCACCATGATGCGCGCGCCGCTGGCCGGCGCCATCGCCATCTCGCCCAGCACATGGCAGCATTCTTCCGCATACCAGCGGAAGAATTCGGCAGCATAGAGAACCTCGCTGCGCGAGTCCGGCAGTGCCTTGCCGTTCTCCAGGCTGATCAGGTACGCCAGCCATTCGATATTCTCGACCATCTTCTCATAACATTTGCGCAGGATCTCGGCGCGCTGGCGCGGGGACGTCGCGGCCCAGCCGGCGGCCGCCTTGTCGGCGGCATCGACCGCCGCCATCGCATCCGATGCGTCGCAGTCGGCGACGTCGGTGATCTTGTTGCCGGTCGACGGATCAAAAACATCGACGCGCTTGCCGGTGGACGAATTCACCCACTTGCCGCCGATCCACAGGTCAGTGGGAATGGGGAAGGGCGCGGGACCGGTCTTGGGGGTGGGGATCTTCAGGGTGTTGGTCATGGAGCTCTCTATATTGAAGGTCAGGACGCCAGCGCGGCGCGGTCGCCGGTGAAGGCGGCACGGGTGATCGCCTTCATCGCATCCACATCGAGCTTGCGGGGATTGTTGTTGACCAGGCGGGCGGCGCCGATGGCCGCTTCCGCCGTCCAGTCCTGCTTGTCTTCCGGCAGGCCCAGTTCCTTCAGCGTGACCGGAATCTTGATCTCCTTGAGCAGGGCAGCAACCGCGTCGATCAGCCTGTGCGACAGTTCTTCGTCCGTGCCGGCTCCATCATTGCCGGAAAGACCGATGGCGCGGGCGATCTCGGCAAAGGCGGATACACAGGCCGGGCGGTTGAACTCCATCACATAGGGCATCAGCAGCGCCACGCCCATGCCGTGGGGGGTATGGGTCTCGTTGCCGACGGGATACTGGATGGCGTGCGCCGCCGCGGTGCCCGCGGTGCCAAAGGCGCAGCCGGCGGCCAGCGAGGCCAGCATCATCTTCTCGCGCGCCGCGATGTTTGTGCCGTCCTTCACCGCAGTGGGCAGGGCCTCGAAAATGTTCTTCAGCGCCAGAAGGCCGAACACATCGCTCAGCGCATTCTTGCCGACAAAGACATTCTTCACGGTCAGGTCGGGCGTCACGTCACGGCGGGCGGCGGTGAAGCTCTCGATGGCGTGGGTCAGCGCGTCGGCGCCGCTGACGGCGGTCAGGCCGGGCGGGCAGGTCAGGGTCAGCTCGGGATCGCACACCGCCACGCGCGGGATCAGGTAGGGGCTGGAGATACCCACCTTGGTGCCGCGCTCGGTGTCGGCGATCACCGCCACGGGCGTCACTTCCGAACCGGTGCCGGAGGTTGTGGGCACCGCGATCACCGGCGCCACGGGGCCGGGTATCTTGTTCTCGCCGTAATAGTCGCGCAGCGAGCCGCCATGCTGCAGCAACACGGCCACGCACTTGGCCATGTCCATGCACGAGCCGCCGCCGATGCCCAGCACCACGTCGGGCTTGTAGCCGGCATACTCCTCGACGCAGGCGGTGATGCCGGCCATGGGCAGGTCGGCCTCGGTGCGGTCATAGACCTTCACCTCCACGCCGTTCGCCGCGATGTCGGCGACAATGGCCTTGAATTCGGCGTCCTGGCCCATGCGGGCGTCGGTGCATACCAGGGCGCGCCGGCCGATCTGCGCGGTCATCATCCCGATTCCCTTGCGCTGACCGGAGCCGAACACCACCGAGGCGGGCAGGCGCAGGGCGCCGAAAATTCCACTCATGCTAGTTTCCTTTCCTGGATTCGGCGGCCAGCTTCGTGAGGTCGTCCCACAAGCCGTCGTCGAGATAGACCCCGATTTCCTGTGATTTCTCGCGCGTGGCGCGTGCCCGGTCGCCTGGTACCACCACCGGCTGGGCCGGATCGGCGGGCGCGGCGTTTCGGATGTCGTCCAGATAGGCTGTGACGATGGCCTTGGCGGCCGCCGCATGCTGCGGGGCGATGACGATGAACAGGTCGCCCTTGTTGGAGACCTCCACCGAATCCAGCGTGCCTTTCACATGCGTGCCGATGCCCGACAGCGCCAGCGAAGCGACCAGCACCTCGAACGCCAGGCCCAGGGCATAACCCTTGGGCCCGCCGAACGGGGCGATCGCGCCCTTCTTGGCCGCCACCGCGTCGGTGGTGGGATCACCATTCTCGTCCAGCGCCCAGCCCGAAGGGATCGGCGCGCCGCGATTGGCGTGGTCGTGAATCTTGCCCATCGAAACCAGGCCCGTGGCCATGTCCAGCACCATGGGATGCGGATCGGCCGGCACGCCGATGGCGATGGGATTGGTGCCGATCATCGCCTTGCGCCCGCCCCAGGGGTGGACCAGCGCCTCGCTGATGGTCAGCCCGATGATGGTCAGGCCCTGCTCGGCAACCTGTTCGGCATAATAGGCCAGCGCCCCCAGGTGATTGCAGTTGCGGATAGCTGCGATGGCGATGCCGTCCTCACGGGCGCGCGGAACGATGGCGTCCAGCGCCGACTGAACCACCACGGGCCCCAGGCCGTGCATCCCGTCGACGCTGAGGAAATTGCGCGACGACCAGACCTGCGCGCCGGTGGCGCCGGGCACCGACAGGCCCGCCTGGATGCGCTCGATCACCCGGCGAAGGCGCAAGAGGCCGTGACTGGGAATGCCCCGCATCTCCGCGTCGATGAACAGCCCGGCCTGGATTTTGGCATGTTCGGGGGGCACCCCGTTGCCAGTCAGGATGCCCTCGGCCAGGGCGCGCAGTTTGTCGACCGGAACCAGCATGACGATGCTATATCCTATAGGATTGTGGGACCGTATGGGGTATGCTGCGCGCGGTCAACCGGAAAATCCACGCCGGAGAGCGGAAAAAACGCATGTCAGCCAGCGGCCAGAGCAGGGGCCAGATTGAGCGCCCTTCGGGGCTCGCGGATAGCGTCTACCGGCGCATCCGGGCGGACATCATGTCCCTGAAGCTGCCGCCGGATTCGCGCATCTCGATGGACAGCCTGGCGCGCGAATTGGGCGTCTCCCAGACCCCGATCCGCGAGGCGCTGTCGATGCTGGAGGCCAACGGCCTTGTCACCCGCAAGCAGTTTTCCGGCTATTGCACCGCCCCGCGCCTGACCCGGGCCCAGCTGGACGAGCTGTTCGAATTCCGCCTGCTGGTGGAACCGCATGCCGCGCGCAAGGCGGCGCAGGCATTGGGCGAAGGCGATGCCGCGCGCCTGAAGGAAACGGCGGGCCGGATGGACGCCAGCCGCATGCCGCCGGGCGAGGCATCCCACGAGAATTTCGCCGACAGCGATACCGAATTCCATCGCCAGATCGCGCTGGGCGCCGGCAACGGCCTGATCGCGGATTCCCTGGCGCGCCTGCACATCCATGTGCAGATCTTCCGTTCCAGCTTCGGCAGTGAACTGGCGGCCGAAGCGGTGGCCGAACATGCCCGCGTGCTGGACGCCATCCTGGCGCACGACGGCGACGCCGCCGAAGGCGCGATGAAGGGGCACATCGAGCGCAGCTGGCGCCGGTTGCGCGGGCTGACGGCGGGCTAGCCGCATCCGGTCAGGCTCTGTACATTGGACACGGGACGCTCCGTGGACAGGGTGATGTCATGCAGACCAAGGTCGACGAAATCGCCCAGGGTATCTTTCGCCTCTCCACTCACGTTCCTGAAATCGCGCCCCCGGCCGGGTTCACCTTCAACCAGTTTCTCATCCTGGGAGACGAGCCCCTGCTGTTTCACACCGGCCCCCGGCGGATGTTTCCGCTGGTGCGCGAAGCCGTCGGCGGGCTGATCGCGCCGGAGCAGCTGCGTTGGATCACCTTCGGTCACTACGAGGCGGACGAATGCGGTGCGATGAATGACTGGCTGGCCATCGCCCCCCAGGCCCAGGTTGCCCACGGTCAGACGGCCTGCGACGTGTCGCTGAACGACATGGCCGATCGCACGCCCCGCGTTCTGAAAGATGGGGAGACGATCGACCTGGGCAAGGGCAGGCGCGTCCGCTATCTCGATACGCCCCATGTTCCGCATGGCTGGGAAGCTGGCCTTCTCTACGAGGAAGGAACGGGTACGCTGTTGTGCGGCGATCTGTTCACCCAGCTTGGCGACGATCGCGCCTTGACCCATTCCGATATCGTGGGCCCGGCCATCATGGCCGAAGACATGTTCCACTATTCCAGTCTGAACCCCGGCATGGGCAGGACCATTCGCGGGCTGGCGGGCCTGAACCCCCGCACGCTGGCGCTGATGCACGGCCCGTCTTTCGCCGGCGATTGTCGTGCGGCGCTCGAAGCGCTGGCGGACAGCTACGACCGGCGCGTACGCGATTATCCGCATGCGGCGGCGCAGGCTGCAATCGCCTGATCGCGACCGGCGCGCGCCGCAACATTACAACTTGTCCGCCTCCCTGTTGCGCGGAGCTAGACTGGCCGCGATGCATTGGAGCCGCGCGTGCCTGTCCAACCTTTATCCGCCGGTCCGGCGGCCGGCCTATCCACACTTTTGCGCTCATTCCGCGCGCCCCTGTCCAACGGGCGCGCCGCGGAAAGCCTCGAATTCCTGTTTTTCCGGGGGGAGGGGGGTGGCGCGAAACTGAGAAAACGAATACCGGCCTGCCTGGCGCGCCTTATCCGCCGCGCTTCCGCAGGCCGCAACAAACACCGGCTGTCACGGCCTGCACGCGCAGGCCATCAGGTTCGGACGCTACTCGCCCTGCGTCTTCTTCCAGGCTTCGTAGCGTGCCCGCGTTTCGGCATTGGCGGGATAAAGGCCCGGCAGGGGAACACCGCGGCGCACCTCGTCGATCACCCAGCCCTCATGGCGTTCCTGTTCGATGGCCTGTTCGGTGACTTCGGCCAGCATCATCTTGGGGATCACCACCGCGCCGTCGCCATCCGCGGAAATGATGTCGCCGGGAAAGATGGCGACGCCGCCGCAGCCGACCGGTTCGTTCCAGGCGACGAAAGTCAGCCCCGCAACCGACGCGGGGGCCGCGGCACCCGCGCACCAGACCGGAAGGCCAGTCGCCAGCACGCCTTCCATGTCGCGCATCACCCCATCGGTGATCAGCGCGCCGACCTTCTTGTGCGCCATGCGCGCGCACAGGATATCGCCGAAAATGCCGGCGTCGGTCACGCCCATCGCGCCGGCCACGGCGATGTCGCCGTCGGCCATCGCCTCGATCGCCGCGCGGGTGGAGATGGGCGAGGCCCAGCTGGCGGGCGTCGCCAGGTCCTCACGCGCGGGCACGAAGCGCAGGGTAAAAGCCGGTCCGACAACCCGCGTCTGGCCCGGCTGTTTCGGAAAGGCGCCGCGGATCCACACATTGCGCAGGCCCTTCTTCAACAGGACCGTGGTGAGGGTGGCGGTGGAAATGCCTTGCAGCGTGGTCTTGGTCGCGTCGTCCATGGCGTTCTCTGTTGGTGACGTCCCGATGAATTCAAAGTGTCTTGGCGACTTCGCTCAGGATTTCGAGGCTCCTGCACCGGGCCGCAATATCGAATATCTGCGAGGTGACGATGATTTCGTCGGGATTGTACAGCGCGATGAAGGAGGTCAGGCCTTTCGCCACGGTCGCGCGGCTGCCGACCAACGAAAAGCGGAAAAAGTGCCGCAGCAACGCCAGTTTTTTGGGGTCGATGGTGGATTCATAATTCTCGATCGGCGGCGGCAAGGGATCGACCGTCGCCTGCTGCGCGGAGGAGTGCAGAAAGCGCCCCTCCTCGTCCGTATCGGCCGCGGCCACGCTGAGCGACAGCATCACATGGGGCTTGGCCAACTGGGCCGACGGTACGAACTGGCTGCGATAGACGGTCAACGCCCTGCCGACGTCGTCAGGCGCGAAATGCGATGCATAGGCGAAGGGCAATCCAAGACTGGCCGCCAATTGTGCCGCTCCAACGCTCGATCCCAGCATCCACACCGGTACGGCGGTGCCTTCGCCAGGAATGGCCCGCACCGCGGCGGGGGGCGAACCCGCCGCGGGTACGCTCATATAACGCAGCAATTCCGCCACATTGGCCGGAAATTGCTGCTCGTCGCCGGGCACCCGGCGCAGTGCGCGCATGGTTGCATCGTCACTCTTGATGCCACGGCCAAGGCCCAGGTCGATGCGATCGGGAAAGAGTGCGGCCAGGGTGCCGAACTGCTCCGCCACCATGAGAGGCGAATGATTGGGCAGCATGATGCCGCCGGCGCCGATGCGGATCGTCCGCGTGCCCATCGCGATGTATGCCATCACGACCGAGGTTGCGGAGCTCGCGACGCTGGGCGTGTTGTGGTGCTCCACCACCCAGTAGCGCGCATAGCCGAGCGCTTCGGCACGCTGCGCCAATTGCAGACTCTCGTGGAGAGTGGAAGCAATATCTCCACCCTGCCTGATTGGCGTGAGATCCAGAATCGAGAGCGGCTTCATGCCGGCATTTCCCCCTGGCCCTTCAGGGGGGCCGCCCGGGACATAAGCGGAGTGCCTAAGCCATTGTCAATGATGTCGCTTCGGCAGCGCGAAGACATACACTGCCTGGCCGTTGGCGGGACGGTTCACTTCGCCGCGCAGCATCAGTTGTGGCTTGCCTTCCGGGCTGCCGCCCTGGGTGCCGGTGGTCACCGCGATGAATTGCTGGCCGTCTACGCTGAAGCTCACAGGATAGCCTTGGACCGTGGTGCCCAGCCGCGATTCCCACAACGTCTTGCCGGTTTTCGTATCCACGGCGCGGAAGGTGCGGTCATAATCGCCGATGAACGAGACCCCGCCCGCGGTCGACAGCACGCCGGTCAGGAATGGACTGCGTTGCTGGAACGACCAGGCCGGCTTGAAATCGGCGGCATGATAGGCCGACAGCCGGCCCATATTGCCGTCGGTGCCGGGCATCTCGTAAAGCATCTGGCTGGCACCACCGAACTGGAAGCAGCTCTGGCTGAGCGGCACCAGGATCAGGTCATTCTTCGGGTCATAGCTGGTGGACGGCCAGTCATGCCCGCCCTCGGCGCTGGGACAGGAAAAAAGCGCCTCGCCGGGCTTCTGGTTCACAATGTCGGCGCGATAGGTGGGAATGCCGGTCCTGGGATCGATCCTGGTGTAGACGTTCTGGAATACGGTCTGGACGTGATCCAGATACTTGCCGGTTGCCGCATCGATCTTCCACATGATGCCGGTCTTGCCGACGGTGATGAGCGCCTTGCGGCCATTGTTCGGCGTAATGGTGCGTTCATAGACCTCATCCAGGTCCAGGCTCTCGCCCGGCGCGTGATTCAGCCACCATTTCAGCTTGCCGGTGTCGGGGTCCAGCGCGACGGTGGAGTTGGTGTAGTCCGTGGCGCCATCGCCGGTGCCGCGCGCGCTGCGCAGGTGCGGCTTTGCCTGGCCGGTGCCCCAATAGGTCGTGTTCAGCGCGGGATCGTAGGTGCCACTGATCCACACATCGCCGCCCGCGCGCATGGCGTCGGGCTGGCCACCCCAGCTGTCGCCGCCAGGCTGGCCGGTCAGCGCTACCGTCCTGAACTTCCACAGCGATTTTCCGGTAGCTGCGTCATAAGCGCCGATGAAGCAGAATTCCTTGTTGGGCCGCCCGTCGCAGCGGGTGATGCCCAGGAGGATATTGCCATGCACCACCATCAATCCGCCGATCTTGTTGTTGTCGACATTGGTGATCTGGCTTTTCCACACGATGTGGCCGTCACGTGCATCCAGCGCGTAGAGCCAAGCGTCGGTGGCGGGATAGATCACCAGGTTCTGCCATAGCGCCATGGTACGGTTGGCGTTCTGCACATTGTCCCGCACCGGGCCGACGCGGTTCTCCCAGATCAGGGTGCCCGTCTTCGCATCCAGCGCCTGGACCTTGTTGTCCAGATTGTTGGAGACGAACATCACTCCGTCATGCACCAGCGGGTTCATCTGCTGGCGCCCGCCATCGGTCATCGCCCAGACCCATTTGAGCTGCAGGTTCTCGACATTGCTGGTGTCGACCTGGATCAGTGGGCTATAACTCCAGCCCGAATATGTGCGCAGATGCATCAGCCAGTCGGCATCCGAGGGGCTGGCCAGCATGGCATCGGTGACGGGCGTGTAGTGATCGACATGGCCGGCTACGGTGATACCCAGCTTCTCGGTCTTTGCCGCGCGCGCGGGCGGCCTGGGCTTGGCAGTTGTGAGGGCCTGGGCCAGCGCGGCCGGCATCATGCCGTTTACGATGTCGCCGATCTTAACGGTGGTGGCGGGCGCAAGAACAGTGCTGCCCGGCATGGCACCGTTGGCCTGAAGCAGGAAGGCAACGATGCCGGTGTAGGTTTCATCCCCCAGCGAATCCGGGTGGCCCAGCGGCATCGAGGCCTTGATTACCTTGTAGAGGCCGTCGGTCGTGCGGTCGCCCCAACTTCCGGTGAACGCGCTTCCGGTCAGGGCCGGCGCCTCGCCGCTGCCATCCAACGTCTTGCCGTGGCATGTCGCGCAGTTGGCGAGGAATGCATCGCGCCCGGCATCGGCCTGGCTTTGCGTGAAGGGGCCGGCATTCCGCGCGGTAGCGCCGGCGATACTGGCGCCCAACAGAAGAGAAACGATCAGAACGCGCCGCATTACTCGTCCTCCGGCAGAGCAAAGATGGCGAAGACGTCGCCGAAGATCGGCCGTCCGTCGTTGTGCATCAGGATCTCACCACCATGACAGCCACTGGCGCCCACGGCCACATACTGCGCGCCCTTGATGCGATAGGTGATGGGCGGAGTGCACACCCCCGCGCCCATCGGATAGGTCCACAATTTCTGGCCGGTCTTGGCATCAAAAGCGATGAAGTCGCCTGTCATCTCGCCGGCAAAGACGATGCCTCCCGCAGTGGCCAGTGCGCCGCCATACATCGGCCGCGGCGACCTGTATTGCCAAGTGATCTTGCCTGTGTCGGTGTCGATGGCGGTAAAGGTTCCGTTGGGCGCGAATATCTTGAGGTTCGTGGGCATGTTGCCGCCAGTGTACTGGCCCACGATTGGTGTGCCGGGCTTGTAGACATCCGGCAACTTCTTGTTGAGAAAGAAGTCGTGTGCTTCGTTCACGCCCATGGTGTAGAGGTTGCGCGTAATTGGCGACCATGCGGGCGGCGACCAGATCGCCCCACCCTTGTTGGCGGGATAGAGCGTCATCGATTTTTCCGTCACCGGCTTCATGAAATTTTCGCTGATGTCGACGAGGGGCGGCGACTTGCGGATCAGCTTGCCGGTCAGGCGGTTGACGATGAAGAGGTTGCCGACCTTGCCGGCCTCCGCGGCGGCGGGCACCATTTTGCCGCGCTCGTCGATGGTGTCGAACAGAACCACCGGCGCAGCCGCGTCGTAGTCCCACACGTCGTGCGCCACCTGCTGGTACCACCACTTCAATTTGCCAGTCTTGATATCGATGGCAACTATGGAGTCGGTATAGGCGTTGTCGCCGGGGCGGCTGGTGCCGTCCAGATCGGGATTGGGATTGCCGGTAGCGAACAGGATCAGCCCGTTTTTCACATCGATAGCGGGCGTGTTCCACACCGACCCGCCGCCGTATTTCCAGCTGTCGCCGCCCCAGGTGTCGCCACCCGGCTGGTCGGGTGCCGCAGTCGTGGAGAAGCGCCACACCAGCTTGCCCGTCTTGGCGTCCAGCGCCTCCAGGAAACCGCGCGTGGGCCATTCGGCGCCCGCATTGCCCACCAGCACCAGTCCGTCATAAACCAGCGGCGCCATGGTGAAGGAATAGAAATAGGCCGGCACGGGCAGGGCATTGGCGTGTTCGGTCTTCCAGATCTCCTTGCCGGTGCGCGCGTCCAGCGCCACCACATGGCCGTCCAGTTGTGCAACGAAGACCTTGCCATAGGCAACGGCGACGCCGCGGGCCTGTTGGCCGCAGCACAGATCGGAATAGCCCAATTTGGGCGCATAGGACCAAAACTCCTTGCCCGTGACCGCGTCGTAGGCCTGAACGTTGTTGTCGCCCATCTCGATATAAAGCACGCCATCCACTTCGATGATGGTGGCTTCCATCGTCTTGGTGATGCCGGTCTGGATTATCGCGGTGGGCCGCAGCTTCCTGACGTTCCTGGTATTGATCTGGGTGAAGGGCGAGAAACGCTGATTGTCATAGGTGCGCCCGTGCAGCAGCCAATCTTCAGACCTGTCGGCGCCCAGCATCATCTGGTCGGTGATGTCGACATTCTGCGTCACTGGTTGCATCCGGAAGGAGCCGGGATGGGCAACAACTTGGCCCAGCGCCACGGGATTGAGCCCGGAGGTTTGTGCCGTCGCACCGGCCGTGGCGGGATTGACCGTGCCGGCGGCTTCACCGGCGCTTTCAATGGATATGCTGGCCGGCGTAGCGGGGCCATCTGTTTTCTTTTCCGTTGTCTGGCCGATCGCGCCGCCGGTCAGCGCTGCACACAACGCGAGCGCCGCCAATCCCCTTGCTCTCATCGCCCCCCACCTCTCCCTCTGTGCGCTTTGTGTATTCGAGTTCCGTTACTTGAGAAGCAGGTCCTTCAACAGTGGCGCGTCCTGCGTCAATGGCGCGGGGCCGGCCGGATAGCCGTTTTGCTGCAGGATGTAGGCCGTCACCTGATTATACTGTTCAGGCGTCAGTGTGCCCGGATTGGACTGCGGCATTGTCTGGGCCGTGACGGACAGCAGTGTCGCCGCGGTCAGCTGCTGGGCCTGTGCCATTTCGTGGAATGCATCGCCCGTCAGCGCTGGCGCGGCGACGCCTTCCAACGCCGAGCCATGGCAGACCGCGCAGGACTGGGCATAGACGGCCGCGCCGGCCGACGCCTGGTCCGCAGTATAGACCGCTGGCGTCGTCGTATCCTCGGCACTGGCAAAGTTGGACAACAGAGCCAAACTGCCCGCGGCGGCCGCGACGAGCGCGCAATGCTTCTTCATTGTTGTGGTTCTCGAAAGATTTGCAGGCACGAACCATTGCCCGTGATGACGACTTTGCCAAGCGCGCCGCCTTCGTGGCGGGTTCGATGGGCATTTGGTAGCGCACGTCTTTCTTCGCGGAAGAGTGCGGTGCCCTCACATGTTATCTGGGCACAGGTACTGCAGCCGCGAACGAGGGACCTGCCGGCTTTGCAGATAACCCATACAAAACGGGCCTTTTTTCCATGTCGAGGCCATCCGCAGGCGGGCAGTTATTTCGCAACTGCGAAGAGAGCTGCCGTGGTAATTATGTGACATTGATCGGCTTCCGCGCATCAAAGTGCCCTTGGCGATGAAGTTTTTCTCGCTCAGGGACGGGTAAGCCTGCTATCCAGAGCAACATTACAGTCCGGCAGTACATGTCGGCGGAAACATATGCCCAGGGGGACTTTCTCATGATCTACGGATTGACGACGACTCGCGTGCGCCTGGCAGGCGGCGTGGCCATGCTGGCGCTCAGCGCCGGCGCTGCGATGGCGCAGGGCGCGGCTCCTGGTGTGGAGCAGGTGATCGTATCTTCGACCCGTCTGCAAAATGCCGGTTTTGACGCGCCGACGCCGACCACGGTGATGAGCGCGGCGGACCTGGAAAAGACTGCCCAGCCCAA
>JAFKEU010000017.1 GCA_017308475.1 Alphaproteobacteria bacterium
GCGGCTCGGGTTCAAAACTCTCATCCGACCCAGTGCGGAAGCGGTGAAGCGGCACGTGGCTCGACTCCGGGAGGTTCTCGACCGCCACAAGGATGCCCCGCAGGAGGCCCTCATCGGCCACCTGAACCCGGTCATCCGCGGGTGGTCGATGTACTACTCGACGGTGGTCAGCAGCCAGACCTTCTCGAAGGTCCACAACGTGCTGTTCCAGATGCTCCGCGGCTGGGCCAACCGGCGGCACCCGAACAAGGGCGGTCGGTGGGTCGGACGGAAGTACTGGCGGGCCGGCGACGGCCTCGGCTGGATCTTCAAACCGCCTGGGAGGGCGGTCCGACTTGCCAGCCACATGGACACGAGCATCGTGCGCCATGCCAAGGTGCAAGACGCCCGCAGCCCGTTCGATGGCGACTGGGTCTATTGGAGCAGCCGACTGGGCAAATACCCGGACGTGTTCCCGACGGTCGCGAGACTGCTGAAGAACCAGAAGGGTCGGTGCCCGCGGTGCGGACTGTTCTTCAAGCACGACGACGAGACGTGTGTCGATCACATCCAGCCGAAGTCCCAAGGCGGGGCGGTAGGTGGATCGAACATACAGCTCTTACATCTGCACTGTCACCATGCTGTACTTTCCGCGAACTTATAGGGCGGCGTGGTGAGTTGTCGGTTGGTGAGTAGACGAATGCCGGTCCGTCCGGGACGATGGCGGTTACCACGCCAGCCCCCGCCCTCGAACGGACGCGGCCATGACATCCTCGCATGCCCCGACCCCTCGGTGCCAGTGGTTTTCCACACTGGCCAAGGCCCTGGACCCGCGGTCGGGGCGATGGCTCGCGGTGCTGTTACTCGGGGTGGTCTTGTCGCACGGGCGCCGCACCCTGAGCCGCTGGATCCGGGCCGCCGGGCTCTCGAACCAGTACCGTCGGTGCTACGCCACCGCGGCCGCCGCCGGGCGCCGCACCGAGGGCCTCGCCACCCGCCTGCTGCTCGGGGTACTCAAGCCCCTGGTGGCCGACACGCCGCGGGTGGTGCTGGCCCTCGACGACACCCCGACGCCGCGATACGGGCCCAAGGTCCGGGGGGCCGGGGTGCATCACAACCCGGCGCCGGGCCCGACCGGTAGTTCGTTCCTCTATGGGCACGTGTGGGTCGTGCTCGGGTTGCTGGCCGCGCACCCGCTGGGCGGGATCGTCGCCCTGCCCC
>JAFKEU010000007.1 GCA_017308475.1 Alphaproteobacteria bacterium
ATCTGGTCATAGGCCGTGAACGTCGCGCCGCCCGTCTCCGCCAGAACCTTGGTGATCGCCGCCGTCAGCGACGTCTTGCCATGGTCAACGTGACCAATCGTGCCAATGTTGCAATGCGGCTTGTTACGCTCAAACTTCGCTTTCGCCATAACCTCTGTCCTTCGTCCTCATGTCCGCCGCCGGCGGGGTAAAACTGTCTGTCAGCCTTGAAACTGGAGCGGGTGAAGGGAATCGAACCCTCGTCATCAGCTTGGAAGGCTGTTGCTCTACCATTGAGCTACACCCGCCTATTCGACTTCCTTCTTGTCATCAGCAGCACCTCAATCTGCAATCTGGCCCTCGTCGCCTTCGCTCCTCGGGCATTCCTCGCCGCTTCGCGGCGCCGAATGGACTGTCGCCATTCGGCGTCCTGACGGACGAGGAATGGTGGAGGGGGTTGGATTCGAACCAACGTAGGCGTAGCCAACGGATTTACAGTCCGTCCCCTTTAGCCACTCGGGCACCCCTCCGGTTTTTAGATTTTCCAACTGGTTCAATGGGTTGAACAACCTATGACCGGCCGGCGCTGCTGCTCTCGCCCACTTGGCCAAAAGGGCGGGTTTGAATAAGCCTCCAGGTAGGTATGGCTGCGGATCGCGGGTTATTGTTCAGTGCGCCCCGGGTGTCAATAGACAGTTTTGGCCTTGATCGCCCGGATTTCACAGGGTTTTTCCAGCCCGCTTTACCACCACTTCCACTTCTTTATAAGCGGCCCATGCGACAGAAGAATTTCCGCAAAGGCCCCCGCCCCGCCCCACCCCGGGGTTCCGCGGGACATGCCCCCAAACCGGCGCACAAAACCGCGGAAAAGCGGGAAAAACCGTCACGCGGCGGCGACGGCAGGGGCACCGGTCAATGGCTGTATGGTCTTCACGCCGTCCAGGCAGCGCTGGCCAATCCCCGGCGCAAGCTGGGCCGGGCGGCGTTGACCCCACGCGCGGCCGAACAGATCGGCGAGAGACTGCTGGCCAGGGTACAGGCGGAAATCATGGAACCGGGCGCCATCGACCGGCTGCTGCCCCCCGGCGCCGTCCATCAGGGCGCCGCGCTGGAGACATGGCCGCTGAAGGCGGGAGACCTGGATTCGGTGCTGGACGCTTCGCCGTCCGATCGGCGGCGGATCGTTCTGGTGCTGGATCAGCTTTCGGACCCCCATAATGTCGGGGCCATCCTGCGTACCGCCGCCGCTTTTGGCGTGACCGCGGTCGTGGTGCAGGACCGTCATGCCCCGCCCCAGTCCGGGGCGCTGGCCAAGGCAGCTTCCGGCGCGCTGGACCTGGTTCCCTATGTCGAGGTGGTGAACGTCGCCCGGGCGCTGGACCAGCTGGCCGAGCGCGGCTTCTGGCGAATTGCACTGGAGCGGTCCCGCGAGGGATCGCGATCAAACAACGAGGCCGGCGATGGTGGCGAGACCCTGGCGCAGGCGGTTCCCGAAGGCGATGTCGCACTGGTGCTGGGCTCGGAAGGTTCCGGCATCCGGCGGCTGGTGCGCGAGCATTGCGAGGCCGCCGCCTTCATTCCGATCGACGCGGCAATGGAAAGCCTGAATGTTTCCAACGCCGCCGCCATCGCGCTTTACGAGCTGCGGCGCTGAACCGGACCGGAACCCCTCCCTGACAGCGATGTTATCTCCCGGAAGACAAACCGGAGAGAGTCATGCGGTCCATCCTTCTCTGGGCCATCGGCATTCCGTTGCCGATCATCCTGATCCTGTGGCTGCTGACGGGGCACGCATAATCTTGAATAACCCCCATCCGTCACAGCTCGCGTCCGCACGGCAGCTTACGCTGCCATCGCGGACAGCTCGCTGCGACACCTTCCCCCTTCCTGGTGCTTTGCACCGAAGGGGGAAGTAAGTCGGTAGATGCGGAAAAAGACGGCGCGCCCAATCAGAGATCAGAACAGCGCCGCGATGGAAGCGTCGCCGGCATAGTCCTCGATCCGCACGAGCACCTTGTAGCCATCCGCCATCTTGAGGTGGCCCTTTGCGTCGCGCATCAGGGTGCCGTCATTGCTCATGGTCTGCGTGCGCGGATCGTAGGCGAAGCGCGGCACCAGGCCCCGATATTCGCTGCGGATCAGTTCATACAGCGTCCGGGCATTCCCAGGCGAAAGATGCACGCAGCCGGCGCTGGCGGCATGGATCGCCAGGCCCGTCTGCGATCCGCGGCGCTTCCAGTCGAAGAACATCGCATAGGGCATGGGCTGGTCCCAGGTCCAGGACCGGTAGCTGCGATACATGCGGCGGGGATCCAGTTCGTAATAGCCGCGCGGCGTGGCGGTAAACTTGCGGCGGCCATGCGGGCTGATCTCGCGCCTCTCACGGCCGGTGGAGGCGGGCCAGTCATGGAGCAGCGCCAGTTTCCTGCCGCGCTGCTTGCGGAACACATACATGCGCTGGGCCAGCGGGCCATGGTCGGCCTTGCTGACATAGACGAACAGATCGAACGCCTTCAGCATCTGCGGCGTCAGGCTTTCTTTCAGCCGCCGTGCCACGGCGACGGCACGGGCCGATGCCAGGTCCCGGGGCGACAGTGATGGGCGCGCGATGTCGAATTGCGGCGCGGCGGCGGGCGGCATGTATGGCTGGGCCAGTTCCGGCCCGGCCGGCGGCGTCAGGTCTGGCAGGATGGTCAGCATGACCGTGGCGGAATAGGCCAGGTCGGTAAAGCGATCGCCGCCGTCTGCGGCACGCGCATCATCGGGCGGAGCGATATCGATCGTGACGGCGGCGCCGGTGTCCAGCCGGCTGCCGGCCAGAAATTCCCCCAGGTCCGGATGGGCGGCGTACGTCGCGGCCAGGCAGAACAGGCCAGCCGACGCCAGATATGACAAAGCCAGAATGCGCAAACCAGACATGACGCCGGGACTGAAAGCCGTGGAAAAAAATTTATAGCGGGTGAAGGCGCATATGTCTCGTTTTGGGACGAGAGTTTGCGCCGTCAACCTTGCTGCGGATCGGCAAAGCGGTCCGTCTTGGCGAACCCGCGCGGCGCCAGGCGGCCGGCCTGGGCGCGGGCGCCCTTCCACTCCTTCAGTTCCGACGGCGTGAAAGTACGGCCATTGGCATCCTTCAGCCCCGTCTTCCAGTGGAAGGCGATGGCGTCGGCCAGTTCGCTATTGCTGTAGCGCTGAAGATAGACGCCCTGCCCCTTGGCCATCTCCGGCACTTCGGCGATCGGGAAGATCACCAGCTTGTGATTGCGCCCGATCACCGCGACGTGATCGCCATCGACACCGTGGCAGGACGCTGCCTCGACCCCGGGCTTGACGTTCATCACCGCCTTTCCCTTGCGGGTCATGGCGATGGCATCGTCCTCGCCGGTGATGAAGCCGTGTCCGCTGGTGGCAGCGACCAGCAGCTTCCTGCCCGGCACATGCACGAACATGGTGACGATATCGGCTTCGGGCGGCAGGTCGATGAAGGTGCGGATGGCTTCGCCATTGCCGCGGCCGCCCGGCAGCCTGGTCGCGTCCAGCGTATAGAAGCGCCCATCGGTGGCCAGCAGCATGATGCGGTCGGTGGTCTGGGCATGGAACCAGAAGCGGGCCTTGTCGCCTTCGCGATACTTGTCGTCTTTCGATTGTTCCTGATGGCCCTTCAGCGCGCGCAGCCAGCCCTTGGCCGAGCAGACAACGGTGATGGGCTCCTGCGGCACGGCATTGGCGCGCTCCTCGACATGCTCGGCCAGGGCAGTCATTTCGGCCACCGCTGCGGCCTTGGCGATTTCGGTCCGGCGGCGGCCGATCTCGGTCTTCAGGCCGAACCGGGCGTCGATCGCGCGCAGTTCGGCGATCAGCTTTTCCGACTTGAGCTTTTCGGAGCCCAGCATGCGCGTCAGCTCCTTCTGCTCCCTGGTCAGGCTGGCGTGTTCGCCGCGGATCTCCATTTCCTCCAGCTTGCGCAGGGAGCGCAGGCGCATGTTGAGGATGGCGTCGGCCTGGGTCTCGGTCAGCTTGAACGCCTTCATCAGGACGGGCTTTGGCTCGTCCTCGGTACGGATGATCCTGATGACCTTGTCCAGGTTCAGATAGACGGCCAGATAGCCTTCCAGCACCTCCAGCCGCGCGGCGATCTTCTCCAGGCGGTGGCGGGAGCGGCGCTCCAGCACTTCGCGGCGGTGGCTGATGAAGGCAACCAGCATCTCGCGCAGGCTCATGACGCGCGGCACCAGGCCCCGGTCCAGCACGTTCATGTTCAGCGGCACGCGCACTTCCAGATCGCTGCTGCGGAACAATTGCTCCATCAGTATCTCGGGATCGACGGTGCGGGTTTTCGGGGTCAGGACGATGCGGATGTCCTCGGCGCTTTCGTCGTGGATGTCGTCCAGCAGGGGCAGCTTCTTCTGCTCCATCAGCTCGGCGATGCGCTCGATCAGGCGGGATTTCTGGACCTGATAGGGAATTTCCGTGACGACAACCTGCCAGGCGCCTCGCTGGCCCTCTTCCTTCTCCCAGCGCGCACGCAGGCGGAAGGAACCCTTGCCGGCCTGGTAGGCTTCGGCGATGGAGGCCGGGTCCTCGACCACGATGCCGCCGGTGGGAAAGTCCGGCCCCCGCACATGCTTGAACACGGTGCGGTCCTGGACGTTGGGATTTTCGATCAACGCGATGGCGGCGGCGACAAGCTCGCCCAGATTGTGCGGCGGGATCGAGGTCGCCATGCCCACGGCGATGCCATTGGCGCCGTTGGCCAGAAGGTTCGGGAAGGCGGCCGGCAGCACCACCGGCTCGCGGGTTTCGCCATCGTAGGTCGTGCGAAAATCGACCGCGTCTTCGTCCAACCCCTCCAGCAGGGCGGCGGCGGCGTCGGTCATTCGGCTTTCGGTGTAGCGCATGGCGGCGGCGTTATCGCCGTCGACATTGCCGAAATTGCCCTGCCCGTCGACCAGCGGATAACGGACGGAGAAGTCCTGGGCCAGGCGCACCAGCGCGTCATAGATCGCCTGGTCGCCATGGGGATGAAACGAGCCCATCACATCGCCCACCACCTTGGCGGACTTCTTGAAGGCGGAGTCGGGATCGAGCCTGAGCAACCGCATGCCATAGAGGATGCGCCGGTGCACGGGCTTCAGCCCGTCGCGGGCATCCGGCAGCGCGCGCTGGGTGATGGTGGACAGCGCATAGGCCAGATAGCGTTCGGCCAGCGCCTTGCTCAGGGGTTCGGAACGGATTTCGTCGGGTACGGCAACCATGGTTCAGCTTTTAGATGATTCGGGGGCAATGGCGTCGAGGCGCGTTCTGGCGATGGGCATCTCCTTGCCATGCGGTCGCAAGACCCGCTCCAGCAGGAAATGGCCGGTCAGCTTCAGCCCGGCGGAGGTCTCGTCCGGGTCTGGAGCCGCGCCGTTTTCGCCGGCGAGGAAAGCGGGAAGCCGGAACATGCGGCTGGCATAGATGCCCGCCCCGGCGCGCGACACGGCGCGCCCGCTGCGCGGCGAGACATAGGCCAGGTCGTCCGTCTCGCCCGTGGCGGCGCATTCCGACAGGTCCAGCCCGAAGCCCAGCGCATCCAGAAGGCCCGCCTCCCAGCGCACATACAGCGGCAGCCAATGAGCGGCATCTTCCTGCACCATCGCGTCCAGCAGGATGGTGCCCGCTTCAAAAACATTGGCGTGGGCTTCGCGTTCGGGCAGCGCCGCGGACGAGACGGCGGCGAAGGCGTTGAGGCCGCAAAGACCTTCGCGACTCTCCATCAGATCGCCGGCGCGGGCGCGCGCCAGTTCGCAGGTGAAGCTGCCCAGATGTTCCTCCAGCCGGGCACGCCAATGGACATGGACGGCGTTGCCGGGCTGCAGGCTCGGCTTGACCCGGCGCGAGGCCCCGCCCCGCACCAGACCCAGATGGCGGCCATGGTCGCGGGTCAGAAGTTCCAGGATCGCGCCGGTCTCGCCATGGGCGCGGGAAGACAGGACGATCGCATGATCAGACCATTCCATGATTGGTCACCCCCCTCTGCCGCAACTCGGTCTGCCTGCGGCAGACCCATCGTTGCGACATCTCCCCCCGCATGGCGCTGCGCGCCGCAGGGGGAGACGGGCCGGTGCGTTCCTAATCATTCGGAAAGTCTAATCCGATTTCCTTGTAGTGGTCGGATTTTTCCGCCCAGTCCTCGCGCACCTTGACGAACAGGAACAGGTGGACACGCCGGCCCAGAAGTTCTTCCAGCTCGGTGCGGGCCAGTTCGCCGATCTTCTTGATGGTGGAACCGCCCTTGCCCAGCGCGATCGCCTTCTGGCCGTCGCGCTGGACATAGATCACCTGGTCGATGCGGACGCTGCCGTCCTTGCGCTCTTCCCATTTCTCGGTCTCGACCGCGCTGGCGTAAGGCAGCTCGTCGTGCAGGCGCAGATAAAGCTTCTCGCGCGTCACCTCTGCCGCCAGAAGGCGCACGGGAATGTCGGCGGCCTGGTCTTCCGGGTACAGCCATGGGCCTTCGGGCATGCGCGCCGCCACCCAGGCCGCGAGATCGGCCACCCCCTCGCCCTTCAGCGCCGAGATCAGGAAGACGTCCTCGAACGCCGCTTCGGCATGCAGCTTTTCCACAAGCGGGAGCAGCGTTTCGCGCTTCATGCCGTCGATCTTGTTCAGCACCAGCGCTTTCTTCTTGGCGGGCGACGATTTCAGATTCTCCAGGATCGCCATCGTGTCGCGCGCGCCGGGGCTGTTGTCCCGCCCGGTCAGGTCGGCGGCATCGACAATCAGCAGCACGCAGTCGGCGTCCTCGGCCCCCGCCCAGGCCGACGTGACCATCGCGCGATCCAGGCGCCGGCGCGGGCGGAAGATGCCGGGCGTGTCGACAAAGACGATCTGGGTCTGCCCCGCCAGCGCGATGCCGCGCACCGGCATGCGCGTGGTCTGCACCTTGGGGCTGACGATGGCGACCTTGGAGCCGACCAGCGCGTTGATCAGCGTGGACTTGCCGGCATTTGGCGCGCCGATGATGGCGCAGAAACCGCAGCGGGTGGTCATGTCACGCCTGCCTCAGCCAGCAGCGCGGCGGCCGCGGCCTGTTCGGCCTCGCGCTTGGACGCGCCTTCGCCGCGCGCGGGTTCATGGCCGGCCACGCGCACTTCTATCACAAATCGCGGCGCATGGTCCGGGCCTTCGCGGGCGATCAGGCTGTAGACCGGGGCACCGCTTTCGCCGCGCCCGCGTCCCTGGCTCCATTCCTGCAGGCGTGTCTTTGCGTCGCGCTGGTCGGTGGCGATCTCGTCCAGCAGCGGCAGCCAGTGGCGCTCGATGAAGGCACGGGCCGCGTCCATGCCGCCGTCGAGATAGAGCGCGGCGATCAGCGCCTCGACCGCGCTGCCCAGGATGGTCCCGCGTGCGCGGCCGCCCTGGTTGGCCAATTCCGACTTTGTCAGCACCAGTTGCGGCCACAGGTCGACCAACTCGCCCACCCGGGCGCAGGTTTCCCAGCGCACCAGCGCGTGCAGGCGGCGGGTCAGCATGCCTTCCGGCTCGTCGGGATAGAGCACATGCAGGCGTTCGGCGATCACCAGTCCCAGCACGCGGTCACCCAAAAATTCCAGCCGCTCGTTGGATTCGCGGCTGTCGGCGCTGGCGTGAGTCAGCGCGCGTCGCAAAAGGCCGGGATCGTTGAACCGGTGACCCAGCCTGTCTTCCAGGGTGGTCATTTCACGCCAATCATTCACTTAACAAAGGTGAGGATTCGCGAATAACGGATCGAGAAGGGCCACTTCCACACTTCCCAGACGCGGGCGCTGCCGTCGGTGGAGAAGAAGCGTATCACCGCCTTGCCTTCCAGGTTCTCGGCGGGGACATAGCCAACCGCCTGGCGGCTGTCGTCGGAATTGTCGCGGTTGTCGCCCATCATGAAGTAGTGTCCGGCCGGAACACGATAGGGCTCGGTATTGTCCAGCGGCCCGTCGGGATCGCGGTCCAGCGTCAGATAGGTTTTGCCGTTCGGCAGGGTCTCGCGATACTGCGGGACGTGATGCTCCACCCCGTCGATATTCTCGACATAGTCCTCGACGCGCTGGCGCGGCACGATCTTGTCGTTGATGTAGAGACGCCCGCCGATCATCTGGATCTTATCGCCCGGCATGCCGATCAGCCGCTTGATGAAGTCGGTCTTGTTGTCCTGGGGAAACTTGAAGACGATCACGTCGCCGCGCGTCGGCTTGATGTCGGGGAAGCGGTCATGCATCAGCGTGCCCAGCGGCCCGCCGCCGAAGGGAAAGGTGTAGCGCGAATAGCCGTAGGAGAATTTTTCGACGAACAGGTAATCGCCCACCAGCAGCGTCGCCTCCATGGAGGCCGAGGGGATGTTGAAAGGCTGGAACAGGAAGGTGCGGATGACAATCGCGATCAGTCCGGCATAGATGACCGTCTTGGCGAGTTCCCCCCAGGATTCGCCCTCTTGCTTCTTGGTTGCCATGCGCTCGCTGTCCGACATTCTGCCCTGGTTCCGAAAGTTGGGGGACAGAAACGGGCCATGGCCGCCCCTGTCAAGGCGGCTGGGGTTAATCTTTCACGGCAGAGATGATGACGATGGCCTGGGCCAGGGGAAAATCGTCGGTGATGGTCAGGTCGATCTGGGCGCGGGCACCCGGCGGAGTGATTTTTTCCAGCCTTTTCAACGCCCCGCCGGTCAGTTGCAGGGTGGGCTTCCCGCCCGGCAGGTTCACCACGCCCATGTCGCGCCAGAAGACGCCCTGGTTCAGCCCGGTTCCCAGCGCCTTGGCGCAGGCCTCCTTGGCGGCAAAACGCTTGGCGTAACTGGCCGCTCGCTCGGCCCGCCGGTCGGATTTGGCGCGTTCGATGTCGGTGAAGATCCGGCTGATGAAGCGTTCGCCGTGGCGCTCGATGGTTTTTTCGATGCGGCGGATGTCGATCAGGTCGCTGCCCATGCCCAGGATCATGCTCTTATTCCTTGGTCGCTCCGGCTCACGCCGACGCTCCTACTCCTTGGTCGCTCCGGCTCACGCCGACGCTCCTACCTCGCCACGGCCTTCATCCATCAGGCGGCGCATTTCGCGGATGGAAGCTTCAAGGCCGACAAAGATCGCCTCGCCGATCAGGAAATGGCCGATATTGAGTTCGGCGATCCGGGGAATGGCGGCGATGGGGCCGACATTGTCGAAGGTCAGGCCGTGGCCGGCATGGACCTCAAGCCCGATGGAGGCGCCATAGGCGGCGGCCTCGCGGATGCGGGCGAGTTCGGCGGCGCGGGCCGCGCCGGTGGCGTTGGCATAGGCGCCGGTGTGCAGTTCGACGACGGGAGCGCCCAGCTTGCGGCTGGCGTCAAGCTGCTCGCGCGCCGGTTCGATGAACATGGAAACGCGGATATTCGCCTTGCCCAGCGCGCCGACGATAGGAGCCAAGCGCTGGTGCAGGCCGACAACGTCGATGCCGCCCTCGGTGGTGCGCTCCTCGCGCTTCTCCGGCACGATGCAGGCGGCATGGGGACGATGGCGAAGCGCGATCTCTGCCATCTCGTCGGTCGCCGCCATCTCCAGATTGAGCGGGATCGAAAGTGCGGTCGAGAGCGCGGCGATGTCGGCGTCGGAAATGTGACGCCGGTCCTCGCGCAGATGGGCGGTAATGCCGTCGGCGCCGGCGGCCTGAGCCAGTTTCGCCGCGCGCACCGGATCGGGATTGTCACCGCCGCGCGCGTTGCGCACGGTGGCGACGTGATCAATATTTACGCCAAGGCGCAGATGGGTCACGCCAGCCCCCGGCTGCCCGGCTTCACGGCGGGCGTGCCGCGAAGATGCGGCGGCAGCTTGTCGGCCGGCCAGGCAGGCACCTTCCATTCCGCCAGCGTGATCAGCGGCACGCCGACCTTGACCTTGCCGGCGCTGCGGTCGATCAGGCAGCAGGCGGCGACGACCTTGGCGCCGGTCCTTTTGATGGCGGCAATGCATTCGCGGGACGAGACGCCGGTTGAGACGATGTCCTCCACCATCAGAACCTTCTGACCCTTCTTCAGCGTGAAGTTGCGGCGAAGCTGGAATTCGCCGTCAACCCGCTCGACATACATGGCGGGCAGGCCCATCTGGCGGCCCATCTCGTAGCCCGGCACGATGCCGCCGATGGCAGGCGAGACGATGGCGGTGATCTCGTCCTTCACCTCCTTCTTCACCTTGGCGGCCAGCGCCTTGCACAGTTTGGCGGTGCGCTTGGCATCCTGGAACACCAGCGCCTTCTGCAGGAACTTGTCGGAGTGAAGACCGCTGGAGAGGATGAAATGGCCTTCCAGGAGTGCTCCGGATTTCTTGAATTCGTTCAAAACCTGATCGACGTTCATATCTATTCCCTGTTTGTCCTCCCCCGCCCGCGGAGGAGGTGGATTGGCGCGCAGCGCCAAGACGGAGGGGGGCTTTTACACGGCTCCCCCCTCCACCGCTACGCGGTTCCCCTCCCCCGTAAACGGGGGAGGAATAGGCCATGCCTCACGCCGTCGCCTCTTCGGCTTCACGCACGCGGTCGACGGATTCCACTGCATCCGATACCCTGAGCGCGCCCAGGATGTTCTGCAGGTGCGGCACGTCGCGCACTTCCACATCGATGATGAACTCGAAGAACAGCGTATTGCGGCTGACCACCTTGACGTTGGAGATGTTGCCGCCATTGTGGGCGATGGCCCCCATCACCGCCGCCAGGGCGCCGGGATTGTTGTTCACGCGCACCAGGATGCGCGCCACCGACATGCCGCCGTCCGCACCGCCGCCCCAGCTGACATCCAGCCAGTCGTCCATGTCGCCGGCCTTGTCCAGCTCGGCGCAGTCGATGGTGTGGATCACCAGTCCCTCGCCCGGCCGGCTGAGGCCCACGATGCGATCGCCCGGAATGGGGTGGCAGCACTGGCCCAGCTTGTAGGAGATGCCTTCCGTCAGCCCCTTGATCGAGATGGCATGACTGTCGCCGGGATGAGGCACGGGCTTGATCTTCTGCTTGCGCTTGAGTTCCGGGAAGACGGCCTGCAGCACCTCGTGGCCGCGAAGCGCCCCGCGCCCGACATCGGCATAGACGTCCTCGGACCTTGCCAGGCGCAACTTTTTGGCCACTTCCTCCATCGCCTTTTCGGTCAGTTCGCGGCCTTCATCGGCGAAGGTCTTTTCCAGTATCTTGCGGCCGAACTTCACGTGCTCGTCCCGCTGGGCATGGCGCAGGAAGCGGCGAATCTCGGCCCGGGCGCGGCCGGTGACGACGAACTGCTCCCACATCGGCGACGGCGCGGAATCGCGCATGGAGATGATCTCCACCTGGTCGCCGTTCTTGAGCGGGGTATGCAGCGGCACATGGTTGCCGTTGACCTTGGCGCCGACTGCGCTGTTGCCCAGGTCTGTGTGCACGGCATAGGCGAAGTCGATCGGCGTGGCGCCGCGCGGCAGCGAAATCAGCGAGCCCTTGGGGGTGAAGCAAAAGACCTGGTCCTGGTACAGCGCCAGCTTGGAATGTTCCAGCGCCTCTTCGGCGGTGTCACCCTTCTCCAGCAGGTCCACCATATCGCGCAGCCAGCCATAGGTCGCGCTGTCGGGCAGGCCCTTGTCGGGCACCGCCTCGCGGTAGCGCCAGTGGGCAGCCACGCCCCGTTCGGCGATGTCGTGCATCTCCTGGGTACGAATCTGGATTTCCACGCGCTGCTTTTCCGGCCCGATCACCGTGGTGTGGATGGAGCGGTAGCCGTTGGGCTTGGGCGTGGAGATGAAGTCCTTGAAGCGCTCGGGCACCATCTGCCAGCTGGTGTGGATGATGCCGAGCGCGCGATAGCAGTCCTCCACCGAGCCCAGAATCACGCGGAACCCGAAAATGTCGGAGAGCTGTTCGAAGCTGAGCTTCTTGGTCTGCAGCTTGCGCCAGATCGAGAAGGGCCGCTTCGCGCGGCCATAGACCCAGGCTTCCATCCCGCTCTCGGCCAGGCGGCGCTTGATCTGGTCGGCGATGCGCCCCACCCGGTCGCCCGAAACCATGTCGAGGCGGGCGAAATGGGTTACGATGGAGTTGCGCGCCTCCGGGTCCAGCTCGGCGAAGGCCAAGTCTTCCAGCTCCTCGCGCATGTTCTGCATGCCGATGCGCCCCGCCAGCGGGGCATAGATGTCCACCGTCTCCTGGGCGATGCGGCGGCGCTTGTCGGGCTTTTCGATATAGCCCAGCGTGCGCATGTTGTGCAGCCGGTCGGCCAGCTTGACCAGAAGCACGCGGATGTCGCTGGTGATGGCCAGCATGAATTTGCGGAAATTCTCCGCCTGCTTGGTGCGCTCGGAAAAGACTTCCAGCTGGGACAGTTTGGTGACGCCATCGACCAGATTGGCGATCTCGTCTCCGAATTTTTCCTTGATGTCTTCGTAGGTTACCAGCGTGTCTTCAATCGTGTCATGAAGCAGCGCGGTGACGATGGTGGGCACATCCAGCTTCAGGTCCGTAAGGATGGCCGCCACTTCCAGCGGGTGGGCGAAATAAGGATCGCCCGACGCGCGGAACTGCTTGCCGTGCGCCGTCATGGCATAGACGTATGCCTTGTTGAGCAGGTCCTCGTCGGCGCCGGGATCATAGGCCAGCACCCGCTCGACCAGGTCGGTCTGGCGCATCAGGCGGCGGCGCCCGCGGACCGGCGGCACATGCGCCGGCGCCGGGCGGGAAACCGGCTGGGCGGCCGGCTTTTCAGCCGGCGGCGAGGAGGCCTGGGTGGGCGGTGTCATGCGCCAAATATAGGCGCAGAAACGCAAAAGCCGAAACCTGACGGTTTCGGCTTTGCTTGATAAATCCTGAAGCTGGCCCCTCGCTCTGGCTCGGGGTATTCGCCGGTCGATTTGATCGTCGCACTACGCTGCCGCTGGCGACGGATCAACTCGCCGTCCGCCGCAAGCGGCGGACGGTCCCAGCTTACTCCTCGTAGTCCGATTCCGGCTCCGGCTGGGGTTCGGCGCGACGCTGCGCCTCGGTGGTCAGGGCCCGCAGCAGCTCTTCCTCGGTGACCTGGCGGTGCGAGGGATCCTCGCGGTCGTCGGACTCGGGCCGGGCCTCCTCCGGCTCGTCCACCTCGGCATGCTTCTGCAGCGAGCGGATATAGTCTTCCTTGGCCTCGTCCGGCTTGATGAGCCGGGCGGCAATCTCGCGCAGCGCCACGACCGGGTTCTTGTCGCGGTCGCGGTCCAGCATGGGCTCGGCGCCGCCCGAAAGCTGGCGGGCGCGGAACCCGGCAGTCAGCACCAGGTCAAAGCGGTTGGGGATCTTGTCGACGCAGTCTTCGACAGTGACGCGGGCCATGGGGATCCTTCGTATTCAGAAAATTCAATAGGTTAGCGGCCCATAAGGCTGCCACCTACGGGAGATTGCGCCGGGCATAACAAAAATCCGGGTCCAGGCCAAGCCTTAAGGCAACCGGACGGGCGCATTCCGGTCCGGAAGCCGAGCCAGAAGGTCGCCCACCCCTTCGCGTGTCACGGGATGGCACCAGCCGGGCGCGATGTCGGCCAGCGGCACCAGCACGAAGCTGCGCTCGGCCAGCCGTGGATGCGGCAGGTTGATCTGACCGGAGCAGACAATGCCGTCATGGTCGATCAGGTCGAGATCCAGCGTCCTGGGAGCGTTGGGCGCGGAACGCATTCGGCCAAATTCAGTTTCCACCTCATGCAAAAGACCTAGGAGTTCAGCGGGTTGCAGCCGGGTCTGGATGATGGCGACGGCATTGACGAAGGGCGGACCGGCCGGATCGGGCCAGGCCGGGGTCTTATAGAAGGGCGAGACAGACACAATATGAAGCCCAAGGGCCTTGAGACGGCCCAGCGCGGCGGCAAGGGTTGCCGCGGGCGGGCCGCATTTTGAAGGCAGATTCGCTCCCAGGGCGATGACGATCATGGGGCGAACAGGGCCGCGGGCACGCAACGGCCAATTGCGCGGCGGCCCAGAGGATTTTTTCTGGCAGGCTTGTTGGAGGCCATGATGCTTTTCTATCCGTCCGAGAAACTCGCATTGTTCATCGATGGCGCCAACCTTTATGGCGCGGCCAAGGGGCTGCAGTTCGATATCGACTACAAGCGGCTCCTGGAACTGTTCGCGCGCAAGGGCACGCTGGTACGCGCCTTCTATTATACGGCGGTGGCGGAGGACCAGGAATTCTCGCCCCTGCGCCCCCTGGTGGACTGGCTGGATTACAACGGCTTTTCGGTCGTGACCAAGCCGCTGAAGGAATTCACCGACGTGCAGGGTCGCCGGCGGGTCAAGGGCAACATGGACATCGAGCTGGCCATCGATGTGCTCGAGATGGCGTCCAGCGTCGACCATGTCGTGATCTTTTCCGGCGATGGCGACTTCCGCCGGCTGGTCGAGGCGGTACAGCGCCGGGGCAAGCGGGTGAGCGTGGTGTCGACCATCCGTACCTCGCCGCCCATGGTGGCGGACGAACTGCGCCGCCAGGCCGACAATTTCATCGAGCTGGACGATCTGAAGGCCCAGATCGCGCGGGACGGTGCCAAGACGCCCCAGTTTGTGCAAAGCGCCTGAACCGGCTAACTCCGGCGCATGAAGGCGCCCGAGTCTCCTCCGCATGACTGTCCGCTCTGCCCCCGGCTGGCGGCATTCCGCCAGGCCAATCGGCAGAAATATCCGGACTGGTTCAACGGACCGGTACCCAGCTTCGGGCCATTGGATGCCCGGCTGCTGATCGCCGGGCTGGCGCCCGGGCTGCAGGGCGCCAACCGGACGGGACGGCCCTTCACCGGCGACTGGGCGGGCGACCTGCTTTACGCGACGCTTTTGAAGCATGGCCTGGCGCGCGGCGCCTATCGCGAGCGGGCCGATGACGGCTTCACGCTGGTGAATTGCCGGATCGCCAATGCGGTGCGCTGCGTGCCGCCACAGAACAAGCCGGAGCCTTTGGAAATAAGGACTTGCAGGCAGTTTCTGATGTCGGAGATGAAGGTGCTGCCCAGGATAAAAGCCATCCTGGCACTCGGCAAGATCGCCCACGACTCGGTGTGCGATGCGCTGAAAATTCGCAAGGCGACCCACCCTTTCCGGCACGGGGCGCTCTACGAGAATGTCGGCGAGGCGCGGATGTTTACGCTCGTCTCGAGCTATCACTGCTCGCGCTACAACACCAATACGGGCGTGTTGACCACCCAGATGTTCGAGGATGTGGTCGAGGTGGCGAAGAAGGCGGCGGGGATCGGCCAATAGACCCGGAAACAGCGTCAGCCGTACCGCTCTTCCTTCCAGGGGTCGCCTTCGTTGTGATAGCCGCGCACTTCCCAGAAGCCGGGGCGGTCGTCGGCGACAAACTCGATCCGGTTCACCCATTTGGCGCTCTTCCAGAAATACCAGTCGGGGATCACCACCCGGACCGGCCCGCCATGTTCGCGCGGCAAGGGTTGGCCTTCCCACTCATAGGCCAGGAGCACATTGGGGTCGGAAAAGACCTTCAGCGAGACATTGGTGGTGTAGCCGTCATAGGCGTGGAAGACGATGTGGCCGGCTTCCGGCTTGGGCCTGACCAGATCGAGCAAGGTTTTGCTGGAGACACCCTTCCAGTGATTGTCGTAGCGGCTCCAGGTGGTGACACAATGGATGTCGCTGACCTCCTCGAACGCCGGCAGGGCACGGAATTCGTCCAGCGTCCAATGCAGTGGGTTCTCCACCAGCCCGGTAACGCGCAGGCGCCAGTTCTGCGGCTTCACGTCGGGCTGCACGCCAAGATCCAGCACCGGCCAGTTCGCCGTCAGTTTCTGGCCGGGCGGCAGGCGGTTCACATGGCCGAGGTCCGGCCGGCCGGTGATGGCGCGCCCCTCCTCCGCCCATTTCTCCTTGGAGCGGATCAGCTTGTCCTTGATCTGGCCGATGAGGCCGGGTTTTTCATCGTCGGACATGGGATCACCCGCGGTTTCTCAGCAGCCTGGCCTTGTCCCTCGCCCAGTCGCGCTGTTTCTCGGTCTCCCGCTTGTCGTGCAGCTTCTTGCCCTTGGCGATGCCCAGCTCGACCTTGGCGACACCCCTGGCGTTGAAATACATCTTCAGCGGGATCAGCGTCATGCCCTCGCGCTGGGTGGCCGCCGCCAGCTTCGCCGCCTCACGCTTGTGGACCAGAAGCTTGCGGGTCCGCTTCGGCTCATGGTTGAAGCGGCTTGCCTCGTTGTATTCGGGGATATAGGCGTTGACCAGGAACAGCTCGCCGTCCTTGGCCTGGGCGTAGCTTTCCGAAATGGTCGACTTGCCGCCGCGCAGGGATTTCACCTCCGAGCCCGTGAGCATGATGCCCGCTTCCAGCGTGTCGTCGATCGCATAGGCGAAGCGGGCCTTGCGATTGTCGGCGATCACCTTGGTGCCGTCGTCTTTCTTCTTTGCCATGTGCTGAAAGTAAGGCCGCGGCCCTAAATCTTCAAACCCGCGCCGGCCATGGCATTACGGATGCGCTCGCGGGCCGGGCTGGTGGCCTCGACCAGAGGCAGGCGCACATCGGCCTGGCAAAGGCCCAGCAGCGAGGCGGCATATTTCACCGGCGCCGGACTTGGCTCGCAGAACATCGCGTCGTGCAGCGGCATGAGCTGGTCCTGGATCTTCAGGGCGGCGGCGAAGTCGCCCGCCATGCAGGCGTCCTGGAACCGCGCGCACAGGCCCGGTGCCACATTGGCGGTCACCGAGATGCAACCATGGCCGCCATGGGCCATGTAGCCCAGGGCAGTGCCGTCCTCGCCCGACAGCAGCAGCCAGTCATTGCGCATGGTGCCGATCTCCACCCGCTCGCGGCTGGGGCGCATCAGGTTGGCGGTGGCGTCCTTGACCCCGATGATATTGGGATGGCTGGACAGGCGGGCCATGGTCTCCACCCCGATCTCGACGATGGCGCGGCCGGGGATGTTGTAGAGGATGATGGGAATGTCCACCGCATCGGCAATGGCCATGAAGTGGCGGTACATGCCTTCCTGTGACGGCTTGTTGTAATAGCCGGTGACCGACAGGACCGCGTCGGCTCCGGCCTCCTTCGCGAACCTGGTCAGTGAAATTGCTTCCTCGGTGGAGTTGGAGCCCGCACCCGCGATAACCGGCACGCGGCCGGCGGCCTGCTCGATGCAGATCTCGATCACCCGCCGGTGCTCGGTGTGGCTGAGGGTGGGCGACTCGCCGGTGGTGCCGCAGGGGACCAGGCCGTGAGTGCCTTCGCCGATCTGCCAGGACACCAGCTTGCGGAAGGCGGTCTCGTCGACCTTGTCGTCCTTCATGGGCGTGATCAGGGCTGTGATGGAACCTTTAATGCGATCGCTGGCGGCAGTCATGGTCGTTCTCGGTTGTCTTGGCAGGACGGCCTTTTCCGTCGCCTTCAGGAACCGCGGTCACATTTGTGCCCGCGGCAGGCCCCATTATGGCTTGGGGACCACCGCTTCGTCTAAGCTGATCCCCGCGATTCAACAAGCCGCCCGATAGAGCCATCCACCATGCTGCGCCTGCGTATCTTCCTGCTGTCCAGCGCTCTGGCGATGGGTGGGGGCTGGGCGCTGGCGCAGGCTGTCCCGGCGGTCGGCCCCACGCCCCGCCCGGCGCCGCAATCCCTTCCAAAGGGCCTGACCCGCCAGGGCGATGTGGTGATGATGCAACCCGTCGCCGAAACCGGTGCGGAGGCCGGCGACAATGACCTGAACGTCCGGCCCAGCCGGCTGCATGTGCTGAGCCCTGCCGACCACGACCTGTTCGCCCGCGCCTTCGATGCCGCGGCCCATGGCGACTGGGTAGCGGCGCGGGGCCTGGCGGCCCAGAGCCGGGGCAGCTCCGGGTCTGCGGCCACGGCGAGGCGGCTGCTGGAATGGCGCTATGCGATGGACCGGAACAGCGGTGCCAGCTTTGCCGAGATCGATGCGGTGATCCAAGACACCGCCGCAAAGGGCGCGGCGCAATGGCCGCTGACCGGCACGCTTCAGGCGCGGGCGGAACAGGCCCTGCCCGGCCCCGCCGATCCGAATGCCATGACGCCGGCCCGGATCGTCGCCTGGTTCCAGAACAGAAGCCCGAACACGAGCATCGGCAAGATCCGGCTGGGCGAGGCACTGGTCGCCACCGGAGAGGTATCGCGCGGCGCCCGGCTTATCCGCGCGGGCTGGGAGGGCGGCAGTTTCGATACCAACACCGAACTGGACATCATCCAGCGCGATGGTGCCCACATCACGCCCGCCGCCGACAAGGTGCGCCTGGAGAACCTTTTGTGGAGCGGCCAGGTCACCGCCGCCCGGCGGATGCTGTCGCGCGTCGGCGGCAGGGCGAACGAGATCGCGCAAGCGCGCATCGCCCTGCGCCTTGGCGTCAAGCGCGCGAGGAAGGAACTGGCCGCCGTCCACGGCTCGTCCGATCCCAGCCTGCTGTTCGACTGGTCCCACGCCCTTCGCATGGACGACCGCGACCGCGAGGCCCATGCCATGCTGCTGCGCGTGGAAGCCGCGCCGATGGTGCGTGACCACGCGGCGCGCTGGTGGGGCGAATGCAACGTCCAGGCACGCGACGCGCTGGCGGCCGGCGATCCGAAGACGGCCCTGGCCCTGGTGCGCCATTGCGGCTTCACCAACGGCGTGCATTTCGCCGAGCAGGAATTCCTGGCCGGCTTCATCGCCCTTCGCTTCCTGAAGGAGCCCAGGGCAGCGCTGGTGCATTTCCGCAAACTGGATGGCGGGGTGGCCCGGCCGATCAGCAAGGCCCGCGCACAATACTGGATGGGCCGCGCCTATGAGGCGATGGACCAGAATGGCAGGGCGCTGGTCCATTACCGGCAGGCCGCCACCTGGCCGGAAACCTTCTATGGCCAGATCGCGCTGGCCCATATCGCGCCCGATCCGGTTCTGCACCTGAGCGCCAGCGCAGTCGAGGCCGCGCCGCAGGCCATGGTCGAGGCCGGGCCGCTGATGAACGAGATCAAGGTGCTGGCGGACCTGGGCCAGGCGGCGACGCTGCGCGGCTTTGTCGAACGCAGCGCCGAAGCCGATCCCAGCCCGGCGCATCTGAAACGGCTGATGATGATGATGGTGGACTGGGGCTATCCGGAGATCGCGGTGCGCCTTGCCAAGAGCGCCAGCTATGACGGAACCACACTGCCGGTCTTCACCCACCCGGTGATCCGGCTTCCAACCTATGCCGGACCGGGAACGGCGCCCGATCCGGCGCTGGTGCTGGGCCTGATCCGCCAGGAGACGGAGTTCAATCCCTTTGCGGTCAGCAGCGCGGGGGCCAGGGGTCTGATGCAGATGATGCCGGCCAGCGCGAAGCTGGCGGCCAAACAGGCCGGACTTGCATACCGACCGGAGGCGCTGCTGGATGACACCGCTTACAACATGCAGCTCGGCATGACCGAGTATCGCGGCCACCTGGACCGCTATGGCGGTTCGCTGGTGCTGGCGGCGGCGTCCTACAACGCGGGGCCGGGCAATACGCGCAAATGGCTGGCGGCGGTGGGCGATCCGCGCGACGGCAGCGTCGATCCCATCGACTGGATCGAGCAGATCCCCTTTGGCGAGACCCGCAATTATGTGCAGAGGGTGCTGGAGAACACCGAGGTCTATCGCGCCCGGCTGGCGGGCAAGGATGTGCCTCTGAAAATCCTGGACGACCTTTACGCGCCGTCACAGCCCAGGATGGCGGTGCTGACGGCGGGAGCCGGCGCACAGCCGGTGACGCGGGCCAACTAGGCCCGGCAGACGTTCAACCACTCGCGGGCGAGCTTCTGGGCTTCGGCGATCTGAGCAGGCGCCATCTCGGCGGCCAACTGGTTTCGCCAGCCCTTGGCGGCTTCCACGCCGCGCACCGCGGCGAGGTTGAACCATTTGTGGGCGGCCACCAGGTCAACGCTCACGCCTTGGCCGGTCGAATAGGCCAGGCCAAGATTGTAGAGCGCGTCCGCCCGCCCCTCTGCTGCATCGCGCTCATATTGCGCCAGGCTATCCACATCGATGCACGCCACAACACGTTCCCTCCATCAGGCGATCAAGCGAAGTCCCCTCCGCGTGCAGGGGGATGTTGCGCGGCAATAAGCTAAGACACGGTAAACCCGTCTTAGGCTTAATCCCCAGAAACCGTCGGGTATGGTGAATGATGTGCTAACGCGGGCAGTCCCACCGTCGCGGCCGGGCCAGCCGAACCAGGCCGGACGGGGAAAAATAGAGTTACCGTGCTCTCTGCCCGAAGAGATGCTTGCGTTCCTCGTCCGTGATCGGACGGCGCATTTCCGCCGCCAGGGCCTTGCCGCGTCGGACCGCAGGGCGTGCGCCGACCCGGTCGCGCCAGGCTAGCACGTTGGGGAACTCAACCAGCGGCACATGCTTGCCGGCGGACAGCACCCAACTCCAGCAAGCCATGTCGGCGATGGAATAGCTGCCGGCCAGGTATTTGCGGGTTGAAAGGCGCGTGTTCATCACTCCCAGCAGGCGATGGACCTCGTCGTTGTAGCGCTTCTTGGCGTAGGGAATTTTTTCGGGCGCGTAATTGTTGAAGTGATTGGCCTGGCCGGTCATGGGCCCAAGGCCCCCCACCTGCCAGAACAGCCATTCTTCAACCTGGACGCGGGCGCGCTCGGCCTGTGGATAGAATTTGCCGAACTTGCGGCCAAGATACTGGAGGATGGCGCCGGATTCGAAGACCGAGATGGGCCGCCCGCCGGGGCCATCGGGATCGACGATGGCGGGCATCCGGTTGTTGGGCGAGATCTTGAGGAAGGCGGGGGCGAACTGCTCGCCCTTGCCGATGTCCACCGGGTGGACCTCATAGGGTATCCCCAGTTCTTCCAGCATGATCGAGATCTTGTGGCCGTTGGGGGTGGGCCAATAATAAAGCTGGATGGGCTTTGCGGGTTTTTTCGCCTTGGTGGCGGCTTTGCGGCGGGGCTTGCGGGCCTTCTTGCTGGCCATGGGAGATGCCTTTGGTGCTTGCGGGCAAAGACATGGGACGCCGGGCGGCCAACGGCAAGGTCTAAAAGCAGCTTGGCCGCGGTACCCTCACGGGACCGCGGCCTTCGCTTTAATCATCGGATACTCCCCGAGTGAATGGTCAGGGGACCCGAGAAAAAGTGACTGACTTACGTCAATTACTTCTTCTTCTTGGCGGCCTTTTTCTTGGTCGCCTTCTTCTTGGTGGCCTTCTTCTTCGCGGCCTTCTTCTTCGCAGCCATGTTGAACTCCTCTATCGTTTGTTCGGGTCTGAACGACTCGCGTCGCCCCCCCAAAACGCAAACAATATGAATTACTTGCATTTTGAAATGCAACTCTGCCTTGACTTTTGAAAAGCCCCGTTTCCGGTGAAATGCATGAAACCCCCATTTTACAAGGTCTAAATGCATCGTTCTGTACACGGATGAAAAACCGGCCGGGCGGGTGCCCCGGACCCGCGATTGCACATTTTGTGCGAATCACCCCTCGTCGGGGAGGTTGAGTCGGACCTTGAGGGCGGCATTCACGGCAGCCGGATTCGCCTTGCCGCCGGTCTGGCGCATCACCTGACCGACGAACCAGGCGGCGAGCTTCGGCTTGGCCTTCACCTCTTCCACCTTGTCGGGGTTGGCGGCGATCACCGCCTCGATCGCCGCGTCGATGGCGCCGGTGTCGGTCACCTGCTTCATGCCGCGCGCCTCGACGATGGCCGCGCGGGGGTTGCCGGTGCGTTCGTTCCACTCGATGTCCAGGACATCCTTGGCAATCTTGCCGCTGATCAACCCTTCGGCGACCATCGCGATGATGTCGGCATTGGCTTTCGGCGAGACCGGACCATCGGTGATGGAAAGGCCGGTCCTGTTCAGGCGGCCGAAATATTCGTTGTTCAGCCAGTTGGCCGCGGCTTTTGCCTCGGCTCCTGCGGCCAGCATCGCCTCGAAATAATCCGCGGTCTCGCGCTCGCCCACCAGGACCGAGGCGTCATAGGCCGACAGGCCCAGCTTCATCAGCCGCGCCTTCTTCTCGTCGGGCAGTTCGGGCAGGGATTTCCGGATCTCCTCCACCCAGGCCGGGTCGAGTTCCAGCGGCAACAAATCGGGATCGGGGAAATAGCGGTAGTCGTGCGCTTCTTCCTTGGAACGCATGGAGCGGGTTTCGCCCGCTTTGGCGTCGAACAGGCGCGTTTCCTGGACGACCGTGCCACCGCCCTCGATCAGTTCGACCTGGCGGCGCGCCTCGTATTCCACCGCCTGGGCGATGAAGCGCATGGAATTGACGTTCTTGATCTCGCAGCGGGTCCCCAGCGTCCGGAACGAGCCGGTGCGGCGGAACTCTTCGTACCCGCCCACCTTGCAGACCGAGACATTGACGTCGGCACGCATGGAGCCTTCGTCCATATTGCCGTCGCAGGTGCCCAGATAACGCACGATGGCCCGCAATTTTTTCAGGAAAGCCGCGGCTTCCTCGGACGAGCGCATGTGCGGCCTGGTGACGATCTCCATCAGGGCGATGCCCGAACGGTTCAGGTCGACATAGGAATTGTCGGGATGCTGGTCGTGCAGGCTCTTGCCGGCATCCTGCTCCAGATGCAGGCGCTCGATCCCCACCCTTATCGTTTCCCCGTCCTTCAGGTCGATCAGCACCTCGCCCTCACCCACGATGGGGTTCTTGTACTGGCTGATCTGATAGCCCTGGGGCAGGTCGGGATAGAAATAATTCTTCCGGTCGAAGATCGAATTGAGGTTGATCTGCGCCTTCAGGCCCAGGCCGGTGCGGACTGCCTGCTCGACGCATTTCTCGTTGATCACCGGCAGCATGCCGGGGAATCCGGCGTCAATGAAGCTGACCTGGCTGTTGGGATCGGCTCCGAAACGGGTCGAAGCGCCGGAAAACAGCTTGGATTCGGAGAGGACCTGGGCATGAACCTCCATGCCGATCACGATCTCCCAATCGCCGGTCTCGCCCTTGATCGTCTTGTCTTTCACGGAAGCGCTCATGCGGACCACCATCTGGCCGGGCTGTGCTGAAAATCGGCGGCCTCTTCGACCGCGCGCGCGGCGCGCAGGAGCGTGCCTTCATCGAACGCCTTGCCGATCAGCTGAAGCCCCAGCGGCAGGCCGTTTGCGGTCAGGCCGGCCGGCACAGAGATGCCGGGAAGGCCCGCCAGGTTCACGGTCACGGTGAAGACGTCGTTCAGGTACATCTGGACCGGATCGGCGGTCTTGGAACCCACGGCGAAGGCCGGACCGGGCGTGGCCGGAGTCAGGAGCACGTCGCATTTCTCGAAGGCTTCCGTAAAGTCGCGCGCGATCAGGGTGCGCAGCTTCTGGGCCCGGGCGTAATAGGCGTCGTAATAGCCGGCCGACAGCACATAAGTGCCGATCAGCACGCGACGCTGGACCTCGGCGCCGAAGCCCTCGCCGCGGCTGCGCTCATAAAGGTCGACCACGTCATGCGGACCTTCGGCGCGGTGGCCAAACCGGACGCCGTCATAGCGGGCCAGGTTCGACGACGCCTCCGCGGGGGCGACGATATAGTAAGTTGGTAGCGCATATTTGGTGTGGGGCAGCGAAACATCGACAATTTCGGCGCCCTGGGCCTTCAGCCATTCGGCGCCCTTGGACCAGAGTGCGTCGATCTCGGCCGGGGCGCCGTCGATGCGGTACTCCCTGGGGATGCCCACGCGCAGGCCCTTGACGGAGCCTTCCATGAGCTTTTCGTAGTCGGGAACCGGCAGATCGACGCTGGTGGAATCCTTCCGGTCCACGCCGGCCATGGTCTTCAGCATGATGGCGGCGTCCTTGACCGTCTTGGTCATGGGACCGGCCTGATCCAACGAAGATGCGAACGCCACAATCCCGAAGCGCGAGCAGCGGCCATAGGTGGGCTTCATGCCGACCCGGCCGGTGACGGCAGCGGGCTGGCGGATGGAACCGCCCGTATCGGTGCCGGTAGCGGCCAGGCACAGATCGGCAGCCACCGCCGCGGCGCTGCCGCCGGACGAGCCGCCCGGCACCAGGTTGGCGTTGGAATTGGAGGCGCGCCAGGGATTGAAGACCGGTCCGAAAAAACTGGTCTCGTTGGACGAGCCCATCGCGAATTCGTCCAGGTTGGTCTTGCCCAGCATCACCGCGCCCGCGTCCCAGAGGTTCTGGGTGACGGTGGATTCGTAAGGCGGCACGAAATTGCCAAGGATGCGCGACGCGGCAGTGGTGCGCACGCCCTTCGTGCAGAACAGGTCCTTGATCGCCAGCGGCAGGCCTTCCAGTGCCCCGGCCTCGCCCCGGGCTATGCGGCGGTCGGAAGCGTCGGCCATCGCCAACGCCTGTTCGCCCGCCTCGGTGATGAAGGCGTTGAGGGGACGCGCCGCCTGGATCGCGGAAACAAAAGCGCCGGTCAGCTCTTTCGAGGAGATTTTCTTTGCCCGCAGCGCGTCGCGCGCTTCGGCCAAAGTCATCGATGCAAGACTCGTCGGCTTGGTCGGATCGGACATTACTCTACCACCTTGGGCACGATGAAGAAGTGATCCTCGCCTTCGGGGGCGTTGATCATCAGGTCATCCGCCTTGCCGCCGTCGGTTACTTCGTCCATGCGCCATTTCAGCTTCTGGGCGACCACGCTGGTCATGGCGGGCACCCCCTCCACATCCACTTCGCCCAGCATCTCGACCCACTGGAAGATGCCGTTCAGCTCGGCAGCCAAGGGCTCAAGCCGCGTTTCCGGCACGGCGATCCGGGCAAGGCGGGCAATGCGGCGCACGGTGTCCTTGTCGACGGACATGAAGGTTCCTGCTGTGTTAGATAGGTGCCCGTTGCTAGCAACCCGGGGGCCAGCCTGGCAAGGGAAAGACTGGCAGGCGAAAGGCGGGAGGGTTCTGGGGTTTGGGGGTCGTGGCGCTGGAAGAGCTGAGCCTGCCGCCCGGGCTGAGGCTTTTGGGCCTGGACTTGGGGGAAAAGACCATCGGGCTGGCGCTGTCGGACCGGCTGTTGTCTGTTGCCACTCCCTACAAGACCCTGAAACGGGGCAAGTTCGGCGTCGATGCCCCGATTTTGGACCATATAATAAGTGTGGAGGGCGTGGGCGGCCTGGTAGTGGGCCTGCCCCTCAACATGGACGGGTCGGACGGGCCATCCGCCCAGTCGGCCCGGGCCTTCGGCCGCAACTGGGCGGCGCGCAGCCCCCTGCCCGTCTGCTTCCAGGATGAGCGGCTTTCCACCAGCGCGGTGACCCGCACCCTGATCGAGGCCAATGCGTCGCGCCGCCGCCGGGGCGAAGTGGTGGACAAGGTGGCTGCCGCCTACATTCTGCAGGGCGCGCTGGACCGGCTGCGGCACCTGAGGGGCAGGCCGTGAGAGATGATGGTTCTTTCTGCTCACGCCGGTCGCGCTGCGCGCGCCCGCTCCGCGGGGGCGGCCGACTCCGGCCGGGGCGCGGTCGCGCCCGTTTGGCATCCAGCCTTGCACATGCATCGGCGAGAAATTTCAAATGAAAGATGATGCATCGCCTGCCCGGTTTCTCTGGCTGCCGCCAGGTCTGCGCCCGCCGGTGGCGATGGAATGGCGCCAGGAGCGCATCCTGCTGCTGGTCGGCGCGGCGGCCTTCTTTGCCGGCTATGACCAGAATGTCTTCGGCTTCGCCATTCCCCAGATCCAGGCCAGCCTGCACATCCCCGAGAACCAGGTCGGGCTAACCGTCAGCTATTTCCGCATCGCCGCGATTTTCGCGCTGGCGATCGCCGCCAGCGCCGATCTGGTCGGACGGCGGCGGCTTCTGCTGGTGACGCTGTTCGGTCAGGGCTTCTTCACCCTGCTGACGGCGTTCGCACCCGACTACACCAGCTTTGTATGGGCGCAATTTCTCACCCGCGTGTTCGGCTATGCCGAGGAGATGCTCTGTTATGTGGTGATCGCCGAGGAAATGGCCGCCGGCGCGCGCGGCTGGGCCAACGGCACCATCGCCTCGCTGTTCTATGTCGGGGCGGGGATCGCTTCGCTGCTCTTCGCTGCCGTCACCATCCTGCCCTATGGCTGGCGCTCGCTCTATGCCATCGGCGCCACTGCCATTTTCCTGGTGGCATGGCTGCGGCGGCGGCTGCCCGAGACGCAGCGTTTCGCCGCGCAGGAACGCAGCCAGAGGACCATGTCGCGGACAGCGGAGACGCTGTCGCTGTTAAGGGATCTGGTGCGCGAATATCCCTGGCGCATCCTGACTGTGCTGGTGGCGGCGGGCAGCTTCGGCTTCGCGATTGCGGCGGCGACGGTCTTGCAGTCCAAATATCTGCAGAGCTTCTATGGCTACGCCCCCTGGCAGGCGACCGCTGTCACCATACCCGGCGGGCTGATCGGCCTGGCCCTTGCCATTACGGCGGGCCGTTTGTCGGACCGCTGGGGCAGGAAGCCGATGGCGCTGGGAATCATATCGCTGGCCGCGGTCTGCTTTTTCCTGTTCTACGGCGGGGCGCCGGGCTGGGCCGTGCCGCTTTTGTGGATACTGGCCTTTTTCGGCTTTTTCTCCGGCGATGCGCTGATTGCGGGGTTTGCATTGGAGATCGTGCCGACGCACTATCGCTCCACGGTTTCGGGGCTGAGATATGTGACCGAGATCGGCATGGGAGCCGGTGCGCTCGCGATGGAAGGCGTGCTGTTCGACCGCTTCGGTGCCCATGGCCCGGCGATCCAGCTTCTGCTGGCGCCCGTTGTCGTCACGCTGATCGCCATCCTTTTCCTGCCTGAACCGGCGGGGAAAACGCTGGAGGAAATGGCATGAAACTGCTGGCTGCGCTGCCGCTATTGCTGCTGGCCCTGGGCTTTGCCACCCATGCGATGGCGCAGACCTGCAAGCGCAGTGACGCCGTCACGGACAAGTGCAGCACGGTGACGGGCAGCCTGGGGCTGACGCGCGGCGTGGGTGTGACGCTGGACACCGACGACGGCAAGCGCGTTCTGATCAAGGCGCCGCCCGACAGCAATGCCGATATCCCGCCCGCGGTAATGCAGAACTGGCTTTACTGGCAGTCCAAAACGGGGCGGATGGATACCCGCATCAAGGGCCGCTATGAGATCTGTCCCCTGCCCGGCGGCCAGGAAGGTGAATTTGCCTGCATCAACAGCGGCTCGCACATCACGGCGGACAAGTCGCCGCCGGATGCCTCCGAATAGCGCCCACACAGGATTAACCACGGGTGCTTGCAGGAGAACCTTCTTGCGCCTATAAGCCCGGCTTTAATGACATCGCAGCCCGCCGCCCCCCTGCTTTCATCCAGCCATCTGCTGGGAATCGAGGGGCTTTCCCCCGCCGAGATCATCGCCCTGCTCGACCTGGCGCAGACCTATGTGGTCCAGGGCCGCTCGGGCGACAAGAAGACCGGCCTGCTGAACGGCCGCACCCTGATCAACCTGTTCTTCGAAGCGTCCACCCGCACCCAGTCCAGCTTCGAGCTGGCCGGCAAGCGCCTGGGCGCCGATGTGCTGAACATGAGCGTGAAGACCAGCTCGGTCTCCAAGGGCGAGACGCTGATCGACACCGCCACTACCCTGAACGCCATGCGCCCCGACCTGCTTGTGGTCCGCCACCAGGATGCGGGTGCCGCCGAGCTCCTGTCGCGCAAGGTCGACTGCTGCGTCATCAATGCGGGCGACGGTGCCCATGAGCATCCCACCCAGGCGCTGCTGGACGCACTGACCATCCGGCGCAGGCTGGGCCGCTTCGAGGGGCTGGTGGTGGCGATCTGCGGCGACGTGCTGCACAGCCGGGTGGCGCGGTCGAATCTTCGCCTGCTTTCCATGATGGGCGCGCGGGTGCGCCTGGTGGCGCCCCGGACCCTGCTGCCGGCCCAGGCCGACCGCTTCGGCGTCGAGATATTCACCGACATGAAGACGGGCCTTGCGGGCGCCGACATCGTGATGATGCTGCGGCTGCAACTGGAGCGCATGTCCGGCGCCTTTGTGCCGTCGGTGCGCGAATATTTCCGCTTCTATGGCCTGGACCGGCAGAAGCTGGCCTGGGCAAAGCCCGGCGCGCTGGTGATGCATCCGGGCCCGATGAACCGGGGCGTGGAGATCGCCTCCGACATCGCCGACGATGTCGAGGTCAGCCTGATCTCCGAACAGGTGGAAATGGGTGTCGCCATCCGCATGGCGGTGCTGGACGCCCTCTCGAGGACCTTTCCGCGCGAGGGCCGCAACACATGATGCGACCTGTTGCCTTCCGTGGCTGCCGCCTGATCGATCCCGCCAGCGGGCTGGACGTCAAGGGCGGCCTTCTGGTGGAGAATGGCCGCATCGCCGATGTGGGCCCGCGCCTGTTCAACGATGCCGAACCCACCGACCCCGAAGTGATCGATGCACGGGGGCTGGTGCTGACGCCCGGGCTGATCGACGCGCGGGTATTCACCGGCGAGCCGGGCAGCGAGCATCGCGAGACGCTGGAATCGGCCAGCGCCGCGGCCGCCGCGGGTGGCATCACATCGATGGTGGTGATGCCCAATACCGATCCGGTGATCGACGAGCCTTCGCTGGTGGATTTCATCCTGCGCCGCGCCGCCGGTACCGCGAAGGTGCGCGTGCTGCCCTGCGGTGCCCTGACCAAGGGCCTGAAGGGCGAGGTGATGACGGAAGTCGGCCTGATGCGCGAAGCCGGAGCGGTGGCATTCAGCGATGCCGACCGCACGGTTTCCAATGCCCGGGTGCTGAGCCGGGCGCTGGCTTACGCCGCCAATTTCAATGCGCTGGTGCTGGGCCATGCCGAAGACCCCGAACTGACGGCAGGCGCCTCTGCCACCGAGGGCGAATTCGCCACCCGCCTGGGGCTTCCGGCGGCGCCCGCGCTTGCCGAAGCGATGATCGTGGCGCGCGACATCGCCCTGGTCGAGTTGACCGGCGCGCGCTATCACTTCGGCCAGATTTCGACCCGCGCGAGCCTTCAGATCATCGCAGCCGCCAAGGCCCGCGGCTTGCCGGTGACCTGCGGGGTCAGCGCGCATCACCTGTCGCTGAACGAACTCGATGTCGGCGCCTATCTCACCTTCCGCAAGGTGCGCCCGCCGCTGCGCAGCGAAGACGACCGTGCCGCGATGGTGGAAGGCGTGGCCAGCGGCACCATCGACATCATCGTCTCCAGCCATGAGCCACAGGGCGCCGACACCAAGCGCCAGCCCTTCGCAGCCGCGGCTGCAGGCTCGGTGGGGCTCGAGACACTTTTGCCGGCCACGCTGGCCCCGGCCCATGACGGGCAGGTTTCGCTGATGCGCGCGCTGGACGCGCTGACCGCCGCGCCGGCACGCATCTTCAGGCTGCAGGGCGGTACACTGGCGAAAGGAGCGCCTGCCGACCTGACGCTGATGGACCTGGACGAACCCTTCCAGGTCGATGCCGAGAAGCTGCATAGCCGCGCCCGCAACACCGCGTTCGAGGGGCGGAAATTCCAGGGCCGGGCAAAGATGACCTTCGTCGGCGGCGCCTGCGTCTACGACGGACGATGATGGACGGGCTGACGCTCTTCGGCCTTGCCGCCGTCAGTCTGATGCTTCTCACTTACGCGCTTGAACCACGCAGCCCGTGGTTCATCCTGGCCTTCGCCTTTTCCTGCTGGCTTGGTTCGGCCTATGGCTTCCTGCAGGGAGCCTGGCCCTTCGGCGTGGTGGAAGCGATATGGGGCCTGGTGGCCCTGCGCCGCTGGTGGAAAACCCGCTGAAACCCTGCCATCGTGCCGGCCCATGACCGGACTGAGTCTCCTTCAGGCCCTGCTGCTCGGCTATCTGCTGGGATCGGTGCCCTTTGGCCTGTTCTTCACCCGCCTGTCGGGCGCGGGCGATATTCGTGACATCGGCAGCGGCAATATCGGCGCCACCAATGTGCTGCGCACCGGCAAGAAATGGGCGGCAGCGGCAACATTGCTGTGCGACGGGGCCAAGGGCGCGGCGGCGGTGCTGATCGCGCGCGCCGCGATGCCGCCGGGGGCGGAGATTTTCGCCGCGCTGGGCGCGGTACTCGGGCATCTGTTTCCCGTATGGCTGCGCTTCAGGGGCGGCAAGGGCGTGGCGACCTTCCTGGGCGTGTGCCTGGCGCTTTATTGGCCGGTGGGATTGCTGGTGCCGGCGATCTGGCTGGGCGCGGCCTTGCTCTGGCGCATCTCATCCCTGTCGGCGCTGATTGCCATCGCGCTGTCGCCGATGCTTTTTCTTCTGTTTCACCGCGACGGCTATGCCGCGCTGGCGCTGCTGTTGTCGGCGCTGATCTATTACATGCACCGCGATAACATCCGCCGGCTTATCAGGGGCGAGGAGCCGCGTATTGGCGCCAGATCGAAAAGCGCCAATGCCAATGGTACTCACTGAACGCGAAAGGCTGGACTGGCTGCGGCTGGCGCGCACCGACCATGTCGGGCCCGTCACCTTCGCCGGACTGATCGCCCGCTTCGGCTCGGCCGGCGCGGCGCTGGAAAGGATACCGGGCATGGCCCGGCGCGGGGGCAGCAGGCAATTCGTGCTGCCCGACGAAGGCGCCATCGCCGCCGAACTGGAGCGCTGAATGCACTGGGCGCCCGGCTGATCGCATCCTGCGAGCCGGAATTTCCGCAAGGGCTTGCCGCGCTCGATCCTCCTCCGCCCGTCATAAGCGTGCTGGGTCATCCCCATCTGCTGAAAAAGGAGATGGTTGCCATCGTGGGTGCGCGCAATGCCAGCGCACTGGCGCGAAAATTCACCGATACGCTGGCGCGCGAGCTGGGCTTTGCCGGGCTTGTCGTGGTGTCGGGCTTGGCACGCGGCATCGACGCGGCAGCGCATGAGGCCGCGCTGGCCGTGGGCACGGTGGCGGTCGTGGCCGGCGGCCTGGACGTGATCTATCCGCCGGAGAATGAGCGGCTTTACGGCGCCATCCGCGAACAGGGCGTGATCGTCTCGGAAATGCCGCCCGGCGAAGCGCCCCAGGCACGCCACTTCCCGCGCCGCAACCGGCTGATCAGCGGCATGGCGCGCGGCGTGGTGGTGGTGGAGGCGGCCGAACGCTCCGGCTCTCTCATCACCGCCAACTATGCGCTGGAACAGGGCCGGGAGATTTTCGCCGTGCCGGGCTCGCCGCTCGATCCGCGCGCCAGGGGCCCCAACCGGCTGATCCGCGATGGCGCCACCCTGACGGAAAGCGCAGAGGATGTGCTGGCAGTGCTGAGGCCCATGCTTGGCAGCGATTTTCACGAGCCCGCCCATGAGATGTCTCAGCCGCCCGCAAGCATTTCGGATGCGGAGGCTGACCGCGTCCGCGCCGCGGTCGAGGAAGCGCTGGGCCCGGCGCCGGTCGAGATCGACGAACTGATCCGCCAGCTGGGGGCGCCGGCGGGCGCGGTGCTGACGGTCATTCTGGAAATGGAGTTGGCCGGGCGCTGCGTGCGGCTTCCCGGAAACCGAGTGTCATGGTCTTGACCGCGCCGCCGGGTTAGCCTTCCCCAACAACAAACTGGGAGGCATTTCATGGCAGACACGATGATTGCGAATCCGGCGCCGCTTGGCCTGGCGGGTTTCGGGCTTACCACCGTATTGCTCAGTTGCGTGAATGCGGGGCTTCTGCCGGCGGGCGGCGAGCCGGTGGTGATTCCGCTGGCGATGGCCTTTGGCGGCACCGCCCAGATGATTGCCGGAATCATGGAGTTCAAGGCCGGCAACGTATTCGGCGCCACCGCCTTCACCAGCTATGGCGCGTTCTGGTGGTGGTTCGCGCTGCTGCTGATCCTGGGCGACAATCATCTGCTGGACCTGTCGGGCGCGGGCAGCGCGGTGGGCGTATGCCTTCTGTTGTGGGGTGTCTTCACCCTGGGCCTGTGGGTCAGCACCTTCCGGCTGACGCGGCTGGTCTTCGCCATCTTCCTGACGCTGTGGATCGCCTTCTTCCTGCTGGGCGGCGGCGCGGTACTGGCCAATCCGGCCCTGCATGCTGCCGGTGGATGGGTGGGTCTGGTCTGCGGAGCGCTGGCGCTTTACGGCAGCTTCGCCCTTGTGGCCAATGCCACTTTCGGCCGGGAAGTGGTGCCGGTGGGAACCCGGAGCTAACCGTGGGTCGCCTGGGGCCCCGACAGGTCCCGGGCGACCATCCGCGTTTCCACCCTGGCCAGTTCCAGGAGATGAGCCAGTACTCCCAGACCGTGGGCTTGCGCAATTTTGCGCATATTTTCCAGCAGGTCGCCCATATAGAGCACGGACTCGGCCGGGGAAACCGCCGTCTGCGCCAGGGATGGCGCGGAAAGTTCGGGGTTTTGCTGGGGAGGGCTCATTACGGATTTTGAAAGCGTTTGCGGATTAACCATACGCAAGACCCGGCCGGAATACAACCGTAAGTTATATGTGGCGCCGATATTTTGCGAATTATCAACTACAGGTTATGTCCATCCGCCAGGGCTGGCGTTGACAGCGCCCCGAGCCTGCTATCAAGGTCCGGCCCCATTCGGCGGCAAAGGCCGAATCCGGGAAGTTCCACCCTTGCAGACCGGTCCGGCGTCCCCAGATAAGTCCCCGTCTTTTTTCCAAGAGTTAGGTCCAAATTCCTAAATGAATGTTCTGATCGTCGAGTCCCCCGGCAAGGTCAAAGCCATCAACAAATATCTGGGTAGCGACTACAAGGTCCTGGCCAGCTTCGGACATATCCGCGACCTGCCCTCCAAGGACGGCTCGGTGAAGCCGGACGAGGACTTTTCCATGGTGTGGGATGTCGATGCCCGCGCCCAATCCAAGATCAAGGACATCGCAGCCGCCGTGAAGGGCGCCGACAAGCTGATCCTGGCCACCGACCCCGACCGCGAGGGCGAGGCGATTTCCTGGCACATCCTGGAAGTGCTGAACGAGAAGAAGCTGCTGAAGGGCCTGCCGGTGGAGCGGGTGGCGTTCAACGCCATCACCAAATCCGCCGTCACCGAGGCCATCCGGCACCCGCGCAAGATCGACCAGGACCTGGTGGAAGCCTATCTGGCGCGCCGTGCGCTCGACTATCTGGTGGGCTTCACCCTGTCTCCCGTCCTGTGGCGCAAGCTGCCGGGCGCCCGTTCCGCCGGCCGCGTGCAGAGCGTGGCGCTGCGCCTGATCGTGGAGCGCGAGCAGGAGATCGAGGCCTTCAGGGCCCAGGAATACTGGTCGATCGATACCGACCTGGCGGCCCAGGCCGGCAATTTCCAGGCCCGGCTGATCCAGCTGGACGGCAGGAAGATCGACAAACTCTCGATTGCGAACAAGGACGATGCCGACCGCGCCGTGGCCGCAATCAACGCGCAAAACTTCAAGGTGGGCAGCGTCGAGGCCAAGCCGGTCAAGCGCAACCCCTCCCCGCCCTTCAAGACCTCGACCCTGCAGCAGGAAGCGGCGCGCAAGCTGGGCTTCAACGCCAAGCGCACAATGCAGGTTGCCCAGGGGCTGTATGAAGGCGTGGAGATCGGCGGCGATACCACGGGCCTGATCACCTATATGCGTACCGACGGCATCACCATGGTTTCGGAGGCCATCAACGAGGCCCGCGAGGTGATCGCATCGCGTTATGGCAAGCGTTACGTGCCCGGCTCTGCGCGCGTCTATGCCAACAACAACTCCACTGCCCAGGAAGCCCACGAAGCGGTGCGACCCACCAGCTTCGCGCGCACGCCCGAAGAGGTGGCCCGGTATCTCGATTCCGATGCGGCCAGGCTCTATGAGCTGATCTGGAAGCGCGCCGTCGCCAGCCAGATGGAAAGTGCCGAACTGGAGCGGACCACCGTCGATGTGCTGTCGGCCGACGGCAAGATCACCTTGCGCGCGACCGGCACCGTCACCCTGTTCGACGGCTTCCTGACGCTCTACCTGGAAGGCAAGGACGACGAACTGGACGATGACGGCTCGCGCCTGCCCAAGCTGGAGGCCGGCGACGCCACCACGGTTGAAAAAATCAATCCGGCCCAGCATTTCACCGAGCCGCCGCCGCGCTATTCTGAAGCCAGCCTGGTCAAGAAGCTGGAAGAGCTTGGCATCGGCCGGCCTTCGACTTACGCATCCATCATTTCCACCCTGCGCGACCGCGCCTATGTGAAGATGGACCGCCAGCGCTTCATCCCGGAAGACAAGGGCCGCCTGGTCACCACCTTCCTGAACAGCTTCTTCAAGCGCTATGTCGCCTACGATTTTACCGCCGACCTGGAAGAGAAGCTCGACGAGGTTTCGGCGGGCGCCCTGAACTACAAGCAGCTGCTGCGCGACTTCTGGGCCGAATTCTCGGCCTCGGTGGGCGAGACCAAGGAGCTGAAGCTCAGCCAGGTCATCGACGAACTGGACCATGTGCTGTCGCCACACATCTTTCCCGATCCGGGCGACGGCAGCGATCCGCGCAAATGCCCGGCCTGTGAAAATGGCCGGCTGAACCTGAAGCTGGGCCGTTTCGGCGCCTTTGTCGGCTGCACCAACTACCCCGACTGCAAATTCACCCGCCCCATCGGCGCGACCAGCGGCGAAGGCGATGCCGGGCCGGTGGATATCGGCGCAGACCCGGAGACGGGCGAGAAGATCACCCTGCGTACCGGACGCTTCGGCCCCTACGTGCAGCTTGGCGAAGGCGACAAGCCCAAGCGCAGCGGCATTCCCAAGGGCACCGACAAGAGCGATGTCGACCTGGAACTGGCGCTGAAGTTGCTGGCGCTGCCGCGCGAGGTGGGCCAGCATCCCGAGGACGGCAAGAAGATCACCGCCAATTTCGGCCGCTTTGGGCCTTATGTGGCGCATAACGGCATCTATGCCTCGCTGGATTCGCCCGAGGACGTGTTCGAGATCGGCCTGAACCGCGCCGTCACCCTGCTTGCCGAAAAGAAGGCCCGGGGACCTGGACGCCGCGGCGCGCAGACCCTGAAGGATCTGGGCGAGTCCGATGGCAAGCCCATCAAGGTGCTGAAGGGAAAGTTCGGCCCCTATGTCAGCGACGGCGATACCAACGCCACCCTGCCCGAAGGCACCGAGCCCGATGCGGTGACGATGGAACAGGCGCTGGCGCTGATCGCCGAACGCGCGGCGAAGGGCGGCAAAAAGCCGAAGAAGAAGGCTGCCGTGCCCAAAGCCGAAAAGAAGAAGACCGAAAAGGCGGAAAAGAAAGCCGCCCCCAGGAAGAAGGCAGCGCCGAAAAAAAAGGCGGCCGCCCAATCCCAATCCAAAAAGACCCAACCCAAAAAGAAGGCCGCCGGACCCAAGGCCAAAGAGCCAGAGCTGGCCGGCGAATAGGACTTGAAGAAAACCAAACACGAAAAACACACGCCCGCCCCGCTGAAGGCGCGCGTGCTTGAACTGCTGGCCGAAAATTCCGGCGCGGACAAGCGCGATCTGGCGCGGCTGCTGGGCCTGAAAGGCTCCGATCGCATCCAGCTCAAGCGCGTGCTGAAGGAACTGGCGGCAGAGGGGGTCATCGAAGGACGCAAGCGCACAGGCTTTACCCGCAAAGGCGAATTGCCGGAGGTCGCCGTGATCCGGGTCACGGGGCTCGACGCCGACGGCGAGATGCTGGCCGCACCCCTGGCATGGGACAGCAATGAGGAGCCGCCGACCATTTATGTGACGCCGCCCAAGACCGGCGGCGCGCCGGGACCGGGCGACCGCCTGCTGGCGCGGCTGGAACCTGTTGGCGGTCGTTCCAGCCCGCGCCCACGCGACAGCGGCGACGCCTATGAAGCGGTCATCATCCGCAAGCTGGAGGCGGCGAGCCCGTCGCGGCTGGTGGGCGTGGTGCGCGAAAGCCCGCAAGGGGCGCGGCTGGTGCCGATCGACAAGAAGGCACGCGGCGAATACGCCATCGATAAGGCCGACCTTGGCGGCGCGAAGAACAACGAGTTGGTCGCCGCCGAGCCGGTTCATGGCCGTATCGCCGGCTTTGCCAAGGTGCGCGTGGTCGAGCGCATCGGCAGCATGGATTCGCCCAGAACCATCAGCCTGATCGCCATTCACGACCACGGCATTCCTGTGGAATTTCCCGAAGCCGCGCTGGACCAGGCGAAAGCCGCGCAGCCCATCGACGCCAAAGGCCGGACAGACCTGCGTTCCGTGCCGCTTCTGACCATCGACCCGCCCGACGCGCGCGACCATGACGACGCCATCTGGGCCGGGCCCGATCCCGACCACGACGGCGGCCATATCGTTCTGGTCGCCATTGCCGACGTCGCCCATTACGTCACGTCCGGATCGGCGCTGGACAAGGAAGCCATCAAGCGCGGCAACAGCACCTATTTCCCTGACCGGGTGGTGCCGATGCTGCCGGAGGAACTGTCAGCGGACCTGTGCTCGCTGAAGGAAGGCGTGGACCGGCCCTGTCTGGCCGTGCGCATGGTATTCGATGCCCATGGCCACAAGAAAAGCCACCAGTTCCTGCGCGGCGTCATGCGATCGGCCGCGCGGCTGACCTATGCACAGGCGCAGAGCGCGTTTGGCGGCAATCCGCCCGCCGGCATGAGCGCGCTGGTGAAGACCACGCTGGCAGGCATCTGGGAGGCCTACCGGTCGCTGACCATCGCGCGCGGCAAGCGCGATCCGCTGGACCTGGACCTTCCCGAGCGGCGGGTGGTGCTGGGCGCCGACGGCCATGTCGCCTCGATCGCCTTCCGCGAGCGGCTGGAATCCATGAAGCTGATCGAGGAATTCATGGTGCTGGCCAATGTCGCCGCCGCCGAGGCGCTGGAAAAGGCCAGGACGCCCCTGATCTATCGCGTCCACGACACGCCGTCGAAGGAGAAGCTGTTCGCCTTCGCCGATTTCCTCCGTACCCTGAATATCGCATTCGCCAAGGGCCAGGTGGTCCAGCCGGGGGTGTTCAATCGCATCCTGAAAGCCTCGAAAGGCATGCCGCATGAGGCGGTGATGAGCGATGTGGTGCTGAGAAGCCAGGCCCAGGCCATTTATGACCCGGCCAATATCGGCCATTTCGGACTGAACCTGGCCAAGTATGCCCATTTCACCTCGCCCATCCGCCGCTATGCCGACCTGATCGTGCACCGTGCGCTGATCCGCGCCTTTGGCCTGGGCGATGGCGGGCTGACGGACAAGGAGATCGCCGCCCTGCCCGCCACCGCCGAGCACATCACCATGACCGAACGGCGGGCCATGGCGGCGGAACGCGATTCCACCGACCGTTATGTCGCCGCCTTCATGCAGGACAGGGTGGGCGACAGTTTCGATGCGCGCGTCACGGGCGTGACCCGCTTCGGCCTGTTCGTGCGCCTGGCCGAGAGCGGGGCTGAAGGACTGATCCCCATCCGCAGCCTGGGAGCGGACTTCTTCCGGCACGACGAAAAGCGCCAGGCCCTGGTGGGCGAGCGCAGCCACACGGTCTTCCGCCTGGGCGACGTGCTGGCGGTCAAGCTGGTGGAGGCCGCGCCGATTACCGGGGGCCTCAGATTCGCGATCATGGATGGAAGAGGGGGCGAAGGCGCCGCCATGCCCGCCCACCGTCCGGGCCGGCCCCACCGCACGCCCAAGAGGAGCAAGGCGGCAAAACCGGCCCGGAACAAGGCCGATAAACGCAAATTCAAGCCAAAAAAGAGCTGAAACCCGGGTTTCGGCCCCGCCCATGGCCCAAAAACTTGACAGGACAGGGTGCGCTGAGCCATTTACCGCCCCCTTGATCCGCCCCTTCGGGGCCGCGCACTTTTCCTGGAGTTTGTCATGGCGAAGCCGACCACCGCGAAGATCCGCCTCAACAGCGACGGCGGCACCGGCTTTTTCTATGTCACCAAGAAGAACACCCGGACCATGACCGAGAAATTCTCGATCAAGAAGTACGATCCGGTGCTGCGCAAGCACGTGACCTTCAAGGAAGGCAAGATCAAGTAGAAATCCGCACCGTCCGCCGATAGTTTGGCGCGCCCATGCAGCGCGCCCTCACCCGACTTTCCTCTGAAACATTCGATTGCCTGATCGTCGGCGGCGGGGCCACCGGTTGCTTCACCGCACGCGATGCGGCGCGGCGAGGCCTTTCCGTGGCGCTGGTCGAGGCGAAGGATTTCGCCTCTGCAACCTCCGCTCACAATTCGCGGCTGGCCCATGGCGGGCTGCGGTACCTGCGCAATTTCGAGATCGGGCTGGTGCGCGAGTCGCTGCGCGAGCGCGGGACGCTGCTGAAGATCGCGCCGCATCTGGTGCGGCCCCTGCCCTTCCTTTTGCCGATCAGCGGACTGGGCGAGCGGCTGAAGCTGGCGGCCGGACTGACGTTGTATGACGGCCTGGCCATGCGGCAGCTGCCGGGCCATCGCTGGATCGGGCGCAAGGCGGCGCTGGAACGCGAGCCGGTGCTGGCCATGGACAGGCTTGGCGGTGCCTTCGAATATCACGATGCCCAGATGTATTCTCCCGAACGCATCGCGCTGGAGAACCTGATCGACGCCGATGCACATGGCGCGGCGATCGCCAATCATCTTTCCTGCGAAACCCTGCTGTTGCGGGACGGCAGGGCGGAAGGCGCCAGCGTGCGCGACAGGCTGACAGGCGATGTGTTCGACATCCGCGCCCGCTCGGTGGTGGTGGCGGCAGGCCCATGGGCCGACCTGTTCCTGGAAAAGGCCACCGGCAAGGCCCCGGCGCACCGGCTGATCCGCTCTAAGGGCATCCATCTTCTGGTGCCGCAGATATCCCGGTCGGCGCTGGCGATCGAAGCGGGCGATGGTCATCTGTTTGCACTGCCCTGGCGTGGCCACACATTGCTGGCGACCACGGACACGCCTTTCGCCGGCGATCCGGCCACGGTCGCGGTGGAAGAAAGCGACATCGACGCCCTGCTGGGCCAGTTCCGCAAATTCCTGCCCGCGGCGGGACTGACGCGCGAGCATGTCCAGGCATTCTATGCGGGGCTTCGTCCGCTGGTGGCTGACGGCAGGAGGGGCGGCACCTATGACGCCAGCCGGCGCGCCGAACTGGTGGACCATGCCGGCGAAGGACTGGGCGGCGTCTTCTCGGCGCTGGGTGGAAAATGGACCACCTCGCGAGCGCTGGCCGAGACCGCAACCGATGCGGTGGCGGCGAAGCTGGGGCGCAAGACAGGCCGCTGCACCACCGCCACCGAACCCCTGCCCGGTGGACGCTTCGACGATTTCGATCTGATGCTGCGCGGTTTCAACATCACCTGGCCCGGCATCGCCGCGCTCAGGCCGATGGCCCATATGCTGGGCGCGCGCCTGCCCCAGGCGCTGAAGGGCGCGCGGCTGACCGACCTGATGCCGTTCAACGAAAGCGGCGACACGCCGGCGCAGATTTCCTTTGCCCTTGATCAGGAAATGGCGCTGACGCTCGAAGACATGGTGATGCGCCGCACGTCCATCGGCCAGTTCGGCCCGCCGTCCGCGAAGATACTGGATCGGATCGCGGACCAGATGGCGACGCATCTGGGTTGGGATGCGGCGCGCAAGGCGCGCGAGATCGAAAGCCTGGCGCCGATCTACGAGATCGCGGCATGACCGCCTTTGCCGTCTTCAACCCGGCATCCGACCGGGGCCGGACCGGGCGGAACTGGGCACGCATCGAGGACGCGCTGGGCAGCATCTTCCCGCTGCTGGACGTGGCGGCCACGCATGGCCCCGGCCAAGCGGCGCATCTGGTGCGCGATGCGCTGCGCGAGGGCCACCTGGACATCATAGCAGTGGGCGGCGACGGCACCATCAACGAGGCGCTCAACGGATTCTTCGACCACGGTGCGCTGGTGTCCCGCGAGGCGGTGTTCAGTTTCGTCAATACCGGCGGCGACATCGCCCGCGGCTTTGGCATCGAGCCGGGCGCGGTTGGCGGGGTCGCCCATCTGCGCCAGTCGCGCATCCGCAAGGTGGATCTGGGGCGGGTATCGTGCGTATCGCCGGACGGAGCACCGGTGATGCGATATTTCCTGGGCGAGGCATCGTTCGGGTTGAGCGGCGCCATCGCCGGATCGCTGGGGCGGGACCGCATTGCGCGCCTGTTGGGACGCGGCTTCGCCCGCCGCCTTCACACCATGGCGCAGCTACTGGCCTGGCGTGACTGCCGGGTGCGGCTGATGGCGCCGGACATCCATGGCCACGGTGGCGGGTATGACGAGATCGCCGGCATCGCCACGGTTGTTCTGGCCAATGGCCGCAGCTTCGGCGGCGGACTGCGCGTGGCACCCGACGCCTCTGCTCAGGACGGGCTGTTCGACATGACGGTGATGGCGGGGGGAAGCAGGTGGCGGATCCTGCGCGAACTGGGAGCGATCCGCCGCGGCGCGCACCTGACCGATCCCGGATTCCGGATGCTGCGCACCGCCCGCCTGACGGCCGCCCCCACCGTGGACACCCTGGGCCCGGTGCCGGTCGAAACGGACGGGCAAAGCGCGGGCGTGCTGCCGGCGACCTTCGAAAACCTGCCCGGCGCCATGAATATCCGCCTTTGAGGCCGGTTTGCGGTAATGTGTCCACATGAACGCGACGCAGATTCGCAAGGCTTTGCCCGATCTGGCCTGGCAGCGGCTGGAGGCCGGCCTGGGCATGCCGGCGCTGCTGGTAACGCCCGCCCGCGCGCTGGACGATATAGTCCCCGTTCCCAGCCGGTTGCCGCCCACCGTACTGGAAAAGATGACGGGCCTTCTGGGTGCCGACCAGGTGCGCACCGGGCTTGCCGCGCGCGTGGGCTTCACGCGGGACCTGGTGGCACAATTGCGGCTGCGCCAGGGCGATCTTGGTGGGGTGCCCGATGCCGTGCTGCGGCCGCGCAAGGAAACCGAACTGTGGACGCTGCTGCGGCTGTGCGCGGAAACCGGCACAACGGTGGGTGCGCCGCCGTCCGACGGGGCGCATGTGGCGCTGGACCTTTCAGCCCTGGATGGAATGGAGGGACCGGACACGCTGTCGGGCCATGTGAGCGCCGGCGGCGGGTTGCCCATCAACGAATTGCAGGCGCAGCTGGCCGAACGCGGGCTGATGCTGGAAGGCGGCGATCCCGATCTGACCGTGGCGGATTGGGCGCGAAACGCCGCCGGCCTGCATGGCGTCCGGCTGGCGACGCCGCAGGGCCTGGTGATCGAGGATGACCCGGCGCTGGCATCGGTGCTCGCCCGGTTCGGCGTGATCGCGTCGGCGACCCTGGCGGTGCGGCGCAGGCCCGCCGGGCTGGAGCCCCGGGCCTGGCGCTTTGCCGATTTCGCCGCGGGGTTGGCGGCACTGCGCGAGGCGGCGCGCGAATCCATCATCCTGGCGTATCCATCCCTGACGGACGAGCAACAGACCCGATTCTTCCAGATTTTTCAGCCTGAGCCGGGATGGTTCGCCATGCTGCTGGCGCCGCTGCGCAAGGAGGCGGCTGGTGGCGCCACGCTGGCAGCGCATCTGGGGCGGGCCGACCTGGCGCGCTTCAAGCCGATCGCGGCGCGGCTGGGTGCCCGGCCCGCGCCGGTGCAGAGCAACATGGGCGCGGGCCCCTTGCGCGCGGCGCTGCTGGAGCGCGGCGCGGCCCTGGACCAGATCAGCGTCCGCGCGCCTTGGGCGAAGCTGCCGGCGCTGTATGCCGCGGCCCGCGCAGCGCTGGACGTGGCGATGATCGAGCAGGCGCCCCGCGAAGGCGCGCGCGGCATGGCGCTGGCGGGGCTGACCGAGCCGGACGCGGATGGCGCGCGCCTCACCATGACATGGATATTCGCCCGCAAGCTGGGCGACGAGGCAGCGCAGGCGACAGCGATCCGATCCTGCGCCGCCGCCGCACTGGCGCAGGAAAGAGATGGACTTGCCGAGGCGGTGCACAGTGTGATCCGCAGCACGCTGGATCCGGCGAAAATCCTGGCGCCGGGCTAGCGTCCCGCTAGGCCGCGTCCAGGGCCGCGCGCACGGCGCAGGCCGCGGCGGTCATGGCCGCGTGCGCCTCGGGCAGCACGGTCTGAAGATAGATGAAGCAGTGAACCAGGCCGGGATAGTCGGCGACCGTGACCGCGACGCCCGCGGCGCGCAGTTTTTCGGCATAGGCCAATCCTTCGTCGTGCAGCGGGTCATAGCCGGCCAGCATCACATAGGCGGGGGGCAGGCCCGAGAAATCCTCCGCGCGCAGTGGCGACACCGCAGGATCGTCACGGCTGGCGTCCGGCGGCAAATAGAGTGCATGGAAATGCTCCATCAGCCGGCGCTCCATGAAATAGCCGCTGGCAAATTCCTTGAGCGAGCGCGTCTCGCCGCCAATCTGGGTGTTGGGAAACAGCAGCAGCTGATAGGCGAGCTTGAGGCCACCCTTCTCGCGCACCTTCTGGGTGACGACCGCGGCCAGCAGCGCGCCAGCGCTGTCGCCGCCCACCGCCAGCTTGCCCGCATCCAGGCCCAGGGCAGCAGCTTCCTGTTCGATCCAGAGCGTGGCGGCCAAGGCATCGTCCACCGCCGCGGGATAGACATGCTCGGGCGCCAGGCGGTAATCGACCGCTATCACGCTGAAGCCGCCTTCTGCCGCGAGCTGGCGGCACAGGCCGTCATGGCTGTCCAGTCCGCCCACCACGAAGCCGCCGCCGTGAAAGAATACCAGCCCGGGCATGGGACCGCTGGCGGCCACGGGACTGTAAACGCGCGCGCGTATGTCCCCGCCGGGACCGGGAATTGTGACATTCTCGATGCGGCCAACCGGGACGTCCTTCGGCCCGGTCATCTGCAGCATCCCGGTATAGGATTGGCGTGCCAGAAGCGGCGGCAGCTCCCAGGGCCGGGGGCGCGCGATTTCCGCGGCGCGATCCAGAAAGGCCTTTACCTGCGGGTCGAGCGGCATGGGGTTCCCGGCGAGACGGCCTATGCTAACGCCTCAAACCCGCATTTGGCCATGACCCGCGGCAAGCACCGGCCCGCCTCCTCTCTGCGTGCGCGAATACGAGCAAGGGGGCGACCTCTTTGGGAGCCAAGCGGGTAAGAGCAGCGGCCAGGCCGCCCGAACGAAACCGGAAAGGGTTGAATTAGTGGATGCTGATGCGCCCGAGCGGATCAACCCGGCCGGAACTTATGTCGCCCAGCATGACCAGCATCAGGAACCAGAACTGCGCCCGTTCGTGGGAGCCTTCTGCTTCCAGTGTCATCACCGCGCGGCTGGCATACTCGGTAGCCTCGGGCCCATGTTCGGCCGCAAGGTCGGATGCCAGGCGGTACAGGTCTCCGGTCGACATTGCCATTCAATCAGCATGGCAGACCTGCATGAATGGCGGCTTAACCGGGCTCAAAGACGCTTCGAAATATATATGCTAATTTTTTCAGGTGTTTGGATATGAACTACACGTCCCCGGCGTGATTTGCTATATACCCCGTCCCAACTAGCGTGGTTTTTCCCGTGCGCGGCAAGAGCATCCTTCTGATCATCGGCGGCGGCATTGCAGCCTACAAGTCGCTGGAACTGGTCAGACGCCTGGCCGAGCGGGGTGTGAAATCGCGTGCCATCCTGACACGGGCGGGGGCCGAATTCGTCACGCCGCTGTCGCTGGCCTCGCTGACCGGCGACCAGGTCTACCAGGACCTGTTCAGCCTGACGGATGAGGCGCGGATGGGCCATATCGAATTGTCGCGCAGCGCCGACCTCGTGGTGGTGGCGCCCGCCACCGCCGACCTGATGGCCAAGATGGCGAACGGGCTGGCGGGTGACCTGGCATCCACCGCTCTGCTTGCCACGGACAAGCCGGTCCTGATGGCACCGGCGATGAATGTGCGGATGTGGGAAAGTCCTTCGGTACGCCGCAATTTCGAAACACTGACGCGCGACGGGGTCAGGTTTGTCGGTCCCAACGACGGCGAGATGGCATGCGGCGAGTTCGGGCCCGGCCGCATGGCCGAGCCGCTGGAGATTGTCGCAGCCATCGAGCGCGCATTGTCCGACGACGGGCCGCTGAAGGGGGTGCGCGCGCTGGTAACGGCGGGACCGACGCGGGAGCCGCTGGATCCGGTGCGTTACATCGCCAACCGCTCCAGCGGCAAGCAGGGCTATGCCATTGCCGATGCTTTGGCGCGAGCCGGTGCCGAGACGATTCTGGTGTCGGGTCCGGTGGCGCTTGCGGCACCGGCCGGCGTCAGGATCATGCGCGTGGCCACGGCGCGTGAAATGCTGGCTGCGTGCGAGGCGGCCCTGCCCGCCGATGTTGCGGTGATGACGGCGGCGGTGGCCGACTGGCGTCCCGAGATTGCGCTGAACAGCAAGATCAAGAAGAACGGCGATGCGCCCGACATCCGGCTTGTGGAAAACCCCGACATTCTCGCGCAGCTGGCGCGACATGCGATGCGCCCGCGCCTGCTGATCGGCTTTGCCGCCGAAACCGACGACGTGGTGGCCCATGCGCTGGCCAAGCGCACGCGCAAGGGCGCGGACTGGATCATCGCCAACGATGTGTCTGGCGACGTCATGGGCGGGGACCGCAACCGCGTGCATCTGGTCAGCGCGGCGGGCGTCGAGGACTGGCCGGACATGACGAAAACCGACGTGGCCGCAAGGATGACGGCCCGCATCGCACGGCAATTGAGGGGGACGGCATGAAACTTCTTGTCAAGCGTCTGGAGCACGCCCACGACCTGGCCTTTCCCCATTATGCCACGCAAGGCTCCGCCGGACTGGACCTGATGGCCGCCATCGAAGGCGAACTGGTGCTGGCGCCCGGCAAGCGCGCCGCCGTGCCCACCGGCATCGCCATCGAGCTGCCCCAGTGCTTCGAGGCCCAGGTGCGGCCGCGCTCGGGCTTGGCGCTGAATCACGGCGTCACCTGCCTGAACACGCCCGGCACCATCGACAGCGACTATCGCGGCGAGGTGAAAGTGATCCTGATCAACCACGGCGAGGAGCCCTTCCGCATCGCGCGCGGGATGAAGATCGCCCAGATGGTGATCGCGGCTCACGAACATGCCGTGCTGTTCGAGGTGGACGCCCTGACCGAAAGCGAGCGCGGCGCGGGCGGCTTCGGGTCCACCGGCATGACCGCCGACGTTGCGGCGGGCAAGAGCTGATGCTGAAACTCTCCCGCAAGACCCTTTTGGCACTGGAGGCGGTAATCGACATCGCCTTCAATGCGCGCCCAGAGCCTGTCCAGGCCAAGGAGATCACCGCCCGCCAGGGGGTTCCCCAGCGCTATCTGGAACAGGTGATGCAGCAACTGGTGCGCGCCGGCATACTGAAAGGAGTGCGGGGCCCGCGCGGCGGCTATCGTCTGGCGCGGGAGCGGCGCCGGATTTCGGTTGGGGATGTGGTGCGGGTTGCCGAAAGCATCGAGGACGAGGAGGAGCGCAGCAGCCCCCGATCCGACCTGGGCCAGCGCATCGTCGCCCCCTTCGTGCAGACGTTGCAGGATGAGCTTATGGTGCGTCTGGACGCGGTCTCGATCGAGGATCTATGCCAGAAGGCTCGCCATGTCGGCGTGGACCCCGGAACCGAGGCTAGCGCGGATTTCACGATCTGACATTCAAGGAGGACGGCCATGCAGACAGGAAAGCCCGGACGCGGACGCGTCTATGACTCCATCACCGAGACCATCGGCGACACGCCGCTGGTGCGGATGCACACCATGCCCAAGGAAGCAGGGGTGAAGGCCGACATCCTCTTGAAGCTGGAATTCTTCAATCCCATCGCGTCGGTCAAGGACCGCATCGGCGTCTCCATGATCGAGGCGCTGGAAAAACAGGGCATCATCACCCCGGGCAAATCCACCCTGATCGAGCCGACGTCCGGCAACACCGGCATTGCCCTGGCCTTCGTGGCCGCGGCCAAGGGCTACAAGCTGATCCTGGTGATGCCCGACAGCATGTCGCTGGAGCGGCGCAAGATGCTGATGCTTCTGGGCGCAAGGCTGGAACTGACCGAGGCGGCCAAGGGCATGAAGGGCGCCATCGCCCGCGCCCACGAACTGGTGGCGGAAAATCCCGGTGCCGTGATCCCCCAGCAGTTCGAGAATCCGGCCAATCCGGAAATCCACCGCAAGACCACGGCAGAGGAAATCTGGAACGACACCGACGGCAAGGTGGACATCGTGATCTCGGGCGTGGGCACCGGCGGCACCATCACTGGCGTCGGCCAGGTGTTGAAGGCCAGGAAGCCTTCGGTGAAGATGATCGCGCTGGAGCCGGAAGATTCCCCGGTCCTGTCGGGCGGCCAGCCCGGCCCGCACAAGATTCAGGGCATCGGCGCCGGTTTCGTGCCCGCCATCCTGGACCGCAAGGTGATCGATGAGGTGATCACCATCTCCAACGAGACGGCGCTTGAGACGGCGCGCAAGGCGGCGCGGGAGGAAGGCATTCCGGTCGGCATCTCGTCGGGCGCGGCCATCGCGGCAGCGCTGGAAGTGGGCGCCCGGCCGGAAAATGCCGGCAAGACCATCGTGGCGATTATTCCGAGCTTTGCGGAACGCTATCTGTCGACGGCGCTGTTCGAAGGGTTGTGAGCGGTCTGCCATTTCGTTTTGCGAATTGGCAGACGAAATGGTCCTGCGGACCATTTCGAGCGAATAACGCCGCTGGGCGAGCGGCCGGGTCCCGCAGTCTCAAGGAGACTGTAAATCCATCAGCATATCCGGCCGGTCCGTGCAGATCGCATCCAGGCCGGAAAGGCGCCGCATCACTTCGGCATCGTTGACCGTCCAGGCGCCGACTTTCAGGCCTCTGGCGCGCGCATGGGCGACATTTTCGGGCGAGGCGTCGAGGTAGCAGGGAAACCAGCCTTCGGCGCCAGCCCCCGCGATGATGTCGATGGCGGCGCGGGCATCGCCTGACAGCTTGTCGGTGGTGAACCAGCAGACGGCGTTCGCGTCGCGCGCCTTCACCGCAAACAAGGCATGCCAGTCAAAGCCGACGAAAATCGCACGGTCGAGAAATCCGGCGGCCTGCACCACGTCATAGGTGGCGTCACCCAGCATGACTGGGTCGGCGCTGTCTTCGCTGTCGTCGCATTTCAGTTCCACCATCAGGGTGAACGGTCGCGGCGCGGCCGCCGCCAGCGCCACCACCGCCTCCAGCGTGGGCACGGCCTGGCCGTCCACAGCGCGCAGCACGGGGTGGCGGCGGGCATAGTCGCTGCCGGGACGCGGATGGCCGACATCGAACGTTCTTAATTCCGCACAGGTCATATCCTTGATACGCGGACCAAGCTCACGCAGCCAGACGCCGTTCCTGCGAGCCACATCACGCATCAGCCGGAAGTCATGATGCACCACCGGCACGCCGTCGGCGGACAATTGCACGTCGAGTTCCGCGCCATATTCCATCGCCGGACGTCCGTGCGGCGGGGCACACCCCCGCGCGATGGCGTCAGCAAAAGCGGCCAGCGTATTTTCGGGCATCAGGCCCGCGCCGCCGCGATGGGCGATGTTAAGTGGACGATGCATGGTTAAGTCCAAAGCAAGGGCCATGCCAGAAGTGCCAGCCCCATTGACAGGCGGAAGTCACAGGCGTAACCCGGCGCCCCGAATTAACCAACCGCCAAAGGAGGCCTCGCATGACCCATTTTGCGTCCCGCCCGCGCGGCACCCGCGGCACCATTCCGGGACTTCGGTAGCGCACGCCTCAGGCGCGCAGCTTTTCGACCCTCCCCCGCGGAGGGTTTTTCGTTTTCACACATTTCCTCTGTCCAACCATGACCGAACCCGAGCTGACCGAAGCCACCGATCCCGGCCCCGTGATCGCCGGCAGCCGCCATGGCGCGTGGCGCGCAGAACTGTGTGAGCTTTTGCGCCTGGCGGTACCGCTGGCCGCCACGCAACTGGCGCAGATGGCGATCCTGGCCACCGACACGCTGATGCTGGGGCATCTGAGCAAGGAGGCGCTGGCCGCGGCCGCGCTGGGCAACACGGTCTATTTCTTTGCCTGGCTGCTGGGCTGCGGACCGGCCAATGCCGTCTCGCCCGTTATCGCCCATGTGCTGGGCGAGGCGCGCCCGGAGGATGTGCGCCCCACCGTCCGCATGGGCCTGTGGGCGGCGCTGATGGTGACACCGCCGTTGCTGGTGGTGCTGCTGTTGACCCATCCCATCATGCTGCTCCTGGGCCAGGCGCCGCCGCTGGCGGAAGGCGCGGGACGCTTCATGTCGACCCTGTGCTGGGGCCTGCCCTTCGCGATCGGCTTTCAGGTCCTGCGCAACTATGCCACCGCACTGTCCCGGCCGGTGGCGCCAATGATCGTGGTGCTGCTGGCCATCATCTTTAACGCGCTGGGCGACTGGTGCCTGATCTTCGGCCATCTGGGCCTGCCGGCGCTTGGGCTCGCGGGATCGGGCCTGGCGTCGGCGCTTTCCAATTTCTTCAGCTTCAGCGTGATGCTGGCGATCATCCATCTGACGCCGGCGTTGCGCGCGCATCGTATCCTGAGGGATTTTCGCGTGCCTCACTGGGGCCATCTGCGCGAAACATTCATACTGGGCATCCCCATCGGGCTCACCACCATCTTCGAAGCCATGCTGTTCAACGCCGCGACCATCCTGATGGGCCTGTTCGGCACCACGGCCCTGGCGGCACATCAGATCGCCATTACCATTCCTTCCCTCACCTTCATGGTGCCCCTTGGTGTGGGACTGGCGGCGACGGTGCGTGTTGGCCTGGCGGCGGGCGCCGGTGACATGGTTGCGGCGCGCCGCGCGGGCTTCATCGCCATGGGGGTGGCGATGACATTCATGACCGTCAGCTCGGCAATCCTGCTGATCTTCCCCAAACAAATTGCGGGTGCCTGGTTTTCGTCCGATCCTGCCAATGCCGACGCAATCGCGCTGACCGTGGTCTTCCTGCATGTCGCCGCCGCCTTCCAGGTCGTGGATGGGCTTCAGGTAAGTGCCGCGATGGCGCTGAGGGGCCTGAAGGATGCGCGCGCGCCGATGTGGATCGCGGGCGCCAGCTACTGGCTGGCAGGCTTTCCCATGTGCGTCGCGCTCGGGTTCGGATTGAACATGCGGGGCCTGGGCGTCTGGATCGGCCTGGCCTTCGGCCTGGCTGTCGCGGCCGTCCTGCTGGTATGGCGGTTTGCCTGGCGGTCGGGAAAAATGAGCCCTATCCGAAAAGATGCATAAGGGCGATCACAAGGCTGGCGGCGATCAGCGCCAACAGGATCAATAGCGTCACGCGGACGGGGCGGGAGCGGCGTTCCTGTTCAGCGGCGATGGCGCGGGCCGTATCGGGATGCAGGCGCACCCCGCCCTCGGCCACCATCTGCGACAGGCCCTCCGCATTCTTCACCAGTTGGGGCAGGTCCTGGGCCAGCTTGCCCAGTGCGCCCAGGCTTTCGGCGGCTTTGGTAAGCGCGGCCTCCGGCCCCATCTGCTGATGCACCCATTTCTCGGCCACGGGGCGGGCGGCTTCCCAGATGTCGAAATCGGGATCGAGGCCCCGGCACACGCCTTCCACCACCACCATGGTCTTTTGCAGCAGCACCAGCTGCGGCTGGGCCTGCATGTCGAAGCGTCGCGTGGTCTCGAACAGCTGTGCCAGCAGCCGTGCAATGGAGACGTCGCGCGCGCTTCTGCCGAAAATGGGCTCACCGATGGCGCGCAAGGCCTGGGCGAAGGTCTCCACCGGGTGGCTGGGCGGCACGAAGGCGAACTCGTAATGCAGCTCGGCCACGCGGCGGTAATCGCGCTGCAGGAAGCCGGCGAGCGTGCCCGCCATGAACCGGCGCATACCCGCATCCAGCCGGCCCATGATGCCGAAATCCACTGCAACCAGCCGTCCATCCGCGTCGATGAACAGATTGCCCGGATGCATGTCGGCATGAAAGAAGCCATCGCGCAGGGCCTGGGTGAGGAAGCTGCGCATGACGAGCACCGCCACCTGCTTCGGATCGCGGCCCGCCGCGGCCAGCGCGGCGGGATCGCGCACCGAGATGCCGTCGATCCATTCGCTGGTCAGAACGGTTTCGGCGGTACGGGACCAGTCGATATGGGGCACGCGGAATTCCGCCTCGCCCCTGGTGCGTTCATAGAGTTCGCTGGCGGCGGCCGCTTCCATGCGCAGGTCCAGTTCCAGCGCCACGCTGGCGGCCAGTGTCTCAACGATGGCAATGGGGCGCAGCCGCCGTGCCTCGGCTGATACGGTTTCGGCCATGCGGGCAAACCAGGCCAGGGCGTCAAGGTCGCGGGCGAACAGCTCTCGGATGCGAGGGCGCAGTATCTTCACCGCTGCGCGAACCGGCGGAGTATCCGCGGTCTGCGCGCAATGAACCTGAGCAATCGAGGCCGCGGCGATGGGCTCGCCGAACCCGGCGAACAACTGCTCCACGGGCTTGCCGAAGGCACGGGCGATCTCCGCCCGCGCAGCAGCCTCCGAAAAGGGCGGCAGCCGGTCCTGCAGATGCTCCAGCGCCTGGGCGACATTTTCCCCTACAACATCGGGCCGCGTCGCCAGCATCTGGCCCAACTTGATGTAGGCCGGGCCCAACTGTTCGAACGCGCGCGCCAGGCGCTCGCCCGCATCCGGTTTTCCGGCGCGAAAGGCCAGCAGCGGGCCGCTCAGTACGGCAGCGGCCTGGGTAAGACGGAGCAGGCTGGATACGGGCTTCATCGGGTCACGGTTTACAGGCGCCAGGCAGAATGCATGGCGGCAATACCACCGGAGAGATTGCGCACCTTCACCTGCGACAGGCCCGCTTCAGCGATCATGGCGGCGAACCTGGCCTGGGGCGGGAAGCGGCGAATGCTTTCGGCCAGATAGCGATAGGAGTCTTCATCCCTGGCCACCAGGCCGCCGATCTTCGGCAGCAGCCTGAAGGAATAGCTGTCGTAAAGCGCATCCAGGCCCGGAACCTCGACCTTGGAAAATTCCAGACAAAGGAAGCGCCCGCCAGGTTTTAGCACCCGGCGCGCCTCGCGCAACGCGGCGTCGATATGCGTGACGTTGCGGATGCCGAAGGCGATGGTATAGGCGTCGAAATGCGCGTCCGGGAACGGCAGGCTCTCGGCATTGCCGCAGACCCATTCGATGGCGGTCTCGCCCTTTTCCTTCGCCCGGCGCACGCCTTCTCCCAGCATGTCGGCATTGATATCGCAGACGGTAATGGCGGCGTCCCCGCCACGGCTTCTGACCATCTCGGCGATGCGGAAGGCGATGTCACCCGTACCGCCGGCCACATCCAGGCAGAGCCAGCCCGGCCGGGGTCCCAGCCATTCGACCATGGCATCCTTCCAGATGCGGTGAATGCCCGCGCTCATCAGGTCGTTCATAAGGTCGTAGCGTGCCGCGACCGAGGAAAAGACCTCCTTCACAAGGCCTTCCTTGTCCCCTTCGGGCACTTCGCGGAAACCGAAACTGGCGGTTTTTTCTGACATGCCCGGAACATAGCGCGTGCCGGGGGCAATGGGCTACGGTCGTTTCCCGCGACTCTTCACCCGCCGCTGCCCGAACAGCTCCCATGCCCGAACTGCCCGAAGTCGAGACCGTACGCCTGGGCCTTCAGCCCGCCATGGAGGGCCATGTGATTACCCGCGTCCAGACGCGGCGGGGCGATCTGCGCATCCCCTTTCCCAAGGACTTCGTCAAGCGACTGGAAGGCCGCAAGGTCCGTCATGTGCGGCGCCGGGCCAAATATATCCTGGCCGATCTGGACAGCGGCGAGACGCTGGTGATCCATCTGGGCATGAGCGGACGCATGAGCGTCTACAGTGAGGGCAAGCCCCGCAAGCTGGGTCACTATCTCTATGATGTGGCGCCAGCTACGGCAGGGACTGACAAGCACGATCATGTCGTGTTCGAGACCGATGCACCGGCCAAGATCATCTTCAATGACCATCGCCGCTTCGGGCTGATGACGCTGGTGGACACTGCCCACCTGGAAGACGACAAGCTGTTCAGGGACGTGGGCATCGAGCCGCTGTCGGACAGCTTCAACACCGCCTATCTCGCCGGGGTGCTGGAGGGAAAACGAGCGCCGATAAAGGCGGCGCTGCTGGATCAGCGGCTGATCGCGGGCCTTGGCAACATCTATGTCTGCGAGGCGCTGTTCCGGGCGAAGATTTCGCCCAAACGGCTGGCCGGCTCGATCAGCCGCGAAAGGCTGGCGCCGCTGGCCGCCGCGATCCGCAAAGTGCTGAAGGACGCCATCGCGGCGGGCGGATCGACCCTGCGCGACCATGCCCAGGCCACAGGCGATCCGGGCAATTTCCAGCACCATTTCCTGGTCTATGGGCGCGAGGGAAAGCCGTGCAAATTGGGCTGTCCCGGTACCGTCAAAAGGATCGTGCAGTCGGGACGATCCACATTCTATTGTCCAAAGTGCCAAACGTGAGATCGCGATGAGCACAGTCCTGACAAAAATCGATGGCCCGGTGGGCATCGCCACCCTCAACCGGCCCGAGGCGCTGAACGCGCTGAACAACGAACTGCTGGATGCACTGGCAGATGCGCTGGAGGGGTGGGACAGCGACCCCGATGTGCGGGTGATGATCGTCACCGGCTCGCAAAAGGCCTTCGCCGCGGGCGCCGACATCAAGGAGATGGCACCCAAGAGCTTTTCCCAGATGCACGCCGAAAATCCCTTCGGACGACAGATGGACCGCGTTCTTCGCATCAAAAAGCCCATCATCGCCGCGGTGGCGGGCTTTGCCCTGGGTGGCGGGTGCGAGCTGGCGATGGCGCTGGATATCCTGATTGCCGCCGACACCGCCAAGTTCGGCCAGCCCGAGATCACCCTTGGCGTCATGCCGGGCCTGGGCGGCAGCCAGCGTACGCCGCTGGCGATGGGCAAGGCCAAGGCGATGGATCTGTGCCTGACCGGGCGGATGATGGACGCTGCCGAAGCTGAGGCCGCCGGGGTGGCCGCCCGGGTCGTGCCGGCCGAAATGCTGATGGACGAGGCCCTGAAGGCGGCCCGCAAGATCGCCGCCCAGTCCCTGCCCGCGGTGATGATGATCAAGGAGGCGATAAACCGGGCTTACGAAATGCCGCTGTCCCAGGGCCTGGCGTTCGAGCGGCGGGCCTTCCATGCCCTGTTTTCGACCCATGACCAGAAAGAGGGCATGGCCGCCTTTGCCGAAAAGCGCAAAGCGGCCTTCCGGAACGAATAGCCCCAAGATCTGCCGGTTCCGTTTGACCGCGGGGCGTTTGGGGGGTATATGCCCGCCTCTTTCGCGAAAAGCCCTGCAAGGACGACCCATGCCCAATATCGCCTCCGCCAAGAAGCGGACCCGCACCACGGCCAAGCGCACCGCCATCAATACGGCGCGCAAATCCCGCGTTCGCGGTTTCATCCGCAAGGTCGAGGATGCCTTGGCTTCCGGCGACGCCGCCGCCGCCAAGGACGCGCTGAAGGTCGCTGAGCCCGAGATCATGCGGGGCGTCTCCAAGGGCGTGATGCACAAAAACACCGGCGCCCGGAAGGTTTCGCGCCTGTCCAAGCGCGTCGCGAAACTGTCAAAATAAGACAGATTCAAGGAAGCTGCTGGAATCTTTGGTAATTACAATCGAGATCGGGCCCGGCAAATAATCCGGGCCCTTTTTATTTGTTCCGTGTGCGGATTTTAACCAAACCATTGCGATTACGGCATCGCACAACCACTAGGTTCCGGCTAAGTGGCTGAAGTGGAAAGACGAGTCCAATAATGGAATTTTCCGCATACGGTACAACCGCTTAGCGGTCTTCACAAAAGCGAAAAAATTTTCGAATCAGACCACCGTTCGCAATTTGTCCCCTTGATGCCGGCGGCGGCTTGGACGTATCTTCACCCTCCGATGGGGCGGACCTAAGGCAAATGGCGAAGTATTCACCAAGTAAAAGAACAGTATTCGCCAGTGCCTTGCAGTGTTTTTACGACACCCACGGGCAGAGTAGGCACTAACTTCTCGAAATTGTGACATTCCAGTGCTGGGCGACGACCCCGGCAACGGCAGAATTTTCTCTCGGCGGTTCCCATGGTCAGTCCTTCTTCTTCCGAATATGCCGGTGATGTGACGCCACAAGAGGCCTGGGAAACCCTGAACGCCGATCCGCGCGCCCAGTTGATCGATGTGCGCACCTTCGCAGAATGGAACTTCGTCGGCCTGCCCGACCTGTCGGCCCTGGGCCGGCGCGTACACTGCGTGGAATGGCAGACCTTTCCCAGCGGCGCCCCCAATGCCGACTTCGTCGAGCTGGCGCGGGCGGCGCTGGCCGGGGCCGGCGTGGGTGCGGACAGTCCGGTGCTGCTTCTGTGCCGTTCGGGCGCGCGCAGCCGGGCGGCGGCGATCGCCCTGACCGGCGCAGGCTTTGAGCGCTGTTTCAACGTGGCCCAGGGCTTTGAGGGCGACCGGGACGAACAAGGACATCGCGGCAGCGCCGGCGGATGGAAGGCTGCCGGACTGCCCTGGCGGCAGAACTAGGTGGGGACAGGCGCGGGAGAGTTCAGGAGATATCTCAAAGGTACGGCATGCGCAGGCCGCGAGCGCGGCGACGCCGGACACAAAGATGTGCCGGAGCAGCAACAACGGCTCCCGCGAGGGGCCATGAGGAATGGGTAGCAAAATGGTGCAAAGAACAGGGAAAATGGTGCCGGCGGACTGGCAGGCAGCGTGGACGGCAGTGCGCGAACGGATGCGGCGTGAACTGGGCGATCCGGTATTCGAGGCCTGGATCAGTCCGCTGAGCCTGGAGTCCTTCGACGCCGACGAATTGAAGATCGGCGCCACCAAACCCTTCGTGCGCAATTGGGTGGCCAATCATTATGTCGGCCGCATCGAGAAGGCCTTCCTGGCGGAAGGCTTCCATCCCGCTTCATTGTCGATCGTCGTCGCCACCACCCCGGTAAACAATATCGGGCCGTCCATCGGCGGTGCCATTCCACGCGAGGCCCAGCACCAGGAGCCCCCGGCGGCCAGCGTTTCGTACCTGCCGCCGCGCAGCGAAAGCCGCGGCATGACCGCGGGCGACGACGACAAGGGCCTGTGGAACCGCATGCTGCATCCCCAGCAGACATTCGACAGCTTCATTCCGGGCCCGGCGAACATTTTCGGCCATGGCGCGGCGCGCGCCTTTGCCAGCGGCGAGCAGGCCGACATTCCCCTGCTCTACATCCATGGCGGCTTCGGCTATGGCAAGACCCACCTGCTGAATGCTGCGGCACTGGAATTCCGCAGACGCGGCAAGCGCACGCTGTTCCTGCGCGCCGAGGATTTCATGCGCCACTTCCTGGGCGCGCTCTATCGCAAGGATACGCTGGCCTTCAAGGAAGAGCTGCGTACAGCCGAAGTGCTGATCATCGACGACCTGCAGCATATCTGCCGTTCGGCCTCGACGGCGGCGGAGTTCCTGTACACCGTCAATGCATTCGCGGACCTGCGCCGCCGGGTGGTGATCGCCGCCGACCGGCCGCCGCACGCGCTGGAAGGCGGGCTGGGCGCCGACGTGAAGTCGCGCATGGCCGGAGGCCTGGTGGTCGGCCTGGACAAGCCCGACCGCGACACGCGTCTCTCGATCCTGAAGTCGCGCGCGGCCGAGTTCAGCCGCCACAAGCCGGATGTGGTGCTGCCCGATGTGGTGCTGGAGCGCATCGCCGACCTGGATGACGCAAGCCCACGCGAGATGATCGCCATCTTCACCAAGCTGGCGACCTATGCCGACCTGACCAAGAAGCCGGTGACACTGGAAGTGGCCGAGGAAGCGGTAGGCCTGCGCGGCAGTCCGGGCGTCAAGACCTCGATCGAGGACATCCAGCGCAAGACCGCAGAATTCTACAAGCTGGACGTGAAGGACTTCCATTCGCCGCAGCGCGCGCGCCGCGTCGCCCGCCCGCGCCAGGTCGCCATGTACCTGTCGCGCAAGCTGACCACCCGCTCGCTGCCCGAGATCGGCCGGCGCTTCGGCGGCCGCGACCACACCACGGTGCTGCATGCCTGCCGCCGTATCGAGGCGTTGATCGTGGAAGATGCGATGTTCCGACAGGAAGTGGATTTCCTCTCGCAGATGCTCCAGCGCAAGGGCGATCTCTGAGCGCCCAGATCGAAGCACGAGAATTGACGAAGCGGTTCGGTGCCGTCACGGCGCTGGACCGCTTGTCCTTTAGCGTGCCCGAAGGCGGCGTCTATGGGATTCTGGGCGCCAATGGCGCGGGCAAAAGTACATTCTTCCGCCTGTGCCTGGATCTGGTGCGACCCAGCGGCGGGGGCCTGTCGGTGCTGGGCGGGGCGCCTGGCCAGGTTGCGGTGCGTCGCCAGATCGGCGCGATGATCGAGACGCCGCGCTATTACCCAACCCTCACTGCGGCGGAAACTCTGATGATGCTGGCGCGCACCAGCGGGGTTCGCGCGCCCGAGATCGGCCGCTGGCTGGCGCGCGTTGGGCTGATGGACGCTGTCCATCGCAAGGTGCGCCATTTTTCGGTCGGCATGAAGCAGCGGCTGGGCATCGCCGCCGCACTGATCGCAAATCCGCGCCTGCTGATCCTGGACGAGCCCACCAGCGGCATGGACCCCGCCGGCATCCTTGAGATGCGCACCCTTATCCGCGAACTGGCGGCAAAGGATGGCGTTACCATCCTTCTGTCCAGCCATCTTCTGGACGAAGTGCAGCGGACCTGCGACCGCGTCGCCATTTTCGCGCGTGGGACACTGGTGGCGGAGGGGCGCATCGACGTGCTGCTTGCCGGACAGGAGAAGCTGCGCCTGCTGGCGACATCGCAGCAGGCATTGCAGGCGGCGCTGGGCGGGCGTGGCGTGTGCGATGGCGATGGCGTTCTGATGACGGTCTCGCGCGCGGAAACGCCATCCTTGCTGCGCGCGCTGGTCGACGGCGGTATCGACCTGATTGAAGCGCGCTGGATGGGCGGCGGGCTCGAGAAATTCTATCTGGAGCAGACGGGTGGCGACCATGCTGGCTGACGCCATCGCCGCAGAAGCCTTCCGCGCGCGGCGCAGCGGCGGGGTGCTGTTCTGGGGTTTCATCGCCGTGCCCTTCGCCGTCCTCACCTTTAACCTGATGCTAAGCAGCTGGATCGCACTGCATATGCGCATGCCGGTACCACTGGACCTTGGCCGCCAGGTGGTGGGCGGCGTGGCGTTGACGGGATCGGCCTTTTTCCAGGTTTTCTATGCCGCGGCGGCCGCCACCATGTTCGCCGCCGACTATCGCTGGGAGACCTGGCGGCTGATCACGCCGCGCAACAGTCGCGCCAGCCTGATCCTAGCCCGCTTTGCCGTGTATGGTGCAGGCTGCGCGGGCAGCCTGGTGTTGCTGGGGCTGGCGGCACTTGTCCAGTGCGCCTATGGCGCCTTGATCGGCAGCGCCGCGCTGGTGCCGCCACAGGGGCCGTTCCTGTTGCCCCTGATCGGCACCTTCCTGACCGGCTGGTGCGAGCTGATGGTGCTGGGGGGCATCGTGGCGGTGATCGCCATCGCCTTCCGCGCCGCGCTGGGGGCGCTGATGACGGCCATGGTCTTCGCGGTCGGCCAGTGGGTGGCGATGGCCATGGTTCATCCCTGGGAAGCGCCCTTCAGCTGGTATGCCGCTCTGCCCCGCCTGTCGGCCTATGTGCTGCGCGCCTTCGTGACCGGCCAGGAGCTGGCCCCCGGCATTGCTGCCGGGGCGGGCCAGGGCCAGGCGGGGGTTGCGGCGCTCTGCCTGGTGGGCTGGATGCTGCTTCTGGGGGGATGTGCGGTGGGCCTTTTCCAGGCTCAGGAACTGGCCCGCGAATAGGCACGAAAAGCCCGTAATTCCGGGGAAAATTCGGTGCCCCGCAGGGTCCTTTTCCTTCCCCTTGGCCCCCCCTTTTGCTATGTTTCCCTACTTGAGTCTTGGGGCCGCTTTTGGCTCTCCCAAACACAAGAAGACGGGTATCCCACAGGCCCTGACAAAGAGCCTGGCAGAGGACAACAAGGCGGCTGAGAACCCATGAAGATCAACGTCGAACGCGGCGCATTCCTGAAGGCGCTGAACCATGTGCAGAGCGTGGTGGAACGCCGCAACACCATTCCGATCCTGTCCAACGTGCTGATCGAGGCGGGCAAGGGCGAACTCAGGCTCACTGCCACGGACCTCGACATCGAGGTTGTGGAGTCACTGCCCGCCGATGTGCTGCGGGGCGGCTCGGCCACCGCGCCGGCGCACATGCTCTACGACATCGTGCGCAAGTTGCCGGAAGGCGCCCAGGTGCAGGCCGAGCTTCTGGCCAGCGAAGGTGGGCGCCTGGCAGTGTCGGCGGGTTCCTCGCGCTTCGAGCTGGCCTGCCTGCCGCGCGAGGATTTCCCGCAAATGTCGGCGGGCGCCCTGCCCTACAAATTCCGCCTGGCCGCCGACGACCTCAAGCGCATCATCGACAAGACGCGCTTCGCCATCTCGACCGAAGAGACCCGCTATTACCTCAACGGGATTTATCTGCATGCCGCCAAGGACGCCAAGCCGCCGGTGATGCGCGCGGTTGCGACCGACGGCCATCGCCTGGCCCGCTATGAGATGGAGCTGCCCGATGGCGCCGCCGAAATGCCCGGCGTGATCGTGCCGCGCAAGACGGTGGGCGAATTGCGCAAGCTGCTGGACGATGCCGACGGCGCGATCGACGTGGCCCTGTCCGACACCAAGATCCAATTCGGCTTCAACGGCGTGGAACTGACCAGCAAGCTGATCGACGGCAACTTCCCGCCCTATGAGCGGGTGATCCCGTCGGGCAACGACAAATCCCTGGCGCTGGAAGCGAAAGAGTTCGCCCAGTCGGTCGACCGCGTCTCCACCATCAGCGCCGACAAGACCCGCGCAGTGAAATTGAACCTGTCGAAAGACAAGGTGACGCTGTCGGTGGTCAATCCGGAAAGCGGCACCGCGACGGAGGATATCGGCGCGACCTACAGCGCGGGGGCGCTAGAAATCGGCTTCAACGCCCGCTATATGCTGGACATCACCAGCCAGATCGAAGGCAAGGAAGTGCGCTTCCTGTTGTCGGATGCGGGATCGCCCGCCATCATCGAGGACGCTGAGGACGCGCGAACGCTCTACGTCCTCATGCCGCTCAGGGTCTAGGGTTGGCCGGCCTGTCCGATACCGGCCTTGATGCCAGGTCCATGACAGCGCCTGCGTCGCTGGCGGTGACGCGCCTGCAGCTGACCAATTTCCGCTCCTATGCCGGTACGGTGCTGGCGGTGGAGGCCGCACCCGTGGTGCTGGCCGGTCCGAACGGCGCGGGCAAGACCAATGTGCTGGACGCCATATCGCTGCTTTCGCCAGGTCGGGGCCTGCGCGGGGCAAAGCTGGCCGAGCATATGCGCAGGGGCCCTTCGGCATCGGAAGGCACGCTGTGGGCGGTGGCGGCGACTGTAAAGCGGGGCAGCGAATGCCACGAGATCGGTACCGGCATGATCGATGGCAACGCCGGCCGGCCCGACGGCGAGAGCCGTCAGGGCAAACGTGAGGTGCGGCTGAACGGGGCGGCAGCATCCTCTTCGGCCGATCTGGGCGAGATCGTGCAGCTGATCTGGCTGACACCGGCGATGGACCGACTGTTCATCGAATCCGCCTCGGGCCGGCGCCGCTTTCTCGACAGGCTCGTGCTGGGCTTCGCGCCGTCCCACGCCCGCGCCAGCACCCGCTATGAAACCGCGATGCGCGAGCGCGGGCGACTGTTGAAATACGGGCCCCGCGATCCCGGCTGGCTGGACGGGCTGGAGAATGAGCTGGCGGAGGCGGGAGTGGAGATCGCCCGCGCCCGCGCCTGCGTGGTCGAGAAACTGTCCGGAGCGCTGGCTGAGCGCGGGCGTGCCGGGGCCTTTCCCGCCGCGGCGCTGGCGTTGAACGACGAGATGCACCAGACGGATGCGGACGCCCTGCGCGCAGCCTTCGCCGCCAGCCGGATGCGCGATGCCGAGGCCGGGCGCACGCTGGTGGGCCCGCACACCACCGACCTTCAGGTGCGCCACACTGCAAAGCGGATGGAGGCACGCGACTGTTCCACCGGCGAGCAGAAGGCGCTTTTGGTGTCGATTATCCTGGCGGATGCGCGCGAGCTGGCGAGGGCACGTGCCGGCATGGCGCCGATCCTCCTCCTGGACGAGATCGCAGCGCATCTGGACAGCACGCGCCGCGCCGCTCTGTTCGAAGAAATCACCGCGCTCTCGGCCCAGGCCTGGATGACCGGTACCGACCTGTCGCTGTTCGACCGCGCGCGGGCGCAGATTTTCGAGGTGCGTGAGGGCCGCTTTGCCCGGCAGGAGGACGCATGATCCCCTGGCACAACTTCCTGCTCTATATCGGCCTCTATGCCGTGGCGGTGGCCACGCCCGGCCCTGGCATGATCGCCATTATCGCCCGCGCCCTGGGATCGGGTTTCCGTTCCACCATTCCTGCCGCGGTTGGGATCGCGGCGGGCGATCTATGCCTGATGACGCTCAGTGCGTTTGGCCTGGCGCTGGTGGCGCAGGCGATGGGGCACCTGTTCCTGGCCGTGAAGATCGCCGGGGCCTTGTATCTGATGTTCTTGGCCTACAAATATTGGACGGGGCCGGTGGAAGAGATCGGCGAAGTGGTGCCGGCGCCGGGCATGGGTGACATTCGGCGCAGCTTTTTGGCCTATTGGGGCTTGACGCTGGGCAATCCCAAGGCCATCGCCTTTTTCGTGGCGCTGCTGCCGGTGGCGATCAATCCGCGGACCCTGTCCTGGATCGGTTACCTCGAACTTGTCGGGGCCACACTGGTGGTGATCCCCCTCATCACCCTGAGCTATGCCGCGATGGCCGCACGGCTGAAAAAATTCGTCGCCAGTGCCAGGGCACGGCGGCGCATCAACAAGGGCGCGGGCGCGGTGATGGCCGGCGCGTCCGTTCTGATCATTGCCAGTTAGGCAAAACAAGTTAGGTGACTGCCATGTCCGAACCCAACATGAACGCCTATAACGCCGACAGCATCAAGGTGCTGAAGGGCCTGGATGCGGTGCGCAAGCGGCCCGGCATGTATATCGGCGACACCGATGACGGTTCGGGCCTGCACCACATGGTCTATGAGGTGGTCGACAATGCCGTAGACGAGGCGCTGGCCGGCCATGCCGACCGCATCGATGTGGTGCTGAACCCGGACGGGTCGTGCACCGTGCGCGACAATGGCCGCGGTATTCCCACCGGCATTCATTCAGAGGAAGGCATTTCCGCTGCAGAGGTCATCATGACCCAGCTGCATGCTGGTGGAAAATTCGACGAAAACGCCTACAAGGTTTCCGGCGGCCTGCACGGTGTCGGCGTGTCGGTGGTGAATGCCCTGTCGGAATTCCTTGACCTGCGTATCTGGCGCGATGGCAAGGAACATTACATGCGGTTTCGTCACGGCGATCCCGTGGCGCCGCTGAAGGAAGTCGGCGATGCCGACGGCAGGAAAGGCACCGAAGTGACATTCCTGCCGTCGCCCGCGACCTTCACAAAGACTGAATTCGACTATGGCACGCTGGAACACCGGCTGCGTGAGCTGGCATTCCTCAATTCCGGGGTCACCATCGTGTTGGCCGACCGGCGCGGCGTGGAACCGCGCGAAACCGTGCTGCACTACGACGGCGGGCTGAAGGCGTTCGTCGCCTATCTGGACCGCGCCAAGCAGGCGCTGATCCCCGCCCCGGTGATGATCGAGGCGCAGCGTGACGGCGTCACGGTGGAAATCGCCATGACCTGGAACGACAGCTATCACGAGAGCACGCTGGCCTTCACCAACAACATTCCCCAGCGCGATGGCGGGACCCATGTCGCAGGTTTTCGCGCCGGCCTGACACGCGTGGTGACGAAATATGCGGAAGAGATGCCATCGGGGAGGAAGGACAAGGTGGCGCTGACGGGCGACGATTGCCGCGAAGGGCTGACCTGCGTGCTCTCTGTCAAAGTTCCAGACCCAAAATTCTCCTCCCAGACCAAGGACAAGCTTGTGTCGAGTGAAGTGCGCCCGATTGTGGAAGGCGCAATCATCGACCAACTGGCCGCCTGGTTCGAACAGCATCCGAACGAAGCCAGGGCGATCGTCGGCAAGGTGGTGGAAGCCGCCACCGCGCGTGAAGCCGCCCGCAAGGCGCGCGAGCTGACGAGGCGCAAGGGTGCGCTGGACGGCGCCTCGCTGCCCGGCAAGCTGGCCGACTGCCAGGAACGCGATCCGGCCAAGTGCGAACTCTTCATCGTCGAGGGCGACAGCGCCGGCGGCAGCGCAAAGATGGGCCGCAACCGTGCCAACCAGGCGGTGCTGCCTCTGCGCGGCAAGATCCTGAACATAGAGCGCGCGCGCTTCGACAAGATGCTGTCATCCGACAGTATTGTCTCCCTGATTACCGCGCTTGGCACCGGGATCGGGCGTGAGGAGTTCAACGCCGACAAGCTGCGCTATCACAAGATCATCATCATGACCGACGCCGACGTGGACGGCGCCCATATCCGCACGCTGCTGCTGACCTTCTTCTACCGGCAGATGCCCGAGCTGATCGAGCGCGGCCACATCTTCATCGCCCAGCCGCCACTCTACAAGGCGACGCGCGGAAAGTCGGAACGTTACCTGAAGGACGAGGCGGAGCTGCAGGACTACCTGATCGACGAAGGCGCTTCGGGCACGGTCCTGACCCTGCATAATGGCGAAGACGTCAGCGGCGCGCATCTCACGGAATTGATCGCCCATGCCCGCCAGGCGGTTGCGGCGCTGAATGGTTTTCCCCGCCACTATCCGCGCTTCGTTCTGGAACAGGCGGCGATCGCTGGAGCGCTCAATCCGGATATCCTCAATGATGCCCTCAAGGCGGCAGAGGCAGCGCGCTATATCGCCCAGCGGCTGGATACCCTGAGTGAGGAATACGAGCGCGGCTGGCATGGCGAGCCGTCCGGCGATGGTGGCCTGAAATTCTGGCGCGAGTTGCGCGGCGTGCGCGAGGCGGTAGCTATCGACGGGGCGCTGATCGCATCGGCCGACGCGCGGCGGCTGGACCGCATGGCGAGCGAGCTGCAGGGCAACTATCTGCATGCCGGCACGCTGCGCCGCAAGGACGAAACGCGGGAAATCCGCAGCCCATCCGAATTGCTGGGTGCCATCTTCGAATGGGGCAGAAAGGGCCTGGCTTTGCAGCGCTACAAGGGCCTGGGCGAGATGAACCCCGAACAGCTGTGGGAGACCACGCTGGATGAAAATGCCCGTTCGCTGCTGGCGGTCAAGGTGCTGCACGCCGACGAGGCCGATGAGCTTTTCGCCAAGCTGATGGGCGATGTGGTCGAGCCCCGGCGCGAGTTCATCCAGGACAACGCGCTTTACGCCGCCGTAGACGTTTAACGGGGCAGGGATGGGTTTTCGTTTCCAGAAGCGCATATCCGTCCTGCCGGGCGTCAGGATCAACCTCAGCAAGTCCGGCGCCTCGGCCAGCGTCGGGCCGAAAGGTGCGGACCTGAACATCGGCCCTCATGGGGTCACCGCCAATGCGGGCATTCCCGGCACCGGGCTGTCGTACCGCTCCCGGCTGGGCACGCATGGCAGTTGGCTGGGCGTGGCGCTGCTGGTGGGGGCGCTGGCCTTCTGGGCCGGGCGGCATGTTGACCGGTGGACCGGAGAAGCGCCGAAGCCTGCCGCAGCCGTCACGCGGACGGCAACAGCGACGCCCGCACATGCCGAACATCCGCACGTCACGCTTCAGCAGCGCATCGCCGCCCTGCAGCCGGGCACGGTCTATGTTCGGCGCGGCGGCTCGGTGGTGCGCGATGAAGCCAAATCCGCAGGCAAGGTCCTGAAGCGCGAAACCAAGGGCGCCACCGTCACGTTGCTGGAAAAGACCGATGACGGCTGGGCGAAGGTGAAGGACAGCGCCGTCACCGGCTACATGCGGGCTTCGGTCCTTGGGACGGAAGCGCCCCCGCCTTAGGCTTTCGCTGCCACCAGCCAGCAGGCGATCGCCGGACGGATCGCCTCGCCGTCTTTTTGCCGACCCGCGAACATCTCCCTGACCGCGGCTTCCACCTTTGCGCGGGTGTCGTCGTCGGCATCATGGAGCAGCCGGGCGGTGGGGCCAAGGTTGACCACCTGGAATGCAGCGTCCGCCGGCGAGGTGCCCAGATTCATATGGCCGTCGAAGGGCGTGATGGCGATATCCTTGAAACCGGCCTTCGCCAAAATGCCGCGCAAGCGCTCCGGATCGGCAAAGGCAAATGGACCCGGCGCGTGCGGATCGGCAGGCGGCTGGGGCGGCACGAAGCGCATGGCCACTTCCAGCGGCAGGCTCACCCATTCATTCTGCGCCGCCGGACGCCAGCAGACAAAGGCCAGGCGACCGCCCGGCTTCAGCGCGCCCCTGAGATGCGCAAAGGCGGCTGCGGGCACATCGAAGAACATCACCCCGAAGCGCGAAAACAGCAGATCGTGATCGGCGCCGAATGCCTGGACAGAGGCGTCGGCCTCCAGAAATTCGAGATTGGCGGGAACGGCCGCGGACCGCGCCTGGGTCAGCAGCGGGCGCGAGACGTCGACCGCCGTCACACGACCCGATGGACCGACCATCGCCGCCAGCGCGCGGCTGGTCGTTCCCGCCCCGCAGCCGATGTCCAGAACTCTTTCGCCCGCCTTGGGTGCGGCCAACGCCAGCGCCGCATCGGAGGCTTCCGACAGATTGGCGTCCATCACCGTTTGGAACCGCGCCCACTTTTCCCCGATGGGCCCGTTCCAATACGCGATCTGGTCGTCGTTGCCGCTCATTGTCACTTTCCCTTCCGCTTGCGCATCGCCAGCGTGCGAAGGCGCAAGGCATTCAGCTTGATGAAGCCCTGGGCGTCCTTCTGGTCATAGGCGCCCGAGCTTCACGCGCACCGTTCCGGCGACGAATTCCTGGCTCTTGTCGATGGCGGCCTGCAGCATCTCGCGCTCGGGCGCGAACCAGAAACCGTTATAGATCAGCTCGGCATAGCGGGGCATCAACTCGTCCTTCAGATGCGCGGCGCCGCGGTCCAGGGTGATGCTTTCGATGCCGCGATGGGCGGCCAGAAGGATGGTGCCGCCGGGCGTCTCATAGATGCCGCGCGATTTCATGCCGACGAAGCGGTTTTCCACCAGGTCCAGCCGGCCGATGCCGTTCTCCTTGCCCAGGGCATTCAGCTTGGTCAGCAGGGCGGCAGGCGACAGCGTCTCGCCGTCGATCGATACGGCATCGCCCTTCTCGAATCCGATCTCGACATAGCTCGCCTTGTCGGGCGCCTCCTCCGGGCTGATCGTCCGCATGAAGACGATGCTCTCGGCTTCCCTGGCCGGGTCTTCCAGCACCTTTCCCTCCGACGATGAGTGCAGAAGGTTGGCGTCCACGCTGAACGGCGCCTCGCCGCGCTTGTCCTTGGCGATGGGGATCTGGTGGGCCTCGGCGAATTCCAGCAGGCGGGTGCGGCTGGTCAAATCCCATTCGCGCCAGGGGGCGATCACCTTGATGTCGGGCTTCAAGGCATAATAGCCCAGCTCGAAGCGCACCTGGTCGTTGCCCTTGCCGGTGGCGCCGTGACAGACCGCATCGGCGCCGACCCTTTCGGCGATCTCGATCTGCTTCTGGGCAATCAGCGGCCGGGCGATGGAGGTTCCCAAAAGGTACAGGCCCTCATAGACCGCATTGGCGCGGAACATGGGAAAGACGAAGTCGCGGACGAATTCCTCGCGCACATCCTCGATGAAGATGTTCTCAGGCTTGATGCCCAGCATCAGCGCCTTTTCGCGGGCGGGCCCCAGCTCCTCGCCCTGGCCCAGGTCGGCGGTGAAGGTCACCACCTCGGCGCCATATTCGGTCTGCAGCCATTTGAGGATCACCGAGGTGTCCAGGCCGCCCGAATAGGCCAGCACCACTTTCTTCACACCCTTCGCCACTATCCAGCTCCGTCTGCGGCCGAAACCCCCGATTCCCGCCGGTGTTTCGGTACCTTTTTCCGTCCCCCTCCCCCCTTATCCAGCGGGCAGGTTCGCCGCCCCGGAAGCCCCGGAGCGGTGGGGGGTCTTGATAGCGGGCGGGCGGGAAAGGTCAAGCGGTCCCACCCTGGACGGCGGGATAGCGGCGGCGGGAAAGGGCGAAGCCGAAGGGGCGCGGGCCAAGCCCCGCAAACATAAGGTGCCCGATCACCGCGCACGTCAATTAAGTATAGTGTCCCCGGAATCCCATCGACGATCAGGCTGGCGAACTCTTTCACCCGGCCAAGGACAGGCCGGACCGACACAAGACCATCATCCTTATTCTCAAGATGGGCACGGACGCTGGACCATTTCCTACTGCGCTATGCTTTATCTGGCGTGGGGACAGATGCTCCTGTCACCGTATTACCTATTTTCCTGTCACCGTATTTTCCGCGCGGAGACGCCGATGTCGTTTATTCAGAATCCTCGGTACTCCGCTGAGGTCGAAAACAGGCCGGAGATCTTCGCCTGATCCGGAATTCACCGCTTCGGCTGTCATCCTAACCAGGGACAGACCAGTCTCCGGAATTGCATAACGACAGTCACCACCTGATCTGTTCTTCTATTATCTTAGCTGCATAAGCAGCAAGAAAGGCCTTGTATTCAGGCGTCTCGATAAATTGCCTAAATGAAAAGCCCTTCCTTTTCGCCTCAAGCCTAGTTTCATAAACCCATTTGAGTAAGTTGACAGACGTCAAAGAGGCAAATGAAAAGAGGAATGCAATGGGGACACCGATAATCATCATCCCCTGATCAAACACTGAACGACCTACTAATATCATATAAATCGCGGCTGCTCCAATTAGAACGACGCGCTTTAGCTGAGCCCAAACCGCGCTGATGTATTCAGCAATAAACCTCATTTACAGGTTGCCCTGTCGGTACTGGTAATCTGGGGACACTATACTTAATTCCTCATAGCAGTTTCGGCTGGAATTCGGGGGACGCTTTACTCAATCGAGCCAACTCCAGCAAAAAATGCGACGATGCTCAGGAATGTTCGTCCAGCCAGGCGGCGGCGCGGCGCTGCAAGCCGGGTGACAGGTCCGTCGACAGTGTTTTCAACAGATCGGACAGGCGAACCGACCTGAGCGAGTCACGCCAGGCGCGGTCGGCCTGCCACATCACCCGCGCCACGGCACAGGGCCGCGCCTCGGTGCACTGGCTTTTCTCGGTGGCGGTGAGGCAGGGAAAGTTGCGCCGGATATTGGTGCAGACGAAGGTGGGGGCCCTGCCCTCCACCGCCTCCACCACATCCAGGAACGTGATCCGGTCGGGCGCGCGGGTCAGCCGGTAGCCGCCCGCCGGGCCCAGCGTGCCTTCCACGATGCCGGCCTGGGACAAGGCCTGCAGCGCCTTGGAGAGATACTCCTTGGGCACGCCGTGGAAGTCCGCCAGGTCGCGGGTGGGCAGATAGCGGTCCGGCGCCAGGCCGGCCAGGACGGCGCAGCAATGCAGCGCCCATTCGACCGGACCGCGAAGCTGCATTTACGACAGCCCGGCCGCCGTTAGGCCCAGCATGGCATCCATCGTGCCCGGCTGGTTGCGGAAGGCGATGGAGAGCCGGTTCCAGCCATTGATTTCCACCACGACGAAAGCCAGCTCGGTCAGCTCCTTTTCGCTGAAATGCATGCGGGCCTCTTCATAGATGTCGTCCGGCACGCCGTGCTCGCCAAGCCGGGTCAGGGACTCGGTGAAGGCAAGCGCGGCACGCTCACGCGGGCTAAACAGGGGCGATTCCCGCCAGATGGCAAGATGGTGCAGGCGAAGCGCCCGCTCGCCATGGATGGTCGCTTCCTTCACATGCATGTCCAGGCAAAAGGCGCAGCCGTTGATCTGGGAGGCGCGGATATGGACCAGGTCGGTCAGGGTGTCGCCAAGGGTGCCCTTTTTGAGGGCCTGGCTGAAATCGTAATAGGCCTTGTAGAAGGCGGGTGCGAGGGCTGGGGCGTTGAGGCGTGGGCTCATGGGGAAATCCTCCGTAAGTTGGTCATTACGGATATACGGTATCCTTAAGGATGGTCAATATCCTTAAATAGAGTTCCGTTCGGATTTCATCTTCCGGAAAGGTTTCGGCGCGGGGGTGTGGACGGAGTGCAAGCGGGCGCGACACGGCGCCTAGAACCGGCCGATGATCCAGAAAATCAGCGTCAGCACGGCGCTGATGACCAGGCAGGTGACGATGGGGAAATAGAAGTCGCCATGCTCGCCGCGGATGATGATGTCGCCGGGCAGCCGGCCCAGGCCGAGGCGGGCGAGGAACGGCCAAAGCAGCCCGGCGACCACCAGCGCCAGGCCCAGCACGATCAGGAGACGGTTCATCTCAGTTGGGCATCCGCGCCAATTGGGCGGATTGGACCTCGGCCATTTCACGCGCCTGCCGGGCCGAGGCGCGTTCTTTCACGGACTCCGACTTGAGCTGGCCGCATGCGGCCATGATATCGCGCCCGCGCGGCGTGCGAACCGGGGACGCATAGCCGGCGCGGTTGACCACTTCGGCGAATTTCTCGATCTGGCTCCAGTCGCTGCACTGGTAGGGCGCGCCGGGCCAGGCGTTGAACGGGATCAGGTTGATCTTGGCGGGAATGCCCTTCACCAGCCGGACGAGTTCCTTCGCGTCGGTAATGGAGTCGTTGACGTCCTTCAGCATCACATATTCGAAGGTGATGCGCCGGGCGTTCGACGCGCCGGGATAGTTGCGGCAGGCATCGAGAAGTTCGGCGATGGGATATTTTTTGTTGATGGGCACGATCACGTCGCGCAGTTCGTCGCGCACGGCATGGAGCGAAATCGCCAGGCCGGAGCCGATTTCCGCCCCCGCGCGGGGGATCATCGGCACCACGCCGGCGGTGGACAGCGTCACGCGGCGCTTCGACAGGGCCAGCGCATCGCCATCGGTGACGATGGCCAGGGCCGCCTTTACATTGTCGAAATTGTAGAGCGGCTCGCCCATCCCCATCATCACGACATTGGTGACTTTTCTGTCGGGCGCCGTGGACGGCCAATCCTCAAGCGCATCCTTGGCGATCATGACCTGACCCAGGATTTCGGCGGGCGTCAGGTTGCGCACCAGCTTCTGGGTGCCGGTGTGGCAGAATTTGCAGGTGAGCGTGCAGCCGACCTGGGACGAAACACAGAGCGTGCCGCGGTCCTCTTCGGGGATATAGACGGTCTCGAACTCGATGCCGGGGCCGGTCCTGAGCAGCCATTTGCGGGTGCCGTCCTGGCTGACCTGCGCCGTCACGATTTCCGGCCGCGCCAGGGTGAAGCTGTTTTCCAGAAGGCCCCGGAAATCCCTGGCCAGATTGGTCATGGCGGCGAAGTCGCGTGCGCCATGGACATGGATCCAGTTCCACAACTGCCCCACCCGCATCGACAGCTGCCTGGACGGCACGCCGGCTCCCGCCAGCGCCGCCTTCAGCGCCGGCTTGTCCATGCCGATCAGGGTGGGCTTGGAGTCCATCACATTCCGCAAGCGGAATGCGCCTTGTCCAGCGCGTTGGAGAAACCGGCCAGGGAATAGGTGTCTGTCGTATGCGTGCCGCGCTGGGACAGGGCCTTGGCCACGGCGGTGACACCGCCCCGCATGGAATCGATCAGCTTGGGATTGTCTCCCAGCGACTGCAGCCAGCCGCTTCCGTCCTTGTTCACATTGCGCAGGAAAAAGCTGAACTTGTCGCTGCCGATGCCCAGGCTGGCCGGGCCGCCTTCCCTGGCGGGATAGCCCAGCACGATCTGCGGCTCGGCCTTGACCTTGCGGGCCGGCCAGTCGCTGACCATCAGGAAGATGGGGCCGCGCTTGGCGCCGCGCGGCTGGCTCGCGGTCGGCTTGGAGAGGATGTAGCAGGTCTTCGACGCGCCATCGCCGGCGCTGTAGGCCGACCAGTTGTCGAACACGCCCAGCAACGTGGCGGATTCGGCGGCAGCGGCAGGACCAATCGCCAGGCAGAAGGCTGCCGCGGCGAGCATCAGGTTGCGAAACATGGCGACTCCGAGAGACTCGAATAGCCCGGTTTTATGAGTGAAATCGGGCGTTTGTATGATTGTGGCGCGCGAGCATAAGGGCTTGACCCTGCCGGCTCAACCCAGGCGCAGGTTCCCTGCCCCCTTACTCTCTCAGCCCATAGCCCCGGGAATAGAGCCGCAGCACCCACAAGAACATCACCACCGCCAGGATCGTGGTGAAGCCATAACCGACCGCGGCCGGGGTTTCGGAAAAGCCGATCATGGAATGGCGGATGCCATTGATGAAATAGAAGAAAGGGTTGGCCCAGGCCAGCCAGCGCAGCCAGGGGGGCAGCATCTCCACCGTGTTGAACACCCCGCCCACCATCGACAGCGGCGTGATGAAGAAGACGGTCAGCACATTCAGTTGCTCGAAGCTCTTGGACCAAAGGCCGATCACGATGCCCATCAGCCCGAAGATCATCGACACCGCCACCACCCAGAACAGGAAGGCGGGAATGGACTGGACCGTGGTGGCGCCGAAGGCCAGGCCCATCAGCAGGATGCCGATGGCGGTGACGGTCGAGCGCACCACCACCACGGCCAGGTTGCCCGCGATCATCTCGCTGTAGGACATGGGCGAGACCAGCGTTTCCTCGATGAAGCGCAGGAAGCGCGAAAAATAGATCGCCGTGCTGGATTGCAGGAAGCTGGCATTGACGATGTTCATCATCAGGATGCCGGGCAGCACGAAGCGGATATAGGGCACCCCGCCGATCGACGAGATGCGCCCGCCCACCACAAAGCCGAAGATGAAGATGAAAAGCAGCGCGCTGATCCAGGGCGCAATGAAGGCCTGGATCGGCACGCGCATCATGCGGCTGACCTCGCGCCGCACGATGGTATAGAGGCCGATCCAGTTGATGCCGCTTTTCGTGCCGCTCATCGCTATTGCCCCGCGATATGGTCGGCGGCGGCGCCGGTGGCCGCCAGATAGGCATTCTCAAGCCCGCCGGGCGCGCCGGCGATCTCGTCCTTGGTCCCCTGGCGCACGATGCGGCCATTGTTGACGATGGCGACGTCGCGGCACAGACGTTCGACCTCTTCCAGATAGTGAGAGGTGAGCAGGATGGTGCGGCCGTCGCCGTTGATCTCCTGCAGGTAGCGCCACAGGATCCGGCGCAGTTCGACATCGACGCCGGCGGTGGGCTCGTCCAGGATCAGGAGGCGCGGGTCGTTGACCAGGGCGCGGGCCAGCACCACGCGGCGCTTCAGGCCGCCCGACAGTTCGCGGAACGCCTTTTTCTCATGCGGCCCAAGTTCGAAGCGGTCCATCAGGAAGTCGATGCGCGTCTTGCGCTCGGCCCGGGCCATGCCGAAATAGCCGCCCATCCAATCCACGATCTGGCGCGGCGTGGCGAAGGGATCGACATTGAATTCCTGGGTGCAAAGGCCCACCAGGCGGCGCGCCTCGCGGTAGTTCTTCACCGCGTCGACGCCGAAAATCTCGATGGTGCCGGAGGTGGGCTCGGCGATGCCGGTGACGCAATGGATGGTGGTGGACTTGCCCGCCCCGTTGGGGCCGAGGAAGCCGAAGAAATCGCCTTCGTTGATGGTCAATGACAGATTGTCGACCGCAACATTTCCGCGGCGATAGACCTTGCGCAGATTGCGGATGCAAAGGGCGGGCGTGGGCACGAATATACTCTCGCTGGGGCCCCTTTATATGGAGCCGCGCCCGGCTTTGCCAACCGGGCAAAAATCAAAAAGACGGGCAATGCCCTCAACTTTCGCGGGGTCTTGCCAATGGCGCGCCCCAGGTGTGGGGCGGCGGCACCTCGGCCCCCTCGCCGCCCGCCTTGACCGGCCGCTGGCCATAGCCGCCCAGGCTGAGCATCCGGTCGTACAGGACGATGGCGCCGGCCATGCCCACATTGATGGAAAAGCGGGTCGGTATCTTCACCACGAACTCGCAGGCCGCCAGCATCCGGGGCGAGAGCGAAAAACGCTCGGCGCCAAAGACATAGGCAGCACGCATGGGATGGCGGAAGCGGGGCAGTTCCACCGCGTCGTCGGTGATCTCCACTCCGACCAGCCGGCAGCCCATCGGCAGGCGCAGGTCTTCGAAGCGGGGAAAGGAATAGAAGGGCAGCACGCCTTCCGCCCGGCTGGTATCGGACTGGGCGTCGTTCAGTTTCAGGCGCGGCGCGACCGAGAAGAAGAAGCTGGCATCGAAAGCATGGGCGATGCGCACCAGGTTGCCCAGGTTCATCGGCTTGGAAATGCCGTCGACGCCGACGCCGAAGTAACCGCGCATGATTCTTTTACCCCCTCCGTCGCAAGTCGGATTTGCGAAGACGCAAACACCTCCTTGCGACATCCCCCCGCCAGCGTTCGCAAAGCTGACGCTTTGCTCACCGCCGCGCAGGGGGAGAAAGCTGGCGGATGCTGATGGTCGCCCGGCGGAACGCCCGGCCCCGCGTTTTTCCCGTGCGGGGTTCTAACACGAAACCGTCCTAAGGCTAGGGGCGGGCAGCCTTCGCCTTGGCGGCGGCTTCGGCGTCTGCCTTTTCCATCTCGGGCGTGTAGGGCACCACCGAGCTGATCAGGCATTCAGGCGGGCCGGCCACGTCATGGGTGATGACCTTGTCGCCGCGGGAGAGGCAGGACAGGCCGCCGGTGCCGTAGGACTTGAACGCCAGCCCGACGTGATACTGAAGGCCGGTGCAGCGGCCCATGAAGGTCAGCTTGAATTTGTGCCGGGCCCGGTCGGTCACGATCAGCGCGCGATTGCCGGGGACCGGCGTGTAATCATAAATGTTGGCGATCCGCAGGCAGTCCTGCGCCCGGGGTGGCGGGGCCTGGGCGGCGGCGGATGCAACCCCGGCCAGAAGGGCGACGACGGCAATCGGTATTTTCATGCGCAGCTCCCTTGCCTTTTTGCCATATACGCGTTGCCAAAGGGAAGCCATTCTGATCCAGCGTCAGACCCACGGCCACTGCTTTTTGTGAAATGACTTGCCCTTTCGGATAACGGCGAAGCTGAATGTTCGATCCCAAAACCATCGATCGCCTGCGCAAGCGGATGCACACCGCCGCCCTGGGCAAGCTGGGGCCCGGCCTGATCACCGGGGCGGCCGACGACGATCCCAGCGGCATCGCGACCTATAGCCAGGGAGGCGCCCAGGCCGGCTATGGCCTTCTGTGGACGATGCTGCTGACCCTGCCGCTGATGATCGCCATCCAGATGGTCAGCGCCCTGATCGGGCGTGTCACGGGCGGCGGGCTTGCGCACAACATGGTCAAGGTCCTGCCCCGCCCGCTGGTGCTGGCGATGCTGGCCCTGCTGTTCCTGGCCAATACCATCAATGTGGGCGCCGACCTGGCGGCGATGGGCGAAGCGGCGCAACTGGTGACGGGCTTTCAGGGCCACGGACTGGCCGTGCTGTTCGCGCTGGTCTCGCTGGGGCTGCAATTCTTCATCCCCTATCGCAAGTATGCACGGTTCCTGACGGTGCTGACCTTCAGCCTGTTCGCCTATGTCGCGGTGATGTTCCTGATCCCGCTGGACTGGGGCCAGATCGCGGGCGGCTTGATCGGCCTTCACGCCAACCTGAACAAGGAGGCGGCCACCACTATCGTCGCCATATTCGGCACAACCATAAGCCCCTATCTTTTCTTCTGGCAGAGCGCCCAGGAGGTCGAGGAAGTGGACCAGGCGCCGGATGAGAAGCCGCTGCTGGAGGACCCCGCCGAAGGCCCCGGCGCGATCGAACGCATCCGCCTGGACACCATCGCCGGCATGGTGGCATCCAACCTGATCGCGCTGGCGATCATGATCTCCACCGCCGCAACCCTCTACCAGCACGGCATCACCAATATCGGCACTGCGGCGGATGCCGCCCGCGCGCTGGAACCGCTGGCCGGACATTTCGCCTTTGCCCTGTTTGCGCTGGGCATCATCGGCACCGGCCTTCTTGCCATTCCAGTGCTGGCAGGTTCGGTCGGATACGCAATCGGCGAGACGATGGGCTGGAGGACGGGGCTGGACAACATGCCCTGGCAGGCGCGCGGCTTCTATTCCGTGATCGGACTGGCGATGATCCTGGGCCTGCTGATCGGCTATTCGCCAATCGATCCGATCAAGGCGCTTTACTGGAGCGCGGTGATCAACGGCCTGGTCGCCGTGCCGCTGATGGCGGCAATGATGTATGTCGCCGGCCACAGGATGATGGGCGAATTCCGCATCGGCCGGGTGCTGGGCACGATGGGCTGGCTGTCGACTGCGGTGATGGCCGCCGCGGCGGCGGCCATGATATATGTCAGCTTCCACTAGAGGGGTATGCGATGGTCGTCCTTGGCTGGATCGTGTTCGGGGCATTCGCGGGCTGGATCGCCAGCGCGTTGATGGGCCGCCAGGGCAGCGGATGCCTCGTCAATATCGCGCAGGGCCTGGTGGGTGCGCTGGTGGGCGGGTTTCTGTTCCGCACCTTGTCGGGCAACTTTACCTACGAGCAGCACGGCATCTTCGTGTCGATGGTCGTGGCGGTGATCGGCGCGGTGATCGTATTGGTGGCCTGGGGCGCGATCTCGCGGCGCTGACACGATAATTTGCGACGCGCATGAGAATTGCTTTCAAACATCGCGCGTGAAATCCACCGCGGGGCGGGTTAGAGATTCGTCCGTAAACGGGGTCTCGGGTTTTCATGCGCCGCATTCATCTTGCGTTCGGCATGCTGGCATGGCTGGCAGGCACCGACGCGGCGCAGGCCGTGACCGACGAAATCCAGGTCTATACCGGCGAGATCGTGGCGCCCGGCGTTTTGGGCCTTACCTTGCACAACAACTACACGCCGGATGGCGTGAAGGCACCCGACCATCCCGGCGGCCTGGTCGACGACCAAGCCTACAGCAGTGTGGCCGAATGGGCCTATGGCGTCACCGACTGGTTCGAAGCGGGGCTTTACCTGCCGCTTTATTCCAATACCGCGACGCAGGGCTGGACCTATAATGGCTTCAAGCTGCGCGCCCTGTTCGTGCAGCCCGACAATGGCGACAAGGATTTCTATTACGGGGTGAATTTCGAGTTCAGCTGGAACCAGAAACAATGGGACAGCCAGGTCAACACCGGCGAAATCCGTCCGATCGTCGGCTGGCGCTTCGGCCCCGACCGGCGCTGGAGCATCACGTTCAACCCCATTGTCGACAACAGCTACAAGGGCGGCATCGCCGGACTGGAATTCGTGCCGGCGACACGGCTCGATTATGCCGTGAACAAGACCTGGACCGTAGCGCTGGAGGAATATGACGATTTCGGTCAGTTGCGGCACTTCCTGCCCGCCGACCAGCAATCGCATCAGTTGTGGGGGGCGGTGGATTACACCGGCGATCCCGTCTCGGTGGAAGCCGGCGTCGGATTCGGCCTGACGCCCGCGACGGACGACATTGCCCTCAAGCTGATGCTGATGAGCGACCTGACCGGACCACACGGCCTGTTCGGCGGCTGAGTGCCGGCCGCCCCAGAGCGATGGGCCGGCCGGCATCCAAATCCCCTGCGCCTGTGGGATCAGTAGTCGCGGCGGTCGCGATAGCGTTCGCGATAGGGGTGGCCGCAACGGCGTTCATAGGCGCCGCGGTCATTCTTCCACACCGGGTCGCCCAGGTTGAGATCGCAAGGATCGGTCGCGCCGCCGATGATGGCGCCGCCCACCGCACCCGCCGCAGCACCCAGACCCGCATTGCCCGCAGCAGCACCGATAGCCGCGCCGCCGGCCGCGCCCAGAAGCGCACCCGAGGCCGCCCGGTCACCAGGGTTGGTGCCGCACCCGGCCAGAATGAGGGCGCCGGCCAGCGCCGTAGCCGGCAGAATCGTCTTCATGAGCATGTTGGCTCTCCTTGCTGCAATGGTTCGGAAACGATTGGACGAACGGGATCGTTCCGCGGTTGAACCCGATGGAACCGACAATGGCAGAAAGAAGGCAAGCGTCTCAGTTGACCGGCAGCGTCGCGCCGAAGGTGAACGGATTGAAGCGCCGTGCGGCCATCGCCACCCAGGCAAGCGCGCCCAGATGCGGCGTGCGGAAATAGCGGCGGGCCTGGGAAGCGTCGGTATCGAGGCGAAAGCCTGTGTCGGTGTCGCGGCTGGCAGCGAAATAGCCTCCGTCCGGCGTGCGGTTCTTCTTGACCACCGCCATCAGCTGCGCGGCCTTTCCGCTGTCGCCCAGCAGCGCCATCAGCAGCCCCGCCTGGGCGGTACCTTCCGTCCATATCGCGCCGCCCGCTGCCTCGCTGTAGGCGAAACCGCCGTCCACCGCCATCTTCGCGTGCGCGGTTTTCAACGCCGCGCCGTATTGCGCCGCGCCACCCGGCAGGGCCAGCAGCGGCCAGAGTTGGGCATCCAGAGCCAGGAAATGGTTGGGCGTGCGCCCATCCAACCCGGTGCCGACGGCGAAGCAGCCGCATCGCGGATCCCACATCGCCGCAACCAGCGCACGGGCCTGGTGCGCGCGCATGGCCCAATGCGAATTGTGCGTGGCCCGGGCCAGCCGGGCAAAGGCCGCCGCCAGATCGACATTATGCTCGGTGGATTTCCAGGTGATGCGCTGGGGGTGGGGCTCGCCGCCGAATGTACCGCCAGTAAACCCAGGCGTGTTGAAGCCTTTCTCGACGAAGGCGGCGATGCGGATGGCGCCGCGAAAGTATCTTTCGCCCGCGCCCGCATGATGAAGCCCCAGCAGCGCCAGCATCGCCCAGGCCATGTTGCCGGTATCGCTGCCGGCCTGATAGGCGTCTTCCACCCAGCGGCCGCGGTCCTGCCAGCCGGCCAGTTGCACCGGGTTCGCAACCGGGCCGGCGAGATAGCCGTTGCGCAGCCGTCCGTCATGCCAGAAGCGGTCGTGATCCAGTGCCGCCAGGATGGCATCGCCGATGCGCGCAGCATGGGCAACATCGCCGCAGCCGACCAGCGCCAGCGCGGCGGCGGCATTGTCATAGAGGAAGGCGACGTTCCTCAGCGCCTTGTCGGTGGCGGCGGGATAGCTGACGATGAAGACCGGCCCCCGCCCTGCCCTATCCACCTGACCGGCCAACGCGGCGCAGGGATCGGCGCGGGCGGGACCGGCCAACAGAAACAGCGCGACCAGGGCGGCGGCAAACCGTCCGCTCACTTATAGCCCTGGGCTTCGCTGCCGGGGACAAATGGCGACAGTCGGACGATGCGGCACTGTTCGCCGGGAAGACCGATATTGTTCACCCCCACCGGATCGCCCTGGCTGACGCAGACGAATTGCGAATGCACCGCGACCACGGCGCCCGGCCGGATGTGGATGCAGGTCGTCTCGGCGCGCACGCCGCGGCGATCGCCCACGCTGTTGGCCAGGAAGATGTCGTGCGGACCGACCGGGCGCGCATTGTAGTCGGTGTTGTGCGAGGCGTGGACACAGATGTCCTTGTCGGCCGCCTCGGCGGCGGCAGGCAGGGCCGACAGAAGCAGGACCACAAGCAGCCTCGTCATTTCAGGAAATCCGCGACCAGGCGGGTGACGGCGGCGGGATTTTCTTCCATGACCCAATGACCCGAATCCGGCACCACGCCACCCTTCACATGGGTGGCGACCTGGTCGAGATCGGCCTTCATGGTCAGGCCATAGGATTTTTCCGCCCCCAGCGCCAGGATGGGCATGGATAGCTTGCCGCCCTTGGCCAACATGGCGCGGTTGTCGATGCTGTCCTGCGGAAAGGCCTTGAACTGCTCAAAGGCGTCATGCACCGCATGCGGCCTGGCCAGCAGCGTGGTGTAGTGGGCCCGTGTCGCCTCATCGATGCGTTCCGGATGCGCCGACAATTCGTTGTAGAAGCGGTCCAGATAGATGCGCTCCCGTCCCGCCACCAGCCGTTCCTCGTCCGGGCCGTAGAAATTGAAATGCCAGGCCTTGGGGTTGGAAAGCTGGGACTGCCAGATCGGGTCGGGGCCGGGCAGCGGGGCGTCGATCACGATCCATTTTGTTATCCGGGCGGGAAACTGCGCGGCAAGGGCGTAGCCCACCATGTTGCCGATATCGTGGGTGACCAGATCGGCCTTCTGAATGTGCAGCGCGTCCATCACCCCGGCGATATCCAGCGCCTGGTTCTTCTTGGTGTAACCGGTATCGGGATGGCCGGAGAGGCCGAAGCCGCGCAGGTCGGGCACCACCACCGTGTGCGTCGCCATCAAGGCCTTCGCCACCGGCGCCCACATGTCGCCACTGTCGCCGAAACCATGCAGTAGCACCACGGCAGGGCCGGAGCCGCCGGAGCGGACGTAAATCTCAGTGCCGTTGACCTTGACGGTCTGGGTCTTGAAGGATGGCGGGAAAGATTCCACGGCGAGCGCGGGCGTGGCCAACAGGAACGCGGTGAACGCCACAGGGAAAATCCGGAACATGGCGGCCTCGATAATAAAATAAAATAAGATGGCCAGCTTGCCCCGGCGGCCGGGCAAAATCCACTACAGAACGGCTCGCCGGCCTATTTCAGCGTGGCACCCGCCAGACGGGCCGTCGCCGACAGGGTGGTCTGCGCCGCGTTCAGGCCCAGCAGGAAATCCTTGTCGCCATAGGTGGCGAAGAGGTCCGTGGGCTGGTGCCATTGCGGGTCCCAGCCATTGCCGATCTGGGCGCCGCGCTCGTTCTCGCGCACGCTGATGGCCGGCGCCATATCCTTGAACGGCGTCGAGTCGGTGTTGGTCATGTGTCGTCCCACCGCGGCGGGATAATCGGTGGCGTAGTGTTCATTGGCGTCCTCAAGCGCCCAGGCGAGCTTTTCGGACTGCGCGGCGAACCTGGAATCCGCCTGGAATTCGACATTCACGTCCGCCTCGGGCCGCTGCACTTTGCTGACGCTGCCATCGGCGCGCGGCATGCCGTGATCGAACAGCATCATGTCGTGCTGGATCATGCCCAGCCATTTCGGCTCCGGATAGCGGCCCGACCCGGGCGGCGATTCGATGCCTTGCAGCGCCTTGCGCTGGTCCACATAGGCCTGCGCGCCGTTCAGGCCCGTCTCTTCATTGTTCCACAGGACGAAGCGGATCGAACGATCCGTCTGTACATCCGGGCTGCTGAAGACACGCGCCAGCTCCATCACCAGCGCGGTGCCCGAGCCGTCGTCATTGGCCGCCTCACCCCAGCCGATGCCGTCCATATGGGCGCCGACGATGTACATTTCGCCCGGATGGGTGGTGCCGATCTTGGTGCACCAGACTTCCTGGCGCTCGCCCGGGAGGGCGGGCGGGGTGTCCAGCGCGCGCAGCTTTGCGTCCGGCTGCAGGCTGGGATCGGTGTTGACGCCGGTGGGGCGGCTGAGCCCGCGCGCCCGCGCCCCGCCGACATTGAAGTGCGGCGCATCGCTGTCATTGGGTTTGGCGGGGGCGACGTAGTGGGTGCGCTCCGCGCCGAACTGATATGTCAGCCGTTCGGTATTGGAGCAGCCATAGCTTTTCAACTGCTCCTCGATCCAGTCGATGGCGGCGCGGTTGCGCGCCGTGCCCTGGCGGCGGTCGCCGAACCGGGTCAGGGCCTTGATGGTGGTCTTGTATTTCTCCAGGTCGAGGCGACTGACGAGAATGGCCACAGGATCGAGTGCGGGCTGGGCCGAAGCGGCGTTGGTGAAGGCAACAAGCAGACAGAGCGGGAGACTCCTTTTCCACCGCTTCACAGCTCCCTCCAGATGGTGATGGCGTCGAGACATGAAGCTCTCCCTATGCGCTGGCCCGAAGGAGCCTATTCCAAAAGTTCGAAGCCGCCGCCCCTGATTGTCCAACCACAAGGACGTTAGAAATTTCTAGTAGAAATTTCTTGACGTCACATATGTCATATCATATACTACCAGACATTGGAGAGGAGGGCGATATGGCCCGCGATCGTTCGAGACAGAAGCTATTGGAATTTCTGGATTATTTGGCCAACAAGGGATTGATGGCCAAGCCAACGGTGGCGGCTCGGAAAGCTGCGGCCAGCAAGATTTTGGGGATTCTCACCGACGAAGAGGCGGCAGACGTTGTCGAACTCGATCTCGATCAGGTCGTGAAGCGATTCCAAAATCTCGCTGGTCAGAATTATACGCCGGCGAGCTTGAGCGCATATCGCAGCCGCTTGCGTTCAGCCATTGATGACTTCGATTCCTATGTCGAAAATCCACTTGGGTTTAGACCAAGCGTCCAAGCCCGCGAAAAGCGTCCCAAACCAGATGGGAAAAAGGACAAGCCCGTAGCCGAGAACTCGGATCAGACGGCAGATTTCGAACGGCCATCACAGAGGTCTCCTGCTCCGCTGTCAAATACCATTCTTCCGATACCGATTAGGTCAGACATAACGATATACGTCCAAGGCATTCCTTTTGACTTGACGGAATCTGAAGCCGCAAAGATCGCCAATGTCATTCGGGCGCTGGCAACACCAGCTTAAAGATCAGCAGCCCCCTTCCAAAAGGGGTTGTTTGCCGACGAGGTCGGCGCACCGGTGGCCGCTGAGACTGGAGGCCCATACTCCAAGCCTCAGCGGCCCCATACTCTATAATTTAACAGAAGTTCCTCGCGCGGCCAATCATTCCGCCGCCGGCTTGTGCAGGTAAATCTCGCCGCCGGATTGCTTGAACTCTTCCGACTTCTTTGCCATCGCGGCGCGGATTTCGGCGGTGCTCATCGTATCATTCTTGCCCTTTGCGGCGTCGCGCACTTCCTGGCTGATCTTCATGGAGCAGAATTTCGGCCCGCACATGGAGCAGAAATGCGCAATCTTGGCGCCCTCGGCCGGCAGCGTCTCATCATGATAAAGCTGCGCCGTCTCCGGATCGAGCGCCAGGGCGAACTGGTCGCGCCAGCGGAATTCAAACCGCGCCTTGCTCATGGCGTCGTCCCAGATGCGCGCCGCCGGATGGCCCTTGGCCAGATCGGCGGCGTGGGCGGCGATGCGGTAGGCGATCACGCCCGCCTTCACATCGTCGCGGTCGGGCAGACCCAGATGCTCCTTGGGCGTGACATAGCAGAGCATGGCCGTGCCGAACCAGCCGATCATGGCGGCGCCGATGGCACTGGTAATGTGGTCGTAGCCGGGCGCCACGTCGGTGGTCAGCGGCCCAAGGGTGTAGAACGGCGCCTCGTCGCAGGCGGCGAGCTGGCGGTCCATATTCTCCTTGATCTTGTGCATCGGTACATGACCGGGGCCTTCGATCATCACCTGCACATCGTGACGCTGGGCGACGCGGTTCAATTCGCCCAGCGTGTCCAGCTCGGCGAATTGGGCGGCGTCATTGGCATCGGCGGTCGAGCCGGGACGCAGGCCATCGCCCAACGAGAAGGACACATCATATTGCTTCAGCAGTTCGCAGATGTCCTCGAAATGCGTGTAGAGGAAATTCTCCTTGTGATGCGCCAGGCACCATTTGGCCAGGATCGAGCCGCCGCGGCTGACGATGCCGGTGACGCGTTCGGCGGTCAGCGGGATATGGGCCAGCCGCACGCCGGCATGGACGGTGAAATAGTCCACCCCCTGCTCGCACTGCTCGATCAGCGTGTCGCGATAGATGTCCCAGGTCAGTTCCTCGGCCACGCCGCCGACCTTTTCCAGCGCCTGGTAGATCGGCACGGTGCCGATGGGGACCGGGCTGTTGCGGATGATCCATTCGCGGATGGTGTGGATGTGGCGGCCCGTCGACAGGTCCATCACCGTGTCGGCGCCCCAGCGGATCGACCAGACCATCTTTTCAACTTCCTCGGCCACGCCGGACGTGACGGCGGAATTGCCGATATTGGCGTTGACCTTGGTCAGGAAGTTGCGGCCGATGATCATCGGCTCGGTTTCGGGGTGGTTGATGTTGGCGGGAATGATGGCGCGTCCGCGCGCGATCTCGTCCCGCACGAATTCCGGCGTGATCTGTTCGGGGATGTTGGCGCCGAAACTGTTGCCGTCTGCCAGCGCGCTGCGGCCCAGGTTTTCGCGGGCGGCGATGAATCTCATCTCCTCGGTGATGAGGCCCTGGCGCGCATAATGCAGCTGGGTGACGTTGCGACCGGGTTTGGCGCGCAGCAGGGGAATGCCGGCGCGGGCAAATTGCGGCACGGTGAGCTTTTCGCCGGCCTTCAGGCCGTCATCTTCGGGCTTCCTGTCGCGGCCCTGATATTCCTCCACATCCCCGCGCGCCATGATCCAGTCGCGGCGCTTCGCCGCCAGCCCCCGATCAATGTCGATGGCCACGCTATCGTCCGTATACGGACCGGATGTGTCATACAGGCGCACCGGCGCCTCGCCGCCCGACAGCGGCACCTCGCGGAAGGGAACACCATCTACGATCAGCTTGCGCGAGCCGGGCAGCGCCCCGCGGGTAATGGCGATGGACTTGTCGAGAATGGGCTTGTTCATGGACCTCTCCCTACGCCGGTCTTCTTCGTCAAGAAGGGGGGCCGGATCAGGTTCAAAGGGATTCGCGGGATTGCGATCTCAGGCCGCTCATCCGATTGGCCACCCCTGGGAAGCACGCAGTTTAGCGCCGCTGCCTAGCCCGCCGCAAACTGTTTGAATTCGGAAATCACCGCCCTGACCGCCGCGTCCACGATCTTTTCGCCCGCCTGGACCGATGCCTGGCTGGGGTCGGAGCCGATGCGCCCGTCCGGGAACCGGCGGCGATAATCTTCCGCATCCAGGATCGGGCCGGTGGGGGCGATGCGAGGGCTCATCGCCACCTGTCTGGCGGCTTCCGGATAGCCGAACCAGGTGACCGAAACCTCCGACGGGGTGGCATGGCTGCCCTCGCCCACCGGAAAAAGCTGGCGGCAGATGTCCATCACGCCGGGCAGCTCCCACCAGTTGCGCAGGCAGCAGCGCAGCGGCGGATTGTTGTGGCCGTGCCGGTCAAACGTGACGCCGTGATAGATCTCGCTGAACGCCGCCGTGATGGTGGCGATATTGCCGCCATGGCCGTTCAGCCAGTAGAGCTTTTCGAAGCCGTGGCGGGCCAGCGACTGCGCCCAGTCGATCATCGTGGCGATCATCGTGGTGGGGCGCAGCGTGATGGTGCCGGGAAAAGCCATGTGATGCTGCGCCTGGCCGACATTGAATGTGGGTGCGACCAGGATGCCCGCTTCGTCGCCGGCACGCCGGCCGATGATCTCAGGACACAGGGCGTCGGTGCCCAGAAGGCCGTTGGGGCCGTGCTGTTCGGTCGAGCCAATGGGAATGAGGATCGCCCGGGAACGGGCCAGATGGGCCTCGACCTCCGGCCAGGTGGAAAGCTGAAGTTGCATGATGCGCCTTGCGGTTGACGGGTGGATCATAGCACCATCGCGCCAGAGGAAAGCCCAAAAGAGCAGGATTATGTCGGACAGCCTGATACCCGTGCCGGCGGAATGGAAAAAGCGCGCCTTCATGGATGCGGCGACCTATCGGCAGGCCTATGCGCGCGCCTTGTCCGATCCCGACGGCTATTGGCGCGAGCAGGCGGGCCGGCTGACATGGGCAAAACCATTCACCAAGGTCAGGAATGTCTCCTGGGATCCCGACAACCTTCATATCCGGTGGTTCGAGGACGGCGAACTGAACGTCGCCGCCAATTGCATCGACCGCCACCTGGAGCGGCGGGCCGACCAGACCGCCATCATCTGGGAAGGCGATGATCCGGGCGACAGCAAACGCATCACCTATCGCGAGCTGCATGCGCAGGTGTGCCGGTTCGCCAATGTGCTGAAGGCGCGCGGCGTCGGGAAGGGCGACCGCGTCACCATCTACATGCCCATGATCCCGGAAGCGGCCTATGCGATGCTGGCCTGTGCCCGCATCGGGGCGGTTCATTCGGTGGTGTTCGGCGGCTTTTCGCCCGACAGCCTGGCCGGGCGCATCATCGACTGCGACAGCCGGGTGGTGATCACCGCCGACGAAGGCGTGCGCGGCGGCAAGACCGTTCCGCTGAAGATGAACACCGACGTGGCGCTCACCAAATGCCCGGACGTGAGCACCGTGATCGTGGTGCGCCGCACGGGCAGGCATCAGCTGATGCGCCCCGGCCGTGACATCTGGTATCACGAGGAAGCGGCGAAGGTTCCGGCGGACTGCCCGGCAGAGCCGATGAACGCGGAAGACCCGCTGTTCATCCTCTATACCTCCGGCTCGACCGGAAAGCCCAAGGGCGTGCTGCACACCACCGGCGGCTATCTTCTGTGGGCGGCCTATACCCATCATTACGTCTTCGACTATCACGACGGCGAGGTGTTCTGGTGCACCGCCGACGTCGGCTGGGTGACCGGCCACAGCTATATCGTCTATGGCCCGCTGGCGAACGGCGCCATCACCCTGATGTTCGAAGGCGTGCCCAACTGGCCCGACAGTTCGCGCTTCTGGCAGGTGATCGACAAGCACAAGGTCAATACCTTCTATACCGCGCCCACCGCCATCCGCGCCCTGATGCGCGACGGCGACGGGCCGGTGAAAAAGACCAGCCGCGCGTCCTTGCGCCTTCTGGGTACGGTGGGCGAGCCGATCAATCCCGAAGCCTGGAACTGGTATCACCGGGTGGTCGGCGACGGCCGCTGCCCGGTGGTCGATACCTGGTGGCAGACCGAGACGGGCGGGCACCTGATCACCCCCCTGCCCGGCGCGACGGACCTGAAACCCGGATCGGCGACGACGCCGCTTCCGGGCGTGGTGCCCGAAATCGTGGATGCCGACGGCAGGGTGCTGGAAGGCGCGGCGACCGGCAACCTGGTCATCGCCCAGTCCTGGCCCGGGCAGATGCGCACCGTCTATGGCGACCACCAGCGCTTCATCGACACCTATTTCAAGACTTATCGCGGCAAATACTTTACCGGCGATGGCTGCCGCCGCGACGAGGACGGCTATTACTGGATCACCGGCCGCGTGGACGACGTGATCAACGTGTCAGGCCATCGCATGGGCACGGCGGAAGTGGAAAGCGCGCTGGTGCTGCACCACGACGTGGCAGAAGCCGCGGTGGTGGGCTATCCCCACGACATCAAGGGCCAGGGCATCTATGCCTATGTGACGCTGAATGCGGGCGTTGCGCCCACGGACGCGCTGAATGCCGAGCTGAAGCAGTTCGTGGGCAGGGAGATCGGCCCCATCGCCAGGCCGGATGTGATCCAGTTCGCGCCAAGCCTGCCCAAGACGCGCAGCGGCAAGATCATGCGCCGCATTTTAAGGAAGATCGCGGAGGGCGATACGTCGACGCTGGGGGATACTTCCACGTTGGCCGATCCGTCCGTGGTGGACGACCTCATCAAGAACGCAAAGAAATAGCGTGGCTGTATTTCTTTATCTTCTTGCGGCCATGGGGCTGGCCTATTGGGCGAAGATCCATGGCCGCAACGCCGGACTGTGGTTCGTGCTGGGCGTGGTGCTGACGCCGCTGGGCGGGTCGATCGCGCTGATGGCGGCAGACCGGTTCGGGCTGCGCATCTAGCCGCGCTTCAGCGCCAGGGTGATGTGCGAGGGCTCGCCCGGCATGCGATAGCCGGTGCCCCGATCCACCAGATAATAGCCCGCCGCCGCCGCGCTGAGCATGAGGGCGCACAACAGCAGCAGGATAAGCGTGCCGCCCGGATCGGGGTGGAACCTGGTCTTTCGCATGGTGGCTTTCGTCCGCATGGAAGTGCAAACGGGTTCCCCGCGCTGCGGGTTCCTGAACCGCCGGTTCCCTGGTCCCGGCGGGCCCGCGCGGGGCGGCGTTCGCCGCGCGAAACGGTCGTCGCACGACGCAGTCGCCGGCGACGGACCGCTTCTTCAGCCTCGACCTGTGCCGCCGGACATAAGCGCGGCGAACCCGTCCATCGCCGTCGCCAGATCGATGTCCTTCTGCGTCACCCCGCCCGCGTCGTGGGTGGCCAGGGTCACGTCCACGCGGTTGTAGACGTTGAACCATTCGGGGTGGTGATCCATCTTCGCCGCCAGAAGCGCTGCCCGGGTCATGAAGGCAAAGGCGGCATCGAAATCCACGAACGTGAAGCGGCGGCGGATCGCCTCGCGGTCCTTGGCCAGTTCCCAGTCGGGCAGGCGTTTCAGGGCGTTTTTCAGTTCGTCAATCGTCAGCTTCGCCATCGTCGAACTCCTCGCCAAGATGCTCAAACGACCGCAAGGGACAGTCCTCTTCCACGCGATAGATGCTGCCGTCGCTGGTCAGCCGGCTGGAATAAAGATGAAACCCCTCCACCGCAAACGTGGTGCTGGTGTAAAGCGCATGGTGCGTCAGCCATTCGCGCAGCTTGTCCATGTCGGGATGGCGCAGCCGTGCCAGGGTGACATGGGGCGTGAATTTGTGGGCATCTTGCGGCTGGCCGACGCGGCGGATGGCGTTGTCCACCTTGCGCTGCAGGTGATCGAGCGCGGGATTGGGGCGCACCGCGGCCCACAGGCTGTGCGGCTGCCGGTTTCCGAACTGGCCCACGCCGTGCATCTGCAGCTCGAAGGCGGGGGCGTCGATGCCCGCCAGCGCATCCTTGAGCGCGGCCATGTCCCGGCCATCCACCTCGCCGATGAAGCGCAGGGTCAGGTGCATCTGTTCACGCGTCCGCCAGCGCGCGCCCGGAACCCCGCCCTGGATCAGCAGCAGCGACCGGGCAACGGCATCGGGGATGGACAGCGCCACGAACAGCCGCATCGCTCAGGCCCTTTGCAGCGGAAGCGCCTTGCGGAACACCGCAAGGACCGCGCCATAGAATACCGCGGCCAGCAGGATCGCCGCCGCCAGCGCCGCGATATCGCCATAGCGGCCCGCCAGGCCGACGCCGATCCAGGCACCCGCCCCGCAGGCCAGCGCCGCTGCCAGCGCGGCGGGCAGCGAGCGGACAAAGATGGTTTCGATCGCCAGCAGTTCGCGGCTGCGGCCGTACCAGGTCAGGACGCCGACATTGATCCACGCGCCGAAGGCCGTGCCCAGCGCAATTCCGGCCACGCCCAGTCCCATCCCCCAGACAAAGACGAATTTCAGCGCGATGTTGCAGGTCATGGCGATCAGCGTGGCACGCATGGGCGTGGCAGTATCGTGGCGCGCATAGAAGGTGGGCGCCAGGATGCGTATCAGCGCCATGGCGGGAAGGCCGATGCCATAGGCAGCCAGCACCTGTGCCGCAAGGCCGGCGGCGCCCCGGTCGAAGGCGCCATGCGCGAAGATCGCGCGCATGATGGTGCCGGGAATGGCGATAAAGGCGCAGACGAATGGCAGCGTCAGCAGCAGGGTCAGCGCCGCCGAACGGTTCTGCGCCGTGTCCGACCCGGCCCGGTCGCCGCGTGCCAGCCGTGCCGACATTTCCGGCAGCAGCACGGTGCCCAGCGCGATGCCCAGAACGCCCAGCGGCAACTGGTTGATGCGGTCGGCATAGTACAGCACCGTCCGGCTGCCGGTGGGCAAAAGGCTGGCGATGATGGTGTCGATGAAAGGTGAAATCACCACGCTGGCGGCGCCGATGGTCACTGCGCCGAAGGCGATGAAGAACTCCTTCACTTCCGGCGTCCAGCGCGGCCAGGTCAGGTGCAGCCACAGCCCTTCCTTCCATCCGGCCCACAGGATGAATACCAGCTGCAGCACGCCGCCCAGCAGCACGCCCCAGGCCGCCGCATAGGCCGCGCTGGCAAACCAGTGCCAGGCGACCAGGGCGGCGATCATGCTGAGGTTGAGCAGGTTCGACCAGGCCGCCGCCGCCCAGAAGCGGTCGATGGCGTTCAGCATCGCCGACAACTGCACCGCGACCAGCGTCAGCATCAGATAGGGAAAGGTCACGCGCGCCAGCGACACGGTCAGGGCGAATTGCTGCGGATTGTCGACAAAGCCGGGCGAGACCAGGGTGATGAGATGGGGCATGAAGACCATCGCCAGCACCAGCAGCAAGGCCTGCGCCGCCATCTGCCAGGAGAATATCTGGTCGGCAAAGCGGGCGGCCTCATCCCTTTGGCCCTTCGCATACAGCGCGGCGTAGCGCGGCAGGAAGGCGGGGTTGATCGTGCCTTCGCCGAAGATGGCGCGGAAATTGTTGGGGAACAGGAAGGCCACCAGAAAGGCATCGGACAGGATGCCCTTGCCCAATATCCAGGCCAGCAGCGCGTCGCGGACAAAGCCGGTGATGCGCGAGGCCAGGGTGAAGCCACCGACCGAGAGGAGCTTGCGGAACATCAGCGCGGCGTCACTTGTGTATGAGCTTCTGGACCAGGGGAAGCATGCGCGAAACGATGACCTTGACGCCCTGCGGGTTGGGATGCATGCCGTCGGCCTGGTTGAGCTTCGGGTTCATCGCCACCCCGTCGAGGAAGAAGGGATAGAATAGCACACCATATTCCCCGGCCAGCCGCGGATAGATGGCGTCGAATGCCTTGACATATTCCTCGCCAAGATTGCGCTGGGCCATCATGCCGGTCAGCAGCACCTTCACATTCGCGGCTTTCAGTTTTTTCAGGATCGCCGCGAGGTTCTTCTCGGTCTCCGCCGGCGGGATGCCGCGCAGCATGTCGTTGGAGCCCAGCTCGATGATGGCTGCCCGGGGATGGTCGGCCAGCGACCAGTCCAGCCGCGACAGGCCGCCCGCGCTGGTGTCGCCGGAAACGCCCGCATTGATCACCTGGGCATCGATGCCCTTCTTCTTCAGCGCCGCCTGAAGCTGAACGGGAAATTCGGTGCCCGGCGGCAGGCCATAGCCCTGGGTCAGGCTGGAGCCAAGGGCCAATATCTTGACAGGTGCGGCTACCGCCTGCCCCGCTCCTGACATGACCAGGACCATGCTAAGGAACCAAACGACTATACGCGGCATCATTTTCAGGTTGGTATCCGAGTCGCCATGAACAATCCCCCCGCCGACATTCACCCGGGCGCTTCCGAATTGCCAGCCCTGCAACTGTCCGACGTGCGGTTGACGCTGAAAAGCATGGCCGGTCCGGTGGACATATTGACCGGCATCGACCTGACCGTGGCCGCCGGGCAGACCGTCGCGCTGACGGGGCCATCGGGCTCGGGAAAATCCTCGCTGCTGATGGTGGCTGCGGGACTGGAAAAACCCACCGCCGGCCGCGTGGTGGTGGCGGGCACCGACATCACCCGCATGGGCGAGGACGCGGCGGCGCGCTTTCGCCTGGGCCGCGTGGGCATCGTGTTCCAGTCGTTCCACCTGATCCCCACCATGACGGCGCTGGAGAATGTCGCCGTGCCGCTGGAGCTCATGGGCGTAGCCGACGCCTTCGACCGGGCCGAGCGCGAACTGCGCGAAGTCGGGCTGATCCTGCGCACCGATCACTATCCGGGCCAGCTGTCCGGCGGCGAGCAGCAGCGCGTGGCGCTGGCCCGCGCGCTGGCGCCGGGCCCACAGATTCTTTTCGCCGACGAGCCGACCGGCAACCTGGACAGCGGCACGGGCGCGGGAATCGCGGACCTGATTTTCTCGCTGAATGGCGAACGCGGCGCGACGCTGTTTCTGGTGACCCATGAGGACTCGCTGGCCCGGCGCTGCGGCCGGGTGCTGCGCATGGCGGACGGCCGGATCGTGGCGGATTCGCTTTCTGCGGCGGCCGGCGCATGAACCGGCTGCGGCTTGCCATGAGGTTCGCGCGGCGCGAATTGCGCGGCGGCTTTGCGGGCTTTCGCATCTTCTTTCTGTGCCTGGCACTGGGCTCGGCGGCGATCGCGGGCGTGGAATCGCTCAGTGAAGCCTTCCTGACCGGGCTTCAGGACCAGGGCCAGGTAATCCTGGGCGGCGATGTCTCCGTCCGGCTGGTGCATCGTCCCGCCAGCGCCGCGGAGCGCGCCTTCCTGGACCGGCAAGGCCGCGTTTCAGAGACGATCTCCATGCGGGCGATGGTCTATGCGCAGGCCAATCAGGGCCGCCAGCTTGTGGAACTGAAGGCAGTCGATGACCGCTGGCCGCTATTCGGCAGCCCGCGCTTTGGCCCGCCGCAGCAGCTGTCGGACGTGATCGCCTGTGAAGATGACGGCGTGTGCGGCGTGGCGGCCGAGCAGGCGCTGTTCGACCGGATGCATGTGAAGCGCGGCGACCTGGTGCGGCTGGGCAACGCCACCTTCCGGCTGATGGGCGTTCTCGAGAAAGAGCCGGATCGCGTTTCCACGGGCTTTTCGCTGGGCCCGCGGCTTCTTTTGTCGGCCAGGGGCCTGCCGGCGACCGGGCTGGTCACGCCCGAAAGCCTGGTCAATTACAGCTATCGCGTCGCGCTGAAGCCGGGCATATCCATCGCCGGATTCCGCGCCGCCGCGACGGGCGCCTTTCCCGACGCGGGCTGGCAGATCCGCGACCGCCACGATGCGGCGCCCGGCATCCGCCGCTTCGTCGAGCAGCTCACCATGTTCCTGACCCTGGTGGGGCTGGTGGCGCTGGGCGTGGCGGGCGTGGGCGCCGGCCAGGCGATCCTGGCCTTCCTGGACCGCAAGCGTACCGACATCGCCATCCTGAAGGCGATGGGCGCGGGCGGCGGCTTCGTCTTTCTCACTTTTTTCCTGCAGGTGATGGCAGTTGCCGTGACCGCGACGGTGCTGGGCGCCGCCATCGGCGCAGCGCTGCCCTTCGCCGTGGTGTGGATCTATGGCGAAGCGCTGCCGGTGCCGCCCAGCTTCGGGCTATATCCCATGCCCATCCTTCTGTCGCTGGCCTTCGGGCTTCTGTCGGCGGTGGCCTTTTCGGTGCCGCCGCTGGCGCGCGCGCGCGACGTGCCGCCCGCCAGCCTGTTCCGCGACGTCGTGGCACCGGCGCGGGCGGAAGGGCAGAATTTCTATCGCGGCATTTCCGCCGCAGCGGCGGCCGGCGTGATGGTGCTGACCCTGCTGGTGGCGCCTTCGCCCGTCTTTGCCGCGCAATTCCTGGTCGGCGCCGTTGCTTCGCTGGCGCTGCTCAGGCTGCTGGCGGAGGGGTTGCGCCGGGTAATATCCGCCCTGCCCCGATCGCACTCCCCGCTGCTGCGCCTGGCGCTGGCCAATCTGGTGCGGCCCGGCGCGGCGACCGCCGGCATCGTCACCGCGCTGGGGCTGGGGCTGACGCTGCTGGCCACCGTCACCCTGCTTTCCGCCACCATCAACCATCAGGTCTCCGGCGCCCTGCCCGCGCGCGCGCCCAGCTTCTTCTTCGTCGACATCCAGCCAGGCGAGGCCGAAGCCTTCGACCGCGTGATCCACGGCTTTTCGAGCGCCAGCGAGTATCAGCGCACGCCGATGATCCGTGGACGGATCACCGCGCTGAACGGCGTTCCCGCAGCGAAGGCCGAAGTCGCGTCCGACGCCAAATGGGCACTGAACGGCGACCGCGGCATCACCTATGCCGCCACGCCCCCGCCCGGCACCAAGATCACCGAAGGCAAATGGTGGGCGCCGGACTATCGCGGCCCCACACTGATCTCGCTGGACGAGGCCATCGCCAGGGGCACCGGCCTGAAGATCGGCGACACCATGACCCTCAATGTGCTGGGGCGGGAGTTCAAGGGCACCATTGCCAGCCTGCGGGACGTGGATTTCACCAATGGCGGCCAGAATTTCGTGCTGGTGCTGTCGCCCGGCCTGATCGACAAGGCGCCGCACGCCTTCCTGGCCACGGTGCGGGTGAGCGACGCCCAGGAGAACGCGCTCTACATGGCGGTGACGGGCCGCTTCCCAAACATCTCCACCATCCGGGTCAAGGACGCCATCGCCCAGGTGCAGGGGCTTCTGTCGTCGCTGGCCGACGGGGTGAGCGCGGCCAGCCTGGTCACCATCCTTGCGGGACTGCTGGTGCTGGCGGGCGCCATCGCCGCGGGTGCGCGGGCGCGGCTGTACGACGCCACCATCCTGAAAGTGCTGGGCGCGACGCGGGCGCGAATCGCGATCGTCTATCTGATCGAATATGGCGTCCTGGGCGCCGCCACGGGCCTGATCGCGCTGGTGGCCGGGACGCTGGCGGCCTGGGCCATCGCCTGGTCGATCCTGGACGTGCCGCTGAGTTTCGACGGCCGGGCGGTGGCGGTCACCGTGCTGGGCGGCGGGGCGGCGACGCTGCTGTTCGGGATGGCGGGCGCCCTGGCGGCCCTGTCGGTGCGGCCCGCGCGACGGCTAAGGTCGGCTTAACCTTTGCCATATCGTCATTTTTTCCCGCCGATTTCGGCGGTTCCATGCCTTGATACGGCCACAGGAAACCACGATATAATAGCGGTCAAAGGGAGTAGAACATGGCTGACTTCGACAATCGGGTTTTGCGCGGCGCGGCAACCGCCGGCGCGATCGACACCGGCCTTCGGGCATATATGCTCAAGGTTTACAACTACATGACGGGCGCGCTGGCGCTGACCGGCGCGGTTGCCTATGTCGTGGCCCATTCGCCGGCGCTGCTGAACCTGTTCTACCAGACGGCGATGACCACGAATGGCGTGGCGCTGCAGCCCACCATCCTGGGCTGGGTGGTAATGCTGGCGCCGCTGGCGCTGGTGTTCTTCCTGTCCTTCCGGGTCATGCACATGAGCCTGGCCGCCGCACAGGCGACCTTCTGGGCCTATGCGGGCTTGGTGGGCGCGTCGCTGTCGTCGATCCTGATCGTCTATACCGGCGCCAGCGTGGCCCTGACCTTCTTTGTCACCGCCGCCACCTTCGGCACGATGAGCCTTTGGGGCTATACCACCAAGCGCGACCTGACCGGGTTCGGCAACTTCCTGATGATGGGCCTTATCGGCCTGCTCATCGCGATGCTGGCCAACATGTTCTTCAAGTCGCCCGCGATCAATTTCGTGGTCTCGATCCTGGGCGTGCTGATCTTCACGGGCCTGACCGCCTGGGATACCCAGAAGATCAAGAACACCTATTACCAGGTCGGCAATGACGGCACGCTGGCCGGGAAGATGGCCGTGATGGGGGCGCTGAGCCTCTATCTGGACTTCCTGAACATCTTCCTGTTCCTGCTGCGCTTCCTCGGCAACCGGAGGTAACCGGTAACCCCCATCCGTCACAGCTCAGGTCTGCTCTGCAGACACTTCGCTGCGACACCTTCCCCCTTCCGGGGTGCTTTGCACCCAAGGGGGAAGGAGGCTGGCGGAAGCTGAAGATCGCGCCGCGGAATGCGGCGCTCGAGTCGATAAAAGGCCCGGTGGAAACGCCGGGCCTTATTCTTTTGCCAGCGCCTTCAGGATCTTCCTGTCGAAGACCTTGAGCACCTGGGCAAGGTCGTGGCCGCGCTTGAGCACCAGGCCCCCATGCGCAATCACACTGTACTGGCCCTGGCGCGCCTTCAGCTTCGGCCGCTTTTCGATTCGGTACAGCGCCATTTCGCTGGCGCGCCGGAAGATCGAGAAAACCGCCGCATCGGGCAGGAAATCCAGCGCGTAATCGCGCCATTCCCCGGCGGCGACCATGCGGCCATAGGTGTCGAGGATTCGGCTCAGTTCCCGACGGTCGAAATGGGTCGGCGCCGGGCCGGACGCCTGACCGGACCGCGCCTCCTCCGCCAGGGCGGCGGCGCGGTGGAGCGCTATTGGTTCTTCCACCATCCGAAAAGCATGATGGGGCCGGAACTTACGTCCCGCAAGCGCCGATTCATGCCTTTCCCTGGGTTTTCCTAAGGAAATGTCATTCATTCTGGTGCCGCGAAATGGTCACGATTGAACCATTCGGCAGCCGCTTTCCGGAGCCAACCTCTCTCTCGTCGGTTGGTTGCGATTTAGAGCGGGGTCGGATTAACAAGCCCCCCAGCCCCTTTCCGGGTCCGTTCGATCCAGCCAACCGGCAGTTTCCAAAAAATCGAGAATCGGCTCTGAGAATCGGCTCAGCGCCCAAGCGTTTTCAGGAACGCGCGCATCATCGCGTCCAGCTGGCCGAAGATGCCGCCGATGGCGCCGGTGAAGGTCATCACCATCACGCCATAGGGCAGGAAGATATCCGGCCGGTCGCCCAGCACATTCGACAGCGCCACCGCGGTCAGCCCGCAGGCGGCGCCGCAGGCCAGCCCGCCCAGCGAGCCCTTGGCGAAACCACCCGCCAGGTCGCGGGCATAAAGGAGCCCCGCCGTGCCGGCGATCATCATCGCGCCGAACAGCTGGAAATGGATTTTGAGCCACGGCTTGTAGTGGCTGGCGACCGTCAGGCCAGCCTCGAACAACACCCCAACCAGGACAGCCCGGCTGAGGAGCCGGCGATCAACGATGCCTTTCATGCATGAGAGCCTACCCTGTCGGGGGATTGGGTAAAGACCATTTGGGGCCCTCCGCTTGCGAGCCCATTGCCTTTTCTCTAAGCAATCCGGCCATGACAGAGACCTTGGCCATGGGGCGTGAGGGCACGGGCGAGCTTTTCGTGCGCGACCTGTGGTACATGACCGCGCTGTCGGCTTCGCTGAAGCGAGGGGCGATGCGCCGCGAGATGCTGCTGGGCGAGCCGGTCCTTTTGGGCCGGGAGCGCGACGGCACGGTATTCGCCATGCGCGACATCTGCCCCCATCGCGGCGCGCCGCTGTCGGCCGGCCGGATACTCGCCAACGGCGCGGTGCAGTGCCCCTATCACGGCTGGGAATTCGGCAAGGATGGCGTGTGCAGCCTGATCCCCTCGCTGGTCGAGGGACAGGACATGGACTGCTCCAGGATCAAGGTACGTTCCTATCCGGTGAAGGAGCAGGACGGGCTGATCTGGGTCTATGTCGCCGCCAGGCCGGGCGCGGTTCCGAAAAACGAACCGCCCAAGATTCCAAGCACGGATTCCGGGAGCATCGACCAGGAAAATTCCGGAGCGAGCGCGGAAACACCGAGACGGAATTTTCCGTCCGGGCGTGCGACCCAACAAAAAATCCGCTGGCACGAAACCCAGCTCTTCCGCTGCTCCATCGATCACGCCGTGATCGGGCTGATGGACCCGGCCCATGCCGCCTATGTGCACGATCACTGGTGGTGGAAGCGCAAGCCGCGGGTGAAGGAAAAGCATTACGCGCCCCTGCCCACCGGCTTCGTGATGACGGCCCACAAGCCGTCCAAGCCCGCCTATTCGCTCCTGGGCGAGGTGACGACAGAGATCACCTTCGAGCTGCCCTCCACCCGCTTCGAGACGTTGCGGGGGCGGCTGTTCGGGCGCACGTTCAAGATCGTGGGGCTGACGGTCTGCACGCCGCGCGACGCGGAGAACACTGACATCATCCAGGTGTTCTATTTCCCCTGGTGGCTGGGCTTCATCCTGCCGCTGTTCTGGCTTCTGGGGCCCACCTTCATCGGCGACGACCGCAAGATCGTGGAGTTGCAGCGCGAGGGCCTGAAGTTCAACCCGAACCTCATGCTGATCCAGGATGGCGACCAACCGGCCATCTGGTACCACCGGGTCAAGAAGGCGTGGCTGGAATCGACCGAAAAAGGCACGGAATTCGTGAATCCTGTGCAGGAGCGTGTCCTGCGCTGGAAGAGCTGAGGCCCACGGCGATTCAGGGGTTGCGGCGGGGCTCTCATCGCTCTAAACACCCCCCTTAACCTGCATCCCAGGCCGGCCCTCGCGCGCGATCCGCGCGGGTCCTTTCACGCGCCAATCCGAGATGGGCCCATGCCAAAAAGAACAGACATCCACACGGTCCTGATCATTGGCGCGGGCCCCATCGTCATCGGCCAAGCCTGCGAATTCGACTATTCCGGCGCCCAGGCCTGCAAGGCGCTGCGCGAGGAAGGCTACCGGGTGGTTCTGGTCAACTCCAACCCCGCCACCATCATGACCGACCCGGAGATGGCGGACGCCACCTATATCGAGCCGATCACGCCGGAATTCGTCGAGAAGATCATCGCCCGCGAGCGGCCCAATGTGCCGGAGGGCCGCGTCTTCGCCCTTCTGCCCACCATGGGCGGGCAGACCGCGCTGAACACCGCTTTGTCGCTGCGCAAGATGGGCGCGCTGGAGCGCCACAATGTGGAGCTGATCGGCGCCACGGCCGATGCCATCGACAAGGCCGAGGACCGCGAGCGCTTCAAGCAGGCGATGGGCAAGATCGGATTGGAAACACCCAAGGGCATCACCCTGAAGGGCGATCTGCGCCACAAGAAGGATTCGGCGGGCAACCTGCTGTTCGACGGCGCCGGCAATCCCGTCACCGAACTGGCGCCGGAAAGCTTCAGCAAGGCGCTGGCGGCGCTGGACATGATCGGGCTTCCCACCGTGATCCGCCCCAGCTTCACCATGGGCGGCACCGGCGGCGGCATCGCCTACAACCGCGAGGAATTCTTCGCCATCGTCGAGAGCGGCCTGGAAGCGTCGCCCACCCGCGAAGTGCTGATCGAGGAATCGGTGCTTGGCTGGAAGGAATTCGAGATGGAGGTTGTCCGCGACAAGGCCGACAATGCCATCATCATCTGCGGAATCGAGAATATCGACGCGATGGGCGTGCACACCGGCGATTCCATCACCATCGCCCCGGCGCTGACCCTGACCGACAAGGAATACCAGCGCATGCGCTCGGCATCGATCGCCGTGCTGCGCGAGATCGGGGTGGAAACGGGCGGATCGAACGTGCAGTTCGCCGTGAATCCGAAGGACGGACGCATGGTGGTGATCGAGATGAACCCGCGCGTGTCGCGTTCATCGGCCCTCGCCTCCAAGGCCACCGGGTTTCCCATTGCCAAGATCGCCGCCAAGCTGGCGGTCGGCTATACGCTGGACGAGCTGAAGAACGACATCACCAAGGTCACGCCCGCCTCGTTCGAGCCGACCATCGACTATGTGGTGACCAAGATCCCGCGCTTCGCCTTCGAGAAATTCCCCGGCGCCGAGCCGCTGCTGACCACGGCAATGAAATCGGTGGGCGAGGCCATGGCCATCGGGCGCACCTTTGGCGAGAGCCTGCAAAAGGCGCTGCGTTCTCTGGAGACGGGCCTGACCGGGCTGGACGAAATCGCGCTGGACAGCGATCCGACCGAGATTCGCGCTGCGCTGGCAAAGGCTACGCCCGACCGGCTGCGCCTGGCCGCCCAGGCGATGCGCTACGACTTCCCGCTGGAGGAAATCCAGCGCATCACCGGCTACGATCCCTGGTTCCTGGGCGAGATCGAAACCATCGTCCGCACCGAACAGCACATCCGCAAGGACGGCCTGCCGACGGACGCGAACGGCCTGCGCAGGCTGAAGGCCATGGGCTTTTCCGATGCGCGGCTGGCGATACTGTCCGGAAAGAAGGAAACGGAAATCCGCATAGCGCGCCACGCGCTGGACGTGCGGCCCTGCTTCAAGCGCATCGATACCTGCGCCGCCGAATTCCAGGCGCTGACGCCGTACATGTATTCGACTTATGAAACGCCGGTCGGCGGCAGGACCGCCTGCGAGAGCAATCCCACCGACGCGAAGAAGATTGTCATCCTGGGCGGCGGGCCCAACCGCATCGGCCAGGGCATCGAGTTCGACTATTGCTGTTGCCACGCCGCTTTCAGCCTGTCGAAGGCGGGGTATGAGACCATCATGGTCAACTGCAATCCCGAGACCGTTTCCACCGACTATGACACCTCCGACCGGCTCTATTTCGAGCCGCTGACGCTGGAAGACGTGCTGGAGATCATCCACAAAGAAGAGGAAAAAGGCTCGCTGGCCGGCGTGATCGTGCAGTTCGGCGGCCAGACGCCGCTGAAGCTGGCCAATGGGCTGCGCGATGCGGGCGTGCCGATCCTGGGCACCTCGGCCGACGCCATCGACCTGGCCGAGGACCGCAAGCGCTTCCAGATCCTGTTGCAGGAACTGGACCTGAAGCAGCCGCGCAACGCCACCGCCATGACGGCCGGGGAAGCCATCGCGGCGGCGACCGATATCGGCTTTCCCGTGATCCTGCGCCCCTCCTATGTGCTGGGCGGGCGCGGCATGGTGGTCGTCTCCGACGAGGCCGAACTGAAGAAGCAGGTGGAATCGGGCGAGCTGTTCCGCATCTCGGGCGACAATCCGGTGCTGATCGACGGCTTCCTCAACCGCGCCACGGAAGTGGATGTCGATGCGATCTGCGACCGGCACGGCGATGTCTTCATCGCCGGCATCATGGAGCATATCGAGGAAGCCGGCGTGCATTCGGGCGACAGCGCCTGTTCGCTGCCGCCCCGCTCGCTCGACAGCCGGACCATCGCCGAGATCGCGCGCCAGACCGAGGCGATGGCGCGCGCCCTGAACGTCCGTGGACTGATGAACGTTCAATACGCCATCCAGGGCGGCGAAATCTATGTGCTGGAGGTCAATCCCCGCGCCAGCCGCACCGTGCCGTTCGTCGCCAAGGCGATCGGCCAGCCGGTCGCGGCCATCGCATCGCGGGTGATGGCGGGCGAGACGCTCAGCTCCATGCACCTGAAAAAGCCCAATCCCTCGCATGTGTCGGTGAAGGAAGCGGTGCTGCCCTTCGCCCGCTTCCCCGGCGTGGACACGGTGCTGGGGCCGGAGATGCGCTCCACCGGCGAGGTGATGGGCACCGATACCAGCTTTGCCCGCGCCTTTGCCAAGAGCCAGATCGGCGCGGGCACGCGCCTGCCCGTCACCGGCACGGTGTTCTTCTCGGTGCGCGACGCGGACAAGGACCTCATCGTGGCGCCGGCCCGGGAACTGGTCGAGATGGGCTTTGCCCTGATCGCCACCCGCGGCACGGCCAAGGTGCTCGAAGCGGCGGGCCTGCCGGTCGCGGTCATCAACAAGGTGCTGGAAGGCCGCCCGCATGTGGTGGACGCGCTGAAGAACGGGGAGATCCACCTGGTGTTCAACACCACGGAAGGACAGCAGGCGCTGACCGACTCCTCGTCCATCCGCCGGGCGGCGCTGACGCTGAAAGTGCCCTATTACACCACCATGGCCGGGGCGATCGCCGCCGCCCAGGCGATCAAGGCGCTCAAGACAGGCTCCCTTGAAGTCGCCCCCCTGCAGTCCTACTCTTTGTAACGCACTGCCGGAGGAACTTACAAAAACACCGGCGATTTCAGTGCCTTAGCTATAGCCTCCCTCGCGGCAGCCGCCAGAAGCAGCGGCAGCGCGAGGAATTTTTTGCCCTCTGGGCAGGACGGAAAGTGCCATGGAAAAAATTCCGATGACCGCGGCGGGCTTCAAGGCCCTGGAAGACGAACTGAATCGCCTCAAGCATGAGGATCGTCATGAGGTGATCAAGGCGATCGCCGAAGCGCGCGCCCATGGCGACCTGTCGGAGAATGCCGAATACCACGCCGCCAAGGAGCGCCAGAGCTTCATCGAGGGCCGCGTGATGGAGCTGGAAGACCAGATCGGCCGCGCCGAGGTTATCGACATCTCCAAGCTGTCGGGCACCAGCGTGAAGTTCGGCGCCACCGTCACGCTGGTCGATGAAGACACCGACGAGGAGCGCAAGTTCCAGATCGTGGGCGATGTGGAATCCGACGCCAAGCGGGGCAGGATCTCGCTGTCGTCGCCCATCGCGCGCGCCCTGATCGGAAAGTCCAAGGGCGACACCATCGAGGTGGCCGCGCCCGGCGGCGCCCGTTCGTATGAAATCCTGAAAGTTGAATTCATCTGAGTTGGCGCTCTGGTCGACCCGGCCGCTCGCCCATGCTCGCGGCGTTCGCTTCCTCTCGCCTGTCCGCAGGACAGGCTCGTGCGCTTCGCGCACCGGTCGCTCACCCCATCGCGCGCGTCCTGATCGGAAAGTCCAAGGGCGACACGGTGGAAGTGGCCGCGCCCCGGCGGCGTAAGGTCGTACGAAATTGTAAAGGTCGAATTCCTTTAACGCGCCCTTCTGTCATGGCCCGGCCAGGCCGGCCCATGGCGAACGCTAATACACGCCCGGAATGAACCGCTTCGTGCGCGCGCGATAGGCGGCGTAGTCGGGGAAGGCCTGGCTCAGCACCTGCTCCTCGAAATGGGCGCGGGCCACCTGCAGAGCGATCACGGCAAGCAGGATCAGTATCGCCCAGGGCTGGCGGAACAGGATGGCGTTGCCCGCCAGGCCGATGACCTCGGCGGCATAAAGCGGGTGGCGCACGCGGGCGTAGGCGCCCGCCGTCACCAGGACCCGCGCCTCCGGCATGATGGAAAAGGCCCTGCCCAGGCGCGACGCGATCACCACCGATGCGGCAAATCCTGCGATCAGCAGCACATCGGACAAAAGCAGCAAGGGCAGCGGCGGCGTCACCGGCGGCAGATACAGGATCGCCACGCCCAGGAAGGTGCCCACAAAGCCGCAGGCCCTGGCCAGCAGGCCGCGGGCGCGGCGCACCGGCACGCTGCGCGCGACCAGCAGCCAGACCAGCAGCAGGTTGAAGGTGGCCGAGGCGAACAGCGCAAAGAACAGCAGCGCGCCATGCCAGGTGATCGCGCCGCTCATCAGTGCCGCGCCCAGCGCGACCAGGCTGGGCCGCAACTGAATGGCGGCACCGCCGAACCAGACGATCAGCGGCGCGGCCATGAGAAGATCGTAGGCCTTGGATTTTCTGAACCTGTCGATGGCTGCCCTTGCGGGGGTCATTGCGGGCGGCAGGCCAGCACCGCGACCAGTTCGGCCACTTCGGTGAAGCGGCCATCCGGCGACAATTTCAGCAGGGCCGCCATGAGTGCATCGATGAACGCATCCTGGCGCGGACCCAGCCGCTCGGGCGAACACAGCGACATGGACAGCGCCCGGCCGACAATGTCGTCCACCCCGATCTCCTGGCGGATGGTCGCCGACACGCTGTCGATCCGCGAGAAAGCCGAGGCGAACAGGTAGGGTTCGTAACGGCGGTGCTCTCCGCCGCCGCTGCGGCGGTCCTTCGCCCCCTGGTCGCCGAACCGGCCAAAGCGGGCCTGGACGTCGTGCAGCAGCTTGAACCAGCCATTCTCCTCCACCGGCGGGTGGGCATCGTGGAACAGGGCCACGGTCCCGCCGGGCGCCACAATGCGGTCCAGCACGCCAAGGGTGGCCGCCCGGTCCATCCAATGGAAGGACCGCCCCATGGTCACCAGCCGGAAGGGTCCCATGCCGGGTCCCAGGTCGTAGGAACTGCCCTGCTCCAGCACCAGAGGCACGCCGGCTGCCTCGGCCGCCGCGCCGGCCGCGGCCAGCATCGCCGGCTCCGGGTCCATGGCCGTTACCACCATGCCCAGCCGGGCAAACGCCACCGCCAGCATCCCCGTGCCGGTGCCCAGGTCGAGCACCGCGTCGCCCGGCTTCAGCCCGGCCAGGGCTGCCACACGGACCACCAGCCGGTCCGGGTAAGGCAGGCGAAACTGCTCATACCAGGCCACCGTGCTGCGGAAGCGCCTGGGCTCGAAACGGGCGACCCTCTGGTCCATGGGGGGAACCTTTTGGACTTTGCATTGTTGTTCATAGGCTTATACTGGGTAACAGCTCGACCCTCGCGTAAGCTGGATATCGGGCGGCGGGACTGTGGACTCTGAAAACACTGGCGGCTCATTAAATTTCTGTATTGTTCTGGTTCTGGAGGTTCGCCGCGATTCCCGTATCGGCAATATGGCGAATCTCGTAACCACGGCATCAGCTTTACCCAATTTCGAACGGAATCATGGCCAACATCGCGCTGGTTGACGACGACAAGAACATCCTGGCTTCGGTGAGCATGTTGCTGGAGCAGGAGGGTTATCACGTCCGCACCTTCACGGACGGCGCGGCCGCCCTGACCGCCTTGACCACCGCGCCGCCTGACCTGGCCATCCTGGACATCAAGATGCCGCGCATGGACGGGCTTGAGCTGCTGCGCCGCCTGCGCCAGGCCAATGAGGCGCTGCCGGTGATCTTCCTGACCAGCAAGGACGAGGAGATCGACGAGCTGATGGGCCTCAACGCCGGGGCCGACGACTATATCAGGAAGCCCTTCTCCCAACGCCTGCTGCTGGAGCGCGTGCGCGCCGTGCTGCGCCGGGCGGAGAACAAGCCGGCCGCCGTGCCGGGCGAAGCGGCCAAGACCGAAGCCCTGGTGCGCGGCAAGCTGGCGCTGGATCCGCAGCGGCATGAATGCACCTGGGATGGCAAGCCGGTCCGCCTGACTGTCACCGAATTCCTCATCCTGCAGGCGCTGGCCCAGCGGCCGGGCTTCGTCAAGAGCCGCGACAGCCTGATGGATGCGGCCTATGACGACCAGGTCTATGTCGACGACCGCACCATCGACAGCCACATCAAGCGCCTGCGCAAGAAATTCAAGGCGGTGGCGGACGATTTCGACGCCATCGAGACGCTCTACGGCGTGGGCTATCGTTACCGCGAATAGGGAATAGTGCCGCACTTTTCGGCCCTCACCTGGCGGATCATCGCCTTCAACGCCCTGGCGCTGATCGTGCTGACGGGCGGGGTGATCCTTGTGCAGGCTACCGGCAGGGGGCTTGTCGAAGAACGCCTCATCGGCATCCAGGAGCAGGCCGCCATCGTCGCGGGCACGCTGGCCGATTACGCCACAGATCCAGACACCCACACGCTGAAGGTCAAGGATGCCGAACTGCTGTTGGGGCCGCTGATCGAGCCGACGCGCCTGCGCGGGCGCCTTTACCTGCCCAGCGGAAGGCTGGCCACCGACACGCGCTATCTTCTGCCGCGCAACATCGTGCAGGTACAGGACCTGCCGCCGCTGGACCACTGGAGCCAGTTCAAGCAGTGGGTCAAGCGCGTCTATCAGGGCATCATGGGCGTGCGCCCCTTCGCCCAGCTTCAGCCCTATTACGAAGCCGGCGACGACGGCCGGGTCTATCACGAAGTCGACCGGGCGCTGAACGGGGTGACGGCCAGCGCCGAACGCGTGGACGACCGCAATCGCCTGATCCTGTCGGTGGCCGCGCCCATCCAGCAGAAGCCCTTCCGCACCATCTATGGCGTGCTGTTGCTATCCACCGAGGGTGGCGACATCGACGACATATTGCGCCAGGAGCGCGCCACCCTGATCGAGGTTTTCGCCGTCGCCTTCATGGTGATGCTGCTGTCGTCGCTGTACCTTGCCGGCACCATCGCCGAGCCGGTCAAGCGCCTGGCGGCGGCGGCCGACCGGGTGCGCTTTGGCCGCGGCGCGCGGCGTGACATTCCCAACTTCCCCGAGCGCGATGACGAGATCGGCGACCTGGCCGACAGCCTGAAGGCGATGACCGCCGACCTCTACGACCGCATCGACGCCATCGAAAGCTTCGCCGCCGATGTCGCCCATGAACTGAAGAATCCCCTCACCTCGCTGGCCAGCGCGGTGGAGATGTTCTCCCGCGCGAAGGACGATGAAGGCCGCGGACGGCTGCTGAAGATCATTCGCGGCGACATCAAGCGCATCGACCGTCTGATCACCGACATCTCCGACGCCTCGCGCCTGGATGCCGAACTGTCGCGCGAGACGCCCGAGCCGGTGAACCTGTCGCGGCTTCTTGCCACCATCATCGACATCTATCGCATGACCGACAATTCGCGCGGGGTAGAATTCGTGCTGGACGACCAGCTGCCCGCCGGCGCCATCGTGCGTGGCCGCGACGAGCGGCTGGGCCAGGTGTTCCGCAACCTGATCGACAACGCCATTTCCTTCAGCCCCCAGGGCGGCAAGGTCACCGTTACCGCCACGCGCCATGACCATCATGCGCGGGTCACGGTGGAGGATGAAGGTCCCGGCATTCCGCCCGACAATCTGGAATCCATCTTCCAGCGTTTTTATACCGAGCGGCCGACCGAAAGCTTCGGGCGCAATTCGGGGCTGGGACTTTCCATCGCCCGCCAGATCATCGTCGGCGCGGGCGGACATGTCTGGGCAGAGAACCGCGCCGCCGGCGGCGGCCAGGGCGATGGCGCGCGGCTGATCGTGGAGCTGCCGGTGGCAGCGCCATGAGCGAGGTCAACATTCACGCGACCTGCGTGGCCATCGGCACACAGGGCATTCTGTTGCTGGGGGCCAGCGGCGCGGGCAAGTCCGACCTGGCGCTGCAGCTGATCGACGGCGGCGCACGGCTTGTGGCGGATGACCGCACCATCCTGACAGTGAAGAATGGCGTGCTCAGCGCCAGCGCGCCCGCCGCCATCCGCGGCCTTATGGAGATAAGGGGACTGGGCATCGTGAAACTGCCGGTGCGCGCCAGCGTGCGCATCGCTCTGGTTGCAAAGCTCGGCAGGAAGGGCGCCCGGTTGCCGCAACCATTGCTGTGGCATCCGCCCGCGCCGCTGAAGCCGGCCACCTTTCCGCCACAGATCCTGCTGGATGCAAGGCCGGCTTCCGCCGCGGCGCGCATCCGCGCAGCCCTGGCCGCGCACCGGGCGGGCACATTCCGCGACACTTTTAACCAGGGCTAGGCGGCGCACCTGGTTACCAGTCCGGCAAATAAGTCTTTCCCTGCTGAAGGCTTTTGCTATCGTCCGCGCCTTCCAACGGAATTGTCATGATCGGTATTGTTCTTGTCACCCATGGCCGCCTGGCACAAGAGTTCATCTCCGCCATGGAGCATATGGTCGGTCCCCAGACCCATCTGCGCGCCGTCTGCATCGGGCCGGAAGACGATATCGAACGGCGCCAGCGCGAAATCGCCGCCGCCGCCAAGTCGGTCGATGTGGGGCGCGGCGTCATCATCGCCACCGACATGTTCGGCGGCACGCCCTGCAACCTGGCCCTGACCCTTTTGGAGAAGGGAAAGATCGAAGTGCTGGCGGGGGTCAACCTGCCCAGCCTGATCAAGCTGATCGACGTGCGCGCCCGCCTGCCGCTGGAACAGGCGGTGAAGGAGGCCATCGAGGCCGGCCGCAAATACATGCGCGCGGGCAGCGCCGATCTTGGCTGATGGGCGATCGGGACGGATGAGCGAAATGCTGCGCGCGCGCGTGATCATTCCCAACAAGAAAGGGCTGCATGCGCGCGCCAGCGCCAAGATCGTGGAAGCCTCATCGCGCTTCCAGTCCGACATCCATGTGATCCGCGATGGAGTCTCGGCCGATGGCCGCTCGATCATGGGGCTGATGATGCTGGCGGCCTCGATGGGCAAGGAAGTGGAAATCACCGCCCAGGGGCCCGATGCGGCCGAGGCGATGAAGGCGATCCTGGCGCTGGTCGAAGCCAAGTTTGGCGAGGAATGATTGTGGCGGCCCAGCCGCCGCAATCATTGCCAAGCGCAAAGTAGCGCCAGCGTAGTCTTTGCGCGCGGCAGGACGGAAGCGATGAAGCCCAGAACGAAACTCCTCGCCCTTGTCTTCGCCTTCCTGCTGGCGCTGCCGGCCGCCGCCGATACCGCGGCGCATCCCTCTCTCTGGCACGTCAAGGGCCCAAGGGGTGAAGCCTGGCTGTTCGGATCCGTGCACGTGCTGCCTCCGGGCATCGACTGGCGCGGGCCTGTGATCAAGGATGCGTTGTCGAAGGCCGATGTCTTCGTCTTCGAGGTCTCGCAGGACCCGGCCGCCATGGCGCGGGTCAGGCAACTGGTCGCCGAAAAGGGCTATCTGCCCCAGGGCGTGTCCCTGCGCGACCTGCTGCATCCCGGCATGCAGCCGAAATTCGATGCCGCCGTCGCCGAGGCCGGCCTTCCGCCCGAACAGGTCAATCGCGAGCGGCCCTGGCTGGCAGGCTTGCAGATGCTTCTCGCGCAGATGGGCCAGCATCAGTTCGGCACCGGTGACGGCGTCGATCCGGTGCTGATGGAAGAAGCGCGCACGACGGGCAGGAAAATGCGCTATCTGGAAACCGTCGACCAGCAATTCGCGCTGCTGGCGCCCGACGATCCCGCTTTGGAGCTGGATGAATTCGAAGCGGGCCTGTCCGACCTGGCGGACACCGAAGCGATGGTGCAGCCGCTGCTGGAAGCGTGGGAGCACGGCGATCAGGACAGGCTGGCGAAGATCGTGGCCGAGGACATGGCCGACTTTCCGGCCGCCAAAAAAGCCCTGTTCGACGACCGCAACGCGCGCTGGGTGCCGAAGATCGAAGCCATGCTGAAGCAGAAGCACCGCTTCTTCATCACCGTGGGCGCGGGCCACCTTGCCGGGCCGAGCGGCGTGCCCGCCCTGCTGCGCAAGGCGGGTTACCAGGTGGATGGGCCCTGACAGAAATCCTGACGCGAGGACGCCCAGGGTAACGAAGAAGGGCTTCTTGCGCCCGAAGCGGTCGGCCGGTCCCCAAACAGCAGCGCCCCCGGCACCGCCCCGGTATCGAAGGCCTTGTCGATACTGGAAAAAACGTGAAATCAGCGGCCGGATCAACCGCCCCGGAATAACGATATGCAGATTTCTTTATATCCTTCTTGCCCGGTCACGCCCGCCGCGCTATAGCCGGACGCGCAATTTCTTCAGGGATTCCCGCATGGCCGCGTTCAACGATTACATCGTCAAAGACATCTCTCTTGCCGATTGGGGCCGCAAGGAACTGAACATCGCCGAAATCGAGATGCCGGGCCTGATGGCGACCCGCGCCGAATATGGCCCCAGCCAGCCCCTGAAGGGCGCGCGCATCGCCGGTTCGCTGCACATGACCATCCAGACCGCGGTCTTGATCGAAACGCTGAAGGCGCTGGGTGCCGACATACGCTGGGTGTCGTGCAACATCTACTCGACCCAGGACCATGCCGCCGCCGCCATCGCCGCCGCCGGCATTCCCGTCTTCGCCATCAAGGGCGAGAGCCTGAAGGACTATTGGGACTACACCGCCAAGCTGTTCGAATGGCATGGCGGCGGCTATCCCAACATGATCCTCGACGATGGCGGCGACGCCACCATGCTGGTGCATTCGGGCCTGCGCGCAGAGAACGGCGACACCGCCTTCCTGGAAAAGCCCGAGAATGAAGAAGAGGAAGTCTTCTATGCCCTCATCAAGCGCCTTCTGAAGGAAAAGCCCAAGGGCTGGTTCGGCGAGATCGCCGCCTCCATCAAGGGCGTGTCGGAAGAGACCACCACCGGCGTGCACCGCCTCTACCAGATGGAGAAGGCCGGCAAGCTGCTGTTCCCCGCCATCAACGTGAACGACAGCGTCACCAAGTCGAAGTTCGACAATCTCTATGGCTGCCGCGAGTCGCTGGTGGACGGCATCCGCCGCGGCACCGATGTGATGATGTCGGGCAAGGTGGCGATGGTCGCCGGCTTCGGCGACGTGGGCAAGGGTTCGGCCGCGTCGCTGCGCCAGGCGGGTTGCCGCGTGATGGTGTCGGAAGTCGATCCCATCTGCGCGCTGCAGGCCGCCATGGAAGGCTATGAAGTCGTGACCATGGAAACGGCGGCGCCCAGGGCCGACATCTTCGTCACCGCCACCGGCAATGTCGATGTGATCACCGTCGATCACATGCGCGCCATGAAGGACCGCGCCATCGTCTGCAACATCGGCCACTTCGACAGCGAGATCCAGGTGGGCGCGCTGAAGAACTTCCAGTGGCACAACATCAAGCCGCAGGTCGACGAGGTGGAATTCCCCGACGGCAAGCGCATCATCCTTCTGTCGGAAGGCCGCCTGGTGAACCTGGGCAATGCCATGGGCCATCCCAGCTTCGTGATGTCGGCGTCCTTCACCAACCAGACGCTGGCCCAGATCGAGCTGTTCACCAAGCAGGGCCAGTATGAGAAGAAGGTATATGTCCTGCCCAAGCAGCTGGACGAAAAGGTCGCCCGCCTGCATCTGGGCAAGATCGGGGTGGAGCTGACCGAGCTGTCCACCAAGCAGTCCGACTACATCAACGTGCCCAAGGCCGGCCCCTTCAAGCCGGACACCTATCGGTACTGATTGCCCCCACGGGCCAAAAAAGAGCGCGCCGGATGATTCCGGCGCGCTTTTTCTTTGGCCGATGGGAACCGGCGTTAGCAGTCTGTTCATAAAGATTAACACCCTGAATTGACTCGAAAATTATCCACAGCTCCAAAACCTTGACCCCTGAACTGCATGTGGGTTTTAGGAAATTGTTAACCACAATCCCTAGGCGGACTCGCTGCCCGGAGCTATCTTATTGATTCAACAGTGATTCGACGTTCAGGCCGGAAATAACGGGGGCAGTTGGGAATGCGTCCCATTTCGGGACAGGTGGGACAGCCGGCCGCAGGCCGGCTGAGGCGAAGGGCAGGATTCCTGTCCGGCTGCGCCATCCTGCCTCCCCTGACGGCCCTGCTTCTGCCGGTCCACGCCGCGGCCGCCGCCGATCTCACGGCCACGTCGCCGGCCGCCCTCACCTTCCAGTCCGGCAACATGCTGGTGCTGTCGGCGCTGGCCTGCGGGGGGGTCGCCCTGGGGATCGCCGCCGGCCTTTGGGCGCTGGCCGAACAGCGCACCGCCCGGCGCCTGCGTCGTTCGCTGCGCCAGATTGCGGCGCGCAGCAAGGCCGCGGTGGGTGAGCGCGACGCCCTGTTGGGCGCATCGCGCGAGGCGCTGGTGGTTTGGGGACGCGATGGCGCCGGGCCGTTCTCGTACGCCCATGGCGAGGAGATGCTGCAGTCCTGCCTGAAGGGCGCCGATGCACTGGCGCTGTCGGGCGCGCTGGACGGCCTGTCGGATCGCGGCGCCGCTTTCGCCCTGAAGGCGCATGATGCGCACGGCAAGCTGCTGGTGGTTCGCGGCCGCGCGGTGGGCGGCATGGCGGCGGTGTGGCTTGAAGAACCGGCGGCGGCGGAAGCCAGCGGTGAATTCCGTGCCATCCTGGATGCACTGCCGGTGCCGGTGTGGCTGCGCGACAAGGCCCTGGCACTGAGCTGGGCCAACCACGCCTACCTGAAGGCCGCCGGCGCGCGCGACCTGGAAACCGCGCGGCGCGAGCAACTGGCGCTGGACAAGGCCGAACGCGACCTGGCAGCCGCCGCGCGCGGCCAGAACGCGGTCCAGGAAACGCGCCTGTTCTCGGTGGTGAACGGCCAGCGCCGCGCCCTGTCCTTCCGCGAGATTCCGCTGGGCGATGCCGGCATCATCGGCACCGCCATCGACGTCACCGAAACCGCCGCCGCCGAGGCGCGGCTGCAGGCCCACGCCGACGCCCATGCCGATACGCTGGACAAGCTGGCGACGGCGGTGGCGATTTTCGGCCGCGACCAGAAGCTGACCTTCTACAACAAGGCGTACGCGCGGCTGTGGGGGATTTCGGAAAGCTGGCTAGACAGGCATCCCAGCGACGGCGACATCCTGGACCGGCTGCGCGACATGCGCAAACTGCCCGAGCAGCGCGACTATCAGGCCTGGAAGCGCCAGCGCCTGGCCCTCTACCAGAGCGGGCGCGAAAGCAGCGAAGACAGCTGGTACCTGCCGGGCGGACAGACCATCCGCGTGGTCAGCCAGCCCCACCCCTTCGGCGGCCTGACCTTCCTCTATGAGGACGTCTCGGCCCGCCTGGCGCTGGAAAGCGACTACAACACGCTGATGAAGGTGCAGACCGCCACGCTGGACACGTTGAGCGAGGGCGTGGCGGTGTTCGGGCCCGACGGCAAGCTGAAGCTGCACAATGCCGCCTTCGGCCGCATCTGGGACCTGGAGCGCGGCGAACTCGACGGCGAGCCGCACGTGCGCACCATCGCCGCGCTGGCCAGGGACAAGTTCGGCGACGAACCGCGATTGTGGGACCGGGTGGTGCAGGCCGTGTCGTCGGGCGGGCGCCAGCACGAGGATCTGGGCGAGGTGGAACGCTCGGACCGCAGCGTGCTGTCGCTGGCCATTTCGCCCCTGCCCGACGGCGCCACCCTGATCACCTTTGTCGACGTCACCGACCGCTTCCGCATCGAAAGCGCGCTGCGCGAGCGCAATGAGGGGCTGGAAGCGGCCGACCGCCTCAAATCCGACTTCATCAAGCATGTGTCATACGAACTGCGCACCCCGCTCAACACCATACTGGGCTTCTCCGAACACCTGGCCAGCGGCGTACCCGGCCAGCTGAATGCGCAGCAGTCCGAATATGTCCATGCCATCGTGTCGGGCGGAAACACGCTGAAAAACCTGATCAACGACATCCTGGACCTGGCGCTGGTGGAATCGGGCGCGCTGAGGCTGGAGCTTGGGCGCGTCGATCTCTACGACCTGATCAACGACATCGCCGTGCATGCGCGCGAATGGGCGGCCAAGATGGGGCTGGCGCTTGAGGTCGATTGCGCGCCCGGCGCCGGGGCCTTCCTGGGCGATGTGCGGCGGCTGCGCCAGATCCTGTTCAATCTTTTGTCCAACGCCTTCAAGTTCACGCCGCGCGGCGGCCGGGTGGTGCTGTCGGGCCGCATCGTGGGCGACGACGTGCAGATCAGCGTCGCCGACAATGGCCCAGGCCTGTCGCCCGACGTGAAGGCCAACGTCTTCGAACGCTTCTCGGCCAAAAGCCAGTCGGGCAAACGGGCCGGCGCCGGGCTGGGACTGGCGCTGGTCAACCGCTTCCTGGAACTGCATGACGGCTGGGTGGAGATCGAATCGGGCCAGGACGGCGGCACCAGGGTGCGCTGCCACATCCCGCGCCGCCTGCCGGACGAAGACCACCGCCCGCAAGTCGGCAGCGACGATCAGACGGCTTATCTTTGACCCCTCCGCACGCGACGGCCGAAAGCGGCCTGCGTGCTACGGGCAACTCCCCTTCCTGTGCGCTGCGCGCACGAAGGGAAGGCAGGGCCGCGCCGGCGGAAAGAGCGTCAATGCTGGCTTTTGGGCAGCCGCACCACGATGCCGTCCAGCTCCGCCGTCATGCGAAGCTGGCACGACAGGCGGCTGCCCGCCTGCCGATCCGGCGCGAAGTCCAGCATTGTCTCTTCCATGTCGGTCTTGGGCGGCAGCTTTCCTTCCCATTCGGGATCGACATAGACCTGGCAGGTCGCGCAGGCGCAGGCCCCGCCGCAATCGGCGTCGATGCCGGGGATCAGGTGCTTGACCGCCCCTTCCATCAGCGACCAGCCCTCCTTCACCTCGATCGTGTGCGCCTTGCCGGTGCTTTCGATATAGGTGACCTTGCCGGCGGCCTTGTTCGCCATCAGCCCACGACTTCCTTGATCTTGATCGCGGTGTCGGCCAGCCGCGCCGGATCGACCGCGGTGCCTTCGGCGATCAGCTTCTTGCCGATCAGGTAGTCGGGCGCGGCGTTGACAGCCTCCACCGCCGCGACCTTGCCGTCGCGCAAATGGAAGACCGAGAATTTGCGTGATGCCGGATCGCCGCGCTGGACGATCGTGTCGGTGGGCCGCGCCAGCCCGGCAATCTGCAATTTGAGATCATACTGGTCCGACCAGAACCACGGCACCTCGGAATAGGTTTTGGGCTTGCCGGTCATTGCCAGCGCCGCATGCTTGGCCTGGTCGATGGCGTTCTGCACGCATTCCAGGCGGATGGCGTGGCCCTCGCGGCCGACATGGCGGGTGCAGTCGCCGGCAGACCAGATATATGGATCGCTGGTGCGGGCATTGCGGTCGACCACGATGCCGTCCTCGCAGGCAAGGCCGGCTTCGCGCGCCAGTTCCTCGCACGGCACCACGCCGATGCCCACCAGCACGATGTCGGCCTCATAGGTCAGGCCGCCGGCCCGCACCCATTCGACCTTGCCATGGCCGCCGATCTCTTCCACGCCGGTCTTGAGGCGCAGGGTGACACCGGCCTTTTCATGCTCGGCGGCATAGAAGGCGGACAATTGCGGCGACACCGCGCGCGCCATCAGCCGGTCCATGGCTTCGAAGACCGTTACCTGCAGGCCGCGCTTGGCGGCGACGGCGGCGACTTCAAGGCCGATATAGCCGCCGCCCACCACCGCGATGCGCCTGCCTTCGGTGAAGGCGGCCTGGAGCCCATCCACATCGGCGATGGTCTTGAGATAATGCACGCCGGAAAGATCGGCGCCGGGGCAGTTCAGCTTGCGCACCCGCGCGCCGGTGGTCAGCAGCAGCTTGTCGTAAGGCAGGCGGCGGCCATCCCGCAGTTCCACCTCGCGGGTGGCGCGGTGAATCGCCTTCGCGCGCGTTTGCAGCAACAGATCGCAACCGACGCCGGAATAATAGTCATCGCCCTTCAGGAACAGGCGGGCGCGCTCGAACTGGCCCAGCAGGTAAGCCTTGGACAGCGGCGGACGCTGGTAGGGCGCGTAAGGCTCCTCGCCCACCAGCGTGATGGGGCCGTCGAAGCCATCTGCGCGCAGGCTCTGGACCGCCTGGGACGCGGCCTGGCCGGCGCCGATGATGACGATGGCTTCTTCCCGCTTTTCTTCAGTGTTTTCTGGCATTTCCGGCTTGTCTTGGGTGCTTGCGGCGCGGGGCTAGCATGGCGGGTGGATGGGCGCAACCGGGGCCCTTCCGCGCGGGCCGGGCGCGCGCTAAAAGCGGAATGATGGCTGAAAATCCAGACAGTTGCGCCGGGACCTTCCGCGCCCGGATCGCCCTGCCCAGCCTGGCGGCAACCCAGGAGCTGGGCGCGGCGATCGCGCACGGCCTTGAGCCCGGCAATGCGGTGGCGTTGTGGGGCGATCTGGGCGCGGGCAAGACCACGCTGGCACGCGCCATCCTGACGGCGCTGGGGGTAACCGGCGAGGTGCCCAGCCCGACCTTCACGCTGGTCCAGAGCTATGAGACGCCAACCCTTCTGGTCAGCCACTATGATCTCTATCGCCTGAAGTCGCCGCGCGAGATGGCCGAACTGGGGTTCGAGGATGCGCTGGACCAGGGCGCGGTGCTGGTCGAATGGCCCGAGCGCGCCCCCGAGGCGCTGCCGCCCGACGCGCTGCATATGCGCCTTTCGCTGGACGATGGAATACGCAGCGCCCGCATCGCCGGCCCGGCGCGCTGGGCGGAGCATTTGCATGTCTGATGCACAAGCGCCGGGTATCGGACGCCGGCTGGCGATGCGCGAATTCCTGGCCGCGTCGGGATGGGGCGAGGCCGCCATCGCGCCCCTGCCCGGCGATGCCTCGACCCGCCATTATGCGCGCCTGACGCTGGGGGACCGCCGCGCCATGCTGATGGACCAGCCGCAGCTTGCCGAGACACCCGTCGCGCCCGCCGATGCCACGGCCGGGCAGCGCCGCGCGCTGGGCTACAACGCCATGGCGCGGCTGGCCGGCGCCGACTGTGCGCGCTTTGCCGCCGCGGCAGAATACCTGCGCGGCCTGGGGCTGGCGGCGCCCGACATCCTGGCCGCCGATCACGCGCAGGGTTTCGCCATCCTCGAAGACCTGGGCGATGCCCTGTTCGCCGATGTGCTGGCCGTGGGCGCAAACGAGACCGAACTCTACAAGGCGGCGGTGGAGGTGCTGGCAAGGCTTCACGCGCTGGCCGCTCCCCAATCCATCGGTCCCGGCAAGCCGCTTTTCACCTACGACGAAACCGCGCTGATTGCCGAGACCGACCTGCTGACCGAATGGTTCCTTCCGCTGGCACTGGGGCGAAAGGCGACGGCCGAGGAAATCGAAGACCATCGCGGCCTGTGGCGGGCGGCGCTGAAGGACCTGGCACAGGAGCGCCGCGTCTTCGTGCATCGCGATTTTCACGCCCAGAATCTGCTGTGGCTGCCGGCGCGGCAGGGCGTGGCCCGGGTCGGGCTGATCGATTTCCAGGACGCGGTGGCGGGCAGCCCGGCCTATGACCTGGTTTCGCTGATCGAAGATGCGCGCCGTGACGTCAGCGCAGCCGTGGCGGGCGCCGCCGTGGATCATTATCTGGCGGCGATGCGCGCAGCGGGCACGCCGCCTGACGAAGCCGCTTTCCGGCATGAAATGGCGGTGATGGCGGCCCAGCGCAACGCCAAGATCGTGGGCATCTTCGCCCGGCTTTACCTGCGCGACGCAAAGGCACGCTATCTTTCGCTGCTGCCGCGGGTGTGGGGCCATCTGGCGCGCGACCTGGAGCATCGGGGGCTGGCGGATTTGCGTGCATGGTATGATCGCGTGATTCCGGTGGAAAAACGCACGATTGCGGAGCCATAAGTGAGCAAAGTTTCCCGCGCGATGATCATGGGGGCGGGCCTGGGCACGCGCATGCGGCCGCTGACCGACGACCGGCCCAAGCCGATGGTGACGGTGATGGGCAAACCGCTGATCGATCACGCGCTGGACCGCCTGGTGGCGGCGGGCGTGACGCTGGCTGTGGTGAATGTGCATTACCGCGCCGATATGCTGCGCGCCCATCTGGCGGGGCGCAGGGATATCGAGATCCGCACCTCGGACGAGACGGGCGAACTGCTGGGCACCGGCGGCGGCGTGGTCAAGGCGATGCCGCACTTCGGTGGCGAGCCCTTCTTCATCCTGAATTCGGATTCGGTATGGGTGGAAGGCTATGTCCCCGCCCTGACCCAGATGCAGCATCTGTGGGAGCCGGAACGCATGGACGGCCTTCTGTTGCTGGCGGCGATGACGGCGGCGATGGGCTATGAAGGCACCGGCGATTTCGTGATGGATGCGGAGGGCCACATCGCCCGCCCCGAGCGCAACGCCAGTCCCTATGCCTATCCGGGGGTACAGATCGTTCATCCCCGCCTGTTCCGCGACGCGCCGGAAGGCGAATTCTCCACCAACCGCATGTGGGACCGCGCCATCGCGCAAAAGCGCCTTTACGGCACGCGGCTGGAAGGCATGTGGATCCATGTCGGCACGCCCCAGGCACGCCTTGACGCCGAACGCTATCTGACTGCGCTGAACCCGGCCGTCCTGAAACCAGCCTGATGCGCGCGCCTGCCGTCTTCACCATTCCCGCCAGCGCCGATTTCGCGGCGACATTGGCCAGGGGTGTGGTGGCGCGCACTTCGACTGCTTCTTCCGGCAGTGATCCGCTGGCGGTGGCGTCGGCCATGATCTACCTGCCCACGCGGCGCGCCGCACGCGGCTTTGGCGATGCATTTGCAAAGGTCCTGGGCGGCGCGGCCCTGCTGCCGCAGTTCCGCGCGCTGGGTGAAAGCGAGGACGACGATCTTCTGTTCGACAGCCTGGGCGATGGTGTCGCCCTGCCGCCCGCGATCGGGCGAATGCGGCGCCAGCTTCTGCTCGCCAGGCTTATCCGGCACTGGCGCGGCGCACAGGGTGAAGAGATGTCTTTCGCCCAGGCGGCGGCGCTGGCCGCCAGCCTGGCGCGGGTGATGGACGAGGTCGAAACCCAGGGCGCCGATCTGAAGATGCTGAAGGACGTGGTGCCCGCCGCGCTGGCCGAACATTGGCAGGACGTGGCGCGCTTCCTGGACATCATCGACACGGCCTGGCCGGCCGTGCTGGCAGATGAAGGCCGCAGCAATCCCGCCGCGCGCCGGTCCGCGGTGCTGCGCGCACTGGCGGCGCGGCTGACGCAGAACCCGCCGGATGGACTTGTGATCGCAGCGGGCTCGACCGGATCGATCCCCGCCACCGCCGAGTTGCTGGCCGCCATCGCGCGGCTGCCGAAGGGCGCCGTGGTGTTGCCGGGGCTGGACCGCGAACTGGATGGCGAAAGCTGGGCCAGTCTCGATCACGGCCATCCGCAATATGGCCTCAAGCAGCTTCTGCGGGTGATCGGCGTGGAGCGCCAGGATGTGCGAGACTGGGCGCAGGCCGGACACAATGCGCCGCGCGAGGCTCTGCTGCGCGAGACGCTGCGCCCCGCCCCCACCACCGATGCATGGCGCGCGCTGGCCGACAGGGGCGCCGGCGAACTTGCGAAGGGGCTTGATGGCCTTTCGCAGGTGGTTGCCGCCCATCCGGGCGAGGAAGCGCTGGCCATCGCGCTGGCGCTGCGAGAGGCGCTGGAGGTACCGGAGCGCACCGCCGCACTGGTGACGCCTGACCGCGGCCTGGCGCGGCGCGTGGCAGCCGAAATGCGCCGCTGGGGCGTCACCATTGACGATTCCGCTGGCCGTCCGCTGGCGCACATGGCGGCGGGCAGCTTCCTGTGCCTGCTGGCGGAAGCGGTGGATGAAAAATTCGCGCCGGTGCCGCTGCTGGCCCTGCTGAAGCATCCCTTTGCCCGCGCGGGCCAGGACGCGGCAGGTTTTCGCGCCCGCGCACGCGAACTGGATCGCTGGTGCCTGCGCGGCCCGCGCCCCGATCCGGGCCTGGACGGGATCACCCGCGCCATCGAAAAAGCGAAGCACGCCTGGCGCCCGCCGCCCGAAGACGCGCGGATCGCGCTGGCGGCGTGGTGGCAGGCCATCGCCGGGATCCTCAAGCCGCTGGAAGAGATCGGGGCAAAGGGCGATGCCGCGCTTGCGGAGATCCTGGCGGCCCATGTCGCGGCGGCGGAAAAACTGGCCTGCGACACCGGCGGCGGCTGCCTGTTGTGGGCGGGCGCGGACGGCGAGCAGGCGCAAGGCCTGTGCGCCGAACTGGCGCTGGCGGCGGCGGACCTGCCGCCGATCGAGCCGTCCTCCTATGCGCCGCTGCTGCGCAGCCTGGCGATGGGCGTGCCCGTGCGCGGGGGCTTTGGCCGCCATCCACGCCTGGCCATACTGGGCCCGCTGGAAGCACGGCTGCAACGCTTCGACCTGATCATCCTGGGCGGCCTGAACGAGGCAAGCTGGCCGGAACATGCCGGCGCCGATCCCTGGTTCTCGCGGCCCATGCGCGCGGCGCTGGGCCTTGAGCAGCCGGAGCGGCGCATCGGACTGGCCGCGCATGATTTCGCGGGACTGGCCGCACAGCCCAATGTGCTGCTGACCCGCAGCCAGAAGGCGGACGGCGCGCCGACCATTCCTTCGCGCTGGCTGCAGCGGCTGGAGCAATTGGCGCGCGGCTTGAACATCACCTCCCCGGCAGCCACCGACCATGCACGGCTGGCGGCGCGCATCGGTGAGGTGCCGCAGCAGCCGCGCATCGCCCGTCCCGCGCCCCGACCGCCGGTTGCTGCGCGGCCGCGCAGGCTTTCCATCACCGAGATCGAGACCTGGCTGCGCGACCCTTACGCCATCTATGCCAAGCATGTTCTGAAGCTGTTGCCGCTGAAGGGGCTGGACGAGCCGGTGGGCCCGCTGGACCGCGGCAATGCCTTGCACAAGGCGCTGGAACTGTTCGTCCAGCGCTACCCCCACGACCTGCCCGACAATGCGGTGGAGGTCCTGGCGGCAATCGCCGACGAGGTCTTTGCCGCACAGGCCATACCAAAGGCGGCGCTGGCGATCTGGCGGCCGCGCTTTCGCGGCGCGGCACAGGCGATCATTCCCTTCGAGGCGCAGCGGCGCACCATCATCAAGGGATCGCATCTGGAAATTGGCGGCGCGCTGGACATCCCCGCGCCGGGAGGCATCTTCCGCCTGAGCGGCCGCGCCGACCGCATCGACGAGCTGACCGGCGGCGGCGCGGCGATCCTGGACTACAAGAGCGGGCAGGTGCCGACCAGGAAACAGGTTCAGCGCCTTCTGTCGCCGCAGCTTCCGCTGGAGGCGGCGATGCTGGCGCGCGGCGGCTTCAAAGAGGTCGGTGTCCGCGAGACGAAGGATCTTGTCTATCTGAGCCTGGCGGACGAGAAGCATGCCCGCAAGCCGGTCCACATTCCCGATGCCATGGCATTGGCCGAAGAAGCCCATCAGCGGCTGGCCGGGCGCATCGCCCGCTTCGACGATGCGGCCACGCCGTATCTCTCGCGCGTGATCCCTTACCGCATCGACATCGAAGGCGACTACGACCATCTGGCGCGGGTGCGCGAATGGTCCGCGCCGGGGACGGCATCGGGGGACGAGGAATGAGCCGCGAGCCTTCCGTCATCGCCTCCGATCCCGATATCTCGGCCTGGGTGGCCGCCAATGCGGGCGCGGGCAAGACCTATACTCTGGCCAACCGGGTGGCGCGGCTGCTGCTGAACGGGGCCGAACCTTCGCGCATCCTGTGCCTGACCTTCACCAAGGCAGCGGCGGCGGAGATGCAGGAGCGGCTGTTCCGGCAGCTTGGCGAATGGGCGATGCTGCCAGACGCGGAATTGCGCGCGCGCATCGTGGCCATCGGCGGCGACGCGCACACGTCCCTGCCCCGCGCGCGGCGGCTGTTCGCGGGCGCGCTGGAGACGCCGGGCGGGCTGAAGGTGCTGACGCTGCATGCCTTCTGCCAGATCGTGCTGTCGCGCTTTCCCATCGAGGCAAAGGTGCCGCCGGGCTTCGAGGTGCTGGATGATGCATCGGCCCGCGCGCTGATCGCCGAGGCGCGCCAGCACGTGCTGGAGCAGGCGGGAATCGACGATGGCCCGCTGGCCGACGCCATCGCGCTGGTGGTGCGCGAGACCGGCGAAGGCCGGCTGACCGGCATCCTGGATGCGGCGCTGGGCGGCGACCGGCGCAAGCTGGAACGCTTCCTCGGCACCACCGGCGACATCGGCGCCACGCTGCGCAAGGCGCACGGGCTGGACGATGGCGAAACCACGCAGTTGATCGCCTCCGGCTTCTGTTCGGCGCTGGCGGGCGAGATCGAAACGCTGCGTGAAATCCATGCCTGGCTGTCTGGGGGCAGCGCAAAAGACCTGGATGCAATGGCCCGGCTGGCACCGGTCATTGCCGGGCTGGCGGAACCACATGGCTTCTTCCTGCTGCGCGAATTCCTGCTGACCGGCGAAGGCGAACCGCGCAAGACCATGGCGACCGCAAAGCTCGGCAAGGCGCGTCCTGATCTCCTGACCTGGCTCACCGACCTGCAGGCGCGCTACTGCACCGCCGCCGAACGCCACAAGACTGCCCGCGCCGCCGAACTGGCGGGGGCCGCGCTCACCATCGTCGATGCGGTGCGCCGCCATTACCGCACCGCCAAGCGGCTTCGCGGCGTGCTGGACTATGACGATCTGGTGATCGAAACCCGGCGCCTGCTGCACAAGTCCGGCGCCGCCCAATGGGTGCTCTACAAGCTGGACGGCGGAATCGACCATGTGCTGATCGACGAGGCACAGGACACCAGCCCCGAGCAGTGGGACATCGTGCGCAGGCTGACCGAAGAGTTCTTCGCCGGCGACACGGGCAAGGTACCGCGCACCATCTTCGCGGTTGGCGACGAGAAACAGTCCATCTTCTCCTTCCAGGGCGCCGATCCCGCCCAGTTCGAGATCAACCGGCAATATTTCGACGAAGCCGCGAAGGCGGCAAAGCAACAGCTGGTCAACCAGCCGCTGGTGACTTCGCGCCGCTCGGCGCCCGACATCCTGGCCTTTGTCGATGCGGTGTTTTCGGGTGAAGAGGCGCGGGCGGGCCTGACCTCCAGCGGCGCGAAGATCGAACACAAGGCCCACCGCGAGACGGCCAGGGGCGGCATCGAATTCTGGCCGCCCTTGTCGCCCGACGATGGCGAAGAGACCGATCCCTGGGCGCCCGTGGATGCGATCCAGTCCCACAGCCCGGTGGCAAAGCTGGCGATCCAGGTGGCCGGCCGCATCGAGGACTGGCTGAAACGCGGTGCGCGCCTGGCCGGCCATGATGCTCCCGTCCGTCCCGGCGACATCATGATCCTTTTGCCGCGGCGCGAACCCTTTGGCGGCGAGGTGATCCGCCAGCTCAAGCAGCGCGGCGTTCCCGTGGCGGGCGCCGACCGGGTGCGCCTGACCGAGCAGATGGCGGTCATGGACCTGATCGCGCTGGGCCGCTTCGTGCTGCAGCGGGAAGACGACCTGAACCTGGCCGCCCTGCTGCGCTCGCCGCTATGCGGCCTTGGCGAAGACGAACTCTTTGCGCTGGCGCATGGCCGAAAGGCCGACCTATGGCAGGCGCTGGTGGCAAGGCGGGCCGCTCATCCCGCCGCGCATGATCTTCTGTCCGCAATGCTGGAGCGGGCCGACTATGCTCCGCCCTTCGAATTCTACGCCCATCTTCTGTCGGCGCTGGGCGGCAGGCAGAAGCTGCTGGCGCGGCTGGGACCGGAATCCGCCGACGCAATCGACGAATTCCTCAGCCTGTCGCTGGCGCATGAGCGCAGCCATTCCCCGTCGCTGGAAGGATTCCTGGACTGGGTCGAGCGCGGCGGCACCGAGATCAAGCGCGACATGGAGCGCGGCCGCGACGAGGTGCGGGTGATGACCGTGCATGGCGCCAAGGGACTGGAGGCGGACATCGTGATCCTGCCGGACACGACCTCGCGCCCGGGGGGCCTGGGCCGGCACGAAGGGCTTCTGCACACAGCGGACGGCCCCGTCTTCCCCCTGCCGAATGACCAGGCGCCTGCCATCGTCGCCGGCGCCAAGGCCGCCGCGGATGCGGAGATGCTGAACGAGCATCGCCGGCTTCTGTATGTGGCGCTGACGCGTGCGCGCGACCGGCTGTTCATCTGCGGCTTCACCGGCAAGAAGGGCGCGGGCGAAGACAGCTGGTATGGCTGGATGAAACAGGCCGCCGAGGATCTGGGCGTGGAGGCGGCCGAAGGCGGCATGACCTTCCGCACCATCGGCACGCTGGCGGAAGACACCCTGCCCCCGGCCGCCAGACCCGAGCCGCAAGAAGCACTGCCCGGCTGGATTCACAAGCCGGCGCCGCCCGAACCCGCCACGCCCAATCCCATCCGGCCCTCCGATATCGGTGCCGTACCCGCCACCGCCTCGCCGCTGGGCGCGGGCGCGTCACGTTTCCTGCGCGGCACGGTGGTGCATGCGCTGCTGGCCCGGCTGCCGGAGATCGCAGCCGAAGAGCGCCGGCGTATCGCGCTGGGCTTTGCCGCCGCCCAGGGCTTTGGCGGCGCGGCGGGCGAAGAGCTGGTGCGCGAGACTTTGGCGGTGCTGGACCATCCGGAATTCACCGCGGTGTTCGGGCCGAACAGCCGCGCCGAGGCGACCATCCATGCCAGCCGGCCCGACCTGGGGCTGAAGGCGCCGATCACCGGGCGCATCGACCGGCTGGCGGTCACCGACACCGAAGTGCTGATCCTGGACTTCAAGACCAACCGTCCCGCTCCGCACCGGGCAGAGGATGTGGCCGCCCTATATCTGGACCAGATGGCGCTTTACCGGGCAGCCGGGCAGGCGGTTTTCCCGGGCAGGCGAGTCGTCTGCGGCCTGGTTTTCACCGACGGTCCCCGCCTGATCGCCCTGCCCGACGACCTGCTTCAGGCCCAAATGGCGGGGATCGCCGCCCGGCTTTCCAGGTAGTGTACGAATTTGATTTTGTGAGTTGATAAGCAATCTCGCAGCCTGCCATGCCTCCGGGACAAGGTGGACCTTGCAGGAGCGGTGAAGGAAGCTCTGATAGGCCCCATGCCCGCTGTCCGACAAGATCGCGGCAATGTAGGCGCATACCAGATCGGGACGCAAAGCCAGATAAACCGGAATCCGCTATCGGTGATATCGTGGTCGGGCGGTACGAACTGGGGAGCCCAAAATGATCGCTTTAAGAAGAGGCCGAGAGGCCGACGCTGTTAGTGCCGGTGCCATTTGCTATCGCGCGTTTAAGGACATCGCTGAGGCACACAATTTCGCCCCGGATTTCCCCACTCCGGAAGCTGCGGCTGGCTTGCTCGGTAACATGATCCGTCACGAAGAATTCTACGATATTGTGGCGGAGATCGACGGGCGCATCGTCGGTACAAATTTCTTGGATGAGCGCAATCCAATTGCCGGTCTTGGACCAATCACGGTCGAACCGGGGGACCAGAATGGTCAAGTTGGTCGATTGTTGATGCAAGCAGTCATGGACCGCGCGCGAGAGCGCGGCTTAGTGGGAATCCGATTGCTCCAGGCCGGCTATCATAACCGCTCTTTGTCGCTTTATCTCAAACTGGGGTTTGATGCTCGTGAGCACATCGCGTGCTTGCAAGGGCCGACCATAGGGAAGTCGGTGCCTGGATGTACCGTGCGTGCGGCGCGCTCGGGCGATCTGTCTGCCTGCAATGCCGTGTGTTTTCGGGTGCATGGGCATGATCGTAGCGGAGAATTGGCCGATGCCATTGCTCAAGGAACAGCAAGCGTCGTGGAGCGCGCAGGTCGCATCACGGGTTATGCCACCTTGATTGCATATTTCGGACACGCGGTAGGCGAAACTACAGATGACATGAAGGCGCTGATTGGTGCTGCTCCCGCATATCTTGGCCCCGGTTTTCTTGTTCCGTCGCGCAATGGCGACTTGATGCGTTGGTGCCTCGCCGAAGGTTTGCGCGTGACGCAAACGATGACGCTGATGACTATCGGCCTTTATAACGAGCCCGACGGAGCGTGGCTGCCTTCCGTCTTGTATTGACCCAAGGCGGACGAAGCGAATGTCACGAAATCGGGCAGCCTCGCCATCCTAGGGTTGTGACCGCCGCCGCCGCGATCTCCAGCGCGGGCCGCCGCCCACTGCGACGGAATCCTTGCAAACGGCCCCTCTTGCAGTACCATCACTGGACCTGCGCCAAGGACCGCTTCCCGGCGCAAAAAAGCGGCTTTTTGCTCCAAAAGCCGCTTCCTAACATTCAGATTTTAAACTGAGACACTACCGCTTTCCACCACACCTTGACCCCCGTAGGGGGCCTTCCTAGATAGAGGGAGCGACAAGAGGATAGTTCCATGCCCATCAAAGTGACCGACGCCTCCTTCCAGGGCGATGTGCTGGATGCGAAAAAGCCCGTGCTGGTCGATTTCTGGGCGGAATGGTGCGGTCCCTGTCGCATGATCGCCCCGGCGCTGGACGAACTGTCGGCCGAGCTGGGTGACAAGCTGACCATCGCCAAACTGAACATCGACGAAAATCCGCATGTGCCGACCAAGTATGGCGTGCGCGGCATCCCCACCATGATGATCTTCCAGGATGGCCAGGTCGCGGCCACCAAGGTCGGCGCGCTGCCGAAGTCGAAGATCAAGGAATGGATCGAATCCTCGATCTGACGCCGCCATGACGGGCGGGGCCGATTGTTGCGCGAAGCGCGCCGCCAGCAAAAGATTCCGAAAACAGCATCGCCAATCCCGCTCCGGCGGGAGGATTTGACGCGCCCCGGACGCCCTTGCGCGCCGCCCCATCACCGATACCATGACCATCGTATCGTCACGGGGGTTGGGCATGCGTTCTTCCATTCGCCGCAGTGTGTTTCTGGCCGGTCTGCTGTTTCCGGCCTGCCTGGCCGCCGCCTGGGCGCCGGCGCCCTCTTCCCTCGAACAGCGCTTTGACGCCCAGCTCAGCTCCCCCGACCAGACCGTCTGGATGAAGCTGCTGGCGGCCGAGCCCAACCAGGTCGGCAGCCCGCATGATGCGGCCAACGCAGAATGGCTGCTGGCGCGCTACAAGGAATGGGGCTGGGATGCCCATATCGAGACCTTCCAGGTGCTCTATCCCACGCCCATCAGCGAGACGCTGGAAATGCCGGCGGCGAACGGCGCACCCGCCTTTACCGCCACCCTGCAGGAAGCGCCCATCCCGGGTGATTCCAGTGCCACGGCCAGGGACTATGCCCTTCCCGCCTATGTCGCCTATCAGGGCGACGGCGATGTCACCGCACCGCTGGTCTATGTGAATTACGGCATGGAGGACGACTACAAGCGCCTGGCCCAGATGGGCGTCAGCGTGAAGGGCAAGATCGTCATCGCGCGCTATGGCAAGGGCTGGCGCGGCCTCAAGCCCAAGCTGGCGCAGGAGCATGGCGCGGTGGGCTGCCTTATCTATTCCGATCCCGCCGATGACGGCTATGCGGTGGACGGCGTCTATCCGGCCGGTCCCATGCGGCCGCCGCAAGGCATCCAGCGCGGTTCGGTCGCCGACATGACGCTCTATCCGGGCGATCCGCTGACACCGGGCGTGGGCGCGACCAGGAACGCCAAGCGCCTGACGCGCGAAACCTCGCCCGTGATCCTGAAGATTCCGGCGCTGCCGATTTCCTATGCCGACGCGCAGGTGTTCCTGGAAACACTGGGCGGCCAGCCCGTGCCCGCCGCATGGCGCGGCGCGCTGCCCATCACCTATCGCGCGGGGCCGGGCACGCGGAACGTGCATCTGGCGGTCAAGTCGGAATGGAGCCTCAAGCCCGCCCATGATGTGATCGCCATGCTGAAGGGCTCGCAATATCCGGATCAGTGGGTGATCCGCGGCAATCATTTCGACGGCTGGGTGTTCGGCGCTTCCGATCCCCTGTCGGGCCAGGTCGCCATGCTGGACGAGGCGCGCGCGCTGGGCATGCTGGCGAAACAGGGTTGGAAGCCCAAGCGCACCATCGTCTATGCCAGCTGGGACGCGGAGGAGCCGATGCTGCTCGGCTCCACCGAATGGGCCGAGACCCATGCCGCCGAGCTCCAGAAAAAGGCCGTGCTTTACGTCAACAGCGACGGCAATGGCCGCGGCTTTCTGGGGCTGGGCGGCAGCGAGGACCTGCGCCACTTCGCCGGCCAGGTGGCCAATGCCATCACCGACCCGGAAACGAATGTCTCCGTCGCGGCACGGGCGCGTGCCGATATCCGGGTGCGTGGCACCGCCCCCGCCGCCAGCCCGGAAGCGAAGGCCGCGGCGGAAGAAGCCGCCGACCCCAGACAGGACATGCCGATCGAGGCGCTGGGCTCGGGCTCGGACTATTCGACGTTCCTGCAGCACCTGGGGATCGCCACGCTGGATGTGGGCTATGGCGGCGAAGGCAATTCGGGCGGCGTCTACCACTCTCGCTACGACACGTTCGAGCATCACACGCGTTTCGTCGATCCAGGCCTCGTCTATGGCAAGCTGCTGTCGCAGACGGCGGGCCACCTGATCATCCAGGCCGCCGATGCCGAGCTGCCGCTGAACACGCCGGACAGCTTTGCCGCCGCGGTGGGGAAGTACCTGAAGGAAGTGAAGAAGCTGGCGGACGACCGGCGCACGGCCGCCGAAAGCCAGGCGAAGATGCTGGCGGACAATGCCTATGACCTGGCGGCCGATCCCACCAAAAGCCACGCCCCGCCCGAAGCCTTGAAACAGGTGCCGAAGTTCGACTTCGGGCCGCTCGATGCCGCGCTGACGCGGCTGAACAGCAGCGCCACCGCCTATGACATGGCGCTGTCGGCGCATGGCGCGTCGCTAAGCAGCGGCAAACGCAAGCAGCTTCTGACCCTGATGCAGTCCATCGGCCAGACCCTGCTGGTTGACCAGGGCCTGCCCGGCCGCGACTGGTACAAGAACATGATCACCGCGCCGGGGATGTTCACCGGCTATGGCGCCAAGACATTGCCGGGCGTGCGCGAAGCCATCGAGGAGGATCGCTGGGACGACGCAACGCGCTATATCGGGCTGATCGCGGGGGCGCTGGATGCCTATAGCGCGCGGCTGGATCAGGCAGTGGCGCTGCTGAACGGCTAGTGTCGTGGTTCCGAAGTTCGCTACAATACCGATATAGATCGCGTAGGCGAACTTCGGAATCGGGACACTAGCTGTTCTCGGCCAGCACATGGCCGGCCAGATAGAGTGAGCCGCAGATCAGGATGCGCGGGGGCGCGGCGTCGCCGTCCAGCCGCGACCAGGCCGAAACCTGCAGCATGGCGTCTTCCAGGTCCTCGGCCGGCGCCGCTTCCAGGCCCACGGCGCGCGCGACGTCATACAGCGCACCGGCGCCAAAGCTGTTCGCCTCACCCGGGATCTCGACGGTGGCGATGCGGCGCACCAGCCCGCGCCAGGCGGACAGATATCCGCCCGCGTCCTTGTTGGCGAGCATGCCGCAGATCATGTAGAGCGGCCGCTCGCCGCGCTCTTCCAGGTCGGCGATGGCGCGCGCCACCGCCAGTGCGCCGTGCGGATTGTGCCCACCATCCAGCCAGACTTCGGCGCCGTCGGGCGCGCAATCGATCAGCGGGCCTTGCGTCAGCCGCTGCAGCCGTGCGGGCCATTCCACCGTCTGAAGGCCCCGCTCCACCGCCGCATCGCTGCCCCAGACGGGCGAGGCGCCGTGCCGGCGCGCATGGCGCAGGGCGGCAATGGCGACACCTGCATTCTCGATCTGGTGGCGCCCGATCAGGCGCGGTAGCGGAAGGTCGAGCAGCCCGCTCTCGTCCTCATAGACCATGCGGCCATGTTCCTGGCGGGCGGCGAAATCCTGGCCGAATTCGAACACCGGCACGCCGATCTGGTCGGCGCGCGACAGGATGGCGTCGCGGGCCACATCCGCCTGCGGTCCCACCACCAGCGGCGCACCCGGCTTGATGATGCCCGCCTTCTCGGCGGCGATGGCCGCAAGGTTGCTGCCCAGAAATTCCTGATGGTCCAGTCCGACCGGCTGGATCACCGCCACGGCGGGCGGCGGGATGACATTGGTGGCGTCATAGCGCCCGCCCAGCCCTACCTCCAGCACAACCGCGTCGGCGGGATGGCGCGAAAAGGCGAGGAACATCGCGGCGCCGGTGATTTCGAAGAAGGTGATGGGGCGGCCGTCATTGACCCGCTCCACTTCCTCCAGCAGTTCGGCCAGTTCCTCCTCGCCGATCAGCCGGCCGGCGATGCGGATGCGCTCGTGGAAATGCACCAGATGCGGCGAAGTGTGGACATGCACCTTCAGCCCCTGGGCCTCCAGCATGGCGCGGGCAAAAGCGCAGACGCTGCCCTTGCCGTTGGTACCGGCGACATGGATCACCGGCGGCAGGCGCCGGTGCGGGTCGCCCAGGTCAGCCAGGAGGCGCAGGATGCGATCCAGCCTGAGATCGATCTTCTTGGGGTGCAGCGTCAAAAGCCGCCCCAGGATGGCATCGCTGCGCTGGCCCGAGGCGAGTTTGGGGATCATGGGGCGCGGCGCCTAGCCCGGGCTTGCGGCCACGCCGCCATTGCCGTTCTTCCGGGGCAGCGGCGCCGGGCCGCGGGGCCTGGGTGCCGCCTGCTTCATCAGGATATGCAGCAGGCGCGACAGCGTCTCGCGCATCTCCTTGCGCGGCACCACCATGTCCAGCATGCCGTGTTCGAGCAGATATTCGGCGCGCTGGAAGCCTTCGGGCAGCTTTTCGCGGATGGTCTGGGCGATCACCCGCGCGCCGGTGAACCCGATCTGCGCGCCCGGCTCGGCGATCTGCACGTCGCCAAGCATCGCATAGCTGGCCGAAACGCCGCCGAAGGTGGGATCGGTCAGAACCACCACATAAGGCAGCCCCGCCTCGCGCAGCATGTCGACCAGGATGGTGGCGCGCGGCATCTGCATCAGCGACAGGATGCCTTCCTGCATGCGCGCGCCGCCGGAGGAGACGAACAGGATATAGGGACGCTTCTCGGCGATGGCGGCTTCGATGGACTGCACCAGGCCTTCGCCCACACCCAATCCCAGGCTGCCGCCCAGATAGTCGAAGGGTTGCACGCCGATCATCACGTTCAGCCCGTCGATGGTACCGCGCGCGGCGGTGAAGGCTTCCGGCCGCCCGGTCTTGGCGCGCGCCGCCTTGATCTCGTCGCCATAGCGCTTCTCGCCCCTGAAACGCAGGGGATCGGAGGGCACGCCGGGCGGCGCCAGCTCGGTGAAGCTGCCGGCGTCGAAGGTATAGGCGAAACGCTCCGCCGGTCCGATGCGCAGGTGATGGCCGCAATTGGGGCAGACCTGGAGATTCGCCATCAGGTCGCGATGGAAGATCATCTCGCCGCAGGACGGGCACTTCTTCCACAGATTGTCGGGGGTATCGCTGCTGCGATCCTTGCCCATCAGCCCCTTGATCTTCGGACGGACGAAATTGCTGATCCAGTTCATGCGTTCACCCTAGCATGGCGTGCCGCGTGCGTCGAACCGGCCAGCGCCCGGGTCAGTTCCAGAACCTCGGCAATGATGGCCGCGCGCGGCTTGCCGAGATTGTCGGCGATCTTCGAGACGATGGCCGAGCCGACCACCACGCCATCGGCCATGGCGGCGATGGCGGCGGCCTGGTGAGGGGTGCGGATGCCGAAGCCCACGGTGCAGGGCAGATCGGTCGCCGCGCGCACCCGCGCGATGGCGGCGCGCACCGCATCTTCCGGCCCCGACTTGGTGCCGGTCACGCCCGCCACCGACACATAATACAGATAGCCGCCGGCGCCATCCAGCACACGCTTCAGCCGCGCGTCGTCCGTCGTGGGGGTGACGAAGCGGATTACGTCCACGCCCTGTGCCCGTGCGGGCACGCGCAACACCTCGTCCTCTTCAACCGGCAGGTCGACCACGATCAGGCCGTCGACGCCCGCGCCCGCCACGTCATGGGCGAAGCGCGCGGTGCCATAGGCATGGATGGGATTGTAGTAGCCCATCAGCACGACCGGCGTGGTGCTGTTCACCTTCCGGAACTTCTTCACCATCTCCAGCACCTTGACCATGCTGGCGCCGGCCTTGAGCGCGCGCATCGAAGACGCCTGCACCGCCGGGCCATCCGCCATGGGATCGCTGAACGGCATGCCCAGCTCGATCACGTCGGCGCCCGCTTCCGGCAGCTTCGAAAGAATGGCGAAGCTGGTTTCCATGTCGGGATCGCCCGCGGTGATGAAGGGCACGAAGGCGGCGCGGCCCTCCTTTTTCAGGCGCGCGAAAGTGTCGGCCAGCCTGCTCATGAGGAAAAAATCCGGCTCAAGGCTTTTCTCGCTTCATAGTTTCTCTCCCAGGGCGTGGGCGACCGAGAAGACGTCCTTGTCGCCACGGCCCGACAGGCAGATGGCGATGATCTGGTCGGGACGCATCTGCGGTGCGATCTTGATCACATGGGCGACGGCATGCGCCGATTCCAGGGCCGGGATGATGCCTTCCAGCTTGGACAGCATCACGAACGCGTCCAGCGCCTCGCGGTCGGTGACGGAATGGTACTTTACCCGGCCCATGTCCTTCAGCCAGGAATGCTCGGGGCCGACACCGGGATAATCAAGACCCGCCGAGATGGAATGGGCCTCGATCACCTGGCCGTCACTGTCCTGCAAAAGATATGAGCGCGCGCCGTGCAGCACGCCCGGCGAGCCCATCGACAGGGTTGCGGCATGGCGCGGGGAATCGACGCCCTCGCCCGCCGCTTCAACGCCGTGAATCTCGACCGCCACATCGTCGACGAAAGGATGGAACATGCCGATGGCATTGGAGCCGCCGCCCACGCAGGCGGTCACCAGGTCGGGCAGCCGGCCTTCCCGCTCCAGCATCTGGGCGCGCGTCTCGTTGCCGATCACGGTCTGGAAGTCGCGCACCATCGCCGGATAGGGGTGCGGGCCCACCACCGAGCCGATGATGTAGAAGGTATCCTCCACATTGGCGACCCAGTCGCGCAGCGCCTCGTTGGTCGCATCCTTCAGCGTGCGCGCGCCGGAAGAGACGCCGCGCACCTCCGCGCCCAAAAGGCGCATGCGGAACACGTTGGGCTTCTGCCGCTCCATGTCCACCTCGCCCATATAGATGGTGCAGGGCAGCCCGAAGCGCGCCGCCACCGTGGCGGTGGCCACGCCGTGGCTGCCCGCGCCGGTTTCGGCGATGATGCGGGTCTTGCCCATGCGCCGGGCCAGCAGGATCTGGCCCAGCGTGTTGTTGATCTTGTGCGCCCCGGTGTGGTTGAGGTCCTCGCGCTTCAGATAGATCTTCGCCCCGCCCAGGTGTGCCGTCAGGCGTTCGGCGAAATAGAGCGGGCTCTCGCGGCCCGCATAATGGGTCAGAAGGTCCGTCAGCTCGGCATGAAAGGCCGGGTCCTTCTTCGCCGCCTCATAGGCTTGCTCAAGGGCCAGCACCAGCGGCATCAGGGTCTCGGCGACGAAGCGGCCGCCATAGGCGCCGAAATGGCCGCCGGCATCGGGGCCGGTGCGGAAGGAATTGGGAATGGTGTTCATGCGGCAACCTGCGGATGGGTGGCGGCGATGAAGGCGGCGATGCGCGCCGGGTCCTTCACGCCGGGCGCGCTTTCCACGCCGGAGGAGACATCGACGAACCGCGCGCCGGAAAGCTGGATGGCGCGGGTGACATTGTCCGGCGTCAGCCCGCCTGCCAGGAACCAGGGCTTGGCGAAGCTGCGGCCCGAAAGGATCTTCCAGTCAAAGGCCGCGCCATGGCCGCCGCGGCGGTCGGCGCTTTCGGGCGCGCGCGCGTCGAACAAAAGCACGTCGGCCACTTTCCCGAATTCGGCCGCCGCATCCAGGTCGGCGCTTTCGGCAACAGCCAGCGCCTTGATCACAGGCAGCCCGAAACGGGCGCGGATTTGCGCGGTGCGCGCCACATCCTCGGCGCCGTGAAGCTGCAGATAGTCCGGGCGGATATCGTTCACGATGCCGGCCAGTTCGGCATCGTCCATGTCGGCCGTCAGCGCCACGATCTTCAGTCGCCCGCGCATGCGTTCCGCCAGTGCGCGCGCCATATCGGCCCCGACGAAGCGGGGCGAGCGGCGATGAAAGACCAGCCCGCCAAACGCGGCGCCTGCATCGGCGGCGCCATCGACCGCCTGCACGCTCGTCAGGCCGCAAATTTTCACGGCAATGGTCATGGGCTCGGGCTTATGGGCCCCGGGGCGGGAGAAATCAAGCAAAGCCGGGAACCGCTCTTAATTGGCTGAAATGCCTAGGCTTTGAGCAATATCCCTGGCCGCCTGAGCGGGGTCGGCAGCCCCGGTGATGGGACGGCCGATCACCAGCACGCTCGCCCCCGCGTCCATCGCCTCCTTCGGCCCCATCACCCGCCGCTGGTCGCCCAGCGCTGCGCCGGCGGGCCGGATGCCCGGCACCACCAGCAGGAAGTCCGGGCCCAGTTCGCGGCGCAGAGGCTCGATCTCATGTGCCGAGCAGACCACGCCATCCAGCCCGCACTGCTGCGCCAGGCTTGCCAGCCGCAATACCTGGTCGCTTACCGGCGGCATCAGTCCCAGGCCAGGCAGGTCTTCGTCGCCAAGGCTGGTCAGCATGGTGACCGCAATCAGCCGTGTGGCGGGATTCACGCCTTTCACCGCATCCCGCGCGGCGCGCATCATGGCTGCGCCGCCTTGCGCATGAATGTTGGTGATGGAAACACCCAGCTGTGCGGCGGCACGGCAGGCGCCCGCCACCGTATTGGGGATGTCGTGGAACTTCAGGTCCAGGAAAATAGGCAGGCCCCTGTCGGTAAAGGCTCTGACGCCTTCGGCTCCGCGGGCGGTGAAGAATTCCAGCCCCAGCTTCAGCCCGCCAATGGAGGGGCGAACACGCTCCGCCAGCTGCAGGGCGTAATCGAGGTCGGTGGTATCGAGCGCGACGTAAACCGGATTCATCGTCTTCCTGGCGCGCGGCCGAAGCTCATTCCGGGTTATCGGTGTTGAGCCTTTCGCGCAATTCCTTTCCGGTGCGGAAGAAAGGTGCGCGCTTCTGCCCCACGGCCACCGGCTCGCCAGTGCGGGGATTGCGGCCCATGCGCGAGGGGCGGGTCTTGACGCTGAAGGCGCCGAAGCCGCGCAGTTCCACACGATGACCGTCCGCCAGCGCCTTGCTGATGGAATCGAGCACCGTGGTGACGATGCGTTCCACATCGCGGTGATAAAGATGCGGATACCGGGCGGTAAGCCGCGCTACCAATTCAGACTTGATCATCCCCAGCCCCCTTTGAGGGACACGCCGCCGGTTAAATCCCTGCGTCCAAAGCTAATTTACAGAGGTCCCGGCGCCCGTCAACCGGAAGCGCCTGAAAAATCAGACTTTTTCCGCACTTTGTTCCGCAGGCGTCGCTTTTCGAACCATTGCCCCCTCCCCAAGCCCAACTTTTGAGCGACTTGCACCCCGGGCCAGAGCCGGAGAAAGTCCTGCCAATCACAAATCGGGGAGCGGGACATGAATTTTCGGCATATCGGACGCAAGGCGGCCCTGGCGGCAGGGCTGATTCTGGCCCTGGGCGGCGGGGCGGGGGCGGCTTCCGCCCAAGGGGCCGCCAAAGACACATGGATTGGGGCCTGGGGCTTCGTTCCCACCCCTCTGCCCCCGGGCACGACGCCCGGCCCGCGCACGGCCCTGACCGAGATCGCGCCCCTGGCGCCCTCCATCAGCCTGCCGGCGACCGAGCCGGTGGTGCATCATCCGCTGCTGATCGACAATCCCGGCAACCTGCCGGTGGATCCGGCGCCGGGGCGCGATCCGTCCAACGTCACCGTGCGCCAGCTGGTGCGGGTCGCGGTGGCAGGCGATCGCATCCGGCTGCGCCTCGCCAATGAAGGCGGCAGCGATGTGCTGGTGCTGGGCGCGGTGCATGTGGGCATCGCCGGACCCGACGGCAGCGTGATGGCCGGCACCGACCATGTGGTGACCTTCGACGGCAAAGGCGCGGTGTCGGTGCCTGATGGCGCGCCGCTGCTGTCCGATGCGGTCGACATGAAGGTCGATGCGCTGCAGAAGCTCGTGATCTCGCTCTACGTGCCCGGCTCCATGGCGCGGGGCGGCCACAGCCTCTATCAGTATGTCGCGGGCGCGCCCGGCGATCATACCGGCGAGGCCGCTCTGCCCAGCCCCACCATCATGCGCCTGACCAGCATGGTCAGCGAGATCGAGGTCGATCCGGCAACCGCCACCAATGTCGTCGTGACGCTTGGCGATTCGATCACCGAGGGCGCCCAGTCCACCAACAACGCCTTTCGCGGCTGGCCCGACCGCCTGGCCGAGCGGCTGAACGCCACGGCGGCGGGCCGCAAATGGTCGGTGGTCAATGCCGGCATCGGCGGCAACCGCCTGTTGCGCTACGGCGCCGGACCAAGCGCGCTGGCCCGGCTTGACCGCGACGTGCTGGCGGTGCCGGGCGTGAAGGTGGTGATCCTGCTGGAAGGCATCAACGACATCGGCCGGGGCTTCGTCACCGATGCGCCGCAGGACCCGGTGACCGCCGAGGCGCTGATCGCGGCCGACAAGCAGATCATCGAACGCTGCCACGAGCACGGCATCAGGGTGATCGGCGCGACGCTGACCCCTTATCAGGGCGCACATTACGAAGCGCCACCGGGAGAGAATGTGCGCCTGGCGCTGAACAGGTGGATCCAGACCAGCGGAGCCTTCGACGGCGTGGTGGACTTCGCCGCCGCCACCGCAGACAAGGCCAACCCGCTGACCTTCCGCGCCGACTATAACGACTATGATCACCTGCATCCCAACGACGCGGGCTATCAGGCGATGGCCGACGCGATCGATCTGAAGATGATCACAGGCAAGTAACGATCCGGCACGGCGCCGCCCTCGCGGCGGCGCCGGACCTGCCGCGATCCTATTTGCGGTGCTCGGCCTCGTCCTCGACCTCGAGCAGATTGCCCTCGGTGAACAGATAGGTCTTGAGCTGCTTGGCGAAGTCCTCGTTGTTGCGGCGCAGCCATTCGATGATCATGGAGGCGTGCTCGATCTCCTCGCGCATATTGTGCAGCAGGACCTGCTTGAGCGCGGCGTCCTCGCAATCGTCGGCGCGCTGCCGATACCAGTCGGCGGCCTCCAGTTCCTCCATCAGCGAGACGATCGCCTGGTGCATGGAGATGGTCTTGGTGCTGAGGCGCTCGCGCGGCGCATGAAGGGTCTCACTGGACATCAATCTCATCCTTGGAAATGACAGCCCCGTAATAACCGTTCCGGAGCCAAGTTTGAACAACCGGCTGATGCCGGCCCGAACATTGTATACAAACCTTGCCGTCCGCGTCCGCGCCGCTTACGGTCGCGGCTCCAAAAAGATTCCACGCAAAATTCTTCAGGGGGAGTTCCGCCATGCGCAGACGCGACATTCTGGGTGCCACCACCGCCGGGGCGGCTGCCGCCCTGCTCGCCAGTCGTGAGGCACTCGGCCAGGAGCGGCTGGCCCGGGCCCAGCGCGGCATGCCCATCCCCAAGATCGCGGACGTCAGCGTGATCGAATGTTCACCCGATGGCGTGCGCCTGACGGTGGTCAAGGTCACCACCGACCAGCCCGGCCTGCACGGCTTCGGCTGCGCCACATTTACCCAGCGCGCCGACCTGGTGAAGCCGGCAGTCGAGAAATATCTGAAGCCCTTCCTGATCGGAAAGCCGGCCGACCGGATCGAGGATACCTGGCAGGCGATGTACAATTCCTCCTACTGGCGCAACGGCCCGGTGCTGAACAACGCCATCAGCGGCGTCGACGAGGCGCTGTGGGACATCAAGGGCCGCATGGCGAACATGCCGGTCTATGAACTTCTGGGCGGCAAGGCGCGCGAAGCGGTCGATACCTATGGCCACGCCTCGGGCAGCGAGATCGAGGACTGCCTGAATAGCGCCCGCAAATACATCTCACAGGGCCTGCGCCATGTGCGCATCCAGGTGGGCGTGCCCGGCATGGAAGGCTATGGCTCGCGCCGGGGCGGCCAACGCATTCCGGCCCTGCACGACGGCCCCGTGTTCGAGCGCGAGGCGGCGCTGAAGCGCGCCATCTCCCTGTTCGAGGCCGCGCGCAAGGAGTTGGGCCCCGACATCGAACTGCTGCACGACGCCCATGAGCGCTATACGCCGACCCAGGCGGTGGAATTGTGCAAGCAGGCCGAGAAATTCCGCCTGTTCTTCCTGGAAGACCCGCTGTCGCCGGAAGACATCATGTGGTTCCCCAATATCCGCCGGCAGACCAGCACGCCCATTGCGATGGGCGAGCTGTTCAACAGTCCGCATGAATGGACGCCGCTGATCAAGGACCGGCTGATCGACTATATGCGCATGCATCTGTCGCAGATGGGCGGCCTGACCCCGGCCAGGAAGGTCGCTGCCTTCGGCGAGATCTTCAATGTGCGCACCGCCTGGCATGGACCCGGCGACGTCTCGCCGGTCGGCCACATGGCGATGGTGCATCTGGACCTGTCGATCACCAATTTCGGCATCCAGGAATATTCGGAGTTCAATGACGCCGCGCGCGAAATCTTTCCGGGCCTGCCGGAGATCAGGAATGGCTATCTCTATGCCAACGACCGTCCGGGCTGGGGCATCGAGGTGGATGAGAAGGCGGCGGCGCAATATCCCTTCCACCGCGACAATCCTCTGAACGGCGGCTGGGGCGAAATCCGCCTGCCCGACGGCCAGATCGTCAAGCAGTAGAAATCATCCCTGAAGGCACCCCGCCGGGGGGTGCCTTCAGGCCCGTAATAAAAGTTTATAGCAAGATACCTTGTACAACACGGTACCTTGCTATATCCACGCGTTACCCCAAGCCGGTATTGATCGGCATTTCAAAGGAGTAACGCCATGAAGACCCCCATCATTGCCGCCGCCATGCTGCTGCTGTCCGCCGCGGTCCCCGCGATGGCGGCCGGCGACGCGGCCACCTGCCAGAACCTGAGCAAGGACGTCGCCACCGCGATGGCCAGCGCCATCGGCGACACCTCCCCGGCCCGCGTCGAACAGCTCCGCGGCCAACAGTCCTGCCAGTCCGGGCAGTGGGACAACGGCGCAGTGCATTATCGCAAGGCACTCAGGATGCTGGGCCGCAGCGAAACCGTCCACGCCCCCGCGGGCTGAACAGCCGGGTGATGTTCTGGAATGGCGGATGCCGGAGCTGATTTCCGGCATCCGTCTTTTCCGGCAGGGCGCACGCCAGGACGCCTCAGGGCGCGCGAATGAACAACCCGATGGTCAGCGCCACGCCGATGGCGATCGCCGCAGCGCGCAGGACTTTCTCGTTCACGCGGCTGATCATGTGTCCGCCGATCCAGCCGCCTATGACGGCACCGGCGCAGGCCACCGCCGCCTGCATCCAGTGCAGTTGGGGCGAGAACACGAAGATCGCCACGGCGCTGGCGTTCATCACACCGGCCAGGACATTCTTGGTGGCGCCGGCGTGGCGGATGGTCAGGCCCGCGGCGGTCAGCGCCGCCAGCATGAGAAAGCCGATGCCACCGCCGAAATAACCGCCATAGACCGAGATCAGGAACTGGGCGAGGCCCGCGCCAAGGCGGTTGAGCCTGGGGCCACTTTCCCGTCTGGGCGCCAGGCTGCCCCAGGCGAAGACCGCGGTGGCGAACAGGACGAGCCAGGGCACCATGCGGGCAAAGATGCTGGACGGCGTCACCAGCAGCAGCACCGCGCCGATCACGCCCCCCAGAAGAGAGATGATCACCAGCGCGCGAAAGGGAAGTCCGCCCGCCCCCGCCACATGCCGGCGCCCGCCCCAGCTGGAGGTGATCTGGCCCGGAAAAAGCGCCACGGTGGATGTGATATTGGCCGCCAGCGCAGTCATTCCCGTCAACATCAGCGCGGGAAGGGTCAGGAACGTGCCCCCGCCGGCCAGGGCGTTCTGCACGCCGGCCCATACCGCCACCAGGAAAAGCACGATCATCGCAGTCATGAATCTGCTGTCGCATGATGCGGGCGGACCCGGCAAGCAGCGGCCGGCGCCGGCCAGCTTCGCGCGTCGCGCGCGGCTTTGACGGCGTAAGACACTTCCGCCCGCGCAACCCTGCTATCCGTTGACATGCTGCGATGCGGGATGTAACCGCTCCCATCGATTTCACCGATCCGCCGGCGCGGCCTTGGGCGCGCCACGGGTCCGACGATGCGGCGAGGCTTCGGCGCGCCGCGCTATTTTGCCGGTATTTCCATAGGCTTTTTCCACGAGCGGCGTTGGGGGACGTCTGCCCTGACAGGAGTGCAGTGCTGTTGAATGCGAATGAATCGTCCAACCGGACGCTGATGCTGTCGGTGCTCGCCGCCTTCCGTGAAGGACACCTCGACCCGCTCTTCGATATCCTGGCCGACGATGTGGTCTGGATCTCCACCGCCCCATCCGAATTCTTCCGCTTCGGCGGCACGCGGCGGGGCCGCACGGGGGTGCGCGAATACACTGCCCTGCTCTTCTCCGGCTACCACTATACCCGCTTCGAGCCCCGCGCCGTCTCGGCCAAGGGCGACAAGGTGTGGGGCCTGTTCGAGATCGAGGCGCTGCATCGCGCCAGCGGACGCTATGTGCGCACCGACGCGTCGATCCTGTGGACGCTCAAGGACGGCAAGCTGACCAGCCACCAGGGCTTCTTCGACACCGCCGGCGTCCTGATGCAGCAGGGCCGGCTTTCCGCCGCCTGATCAGCCAAAGGTGAACGAGAAGGCCTGGGCGCCGGGATCGAGGAATTCGATCCGGAAGGTGCGATCCTGCACCGCGCCCTGTTGGCGCACGAGCTGATAGAGCCGCTGGCCCTGCACCACCCCATTGCCGTCGGTATCGATGTCGACGCCGTGATCGGCGCCGGGCTTCTGTCCGTCGATCGTCACGCGGATGCGTACCGGACTGTCCGCGCCCATCACCAGATGCAGATCGCGGGCATGGAAACGGAAGCTGATCGTCCCGCCCGCCTTTGCCAGCACCGCTTTCTCGCGGCCGATGATCCATTGGCCCGACAGTGCCCACTGGTTCACGCGCAACGGAAACGGCGTTTCATAGGACGCCGCCATATCCTGCTTCGCCGGACCGGAGGCGAAATTCTGCGCCCGGCCATAGCCGATATAGGTCTCCGGCGACTGCGCGGCATCCGTGTCGGCGGCGGCCTCGGCACCGGTTCCGCGCGCGCTGACCACGCCGCCGGGGACGTCGGCGCGCCCCGCCTCTTTCAGCAGTTGCTGGATCACTTTTTCGGACCCGGCATAGTCGCCCTCGCCGAAATGGTGGTGGCGGATGCGGCCCTGGGCATCGATGAAGTAATGCGCCGGCCAGTACTGGTTGCCGAACGCCTGCCAGATGGCATAGTCGTTATCCAGCGCCACCGGATAGGTGATGCCCAGATCCTTCACCGCCTTGCGGACGTTGGCTTCGTCCTTCTCGAAGGCGAATTCGGGGGCATGCACGCCGATCACCACCAGGCCATGCGGGCCGTATTTCGCCGCCCACGCCTTCACATAGGGCAGCGCGCGCAGGCAGTTGATGCAGGAATAGGTCCAGAAATCGACCAGCACGACCTTGCCGCGCAGTTCTTCGCGCGTCAGCGGCCTGGAGTTGAGCCAGAGTGTGGCGCCCGTCAGCGGCGGCATGGTGCCCTCTACCGGCAGGTCGCTGCCCGCCACCTTGATATGCTGTACGGCGTGGCCCATGCCGGTGCGGTTCACCAGCGCCTGTTCCAGCGATGCGGTCTGCGCGGTGGAGATGCGGGTCAGAAAGCCGGTGTCGAGGCCCAGCGCGATGGCGGCGACGCCCGCCAGCACCAGCGCTCCCAGGACGCGGCGAATCCATTCGCCCGCGCCCAGCGACCGCTTCATCGCCGCGAAGACCCGCCCGCCGATAAGAAGCGCCGCTGCCAGCGACGTCGCCGCGCCCAGCGCATAGGCAAGCAACAACAGGGTCGTCGACGCGCTGGCGCCCTTGATCGCCGCGCCCGTCAGGATCAGGCCCAGGATCGGCCCGGCGCAGGGCGCCCACAACAGGCCGGTGGCAGCACCCAGCAGCAGCGACGATCCGATGCCCGCCTCGGCTCCGGCGCGCGCGGACAACCGGTCGCCCAGCGCCACGAGCGGCCGGGTCAGCCGGTCGGCCAGCGCCGGAAACAACAGTGTCAGCCCGAACAGCGCCAGCAGTATCAGCGCCGCGGCGCGGCCGTAGGAATTGGCGTGCACCGCCCAGCTGCCCCCGACCGTCGCCAGGGTGGCGATGGCAGCAAAGGTGACGGCCATGCCGATCAGCAGCGGCAGCCCCGCGCGCAGGAACGGCCGGTCGGCACGGGCGAAGACAAAGGGCAGCACCGGCAGGATGCAGGGGCTGAGGATGGTCAGTACGCCCCCCAGCCAGGCGAGCAGAAACAGGATCACGGCAATTCCTCCGGCAGGCTGTTTAGCATGGACAAAGGGACATTCGCCCGTGACACCCATGGGTTACAGATGCGCCCTCCTGAGACTGTCGAAGGGTGGGGCCTCGCGCTTCCCCAAGGCTCAGCGTGAGGAAATGGCGGGTTCCCGAACGACGGCGTCCCTGCCCTGCGCTCTTTGCACGGCGAAGGCGGGCCGCCCCGCCTATATACTGCATCGCATCACACGATCATCGGGGCCTGGCCGTGACCTCCCATCACCTTTCCCTGCGCGACGCGCTGCTGGCGCTGGCGATCGTTTTTGTGTGGGGCACCAACTTCGTCGTCATCCGGCTGGGACTGGACGCGCTGCCGCCGCTGTTTTTCGCCACCCTGCGCTTCGGCTTTGTGCTGCTGCCCGCGGTCTTCTTCCTGAAGCGCCCGCGGGTGGACTGGGGCAACATGGCGCTTTACGGCCTCAGTGTGGGCGCGGGCCAGTTCGGACTTCTCTTCATCGCCATGAAAGGCATGATCTCGCCGGGCCTCGCATCGCTGGTGATCCAGATGCAGGTCTTCTTCACCATCGGCATTTCGCTGTGGCGCGCGGACGCGCGCGGCACCGCCGCCGCCGAGAAACTGGGCGGCCATCACCTGGCCGGCTTCGCCCTGGCGCTGGCCGGCATGGGCGTGATCGCCGCCAACAGCGGCAGCCATGACGGCCACGGCACCACGCTTCCAGGCCTGGTGCTGGTGCTGCTGGCGGGGCTGGGCTGGGCCATCTCCAACCAGGCCGCGCGCGAAGCGGCGCAGGACGCGCGCCGGCGCGGCGAGCCACTCAACATGCTCGCCTATGTCGTGTGGGCCGGCTTCTTTGCCCTGCCCGCGCTGCTGGCGCTGTCGCTGGTGATGGAAGGTCCCGCCGCCATCGCCGCAGGGCTGTCCCGTGCCACCGCCGTCTCCTGGGCCGCCGTGCTGTGGCAGAGCGCCGGCAACACCATGTTCGGCTACAGCTGCTGGGCGATCCTTCTGGCGCGCTATCCGGCGGCGACCATCGCGCCACTGTCGCTGCTGGTGCCGGTGTTCGGCTTCGGCGCCAGCGCGCTGCTGCTGGGCGAGCCGCTGCCTTTCTGGAAGATCGCCGCCACCCTTCTGATCATGGGCGGACTGGCGGTGAACATCCTGTGGCAGCGGCGTCCGCGCGCCGCCCTCAGACCTTCTGCTTGAAGATCAGGTAGGTCAGCGTGTGGCCGGGCGTGGCCGTGAACAGATGCGGCATGCCGGGCGGCAGCACCACACGGTCGCCCGGATGCAGCAGCTGGGTCTTGGCTCCGGCCAGCGTGCCGCCGCGGATTTCCAGGTTGCCGGTATCGCGGCCGCCATCCTGGGTGCCGCCATAGGTGACGGTGCCTTCGCCCGACAGGACATGGACATAGTCGTACCAGTGGCCGTGCGCCTCGGGTTGGGTGTTGATGCCCCGCGTGACGTATTCGATGAAATAGTATTCGTGGTCGACCACGATCTTCGACGCCGTGGTCTTGCCGTCGGCCAGCTTCGTCATCGCCTCCACCTCGGCCGCGGGCTGGTAGACGAAGGGGTCGGTGGGCGTGCTGTGCGGCGCGGGCGGCGCGGCGGTTTGGGACGAAGCGGGCAAGGCCGCCAGCATGACGACGGCGACCGATCCAACAAGCATTTCCCGGAAAGCCATTTTCTGTTTCCCCCTTTTTGTCTTGCCCCGGCACCAGGCCCGGCGGGCGCCAGTCTAGACGCGGAACAAGAAAAGGAAAAAGGGCACGCCCCTGACGAGGACGCGCCCTCTTCAAGCCGCCGGGCGGGCCGCGCCCGCCGTGGCACTATTTCTTCTTTTTCTTGGCCTTCTTCGCCTTCTTGGCGGGCTTCTTCGCCTTCTTGGCGGGCTTCTTGGCGGCCTTCTTCGCAGCCTTCTTCTTGGCCTTGGGGGCAGCTTTCGCCGCCTTCTTGGCCTTCCTCTTCTTCGCCTTCTTCACAGGTGCCGGGGCCAGCGCCGGAACGGCGGCGGCAGCGGCGGGCATCTCAGGGGCCGGAGCCGCCTTCTTCATAGCCATGACTTCAACTCCTCAAAGGTTGTGACTGTGGCGCGATCTAATCCGATTCTCCAAAAAGCTGTGAATGATTCACGCCAGCCCGTGAAAAACAAAAGGGCGCGGGGGATGAACCCCGCGCCCTGATTGTTTCCTGCAAAGACCTGTGCCCGCCGTTTACTCGTCGGACTTCTTGGTCTTCCTCTTCAGCGCCGCGCCCAGGATGTCGCCCAGGCTGGCGCCGCTGTCGGACGAGCCATACTGCTCGACGGCTTCCTTCTCCTCGGCCACTTCGCGGGCCTTGATGGAGAGGTTGACCTTGCGGCTGTTCTTGTCGACGGCAGTGACCATGGCGTCGACCTTCTCACCCTTGCCGAAGCGTTCGGGACGCTGGTCGGCCCGGTCGCGGGCCAGATCGGCGCGGCGGATGAACGAGCGCACGCCGCCGTCCAGTTCCACCTCGATGCCGCCGTCATTGACCTCGGTGACCGTACCGGTGACCACCTGACCCTTGCGCAGGGCACCGCCGGACGGGCCGGCCTTTTCAATCGGGTCGGACTCAAGCTGCTTGATGCCCAGGGAGACGCGCTCCTTCTCGACATCGATATCCAGCACCTTGGCCTTGACCACCTGGCCCTTCTGATAGTCCTTGATGGCTTCCTCACCCGGCTTGGACCAGCTGAGGTCCGACAGATGGACCATGCCATCGATTTCCGCGTCCAGCCCGACGAACAGGCCGAACTCGGTGATCGAGCGGATTTCGCCCTCGATGGTGCTGCCCACCGGATGGCCTGCGGTGAAGGCATTCCAGGGATTTTCCTGGGTCTGCTTGAGCCCCAGGCTGATGCGGCGCTTGTTGGAGTCGACTTCCAGCACCTGAACATCGACCTCGCTGCCGGGATTGACCAGCTTGGAGGGGGCCATGTTCTTCTTGACCCAGGACATTTCCGAGACGTGGACCAGCCCCTCGACGCCCGGCTCCAGCTCCACGAAGGCGCCATAGTCGGTGACGTTGGTGATCTTGCCCTTGAACTGCACGCCCACCGGGTATTTGGCGGCGACGCCTTCCCACGGGTCGGTCTGCAGCTGCTTCATGCCCAGGCTGATGCGCTGGGTCTCATGGTTGATCTTGATGATCTGCACGGTGACGGTCTGGCCGACCTGCAGCACCTCGGTCGGGTGGGAGACGCGGCGCCAGGCGATGTCGGTGACATGCAACAGGCCGTCCACGCCGCCCAGGTCCACGAAGGCGCCATAGTCGGTGATGTTCTTCACCACGCCCTCGACGACCTGCTTTTCCTGCAGCGAGGCGACCAGGCTGGTGCGCTCCTCGGCGCGGCGCTCTTCCAGCACGGCGCGGCGCGAGACCACGATATTGCCGCGGCGGCGGTCCATCTTGAGGATCTGGAACAGCTGCGCCTGGTTCATCAGCGGGCCGACGTCGCGCATCGGGCGCACATCGACCTGCGAGCCGGGCAGGAAGGCCACGGCGCCGTCCAGGTCGACGGTGAAACCGCCCTTGACGCGGCCGAAGATCACCCCGGTGACGCGGGTCTGGTCGTTGAAGGCCTTTTCCAGCTTGATCCAGCTTTCCTCGCGGCGGGCCTTGTCGCGCGACAGAACGGCTTCACCCAGCGCGTTCTCGACGCGCTCCAGATAGACCTCGACGGTGTCGCCAACCTTGATGTCGGCGGGCACGCCCGGCATGGCGAATTCCTTGAGGGAGATGCGGCCTTCGGTCTTCAGGCCCACATCGACCATGGCGAAATCGTTTTCGATGGCGACGATGGTGCCCTTGATAACGGCCCCTTCCTGGGGGCTCTGGGTCTGGAAGCTCTGCTCCAGCATGGCCGCGAAATCTTCACGGGAGGGAGCGGCAATGGAGGATTCAGTCTTGGTGAGGGTTGCGGCGCGCGCCATGAAAAGTTCCTGAATAGTGATCGTGCCAACGGCCGTTGGGACCGCGGTCTTCCCGAAACGCCTCCAAAACAGGAGTGCACCCCGGGCGGGTTGGATTTTGGCTGGGTAAGCGGGGTGCCCCTAAGGCCGCCGGGCCTCCTTTAGCCCCTGTGGCGATCCTTGAGCAGGCCCTCTAAGTGGGGTCGAACCTTGGGTTCTACCATGGCGAGGGCCGCCGCAAACGCGGGCTCTATACCCAAATCGGAGGTATCAAGCAAGGCGGCGTCCGGGGCCGGCTTGAGGGGCGAGATCGGGCGGGACTTGTCGGCGGCATCGCGCGCCATCAGTTCCTTCAGCAGGTCCGCCTCATCGCGATCAATGCCCATGGACTTCAGTTCCAGCCAGCGGCGGTGCGCCCGCAGCTCCGGACGGGCATCGACATAGAGTTTGGCGGCGGCATCGGGTGCGATCACCGTGCCGATATCGCGACCGTCCATCACCGCGCCGGGGCTGCCGCCGGGCGGGTGGGACAGGAAGTCCTTCTGGAAATCCAGCAGCGCGGCACGCACCGCCCCGATGCCGGCGACCTTGCTGGCGGCCTGGCCGACCACATCGGTGCGGATGGCCGGATCGCCCGCCATGGACAGGTCGATGGCGCGGGCGCCCCTCAGCGCGTCGGCTTCCCTGCCCGGATCACCCTTGGCCTGCAACACCGCCAGCGCCGTCAGGCGGTAAAGCGCGCCGGAATCCAGATGGGCAAAGCCGTAATGCGCCGCCAGCTGCTTGGCCAGCGTGCCCTTGCCGCTTGCCGCGGTGCCATCGACGGCGATGATGATACTCATTCCAGCACCGCTCCCAGCCCCTTCATCAGGTCCATATATTCCGGGAATGACGTGGCGATCATGGTCACATCGTCCACTGTCACCGGCTTCTGCGACGCCAGCCCCATGGTCAGAAAGCTCATGGCGATACGGTGATCCATGTGGGTGGCGACCGTGCCGCCGCCCGGCACGCCATCGGGCCCCAGCCCGTGGACGATCAGGTCGTCCTTCTCGATGGTGTGGGGCACGCCATTGGCGGCAAGCCCCGCGGCGACGGCCGCCAGCCGGTCGCTTTCCTTCACCCGCAGTTCCTCCAGACCCAGCATCCGCGTCTCGCCCACCGCAAAGGACGCCGCCACCGCCAGCACGGGATATTCGTCGATCATGGAGGCGCTGCGCGACGCCGGCACGGTGACGCCCTTCAGCCTGCTGTGGTGGACGATCAGATCGCCGATCTCCTCGCCGCCGCTGGTGCGCCGGTTCTGGATGCGGATGTCCGCGCCCATCTCCAGCAGGGTCTCGATCAGGCCGGTGCGGCGGGGATTGAGCAGGATGGCCGGCAATTCGACCCGCGAACCGGGCACGATCAGCGCCGCCACCAGCGGAAAGGCGGCCGACGACGGATCGCGCGGCACTTCCACCGCGCAGCCGGTCAGGCGCGCCGGGCCCGTCAGGCAAATGACTTCGCCGCCTTCGGCCAGCGGCGTCACCGTGATGTCCGCGCCAAAGGCCTTCAGCATCTTCTCGCTATGGTCGCGGGTCAGCACGTCCTGGCGGATGCGTGTGGTGCCGGCGGCATTCAAGGCGGCCAGCAACAGGGCGGACTTCACCTGGGCCGAGGCGGTCTTCACATGAACCTCCACGGCCTGGGCCCCGCCCGCGCCATGCAGGGTCAGCGGCATCAGCGCCTTGGGTCCCTGCCCTTCATAAGTGAGGCCGAAAGCCAGCAGCGGCTCGACCACCCGGGCCATGGGGCGGGAACGCAAAGAGGCATCGCCGGTGAACACGGCGGTAATCGGCGTGGTGGCCATCGCCCCCATCACCAGCCGCGAGCCGGTGCCGGAATTTCCGAAATCCAGCGGTTGGGCCGGGCTTTTCCAGCCCCCCACCCCGGTGCCCACCACCCGCCAGATGCCAGGCGCCTCTTGGGTCAGGCCGGCGCCCAGGCCGCGCAAGGCCGCCGCCGTGGAATGGACATCGCCCGACTCCAGAAGCCCGGAAATGCGGGTTTCTCCCTCCGCCAGGGCGCCCAGGATCAGGGCGCGCTGGGAGATCGACTTGTCACCCGGCACCGCCGCAACCCCAGCCAGGGGCGGGCTTTTGCGGGCCGCCAGCGGGCGGGCATCTTCCGGGGACTGGGTGTGGGTCATGGGCGCGCAAGAAGGCTTGAGACAGGGCTTGAAGGAAAGACCTTTACAGGCGGGGCAACCCGTGGCAAAGGCGCCCCTCCGAAAACCTCTTCTTCACGGGATACACATCTTGGTCAAGGCAGATCTTGGAACCAAAAGGGCCTGTCCCAGCTGCAGCACCAGGTTTTACGACCTGGGCAAGCGGCCGATCGAATGCCCGAAATGCGGTTCCAGCTTCGAGCCCGAAACGCTGTTCAAGCAGCGCCGCAGCCGCATCGCCGAGCCGGCGGGCGCGGGCGTAGTCGAGGCCCAGGACACCGAAGACGAGGACGAAGACGAGGAGGACGAAGAGTCCACCGAATCCGACGAGGACGAGGAAGAAGAAGCGGTGGAGGAAGCCCCGCTCAAGGTCACCGCCACCGGCGAGGATGAAGACGAGGAAGCCGAGGAAGAGGAAGCCGAAGCCGAATCCGGCATGCGCGTGGTCGATGCCGACGAGTCCGAGGACATCGAGGACATCGAGGTCGAGGACGACGACGAGGAAGAAGACGATGATCTTCTTGGCGAGGTCGAGGACGAGGAAGACGACGTCACCGGCATCATCGACGCCGACATCACCAAGGACGAAGGCTGACAGTTTTTTGATCCCGCACGTTGCGGGACAGAGCGGGATCGGATACCAGACCGCTCCCATTGGTTCGGGGCCATAGCTCAGCTGGGAGAGCGCCTGCATGGCATGCAGGAGGTCAGCGGTTCGATCCCGCTTGGCTCCACCAATTTCCCAAATAGAACCAATCCCTTAGAAAACAACGACGCGCTTGCGCCTGCGATTTTGAAGTCGCACGCGTGCGATCGTGCGACTTAGGGATTTCGACTAGTCAGAAAAAATTCCACGCTTTCTCATACGGTTAGAACCGTCGCCCTCCTGCTTTGCGAGCAGGAGGACGGCGGTTCATTTTTTTCAGTCACTCGCTAGGATTGGGCGGGCTGCTTATGTCGAGAGGAATCCCATGCCGACTGACGTGATGACCGTTTTCTATGATCGCGTCAGGCGGCGCATAAATGAGGGTAACGAGGCCTATCGGAAGGACTTGGTCGCAGTTTCGCATCAGATGAACGCACGCGGACTGCTCAATAGCGGACCTCACCTGGTGAAACGATTAGAGACCTTCAAGCGCTGGATGGAGACGGTAACCGATCAGTGCTTTGAGGAGGTCACTAGGCTTCCTGGGACACAGTCGATGCACCGCGAAGTTCACGCGCCTTTTCTTCACGACCAGCTGCTGAATTTCTTTATCGGAGCAAAGCCGGAGATTTTCTTTCCAGGAGCACCCGAAAGCGCCAAACGGGAAATTGAAAACCGGACCGTTCCCATCAGAGAAAATTTGGACAGGGATGTGAGGGACTTCCAAGCTGGATTGTGGAGAGGCGGCCGAGGCGCGCAGGCGAAAGCGCCGGCTTCTCCGCAAAATCTCCAGTTCTCGCCGGCGGCGTTCTATTTTCACCGATGACTTCAATGCCCCTAGGCGGCCGGACGACTGCGCTCCGGCGCGCGGGACGCATGAATACGCCGGCCGCCGTTCCAGACCTCGAAACCCAGGCCGGCAGCAAATAGCTTCGCGGCCGCGATCGCGGCGGCACCGTCCGCATATCGGTGTTCAACCATCAGTGACGGCAGTCCTTCGGGCGAGAGGACGCGGATTTCAAATGTATCCATGGGTGTCTCCCTCATCATGCGCCCCGGATGATGCGCATCGGGGGGCGCGGCTTTCCATTCGGGTTTTCCCTTAGATGCTTCCGAGCCGCCGCCGCCCGATGGCGGAGCCCTTGTAACCCCGGCCCGTCCGCGCCATTTTTCCGGCATGCCTGCCGCCAAGCTGTCCGCCCGCCAGATGGAAATGATCGCCAAGGCCCTGGCCGAACCGCGCCGGGTTGAAATCCTGCGCCAGATCGGTGCCTGCGACGGCAGCGCCGCCTCGTGCAGCGCCCTGCGCGAGACGCAGAACATCACCCCCGCCACCCTCTCCCACCACATCAAGGAACTGGAGAATGCCGGGCTGGTGGAAACCCGCATGGAGGGAAAGTTCATGCGCCTGTCCCTGAACCGGCCGGTGATGGACGCTTATCTGGCAAGCCTTTCAAAGATTTAGGCCGCCCCGTGAAAATACGGCGCCGGCGGGCTTGAACTTTGTAATTCGACAATCATCTAACTGTCGAACCAACAAGGGAACCTGCAATGAGCAACGGCAAACTGAACGGAAAGGTCGCGGTGGTCACCGGCGCCTCCAAGGGCATCGGGGCGGGCATCGCAAAGGCACTGGGCGCTGAAGGCGCCAGCGTCGTGGTCAACTATGCCAGCGACAAGGCCGGCGCCGACAAAACGGTGGCCGACATCGTCAAGGATGGCGGCAAGGCGGTGGCGGTGAAAGGCGATGTCTCCAAGCTGGCGGATGTGAAGCATCTGTTCGCCGAGACGAAGAAGGCTTTCGGCAAGGTGGATGTGCTGGTCAACAATGCCGGCGTCTACAAATTCTCGCCGCTGGAGCAGATCACCGAAGAGGAATTCCAGCGCCAGTTCGGCATCAATGTCTGGGGCACCATCCAGGCGACGCGCGAGGCCCTGCCCCTGTTCGGCAATGAAGGCGGCAGCGTGATCAACATTTCCTCGGTCGTCAGCCGCAAGGCCATTCCCGGCTCGGCGGTTTATTCGGGGACCAAGGGCGCGGTGGATACCGTGACCCAGGTGCTGGCGGCCGAACTTGGCCCGCGCAGGATTCGCGTCAATGCCATCAACCCCGGCATGGTCGAAAGCGAAGGCACCCATGCCGCCGGCTTCATCGGCAGTGATTTCCAGAGGAACGCGGAAGCCAGTTCACCTCTGGGCCGCATCGGCCAGCCGCAGGACATCGCCAGCGTGGCCGTCTTCCTGGCCGCAAACGACTCCAGCTGGCTGACCGGCGAGCACATCGTCGTGTCGGGCGGGTTTTAGGTCACCCCCCTCCGGCCTTTGCACAGCCGTCGTTGAAACTTCGGCATGCCCCGTCTAAAGACGGGGCATGCGCTTTTCCGGCAAGACCATCGTCGTAACGGGTGCCGCTTCGGGACTGGGCCTGGCCATCGCCAGCGCCGCCGAGGCCGAGGGTGCCCGCATCATCGCCATCGACCGGGGCCAGAGCCCCTTCCCGCACGCACGCGTCTGCGACGTGGCCGACGAGGACCAGATGTCGCGCGCCATCGCCGGCGTGGACCGCATCGACGGGCTGGTGACCAGCGCCGGCATCGCCCGCAGAGCCAGGGTCGACGAGACGGCGATGGCCGACTATGACGCGGTGATGGCGGTGAATGTGCGCGGGGTATTCCTGGCCAGCAAATACGCGGTGCCGCTGATGCGCGGCCATGGCGGATCGGTGCTGCACATCTCGTCCGGCGTGGCCACCACCGGCACGCGCAACCGCGCCGCCTACAGCGCCAGCAAGGGCGCGATCGTTTCGCTGACCCGCAACATGGCGCTGGATTATGCGCAGGACAAAGTGCGGGTGAACTGCCTTTGCCCCGGCTTCGTCAACACGCCGCTTCTGGCCTCCATATCGCCCGACCGCCGGGCCAGGCTGACGGCGCTGCACCCCCTGGGCCGCATGGGCGAACCCGAAGACGTCGCCCACATGGCGCTGTTCCTTTTGTCGGACCAGGCCGGCTGGATCACGGGCCAGGCCATCGCGGTCGATGGCGGCTTCAATGTCGGCCACATGGACGACATCTGAACGGCTTGCGTTATGCTTGCGGTTCCCGGCCCCTTGGGCCAAGAGGGATGCTGGCAACGGAATGGACGCAACGGAACAGGCATAAGTGAGCGCATTCATCGACGCCCGCACCATACCTTCCGGCACGACCCAGACACCGGATCTGGCGATCATCGGCGGCGGGCCGGCCGGCATCGCGCTGGCGATGGCGCTGGCCGACAGCAAGCTGAAGATATTGCTGCTGGAATCCGGCGGCATGAATTTCGATCCCGCCGTGCAGAAGATGTATGCCGGCAGCCAGACCGGCTATGAGCCGCTGGACGGCGACCGCCTGCGCTATCTGGGCGGGGGCACCAACCATTGGGGCGGCTGGTGCCGGCCGATGGACGAAAGCGATTTCGAAGTGCGCGACTGGGTGCCCAGCTCCGGCTGGCCCTTCGGCCGCGCCGCGCTGGAGCCCTATTATCCGCGCGCGCAGTCACTCGTCGAGGCGGGGGCCTGGGCCTATGACCAGGGCGGCAATGCGCTGGCCACGCGCCACGGGCCGATACTGCCCCTGGGCAAGGGCGGGGTTTACACCAGCTGGTTTCAGTTCTCGAAGATGCGCGGCGATGTGCTGCCGACCCAGTTCGGCCATCGCTATGAACAGGATCTGCGCGCCCAGGCGAACCTGACCGTCTGGCTGAACGCCAATGTCACCGGCATCCGCCTTGCCGCCAATGGCACAAGCGTCGATCACCTGGATGTCGCCACCCTGAATGGCCGCCAGTTCACGGTGAAGCCGCGCTATACCGTGCTGGCCTGCGGCGGCATCGAGAATGCCCGCCTGCTGCTGGTTTCCAACGATGTGGTAAAGCCGGGCATCGGCAATGCCGCCGACCTTGTCGGTCGCTATTTCGCCGACAATCCCATTCCCCGCGACGTCGCCACGCTGGTGGTGTTCGGCGGCCGCCTTGCACCTTATTACCGCGACAATCAGGACATGGGCCATGGCGCCATCCTGCGCGCCACATTTGCGCCTTCCGACACCTGGCGCCGGCAGGCCCGCGTCGCCGGTTCGCTGACCACGGTGGAACAGACGGTGGTGCTGGACGATGTCGGCAAGGCGGCGGTGGCGACCACCGCGGCGGCGCTGGGCGTGGATGCGTCCTCGGCGCAGGCCTGGTCACTGGGCTGCGGGCTGGAGCTGATCCCCGATCCGGATCGGCGGGTGACGCTGGCACCGGAAAAGGATGCGCTGGGCCTGCCCCGGCTGAAGCTGGCCAATTCCATTTCGGACGAGGATTTCGCCCGCTACCGGCACACGCTGGCCGAACTGGGCCGCCAGCTTCTGGCGTCGAAGGCCGGCATGCTGCGGATCAACTGCACCACCCGCGACGAGTGGATGAAGAACATGGACTGGGGCCACCATCACCTTGGCACCACCCGCATGCATGACGATCCGCGCCGCGGCGTGGTCAATTCCAACGCCATGGTCCATGGCGTGGCCAACCTCTATGTCGCCGGCAGCAGCGTCTTTCCCAGCTACAGCGCGTCCAATCCGACGCTGAACCTGATCGCGCTGACGCTCAGGCTGGCCGACTACCTGAAGGCGGTGATGGCATGAAGCGGCGCACGCTGATCGCGGGAGCGGGATTTGCCGCCGGGGCCGCAGCGGTGGCGGGGCTGTGGCGCTACACCGGCCTGCTGCGGCATTACGCGCCTTCGCCCTATGACGACCTGCTGGAGCAGTTGAACGACCGCGATCAGGCGGCGCTGCTGGGCAGGCAGGTCGTCGGCGCGCCGGATGCGCGAATGATGGCGCAGGAGTTGCGCACCCGCATCGGCAAGGGCGGCCTTGGGGCAGCCGCCATGGCCGACATCACTGCCGACCGCATGACCGAGGTGGATGGCTGGATCCTGCCGCAAAGCGTCGGGCAGCTGGCCGTGCTGGCCGCGAAACACTGATAAAGTCTGCCATGGCCCCGCCTGCCCGTGGGCATAGCGAAAGCACAGATCGTGAGGTGCTGATAATGTGACAGGAGCGGGGCCAGACGGGCGAGTTTGCGCCGTACCGCCCTGCGTTTCTTCAAATTATTTCTCGATGAACCTAGCGCAACGCGAACACACCCGGCAGCCAAAAGTCAGCCTGACCACTCTCCCATAGACCGCCATTCCACTGGTCGCACGTCTTGCGGGTTTAGGTTGGCGCTGAATGATGCCGGTGTTGCAGTCGAGATGCGAGATTCAGGCGCTGCGATTGCTGTAAGCGTCAAAAGATAAACGGCAACAGCATTTTAGTGCGATCCGTATAGGCCGGATATAAGGTGGGGAATATTAGCGTCATGCGCTTTTCTTCCTGGCGTGCGCTGAATATGAAAAAACCTGCAAGCACTAGAAGAATCAGAAACAGGATGTGGTGTATCGCGATTGCCGTGCCCAGCATGGCGGTGAGGACGCCGGTATAGATGGGATGGCGGATCACAGAATATGGGCCGGTGGTGACGAGCTCGGGATTCTCCCTGTGCGTCATGGGATGTCCCCAGTTGCGGCCAATAACAAGGCGTGCCCAGATCGCAAGCCCGATGCCTGGGAGGACGAGTGCGGCACCGATAAGGCCAGCTACGGGATCATGGACGGCAAAATCGGGCCGGCTCAAAAAGTGGCGCACATCGTGCAGGCGCAAGGCAAGCAGGACAGCAACCACGATAACCAGACGTATTCCGCCCACCAGCCACCGATCACGGCGGGGATTCGCACTGGGCTTGGCCTTGAAGGCGGCGATGACCCAGACGCCAAGAAAAGCTAGCCAGCAGGCAAAGATGACCACGCGAAAAACAGCCATATCGTACATGAAATCCCTCCCAGCCTTTCGCAAGACGCCGGCCGAGACAGCCTCACTGCTTGGCGGCCCCAATGGCACTAATCAAAAATGTCCAACCGGCTCGCTTTCGAGCAATATCCTCGGCCGGCCACCGGAATTGCATTGCACGGGCACAACGCACGTAGACCAACGGGTCTCCGAGGGAATATTCAGCGCAGATGTTGCGAAGGCGGCCGATAAGCGCATTCGCGGCCGGGGCAGATGGCTTCGCTTTCTTCTTCGCGAGCTCTGCAGCTTCGTCCACAATCGGGGCGAGCGCGCGATGCCATGGCGAAGCGGCGCGTATGGCGTAGAAGTAAGCCAGCAAATCTGCGTCCGGGGTCACGGATTCAGTGGACCGCCATGCCGCCCGTTCACTCATCTGCAGCCATCTTTCGGCGAGAGAAGGATTCCACTCGAACATCGCAGCAGGCAAGTCGCGCAGCCCATATTGAACTGCGAGCTCTTTCTCCCGAACGACCAATGTCTGAGCTTCCGAGGCAGCGCTATCGACGCCGCTTTGCTGCAGATCCCTGATGGAGTTGCGCAAAGCGCGCATTTCTTGGATGCTTTCCATCCTCCTGTTCATTTCCTCTGTCGGCCGTGAGGCTATCCACGTCACGACGGCCCTTTCTTCATCCGGGGTAATCGTCTCATTGGCCAACTCCCGAAAGACTTGATAGACAGCGAACTGACTTTCCATTTCCATGCTCCTAGCAAGATCGCAGAGGTTTTCCGGAGACAATTGTTTTCCGGATTTGATCGTCGCGAGCGCTGCCTTAATCAGACCAATTGCTTTGTCGGCTGCGTCCCTCCTCGCGTTACAGGTCTGAAGCTGGAGTTGGAGCACGCGGGCGAGCGGCGGGGGGGTCGTGGCGAGTTGCGACCGAATCTGTTCCAGCGTGAGTCCGAACGCCTTGAGCGTCGCAATGACGTTCAACTGCTGCAGCTCTTTCCGGCCATATAGTCGCCAACCGTTTTTGCTTCTTATCGGATTTATAAGATTGTGGCGCTCGTAGATGCGCAGCGTGCGCACTGTCAATCCGGTGCGCCGCGCGCATTCGGCGGCCCCCATCGAGTCGATACCCTTTTCCCTGGTCATACTGTCAACCTAGGGTATGACCTAAGGTCCGGGTCAAGGGGACGGCGTTGCTCTAGGCGGGAGAGAAAATGGACCAGGGAGAATCCTCACTCCTGCAGGCTTTACTGGGAATACCCCGCCTGCCCGTGGGCATCCCGGGCCACGGACACCCCACACGCTGCCCCTGGATGGTCCCGCGTAAAGTGGATCATGACAGGTAAACTAAACACGGCTTCCCTTGATCAACCCCCGCAGCGAATTGCCGAACCACACATCCCCCTTCAGGTCATCCGGCATCAGCACCGCCTCCCGCGCCCTGCCCTCGGCGATCAACTCGGCCCTGAGCACGCCCGCCAGCAGCCCGCACGACAGCGGCGGCGTCAGCAGCACCCCATCCCGTTCGATGAAGATGTTGCTGCGGGCGCCCTCGCAGACCTCGCCGCGTTCGTTGCAGAAAACCGTTTCATCGACACCCGGGTTTTCAGCCTCATAGACCTCCCGCCAGTCGGTCTTGTGGCGCAGCAGAAGATCGCGGCTGTCCAGCCGTTCGGGTGAAAGGACAAAAGTCCAGTGCGGCGGCGAGGCATCCAGTACATGCGCCGTCGCGGCGTGACGCCCGGCCTCGTCCAGGGCCAGGCGCACGCGCTGCGGCCCTTCGCGGCCCCTGACCGCCTCGTTCAACACGGCGCGGGCCATGGCATCATCGAACGGCAAATCGAAAACCCCGGCCGATGCCGCCATGCGCGCCAGATGCGCGTCCAGGCGAACAAACACGCCGTCCCACTTCAGCGTTTCGATCAGGCCCAGCGGGCGGCGCGCGGCCGCGAAGAAGCGGGCCTTGAGCAAGCATTCGGCGTATTCCTCGTCCTCCCGCGAATCCTGCACCACCCCGCCACCGATGCCCAGTTCGCCCCACTTTTGTGATTCATGGCCGCCCGTTATCGTCAGCGTACGGATCGAAACATTGAATTGCGCGCTTCCGTCCGGCGCGAAATAGCCCAGCGCCCCGCAATAGGCGCCGCGCGGGCTGGTCTCCAGTTCACGCAGCACCTCCATGGCGCGGATCTTGGGCGCGCCGGTCACCGAGCCGCAGGGAAACAGCGCGCGCAGGATGTCCGCCGGCCCGCAAGGACCGCGCTTCCTGGCCGTGACGGTGGAAACCATCGTGTGCAGGGTGGGATAGGTTTCGAGCGCGAACAAATCCGTGACCGCCACGCTGCCCACCTCTGCCACCCGGCCCAGATCGTTGCGGATCAGGTCCACGATCATCAGGTTCTCGGCGCGGTTCTTTTCGCTGGCCGCCAGCGCGGCGCGCTCGGCCGCGTCGTCGGCCCCCCGCGCCAGCGTGCCTTTCATCGGCCGCGCCGCCAGGGTGCCGTCCGGCGTGGCCGCGAAAAACAGTTCCGGCGAAAGGCTTATCACCTGGCGCCCGCCATCATCGGCATAGCCGCACCAGGGGGCGCTGCTGGCGGCGCGCAAACTCTCATAGAGGCCCAGCGGATCGCCGAGAAAGCCGAAACGGGCCCTAAAGCTGAGGTTGGCCTGATAGATGTCGCCCGCCGCGATATAATCCTTCACCGCCCGGAACCGGGTGCCATAGGCCGCCGCGTCCCATTCCGGCCTCAGCGGGCCGCACCAGGCGCGGCCCGGGGGCGGGTGAAAGCCCTGTTCAGGCCCTGCGAACACGCCCAGCTTTAGCAATGGATCTGCCCCAGGGGGCATCCTGGGCGCCAGCCGGCCTTCCAGGGCATAGCCCAGCTCGTAGCCCAGCCAGCCGGCAACGTGGCGGCCGGCGGCAAGGGCCTGCTGGAGCGCTTCCAGCGCCGCGGGAACTTCCCCGGCATGGACAGCGGAAATGACCTGGAGCGGGCGGCGGAATGCCAGGCGCCGGCCGAAATCGAGAATGACGTGCATCTGCTACCTGGGATTGCAAGGTGCCTTCTTGAAAGAGAACGAAGCGGCACCATATCAAAACAGACCGGGCGCCCGGAGGGGGCCCTGGCCAGACAGCCGCTCAAAGGAGGGCTGAAGCGATGAACAAGCAAGCGCCTTTTGGCAGCCCCCTGCTGCTGGGCTTTGAACATCTGGAAAGTCTGCTGGAACGCGCCCGTGGCGCGTCGGACGGCTATCCCCCTTATAATATCGAGACTTTCGAGGACGGCCGCATTCGCATCACCCTGGCCGTGGCCGGCTTCGCGCAAGAGGATCTGAGCGTCACCCAGGAAGACCGCCAGCTGGTGATCCGCGGCCGCCAGGGCGATGCAAACAGCAAGACATTCCTGCATCGCGGCATCGCCGCGCGGCAATTCATCCGGAACTTCGTGCTCGCGGATGGCATCGAAACCGCCTCTGCCGCGTTGGAAAACGGATTGCTGAAGATCGATTTGGCCCGCCCCGCGGCCAAAGCGGAAGTGAGGGTGGTGGAAATCAATAGTGGAGCAGCGTCATGAACGACAGATTTGAGATCGACGAAATGGACGAACGGCAGGCTGCCGTTCGCATCGCCTATATCAAGCCCACCGGCACCGCCGAAGCGCACCGTCTGGGCCTGATCCCGGCCAACATCGACCTACCTGACGGCATGAAGCTGTATGTCCTGCATGCCGAGGATGGCAGCGTGCTGGGCTTCACCGACGGCTATGAAAGCGCTTATGGCGCCGCCGTGCAGAACGAGCTCACGCCCGTCAGCGTCCACTAGGACCGGCAGACAGAATGCAAAGGGCCGGAGGCATGGCTTCCGGCCCTTTTGTTTGCCCGCTAAGCTGCGCGTCACGCAATCATCCGGACACGCCACGCCCATGCGCCTTGCCATCGCCGCACTTCTTGTCGCCGCCGCGCTGCCCGCTTACGCCCAGGACGCCCAGACTGCCGCACCTCCGCAGGCACAGGGCCAACAGACGCAGAGCGAACCACCGCTGCTGGGTGCGGGCCAGAGCCTGCCGTCCAGCAACGCCGACCAGGGCACACCGGTTCTGGGCGCAGGCCAGGCGCTGCCGGCGCCGGCCGAACCGCCCAGGCCCACCAATCCGCCCATGACCGGGCCGCGCCTGCTGATCGCCACTTCGATGGGCGACATCACCGTGCAACTGGATGACGTGCGTGCGCCCGCCAGCGTGGCCAATGTGCTGCGCTATGTGCGCGAGAAGCATTATGACGGCACATGCTTCTACCGCGTGGCCAAGGGCTTCGTGATCCAGATGGGCAGCTGGACGGCGCAGATGAAAGGCCGCGGCGTGCGCAAGGGTCCGGTGCCGCTGGAAGCCAATAACGGCCTCCACAATCTGCGCGGCACCCTGGCCCTGGGCCGCGAAGATGCGCCCGACAGCGCCAAGGCCGATTTCTTCATCAACCTGATCGACGACCTGGGGCTGGACCACAAGGCCGACGACACAGGCAACACCACCGGCTATGCGGTGTTCGGCGAAGTGACCGCCGGCATGGATGTGGTTGACGCGATCGGCAATGTGCCCACGGGCGACGGCGGGCCGATGCCGGGCCAGTGGCCGCTGACGCCCATCGTGGTGAAGAAGGTCACGATACTGAAATAGAACTTTGGAAATAGGTCTCAGGTCAGCGCGAGCAATTTTGCGGGCTGGGCAGAAGCGAGGAGTGGTGTGGGCAAATAGCCCATGAGCGACGAGCGACGAGCGACGCACCCAGGACGCAAGAGGACCGCGCCGTTAAGCGGCTTGAATCCCGGCACCGCCATCCTTGTGGCCGGTCAGGATCGCATAGAGCGCTTCAGGTGTCGCCGCGGCGCGCAGCTTTTCGCAGACCTGGCGGTCGCGCAGCAGGCGCGAGACGCGGGCCAGCGCCTTCAGGTGGTCGGCACCGGCATTTTCGGGCGCCAGCAGCATGAACACCAGGTCGACGGGCTGGCTGTCGACCGCTTCATACTCGATTGCGCTGTCCAGGCGCACGAACAGGCCGGTGATGGTCTTCACCTCGGCCATGCGGCCGTGCGGGATGGCGATCCCGGAGCCGACGCCGGTAGTCCCCAGCCGCTCGCGTTCCATCAAGGTTTCGAACACCCGCCGTTCCGGCAGGCCCTTGAGGCTGTGGGTGCGCGCGGCCAGTTCCTGCAAAAGCTGCTTCTTGCTCTGGGCCTTAAGCGCCGCGATCACGGCATCAGGCGCGAGCAGATCGGAGATATTCATTCAGCAATCCCGGCGTGGCAGCGCCTGACTGGTGGCGCGCGCAGATGGTGCGAATTCATCCCCCAACTTATACCGGCAGGGGCGGTTCCGACGGGGGTCCCGGTTCGAAAGCGGCGGTTGAATAGGCCGTAAGCCCCCTCGATGTCAATCAGTCTGTCCCGGACCGGTAAACGGCCCTTTGTGAGGGCCCTGCGTCAACGGCAGGCAGCCTGGGAGCCGGCCGGGGATTTCTGCCGCCGCCGCTCCACCGATGACGGGATTCGCATGGCTTCCCGGTATTTTGCCACCGTACGGCGCGCAATGTTCACCCCGTCGGCGGTGAGCAGCGAGACGATGCGGTCGTCGGAGAGAATCTCCTTCGGCGCCTCGTTCTGGATCATCTCGCGGATGCGGTCGCGCACCGCTTCGGCGGAATGTGATTCGGCCCCGTCGATCGACTGGATCGAGGCGGTGAAGAAATATTTCAATTCGAACAGGCCGCGCGGCGTCGCAATATACTTGTTGGATGTCACGCGGCTGACGGTGGATTCGTGCATCTGGATCGCGTCGGCGATGATGCGCAGGTTCAGCGGCCGAAGGTGACGCACGCCATAGGTGAGGAAAGCGTCCTGGTGGCGCACGATCTCGGTGGCGACCTTCAGGATGGTGCGGGCGCGCTGGTCCAGGCTCTTGACCAGCCAGTTGGCGCTGTTGAGGCAGTCGGCCAGATAGGTCCTGGCGTCCTTGTCGCGCGCATCCTTCGCCACGGCGCTGTAATAGCGGTTGTTGACCAGAAGCCGCGGCAGGGTGTCGGAGTTGAGTTCGATCTGCCAGCCACCGTCGGGGCCGACGCGCACGAAGACATCGGGCACCACCGGGGTCACCGGCTCCGACCCGAAGGCCAGGCCCGGCTTGGGATTGAGGGTGCGGATCTCGGCGATCATGTCGGCGACATCCTCGGCATCGACGCCGCACAGCGCGGTCAGCGGACCGATGTCGCGGCGGGCGACCAGATCGAGGCGGGTGAGCAGGGCCTCCATCGCCGGGTCGAGCCGGTCGCGGGCCTTCAGTTGCAGCGCCAGGCACTCCGCCAGGTCGCGCGCGCCCACGCCGACCGGATCGAAGCCCTGCAGCACGCCCAGCACCGCCTGCACGTCTTCGATCTCGCAACCCAGCCGCAGCGCCAGTTCCTTGAGGTCGGCACGCAGATAACCCGCCTCGTCCACGGCATCGATCAGCGCCGTGCAGATCATCCGGTCTTCCGGCAGCAGCGCGGCGATGGAGAGCTGGCTTTCCAGATGGTCCTTGAGCGAGGCTTCGGCGCACACCGTCGATTCCAGCGTATCCTCGCCCTCATAGGCGTTGCCGGAGCGCACGGTGGTCCAATCGGTCAGGTTGCCGCCCATCGGCGCCTCCGGCGCCTTCGACGCCAGATCGCCGTCATACATGTTGTCATGCGCCGCCTGGTCCATGTCGGCGGCACGTGAGAAGTCATCGCGCGACAAAGCCTCGTCCGCACGCTCGCCGGGCGCGGACTGGAGCACCGGGCCATCGGCATCGGCGATGGGCGCGGCCTCGCGGTCGTCACGCTCCAGGATCGGATTGCGCTCCAGCTCGGCCTCGCAATATTCGGCCAGCTCGAGATTGGACAGTTGCAGCAGCTTGATCGCCTGCTGCAATTGCGGCGTCATGACCAGCGACTGGCCCTGCCGTATCTCGAGTCTCTGTCCCAGCGCCATGATGCCTGCTTACAGCGAAAATCTTTCGCCCAGATAAACCCGGCGCACATCGCGGTCGCTGACGATCTCGCTGGGCGTGCCCTCCTTCAGAACGTGGCCGTCATGCAGGATGTAGGCGCGGTCGATCACATCCAGCGCGTCGCGCACGTTATGATCGGTGATCAGCACGCCGATGCCGCGATCCTTCAGATGCTTGACCAGGTCGCGGATCTCACCCACCGCGATGGGGTCGATGCCGGCAAAGGGCTCGTCCAGCAGGATGTAGGAGGGATGGGTGGCAAGGCAGCGGGCGATTTCCACGCGCCGGCGCTCGCCGCCCGACAGCGCCACCGCGGGCGTGTTGCGGATATGGGTGATGCCGAATTCGGCCAGCAGTTCCTCGACCGCCGCTTCCAGGCGCGCGGAGTCCGTTTCCAGCAGCTCTGCGGTGGCGCGGATATTCTGTTCGGCGGTCATGCCGCGGAAGATCGACGCCTCCTGCGGCAGATAGCCGATGCCCAGCCGCGCGCGGCGGTACATGGGCAGCCTGGTGATGTCGTGGCCGTCGACTTCGATCGAGCCGGTGTCGGTGGGGATGAGGCCGGTGATCATGTAGAAGGTGGTGGTCTTGCCGGCACCGTTGGGGCCCAGAAGGCCCACCACCTCGCCCCGCCTGAGCGAAAGGGAAACCGAGCGCACCACGGGCCGCTTGTTGAAACTCTTGCCGATGCGCGTGACGACCAGGCCCCTGCCGCCTTCGATCACCCGAGGGTGGCCGTCGCCAAAGCGACTTTCGGAATCCTGCAAATTATTGTTATTGCTCACTTTATCTGTCATCAGGGCGCTCTGCGCAAAAATCATGCCTGTTCGTGTTTAAGGAACCGTGAAGGATAATCATCGCGGGGCTCCCGCTTGGGGTTGAGGCGGCGATTGCGACTGGTCCTGGGTGGGATTGAAGACACCCTGCACGCGGCCCTGCGGCGCGCCCGGCGTCCCCTTGGCACCGGCGCCCAGCGTCGCCTGGCCGGTGACGAGATTGACGGTGAGCTGGGCGCCGCGCATCACGTCCCTGGCGCGCTTTAGCACCACATTGCCGCTCATCAGCACGGTGCGCGGCCCCACCGAATAGACGCCCACATCGCCCGTCGCGGTCCCGGACGCCGGCGAATCCACCACCACATTTCCGGTGGCCGTGACCCTGTCCGCCTTGCCGTTCACCGAAGTGATGCGCACCTGGTTGGCGCGCATCTTGATGTCGCCCTGGGTCACCAGCACGTTGCCGACAAAGGTGCCCGTCTTGCCGTTGAGGTCGGCGACGAAGCGGTCGGAAGAAACGTTGATCGGCTGGTCCGTGGACTTGGCGCTGGTGGTGGCAGCCTCAAGCCCGCCGCTGAGGACGGCGCCCACGACAAAGGCGGCGGCGAATGCAGCAAGGTTCTTCATGACTTGTTTCCGCTGAATTGCATCCGTACGTGGCCCGCCAGGGTCAGCAACCCCGCATTGCGGTCGGCGTGGAAGCTGTCGGCGCGAAGCGTGCCGCCCGGCCCCTGCCCGGTCACTTCCTGATGGCCATGCACGATATTCTGCTTGAGATTCATCGAAGCACTCTCGGTGTGGAGCTCATAGCCGCTGTCGGTGAACATATCGATGCCGCCGCCCAGCTCCAGCTGGCCGGTGCCCATGTCCACCAGGCCGGAGCGGGCCTGGGCGTTGAGCCAGGTCTTGTTGTTCAGCGCCAGGTCGGCGTCGATGTTCTTCAGTGTGGCGCGCTTGGCGTTGTGCGCGTCCTGCACCGCCATGTCGGCGGTGATGACGAATGGATTGCCCTTGGCGTCGGTGCCCGTCAGCCGGGGCCTGACCATGGACAGGTCGTTCTCCACATGGCCCAGCCTTTCATAGGTCACCGACAGCTGGCGGGGCCCGCGGGCGACGAAGAAGAAGGCCAGCACCGCGGCAATGATCAGGAAGGCGCCCAGCGACAGCACCCGCTTGGCCAGGACCACGAAACGCGAATAGCGCAGCGCCTCCATCATCGTGGAGCGGGCGCGCGACGACCAGTCATGGCGGCGGGATTGATCCTGGGCGGCCATCGGCATGGACTCCCTAGCCGGGCCCTGCCCTGAGGCAGTCATGGATGTGCAGGACACCGGCGGGCCTTCTGGCGGCATCCTCCGGGTCGAGCACGATCAGCTGGGTGATCTTCCTTTCGGTCATCAGCGCCAGCGCCTCGGCGGCAAGCTGGTCGGGGGCGGCGATCTGGGGCTCGCGGGTCATCACCTCGCCCGCCTTGCGGGCGGAAAAGCCGCTGTCGTAATGGCGGCGCACATCGCCGTCGGTGACGATGCCAAGCAGGGCGCCGGCCTCGTCCACCACCACCACACAGCCCAGCCGGCCCGAAGCGATGGCCAGCAGCGCCTCGGACATGGGCGTGTCCTCGCGGCAGACGGGAATGGCATCGCCCTGGTGCATCAGATCGCGTACGCGCACCAGCGCGCGGCCCAGGCTGCCGCCGGGGTGGAAGTCGCGATACTGGTCGGGCGAAAAGCCCTTGCGCTCCATCAGCGCCACGGCGATCGCATCGCCCAGGCTGATCATCATGGTGGTGGAGGTGGTGGGCGCCATCCCCATGGGACAGGCTTCGGGCGCCAGCGGCAGCAGCAGCTTCACGTCCGCCGCCTTCATCAGGGTGGATTCCGGCTTGGCGCCGATGCCGATCAGGGGAATGCGGTAGCGCTTGGCATAGGTGATGAGCGCGGACAGTTCGGCCGTTTCCCCGCCCCAGGACAGCAGCAGCAGGACGTCGTGACGCGTGACCGCGCCCATGTCGCCGTGGCTGGCCTCGGCGGGGTGGACGAAATAGGCCGGCGTGCCGGTGGATGACAGCGTGGCGGCGATCTTGCGCGCGACATGGCCCGATTTGCCCATGCCGCTGACGATCACCCGGCCCTTGGCGGCCAGCAGCAGCCCGATGGCGCGGGTGAAATCGCCGTCGAGCGAGGCCGACAGGGTCATCAGCGCTTCGCTGGCGAAGCTCAGCACCCGGCGCGCGGCGGCCAGGTCGCTGGCGACGCTCTCAGATATCGCCGGCTGAATTTTCGCCCTGGAAGAAGCCATTTATCCCTTTGATCTGGTTAACGATTATTCGATCCCTGGCACTCTAGCCCAGTTGGGGGGCCGCCCCCAAGCGAAAATCGTGCCAGTTGTGTACTGCCACTTTTGGCGCGATTTGCGCCGCGGTGCAAGGCGGGCCGCCCCGGGGCTTTTGGTCCTGACGGCGATTTCATACAGCCACGGCCCCGGCGAAGCGCGCGTAAGCGCGAGGAATTTTGGCCGCTGAGCAGAAGTGCGCGCGGAGCGTATTGGTGCGGGTTGCCGCGGCCGCTCGCCCAAGCTCGCGGCGCTCGCCACTCTCGCAGGTCCACCGGACCTGCTCGCGCGCTTCGCGCGCCGCGGCTCTCAATGGGCGAAGATGTCCACCTCGTCCCAGCCGGCCAGGTCCAGTTCGGCGCGGGACGGCAGGAAGTCGAAACAGGCCTGGGCCAGACGGGTGCGCCCCTCGCGCACCAGCATGGCATCCAGCGCCTCCTTGAGCTGGTGCAGATAGGCGACGTCGTTGGCGGCGTAAGCCAGCTGCTTGTCCGACAGCTCCCTGGCGCCCCAGTCGGACGACTGCTGCTCCTTGGACAGGTCGACGCCCAGAAGCTCGCGCACAAGGTCCTTCAGGCCGTGCCTGTCGGTATAGGTCCGCACCAGCTTGGATGTGATCTTGGTGCAATAGATCGGCTTCACCTCCACGCCCAGCCAGTGGCGGAACATGGCCACGTCGAAACGGGCGAAGTGAAACAGCTTCAGCACCGCCGGGTCGGCCAGCATCTTCTTGAGATTGGGCGCGCCATACTGGCCGGCAGCGAACTGCACCATGTGACAGACGCCGTCGCCGCCGGTCATCTGCGCCAGGCACAGCCGGTCGCGGAACGGATTGAGGCCCAGCGTCTCGGTATCGATGGCCACGATGGGACCAAGATCGAGCCCGTCGGGCAGGTCGTTCTGATAGAGCTTCACTTTCATGAAGGCTGCATATCCCAGCCCCGGGTTCGGGGCAAATCCGCACCGCCCTGCTATAAAGGCGGAAATGGAAGAAAAGGTTGAAGCCCGGGACGTAACGGACAGGCGGGACTGGTGGCGCGGCGGAGCCCTGTCGCTGCTGCTGCATGGACTGATTTTCCTGCTCGCCATGACCTATCTGGCGCATCGGCCGGTGCTCAAACCCGTCAGCTTCCACAGCCTGCCGGTCGAGATCATCATCGGCCAGGCCGGCACGCCGGGCCCTTCCACCACCGAGGCCAGCCCTCGGCCCGCCCGCGCCCGCCAGCAGCAGCAGGCCGCGCCCCGGAAGGAAGGCGTCAGCCCCAAAGGCACCAAACAGCCGGAAGATGAATTATCGGCAAAGTTGCGGGCGCTGGCGCAACTGCGCCAGCCCGACGACGCCAGCCTGCCCGATGCGGCCACCGCCAGCGCGGGTGGCGGCCATGGCACCGGCGCGGGCGCCTATACACTGAAGGATTTCGTGCGCGCACAGATCCTGCGCCGCTGGCTGCCCGACCTGTCGCTCAGGGGCGCGCGCGATCTTCCGGTGACGCTGCGGGTGCGGCTGCTGGGCAGCGGCTTCATCGACGACGTCACCATCGTGGATGCAGCGCGGATGAAAACGGATGCGGCATTCCACGACATGGCGCTGTCGGCGCGCAACGCCGCGCTGCTGGCCTCGCCGCTCGACCTGCCGCCGGGAAACTATCCGCGCGTACAGAACCTGACGATCGTGCTGGACCCGAATGCGGTATTGCGCTGACTTCATCCTTCGACAGGCTCAGAGTGAGGAGAGAAGAAAAATCCTCATGCTGAGCCCGTCGAAGCATGAGGATCAAGGCAGGTCTCTCGCCAATCTGAACCCCGTCAGCGTCGAATAATCATAATCCTGCGATGCGCCGCTTTCCTGCGCGCCCACGCGCGCGGCGCTGCGGATGAAGATGGGAATGTTGTTCCACGCCCCGCCGCGGATCACATGGGCGATGCAGCCGGGCTCGACCCACGGCCGGCCGTCGGCGGGCGCGCCGACATAGCTGGGATGCCAGCAATCGGCCGTCCATTCCCAGGAATTGCCCAGCATGCCCTTCAGGCCGAAGGGATTGGCCGCGAAACTGTCCACCGGCGCCAGCAGCCGGTCGTCCCACTGCGACCCGCAGCCATTGCAGTTGGCGTTGGCCTTGCCGATCTCCTCGCCCCACCAGCGCGCGGTTTTCGTGCCGGCGCGGGCGGCATATTCCCATTCCGCCTCGCTGGGCAGGCGATAGGGCCCGTCCTTGCGCGACGCCAGTTCGGGATGGGCGGCGCGGGCGCGTGTGTTGATCCAGGCGATATAGGCCTGCGCATCCTTCACATCCAGGCAGACCGCGGGCCAGTCCGGCGGCTCCTGGTCGGACGGCGCAGTGGCGATGCCCTTGCCCAGCTGATGCCATGTCAGGCCCAGAAGCGGATTGCAGGGCTGGGGCTGGTAGCCGGTGGTCCGCAGGAAGACCAGGAAGGATTCGCTGGTCACGGGCGTCTGCGCCAGCGCAAAGGCTTTCACCGTCACCACATGCTGCGGCCCTTCGGAATCGAAGCGGCCCGGCTCCTGCGGCGGGCTGCCCATCAGGAAGCGTCCGCCGGGAATGCCCACCATCCGGGGACATTCCGGGCATTCCCGGAATTGACGATCGCCGGGGACGGGGTCGGCCGGCGCCACGGCGCCCGCCGCCAGGGCCAGAACAATTGGAATCAGAAGGCGCATCAGGCGCTGCATCAACCCATCACAGCATGGAACGGCGGGGCCGGACCATGCGTTGCCCGTTCATGATCCGCAAGGGCGCCTTCCATCGGCCGCGCCATGCGGGCGACAGTTTCGCAGACAGCGGCGCCCCATTATAAGAGCGCCATGCCCAATGCGCCGATGAATATCCTGATCGCCTGTGATTCCTTCAAGGACGCGCTGCCCGCCGAGGCGGTGTGCCTGGCGGTGGCCGCCGGTATCGCCCGCAGCAATCCGGACGCCACCATCACCGTGATGCCGCTGTCTGATGGCGGCGAAGGGATCCTGGAAGTGCTTCGCCGGCCGCTGGACCTGAAGCCCGTCGAGATCGACGTGATGGATCCCCTGTCGCGCATCGTTTGCGCCCGCTATGGCCTGTCGGGCAATGGCCGGATGGCGCTGGTCGAAATGGCGGAAGCCTCGGGCCTGCAGCTTGTGGCGCCGTATGAACGCGACCCGCGGCGCACCTCCACCTATGGCACCGGCCAGATGCTGGCCGACGCGCTGTCGCGGGGCGCAAGGCGCGTGGTGCTGGGCATCGGCGGCAGCGCCACCAATGACGCAGGCCTGGGCATGGCCGCAGCCCTGGGCTGGCGCTTCAAGGACAAGGACGACAATGCCGTGCCGCCCGATGGCGGGCATCTGTCCCAGGTGGCCAGGATCGTGCCTCCGCCCGGTCCCCTGTTCGAGCAGGTCGATGTTCTGTGCGATGTGACCAACCCGCTTTACGGCCCCAACGGCGCCGCCTGGATCTACGGCCGCCAGAAGGGTGGCGACGATGCCTGCCTTGCCGAACTGGATGCCGGGCTTCGCCACATCGCCGGGCTGGTGAAGGAAACACTGGGCCGTGACATCGCCGATGTGCCCGGTGCAGGGGCGGCCGGCGGGCTGGGCTTCGGTGCGATGGCATTCCTGAACGCGCGCCTTCGGCGCGGCATCGACGTGGTGCTGGAGCTTGTGGGTTTCGATGCGGCGGCAAAAGGCGCCGACGTCATCATCACCGGCGAAGGCCATCTCGACGGCCAGAGCGCGCAGGGCAAGCTGATCTCGGGCGTCTGCGGGCATGCCCAGGGCAAGCCGGTGATCGCCCTGTGCGGCAAGCTGTCGGCCACACAGGCCGAGATCGCGGCGATGGGCCTGAAAGGCGCCTGCTGCATCAACCGGGACATCCGCCCCCTGCCCGAAATGCTGGCGGCCACGCGCGAGAACCTGGAACGGACGGCGGCGGAACTGAACCTGACCGGAAGAAGTCAGCCCTAAAGCGCGATCAGCGAACCGTCGCCGGTGGCGCTCCCCACCTTCATGTCCAGCACCATGGGGTGATGGTCGGAAGGCCCCTTGTCCAGGACTTCCGAAGCCGAACAGATGATGCCGCGCGCGATGCAGCGGTCCAGGCGCAGCGCGACGATCTTGCCGGCGCGATGCGTGCGCTTGCGCGGGCCGATATCGCTGAAGCCCTGGAAACCCACCGGCCCGACCGCGTTGAAATCTCCGATGATGGCGGCAGGCCCTTCCATCTGCTCCATGATGTGGCGCAACTGGTAGCGATTAAGGAACTGGCCGTGCGACAGGTGCACATTGGCGATGGTGATATCGTGGAAATTGATGATCTGGGCCAGGCGCGGGGGCACCCGTCCGGGCAGGATGGATGCCGGTAGCCGGATAGTGGTGGAAGCGGGAAACGGATGCGGGCTCCAGCAGGCAAGGCCATAGATTCGCTGCTGCATGGGATGACGATAGAAGTAGCCGCCCACCAGCGAGGGCAGATCCATGATCTCTTCGGTGGCTTCCTGCAGCAGCAGCAGGTCGGGGCGGCAAGTGTGGACGAGCCTGGCCACATCCTCCACGCCGGCGCCCACCCGCCGCAGCAGATTCCAACTGACCACACGAAGCCTGCCGGGCATCAGGGGGTGGGGAATGGCGGGACTGGAAGATATGCTCGTCATGTGCTTGGGGCCGTGCCCTGCTGGTGTAAACTGCTGAGCGTCGAACGGGTTTCCTGCGCCGGCGCGGGCTCCTAACATAATAACAAATTGGTTTACGGCAAATGTTTCTGCTTTCCGCCGACCCGACCCTGATGGAAGTGTTGGGCCTTGTTCTGCACATCGCGCTGGCGGGCAGCGTGACGGTCGACGTGCTGCTGAAAAAAAGCGACGTGCGCGGGGCGCTGGGCTGGATCGCGCTGGCCTGGTTCTCGCCCATACTGGGGGCCGTGCTCTATTTCCTGTTCGGCATCAACCGGGTGACACGGCGGGCGCAAAGGCTTCGCCGCCGCGATGGCGGGCGCACCGCCGCGGCGGGCGGCGCCCTGGGAACGCCCGATGGCCCCATCGCGCTGCTGGAACGGGTCAGCGCCGAAGTGACGAACGAACCGCTGACGGGCGGCAACGCCCTGACCCCGCTTGAGGGCGGCGACGAGACCTATCCCGAGATGCTGGCGGCCATCGCCGGAGCCCGCCATTCGATTGCCCTGGCGTCCTATATTTTCCGCAGGGATGCCGCCGGGCGGCAATTTTGCGCTGCGCTGATCGATGCACGCAGGCGCGGCGTAGAGGTGCGGGTCCTGCTGGACGGGGTGGGCGCGGGCTATACCTGGTGCCCGGCCCTGTCGTTGCTCAGGCGCGGCGGCGTGCCCGCAGCCCTCTTCCTGCACAGCTGGCGGCCATGGCGCATGCCGTTCCTGAACATGCGCAACCACAGAAAGCTGCTGGTGGTGGACGGCGTGCTGGGCTTCGTCGGCGGCATCAACATCGGTTCGGAGAACCTCTCCGGGCCCACCCGGCGCCGGCCCATCCGCGACGTGCATTTCAAGGTGCGGGGCCCGGTCGTGCGCGCGCTGATGGATACCTTCGCCCGCGACTGGTCCTTTACCACCGGCGAAGGGCTGGACGAGGATGTCTGGTGGCCCGAACTGGACAGCCATGGCGCGGTTTTCGCCCGCGGCCTGCGTTCCGGCCCGGATGCCGACCTCTACAAGCTCGAATCCATCCTGGGCGCTGCGCTGACCCTGGCGCAGAAGCGCATCCGCATCGTCACGCCCTATTTCCTGCCCGACGCGCGGCTGCAGTTCGCCATGCAGCAGGCCAGCCTGCGCGGGGTCAAGCTGGAGATTCTGCTGCCGGCAGAAAGCGACCAGCGGCTGATGGACTGGGCGATGCGCGGACACCTGCGCTTCTTCCGCCATGTGAAGATCGACTTCTTCGCCTCGCCGCCGCCCTTCGATCATACCAAGCTGTGCACCATCGACGGCAAATGGTGTGTGATCGGAAGCTCCAACTGGGACACGCGCAGCTTCCGGCTGAATTTCGAATTCGACCTGGAATGCATCGATGACGCCTTCGTGGCGGTGATCGACGCAATGATCGACGACAGGCTGGCCGGCGCCGCTCCCCTCATGCCCGACGCGCTGGCGGCCGAGCCGGTGTGGCTGCGCCTGCGCAATGCCGCGGCGCGGCTGCTGATGCCGTACCTGTAAGTTTCGCCGCCCGCCCGGATCGGGCAACCCGGCGGGATTGAAGGACGACAGGAGCAATGGCCGCGCACCGTCGATTCGTTCGGCCCTGTCCTCGCCGGTGATGGCGGCACTGCGGCCGCCTTGCGCGGGATCAATGTGACAGGCGTGCGCCTGCCTAGATTGCGCGGCATGAAAAGCCAGGACAAGACCGGCCTTGAGCGCCTGTGCCGGGCTGCATATGATCGCCGCGCGGCAATTGGGGGCTGTGCATGTTTCCGGCGCACCTGAGGCGGGAGATCATCATCCTTCTCGCATTGAAGGCCGCTGCGCTGACCCTGCTCTATTTCCTGTTCTTCTCCCCCGCCCATCGTCCCGAAATCGTTCCCGCCGTCACCCACATCCTGGGGAGCTCCTGACATGGATCTGGTCGAGCTGTCGCGCCTGCAATTCGCAGTCACCGCGCTTTATCACTTCATCTTCGTGCCCCTTACCCTGGGCCTATCTGTCCTTCTGGGCATCATGGAGACGGTGTATGTGATGACGGGGCGCCAGATCTGGCGCGACCTCACCAAATTCTGGGGTATCCTGTTCGGCATCAATTTCGCCATGGGTGTTGCCACCGGCATCACCATGGAATTCCAGTTCGGCACCAACTGGGCCTATTACTCCCAGTATGTAGGCGACGTCTTCGGCGCGCCGCTGGCCCTGGAAGGGCTGATGGCCTTCTTCCTGGAAGCCACCTTCGTGGGCCTGTTCTTCTTCGCCTGGGACCGGCTGTCGAAGGTGCAGCACCTGATCGCCACCTGGCTGCTGGCCATCGGCACCAACCTGTCGGCGCTGTGGATCCTGATCGCCAATGGCTGGATGCAGTATCCGGTGGGCGCGCGCTTCAACGCCGACACCATGCGCATGGAGGTCGCCGACTTCATGGCCGTGCTGTTCAATCCGGTCGCCCAGGCCAAGTTCGTCCATACCGTAAGCGCCGGCTACGTCACCGGTTCCATTTTCGTGCTGGCCATCAGCGCCTGGTATCTCTTGAAGGGCCGCCATGTGGAGTTCGCCAAGCGGTCGATGACGGTGGCGGCCAGCTTCGGCCTGGCCAGCGCGCTTTCGGTCGTGGTGCTGGGCGACGAGTCGGGTTACACGGCGGGCGAAAACCAGAAGATGAAGATCGCCGCGATCGAGGCGATGTGGCAGACCGAGCCGGCGCCCGCCTCCTTCACGCTTTTCGGCCTGCCCGACCTTGCCACCCACACCACCGAATATGAAATCAAGGTGCCCTGGATGCTGGGGCTGGTCGCCACCCGCAGCACCGACCGCCCGGTGCCCGGCATCGGCGAACTGGTGGGGCAAGCCAACGCGCGCATCCGCGACGGGCTGATCGCCTATCGCGCGCTGGCCGCGATCAAGCGTGACCCGCACGATCCGGCGCTGCGCAGCACGCTGCAGGCCCATGTGGACAATCTGGGCTATGCCCTGCTGCTCAAGCGGCTGCGCCCGGACATCGAGAACGCCACGCCCGACCAGATCGAGGCCGCCGCGAACAGCACCATCCCCGACGTGCCGGTACTGTTCTGGAGCTTCCGGGTGATGGTGGGGCTGGGCTTCTTCTTCATTGCCCTGTTCGCCGTCAGCTTCTGGCTGTCCGCCCGGCGCAGGCTGGACCAGTACCGCCCCTATCTGTGGGTGGCGTTCCTCAGCCTGCCTTTGCCCTGGATCGCCGCCGAACTGGGCTGGATCGTGGCCGAATATGGCCGCCAGCCCTGGGTGATCGTCGGCGTGCTGCCGACCGCGCTGGGCGTATCGTCCACCACCGTGGGCAATGTCACCTTCAGCCTTCTGGGCTTTGCCCTGTTCTATTCGGCCCTTCTGGTGGTCGACCTGTATCTCTTGCGCAAGTACATCCGGCTTGGTCCCGAGGAGGCGCTGTCGCCGCCCCCGCGCATGGCCGAAGTGGCAGCGGAGTGACACGCCATGGATTATGAAACGCTTCGCCTGATCTGGTGGGCACTGCTTGGCATCCTGCTCATCGGCTTCGCCGTGATGGACGGTTTCGACCTGGGCACCGCGGCGCTTCTGCCTTTCGTCGCGCGCACCGACGAGGAGCGCCGCATCGCCATCAACACGGTGGGGCCGGTGTGGGAAGGCAACCAGGTCTGGTTCATCCTGGGCGGCGGCGCCATCTTTGCCGCCTGGCCGACGCTTTATGCCGCCAGCTTCTCGGGCTTCTACCTGGCGATGTTCCTGGTCCTGGCGACGCTGATCCTGCGTCCCGCCGCCTTCAAGTTTCGCAGCAAGATGGACCAGCCGGCCTGGCGCAGCACCTGGGACTGGGCGCTGTTTCTGGGCGGCGTGGTGCCGTCGCTTGTGTTCGGCGTGGCCTTCGGCAACCTCTTCCTGGGCGTGCCCTTCGGCTTCGACGGCGACCTGCGCTTTCATTCCGACATTACCCTGTGGTCGCTGCTCAATCCCTTTGCGCTGCTGGTGGGCCTGACCAGCCTGGCGATGATCGTGCTGCACGGTGCGGCCTGGCTGAACCTGAAGACCGACAGCACCGTGCAGGCGCGCGCGCGCAAGATCATGCCGGCCGCGTCGCTTGCCTTCCTGCTGCTTTTCTCGGTGGCCGGGCTGTGGCTGCTGCGCATTGACGGCTACACCATCGTCAGCGGCGCGGCGCATGACGGTCCGTCCAATCCCCTGCTCAAGCAGGTCGTGCGCGAGCCGGGCGCCTGGCTTTCGGGCACCGGCCCCTGGGTCGCAGCGGCCCTGGCGATCCTGGCGGCGGCCGCCGCCCCGGTGCTGCGCGAGCGGCCGCTGGCCGCCTTCCTTTCCAGCGCGCTTGTGCCGACCGGCACCATCGCCGCGGCGGGGCTCGCGCTGTTTCCCTTCCTGATGCCGTCTTCGTCCATCCCCGCGGCCAGTCTGACGGTATGGGACGCTTCATCCAGCAAGCTGACCCTGGCGATCATGCTTGGCGCGGTGGCGCTGATCCTGCCTTTTGTCCTGGCCTACATTGCTTTCGTCTACCGGGTGATGCGCGGCCCCGTACGGGCCGAGGACATCCGCGACAACTCCAAGTCCGCCTATTAGGAGGCGCCGATGTGGTATTTTTCCTGGGTTCTGGGGCTGGGCTTCGCGGTGACGCTTGCCGTGCTCAACGCGATCTGGCTGGAAGTCCGCGCGGACCAGAACAATTGAGGGTGCGTCAGGCGCCCTTGCAGGCGTCCTGCCCGCGCGCACCGGCCTGCCGCTCTGAGGCTGCGATCAGGGCGACGACCCGCCGCCAGCGTTCCACGCCCGCCTGGTTGCCGATCCACGCCTGGTGAACGACGAAAGTCTGCGCCATCTTTTCGGCATGTGATCCGAAAACCTGCACCAGGGAACTCGCCAAGTGGGGTTCGCCGGCCATCCGCTCAGCTTGCTTTCCGCGGCGCCAGCGCGGCGGCGGCGGCGGTTTCCACGCGGCGCACGGTGTCGGCAACGGCGCCCCAGAATTCGGCGCCTTCGGCATCGCCATCCTCGACATGGGCGGCCACCACCACGTCCATCTTGTCTGCCGCACCCTCGCCCAGGGTGTCGATCATTTTGCAGGCCAGAGCCATGAGTTCGTGTTTCGCAAGCATGCCCCCTTGTGCCTTGCGGGGCGCTTCAGGGCCTTGATCCCCCGCAAGCCGGGGCTAGGGAATAATACGTAAGGGTCAGGGCAAGATGCGGAACCGCCACAGGATCACATATCCACCCCGCGCAACGCTCCGGCAACGGTGTCATCAGACGTGCTGCCCGCCATTGATCATCAGCTCGGCCCCCGTGACATAGCTGGATTGATCCGTACAAAGATAATATATCGCCTTGGCGACTTCCGCCGGCGTGCCCAGGCGGCGCAGCGGTATCTGCTCCACGATCTTGTCGGTGCCCGGCGACAGGATCGCCGTGTCGATCTCGCCGGGGGCTATGGCGTTGACCCGCACGTTCCACGGGCCGAAATCGGCGGCCATCTCGCGCGTCAGGGCCGCCAGCGCCGCCTTGGAGGTGGAATAGGCCGCGCCCGCGAAGGGATGCACGCGGCTGCCGGCGATGGAGGTGACATTGACGATGGCGCCTTGCGCGGCCGCCAGTTCGGGCTTCAGGCCCTGGGCCAGCCAGATGGTGGAAAAGAAATTGACCTCGAACACCTGGCGCCACAGCGCCATGGAGCTTTCCAGCGCGCCCAGCCTGGTGCCGCCCTCACCCTTTGGCGAGATCGCCGCGTTGTTGACCAGCGCGTGCAGCTTGCCATCCGTCATCCGCTCGCGCATCTCGGCCACTGCCCGCAGCGTGTCGTCCGGATCGGCCAGATCGACCTGGATATGGTCTTCGGGACCTGCGGCCCAGGGGCAATCCTCGGGGAAGGCATGGCGCGAGCAGGTGATGACCCGCCAGCCGGCGCTGGAAAAGCGCTTCACCGTGGCATGGCCGATGCCGCGGCTGGCGCCGGTCAGAATCAAGGTGCGTCTTTCTTCGCCCAAGGCGGTCTGGTGCGTGGTGTTTCCTGGCATGGCGCCAGCCTAGCATCCGGCCATTGTCCTGTCGCGGTGCCGGCCCGCGGCGGGGCGCTATTCCCGCAATGCCGCCGGCGGCTGTTCCAACCCTTCCGGATCCTGGTGAATGATCACCTCGGCGCCGGGATAGGCCGCCAGCAGGTCCTGCTCCACCGCATCGCTGATGCTGTGCGCCTGCGCCAGGCTCATGGCCGGGTCCATCTCGATATGCACTTGGATGAAGGTGGAAAGCCCGGCCTCGCGGGTCCTAAGGTCGTGCAGGCTGCGCACCGCGCCGTGGCCCAGCACGATCCGGCGGATTTTCGCCCGCTCGGCATCGGGCAGTTCATGGTCCATCAGCTGGTCGAAGCTCGCGTGGGTCACGCCCCAGGCACCCCACAACATGATGCCGGCAACGCCCAGTGCGATGATCGGATCGGCCAGCGTCCAGCCCGCCCAGGCGGCAAGCACGATCGCCACCACCACGCCCAGATTGCTCGCAAGGTCGCTGGCGTAATGGGTGTGGTCCGATTGCACCGCCAGGCTTCCCGTCCGGTTCACCACATGGCGCTGATAGAGAACCAGCAGGATGGTGATCGCGATCGAGAGGAACATCACGACCAGGGCCGCGACGGAGTTCTCGATCGGTTCGGGCTCGGCGATACGGCCCGCCGCCTGGATCACCAGGAACAGGGCCGACGCGGCAATGAAGGCGCCCTGGGCCAGGCCCGCCAGCGGCTCGGCCTTGCCGTGGCCGAAGCGGTGCTCGGCATCGGCGGGGGTCAGTGCCTGGCGAATGGCGAACAGGTTCAGGCTGGAGGTGAAAAGATCGAGTGCCGAATCGGCAAGGCTGGCCAGCATCGCCACCGAATGGGAGGCGAAATAGGCCACCGTCTTGATCGCCACCAGCAGGACAGCGACCGAAACCGAGGCGATGGCGGCGCGCCGCATCAGAAGGCGGGCGCGCAGCATATGGGGTGCATCCATGCTCACGGAAACAGCCTCTGGCTCGACCAGGGCGATGATGCGTCGGCGCGGACATAGACCAGCCGGTCGTGCAGGCGAAAGGGCCGGTCGCGCCAGAATTCGATGGTGAGCGGGGTGACGCGCCATCCGGTCCAGTATGCGGGACGCGGCACGGTCCCCAGCCCGAATTTCAGCGCATGCTGGGCGATGGACTTCTCGAATGCCCAGCGCCCTTCCATCGGCCGCGACTGGGGACTGGCCCAGGCGCCGATCTGGCTGTCCCTTGGACGGGTGGCGAAATAGGCATCGGCTTCCGCGTCACTGACCGGGGTGACGGGACCCTTGACGCGCACCGCCCGGCGCAATGTCTTCCAGTGGAACCCAAGCGCGGCATGCGGATTGACCGCCAGCTCGCCGCCTTTGGTGCTTTCGGCGTTGGAATAGAAGATGAAGCCAGTCGCATCCACGCCCTTCAGCAGCACCATGCGGACATTGGGAACCCCGTCCGCATCGGCCGTTGCCAGCGCCATCGCATTGGGATCGTTGGGCTCGGACTTTTCCGCTTCCGCCATCCATTCGGCGAACAGGGCGATCGGATCAGGCCCGGCCGCGATGCCGCCGTCATCCAGCGGGCCGCCCATCTCCATGTTGTCATCCATCTCAGATACCATCGTCGCCCGGTCGCCTGCCGCGTTTCGCCGCGGCGCGGGGTTGTGAATAAACTCAAATCACCGGCGGGCGAAGCCTACAGAAAAGCGTCCGGCCGGGGCAACGGGCGGCCGTCATGCGCGGCTCACAGGCTTGGCGCAGCCGCGCCGATGGGGCTAACGTGGCATATGGCTCCGGTACCGCATCGTCCAACCCGCCTTCGCCCGGCCTTTTGCGCCATGGCGTTCTGCCTGGTCCTGTCGTCAGGCGGCTGTGCCAGCGCGCAATCGGGCCAGCAGCTTGCTTCGGTTTTCAACACGGGCCTGGCCGCCTATGACGCGGGCGACTATCCGAAGGCCTTCAAGATCTGGTCTTCGATCCAGGATGAAGACCTGGCAGCGATGCGCAATGTGGCGATGATGCTGCGCAAGGGCCAGGGCACCGCCAGGGATCCCAAAAAGGCCGAAGAGGTCTATGAAGTGGCCGCCGAAGCCGGGCTTCCCACCGCCCAGGCGGACCTGGCCGACATGCTGCTGAAGGGCGAGGCCGGAAAGCCCGACCCCAAGCGTGCCCTGCCCCTGCTGGAGGCTGCTGCCGCCGCCAACCATCCCGTCGCCCAGTATCAGCTGGCCCAGATGTTCGAGACCGGCCAGGACGGCCTGGTGCCCAAGGACCTGACCGTGGCGCGCCGGCTCTATGCCGCCGCCGCCGGGCACGGCATGAAGGAGGCGGGCCAGCGGCTTGATGCGCTGGGCGGCCCCCTTCCCGAACCACCCAAGGGCACAGCGGGCACCCCGTCCGCTTCCACTGCCACACTCAGACCCTCAACCGGGCCCTAACGTCGCGGTGGCGCCGCGCAAAACCCTCCCTATATTGGGGTGAAGGCCGGAATCGCCCCCAAAAGGCCGCGGCCGGTCATGGAGAAAGAATGCGAGATCCTTACGAAGTCCTGGGCGTTTCCAAGACCGCCAGCGAAGCCGATATCAAGAAGGCCTTTCGGTCCCTGGCCAAGAAGCACCATCCCGACAAGCACGCGGGCGACGCCGACGCGCAGAAGAAGTTTCAGGAAATCTCCGGCGCCTATGACATCCTGGGCGACAAGGACAAGCGCGCCAAGTTCGACGCGGGCGAGATCGATGCTTCGGGCAATCCACGCGGCTTCGATCCGCGCGCGCATGGCTTCCAGCAGGGTCATCCCTTCGGCGGCGGCGCGGGGGGCGCGCGCGAATTCAAGTTCACCTGGGACAATGCGGGCGGGGAATCCGCCAGCTTCGAGGACATCTTCTCCGACCTCCTGGGCGGCGCGCGGCGCGGCCGGGGCGCGGCCCGGGCCCAGCGCGGCGAGGATTTCTCCGCCAACGTGACCGTCAGCTTCGACGAAGCGGTCAGCGGCGGCATTCGCCGCATCGTGCTGCAGAATGGCGAGCAGCTGGACGTGAAGATTCCGGTGGGCGTGAAGAACGACCAGGTCGTGCGCGTCAAGGGCCGGGGCGGCGCGGGCCGCGCCGGCGGACCGAACGGCGACATCCTGCTGACCGTGCATGTGGCGCCCCATCCCTTCATGACGCGCGACGGCAACGACATCCGCATGGACCTGCCCGTGACCCTGAAAGAAGCGGTGCTGGGCGGCAAGGTGCCTGTGCCCACGCCATCAGGGACGCTTTCGCTCACGGTGCCTGCCGGTTCGAACACCGGCACGGTGCTCCGGCTCAAGGGCAAGGGCGTGCCCGGCCGCGGCAACGAAGCAGCCGGCGACTTCTATGTCCGCCTGGTGGTGAGCCTGCCCGATCGCCCGGACGAAGCCCTCAAGGCCTTTGCCGAAAGCTGGAAGACCAGCTATGACCCCCGCGCGAAACTCCGCTAAATCACTGTTCCGACTGGAACTTTTCAAAAGTAAAAATTCCGCGCGGGAACTGGTCAATTCAGGGTAAATGACTATTGTGCGCGCGCAAACAGGGGATGGTCCATGTCATTTGAAGGGCTCATGAAGGGCAAGCGAGGCCTTGTCATGGGTGTTGCCAACCAGCATTCCATTGCCTGGGGCATTGCCCAGGCCCTGCACGGCGCGGGTGCGGAGCTTGCTTTTTCCTATCAGGGCGACCTGTTCCGCAAGCGCGTGGTGCCTTTGGTGGAATCCCTGAACCCCGCCGCGACGGTCGACTGCGACGTGTCCGACCCGGTGTCGATCGACGCCGCCTTCGCCGAACTCGGCAAGGTGTGGGACCGCATGGATTTCCTGGTGCACGCCATCGCCTTCTCGGACAAGGAGCAGCTCAAGGGCCGCTACCTCGACACGAGCCCTGAGAATTTCCGCATGACGATGGACATCTCCTGCTACTCCTTCACCGCGGTGGCGCAGCGGGCCGAAAAGCTGATGCACCAGGGCGGCTCGATGGTCACGCTGACCTATTACGGGGCCGAGCGGGTGATGCCGCATTATAACGTGATGGGCGTTGCCAAGGCGGCGCTGGAAGCGTCCGTCCGCTACATGGCCGAGGACCTGGGCAAGAAGAACATCCGCGTCAATTCCATCTCTGCCGGGCCGATCAAGACGCTGGCCTTCGCCGGCATTGCCGACAGCCGCTACATCCTGAAGTGGAACGAATACAATTCCCCGCTGCGCCGTTCGGTGACGCAGGGCGAGGTCGGCAATTCCGCCCTCTTCCTGCTGTCGGACCTGGGCAGCGCGGTGACGGGCGAGAACCTGCATGTCGATGCCGGCTATCACATCGTCGGCATGAAGGCCGAGGACGCGCCCGACATCAACGTCGTCCAGAAGACGGATGCGCCTTGAGCTGAAAGCCGGCCTGACGTTGTGGTTTGCCCGCCACGGCCAGACCGCAGCCAATGCCGCGCACCGCTTCTCCGGCCGCAAAGACACGCCGCTCACCCCGCTGGGTCTTGAACAGGCCGCCCAGGTCGGCACCATACTGCGCCGCGATGTGGGACCAAGGCCCGCGCTGGCCTTCGTCTCCAGCCCGCTGGCCCGCGCCCGCCGCACCATGCAGATCGCCCGCGCTGCGCTCGACCTGCCGCGCGACGGCTTTGCCACCGATCCCCGGCTGGAGGAGATCGACCTGGGCCTCTGGGACCAGTTGACGGATGGCGAGGCCCGCGCCCTCGATCCCGCCTATTACGACCGCCGCATGGCCGACAAATGGGACGTGCCGGTGCCGGGCGGCGAGAATTACGCCGATGTGGCGGCGCGGGTGACCGGCTGGCTCGCCGGCCTGTCCGCCGACACTTTCGCCGTCAGCCACGGCGCCACCACCCGCATCCTGCGCGGCCTCTTCGCGGGACTGGACGCCGCCGGCATGAGCGCGCTGGACGAGCCGCAGGGCGTGGTCTTCCGGGTCCGGAAGAACGAAGTTTCCCGCCTCGATCCGTGAGCGATCTGCTTTCATCTTCCCCCTCCCCTTGTGGGAGGGGGCAAGCCTTTCGAGCCCGGCGAGAAAGGCTTGGGGGAGGGATAATGGCGCCCTCCTCCATTTGAACCCTGCCCCAAATCGGGCTAATCCCAACCGGCCAGAAAGAGCCAACCATGTCCTACAACACATTCGGCCACATGTTCCGCGTCACCAGCTTTGGCGAAAGCCACGGCCCGGCGATCGGCTGCGTGGTCGATGGCTGCCCGCCCGGCATCGAACTGACCGAGGCGATCATCCAGCCCTGGATGGAGCGCCGCCGCCCCGGCCAGTCCAAATTCGTCACCCAGCGGCAGGAGCCCGACACGGTGAAGATCCTCTCCGGCGTCTTCCAGGACGAGCGGATGGAGAAGCAGCTCACCACCGGCACGCCCATCGGCCTGCTGATCGAGAATGTCGATCAGCGCTCGAAAGACTATTCCGACATCCGCGACAAGTTTCGCCCCGGCCATGCCGACTATACCTATGACGCCAAATACGGCGTGCGCGACTATCGCGGCGGCGGCCGCCAGAGCGCGCGCGAAACCGCCACCCGCGTCGCGGCCGGCGCGGTGGCGCGCCAGGTTCTGAACCACCTCTATGGCAAGGTGACCATCCGCGGCGCGCTGGTGCAGATGGGGACCGAGCGCATCGTGCGCGCCAACTGGTCGTGGCACGAGGTGGACAACAATCCCTTCTTCTGCCCCGACGCGAAGGCGGCGGCGGCGTGGGAAATCTATCTGGAGCATATCCGCAAAAAGGGCTCGTCCGTCGGCGCGGTGGTGGAGGTGGTGGCCGAGGGGATTCCCGCGGGCCTGGGCGCGCCCGTCTATGGCAAGCTGGACAACGAGCTGGCGTCGGCCCTGATGAGCATCAACGCCGTCAAGGGCGTGGAGATCGGCGACGGCTTCGCCACCGCCGCCATGACGGGGGAAGAGAACGCCGACGAAATGCGCATGGGAAATGACGGCAAGCCCGTCTTCCTTGCCAACCATGCCGGCGGCATCCTGGGCGGCATCTCCACCGGCCAGCCGGTGGTGGCGCGCTTCGCCGTCAAGCCGACGTCATCGATCCTGTCGCCCCGCAAGACCATCGACCGCGCGGGCGCCGAAACCGACATCGTCACCAAGGGCCGCCATGACCCTTGCGTCGGCATCCGCGGCGTGCCGGTCGGCGAAGCCATGATGGCTATCGTCCTCGCCGACGCAGCGCTCAGGCATCGTGGACAAATCGGATAGCCTGCATCGGCATTCATCGCAAGCCTCCTCTCCCCTTGCGGGGTCCGAAGGACGGGCATGCGGCCAAGCGCGCCCAGTGGAGGAAGAAAAATTATTGGGTTAGCGGAGCAATTGCAGCCTCCCTCTCCCCTTGCGGGGTCCGAAGGACGGGCATGCGGCCAAGCGCGCCCAGTGGAGGAAGAAAAATCATTGGGTTAGCGGAGCGACTGCGACGCTCAACCCAGTGATTTTTCAGGTGAGGGGTGAATTGGGCCATGACCCCTCACCGGCAAAATCCAAGCACTTGGCTTGCTAACGCTTCACCAAGTGCAGGATTTTGCGTCCTCTCCCACAAGGGGAGAGGAGATGTGCGACGAATGTCGATTGGTCCCCGCCACCCCGCAGCCTGACCTCTTCACAACCGCGCTTATCGCAACAACCACCATGGCCGGGCGTCGCCACGCTGTCGCTAGCGACCCCAGACCATCCCTTGTTGGTCTTTGTTCCTCAGGACTATATTTTGATCGACAATATGACGAGGCCAGAGCCCGTTGTTCATGTGTTCGTTTGGGGCGTTGTGAAATATGAGGATGGCTTCGGAGTTGAGCGAACCACAAATTTTTGCCACCGCTATAGTTCGTCCAGTCATGAACGGGGGACCAACTGGACAACTACTGCGTTTGAGGCCCGGCCTGTCATAACGGAAGAGAAAGCCCGCTTTCATACCTTCGGAAACCGGGCTGACTGACGCCTGAGCACGCTCCAGCTTAGTCCCGAACATCTCGATTCTCCTGCGTGGGGTATCGCCGGGGGGCGCGAACGTGCGATTTCTGAAAGTCATTCCGGCTCGCCACCTTCGGGCGCGCGGCCCGCGCCGGCTCCGTGCAGCGGGGGGAGAGGCCGCACGGAGCCACCATGCGGCCGGACGGGGAGCGGGGCCGCGCGGTATGGCGAGGCGATCAGCCGGTGCTGGCGGCGATCACGTCTTCCATTTTCGCCAGCCCGTCACGCGTCGCCCCGGTGATGCATTCCCGGTGGCTGGTGATGGGCAAATACTGGCGGTACATGCGGTCGGCCCGCGCGCAGACATCCTGCGCGGCATCGCGGATGCGCTTTTCGAATTCGGCGATGTCGGCATCCCGCGTCAGGTCCAGCCCCGCATAACTCACGGGCCGGTCGACCGTGACACTGAAAACCTCCATCCGTCCCGGCTTGGACTCCAGGACCTTCTTCTTCACCAGGTAGGGCGCCACGACGGTGACCTCCTCCATTGGGCCGGACCGCTGGGCAAGGCAAAGGCCGCTGCTCAAAATCACGCCGGCGGCCGCGACAAGCGAAATCTTCGCAAATCTGGTTCCCATGATCTGATGTCCTTTCTTCACGCCACGCGCGGTTCAGCCGGTGGTGCTGGCCGTTATGACGTCTTCCATCTTTCCCAGCCCGTCACGGATCGCCATGCGGGTGCATTCGGTGCGGCTGGTGATGGGCTGGTAGTCGCGATACATGCGCTCCAGGTCCACGCAGCCTTCACGCGCGGCATTGCGGATGCGCTTCTCGAACTCCGAAATGTCGCCCTGGCGGCTCAGGTCGAGCCCCTTGTAGCTCACGGCACGCTGGACCGAGACGCTGAGGACCTGCATCTTTCCAGGCCTTTTCTCGACGGCCTTTTCGGTCACCAGATAGGGCGCCACCACCACGACTTCCTCCACCGGAAGCGGGGCGGCCATCGGCTCTCTTTGCTGGGCAAAGGTCACGCCGCCCGTCAGCAGAAGCCCGGCGGCTGCAAACAACGAAATCTTGGCCACTTGCATGATCTCATCTCCCTTTTTGCCCGTGAATTATGGTGAACCGCCGCCCGCCTGCGTTGATGCCGATCAAGCCGCCGGCCGTGGCGGAATTTTTTATGCGGGACAGGCGTTGCGTCGTCGCGCCAGACAGCGATGCGCCCAGGCCGAAAGACTTATCCCTACCGGCTTTCTGCGGTATAAGCGGCGATGATCTCCCAGAAGGCCCGCTACGCCCTGCGCGCCCTGCTCTATCTGGCCGCCCGCGGCGGCGACGAGCCGGTGCAGATCGCCGCGATCGCAAGCCACGAACACATCCCGCGCAAATTCCTGGAAGCCATCCTGGCCGAACTGCGAAAACCCGGCATCGTCAAAAGCCATCGTGGCCGCCATGGCGGCTACGCGCTGGGCCGCCCGGCCAAGGACATCAGCTTCGCCGACGTGCTGCGGGTGACCGACGGGCCGCTGGCGCTTTCGCCCTGCGTCAGCGTCATGGCCTATCAGAAGTGCGAGGACTGCTACGACGAGGCCGTCTGCGTCATCCGCAAGGCGCTGCTGGCCGCGCGCGACTCCACCGCCAGGATCCTGGAAGGCAGGGACCTGGCCACCGCCGCCGCGCAACTGAAGAAGGGCGGCGCGCTGTAGCTCCTTCTTCCCCCTCCCCTTGTGGGAGGGGGCGCGTCCCGCGGACGCGGGGGAGGGGTAATTTCCGTCGGCGGCCGCCCCGCCTTTCCGCAACCTTACAACTAATCCGCCTCCCCGCGCCGCCGTGCGACACTGGCCGCGATGCGTTGGAGCCGGCCGTGCCTGTCCACCCTTTATCCACCCGCCCCGCCGGGCCCCTGTCCAGCGGCTGTTGTCGCACAGGCATATCCGCCCGCGCGGCTGCAAGGCCCTGGGAGGCCCCGCAATTCCCGCAAAACCGGTGGGGCGCATAAGGGTGGGGGGTGATCAAAATTGCGGGCGAACAATTAAATTGCGCAAGGGCGGATTTATCCCTCGCCTGTCCGCGCGGATATCAGGACCGGGGGAAGGACAGGCCGGCCGCGCCCGGCCCCACGCTGACCTGGGGATCGGAGGGCGGGCTGGCGCCCGTCTGCTTCTCGCGTACCGCCACGCACTCCTGCACCAGCCGGCCCAGCAGGGCAAAGCCGTCGGCCATCGGCAGGGCGGAAAGGAAGCAGTCGTCGAAATAGGTATAGCGGTCCAGCGAGCCGCAGCCGAAGCTGGTGCGGTCGGGCCGGGCCGCGGTGATCACCACCCGGTTGGCGCCCGCGAGCGCGGGCACGAACTGGCCCGAGAAGCAGGCGCTCATCACGATCACGCTGGGCTTCTGCCCGCAGGCATTGTTCACGATCGTCGCCATCTGCTCGGGCGGCAGGATCGACTGGTCCACCACGATGCCGCCGGGCGTGCCGTGGGAGGTGAAATAGATCAAACAGCCGTCCGGCGCGCGGGCCGACAGGTCCCACAGCCCGTCGGCAAAGCCGCCGATCGCGGTCTTGTGCGAGGCGGCATCGGGATCGACCGAGAACTGGATCATGTTGGCGGGCGAGAAGCCGATCTTCCCGAAGGCCGTGGCCAGCTGCTTGCGGGCATTGTCGAACACCGCGCTGTAGCCGCCGTCATGGGCGTGGTCGTCGCCCGCCACGATGGCCACCGCCCACCGGGAGTAATCCGCAGCCAGCGCGGCGGACGGCGCCAGAAAGGCCGCCAAGGCGAGCCACAATGCCAGCAGGATGCGCGTCATCACCGTCCCCGGGTGAACCCGGCCACCAGCTCAATATGCGCCGACCAGAGAAATTGGTCTACGGGCTGGACCGGCCCCGGGGTGAAGCCTGCCCCCGCCAGGATCGCCGCGTCGCGCGCGAAGCTGGTGGCGTCGCAGGAGACATAGGCGATGGTCTGAACCTTCGAGGCCGCCAGCATTTTCGCCTGGGCTTGGGCTCCGGCCCGCGGCGGGTCCAGCACCACAGCGTCGAAGCGCGACAGTTCCAGGGCCGTCAGCGGCAGGCGGAACAAGTCGCGCACCTCGGTGGTGACGGGCTTGAGTTTCGGCGCCTTCGCCGCCGCTGCGAGCGCCGCCAGGGCGGGGGCGTCCTGCTCCACCGCATGGACCCTGGCGCCGCGTGCCAGCGGCAGGGTGAAGGTGCCGCAGCCGGCGAACAGGTCGGCGATGGTTTTGGCCCTTGCCGTGATGGCGGCGACCCGGGCCTGCAGCGCCGCCTCGCCCTCGGCGGTGGACTGCAGGAACGCATCGGGCGGCAACGCTACCGGTACTCCGCCCAGCGAGACGGTAGGGGTGGCAATCTCAAAAACCGTCTCGCCATTCATCACCAGACGAGCGATGCCGATGCCCGACAGGGTCTTCGACAGTTCGGCTGTCAGGTTGGGTGTCAGGTTGCGCTTCCAGCGGAAGGCGCAGTCAAAGCCGGTTTGGGTTTCGGTGACGTGCAGTTCGGCCGCCTCGCCCACGCCGAACTCCGCCTCCAGCCGGGCGCGCAAGGCGCCCACCAAGGCGAACAGGCCGGGGGTCAGTACCTCGCATTGGTGCATGTCAACGACGGTATGGGACCTGGCGGCGTGAAAACCGATATGCAGCCCTTGCGCCAGGCTTTTAATCTTGAATACCGCGCGGCGGCGGGTCTGGGGCGGCACAATAATCGGCGCCAGCACCTCGACCGCCACACCCGCCTTCGCCAGTGCGGTCTCGACCGCCGCCTTCTTGTGCGCGGCGTATTCCACCGCCGACAAATCTTGCAGCTCGCAGCCGCCACAGATACCGAAGTGGGTGCATGAGGTCATGGCCGGACTATAGGCTTATCCCCGGCGCACAGGTGCGCCGAATGGATTCCCGCTTTTGCGGGAATGACAGCACTGGATTGGTTAGGCCAGCTTGCCTGCCAAGTGCACGACCTCTGCGCCACGGCCAAGAGCCCGCAGGGCAGTACGAACAATGCCGTCGGCGTCCAGGCCCGCCTGGGCATACATCTTTTCCGGCGTATCGTGATCCTGGAAGACGTCCGGCAAGGTCATGGGTCGGATCTTCAGGCCACGATCGAGCAGGCCATCATGTGCCAGGAAGTGCATCACATGGGCGCCGAAGCCACCACTGCTGCCTTCTTCGATAGTGATCAAGACCTCATGCTCCTTCGCCAGGCGGCGCAGCAGCGCTGTATCCAAAGGCTTGGCGAAGCGTGCGTCGGCTATTGTCGGCGACAGGCCGTAACCGGCCATGCGCTCGGCCGCCAGCAGCACTTCCTTCATGCGGGTGCCGAAATTCACGATCGCGATGCCGGTGCCGTCGCGGATGATTCGACCCTTGCCGACCTCAAGGGGAATACCTTCGTCCGGGCGCGCGATGCCGATACCCTCGCCGCGCGGATAGCGGATGGCGCTGGGCCGGTCGTCAATCTGCGCCGCGGTGGCTACCATGTGCACCAGTTCGGCCTCGTCCGACGGCGCCATGATGACGAATTTGGGCAACGTCGCCAGATAGGCAATGTCGAAAGAGCCCGCATGGGTGGCTCCGTCCGCGCCCACCAGTCCTGCGCGGTCCATGGCGAAACGCACCGGCAGCGACTGGATCGCTACATCGTGCACCACCTGGTCATAGGCGCGCTGCAGGAATGTGGAATAGATGGCGCAGAACGGCTTCATACCTTCCGACGCAAGCCCGGCGGCAAAGGTTACGCCATGCTGTTCGGCGATGCCCACGTCGAAGGTGCGCTCGGGGAAGGCTTTCTGGAACAGGTCGACCCCAGTGCCCGACGGCATCGCAGCGGTGATGGCGACGATGCGCTCGTCCTTCTTCGCCTCCGCGATCAGGGCCTCGCCGAACACCTTCTGATAGGCCGGCGCCTTGGGTGTGGACTTGGCCTGTACGCCGGTCAGCACGGTGAACTTGGACACCGCATGCCATTTGTCGGCGGCAGCCTCGGCGGGGGCATAGCCCTTGCCCTTCTGGGTGACGACATGCACCAGAACCGGCCCGTTCATGCGGTCGCGCACGTTTTCCAGCACCGGGATCAGGTGATCCAGATTGTGGCCGTCGATGGGGCCGACATAAAAGAAGCCCATCTCCTCGAACAGGGTGCCGCCCATGGCCATGCCCCGGGCATATTCCTCGGTCCGCTGAGCGACCTTGAAAAGACCGCGCGGCAGAAGCTTTCGCGCCAATCTCTTGGCGATGTTGCGAATGCCCGTATAAGAACGCGACGAGACCAGCCGTGCCAGATAGGCGCTCATCGCGCCCACCGGCGGAGCGATCGACATGTCATTGTCGTTCAGGATCACGATCAACCGGCTCTTGTTGGCGCCGGCATTGTTCATGGCCTCATAGGCCATGCCTGCGCTCATCGAACCGTCACCGATGACGGCAATGACATTGTTGCCCTCGCCCTTCAGGTCGCGCGCCACCGCCATGCCCAGCCCCGCCGAGATGGAAGTCGAACTGTGTGCCGCGCCGAAGGGATCGTATTCGCTCTCGCTGCGCTTTGTGAATCCGGAGATCCCGCCGCCCTGACGCAGGGTGCGCATGCGCGCGCGCCGGCCCGTCAGGATCTTGTGGGGATAGGCCTGGTGGCCGACATCCCAGACCAGCCGATCGTGGGGCGTATCGAAAACATAGTGCAGTGCCGTGGTCAGTTCGACCACGCCGAGGCTGGAACCGAAATGGCCACCGGTGACCGAGACGATGTCGATCAGGTCGGTGCGCAACTCGTCGGCAAACTGGCGCAGCTGGGATTTGTCGAGCTTGCGCAGGTCGGCGGGTTCGTCAACCAGGTCGAGCAGCGGCGTCTTGGTATTGGGTATGTTCATGTCCAGAAAATCTCTCGCCCGCCTGTATAAATCAAGCCACTCAGGCCTCTGCCACCCGTTCCGATTGGGGACCGTCTTCGCCCAACACGATCTTTTCTAGGCGCCCTTCTGCTGATTTCAGCTTCTTCTCGCAATGGGTCTTTAGCGCCTGGCCGCGCTCATACAGGGCAATGGAATCCTCCAAGTCGACCTCGCCCTGCTCCAGGCGCGCGACGATTGCTTCCAGTTCCTTAAGGGCGCCTTCAAAGCTTAGTTCTTCGATGGCGGGGGATGGTTTGGGTGCGGGAATGACGACTCTCCAAGCAGTTTCGCAGTTTGGCAACGCACCGAGGACCGCAGCGGATAATCGCAAGTTTGAGGGGCTTAGACCAGCGCTGCAATTGCGAGCAGAGACATTTTACGTCACAAAATGAGCTCTCTACACAATAAAATGTTACGCAACTTTATGATGTGTTGCCATGATGTTACGGTTGCGGCACATGCGTCGCGCGTAGTTCGACCGGCGCCCGGCCATTCATGCCCGGAAAATCCGAAACACTCCCTTCCAGAGATCGAACTGCCGGCAGGTTCAACAGTGATTCGACACGGCCAAGGCCGCTGAGGCTCGCATCAATCCCGCCCATCATCCGCCTCAGTCCACCCAGAAGGCCAGTAGGCGCCGGATAGACCTTGAACACCATGCTGTCCAGCGGGACCTTGCCAAGGGTCGCAGCCTGGTTTGCGGCGGTCCAGAAGCCGCCCAGCGAATCCACCAACCCGTGGGCCTTGGCATCGCTACCGGACCAGACGCGACCCTTGGCGGCCTCGCGCACTTTCTCGAGCGGCAGCTTGCGCCCCGCCGCCACCTTGCGGGTGAAGTCATCATAGATCACGTCGGCCTGATGGTTGACGTTGGCCCATTGTTCGTCGGTGAAGGGCGCAAGCGGCGAATCCATCAGCGTGTTTCTGCCCACAGCCACCTGGTCGGCGCCGACGCCGACAAGCCCGATGGACTTGCCAAACGACACCTTGCCGGTCAGCACGCCAATCGATCCGGTGATCGTCGCGGGTTCGGCCACGATCCTGTTGGCGCTGGCCGAGATGTAATAGCCACCGGACGCGGCCACCGAGCCCATGGAAACCACCACCGGCTTGCCCGCGGTCTGAGCCGCCTTGACCGCATGCAATATCTGGTCGGACGCAGACACCGATCCCCCCGGCGAGTCCACGCGCAGTACGATGGCACGGATGCCCTTGTCTTTGGCGGCCTGTCGGATGGCATCGGAAAGGTCGTCGCTGGCAATGCCGCTGGTGCCGCCCAATAGCGAATTCTTGGCCGTGCCGTCGCGGATTTCTCCTGCCGCTTCGACTATGGCGATGTTGGCATCGGTGAATACCGGCTCGATCGCGCCCTGATAGTCTGCGAGCTTGACCTCCTTGGCGCCGGCGCCCGCGCGGGCCAGCGCCGCCCCCTTTGCCTGATCGTCATAACCGATGCGGTCGATCAGCCGGGCATTGCGGGCGTCTTCCGAGAATTGCGGGCTGGCATCCAGCGCCTGTCGAACCAAGGCCGGCTTGAGATGCCGCGCCGTGGCGATGTCGGCGACGCCGGAATCATAAACCGACTGCATCAGCGCGGTCAGCTGCTCGCGGTCGGCGGGCGTCATCTGCCTTTCCATGTACATGTCGGCGGCGCTCTTGTACTCGGCGCGCTTGGCGATCTGTGGAACCGCGCCGATCTTGTCGAACAGGCCGCGCAGGAACACCTCGCCCCCGCCCACGCCCGAAACCGAAAAATCGCTCTTGGGCTGAACCCATATCTGATCGGCAGCACTGGCAGCCACATAGTCGCCCAGCCCTGCTCCGTAGAAGGCGCTGGCCTGGGCAATCACGAATTTGCCGCGTTGGCGGAAACGGTGGAAAGCGGCTGCAATCTCCTGGCCCTGGGCGCTGGACAGGGCGCCATTGCCCAGCCGGACCAGAGCGCCCTTGACCCGGTCGTCGCGGCCGGCCGCGTCCAGACCCAGAACCACGTCCATCACCGTCAGGCGCCGGGGCGCCAGCAGCGTGGACGGCGAGGCATCGGAATCGGCAATGGAGTCGCGCAGGTCCAACGCCAGAACCATATCGCCGGGCAGACCGTCGCCCCGTGCCAGGTCGATGATCACCAGCACCACGAGCAGGATTAGCAGAAAGAAGGCGAATTTGGCGATGCCGTCGAGCACTGAAAGGAACGTGGCGCGGATCCAGCTCAGAAAAATGATCATGGAAATACCTTCGGGAAAGGCGGGGCGGGCAGTGCCGTCGAGAGTAGACGAAAAAGCCCGGCCTCCATAGAGGCCGGGCCTTGCACAATCTCATCGGCGCCTGGGCGCGATCAGTGCTTGGAGGCGTCGCGCGCTGCGTCCTTCACGCCACCGACGGCGTTCTGCACCTTGCCCGCTGCCTTGTCCGCCTTGCCTTCGGCTTCGAGCTTGACGTCGCCGGTCATCTTGCCGGCTGCTTCCTTGATGGTACCCTTGGCCTGGTTCGCGGAACCGGCAATTCTGTCCTTGTCCATGGATCTGCTCCTGACGTGTTGAATGGGGGGGCGTCTGGGGAAACGCCAACGAAACAACGGTCGGGACCCAGTCCGGGTTCCCCGTAACCGATGTACGGGTCCGCACGAACTCAGATGGCGTATACTGACCGGACAGGGAGAGCGAACATGCACAGACGATCCTTTCTGAACACTCTGCTGCTGGGCGGCTCGGCCTGCGCGGTCGGCGCCGGAGGGCTGCCGGAGGCTTCAGCCATGGCATTCGAGGTCACCAAGACGGATGCCGAATGGAAGAAGCAGCTTTCGTCGCAAGCCTATGAGGTGCTGCGCCATCAGGGGACCGAGCGGCCCTATTCCAGCCCGCTCAACGATGAACACCGCAAAGGCATCTTTTCCTGCGCCGGCTGCGCCCAGCTGCTGTTTTCTTCAGCCACTAAGTTCGAAAGCGGCACCGGCTGGCCCAGCTTCTACCGGCCGCTGCCAAATGCCGTGCAGACCCAAATGGACACCGGCTTTGGCATGGAGCGCACCGAAGTGCATTGCCGCCGCTGCGGCGGCCATCTGGGTCATGTCTTCAACGACGGACCGCCGCCGACCGGCCTGCGCTATTGCATGACCGGCGTCGCCATGACTTTCAAACCCGCCTAGAAAAAAAGCCGGCGGTCGCCCGCCGGCTTTTTGTGTTCCCCCACGGATCGACTTACTGGGCCGCGCCGTCCTGCTTGGGCAGCGGCTTGGCCTTTTCCTTGGCCTGCTGGACCATCTGGTCATAGGCCGAAGCAAAGCCGTTCAGCGAGAATTTCAAGCTGAATTCCTTGCCGCCATCCGCGGTGATCTTGATATGAGCGTCGGGGCCGGATTTGCTGAGCGAGGAGATCGAGGCCGCATCCATCGGCATCTCCACATAGCAGCCATTGCGGTCGCAACGACGATACTTGAGCGCCGGCGATGTGAAATTGTCGGTCTGAATCACCAACCCCTTGGGAATCGACACTTCCAGCGGCACCGAGATGATGATGCCGTTGCGGTCCAGGCTGGGCACATAGGCGATGGAAATCGCCAGCACGCGCTGGCGCGTATCCTTGTCGGCCAATTCCTGGTAGATGTCGCAGGGGCTGGGGCTGTTGATCGGGAAGCAGCGCACCGCCCAATCGCCCACCATCTTCACGTCGGGCGCCGCCGGACGGCCGGGTGCGGCAGGCGTGGCGGCGGGCGGAGCCGCCTGCGCCAGGGCAATCCCCGTGCTCAGAACAAAACCGGCGGCGACAAGAAGGCCGCGCGAAACGAGTCGGTTGGAAAAAATCATGACCACAGTCTCCAGAACCAGTTGTGGCGGCGCGCTTCGGTCCCCTTATAGGCGCTGCGCGCATCTTTGAAGCCCTTGAGCGACACGGTGACCTGCTGCTGCCGGCCGTCCAAGCTCGCAAGAGCGATCTTCACATCACCGGCATTGTCCAGCGCGCTGGCCAGCTTTTCGTCGTAATCGGTGACGGCAATGCAGCCGACCGAATTGCAGGTGCGATACTGGTAGACCCGCGCCGGATCCTTGTCGATCAGAAGGCCCAGTCCCGGCTCGAGCGCCACGCCCAGCGGTACAGTGAAGCCCAGGATCGGCTTCTTGTTGGTATTGTCGACGGTAATCGTGACACGCGCCAGCGAGGTGGGCGCGCCGTTCGATGTGTCAACCACGTCGGAACTCATCTCGCAGGACGCATCCTTGGTCGCGGCCGACGGGCATGCCAGACGCCAGTCTTCAAAAGTTTGCGCCATGCCGGCCTTTGAATTGTAGGTAGTGATACCGCGCAGCGTCCAGCCTAGGAGAAGGCCGACCAGCAAAGCGATACCGCCCCACACAAGGCGTTCTATCGTCAGGTGTTTCATCGTTTGAATTCGCTTCAGTTTCTTTGGGCTGGTCCATGGAATCCACCCCCGAGGCAGCCCTGGGACCCAAGCCGGGGGCAGCACCTAGCAGATCGCCACAGCAAAGGAAACGCCCCCGGCGCCCTTTGTTGAACAGGCCGGGGCGGCTGGGCCGCATGACGGCGAGTTCATGGTGGAATGCAGGCTATCGGTGCGCCAGAAGCACCGGGTCCGGTCGCCAATATTGGGGCCAGACGCGCTTCAGGGCTTCGATCTTGGGCAGATCGTTGATGCGGATATAGGGCACATCCGGGTTCCGGACGAGATAATCCTGGTGATAATCCTCGGCCGGATAAAAGCCCTTGAGCGGTTCCACCTTGGTCACGATGGGCCCGGAAAAGACCTTGGCCGCCTGGAGCTGGGCGATATAGCCCTTCGCGGTACCAACCTGTGTGGGGCTGGTGGCGAATATCTCAGAGCGATAGCTGGTGCCCCTGTCGGGACCCTGCCGGTTCATCTGGGTGGGGTCGTGCGCTACCGAGAAATAGATACGCAGCAGCGTGCCGAATGACACAACCTTGGGGTCGAAGGTGATCTGGACGGATTCGGCATGGCCGGTGGCCTCGGTTGCCACGATCTCGTAACGGGCCGTCGCGGCCGCACCACCAGAATAGCCGGCCACCACCTTCTCCACGCCCTTCACATGCTCGAACAGGCCCTGCTGGCCCCAAAAACAGCCGCCCGCCAGCACCGCAACCTCTGTATCGGCCTTGTTGGCGGGATCGGCCACAGGCGGGGGGATGGGCTTGTCCAAATCGGCGGCGAAGGCAGTATCCGACAGCAGCAGAAAGGCGGAAAACAGGGCGAAGCGGGGCCTCATGGCATACTCCCTTGTCGGCACTGGCAAGTTCGCCGCTGGCCCGGATCGGTTACGCGGCCATCTACGCGAACTGCACTGCAGCATCCTTGACGGCAGCATACAGCACGGCCAGTTCCTCCGCCGTAATGCAGTAAGGCGGCATCACATAGATGGTATTGCCCAGCGGGCGCAAAAGAACGCCGCGGGCGTAGAAAAATTTGGTCAGTTCCGGCCCCAGCCCCGCCAGGTAGCCAGGATCGTCCACCTTCAGGTCGAGGGCGGTGATGGTCCCCTGCCGACGCACATTCTCGAAGCGCGGGTCGGCGCGGAAAGCGGCCAGGAACTGTTCCTGCATGGTGCAGAGACGGCTCACCCGCTCCAGTACCGGCTCACCGGACCACAGGTCCAGGTTGGCACTGGCCGCGGCGCAGGCGATCGGATTGGCAGTAAAGGAGCTGGAATGGAAAAAGGTGTGGCTGCGATTGGTGGAAAAATGCGCCGCGAAGATATACGGTTTGCACAGCGTGGCCGCCAGCGGAATGCTGCCACCCGTCAGGCCCTTGGCCAGCGCCATGATATCGGGCGTGATGCCGGCCTGTTCGCAGGCGAACAGTGTGCCGGTGCGGCCGAAGCCGGTCATCACCTCGTCGGCGATCAAGATCGTACCGTGGCGCGCGCAAATATCGGCCATGGCCTTGAGAATTTCGGGACTGTAGATCCGCATGCCGCCCGCGCCGCAGATCAGTGGCTCCACCACGAGCGCCGCCGCACCCTTGGCATGTTGGTCCAACATGTCCAGAGTGCGCTGCTCCCGGCCCGTTTCCGGAAAGGGGATGCGCGCCACGTCGAACAGCAGCGGTGCATAGGCGGCATTGAACACGCCGCGCGCACCCGCCGACATCGTGCCCACCGTATCGCCATGATAGGCGTGGTTCATGGCGATAATCCGTGTACGGTTTATTCCTCGGTTCTTCCAGGTGCCCAGCGCCATCTTCAACGCCACTTCCACCGCGGTCGAGCCGCTGTCGGAATAGAAGACATGGGTCAGGCCGGGCGGCACGATCGACAGCAGCTTGCGCGCCAAGGCCTCCGCCGGGGGGTGGGTGAAGCCGGCGAAGATCACCTGGTCCAGCCGCGCGGCCTGTTCCTGTATCGCGGCAACAATGCGCGGGTGGCAATGGCCGTGGGTGATTACCCACCACGATGAAATCGCGTCCAGCAGCCGCGTGCCGGACTCCAGTTCCAGCCAGGCGCCCTCGCCCCGCACCACCATCGGCGAGTCGGGCGCCAAGCCGTGCTGGGTGAAGGGATGCCAGACGGGCGAGGCTGTGTCCATCACGCAAAATCGTCCGCGCTGAAGGTCCGGGAAAAGACGCCCGTCAGCCGACCCGGCGTCAACGGGGTGATCGGTGGCAGGCGTCCCAGCCTCCTGGCGCCGGACTTCTCAATGATAATGCCTTCGCTTTCGTCATTGGCCTCGCCGATGAAGGCGACGCCAAGCAGGGGAATATTGCGGGACCGGATCGCTTCGAGGGACAACAGCGTATGGTTGATGGTGCCAAGCGTGGTGCGGGCACACAACACCAGCGGCAGGTTCCAACGGGCAAAAACATCGATGAACAGGGTCTGCCGGGTTAGCGGCACCATCAGCCCGCCCGCGCCTTCGATTACCAGGGGGCGCTCGCCATCAGGCGGCACCAGCGCATCCGTATCGATTTCGATGCCCTCTTCCTCCGCCGCCTGGTGGGGCGAAGCGGGCAGCTTCAGCCGGTAGGTTTCGGGGATGACCTCCGCGCCCGACAGTTCGGCCACCACTTCACTGTCGGTGGGCAGCCCCGACTGCACCGGCTTCCAGTAGCGCGCACCCAGAAGCCCGCACAGGCCCGCCGCGAACACGGTCTTGCCGATTCCGGTATCGGTTCCCGTCACGACGATCCGGCTCATGGCTGCACCATCTCGCCCGCCAAAGCCGCAAACAGTGCATCGATGGCCGCCTCATCGACATTCAGGGTCAGGGCAATGCGCAGCCGCGCCGTGCCTTCCGGAACGGTGGGCGGGCGGATGGCGCGGATGTCGAAGCCCTTGTCTCGCAGCGCCGCCGCCAGCCGCGTCGCCGCGGTATCGGCGCCCAGAATGACTGGCTGGATCTGCGAGCCGGAGGGTTCGCAGCCCAGCCCGCGCGTCAACTGGCCGGCGCGATCGACCAGCGCCGCCAGCCTCGCGCGTTCGGCGTCGGCGCCGGCACAGAATTTCAGCGCAGCGCGCACCACCGCCGCCATCAGCGGCGACGGGGCAGTGGAATATATGAAACTGCGGCCGCGATTGACCATGAAGTCGCGATAGTGACGCGGCAGGCAGACCAGCGCACCAGCCGCCCCCAGCCCCTTGCCGCAGGTATGCAGCGAAATGATGTTAGGCGCGCCTTCATGTTCCGTACCAAGACCGCGACCGCGGTCGCCATAGACGCCAGTGGCGTGCGCCTCATCCAGCAGCAGCATGGCATCATGCCGCGCCGCCAGCGCAACCAAATCGCCAAGCGGCGCGCGATCGCCATCCATGGAATAGAGCGTTTCCACCGCGATCCACACCCGGCCCCTGCCGCGCTGTCCGCGCCAGTCGCGGATCGCGTCATCCATCGCGGCGACATCATTGTGGGGCACTTCGCGCACGGGGATGCGCGCCGGGTCAAGCCCGGCGCGCAGTGAAGCATGAATCAGTGCGTCATGCACGATCAGATCATCCCCACGCGGCAGGGTGGCGACGATGGCGGCGTTGGCAGCAAAGCCGGTCGGGAAATAAAGCGCCACCTCGCTGCCGAAGAAGGCTGCAGCTTCTTCTTCCAGCGCCTCATGCTCAGGGTGGTTGCCACGCAGCAGCCGCGAACCACCAGCGCCCAGCGGCACGCCTCGTTCCAGCGCCTCCCTGGCCGCCGCGCGCAGGAAGGGTGATTGCGCCAGCCCCAGATAGTCGTTGGAGGTGAAGTCCGCCCCGGCCCTGGGCGCAAGCGCGCGTAGGCGCCCCCGGGCCGCCAGCGAGTCCAGTATCTTGCAATGAGGATCGTCAGCCATGCGGCGGCATGGATTCCACAGGGGCTGGCAAAGGGCAACCGGCCGGCATCAGTCGTTCAGTCGCGCAAAGAAAGCCAAAAGCAGCCTTTCCGCCCGGTCATGGGCCCTGGCCCCCTCCACCATCACGTCCTCGTGGGACAGTGGTTCAGGTTTCAGGCCGGCGCCGGCATTGGTGATCAGCGACAGGGCCGCCACCTTCATGCCGCAATGGACCGCCGCCAGGCATTCGGGCACTGTCGACATGCCCACTGCATCCCCACCCCATTGGCCGAACATGCGGATTTCGGCGGGGGTCTCAAAGCTGGGCCCCAGCACACCGACATAGACGCCTTCCCTGACAGACACGCCGCTGTCGCGCGAGGCTGCGGCAAAGATCTCGCGCAGGACCGGATCATAGGCATAGGTCATATCGAAGAAGCGCGGCCCCACCCGATCGTCATTTGGCCCCGCCAGGGGATTGCGGCCAGTGAAGTTGATGTGATCGCGCACCACCATCAGCGTGCCGACAGCCATCTGTGCGTTCAAGCCGCCCGAGGCATTGGTCAGGATGATCCGCTCCACCCCCATCGCGCGCAGTATCCGGATGGGAATGACGATTGTCTGGGGAGCGTGGCCCTCATAGGCATGGAAGCGCCCGGCCAGGCACGCGACCGGGGTACCTGCCAGCCGCCCAAGCTTGAGGTGTCCGGCATGGCCCGGGACGGTGGGGACCGGAAAGCCTGGAATGTCGCTATAAGATATGTCGGTTGCTCCTTCCACCCGGTCTGCCAGAGCGCCCAGCCCACTGCCCAGAATCATAGCGTTTTTGGGGAAAACACCGCCGTGCGCAGCTTGCAGGGCTGCCACGCCCCGGCGAACCTGCTCTGCTGCTTCCGCCACGGTCATGGCTTTGCCATCGTCCTCACTCATCAATATCCTTCCCGGTCAGCCATGACTTCCAACCCGATTTCTACTCCACAGGGCCCCCTGCAGGGCAATATTCCGGCTACCGAACTGGTCCGGTGTGGCAGCGCGGCCGAAGCGGTCGTCCGCCTGACGCAGCTTTACGACGAGGCCATAGCCGCCATCGAGCGCGACTTCGAGGCTTTCGCCAGTGGCGACCACAGTCCCGCCCGGCGATCCGTCTATCCTTATCTGGGGATGGAGGTGGGTTCGGTCTCCATGCCCGGATCGACCACATTGGCCTTCGGCAAGGTCACGCGGCCGGGCTGGTACGGCAATACCATCACCGCTCCGCACCTCTTCGCCCGCTATCTGATCGAACAGATCGAACTGGTGCTCACCACCACCCGTGCGGCCATCTATGTCGGCAAAAGCCGCACGCCGATTCCACTGACGTTCGCGGTAGAGCGCGCCGCTGCACGCATGTCGGCCGAGGAGCGCATCGAGCTGGCGCGGCATTTCCCCATGCCGCGGCTGGATGCCGCCCATGACGCCATCGCCGACGGCGGGCGCTGGCCGGGGCCGGGCGTGGGGCCGCTGTCGCTGTTCAGCGCCGAACGGGTGGACTATTCGCTGCATCGGCTGCACCATTACACGGGCACCGATCCGGCGCACTTCCAGAGCTTCGTGCTGTTCACCAACTATCAGCGCTACATCGACGAGTTCGTGGACTATGCCCAGAAAGAAATCGACGCCGGCCGCGCCCAGCGCTTTATCGAGCCCGGCAACCGGGTGATCGTGCGCAGCGCGGCGCCCAACTGCCCGCCGCTCACCAAGATGCCGCAGATGCCCGCCTATCACCTGGTGCAGGAGCATGGTGAGGGCATCACCTTGGTCAATATCGGGATAGGCCCGTCCAATGCCAAGACCATCACCGATCACCTGGCGGTGTTGCGGCCCCATGTTTGGCTGATGGTTGGCCATTGCGGTGGCCTCAGGGGCAGCCAGCGCCTGGGCGACTATGTGCTGGCCAATGCCTATCTGCGCGATGACCATGTTCTGGATCAGTTGTTGCCGCTGGCCATACCCGTGCCCACCATCGCCGAGGTCCAGTTGGCGCTTGCCCAAGCGGTGGGCGAAGTGACAGGCCTGCAAGGCAAGGTGCTGAAGGAAAGGCTGCGCACCGGCACCGTGGTAACCACGGACGACCGCAACTGGGAACTGCGCTTCGAGGAATTGTCGGTGCGCTTCAATCAGAGCCGTGCCATCGCCATCGACATGGAATCGGCCACCCTGGCGGCTAATGGCTACCGCTTCCGGGTGCCCTATGGCACCCTGCTCTGCGTCTCCGACCGGCCGCTGCATGGCGAGATCAAGCTGCCCGGCATGGCCGATGCCTTCTATGAGGAACGCGTCAGCCAGCACCTGCAGATCGGCATCAAGGCGCTGGAGTTCATGCGCGAGGCAGCGCGCAGTGGCACATTGCATTCGCGCAAACTGCGCAGCTTTACCGAGCCGGCTTTCCGCTAGGCCGGGATCGGAGTAGATACGGGCGCCATGAAAAAGATCGGGCACATCATTGGCGGCAAGGCCATCCTGTCTGGCGCCGCGACGCCGGTGTTCAACCCCGCCACGGGCGATCAGACCGGCGAAGTCGCTTCGGGGGGAGTGGCCGAGGTGGATGCCGCCGTTGCCACCGCATCGGCAGCCTTCCTCGCCTGGAGCACAATCACGCCCGCCCGGCGCGCAAAAGTGATGTTCGAAATGCGCCGCCTGATGGAGACGCGCAAGGACGAACTGGCGGACATCATCAGCGCCGAGCATGGCAAGACCCATAGCGACGCCTTGGGCGAAATCGCACGCGGCCAGGAAGTGGTGGAGTTCGCCAGCGGCATCCCCCATCTGCTGAAGGGCAGCTTCAGCGCCCAGGTCGCCACCGGCATGGACTGCTACGATCAGCGCCAGCCACTGGGCGTGGTCGCCGGAATCACGCCGTTCAATTTCCCCGCCATGGTTCCCCTGTGGATGATGCCGATGGCGCTGGCCTGCGGGAACGCCTTCATCCTCAAGCCGTCGGAGCGCGATCCGTCCACATCCAACCTGCTTTACGACCTTTGGCATGAGGCCGGTCTGCCCGAGGGCGTACTCAACGTCGTGCATGGCGGCAAGGCGGCGGTGGACGCGGTGCTGGATCATCCAGGCATCGCCGCGGTAAGTTTCGTTGGCTCGACCCCAATTGCCCAGTATGTCTATGCGCGTGGCTGCGCCGCAGGAAAGCGGGTGCAGGCCCTGGGCGGCGCCAAGAACCACCTTGTGGTGATGCCGGATGCGGACCTCGATCAGGCGGCGGATGCGCTGATGGGCGCCGGCTATGGTTCGGCGGGTGAGCGCTGCATGGCCGTATCGGTGGCGGTGCCGGTGGGTGAAATGACCGCCGATGCGCTCATAGCCAGGTTGAAGCCTCGCGTGCAGGCGCTGAAGATCGGACCAGCCAGCGACGCCGCGGCCGAGATGGGACCACTGGTCACCATGGCCCATCGCGACAAGGTCGCCGGCTGTATCGCGGCGGGCGAAGGCGAAGGCGCCGAACTGGTCGTCGATGGCCGCGGCCTGAAGCTGCAGGGCTATGAGAAGGGCTTCTGGCTGGGCGGCACGTTGCTGGACCGTGTGACCACGAGCATGACCGTCTACAAGGAAGAGATTTTCGGTCCTGTGCTGTCGGTGGTGCGTGCCCCCGACTATCGGACGGCGGTCGACATGATCAATGCCAACCCTTTCGGCAACGGCACCGCCATCTTCACCCGCGACGGAGATGCGGCGCGCGACTTCACCCAATCGGTCCAGGTCGGCATGGTGGGCGTTAATGTGCCGATACCGGTACCAGTGGGCTATCACAGTTTCGGCGGCTGGAAGTCCTCCATCTTCGGCAGCCACGGAGTCTATGGACCCGAATCTGTCCATTTCTACACGAAGTTGAAGACAGTCACTGCACGCTGGCCTACCGGCATTCGCGGCGGCGCACAATTCACCTTCCCCAGCTAATTCCGCCACTGCAAACCGGCTTTCCGCTTTGTGCTTGGGATTGCGCGCGGCCCTAGGCTAGTGTCCCCGCGCCTGTGCCGGCGAAGGGGAGCATCGCGCGCGCAGATCGCAAAAACAGGAGAATTTGATGCGCGCGCTTGACCGCCGGCTGATGCTGACCACCACGCTTGGGGGCGCCGTGATGGCCGCGCTTCCCGTCCACGCGCAGAATGCCCCAGCAGACACCGAATGGCCGACCTATGGCGGCAACCTGGCCTATTGGCGCTATGCCCCGTTCGACCAGATCAATGCCGACAATTTCAACAAACTGGAAGTCGCCTGGACCTTCAAGACCAGCAATTTCGGCCCGCGGCCGGAATTCGTGCTTCAGTGCACGCCCCTTCTGATCAAGGGCCGCCTTTATGCCACGGTCGGCACGCGCCGCGACGTGGTATGCCTGGATGCTGCCACCGGCGAGGTCATCTGGGTCCACAAGACCATCGATGAAGGCTCTCGATCCAACCATTCGCCGCGCCGTCTGTCGGGTCGTGGCGTCGGCTACTGGACCGACGGCAACGCCGAGCGGATCATCTATGTCACCATCGGCTACCAGATGTGCTCGCTGGATGCCAAGACCGGCCGGCCCGATCCCGATTTCGGGGAGAACGGCATCGTCGACCTGAAGAAGGACGACGATCAGGACCTCGATCTGGATACCGCCGACATCGGCCTGCACACGGCGCCAACCATCGCGCGCAATGTGGTGATCATCGGCGCGGCCCACACCGCCGGCAACACACCCGCGGTCAAGGACAATGCCAAGGGCTATGTGCGCGGCTTCGACGTGAAGACAGGCAGGCGCAAGTGGATATTCCATACCATCCCGAAAAAGGGCGAGTTCGGCTATGACACCTGGCTTAAGCCGGGACAGGCGGAAGCCGCCGGCAATACCGGCGACTGGAACCAGATTGCCGCCGACGAGGAACTGGGCCTCGCCTATCTGGGCGTGGAGATGCCCACCGGCGACCAGATGGGCATGTATCGCTGGGGCAACGGCCTTTTCGGCGAAAGCATCGTCGCCGTCGACATCGAGACCGGCGAGCGCAAGTGGCATTACCAGATGGTGCATCACGGCCTGTGGGACTATGACGTCCCCTGTGCCGCGATCCTGTGCGACATCCCCCACAATGGCCGCGTCATCAAGGCGCTTTGCCAGCCGACCAAGCAGGCCTTCCTCTTCGTGCTGGATCGCGAAACCGGCAAGCCGATCTGGCCGATCCCGGAAGTGAAGGTGCCCAAGGGCGATGTGCCGGGCGAATGGTATTCGCCCACCCAGCCTCATCCGTCCAAGCCACCGGCGGTGGACCGCCAGGGCGTAACCGAAGACGACCTGATCGACTTCACGCCTGAACTGCGCAAGAAGGCGCTCGAGCTTGTCAGCCGCTACAAGCTGGGCCCTGTCTATACCGCACCGATCATGGCCAAGACGGGTGGCCCTTATGGCGTGATCAACCTGCCCGGCTATATCGGCGGCGTGAACTGGCCCGGCGGCTGCTATGACCCCGACACCTACACCGTCTACACCTATTCCCAGACAAATCCGCTGACCATTGGCTCGATCATCCCGAACCTCGACCATATTCGTGGCCAGTTCGATTACGTCCACGCCAACCCGCCGCCGGACGTGCCCGGCGGCTACCGCCCCGGCGACCTGACGGTGGACGGCCTGCCGCTGATCAAGCCGCCTTACGGGCGCATCACCGCGACCAACCTGGCCGACGGCACCCAGACCTGGCAGGTCGCCCATGGCGAGACGCCGGACAATATCCGCAACAACCCGGCATTGAAGGGCATGAAAATCCCGCGCACCGGGATGATGGGCAAGATCGCGCCGCTGGCCACCAAATCGCTTGTGATCTGCGGCGACCCCCAGATGTACACGGACGAAACCGGCCGCAAGGGCGCGCGCCTCAGGGCCTATGACAAAAAGACAGGCGAGGAGAAAGGCGCGGTCTACATGCCGGCGGAACAGTCGGGCTCTCCCATGACCTACATGCTGAACGGCAAGCAGTACATCGTGCTGGCGATCAGCGGGCGCGGCGCGGAGGCGCAGTTCATCGCCTTCAGGCTGCCAGGTTAGCGCAGGCAGGGACAGGCGGCGGATTAGATCGCGCTTGCGCAATTTAATTGTTCCGCGAATTTTTCAACCCCCTCCCCCCGGGCGGCGCGGAGATTTGCGGTCTATGCGCGGCGCTGAGACCGCTGGTGAACGCGCCTGTCCAACGCGAACCGTCGGATAGACGCTTTTCCTGGCGGATGGATAAGGAGTGGACAGGCACGGGCAACTCCATCGCATCGCGCCCAGACTAGCGCGGCCGCGGCAGGAGGCGGACAAGTTGTAACGTTGCGGACGGAAATTGCGGGTCCCGGTTTCAGGCCAGGGTGTCGAGCAGCTTGCCGATATTGGAGCCGGTCAAGGAAAGACGGGCGAAAGCAGTTTTTTCCAGATGGTCGGCGGCGTGTTGAATCTTCTGCGCGACCTCGGGTGCCTGCTGGTGACGGGCAGAGCGGCGAAGATCGCCCGCATAACTGACCATCTCATTGACCGAATGGATTGTCTGCCCCATCCCCGCAAACTGCCAGCGAGCGTCCGGGCGGTACATCGAAACCGGCGAATAATACTAAGGAAAAATTAAGCTGCCGCTTGCCTGGCAACCATCAGCCCGTCAACATGCCGGCCAATAGCCATAAAAAGGGGGGAATACCGGGGATGCTTTCGTTTACGCGCCGCAGGATGATGGCTTCCACGGCGGGGTTGCTTGGCGCCCTGCCCGCCGCCGCCCAGACGGCACCACGCGATACCGACTGGCTGCATTATGCCAACGACCTGGCCAGCACCCGTTATGCACCGCTGGACCAGATCAACGCCTCCAACTTCAACAGGCTGGAGATGGTCTGGCGCTTCTCGACCAACGCGCTGGGGCCGAACCTGGATGCCGACTACCAGTCCACGCCGCTGATCGTGAACGGCAAAATCTATTGCACCGCCGGCTTTCGCCGCGATGTGGTTTGCCTGGATGGCGCCACCGGGGAACTGTTGTGGATGCACCGCCATGACGAAGGCCGCCGCGCCGGCAGCCGCGGCGGCCCGGGCCTTGGCGTCGCATACTGGAGTGACGGCACCAGAGAACGCGTCCTTTACGTCACCCGCGGCTACAACATGTTCTCGCTGGACGCCAGGACCGGCCGGCCCGATCCCGCCTTCGGCAGCAATGGCATGATCGACCTGCGCCTGAATGACGACCAGGACATGGATCCCAACCGTGGCATCATCGGCCTGCATGCGCCGCCGCTGGTGGTGCGCGATGTTGTCGTGGTGGGCGCAGCCCCTACTGCCAACTCCAAGGGCTATATCCGCGGCTTCGATGTGAAGACCGGCCAGCGCAAATGGATCTTCCACACCATCCCGAGGCGGGGCGAGTTCGGCTACGACACCTGGCTGGTGCCGGGCCAGGCCGAGGCCATCGGCAATGGCGGTTGCTGGGCTTCCATGTCGGCGGACGACGCGCTGGGCCTGGTCTATTGCGGCGTGGAATCGGCGGCCACCGACATGGAAGGGGTAAACCGTCACGGTCCGGGCCTGTTCGGCGAAAGCCTGGTGGCGCTGGACATTGAGACAGGCCAGCGCAAGTGGCACTATCAGATGGTCCATCACGGCCTTTGGGATCGCGATGTGCCCTGCGCCGGCATCCTGTGCGACATCACCGTGGACGGAAGGATGGTCAAGGCCATCGCCCAGCCGACCAAGCAGGGCTTCGTCTATGTGCTGGACCGCACCAACGGCAAACCGGTCTGGCCGATCCCGGAAGTGAAGGTGCCCAAGGGCAATGTTCCGGGCGAATGGTATGCACCCACGCAGCCGATGCCGACCAAACCGCCGCCTTTCACCAAGCAGGGCGTCAGCGAAGACGATCTGGTGGACTGGACGCCGGAAATAAAGGCGCGGGCACGCGAGATCGCCCGCCACTATCAGCTCGGCCCGCTCTATGCCCCGCCACCGATGCTGAGCGAGACGATTTTCGGCGCGTTCAACCTGCCGGGCATGCAGGGTGGCGTGAACTGGCCCGGCGGTTCCTATGACCCGGACACCGGACTGCTCTATGTCTTTTCCAAGCATCAGATCGGCATCACCGGCGTGGGTTTGGATTCCGCCGGCCGCCCGGCGCCGCGTGGCGGCCCGCCCGCCGCCGGCAGCGCCGACGCCAATGGTGGCGCTTTCGGCGGATTCGCCAGCCTGAAGGGCGGAAACCATGGGACGCGTTTCAGCTACGCACCCGACGGACTGAACGATCCCATCGTGCGCGGCATGATCTCCATCGAGGGCATCCCGCTGGAGAAGCCGCCCTATGGCACCGTCACCGCGCTGAACCTGCGCGACGGCAGCCTTGCCTGGCAGGTTACGCACGGCGAAACGCCCGATCATATCAGGAACCACCGGCTTCTGAAGGGCGTCAGCATTCCACGCACCGGCCAGTCAGGCATCCTGGGAACATTGACGACCAGGAGCCTGGTGATCCTGGGCGACTGCGGCCTGTTCACCGACGAGCAGGGCCGCAAGGGCTGCCGATTGCGCGCCTATGACAAGGCGACCGGCGAGGAGAAGGGCGCGGTGTTCATGGACAAGGTGCAGACCGGCGCCGCCATGACCTATATGCTGGGGGGCAAGCAGTACATCGTCACCGCGATCGGCTCCTCTTATGGCGCCGACCTGGTGGCCTTTGCATTGCCCGATGCCGCGATCAGGGGCAATGCCCCGAACGAGGAACGCTGAACGGCGCCTTCGTACTGGGAGCAGCCAACCGTCTGTGGGCGGATGGTTATGGCCGTCCGCAATCACGGGGCAGCGACAGACAGGAACCGCCGACACAGTAGCGCTGCGGGCCGCGGCTGCACATATCGGCGTGGATTTCGGACTTCAGTATCTGGAGGCGGAGCATTGTTTGGCTTCCTGCACCGTCCAATCGGTCCAGCAAGGCTCGCGGCGCACGGTCATCCGCGAACGCGCGGCGATGGCCCAGCAACCCGTCCACGGAATTGTTCATCGCCAGCAGCGGCAGCATGACGAGCATGCCCAAGCCGGCGGCGAACACGGTTCGAAACAGAATGGCCACGCGTTCCCTCTTGCAAGGGTTGCATGCTATGCCGCGATGCAGGCGCCGTGCAGCACTATCGCTGCCAGCGGCGACGAATTGCGTGCCATATTGGCACTGCACGTGGCGCCCAGGGCCCACATGGCCGCCGCGGTTCCAGCACGAAACCATTTGTTTCCCATGCGGAACCGAATGCGGCGGTGAATGGTGGCAATTCGGTAGCATGCGATTGCCGATTGTGATCCCAATGCTCCTTCGCAAATAATGCAAATATCGAAGGCAGACCCGGTGTCCATCACTTCACCAAAGACAACCGCGCCGAACATTCTGGACAGCAGCATTCTGCTGATTTCAGACGATGACCCGCGTTGGACCAAACTGGCCGGACGCGGCTATCGCGTCCTGCATGCGCGCAACGCCGAAGAAGCCACGGCGCTCTATTCCCGGGACTCCGACATCGCCGTCGTTATCGTCGATCTGGATTTGAAGGACTGTGACGGGCTCGCCCTGGCCGAGGCGCTGCACGAACCCGAAGCGAACTGGAATGGCGCCGAATTCCTGCTGGTTGCCGGGCGCGATGCGCTGCCCGCGGCGGTGCGGGCGATCAGGCTGCAGGTCCTGGATTTCCTGGTCAAGCCGCTGGACGACGATGAACTGGCGGCCGCGGTTTCTGACGCCTACAACGTCGCGCGCCTTCGGCGCTTCCAGCGCGAAGAAGCGCGGCAGCTGGAAAGCCTGCTCGCCGAATTCAAGATGCGCACCCACGCGGCCGTTTCCCAGCTCATTGCCCGCGCGCAGGGCGCCTACAGCATCGCCCCGTCCGCCCATCCCGCACGGAGCGCGCCGCTCTCCCCAGACGACCGGGCCCTTCAGGCATTCATCCGGGAGGAGAGCGAACGCGCAAGGCTGCGGGAGAAAATCTTCGGGCCACTGGTGCAGAACCATTCCGTGTGGATGCTGCTTCTGGCCCTGTGGGACTCCCAGCTTGCCGGCACCGAACTGACGATCAAGAGCGTCGCCTATTCGGCCGGGTTGCCGCTTTCGTCGGCCCTACGCAAGATCAACGAGTTGTGCGCCGGCGGACTGGTTCGCCGTCGGGGCGATCCGCAAGATGCGCGCCGCTCTTTCGTCGCGCTGACGCCGCAGGGCCAGTCCTATTTCGCGCGCTACTTTTCAGAATGGAGCGGAAGCCGCGAGTCCAGGAAGCTTGCGGCCGGCGAATAGCGCCAACCAGGTTTTGCATCTGCGAGAATGGCGGGATTCAGGGAAAAATTCCCGCCCCGCCGCCATGCGCTGCCCCGCCCGCATAGGCTATAAGGGACCCGATCACCGGGTTTCCGCCCCATGTCGCTGCAATTTCGTGCCGTTTGCTGCATCGCCGCCCTTCTGATCCTGTCGCTGCTGGCGGGTGCGGCGATGCTGTCCCTGCATGCCCATGACCTGGTCGGGCTGGAGGTTCGCACCGCCTTCAGCGGGGCGGTGAAATCCGTCGGCGATACGCTGCGATCCGATGTCGAGCATACCGTCACGCTGCGCCAGGTGGTCGCCAGCTTCCAGGGCCAGCGGCATGTCCGCGCCGCGCTGGTCAACGAAAAGGGAAAGGTGATCGTGCAATCCCAGATCGGCCATATCACCGATCCCGCGCCGGCCTGGTTCGCGCGCGCCATGGCGCCGCAGCCACTGACGGCACGAATCCCCATCGCCCTGCCCCAATATCCCTGTGTGGTGGTGCTGACCAGCGATCCGCGCAGCGAAATCGCGGAAGTCTGGGATCATGTGCGGGACGCTTTTGTCACGATGCTGCTGTTCTGCCTGGCCACAATGGCGGCCGTGTCGCTGGCCATCGCGGCGGCGATGCGCTTTCTGCACCGGTTCCAGGCCGGGCTGATGGCCATTTCCCAAGGCAGCTATGACGCCCGCCTGGAGGAGAAGGGACCGCCGGAATTCGCCGAACTGGCGCGCGGGTTCAATCACATGGCCGGCCGTCTTTCCGCCTTTTCGCGCAGCAACCGCCAACTTTACGCGCAGTTGCAAGGTACGCAGGAGGAGGAGCGCGCCGGCATCGCCCGCGACCTGCATGACGAGGTCGGCCCCTACCTGTTCGCCATCCAGGTCGACGCCAAGGCGGTGGCCGGGATCGGCACCCCCGAGGCGCAGCGATTGAGCCAGTCGGTGCGTGAGGCGGTGGGGCATATCCAGCAACAGGTCAGGGCCATCCTGCGCCAGTTGCGTCCGGTGACGCAGCTGGAATTCGGCCTGGAGCCCGCCATCGCGGACCTTGCAGCATTCTGGACGCGGCGCCATCCCCGGATAAGCTTTGAACAGGACATCCGCCTGCAAGCGGACCCGCCCCGGCAGCATCAGGAAACCGCCTATCGCATCGTGCAGGAAAGCGTCAGCAATGCGGTGCGCCACGGCAATCCTTCCCGGATCGGGATCACCATCCAGGCCACGCCCGCTCAACTGGCCGTCACTGTGGAAGACGATGGCGGCGGGATGCAGGCCCAGGTGAATGAGGATATCGGGCTGGCGCGGGCGGGCATCGCCGGTATGCGCGAGCGCACCCTGGCGCTGAAGGGCCACTTTGGCGTCGAGGAGATTGGCGGTGGCGTGCGGGTTCGGGCGATCCTGCCCCTCAGCCGGGAGCGCGAACCGGCATGAGCCGCATCCTTGTCGTCGACGATCACGCCATCGTGCGGTCGGGGATCCGGCGCCTGCTGAAGGAACGCGAGAACACCGAGGTGGTGGAGGCTGCCGGCGGCGAGGAGGCCCTGGAGGCTGTCCAGGCCTCCGCCATCGACCTGATCCTGCTGGACCTCAATCTTCCGGCCGTGGGCGGGCTGGAGCTTCTGCGGCGGCTGCTGCGCGCGGCCCCGGGAACGGCGGTCCTGATCTTCTCCCAGCATTCCGAGGCCATTTATGCCGCCAAGGCGCTGGAGGCCGGTGCGCGGGGCTTCGTTTCCAAGAACGCCATGCCCGAAGAACTGCTGGAGGCGGTGGACGCGATCCTGGCTGGCGGCACGGCCGTCGAAAAGGATATCCAGCGCGAGATGGCAATCCACGACGTGATGGAGGACGCCTACCTGAAGCCGCTGAGCGAGCGCGACCTGGAAATCCTGCGCTTGCTGGCGTCCGGCAACACGCTGTCGGAAATCGCGGGGAAGCTTGGGGTCGCCTACAAGACTGTGGCCAATACGCTGAGCCGTATCAAGGAAAAGCTGGGCGTCGGACAGACTTCGGATCTGATCCGCATAGCGGTCAGCCGGGGCCTGACGGACCTGATCTGACCCGCGCCTGACCCGCAAGCCGACACCCGCCCCGGCCGCAAGCCGGAGCGGGCGATGGCAGAAGGGAAGTCAGCTCTTCGAGGCCAGCCTGCGGACCACATGAAAGCGTGCCAGTTCGGTCTGGGCAGGCTGGAAGTCCGGCGCCAGAACCTGGGCGCGCAGATAGTCGCGATAGGCGGCCACAATATTGCCGGATGCCTCCTCAGCTTCGCCGCGGTTGAAATAGGCGATGTGCAGGTCTGCCACATTCAACGCGATGGCCTGATCGAAATCGGCACGGGCATCGTCATAGCGGCCATTCGCCAGGTACAGCATGCCCCGATTGAGATAGCCCTTGGCCTGCCTGGGATTGAGCGCGAGACCGGCCGTATAGTCGGCGATGGCGGCTTCATCCCGGCCCGCGGCGGCCTGCAGCATGGCACGGTTGATGAGCGTGCCGGCGCGCGAGACCTGCGAGATATCGCCGGCAAGCGCCAGGTTGCAGCCGGCGATACCCTTCTGCAGGCGAATGTCGGAGACTTCCATGCGAGTCGTCTCGGCGGCGGACTGGAAACAATCGCCGGCCTGGCTCTGGCCAACCGATATGACGCTGACGGCATAGGATGGCGCGGCGGTGAAAAACACGGCGGCGGTTGCCGCAGCAAATACAAGTTTCATATTTCACTCCCTGATGCGGATCGTCGTGAACGCGATCCATCCAGAAGTAATTTTATCACCGTTCCGGTACAGCGGAGTAGAATTCGCACTTGCGCGAAGAACAATTACAAGACTGGCGCTAATTTGCGCGTGTACGAACTATGGTCAGTGGCGTCTCTGGCGCGCTGGTTTGGCCTTTTCCTGCCCATTGTCTGCGCAGGTTCGGCGCTTGACCAAATAGCCAGCAGCCGAACTGCGCATGGTCGGCCTTGCCGCGTCGCAGCAGCCCGTCAGCCCTTCAGCAGCGCCGTCGCCTCATCGAGCCGCGCCGCATAGGCGTTCAGCGCCTGGGCGGTCAGGCCGATGAATTTCGGCACGTCGCTCCAGCGTTCCTCGGTGATCGCCTCGGTCACGCCGGGCAAGGTCGTGACGCCATAGCCGATGTACCGGCCAGGGGCATAGATCAGGTTCTTGTACCAGGGCCTGCCGGGCAGCCCATCCTCGTTCAGCAGGGTCTGGTCGATGGTCTGCATCAGCGCCTGGAGCCTGGCGGCCTGGACCGGTGACAGCGTGGCGCTGTGCACCGCCAACGCCGCTTCATAGGCATCGGCGCTTTTCGTCAGTGCCTCGCCGGCCTGGTCGAGCGCCGTGAAGTCGAAATTCGGCACGGCCTGCAGCGGCACCGGCTCGCCATGCGGTTCGGTCGGATCGGCCGCGACGGCGTAGGCATGTTGCGCCAGCAGTGTCTTCTGTTCCTCGGCGGCCGCGCGCTGGCTGTCGGCCAGCTTTTCCACCTTGCCGATGTCGCCTGACATGGCACGCGCGAAATCGGCCGGATGCAGCAACGGCAAATTGCTGTCTGCCGCATACAGCACGGCGTGCCCGACCGTTTGCGAGAGCACCTTGCCGTATGCCAGTCCGGGGTCCTCGAAGCGGGTGTGATGCTCGAACGTGTCATAGCGCGAATGATAGACGCCGCCGCCCATGGCTTCGCCGCCGAAACCGATATTGAGCGTGGTCACGCCCAGATGGTCCAGGAAGGATGAAAAGTCCGATCCCGAACCCGCTGCGCCGACCGGAAGGTCGCTGCCGGGATCGGACAGATGCTTGGCTTCGGCCTTGATCTCGGCATTTGCGCCGGGGGCGGCCGCCGCGGTCAGGGTTTTGGCCCTGACACGCGCGCCGACCGATACATTGGCTTCCGGGTCGATGACGCCGGCGGCCACGCCGGTCACGAATGTGCCCAGGTCCTGGTTGCCCGAGGCATGCAGGAAGCCGCGCGAATTGCCGTCGGTGTTGACGTAGAGTATCGCCTTCTTCTTCAACTCGTCGGCATGCAGCTCGGCCCATTCGGTCGATCCCAGCAGCATCGGCTCTTCGCCGTCCCAACTGGTATAGACGATGGTGCGCCTGGGCCGCCAGCCCGTCTTCATCAGCGCGCCGAACGCCTTGGCCTCGTCCAGCAGCGCAACCTGGCCCGACAGCGGATCGCTGGCACCCTCCACCCAGCCGTCATGATGGTTGCCGCGCACCACCCACTGGTCCGGGAATTGTGCCCCCTTGATGGTGGCGATCACGTCATAGGCCGGCTTGATGTCCCAGCTCGATTTGACCGCCAAATGCACCGGCTGCGTGCCGGGCCCGACATGATAAGTGATGGGCAAGGCGCCGCGCCAGTTCGCCGGCGCCACCGGACCGGTCATGGCCGCCAGCAGCACCTTGGCATCAGCATAGGAGATCGGCAGTGCGGGGATCTTCAGCACCGATCCGGCGGTCTTGGGCGTCAGCCGCCTGGCGTCCGCGGTCGCGCCGATACCGGGCGTCAGCGGGTCGCCCGGATAGAGCATCATGTCCATCGCCGAGCCGCGCTGGATGCCCTGGGGCGGCCGCATGGGCCCTTTGGGATAGACCTCGCCTTCGCCATAGCCGTCATCGGCAGGATCGGAATAGATCAGGCAGCCAATCGCTCCATGCTTGTAGGCCAGCAGCGGCTTGACGCCCCGCCACACCTTGCCGTAGCGGGCAATGACGATCTTGCCCTTGACGCTGATGCCCATCAGCGCGAGTTGCTTGTAGTCCTCCTGCGTGCCGAAATTGACATAGACCAGCGGCGCCGTGACATCGCCGTCGCCCTGATAGGCAAGGTAGGCGGGCAGCGCGTAATCCCTGGCGGTGGCGCTTGTGTCGCCGGGGATGGGCTTTTCCTGCAGCGTCGCCTTGAAGCTTCCCATCTCCACCGCCTCGCTGATCGGCGTCGGGAAAAGAACCTGGAATGTTTCGATATGGGCGTCCCATCCGAACTTGCGGAATTGGTCCAGCTCCCAATCGGCGATGAACTTGTCATGCGGCGAGCCGACCTGGTTCGGTTCGGACGAGGTCAGCTTCAGCCAGGCAAGCTGATCCCTGGAACTGAGCGCCGCATCGAATTTCTCCTGCAGCGGTGTTTCGCCCTGTGCCAGCGCGCTGCCTGCCAGAAGCATGAAGGAAAGACCGAAAGGAATTGAACGCCGCATCGTTCGCCCCGTTTTGAAGATTACAGCGCGATGGTAACAGCGCGGGCCTTCATCGTCCTCCGTCAGGCAATGCAATATTTGAAGGATTCCGGCAAATTTCGGTGCCGCGCGCGCGCAGCGTGCAGATATACTGCAATGTACCTTGTTTATTACGATGAATACAGAATTCTGGCCCGGCCCACAAAGACAAACAGCCGGCTCCGGGAGAGGGACATCCGAAGCCGGCTGGTGCCGGGACAAAACGGCAAGCGCACCACTTGCCGAGGGAATGGCTGCCGGCATGAGACGGCAACCAGCCGGCGGCGTCCCTAATCGGCCGGCGGATATTTGACGCCCAGCTGATCCAGATAGGTCGGATACTTGGCGGCGTTGTAGTAGAACGGCTCCATCAGCGGACGGTATTTCTCCATCAGCTCGTCATTGCGGTGGATCGCCGGTTCGTCGCCGGGCGACAGCATCGACACGTAATGCATGTCCTTGTTCTCGACATTCGTGAAGAATTCCTTGGCGTCGGTCACCAGCTTGGGCGTCGTCATCAGGTCCAGCACGGTCATCGCCACCGCCTTGGCGCCCGCCACCGCGCCCTTATGGGCGATGGGCGTGGCCATGGCCATGGCCGAGAGGCGGTTGTGGAAAGGCACGCTCGGAATGTTGGAAGGAAACATCATCATCACTGTGGGAATGGTCCATGTGATGTCGCCCACATCGTCGGAGGCGCCGCCCGCCGCGTTGCCGCCACTGGCCGGTGTTATCAGCGGCATGATGTTTTCCGACAATGGCTGCAATTTCAGATGGTTCTCTGTCTGCACTGCCTGGGTGAAGGTCTGGTCGGCGGCGGTCCATTTGGGCATGCCAACCGCCTTGATATTCTCATACAGCGCTTCGGCCATGGGCTTGTTGCTGTAAATCGGCGCGGCCTCGCCCAGGAGCTGGTGGGTGACGGTGGTTCCGGTCGCCTTGGCCGCGGATTCGGCAATCTCGTTGCCGGTCTTGTACAGCTCGGCAACCGAGGCGAAGTCGTGGTCGCGAAAATAATACCAGACCGAGGCGGTGTCGGGCACGATGTTGGGCTGGTCGCCGCCGTTGGTGATGACATAATGGGTGCGTTGCGACGGCGGCAGATGCTCGCGACGGAAATTCACGCCGACATCCATCAGTTCGACGCCGTCCAGCGCGCTGCGCCCGTCCCAGGGATCGGCGGCCGCGTGCGCCGTCTTGCCGTGAAAAGTGTATTCCACCGAGACCATGCCGTTGCCGCCCATGCCCCACATGGTGCCGAACATCGAAGCGACGTGGACATAGATGCAGGCATCGACATCCTTGAACACGCCGGCGCGGACGTAGAAAGCCTTGGCGCCCAGCAGCTCCTCGGCGATGCCGGGCCACAGCATCAACCTGCCCTTGATGTGGTTCTTTTCCATCACCGCCTTCACTGCCAGCGCGGCGGCGATCTGCAGCGGCATTCCGGCATTGTGGCCCTCGCCATGACCAGGCGCGCCCGGCACGATCGGCTTGAGGGTCGCAATCCCCGGCACCTGGGACAGGCCGCGCAGGTCGTCTTCGTCGCTGCCCATGGCGATCAGCGGCCCGCCCTCGCCCCAGGTCGCTGTCCAGGCGGTGGGGATGCCGGCGATGCCGCGGGTGATCTTGAAACCGTTCTTTTCCAGGATTCCCGTCAGATAGGCGCTGGTGCGGATTTCCTGAAAGCCCGGCTCGCCATAGCTGAACACGGTGTCCACCATCACCTGCACAAGCTTTGCGTTGGCGTCGACATTGGCCGCCGCCGCCTGCTTCATGGCCTCAGGCGCGGCGGCGAAAGCCGGTGCCGCCAGGCATGCGGAAAGAAGAAACGCCGTCGCGCCGCGCGGGATCGATTTCATCGTCAGCCCCCTTCTGCGAAGAAACGCGGGCCGCCCCGACAAGAGCGGCCCGCCAGTTCATCAACCACCAGTCGTATCGGAGGTGAACTGCTTGGGCGGCGTGATCTTGCGGATCGGTCCCGTGGGCGGGTTGGGATACTTGATGCCCAGCTGGTCGAGATAGGACGGATACTTGGCGGAGTCGTAGTAATAGGGCTCCATCAGCGGCCGGTAGGTGCGCATGTAATCGTCGTTGATGTGGATTGCCGGCACATCGGTGGCGCTCAGGAACGGCTTGTAGTGATCATAGGCCTGCTGGTCGGTGTCGAAATACTTCTTGGCCGTGGTCAGTTCTTCGGGCGTCGTCATCAGGTCCAGCACCGTCAGCGCCACAGCCTTTGCGCCGGCCACCGCGCCCTTGTGTGCGATCGGCGTCGCCATCGCCATGGCCGAAGTGACATTGTGGCCGATCATGTTGGGAATGTTGGAGGGAAAGCGGATGGTGATCGTCGGCACCGTCCACATGATGTCGCCGATATCGTCGGAACCGCCGCCGGTCGGAATCCGCTGCTCGACCGGGCCGCGCAGAGGCTCAACCTTGTCCCGCAGCGGTTCGACCTTGCGATGCTGTGTCTCCTGCACCAGCTTGGCGAACGCCTGGTCGTCGGCGGTCCATTTGGGCATGCCGACAATTTCGATATTGGCCTGGGCCAGCTCGGCCAGCGGCTTGTTGCCGAAGTTGGGCGCGGCCGTACCCAGAAGCTTATGTTCGACCGTGGTGTCGGTCATCATCGCGGCAGCATCGGCGGTCTTGTTGCCGATGTCATAAAGCGCCTTGACCGTGTCGAAGGTGTGGTCGCGGAAATAATACCAGACCTTGGCAACGCCCGGTACGATGTTGGGCTGGCCGCCGCCGTCCGAAATGACATAATGCGTGCGCTGGGAGAGCGGCAGGTGCTCCCGGCGGAAGTTCATCCCCACATCCATCAACTCCACAGCATCCAGCGCGCTGTGACCATCCCAGGGATCGCCCGCGGCATGCGCGGTCTTGCCGTGGAACGTGTATTCCACCGACACCATGCCGTTGCTGCCGGGGCCATAGGAGGTCGCAAAGCTGTTGGCGACATGGGTGAAAATGCAAGCATCGACCCCCTTGAACAGGCCGTCGCGGACATAGAAGGCCTTGGAGCCCAAAAGCTCCTCGGCCAGGCCGGGCCAAAGCATCAATCGGCCCTTGATATGGTGCTTCTCCATTACGGCCTTGATGGCGATGGCCGCGGCGACCTGCAACGGCATGCCGGAATTGTGACCTTCGCCATGGCCAGGCGCGCCCGGCACGATAGGCTCGATATTGGGATCGCCAGGGATCTGCGAGACACCGCGCAGGTCGTCTTCATCGCTGCCCATGGCGATCAGCGGACCGCCCTCGCCCCAGGTCGCGGTCCATCCGGTGGGCATGCCTGCCACGCCCCTGGTGATCTTGAATCCGTTCTTTGCCAGGATGGAGGTAAGATACTCGCCAGTCCGGAATTCCTGGAAGCCGGGCTCGCCGAAGCTGAACACCGTGTCGACCATCACCTGCACCAGCTTGGCATGATCGTCGATGTTGGCCATCGCTTCCTGCTTCATCTCCATCGGTGCCGCCGCCAGGACGGGCATGGGAGAGAGGATCGAGGCGCTGAGCAGAAGGGCGATAAGTTTCCTGGTGGTCGTCATGCTGATCTCCAATTTTCTTTTGGAACGCTGCGTGTATGCCAGATCGTGCCGGGATAGGGAATGACGGGCCCGCCCGGGAGGGAGCGGGCCCGTTACGCTTACATCTTGAACCGCAGGCCGACGGTGTAAACCCGGCCCAGATAGTCGTAGAGGGCACGGTTGGTATTCGGATAGGCCGGCGTATTGTTGCCGTCCGGACCGTTGCCCACCAGCGGCGGGCTGGTGTTGAAGATATTCTTCGCCGAGAAATATGCCTCGCTGTCGAAATCCCACGCCACGAACGAGTAGGTGATGGAGCTGTCCATGTAGAACGCACCATCGATGCTGTTTAGGTTCGACGTGCGATGCGCCAGCGTAGAGGTCGGGCAACCGGTCGTGCAGACAATCCACTCGTTGGCGTATTTGCCCGCACTCACGCCGCGTCCCAGGAGGAAAAAGGTCCAGGGATCGGTGTGATAGGTCGCGCTGACCTGGTACGACCAGTCCGGCGTGCCGCCGGTATTGGTGCCCGCTGCATCGGTAGGCGGGGCAATGCCGTTGTTGGTGTAGGCACGCAGATAGGTCGTCGCCAGGGCGTTGAGGGTGAGATCACCGGGGATCTCGCCGAACCAGTTGAGGGCGTCCAGCGGCACCTGGTAGGTGACGTCGAAGTCAATGCCTTCCTGCTTCTGCGTGGCAAAGTTGATGGGCTTCAACTGAATGAAGTTGATCGCCGAACCCACGCTGCCCGGACCGCGCACCACACCATCCGACCAGTTGATGTTGGGACAGTAGTTCCCGATGCTTTGGACGTAGCAGAGATCCGTCACGTCCTGCGCCGAGATCGTGCCGATCGAGCCCTTCAGGTTGATGTTGAAGTAGTCGATCGAAGCCGCCAGGCCGGGAATGAAGCTCGGAGTCAGGACGACGCCGGCACCCAGGCTGTTGGCCGCCTCCGGGTTCAGCAGGGGGTTGCCCGTCTGGTTCTGGATGAAGGTATAGGAAGTATTGTTGATCACCACCGTATTGGTACGCCGGGTGCCCGTGGCGAACAGCTCGCTCAGGTTGGGCGCGCGGATGTCGTGCGAATAGGTGGCGCGGAACTTGACGTCGTCGATCGGCTGGTAGTTGGCACCCAACTTCCAGGTGTTGACGCCGCCTGACGTGCTGTAGGCGGTGTAGCGGATAGCGCCGTTGACATCGAGCCCTTCGGCCAGCGGAACCACCGTTTCCAGGTATCCTTCTGCCACCGAATAGTGACCCTGGGTGACCAGGTAGTTGCCGAACAGCCAGCCCGACTGATATGGGGTCGGAACGAAACCGTTGATTGACTCCAGCCGCCATTCGCCGCCGAAGGCGATGGAGATCGGACCGGCCCAGTCCTGGATCGGGTCACCCGACACGTTGAAGCCATAGACCTGCTCGTTCAGGCGCTGCAGGCGGTAGGGCGTGCCCAGCACATAGCCCAGGCCTTTCTGGAAGTCCGCCGCGCTCTGCATGCCGCCATCGATACCGATGCGCGACAGTGGCGAACAGCCGTTCGACGGGCTTGTCAGGCTGCTGCGGCACACGATGGTGCCGGCCGGCACGCCCAGGGCGTTGCCGGCCGGGGCGAACACCGCGTCCTGAGCCAGGGCCAGCTTGGAAGAATTCCACAGCGGGGTTTCCTGTTCGCGGGTGTTGGTCATGCTCGCCTGGGCGAAAAGATCCCACGTCCAGTCGGTGTCGAACAGATTGGTGGTGCCGTCTGCACCGGCGGCGAAGCGCTGCGCCTCGCGGCCGTTGCGGCTGCCCGACTTGGGAAAGCCCGCATTGGTCGAACCCATGTTGAGCGAGGCCAGATTGTTCGCCGCCATGTAGTCCCGGATGCTTTGCGGCAGGAAGGCGTTGTCGGCCTTGATGGCGATGCCCGGATACTGGGGAGGCTGCATGTAATAGCTGCGCCCCTTGTAGCGGGTGACCGAACCTTCCACCCACAGTTCGATGTCCGGGGTGATGTAATAGCTGCCCCGGCCATAAAGGCTTTCGCGGTTTTCGCCGGCAGCCAGCGAGCTGGTGCCGCCATAATTGTCCTGGGTGACCGCGGTATCGCCGCCGATCATCCACGGGCCCGTCACCGTGCCGTAAGCCAGGTTGTTGACGGCGCCGTTGACGCCAAAATAGGTTCCCCGGAGCAGGCTCGAATTTGCGCCCCCCGTGGTCACCGAATTCAGGACAAGGCCGCCTGGCGCCACCTGGCTGGAGCCGATGCCCTTCTGGATCAGATAGAAGGGCTGACCATTGGTCGCCGTATAGGCGGGGTTCTGGACTCGAAAATAGCCCTGCTGATTCCACTTCGGGTTATAGTCATAAATCCCCTGGATCTGGGTCCACTCCCCCGACACCAGCAAGTGCGCCTTGCCGCCCAGGAAGTCACCGCCATAAGTCAGATTGGCCTTATAGTTGGGCCGCAGGGCATTGTACGTCTCGCCGTACTGCATGCTGCCCTTCAGGCCGGTATAGTCCTTGTCGAGGATGAAGTTCACCACGCCGCCCACCGCGTCCGAGCCGTAGTCGGCCGAGGCGCCGCCCGTGACCACGTCAACGCGCTTCACAAGCTGTTGCGGAATGGTGTTGACGTCGATCTCACCGGTCGAGGCGGAGGCCGGCGTGCGGTGGCCATCCAGCAGCACCAGGGTGCGATTGGCGCCAAGCCCGCGCAAATTGAGGGAAGAGACGCCGGCCAGGCCGTTGGAAAGGCTGCCTGCCGAGGTGTCGGCCTTGGTGCTGGCCTGCAGGGCAGGAAGCTGGTCGACGAATTCCGCCAGGTTGGCAGGTGCCCTGGCGTCGATCTGGTCGGCGCCGATGACTGTCACCGGGGTCGGGGCGTTATAGCCGTTACGCACGACGCGTGTGCCAGTGACCGAGACTTCTTCGACGGGCGCTTCAGCCTGGGCGACCTGGACCTGGGCGACCTGGGTCGGTGCGGTCGCCGCGGTGTCTTGGGCCAATGCACTGTGGGCTGTCAGCCCCAAAGCAGCGAATCCAGCCGTTGCCAGAAGATATTTGCGAAATGCCGGAAGGACGGATCCTTCGATTTGTCGTTTGTTGCGCATCAGACTCCCCCAAATGAAAAAAAGAGTCCTGGCTGCGTTCCCCCAAAATCATTTCTTACGGTGCGAGCGCTTATTTTATGTGCATTACGCTCGCACCTTCGACATCCAGCAGTTTCTCCAAGCCCCCACCTTTCATTTCGTCACGCACGGTTTGCTTGCAAAATTCCCCCGCAAGACCGTCCGTGAGACACAACAATCCGCATTCGCGCAAATGGCCAGAAATCAGGCCCTTTGCACAACCTTTCGGCGTTCCTGATTTCGATCTGCGATCATTCGCGCCAGCAGAAAAAAGTTAGCAGAAAGTGAGTTGCGGTTCTCGTTAATCTCGGACAGTTTTGTGCCCGATAGATTGGATATCCAACGAGATCGGAGGCAATTTTGCTGAATTCCAATACGGTGACGCTGGATGCCACGGATTATCGAATTCTGCGCGAGCTGCTGCGCGATGGCCGCGTGGCCGATGTGCAGCTCGGCGAAAGAATCAATCTGTCCAGCACCGCCGTGGCGCGCCGCCGCAAGATCATGGAAGAGAACGGCATCATTGCCGGCTACAATGCCAATATTAACATGTCATCGCTTGGCTTTAACGGCGTGGTGATGGTGGCGATCGAATTGAGCTCCCAGGCCGAGCATGTGCTGGTGGAATTCGAGCGGGAGGTGGTGAAATGTCCCTCCATCTCCTATTGCGGCTTTGTCTCTGGCGACACCGACTTCATGATCATGATCCACGTCAACTCATTCAATGATTACGACCGCATCTACCGGCGCGAACTCTCCAACCTGCCTCACGTCGCCAAGATCCGCTCCAGCTTCGTGCTGCGAGAGGTGGCACGGCGCCTGACGCCGCCCGTGGTGTTCGACGCACAGAAATAGCCGGCAGCGAACCGGCGCAAATCCTTGCCGGCCGTTTGAATTCCTGCGCGTCGCCGCGCTTTGGATTGCAATTCCGTCAAGCATGGCGGAAAGTGCATTTGAAATTGCTGAAACGCATTCCGGCGAACATGCTAGTAGTTTTGCGTTTCATCAGCGCGTTCGCGCGCATGCGCGGCCAGGAGCTATGACATGGGATTGCGATGGATGACGGCGGTTTTCGCCGCGCGGCTTCCGCGCTGCGAGGCGTAGGCTGAGCGATGCTCGCGACCGGCAAGCCAATGGCAATGACACACACGGCCCCCGACCTGAGCGTGACCGACCTCTTCACCATCGGGATTGGCCCGTCCAGTTCTCATACGGTGGGACCTATGCGGGCGGCGGCGTCCTTCGCGGTCCAGGCACTGCTTCAGGGCACGCCCGTCGCCGTGACCTGCGAGCTGTTCGGTTCACTGGCGCTGACCGGCCGGGGACACTGCACGGACATGGCTGTCCTTTTGGGGCTTTCCGGGTGGTTGCCTGAAACGATCGATCCGGAAAATATTGCAGCCATGACCGCCAGGATCCGCGCGGCGGGCGAAGTCAGTCTGGGAGGCAAGAGCAGTGTCGCCTTCAAGGAAGAAGAACAGCTTCTCTTCCGCATGGGTGAATTCCTGCCGGGCCATCCCAACGCGATGCGCTTCACCGCCCAATATGCAGGCGGACGGCAGGTCCAGCAGACCTATTTTTCGATCGGCGGCGGCGCCATCGTCGCCGAGGGCGAGTTGCCCGCCCGCACCAATGTCGCGGTACCATACCCGTTCTCGTCGGCGGCCGAACTGCTGGAAGCGGGCAAGCGCAACGCCATGTCGGTTTCCCAGATCATGTGGGCGAACGAGGAAGCGTGGCGCGCGCGCGGCGAGACCGAAGCCTTTCTCGACAACGTGCGGGCCGCAATGATGGACTGCATCGCGCGTGGCTTCCGCCGGGAAGGGATTTTGCCCGGTGGCCTGAAGGTGCGACGCCGCGCCAAGGCGCTGCATGACCGGCTTTTGGCGCGCGGGCCCCGCACCGATCCCAGCCATGTCTTCGAATGGGTGAGCCTTTATGCGCTCAGCGTGAATGAGGAAAATGCGGCGGGTGGGCGCGTGGTGACCGCGCCGACCAATGGCGCGGCGGGCATTCTGCCGGCGGTGCTGAAATATTATGAGACTTTCACCAACAGCCCCACGCCGGGCCGGTCGCGCGACTTCCTGATGACCGCCAGCGCCATCGGCTTTCTTTACAAGTCTCGTGCCTCGATTTCGGCCGCCGAGATGGGCTGCCAGGGCGAGGTTGGTGTCGCCTGTTCCATGGCCGCGGGCGGCCTTGTGGCGGCGCTGGGCGGCAGCAACGAGCAGATCGAAAACGCCGCCGAGATCGGCATGGAGCACAATCTGGGCCTGACCTGCGATCCGGTTGGCGGACTTGTCCAGATCCCCTGCATCGAGCGCAACACCATGGGCGCGGTAAAGGCCATCAACGCCGCCTATCTGGCGCTGCACGGAGACGGCCAGCACATCGTCTCGCTGGACGCCGTGATCGAGGCGATGCGCCAGACCGGGGCGGACATGCGTGCCAAATACAAGGAAACCAGCCTTGGCGGGCTGGCTGTCAACGTGGTGGAATGCTGAACCCTATGCGGCCAGCAGAGCGGCGGTGTGAAACACGATGAAGGCCGCGACATAGGCCAGCGCCAGCATGTAGCTGAACATCACCACCGGCCACAGCCAGCCGCCCGTCTCCCGCCGCACCACCGCCAGGGTGGACATGCATTGCGGCGCGAAGACATACCAGGCCAGGAAAGACAGGGCCGTCGCCAGCGGCCATTGATGGGCCAGCGTCGCCGCCAGCATGCCGCCGCCGCCAGCGCCGCTGACGGCATAGACTGTGCCCAGTGCGCCGACGGCCACTTCGCGCGCCGCCATGCCGGGGATCAGCGCCACCGCCATTTGCCAGGTAAAACCGATGGGCGCCAGCAGCGGATGAATGAAATGGCCGATCATGCCGGCGAAGCTGTAATCGATGGCCGGCCCGCTGGCGCCCGCCGGCGCGGCGGGAAAGCTGGAGAGGAACCAGATGAGCACCATCATCGAGGCAATGATGGTCCCTGCCCGCTTCAGGAATATCTGCCCGCGCAGCAGCACGCCACGCGCCACATTCTTGGGGTCCGGTACCTTGTATGCCGGCAGCTCGATCAGGAAGGGCTCGCTGGCGCTGCGCCAGATCAGCTTGCGCACGATGAAGGCCACGATCAGCGCGCTGCTTATGCCTGCCGCGTAAAGCCCGAACATCACCAGCCCCTGCAGGTTGGCGAAACCCCACACCGTGCGGTGGGGGATGAAGGCGGCGATAATCAGCGTATAGACGGGAATGCGCGCCGAGCAGGTGGTCAGCGGCGCTACCAGGATGGTGGTCAGCCGGTCGCGCTTATTGTCGATCACCCGCGCCGACATGATGCCGGGAATGGCGCAGGCGAAGCTGGACAGAAGCGGAATGAAGGCGCGCCCGTGCAGTCCCGCCACGCCCATCAGCCGGTCCATCAGGAAGGCGGCCCGCGCCATGTAGCCGAAATCTTCCAGCAGGATGATGAAGAAGAACAGGATCAGTATCTGGGGCAGGAACACCACCACGCTGCCCACGCCCGCGATCAGGCCGTCAGCAATGAAGCTCTGCAGCAGGCCCGGGGGCATATAATGCGCCACAGCCTGGCCGAGCCACGTGAAACCCGCATCGATGAGGTCCATCACTGGCGTCGCCCAGCTGAACACCGCCTGGAACATCAAAAACAGGATCAGCATCAGGATGGCGGTACCCACCACCGGATGCAGCAGCAGGCCATCCAGCCGTCCGGTCCAGGTATCGGGACGCAGCGGTGGCTTCACATAGGTGCGCATGATGCGCTCGGCCTCGCGATGGGCCTGGCGCAATTCCACCGCCGTCGGTTCATGCCAGAGGGAAGCAGTCGCCCCCTGCCCGGCCGCCAGCGCATCGACCTGGGAAAGCAGATCGTTCAGCCCGCGCTTGCGCACCGCCACGGTGGTCACCACCGGCACGCCCAGCGCCCCGGACAGGCCCTTCAGGTCTATGCGGATGCCCTGGCGTTCGGCGATGTCGAACATGTTGAGCGCCAGCACCATGGGCCGGCCGACCGACTTCAGCTCCAGCGCCAGGCGCAGCACCAGGCGCAGATTGGTAGCGTCGGCGACACAGACCAGGATCTCCGGCAAGGATTCGCCCGCCAGCCTGCCCAACACCACGTCGCGGGTCACCGCTTCGTCGGGGCTGCGCGCGCGAAGGGAATAGGTGCCGGGCAAATCCAGCACCGAGACGCGGCGGCCGCCCGGCGTCAGGACGACGCCTTCCTTGCGCTCCACAGTGACGCCCGGATAGTTGGCGACCTTCTGACGCGCGCCCGTCAGCGCGTTGAAAAGCGCGGTCTTGCCCGAATTGGGATTGCCGACCAGGGCGATACGCGTGCCCAGAACTGCCTCGCTCATGGTGTCGTATCGCGCTCGATCAGAATGGCGCGCGCCTCGCGCCGGCGCAGCGCCACGCGCATGTCGTCCAGACGAAGCGCGATGGGATCACGCCCGACCAGACCTTCATGCAGGACATGGAAACGCGCGCCCTCGACGAATCCCATCTCCAGCAGCCGCCGTTCAAGCTCGTCATGACCAATCTCGCCGGGGCCGTCATGGCCTTCCGGCGCGATGCCCTTGATCAGGCCGCGGTCGCCCTTGCGAAGCTCACTCAAGCGCTGGAAATGCCGCATCTCAAGTTTGAGAATTAATTGCAACTAGCCTTTACCGGAGCCTGAGGACAACCGCAAGAGCGGCGAAGCGTCACGCAATTCTTTAGCCGGCGCCGGCGATCCTGGCACCAGCGTAATGCATTGGATTCTATAATTTTTCTCAAGCTGGTTGGGAGAGCAGCGAGCCGTCCAGGCCTCCCCTGCCGTCATCGGCCCCATCGGGCGCGTCCGGCCCCGACGGAAGCCAGACCCGGATCGCCAGCCCCGAAACCACGCCATTGCTGGCTTCAATGGTGCCCCGATGCGCAATAATGGCCCGCTTGGCGATGGACAGGCCCAGGCCGTAACCCTGACCGGCGGCGGGCTGGGCCTGGACGAAGGGTTCGAACAGGCCGGCAAGCTGCCCGCTCTCCACGCCTGGTCCCTGGTCGCGGATCGCGACGCAATTGCCTTCGGCGTCTGCGCTCATTTCGACAGTGATGACCTCGCCGCGGCGCGAGAAGCGCAGCGCATTGCGCACTATGTTCTCGATCGCCCGGCTGACCAGCCGGCCGCTGCCCATCACCGGCCGTTCTTGGCCCCCCGGTATCCTGCCCACCAGATCGATACGCACGCCTTTCTCCTGGGCTTCGAAGCGGGCATCCTCGACCACCAGACGGACGACTTCGGACAGCGAGAAATATTCGTCGGAGCGCGTGGCCCCGATTTCCAGACGCGACAATGCCAGCAACTCGCCGACCATTTCCTCCAGCTTGTCGGCCTCGCGGTCGATGCGCTGCAGCGACTGCGGGGTTTTTTCCGGCGACTGGCGGGCCAGTTCGATCGCCAGTTGCAGCCGCGCCAGGGGCGAGCGCAACTCGTGCGCGATATCGGCCAGAAGGCGGTCGCGGGAGGCGACCAGTTCCTCCAGCCGGTCCGCCATCTGGTCGAAATCCGTGGCCAGGTCGGCGATTTCATCGCGGCGCCGGTACCAGCCCGGTCCCAGCCGGGCCTTGAGATCGCCGGCCGCCAGCCGCCGGAAGCCCAGCCGGATCCGGCTGATCGGTACCGTGAGATAGAAAGCCAGCAGGGCGCTGAACAGCAGCGTTCCCACCACCGTTCCCAGGAAGACGCGCGGCCCCATGTCGGCCACCAGCGGCGGCGCAGCAAAGCCGTGGAAGCGCGTGATCAGATAGGTGATGGCATAGCGGCCGCCATTCGGATCCACCGCCGTGGTGGCAAATATGCCGTGGAAACGGTCGTCATGGGGCGGAGCTTCGGAATGCATCCGATGCCAGGTCACCCGCTGGCTTTCCGCCCTGGGCCAAGTGGCCAGCAGGTCACGCAGCCCCTGCTCTCCCCCAAGGCGCATGGCGGCGGCAGCACCGGAAAGACCCAGCTGTGCCGTGCGCTCCGCGGTGCGGCTGGGGGTGTCGTTGAGGATGGAGTCGACTACCGAGACCAGGTTGGTGCACAACAGGAAGCTGATCGCGACCCACAGGAATATCTTGAAGAACAGCGGGCGCCTCATGCCGCAACCCTCAGGCGGTAGCCTACGGCCCGGATCGTTTCGATTTCGATCGTCCTGCCGGAGACAGTATCAAGCTTCTTGCGCAGATTGCTCACATGCACGTCGATGCTGCGGTCATAGGCTTCGCGCCGCCGGCCCAGAACGCTGAGAGACAGCTCGTCCTTCGTCGCCACGGCATCGCCGCTGCGCAACAGCGCCTGCAGGAGATCGAATTCGCAGGTCGTCAGCTCCATTGGCCGCGCATCGAAGGTCACCAGTCGCCGCGCCGGCAGCAGCCTTAGACGGCCCGCAGCGAGATATTGGGAAGACTGCGCGGTGGACGGGTTCTGGCGGCGCAGCACCGCCTTCAGCCGCGCCAGAAGCTCGCGCGGGTAATAGGGCTTGGCGATATAGTCATCCGCCCCCATCTCCAGGCCCGCGACGCGCTCTTCTTCGTCACCCTTGGCGGTGAGCATGATTACCGGAACCGCGCTTTGCGCGCGGATGCGCTGCAGGGTTTCGATGCCGCTGATGTCGGGCATCATCACATCCAGGATGACTGCGTCCAGCCCGGGATCGAGAGCCGCCGCCGCGCCTTCCAGACCGTTGAAGGCGGCGGCGATTTCAAACCCCTCGCCCCGGAGAAATTCGGTCAGCATTCCGGTCAGCGCCGCGTCGTCGTCGATTAGCAGGACCTTCGGCATCACGATTTCCATCCCGCGCCGCGACCTCTATCGGGCCTGCTGCCATTCGAGAATAAATCCCGGTGCCGCGCCAAGTCCAACGGCACGACTTTGCCGCACCTGCGAAGACCGGCGCGGCGGTCAGGGTTTTCCGGCCAAGGCCAGGGATTTCCCATCGTTGGCGGCCCGCCGATTGGAGGTATCGTTCGCGGCTTTCTCTTCCGGATAGCGGGGCCGGTCCAGGGTCTTGAGGAAGTAATCCTTGCTGGGCAGATCGACGATCACCCTTTCCAGGGTGGGAACCGCCGCTTCGGTGGTGCCCGGCGGCACATCCTGGGGGACGCGGGTCGTGACGGCTTTGATGGTGGCGGCGCGGATGGCCTCGAATGCGGCCTTGCGATCCACTTCACCAGCCAGCAGGGGAATATCCATCGGCTTGTCGGGATCGACGACGTAGGCCGGCATGGCCGTGATGCGATAGGCGGTGGAGATGCCCTGATATCGCCGGGTCCGGGGATCATACATGCCGTCAGCGTTGCGCTTCAGGGCATAATAAAGCGCGACATGATCCTCATGCTCGCGGATGCCCTGCTGGCCGCCATCCTGGGCGAATGCATTCTCGACATACAGATCGCGCCAGTCGCGGTAACCGCCCAGAAGACCGGCGGCGCTGCCATCGTCGGCGATCTTGAGCCGGATGCGGCCCTGGTGGAAATCGGCATCACCGGTCTGGTCATAGAACCAGGCAATGCGCGGGGCATGCATTTGCGCGACCTGTTCGGTCTGTACCACGCCGTTTCTGATCCTGGCCTTCAACCTGGTGTATTCGGCGGGCTCAAGGATGCGATAGGAATAATCGGGGGCGACGTTGCCGCGCGCGTCCTTCACGATCTTGTCCGGAGAATAGCCGATCTCGACCGTGGCATTGTCGTCGTTCATCGGATCCTGGTTGCCCGAGATCCGGATTACCATGGTGTACAAGCCCTCCTGCATCTTGTCGTTGGCGCGCAAGTCCAGCGTGGCATTGCCATTGCCGCGCCAGGGCGCATCACACCCCCAGGCGCGATAAAGCGCGTTATCAATCCCCTTTTCGCCGTCGGGGCTGACGAAATCCCTGGTGCCGATCTTGCCGTCCAGGTTGAAGCCGTCTCCGATGCGGCTCACCACCTGCGGCTGGCCGGGATCTTCCGCAGCAAATGGATTGACGTATGTCTCGATGCCGCGCCGGTAGCCGCGATAGGAAACCGCCCGATTCCAGATGAAGAAGCGGGTGAGGACCGGCGCGCGTGCCTGGCCCAGTCCCGGCGGCTTGGTGATCCAGTCGATCTCCTGCCGGCTGCGCCATTTCTGCCGCGCCAGCGCCCTGCGGGTCTCATCCTCATTGGCGAAATGCACCGTGCTGCCATGCGGACAATCGACGCCGGGCTCGATTTCGGAGCCGCGGGTAAAGCCGGCCCGGCCGCCATAGCGGAAGGCATATTCATAGGTGGCGACCACATAGCCCCTGACCCAGGGCGCGGCGGACACCGGCTGTGCGCCGCACAGAAGACCGGCCAGCGCGCAGAACCACAGATGCTTGTGCAGGCGCATGATCCTCTTCCCCGTCAGGACACGATCACCGTGCCGACCATCCCCATGGTTTCATGGTATTTGCAGACATACTTGTAGGTGCCTTTGGCCGCGAAGGTGTGGCTGTAGCTTTCTTCTTCCTCGATATCATCGGAACCGAAGGGCTGGACCCCGGGCGGCAACGCGACGTCGGCGGCGTTGGCGGCCTGGGCCGGGTCGAAGGTTACGGTGTGGGTGATGTTGTGCGGATTGGTCCACTTGACCGTATCGCCGGCCTTAATGTTCAGCGTAGCAGGCTCGAATTCCATGCGCGGCGCCTGGTTCATGCTGACTTCGACGGTCCTGGACTGGGCCAGGGCCGGCACGATCAGGCTGGTTCCCAGTGCGGCAACCGAGCTGGTAAAGGCGCGTCGATGCAGTGTCATGGATCCTCCGGGCACTATTCTTCCCGCGTCAGCCTGAAAGGTCATTGCGGGGGCGAGACCTGGTTGACCAACAGATCGGAGACAGCGCCGGCTTCGAACGCCAGCGGATCGGCATCATCCATCTGGTCCTTGTGGAGTGCGATATCGGCGCTGGCTTCAAAATCGGCGATGGTCGCGGCGTCCTTGCCGTCGGCGAAGAAGGCGGCACCCGAGAACGGGCTCCAGCTCTTCCAGGCCGGGTCGCCCGACAGCCTGTAGCGCCAGACGGGGCGGAAATATTCCATGCGGAAACTGTAGCGCAGTCCCGCCGGATCGCGCCGTGGGACCGCAACGGCATCGCCCCTGCCGCGCGCTTCGATGAAGCTGAACCAGCGGCCATCCTGTTCCAGGGTCAGTTCTGCCGCGCGCCAGGCAAGATATTTCTCGACATCATCTCGGCTGGTGAATTTGTGCCCCGCCAAAACCAGGTGAAAGCGGTCGGCCCCCTTCTTCTCCATTTTGAAGACGCCGGGCCCGGCGGGTGGAACCATGTCCAGCCTTTCGGGCGCGTCCGCGAGCGCCACCTTGGCGGCGGCAGGCGCAGCCTGGGCCTGTCCGGCAAGACAGAAAAAAGCGGCTGCCACAGCAACGGTGCGGCCAGTGGAAATTCGGAACGACATGCACGCCCCCTGGGATGGCGATGTTCAGACAAGCAGCTCGGTGAACGGGCTCTTGGTCTCCATGGATCCGGAGCCCCAGCTTTCCAGCGAAATGTCCATCGCCTTTTGCGCGGTCAGACCGACGCGGGAAACCGGGCTGCCGTCGCCATTGATGTGGTAGCCGGTTTTCATCCGGCCATTGGCGGAGCCCGCGGTCAGCATCGGAATGCCGTCCAGTGCGTGAATCTTGGCGAAGGCGACGTCGGTGAAGGCGTAGACAAGGCAATGATCCAGCAGCGTACCGTCGCCTTCGGGAATGGCATCCAGTTCCTGAAGGTAACTGAGGAAGAGCTCCATGTTGTAGACATTGTAATTGGCCACGCGCGGCTGATAGCCCAGCAACGGGTCGATCGGCTCCTCGTGGGTGGACTGGTGATAGCCCAGCGAGTCGCCGGGAATGAAAATCTGCGAACCCGGCTCGGACACGCTCATGTGGAAGACGCGGGTCTGGTCGGTAGCCATCGCCAGCGCGGCAAGCCGGGACATCAATGGTGTGACCTTGCGCAGGTTGGGCAGCGCATTGTTGCAGGCCATTTCCTCCGGCGCGGCGGGGATGGCAACCTTGGCCTCGATTTCGGGCCGCTGCAGTTCGGCCTGCATCTGAAGCTCCGCCTCGCGGACCGATGTGAAATACTGATCCATGCGGCTGCGATCGGAGGCTCCGAGTTCCTGCATGGCGCGCTTGCGGTCGTCGGCCACCACCGACAGCACACTCTGCTGAAGCATGACTTGCGGATCAGGCTTCCAGTCGCCCTTCGACGGGTCCTGAAAGCCAGGCCCGAACAGGCGCGTATATAAAGAAAGCGGCGAAACCTCCGCCGGCAGCGTATTGGCCCCACCCAGGCTGGAATAGCTCTGCCGGGCGTCCCCGGCACAGGACGCCGCCACCGACTTGAAACGCGCGCCGCGGCTGACCACATCGGCCACCTGCTGGTCGATGGTTTTGGAATCAAACTGGCTCATCTTTGTGGGGGAGATGCCAGTGGCGCTGGCACCGACGCCGGACCAGTGCTGATAATTGGGATTGTTGTCCACTGCCACCCGCAAGCCGCTGAACACGTTGATCTTGGCCCGCAGCGGCTGGAGCGGCTTGAGTTGCTCCGTCACTTCATAGTCCTTGCCTGCCGTCTTGGGCACCCACAGCTGCTTGGTCAGGCCCAGGCCATAGAAATAGGTGCTGAACCGGGTGGGCAGCGGCCGCCCGCTCGCGGCCAAGGCTTTGCCCTTGCTGTCCAGCAAACAGTCAAGGAATGGAAGCCCCATGACGGCCAGAGCGCCCTGGCACGAACCCCGGAGAAGGAATCTGCGGTCAAGCATAGCGACGTTCCCCATACATGCGTGGCCCCATCAATGCATCGCCACCTTGCCGCCGCTGCCGGACGGTGGCGCGGGTGGCGGTGCGCTGTAAAGCTCCGGCCCCTCGGCAAGTCCTTTCAGCAGCGCGCGCAGGTGGTACCCGGAATCGACGAACCCTGCATAAGCCGTCTTGAGCGCCGCGGGACGGACGCGTTCTGTATTCTCGCCGCGCGCATAGGCAAACATCTTGCGCGCCAGGCAGGCGGGAAATTTCGGATTGTCGTGCAGGTAGCGGCCCACGCCCTCGGCGCCGGTGATGCTCTGACCCCGGATCTTGGTCGTCAGGTCGATCAGCTCGCCATTTTCCCGGGTGCGATGGCCGCCGATGGTATCGAAGCCTTCCAGCGTTAGCCCGATGGGGTCGCTGTGATTGTGGCAGGACGCACAGACCGGGTTCGTGGCGTGGGCCGTCAGCCGCTGGCGTACCGTCTTCAGCGGGCCACTGGTATTGTTGATGATGGAGAAGTCCACATTGTTGGGCGGATTTGGCGTGGGCTCGCACAGGAAGATATCCATCAGCGCCACGCCGCGCTTGGTCGGCGATGACCGGCCGGGATGGGAGAACATCGCCAGCATGCTGGCCTGGGTCAGGATGCCGCTGCGCCCCGCCTGCGGGCCGAATTCGTATTTCACCCATTCGCCGCTGAATGGGAATGGCACCTGATAGATGGCGGCCAGGCTGCGATTGATGAATGTCTGGCGGGTCGTCATCAGGTCGCGCATGTCGCCGTCGCGGGTCAGCGCCAGGTCGATCACTGTCCGCAGGGTTTCCTCCCTGGCGGAATTGGCGATCGCCACGCCCCATTTGGGATAAAGCAGACTGTCCTTCGACACCGTGTCGAAGTTGTCCAGCTCCAGCATGTCGTTGAAGAAGGCGCGCATGCCCACTTCCAGCCGGGGCGAGGCCATCAGGCGGCCGACTTCTTTTTTCAGGCCGGCATCGGAATTCAGTGCGCCGGTCTCGGCCGCCGTCAGCAATTCGGCATCCGGCGTGGTGTTCCACAGCAAGTAGGACAGCCGCGCGGCGCGGCTGTAGGGTTCCAGCGTGTACTGATCACCGCCGCCGGGCACCGCCACCTCCTTGCGGAACAGGAAGTCCGGCGCCTGGATCAGGCTGGCGAGGCCGTAGCGCAGGCCGGCGTAGAAATCCTTCTGCCTGGCCGCCAGCGTGTGCGTGAGCGCGATGCGGCTTTTCAGTTCATCGTCGGTCAACGGACGGCGGAACAGCATCAGGCCGTAATGGGACAGTATCTTGCCGGCACAGGCATCGTCCGGCGCCGCGGGGGATTTGGGCGTACAGGGAAGACGGGAGCGCAGCTTCTCGCCTGTCACCTGCACGGCGATGCTGTCTGCCATCCTGGTATAGGATTCGAAGCCCGCCGGGGTAACCGAGAGCACCGATGTGCTTGCGGCCAGGAGGCCACCCACGCGGATCGTCGGTTCGAACACGCCCCGTATCTCGATGCCGGCGCCGAAGATGTCGGCGATGGAGTTCCTATATTCCTCCTGCGTCAGACGCCGGAGGGTGACGATTTCGGATTTCGCGGCGGGCGATTTGCCGGCAGCGGCAATGGCTGCGCCCCCCGCAGCAAGCAATGCCAGGGAAAGGGCCAGGACAAGATATTTGCGCATGCCGTTCCCGCTTTGGCGTGGCGACTTTGACTCGCGTTTTTAAGCCACGCCGCCGGCAGGATGACGATATTTACATATTCTTTACGCGAGCCATCGAGGTCGCGCTATCGCAGTGCAACATTTGTAGCCCGCTCTCGTCATGCTGCAATTGCGTTGCGGTGAAAGGGCAACAGAGCCGGGGATCGTCAGGCCAGGCGCGCGACAGGCTCCCTGGCCGGACTGACGGATGGCTCCCGCACACCATGATATTGGCGATGCCAGTCGACAAATTTTCCAAGCCCGATCTCCAGCGGGGTGACGGGCGCGAAGTCCAGGTCCCGGCGGCTGTCCTCGATGTCGGCATATGTGGATGGCACATCGCCTGGCTGCATCGGTTCCAGGATCAGCTCCGCCTTGCGGCCGACAAGGCGTTCAAGCGTGGCGACAAAGTCCAACAGCTTCTGCGGCCTGCAATTGCCCAGATTGTAGACGGTATGGGGTGGGGTGCCCGTTGCCGGCCGCCGCAACGCCTTGAGCGTTCCCTGGACGATATCATCTATATAAGTGAAGTCGCGCCACATCTCGCCGCGGTTGAAGATTCGAATCGCCCTGCCCTCTGCGATGGCGCTGGTGAAGGAATAATAGGCCATGTCGGGCCGGCCCCAGGGGCCATACACCGTGAAAAACCGCAGCCCCGTGCAGGGGAAACCATACAGGTGAGCATAGGTATGGGCGATAAGCTCGTCTGCGCGTTTGGTCGCGGCATAAAGCGAGCAAGGCGCCAGCACTGGATCGCTGACTGCGAACGGAACCTTGGTGTTGGCGCCGTAGACGGACGAGGAACTGGCATAAACGAAGTGCGTCAACTGTTTCAATCGCCGCGCCAGCTCCAGCATCGTCACCTGCCCCATCACATTGGAGCGGACATAGGCAAAGGGATTCTCGATCGAATAGCGAACGCCGGCCTGGGCCGCCAGGTGCACAATGGCCGTGATGTCGGGCATTTCATCCGCAAGCGCCAGGATGGTGTCAGGCTCTGATATGTCGAGCTTGCGGAAGTGAAACCCGCCATGCGGAAGCAGCCGCTCCAGCCGCGCCCGCTTAAGCCCCCGGTCGTAATAGTCGTTGACATTGTCGACGCCAAAAACCTGCACGCCTTGGGCAAGCAACGCCTGGGCCACGTGGTAGCCGATGAAACCGGCCGCGCCGGTGACGAGGATCATGGCCTATTCCGCCGCCACCGAGTCCGCTACCGCCGCGGGCGCGGGTATGACCTGGGCACGGCCGATGCTGATATAGCGGAAGCCATAACTTCGCATCTGCTCCGGCGCATAGATGTTGCGCAGGTCGACGATCAGTTTCTCCTTGAGAAGGCTCGCCACCCTGACCAGATTCAGGGCGCGAAATTCATTCCATTCCGTCAGGAGAACCAGGCCGTCGGCGCCTTCCATCGCCTCATAAGCATCGGCACAGGTGTCGACGTCCATCAGTGACCTGGCCTGCTCCATACCTTCCGGGTCATAGGCCCGCACATTTGCGCCCATCGCCTTGAGGGCCGGCACGATGGCAAGGCTGGGTGCATCACGCATGTCATCGGTGTTGGGTTTGAATGTCAGGCCCAGGATCGCCACGGTCCGGCCGGTCAGGTTGCCGCCAAACGCAGCGGCGATGCGGTCGGCCATCGCCAGCTTGCGGGAATCGTTGACAGCCACAACCGATTCCACGATCCGCGAGCCCACACCATGATCCTGCGAAGTCTTGAGCAGGGCCAGCGTGTCCTTGGGAAAGCAGGATCCGCCAAAGCCCGGTCCGGCATGAAGGAATTTTGAACCAATGCGCTTGTCCAGGCCCACGCCGCGCGCCACGTCCTGCACATCGGCGCCCACCTGTTCGCACAGGTCCGCCATTTCGTTGATGAAGGTGATCTTGGTGGCCAGGAAGGCGTTGGACGCATATTTGATCAGTTCCGCGCTTTCGCGGCCGCTGAACAGCATGGGCGTCTCGTTGATGAAAAGCGGACGATAAATCTCGCGCATCACCTCACGGGCACGTTCGCTGACACAGCCGACCACCACGCGGTCGGGCCGGCGGAAATCCTCGATCGCCGAACCTTCGCGCAGGAATTCCGGATTGGACGCGACATCGAAATCCGCATCCGGACGTGCAGAACGGATGATCTCCTGCACCCGCCGGCCGGTGCCGACCGGTACGGTGGATTTGGTGACGACAACGGTATAGCTGTCGAGATGGCGCGCGATTTCCTCGGCGGCGGTAAAGACATAGGACAGGTCGGCATGGCCGTCGCCGCGTCGGGCCGGCGTGCCCACCGCGATGAATACCGCATCGGCACGCGCAACGGCCGACAGTTCGCTGTCGAAGGACAGCCGGCCCGCGCGCACGTTGGCGGCGATCACCTCGTCCAGCCCCGGCTCGAAAATTGGAACCATGCCAGCCTGGAGCGCACGCAACCGTGCCGGATCCTTTTCCACGCACGTCACTTCATGACCGAATTCGGAGAGACAGGAACCGGAGACAAGTCCGACATAGCCGGCTCCGATCATGACGATGCGCATGGCGACAATCCTTTCCTTGGAAACTATGCGCAAAGGCTAAGGCGGCGTCGTTTCGGATGCTGTGACAAACCCGTGATATATGTTGCAACGCAACCATTATGGGGTGGCAGGGCCGCTGAGCGATGTTAGAGGATCGTTCCGCAGTAACGGTTTGCAAAGGCAGGGACTAGTTCATCGCATGCGCATGAAGCATCTGGACACCCTGCGCGCGATGGCGCTGGGACTTGTATTGGTCGAACATTTCGGCGGCCGCCCCTTGAACGAACTTGTTCCTATTGGTGCGGGATCGGTCGGCGTCGGCTGCTTCTTCACACTCAGCGGCTTCCTGATCACCGGCATCCTGCTGGAGAGTTTTGACGCGCGTCCCAGCGCAAAGGGGGCCGTCTGGCTCGACTTCTACGCCAGGCGCATGTTGCGGCTGATGCCTGCTTTTTATGCGGTGATAATCGCGCTGGTTCTTCTGCGCATCGAGCCGGTCGTTCGCAGCTGGCCGTGGGACGCCGCCTACCTGACCAATGTCCATATCGCGCTCGGCGCCCAGGACACGGTGTTCTGGAGCCTGTCCGTCGAAGAGCAGTTCTATATGGTATGGCCGTTTGTGATCGCCTTTGCGCCCAGGCGCTGGTTGCCGGCGACCATTCTGGCCATGATGGCGTTCTCGCTGCTGTTCAAGCTCGGCATCGTGATGGGCGGCTTCGATCCACGCTCGGCCACCCGCCTGCTGCCCGGCCATCTGGTGCTGCTGGGTGCCGGTTGCCTTCTGGCCGTGGTCAGCTATCGCGGCCAGAGCGCCAACTGTTTTACCTGGTATGCCGGATTCAACAGGCGCGCCTTTACGACAGCCGCGTGGGTTGCGATCGGCGTTGCCATCCTGTCCTGGGCGAGCCTTCCGAAGGAAGGCGGGTTGGTCCGCTATTTCACCAACGACCTGCTCTGCGGAACCTTCTATGCCTGGCTGGTGCTGAACTGTGCAATCGGCGTGCGCGGTCCGCTAAAAGGGTTCTTCGACAGTTCGGTCCTGCAGTATGTGGGGCGCATCAGCTATGGGCTCTATCTGGTTCACAACTGGATGCCGGACATCGTCACCAAGTTTTTTGGCCCGATGCCCAAATTCCAGGCGGCGCCGATCGTGCTGGTATTGACCTTCGGCGTCTGTATCCTGTCCTGGCACTTCTTCGAAAAGCCCGTCCTTCGCCTGAAACGCTATTTCTGGAACGCTCCTCTGGATCGGCCCCGGGCCCCCGACCCCGAGAGGGGGGATCGGGTGGCGGTATCCAGTTCCGCGAATGCCTATTGACCCGGCAGCGGCAGACCTCAGAATGACCGACAATTAATCCGTTCGCCGTGGGGATTCGTTTGCGCAAGCATCATTCGGTTGCTGCTCCCATCGGGGGCCTCATATTTTGTGGCCTGTGCCTCGCCGCCACACCGGTACTGGGACAAAGTTCCGCCAATCCTGCGGCGATGCCCCAGGTTCCGGCCAACAATCCCGAGAGGGCACGCCGCGAGAGCGGGGCCCTTCTGGAAGGCATGGGGGTCATGGACCGGGCCCGGCCCGAATATGACGCGCAGGGCCTTCCCGTGGGCGGCCTGACGCTGTTTCCGACCCTGGCGGCGGCCGGCACTCTCGACGACAATATCTATCGGGCCGCCGATCCGACCGTGGATTCGCTGTGGACCATCTCGCCGCGGCTCGATCTGCGCTCGAACTGGCTGAACAATGCATTCCAGCTCTACAGCCAGCTCGACCACTATGCCTATGACAGCCACGACACCGAAACCCGAACCGACTGGATCGTGGGGGGACTGGGGCGGCTGGACCTGGCGCCAGGCAGCTATGCCATGGTCAGATCCTCCTATTTCGACACGCATGAGTCCCGCACATCGCCCGACCTCTCGCTGACCGCGCTGAGCCCCACCCGATATACCCGCGGCCATGCCGACGGCACCCTTGTCGGCCAGTTCTCGGCCTTCACCCTGACCGGCATGCTGAGCTATGACCGCTACGACTTCGACAGTACGAAATTGATCGGCGGAGGCTTCATCGACAATGGTGACCGCAATCGCAACGCGCTGGAAGCGACTGGCCGCGTCTCCTATGAGCTGGCGCCCGAACAGGCGGTGTTCGTACAAATGACCTACGACAGGCGCGATTTCGACCGGCAGGTGGACCGCAACGGATTCGACCGCAATTCCGATGGCACGCGGGTAGATGCCGGCGTTTCCATGATGATGACGCCGCTGATCCGCGGCACCGCCTATGTCGGCTGGCTTCAGCAGAATTACGCCGCGCCTCTGAAGGACGCCAACGGCATCGACTTCAATGCCCAGATCGACTGGTTCGCCACCGAACTGCTGACCGCGCATCTGACGGCCTCCCGGATCATCGATGACACCACCATCGCCGGAGCCTCATCGGTCGAGGTCAGCCGGGTCGGGGCCTCGGCGGACTATGAGTTGCTGCGTCCGCTGATCCTGCAGCCCTATGTCCGATATACGGACGAGAATTTCCAAGGCATAACGCGCGACGACCAGATTTCCGAAGCCGGACTGGAAGCGCGCTATTTGATGAACAACTATCTGGCAGCCTATGTCGGATTTGACTTCCAGAATCGCGCCACTACCGCGACCGGCCGCGACTTCACCGACCATGTCTTCACCCTTGGCATTCGCGGCCAGTATTAGGCCCAGGGTTCAGCCGTGCGACCTGCGCGGCGTGTCGCGGGCCATTGCCAGGATGGCGTTGACGTTGGTGGTGGCATAGCGCCAGCCCAGCCGGCGCGGCTCCAGCGCGGCGCGCCAGGCCCATTCTAGTCCCATGGCCTGCACCGCTTCGGGCGCGCGCGTTCTCAGGCCAGAGAGAAAATCGAACAGCCCGCCGCAGGTCCGCACCCATGTCAGGCTGGGGATTAGGGTGCGAAACCGGTGTGCAAGCATAAGCTGTTCGGGGTTGCCGACACCGATCCAGAGAATATCCGGGCGCGTGGCGGCGATCTCCTGGGCGACGCGGCCAATATCGGCACGGTCGAAATAGCCGTCGCGGCCGCCGGCAAGCTGCAGATAGGGATAGAGAATGCGAATGCGCTCCAGCGCCCGGGCGTTCATCTCGGCCGTCGCACCGAGAATGTAAAAACGCATGCCATGTCTTGAAGCGGCCTTGGCGGCGTGATGGAACCAGTCGGTGGTGGCGACCCGTTCCGGCAAAGGCTGTTCCGTCGCCAGCCGGGACGCAAAAACCACCGACATGCCGTCGGGCGCGACATGGTCGGCCGCCAACAGCGCATCGCGGAATTGCGGATCGCTTGCGAACATCGAGACCACCTGACCATTGACGGTGGTTACAACCTTGGGCGGCCGGCCCCGGCCCGCCCGCCGGCTGCGCCAGTCGTCCAACATCAACCGGCACCATCCCGACGCCGTCATCCGCTCTACCGGGATGCCCCCGATCCATACGCGATCATCCAGCTCCGCCATGTCTATCTCCGTTGCGAGAATTTTACGTCCAGCGCATCGCGATAGGCGTTTGCGCCCAGCGGACAGTCGGTTGTCGATGGCCCCCCCGCCTGCAGATGGGTCTCGCACAGCCATGCGGCGATCCGGAGCACACCGGCCAGGCGCGACGGTTCGAATGGCGCAGAGGGCACTGCCGCCGGAGCCGTGGTCATGGTCGTGGCATCGAGCGCGTCGGGCGGGGCATCGACAATCCGCTCGCCGCCCCCCTTGACCGCTGCGACGATGCGGGCATCCACCGGTCCGCGCCGCGCGGGATGTGCGCCGGCATGGGCCAGGACGAAAGCGGCGACATCGGCCGGCGGCGTGAAACCGTCCGGCGGCGCCACCGGCGGCGCGCTGTCCAGCGGCAATCCGGACCTGTTGGAGATCTCGCCCGGGGCGGCCTTGTTGTCTTTCACGTAGATGCGAGCATCCGGCAGCTTTTGCGCCATGTCGTCCGGCATCATGACTGCGGTAATATTGGTGTCGCTGTCGGGACCGGCCTGGACCACATTGCCGACGATGGTGGCCTGGAGGGGCGTCGGTGCCGGGACGCTGTAGAAATGGATCGCGTTTTCGCCCGGATCGAAAATAAGATTGTAGCCGACATAGGCGGATGCTCCGCGCGCAATCACCGGATTGCGGAACATGTTGGCGGCAAAAAGGTTTCCGGTAACAGCCACCGCCTGGTCATCCTTGTTGATCAGCATGCCCATGGAGTGCCGGCCCTTTGGATGGCCGGCATGATTGAGCGCCTCGGCGATGATGCAATTGCGCACCGTCACGCCGCGGACGCCGCCGGCAATGTCGGCGGCCTCGTCGACCGACCAGGACAGGCTGGCATTCTCCACAAGCACGTCATGAAGTGCGTGGGTGCCCCCGCCGATGGTGATGGCGTCGCGATTGCCATTGATCTTCGCGTTGGGTCCCGGTCCCGGCCGTACGGCAATATGCTGAACGACAAGATCGCTGGCACTCAGGCGCAGCGATCCCCCCGTCAGCGTGATCCCTGGTGCGGGCGCCGTCTGACCCGCGATGGTCGTCTCGCCCGTCGCCAGCTTGAGGTCCGACGCCAGGCGGATCACGCCACCTACATCGAATACGACAACCTTGGGTCCGCGCGTCATCACCGCCTGGCGCAGGGTACCGGGACCGGAATCGGCCAGGCTGGTCACATGCAAGATCGCGCCGCCGGCCACCGCCCCGCCATGGGTAACCGCACCTGAAACCAACGGCGCAGCGGTGGCCCTGCCGCCCACCAGTGCGGCAAACGCGAAAATGGGGAAGAACGGCTTAATGCCGGGCACGGGCCCTCTCCTTCTTCAATTCCAGCAGCCGAGCGTGCACGGCGGCATCGTTGGTGCTGGCATAGGTGGGGCCGCCCGCAAGGCAATAGGGCACCCGAAGGCCGAGCGCGCGGACAAGCCGTGCCGGGCGATCGTAATGCAGGTCCGCCAGGGACAGGTTGTAGCGGAAGCGTCGAGCCAGGAAGTGGCGGAAACCCCGGTTGCTGAAGCGGCGGAAATGAGGGTCCTCCCACTCCGCGTTGTTCTTGTGGAAGGAGACCGTGTCGCTCCTGTCCCACATCACTTTCATCACATGGCCCAGGCGATACTCGTTCGGCACATGACTGAACAGGACGCCATGCCCTCCGAGCAGCACGGCGATGTTTTCCAGGGCACGATCGGGATTAATCAGATGCTCGAAGACATCCGAACAGATCGCCACGTCCGCGGGTGCCAGGTCGGCCAGCGTATCCTTTTCCAGGTCGCGACGGAAGAAGCCGATGCCCCGCTCGCGGAAGGCATCGGCATAGCGAAGGCCGATGTCCACCGCCACCCGGCGCTCGGCATCCACCTGCTCCAGGAATTCGGGCGCTCCCGCCCCCAGTTCGATCACCGAATAGGGCGCCAGGTCCCGGATGAAGGACAGATAGAGCTTGCGCCAGCCGCCGATACCCTTGGACTTGAAACTTGTGTCGAGATAGGCGCCGGCATCGTACAGGGCAGCGTCAGACATAGGTTTCTCCTTCTCGGACGATATCGAAGGCGGCAGCCACCGGACGGGCGGGCGCCGTCAGCGCCCCGTCGTACCGGATCGCGGCGAACAGTCCGGTGGCAATGACGGCCAGGTGGTAAACGATGCTGAGGCCGCAAAAGGCGGCCACCGCGGTGAGCGGACTGGCGTGATGGGCCGCCAGCAGCGGAATTACAAAGACACGGGAGGCAAACAGCGCGTCCACCATCAGGCTGAGCTTCTGAACCCGCAGCACGGTGGTCAGCGTGGCGAGCGGCAGCGAGGTCAGACGAACCGCAGCCCAAAAGCCCAGCACAAAGGCAAAATCAGCCGATGGCTCCCAACGCGCGCCGAACAGAATGCGGAACAGGGGATGGGCCGTCAGCGCCAGCACCACCACACCCGCGACGACCGGCGTGCCCACTGCCGCAGTATAAAGAAGTGCTGCGCGCGTCAGGCGCTTGCGCTCCTGAACCCTGAGTGCGAACTGGCGCAGCGGCACGCGGCCGAGCGCGTCGCCCAGGAGCATGCCGGGCCGCTCGACCAGACGCTGGGCAAAGAAATAGAAGCCCGCCACTGTCGGGCCATAGGCACCCAGCAGAAACGCCGCCGGAAGCATGGTTGCGCCGCGCACCAGAAGCTGGCGCGGCACCTGAAGCAGAAAGTCGCGGTAGGTCCGGCCCACGGCGACCATCGCGCGAATCCGCGTCCCACCAATGTCGCGTAGACGAAAACCTTCCGGCTGGCCTCGCGCCACCCACAATTGGCTTGCCCACAGCCCCAGTACCCGCCCCAACAGAAGACCTTCGCTGGCCATGCCGGCGAGCGCCAAGCCGATCTGGAATGCGGCAGGCACCAGGGTCTGGCTGAACTTGCACACCGCCACCGCGCCATACTGGCCAGCCCGCGAATGGCTGGAGGACAGGATGTTGAGCTGAGCGGTCAGCGCGGTCGCCGCCAGACAATACAAGTAGAAATCGGCGGGCAGCGTGCGGCCCAACAGTCGCGGAGCAAGATGCTGCACCAACGCCAGCAAGCCAACTACCACGACCGGCGTGACAAGGCTGAGCAGCAGGGACAGCCGGAACAGATGTACCGCTGCGCGCCGGCTGCGCGGCAGAACGACGGCCATTTCATAACAGAGTCCGGCCACCGATCCGCCAATGGTGCTGATCGTCAGCAACAACGAGAAAACGCCGAACGCTGCCGGCGAAAACAGCCGCGACAGCCACGGCGCAGTTGCCAGCAGCACCACCTGAGCGGCGATGCTGCCGAAGGTCAATATGCCGGCATGCCGCGCCTCGGGCCGACGCGTCAGCTTCAGAAATGAGCCGGTGACTTTCGCAAGGGCCATCCGTTCACCGTGTGGGGCCAACCTGCTCCACGGCGTAGGGCTTGCCTGCCCTGTCCGCCTGAAGCAGCCTGGGCCGCAGAATTGCTTCCTCGAATCCGTCTATCATCCGCGACAGCGCGAAGCGGCGTGAAACCATTTCCTTTGCCCGCGCACCCAATTGCGCGGCCAGCTCCGGTTCGTCCCGCAGGCTCAGGAACGCACTGCGCCAGCCGTCGAAATCGTCCAGCGGCACCAAAAGCGCCGCCGCCGCGCCGTCCTCGTCGCACAGCGTCTCCCGCTGCATGGGGATGTCACTGCTGATGATTGGCAGTCCCTCGTGCATCGCCTCGAGGGTGGAATTGCTCTGCCCTTCGAACAGCGAGCTCTGCACGAAACCGTCCGCCGCGCGCAGCAGATCGATCACCCGCCGGTGCGGCAACCCGCCCAGGAAGTGAATACGGTCCTCCGCTCCCATGTCGCGGGCCAGGGCCTGGGCCGCCGGGCGAAGCGGCCCATCACCGGCAATCGCCAGACGCATGTTGGGCGCCGTGGCGGCAACGCGTACCATCAAGTCGTAATTCTTCTGCGGCACGAACCGGCCGCTGGCCACCAGCAGCGGCATGTCCGGCGGAATGTCGAAACCGGCACGGGCTGCCGGCTTATCCAAAGCGGAAGGCTCCCACTCGATTCCGTTATTGACCACGCTGAGGCGGGCGCGATAGGCGGCCGGATACGTGGCGAAGGATTCCCTGACCGCCTGGGAGACGCAGACAATCTCGGAATAGACGCCCTGCGTGCCCATAAGACGGTCCAGGGCCTGCATGGCCGGATTGAATGTGGGGCCCGGCGAGCGCTGCGAGGCGATGCGTACGCCAATCCCCGCCGTCCATGCAGCGGCCAGGCCCAACACATTGGCCAAGGGCAAAAAGCCGATCACGGCATCGGGCCGGCGCTCCCTCAGCATCTTGCGCAGCCGGGAAAACAGCACCGGCAGGTCCATGGCGGCCAGACGACGCTTCGGCAATATCACCTGCACGCCCGGTTGGCCACGGTAGCAATCACTCTTCTCATAGAGAAACCAGGTCTCTGTCTCGTGGCCGCGGGCCCGCAGCTGGCGCATCAGGCGCATGATCGCCTCCTGCGCACCGGCAGAGTTCATGAATGACACCATTCCAATGATTTTCTTTGCCATCGCGCACCTCAAATCCAGTGAGCCTCTTTCGCAATATCCACGGGGGGCACATCCAACCCCGGCACGCGCGTCCTGCCGGAGGCGATGGCGCATTCGTGCAGCGTTGCAAGGCCCCCCGGAAGTTTGTGCAGCGTGTAGGTATCGTCCAGCCCGGTCTCATAGAAATCCAGGATCGCACCGGCATAGTCATCGAACCGGGCATTCAGCGCGGCGCCGCGCGCGTCACCGTCGGGAATTGCGGTACGGGCGATCTGCACGACATCGAAGTCCAGGCAGTAAGGCACCGACTCCATGAAAGGCCGGCGCTGCAGCAGGTTCCAGGTTCGGTCGAACAGGGCCGGCGCCGACTTGTAAGGCATGCGATCGACGGCGTAATTGCACCAGTGCAGATGGGCTATGCCGCCGACATCGCCGGCATCGGGGTCATGCCGGACACTGTAAAGGGCGCGGAACGCCTTCTGCAGCGCATCCAGGCGATAGGTCCGCAGCAGTCCGGTTCGCGCGTCGATCAGGCTGTCGCTGTTTCGCAGAACGGCGGACGCCTCGGGCAGGCGGTTGTACTCGGCCAGTTCGGGCACGTGCCGCCACAACGACAGGAGGATGGACGGAGTGCCCCCGATCCAGTGACCGATACGCCAGGCGTGATGGGCCAGATACCACGGCCAGCGCGCGCGTGCGCTGCAATCCAGGATCTCGCCAAGCTGCCAGCCCGCCGGGCGTACTGCATCGCCATGGACAGCGGTTCCTGCGGCGGCCAGCAGATTCATCGCCGCCAGCGCATAGGCTGTGCGATGAACGCTCAAGGCCGGGCCATCTCCGCGCCCGATACCGCCCGCCAGGCGGCACCTGTTCAGCATTTCGCTGAACCGCATGGCGGCATCCGGCGCCACCAGATCCATGCGCCCGATCAGCTTCAGGCAATAGAGCGTGTCGCAAGCCGCCAGAATGTCAGGAAGCGCGCCGGAGCCGGCTTCGCACCAGAAGGCCAGCGCCTGAGGTGCGCGGCGGGCAAGAAACACCTGGGTCGCGTCAGCCAGTTTGGTCATGCTGCCCGCCTCTCGCGTGAGAGGTCCTCATAGATCGCCGAAACACGGGCGGCGTGATATGCCGGAGTCAGATGCGTCGCCACACGCGCCGCTGATTGCACCATCGTGCGCACCATGTCCGGATCATCCAGAAGGCGCCGCGTGGCGCCGATCCACGCCGGAATATCATGCGGATCACACAAGATGCCGGATTCGCCGTCGCGGATCAGTTCACATACCCCCGCATCGGAAGACACAGCGACCGGCACGCCCAGCGCCAGGGCCTCGATTACGGTGCGTCCAAACGGTTCCTGTATCGCGGGGGCCAGCACAACGTCGCAGGCGGCCATCCAGCTCTCCACCGGCCGCACGAATCCGGGCCGCGCCAGCCGGCCCTCCAGTCCGAACTCGGCAATCTTGCGATCCAGCTCAAAGTCATATGGTTCTGAGCGGGCGCCGCAGACAACACCGAAAACCGGCCGGCCGTCCGTGGCGTGGGTAACGGCCTTGAGAATGTCGGCCAGAACATGGGTGCGCTTGCGGGCCACCAGATTTCCAAATACGCCGACCAGAGCCGCGTTGGACGGGATATTCAGTTCGCGGCGGATCGCAACCGCCGCCGCGCGCCGGTCGCCAATAGCGCCGGGGGCCGCGAAAGCATTATATTCAACCACGGCTTTTTCGCGCACCCAGGCCGGAAGCTGGAGCAGACTGTATCGTGATATCGCGATCACCCTGGCGGCGATGCGCAAGCCCATTTTTACCGACCAGCTATCGCGGTAGTTGGAGCGCCAGTGGGCGATCAGGGCCGCCTGGCCGGCCAGAGACGGCATCGCCCAGCTGCGCAGGGTCGTGATGTCGTTGGCATGGACGATATCCAGTCCCAACCTGGCAATCGCGCCGCGCGCGTAACGGAAGGCCAGGAGCTGTTCCATCCGGAAGCGGTCGGGACGCGAGTAGCTTGGCCGTTCGGAAAGAGGGGGCAGGCGCGTCACCGGCAGGCCGAGGGTAGCTGCTTCCTCGGTGACGCGCCCACCCGTACCATGGGTGAGGATATGCACCCGATGGCCGGCTTCCCGTAAGGCCTGGGCAAGGACCAGAGAGGAAGCCGTGCTGCCGCCGAACCTGTCGGCGACATATGGGAATCCGATGGTGAAAGTGGCTGTCATTGGGCCTCCGCCAGAGATGCAATTCGGGGCCGCAGGGGTGGACGCGCCGGCGCCTTGGCGGGCGGCGGCACTACGACGTGCAGGCGCCGCCTTTCGGCACGGCTGAATATGGGCAGGCGCACGTCCACACAGGCCCGGGTGTAAAGACCAGTGAGCACGGCACATATCCAGGCAATGTCGGTGTGCTTGAAGGCGACACTGATCGACGCATTATTCAGGATGAAAACAAAGAAGAAGATGGCGAAAGCTGCCCAGACCGGCTCGCCCGGCTCGCGCAGGATGCGGCGCGTCAACCGCCCGATCATCGCCACCAGAAATATGGCGAAGAGCGCCACGCCGGCATAGCCGAGCTCAAGCCAGACATCCAGATAGCCGTTGTGGCCGTGGCTGGGCACACGAAACCAGTCCTGTATGTAATCGCGCACGCCCGCCGATCCGGTGGCGGTCCAGAAGGCGCGATAGCCCGCTCCCCAGATGGGATGATGGGCATTGGCTACAGCAATCGCGCCGGTCCACAGCGTGGTGCGGCCGGAAAAAGTGTCATCGCGGCCGAAATCAGCCAGAATGGCGGTCCAGTTTGCGGCCACAGCTCCAATAACCGCCAGTCCGCAGGCCATGGCGATGGTCAGCTTGATCCCGGACGACAGACGACGGTTGCGGACGATCGCGATCAGGAACATGAACCCCACGCCGCCCAGCATCATCAGCCAGCTGGCGCGCGACTGCGACTGGATCGACAGAAAGATGAAGATGGCGATGGTGGCCCAGCGCATGGGCCGTTCCCAGACATGGCGCGGGCGGACATAGACCGACACGGTGACGGCAAGCGCCGCGATGCGGCCAAGGATCGCCTTGTGACCATAGACCCCCTGCCATGAGCCGGTATTGACAGCGGTATGGACGATGGCGTCGCGCGGATCGAGCACCGTATAGACAAGGCTCATCATCCCGCCCAGGAACAATGTCAGCAGCAGATAGCGCAGGAAGTCGCGCGGCGACAGGCGCCGGGCGAGATAGATGCAATAGATTCCCGTCATCACCAGTGCCACCACGCGGCGGAAACTGACACTGCGGTCGACGCTCCAGATCACCGAGGCCACCGGCAGCAGGAACATCGCCAGCAGCAGAAAGTCATCGCGTGCCGTGTCGACCATCGCCATGGGCCGGCGCATCAGAAGAAAGAATGCCACGCTATAGACCGCCAGCGCCGACAGCATGGTGGCCGTATTGGAATCGCCCAGCGCATCGGCGTCTGAACCACCCAGAGAAATCAGTGGCGTCAGCGCCTGCGTCACCAGCAGGAGCGAAACGATTATGAACAACCGTTCCAGCCGTCCCGGCGGCGGCAGACCCAGACTGGAAGCGACCGATTTCATTCGCCCTCCAGCACCGCCAGATAGCGGGCGGTCGCCGCGGCAACGCTGAATTCCTGGGCACGGGCGCGCAGGCGTTCCGTGCCAGGCCGGCCGCTCAGCGTCGCCACGATCGCGTCGCCGAGCGCGCGCGGATCATCCACCGGGACCAGCGGTGTCAGGCCGCCCAAAATTTCCGCCGGCCCGCTGGGACAGTCCGTGGCGACCACCGGCGCACCGCATGCCATCGCCTCGACCAGTGCGTTGGGGAACCCTTCCCAACGCGAACTGAGTACGAAACAACCGGCGCGTGCCATCAGCGCGAAGGGATTGGCGCAAAAGCCGGGCATGTCGATGTCATAGGCCAGGCCCAGCGCATTGGCCTGCGCTTCCAGGCGGCCCCGCTCCTCGCCTTCTCCCAGAATGACCAGCCTGCAATCTGTCTGCGCGCGGGCATGTGCAAAGGCATCGAGCAGAATATCGAAGCCCTTCTGATGGTGAAGTCGCCCGACGCCGAGAATTACGGGCGGTCCGCCGGGCGCAAACCATGGGTGGGACGGGTCCGCACGTGAGAGCGTTCCGATGTCCGTTTCGAACACCGGATTGTGAATGGCGCCGACTTTCTGCCCCGGCAGGCGCCCGAAGCGGACAAGGTCGCCTGCCACGCCTTCGGAAACCGCCACCACCTTGTCCGCCAGCCGATACACCATGGGGATGGCGCGATAGAGGCTGCGCTGCCACCAGCCCTGCGCGACTTCTGCTTTGGCAGATATCTGGTTGCGCTCCGACACCACAATGCGCGCGCCACAGCCAGACAACCGCACGGCAGCGATGGCCGCAACATTCATGTGCGTGAGAGCCGACAGGACCGCGCGCGGCCGGGTCGCGCGCAGATGCGCTGCGAGAGGCATAATTGCCCGGCTCACGCGTGGTGCTTCGAGCACGCTCACCGTGATACCCGACGGCACATCCTTCAGGTACGCGCCTTCGCCCCGCACAAGGATCAGGTCGACAACCTCGCCAGCCCGGGCCATGCCGCGGGCCAGGCGCAGACAGGCCCGCTCCGCCCCACCGCCGCGCAGGTCGTGCAGCACGATGGCGATCCCGCCTGCGGGCCTGGCAGTGGACAGCACAAGGCCGGGAGCCGGGAGCGCATCGGCGCCGGCACGTCGCGCAGATGGGAATGACATTAGAAGCCCTTTCCGCGGCCTATCAGTTCGCGGCGAACGGTCTTGGCGATAATGGCGATGTCCATCGCCAGATTGTGCCGGCGGCAATAGGCCAGATCGAGCCGTACACGCATGCGAGCATGCTCCGGGTCCACGGTCGGGCCGCGATAGCCCTGAACCTGGGCCAGGCCGGTGATTCCGGGCTTGACCTGATGGCGGCGGAAATAGAAGGGCACCAGATCCTCATAAAGCATCCCGCCAGCCAGCGTGCCCAGCGCATGTGGGCGCGGCCCAACCAGCGACATGTCCCCCTTCAGCACATTGAACAGCTGGGGCAGTTCGTCGATGTTTGTCTTGCGCAGGAATGCCCCGAGCGGCGTCACGCGCGGATCGTTGACCACCGTCTGGCGAACGCCGCGCGCATCACCAAGGTGCGTCCACATCGTTCTGAACTTGCAGATGCGAAACGGCCGGTTGTCCCACCCATATCGGGTCTGGCAGAACAGGATGGGGCCCTGGCTTTCCAGTCTGATCGCCAGCGCCACGAGCAGAAGCAGCGGCGACAGGAACACCAGCGCCAGCGCCGCCAATGTGAAATCGAATACCCGCTTGGGCGTGGCCGCGATGCGCGCATGGGCCACGCGAGGTCGTTCCGCAAGCTGAAGGGACCAGGAAGCTATGGCAAACCTGTTCATGACACTCTCCTGAAGCTCGTTACGGTTGACATGCCCCGAACGTTCCTCATGCGATGTAATATTGTTGATAGGAAGCTTGCAGCCCGTAGCCGCGCGCGGTGTAGCCGAAGGTATCCAACAGCTTCATGTCGGCGCAGGTCAGCGCCAGCCCTGCGATCGGCACATCCAGGGTACGGATCAGGCGAGCGGCGTCCTTCATCGCGCTTTGCGGCGTCTTGTGCCAATGCGAAAGCATCACAACGCTGTCGGCATGGGCGGCGACCAGGCGCGGTTCGGCCAGCGGAAGCAGCGGCGCGGTATCGACCAGAATGATGTCGAAATGATTGCGCAACCGCTCGAACAGGGGCGCCAGATCATGCGCAAAGAAGACATCGTTGCTGCCGGTATCGGCGCCCGACAAGGGAAGGATCGTCGCCGCCGACAACGGGTCGGAATGAAGACAATTCTCCAGCAGCGCCTGCCCCTCAACCAGCTCGACCAGGCCCTGGCGGACCGGCCGGCCCAGATGGGCCGACAAGGACCGGCGCCTCAGGTCCGCGTCGATAATAAGCACGCGCGCGCCCGATTCAGCGCACTGGCGGCCCAACGCCAGGGTGGTGCTGGTCTTTCCCTCCTGCGGCATGGCAGACATCAAGGCCACGATCCTCGGCACCGTTCCGCTGCGGGACACAAAGAGCGACGTACGCAGGTTGCGGATCGCTTCGGCAAAGTCCGACATGGGGCGTTTGACCACATAGGCAGCCGGATCGGCCTGGGCGATGCGGGGAATGGTGGCGATGACCGGCAATCCTGTCGCCGCCTCCGCCTCCTGCACCGAACGGACGCCACGGTCGAGGAATTCCCGCAGTCCGATCGCCGCCGCCGATGCGATGACGGCCAGCGCCGCGGCCGCTGCCAGAGCCAGCATCCACGAGGGTGACGTGGGCGAGAGGGGAATCGTCGCGAGCGACACGATCTGGGCGTCGGCGTTCTGCAGATCTTCCTGCGCCGCGGTCTGCTTGAGGCGGCTGAGGAAGGATTCATAGACGCCGCGCACGGCACTGGCGTTGCGTTCCAATTCGCCCAGGTTCACGCCGGCACTATTGCTCAGGGCCAACAACTGGCGGTCATGATCAATGCTTGCGCGAAGCGATGAACTGCGCTGTGCCGCAGCTTCCGCCTCGGCACGCTGGCCCGCGATGATGCGCCGCGTCTCCGCCGCAAGCTCCGCCTGAAGCGCGGCGCGCTGCTGATGCACCTTGATCAGCGCGGGATGCCGGGGACCATAGCGCTTGGAAAGCGTTGCTTCCTCCTGCGCCAGTTCGGCCTCCTGGGTGCGCATCTGGCGGATGGTATCGGACGCAGCGGCCTGTCCCACGCCATCGAAACCGTGTTGACGCATTTGCGCGTTGGCGGCGGCCAGCTTGCCTTCCTGTTCGGCCTGTTCGGCCTGAGCGGTAGCCATCTGCGTGGACAAGGCCGATATCTCCTGCTCGGTCAACGGCGCGCCCACCGCAGTCAGCAGACCATGCTTGGCTTTGTAGTCGGCGACCGCCTGTTCGGCAGTGCGCAACTGGCCTTGCAATTGCGAGACGTGCTTTTGGATCAGCACATTGGCCTTGCGAGTGGCTGCGGCCTTGATGTCCCTCTGTTGCGCCAGGTAGGTGGTCGCGACGGCGTTGGCGATGCGCACGGATTTGGATGCGTCTTCCGACCAGAAGCTGATGTTGATCAGGTAGGTCAGGCCCTGCCGCGAGACACTCAGCCGGCGCTCGAAAGCCTGAATAATGCTGGATTCCCGGCGCGCTGCGGCAAGTGAGGCATCCGCTGGCCCACCACCCAGCCAGGTGGGAAGCGGTATGTTGAAATAAAGGAACGCGCCCTGGACCGCACCGGTGACCGTGCGCCGTGCCTGCCCCAAAAGCGTCGGCGGCCGGATCGTTGCATTGAACTCGGGGTCCTGATCCAGATGCAGCTTGTCGATCACCCGCTGCGCGAGCGCCGGCGATTGAAGCACCTGGACTTCCGAATCCACTACAAAGGTATCGGACGGCAGATTCGACAGTACCGCCTGAAGGTCGACCACTTGTTCGCGGCGCGTATCCAGCATCACCTGGGCGGTGCTCTGATATAGTGGGGTCAGGAAGAAAGTCACCGTCAGCACGAGAAGAGCCGACAGCATGGCCACCGTAATCGCAAGTTTCCGGTTACGATGTATCGCTGCCAGGATATCGATCAGAAATATCTTGGCATTGTCTTCATCCGCCGGCGGGCGGACGTAGATGGGATCCACATACTGGTCGGGTGCGCTGCCGCCAGCGACACTTGGTACAAGAGCCATGATCGTCCTCAGAAATAGCGCTGCGCAACACGGATCGTGTCACCGGGCAGCACAGCCGTGGTCGCATCCAGAGAGACTTCCTTCTCGGACGGATCGGACTTGTGCCGGATATAGACAGCCGCGCTGTCGGCGCGGTAAGTGAAACCTTCCGCAGTCGCCACCGCCTGCATCACCGTCAGGTCTGGTGCATAGTCGTACTTGCCGGGCTTGTTGACCTCGCCAAGGATATAATATGGACGCAGGTCCATCGCGGTTACGGTGACGCTTGGGTTCTGCACGAAGCCGTTCGCCAGGGTTTTGACCACGGCAACCTGCAGCTGGGGTACGGTAAGACCGGCAGCCGTCACCGGTCCGGCAAGGGGCAGTGTGATGCGTCCACCGGGTCCGATGGTGTAATCGCCCGAAAGATTGTCCTCATTGAACACGGCGACGTGCACCTTGTCGCCCGCAGCCAGACGGTAATTGCGTGCCGCTGCGTCAGCCTGGGCCACCGCCTCCGGCGAGCCGGTGATGGCGCCGCCTCCGCATCCTGCGAGAAATACGCTTGCTGCCAGGCACAGCGCCGCACGCCTGCAGCATGAAACCAGATGTGAATAGCTTCGAGTCTCTTTGCCCATTTTCGCCTCGTTCATGGCGCCGCGCAGAGGAAGCCTGCGTGCGACGCACAATGAAGGCTAATCGCGTTCGGATGGAACAGCATGTGATAAAGGTGGGACAAAGGTCCCGGCGGGATCAGCCTTCGCCCTTAAGGCGCACGACCACTTCAAATCCCGTACTGGCACGATTGCGGGCAGTCACGGTTCCGCCCAGCGATTCCACGTTGCGCTTGACAATCCAGAGTCCAAGCCCTTGGTGGCATACAGACAATTCCTCGCCTTCCGGCACGCTGGAACGGCTGCTGAAACCGCGTTCGAACAGGTGATGCATATCGCCGGCGGACACGCCGGGCCCCTCGTCCGCCACCGCGAGCCTAATCCGGTTGCCCTCCGCCTGGAGCCGGACCTCAACCGTGCCACCGGGCGGCGTGAAACTCAGCGCGTTCTCGAGCAGGTTCTCGATCACGGTCTCCAGCGCATCCTCATTGGCATAGACCATCACATTCGGCGCGATTTTGTGGACCAGGCGTTTGCCCTGCTGGGTCAGTGAATCATCATAATTTTCCAGCATCTGCCTGAGAAACTCAGACAGGTCGAGGGGCCGCCTTTCAGGATAGAAAAGCTCTGCCGTGTCGACATCCAGGTCGCGATGCGCCGTAACAAGCCCGTCCAGCCGCGTCACCGAACGTTCGATGAGCTGCAAGCTGCGTCGCGCCGCGTTTTCCTCCGGCGGCAGGGCGCGCCGGATCGGTTCCACGGACTGGGCAATCACCGCCAGCGGGGTCTTCAGAGCGTGGCTGTTCTCCTCGGCGGCCTCCTTGATGCGCCGTTGCGACCCCAGAAGGGCACCGACCAGGGAATCGAAGTCCTCCGCTACGCCGGTAAGTTCCGGAATGGTGTTGGTGCGGCGGAAGGATACGGCTCCCCGGTCGCGCATGCGTATGTGGCGCGCCGCCCGGCGGAACCGGCGGACGTTGCGCCAAAGATGAACGAACAGCCAGAACACCAGCGCCGTGGCGACCAGATAGATAGTGCCCGACACCAACGCCGTCGGCGCGCGCCAAAACGGCAGGCCGATGGGTGTGCGCGCCAGGCGGGCTGCATCCTGGGAGGTAATGACGATCCAGCAGTTGCCCTCGACATGCACCGGCGTCATCGCACCCAGCACCTCATGACCCCCGGAGGGGTTGACGAACCGCATGTCCAGGTCCGTGTCGCCGTCGCAGCTGGGACCAAGCAGGTCAAAAATGCCTAGCCGCACCAACTCGTCCCGCTCGGCGCGAAGATATTTGGGAGACACCGCCGGCTGTGACGCGACATAGACAAAATTGCTGGCGCCCTTTAGCCGGACCAGAATCTTGATGTGGGTGTCGCCGACGGCCGCACGGGCCAGCGCGTCGCGCAAAACCCCTGGCGGCTCGCTTGAAAATCTCTCGAAATGCCCCTGCAGCATGCCCGCCAGGACATGGTTGCTCTGGACCACTGCGTTGCTGATAACGGCCAGCTGCTCCTTTTCGGCCCGGGCAAATTGCCAGTAAAGGATCAGGGGAACGCTGAGAAGAATAACCGCCAGCAGAGCCAGCTTGAGAGTGAAGGAATGAAGAAGCTGGGCAATGACCCTTCTACTGCTCGTCCCCATCCCGCCACCTATAGCCAAAGCCCGGATAATTCCTTATATGGGAGAATTCCGGGTCGGCGTCGCGGAATTTCTGGCGGATCCGCTTTATGAAGGCGCGCACATTGGTGCGAAAGCCGATCTCCCCGTCCCCCGCCATGAAGCCTTCGCCATGAACGATGTCGTATATTTCCCGATAACTTACGTCGCGCGTACGTTGTTCGACCATGTAGGCGACGATGTTGAACTCCGTCAGGGTAAGATCCAGCGGAACATCCTTCCACAGCGCACGCCGCGAATCATAGCGCAAAGTCAGCAGGTCTCCCGGACGGGGTTCGTCGCCCTGCGCATGGGGTCTTTTTTTCTCTCCGCCCAGGATCAGTTCGATGCGCCGGCGCAGGATGGCAAAGCTGCGTGACTTTTCGACAAAATCCACGGCGCCGCCGAGAAGACCGGCCTCCTCGTATATCTGGTCGTTCAGCACGGTCAGGAAGATGATGGGGATGTCGATGTGCTGGGCACGCAGACGCTGCATTACTTCGATTCCCGAAATTCCGGGCATCTTCCAATCCAGCAGCAACAGGTCAGCGTCGCGGCGCATGCTAAGATAGTCGATCGCGAGGGCGCCATGGGGAAAGGCGTTTATGCGGTATCCGGCGTCGGCAAGATTGGTGCTGACGGATTCCAGAAACAGCGCGTCGTCATCGACCACCATGACATGACCGTTTTCAGTCGCAGTGGCTTGCTCAGTGTGCATTGCTCCTCGCTACCAGAATGTGGCTGACGCAGGCGTCAGAAACGTCCAATGGCCGGCCATCCTTGTTCGAACCGGCAAATTTGAGCACATGAAATGAGGCATCTTCGAGACTGGGATAGAAAATCACTTGCGCCGAACACTGGGGCGCTTTGTAAATCCACGTCAGTGACAGATGGTCGGACTTGACGCGCTGGGGTGGGCCCAGGATTGCCCGCACGCGGGCCTGATCCAGCCCGATCAGCGTCTTCAAATCCATCGCGGGATGCTCCGCATGTGATTCCGGTTCAGCGCGAGGCGCTGGTTCCGCCCGAATCGGGCGGGGGGGCTTTTTCGGAACCGGTTTGGGTTCCGGCGTCGGTGGAGGCGCTTCCTGTGGCGGCGCATTCAGCGCGATCTCGGGAGGCGGCGTCGAGCCCGGCGGTGGTGGTACGGATTCGCCCAGCGTCATGCAGCCTTCCAGCGCCAATGCCATGGTGGCTGCCGCAGCGACGACGCATGCAACCCGCCAGTTACAGCTTCGCACCATGCGGACCGTAGGCGTGGACATGACAACACCTTTCTGTCCCGACCGATCGCCCCGGCGTGTCACAGGTTAATGCCTGTGGCATCTTTATGTTTCTAGAATGTCAGAATGAGAACACAGCTGAGCAAACTATTCCACTAAAAGACTCGGCGCGGTACTTGGTTCCGACATTTTTTTGGCGCGCCTCGATGGCGACGCTTGCGCAACCTGTGGTCCCCGCTTTCTTCTATAAATGTCCTAAAAATGCCCCAAGCAGATTTACTCGGAACCCTCGACGACGTGGGTCCGGTGGAGGTGCCGCGCCCAATTTCTTAATAGCCCAAATTCTTAACGCCTGATTTTCCACACCGCGAACGCCGTAGCCAATCCGAATCAATTGTTGCAACGACGCGCTGAAAAATCACCAGGGGTTTCGGAAGTTGCGGCGATGACGGCGTTCGGGGTCTACAACCAGCCGGAAGATGGACGCGAGTTCCCCGCCCGACCGAACCATGGCATAGAGGACTACATGTCCCGTGCCTCGCTTGCCATCGCGGCCTTCTCGACCATCGTGGAGTGGTATGACTTCACCCTCTATCTCTACTTCGCCACAGTTCTGGCGCGGGTGTTCTTCGGTGGCGGCGAGTCCGCACTGATCGTGACCCTGGCCGGATTTGCCGCCGCCTATCTTCTGCGCCCCGTTGGCGCCATCGCATTCGGACATGTCGGCGACCGGTTCGGCCGGCGCCGCACCATGCTGCTTTCCGTGGCCCTGATGACGGCGGGGATGTTCGCCACCGCCCTGCTGCCCACCCACGCCCAGGCTGGCGCGATCGCGGGCTGGCTTCTGTTCCTGTTGCGCTGCCTGATGGGATTTTCGGTCGGGGGCGAATACAGCGTGGTCATCGCCTATCTTCTGGAAGGCTCACCACCAGGCAACCGTGGACTGATCGCATCCCTGGCTTCCGCAGCCAGCGAGATCGGCGGCCTGCTGGCGGTTGGCGTTTCATCGATGGTGGTCACGGCGCTGGATCCCGCCACTCTCGACGCATGGGGATGGCGCATACCTTTTCTTGTCGGCACGGTGATGGCGGCCAGCGTGTGGATCGCCCGCACGGCCATGCAGGAATCGCCGGACTTCGAGCGCCAGCTAGCCAACGGAACAGTGCCGGAAAGCCCCCTGCGCCATGCGTTTGCCGAACACCGTATCGGTATCCTGCGGTCCTTCACCATCTCTGCCTTGGGATCGATCACTTATTATGTGGGCATCACCTACGTTCCGGCATTTCTCACATCCGCGGGAGGGTTCAGTGAGAGCGCTTCGCTCCAGCTGTCCACGCTCGCCGCCGTCGCCGTGATCCTGATAACGCCGGTCACCGGGGCCCTGTCCGACCGGCTTGGGCGAAAGCCTGTTCTGCTCGCCCTAGCGGGGTTGAGCGCCGTGCTGCCGATCGCGACATTCCACATGATGGGCAGCGGTACGCACATGAGTGCCCTGTGGGGTGCCATCATTCTGGCCTGTGTGGCGGGGGCGGTCAGCGCGGTGGGCGCCGTCGCCACCGCGGAGCAGTTTCCCGGCGAAGGCCGCGTCAGCGGCCTGGCGCTGGGCGCGACATCGGCCACGGTGCTGTTCGGTGGCCTGACGCCCTATCTGGCCCAGTTACTGGCCCACAAAACCGGCATGCCGATGGTCCCCGGCCTCATGATCGCCGTTGTGGCGCTGCTTGTACTGCCCGTCTTTTACGCCATGCCGGAGACCGCGCCCCGGCGCCAACGCCGCGCAGAAGCGTTTGGCGACGCACCGATCCTGTAAAACTGAACTCGGGCGCCGGTCAACGTTGCGCCGCCACCCGATTGGCAGGAACTGCGCCCGCATCGCGTCTTCTTGCAGGCCTGTGGACGTAAAGGCTGGACCGGTCGAAGACGGCATCGCCGGATGGCGGCGCAATCTCGTACCGCACGGGGCGGGCATGATCGGCCAGCTGCAGCGCCGGATTGAAAACCGAATTGAACTTCCACAGCATGCGCACGAAATTGGTTTGGCCCCGCAACAGCAGGCCGGCGGCGATCCGCCCGGTATTTATCAGCGTTGCAAGGCCCAAATGCTTGCGATTGAGAACCTGCTGGGTCTTGACCAACTCGGCATAGAATTCAGGCAGCGGCAGGGCCGTGGGCAGAACGGCATGCTGGATGTCGAACAACCGGTAATCGCGGGTGCTGAGCTTGCGGGTTTCGCTGTGCCAGATCTCGGTCCCCGGATAGGGCGTCATGACGCTGATATTCACGATCTCGGGCATTTCCAGGCACCATCGGCGCACTGTTTCGAACCGGGCGCGGTCCCAGGCTGGATCAGCGATCAGGTTGATCGCGACCGTGATACCCAGCGAGCGGGCAAACTCAAGCGCCTCCCGGTTGCTGTCAGCCATGGCGCGCTTGCGAAAAACTTTCAGCCCCTCCTCGTCCAGCGCTTCCAGGCCGAGGAACATGTATTCCAGGCCCAGCTCGCGCCAGCGCCGAAACACATCCTTGTTGCGCAACAACACATCGCAGCGGGTTTCGAGATAGTACCGCTTCTTCAAGCCGCGCCGTGCGATGGCGTCGGCGATGGCCATCCCGTGCTCGGGATGCACGAACGCAACATCGTCGACAATGAATATGCCGGGCTCGGCGATAGAGGCCAGTTCATCTGCCGCGGCCTCGGGGCTCTTGGTGCGATAGCTGCGGCCGTAGAAGGTCCAGGCGCTGCAGAACGTGCAATCCCAGGGACAGCCACGGGCGAACTCTATCGACGCGGCCGGATCCAGAACGCCTATGAAATATCGGCGACGCTTGCGCAGCAGGTCGCGTGCTGGCCGGACAGCGTCCAGATCATCGACAAAGCGGGGTGGCGGCCCCTCTCCGAACGCGGTTACCGCTCCGGGTACTTCGAGTACGTCATTGTCCCGCAGTCCTGCGAGCAGAAGCGGCACGCTCGCCTCTGCCTCGCCCTTCAGCACGCAATCTATCGCGCCCTCCGCGTGGTCCAGCAGCGTGCGTGCCACGAAGGACACGCTGTGGCCGCCCGCGAAGATGAAGCACTCCCGATCCAACGCCTTGGTGGCCTTCGCCAGATCGACCACCTCGGGCACATTGGCAAGGTAGTTGCCGGAAAAGCAGACGGCGTCCGGCTTCCAATCCTTCAATATACGGAAATAATCCCGATGACTGTCGGCCTGCAGATCGACAAGACGGACATCATGGCCGGCGGCCCGCGCCGCCCCGGCTATCAATTCCAGGCCCAAGGGTTCCAGACGCAGATAGATGCGCGTGTACATCAGTACGCTGGGATGGACGGCAAGAAGTTTCATCGGTGCGCTCCGTGGGGGCACCCCTTCGCGTGGATGTTAGTTCAGCCAGCCCAGGCATGAAAGACAGACTGTGTACTCTCAACTTATTCAAGGCGCCAAGGTTCCCCGGCGCGTCATGGGCGGACATGAATGTTGCACACCCGGACCATCTCCTCAAGATTCACTTGCTTCTGGAAGGCGGCCGCAAGGCTCATGTTCCGCGCTATGCAAAAACGGCTCGCCACCTCCAGAATGCCGGTACCCGCGCCAGACATCAACACCAGCGGGACGCGCTTGAGGTCGGACGTGTTCCGAATGTGATTGATCATCTCGAAACCGTCGGGGGGCGGCATATAAAGGTCCAGAAGAACGACCTCGGGAAGAAAGTCGTCAAAAATATCCGTCGCGGAACGGTTACCCGCCAGCGTTCTGGCTTCAAAGCCGTTTGCGGCCAGGCCCTCGGCCAATTCCCGTGCGAAGTCCAGATCGTCGTCGCAAATAAAGACCCGCCGCGCCGGTTTGGCGGAAACAGAGGTGCGTGGGGGGCCCGGCTTGTAGGAAGGCGGGAGTGGCGGCGCTGGCATGTTACCTCGCTATGTGTTGATCAACCTACGATGGCCGGCCGGCCGCAATTGACGGCATGCACCGCCACGCTGACGGTGCCCAACTGAAGGCCGATGGTCTGCAGCAGATTGTAAATCAGCGGATCGAGCGACGAGAGCATGGAAGCCAGGACTGGGCGCAGTAACGGCATGACGGTGCCCGCCACAATGCTTTTGACCGCGCCATTCAGGCCGGCGCCCTGAACGCTGAGATCGAGACCGCCGGCAAGACCGGACAGAAGGTGACTTGTATCGGCGCCTGCGGACTTCACGGTGCCCGCATCGATGTCGCTCTGGCGAAAATCCAGCGCCTGCGAAGGGCCGGCCGCGACGATGGCGGGCGGAATGCTCAATGGGCTTTATGACTATGCCCTGGGCGACTGCTGGATGCTCACCGGCGGGGTTGGCATCGGTGCGATCCGCGCGTCCCACGACATTGCGAACATCTCCACGGGCGATCTGTTCGTTGGCGGAAGCGGCACCAATTTCGCCTGGCAATTCATTGCCGGCGTGAGCTACGCACTCCAATACAATCTGGATATCGGCGTCGACTACCGCTACCTGGATACTGGAGATGCGAACGCCGTTTCGCGCTATGCCCCACTCGAGTATCGCGCGGGCAAGGCCCACAGCATCATGCCTGGCCTGCGCTGGTACCCGTTCGCTGAACAGCAGGTTTCACCGCCGCCGCCGCCGCCGCCTTCCCCGCCACCGGCTCCTTCCCCACCATCCCCTCCGGCTCCGCCGCCGCCTCCTCCGCCACCGGCCAAGACCTATATCGTCTTCTTCGACTTCAATAGCTCTGGCCTCACGGCCGAAGCCCAAAGCACCGTCAGCGAGGCAGTGGCCTCGGCCAAAAGGATTGGAACGATACGGATCAAGGTGGCCGGTCACACCGACACGGTCGGATCTGACCGCTACAACCAGGCTCTGTCGCTGCGCCGCGCACAGTCCGTCAAGGACGAGATGATCCGCCTGGGTCTGGAGGCCGGCGAAATCGCGATCGAAGGCAGGAGCTTTCACGACCCGCTTGTGCCAACCGGGCCGGGCGTGCGCGAGCCCAAGAACCGCCGCGCTCTCATTGATCTCGGCCAATGATCCATGCCGACCAGGCCCTGCGCGGTTGGCAGGGCCCGGTCTTCCAGTCGATGGCGGTAACATGACGATTGTTGGGGACGCAAAGACAATGACGCAGCCGATCATCGGGCCGGAAGGCTTGCCTCTCACACTCGAAAACCTGCCCAGCCCACAAACCAGGCGTTGGGTAAGCCGCATGAAGGCAGAAGTGGTCGTGGCGGTGGAACGCGGTCTGCTCTCGATGCGGGACGCCTGTGTGCGCTATCGCATGTCGCCGGAAGAATTCCTTGCGTGGCAGGCGGCATTTTCCCGGCACGGGATGGTCGGGCTTCGCGTGACAAAGCGCCAGCCTGTCAGAGTCGACGGCCAATTCAGTGCTGACTGCTCCTGAGGGCGGCGGTCATGCGCATGGTCCCGGTCTTCTTGCTATCTAGAAAATTCTGCGCGCTGGAGCGCGGCACTGCAAGCTGATCTTCTCCGAACGCTGCCAAGCAGCGTCGTCGGCGCGGCGATTCATCAAGACCGCTGCCTGCCTCCGGCACAGGCGCATCTGGTGGAACGGATGGCGGCGATCGCCGCCCGCATGGAGGACGGCCAATGCTCCCAGACTGACATTGTTCGGTTGCGGACTGCCATCGCTTCACTTTCGCCAGAATCCGCAGCCATCGATGCCAGGCGCCTGCCGGCGCATGCGATCCTGGGCGCCCGGCCAGCACCGCGGGCATGTGGCCGGTCCGCCTGACGACCAGTACGTGATGGCCTGCTGCGGCTGGGCCTGGGCAGTTGCGGGTGCGAGATTTGACCAGCCTCAATGTCCGGGCCATTCAATTCCCGTTTTATGCCGCCTCTAGGGAGGAAACACCATGTTGGATCGTGTCATTGCACCCGGTACAGACCGCGGTCTCGCTTTGCGCAATCCCGAGGAAATCCGCACCATGATCCTGAAGCTGCGCTGGATCGGGCTGGAAGAGGAAGCGGAAGAGTTGATGACCCATCTCGCTGTCGTTGCGCCGGCCGCAACATTGACGGACGCGACGGAGACGGACTGATCACCAGCGCCTGATGCGGCCGACATCGACATGCACGAAATCGGATGAAGGGTAATAGCCGACACCGCCGCCCCTGAGCGACAGCGCGGCATCGCGCAACGCCGCCAATGGCCTGCTGTTCAGCCGAACGTCGATGGCCATGCCCTGCATGTGCAGGCTGTGGGAAGCCACGCCGGAATGCTCATGCGCCCCGCGCAGTTTCGCGTTGGTGGCGGGCGAACGATAACCCGAGATGACCTCGAAAGCCTCGCCGGTTTCCATCCGGTTGCGCAACAGTGCCAGAAGGTCCAGAAGGTCGGGAGCGATGGGATGCGTCTCGCCGGTGCGGAAGTCGCGCAGGATAGTGTCCACCTGTGCCAGCGCGCCGGGGACATAATCCCCGTTCGCCCAATAGGTCACGGCCAGCTTTTCGCCGGTATGCAGATTGGCGAAGGACAGGCTGCGGCGGTCGCCCAACGCGGCCAGCGCGGGCGCGGGCAGCAACAGTGCCGCGCCCGATCCCAGCAGGAAATCGCGACGCCTCAATTTATGTGGCATGCCATGTCCATTTGTCAGAAGCCCGCGATTTCTAGCAGCGCCAGGGCGCGGGGGGCAAGCTGTTTAACCTTTTGGGCAAAGTTCCGGGATTTCCGCCGCGATTTGCGTCGGCCTGCGCAGGGCTGCCAAGAGCCGGGCATCGCGGCCATAGACGTCCGGCCTGAAGGAAATGGCCCCGTCAGGATCGGAAAAGGCGGTCCAGTAAAGGAAATAGACAGGCAGCATCCGGTGCAAAGGCAGATGGGCGGTCTCTCCCGCATCGATGGCCGCTACGATCGTCTCGATCGAAGCCAGGTCCGAGGAGATCGCGTAGGAAGCAAGAGGCAGAATTTGTTCCACGCGCACACAGCCGTGGCTGAGATGTCTGTCCTGCCGCGCAAAGGCGGCGCGCCCCGGCGTATCGTGCAGATAGACATCGAAGCGGTTCGGCAATTCCATCTTCACCCGGCCTAGCGGGTTTTCAGGCCCCGGATGCTGGCGCAGCCGATAGGGGAAAGTGGCCGCCGGAACGGCCCGCCAATTCACCGTCCGCCCCGCGGGATCACCGGGCGGACCATTCAGCAGCACCATGTCGTTGCGGGCAAGCCAGCTGCGATCGCGCTTGAGCTTGGGCAATATCTCACGCGCGGCGATGCTGGTCGGCACGTTCCAGGGCGGATTGACCGTCAGGCTGGCTCCTTCCGCCCGCAGGATCGGGGTCGGGTCCCGTGGGCGGCCGACGATCACGCGCGACGCCAGCACCACATGGTTGTCCAATACCAGCACCAACTCGGCAGACGCAGCGTTAATGACGATCCGGTCGGGCTCCAGCGCGCGCGGCAGCCAGCGCCAGCGCTCCATATTGGCCAGAATGGTCCCGGCGCGCGCTGCAGCGGGCACATTCAATTCCGCCAGTGTGGCACGGCCCAGAATGCCATCCACAACCAGACCATGATGCAGCTGAAAGCGCTTCAGTGCATCGGTGAGATCGGCGTTGACATCGGCGGCAACCTGCCCGTCTTCGTAGGACAACCGCTTGCGGAGGAGTGTCGCCTGTGGTTCCGCGGCATAATTCCTCGCCGCAGCCGTCAGTTCGGGCCATCCGCCGGCATCCGCGATCGCGCGATAGCGCGCCAGCGCCTTCTTCAGTGCCACATATTGAGGATATGGCGGCGCCAGCAATTCCGGCAGCCGCGCCGGCTTTCCCTCGGCGACGGCCTTGGCAACCACCGCCTCGGCATCAAAGGATGGCGCGGGCAACGCGACATCGGAATCCAGCGACCGCAGCTTGGGCCGGCCAAGCGCGACGTCACGGGCAAAGGCCGCCAACGCCGCGCCATCAGCAGCGCGGTATTGCCCGGCGTCCAGACCGTCGTCGCCGGCCCTCTTCAGCAACGCCGCCACCTGGTGCGCCGTATCAGCGTCCAGGTCCATGAGCGCTGCGGGCCTGGCGCTCGTGATGAGGCCCAGCGCCACGAGCACGGCCAGAGCAACCTGTTTCACCTGTGGCATCCCTTCGTTCCAATTCAATCTATCTCGGGCCATCGCGAGGGCATTTGATCCCGCGCAAGGTACCTGTCGCCGGCGCGGTCATGCTTTCCAGGGAAGCAGCGAGATAATGCGGCATGCGGCACGTGCTGGTGATCAATGGCAATCCCGATGCTGCGCCGGAGCGCCTGAGCGCCGCATTGGCGCGCGCCTATGCCGAGGGTGCCGAAAAAGCCGGCGCGATGGTGCGTGAACTGAACGTCGGCACCCTGGACTTTCCCCTGCTGCGGCGGGGTACTGACTTCCTGCAGGAACCCACAGAACCGGCGATCCTGTCGGCACGCGGACAGATTCTGCTGGCCGATCACCTCGTCTTTATCTTTCCACTATGGCTGGGTGGTCCACCCGCCATGCTCAAGGGCTTCATGGAACAGATCGCCCGCGCGGGCTTTGCCCTGAAAACCGAGGGCAAGGGCTTTCCCCATGGCGCCCTGAAGGGCCGTTCCGCGCGGGTCATAGCGACCATGGGCATGCCCGCCCTGCTTTACCGCCTGTTTTACGGCGCTCACGGGGTCAAGGCGTTCAATCGGAGCATGCTGGGCATCTCCGGCATCCGGCCAATCCGCACAAGCTGCTTTGGCGGCGTCGGCACCTCCGGGGCACATCCGGAGAAGATAATCGCCGGGGTGCATGCGCTTGGCCGGCGATTGCAGTGAACGGTGTGTAACATCAACTGAATTGCAGCCAGCGCCTAGGTTTCGCGTACGCTCGCGGTGCCATGATCCGTCTCGGCATCTGCGCCGGTGCTGGAGGCTTCCGGATGCTGAGACAGGAAATGGCGCAGGGCGCTGACGAGCAGCGCCGCGTGACGATTGTCGCCAGCCGCCAGGCTAGCGCGGATGTCGTCCACCAGCATCTGGCGGATTATCTCGCTGCCATGGGCGCGATGCAGGAGATAGGAACCGAGTTCAGCGGCGACAATGTCGGGCAGATGTTCGTGCTCGGCGATCGCCGCCACTTCCGCAGCATTCAGGCCGCACATGGCAATGCAGTCTTCCAGCGAAATCACGGGAGCACCTCGCAAGCGGTGGAATGCAAAACACCAGACCATGGGCCCAAGCCATGATCCTTGCGCGCGATCAAGCCGTACCGACATTTGATCAATGTCAAGGCCATCGCGGCCCCATGGTGCGCTGATGCGATTTGCTGAGATTGGAGAACCATATGACTCAGACCTCCGAACCAGAATCTCCCAGGCCGAAACGCAAGACGGAAGCGCGCGGAAATGGCGTCGAGGCGTTCTTCCCCTTCAACCTTTCCCAGTTCCATGCCGAAAATACAGCCACAATGACGCGCGCGAACGAGATATTCTTCCAAGCCGCCCGCTCGGTTTTGGAAAATGAGACCGAACTATTCCGCCTGCAAACCGAACGGGCCCGCGCCGCTCTGGCGCCCATGAAAACCGGCACCGCCCCGTCCCAGGCTTTTCCAGAGGCCCTGGAACAATTCCATCGCAGCACTGAACAGGCCATCGGCCACATGCGCGCCATCAGTGACGCCATGCGCGAATGCGAATGGCAGCTTCTGGCGCTGGCCGCCGGCAGCATGGCCGGAATACAGGGCAAGAGCAGCGACTGACGCATGGGCCGGATCGTTCTGGTGACAGGCGGCATCAGCGGCATCGGTGCCGCGACGGCCCGCCTGTTCAAGTCGCTGGGCCATGAAGTTATCGCCAGCTATGCGGCGAACCACAGCCTTGCCGAGAGCTTCAATCGCCAGACCGGGATTGCCGTACTTGGCTGGAACATCGCCGACTTCGCCGCCACCCGGCAGGCCATCGACCGGATTGCATCCACTCACGGGCCGGTTGAGATTCTTGTCAATAATGCCGGCATCGTACGCGACTGCATGCTGCACAAGATGACGGCGGAGCAATAGCAGAGCGTGATCGACGTCGATCTGGGCGGGGTATTCAACGCCAGCCGCGCCGTGATTGACGGCATGCGTGCGCGCCAGTTTGGCCGCATCGTCAATGTGAGCTCCGTCAATGCCCAGTCCGGCCGGTTCGGGCAGACGAACTATGCCGCCGCCAAGGCCGGAGTGATCGGCTTTACCAAAGCCCTGGCACTGGAAAGCGCCAGCCACGGCATCACCGTCAACGCCATCGCCCCGGGCTATGTCGACACGCCCATGGTGGCGGGAGTGCCGGACGACATCCTGCAGAAGCTGCTTGCCACGGTTCCGGCGGGCCGGCTGGGCCGCCCGGACGAGATAGCCCGCGCCATCACCTTCCTGGCAGGTGACGAAGCGGGCTTTATTACCGGCGCGACACTGTCGATCAATGGCGGAAGATACATGGCCTAGCGCACAACCAGGTTCAGCGCGCAGCGGCCACCCGCCGGTCTTACAGGCCGAAGGGGTAGGTTTCCGGCGTGCCGGCGGGGCGTCCGGCGGCCAGCGGGGTCACCGCGCGGCTGGTCTCGAACCAGACCATGGCGTCGAACTGTTCTGCCATCACGGCGCGGAAATAGTGGCTGAGAAGCTCGTTGTCGGGCCGATAGACCACCCCGATGGCCCGTTCCAGCCGTGGTTCGCAAAGCAGGTCGCGCAACTGCACGTTCCGCGCCCGCCAATCGAACAGCGCGCGCGCATGGCCGCATTGGCGCATCAGAAATTCATAGCTGTCGGCCCGTGCCGGACGAACCTGCTTGATCTCCATCGGACTGTCCCAGTCTGAGGCAGCCGCCACCGTGCCGCGATCGGTGCCGAAGCCGATCGCCGCCATGTCGACACCGTAGGCCGTGCGGCACAATTCTCCGATATTGAACTCCCCTTCCCAACCCATCGCCGTGGCGGCGGCGTTGCCGATATGGGAATTGTGCGCCCAGACGATGGCTTTTGCCCTGGGCCGGTGCGCCATCAGGCGTTGCAGGGTATCGAACATGTGCCGGTCGCGCAGATTCCAGGATTCACGCGAACCGCGATACATGATGCGGTAATATTCCTCCGCCGTGCGCACGATCCGGGCATTCTGCGCCGCGTTGAAAAAACTGTCGCCGTCGCGGGCCGCATAATCCAGCCGGCGATGCAGAAGCGTCATCAATTGATCGTGCACCTGGCCTTCGCAGGTATCGCCGCCCATCACGGCATAATGCCCGTATGCGGACGGTGACTCCTGCCACGGCGTAAGGCAGCCATAGCGGTTACGCGCCTGCCGTGCGCCCTTCGGATCGACCCGATCGAGATAGTCCAGCACCGCAGCGATCGACGCCGACAGGCTGTAAATGTCCAGGCCGCGGAATTCGACCTGCGCGGATCGGGTGCGGTGCTCATTTTCGGCGCGTAACCAGTCGACGAACTCCAGCACTTCCTCATTGCGCCACATCCAGCCGGGAAAGCGCGCGAACACCTCGCTGCGGCCCGGATCGGCCGCGCCGTGGCGCACATGACGGTCGATGCGCGTCGCATCCGGCCAGTCTGCCTCCACCGCCACGATGTTGAAGCCATGATGACGGATGAGGTGACGGCTGATCGCGGCGCGGGCACGATAGAATTCGCTGGTGCCATGCGTCGCCTCGCCCAGAAGAACCAGCCGCGCCGTTCCGAACCGGTCGAATATTGCGCCGAAGGCTTCCGCATGTTCGGGCGGCGGCAGGTCTTCGGCGGCGTCCTTCAGGACCCTGCTCAAGGCATGGCCGACTCTGTCGCGTCGCAGGAAGCCGGTCCCGCTCATCCCCCAGGCTCCCCGACCGGCTGGGTTGGCGCGAAGCGGCCCAAAATTGCAACCACCTCCCGGTCGCTGGTCTGGGCAAAGTCTGCGTAGAACTGCCCCACCGCGGCGAAGGGTTCAGGCGTGGCGAGGCAGACGATGCTATCGGCAGCACCCTGGAATTGCGCGACGGTGCCGGCCGGGGCAACCGGCACGGCCATCACCAGTTCGGCGGGTCGGCGCAGGCGCGCCGCCTGCAGCGCCGCGCGCATGGTATTGCCGGTGGCCAGCCCATCATCGATCACGATCGCCGTGCGCCCTTCCAGCGAAAGGGGGGCGCGGCCGCCCAGATAGGATTTGCGCCGCCGCTCGATCTCGGCGAGTTCGTGGGCACAGATTTCGTCAAAGGCGCGCTCGCTGGTCCCCGTAGCACGCAGCAATTCGCGGTCCCGTACGATAATGGGAACCCCGCCATCGACCACCGAGCCCACTGCCAGTTCGGGGTGGCCCGGCGCGCCGATCTTGCGCACGAGCACCAGATCCAGCGGCGCATTCAGGGATCGGGCGACCTCAGCTGCAACCGGAACGCCCCCACGCGGCAGCGCCAACACCACGCAATCCCTGCCCCGGTAGCTTTGCAGCGCAGCGGCAAGCTGGCGTCCTGCATCGCTTCGGTCGCGAAACAGCATGAAACCTCCTAGACGACCAGCGGCGCCAGATGACGCGTGAACCAGTCGGTTGCCAACTGCGTCACCCGTTCCATCGCACCCGGCTCCGGAAAAAGGTGGCTGGCGCCAGGAACTATTTCCACAACGCACAGGCCGGTCATCCGGTGCGCCGCGCGGCGGTTCAGTTCCAGCACCTCAGGATCGTTGCCGCCGACGATCAGCAGGGTCGGGGCACGGACTTTTTCCAAGGCAGCCCCGGCCAGATCGGGCCGCCCACCGCGGGAAACAACCGCCCCGATCCTGGTGCCAAGCTGGGCTGCTGCCGTCAGGGCGGCCGCCGCCCCCGTGCTGGCGCCGAACAGGCCCACCGGGAGCCCACCTACCACCGTTGTGGCCGACCAGGCGACGGCGTCGGTCAGGCGCGCTGCCAGAAAAGGAATGTCGAACACGCGTGCCCGCCCGGCCGCCATTTCCTCTTCAGGATACAGCAGGTCGAACAAAAGCGTCGCGATCCCCGCGCGGTTGAGCATGACCGCAACCTTGCGATTGCGCTCGCTGAACCGGCTGGAACCGCTGCCATGTGCAAAAATCACCAGACTGGACGCTTTTGCCGGGCACCCCAGCGATCCCGGCAAAGACCATTTGCCGACAATCACTTCGCTCATGGCTGTGGCTGACACAGGCATGGTACAAACCTAGCCGACTGATCCCCGGAGAAATTGATTCCGCGCAAACCGCTCTCACTGTCCCTCCGCCAGTATCAACGACGAGGAGAGATCCACATGCGCGCAGTCGGCATAGCCCTAGCTTCGATCGTCTCGGTTCTTCCCGCGAATGCCGGCGCGCAGGATATCGAAGCCGGCCATCGCATAGCGGCCATGTGGTGCGCAAAGTGTCATGCCGTCGAAGCCAGGCAGACCGGTCCAGCCCTTGATGTCGCACCGCCCTTTACGACGATCGCACGCATGAAGTCTACGACGGCCGCCTCGCTGAACGTGTTCCTCAGCACCCCGCATCCGCCGATGCCCGACTTCTCTCTGACGCGCCGAGAGATCGCGGATGTGTCAGCCTACATCCTCAGCCTGCGCCCCGGCCCAGGCAAGGGAACCTGATGCGTTGGTGCGAACGGAGATGGCCATGCTCGACATCAATCCCGAAAAGGTCCGCCAGGTGATCACGGAGGCGCGCATGCTGGACGCTAAAGAAGATGTGACCGACTCCGCTTTCGATGAAGAAGAGTTCGAGGATACCGCCCCCGAGACGCTGGAAAACCCCGAGCAGGATCCCGTTTATGAGGAACTGCGCGAATTCATCCGCAGCCTGGATGAGGACGAGCAGATCGCACTCGTCGCGCTGGCCTGGATCGGCCGCGGCACGTACGAGGCCTCAGCCTTTGACCTCGCCATCGCGGAAGCCCGCCGCGCACATAAACGGTCGTACCGCCGAATACCTGCTCGGCCTGCCCCTTCTGGGCAACTATCTTGAGGAAGGTCTTTGCGCCGTCGAAATGGACGAAGAAGACGGCGACGCCATCCGATAGCCAAAGGAACCGCTGATGCCTCGCAGGGACTTTATACCAACCACGCTGCACTATGCGATCCGCCTGGCCGGCGACCGCTGGGTTGTCACCTGTGAGAAAATTCCAATTGCCTGCTTCGACAGCCGTGACGCCGCCCGGCACGCAGCGGCGTCCTACCTGGCGGCAGCGAGGCGGCGCGGTGATTGCCCACATATGGAGACTGACGATGAAAACCCTATTGCCGCTTGATCCGCAGCGCAGAGAGACGATGCGATGACCCGGCTGAACCACGGCGTCTGGCTTGCGATCTGCGATGGCGGCAAGGCCATGCTGGTCGAAAATGTCGGCGAAGCCGACTGTCCCAGCCTGGTGATCCGGGAGGTCATGGAACAGCACAACCCACCCACCCATCTGCAAGGCAGCGCACCACCCGGCCGGGCCTTCAGCGGCGCGCGCGGCCGCCGCGCCGCGATGGCGCAAACCGACTTCCACGACCAGGCGGAACGCGAATTCCTGCGGCACTTCGCCGGTCGAATTGCCCTGGGCGTGGAGGAAAAGAAGATTCCCGCCCTCATCCTGGCCGCCCCGCCCCGCGCGCTGGGCATGTTGCGCCCGGAGTTGACAGACAAGACACGGCAGATCCTGGTGAGCGAGTTGGCACACGACTATGTCAAACGCCCGCTATATGAGATCGAGATGCTGCTGCGCGAGGAAGCGTAGGCCGTCTGCCGTCGGATTGCGCCGGATCAATTCCTCTTTCGGCGGCGGGCTTATGGTAAATATTTGACGAATTTTGGAGGCCGACATGAAAGTCAAGGACGTCATGCACAAGGGAGCAATCTGGGTGAAGCCCGATACCTCGCTGCAATCTCTGGCCCGCAAGATGCGCCGCGACGATATTGGCGCGATCCCGGTGGGCGAAAACGACCGGCTGATTGGCATGGTAACCGATCGCGACATATGCTGCCGCGGCGTTTCCAATGGGCGCGACCCGCAGAATCTCACGGCTCGCGACATCATGAGCAAGCCCATCGTCTATTGCCGCACCGACCAGAAGGTGGAAGAAGCGGTTTCGGTAATGCGCAAGGCCAAAGTTCGCAGACTGCCGGTGATCGACGAAAACCACCGTCTCGTCGGCATGCTGGGCCTGGGCGATATCGCCGCCAAGGCCGCGGCGAAGACCGCCAACACGGCACTGAAGACGTTGGCTGCCCACCACGCCTGAACCGACAGAGCATCAGGGAATACCGGCGCAGGCTTGACCGCCTGCGCCGGGTTTCCCACGCCCGCATGCGTTCAGTGATGAATGAGACCGCCAAACAGGCCGGGGCCGGGCTGATAAGGCGGCGATTCACCTGCTTCCACGATGGGCGGCTCTCCCGGACCGATCCATGTCACAGCCGGCCGGTGGCGCGCAACCGGTTCCGGTTCGCCCTGCGGATAACCCACCGCAATCGGCGCGACGACATGGGCATTCGCTGGCAGGTGCAGCGTCGCCCGCCCCGCCGAACTGTTGAGCCAGCCTTCCGCCATGCCCACCCAGCATGTTCCAAGACCGAGCGCCGTCGCGGCCAGCATGACGTTGGCAGCCGCAAGCGTGCATCCCTCCATCCCCCAGCGAACACCCAATGGCGCCGCGATCACGACCAGGGCGGGGGCGTGGTGGAAGATGTGAAAGTCCGGGTCCCGCATCATGGGGGCCAGACGCTCGGCTTCCGGAAAGGCGGCGCTGTTGTCCAGAATCCAGCACCTGCACTGTTCCGCCATGCGCGCGATCAGGGCTTCGTCGGTCACGATCACAAAGCGCCAGGGCTGGCCGTTCATTGCGCTGGGGGCCCATATGGCGGCATCCAGAAGCCGGCGGAGTGCCTCCGTCGCCACCGGCCGGGACTGGAAGCGGCGGATGGCGCGACGTTGGCGAATGGCGTCCAGAATATCCACGACACACCCTGAGTTCAGTGAGACATCAAAATGCAGCAACCGGATTCAAGCAGGATGTCGCGGGTGATGCCGCCGAATATCCATTCATTCATCCGGTTGTGGCCGTAGGCGCCGGCGACGATCAGGTCGGGCTTGCGCTCGCGAATCTCCCTGGCCAGCGCACCGCTCTCGCTGGTGCCGGCCGCCAGCGCTTCGGGCAGGGCATGAACGCCGTGGCGGGCCAACCAGCGGGCAACATCGTCGACATGTCTTTGCGCATCCCTGACTTCGTCATCCCGGGCGATTTCCAGCACCACGGCAGTCTGGGCTTCCAGCAGGAGCGGCAGCGCATCCGCCATGGCGCGGCGTGCCTCGCGGGTGTCCTTGAAGGCTGCCAGCACGTTGCTTAACGCCAGGTCCGTCGTTCCACGTGGGACCACAAGAATGGGGCGACCCGCGCGGATCGCCAGCGCGCCCACATTGACGCGGCTCTCCGGTTCGAGGATGGAGGCCGGCGGCGTTGGGCTGGTAATGATGAGGTCCGCTCCCCGGCACTGGTCGGCGACATGAACCGCCAGCGCCTCGGGCACTACCGATCCGCGCCATTCCAGTTCCTGGGTGCAATCCTTTAGAGCTGCGCGGAACTGATTTCCGCACGCCGCAAGATCCCGTTCGGCCTGTGTCAGGTCAACGGCAGCCGCTTCCGCCAGCATCAATGCGCCGCCATAAGAGCCGCCATCGATCATGGGCGGCGGCGGCCTGACGGCAGCAAGCCCGATGACGCTGGCGCCGAACCGCCTGGCGAGGCTTGCACCCACGGCCAGAACGGCCCGGTTATCGCCATTCGGATCCAGAAGCAGCATCAAAGTGCGATAGGTCATGTCCGTCTTCTCCCTAGTCGGTTGTCCCGGCGCGCCATCGCGCCGGGACTTCCGGGTGCCACCGTCAGGCGGCCTTCACGTCGATCTTGTGCGCCTCGGTCTTCTGCGCCGCCTTGGCGACAGTGATGACCAGCACGCCGTTTTGGAAACGGGCTTCAATCTTGTTGGCGTCGGCGTCGCGTGGCAGGGTGAACATGCGCCGGAAGGCGCCATAGCTGCGTTCGGACAGATAGTGGTTCCTGTCCTGCTCGTTCTTCTCCTGGCGCTTCTCGCCCTTGATCACCAGCATGCCGTCATCGATGCTCACCTCGATGTTGTTCTCGGACACGCCTGGAATCTCGGCGGTGATGGTATAGGCCTTGTCATCCTCGTCCACGTCCACTGCCAGATTGGCGAAGCCGGTTACGCCGGGACTCCACAGCTTCTGCATGTTTGTGAAGGGCTGAAGCGAAAAGCTCTCGAAGCCATTGGAGAAACGGTCGAACAGCGAGTCGATCTCCTGGCGGAAGGATTGCCATGTCTCGTTCATCGCTGGAACCGTGCTGTGCTGGCGCTTGATATTGATATCCTTGCTCATGACGAACTCCTTTCTGGGGGTGGGAAATTGCTTCAGACAGCCTCCGCGAAGCGCAGCACCAGGCGCGCCTGGCCCGCGGCTGATACAATGGCCCTGGAATTCACGGTCTGCCCATCCAGGTTGGCCTCGACAGCGTAACGACCGGGCGGCAGCCGGAAGAGCAGCCATGGCCCGTTGCAACTGCCGGAAAACAGGACCGCGTCGCCCCTGCGCAGCGTCACGCTTTCTCCGCCCAGATAGTGACCGCCGCTGCCGGCAAATTCGATCTTCAGGCTATAAGCATTCCAGCGGGGATCTTCGCGTGCATCCAGACTGGTTCCTGTGCAGACGACCTCGATATCCGACACCCCGATTGGTGTATCCGGCACCAGAGGCTCCGCCGAAAGCGGAGACTGAATCAACAGGAACAGGGCAAGGCCGCCGGCCGAGCGGGAAAGCATGTCATATCCCTCCGCGTTGCCGCCGAAACAACGATAGAGCCGCGGCGCATACCGGCATTGATCTGCCTCAATGGCTCACCGGGCGGTGTATCCGCCATCGATCACCAATTCGGAACCCGTGACGAACTTGGCTTCATCCGACGCCAGATAGACCGCGCCCCAGGCGATATCGTCCGGCTCACCCAGATGTCCCAGGGGATGCAATGATCCAACCACTTTGCGCCCTGCATCCACATCGCCCTGCCCCTGAAGAAATCCTTGCACCATGGGTGTCCATATGAAGCCGGGATGGATCGAATTCACCCGGATGCGGTCCGGGGCATAGAGCAGCGCATCGGTCTTGGTCATCAGCCGCACCGCCCCCTTGGAGGCATGATAGGGCGGCACGTCCGGAGCGCCGACCAGGCCATAGATGGAAGACAGATTTATGATGCTGCCGCCCCCCGCCTTGCGCATCGGCGCGATGGCATGCTTGGTGCCGAAAAACACGCCCTTGACGTTGATCGCCTGGACGAAATCCCATTCCGCTTCGGTCAGTTCATGGGTCGGCTTGCTTGCCCCGGCGACCCCGGCATTGTTCACCAGGATGTCGAGATGGCCGAATCTTTCCACCACTTCGCGGAATGCGCGTGCGACCTGCGCCTCGCTCGAAACATCGCAATGCCAATAACTTGCGGCCAGACCCAGGTCCTGCAGCTGCTGCAGGAACCTGCCGCCCTGTTCGTCCAGCACATCCAGCACGGCGACCCTGGCGCCTTCTTCCGCCATGCGCAGCACAGTGGCACGCCCCAGTCCCAGCGCCCCGCCCGTCACAATCGCAACCTTGCCCGCCAGCCTGTTCATTTGCCGCCTCGCCTGTCTCTCGCTGACAGCATGAGCCGATCGGGGTCCCGCGCTCCTTGATTCCCGTCAATCCACCGCCCAGCGCCTGCATCAGGTTGCGCGGCGTATGGCAATCGCCGCAATGGGCAATCGCCTCGGCCAGATAGGCGCTGCGATTCCATTCCGGGCTGCGATCGGGATGTGGCATGAAACGCCTGGCGTTATTGGTCACGATCCCTTTGAGCATGGCTTCGTCTAATTCCGTACTGTCGGCGAGCTCGCCAAGCTGTATGCGCGATCGTTTCTGATCTTCGCCACCTCGGCGGGCGTGATGGTGGGGGCCGCGGCCCCAAAGCGTGCCGTGACGCAGGGTCATGACGCCAACATGACAATTTTCAAACGCTGATCGCTTCCGATGCCGCCCCGCAAGACTGCCGGCCTATCGCCACGGAAAATGGCCGACGGCCTGACGCGGGCGCTGGCACGCGAACTTGGCAGGCGGCGCATCACTGTAAACAGCATCGCCCCCGGGCTATGTCGCGACCGAGATGTCCTCAACGCTTAAGCCTTCGCAGTTGGCAAAGATCGTCAATCGCACACCGCTGGGACGGCTCGCCACCGAATCCGACATTGTTGCGGTTGCCCGCTTTCTGCTGGGTGACGGCGCGGCGATGATCACCGGGCAAACGATCCTGGTTGACGGCGGCGTCAGCTGCTGACGGCCACTACGTCAATTTTTCTTCCCACGATGATCTTCGCTCACCAGAACTTGTGTCCGGTCTTCGGGCGCTTCCTGCCAGCCGCCGCCCAACGCCTCAAACAGGTGCACCGCCGCCTCGCGATTGGCCAACGCTACCTGGACGAGCTGATCCTGGGCCAAGAACAGCGCCTGCTGCGCGAACAGCACGTTCAAAAGGTCGGCGGCGCCCTGGCGATACTGAAGCTGGGATATCTGGAAGGCTTCCTGCGCCGCCGCGATCACATTGTGCAGATGTCCTTCCGATCGCCGTGTGTTGGCATATTGCGTCAGGGCGTATTCCACATCGGCATAGGCGTTCAGCACCTTGGACTGATAGTTCGCAAGGGCCTCGCGTTGCAGGCCCTCCGCCAGGTCGCGCTGGCCGGCCAGGCGGCCACCATCGAAAATCGTCTGCAGAAGATCGGCGCCATAGCTGAGACCGGTGTTGGAGCCGTTCAGCAGCGCGCCGACGGCCGTGCTGGCAAAACCACCGGCGCTGGACAGCGAAATCTGCGGCAGGAAGGCGGCGCGCGCCGCGTCCAGGTTGGCATGGGCGGCGGCCAAATCCGCTTCGCCGCCGGCGACGTCGGGACGGCGCAGCAGCAGGTCCGACGGCAGGCCGGGCCCGACGTCCGGCGCAGTGATGCCGTCCAGCGTCTTGCCGGTGATGTCGAAATCCTCCGGGGCGCGGCCCAGCAGCACCGCCAGCGCGAACAGAGCCTGCTTTTCCTGCGTCTCCAGGTTGGGAAGCTGCGCCTGGACCGACTCAAGCTGGGTGTTTTCGCGAACCAGGTCCAAGCGCGAGATCGCGCCCGCCTTCACCTTGAGCTTGATGACCTGCAGGATGTCGTTGATGGCGTCGATCTGCTGGTGCTGGATGGCGATGCGGCTGCGCAGCGCCAGCACCTCCAGATAGCGCGACGCGACATTGGCGGTGACGGTCATCGCCACCGCCTGCTGGGCGAAGCGCGCCGACTTCAACTGTTCCTGGGCCGCGCGCAAATTGTTGCGCGCCAAGCCCCAGATATCCAGTTCATAGGTCGCGTTGAAACCCAGCCCGAAGGTCTGGCCCGACAGATATTGGCGGCATGCCTGTCCGCTGCACTGGTTGCCGCTGTGCTGGGCCTGGGCATCGATGGTGGGAAACAGCGCGCTACGCTGGACGGTGGCCTGGGCCTCGGCCTGCATCACGCGGGCGGCGGCGGCGGCTATGTCGCGGTTGTTGGCCTGGGCTTCGGTTACGAGTTGGGTCATGGCCGGATCGCCAAAACCGGCCCACCAACTGGTTTCCGGCCACACCGGCGCCGATGCCGGGACCGGCGCCGTAAATCCATTAGGCACCAGTGAGGGCGACAGCGCCTGTGGCACCTGGGTGGTGCAGCCGGCCAGAAGCACGGCCAACAACGCTGCCAGGGATGTCCTATTCATAGCGCAACGCATGAATGGGGTTGGCGCGGGCGACCCGCCAAGCATGGGTGAATATGGTGGCCCACGCGATCGACAATGCGACTAGGCCGGCGGCGATGAAGTAGACCGGGCTGAGAGCAACGCGGTAGGCAAAGCCCTGCAGCCAGCCATGCAGGTAATACCAGGCGACCGGCCAGGCTATCGCGTTGGCAACCATGACCGGTATGGAAAATTGCCACAGCAACAGAAGAACAAGTTCGCGCGTGCGGGCGCCGAACACCTTTCGAATGCCGATCTCCTTGGTCCGCCGGCTGGCGGTGAAAGCGGCAAGGCCGAACAGCCCCAGGCAGGCAATCGCTATGGCGACGGCGACAAAGACGCCGAACATCGTGCCCTGTCTTTGGTCGCTTTTATAGAGTGCGTCGAAGCTTTCATCCAGAAAGTGACGCTGGACCGCGGCGATCGGCGAGAACGCACGCCAGCTCTTGTCGATGAAGGCCAGTGTCTCCGGGATGGTGCCGGGGCGCAGGCGCAGGGCCAGGTTCAGTGTCATGTTCGGGTCATAGTCGAATATCACCGGGCGCATCAATTCCCGCGCGCCGTGGAAGTTGGCATCCGCCAGTACACCCACGATATGGACGTGGTTCTGGAACATGATCACGGTCTTGCCCACCGCCTGCTGCGGCGCGAAGCCCAGCCTCGCCGCGGCGGACTCGTTGACAAGAATGTTGCGTCCCTCGTTCTGGGGCGTGTGGTTGTAATGACCGCCCGCAAAAGCCGCCTGAACGTCCATGCGGTCATTGGTGCGCGCATCCGACAAAAGACGGCCGGCGACAAGGCGCATCCCCAGAACCTTGGGATAATCGGGACTGATCTCAATCCTGTTGATCAGGATATTCTCCGACCGGCCCGGCACCCGGACGACAGCATTGGACTGGCCGTTGTCGAACGGCATATAGCTGGCCATCCCGATGTCGACGATACCGGGATTGGCGCGCAGGGTCTGCACAAAACTGCTGCGCCCGTCGGCAGTCACGCGCCCGCCGCCGCCGACAATCAGGATATTGTCGCGGCTGAATCCCAGGCCGATGTTGCGCGCATAGCTGATCTGGCTGAACACCACCAGTGCGGAGATACCAAGACCGATCGACACGGAAAACTGCAGAACGACAAGAACACTGCGCAGCCGCCCCGACCCCGCCTGGCCGGCGCTGTTGGCGCGCAGCACCGCTGCCGGCCGGAAGCCGGAAAGCACAAGCGCCGGATAAATGCCGCCGACAAGGCCCGCAGCAAGTGTAATGACCAGGAAGAGCGGCAGCAGCGTCCAGTCGGCAAGATAATGGAATGCGATGGGACGTTGAAGAAAGTTGTCGAATGCCGGCAACAGCACTTCCACCAGTGCCAGGGCCAGAAGCAGGGCCAACATTGCCATCAGCACCGCCTCGCCCAGGAATTGCACGACAAGTTGCGCCCGGCGCGCGCCCAGCGTCTTGCGCAGGGCGATCTCGCGGGCGCGCAGCATCGCCCGCGCCGTCGCCAGGTTCATGAAATTGAAGCTGGCCACCAGAAGGATCAGCGCGCCGATGGCGGCGACGCCATACACCGTGGTCCAGCTTCCAGGTGGCGTCAGATTCAGCGTCCAGCGGCCGGAATCGAGATGGACGCGGGTAAATCGCGTCAGGTGCAGCTTGTAGATCTGACTACCGCTGAGCGGTATGCCGAACTGATGAAGCTGCCCGGTCATCGCCTTGTCGAACAGCGCGGAAGATTTGTCCACAACGCTCTGGGGATCGGTGCCGGGCGCCAATACAAGATAGCCGTATCCGTTGTTCGAAAGCCAATCCCGTTTTTGGCTCTGCGAATAGCGGTCAGCCATCGATGTCGTCGGCACGAACACATCGCCCACAAGCTGCGAATTGTGGGGTATGTCGCGGACCACGCCGGTGACCTTCAGGCTCACGATTTCGGATTTGCAGGCCAGGTCGCTGCCGTCGCAGCCGCCGCGGCCGGTGGTGATGATCTTGCCGATGGGATCGGTGTCGCCGAAATATTTCCGCGCATAGGCCTGCGAGATCACGGCGGCTTCAGGCTGGCGGAAGACGCTACCCGGGGTGCCGACGACAAGCTGGAGCTTGATGACGTCGAAGAAATTGGGATCGACGACATCGACCTGCTCGACGAACTGGCGGTCGCCGATCGTCAACGTCATGCCTTCCTGCTGGAGTCGTGTCGCGTTCATGATGCCGGGTATTTCGTCCTTCATCGCCGGCGGGGTTGGATAGGGCACCATCGCGAACGGCATCGGCGCGCGCCCGGGCGGCAGAATGGTCAGTTCCATCCGGTACAGGCTCTGCGTGTCCGGCAGCCAGGTGTCGTAGGACAGCTCGTCGCGCACGAACAGGATGATCAGGATCGCGCAGGCCAAGCCCACCGCCAGCCCGGCGATGTTGATGAAGCTGTACAGCTTGTGCCGGGCGATATTGCGCAGCGCAGTGACGAGGTAGTTGTGGAACATGCCCCCTCCTATTCGTAGCGCAGGGCGTGAACGGGATTGGCCCGGGCGACCCGCCAGGCGTGGGTGAAGATGGTGGCCCAGGCGAGCAACAGGGCGGCCAGGCCCACGCCCGCGAAAATCATGGGATTCATGCTGACACGATAGGCGAAGCCCTGCAGCCAGCCATGCAGGTAATACCAGGCGATCGGCCAGGCGATCAGGTTGGCCAGCAGCACGGGGATCGAGAACTGCCACAAGAGCAACACCACCACATCGCGCGTGCGCGCGCCGAAGACCTTGCGAATGCCGATTTCCTTGGTGCGGCGGCTGGCGGTGAAGGCCGCCAGCCCGAACAGGCCAAGGCAAGCGATGAAGATGGCTATGCAGACGAAGATGGCGAATATTTTTCCCTGCCGCTCGTCACCTTGATAAAGCCGTTCATAGCTGTCGTTCAGCAGGGCTCGCCCCAGGGCGACGCCGCGCACGAAGCTGCGCTGGGTGCGGGCGATATAGTCCATCGCCTCCTGCATGTGGCCGGGCGCGACGCGGATGACAATGTTTTGCATATTGGAGACCTGGTGGACATAGGCGGTCTGAAGCGCCCGGGCCCGTACACCTTCCGTCAGCGTGTCGGCGACCACGCCCACCACCCGCATGTGCGACTTACCGACAATGAACATCTTGCCGACGAGGTCGGCGGGCGAATAGCCCAGCGCCCGCGCTAGCGAGGCGTTGACCAGGAAATTGTGGCCTTCATTCCTGGCCTGGTCGAAGCCGTTATTGCCTTCGTAGAAATTGTCTTCCTCGCGATTTTCCATCAGCACCCGGCCCGCCAGCAACTTGATGTTGAAGAGGCGGAAGTAATCCTGCGACACCGAGATATGGTTGGGCGAGAGGAACTGGGCATCGCCGGGCCGCTGGATCGGCAGCACGGAATTATTGCCATTGAAGGGCATGAAGCTGGTGCGCTCGACGCTGAGGACGCCTGGGCCGCGCCCCAGCGTCTGCACGAAGCTTTTGATTCCGTCCTCGGTCAGGCGCCCGCCCGTACCGGTGAATACGATGTTGTCGCGGCGAAAGCCAAGGTCGAGATTGCGGGCGAACTGGATCTGCTGGAACACCACCAGGGCGCCGATGCCCAGTCCGATCGAGACGGCGAATTGCAGCACCACCAGAGCGGCGCGCAGGCGGCCCGAGCCGCTCTGGCCGGAACTGTTGGCACGCAAGGTGCTGGCGGGGCGGAAACCCGACAGCACCAGGGCGGGATAGATGCCGCTGAGCAGGCCGGCCAGCACGCCGATACCCAGCATCAGCAGCGTCAGCGGCCAGTCCGAGACATAATGGAAGATTAGAGGCCGGCCCATGAAGGTGCCGTAGGACGGCAGCAGCACTTCCGCCAGGGCAACGGCCAGCACCAGAGCGATCAGCGCCATCAGCACGGATTCGCCCAGGAACTGCACGATCAACTGGTCGCGCCGCGCGCCCATGCATTTGCGCAAGGAAATCTCCCGCGCCCGCATGGTGGCCCGCGCCGTCGCCAGATTCATGAAGTTGAAGCAGGCCACCAGCAGGATCATGAGGCCGATCACGCCCATGCCATAGAGCGTAGTCATGCTTCCCGGCGGCTTGAGGCCGCCATTGCGGTCGGTGGTGAGATGCGCGTCGCGGAAGGGCGTCAGTGTGGTTTCCAATATCTGGCTGCCGGGAATCTTCACATTGGTGAAGGCCGAGATATCGACCGACCGGTCATAGATCGGCTTGAGCTTGGCGACGACCCGCGCCGGATCGGCGCCCGGCGCCAGGATGACATAGCCATAGCTGTTGTTGTTGCTGACCCAGTTCTTCTTAGTGTCCTGGTCGATGCGGTCGGCCAGCGAGGTGTTGGGCATCAGGTAATCGAAGTCGAGCTGGGTGTTGTGCGGCAGATCGCGCATCACCCCCGCCACCCTGAGCGTGACCGTGGTGTTGGCACAGGCCGCATCCTGGCAGCCGCCGCGCCCGGTGGTCAGGGTCTTGCCGATGGGATCGGCGTCGCCGAAATACTTCTTCGCGGCGCTCTCGGAGATTACCAGGTTTTCCGGCCGCGACAGGACGGTCCTGGGATCGCCCTTCACCAGCGGCAGCGGGATCACCTGCAGGAAATTGGGATCGACCACGCCGATATTCTGGGAGAATTGTCGGTCACCCGCCGTCAGTGTCATGCCCTCACGCACCAGGCGGGTGGCGGCCGTCACTTCCGGGATCTGGTCGCGCATCGCCATCGCGATGGGGATCGGCGCCTGGGCCGTGACGATGGGATCGGAGCGGCCGGGAACGTGATAAGTGATCTCGACCCGCCACAGATTCTCGCTGCCAGGAATCCATGTGTCATAGGACAGCTCGTCTCGCACAAACAGCGCGATCAGGATCACGCAGCACAGTCCCACTGCCAGCCCGGCGATGTTGATGAAGCTGTACAGCTTGTGCCGGGCGATGTTGCGCAGGGCGATGACGAGATAGTTGGCGAACATGGCGCCCCCTCCGGCGGCGGTTACAGAACCTGGCGGATGCTCTCGGTCACGATGGCACCGTCCAGCAGGTTGACGATGCGGTGGGCATATTCGGCATGGCTGTGGGAGTGAGTGACCATGACGATGGTCGTCCCCTCGTCATTCAGTTGGGTCAGAAGTTGCATCACTTCCTCGCCATTGGCGGTGTCCAGGTTGCCGGTTGGTTCGTCCGCCAGGATCAGCTTGGGCCGGGCCACAACCGCGCGGGCGACGGCCACGCGCTGCTGCTGGCCGCCGGAAAGCTGCGACGGCATGTGGCGGGCCCGGTGCCCGATCTTCATCCGTTCCAGCGCCGCGGCGGCGCGCTTTTTGCGCTCGCCGGACGAAACATCGCCGTGATAGAGCAATGCTAACTCGACATTCTCCTGTACATTCAGCTCATCGATCAGATTGAAGCTCTGGAAAACGAAGCCGATGGCGCTCTTGCGCAGCTCCGACAGCCGCGCTTCGGAATAGCCGGCGATGTTGGTGCCGCCGAACCAGTATTCGCCGGCGCTGGGCGAATCCAGCATGCCCACGATGTTGAGGAAAGTGGACTTGCCGCAGCCCGATGGTCCCATCACCGCCACGAACTCGCCCGCCGCGACCTCAAGGTTGATGTCGCGCAGCGCGGTGGTTTCGACTTCCTCGGTCCGATAGACCTTGGCCAGATGCTTGAAAGAGATCATGATGCGCCCTCGCCCTATTGTTCCATGCCGCGGCCGGCGGTGAATTCCACTCGGTCCATTTTCTGGAATGCCTCATAGCCCGAGACGATCACCTTCTCGCCGGGCTTGAGGCCATCCACCACTTCCACGAATTCCGGATTGCGCCGGCCCAACCGCACATTGCGGCGGATCGCGCTTTTGCCGTCCGGCGTTACCACAAAGACCCAGTTGCCGCCCGTGTCCTGATAGAAGGGACCATTGGGCAGCATCACCGCACGTTGGGCGCCGCCAAGCTCCACCTTCAGGTCCACCGCCTGGCCGACATGGATGCCGGCCGGCGCGGCGCCCTCGAAATAGAAATCGGTCTTGAACGTGCCACTCGTCACCTGCGGATAGACCTTGGCGACGCGGGCCCGATAGTCGCGGCCGTCGATGTTGAACATCGTGTCCTGGCCCGCCGCGACGTGGCCAAGATAGAATTCGTCGACCTGCGCGGTCAGCTTGAACTTGTCCGCGGAATTAACCTGGCCCAATACCGCTCCGATCGCCTTGGACTGGCCGACCTCGGCATCCAGCGCGGTCAGCTGGCCATCCATCGGGGCACGTATGGTCAGCGCCTCCACGCCCGCGTTGGTGATGTCGGTGGCGCGGCCCTCGACCGGGGTGGCTCCGGTCAGCTGTGTGGCGCGCACCTGCTGTTCCACCGCGCGCGAGGCGACCGTGGCCGCCCGCAGCTTGACGTAATATTCGTATTCTTCCTGTTCCTGCTTGTAGGTGCTGGGCGCAATGGCGTTGCCGTCCAGCAATATCTTGTCCCGCGCGAGATCGTTCTTCAGCTTGCTGATCTGGTGCTCGATGTTCAGCAGATCCTGTTGGTATTTGAAGCGCGTTTGCTCGAAGGTCAGCTGCTGGGCCGCCACCTGAAGCTGCAGCGCGGGGTTGGACAGGACAATCAGCGCCTGGCCGCGTTTGACCATGACGCCGTCTTCCACCAGCACCTGCTTGACCGTGCCGCCCTGGTCGGTGGTCAGATAGGCGGTGGTAAAAGGCGCCACCGCCCCGCGCACTGCGATGTAATCCTCAAACGGGCCTTCGCCGACCGTAGCGATGGTGAGTTGGTCGATCGGCGCGCGATAGACCTTGCCGCCCTGTCCTGCCAGCAGCCAGACAGCCCCCGCCGCGGCCAGAATCATTGCGATCCCTGGCAGGGCATAACGCCGCCACAGCGGTTTGGGGGCAATGCGCCGGTCCTGCCCGTCGCTGCCGGAGACAGCCTGCGCGGCCGGTTCGGCTGTGCCCTGAACCAGGGCACGCAGACGGTCAGACAAGGAAGACAAGGTATTCATGACTTCGCTATCGCAAACGGCGTGCCAGAAATTAACCTAGAAATATCAACTGGTTAGAAATCCCGATAGCCAAGCAACTGTCCGCTGGCGTACAGGTAGGCGGACACCTGTCCGGAACCGAACAGTATGGCCATCGACGCGCGCATCCTGGTGGTGGACGACAATGAGGACATTTTGCATGCCGCCCGGCTGCTGCTGAAGCGGCATTTCACCGGCGTGCAGACCCTCAGCGATCCGGTTGAGTTGCCCGCCCTCGTCCGGCGCCATGCCTTCGACGTCCTGCTGCTGGACATGAATTTCGCGCCCGGCGCCGACAGCGGTGCCGAGGGCCTGGCGCGTCTTGGCGAGGTGCTGGCGATCGATCCTTCGGCCGTGGTGGTGCTGGTGACGGCTCACGGCGACATCGACGGGGCGGTGGAGGCGATGAAAAAGGGCGCCGCTGATTTCGTCACCAAGCCGTGGGAAAACGAGCGCCTTGTGGCCACGCTGATGGCGGCACTGAACCTGCGCCGCTCGCGGCTGGAGGCACAGGATCTGCGCCAGCGCAATCGCGGGCTGGCCGCCGCGACCAATACCGAATCCGGCATGATCGGCACTGCCCCCGCCATGCTGCATGTCTTCGACGCCATCCGCCGCACCGCGCCCACAGGCGCCAATGTCCTGATCCTGGGCGAGAACGGCACCGGCAAGGAACTGGCTGCGCGCGAACTGCACCGGCTGTCGCCGCGGGGCGGCGAAGTCTTCCTGCGCGTGGACATGGGATCGCTGTCGCCGCAGCTTTTCGAAAGCGAGTTGTTCGGTCATCGCCGCGGTGCCTTCACCGACGCGCGCAGCGACCGCACGGGCTTCTTTCGCGCCGCCACCGGCGGCACCCTGTTTCTGGACGAGATCGGCAATGTGCCGCTGCACTTGCAAGCCAAGCTGCTCACCGCGCTGGAGCGGCGCGAGGTTGTGCCGGTAGGGGCCGAAACGGCCGAGCCCATCGATATGCGTCTGATCTGCGCCACCAATCTGGACCGCGCCGCCCTGTCCGACGAAAACCGTTTCCGCCAGGATCTGCTCTATCGCATCAACACGGTGGAGATCACCATGCCGCCCTTGCGCGAACGGCGCCAGGACATCCCGCTGCTGCTGGACCATTACGCCGCCTTCTATGCGCAAAAATACAATCTGCCGCCCAAGCGGCTGTCGGCCGATCTGCTTGCCCGGCTCTCGGACTGGTCGTGGCCCGGCAATGTGCGGGCCCTGCGCCACGCGGTGGAACGTGCCGTGATCCTCAGCGAAGGCGGACTTCTGACTGCGGCCGATTTTCCCCTGGCCGATGCCGCACCTCCACCCGCACAGCAGGCCGTTTCGACATTGGACGAGGTCGAAAAAACGGCCATTATCCGCGCACTGGACAAGCACAAGAACAATGTCAGCCGCGCGGCCGAGGCACTGGGCCTGACGCGCGCCTCGCTTTACCGGCGAATGGAGAAATATGGCCTTTAGCGGCTTTTCCGGCGGAATTTTGCTTCGGGTTGCGGGCCTGGTCGCGACCCTTGCGGCGCTGGCCTTCCTTGCGGCGCTGACCCACTGGTACGCCACCATCACGATCTGCGCAGCGGCCGCGCTGGCACAGGCTGTTCTGCTGGCGCGCTATGCCGCGCGCGCCGGCCGCGAGGTCGGACGCTTCCTGGACGCAGTGGCCTATGACGACACCACCACCAGCTTCACTGGACTGGCGCGCAACGCCGGATTGGCCGAACTGGCAGCAGCCATGACGCGTGTTATGGAGCAGTTGCGCCGGAGCCGCGCCGAGCGCGAGGAACAATCGCAATATCTGCAAAACCTGATCTCCCATATTCCCGTCGCCCTGATCACGGTGGATGAGGAAGGCGGCGTGCGGCTGCTCAACCTGGCGGCGCGGCGCCTGTTTGGTACGTCCTGTCCGCGCATTGCCGATTTCGCCCGGCACGGCGCCGGCTTTGCCATCGGGCTGGAGAGCCTCAAGCCCGGCGAAACCTCAATCGTGCCGATGGAACGGCCGGGCGGGGCCCTGCAGCTGAAGGCTGGGGCGACGGATGTGGTGTTGAAAGGCGCGCGCCAGCGCCTGATCTCGCTCCAGAACATTGAAACCGAGCTCAGCGCCAAGGAACTGATGGCGTGGCAGACGGTGATCCGCGTCATGGCGCATGAGGTGATGAACTCGCTCACCCCCATCTCCTCGCTGGCGTCCACCGCCAGGGACAATGTCGCCGATGCTCTTTTGCTTATTGCGCCGGACGATCCCGCGCGCACCGCCCTTGGCGACGCTGCCGAGGCGTTGGAAACGCTGAGCCGCCGCAGCGACGGGCTGCTGCACTTTGTGGAGAATCACCGCCGCCTGACCCGTCGCCTGGCCGCCCAGGTCAGGATCGTGCCGGTGCGCCGGGTGTTCACGCGTATTCACCGCCTGCTGGCCGACGAACTCCAGGCGCGTGATATTGCAATCGCCACCCACGTGGATCCGGAGACCCTGGAAGTCACCGCCGATCCCGATCTTCTGGACCAGGCGCTGATCAACTTGCTGCGAAATGCCATCGAAGCCCTGCGCGACACGCCCGACGCCAGGATCACGCTATCCGCCGCAGCGCAAACTGGCGGACGGGCCTCCATTACCGTGACGGACAATGGTCCGGGGATCGCCGCGGACGAGCGTGAAAAAGTCTTCGTGCCATTCTATACCACCAAGCGTCAGGGCAGCGGCGTGGGCCTGACGCTTGTCCGCCAGATCGCCGCCGTACACGGTGCCACCGTCGCCATTTCCGACACGCCGGGCGGCGGGGCCACGGTGCAGATCACATTTTGCTGAATTGCCTGCTACCTGGAAAGCATCACGCTTGCAGCGATCGGCTTGCCCCATTGTTCACCGCTTCAACCGGTAGGCGATTATGCTGTCGCTGCTGCCGGTATGGAACCCGCCGCTGCCTCCCGCAGCGATCAAGACGTACTGGTGGCCATCCCGGCCCCGGTACGTCATGGGCGTTGCGTGACCGCCCGCGGGGAGCTTGACCTCCCACAGCACCTTTCCGGTTGCCTCATCAATGGCCCGGAAATACTTGTCCTGGGTGGCACCGATGAAGATGAGTCCGCCGCCCGTAACGATCGAGCCGCCGATATTGGGCGTTCCAAGCTGGAAGGGCAAACCAAGCGTCAGGCCAAACGGCCCGCTGTTGGAGGCATTGCCCAGTGTGTGCTGCCAAAGGATGCTGCCCGTCTTCAGATCAACGGATGTCAGGTAGCCATAGGGCGGCCTTTGGCATGGAATTCCCAGCGGCGTCAGGAATCCGTCGAAATGCAGGCCATAGGGCGTACCGGCCATCGCTGCGCCGCGCGTGGGCGGCTTGGGCGCGCCCTTGCTGCGCGGGTCCATTTCAGTGAACAGATGCTCCCTGTCCGCCTGCTGGCGAGAGATCAGCTCGTCATAGTCCGCCATCAGGTTGGAATTGACGATCAGGATGCCCCGTCTTTCATCCAGCGAGACGCTGCCCCAGTCGATGCCACCCAACTCGCCCGGGGTGCGGATGGAGGCCCCGAACTGCAGCGGCGTGAAGATTCCCTCATAGCGGGCGCCCTTGAACTTGATGCGACAGTAGAGCTGGTCGAAGGGCGAAATGCCCCACATATCGGCTTCCGTGAGCTTTGGCCCCGAAAAGTCCGGCATGCCGGTTGAAAAAGGCTGGGTACGGGACCACCGCTCGCCGGGAATGGTCGAGGCAGGCACCGGCTTTTCCTCAACCTTCGTCAGCGGCTTCCCCGTGCGCCTGTCCAGAACAAATATCTGGCCGGTCTTGGTAGCCTGGATCAGCGCGGGGACAGTGCCATGGCCGGTGGGAAAATCCGCCAGCACCGGCTGGGCGGCAAGATCATAGTCCCACAGATCGTGATGCACCGCCTGGAACACCCATTGCACCCTGCCGGTCTCCACATCCAGCGCAACGACCGCGGTCGAGAAGCGGTCGGTCTCGGGCGTGCGGTACTTTCCGTAATAATCCGGACTGCCATTGCCCATGGGCAGATAAACCAGCCCAAGACCATCGTCGCCACTGAAAGGGGGCCAGCTGTTGGGCGTGGACGGCACATAGGTCTGCCCGGGGGCCGGCGGCGTATGCACCTCGGGCCGACCCGGATCAAACGCCCACTTCAGCTGCCCGGTCACCGCGTCATAGCCGCGGATCACCCCAGGCGGCACATTCACGGCCTGATTGTCCACGATAAAGGAGCCGATGACGGCGACGCCCCGCACAATGGCTGGCGGCGAAGTGGGATTGATCCAGCCGCGCGCAAAATGCGACAGCCCCTCCCCCTCGGAGAGATCGACGCTGCCTCTGTTGCCGAAACTTTGGCAGCTCTGCCCGGTTTTCGCATCCAGCGCGATCAGGCGATTGTCGACGGTCCCGACCAGAATACGGGAAGGACATTCACTGACCGGTCCGGGCGCCCGGTAATAGGAGACACCGCGGCAGACGCCGCGGCCGCCGGCCGCCAAGTCAATGGCGGCGTCATGGCGCCATACTTCATGGCCCGTGACCGGATCCAACGCAAACACTGCGGTATGCGCGTCACAGCCATATACCAGGCCGTCCACCATCAAAGGGGTGAGCTCAAGCTGGTGCGCTGAATGCCTGTCCCGCCCCGGGGTGCCGGTGTGATAGACCCAGGCCACCTCCAGCTTGTCGACATTGGCAGGCGTGATCTCGGCCAGCGGAGAATAGCGGCTGGCGTTCTGGGAATTGCCATAGTGGGTCCACTGACCGTCCCCCTGCCGGACCGCAGATGGCGAAGCGGCAGCAAGACGGCCTTCGGAATGACCGGGCATGGACGCATAGATGACAGCAGCCAGCAGCAGGCCGCACAGGGCGACCGCCGCGATCCGCACCCGCGCCAGGTTGCCACGCGACGGCAGAAAAAGCAGCCATATGCCGCCGAGCCCCAGATAAACCAGACGCGGCATCAGCGCCCAGCCGTCCAGTCCGACCTCCCACAGCGACCAGGCAACGGTTCCGATAAACATCAGCCAGTAAAGGATGACCCCGCTATCCCGGCCCTTCAGGACGAGCCATGCGCTGACAAGGATCAAAAGGCCGGCAATGCCGTAATAGAGCGAACCACCCAGCATCGCCAGGTAGACGCCCGGTACCGCCATGGCCAGTCCCGTCGCCATAAGAAGAAATGCGGTCAAGCTGCGCATGTCGTGCCCCTCGATGCCCCGGAGAGATTTGCGCAGAAAATATTACGCCTGTCAGCAGGCGCGGAACGCACACTCTCAATTTCTAAGAGCGGCGGGTGCAGGCCGCCTTTAGTGCGGTGCAGCAAATTGCAATCAATGACGGCGCCCCTTTCGGGTCCACTATTGCCTGTCGAGACGGCTGACGAATTCCTTCACGGCTTCGGGAAGCGCATAGCGGGCCGTCAACCTGGCCGGATCGCCCACCACCTCCTCATAAACGCCTGCCGCCATGCAGCTCGGACAAACCGCAAAGTCCAGATGCGCCGTCTGTGCGACCCGGACAAGGTGAATTCCGCAGTTCGGACAATTGATGGTCAGCACTCTGTAGAACGGGTCCATGACATGCCTCCAATACAATGCCATCTCTATCGATGTGCCGCATTGAACGCGGACAATCCCTTCGAACCCGGGCAGAGTTCCTTTTCAGAAAGGCCGTTCAGTGGCCGGGCCACGGTGTTGAGATTGGCATGCATGTCCCTGGCCTGCTGGTCCATGTAGATAAGGCCGGTTACCAGGTCGCCCGCTGCGGCGCGGCTCTGCAGATATGCCATCGCCCCGACACGGTCATGGGGATCATAGTCGGCGGCCAGCTTGGCCAGCCGCAGGGTCGAACCGTCATGCAGCGCGACCTCTTCGCTGGTTCCGGGTGCATATTCCACGGTAATGGCCTGGCGCGGTTCGATGATGTCCAGCCGGTTTACTGCCTCGTTGTGCGCCCGCACGAAATCGTATGCCTTGGTCGAGCCCGCATGGTTGTTGAAGGCCACACAGGGGCTGACAATATCGATGAAGGCGGGACCGGTATGGCTGATGGCCGCCATGATCAGGGGCACCATCTGATCCTTGTCGCCCGAAAAGCTGCGCCCCACAAAACTTGCGCCCACCATCAGCGCCATGCTGACAAGGTCCAGCGGCGAATCCATGTTGCTGCCGCCGGCCTTGCTGCGTGAGCCCTTGTCGGCGGTGGCGCTGAACTGCCCCTTGGTCAGGCCGTATACGCCATTGTTTTCGGTGATGTAGACCATGTTCACGCCACGGCGGATGCAATGGACGAACTGCCCTAGCCCGATCGATGCGCTGTCGCCGTCCCCAGAAATGCCAAGATAGATCAGATCGCGGTTGGCCAAGTTGGCGCCGGTCAGCACCGACGGCATGCGGCCATGCACGGAATTGAACCCGTGGCTCTGGCCCAGAAGGTAATCCGGTGTTTTGGACGAGCAGCCGATGCCGGACAGCTTGGCCACCCGGTGCGGCTCGATGCTCAGTTCGAAACACGCCTGAATGATGGCAAAGGATATTGAGTCATGGCCGCAACCGGCGCAAAGAGTTGATACTGAGCCCTCATAGTCGCGATGGGTAAAGCCCAGCCGGTTCACCGGAATGGCCGGGTGGCGCAGCCTGGGCTTGGCGATGTAGGTCATTCCGCGGCCTCCCTGGAGCGGACGGCCACGTGCTCAGAGATGGCGGCGATGATGAAGCGGGCGGTGATGGGCGTGCCGTCATAGTGCAGGATCGGGATGAAGCGCGCGGGATCGATGCCGCATTCATTGACCAGTAGTGAGCGCATCTGTGCGTCGCGATTCTGTTCGACCAGGAAGACCTGGTCATGGGCGTTGATGAAATCCACCACCGCGTCGCTGAAGGGAAATGCGCGCAGCCGCATGGTGTCCAGATGGATGCCGTCCGCTTCCAGCGCGGCCAGCGCTTCCTTCATGGCCGGGGTTGTGGAGCCGTAATAGATCACCCCGCAGGCGGTCTCATCGCCGCATGCCTGCACGACGGGCGCAGGAACCAGGGATTTGGCGGCCTCGCATTTGCGCAGCAGTCTTTGCATATTGTCCTGATAGACGGCGCCTTCCTCGCTGTATCGGGCGAAGCGGTCGCGGCTGGTGCCGCGGGTGAAAAATGCGCCTTTGCTCGGATGGGTGCCGGGCAGGGTGCGCCAGGGTATGGCGTCTCCGTCCACATCCAGATAGCGGCCGAACGTCTTTCCCGCGTCCAGATCCCCTGCAGTCATGACCTTGCCGCGGTCGTAAGCGCGGCTGTCGTCCCAGGAAAAGGGCTCGCAGAGCCATTCATTCATGCCGATATCCAGATCCTCCAGCACGAATACCGGTGCCTGCAGCCGCTCGGCCAGGTCGAATGAAAGGGCGCAGAACTCGAACAGCTCCCGGGGGTCTTCCGGCAACAGCAGGATATGCTTGGTGTCGCCGTGGCTGGCATAGGCGCAGATCAGAAGGTCTGCCTGCTGGGTGCGCGTGGGCATGCCGGTGGATGGACCTCCGCGCTGCACATCGATGATGACGGCGGGAATTTCCGCGAAATAGGCCAGGCCCAGGAATTCCTGCATCAGGGAGATGCCGGGGCCGGACGTTGCGGTGAAGGCTCTGGCTCCGTTCCAGCCCGCGCCGATAACGGTGCCGATGGCCGAGATTTCGTCCTCGGACTGCACGATGGCAAACTTGTTGGCGCCCTCTTCGTCCACACGGTATTTCCGGCAGTGCCTGGAAAATGCTTCGGCCACCGACGTCGAAGGCGTGATCGGATACCAGGCGGCGACCGTTGCCCCGCCGTAAACACAGCCAAGGCCGGCGGCATCGTTTCCGCTGACGAAAATGCGGTCGCCGACCGCGTCCGATGCTTCGATTTTCAGTCCACAGGCCGCCTTCAAATTCTGCTTGGCATGGTCATGGCCCATGCGCAGGGCCTGATGGTTCGGCGCTATCAGTGCCTGCTTGCTCCGGTACTGTTCGCCCACCAGCTGCTCCAGAACCGCCAGGTCGATGCCCAGAAGCTGGGCCAGCGCACCGATATAGATGATATTCTTGAAGAGCTGGCGCTGGCGCGGATCCTTGTAGGTGGCGTTGCAGATCTCGGTCAGCGGCATGCGGATGACGTTGATGTCATCGCGGAATTTCGACTGCGGAATCGGCCGGGAGGAATCGTAGAACACGTAGCCGCTGGGATCGATGGAAGCGGTGTCCTTGTCCCAGGTCTGGGGGTTCATCGCCACCATCAGGTCGACGCCACCGCGCCGGCCCAGCCAGCCCGCGCCCGAGATGCGCACTTCATACCATGTCGGCAATCCCTGGATGTTGGAGGGAAAGATGTTGCGCGACGCCACCGGCACGCCCATGCGCAGGATCGCGCGGGCGAACATCTCGTTGGCCGAGGCCGATCCCGAGCCGTTGACATTGGCGAATTTCACGACGAATTCGTTGACTGCGCTTACCGGCTGCATGCGTATCCCGTCCTGGGCGCGTCCAGCAGGAATTTCTTCATGTCCCAAGCGCCGGTGGGGCAGCGTTCGGCACACAGGCCGCAATGCAGGCAAAGATCCTCGTCCTTCACCATGACCCGGCCGGTCTGGAGGGACCCGGAAACGTAAAGGTCCTGGTCCTTGTGCAGGGTGGGCGCGGTCAGGCGCCTGCGCAAATCCCCTTCGTCGCCATTGGTGGTGAAGGTGATGCAGTCCATCGGGCAGATGTCGACACAGGCATCGCATTCGATGCATTTGGGCGTGTCGAAGACCGTCTGCACGTCGCAGTTAAGGCAGCGCTGTGCCTCGGCGAAGGCCTGTTTCAGGTCGAAGCCCAGCTCCACCTCCAGGCGGACGTCCCTCAGGGTCTTTTCGATGGGCGCGTGCGGTACCCTGAAGCGGAGGTCGTTGGAGACGTCGTTGTCATAGCTCCATTCATGGATGCCCATCTTCTGGCTGGACAGATTGACGGTCGGCGGCGGGCGCAAATGCACATCCTTGCCCTGGCACAGAAGATCGATGGAGATCGCGGCATCGTGGCCATGCGCCACTGCCCAGATGATGTTCTTGGGGCCGAACGCCGCATCGCCGCCAAAGAACACCCGCGGATTCGTCGACTGCATGGTGCGTTCGTCCACCTTCGGCATGTCCCACCGGTCGAATTCCACGCCGATATCGCGCTCGATCCAGGGAAAGGCGTTTTCCTGGCCCACAGCCACCAGCACGTCGTCGCATTCCATCACCACGTCCGGCTCGCCCGCCGGTACCAGCTTGCGGCGGCCATCGGCGTCGAATTCGGCCTTCACCTTCTGGAACCGCACGCCGGTCAGCCTGCCACCAGTGTGCAGGAATTCGGCGGGGACCAGGAAATTGTGGATGGGGATGCCTTCATGCATGGCATCCTCTTTCTCCCAGGGCGAGGCTTTCATTTCCGCAAAACCCGAGCGCACGACCACGTCGACTTTTTCGCCGCCCAGCCTGCGCGAGGTGCGACAGCAGTCCATCGCCGTGTTGCCGCCGCCCAGTACGATCACGCGTCTGCCGATGCGGCTGGTGTGCCCGAAGGAAACCGACGACAGCCAGTCGATGCCGATATGGACATGGGCCCTCGCCTCCTCGCGGCCGGGAATATCCAGATCGCGCCCGCGGGGGGCGCCGCAGCCGACAAAGATGGCGTCATAATCCTCCGCCAGGAGGCTCTTGAGCGAACCGACCGTTTGGCCGAGCCTCAACTCCGGCTCAAGATCGAGAACGTAGCCGACCTCCTCATCCAGCACCGTATCCGGCAGGCGGAATTTCGGGATCTGCGTGCGCATCATGCCGCCGGCCCTGGCGTCGCCGTCATACAGAATGACGGTGTAGCCCAGCGGCAGCAGATCGCGCGCCACCGTAAGCGAGGCAGGACCGGCGCCAATCAGCGCGATGCGCTTGCCGTTCTTGTGCGCGGCGGGCGCGGGCATGCGAGAGCGCACATCGTCCTTGTTGTCGGCCGCGGCGCGCTTGAGGCGGCATATGGCCACCGGCTCGGCATGGCCAGTCACTTCTTCCACCCGCCCCCGCCGGCAGGCCGGTTCGCAGGGCCGGTCGCAGGTACGGCCCAGGATCCCGGGAAAGACGTTGGAGTGCCAGTTGACCATGTAGGCGTCGGAATAGCGGCCCGCCGCGATCATGCGGATATATTCGGGCACCGGCGTGTGGGCGGGGCAGGCCCACTGGCAGTCGACGACTTTATGGAAGTAATCGGGATTTGCGATGTCGGTTGGCTTCATGCCGCTGGGCGAAGAACCAGCCCGCGCGCCCGGCATCGGCCGTGCCTGCTCATTGACCTCAACGATACTCATAGCGCTGACGATTTCCCAATGACCTGCCTCTGGTGAGACCAACGTCTGATGGATGTGCTGCCGCTATTGTATTTGGCTATGTGCGCCTTGCTGTCGTCGGTCCCAGTATCTCTTCTTGTTTTCAGGCGGTTCCGGGAAAGACCCGGCCGGTTTCCTCGTTGCCCATACTAGCCAACGCGCTGATAGGATGAAAGTCCAGCAGACGGCGGTCGCGACCGCGAGCACCATGGCGCGAACATTAATACTGAATAAATTCAATGGTTTGTATTGAAACCGGGTTGTCCCCTTCGCAGGCGCGGCGCGCCTTTATTGTGTGGCGCGCGGATCGCGCATCGCCAGCCGCGTGAGCAGATAGTCAACCTCGGCCCTGGTTTCTGCCGAAAAGGCGGGCGCCGGCTTTCGCATCGCCGCCGATGACAGAACACCACGCCGCTTCAGGACATATTTGCGCACTGCCAGTCCCACCCCAGGCTGGTGGTCATAACGCAGCAGCGGCAGATGGGCGTCAAAAAGGTCATGGGCTTCGTCGCGCCTGCCCGCCTTGCTGAGCTTGACCATTTCCACCAGCATGTCCGGAAAGGCATAGCCTGTATTGGCGCCATCCACACCGCGATCCAGCTCAAAATCCAGGAACAGGCCATTGTTGCCGACCAGGATGGAAATCCTGCGCATCGATCCGTCCTTTTCCCATTCGCGCAGCGCCGTGATCTTGTCCAGGCCAGGCCAGTCCTCATGCTTGAGGACGGCCAGCGACGGATTTTCCGTCACGACCCTGCGCACCACATTGTTCGACATGACGACGCCCGTGGAGTGCGGATAATCCTGCAGCACCCAGGGAACATCCTCGCCAATCGCCTCCACGGCATTGCGGAAATAGGCTGCTATCTGATCGTCGGTCCGAAGGCCCGCACCCGGCGCCACCATCACCGCCGCGGCTCCCATATCCATCACCTTGCGCGACAGCGCCCGCATTGCCGCAAATCCGGCCGCGGACACGCCCACGATGATCGGCTTGCCGGCGGCACGCCTGATGACGCGCGCAGCCAGGGCCAGCGCTTCCTCTGCATCCATTTTCGAGGCTTCCCCGAGCACGCCAAGGATGGTGAAACCATTGCAGCCGGCTTCGAAATAGAAGTCGGTCATGCGGTCCACCGAATTCCAGTCGATGCCGCCATCCTCGTGAAAGGGGGTCGGCGCGATGGAATAGACCCCATTCGCCGTGTGATCGAGTTTCATGAAGACATTCCCTTCCCATTCAACCGGTCGATGTTGCCGCTATGCGGCTTTCACAAGCCTGTCGCCTTCCCATTTGGCCACGCTTGCGGCGGCGATAGCCGTCGCCACCGTATTGGTGCAAGTGCGCCCCATATCCAGGAAATGGTCGACGCCCAGAATGAGTAGTGCCCCCGATTCCGGCAAGTGAAAATAGGGCAGCAGTGACATGACAACCACCAGAGAGGCCCTGGGCACATTGGCGATGCCCTTGCTGGCAACGAAGATCAGAAAAAGCAGCTGGACGATCTGGCCCCCGGAAAGTGGTGCGTCATAGGCCTGGGCGATGAACAGCATGGCAAATACGCAATAGCACATCGAGCCGATCAGGTTGAAGGAATAGCCCAGCGGAAGGATGAAGCTTGCGATGCGATTGGATACGCCGATCTCCTCCAACTTGTACAACAGCACCGGATAGGCCGATTCCGAGCTGGTGGTGGCAAGCGCGATAAGTGCCGGTTCCCGAATGGCGCGCATCAGCGATTTCTGTCTTGCCAGGCCGAGCACGGCAATGCCCGCGACCATCAATGCCCCCCACAGAAGAACAAGGGCAAGATAGAACCCGCCGACATAGGCGGCGTACTGCGCGATCATTCCGATGCCGCCTTCAGCCAGGGAGGCCGCGACCGCGGCAAAGACGGCCACCGGCGCCAGGTTCATGACAAACATGGCCATCCGCAACACCAGGTTCGAGAGCTGCTCAGTCAATACCAGAAGGTGTTTGCCGCCCTCCCCCAGGCGGGTCAGTGCGATCCCCGCAATCAGGGCAAACACCACAATCTGGAGCACTTCATTGCGGGCCATGGCATCGAGAATTGACGTTGGCACCAGGTTCGTCAGGAACAGCGAAAGGCTCATGGGGGCGGCCGACAGCGGGCCCGCACCCGTGCCGGCTTCAAGATGAAGGTTGGCGCCGGGTTGGATGACCTCGACCATCGCCAGACCAATCGCCAGCGAAACCAGAGAACCGGCGATGAACCACGTCATCGTCTTCAGGGCGACCCGGCCGATATCGCCCGCATCGCCCATACGGCCTATTCCACTGACCAGCGTGAACAGCACCAACGGCGCGATCAGCATTTTCACGGCGCGCAGGAAGATGGTCGTGACCAGTCCCAGCCCCTTCAGGATCAGGGTGTGGGTAGCCGGATCGAGCGCCAGCGCATGACAGGCAACGCCAAAGCCGGCCCCCAGCAGCGTGGCCAGAAATACCAGCAATGTCAGCCCCTTGCGCATGCAGCTCCTGGCGCGCGTCCATCCTGCCCCACGCCAACTCTAGCGGCGCATCCGCCTGTGCGCCATCGGCGGCGGCCGAGCCGGCACGCTTGACGCAAGGCCCCGCCGGCCTAGACTTTTGTCCGGGGGCGTCAGGGGCGGCAACAGACCGCCGGATAGGGGCAAGGGATCATGCGCCAATCGCAGGGCATAAGCGCCGCGGCCGCTCTGGTCCTGTGCACTTCACTGGCCGGGTCAGCGGCCGGCCAGGCCCGACAGGCAGACGTCCTCATCACTGGCGGCCTGATCTATGACGGCTCGACGGCCAAGCCCTTTGTCGGCGATGTTGCCATCACGGGCGACAGGATTACCTATGTCGGTCCCAGGGCGCGCATGTCCATCAGGCGTACCATCGACGCCCACGACATGATCGTGTCGCCGGGCCTTATCGATGCGCACACCCATGCCGACCATTTCCTGGACTCGCCCGACAGGTCCCAGCGCGCGAACCCGGCCTGGACCATGCAGGGTGTGTCCACGGTGTTCCTGGGCGTCGACGGCAACGGCACACCAGGCCTCAGGGCGGAATTTGACCGCTACCGCAGGCAAGGCATCGGCACCAACATCGTCTCCTATGTCGGATTTGGCGCGGTCCGGCGCGCCGTGCTGGGAGATGCCGCCCGCGCGCCGACGCCCGCCGAGCTGCGCAAGGAAGAAGCCCTTGTCGCGCAGGGGATGTGCCAGGGAGCAATCGGCCTCTCCGCCGGGCTCTTCTACGCGCCGCAAAGTTTCGCCAGGACAGAAGAAGTTATCGCGCTGGCAAAAGAGGCAGCCAAGCGGGGCGGTCTCTATGATACCCACCAGCGCGACGAATCCACTTATTCTATTGGCCTCCTGGCCTCCACGCGGGAGGTGCTGCGGATCGGCCGCGAAGGCGGCCTGTCCGTCCATATCTCGCACATCAAGGCGCTGGGCCATGATGTGTGGGGCAAGTCCGTCGATGTGATCAAGTTGATCGATGCGGCGCAGGCGGCGGGTCAGAATGTCACGGCGAACCAGTATCCATGGCTTGCCTCGAACACGGGGCTGGACGCGGCGCTGGTGCCGCGCTGGGCCGCCGACGGCGGCACCGCCGCCATGCTGAAGCGTTTTCAGGACCCGGCCGCGTTGCCCCGGATCAAGGCCGGGATGGCGAAAAATCTCGCCCGCCGCGGCGGCGCCAATACCATCCTGCTCAGCCCGGCCGACGCCGGTCACAATGCCTGGAGCGGAAAATACCTCTCCGATATCGCCAGCCAATGGAGGCTGGATCCGCTGGACGCGGCCATTCGCATACTGCGCGAATCGAAAGGGAGCGCCGCAGTTATCTCCTTCAACATTGCCGAACCCGACGTGGAAAACTTCATGAAACAGTCCTGGGTGGTGACCAGTTCAGACGGCAACCCGGGCCATCCGCGCGAATACGCAACCTTCCAGACGAAATACTGGGTTTATGTGAAGCAGAAGCACGTCATCGACACGGCGTTCTTCATTCGGCATTCCAGCGGGCTGACTGCCGACATCTTCGGGCTGGACCGGCGTGGCTACCTGAGACCGAGCTATTTCGCCGACGTGCTGGTGTTCGATCCGCGGAACTACAGGCCAAGGGCGGACTATGCCCATCCTGCCGTGTTGTCGCAGGGCGTAAGAGAGCTTTTCGTGAACGGGATTGCCGAGGTGGATGACGGCAAGCCGACCGGCGCAACCGCGGGGCGACCACTGCCGCATGCCCCTCGCCCGGGCTCCTGCCAGAAATAGAAACCCAGGTGACAGCATATCAGGACCGGGAGCGAGCCATGGGATCACCGACATCAATCGTGATTGCACTGTTTCTTGTCCTGGGCGCGACACCGGCCCTGGCGCAGACCCCCGCTCCGCCGCAACCTCCCCAGAATTGGTGGTCGCAGGCGGGCGGCGAGAAAGGACCCGCCCGTATCGTCTGGGCGGCGCACAAAAATCCGGAGACACCCTATACTGGACCCAACAAGCCGATCTGGCATATCGCCGATGTCCTCAGGGCACATCAGGGACAGGCGCGCTGGGAACAGCAGGTTCTTCTGACGCGTGACTTCGACGGCCGTTACGTCCAGATGGCGCCCGGCGACAAGACGAAGTGCCTCTTCTATGCCGATGACCGCGCCTGGGGCTGGGTTTACAGCGGCCAGGTAAAAATCACGATCGACGGCCAGGAGCCCAAAATCTTGTCGAAGGGCTGGGTATACAACGTCGCGCCGCGCCTGTCCTATTGCATGCAGACTGTGGGAAGCCAACCTGTCGTGCTTTTTCGCATCACACCGGCAGGGCAGGTACCCTCCTATCCGGAAAGCGAAACCCCGGCGCCGATTGCCGGTTACACCTATGAAAAGGTTCGGATTACGTCGACCGGTGGTTACGACTCATTCAACATGCCGTTCTTCAATGTCGACGAATACGGTGCGTCGGATCGTACCGGAGAGCGCTTCCTGTACGACGGCCACACCTCTTCCAACCTGAATATCGGACCACCCATCACCAAGCTGCCGCCCGCCACCGGTTGGGGTCATTTCCACGAGAACATGCCGGAGGTCTGGCTGAATGTTTATGGCCAGGTTTGCGCGCTGATTTCCGGCGTCGGCGTGGTTCATGGCCAATATGGCGACCTGATCAACGCAAACGACGAACGCTGGCACCGTGCCACCAGTTGCCCGAGCACCGGCCGAAGCATTCGCATGGCCATCACGCCGCGCAGCAAGGAAGGCCAGGTGCATTACTTCCAGATCGATCAGCCCCCCGGAAACTGACTTCGAGGCTGCGCGGTGGTGTCCGGCTGGCCACCAAACGCCTCGGGGCCTTGATCCGATTTGGGGGGCGGGCGCAATTGACTTAAAGTTATGCCTCATAACGGCGGCCACATTCGCTCGAAAATATTGACGCCATCAATCCCGCTGTACCAGCGCAGGCAAGGCTTCGATCATGGTACATCCAACAGGAGAAGCGAGTTCCCCTGCCGGGACACCGGAGGCGAACCAGAGTGGGAGCCGGCTCGGTCGGGATATTGTAATATCGTTGGGCCTGCGTCTCCTGCCGATCTTCGATCGCCTTCTGATGCGCTTCGCAACGACGCGGGAACATCAGATATTTCCCAATGAACTTTTCCCCTGGACGTCCCTTCTGACAGAGAACTGGCTGGCCATTCGCGACGAGGCGCGGGCCTTGATGCAAGACCGGGCGTCCATACCGCCGGTCCGCGACCTTTCATCGGATCATGAAAAGATCGCGGTCGACGATAAGTGGCGATCGTTCTTTTTTTGGGGTTATGGCCTGCGGGCTGAAGCCAATTGCGCACGTTGCCCGCAAACCGCGCGCATACTCGAACAAATTCCCGGCCTGCTGAGTGCCTTATATTCCGTAACGCTGGCAGGCGCGCATATTCCGCGTCATACCGGTCCGACCAAAGCCATTCTCACCGCCCATATGGGCTTGATCGTGCCGCTCAGGCGTGAGGACTGTCGCATGCAGATAGGCGATCGCGAGGTGGTGTGGGAAGAACGCAGCGTCGTCATCTTCGACGACATGTATCCCCATGAGGTTTGGAACAATACCGGGGAAGACCGCGTCATCTTGATGCTGCACGTGAAGAGACCGCTCCGTTTTCCCGGATCTGTTCTTCGTGATCTGCTGTTCGCAGCTCTCCGTGCCAGCCCCTTCGTCCGGGATGGGTTGCGAAACCTGGAGCGCTGGGAGAAGTCAAACGGTTCCGGAATTATCCCGTCGCAAGAGGCACCACGCACATCTACCAAAGAAAGTTAATGTGTGTTCCAGCACCCGCACGGCGTGCCCATCCCCGGTGGCGGTTGATTGCAGCCGGCAACGGCGGTGAGCAGCATGGCTCGGTGCCTCCGAATGGGTCCGATTTGCGGTCGCCAGGGACCTGCGAAGAACTCTAGGAAGCATTCAAGGCCGGCTGCTGCGCAGCGGTCGCCGCAGAGGTGCCGCTGAACTGTTCGAAGGCGCCAATTGCGTCAGCGGCATACATCAGGGATGGGCCGCCGCCCATATAGACGGCCATGCCCAGCGTCTCCTCCACCTCGGCGCGGGTGGCGCCCAGTTTCACCAGAGCTTCGACGTGAAACCCGATGCAGCCATCGCAGCGGGTGGCAACCCCGATTGCCAGCGCGATCAGCTCCTTGGTCTTCTTGTCAAGCGCCCCGTCTTTGGTGGCGGCCTGCGCCAGCGCGGAGAAGGCCTGCATGGTTGCCGGAATATCGCGCCGCAGGGTGCGCAGATTGGCCGAGATGCCGGCGGTGATCTGATGATAATCTTTCATGGCTCAGCGAAAGGCGTTGCCCGCCTTCAAACCCAGCTTTCGAAAGATGATGGCCGCCGGGCAGAAGCCGGTGAAGGCGGCCTGGATCATGTTGAGCCCGGCAAAGGCGGACAGCAGCAGCCACCAGGGACTGACAGACAGCGACAGCACCAGCCCAGCCAGTACCACCAGACCCGCGAACGCCAGAACGGCTTTGTCGATATTCATTGCGTGCTCCTTCTCAGCGCGCCTGCTTCAGGCGCTTAATGCCCAGGCCTTCCATGATCCAGCGTTCGTAAAAGGGCTCGCTGGTGCCCTTCTGTATCTTGCGGATGAAATATTTTTCGAACGCCACCTTGGCCAAGTGGACCCACTTTCCTTCCGCCGACCAGTTGACGTTGCGCGGTGGAATTTGCGGTTCGGCGACAAAGGCGACGCCGCCGTCGCCGAAGTCAGCCAGGCATACAGCGTTCAAGCTGCCTTCCGCCGACGGCTCGCGGCCATGAATCAGCGCGGCGACGTTCTGCGCCGTGGCGGTGACCATGGATTCGATCATGAAGCCGGTTTTCGGCACTCCGACCGGCACGGGGGTGGGACCTACAGGCGGAATTGCCACGCCGACGCCGACGGCGAAAATGTTGGGATAGGCGGCATTGCGCTGCTTCTTGTCCACGATGACGAAACCGCGCGGATTGGTCAGGCCTTCCAGCCCGCGCACGGCGGCCACGCCGCGGAAGGCAGGCAGCATCATCGCAAAGCCGAATGGGAGATCGCTGGTCTTCTTCACCTGACCATCCTCCCCCACTTCTTCGACCACCATTTTGCCCTGTTCCACATGGTGCACGCGGGCATTGGTGATCCACTTGATGTGGCGGTTGCGCATCTCGCTTTCCAGGAGGCCCTTGGTGTCGCCCACCCCATCCAGGCCCAGATGGCCGATATAGGGCTCGGAAGTGACAAAGGTCATCGGCACGCGGTCGCGGATTTTCCGCTTGCGGAACTCGGTATCCAATATCATGGCGAATTCGTAGGCCGGGCCGAAACAGGACGCCCCCTGCACCGCGCCGATCACCACGGGACCGGGATTCTGCATGAAGACGTCCAGCGCAGCATTGGCCTTTTCGGCATGATCAATATGGCAGATGGACTGGGTGAAGCCATCCGGCCCCAGGCCCGGAATTTCGTCGAAGGCCAGATCAGGTCCGGTGGCCAGGATCAGATAGTCATAATCGATACTGGCGCCGTCGGTCAGTTCGACGCGGTTCTGACCCGGATGCACGCGCGCAGCGCCCTGGCTTAGATAGGCGATGCCCTTTCTGGCCATCACTGCGGCGATGTCGATCTCCACCTCGTCGCGGTCGCGCCAGCCGGCAGCGACCCACGGATTGGAAGGCACGAAATGATAACGCGGCCCTTGGCCGATCACGGTGAGTTGGTCGCCCGCGCCAAGTTCCGCCTTCATCTCATAGGCCATCAGCGTTCCGCCCAGGCCCGCACCAAGCACCACCACCTTTGCCATGACGCGTCTCCTTTTATGCCTATCTAGGCCTTCCAGACCCCTTTCGCCTTGATCGAACGCAAGGAAATACGGAGGTATGGGGACATGATCACATCTGTAGCTTGACTACATATACGACTTTTCGTATATACGCAAATATGAAAAAACAGATCGAGCAGATGCGGTCCCAGGCCACAGCGGCGGAAGGCATGCTGAAGGCGCTGGCCAACCGGCACAGGCTGATGATCCTGTGCCGCCTGATCGAGGGGGAGCGTCCGGTGGGTGATCTGGCCGAATTTCTGGCCCTGCGTGATTCCACGGTGTCCCAGCACCTGGCGCTGCTCCGCAGGGATGGCTTGGTGTCCACCCGGCGCGACGGCCAAGCCATCTGGTACGCGCTGGCCAGCGAGCCGGTGCGCCGGCTGGTGGGCACGCTGTACGATATTTATTGCGGGCCGCAGCCGCTCTGCGTTCCCGCCCCGACAAGATCCCGTTCATCCCGGAAAGGAGTTGGTCATGGCATCCCTGGAAAATCTCGCGCCTCCTGATGTTGCGCGCTGGATGGCGGAACGCGCCATCCTGCTTATTGATGTGCGCGAACCTGACGAGTATGCCGCGGAGCGCATACATGGCGCACTGCTGTTCCCGCTTTCCACATTCGACCCGAAGGCGCTGCCCGATCCGGGCGAGCGCAAGATCGTGTTCCAGTGCGGTTCAGGCATGCGCTCGGCCAAGGCAATGGCGATGGCCGCCGATGCCGGCGTGCCTACTGCCGGTCATCTGGCGGGCGGCATCAAGGCATGGAAGGCGGCAGGCCTGCCGGTGATCGCGATCGATCCCGGCACAGGCAAGCTGCGCGAAGGTTGAGCGATGAAATTCCTGGCCGGCATACTGGCCTTTCTGGGCCTGGGCGGGCATCAGCCGCCACCGCATCCGCCCGCGCCGCCGCCTGCCTATCTGGTGCGGATGGCACCTGTGGCGGACGAGAAGTCCGTCTTCGCAACCGTGGAGTCGGCCTATACCGTTCCTGCGCGCGTGCGCACCGGCGGTACCATCGTCGAGTTGAAAGTCCGCCAGGGCGATGCCGTCCAGCAGGGCCAGGTGATCGCCACCGTGGGCGACGCCAAGCTGGCCCTGGAGATTACCTCCTACGCCGCCCAGGTGGCTGCCGCGCAGGCGCAGGTGGCGCAGGCCAGGCTGGATTTCGATCGCGCCCAGCGCCTGGTCGGTCAGGGCGCCATCGCCCGCAACGCATATGACCAGTCGCGCACCGCCTATAACGTCGCCCAGAGCAACCTGAAGTCCATTCAGGCCCAGCGTGCCGTGGTGCGTGAGCAGCAGGTGCAGGGTGAGGTGCAGGCACCCACATCCGGCCGGGTGATTACCGTACCCGTGACGGCTGGCACGGTGGTGATGCCCGGCGATGTGGTCGCAACGGTGGCCGAACAGAATTTCGTCCTGCGCCTCCAGATTCCCGAACGTCATGCCCGCTATCTGAAGGTCGGCGCGCCGGTCAGGCTGGACGGCGCCGATCTGGGGCTGAAGGGCACGCCAAGCGGCGCCATAACCCTGATCTATCCGCAGGTGGAGAACGGCCATGTCGTTGCCGATGCGCGAGTGTCGGGGCTTCAGGACTATTTCGTTGGACAGCGAGTGCGGGTGTGGGTGTCGGCAGGCACGCGGCAGGCCGTGCGGGTACCGGAGGATTTGATCATCACCCGCTCGGGTATCGATTATGCGCGGATATGGACGCCAAGGGGCGGGGCGCTGGACGTGCCGGTGCAGCGCGGCACAGAGCAGCCCGGAACGCCGCCACAGCTGGAGATCCTGTCGGGCCTGAAGCCCGGCGATCGGCTGCTGAAGCCATGAATTTGGGGCTTTCCGGGCGGCTGACGCGCGCCACAATCAAATCCCCCCTGACGCCGCTGATCCTGCTGGCGGCAATCGCCTTCGGGCTGATCGCGCTGATGGCGATCCCGCGCGAAGAGGAACCCCAGATCAGCGTGCCAATGGTGGACATCATGGTTCAGGCCAACGGCCTGAAGGCGGCCGATGCCGCCGAACTGGTGACCAAGCCGCTCGAGGAGATCGTCAAGGGCATCAATGGCGTGGAGCATGTCTACAGCCAGACCCAGGACGACCGGGTGATGGTGACGGCGCGTTTCTTTACCGGCACCAGCGAAGACGATGCGATCCTTCGCATCCATGCCAAGCTGCGCGCCAGCTATGACCGCATGCCACTGGGCATCCCCGAGCCCCTGATCGTGGGGCGTGGCATCAACGACGTCGCCATTGTTACCCTTACGCTGTCGCCCAGACCCGCGGCCGCTGGTCGATGGAGCGAAAAGGATCTGCAGCAACTGGCCATCAAGGTCCAAGCCGAACTGATGAAGGTGGACAATGTCGGCTACACCTATATTTCCGGCGGCACGCCGCCTGAGATCAGTGTCGAGCCGGATCCTGACAGGCTGGCCATGTATGGCGTTACCCTGCAGCAGCTGGAAGCGAAGATACAGGGCGCCAACCGCTCGTTCCTGGCGGGCATGCTGCGCGAGAAGGGCGCCATGGCCCAGGCAGTCGCCGGCCGCACGCTGGAAGGCGTTCCCGACATCGGCCTTCTGCTGGTGACCACACGCGACGGCCGGCCCGTCTACGTCCGAGACCTGGCGAAGATCGTGATTGGGCCCAGCCCTGCCGAGCAGCATGTCTGGTCGATCCGGCGCAATGGCGACGGCTGGAACACCGCGCCTGCCGTCACCATCGCCTTCGCAAAGCGGGCAGGCGCCAACGCCGTGGTGGTGTCCAAGGCGCTGGTTGACCGCGCGGACGCGCTGAAGGGACCGCTGATCCCCGCCGACGTGGATGTCGAAGTCACCCGTGACTATGGCAAGACCGCCAACGACAAGGCCAACGAGCTTCTGTTCCATTTGAGCCTGGCAACGATATCGATCGTGCTCCTGATCGGGTTCGTGATCGGCTGGCGAGAAGCGGCAGTGACGCTGGTGGTCATTCCCACCACCATCCTGCTGACCCTCTTCGCCGCCAACCTGATGGGTTACACCATCAACCGCGTCAGCCTGTTCGCGCTGATCTTCTCCATCGGCATCCTGGTCGACGATGCCATCGTGGTGGTGGAAAACATCGCCCGCCACTGGGCCATGCATGACGGGCGCGACCGCATGACGGCTGCGATCGAGGCGGTGGCGGAAGTCGGCAATCCCACCATCGTCGCTACATTGACAGTGGTGGCGGCGCTGCTGCCCATGCTGTTCGTCTCCGGCATGATGGGGCCGTACATGGCGCCAATCCCGGCCAATGCGTCGGCGGCGATGCTATTCTCCTTCTTTGTCGCCATGGTGATCGCGCCGTGGGCACTGCTGAAGATTTCCGGCAAGCCCCGCAAGCGCCACCGGCGCGCCGAACATGGTGAAGGCCGGCTGGGCGCGTTTTATCGGCGCCTCGCCACGCCCATCGTCAAGGACCGCAAAAGTGCGCGCAGATTCCTGGCCTGGGTGGCGGCGGCCACCGTCCTGGTCTGTCTTCTGTTCGTGACGAAAAATGTCACCGTCAAGCTCTTGCCCTTCGACAACAAGTCGGAGATGGAAGTGCTGGTCGACCTGCCGGAAGGCGCGACCGTGGAAGACACCGGCCGTGCCCTGCTGCGCGCCGCTGCCATCGTCAAGCAGGTGCCGGAAGTTACCTCTATCCAGGCTTATGCCGGCACGCCCGCGCCGTTCAACTTCAATGGCCTGGTGCGGCACTATTATCTGCGCCAGCAGCCCGAGATGGGCGAACTGGCCGTCAACCTGGTGGACAAGGCCGACCGCAGCCGGGAAAGCCATGCCATCGCGCTGGACCTTCGCAGGAAATTGGACACGCTGGACTTCACCAGGGGCACGGTGATCAAGGTGGTCGAAGTGCCGCCCGGGCCGCCCGTGCTGTCCACCCTGCTGGCAGAGATCTATGGTCCTGACCAGAAAACCCGCCGTGCTGTAGCAGAAGAAACCGAGAAGCTGTTCAAGCAGGTGCCCTATATTGTCGATGTCGACAACAGCTGGGGCCTGCCCCGCCCGCGCCTGCGCATTTCCATCGACCAGGACAAGCTGGAATATTTCGGTGTCGAGCAGTCCGACGTCTATGACACACTGAACGCGCTTTTGGGCGGACAGGCGGTTGGCTATTCCCACCGTGGCACCGACCGCGATCCGCTGAAGATCGTGGTTCGCGAGGCCAAGAGCGACCTTACCTGGTCGCAGAAGCTGGCATCCACGCCTGTGCCCGCCAATGCGCAGCCAGGCAACAAGGCGGTGGTGGAGCTTGGTGATGTCGTCAGTGTGACGGAAGAAAAGGGCTCGCCTGTGATCTTCCGCCGCGACGGCCATTATGCCGACATGGTGACGGCCGAACTGGCCGGCACTTTCGAGGCGCCGCTCTATGGCCTGATGGCGGTGGACAAACTGATCCGCCGGCATGACTGGGGCAGCTTGCCGCCGCCCACCATCCTCATGCACGGCCAGCCCACGGACGAGACAAGGCCGTCGCTCCTGTGGGACGGGGAATGGGAAGTGACATGGGTGACCTTCCGCGACATGGGGGCGGCCTTCGGCGTGGCGATCCTGGGCATCTATGTTCTGGTCGTGGCCCAGTTCAAAAGCTTCAAGCTGCCACTGGTGATCCTGACACCCATACCGCTGACGCTGATCGGCATCGTGCTGGGCCACTGGCTGTTTGGCGCGCCTTTCACGGCCACGTCAATGATCGGTTTCATCGCGCTGGCCGGCATTATCGTGCGAAATTCGATATTGCTGGTGGATTTCATCCGCCATGGCGCCACGCCGGGCCGCACGTTGCGCGAGGTTCTGCTGGATGCGGGCGCCACCCGTTTCCGCCCGATCGTATTGACCGCGCTGGCGGCGATGATCGGCGCGGCCACCATCCTGACCGATCCGATCTTCCAGGGACTGGCGATCTCGCTGCTCTTCGGGCTGGCGTCCTCGACCCTCCTGACGGTGCTGGTGATCCCGGCGATCTATGTGTGGCTGCGTGATGCCGACAGGCCAGTCGCACCCCCGCGGCCTTCAAACCCGTGAGTGCTGCACAGATCGTCCTCGCGATTCTTTCCGGCGGGGCGGTTGGCCTGTCGCTGGGCCTGATCGGCGGTGGCGGCTCGATCCTGGCGGTGCCGCTGATGGTCTATGTGGTGGGCATCTCCTCCCCCCATGTCGCCATCGGCACCAGCGCTGTCGCCGTGGCTGCCAGCGCACTTGCCAATCTTTTCGGCCACGCCCGCGACCGCAATGTGAAATGGCCCTGCGCCAGCGTCTTCGCCTTGTTCGGCATCGGTGGCGCGGCCCTTGGCGCGGCGCTGGGAAAGGCGATGGACGGCGGCCGGCTGCTGGCACTGTTCGGGTTGGTGATGCTGGCGGTCGCGAGCCTGATGCTGCGGCGCCGCAAGGGAGGCGGCGATATTGACGTACACCTGGATGCCGGCTCGGCGCGACGGCTGCTGCCGCCGCTGGCGGCCAGCGGCTTCGGCGTGGGGGCGCTGTCCGGCTTCTTCGGTATCGGCGGCGGTTTTCTGATCGTGCCCGGCCTGGTCAGCGCCACCGAGATGCCGCTCCTGAACGCCATCGGCTCCTCGCTGGTGTCGGTGGCGGCTTTTGGCGCAACCACTGCAGTCAGCTATGCCCTGTCGGGGCTGGTAGACTGGACGCTGGCGGGCCTGTTCATCGCCGGTGGCGTTCTTGGAGGCGTGGCGGGGCGCCGGGTGGCGGCAAGCCTGGCCACCAACCAGCGAACGCTGGCACTGGTATTCAGCGGCGTGGTGGCGCTGGTTGGGCTGTATGTCGTGGCCAAAGGCATCACCAGCCTGATCTGACCGGATTCGCCGCGGGCTCAAGCACGGCGAAGGTTGCTTGGCCGCTATTTCTTAGCATCCCGGTCACTGGAATCCTCGATCAGGATGCGCATGGCGTCGCCCTCCAGATCGTCATATTGGCCGCTTTCGATCGCCCAGAACAGGATCAGCAGCGCGCCCAGGCCGACGGCCAGGGCGCATGCGATGATCAGGGCAATACCGTTCATCATGGCCGCGCCAATCTCAGTGAATTCAGGCTGACCAGCAACGACGAGCTTGCCATGGTCGCCGCCGCAATCACCGGAAGGATCAGGCCCGTCGCCGCCAGAGGAATTGCGACCAGATTATAGAGCGTGGCCAGGGCGAAATTCTCCAGCACCAGGCGACGGGCCTTGCGTGCAACCTCGTAAGCCTCCGCCACCCCAATCAATTGCTCACTGCGCAGCACCATGTCCGACGCGAGCTGGCTGACTTCAGCGGCATTGCCCGGCGCGATGGAGACATGCGCCAGGGCCATCGCCGCGGCATCGTTGAGGCCGTCACCAACCATCAAAACCTTGCAGCCTTCAGCACGCAAACCTTCCAGCCGCGCGACTTTTTCCGCGGGGCCGACGCGGGCGTGCCAGGCATCCACCCCGGCCTCGGCGGCGATCGCCGCCGCGGTGCCTTCGTTGTCGCCGGTCAGCATCTCAATGCGAAGGCCGCGCGCCCTGAGCGCGGCAATCATCGCGGGGGCATCAGGCCGCAGGCCATCGCGGAAATCGAAATGGACCGGCTCGGCGTTGCCTTCGCGGTACCACAGCTCGCTCCCGCTGCCGCCGGCGGCCCCGCACCATGCCGCGCTGCCCAGACGGCGCAGGCTACCGCCCTCCTCGACTTCGAGCCCAGCGCCGGTCACTTCCCGCACGCCCACCGCAACCGGGCCCATGCCCGCCTCCGCCGTCAGCGCGCGCGCCAGCGGATGCTGGCTGGCCCGCGCCAGCCGCGCCGCCCGCTCCAACACGCCCGGCGGCAGGGCCTCGCGGTTGTTGAGGGTCAGACTTCCCCTGGTCAGGGTTCCCGTCTTGTCGAAGATGACGGTGTCGATCTCGGCCAGCCGCTCCAGCGCATCTCCCGACTTGACCAGCAGCCCGCGGGCAAACAGGCGCCCTGTGGCAACAACCTGCACCGCCGGCACTGCCAGCCCCAGCGCGCAGGGACAGGTGATGATCAGCACGGCGATAGCATAGGTCGTGGCATGGGCAAAGTCTGCACCCGCCGCCATCCAGCCGGCGAACACCACCATCGCCAGGATGATGATGCCCGGCACATACAGCTTCGCCGCGCGATCGGCCAGGCGGACATAGAGGCTACGTCGCTGACGGCCCGCTTCTAGCAGGCGCGCAAGGTCCGCGACCAGGGATTGGTCCGCCCGCGCCAACGCCAGCAGGGTAACACCCTGTCCCACGATCACGGTTCCTGCTTCCAGCTTCATGCCGGCAGTGATCTCTGCCGGTAGGCTTTCGCCAGTCACCAGCGAGACGTCGGCTTCGGTGGCGCCCTCTTCCAGCCGCGCCGTCACCGGCACGCGGTCGCCGCTGGCCAGCAGCAGCCGGTCTCCGGGTGCGATATCGCGCGCCGCCACGGTCTCCACCGCGCCATCCGCCCGGACACGCCGGGCAAGCTGCGACTGCATTGCCAGCAGGTGCCGCGCCGCTCCTTGCGCCTTGTCGCGCAGGCGATAGTCCAGATAGCGGCCGATCAACAGCAGGAAGGCCAGCATGATCGCCGCGTCAAAATAGGTCTGCTCCGCCCCAACGACGGTTTCGTACAGGCTGAGGCCCAGCGCCAGGATCAGCGCCGCGCCGATGGTGACGTCCATATTGGTCGTGCGCCTGGACAGAGCCCGCGCGGCGGAAAGAAAAAATGGTCGGCCCGCATATAGCGTGGCGGGAATGGCCACCGCCGCCGCCAGCCAGAAAAAAGCCTGGCGCAGCGCCGGCGAGAGGTCGATGCCACCATACCAGATGCCGTCGGTCAGACCCATCACGAAGACGGTGCCGAAACCGGCCAAAGCCAGACAGCGCAGCAGGAAACGCCCCTCGCGTTCGCTTTCATTCAGCGTCTCGCCGGCGTCGAATGGCTGGGCTTCATACCCAAGATCGCGTACCCGTTCCAGGATCGCGCGCGGCGCGACAGACGCGCCATGCCAGGCGACGTGCAGCTTGCCCGTGGACAGATTGAGCCGAACCTCGGTGACGCCTGGAATGGCTTTGACGCCGGATTCGATCTTGGCAATGCAGCCGGCGCAGCGCGCGCCCTTGACCTGTACTTCGAACCGCGCCGACCCGCCCGCATTGTGCTGCACGAAGCTGGTGAGATCGGTCAGCGTCCGCGCTTCGGCTTTCACGGCACCCATAGCCGGCTCATGGCTTCAAAAGGCGTCTTGCCGCCGCGCGCTGCGACGATCACGTCCCAGTCGCCGGGCGCCACTTCATGCACATCGACCTGGTAGCGGCCTGGGCCGACCTCCGCCAGCTTGAGGGCGTGGTCGCGGTTTTCGTCGGCGGGATGGCGCAGTTCGCCGGCCAGCCTTTCACCATTCACCGGCGCGCCGTCACGCCCGCGCAGCGACAAGAGAATGCGCACATCGCCGCTATCCAACCGGATGGCCGAAAGGCTTGCCTGCCAGCCCGCTGCCGCCTGCGCGGCGCGGCGTTTCAGTATCTGGTTGTATTCGACGCCCTGCAGATAGGGCTTCTGTTCATCCTCGCCCCGGAAAGTGGAAGCCGACACGGTGATGAACACCACATTGATGCCGATGACGATGCCAAAAAAGGCGACCAGCCACAAAAGCACGCCGCGACCCGTCAATTTTCTCTCCGGCCATTTGCTCATTGCGCGACACCCGTGGCAAAGACCTGCCCGACCGCGCGCACTTGCCCGTGCACCGGCTCGGTAACGGTGAAAGTGATGTCGCGACTTCCGGCCGTGCCCAGATCAGCCTTGGCTACCGTCACCAGCACGCGCACAGTGCGCACCTTGTCGGCGGGGACGTGCAGGATGGCGGGCATGATGTCGGTTTCCAGCCCGATCACCTTGACCTCGCGCGTCTTCAGCCCCGACACCGCCAGATGGAAATCCCGCGCGCTGGACGAAAGGTTCAGCAGCTTGACGGTGTAGCCATTTCGCACCGCTCCGTCGGCCAAGGTGACGTAGTTGGGATTTCGGTCGCGCAGCACGTCCATGTCGATAGTCCGGCGGGTCGCCAGCGTGAACAGCATGACGGCGCTGACGATCACCAGCACCGCCGCATAAAACATTGTGCGCGGCCGCAGGAAGCGGAAACGGGTCTTCTCGCCCTTCAGGCGCCGCTGGATGTTGGCGTCGGTGTCATAGGCAATCAGCCGCGCGGGCTGGCCGATTTTCTTCATCACATCGTCGCAGGCATCGATGCATAGTCCGCAATTGATGCATTCCAGCTGCGCGCCGTCCCGGATGTCGATGCCCATGGGACAGGCGGCGACGCACTGGTTGCAATCGATGCAGGAGCCACGGTCTTCCCACGGGTCACCCTTCTTGTGCGCGCCCCGCGGCTCGCCCCGGTCACTGCGATAGGTGACGGTCAACGATTCTTTGTCACTCATCGCTGCCTGGATGCGCGGCCAGGGGCACATATAGGTGCAAACCTGCTCGCGCATCAGCCCGCCCAGCGAATATGTGGTGAAGGCCAGAATACCGATGAAGGCATAATTGCCGATGCTGGCGGTGCCGGTCAGGAGTTGGTGCAGCAGCGTGGGCGCGTCATTGTAGTAGAAGACCCAGGCGCCGCCGGTCGCCACCGCGAACATCAGCCAGATGGCGTGCTTGGATACCCGCTTGACGATCTTGTTCGCCGTCCAGGGTGCGGCGTCCAGCTTGATGCGGGCGTTGCGATCGCCCTCGATCTTGGTTTCGACCCAGATGAACAGGTCGGTCCAAACCGTCTGCGGGCAAGAATAACCGCACCACAGACGGCCGAACAAGGCATTGACCAGGAACAGCGAGACCGCAGCCAGGATCAGCAGCCCGGTGATGTAATAGACCTCCTGCGGCCAGATCTCGATGAAGAAGAAATAGAAGCGCTGATGGGCGAAATCGACCAGCACCGCCTGATCGGGGGCATCGGGGCCGCGGTCCCAGCGCACCCAGGGGATCAGGTAATAGATCGACAGCGTCACCGCCATCATCGCCCATTTGATCTTGCGGTACACGCCGTCCTGCTCGCGCGGATGGATCGGCACCCGCGGCTTGTAGAGCTTGCGGTTTGCGGCGCTGTTGGTAGCCTGTGCATCCGAGCGCGCGACGCCCTCAGCGGCCTGCTGGCCGCCCCCAAGCCTGTCGATCACTGTATGCGCGGTCATCACCTCACCCGCTATTCGCCGCCACCCAGGCTGTGGACATAGACCGCCAGCGACTTGATGGTCTCCCGCGTCAGGCGTCCGCCCCAGGTCGGCATCACGCCGCCATGACCGTTCCAGATCTGGTCATGGATGTTTTCCGGCGCGCCGCCATAGAGCCATTCATTGTCGGTCAGGTTGGGCGCGCCGACCTTGCGCTCGCCCCTGCCTTCCGGTCCATGGCATGCGGCACAATTGTCGGCAAACAGCTTGCCGCCACGGCGCATCGCTCCCGCATCCGCACGGCGTCCCGACAGATGAACGACATACTGGGTCAGGTCTTCGATCTCACCCGGCTTGAGGATGGCGTCGCGGCCAAAAGCCGGCATCTGGGACTCGCGCGTGTCGGGCGCGCCGGAACGCACGCCCACCGTGATGGTGTGCTGGATGTCCTCCAGCTTGCCACCCCACAACCAGACATCGTCGTTCAGGTTGGGATAGCCATGGGCGCCCTGCCCGCCGTCGCCATGACAGGGCGCGCAATTATCGCCGAACACCGATTTTCCTTCGGCCATGGCGAACTGAAGCAACTCCGGATTGTCCTGGATCTGCTTCAGCGAGGCATGATCCAGCGCGTGTTCCCTGGCAGCGCGCGCCGCTTTCAGCGCATTAACGTTGGCTGTGACTGTGTCGCGCTGGGAATGGTTGAGGATACCGTGGGTATAGCCATGCACCAACGGCCAAGCCGGCATCACGATCCAATAGCCAACCGCCCAGACGATCGTGGCGATGAAGATGACCACCCACCAGCGCGGCAGGGGCGTGTTTAGCTCCTTGATGCCGTCCCACTCATGACCGGTCGTCTCGGTGCCCGAAACATCGTCGACTTCTTTCTTTTTGGACATCAGTGCCCCTCGTCCTCGAACGGAATGCGCGCGGCCGCTTCGAACTTGGCCTTGTTCTTCGGCCAGTAGGCATATATCGCGGCAACAACGAACATGGCGGTGAAATAGACCGCATCCCAGCTTCGCGTGAAGGCGAGCACTTCCTCAAAGGCCCAGCGTTCCATGACTATCTCCGGTTCTCGGGGGCGTGCGCCTGGTAAGTCTTGAAATCCACCAGCGTGCCCAGCATCTGCAGATAGGCGATCAGCGCGTCCGCCTTGGTGATGCGGCCCGGCTGGCCGGCGAAGTCGCGCACGCTCACCTTGGCGCCATAGCGGGCTTTCAGCCCATCCACGCCGTCGCCATCGGGATTGACCTGGGCCTCCAGGTCTTCCCTGGCATGGGCAACTTGCTCATCAGTATACGGAACACCTACGTCGCGGCTGGCTTCCAGCATTTCCTTGATGTCGGAATAGTCCAGGTCGGTTTCTTCCAGGTGGATGTAAGGCGGCATGATGGATTCCGGCACCACGGAGCGTGGGTCGGCCAGGTGGGCGAGGTGCCACTGGTCGGAATATTTCCCGCCCACGCGCGCCAGGTCGGGGCCGGTGCGCTCGGACCCCCACAGGAAGGGATGGTCATACATGCTCTCGGCCGCCAGGCTGTAGTGGCCATAGCGCTCGACCTCGTCGCGCAGCGAGCGGATCATCTGGCTATGGCAGACATTGCAACCTTCGCTGACATAGATCTTCTGGCCTTCCAGCTCGAGCGGCGTATAGGGCCGCATGCCGGCGATCTTCTCGATCGTGCCATTGACCCAGAACAGCGGAGCAATTTCCACCGCGCCACCGATAGCCACCACGATCAGGATGCCGACCAGAAGCAGGATCGAATTGCGTTCGAACTTTTCGTGTTTCATTCCGCCGCCTCCGGCACCAGCGCCGCAGCCGCCGCCGCGGGGGCGCCCTGCCGCACCGTTTTCCAAAGGTTGAAGACCATGATCAGCACGCCGGCCAGGAACAGCCCGCCGCCGATGGCCCGGATGATGTAGTAGGGATGCATTGCCTGAACGGCTTCGGCGAAAGAATATTCCAGGAAGCCGAATTCATTATAGGCACGCCACATCAGGCCCTGCATGATTCCCGCCACCCACATCGAGGTGATGTAGAGCACGATGCCCAGGGTCGATATCCAGAAATGCCATTCCACCAGTGCGTTGGAATACAGCGTCTTCTTGCCCCACAGCCACGGCACCAGGCAGTAGATCGCGCCAAAACTGACATAGGCGACCCAGCCCAGCGCTCCCGAATGGACGTGGCCGATGGTCCAGTTGGTGTAATGCGACAGCGCATTGACGGTCTTCACGCTCATCACCGGACCTTCGAAAGTCGACATGCCGTAGAAGGCGACCGACACGACCAGCATGCGCAGCACCGGATCCGTGCGCAGCTTGTCCCATGCGCCCGACAGGGTCATCAGCCCGTTGATCATGCCGCCCCAGCTTGGCATCCACAGAATGACCGAGAATGTCATGCCCAGCGTCTGTGCCCATTCCGGCAGCGCGGTGTAGAGCAGATGATGCGGACCCGCCCAGATGTAGATGAAGATCAGGCTCCAGAAGTGGACGATCGACAGCCGGTAGGAATAGATCGGCCGCTCGGCACGCTTGGGGATGAAGTAATACATGATCCCCAGGAAACCCGCGGTCAGGAAAAAGCCCACCGCGTTGTGGCCATACCACCATTGGGTTAGCGCGCTTTGCACGCCCGAGAAGAGTGAATAGCTCTGGCTCTCAAGCAGCGACACCGGCCAGGAAAGATTATTGACGATGTGCAGCATCGCGATGGTGACGATGAAGGAGAGGTAGAACCAGTTCGCCACATAGATGTGCGGCTCTCTGCGCTTGATGATCGTGCCAAGAAAGGTGAGCAGGTAGCAGACCCACACCAGCGTCAGCCAGATGTCGGCATACCATTCCGGCTCGGCATATTCCTTGGACTGGGTTATGCCCAACAGGTAGCCGGTGCCTGCCAGCACGATGAAGGTGTTGTAGCCCCAGAAGACGAACCAGGGCAGCGAGCCACCCCACAACCGTGCCCGGCTGGTGCGCTGCACGACATAGAACGACGTGGCGATCAGCACATTGCCGCCGAAGGCGAAGATCACCGCGGAGGTGTGCAGTGGCCGCAGGCGCCCGAAATTCGTCCACGGCACGTCAGGGAAATAGAACCAATGCGGGAAGGAAAGCTGCAGCGCCAGGATCAATCCGACCGCCATGCCGGCCACGGCCCAGAACATGGAGGCGATGACGCCCGCCTTGACCACGTCGTTGGCGTAAGGAGTCCGCTCGTCCGCCGGGGTGCGTCCGGCGTAGCTCCACAAATACCAGACGCCGATGCCCATCATGCAGGCGGCGAAGGTCCAGCCCTGGATGGCCATTGCCGGATCGGGCGAACGTGCCGCTTCCAGGATGCCGGCAAGCCAGCCCAGCCCCAGGATCAGCGGCAGCACGAACAGGTCGATGCGCCAGGATGCGCTGGCCTCAGACGCCGCAGTCTGCATGGCGCGCCTCCTTCGGGTCGATCCGCGAATCAATGGTCATGATGCCCCCATGGGTAATGCCCAGCCTGTGCCCTAATGCGAGGAATCGTGCGTTGATCTGGCGCAAATGTATTGGTCAACGCGGGACGAAGATGCTGCAGATGTGACTGAAAGCACCGGACGGTGGAGGCCCCAGCATGAGCCAGACGCCGGTCCCGCAAGCCAGCACCAGCATTGCCGCCGCTGCGGCGGTCCACATCACGCTGACACGGCCTGTGCAACAGGCGCCACCGCCGCCAAGCGCTGCCGCGCTCAGCCCCAGCGGACCCAGCACCAAGGCGATCAGGACGCAGCACAGCAATGCTCCACCTTCCGGGGTCAGAAGCGGATGCCAACACCTGCGCCCACGATCAGGGGATCGATGTTCACATCGCCCTTCACCACGCCGGATGCAGCATGCAGCGTGGTGCCAAGAAATATCTTCTTGACGTCGACATTCAGGAAATAGCCGTCCCTGCCGACAGGAATGTCGGCGCCGGCCTGGAGCGCGAAGCCGGCATTGTCGTCATAGGAGATGCCGGGCAGCGGACTCTTGGCGTTGTAGAAAATGGTATAGTTCAGGCCCACGCCGACATAGGGACGGAACAGCGGATCGGTGGGCTGGAGATGGTACTGCACCGTCACAGTCGGCGGCAGCAGCCAGACGCTGCCCAGGGGACCCGCAACGCTGTGGCTGGCAGAATGCTTGGTGGTGGCAGCGATCGCCTCCACGGCGAAATGATCGCTGACGAAATAGGTACCGTCGATTTCCGGAACCGCGCTGTTGCTGAGGTCCGTTGTGCCACCGATATTGGCGCCGGAGATAAAGACCTTGCTGCCGCCGGACTCTGGAAGCACGCCAAGGCCGCGCAGGCGGACCTGATAGTGGCCCGCAAGACCAGTATCGTCCTGTGCCAGGGCTGGCGCAGCGGCTGCTCCTATCAGCAGCATCGAGGCAAGGATGGTGGCGGTACGCATGAAACTCCCCATTCGCGATTCTTTTCATGCCGTGTGTGCGCCAGGTCGCGCCGGCGCGGCTTGATCGGCATCAAAGGTTAAAACGGCAAGTTGCCGCACATGTGTTTGCGGCCGATCAAGGCGGCAAAGTGCCGATTGCTCGTTGATAGCGTGTATGGCCGATCTAAATGCGATCTTTGCGGCACGCGTGCCACGCTACACCAGCTATCCCACCGCGCCGCACTTCCATTCCGGCATACGGGAAAATACGTATGCGGAATGGTTGACAGAGCTGCCAGCCGCCACCTCAGTATCGCTCTATCTGCATGTGCCGTTCTGCGACACGCTGTGCTGGTTCTGTGGATGCCACACAACGGTCGTTAACAATTACGCGCCGGTCGCCAGCTACTGCAACCTGCTCGCGAAGGAGCTGGCGATGGTTGCAAAGACGCTGGATGGGCGGCGCACCGTCACGCATATCCATTGGGGTGGCGGCTCGCCCACCCTGCTGACACCCGACGATGTGGGGCGGCTAAGCGCAGCAATCCATGAATGGTTCGACGTTGCCCCCCATGCCGAATTCGCCATCGAGATCGATCCGCGCGGCTTTGGCGGCGACATGGCCTGGGCGCTGGCAGCGGCCGGCGTGACCCGCGCCAGCATCGGCGTGCAGGATTGCGACCCGAAGGTGCAGAAAGCGATCAACCGCGTCCAGAGCGATGCGGAAACCGCCGATTGCGTGGCGTTGCTGCGCGCAGCTGGCATCGGAAAGCTCAATCTGGACCTGATCTATGGCCTGCCGTACCAGACCGAGGACGGCATCAATCGCAATATCGACTTCGCCCTGTCACTCCACCCTGACCGGCTGGCGGTGTTCGGCTATGCCCATGTGCCATCGTTTAAGAAGCACCAGGCGCTGATTCCCGAAAGCGCGCTACCCGACGTGGCCGGACGGTTGGAACAAGAATCCCTGATCCATGACCTTCTGTGCGCGACCGGCTATGTGCCGGTTGGGCTGGATCACTATGCCCGCCCCGATGACGCCATGGCGCTGGCAGCGCGGGAAGGCACACTGGCGCGCAACTTCCAGGGCTATACCACCGACACCGCGCCGGCGCTGATCGGGCTGGGCGCCTCGGCCATTGGCGCGCTGCCGCAGGGCTATGTGCAGAACCAGGTTGCGGTCCCCATCTGGCGCGCCGCAATTGAGGCGGGAAATCTGGCAACGGCGCGCGGCTTTGCCCTGTCGTTCGACGATCGCGTGCACCGCCATGTGATCGAACGGCTGATGTGCGACTTCGCCATCGACCTGAAACAGGTGCGCCGCCAGTTCCACCTGCCCTGCCGGTATTTCGACGACGCCCTGATGCGGCTCCAGCCGCTGGCGCAGGACGGCATGGTTAGGATCGAAGAGGAATGCATGACTGTAACCCCCGGTCTGCGTCCCGCAGTGCGGCTGGCGTCCGCCGCCTTCGACGCCTATCTGGACGGCGGCGGCGCTCGTCACGCGCTGAGCGCGTGATTTGACAAAGCAAGCATCCGTTGGTCAGTGCGGTGGTCCCGTCTCTGACCGGAACTGCGACGGCGTCTCCCCCACAGGCCACATCTCCGGCCCGTACTTCGGCGGTGTACTGCCGAACTCGTAAGCGCCAAGGTCGGGCGCCCGGCCATTGAAGCCGTCGGTTATGGTGGGCAGGACCGCGCCCTTATCAATGGCGGCGGAACGAGGGCCAAGGCGGAAGTCGAGATCCTCAGGCAGATACAGCTTTCGCGGATCGGACTCGTCAGTGGGCCTGACATTCACAAAGGCGTCCAGCCCGACGACAATACTGTGGGCGTCCTGGCCGCTGCCTTTCTGATATTCAGCCAGCGTGTCATCGGCCTTGTGTACCCGCCCGCCATTGGCGCTTTCGAAGGGCGGACCATCCCAGGAAAAATTGCCCGCGACCTGATTGGGCCCGAAGCCGTTGAAATCCGACGAGGAGTAGGGCGTAAAGGTCTTGACCTGGAATATTGGCTTCTTCCAACCATCGCCGACGATCAGATTATTCCGGAAATGGATGTTGGAAGCCGGCCCCAGCGATCCGGCACTGCCGATGAAGGTGTTGTTGTAAACCAGGATGCCGGCGGGATCATCGAGCAGCTTCAGCGCACCCGCCGTGGTGTTGTTGTATGAGATGTTGCGATAGATATAGGCCGGTCCGCCGAAGATCGGCTGAGTGCTGTAGGCCAGCTGCGCGGTGTTGGCGCAGCGATTGTCGAAGGCGCGCATATTGTGCACCCCGCCATCCAGTTCGATGCAATTGTCAGTGATGTTGAACATGTCGTTGCCGAAAAAATCAACCGACGCACCTTGGTCTTCCGGCACCGGACTTGGGTTTCCAAAGGTGGCATTGTCGATCGCATCATGGAAGTTGGCGATGTAGTTGTGTGCCACCACATGTCCCTGGCCATAGACCTTGACTGCATATTCGCTTGTTATCAGCGCCGGAAAGCCGGGATATTTTCCCCATACATCCGCCCCGATCCAACTGGTGATGTGCTCGGGATCGTGCCGGCCCAGAAAGACATTGTCGGCGATATAATAGTCCTTCGATTTCGCCCAGTCGTCGCGCACGACCCTCCCCACGTCATAGGCACGGCTATTGATCAGGGTGAAGCCGTCAGCGCCGGCAATATCCTTGATACCCAGGAGAAAGGCGACATTTGTATTGCGTACCGTAATGCCATCGAAATAGTTGTAGTTGGCTGCCAAAAGGTTGAACAGCGTGTCATTGCCGTTGCCATCGAAGACCACCTCGCCATCACCCGCTGCCTTGATGACGATGGGTTTGTCCGGCGTGCCGCTGGCAGTGAGGTAATAGGTACCATCGAACGAGGTGCCATAGGTCTCGACATTCTTGTCGAAACCGCCATAGACAAAGCGGTTGTCCTTGTAGGTCCCGGCATGGACCAGAATGGTGTCGCCGGGCTTCACGCGCGGCGGAAAGACATTGCTGTGGTCGCTCTCGTCGGCGCCCATATAATAGGCTGCGAGCAGCCCGATAAATTCATCAGGACCCAGCTTGTCCTTATGGCTGAACGGCCAGACCTGATAGACATGGCCGCCCGCGGCGGGTCTGGGAATGGCACGGGTCCTGACCGTTACGGTCTTCTCCGCCTCGCCATTCACCCCATCCGGATCGCGCATCGTAAAATGGACGTCATATGCGGTATCAGGTTGAAGGCCCAGCACGCTGCCGGCAAAGGCGGGAGGCACGGTGTAGTTGTAATAGTTGAGGCCACCATATTGCGGCTTGGGTCCGGCAATGAACTCCCCGCCCATGCGCAGCATTGGCAGGGCCTGGCGCCACGTTGCCTGCCCCGTTTTGCGGTAGGTCACAATGACCGCTGCATTGCGGTTGTCGTCGCCGCTGATCTTCCATTCAAAGCCCAACGACAACAGCGTAGGCCGTTCGATAACGAAGGTGCCGGACGTCACCGCATTGTCCGCGGCCTGCGCGCTGCCCGCCAAGGCGCAAACGGCTGCCATCGCCAGAGCTATCCGCTGCATCCCGCTCCACTCTTTCCTTCGCTCATCACCGACGCTGCAAGTCTTGAACGCCGGCGTCAATGGCCGGGGGGCGCCGACTGCAGCGCATCGGCAATCGCCTGACGCATCAGCTTTGGTTCATAATTGGGATCATAGAGCGTCGGCCGCTTCAATGCCCCGTCTTCGCGCATATTGCGCGTTTGCAGCCAGGAATGATGATCGACCAGCCCCCACGCCACGATATAGTCAAGCTGGGGATAGCCCAGCATGAACTGGAGATAACGCCTCGTTATATCGGCGTGCGCCTCATCCCGTGCCCTGTTGTCAGGTGGCAGCCCAGTCTCGCCGATATCGAACTCGGTGATCGACAGCCGATGTCCCATCCCTGTCACGGCATCCAGAAAACTCTTTAGACTCGCCTGTTCGCCGGCGTCGAACGACAGGTTGCCCACCACGTCTCCGATCGGGCCGGGACCGATATGGCCCTGCACGCCCACCATGTCGACCGGAATATTCTGTGCCTTGAGCCTGGTCAGCAACTTAAGTACGCCATCGCGGTGCCGTGCGCTTCCTTCAGTCCAGCCCATGTAGTCGTTATAGACCAGTGAGGCATGCGGCGCCGCCTGCCGGGCGGCATCAAAGGCGATGTCCACGACCGCATCGCCCAAACGCTTGTGGAAGGCATCGTCGCGCACAAGACCGGTATGGGGATCGATCGCCTCATTGACCACGTCCCAGGTGAAGATGCGCGTGCCATAACGCTTGCAGAACGTGGTGATATGCTCGCGCAGCAGCCGTTCGGCCTCCGTGGCGGGCCGGGGGCCGAAGTCGTAATTGTTGAGCCACTCCGGCATGCGATCGAAGCGAAGCCAGACAAGGTTGTGCCCGCGGATTTTCAATTTCTGCTTTTCCGCCCAATCAATGACGCGATCGGAATTGTAGAAGATGAAGTCCCTGGCATTCGGCCGGGTCCATGTCCAATAGACCCCTGCGGTAGCGATGCCGCACTCTTTCAGGTGCACCTCTCGCGCCTTGATATCGTCGAAGTCGCATGGAATGCCCCGGGTCTGCGCTGGATCGCGGGCAAAGCTGTTCAGGAAACTTCCGAAGCCCAGGCGGCCTTTTGCCTTCGCCAAGGAATCGAGCGATGGCGCGGCAGAACCCGTTCCTGTCTGCCCGCCGGCCTCGATGGGAGCTGCGGCTACCGCCGCAGCGGCACTTACGATCTGGCGGCGAGACAATCTCATCGCTTACCTCCTGCGATATTGCCCGCCGCCAGTGGCGGCGACGGTGCCTTCCATGCGCGTCCACCCCTGCGGCCCTCCCGCAGCGGCCGGAAAAAAATGGGCCGGCGCCGCTTTCACAGCACCAGCCCAGGGGGTTTATTCCGTACGGCAGTGCGTCCTAGAGATTGCCCCGGATGCCAATGGTGAAGTAGCGGCCCATGTCGTCGAAGAAGCCCATGGTCGGGTAGAACAGACCGGGGTTGGAGGCATTGGTCGGGGTCAGCGGCGCGCGCGTATCGCCGATGTTTTCGACTGAGAGGTACATGTCGGCACTGCCGCCCCACAGGTCGAACTTCCGGTCAATCGTCACGTCCATCACGTCATAGGAATTGACGCGTGGAACCGCATAGTTCTGGCTGGTCGCCGTGATGATGGAGTTGTTCTTCTTGAAGCCGCTGAGCCAGCGGTTCTGCATGCTCAGACCCCAGTCACCCGCCTGATAGGTCAGGAAGGTGGTCTGGCGGGTTTTGGGCGCCACCGCCCAAGTCGGCACCGCTCCCGGAATGTTCACCGTCGTATTCAACGGCTGATAGCTCAGCAGGTGACGTAGGGTCATCGAACCGGGGAAGCCGGAGATGATCTGGTCCATGTCCCAGCCATAGTCGATTTCGATGTCCCAGCCTTCCATCTGCTGCGTCGCACTGTTGACCGGCGAGTTGAAGACCTGGGTCGGGAAATTGAGCACCGGGTCCTTGTAGTTGGGGTCGGCCGGATTTGCGATCGGCCGGGTCGCCAGCTTGCAGAACGGCGAATCGTAGGCCGGCGCGCTGTTCAGGCATATCTGCTGGACCGCCGTGCTCTGGTAGGTGATGCCGGTGATCGCATCGGTCATATGGGTCTGATACCAGTCGACCGACATGGTCAGGCCGGGAATGAAGTCCGGCGTCAGCACCACACCCATGGTGTAGGTCCGGGCGACTTCCGGCGTCAGCGTCGCGTTGCCGCTGGAGACCAGCTGGGTGGAGTTGTTACCGCCCGTGAGCAGGTCGGTAAAGCCGGTCGAGGAGATGCCCACCGGGCGGTACAGGTCGTTCAGGTTGGGCGCGCGAATGTCAAACGACATGGTACCGCGGAATCGGACCGTGTCATTGACTTGCCAGTCGCCGCCGACCTTCCAGGTCTCAACCGCGCCCGATGAAGAATAATCGGTATAGCGGCCGGCCAGGTCAACCGACACGCGCTGCGCGAAGGGCAAATCCTTGAGCAGCGGGATATTGGTTTCCAGCGCGAACTCGTACACGTTGTTGTCGACATCCACCGGCGCGTTGACGTTCTGTGCCCACAGCGGCGGCGCGTTGCCGTTCGCCAGGCACAGGCGCAGGCCCGTGCAATTCACAAAGTCGGTCGGCAGGGCATTGCTCTGCATCGTATAGGTCGCCCAGCGCGCCTCGCCGGACAGGGCGACGGAAATCTCGCCCGCAGGCAGGCCAAAACCCAGGCCACCGGCGACCGAACCACCCACATCGTCCAGTGTCTGCGACAAGACCCAGCTGGTAGACTGGGTGATGTAGCGATAGGAGGCGGCCGAAGGCCCGTCCTGCGGGTTGAACAGGTTCAGCGGTTGGCACCCCGGATAGAGCGAGGCATAGGCGGCCTGGGTTGAGACCCAGCAACTTACCGTGCCATCCGCGTTCTTTACCGCATCGGCCGCAGCCAGGAATTTGGCATTGTTGGTGTTGTTGGGATTCTCGACCTTCACGCGGCTGTCGCCGTGATTGAAGTAGAGGTCCCAGTTGAACCGGCCATTCATTACCGAGCCGGTCAGGCCGGCTTCAATATTCGTATACTTGTCCTGGCCCTTGGTGCGGTAGATGTAGTTCTGCAACCCCGCATCCTTGCCGCCGATATTGTTGAAGACATAGCCCTGGTCGCGGAAGATCGGAACAGGTCCCAGCGCGTCGACAGGCGGCGGTGGCGGCGTACCTCCACCAACGGCACCCGTCGGCTGGGTGGTATAGGTCGGCAGGAACAGCGTACTGGTTCTCAGCTGCGTCTGTGCCGCTGCCGACAGGAACGGGTTGTTGGCGAAATAGCTGTTGGGGGTGGAGCCCGCCGAACTTGAGGTCGTCGGGAACCAGATCGCGTAATTGTGCGATTCCGCCCAACTTCCCTGCACATAGGCGTTGATGTCGTCGGTCAGGTCATAGCTCATGCGGGTGAACGCTTCGGCCTGGCGCAACCCCGACTTGAAGGTGCCGAAGTGGTCGTAGCCGCCGTCGCCTCCAGATTCCAGGTTGGAGGTGGTTGTCGGCACGCCATGCGTTGCCGGCGAAATATTTCCGCCACCAATGCCGAACTGGGAATTGTTGGCCGCGCAGGTACTGCCACAGACAATCAGGCCCAGTTCCGAGCGGTTGAAGGTGCGGCCATAGGGCGTGTTGGTGAAGGGTGCCGTCCTGCTGCCTGACCCTGACTGAACCCAGGCTTGACCGTTATCGCCATAGGGACGGGCCGTAATCGGCACCATGTCCTGCTGGAAATAGCGGGTCGCGACTTCAATGTGGCCGCGGCCACCAAACAGCGCGGTACCCCAGGCCTGACCAAAGTTGAATTCGGCGGCATCCTGGTATTTCGAGATGCCTGCATTCAGGTTGTATTTGTAGCCTTCGAACTTCTTGTCGAGAATGAAGTTGACCACACCGGCCACGGCGTCGGAGCCATACACGGCCGAAGCGCCGCCCGTCACCACATCGACCCGCGTCATCAGGATTTGCGGCAGAACGTCGGTATCCACCGTGCCGTCTTCGTTGGACGGCGCCACGCGGTGGCCGTCCAACAAGATCAGGGTGCGCGAAACACCGAAATTGCGCAGAGAAAGCACGTTGCCTGAGGTGTTGCGGCTGGCATTATCCTGGCTGCGCGGTGTGCGGCCGCCGATGAATGTCGGCAGCTTGTTCAATGCATCGGGAATATTGGTAGGCGTTGTCGCCTGCAACTGGTCTGCGGTGACGGCCGTGATCGGCGTCGGTGATGCGGTGATATCCGAGATCAGGCGCGAACCGGTGACGGTCACCGATTCCACATTGCTCTCCTGCGCATAGGCGACTGTGGTCAGTCCCAGCAAGCTCGTTGCGCACAGCAATGCCGTTTTGAAATTCGACGTCATGGAAAGCCCCCTGAAAGCTGTTTTTGGTTATCTGATGGGACCGTAACCAACATTGGCAGCGCTGCCAACTGAAAAATGGTAGCGCTGCCATTTTTTCCTCGGCGTGACAAAAATGTACGATCGCCTTCTTAGTGGCATGATTTCATTACGATTTTTCTGAATCAGCTGGTCGCGCCGGGTATCAGCTCAAAGCCCACGTCAATGACCTGCGCCGGGCCGCCCGACAGAAGCATCTGGGCCCCGATCCTGCCCATCGCAACGCGCGGCGTGCGGATGGTCGACAGCGGCTGGGGCGTCAGGCGCGCTATCTCCAGGCCGTTATATCCGAACAGCGCCAGGTCGTCCGGGATCGAAATTCCGTTTTCCAGGCAATGGAAATATCCGCCGATTGCAAGGTCGTCATTGGAGAAATAGACCGCGTCCAGGTTTCGCCGCCGCTCCAGCAGCCGCGCCATGCCGATACGTCCACCCTGCACCGACGAACCGCGATCGGGAGAGAATTCGTGATCTGCAATGGCCAGATTGTGCTCCTCCATCACCTGGCGGAAGCCTTCCAGCCGCTTGCCGGCACGTACATCCGAACGCATGTCATGGCCGACATAGCCGATGCGGCGATATCCGCGCGCCAACAGAAATTCGGCACTGGCGCGCCCTGCCTCGCGATGCGACGAGCCCACCACGATGTCGATGCCTTCGCCGTCGACATCCAGCAGTTCAAGCACGCGCACACCGCAACCTTTCATCATGTCGCGCGCGCGATCAGTATGCTCCAGTCCTGCAACCATCAGACCCGAGGGGCGCCAGCTGAGGATCGATTCGATCAGCGCCTCCTCGCGCACAGGATCGTAATTCGACACCCCAATGACGGGCTGAAAGCCGGCATCTTCCAGGACCGCGTTGGCACCCGCCAGAACTTCGGGCACCACGGTATTTCCGACCGAGGGAATTACGATGCCGACCAGTTTCGATGTCGACGACGCCAGCGTGCCCGCAATCCGGTTGGGAACATAATGCAGTTCGGCCGCGGCCTTGAGGATCTTCTCGCGCGTCTGCCGCGAAACCGAACCATGATTGCGCAGCACTCGCGATACGGTGCTTTCACCCACTCCCGCCCGCCGCGCGACATGGGCAAGGGTGACGACGCCTTGATGGTCGCTCGCGTCTGGCAGCGTGATGAATTGGGGCGGAAGCTTGGTCATGGCTCAGTCCGCCCGATCGTGCGGGCGCCCGCGAAGCGCAAAACCGTAGGAATCATGCAGGTAGCGAAGCCCGTCTCTATGGCCACCGTAACCAGAAATGAGAGCGCATGCCAACACAGCGAAAGGCTGGTAGCGCTACAGGTGCGGAATTCCGTGCAAAATCATCCGTATACAATCGAATGACGCATCACCGGCGCCTGACATGGTAGACGGCGCCCGGCTCGCTCTTGACCCGCAGGGCATACTTGTCCCCCGACGGCTGGATCGTCACCAACAGCGCACCCGCGGGGCCGCTCCAGCGGGGATGGAACAAATCACTTGCTTCCTGCACATACACCTGCCCGTTTTGCAGTTGGACTGTGAAACGGCCCTGCGGGTCGAAACGATAAGACGCCATCGGCATGTTGCTGACCGTCGGCCTGGTCGAGCCAAGAAGCTCAGCGAAAAAGCCTTTTTCCTTGGGCGGCGGCGCGCGGCGCGTGACCGGCGCAGAAGCCAGATAGGCTGGCCCCGGCGGCGGCACCAGCCGTGTCTGGGCAGCGGGCGCGGGAGGCAGACCCAGGCGGGCACGCATTGGCTGAGCGGAGCCATAGAAGCAATCAAGCCAGGTGCGGTCGTCGGGAGCCCCGGCACAACGCGCTGCTCCGTCCAGCACCTCCTGGCGCACAGTCTGGGCCAGCGCCGGCCCGGTCCCCGCCAGAAGACCGATCAGGACCAACGTCGCGCTCTTCATCACTTCCCCCAGCCTTGTTACTGCCCTTAGATTACTACGCCCGGCCGGAGACGGCCACGGCCCACGCGCGACGCCGCCATGACCTTTGGATTTTCCGGTTGAACCCGACATCGTCTGGCTCTCCAATGGCCTTGATGAACCGCAAGCAACGCCGCGCCGCCAAGAGCGCCCGCCCCATTGGCGCGGCGCCCGTGCCGTCCGCCATCCAGCAGACCCGGATCGCGCTGGCCCATTCGGCGCGGGGCGACCACACCGCTGCCATGCGCGCCATCGTCGTCGCCCTGGCGATGGAGGAAAACGCCCACAGCCGCGCGGCTTTTGTCGAGTGCGTCCGGGCGATGCAGTTCTTCGAGGACAATGCGGCAATTCGCGGCCTTGTGCTGCGCGCCCTGCGCGAGAACTGGGGCCGCCCAGAGGACCTGGCACTGCCGGCCGCCGACCTGATCAAGGCAGCCGGGACCGGTATTGCGGCTCTTGCGCACGATGATCTGCTGCGAGCCTTGTTGTGCGTCACGCCCAACCAGGATGGGGCGCTGGAAGATGCGCTGATGGTGGCGCGCGGCGCGCTGCTTCGCGCGCCCGGCCAGGTGCCGCTTGAATTTCTGTGCGCGCTCGCGCAGCAGTGCTTCCTCAATGAATATGTCTTCACGTTTCCGAGCGAAGAACAGTTGCTTGTAGCGCGGCTGGAGCAGGAAACCGCCACCGCCCTGGACCATGACGCGGTCATCGCGCCGTCGCAGATCGCCGCACTCGCGCTTTACCGGCCGCTCACCGACAGAAGGTTGCTGGATAGGCAATGGCCCGCGGATATCGACGCTCTCCTGACCCAGCAGCTTCGCGAGCCTGCCGAGGAAAGGCAGCTTGCCGCCGCATTGCCGCAGTTGACGCCGGTCACCGATCCGGTCTCGTGCAGGGTCGCGCAACAGTATGAGGAAAATCCCTATCCGCGCTGGATGGCGGCAGGTCTCCCGGCCACGGGTACTCGGGAGCGCGCAATTGCCGATATACTGGTGGCCGGCTGCGGCACCGGGCGCAACGCCATCGAGACGGCGCAGGCGTTTGGCTCCGCCAGGGTTCTGGCGGTAGACCTGAGCCGCGCCAGTCTTGGCCATGCGGCGCGCAAGGCGCGCCAGTTGGCTGTCGCCAATATCGCCTATGCACAGGCGGACCTCTTGAAGATTGGGGCGCTGGATCGCCGCTTCGACCTGATCGAGGCGGTAGGCGTGCTGCATCACCTGGCCGACCCCTTCTTCGGCTGGCGCGTGTTGCTGGGCCTGCTGAAACCGGGCGGCGTTATGAAGATCGGGCTCTACAGTGCGATGGCACGCCGGGATGTGGCTGCGGCGCGGGCGGAGCTTGCCGCGCAAGGCTTTGCGGGCACGCCGCACGGACTGCGCGCCGCGCGCCGCTATCTGCGCGCCCGGCCTAAATTTACCGGCGTGACGCAACGGTCCGATTTTTTCACTCTCAGCGGCTGCCGCGATCTGTTGTTCCATGTGCAGGAATCGCATGTTTCGCTCACCGAGATCGCGACGTTCCTCAGCGAACACGGATTGGCGATGCTGGGCTTCGACCTGGATGCCCCGGTCCTGGCGGATTACCAAACCCGTTTTCCCGGCGATCCCGCCGCGATCGACCTGGACAACTGGACCATCTTCGAGGCCGAGCACCCCGCAACATTTCGGGGCATGTATCAGTTCTGGGTGCAGCAGGTATAAGGTGCCGCATGATCCAGTATCCTCCTGCCTTGTCACCCGTGCTGGCGCGTGTGCAGGACTGCCTGGCGCGACGCGATGTGAACGGCGCCGAGCAGGCCATCGCATCGCTGGCACGGTTTGGATTGTCCGGGCATTGCGACGTGCTGGGCGCCATGGGGGCTATTCGCCTGCATCAGGGACGCCTGGCGGAAGCGGCAGCGTTGCTGGCGCAAAGCCGCGAACTTGCGCCGGATAATCCGGCGCTGGCGCTGAATCTTGGCCGCGCCCTGGCGGGTCTGGGGCGCACCGCGGAAGCCGAAGCCGCGATTCGTGAGGCGCTGCAATTGCAGCACGGCTGGGCGGAAGCGCTTTTCGAACTGGGACAATTGCTTCATCACTCGGGCAGGCTGACCGAAGCTGAAGCGCAATTCCGCGCCGTGCTGCGCAAGATGCCGGGGCTGGTCCATGCCAGGCTGGCGCTGGGTGCGGTGATGACCGACCAGGGGCGGCCCGCCGATGCACAGACGGTGCTGAGCCGCGCGCTGGAGGAGACTTCGGATCCCGGTCTGAAGGTCCAGATCAACCTGCAACTCGCCGCGGCGCTGCTTCGTCTGCGCAAGGACGCGGATGCGCTGGCGGCGGCGGATAACGCGCGCGCCCTGGAGCCGGGCTCGCCGCGCGCTGCGCTGCGCCGCGGCGAAGCGCTGCAGAATCTGGGGCAGCATGGCGAGGCGCTGGCGATCTATCGAGACCTTCTGGTCCGCGCCCCCGATGATCCGGGCCTCCATCACGACTACAACGCCCTGCTATACCGCCTCGGGCGCGATGAGGAATTCCTCGGATCCTATGACCGCGCGCCGGCCAGTCGGCCGTTGCTGCTCGGCAAGGCGCATTTTCTCAGCCTTGCAGGACGCCACCTGGAGGCGCACGACATCTATGCAACGCTGCTGACACGCGATGCGGGAGATGTGGTGGCAGCGCTGGGTGCTGCCCGCGCGCTGGCCCAGATGAAGCGCCCGGCCGAAGCTGGCGCGGCCCTCGACATATTGCTGAAACGTCCGGACATTCCCACTGGCGCCTTTGCCCAGGCCGGGGAAGCGGCGCTACTGGCGGGCGCCCCCCAAAAGGCGGTGCGCCTGTGTGAAGAGGGTCTGGCGCGCGCGCCGCGGAACGGCGACTGCCTGGCTATCCTCAGCACCGCCTGGCGGATGCTCGAGGATGAGCGCGGCGAAACCCTCTGCGGCTATGACACGCTGGTGCGCGCTTTCGACCTGGAGCCGCCGGAAGGCTTTGCCGGGATGGACGACTTCAACGCCGAACTGAACGCGGCATTGGTCCGCCTGCATCCCGAGACCCGTGAATTCCTGGGCCAGTCCCTGCGCGGCGGGACCCAGACGCCCGGCAATCTGTTCGGCGCCGGGATGGAGCTGGTGGAGAAGCTGAAGGCGCGGATCGACGGGGCGGTGACACGCTACATCGCCGAACTGGGAGAGGACGCGGCTCATCCCTTCCTGTCGCGCCGGGCGGCCGGCTTTCACTATGCCGGCTCCTGGTCGTCACGGTTGAAGGATTGCGGCTTTCACGTCAACCACATCCATCCGATGGGCTGGATCAGCAGTTGTTATTACGTGGCGGTGCCGCCAGTCGTCGCCGACGACAACGGCGCGCGCCAGGGCTGGATCAAGTTTGGCGAACCGCATCTGGACGTGGCGCTGAAGAATCCGGTGCGCCGCGCCATCCGGCCCGCTCCCGGGCGGCTGGTGTTGTTTCCATCCTACCTGTGGCACGGGACAATACCGTTTCATGACGCGGCGGCGCGCACCACGATTGCCTTCGACGTGGTGCCGTCTGCCTGAATCCTAGCCGTGGCCGGGCCTGCGAGAGTTCAACTTGTGGCCAGGGCCAGGCGTTCTTCATAACAGCCGCGCGTCGGCGCCGTGCCGCGATTCAGGATCGCACCGCGTGAACAAGGCGCCCGCCGGCGCGGCGATGCCACTAGCCCGACGCGTAATCATTATTAACGCTCAAATCCATTTTGGTGTAGGATTTGAAGCCTTTAATGAACAGGCTTTTCGGAGCTGCGGCGCTTTTGCGTCGGTCCGGATTGGGGAAAAATTCATGGCCAGGAAAATCACAAAACCAGCCAACCTGCCGTCCGGCGCCGGCGAACTTGCACGGCGACATCCCGAAATCTGGGAGAGCTATGCCGAACTCGGCAAGCGCTGCGCCGATGCCGGGCCGCTTGATGCGCGGGCGCGGCGTCTGGTCAAGATCGCGCTCGCCGCGGGCGCCGGTCTGGAAGGTGCGGTTCACTCGCACGTCAGGCGAGGCTTGGCCGAAGGGCTGGCCGCCGACCAGATCCGACATATCGCGCTTCTCGCCGTGACGACGCTGGGTTTGCCGGGCGCAGTACGCACGAAGACGTGGATCGACGACGTCCTGGCGGTCAGGCCCGCCAAGCGATCCGAGCGAAAAAAGCGCTGACCGGACCCTCCTCCTCCCGGATGCGGGCTTATTCGGCCTGCCTGCGCCTCTCAAGCCAGGCCTGCGCCAAAACCATGTCGCTCGGGGAATTGATGTTGAAGAAGGGGTCGTCGCCGGGGCCGTCGCGCACGGCCGCGAAATCGGCCTGGCATGAACTGACATAATCCATCGCATCGCGGAGGCTGCGTACACCGGCAGCGAATGCCGTTTCGATTTTTTCGCGCGCTTTGGTTTTCCAAAGCGCGCAAGTCGGATGGGTGGCACCCGCCCGGCTGGCAATGGCGCAATCGCGATCCTGCAATGCCCGGCGCAAACCGTCTACGATATCGTGCGGAATGAACGGCGTATCGCAGGAAAAGGTCGTCACCAGCGGCAGATTCTTCTGTTCGGCCCAGGCGAGAATTGAACATAGAGCCGACAACGGACCGGCATTCCTTACCTGATCGGCAATAATCGGCAATGACAAGCCGGCGCGATTCCCGCCACTGACGGCAAGTACATCGACTTGCGGGCGAACCCGGTCCACCACCCATTGCACCAATGGCATGCCGTTCAGCATGGCCGATGCCTTGTCACTGCCATACCGGCGGGACGCCCCACCAGCGAGGACAACCCCCAGAACCCCCAAACCGTCGACAGAACGGGCTACTGCTTCATCGACCATGTGATCATTTCACCCAAGCACGCGCCCGCCGGCGACTGCGAATCCTGAATGCGGCCGATAAGCCTTACCCAGGCCTCCGCATCGGCCGAGGCGGTAAATGCCCGCACTGCACCAAGGGCAATCTCGCGCACATCCGCCTCGGTTTCCACGGCGATCTGGTCCAGCCTGGACATCAGCACAAGATCGCCGGATTCAGCCAGTATCTGATACACCTGCGCACGATCATGCAACTGATCCAGTATCTCTCCGAGAGTGCTCATGCGGCGGGGACTCGCGCAGAATTCGACGGGAACATGTCGACGCCCTCGATTTGCGCCCGGCTGACCAGCCGTTCGACATAGGCGGCCGCATCGCGGCGCCATTGCTGTTCGGCCAGGTAATCGGCGATCTTTTCGTGAACATATTCGAAGGGTAGGGTTTCCCCTCTGGCGCGGGCATCAAGTTTGAGCACATGCGCGCCGTAGCGCGACTGGATCGGGCTCGCTGCGATCTGCCCTTCCTCCAGCTTTTGCAATGCCCGCTCGAATTCAGGCACAGTCTCGCCCTGCACGATCTGGCCCAGGCGGCCTCCGTTGGCACGGGAGTCGCATTCAGATCGCTCACGCGCGATCGCCTCAAACCGGTCCGGCGAGCGCGACAGCTCCGCGACCACCTCCTCGGCTCGCGCCACCGCTTCCGCATAGGCCTTGGCGTCATGGGGATGCGCCAGGAAAAGAATGTGGGAGGCTTCAAACAGATCAGGGCTGCGGAAGCGGGACGGCTCGGCGTCATAAAACGCCCGGCACTGGGCCTCGTCGGGCTCTACCACCGAAATGCGCGCTTCCATCAACGCGCGGATCTGCGCCTCGTCGTCCAGTTCACGCTTGCCGGGGGCAACAATCTCCGGTTCGGCAACTATGGCGTCACGCTTGGCCTCCTCAAGCAGCAGTGTGCGGACAATAATGGCGCGGGCCGCGGCCTGGAACGCCGCGGCGGGTGTCTGTGACGGATGGTGCTGCGCCTCTGCCGCGATCATGTGCGAGGGCAGGACGACGCCATTGAGCTTGATGGGGGGACGTGGCGCCATGGCTCAGGCCTTTCCAATCCGCCTGGTGCGCACGATCTGGTAGCCGCGCCGGCCGAGATACCAGATCGGTGCGCTCCAGATGTGAACCAGGCGGGTAAACGGAAATATCAGAAAGATCGTCATGCCCAGAACGAGATGGGTTTTGAAGACCGGGGATACGCCGGCGACGAAATCCGCCGCGCCGGGACGAAAAGTAACGATGTGCTGGGCCCAGCTCATCAGCGCGACCATCTCACTGCCATCGAGATGGTGCAGCGACACGAAGATCGTGCCTAGACCGAGTAGCAACTGCGCCAGGAGGATGAACAGCACGGCGATATCCGCGATCGAAGATGTCCGGCGGATGCGCGGGTCCGACAGGCGGCGGTGCAGCAGCATCAGCAGGCCTGCAAGGCACATGATGCCGGCCGCGCCCCCCACCACGATGGCGGTCAGCTGCTTGGCGGTGTGGGAGATGCCCAGCGCCTCGAACACCGCCACCGGAGTCAACAGGCCGCCCGCGTGCCCGAAAAGAATGACCAGAATTCCGACATGGAACAGGTTGCTCCCCCATACCAGCTGGCGGCGGCGCAACAGCTGACTGGACTGACTGCGCCATGTGTACTGCTCCCGGTCGAAGCGGATCAGGCTGCCGACCAGGAACACCGTCAGGCAGATATAGGGATAAACCCCGAACAATGCGCTGTTGATCGCCTGGCTCATGTCCTGGCTCCCGAAGATGATCTCGAAGCCGGCTTTGCGGCCGGAACATTCATGCGCTGCAGGATGTCGTTGGCGCGCGGGCAGCCGTCAGCGGCCGCATCGCCGGGCCCGAAGCGCACTTCGGCCTCTTCCCAGGTGCGGTCCAGCGCCGCCAGATCGCGCGGGTCCTCGACTTTCTCGTTACGCACGCTCTCCAGGACCTCATCGCTGGGAACGCTGTGCGACAGGGCAACCATGGCGTCAAACACCGAGGCATAATCGCTGCCGCGCTTGCGAAGCCTTTCGCCCAGTGCTGCCAGAATATGGGCGGGTTCGGCGAGACTGGCGCGCGCTTCTCCGCCGCTCAGTGTGGAAAGAAATTCCAGAAACAGGGGAATGTAATCGGGCAGTTCGCGGCCGGCGACGTCCAGTCCAGCCTTCTGGTAGCGCTCCAGCAGCGAGACCATCGCCTGCCCGCGATCGCGGGATTCGCCGTGAACATGCTCGAAAAAATGCAGCGACAGCGACCGCGTACGGTCGAACAGATCGACATAGCGGGACTGCGCCTCGAGCAGGTCGGCGGCGGCCATGTCCGCAATCAGCGCCCCGACCGCCGCACGGTGCTTGACGGTCAGCAATTGCTCCTCGTTGAGCGCGAATATGAGTTCGCGGCCGGCGGCCTGAAGCTCGGCGGTCGGATAGGACAGGATGGCGCTCAGAACCTTGCAGGTCGCACTCATGAATCAAGCTCCCGCCGGGTCAGGCACTTTATGCTTCTTCGGCACATTGAAAATATTTGTTTCGCTTGATCCATCCGAACAGCCATTGCCGAAACTGAAGCCGCAACTCCCGCGCAGATCGAGGGCGTCTTCCGAATTTTCTCGATGCGCGGTCGGAATGACGAACCGGTCCTCGTAATTCGCGATAGCCATATAGCGATACATTTCCTCGATCTGCTGCGGCGCAAGGCCGACGCGATGCGCCACGCCTTCGTCAATGACTCCGTCCACCGTCTTGGCGCGCATGTAACTGCGCATCGCCATCATGCGTTCCAGTGCCTGTGCCACAGGCTCTTCCTTGCCCGCCGTCAGCATGTTGGCGAGATATTTGAGGGGGATGCGCAAAGAGCGAACGTCGGGCATGTCGCCCTCCAGGTCGATCTGGCCCTTCTCCGCCGCCGACTGGATCGGCGACAGCGGCGGCACGTACCAGACCATCGGCAGGGTGCGATATTCTGGATGCAGCGGGAATGCCACCCGCCAGTCCATCGCCATCTTCCAGATCGGAGACTTCTTGGCTGCTTCGATCCAGGCATGGGTGATGCCGTCGGCGGCGGCCTGCGCCTGCACCTTGGGATCGAAGGGATCAAGAAAGACCGAAAGCTGCGCTTCGTAGAGATCGGCCTCGTCAGGTGTTGCCGCGACTTCGGCGATGCGATCGGCATCGTAAAGCACCACGCCCAGATAGCGGATGCGACCGACACAGGTTTCCGAGCAGACGGTGGGCTGGCCGACTTCCAGCCGCGGGTAGCACAGGATGCACTTCTCGGACTTGCCCGACTGCCAGTTGTAATAGACTTTCTTGTAAGGACAGCCGGACACGCACATGCGCCAGCCGCGGCACTTGTCCTGGTCGATCAGCACGATGCCGTCTTCCTCGCGCTTATAGATGGCGCCGGACGGACACACCGAGACGCAGGCGGGGTTGAGACAGTGCTCGCACAGCCGCGGCAGGTACATCATGAAGGTGTTTTCGAACTGGCCGTAGATCTCCTTCTGAACGCCCTCGAAATTGATATCCTTGGAGCGCTTGGAAAATTCCCCGCCCAGAATCTCCTCCCAGTTGGGGCCGCCTTCGATTTTTTCCATGCGCTGGCCGGTCACCAGCGACCGCGGACGCGCCGTCGGCATCGTTCCGGAATCGGGCGCTGTATGCAGGTTCTGGTAGTCGAAGGTGAAAGGCTCGTAATAGTCGTCGATTTCCGGCAGGTCGGGATTGGCGAAGATGTTGGCCAGGATGCGCCATTTCGCGCCCATGCGGGGCTGGAGCTTGCCGTTCCGCTTGCGCAGCCAACCCCCGTTCCAGCGCTTCTGGTTTTCCCACTCCTTCGGATAGCCGACGCCGGGCTTGGTTTCGACATTGTTGAACCAGGCATATTCGACACCCTCGCGCGACGTCCACACGTTCTTGCAGGTCACCGAGCAGGTGTGACAGCCGATGCATTTGTCGAGATTCAGCACCATGGCGATTTGCGCGCGTACTTTCATTATACAGCCTCCTGCACGCCGACAGGCGCTCTTTCATCCATCCAGTCGGTTTTTGCCTGCTTGCGGACGATCACGAACTCGTCGCGGTTGGATCCGACCGTGCCGTAATAGTTGAAGCCATAGCTCTGGTGCGCGTAACCACCGATCATGTGCGTGGGCTTCAGGACCGTGCGGGTGACGGAATTGTGGATGCCGCCGCGCTGGCCTGTGATCTCGGACCCCGGCACGTTCACGATCTTTTCCTGCGCGTGGTACATCATGACCATGCCTTCCGGCACGCGCTGTGAGACCACCGCGCGCGCGACCAGGGCGCCGTTCAGGTTGTAGGCCTCGATCCAGTCATTGTCCTCGATGCCGACCTTTTTTGCGTCGATCTCGCTGATCCAGACGATGGGGCCTCCACGCGACAGGGTGAGCATCAGCAGGTTGTCGGTATAGGTCGAGTGGATGCCCCACTTCTGGTGCGGAGTGATGAAATTGAGCACGACCTGCTTGTGACCATTGTCCCTGGTGTCGATGATCGGTCTGATCGTCTTGGTGTCGATCGGTGGGCGATAGACCGCCATCTGCTCACCGAAGGCGCGCATCCAGGGATGATCCTGGAAAAGCTGCTGGCGGCCCGTCAGGGTGCGCCAGGGGATCAGTTCGTGCACATTCGTGTAGCCGGCATTGTAGCAGACCTTCTCGGATTCGATGCCGGACCAGGTGGGCGATGAGATGATCTTGCGCGGCTGAGCCTGGATGTCGCGATAGCGGATTTTCTCGTCTTCCTTGGCTTCGGCAAGATGGCCGTGTTCGCGGCCGGTGAATTCACTCAGTGCGCCCCAGGCCTTCATCGCAACCTCGCCGTTGGTTTCCGGCGCCAGCGACAGGATGACCTCGGTGGCGTCGATGTCGGTGTCGATGCGCGGCAGGCCCTTTGTTGGGCCGTCTTCCGAGACTATGCCGTTTAGTTTTCCGAGCAGCTCGACTTCATGTTCGGTCTTCCAGGCGATGCCCTTGCCGCCATTGCCGACGGACGACATCAGCGGTCCCAGCGCGGTAAATTGCTTGTAGATGTCGGGGTAATTGCGCTCGATGACATGAAGCGCCGCCATTGTCTTTCCGGGGATAGGAGCGACCTCGCCTTTCGACCACTCCCTGACGCCGGTGGCCTGCGCAAGTTCGCCCGCCGTATCATGCTGCATCGGCAGCAGCACCAAATCCTTTTCCCTACCCAGGACTTCCGGCGCAATCTCGGAGAACCGCTTGGCGAGACCCCTGTAGATTTCCCAATCGCTGCGGCTTTCCCATGCCGGATCGACCGCCGCGCTGAGCGGGTGGATGAAAGGGTGCATATCAGAGGTGTTGAGGTCGTTCTTTTCGTACCAGGTCGCGGTCGGCAGAACGATGTCGGAGTAGACACAGGTGGTCGACATGCGGAAGTCCAGCGTCACCAGAAGGTCGAGCTTTCCTTCCGGGGCTTCGTCGCGCCAGATCACTTCGGATGGCTTCTGCTCGCCGGTCTGGCCGAGATCCTTTCCTTGCACGCCGTGCGAGGTGCCCAGCAGATGCTTGAGGAAATATTCGTGGCCCTTGCCGCTGGAGCCCAGGATATTCGACCGCCAGACGAACAGGTTGCGCGGCCAGTTCGCGGGATTGTCGGGGTCTTCGCAAGACAGTTTGAGACGGCCTGCGACGATCTCGTCGCGCGCAAAGTCCCTGGGGTCCTTCCCTGCCGCTTCCGCGGACCTCACCACGTCAAGCGGATTGGTCTGAAGCTGCGGTGCGGAGGGCAACCAGCCCATGCGTTCCGCACGGACATTGAAATCGATCAGGCTGCCTTTCCATTCATCCTTGTTCGTCAGCGGCGAGAGAATTTCATCGACGCCCAATGTTTCATAGCGCCACTGGTCGGAATGCGCGTACCAATAGGACGTCGCGTTCATGTGCCGCGGCGGGCGCGCCCAGTCCAGCGCGAAAGCGAGCGGCGTCCAGCCTGTCTGGGGCCGCAACTTCTCCTGGCCGACATAGTGCGACCAGCCGCCGCCTTCCTGTCCGACGCAGCCGCACATCACCAGCATGTTGATGATGCCGCGATAGGTCATGTCCATGTGGTACCAGTGATTGATGCCGGCACCGAGAATGACCATGGACTTGCCGCCGGTCTTTTCGGCATTGCGCGCGAAGGCCCGGGCGACGGAAATCACCGAGTCACGCTTGACGCCGGTAATGCGTTCCTGCCAGGCAGGGGTATAAGGAACGTCGTCGTCGAAGCCGACCGCGACATTGTCACCGCCAAGGCCGCGGTCAACGCCATAGTTTGCACACAGCAAATCGAACACGGTGGCGACATAGGTGTCGCCGTCGGCCAGCTTCAACTGCCGCACCGGCACATTCCGCAAAAGCACCTCGTCATGGTCGGTGCCGGCGAAATAGTCATGCTGGCGGCCGCCGAAATAGGGAAAAGCGACCGGCATGACCGCATCGCGCCTGTCCAGGGTGGACATGCAGAGCGAGACCGGCGTTTCCGCGGCGCGCTGTTCGAGGTTCCACTCGCCCTTCTCGCCCCAGCGAAACCCGATCGAGCCCTGCGGCGCCACGACTTGACCGGTCAGTTCGTCGAACGCCACCGTCTTCCATTCGGGATTGTTTGTCTCGCCCAGCGATCCGATGAAATCGCTGGCCCGCACAAACCGTTCCGGCACATAGCGGCCATCCTGTTCGATGAGACGTACCAGGAAAGGCATGTCACTGTACTTGCGGCAATAGTCGGCGAAATACGGCACCTGCCGGTCGACGTGGAATTCCTTCAGGATCACATGGCCGAACGCCATGGCGAGCGCGGAGTCCGTGCCCTGCTTGGGATGCAGCCACAGATCGCCGAACTTTGCCGCTTCGCTGTAGTCGGGGGTGATGACCACGCTTTTGGCGCCGCGATAGCGCGCCTCGGTATAGAAATGCGCGTCTGGCGTACGGGTCTGGGGAACGTTCGAACCCCACAGCAGCAGGAAGCCGGCATTGTACCAGTCGGCGCTTTCCGGTACGTCGGTCTGTTCGCCCCAGGTCTGCGGCGACGCGGGCGGCAGGTCGCAATACCAGTCGTAGAAGCTGAGGCAGACACCCCCCAACAACGACAGATAGCGTGTGCCTGCCGCATAGGAGACCATCGACATGGCCGGGATCGGCGAAAATCCCGCGATGCGGTCGGGCCCGTATTTGCGGATCGTATAGGCATTGGCCGCAGCGATGATTTCGTTGGCTTCCTCCCAGCCGAGACGGACAAAGCCGCCCAGGCCCCGGCGCGCAGTATAGGATTTGCGCTTTGCTTCATCCTCGACGATCGATTTCCAGGCTGCGACCGGCGCAAGCGTCTTGCGGGCCTCGCGCCACAGACGGATCAGCGCGCCGCGCACCATCGGGTATTTGAGACGGTTGCCACTATAGAGATACCACGAGTAGCTGGCGCCGCGGGAGCAGCCGCGAGGCTCATGGTTGGGCAGTTCCGGACGGGTGCGCGGGTAATCGGTCTGCTGCGTTTCCCAGGTGACGATGCCGCCCTTGACGTAGATTTTCCAGCTGCAGGAGCCGGTGCAGTTCACCCCGTGGGTCGAGCGCACGATCTTGTCATGGGACCAACGCTGGCGATAGGCATTCTCCCACCGGCGGTCTTCCGTCGTGTTGATGCCGTGCCCGCCTGAAAACGTTCCGTCATACTTCCTGAAGAATGTCAGGCGATCCAAAAACTGGCTCATTGCCGTCCCCTATTGCGCCGCGCGCGCGGAAGTGCCGCCGCCGGAATTGTGAAGTTCGGCCATTTCCGGCAATTCGGGCAGCGACCGAAGCGCGCCGACCCTGCCCCGTTCCATCAGGCGGATTGCGCCATGCATCCAGGCCAGCGCCAGGGTGACAAGCGCGAACAGCAGCATGAAGCAGCTCGTCCGCACGCCGGTGAGATCGTTCATAACCCCGAACGCGATCGGCAGGAAGAACCCGCCCAGGCCGCCGATGGCACCGACAAGTCCACCCACCGCGCCGACATGATCGGGATAGTAAACGGGGATGTGCTTGTAGACGGCCGCCATGCCGATCGCCATGAAGAACCCGAGCACAACCGTCAGGGCGACGAAGACCGGCAGCGCGATCTCGAACGAAAACGCGATCGGGCCCCTTATGCCATGCACCACATAATCGGTCGCCGGATAGGACAAGGCGAAACAGATCACGCTGGAAACGATGAAGGTGAGATACATCACCGTGCGGGCGCCGATGCGATCGGATATCCAGCCACCCAGGGCGCGAAACACGGCTGCCGGCAGCGCAAAGGCGGTGGTCAGAAGGCCTGCTGTGGCCAGTGATAGATCATACATGCCCATGTAATACCGGGGCAGCCAACTCGCGAGCGCCACGAACGCGCCGAACACGAAGAAATAGTAGAGCGAGAAGCGCCACACCTGCAGACGAACCAGCGGCGCGAGCTGGTCGGCGAGCTTGCGTGGCTTTACCGTGCCCGCGGCCCGCGCCGCGCTTGCGGGATCTTCGCGGGTCAGCAGATAAAAGACGATCGCCGAAGCCGCGAGAACGGCGGCATAGATCTGCACCGTTTCGCGCCATCCCAGGGCGTTGACAAACAGCGGAGCGCCGAAGGTGGTGATCGCGGTTCCGATTGTTCCCGCGCCAAAAATCCCCAGCGCCGTGCCCTGATGAGCGCGGTCAAACCAACTGGAAACGTAGGAGACGCCGACAGCAAACGAACCTCCCGAGAACCCCAGGCCAAGCGCGGCCGCCAGGAACAGCGGAAAGCTGGAAACCGCCGAAACCGCGTACACCGCGCCGGAAGTCAGCAACATCAGCAGCGCAAACACCCTGCGGCCGCCGAACTTGTCGCTCAGAAGACCCAGAAAGAGGCGGCTGAGCGCCCCGGTCAGGACCGGCGTGGCGACCAGAAGACCGAACTCGGAATCGTCGAGATTCAGCTCCTGTTTGATCTTGATGCCGACGATCGAAAACAGCGTCCACACCGCAAAACAGACCGTAAAGGCGGCAGCGGATAGGATAAGCGCCTGACATGACGCAATATTTTTTGACGCCCCCGACGTTGCAGCAATGGAAACCACGGACGCCACCCCAAGCTCGGCTCCTGGGCGGAAATGCCCAGGACCCAATCAGGCTATTGCCTTAAAGCAAGACAGTCCTTGATCTCGATCAAGGACGGCGGTTCCTCTTCCGATCATGTTGGTGGGGATTTTTAAGGATCCGGCATCGCTGCAATGGACACGGCATCTGCACTGTCACGGATATTTCCGAGCCTGCCGCAAACGCTGATCCGTCGTCTGGCGGCCGTGTCGGGCATTCAGCGCATCGGAAAGGGTTCGCCGCTGTTTCGCGAGGGCGAGCGCGCCCATTTCGTCTATGCCCTGCTGGATGGCCGGGTTTCGCTGATCAGCGGTCCGCAGGGTGAAGAAACCATCGCCGACTTCATGGACGCGGGCGACGTCATTCTGATTCCGCCCAGCCTGCTCGAGCTGCCTTACATGGTGACTGCCAAGGCCGTCACCGAATTGCTGGTTGTCATGATCCCGGCGGATGACTTCCGCCGCATGGCAGAAACCGAACTGTCTCTTGCCGTCGCGGTGAACCGCATACTGGCAAAGCATTGGCGGCTGCTGCTGCGCCACCTAACGCAGACGAAATTCCGGGACGCGGATTCGCGGCTGACCCAGTATCTTCTCGATAATGTCGGGACCACTGATGGCCCGGCCCACCTGGTACTGCAGGGCACCAAGCAGGATCTGGCCGCGCATCTCGGAGTAACGCCTGCGACCCTGTCGCGGTCCCTGAGGCGCTTGCGCGGGGTGGGCGTCAAGACCTCCCGGTCGGAAATCGAAATAGAAAATGTCTCCCGGCTTGACGCACTTCTGCAGCAAGCCCGGCATTCCACTCCGCAATGATCATGGACGGGATCGATCTTCGCATCGCACTGGTATACGCCTACGCCGCCCATTCCAACGGCCGAAAAGCCGACGCGACCCGCCTGACATGGCGCCGCTGCGGTGAGCAGTCCGCAGATACCGACACCCTAATCAGAACGCTGGTGTGATGAGCACGTCCGTAGAATCACATCTTCAATCCGCGCCTGCCCGCAGGCTGGCGCTGTTCGCATACGGTTTCCGCCCCTTCTTTCTGCTGGCCGGCCTGGATGCGCTGGTCAATATGGGCGTGTGGCTCGCGGTTTACTTCGATCCGCAGATCTGGCCCGCCGAAGCGATCCCCGCGATGTACTGGCATGCGCATGAAATGCTGTTCGGGTTCGTTGCCGCCGCGATCGGAGGCTTCCTGCTGACGGCGGTTCCGGGATGGACGGGCCGGACGTCCTATTCCGGTACCCCGCTTGTTTGTCTGACGCTCTTGTGGCTTGCGGGCCGGTTCGCAATGCTGCCATCGGCTATGCTGCAGCCCTGGGCCGCGAGCGCCATAGACCTCGCATTCTTTCCCGCCATAACCCTGGTCTTGGCACCGCCCCTGATCCGGGCCCGGAAATTCCGCAATCTTCCTTTTATCGGTCTGCTCACCGTCCTCTTCCTCGCCAATCTCTGTTTCCACCTGGACAGCAATGGAATGCTGGATGCGGGAGAACATGTCGGGCTCGGCATCGCACTCGACGTCGTGGCGATCCTCATCGTGATCGTCGGCGGGCGCATCATTCCAGCCTTCACCAAAAGCGGCTTGGCGCGCCACGGTCTTGCCGTGCAACCCCACTCTTATCGGTGGCTCGAACTGATCTCGATCGCATCGATCATCGCGGTGCTGGCCGCGGACATGACGACGCCGCTGTCAGCCATCAACGGCGCGGTCGCGATCCTCGCTGCACTTGCCCAGATTTTCCGGCTGGCGCAATGGCAGGGTTACCGGACCGCGCGCGATCCCCTGATCTGGGTCCTGCATCTGGGCTATGCCTGGCTCGCCCTCGGATTGCTTCTCAAGGCGACCTGGCTGCTGACCGGTGCCGCCTTTGCGGAAAAATGGGTCCACGCCCTTACCGTTGGCGCGTTTGCCACCATGATACTGGCGGTGATGACGCGCGCCTCGCTTGGCCACACCGGCCGCGCCCTGATGGCGCCGCGCAACATCGCGACCTGCTACGGCCTGGTTTCGGTTGCCGCGCTTGTTCGCGTCTTCGCACCGGCGCTGGTGCCGGCCTGGTATGACGGGATTGTCTTGATCTCGGGCCTGTTCTGGATCGCAGCCTTCGGTATTTTCCTTCGGGTATACACGCCGATCCTTGTCAGGCCCCGCGCCGACGGCCGCCCCGGATGATTGGCTTTGCAATCGCGCATTCACCGTGTGCCGGCTGCTCTACTTCCGGCAGGATGAAAGAAGGGGCTCAGGTCAGTGCTACGGCAGGCAGCAAGGGGACAGAAATGAACCAAGAACACTTCGCTATACTTCGTCGGCTCAATTTTCTTGCCGAGTTGGCGATTGGCCTATCAGCGCTGGGAATGGGGGCCTTGGTCTATTTCATGGGTTCTCATCCCGCGGCCTCTAGCGGATGGATCGGTACGTTTTTCAAGGAGTACCGGGTTGGGGCATCGTTGGCTGTGTTGCTTTTGACGTCCGCGTGGCTGAACCATCGCTATGAAAAGCTATGTGAGGTCGACTGGAACGAAGGTTGACCGCCTGTTCCGGGCGTGCAGGAACGGATTTGGGGAACGCCGGGGAACGTGTCGTTTATTGGCCGCCTGTAGGACCTGGGCCTGTCTGTCACTCTTCCTTTTCTGACCGGGGTCGATACCGGCGGCGAGCAGAGCTCGGGCCTCGTCTCGCTTCTCGCGTGCCTCCTTCAGACCAACGTCCGGGTAGGCTCCCAGCGCCAGCTTTTTCTCCTTGCCGTTATAGCGATACTTAAAGCGCCACAGCCGTCCACCCGTCGGCTCGACCGACAAGAACAGCCCCTTCTCATCGAATAGCTTGTAGGGCCTCGGCTGCGGGCGGGCCGCCTTAATGGCAGTGTTCGTCAACGACATATGCGCCCTCCCCGTATGTCCAAAAAAGGCCCCCAAAAAGGCCCCCAGAGGCCCCCAAAAAGGCCCCCACGGCACTCTGGATGCCAACGGACGTAGTTGGACGCCGCTGGCTAAACAGCGCTGATTTTATTGGGTTTTTCGGAGAATTTCTAGACTGTATCGGAGCCCGTCGGACGGGTAAATGGTGCCCAGAAGAGGACTCGAACCTCCACGCCTTGCAGCGCTAGTACCTGAAACTAGTGCGTCTACCAATTCCGCCATCTGGGCACGGGGCCGGCCCCAAAAAATTCAGGGCCAACCGGTAGGGGCGCGATGTTTAGGGGGGTGGCGTCCCCAAGTCAATCGCCCAGGAACCGGCTCCGGTATAGGCTTGACCGGGCACGGAATCGGGGGGTGGCATGCTGGTGGTGACAACGGAAAACGTGCCCGGGCACCGGGTTGTCTGGGTTTATGGCCAGGTGTTCGGCGTGGTGGTCCGCTCTCGCGGCCTGGGCGGCAACATCATGGCGGGGCTGCGCTCCCTGGTGGGCGGAGAAATCCATGAATACACTGCCCTGCTGGAAGAGGCCCGCCGTCATGCCGTGGACCGGCTGGTGCGCAACGCAACCGTCATGGGGGCCAATGCCATTGTGATGATGCGCTTTGATTCCGCCGAGATCGGCCAGGTCATGAGCGAGATCGTAGCCTATGGCACCGCGGTGACCATCGAGGCTGTCCCATGAGCGTTGGGCCATGACCTGCGGCAGGCTGTCCTGGCCCTTGGGGTAGTACTGGCGGGCCTGGGGGCCATCGCCCTGCTGACAGGGCTGATACCGCCTGCCCTGGTGATGGGCATCTGGGGCATCCTTATCGTGATGGGGATCGTCTATGAACGCTTCCGCTACAAGGCCGTGGAGCCCACCGCCCCAGGGGCGGGCTGGAGCGGCACCAGCGAGCGTTTTGTCGACCCCGAAACCGGCCAGAAAGTGCGCGTCTACGTGAATGACGCGGGTGAGCGCCGCTATGTGCAGGAATAGGTTTCCGCGCGGCCCCCGCCGGGGTATGTAGCGGGCGAAGGTTTAGCCGAACTTGCCACAGAGAAACAGGCCATGAAAAACAGAACTGTCACGGTCATTGGAGCCACGGGGTTTCTGGGCCGCCATGCGGTGCGGGCACTTGCCAAAGCGGGATGGCGCATCAAGGCCGCATCCCGCCATCCGGCGCGGGGCTTCTTCCTGCGGCCCATGGGTAGCGTCGGCCAGATCGAGCTCGTCAAATGCGACGTGGCCGATGCGGACTCGGTTGCCGCAGTCCTGAAGGGCGCCGATGCCGTGGTGAACCTGACGGGCATCCTGTTCGAAAAAGGCCAGACCTTCGAGGATGTCCAAGCCGCCGGCGCCACCCATGTGGCCGACGCTGCGGCCGCCGCCGGCATCACCGCGCTGGTCCATGTCTCGGCCATCGGCGCGGACCGGGATTCCGAGTCCGTCTATGCCCGCACCAAGGCAGAAGGAGAGGAATCCATTCGCCAGGCCGTCCCCGGTGCGGTGATCCTGCGCCCATCCATCGTCTTCGGGCCCGAAGATGGCTTCTTCAACAAATTCGCCGGCATGGCGCGTTTTCTGCCGGCGCTGCCCCTGATCGGGGGCGGCAAGACCCGTTTCCAGCCCGTGTTTGTGGGTGACGTGGCCACCGCCATCGTGACTGCACTGGACAGCCAGGCGGCGCGCGGCCGCACTTTCGAGCTGGGCGGGCCGGGAATCTACAGCTTCAGGGAACTGATGGAGATCATCCTGAAGGAAACCGGGCGCCGCCGTGCCCTGGTGCCCGTGCCCTTCGGCATCGCCATGCTGAAGGCCGCCTTCCTGCAGCTTCTGCCCAGTCCGGTCCTGACCATGGACCAGGTACGTCTGTTGAAGAAGAACAATATCGTGACCGCTGGCGCGCCTGGTCTTCTGGATCTTGGCATCACCGCGACCTCGGTGGAAGCGGTGGTACCGTCCTATCTGTGGCGATACCGTGCCAAGGGCGAATATGCCCAGGATGCGGCCCAAGCCTGAATGCTGAACCCTAGACAAAGGCTAGATAGGCCATCAACGCCAGTCCCGCGACGATGCGGTACCAGCCGAAGGGACGAAGGCCATAGCGTGCCACGATGGCGAGGAAGCTGCGGATCACTATCCAGGCGACCAGGAATGACACGATAAAGCCGACGGCAATGTCGGCGCTTTGTGCCGACGAGAGCGCCCCACCCTTCTTGTACAGCTCATAGGCCGTGGCGCCCAACATGGTCGGCACCGCCAGATAGAAGGTAAAGACTGTGGCAGCGCTGCGCTCTACGCCCAGCAGTTCGCCGCCCAGGATCGTGGCGCCCGAGCGCGAGATGCCCGGCAGCAGCGCCATGATCTGGCACAGGCCGATCTGGAAGGCCTTGCCCAGAGGAAGCTGGTCACCGCGCATGAAGCGCGGGGGCGGCGCGATGCGTTCGAACAGAAGGATCATCAGTCCGCCCGCGGTCCAGGAAATGGCGATCACCGGCATGGCGATGGTGGGATTAAGCAGCACGGCGTTGATCTGGAAAGCCAGAAGCACGCCGGCGACGGCCGATGGCAGGAAGGCCAGGACCACGCCGCCGGCGAAGCGGCGCGAATCCGCCGATGTGGGTAAGGTGATCAGGACCGTCCAGAACTTGCGGAAATAGATCGCCACCACGGCCATAATCGCGCCCAGCTGGATCACCACGGTGAAGGCTTCCCAGTTTTCGGACAGGCCCAGCAGCCGCTCGGCCACCAGAAGGTGGGCGGTGGAGGAAATGGGAAGAAATTCCGTCACGCCTTCGACCACACCCAGGATGATGGACATCAGGATATTGTGCATGCGGAGACTGTCCTTCGGGGCGGGGGGAAACACCTAACATCGCGGCGTATCGCGTGCACGGATTAAGTTTAGGTATAGTCCGTTGATGGCGGGGCGGGGATTGGCAATGTGGCGGAAACGCGGTTGGCTGTGGCGCATTCTTGTCGCCATTTTTGTCCTTCTGGTTCCCGCACCCGTCCTGTTGCTGCTGTTGTTCCGTTTCGTGCCCGTCCCGGGGACGCCGGAGATGCTGGTCAGCGTCATCGAGGGCAAAGGCGCCCGCCACCAATGGGTGGACGACGTCTCGCCCCGGCTGGAGCGGGCGGTGATCGCCGCCGAGGACCAGAATTTCTGCCGCCACCATGGCTTTGACTTCGAAGCCATCGACAAGGCGCTGGCCGAACACAGGCGCCATCCCAAGAGGCCGATGCGCGGGGCGAGCACCATCTCCCAGCAGACCGCCCGCACCCTGTTCCTGGTTCCCATGCGCAGCTGGGTCCGCAAGGGGCTGGAAGCTTATCTGACCGTCCTGGTGGAGTTCCTGTGGCCAAAGAAGCGCATCCTGGATGCCTATCTGAACCTGGTGGACTGGGGTGACGGGATTTTTGGCGCCCAGGCGGCGGCGCGGGCCTATTTCGGGACGGATGCGGCGGACCTGACCGGCGCGGAAGCGGCGCGGCTGGCCGCGATCCTTCCCAATCCCCACAAATGGCGGGCGGCGCGGCCGGGGCGCTATGTCTCCCGCCGGGCAACCACCCTTGAGGCCCGCAGCGCCGTGGTGGTGCGTGACGGCCTGAACTTTTGCGTTCGCTGACTTTGCGTTCGCCGGGCCGGGCGGATAGAAGGCGGCCTTCCTTTTGTCCGTTTGCTACTTGAGGACGCTTTCCTTTGTCCTACCGCTTCGCTACTTGAGGACACTTTCCTTTGTCCTACCGCTTCGCTACTTGAGGACAAATGCGCCGCCTGATTCACCTGATGCTGTCGCCCTCTTGCCGGCTGGCCCGGCTGGTGGTGGGAGAAAAGCGCCTGGCGTTCGATCCGGTCTTGGCCGAGGATGCGCGCAATCCCATGCCGGTCTTCATCGACATGGACGGAACCCGGGCCGAGGGCGTGTGGGCGATCGTCGATCATATGGAAGCCAATTATCCCGACCATCCCCTGGCGCCCGAAGATGCCGCTGCGCGGCGCGAAAGCCTGCGCTGGCTGGACTGGGCAATGGGACCGTTCCACGAACAGGTCACCCAGCGTGTCGTGTATGAAAAGGCCGGCCAGCGCTTCACCGGCGCCGCCTTCAGCCGCACCCCTGACATGAACACGATCCGCGCGGGCCGCGAGGAACTGAAGCTGGCGCTGTCGTCCATCAACCGCGCCGTGGAGAGCAATGGTTATCTCGCAGGCCGCAATTGCAGCCTGGGCGACCTGGCGGTTGCGGCGCACCTGTCCGCGCTGGACTATTTCGGCGAAGTGCCGTGGGGCGATTATGCCAGTGCCGGCGAATGGTATGTGCGGATGAAGTCGCGGCCCGCTTTCCGTTCGCTTCTGGGCGACCGGGTGCCCGGCCAGCCGCCGGTGGCCCATTATGCCGAACTCGACTTCTGAAATCATAAAGACCGAGGCGAAGGCCCTTGGCTTCGATGCCGCGCGCATCACCGGCGCCGCCGGCGTGGGCGCCGGCGGCGAACGGCTGAAAGCGTTCCTGGATGCGGGCCATCACGGCGGGATGGCATGGATGGCCGATCGCGCCCACTGGCGTGCCGATCCCACCGCCATGTGGCCGGGCGCCAAAAGCGCCATCCTGCTGGGCATGAATTATGGGCCAGACGGCGATCCGCTTGGCGTGCTGGCGCGGAAGGATCGCGGCGCCATCTCGGCCTATGCCCAGGGCGACGACTATCACGACGTGGTCAAGAAGAAGCTGAAGGTCCTGGGCGGCTTCATTCACCAGCGCTTCGGCGCCGAGGTGAAAGTGTTCGTCGATACCGCTCCGGTGATGGAAAAGCCGCTGGCCGCACGCGCAGGAATCGGCTGGCAGGGCAAGCACACCAACCTGGTCAGCCGGCAGTTCGGTTCCTGGCTGTTCCTGGGTTCGGTCTTCACCACGCTTGAGCTTCCGGCGGACGCGCCGGAGAGCGACCATTGCGGCAACTGCCGTGCCTGCCTGGATGTGTGCCCCACCGATGCGTTTCCCGCGCCCTACCGGCTGGATGCGCGGCGCTGCATTTCGTACCTGACCATCGAACACAAGGGCCCGATCCCGCGCGAATTCCGTGCCGCTATGGGCAACCGCATCTACGGCTGCGACGATTGCCTGGCGGTGTGCCCATGGAACAAGTTCGCGCAACTGGCGCGCGAGCAGAAGCTTCAGGCACGGGAGGAACTGAAGGCGCCGCCGCTGGCGGAACTGGCGGCGCTGGACGACGCGGGTTTCCGCGCCCTGTTCGCCAGGTCGCCGGTCAAGCGCATCGGCCGCGACCGGTTTGTGCGCAATGTGATGATCGCCGTCGGCAACAGCGGCGCAATGGAACTGATTGATTGCGCCAAACGCGCGCTGGCCGATCCGGCGCCCATGGTGCGCGGGGCGGCGGTTTGGGCGCTGTCGCGGCTTTTGCCGGAAAAGGATTTTTCGGCGCTGGCACGGCAGCATTGCAGCGAATCCGATCCCGACGTGCGGGCGGAGTGGGGCGTCACTCCTTGAGGGCATCCAGATTGTCCCGCGCGGCGGCCGCGGTGGCGCCGGACGGCGAGGCCTTGAGCGCGGCCTGAAAATCGCGCCGCGCCCCGCCCATGTCGCCGACCTGCTTGCGCAAGAGGCCGCGCTCGACCAACGCGTCGCCGTCATCGGGGCGAAGCTTCAGCGCCGCTTCGATGTCGGACCAGGCATCCTTCAGCCGTCCCAGCGCGCGGCGGGCGCTGGCACGCAGCACCAGAAGATCGGCACGGCGCGGGTCCGTCTGCAGCGCGGCGCTGAGGTCGGAATCCACCTCGCCCCAGTTCTTGCGCATGGCCTGGGCGCGGGCGAGATCGGCGAAGAGATCGGCGTCCCCGCCCGACAGCGCCAGCGCCGACGACAGGCTGGCGATGGCCTTGGCGCCGTCACCCGCCATCAGCCAGGCGTTGCCGGCCTGGTCGAACAGGGTGGCGCGGAAATTCGCGTCGGCAATCTCCTTGTTGCGCGCCAATGCGTCCAGCCGCGCCGCAGCTTCGCCAAAACGGCCCATGCCCACCAGTGCCAGGGCGGCACAATGCTGCGCGGGCATGCCGCCGCCCTTGCTTGCCCAGGCCATCGCCTCTTTCAGCGCCCCGGCCGGCGCATCGTTGGCCATCGCCAGGCACGCCCGGTAGCGGCCCGCATCACCCGCAGGCGCCGCAAGCGCCGTGGCGGGTAACAGACTGAACAGCACGACGACGGCAATGCGATTTGCAGGCAACATTGTGACGCTCATGACACGCCGGGCATACCGGCAGACGATAGCGGATTATTTGCTTCTGGCGACATTGCAATTGCTGTTAGGCTCATCGTCCATGATCTCAAAGCTTTTCGCGGGCGTGATTGCGCCGATTCTGGTCCTTGTCATCCTGGCCCTTTGCGGCGCCGCCCGCGCCCAGGATGCCGCACTGCCACAGCTTCCGCCGCATGCCGCACCGGTGCAGCAGGTCCAGATGGGCACCCTGCCGACGCTGGACACCACGCCGTCCTTCGACGCGGAGGCGGCGACAAAAGCCTATCTGGCAAAGGTGAGCGGCGCGGCGCGGGCCCGCTCCGACGCCTATTTCGAAGGCGGCTACTGGCTGCAGCTTGTGGACCTGATCTATAGCCTGACTGTGGCGGGGCTGCTGTTGTGGCTGCAGATTTCGGCGCGCATACGCGACTGGGCGGGCGGGATCACCCGCAACCACAGCTATCAGGTGATGATCTATGCCGCCTGTTATGTGGCGATCGTCACCGTGGCCGGGCTGCCGCTGTCGATCTATGAAGGCTTCATCCGCGAACATGCCTTTGGCCTGTCCAACCAGAGTTTCGTGCAATGGTTCGCGGACTTCGCCATCGGCTTTGCGGTGACGATGATCGCCAGCCTGGTCATTCTGCCGGTCATGTATGCCGCCATCCGGCGCGCGGGACGGGCCTGGTGGATATGGGGCGCCGCCATTACCATCGCGTTTTTCATCGTCTTCCTTGTTATCTATCCGGTTTTCGTGGCGCCGCTGTTCAACCATTATTCGCCTTTGCCGGACAGCCCGCTGAAAAAGGATATCCTGTCCCTGGCGCGCGCCAACGGCATCCCCGCCGACAATGTCTGGCTGGTCGATGCCTCGCGCCAGTCCAAGCGCATCTCTGCCAATGTCTCGGGGTTCCTGGGTACCACGCGCATTTCGCTGAACGACAACCTGCTCAAGCAGGGCACCCATGACGAGGTGCTGGCGGTCATGGGCCATGAGATGGGTCATTATGTGATGGGTCATACCACTCGGCTGCTTCTGCTGATGGGCCTGGTGGCGATTGCCGGCTTTGCCTTCATGGCCTGGGGATTTAACCTGTCGGTGGCATGGTTCGGCGGCGCCTGGCAGGTGCGCGAGGTCTCCGACATGGCGGGCCTGCCGCTGCTGGCGGCCTGGGGCATGATCTTCCTGTTCCTGGCCACGCCCGTCACCAACACCATCGTGCGCACCACAGAACAGCAGGCGGACTATTTCGGCGTCAATGCCGCGCGCAAGCCCGATGCCTTCGCCACCGTGGCGCTGAAGCTTTCCACCTATCGCAAGCTGGAGCCCGGGCCGTGTGAAGAGGCGATCTTCTTCGACCATCCGTCGGGCCGCACCCGCATCCACACCATGATGGTGTGGAAGAAGGAACATATCGGCGACCTGGACATACGCGATACGGCGAACCTGCCGTGAGGACAGACGCGGGATAGCGCGGCATTCGCACCCGCTATTCGTTTGCGCATTTTTGGCGTACCCCCCTCCCCCCGGCAGGCGGGAGATTCCCGGCGTTTGTGCGGCCTTCGGCGTGGACAGGCGCGCACCGGTCTGACCGGCGCGCGTGGACAGCGCGATTGGATAAAGGGTGGACTGGCAAGGGCGGCGCGGCTTCATTGCGCCAGTCTAGCGCGGCGCGGGATGGAGGCGGACAAGTTGTAATGTCGGCCGCTTAAGGCAGTTTTTCGGCCAGCGCGGCATAGAGCGGATTGGCGGTATCGAACACGTAATCCGCATCCTGGGTGGTGGCGGGGGCGGCACAGCCTTCGGCGCGCAGGGCGGCGATGGCATCCATCAGTCTGGCGCGCGGCACCAGCAGGGAATATTCGCCTTGTGCGTCGGTGGGCTTGGACAGCAGGCTGGCATCGGCCATGCGGGCCAGCGTGGCCAGCACACGGTCGGTATCCACATTGGCGGCTTGGCCGTCCAGCCGCACCCGCATGATCTGGGAGGATTTGGCGCGGGCGCGCGCGTTGAGGCGGCCCAGAAGATCCTCCGCCGCCTTGCGCGCATCCGCCGTCCAGTCCGCCGTCAGCGAGGCGGCCAGCTGGGCCTGGCTTTCCAGGATGGTGCCGTCCTCAAGCTGCTTGAGCCCATTGGCGTCCAGCGTGGCGCCGGTGGTGGTGATGTCGACGATGGCCTCGGCAGTGCCCGCGGCGGGTGCGCCCTCGGTGGCGCCCGCGCTTTCCACGATGCGGTAGTCGGAAATGCCCATGCGGGCGAAGAAGCCCCGCGTCAGCTGCACATATTTGGTGGCGATGCGCAGCCGGCGGCGGTGGCGATGGGCAAAGGCGGCGCAGACATCATCCAGATCGGCCATGGTGGAGACGTCGATCCAGTATTGCGGCACGGCCACCACCACATTGGCGAAGCCGAAGCCCAGCGGGCGCACCAGATGCACCCGGCCCTCAAGCTCGGGCGCGGCCTCGCGCAGCAGGTCCTCGCCGGTTATGCCCAGATGCACGTCGCCCGCCAGCAGCGACTGGGCGATTTCGGACGCCGAAAGCAGCATCACATCGATGTCGCCAAAGCCGTTCAGCGCGGCGCGGTAGCCGCGCGCGCCGGCGCGCTGTTTCAGTTTGGCGCCCGCATCGGCGAAATAGGCGTCGCAATCTTCCTTCAGGCGGCCTTTGGACGGAATGGCCAAAGTCAAGACAGAAGGCGTGGGCGCGGTCATGACGCGGCTTCCTCTCGCGCCTTGTTCCCCTGGGCCTGGCGCGCGGCCAGAAGGCGCTCGGTGCGGATCGCCACGCCGATCGCCGAGACCGGCCTGCCCGCGCCCAGCGTTTCCAGCAGCGAGTCATAACGGCCGCCGCCGGCAATCTGCACCGGGCCTTCGGCGTCACGCGCCCAAAGCTCGAACACGAAGCCCGTATAATATTCCATGTTGCGGCCGAAGCGGGCGGCAAAGCTGACCTGCGACGGCGCCACACCGAGGTCGGCCAGGGCCGCCAGCCGCTGCTCCATCGCCTGCAGCGGCGCATCCAGCGCGATGCCCGCGCTTGATGTCAGCTTGCGCACTTCGGCTATGGCGGTCCCGGCATCGCCGGACACCGCCAGCAGGCTGGTGATGACATTGGCGATTTTTGGATCGAGACGCAGAGCGGCGGCGTCGGCGGCCTGTTCCATCAGCCGCTCCACGATCTCCTCGCGGGTGCGCGCGCCCTGCGGGGCGTCCGCCACCATGTCCATCAGCCCTTCGATCGCGGCGCGCGAATCCGATGCGGTCAGCCCGCCCAGCGAGCCCAGAAGCCGCTGCTGGTCGGATGCCGCGCCGCTGGTCAGGCGCGTGAGCAGCGCCTCGAAATAGCCCACGCGCCAGAAATGGCGCTTCAGGCGGGCCCGCCATTGGGTGGGCACGTCCAGCGCATCGACCAGCGCACCGAACAGCGCCAGGTCGCCGATCTTGATGGTGAAATCCTTCAGCCCCACGGCGCGCAGCGCCTCCACCGCGATGGTGAGGACCTCCCGGTCGCCCGCCGCGCGGTCTTCGAGGCCGAGCAGCTCCACGCCCGCCTGATAGAATTGCGTGGGGCGGTGCGGTTCGTTCGGCTGATGGCGGAAGGCCAGGCCGTTATAGCAGATGCGCGCGGGGAAGCGCGTTTTGCCGGCCGCCACCTGCCTGCAGATGGGAATGGTCAGGTCGGGACGCAGGCACAGTTCGCGGCCCGACAGTTCGGTGAGAGTGAAAGTGCGGCGGCGGATCTCCTCACCCGAGCGGTCCAGGAAGATGTCGGCGGGCTGCAGCACCGAAGGTTCTTCGCGGCCATAGCCGCGCGCGGCGAAGACGCCAAGGATCGCGTCGGCCTGGCCGTTCAGCGCGGCGATGGCGGCAGCGTCGGAATAGGGAAAAGCGACCATCGCTATCGCCCCAGCATGTCTTTGATTGCGGCGACCAGATCGGCGCGCTTCACGCTTTTCTGCGCTTCACGGTTGGCGACCCATTCGGCGCGGCTTTCGACGGACTTGGCCAGTTCGGCGCCCAGGGCCAGGTCCTTCAGCGTCACCTCGCCTTTTGTGCGCTCATCCGGACCTTCGACCACGGCGATAGCGGCGCCGCGCCTGTCGGCATATTTGAACTGGTCGCCCATCTTGCCCGTGCCGACATAGGCTTCGGCGCGGATGCCGGCAGCGCGCAGTTCCTGCGCCATGGCGAAGCCCGGCGCGGCGTCGTTCTTGTCGAAGGCGGTCACCACCACCAGCGGCACCAGCGCTGCATCGCGATCCTTCAGCGCGGCCAGCAGGCGCGACACGCCGATGGAAATGCCGGCGGCCGGCACGCGCTGGCCGGTGAAGCGCGCCACCAGGTCGTCATAGCGGCCGCCCGAAGCAATGGAGCCGAACACGATCTCCTCTCCCGCGTCATTGGTGACGGGGCCGGTGAGTTGGCCTTCCCATACCGGGCCGGTGTAATAATCCAGTCCGCGCACCACGCCGGTATCGAACATTACCTGGTCGGGACCGTAGCCCGCCGCCTGCAGCAGCCTGACGATGGCTTCCAGCTCGGCGAGGCCTTCGGCGCCCACTTTGCTGGCGGCGATCAGGGTGGCGATCTGGTCCAGATGTTCCTGCTCATCCTTTGCATCAGGCGCAACGAAAGCCAGCACGCGATGCGCCTGGTCAGGGGAAAGGCCGGCGCCCCTGGTGAAGTCGCCGCTTTCGTCCTTGCGGCCCGGGCCCAGAAGGGCGGCCACACCCTCGACGCCCAGCCGGTCCAGCTTGTCGATGGCGCGCAGCACGACGCCGCGCCGTTCGCGGTCCTCCAGCGGAATGCCCGCCACTTCCAGCACGCCGTCCAGCAGCTTGCGGTTGTTGATCTTGACGATGTAGTCGCCGCGCTTCAGGCCCAGCGCCTCCAGCGTGTCGCACAGCATCATCAGAAGTTCGCCATCCGCTGCGGGATTTGCGGACCCTACGGTGTCCGCGTCGAATTGCGTGAATTCGCGGAAGCGGCCGGGGCCGGGCTTTTCGTTGCGCCAGACACTGCCCACCTGGTAGCGGCGGAAAGGCTTGGCCAGGTGCTGGAAGTTGGCGGCGACATGGCGGGCGAGCGGGGCGGTCAGGTCGTAGCGCAGCGACAGCCACTGGTCGTCATCGTCTTTCAGCGAGAAAACGCCCTCGTTGGGCCGGTCCAGATCGGGCAGGAACTTGCCCAGCGCGTCGGTATATTCGAAGGCCGGGGTCTCCAGGGGCTCGAAGCCATAGGATTCATAGACCCGCCGGATCGTGGCCAGTATCGCCTGCTCGGCCATGATCTCGGCGGCGCCGCGATCACGGAAGCCCCGGGGCAGCCGGGCCTTGGGTCGATTCTGTTTGGGCGCGCTCATGGCAGGCAGGATTCTTTCAGGATCGGGGCGGGTTGTACCGGCCAGGGCTGCCAGGGGCAAGGAACCCCTCCGGCGCCGTCATAAAATCTTGCGGATCAGCCGGTTACTGCCCGGCCCGGCGGCGCGATCTGCCCCCTTGCGTCCCGCGATGTTGCGATGCGAAATAACCGCACAACCCCGAGGAGACCAGCCTTGGCCCGTAGCAAAGTCTATCCCGACGCACCCGCGGCCCTGAAGGGCCTGACCTTTGACGGCATGACCATCATGTCGGGGGGCTTTGGCCTGTGCGGCAATCCGGAGAACCTGATCGCCGCCCTGAAGGAAGACGGGGTCGGGAACATCACCATCATCTCCAACAATTGCGGCGCCGACAATTACGGGCTGTGGGTGCTGCTGAACAACGGCCAGATCAGGAAGATGATCTCGTCCTATGTGGGCGAGAACAAGCTGTTCGAGAAGCTGTACCTCTCCGGCGAACTGGAGCTGGAACTGAACCCGCAGGGCACGCTGGCCGAACGCATCCGCGCCGGCGGGGCGGGCATTCCCGCCTTCTATACCAGGACGGGCGTCGGCACCGTGGTGGCGGACGGCAAGCCGACCGAGGAATTCGATGGGCTGACCTATGTGCGCGAAAGCTGGCTGCGCGCCGATCTTTCCATCATCAAGGCGTGGAAGGGCGATACCGAAGGCAACCTCGTCTATCGCAAGACGGCGCGGAACTTCAATCCGATGATGGCCACCGCCGGCAAGGTGACGATCGCGGAGGTGGAAGAACTGGTGGAGCCGGGCGAGCTCGATCCGGACAATATCCACACGCCGGGCATCTTCGTGCAGCGCATCTTCGAAGGCACGAATTATGAAAAACACATCGAGCGGGTGACCACCCGCAAGCGGCCCGCGATGAACGGCGCCGGCGCGGGGGAGGAAGTGTGATGGCCTGGAGCCGCGAAGACATGGCCGCGAGAGCCGCGCGCGAACTGAAGGACGGTTTCTATGTGAACCTGGGCATCGGCATTCCGACGCTGGTGGCCAATGCCATTCCGCCGGGCATGAACGTGACCTTGCAGAGCGAGAACGGCATGCTGGGCATGGGTCCCTTCCCGTATGAGGGCGAGGAAGACCCCGACCTGATCAACGCCGGCAAGCAGACCATCACCGAACTGCCGACGACCAGCTATTTTTCATCGTCCGACAGTTTCGGCATGATCCGCGGCGGGCATATCGACCTGTCGGTGCTGGGCGCGATGGAAGTGTCGGAGGACGGCGACATCGCCAACTGGACCATCCCCGGCAAGATGGTGAAGGGCATGGGCGGGGCGATGGACCTGGTGGCGGGCGTCAAGCGCGTGATCGTCACCATGGAACACACCAACAAGGCGGGCGAGTCGAAGATCCTGAAGGAATGCACCCTGCCGCTGACCGGCAAGAGTTGCGTCGACATGATCGTGACCGATCTGTGCGTCTTCACGCTGGAGCGCGGGCGAAAAGGCCTGACCCTGGTCGAGCTGGCGCCCGGCGTGACGCAGGACGAAGTGGCGGCCAAGACAAAAGCCGCTTTCATCAGCGCGCTCTAGATTCCATACTCCGTCCATAAAAAGAAATGGCCCGCCTGCGGGCCATCCGGGGCGGAGCTGGTATGATTTCAAGACGCATGCGGGACCGCCTGTGGCGGCATCACCTTCCCATTGGCCTTTTGACACTGGGCACGGGATTTCTGCTTTACGTCACCCGCGGCTATCCCGACGTGATCACGCGGCTGAGCTTTTCCAGCGCCTGGCCGGCACTGGTGCTGCTGGCAGTGACGCTGGTGATCGGGCCGTGGCGCACCCTGCGGGGCAAGGCGCCACTTCTGTCGCAGGATCTGCGCCGCGACTGGGGCATCTGGGCAGGCATGGCAGGCGTGTTCCATGCCGTGATCGGCCAGTGCGTGCATCTGCGCGGGCGGCCCTGGCTTTATTACGTCTATGAGAAGCTGGACGACCACCTGGTGCCGTTGCGCCACGATATATTCGGCTTTTCCAATTATACTGGCCTGGTCGCGGCGCTGATCCTGGCGGCGCTGCTGGCAACCTCCAGCGATGCGCTGATGAAAAAGCTGGGCAATGCGGGCTGGAAGAAGCTGCAGCGCTGGAACTATTACGGCGCGGCACTGGCGGCCCTGCATACCTTTGGCTACCTGCTGGGCATCGAATCGATCAGGGACGCTTCCGTCGCCGTCGCGGCGGCATGCGTGGCTGTCGTGCTGGTGCTGCAGCTGATGGGCTGGCGGCGCCGCCGGGCGGCCTAGTCCGCAACCCCGCCCACCGTGGCAAAGCCGGTGCCGCTGCAGCCCGCCGGGCCATAATGCAGGAATTTCTGGATGCGCTTTCCGGTATCGACGTCGGCGGTATAAAGATCGCCTTTGCTGTCGGGACTGACCTGGTGCAACCAGTGGAATTGCCCCGCCATGCGCCCTGCCTTGCCCAGCCGCCCAAGCTCGCTCAGGTTCTGGCGGTTCAGGATGTAGATGGTCTGGTTGGTGTTGTCGCCGACATAGAGGCAGCTCTCGGCCTTGTCGGGCGAAAAGCTCATCGACACCGCGGTGCCCGGCATCACCGGCAGGGTTTCGGTCTTGCGGCTGATCCACTGCTCGCCGACAAAACCGCACTTGCCCGCCTCGCCGTTCGGATTGCTGCACGGCTTGCCCAGCTGCGGGCTGTTCTTGTCGAACACCTGGATGCGGTCGTTGCCGCGGTCGCAGACATAGATCTTGCCGTCCACCGCGATCTTCACGCAGTGCACCGGGTTGCGAAAATACATCGGCTTGGTGCGGCCCGCCGCCAGGTCGTCGGGCCAGCGGCCCGCCGCCTTGGCCGCGGCGTCGTCGATCGGGTTGTTTCCGTAGGCGCCGAAATGGCCGATGTATTTTCCGGTCGTGGCGTCGGCGATCACGATGCGCCGGTTGCCATAGCCGTCGGCGACATAGAGGCGGTTGGTCTGGGGATCGACCACGATATCGGCGGGCTGGTAGAAGACCGGCGTGCCATTGATGCCGCCATCCTTGTCGTTGCTGGCGAAGGCCTGTGGCGTGCCGCCCACGCGCATCTTGAAATTGCCGTCCATGTCGAACTTCAGGATGAAGCCGTCGGCGCCCAGCTTGTTGGTGGCCCATGGCGCGCGCGGGCCGGTACCGGCTGCTTCCGCCCCGCCCTCCTCCGGCGGCTTGCCGCCATAGGCGGTGTTGCCGCCGATCCAGACGTTATCGTTGGCATCGACATAGATGCCATGCTCGTTGCCCGGCCAGATGCAGCCGTCGGCAGCGCGGCAGTGCCTGTCGAGCCAGCCCGGATCGGAAGGCCCGCCCCAGGCGCGCAGCAGCTTGCCGGCGGAATCGAATTCCAGCACCGAGGGCGCAGCCATGCAGCAGTCGGCGCCCGGCCCGTGCGGACGTTCGAAGCCCAGGCCGTTGACGGGAATCTTCTTGCTGTCCAGGGCACCCGGCACCGGTGGCTCAAGCCCGGTTTCGTCATTGGTCAGGCTGCGCGGGCGGTTGAGAACCCATACATGGTCGTGACGATCGACGAACATGCCGCCGATCTGGCCCAAGAGCCAGTGATGCGGGAGCGGCTGGGGCCAGGAGGGATCGACCACGAACTGGGGCGTGCTGGTCCCTGGCGCCTTGTGCCAGACGCCGGTATCGGCCATCAGGCGGCTCATCACGCCGCTCTGCGTCAAGACGCTGGTGTCGGCCGCGAAAGCTGCCCCAGCCACCATCCCGGCGCCCGCCAGAGCGAGCCCGATCTTCGCCAATACGCGCATTCCCATCCCCTTCATGTTTTTGAAAGTCCGCCCGTCACTTCGCCGCCGTCGACTGCGGCACCTCGATCATCAGAAGGCGCTTGGGCGCGGTGCCCACCTTGATGCGGGCGATTTCCTTTTCGCTCTTCACGTCCAGGATCGAGGTGTCGTTGGAATCGGCGTTGCTGACCCCGGCATAGCGGCCGTCCGCCGACATGCTGATCCAGTTGGGACAGGCGCCGACCGTGATCCTGGGCGACAGCCTCTTGCCGGCGATGTCATAGACATAGATGCCCGCATCGGCGACGGAAGTGACCCAGAGCTTCTTTCCGTCGCGCGTCAGCGCGATGCCGTGCACCGGCGTGTTGGGCGGCTCGACCTTGCAGTTCATCCAGGGCATGGGCGGCAGCACGGTCTGGCTCATGGTCTGGTTCGCAATGTCGATGGTGGCAAAGCCGTGCAATCCGCTGAGCGCGGTATAGAGCGTCTTTTCATCGGCGGTGATGGCGAAAGGCCGGGGATCGCCCGCCACCTTCACATTGTTGGTGATCTCCATCTTCGCAAGATCGATGCGCGAGATGTAGAAATTGTCGCGCGCCTCGCAATAGACGATGGTGTTGCTGCCGCCTTCGGGCGTGAAGCAGTTGTGGGGATGGCGCACTTCGAAGGTCTTGATGACCTGGCCGCTCGCGGTGTCGATCACCACCGCGCTGTTGGCCGGGGCCAGCAGCGGCACCACCAGATATTTGCCGTTGGAGGTGACGGCGCACTCGTTGGGCCGGCCGGGCAGCGCGATGGAACCGGTGACGGAATTGGTCAGCGTGTCGATCACCTGCACCGTATGGTTGGATTCGATGGTGGCATAGGCGCGCCGCCCGTCGGCGGGGGCGCAGACGCCGTGAACCATCGCGCCGACCTTGATGGTGGTGAGCAGCTTCTTTGCCGCCACGTCGATGACCGAGACGTCATCGCCCTGGCTGTTGCCGACATAAAGAAGTGTTCTGGCGGATGCGGGAGCCCAAAGGGCGAACAGCGCGGCCGCTGCCAGGATGGAATTGCGGATGAAGCGGCGCATGTTTTTCCCTTCCCTTTTGTGCTTTCTTACCCGAACGTCGGCGGCGCGGCCAGTGAAGACGGATGCCCCCGCCGGCGGCGTTTCATTGTGCAGCGCGCAAAATGTCCCGCCCGCGGAGTCAGACGGGCATGGTGCGTTTGGTATATTCGCGGCCGATGCGCGCCACCTCCGGGTTGCCGGTTTCGATCACCATGGCGCCGCGATCCAGCCAGTATCGGATGTTCTTTGGCGTGGCGGCGTGCAGGAAGCGCACCTTGTTGGCCTTTGCCGCCTCCAGCACGCGGGTCTGGGCGGCCTGGATCTCGGGCGAGAAATGCTGCTCGCCGTCGCCCGGCTTGGGCGGGCCGGTATAGGAATAGAACGACAGACCTTCGACCGACATCTGCATGTCGCCACCGCCGCCTTCGGTGAAGGCCAGGCCCGGCTGCTTGAGGATGTCTTCGCAGACGGCCAGCCCGTGGCGGTCCTCGATCTTGGCGCCCAGGATGATCTCGCCCCTGGGGTTCAGCGGCCAGACATCGGCGATGTTGACATACATGTTCTGGGTCACGCCCCACATCTTCGCCGGCAGGATCTGGCTGCCCGAGCCGCGCATGCCCTCCATCTCCTGCCTGGGCACGCCCGGATAATCGAAGGGATAGCGGGCAGCCGCGACATAGACCGGCACCGCCTGGGGATCGCGAGTATGGCACAGGGTGATGGCATTGACGCCGGTGGACAACACCTGCTGGATCACCCAGGCATTGGCGTAAACCATCATGGCGTCATAGCCCAGCACAGGCAGCGAGACGATCACGGTTGGAAAGCGATGGCCGCTGCGGGTGGGGCCGCCATCGACCAGCCCCTGCATGAAGGCGCGCAGGTTGGCGAGGTCGAAGGTGCCGTGCTCCATCTCCCAGTTGATGGCGTCGGCCCAGGTGCCGGCCAGCGCCTTGCCCTGTTCATAGCCGGGCTTTCGGGGATCGGCGCCCACATAATAGATCGGCTGGCCCGCCTCGAAGAGTTCGACGACCTTGTTGTGGCGTTTGGGCGTGTAGGTTTCCTGCGCGGATGCGGCGGTCGCGGCACCGGCGGCGGCGAGCCCGCCCAGGAACTGGCGCTTGTCCATGGCGTATTCCCCCTCTTTTTTCGCCAGTATTGGAGCAGATGCGAAGGGGCGCAACCGGCGGCGGGAGCGGGCGGGCCCCAATTGTGACAGTTCCGCGATTTTACATGACCTTTGGGCGACGGGATGTTATGCACGCCGCCTTTTGCCCCCGTTGCCCCCTTCAAGGTTCTGTCGATGAGCAGCATGTCGCCCGCCGAACTCCGCCCCGGCACGGTTGTGACCGTGCAGATGAAGGGGCTGTTCCGGATGGCGCATCATTTCGCGCTGGTCACGGCCAAGACCGGGCCGGACGGCCTGCCCCTGGTGGTGGCCAATTCCGGGGAAACCGGCGGCCCGGCCGAGCAGAGCTGGACCAGCTTCGTCAAGGGCCGCAGCCACCGCGCCTTCTATCCCAGCGACCTGGCGCCCCGGACGGTGCTGTACAACGCCTATGCCATGTTCGGCACGCGCTATGACTTCTTCCACTGGAACTGCGAGCATTTCGCCAATGCCTGCCACGGACGGCCGGCGCAGAGCCATCAAGTCCGCAGCGGTGTGGCGGCGCTGGCGATGATGATGGTGGGCGGCCTGGCGCTGGTGGCGGCGCGGGCGTAGGGCGCGGCCTAGACGGGCGCGCGCCCAAGCGCGCCCGGGGTGAACCACCGACCTACTGAAAGATGGTACAGTTGGATGGGGTTCGAGGCCGAAGGCCGAGGACGGGCGCGCGCCCAAGCGCGCCCCGGGTGAACCACCGACCTACTGAAAGGTGGTACAGTTGGATGGGGTTCGAGGCCGAAGGCCCAGGACGGGCGCGCGCCCAAGCGCGCCCCGGGTGAACCACCGACCTACTGAAAGATGGTACAGTTGGGTGGGCTCGAACCACCGACCTCCGGATCCACAATCCGGCGCTCTAACCAACTGAGCTACAACTGCACAACACATCCGGGAACGCCCGGTATACTCAAACTCACCGCAGTCCGTCTCCGGCGCTCTGTCCGGGGCGCGCTTGGCCGCGCGCCCGTCCTTCGGGCCGTCCCGGCCCTTCGGACCCAACTGAGCTACAACTGCACAAAGCTACAACTGCACGCGGCGGCCCAGGGGGCCGCAGAAGGGCGGGAAACTATGGTCGGCCCCCCGCAAAAGCAAGGCTTTATCGGCCCCTCGTCCGGCCAAATCCGGCCCGCCCGCACGGGCGGGCAATCCGGCCCGAATCCGGGCCTTGTCGTCCGGCGGGCGCCCTCTAATCTGGCGCCATGATCCGCAAAATCCTTCTTGCCATAGCCGTACTCGCGGCCGCCGGCATCGTCGTCCTGTGGTGGTTCACCCGCCCGCTGCCCGTCCTGACCGTCACCAGCTGGGCGGGCGCTTACAGCCAGGCGCAGGATCGCGCCATGATGCGCCCCTTCGCCAGCGCCCGGCGGGTGGATACGCGCCTGGCGCTGTGGGACGGCGAGCTGAAGGACGTCGCCCAGGCAGTGCAGACCGGAACCTACAAGGGCGACGTGATCGACTTCGAACTGCCGCGCGCGATCGAGGCCTGCAGGCGCGGCCTTCTGGAGAAGATCGATCCGGAAAGCCTTCCGCCCGGCGACAATGGCGAGAGCGCGGCGAAGGATTTCGTGCCCGGCGCCATTGGCCCCTGCTGGGTCGGCTCCATCGTCTATTCGCAGGTGATCGTGGCGGCGCCGCGCCGCTTCGACACGCCGCCGGCCACCCTGGCGGACTTTTTCGACACGCAGAAATTTCCAGGCCGCCGGGCACTCTCCCGCGCCTCCCCCAAATTCAACCTGGAGATGGCGCTTCTGGCCGACGGCATCGCGCCCGCCGATGTCTACAAGACCTTGTCCACGCCCGAAGGGCTGGACCGCGCCTTTGCCAAACTGGCGGGGCTGCATCCCGTCTGGGCGCATGACAGCCGCGATGCGCTGGAGTGGGTCAGGAACGGCCAGGCGGTGATGGCGTCCGCGCTGAACGGCGATGTGTTCGACGCCCGCAAGGATTTCACGCCGGATGTGATCTGGGACCGGCAGATGTACGAGCTGGACGTGTTCGCCATTCCCAAGGGCGATCCGAAGAAGGACCGCGCGCTGGATTTCATCCGCTTCGCCACCGGTACCGCGCCGCTGGCGCGCACGGCAAGCTGGCTGCCCTATGGCCCGGCGCGGCGCTCGGCCTGGAGCAGGGTGGGCGACAATCCCGAACTGAAGATCGCCATGACGCCTTTCCAGCCCACGGCGCATTTCGCCACCGCCTTTGCGGTGGATGACGGCTGGTGGCAGGGGCACATGGCAGCGCTGATGCCGCGCTGGCAGGCATTCGTCATGGCGCAGGATGCGCAGTCGCCCTAGTGTCCCGATTCCGAAATTCGCATGATCTCTATATCGGGCTCCAAGCGAATTTCGGAATCGAAGGACACTAGCAGTCTATTGAATCAAGTGTCGTTTCGGTTCCGAAGTTCGCCTGTGCGATCTATATCGGTATTGTAGCGAACTTCGGAACCACGACACTAGCGCACCGGCTGCACCGAATAGATCACGTGGTCGTATTCGTCCTCCAGCCGCCAGTGGCCGAAGGCACCACCCGACACGCTGACCACATGGCTGGAGGCGGGGCCCTTCCAGTGGGCGTAATTGGCGTCATCGACGCGCTGGCGCCAGACCTGGCCATTGGCCAGGGTAACGGTGAAGGAGCCGCTCTTGTCGAAGCTGTAGGCGGCCATCCGCACCCGCGTGGCATCGGCGCCGAACAGGCTGCCTGGTTGTGGGGCCGGCCGCGGAGGCGGCGCGCTGCGGACCGGGGCCGTACGGGACACCAGACTGGCCTGCGGCACAAGACTGGCCCGCGGCACCAGACCGGCCTGCGGCGCTGGGGCCAGCCCCAGGCGCACGCGCATCGGCTGGGCGGCGCCGTAATAGCAGTCCAGCCATTGGCGCTCGCCCGGCAGCCGGTTGCAGCCGAAGGCACCGCTCATCACCTGGTCGCGGATGGCGCTGTCGCTGACCGGGCCGCTGGCGGTGGCAGGCGCGGTGCGCGACAGCTGGACCTGGGCGGCGGGCGCGGGCGAAAGCCCCAGCGCGGCGCGCGCCGGCTGGGCGGCGCCGTAATAGCAGTCCAGCCACAGGCGAGATGACCCGAGCGAGGCGCAGCGGAAGGCGGTGCTCATCACCTCGTCGCGGGGACGCGCCTGGGCGGCGGCGGGTGCCAGCATCAGCACCGCCGCGATCAGGAACCACAGAGAAGAACGCATGCATATCCCCGCTTCATGGCCGGGTGGACCGTGTGATGGACGCCCGGACGGGCTCCGTTCATCACAAATTTGCGACAGTCGCGTGACGGCGTCAGCGGATGCGGCGCACCTTGTACTGGACGCTGTCATTGCCGTCGACCGTCATGTTGAAGCTGCGCATCGCCCCTTCGCTGATGGTCACGCGCATGGCCGACGCCGGATCGCGCCAGCTTGCGCGATGGCGGCCCACATCGTCGCTGTTCTGCTGCCACACCTGGCCATCGGCGAGGGTAACAGTGAAGGCACCGTCGGCGTTGAACGAATAGCTCTGCAGCGGGGCATTGCGGACCAGATCGCTGCCACCAACGATGTCGCTGAACAGGCCGCGCGACCTGGGCATGGGGGGCGGGCCGGCAGGAACGGGCGCGCGCGAGGCCAGTTGCTGCTGGCTCTGATATTGGGGCTGATACTGAGGCTGATTTTGGGGCTGATATTGGGGCACCGGGGCCAGGGGCGCCAGCGCGGGCGCGACCGGATAGACCGGGGCGCCGGAATAATGCTGCTGCAACAGCTGTTGCTGCGCCTGGGGCGCGGCCGGCAGGCCAAGGCGCGCACGCATCGGCTGGGCCGCCCCGTAATAACATTCCAGCCACTGGCGATCGTCGGCGATGACGGCGCAATGCATCATCCCCGCCACGACGTCGTCGCGCGGATCGGCATTGGCCGCCTGCGGCAGCAGTGTCGGTGCCAGCATGGCGAGAACCGCAACAAGCCGCCGGCCCGAGATACCGAAACGCAAATCCATGATACTCCCCCTCTGCCGCCCACCGGGCGTCCGAAATTGCTCGCTTGCCCGCCGTGCCGGCAGATCTTTCCCCCGCATGGTAGAAGGTTGCGGTGGCTTCCGGCAAGGTATTGAAAAAGCGGCACTTAAGCGGGCATAAGCCGCTCCGGGGCGCCACTCCACTGGCGCCGGCAGGCAAAATCGGGCAAATCAGTGCCGCACGACCCCATAGCTCAGCAGGATAGAGCGGCGGTTTCCTAAACCGTAGGCCGGAAGTTCGAGTCTTCCTGGGGTCACCATATATTTCAATGTCTTAGCGCCCGGCCTGTCAGGTCCTTCTGGTTGATACATCGACCTGTCACTACAAGCGCCGCCGGAGTGGTCAGGCCGATCCGGAGACGCGCATCAATAGAGAGTGGACCAAAACGCCCGGCGGCGTGTCCTGGCCAAGCTGCGGGAGGACCGCAGTCGAAAACTCCTGCTTCAGACGATCCAGCGCTGGTGAACTGAACAAACCGGAACAGACTCTTCCCATAAACGGGGCATTATGGTGTGCAGGTCACGGAAGCCGCCGTGCCAAGGGAATTGTTTGTGGAGATTCTGCGCTTGACCGACGGGCAGCGGCCAAGACCGGCTCCGGCATCAAAACCGGGACGCCGCAACGCATAAAGCCTGGCGGGAACAGATTGTCGTATGGCAAAGCCTATAGCCCATCTTGCCGTAATCTACGATGGCGACTGCCCGTTCTGCAGCCGATATGTCGCGCACGTCCGCCTGCGCAACGTCGCACAGAAGCTTGATTACGTTAACGCGCGCGATGGCGGCCCTTTGGTGGAAGACGCACGCAAGAAAGGCTTCGACCTCAACGAGGGCATGCTGGTGCTCGTCGATGGCGCGTACCACCACGGCGCGGAGGCCGTTCATGTGCTCGCGATGCTGAGTTCTCCACTCGGCGCCTTCAACCGTTTGAATGGACAAATCTTCAAGTCGCGCTTTCTTTCGCGCTTGCTCTATCCTGTGTTGCGTGCAGGTCGCAACTTAAGTCTTCGTTTGCTAGGCCGTTTGAGGCTGCCGTCACACAATCACTAGGGGGGAGCGCAGGTGAGACTTTGGCCGCTGACGGGCTACACCAGGTACCGCGTGAGCACATACTTCGCGGCATGTCTCATCGTCGGCTACCTGACGATTGCCCTGCATTACCGCAATGACGAGCAGTTTCCCTTTTTCAACTGGAGCCTGTTTTCGTACAGCCCTAATCCGCGAAGCGATGTCGCGATCGTCATACGGACGGTTGATGGCAAGACGCTGCCAAAGCCCCGGCTCTTCATCGACATGCCCGATACCTTTCTTCAAGCGCGCTTGAGGAACGTCAACGTCTGGAAGACGGAGTGGAACCTCGTGGACGCCATTCACGCGGGCGACACGAAGAAGGCTAATGAATATCGCCAAGTCATCGAGCAGGACTACATGGCCGACGTCAAATCTGTCGGTTACGAAATTGCCCTGATCACCTATAGCCCGATCCGGCGCTTGCGCACCGGAGTGATCGACAAAATGGACGTCGTGGCCTCGTACGAGAAGTCAGCGCCATGAGCCGGTTCGTCACCCGTACCCTTCGCGGCGCCCGTCACTTTCTGTCAAGCCCAAATCCCTTGCGGGATCCGGTTTTCGGCCGCATCGAGATCGAGTTCACTCGTGCGACCTACTTGGTGCGCTTCTACTATTTGGTATCGGCTTTCATTGCCTACGGGATGATGCGCAGCATCCATGCGATGACTGAACAGTCGTCGGCATGGGTCTTCCTGTGGCCGGTGAAGTGGCTTCACAGCGTGAACCCCGACTTATACTTTCTCCTTGAAGTGATGCCGCTCATCGCCATGTTCGCTGCGCTGGCGGCGATGCAATTTCCCAATCGAATCCTGCCGCGCGTGGTGTTTGCGATCTTTTGCCTGTTCTCGGTGGCGGTCACAAACTCACAGGGCGGCATCGACCACGCTTACCATATGTGGCTGTGGATCGGGCTATGCTTCATCTTCTTGCCGCCGATACCAAGCACGGGGCTGATCTCCCGCGCTGACAAAATGAGCTATCTCTCGGCGATCGTCGGCACCCAGGCGCTGCTGCTTCTTTCCTACACACTCGCTGGATTTTGGAAGACGCGTGGGGGCTTGATACCCCTCTTCCATGGCGAACTTGGCAACTTCGCCCCGACGGGTCTCGCCTCGCAGCTGGCCGACCGCATGCTGGTGACCGGCACGCATCCGCTGCTGGCGAATTTCGTCATCAACAACTACTGGATCAGCTACTTTCTGTTCCTGGGCCTCATCTACACGCAGCTGGTCGCCGTCCTCGTCATCTTGCGTCCACGCCTGCACGTAGTTTGGGGTTACATTCTCATCCTCTTCCACACAGGGACCTGGCTCCTGATGGAAATCGATTTTCCGCAACATGTCCTCTTCCTGGGCCTCCTGTTTGTCCTCTCACCGTTCCGGCCCACCCGGTGGAATCTGCCCGAGGTCGTATGCGACGTGCCGGGATTTGGCTTTCTGGGCCGCCTGGTTTGGCGCTCGCCTGCAAAGCACTCCCCGCGACCAGCGGCTGCAGCGGCAGAGTAGTGCGAAGCGCACGTGCCCGTTGGCCATGCAGTCGAACACTTGGGCGGATTTTTGAAGTGCCCCCTTTCTCACTTGGGATGATGTGCGGGTTGCCACCGACCCTGGGGATGCTCTCCAGGATGTTTGGAGCGCCATCTAACAGGTAAGGCATTTTGCGGCCCGTATGGGTCGCCAGCCTTCCTGGGCCGCTTCGCCACCAAAGCCCCACCGCTTTGCCACTCCGGCGCCGCAATCGGCCGGATTCCCTGAAAATATTTCCTTGCGATGGAGCCTTGTCCGATCGCAGCCGTTGGAAGTGACGGCAGGGGGTCCATGACGGGAATCGGGACGGGTTCCCCCTTAGGAGAAATAACATGCACAACATGCTTCGCACTGGATTCATGGCGGCGCTTCTGGCCGGCGCCATCGCACTGCCCGCTTCGGCAGCAGGACTGGGGATTGGCGGCGGCCTGGGCGGCACGGTCGGTGGCGCGACCGGCGGCATGGGCGCGATGGGCAGCGGGGCGGCCGGAATGCCGCGTGCCGGAATGGGGATGGGCGCCAATGCGGGCGCCAACGGTTCGCTGAGCACCCCCAGCACCACGCGCGCCACCGGGGCCATCAACCGCTCGACCATGAACGCCGAGAACCGCGCCAACAGCGTGACGGGCAATGCCGAGAGCCGTGTGGGTGCAGCCACCGATAACGCCACCAATACGCTGAACAACACCGCGTCGGTGAACGGCCAGGCGAACGCCAATGCCGGCACGCCCTATGGCAGCGCGGGCGTGGGCGGCTCGGCCAACTCCACCCAGGCGATGAATGGCGTCAATGGTGCCGCCGACGCTGCGACGGGCCGCGTCAACAGCGCCACCCGCAACGCCGAAGACCATGCCAATGCCGCGGTCGGGACTGCCGGCAGCGCGGTGAACAACACCCAGGCCGGTGCCTCGGTGAACGGAGCGGCGTCGGTCCAGCACTGACGCAGCAGGCTTGAGAGTCGGAGGGCCGGGCGCTGGCGCGCCCGGCCTTCTGCTTTGATGCGTTCCGCGCGGACTCTGGCGGCATTTTGAAGGCAGGCGGAGAGATTCGCGGCGTGGACCGTTCTGCTTGCATGGGGCAAAGCAGAGGGAACCGGCCCAGGTTCCGGTTCCTGATCAGGAGATGAACCATGATCAGCATTCGCACGTCTTTTGCCGCCGCCCTGATGTGTGGCGCAATGGCCCTGCCCGCCGCCGCGGCGGGCGTGGACACCGGCGCCAACGCGCAGTATAACGGCGGCAACATGGCCGCCGATACCCAGTCGCAGTCCGGCCGGACCGCGATGAACAGCGGCGCCAATGCGCAGGCCAACGACGGCAACGCGGCTGCCGATGAACAATCGCCGTCCAGCCAGACCGCCATGAACCAGCCAGGGCAGTCGAGCCAGGCGGGCATGCAGGCAAGCGGCGAGCAGAGCGGCGCGCTGGCGATGAATGAGTCGGCGATCCGCGATGTGGGCGGCGACACGTCGCAGAAATACAGCGCCCGTACCCGTTCGTCCGACAATCAGAAGGAAGCGGACATCACCGCCCAGCTGAACCAGAAGCAGGCCCAGCTGGCTTCCCGGAGCAGTCAGGGCGAAGCCCGCTGACCCCTCATTCCTTACGGGCAAGGACAATGGCCGGGCGCGCGAGCCCGGCCATTTGTTTTGCGCCTGCACAAGTGGCTGGAGTGTGGTCAGGTCTGCGGCGCCGGGTTAAGACTCGCCTGCCCCCTTTCAGGATCGCCCCCGATGCCCATCTATCGCGCCCCCGTCGACGACTACCGTTTCCTGATCCGTGAAGTCCTGGAAACGGAAAAGCATCGCGACCTGCCGGGGTTTGCCGACCTGTCGCCGGAGCTTGCCGACGACATTCTCTCCAATGCGGGAAAATTCTGTGAAGAGGTGCTGCACCCGCTGAACCAGTCCGGCGACGCGGAAGGCTGCCGTTTCGAAAATGGCGCGGTAATCACGCCGAAGGGCTTCAAGGAGGCGTATCGCGCCTACAGCGAAGCCGGCTGGGGCGGGCTGGGCGCGCCGGAGGCAGCGGGCGGCGCGGGGATGCCGCCCTTGATCACCATGGCGGTCGGTGAATTCGGCATGAGCGCCAACCAGTCGCTGGCCATGTATCCTATGCTGACGGCGGGCGCCTATGGCGCGATCCTGGACACCGCGCCGGACTGGATGAAGCAGAACATCGTGCCAAAGATGGTATCGGGCGAATGGGCCGGCACCATGTGCCTGACCGAACCTGGCTGCGGCACCGACCTGCGCCTGATGAAGACCCGCGCCGTCGAACAGCCGAACGGGACCTATCGCATGAGCGGCACAAAGATTTTCATTTCCGGCGGCGACCAGGACCTGACCGGCAATATCATCCACATGGTGATCGCCAAGATCCCCGACGAACACGGCCAGATCCATGACGACCTTTCCACGGTGAATTTCTTCATGGTGCCCAAATTCCTGGTAGGCGAAGACGGCACGATGGGCGCCAGAAACGGGGTGAATACCGGCGGCATCGAGCACAAGATGGGCATCAAGGGCCAGGCGACCTGTGTGCTGAACTTCGACGACGCCATCGCCTGGCGGCTGGGGCCAAAGCCCGAGCCCCTGAAGCCGGGCGAGAAACGGTCGTCCAGCGCCGGCATGAAAGGCATGTTCGGCATGATGAATGCCGCGCGGCTGGGCGTGGGCGTGCAGGGCATCGCCATCGGCGAGATCGCCTACCAGAACGGCTATGCCTATGCGCATGAACGCCGGGTGGGCCGGGCGCTGACAGGACCGAAGGAGCCGGACCAGCCGGCCGACCTGGAAATCGTTCATCCCGACGTCAAGAAGATGCTGCTCGAGGCGCGGTCATTCGTGGAAGGCGCCCGCGCGCTGGCGGCGTGGACGACGCTGCAGATGTCGATCGCCGAATCCACGCGGCCCGATGCAGCCAATGCGGGTCTTCTGGCCGACCTGATGACGCCGGTGCTGAAGGCCTTCTGCACCGACATGGGCTTTGCCGCGGCAAACCTGGGCATGCAGTGCTGGGGCGGCCATGGCTATATCCAGGATAATGGCGTGGAACAGTTCGTGCGCGATGGGCGCATCAACATGGTCTATGAAGGCGCCAACGGCGTGCAGGCGATGGACCTGGTGGGACGCAAGCTGGCGCGCAAGGGCGGCGCGGCGCCCATGGCCCTGTTCACGCTGCTGACCGCCTGGATCGGCGAGAACGAAAAGAGCGACGCGATGAAGCCCTTCGTCGCAGGGGTGAGGCGCGGCACCGAGGCTTTGCAGGCCGCAACGATGTGGCTGGCCGCCAACGGCATGAAGAATCCCGACGATGCGGGCGCCGGGGCCACCGACTATCTGCGCCTGATGGGCATCACCATGCTGGCGCTGATGTGGGGCATCATGGCGAAGGTGTCGCTGGGCAAGGACGATATGCTGCACAAAGACAAGCTGATGTGCGCGCGCTTCTGGATGGAGCGGATGGTGCCCGAATGTCCCATGCTGCTGGAACGCATCCAGGCCGGGAGCGCGACCATCATGGCGCTGGAGTGAGCACGCCCGGTCCCTGGGACAGGCCCCCGCCGCGCAGGCGGCAGTGGCCGGGCTTGTGGCTGTGGCTGGGATTCCTGGCGGCGGTGGGACTGGGCGTTCTGGCACTCAGCTATTTCTTTCCCATCCACCAGACGGCGATGGACAACCTTTCCATCGTGCAGACGATCGGGTTCCTGGCGCTTGTCAGCAGCGGGCTTTTGTTCGTGCGCAAACTGAAGCTGAAGGAAACCGCGCGCGGCGCCCTGATGTGGCTGGCGGTTGGCGCCGTGCTGGTGCTGGCCTTCTCGTTCCAGGATCGGATTCTGGATCTGTGGCATCGCCTGCGTTCGGCGGTGATCCCCGGCTATCCGGTCCAGACCCAGGCGGGCGAGATGGTGATTTCCGAAAGTCCGGGCGGCTCGTACCTGGTCTATGGGCGGGTCAACGGCACGCCGGTGGCATTCCTGGTCGATACCGGAGCCAGTGACATCGTACTGAGCCCGGCGGACGCACGCCGCATCGGCGTCGATATGGACAGCCTGAAATTCGACCATGTCTATGAGACCGCCAATGGCCAGGGCCGCGGCGCGCCCTATCGGGTGGCGACACTGCAGGTCGGCGGCATCGTGCTGCATGACGTACCGGTGTCGATCAACCAGGCGCCGATGCAGACCTCGCTGCTGGGGGTGGAGTTCCTGAAACGGCTGAAGTCGTTCGGCTTCGGCGACCACCGGCTGATACTCAGATGGTAGGACAACCGGCGGCGCCCCGACGTTGAGGTGGCGAACGTCGAATCCGGTCGGCCATCAGCGCGGGGGCATGGCGGACGGACTGTCGGGCATCGGTGCGCCGCCATTGCTGCCCAGCGCCGGCGCGCCCAGGCTGGTGTCGGCCGACGGGTTGGGCGCGTAGGGGTCGTAAGTGCTGCGGCCGCTGTCCTGCGGGGCGACCGCGATGGTGCCGCCCGGCTGGTTCGCGTATGGCGTGTTGTCGGGATTGCCGTCCGGGCCTGCGGCGCAACCCGCGCAGGCCATCGCCAGCATAAACACGATGGTTTTCTTCATGAAAATCGACTCCGCCGGTTACCCGCAATCGGAAACGCACGGAACCTCCAGGCGATCCGCGTCACGCGGACTGGGCGGACAGCTTCGCCGTCAACACCGCCGGATCGCCATTGAGGAACAGCAGCTTGGTGCGACCGGTCTGGCCGGAGCGGATGGTGATGTCCGCCTTCTTCAATGCCAATGTTTTCGCCAGAAAGGCGACCAGCGCGGCATTGGCCTCGCCGTCCACCGGCGGAGCGGTCAGGCGGATCTTCAGCAGCGGCTTTTCATTGGCGTCCCGCGCGATGCCGTCGACGCCGTCTCGCGCCGCCCGGGGCGTCAGGCGCACGGCCAGGAGCACACCGCCGTTTGTGGCGCGCCAGGGCGCCGTCATGCCGCCTTCGCCAGTTTTGCCAGCTGGGTCAGCACCGCCTTGGCGCCGTTCAGACGGTCGTCGGGCGTCGGCCAGTCACGGGTGACGACGATCTTCTGGTCGGGCCTGACCTTCATGGTGCCGCTGTGCTGGCCGATCAGCCGCACCAGCGCGATGGGATTGGCGAAAGCGTTGCCGCGGAAGGCGATGGTGCCGCCCTTGGGGCCGGCGTCGATCTTCTCCACCCCAGCCTGCTTGGCAAGTTGCTTAATGGTGACGATCTCGAACAGGTGCCGGACTTCGTCAGGCAGCGGGCCGAAGCGGTCGATCAGTTCGGCGGCGAAGCGATCGATCTCTTCCCGCGTCTCGATCCCCGCCAGGCGGCGGTAAAGCGACATGCGGACATTGAGGTCGGAGACGTAATCCTCGGGGATCAGCACGGCGGCGCCAAGGTTGATGGTGGGCGACCACTGGTCTTGCAGCGCCTCGCCCACCTCGCCCTGTTTCAGGCCCGACACGGCTTCCTCCAGCATCTCCTGATAGAGTTCGATGCCGACTTCCCGGACATGGCCGGACTGTTCCTCTCCCAGAAGATTGCCGGCGCCGCGAATGTCCATGTCATGGCTGGCGACGCTGAAACCGGCACCCAGCTGGTCCAGGCTCTGCAGCACCTCCAGCCGGCGCGTGGCCGTTTCGGTCAGCTTCCTGTCGGCCGGCGTGGTCAGATAGGCATAGGCGCGCTGCTTGGAGCGGCCGATGCGCCCGCGCAACTGATAAAGCTGCGACAGGCCGAACATGTCGGCGCGCTGCACGATCAGTGTGTTGGCGGTGGGAATGTCCAGGCCCGATTCCACGATGTTGGTGGACACCAGGACATCGACGCGCCGTTCGTAGAAGGCGGTCATCACCTCTTCCAGCACCTTGGCGCCCATCTGGCCATGCGCCAGGGCGGGGCGCACTTCCGGCACGGTGGCTTTCAGAAAGGCCATCGTCTCGCCAAGATCGGAGATGCGCGGGGCGACGAAGAAGCTCTGGCCGCCGCGGTAATGTTCGCGCAGCAAGGCCTCGCGCACCACCAGTGGATCAAAGGGGGTGACGAAGGTTCGCACCGCCAGCCGGTCGATGGGCGGCGTCGTGATCAGCGACAGGTCGCGCACGCCCGACAGCGCAAGCTGAAGCGTGCGCGGGATGGGCGTGGCGGTCAGGGTCAGCACATGGACATCGGCCTTCAGGTTCTTCAGCCGTTCCTTGTGCACCACGCCGAAATGCTGCTCCTCGTCCACGATGACGAGGCCAAGGCGCTTGAACTTGATGCTTTCGGCCAGCAGCGCATGGGTGCCGACCACCACATCCACCGTGCCGTCGGCCAGCGCGGCCTTCGTTTCCTTTGCCTCTTTTGCATCCACGAAGCGCGAGAGCTGGCGCACCTTCAGCGGAAAGCCGGCAAAGCGTTCGGCAAAGCCGCGATAATGCTGGCGCGCCAGAAGCGTGGTAGGCACCACCACCGCCACCTGTTCTCCGCCCATGGCGGCGACGAAGGCGGCGCGCATGGCGACTTCGGTCTTGCCGAAGCCGACATCGCCGCACACCAGCCGGTCCATCGGCCGGCCCGCCGCCAGGTCGGTCAGCACCTCGCCGATGGCTTTTTCCTGGTCGTCGGTTTCCTGCCAGGGGAAGCGGGCGGCGAATTCGTCATAGAGACCGGCGGGCGGATCGACCGGCGGCAGGGACTTAAGCTGGCGGGCGGCGGCGATCTTGATCAGCTCGGCGGCGATGGCGCGCACCCGCTCTTTCATCTTCGCCTTGCGCTGCTGCCAGCCCGCTCCGCCCAGCCGGTCCAAGGCGGCGCCCTCGTCGGAGCCGTAGCGGGTCAGAAGCTCGATATTCTCCACCGGCAGGAACAGCTTGCCGCCGTCATACTGAAGCTCAAGGCAGTCGTGCGGCGCGCCCAGCGCGTCGATGGCTTTCAGGCCCAGATAGCGTCCCACGCCATGCTCGATATGCGTCACCAGATCGCCCGGCGTCAGCGACGAGGCTTCGGCGATGAAATTCTGTGCCCGGCGCGCGCGGCTCTGGGCGCGCACCATGCGGTCGCCCAGCACATCCTGTTCGGCCAGGATCGCGAAGTCCGGGCCTTCGAGGCCGCGTTCCAACCCAAGGGTTGCGATAGCGAAGGCGGATTTGTCCAGCTTCAACGCTTCAGGCCAGTCGGCAATCTTGCGGATCGGCGTGACACCGTGGTCGGACAGGACGCCGCCCATGCGTTCGGCGCTGCCGTCGGTCCAGCTGGCCACCAGAACGCGCTTGCCGGCGGATTGCAGCGCTTTCAGATGATCGGCGGCGGCCTGGAAGACATTGAGATTGCCGCCTTGCCGTTCCGGCGCGAAGTCGCGGCCCTGGCGGCCGCCGGCGTCCACACTGCCGGTCGTTTCCGGCGCCTGGAAGGGCGAAAGCGCGCGCAGGATGTTGCGGCCCAGCGCTGCCTGCCAGTCGGCCTCGGTAAGATAGAGCGTATCGGGTTTCAGCGGCTTGTAGGGCGGCGCCTTGATTGCTTTTTCTTCCGGCGCCTGGTGGCGGAACTGCTCGCGCGTTTCGTAATAGTCGCGGATCAGTTCCAGACGCGCGGCTTTTGCCTCCTCCGCCTGATAGCCCAGCATGACGAGACAGCGCGGCAGGTAATCAAACAGCGTGTCGAGATGGTCGTAGAACAGCGGCAGCCAGTGTTCCATGCCGATGGTCTTGCGGCCGGCGCTGACGCTTTCATACAGCGGATCATCACCCGCCGCGCCGAATGCTGCGACGTACCCCGTGCGGAAGCGGCTGATGGCCTGGGCGTTGAGCGGCGCCTCGCTGGCGGGCAGCAGCAGTATCGCGTCGACCGGCGTTTTTTCCGAAAGCTGTGTTTCGGCGTCGAAGCGGCGGATGGCGTCCAGCGTCGAGCCGAAGAAGTCCAGGCGCAGCGGCTGGTCCTCCCCCGGTGGCCAAAGGTCCACGATGCCGCCGCGCAGGGCGAAGTCGCCCGGCTCGCGCACCGTGCCGGCGCGCACATAGCCGTTGCCGGAGAGAAAGGCGACCAGCGCCTCGCGGTCCACCTCGCCGCCATTCTTCGCGGCAAAGCTGGCGGCGGCGATGGCGGTCCTGGGCGGCACGCGCTGGAGCGCCGCATTGACGGTGGTGACGATGACACAGGCACCCTTCGCATCGTGGGCCGCCCCTCTTGCCAGATGGGAAAGCGTCGCGAGCCGGCGGCTTTCGATGTCCGGCTTGGGCGAGGCGCGGTCGTAAGGCAGGCAGTCCCAGGCCGGGAACGGCAGCACCGTCATCGCCGGCGCGAAGAATGAAATGGCGCGGCAGATCGCGTCGGCCTCGGCATCGTCCAGCGCCACGAACAGCACCGGTTGCCCAAGGCGGCGCGCGGCTTCCGCCGCGATATAGGCGTCATAGCCCTGCGGTGCGCCGGTGAGCGTCAGCCGGCCCGGCTGGCGGGCGATGTAATCAAGCCGATCCACTTACGTCTTCCAGTCGGGGTCCCTGCGGCCGCAAAAGCCCTGCAGCCCCGCGAAAACCGGATTGTCATGGTCGGACGGAACCGGCGCGGCGCCGCGCAGCCAGGCATAGACGTCCTGGTCGGGTGCAGCCAGCAGCGCCTCGAACTGGGTGAGGCCGGTTTCGTCCAGCCCCGCCAGATGCGCGTCGGCATAGGCGCCGAAGATCAGGTCGACCTCCTTGAAGCCACGGCGCTGGGCCCGGAACAATAGCCGCTTGCGGCGGGTCTCCGAAGAGCCACCTGTTTCACCGTCCGTCATGGCGGGGATATAGCCCCTGGCCCGCATGCAAACAAGGACGCTCAGATCTTCTGGTCGCCGATCTTCTGGTCATAGGCTCCCACTTCGGGGAATTGCGACAGGCGCGCATCGATGTCGGCGAAGATGGCGTGCATCTGTTCCTGGGACATCGGGCTTTCCACCACAACCACCAGCGAGGGCTTGTTGGAGGAGGCGCGCACCAGGCCCCAGGTGCCGTCTTCCAGGGTCACGCGCACGCCGTTGACGGTGACGACCGAGGTGATCTTCCGGCCCAGGAGGGTGGCGCCCTTCTCCTTCAGCGCCTGATACTGCGCGGTCAGCTGCTCCACCACCCTGTACTTCCTGTCGTCCGGGCAGAAGGGCGACATGGTGGGCGAACTCCAGGTGCGCGGCAGACTGTCATAGAGTTCGGAGAGCTTTTTGCCGCCGGCACGGTCCAGCATCGTCAGGACCGCGATGCCGGCGACGATGCCGTCGTCATAGCCCTTGCCAATGGGCGCGTTGAAGAAGAAGTGACCCGACTTCTCGAAGCCGGCCAGCGCGTTCAATTCCGATGTGCGGCGCTTGATGTAGGAATGGCCGGTCTTCCAGTAATCCGTCCTGACGCCGCGCTCCTTCAGAACCGGATCGGTCAAATAGAGCCCGGTGGACTTCACATCGACGACGAATTGCGGATCGGGATGGACCAGCGACAGGTCGCGGGCCAGGAGCACGCCGATCTTGTCGGCGAATATTTCCTGGCCGCGATCGTCCACCACGCCGCAGCGGTCGCCATCGCCGTCAAAACCCAGGCAGAGCTCGGCGCCGTGCGCCTTCACCGCATCGCCCATGGCGTGCAGCATCTGAAGGTCTTCGGGATTGGGATTGTATTTGGGAAAGGTGAAATCGAGTTCGTTGTCCATCGGAATGACTTCGGCCCCGATGCGGCGAAGAGCCTCCGGCGCGAAGGCACCCGCCGTGCCGTTGCCGGTGGCGGCGACCACCTTGATGGGGCGCGAGAGCTTGATGCCCGCGGTGACGTCGGCCAGGTAGGTTTCGCGCATGTCCGGTACGGCAAGGTAAGACCCGCCCGGCCGTTCGCGCCACAGCCCACCCAGCACGATTTCCTTCAGGCGGGTCATCTCGTCCGGGCCGAAGGTCAGCGGGCGCTTCGCCCCCATCTTCACGCCGGTCCAGCCGTTTTCATTGTGGCTGGCGGTGACCATCGCCACTGCCGGACAGTCCAGCGCGAACTGGGCGAAATAGGCGACCGGCGACAGGCTGAGGCCGATGTCATGCACCTCGCAGCCCGCGCGCATCAGGCCCAGGATCAGCGCCTGCTTGATCGACAGGGAATAGGAGCGGAAATCGTGTCCCGTCACCACCTTCTGCGGCACGCCGATCTCGGCCAGATAGGTGCCAAGCCCCAGGCCCAGCGCGGTGATGCCCGGCAGGTTGATTTCCTTGCCGAAAAGCCAGCGCGCGTCATATTCGCGAAAACCGTTGGCCGTCACCAATGGCTGGTTTTCATAGTCGAAGCTGTTCGGCGTAAGGTCGGCGCGCGGTTTGAGCATGACGGTCCTGTTGCGATGCCAGCCTTTTAGCGGCAATCGGGCCGAATACAAACCGACAAGGCGCAAACCGCCATAAGCCGCCATGGCCGGCCCCATGTTGAGAACGGGCGTGCGACGGTCCAAAATCGCCGCCCATGCGTCCTGCGATTCTGTTCCCCCTGTTCGCCGAAATCCGTACCCTCTCGGGGGTAGGACCCAAGCTGGAAAAGCTGATCGCCAAGATCCTGGGCCATCCGCCCACCGGGCCGCGACTGGTCGATTTGGTCTTCGACCTGCCGGTGGGGGTGGTGGACCGCTCCTACCGTCCCCGGCTGATCGAAGCCGAGCCCGGCCGCATCGCCACCGTCGAAATCAATGTGCTGGAACATAAGCCGTCGCGGGGCTCGTCTCACTCCAGGGGCCAGCCCTATCGCGTGATGGTCAGCGACGACAGCGCCGTGATGGACCTGGTCTTCTTTCACGGCGTGGCCGAATACCTGAACAGTCAGTTGCCCGCAGGCAGCCGCCGCGTCGTCAGTGGGCGCATCGAGCGGTTCAAGGACCGGCTGCAGATGGCACATCCCGATTACATCGTGCCGCCGGAACAGGCCGCCGGCCTTCCCGCCCATGAGCCGGTCTATGGCCTGACCGAAGGTCTGACGGCAAAGCCCATGGCCAAGGCAGTGCGCGGGGCGCTGGACCGCGTGCCGCGGCTGCCCGAATGGCAAGACGAAGCTTTCGTGAAGCGCGAAGGCTTTGACGCTTTCAATGCGGCGCTGGAGGCCGCGCACAATCCGGTGCATGAGGCCGACCTTGCCCCCACCGCGCCGGCGCGGCGGCGGCTGGCCTATGACGAAATGCTGGCCAACCAGCTGGCTCTGCGGCTGATCCGCGAGAATATGCGCCAGAGCAAGGGCCGCAGCGTGACCGGCACCGGCAGGCTGAAGGCGCTGGCGGTAGGCGCCCTGCCCTTTGCCCTGACCGACGGCCAGCTTATGGCGCTGGGCGAAATCGAACAGGACATGGCCAGCGACAGGCGCATGCTGCGGCTGCTGCAGGGCGATGTGGGATCGGGCAAGACCATCGTGGCGCTGCTGGCCATGCTGGGCGCGGTGGAGGCGGGGCTTCAGGCCGCACTGATGGCGCCCACCGAACTTCTGGTGCGCCAGCATCTGGCGTCGCTGGAGCCCTATGCAAATGCGGCGGGTGTGCGGCTGGCCTGCCTGACGGGGCGCGAGAAAGGCGTGGGCCGCGAGGCCACGCTGGCGAGGCTCGCGGCGGGCGAGATCGACATTCTGGTGGGCACGCATGCGCTGTTCTCGGAAGATGTGAGCTTCCGCGACCTGGGCCTGGCGGTGGTGGACGAGCAGCACCGCTTCGGCGTGCACCAGCGCATGAAGCTGCAATCCAAGGGCCGCCCGGCGGACGTTCTGGTAATGACGGCCACGCCCATTCCCCGCACCCTGGCGCTGACGGCTTACGGCGACATGGATGTTTCGCGCATTACCGGCCGGCCGCCGGGCAGGAAGCCGGTGGAAACGCGGGTGCTGAGTGCCGACCGGCTGGAGGAACTGATCGCCCATCTGCGCGCGGCGCTTGACCGCGGCGAACGCGCCTATTGGGTGTGCCCGCTGGTGGAGGAATCCGAAAAGATCGACCTGGCCGCCGCCGAAGGTCGCGCCGTCATGCTGAAGCAGGCGCTGGGACTTCCCGTCGGCCTGGTCCACGGCAAGATGAAAGCGGCGGAGCGCGACGCCGCCATGGCCGCGTTCAAGGCCGGCGAGACAAAGCTTCTGGTCGCCACCACGGTGATCGAGGTGGGTGTCGACGTGCCCGAGGCCACCATCATGGTGGTCGAACATGCCGAGCGTTTCGGCCTGGCCCAACTGCATCAGCTGCGCGGCCGGGTCGGACGCGGCGCGGGCAAGTCGTCCTGCATCCTGGTGTGGCACGAGCCTTTGGGCGAGACCGCGCGCGCGCGGCTGAAAACCATGCGCGATACCGATGACGGCTTTGTCATCGCCGAGGAAGACCTGCGCCTGCGTGGGGCGGGCGAGATGCTGGGCACCCGCCAGAGCGGGATGGAAGCGTTCCGGCTGGCCGATCCTGTCGTCCACGCCGATCTGCTGGCAATCGCCCATGACGACGCGAGATTGGTGCTGGCGCGGGACCCCGATCTGAAATCCTCCCGCGGACGGGCGCTGCGCGTACTGCTCTATCTGTTCGGCCGCGACGACGCGGTGCGCTATCTGCGGACGGGATGATGGGGCCCGGCGTCAGTACCAGGCCCCGTCGATATCAAATCCTACTGCGGATACTTGCTGTCCTCGATGCCTTCACGGGCAGCATGGGCACGCGCCAAGGCCTGCTCGCGTTCGACGGTTGCCGCATCGGCGCGGGCCTGGGCATTTGCCGCCTGCGACTGGGAGACGGCAGCGTCCTGCTGGGCGGCATCGGCCTTCTCCTGCAGGTTGGCGGCAGCAGACTGCGCCGCCTGGGCCTGCAGCTTGGCGCTCTCGGCATCGGCCTGGGCATTGTCGGCCTCTGCCTGCGCGCTGCCGGCATTGCCGAGCGCGGCATCGGCCTGGGCCTCGGCATCCTCTTTCTGGATCTGGGCGCGGGCCGCGTCGGCGCGTGCCTGATGAAGATCGGCCTTGGACTGCTCCTCGGCGATGGTGCCGGCCAGCGCGGGCGACGCACTCAGGGCGGCCAGCGCTGCAATGGTGATGAGTTTCATCTCTGCACTCCCTGGTGACGAACTCATATGACAACAGCGAGCGGGGCCGACCGGTTGCGGCGGTTCCGGGAGGAACCTAAAAGATGAACCGCAACCCAGGACCTGTCACAGCGATGCCCGATTATGTCCTTGCTCCCGCCGCCATCCCTTCTCTGGCCGTAGCGGGAACCGCGGCGCGATATGCGGTCCGCCGCATCTGGTGCGTGGGGCGCAACTATGCCGCCCATGCGCGCGAACTGGGCAATGACGAACGCGAGCCGCCCTTCTTCTTTTCCAAGCAGCCCGACATGGTGGTGCCGGGCGGCGGCATCATCGCCTATCCTGGGCTGACGGCGAACCTGCACTACGAAGCCGAGCTGGTGGTGGCGCTGAAGGGCGGCGGCGAGAATGTCGCGCCCGAAAAGGCCGCAGAGCTGATCTTCGGCCATGCCGCCGGCATCGACATGACGCGGCGCGACCTGCAGAAACAGATGCAGGAAAAGGGCAAGCCCTGGGAGATCGGCAAGAGCTTCGAGCAGAGCGCGCCTGTGGGAACCATCACGCCGTCATCCGCCCCGATGACTTCGGGCGCCATCCGGCTGGCGGTCAATGGCGACGTCCGGCAGAATTCCGACCTGTCCAACATGATCTGGAATGTGGCGGAGATCATTTCGCGCCTGTCCCGGCAGGTCAGGCTGGCGGCGGGCGACATCATCTTCACCGGCACGCCGGAAGGGGTGGGCGCGGTGGCGCGGGGCGACAGGCTGCGCGTGGAAATCGAAGGCCTCTTGCCGCTGGACGTGACGATCGCATGAGTGCGGAACAGTTCCAGTGCGATGCCGTCGTCATCGGCGCGGGCGCGGTGGGGCTGGCGGTGGCGCGGGCGCTGGCACTTGATGGCCGCGAAACCATCATCCTGGAAAAGAATGCCCATTTCGGCATGGAGACCAGTTCGCGCAACAGCGAGGTGATCCATGCCGGCATCTATTATCCCAAAGGCTCGCTGAAGGCGCTTCTTTGCGTGGAGGGCAAGCGGCGGCTGTATGATTTCTGCGAAAGCCATGGCGTCGGCTTCAAGCGGCTGGGCAAGCTGATCGTCGCCACCCATGCCGACCAGGGCGCCGGGATCGAGACCATCCTGACCACGGCGGCCAACAATGGCGTCGGCGATCTGAAGCGCCTGGGCAAGGCGGAGATCGCGGCATTGGAGCCCGAGCTCTTCGCCACGGAGGGCCTGTTCTCGCCCTCCACCGGCATCATCGACAGCCATCAGTACATGCTGGCCCTGCTGGGTGATGCGGAAGGCGCAGGGGCGAGCATGGTGCGCGATGCGGAAGTCACGGCGATCGTGCGCGAGACGTCCGGCTATTGCCTCACGGTGCGCAACGCCGGCCAGGCGATGCGACTGTCCTGTCGTATCCTGGTCAACAGCGCCGGGCTGTGGGCCCAGCATGTCGCCGGCCTGATCGACGCATTGGACCGCGCCCATATCCCGCCGCTGTTCCTGGCGAAGGGAAACTACGTCACCCTGACAGGCAAGAGCCCGTTCCGTCATCTGGTCTATCCGGTGCCCGAGCATGGCGGGCTGGGCGTGCATCTGACCCTGGATATGGGTGGCGGGGCCCGCTTCGGACCGAATGTGGAGTGGCTGGACGGCAATGATCCCGACGCCATCGACTATACGGTTTCGCCGGGCATGCCCGGGTTGTTCGCGCCGCGCATCGCGCAATACTGGCCCGCGGTTACGGAGTCCGCGCTGGCCCCGGGCTATTGCGGCGTACGGCCCAAGACCACCGGGCCCAGGGACCCCAATGCCGATTTCCGCATCGACGGGCCGGGGGTGCATGGGCTGCCGGGGCTGGTCAATTTGTTCGGAATCGAGTCGCCGGGGCTGACCGCTTCACTGGCCATCGCCGAGCATGTGCGGGAGTTCCTGGATGGCTGAACCGGGTCACACGAAACTGGGCCTGGGAACGGTGCAGTTCGGCCTGCCCTATGGCGTGTCCAACACCCATGGCCAGGTTTCGCGCCGGGAGGCCGCCGCGATCCTGGACGTTGCGGCGAAGGGCGGAATTCGCGTGCTGGATACCGCCGCCAATTACGGCACGGCGGAGGATGTACTGGCGGGGCTGCAGACCGGCTCCTTCCGCATCGTCACCAAGACGATCAGCGCCAATGGCGGCGCCGACGCCGTGGCGGCGCGGGCAAGGCTGTCGGCAGCACGACTGAAGGCCGACACGCTCCTGGTGCATGCGGCCAAAGACCTGGACGATGCGGCGCTTTGGCCCGCGCTGCAGCGGCTGAAAGATGAAGGCCTGTTCCGGCGCATCGGCATTTCCGTCTATGTCGCCGACGATCCGGCCATGCTGGCGGCGCGCTTCCGGCCGGACGTGATGCAACTGCCCTTCAGCCTGTTGGACCAGCGGCTGCTGAATAACGGCACGCTGGCGCAGTTGAACGATCTGGGCGTGGAGATACATGCCCGCTCGCTGTTCCTGCAGGGACTGCTGTTTCTCGATGCCCTGCCGCCCAGGTTGCAGCATGCGGGCCCGCGCCTGTCGGCGATACGCCGGGCAATCACCGACGCGGGTTCGACCCCGCTGGCGGCGGCATTGGGCTTTGCGCTGACGCGGCCGGAAATCGGCACCGCGCTGGTCGGCGTCACCACGGCTACCGAACTGCAGGAAATCCTGGACGCGGCCGCCCGTCCCCTGCCCCATCTGGACTGGGACGCGATGGCGCTGGACGATGAAGTGGTCCTTACGCCGTCGCTATGGTGAACATGGCCTTCAGGCCACGCCGCCGATAGACGCCTTGAGGGTGGACACGGCCCGCGACACATCGGCCTCGGTCATGGCCGGAAAAATGGGCAGGGTCAGGATCTGACTGGCGGCAGCTTCCGCCACCGGTGCCATGCCGGGGCCATAGCCCAGGTTGCGGTAGTGCGAATGCAGGTGCACGGGCCCATAATGGACATTGGCACCGATGCCTTTGGCGCGCAGGCGCGTGAATACGCGATCGCGGTCGATATGCCCGGCCAGCCTGACGACATAAAGATGATAGGCGTGGGTGCGGTCGCCGTGAAGCTTCAGCGGCACAGCATCGCCCACGCCGGCCAGCGCGGCGTCGTACAGCGCCGCAATGCGCCGGCGGGCGGCGATCCAGCCATCCAGGCGCGGAAGTTGCGCCAGGCCCAGCGCGCAGAGCACATCGGGAATGCGGTAATTGTAACCCAGTTCCACCATGTCATAGGCGTGGGCGCCGGCGGCCTCTCTGCTGCGGTGATCGCTGTCGATGCCATGATTGCGGAAGCGGCGCATATGCGCGGCCATGTCCGAATTGTCAGTGGTGCACATCCCGCCTTCGCAGGTGGTCATGTGCTTGACCGGATGGAATGAGAAACAGGAAATGTCGGCCAGCGTGCCGGTCTTGCGGCCCCGATATGTCGCGCCGGGCGAATGGCAGGCATCGGCCACCAGGGCGATGCCGCGCCCCTTGGCCAGGTCGCGCAGGGCGTCATAGTCCGCGGGCTGGCCGGCATAATCCACCGCCACGATGGCCCGGGTTCTGGCCGTGATCTTCATCGCCACGCAGACCGGATCGATCAGCAGCGTATCCTGTTCGACATCGGCGAAGACGGGCCTTGCGCCCTCATACAGCGCGGCATTGGCGGACGCGGCAAAGGTCAGCGCGGGCACGATCACCTCGTCGCCCGGCTCCACGCGAAGCGCGCGCATGGCGGCATGCAGCGCGGCGGTGCCGGAATTGACCGCGACGCCCTCGCGCGCACCGCAATAGCGCGCGAAAGCCTGTTCGAATTCGGTTACGCGCGGTCCGGTGGTCAACCAGCCGCTGACCAGTGCCTCGATCACCGCCTTGATGTCGGCATCGCCGATCTCCTGGCGGCCGTAGGGAAGGAAGGCGGGAGCGAGGGCGCCTGGGAGCGAGGGCCCGGCAGATTGGACCGCGTCGGCGGTCCAATCGTCAGCGTCAGGCGGCGCGACCTTCAGAAACCGTTCAGGCATAGGCCATGGCCAGCAGGGTCTGCAGGCCGCGCGCGTCGAGCTGCTCGGGGTTGCTGTCGCTGGAATAGGAAAAGCCGTCGGCCACGGGCCTCGCCCCGCGATTGAGGTAGGCCTCGCGCGCGGCCTGGGCGAAGCTCTGCAGGATCACATAACGGTCCTCCAGCTCGACGGTGCAATGGGCATCGTCGGCGGGAATCATCGTTTCGTGCAGCTTCTCGCCGGGGCGGATGCCGATGATCTTCTGGGGCATGTCGGGGCTGACCAGGCTGGCCAGCTGGGGAATGGTGGTCGATGGAATCTTGGGCACATAGATTTCGCCGCCGCGCATCATCTCCATGCTGGAGAGCACGAAGTTCACGCCCTGGGTCAGGGTGATCCAGAAGCGGGTCATGCGCGCATCGGTGATGGGAAGGCTTTTGGCGCCGTCGGCGACCAGTTTCTTGAAGAAAGGCACCACGCTGCCGCGGCTGCCAAAAACATTGCCATAGCGCACAACGGCGAAGCGGGTGCCGTCGGCACCTGCCAGGTTGTTGGCGGCAACGAAGATCTTGTCCGACGCCAGCTTGGAGGCGCCATAGAGATTGATCGGGTTGGCCGCCTTGTCGGTCGACAGCGCCACCACGCGCTTGACGTTCCGGCGCAGGGCTGCGCTGACCACATTCTCCGCCCCGAAGACATTGGTGCGGATGCATTCGAAGGGATTGTATTCGGCGGTGGTGACCTGTTTCAGGGCGGCGGCGTGGACCACATAGTCCACCCCGTTCATCGCCATCTCCAACCGGTCCCGGTCGCGCACATCGCCGATGAAAAAGCGCATGAAAGGATATTTGTCGGGACCGAAATCCTGCTGCATCTCGAACTGCTTGAGTTCGTCGCGCGAGAAGACGATCAGGCGCCGCGGCTTGTAGCCGTCCACCACCGTCTTGATGAAATGCTTGCCGAAGCTGCCGGTGCCGCCTGTGACCAGCACGGTCTTGTCGTTCAGGTCCATCCAGGGCTGGGTGAAATCGCGCAGGGGCGCGGCCGGTTCGGCCTTTCCCGTGGGGGGTTCGGGCATGGATTGGGCGAGTGCGAGCGCGGTCATGGACGCATTCCTGTTGGTTGGCGTCAGGGTTGCTCCGAAGGGCTGAAGACGAAGTTAAGGTGAACAGCCATTAGTCTTAACGTCGGTTAAGTGGTCGGGCAGGCCGTCCAAGGACGCGGCATCTCGTTGCGGGGTGCGTACCAAACATGCGGTAAATATCTGACACAATTCGCTTTTACAGTATCGGCGAGCGCTGGCGACGCTTGCAATTTTGCGGGTTTCGCGACAGTAAGAGCGGCCCTTTTCAAGGATTTTCCATGCGCATCGCGATGATCGGCAGCGGATATGTCGGCCTGGTCTCAGGCGCCTGCCTGTCGGAGTTCGGCCATACCGTCATCTGCGTCGACAAGGCCGAGGACAAGATCGCTGCCCTGAAGCAGGGGCAGATCCCGATCTTCGAACCCGGCCTGGATGAAATCGTCGCGGCCAACGTGAAAGGCGGGCGCCTGGCCTTCGGCACCGATCTGGGCGAAGCGGTCCGGGACGCCGATGCGGTGTTCATCGGCGTGGGCACCCCCAGCCGCCGCGGCGACGGCCATGCCGACCTGACCTATGTCTTCGCCGCGGCCGAAGAGATCGCGCGCGCCCTGACCGGCTATACCGTTGTGGTCACCAAATCCACGGTGCCCGTGGGCACCAGCCGCCAGGTGGAAGCCATCATCCGCAAGGTCAATCCCGCCGCCGATTTCGACATGGCATCGAACCCCGAATTCCTGCGGGAGGGCTCGGCGATCGAGGATTTCCGCCGCCCCGACCGGGTGGTTGTGGGCTGCGACACCGAGCGGGCGCGCGGGGTGATGCGCGAGGTCTACCGCCCGCTCTACCTGAACGAAACACCCATCGTCTTCACCACCCGCGAAAGTTCGGAACTGATCAAATATGCGGCCAATGCCTTCCTGGCCACCAAGATCACCTTCATCAATGAGATGGCCAGCCTGTGCGAAAAGGTGGGCGGCGACGTGCAGGATGTGGCGCGCGGCATTGGCCTGGATGGACGCATCGGCGGCAAGTTCCTGCATGCCGGGCCGGGCTATGGCGGCTCCTGCTTTCCCAAGGACACGCTGGCGCTGGTCAAGACCGCGCGCGACGCCGGCGCGCCGACGCGCCTGGTCGAGGCGGTGGTTGCGGTCAATGACCAGCGCAAGCACGCCATGGCCGAAAAGATCAAGACGGCCTTCGGCGGCGTGGCAGGCAAGACCATCGCGGTGCTGGGCCTGACCTTCAAGCCCAACACCGACGACATGCGCGATTCCCCCAGCCTGACCATCCTGCCGGCACTGCAAAGCGCGGGCGCCACCATCCGCGCCTACGATCCCGAAGGGACCAGGGAGGCCGCCAAGCTGCTGAACTTGACCTTCTGCGGCGATGCCTATGAAGCGCTGGAAGGCGCCGACGGCGTGGTGATCCTGACCGAATGGAACGAATTCCGCGCCCTGGACTTCGCCCGGGTCAAGACAGCCCTGAAGACCCCGCTGATGGTGGACCTGCGCAACATCTACCGGCCTTCGCAGATGGCGGCCGAAGGCTTCCGCTATGTCAGTGTAGGCCGGTCCGATGCCGCGCCCGGCACGGTGGTGGACATGCCGCAGCGGCGCAGCGAGAGCAACTAGGCCGCTCAACCGCGATCTCCTGTTAACCAGCCTTATTCGGGCTTTGGTAATTGCGGACACCGTAGGCTGCGCCGTGTCTTAACGCGGCCGGGAAAATGGTGGGGAAAATTGCGGTCATCGGGCTGGGCTATGTCGGCCTGCCGGTGGCGGTCGCGTTCGCGGAAAAATACGCCGGCACCATCGGCTTCGACATCGATACGAATCGCGTGGCCGCGCTGGCGGGCGGCAGGGACTGGACCGGCGAAGTGGGCGGCGCGCGACTGAAGGCCAGCGGCCTGACCGTGACCAGCGAACTGAGCCGGTTGAAGGGCTGCGACGTCTTCGTTGTCTGCGTCCCCACGCCCATCCACCGCGATCGCCGCCCCAACCTGGAGCCGCTGCGTGCGGCATCCGAAAGCGTCGGCCAGGTGATGAAGAAGGGCGCGCTGGTGATCTATGAATCGACCGTCTATCCGGGTGTCACCGAGGAATATTGCGGTCCGATCCTGGCAAAGATTTCCGGATTGAAACAGAGACGCGACTTCAAGCTGGGCTATTCGCCGGAGCGCATCAATCCCGGCGACAGGGAGCACACTTTCGAGACCATCCTGAAGGTGACCGCCGGCGAAGACGAGGCGACCGCCGGCCGCGTCGCCGATATTTACGGCGGCGTGGTCAAGGCCGGCATTTTCCCCGCCAGCTCGATCAAGGTGGCCGAAGCCGCCAAGGCGCTGGAGAACACCCAGCGCGACCTCAACATCGCGCTGATGAATGAGATGGCGATCATCTGCGACGCGATGAATATCCGCACCCGCGACGTGCTGAATGCGGCGGCCACAAAGTGGAATTTCCTGCCCTTCTCGCCGGGGCTGGTGGGCGGGCACTGCATTGGCGTCGATCCTTACTACCTCACCTCCAAGGCGCAGGAACTGGGCTACAATCCCCAGGTGATCCTGGCGGGGCGGCGCATCAACGATTCGATGGGCAACATCATCGCCCGACGGGTGGTGCGGTTCCTGGCCCAGGGCGAGCGGCCCGTGCACCAGGCGCGGGTGGGCGTTCTGGGCCTGACCTTCAAGGAGAATGTGCCCGACATCCGCAACAGCCGCGTGCCGGACATCCTGGCGGAACTGGCCACCTTCGGCATCAAGCCGTTGGCACATGACCCCATGGCCGACCCGAAGGAAATCGCTCATGAATACGGCCTTTCAATGGGAAAGCTGGCGCAGTTCAAGGACCTGGATGCCCTGATCCTGGCGGTGCCGCATCGCGATTACCTGCAAATGGCGCAGCGCATCCCCGCCATGTTGCGCGACGGCGGTATCCTGGCCGACATCAAATCGGCGATTGACCCGGCCTGCGTCCCCGGCAATGTTCGTTACTGGAGCCTTTAGCAGCGAGACATGGCAACCATCCTGCTGACCGGCGCGGCCGGATTCATCGGCTCGAGCGTTGCCCGAGCGCTTCTGGCGCGGGGCGACGCGGTAATCGGCGTCGACAATCTCAACGATTATTACGATGTGACGCTGAAAGAGGCGCGGCTGGCGCGCCTGACGTCGCAGGCCGGCTTTGCCTTCCGCAGGCTGGACATATCCGACCGCGACGGCATTTCGGAGCTGGCATCGGATTTTCCCGGCGTAGACGGCGTGGTGCACCTGGCCGCGCAGGCGGGCGTGCGCCATTCGCTGATAGACCCTTATGCCTATGTCACCAACAATGTGATGGGCCAGGTGGTGATGCTGGAGTTGGCGCGCCGGCTGAAGAACCTGAAGCATTTCGTTTATGCCAGCTCGTCCTCCGTCTATGGCGGCAACACCAAGACGCCCTTTTCGGTGGAAGACCCGGTGGAAAAGCCCATCTCGCTCTATGCCGCAACCAAGCGCACGGACGAACTGTTCGGCTACACCTATGCCCACCTCTACGGCATCCCCATGACGGGCCTGCGCTTCTTCACCGTCTATGGACCGTGGGGGCGGCCCGACATGGCGGCCTTTCTGTTCACCCGCGCCATCATCGCCGGCGAGCCGATCAGGGTATTCAATCACGGCGAGATGTGGCGCGACTTCACCTATATCGACGATATCGTCAATGGCGTGGTGCGCGCACTGGACCAGCCGGCGACGGGGACGCCGCCTTGCAGGCTCTACAATCTGGGCAACAACCGGGTCGAAAAGCTGACGGACTATATCGCCCTTATCGAACAGTCCCTGCAGCGCAAGGCGATCATCCAGATGGAACCGATCCAGCCGGGCGACGCGCCCAGGACCAGCGCCGACATCGAGGCCAGCCGCCGCGACCTGGGTTTCGAGCCCACAACGCCGATTGCCACCGGCATCCCCAAATTCGTGGACTGGTACAAGGACTATTACGGCGTCTAGCCCGGCGGGCCTTCAGATATAACCCCCGGCCCGCAGATGATCGACGATCGCCTGGGCATGGGCCTCGGGCTCGGCGAGGGTCGTGCGGATGGTGAGGTCGGCCCTCTCAGGCGGCTCGTAGGGAGAGTCGATGCCGGTGAAGTTCTTGATCGTCCCCGCCCTGGCCTTTTGATAAAGCCCCTTGGGATCGCGCGCCATGCAGACCTCCAGCGGCGTGTCGATGAAGATCTCGAGAAATTCGCCCTCGCCCATCATGTCGCGGGTCATGCGCCGCTCGGAGCGGAAAGGCGAAATGAAGGCGGTCAGCACAATGACACCGGCATCCACGAACAGCCTGGCCACCTCGCCCACGCGGCGGATATTCTCCACCCGGTCGGCATCGGTGAAGCCAAGATCCCTGTTGAGGCCATGGCGGACATTGTCGCCATCCAGCAGATAGGTATGGCGGCCTTCGGCGGCCAGCTTCTTTTCCACCAGATTGGCGATGGTGGATTTTCCCGAACCCGACAGGCCGGTGAACCACAGCACCACGGGCTTCTGGCCCTTCATCATCGCGCGGGCGGATTTGTTCACGTCCAGCGCCTGCCAGTGGACATTGGTGGCGCGCCTGAGGCCGAACTCGATCATCCCCGCCGCCACGGTGGCGTTGGAGAAGCGGTCGATCAGGATGAAGCCGCCGGTGTCGCGATTGTCCTTGTACGGATCGAATGCCAGCGGCTGGGCCAGTGCGAAATTGCAGTAGCCGACTTCGTTCAGCGCCAGTGTCTTGCCGGCCAGATGATCCAGGCTGTTCACGTCGATCTTGCATTTGAGATCGGAGATCGAGGCGGGAACGGTGGCGGTGCCCAGCTTGAGCAGATACTGGCGGCCGGGCAGCATCTCCTCGTCCGCCATCCAGAGCAGATGGGCGGCAAACTGGTCGGAGACTTCGGGCCGCGCGTCAGCGGCGACCAGGATGTCGCCGCGGGAGATGTCGACCTCGTCCGCCAGGGTCAGGGTAACGGCATCGCCCGCCACCGCTTCGGGCATGTCGCCGTCCATGGTGACGATGCGCGCCACGGTGCTGGTCTTGCCCGACTTGGCAACGGCGATCGCGTCGCCTGGGCGGATGCGTCCGCCGGCAATGGTGCCGGAGAAGCCCCGGAAATCCAGGTCGGGCCGGTTGACCCATTGAACGGCCAGGCGGAAGGGCCGGTCGGCCAGCGCGGTGTCGACATCGACGCTTTCCAGATGGTCGAGCAGCGCGGGGCCGGCATACCACGGCGTCTGCGCGCTTTTTTCCATCACATTGACGCCGAAGCGCGCCGACAGCGGGATCGCCACCTGGCTGGTGAAGCCCAGCTTTTTCGCGAAAGTGGAAAAATCGGCCACGATCCGGTCGAACACTGCCTGACTGTAATCGACCAGGTCGATCTTGTTCACTGCCAGCACGATATGGCGGATGCCCAGAAGAGAGCAGATATAGGCATGGCGGCGCGTCTGGGTCAGTACGCCCTTCCTCGCGTCGATCAGGATGACGGCGAGGTCGGAATTGGACGCGCCGGTCGCCATGTTGCGGGTATATTGTTCGTGACCGGGCGTATCGGCGACGATGAACTTGCGCTTGTCGGTGGCGAAGAAACGATAGGCGACGTCGATGGTGATGCCCTGCTCGCGCTCGGCCTCAAGGCCGTCGACGAGGAGCGCCAGGTCGATGTCGTCGCCGACCGTGCCGAACTTCTTCGAGTCCTTCTCCAGCGTGACCAGCTGGTCCTCGAACAGCTTCTTGGTGTCGAACAGCAGCCGGCC
>JAFKEU010000014.1 GCA_017308475.1 Alphaproteobacteria bacterium
GGTGGGTTGGCGCAGCGGCCCGGGCCACCCCAAGTCCCTGGCCGGGCGGGACAAAGAAATTTTCACGCGTGTTGGAAAGGCGGCGCGCGCACGACCTGTGCTAGCGTGGCGGCAAAAGAAGGGGAAACACCATGAAGCGTTCCGGCCTGTTGCTGCCTGCCCTGCTGCTTGTCTCTGTTTCGGCTTTTGCGGCCTTTGATGTGCCGCCCGACCGGTCGGGGGCGCCCTACAACACCCCCAGCATGCGCTATGTCGCCGACATGGATTTCTTCAAGCTGCCGCCAGGCCGAAAGATGGGCTCTTCCAGCGCGGTGCGCGGCGACTCCAAGGGAAACATCTGGGTCGTGGACCGCTGCGGCGCCAATGACTGCAACGGCAGCCCGCTGGCCATGATCATGCAGTTCGACGCGAAGGGCAATTTCATCAAGGCGTTCGGGGCGGGGACGCTGCTGTTCCCGCACGGCTTTTATATCGATGCAGAGGACAATCTGTGGATCACCGACGGCCATGTCGATGCCGGGCGGAAACTGGGTGATCTGGTGCGCAAATTCTCGCCCGACGGGCGCATCCTGATGACCCTGGGCAAACCCGGCGTTTCCGGCAGCGGACATGACACTTTTCACGAACCGAGTTCGGTGCTGGTGGCGCCGGACGGCAGCATCTTTGTCGGCGACGGCCATACCCCGGGCAAGGGCAATGCCCGCATCGTCAAGTTCGACAAGAACGGCAAATACCTGATGGAATGGGGCGGGCATGGCGGCGGTCCAGGCCAGTTCGAGGTGCCGCATAGCATGGCGCTGGACAGCCAGGGCCGGCTTTATGTCGCCGACCGCGCCAACAATCGCATCCAGATATTCACCCAGGACGGCAAGTTCCTGGGCCAGATGCACCAGTTCAGCCGCGACAGCGGCATCTTCATCGACGGGAACGATACGCTTTACGCGACGGATTCAGAATCGCGCGACGCAGCCGGCTATGGCCACCATCCGGGCTGGCGGCGCGGCATTCGCATCGGCAGCCTGAAGGACGGCGTGGTGACGGATTTCATTCCCGACGACGACCTGAATTCCGAGGCGGGCACCACCAGCGGCGGCGAGGGCGTGTGGTCCGACGGCAAGGGCCATGTCTACAGTGCCCAGGTCGAGCAGATGCGGGTGGTGCGGTATACGCTGAAGTGAACGGCGTGTCGGGCCCGTCGGCTTTCGTGATGTTCGGTTTCCTCTCCCCTTGAGGGAGAGGACATTTATCAATCGCGCGGGATGATGGCGCCGGGCAGGGCGACGACTTTCGCCGCCAGGGCAAGGCCGGCGCGCGCGGCATCGGGCGGCGCGGCACCTTTCAGCCGGGCGGCCAGATAGGCGCCGTTGAAGCTGTCGCCCGCGCCGGACGTGTCCACCACCGCCACCGCCTGGGTCGGCATGGCGACGGTCTTGCCGTCATAACGCATGATGCAGCCGGCTTCGTCGCAGGTCAGTGCGATCTCCGCATTTGTCAGCGTGGCGGTGAAATCCACCTGTTTCTGCGGATCGTCGATGCCGTACAGCAGCTGATAATCCTGGCGGCTGGGCAGCACGATGGCGGCCAGCTTCACCATCGCTTCGAAGGTATGGCGGGCCTCGTCCATCGACTTCCACAAAGCGGGGCGGATGTTGGGATCGAAGGCGACCTTCGTGGTCAGCGAGCCCAGCAGCTCGATCGCCGCCTGGCGGTCGGCATAGTTCAGGATCGCCAGCGAAATGCCCGAGACATAGATCAGGTCGGCGGGGTTGAGCAGTTCGGCCCCGCCCGCGGCCAGAAGCTGGCGCAGCCACTGCTTGGCGGGGGTCTCGCCACGCCAGTAATGGAATGTGCGATCGCCCTTCTTGTTGGTCTCGATCAGATAGAGGGCGGGGCGCGCGCCGGGGATGCGGAACACCAGCCGGTCGCCGATGCCTTCCTCGCGCCAGGTGGCGATCATGGCGTCGCTGAGGCCATCGTCGCCGGTGGCGGTCAGGAATTGGACGTCGATGTCGGGCGCGCTGCGCTTGAGATAGATGGCGGTGTTGTATGCATCCCCCGCGAAGCCGCGCTTCAGGTGGCCGTCGGCGACCGGGCGCAGTTCGACCATGCATTCGCCGATGGAAATGGCGGTGGTCATGTCACAGCCATTCCCTGTGCCAGGGCGTGGGCTGCACGCGCCATTTCGGTGGCGCGGACGAAGGCGCCTTCCTGGGAAAGATCGGACGGCACCATCCACGAGCCGCCGGCGCAGATCACATTGGGCAGCGACAGATAGGTGGAAAGGTTGCCGGGCGAGACGCCGCCGGTTGGGCAGAAGCGGACCTGCGGGAAGGGGCCGCCCAGCGCCTTGATGGCGGGCGCGCCGCCGCTGGTCTCTGCCGGGAAGAATTTGAAGCTGGAAAGGCCCAGCGCCAGGCCGCGCATGATGTCGGAGGCGGTGACCACGCCCGCCAGCAGCGGAACGCCCCGGGCTCTCGCGGTGTTGGCGACGTCTTCGGTCAGGCCGGGGCTGACGATGAAGCGCGCGCCGGCATCGACGGCCTTGTTCAGCAGATCGCCGTTGATGACGGTGCCGGCGCCGACGATCGCGTCCTTCACCTCGGCGGCGATGGCCCTGATGGCATCCAGCGCGCCCTCGGTGCGCAGGGTGATCTCAAGGATGTTGAGGCCGCCCGCCACCAGCGCACGCGCCAGCGGCACCGCATGGGCGGCGTTGCGGATCACGATCACCGGCACGATGCGTGTGCGCTTCAAGTCGTCTTCGAATGCCATGCCGGGCCCCGCTGATTGCGGCGCACCTTATAGCGGCAGGGCCGGGGCCGTGGTAGCCCGGTGCAAGCACCTGAAAGCGCTGCCGGAATGGCGGCTAGCGGGGCGTGGCCCAATCCGGATTCGGGGTGAAATGGCCGGTCGCGCGAAGCTGGTCCAGCGCCTCCCGGTAGCGCGTGAAGAAGGCGCCTTCCGCCTGGGGCGTGATGTTGTTGTGGTCCGATCCGGGCATGGGCACCGCCTCCTTGGGACCCTTGATCTGGTTGAAAGCGGAAAAGACGCCGAAGGGCGGCGAGGTCGTGTCGATGAAGCCCAGCGCCACCAGGCTTTCGGCGGTGATGGCGGGGGCGAAATTGACCGGATCGAAATAGCGCGCCGTCTCAACCACCCGGGGATCGTCGATGGGCCAGTTCGGATAGCCGCGGCGGCTGTGGTGCAGGTCGGCGCTCATGTCGGCGCCGGCGGGGACATTGACGATCATGGCGGTGACGCGGCCCGGATTGAGCCCCGCGGTGGCGAAGCTCTGCTGGCCGCCCATGGAGGTGCCCGCGATCACGGTGGTCCTGCCGTCCCAGTCGGCGCGGCTCTGGATGAAGTCCAGCGCGCGGGTGTCGCGCAGATACATGTTCAGGAAATACGATGTCTCGCGGTCGGTGTTGCCGATCCGGGCATAATCCAGCGGGGCGGTCGCCTCATCGGGCGCCATGTCGTGGGAATCCACGTCGAAGGCAAGCCAGCCTTCCTTCGCCCGGTCGGTGACCAGGCTTTTCTGCAGCGGATAGACGCCGGCATACTGGTAGAAAACCAGCGCGGGATGCCTGCCGCCGCCTTTCGGCACCGCCAGGTAGCCGTGCACATGGCTGTTCAGGCTGTCGAGAGTGACTGTATAGAGATCGACGCCGGGCTCGTCGGTCGGCGTGGGCACCAGGCGGGCGTTGATGGGCACCTGTTTGAGCAGCGCCAGCTTGTTCGCCCAGAATGAGTCGAAGTCCGGGGGCTTTGGCACGGGATTTCTGATCTGGTCGGGCGCCACAGCCGCGCCGACGATCATCTTGTCCAGTTCCTGCCGGGTGGGCGGGGTCGCAGGGGCAGGCGCGCCGACATAGCTCAGCTCCAGATAGAGCATGCCGGGATGATCCAGTACCGTCTCGATGGTGCCGGTGCCGGACGACAGGTCCAGTGTGCCGGACTTCAGGACCGTGAAATTGTTCTCGCGCAGCTCGTAGCGATACTTCGTGTAGCCCGCCCCCAGCAGCGCATGGATGGTCCAGCCCGCGCGCTCGCCCACTTTATAGATGCTGTTCTGGTGGAAGGGCTGGAACACCAGATTGACGTTGGGCAGCACATCGCCCGCGGCGGGTCGCGCCGCCAACGGAACGAGCAGCAGCAACAGCAACACGATCGCGGATTTTTTCATGGCATGATTCCCCCCCCGCGCCGTCCAGTCGGACGGCCCCGCTTGACGGTATCGCTACCACACGGCTGTGGTAAAGTGCGGCAAACAGAACAGGGTCGCGGGGAGGAATCATGACCGATTTCCAGCCGGTGGACGGCATTACCAGCCGTTCGCGCAGACGCAACTTCATTGTCGCGCTGCTGGCACTGTTCACCGCGGGCGCCGCCGTATCGATGCGTGCCGTCACCGCCGTGCACATGCAGCATGAATTCCTCGATCCCATAGACCCGGTGCACGCCGGCGAGAGGCTGGGCACGGTGCTGGGCGCGGCCTTTGCCAGTTTCGCGCTGACCCTGTTCCTGGTCAGTCCGGTGCTGGCGGCGATCGGTTTTCGCCGTGCCTTCCTGGCGGCGGCGGCCTTCCTGGTGCTGGGCTTCGGCATGGTGGCGGGGGCGAGCGGCTTCGACCATGTGTACACCGCGCTGCTGGCGGGCATGGTGATCCAGGGTATCGGCTGGGGCCTGGTGGAGACCACCATCAATCCCCTGGCCAGCGCACTCTACCCCGAGGAGCGGGTGGCGCATCTGTCCACGCTTCATGCCTGGTATCCGGCGGGGCTGGTGGTGGGTTCGCTGGTGGGGCTGGGCGTCGACGGCGCGGGGATGGACTGGCGCTGGACCATCCTGCCGGTGGGCCTGTTCGCCCTGGTCTTTGCGGGGATGGCGGTGCGTGATCAATTCCCGCCGGTCAGCGCCTCCACAGACGCGCCGGTATCCCCGCGCGAGATGATCGCGGCCACCCTGCACAATCCCACCATCTTCTTCTGGGTGGTGCTGATGATGTTCACGGCCTCCACCGAGTTCGCGCCGGGCCAGTGGGTGGATGTGGCGCTCAGCCAGATCGTGGGCATGCGCGGCATTCTTCTTCTGGCCTATGTCAGCGGGCTGATGTTCGTGATGCGCCATTTCGCCGGACCGCTGGTGCACCGGCTGGGCAATGTGGGCCTTCTGATGTTCTCGGCGGTGCTGGCGACGATCGGCCTGTTCGCGCTGGGCTCGGCCGACAGCCCGGTCACCGCGCTGGTGGCAGCGACAGGCTGGGGCTTCGGCGTCTGCTATTTCTGGCCGACCATGCTGGCCACGGTGGCCGAACGCTATCCGCGCAGCGGCACGGTGGTATTCGGGCTGATGGGATCGGCGGGCGCGGCGTCTACCTATGTCGTGCTGCCCTGGCTGGGCGCGGTCTATGACAAGGCCCGGCTGGCGGCGGCGGGCGGCGATCCAGCAGTGCTGGCATCTGCCCAGGGCGAGCAGCTTCGTCACATCCTGACCGCGGCGGCGGCGGCCTCGTTCCGCACCGTGGCGCTGATCCCGCTGGTGCTGATATTCGTCTTTGCGGGCGTGGCCATCGCCGACCGCCTGCGCAAGAACAAAAAGGGGAGTGCGGAATGAAATCGCGTCTTCTGCTGACGGCGGCGTTCACCGTCCTGGGACTTCTGGCCGCAAATGCGCAGACGGGAGAGGCGGAAATGCACCGCCGCGCCGCCAAGACCGCGGCGGGCACGCTGTTTCCGGGCCTGCTGGCCGCGATCTGCGTTTCGCCCGATCCGGCGACGGTGGTGGGCGATGGCGGCCGCAAGCGGCCGGATCCGAACCGCTCCACCTGGTATGCCCAGCCGGCGCAGATGTTCGACAATCTCTACTGGATCGGCACGCGCATTCATTCGGCCTGGGCGCTGAAGACCAGCGGCGGCATCATTATCATCGACACGCTTTACAACTATGCGGTCGAGCCGGAGATGGTGGAGGGGCTCAAGACGCTGGGCCTCAATCCCGCCGACGTGAAATATGTCATCGTCAGCCATGCCCATGGCGACCATGACGAGGGCGCCCGCCTGTTCCAGCAGCGTTATGGCGCGCATGTGGTGATGGGTGCGCCCGACTGGGATTCCATCGAAAAGCAGACAGCTTTGCCGGGTGGCCAGCCCAAGCGCGATATCGTGATCAGCGCCGACCGCGACATCACCCTGGGCGACACCACCGTGCATGTGCTGACTTCGCCGGGGCACACGCCGGGCACGCTGTCCCTGATCTTTCCGGTGAAGGACCATGGCCGCACGCTGACGGCGGTCTATTCGGGCGGCACGGGCTTCAATTTCCCGCACGATGTGGCGCATTACGACACCTATATCGCCACCCAGCGCAAGATGGCGGCCGCCGCGGTGAAGGCTGGGGCCACGATCCTTTTTTCCAACCACTCGGTCTATGACGATGCCTTCGACCGTTCGCGGCTGGTGAAGCTGCGGGCCGCCGGCGAGCCGCATCCCTATGAGATCGGGGCGGCGGCGGTGGGCCGCTATTTCAAGGTGGGCGAGGAATGCGCCCTGGCGGCCCGGGCCGACCTGAAATCCTGAGCGGGCCGCAGGGTGGCCGCGAAGCAATGCAGGGCTCTGGGGTGGCCGGCACCTGAACGGCGGTCAGGAATTAAGGTTCTGGGGTCCGCGTTCGTCCAACTGCCATATTCAAAATGCAAACTGGATTCCTGGCCGAAGACGTGACGTTTTGATGAATGGAGGCAGGACATGAATCCCCAATCCTTCACGCGCAGGCGTCTTTTGCGGGGCGCCGCCCGGATGGCCTCGCTCTCGGCCGCGTCCGCGCTTATGCCGCCCAACCTGCAGAAACTGCTGGCGCAGGAGCGCAGAGGCGCAAGCTCGTTGCGCGAGATCAAGCATGTCGTGCTGCTGATGCAGGAAAACCGGTCATTCGATCACTATTTCGGCATGCTGTCCGGCGTTCGGGGATTCGCGGACCTTCAGGCCGTGAAGCTTTCAAGTGGCCGCGATGTCTTCCATCAGCCGGACACCGAAAATCCGCAAGGATTCATGCTGCCCTTCCATGTCGACAGCTTCTCGACATGCGCGCAGAAACTGCCCTCCACCAGCCATGCCTGGGCCGTGCAGCATCATGCATGGAATGGCGGAAAGATGGACCAATGGCTGCCGGCACACCGCGCCGCGGACGGCGCCAACGGCCCCTATACGATGGGGTACTTCAAGCGCGAGGATATTCCTTTCCACTATGCGCTGGCCGAAGCCTTCACCATCTGCGATGCCTATCATTGCTCGGTGATGGGACCGACATGGCCCAACCGGCTCTACTGGATGACCGGGATGATCGATCCCGAGGCGACGGGCGGCGGTCCGGTCACGATGAACAAGGCGCCCGCGCAGGGGTTTCGCTGGAAGACCTATGCCGAACGGCTGGAAGAGGCCGGCATCAGCTGGCGCGTCTATCAGCATGGAGAAAAGGGATATCCCCGCAACCTTCTGCGTGAATTCGCCCGGTTCAGAGACGCGCCGTCCGGCTCGCCGCTCGGCATGAAGGGGGTGCCTGCGGCTTCGGACGGACTGTTCGAATATGACGCGCTGCACGATCGCCTGCCGGCGGTGTCGTGGATATGCCCGAGCGCGGAGGCATCGGAGCATCCCGCCTATATGCCCGCCGCCGGCGCGGAATTCATCGCCAGCAAGCTCAACGCCATCGCCGCCAATCCCGACGTCTGGGCCAAGACCGTCTTTATCGTCAACTATGATGAAAATGACGGCCTGTTCGACCATGTCCCGCCGCCGGTTCCACCCCAGGGTACGCCGCAGGAGTTTGTCGAAGGACTGCCGATCGGCGCGGGCTTCCGCGTGCCCTGCATTGTCGTCTCGCCATGGACGGCCGGGGGCTGGGTTTGCAGCCAGCCGTTCGACCACACGTCGATCCTGCAATTCCTGGAGCGGTTCACCGGCGTCAGGGAGCCCAATATCAGCGCCTGGCGGCGAAAGACGTTCGGCGATCTGACGGCCGCCTTCCGCTTCGACCAGCCGCGGAGCAAGCCTCCCGCCGTTCCCGACACCGCCGCGATGCTGCACATGGCACGCTATGCCGCGGACAACCTGCCCATGCCGCCGATACCTGGCGCCGGCCAGAAGATGCCGGCGCAGGAACGGGGGAACCGCAAGCGGGTGGCCGGGCCTTCCAAGGGATAAGCCGCCATTCGGCGCTGTTGCCGGCAGACCTGCAGCCGGTATCGGTCAGGTCCCACGCGGTTGACTTTCATCACTTGCCTGTTTGAATACCCCGCTGCGCATCGCTCCAATAAAGCAAAAGAATCGGGCGGAACGGCATGGGGAGGACAGGCAAAAGCCTGGCACTGGCGGCCGCGCTGGCAAGTCTGGCGGTCGGCGGCGGTGTCTGGGCGAGCTTTTACCGGCCGGATCGTGCCGCGGTGCAGCAAGTCGACTTCAATCGCGACATCCGCCCGATCCTCAACGGCCATTGCATCACCTGTCATGGCGGAGTGAAACAGGCCGGCGGCGTTTCCTTTGCCTATCGCGACCAGGTGCTGGGCCGCGGCAAGTCGGGGCGCCCGACGGTGGTTCCGGGCAGCCCGCGAACTTCCGAACTGATGGCGCGGATCACCTCCAAGGACCCGGAATACCGCATGCCGCTGCACCAGCAGCCGCTGGGCGAGGCACAGATCGGATTGCTGCGCCGCTGGATCGCCGAGGGCGCGCCCTGGGAGAATTTCTGGGCCTTTGTTCCGCCAAAGCCCCAGTCCCTGCCCAAGGTGCAAAATTCCGCCTGGGTGCGTCGGCCCCTGGATCGCTTCATCCTGGCGCGCCTGGAAAAAGAGCATCTGGCGCCGGCCCCGGAGGCGGACAGGGCGGAATTGCTTCGCCGCGTGTCGCTGGACCTGACCGGGCTGCCGCCCACGCCGGCGGAACAGGCGGCGTTCCTCGCCGACACTTCCAGGGACGCCTATGAAAAGCAGGTCGACCGGCTGCTTGCTTCTCCCACTTTCGGCGAGCGCTGGGCCTCGATGTGGCTGGACCTGGCGCGCTATGGCGATACCAAGGGCTTCGAAAAGGATCGCAGCCGGCCCGGCGTGTGGACCTATCGCGACTGGGTGATCGGTGCCTTCAACGCCAACATGCCCTATGACCGCTTCGTCATCACCCAGATGGCCGGCGATCTTCTGCCCAATCCGAGCATGGACGACCTGATCGCCACCTCATTCCATCGCCAGACCCAGGCCAACGACGAAGGCGGCACCGACGACGAGGAATTCCGCCTGGCCGCCGTGATGGACCGCGTCGCCACCACATGGTCGGTGCTGAACGGCGTGTCGTTCAACTGCGTACAGTGCCATTCGCATCCCTACGATCCGATCCGCCATGTCGAGTATTACAAGTTCATGGCCTTCTTCAACACATCGCGCGATGCGGACATGGCGTTTGACACCTCGCTGCCCGACGACTGGCCGGTACTTCGGGTGCCCACCGACCACCGCAATTTCGATGGATCGCTGCGTATCCAGCAGCGGATCGCGGCACTTGTGAACGACGTCGCAGGCGCCAGCCGCACGATGGAATCAAAGAGCGCCTGGTCGCGGATGGACATTCTGTCGGGCAAGGTGTCGGAGATACTGGCCATACAGCGCGCCCTGGCCGAACAAAAGGAACAGGGCGCGCCGCCGCGCCGGAGCGCCGGCCTGCGCGAGCGTTTGGCTGTCGCCGTCCGGGAGAAGGCGCCGCGCGCGGGCTTTCGCATTGTGGCGGGGTTGGCCGAAAAAACCGGTACGGTGCCGATGAACTCGGTGTTCGAGTTCATGCTGAAGACGCGCGCGCCGAGCCTTGCGGCATTGCGCATCCAAGTGCCGCCCGCCAGCCCGGCCCAGGCGCGGCATTCGCCCGAAAAGGGATTCATGGTCAACCGCATCGACCTGTGGGCGGTGCCGCCGGACGGAAAGCCGCAAAAGATCGGTATCCGCCTCGTGGCGCCGGACAGCGGCGAGGACCTGGAAGCGAATTTCAACCGCCTGTTGCGGGACGTGAAGCAGGCGCCGCAACCGGCACAGGCGATGGAGCAGCTTGCGGCGCACAGCGGCTTTCTGGCCGATCCCAGCCTGTTCCGCACCGACTGGGTGGTGGTCGTGCCGGCGTCACCGATCGTGTTGGCGCCGGGCACGCAGCTGAAGCTTCAGCTTACCCAGACCGAGCCGATCAACGCCGAATCCTCGCCGCCGCCGCGGCTGCGATTTTCGGCCAGCGCAGATGCGGCCTGGAACCGGCTGGCGAACGACCGCGGGCTGGAGGGCAAGATCGTCGAGATGGACGCGCTCAGGCGGTCCTTGCAGGCGATTGCCAGCGTGCCGCTTCCGGTGATGGAGGAGCAGGCCGGCTTCCAGCGCCGTCCCACGCTGGAATTCGACCGCGGCAGCTTCCTGACCCAGAAGGGACCGGACCTGGCCGCCGACACGCCATCGCTGTTCCCGAAATTCCCCGCGCACGCGCCGCGCAACCGCCTGACCATGGCCAGGTGGTTCTTCGAGCCCGGCCAGCCGCTGACCGCGCGCGTCGCGGTCAACCGCTTCTGGGAGGAACTGTTCGGCACCGGCATCGTGGAGACGCTGGAGGATTTCGGCAGCGCCGGCGAACTGCCCAGCCATCCGCAATTGCTGGACTGGCTGGCGCTGCATTTCGCCAACGACCTGCACTGGAACATGAAGGCGCTGCTGCGCGAGATGGTCACCAGCGCCGCCTATCGGCAGAGCGCGCGCACCACGGCCAGCCTCAGGCAGAAAGATCCGCGCAACCGGCTGCTTGCCCACGGCCCCGCGCAGCGGCTGACGGCGGAGATGATCCGAGATCAGGCGCTGGTGGCCAGCGGGCTTCTCGATCCCGCGATGGGCGGGCCGCCGGTGATGCCCGAGCAGCCTGAAGGGATCTGGAACACCGTGGCCAACAATCCCGAGCGCTGGAAGAACGCCACCGGACCGGGCCGCTATCGCCGCGCCGTCTATACCTACATCAAGCGCACCGCGATCTATCCCAGCTTCGTCACTTTCGACGCCGCGGATCGCCAGCTGAGCGCGCCGCGCCGGATCGTGACCAACACGCCATTGCAGGCGCTGGTGACGCTGAACGATCCTGTCTTCCACCAGGCGGCGCAGGCGCTGGCCCGGCGCATGGAGCGTCAGGCCGGTCCGGGCATCGGCGACCGGCTGGACCGCGAACTGGATTTCGGCGCGCGCTGCGTGCTGTCGCGGGACCTGACCGCCGACGAGCGCAAGGTGCTTCGCAAGCTGTACAAGAGCGCCGGCATGACGGCCGTGGCCAGCGCCCTCTTCAACCTCGATGCCGCACTGACAAGATGACCATCATGGCGGACCTTCCCTTCCTCGATCATCTTCGCGCCGAAGCCGACACCAGGCGCCGCTTTCTGGGCTGGGGCATGGGTGGGCTGGGCGCCTTCTTCCTCAATTCGGCGCTTGCCTCGCCGAAGCCGGCGGCATCGGGCCCCCTCGATGTCCGCCATGATCCGACCGCGCCATTGAGTCCGCTTGCCCCGCCTTTCGCGCCGAAGGCGCGGCGCGTGATCTATCTGCACATGGGCGGCGCGCCCAGCCAGTTGGAGCTGTTCGACCACAAGCCCGAATTGACGCGCTACAGCGGCCGCGACTGCCCCGAGCGCTTCCTGAAGGGCAAGCGCTTTGCCTTCATCACCGGCGTGCCCCGGCTTTTGGGCACCATGTTCCCTTTCCGGCAGGCCGGCCACAGCGGCACCTGGATATCGGATCGCCTTCCCCATCTTTCCGGCCTGGCCGACGACATCTGCGTGGTCAAATCCATGCGCACCGACCAGTTCAACCATGCGCCCGCGCAGCTTCTGGTGCAGACGGGCGATCCGCGCCTGGGCCACGCCTCGCTGGGCTCCTGGGTCACCTATGGCCTGGGCTCGGAAAATCAGAACCTGCCCGGCTTCATTGTGATGATGTCGTCCAGCAGCCTTACCGCCAATGCAGGAAAGCCTCTGTGGGGCTCCGGTTACCTGCCCAGCGTCTATCAGGGCGTGCAGTGCCGCGCCGCCGGCGAGCCTGTCCTCTATCTGGACAATCCCAAGGGCGTCAGCCGGGCCGGGCGACGCGAGGTTCTGGATGCCGTGGATGCGATCAACCGGCAGACATATGACCAGTTCGGAAACCCGGAAACCATCGCGCGCATTGCCCAGTACGAAATGGCCTATCGGATGCAGCTCGAGGCCAGCGACGCGATGGACATCACGCGCGAGCCGCCACAGGTACTGGCGCGATATGGCGCCGCGCCCGGCCAGACCAGCTTCGCCAACAACTGCCTGGTGGCGCGGCGGCTGGCCGAGCGCGGCGTGCGCTTCATCCAGCTTTACCACTGGGGCTGGGATTCGCACGGCACGCCCACCGACCAGGGCCTGAATGTCGGGCTGGTGGATTGCTGCCATGCCACCGACCAGGCCACGGCGGCGCTTCTGGCCGACCTGAAGGAGCGCGGGCTGCTGGAGGATACGCTGATCGTGTGGGGCGGCGAGTTCGGCCGCACGCCGATGCAGGAAAATCGCGGCGGCGAAGAGATGAAATATATCGGCCGCGACCACCATCCCGAGGCTTTCTCGATCTGGCTGGCGGGCGGCGGCGTCAAGCCCGGCATCAGTCACGGCGCCACCGACGAGCTGGGCTATGACATCGTGCGCGATCCGGTTGATGTGCGCGACCTGCACGCCACCATGCTGTACCTGCTGGGTTTCGACTATCGCACGCTCAGCTATCCCTATCAGGGGCTGGACCAGAAGCTGACCGGGGTTAAGCCGGCGCGCATCGTCTCCGAAATCCTGGCGTGAGCGTGTAGCGGCATGTCGGATCAGCGCGCACCGGGATGTCTGTCGGCACGGCTTTATCTTGGCTGCGTGGTCGCGGCGAGCCTGATGCTGGTGGGCGCGGCCATGGCGCTGCGCCCCGCTTTTGCCCATCGGGTGCTGGAGCTGACCGGCCTGGAAGCCATGCCGAAAGCCACGTCCGGTTCCTTCTATGCCGTGCGGGTTGCGCCGCTGTTCGACCAGCATTGCACGTCCTGCCACGGCGGGACGCGGCAGAAGGCCGACCTCCGGCTGGACAGCTATGCCTTTGTCATGCGCGGCGGCCGGCATGGCCGGATGGTCAAGCCGGGCGATGCCAAGGCCAGCGAGCTGATGCACCGGATCGAACTGCCCGCCGGCGACGAGCGTGCCATGCCGCCCGAGGGCAAGACGCCGCTATCGCCAGACGACATCACGGTGATCCGCCTGTGGATCCAAACCGGCGCCTCGGCCGCGCTGCCGACGGCGGCCGTCAAGGGCGTGCCGCGGCTGGTGAAGCCCGTCACCATTCCGCCGCCCGATCCGGAGCGTGCCCGGCGCGAGCGCGCGGCACTCGCCGCCGATGTCGCGGCGCTGTCGGCGCGCTATCCGGGCGTGATCGACTACGTCTCCCGCAACTCCGCGGACCTCATCGTCGATGCCAGCCTGCGCGGCCGGGCCTTCCGCGACGACGATCTCAGGGCGCTTGTGCCGCTTGGCGCGCGCATCGTGCGGCTGGACCTGTCGGGCACGGCCATTACCGATGCTTCCGCTGCGGCGCTGGCCGGGATGCCTGCGTTGAAGACCCTGCGCCTGACCAATACCCGCATCGGCGACCGGACGATCGCCGCGCTGGCACCACTCAAGCAGCTTCAGTCGCTGACGGTAGCTGGAACCGCCGTCACCGCCGCATCGCTGGCGCCTCTGTCGGCCCGCGGCGTCATGGTCCATGGAGGTCCCGCTGCCGGTTGATCCCAAGCCTTCCACTGTCGCGGTGTGGGATATGCCGACCCGGCTGTTCCACTGGAGCATCGTTGCCCTGGTGTTCACCTCCTGGCTCAGCGCGGACCAGGGCTATATGCGCGTGCATCTGTGGTCGGGCATGTCGCTGCTGACGCTTGTGCTGTTCCGCATCGGCTGGGGCCTTGCCGGGTCCAGCACGGCGCGCTTCCGCGACTTCCTGCACCGTCCGCGCGCGATCGCCGGTTACCTGAAGGACATGGCGGGCGGAAAAAAGATGCTCTATGCCGGGCACAATCCGGCCGGCGGCCTGATGGTGGCGGTCCTTCTGGCCGTGCTGCTGGCCCAGGCGGCAAGCGGGCTGTTTTCCAATGACGGGCTGAAATTTTCCGGGCCGCTGGCGCTGCTGGTCAGTGCGGACATGTCCGACCGGCTGACGCGCCTGCACGGGATCATCTTCGATATCATCCTGATCCTGGTGTGGCTGCATGTGGTGGCGGTTGGATTCTATCTGCTGGTGAAAGGCGACAATCTGGTTCGCCCAATGATTACCGGCAAAAAGAAGGGCGCGAGCGTGCCCGAAGGCGCGATCATCGTCTTTGCCCACCCCGCGCGGGCGCTGGGTGTTCTGACTTTGTCGGCCGCGATTGCGGCCTGGATCCTGTTCTGAGGGGGAACGGCATATGGGCAGATTTTTCGGGCGTTTGGTTCTGGCGATGGGGCTGGTCCTGCTGGCGGGGGCCGGCCACGCGCAGCCGCTGCATTTTGCGATGGACAGCCATTTCCTGATGCCGCCGCCCGGCATGGCGACGGTGGGCGATTCCCACGGCGATATCGCCGTCTCACCGGCCGGCGAAATCTATGTCAGCGTCCAGGGCGGCGACCATCCGGGCGTCCAGGTCTATTCGCCCGCGGGCCGCTATCTGCGCAATGTGCCGGGCGCGCCCGCCGACCTGCACGGTTTCATCATCACGGCCGGGCGCGACGGCAAGCCTTATATCTTTGGTGTCAGCCGCCTGGCGCAGCAGATTGTGCAGATCGGGCTGGATGGCCGCAAGGTGCTGACCATTGCCGCTACCTCCGTGCCCGAGGCTTACCAGAACCGGGGCGAAGGAAAGCCCGCGACCAACCTGACCGGCATCGCGGTTGCGCCCAACGGAGACATCTATGTCACCGATGGCTATGGCCTGGATTATATCCACCGCTTCGACAGCGCCGGGCACTATCTGGCCAGCTTCGGCGGCAAGCAGGCGCCATGGAATTTCAACCAGTGCCACAAGATCGCGATCGATACGCGCTTCAGCCCCGTGCGGCTGCTGTGCACCGACCGGCGGCACAACCGCCTGGTCCATATGGACCTGGATGGTCATGTGCTGGGGACATTCGCCGAGAATCTGCGCCTGCCCAGCGCGCTGGCGATTCATGGCGACGAACTGGCGGTGGCCGAACTGGCGGGCCGTGTCACCGTGCTGGGCCGCGGCGGGCAGGTTCTGGCCACCATAGGCCAGAACGACAATGCTGCCGAAATATCCACCAACAAGGCGCCGCCCGAGAGCTGGCGCGATGGGGTGTTCTATGCCCCCCACGGCATCACCTATGACGCCGAAGGCAACCTTCTGGTATGCGAGTTCAACCAGTGGGGCCGGGTCAGCCGCCTGAAGCGGGATTGAGGTTCAATCCGATCAGGGCGTCCGGCAGCCGATCAGAAAGTGAACCCGGTCGCGGCCACCCAGGTCCGGAATATCGTTGCGGGCCTTGAAGCTGACCGTGATGTCCTTCATTCCCGGTTCGGCCAGGGTGATCGTCATTTCGCGCCAGTCTTCCGGTTTTCCACTGAGAGGAGCGGGACGAAAGTCCAGCCGCACACCCGCCGGCACATTCGCCACCAGCCGCGCCTCCAGCCTTGCGGTTATGAAGCTGTCATTCATGATCTTGATGGGCACGTTGATGGGGCGTCCGCATCTGTTGTCCCCGGGAAACGGCGCCGCCAGGGCGACGCTGACGCGTGCTTCCGGATTGATGCTGATCTCGATCGGCGCATGGCGCGACGATCCCATCGCCATCCCCTCATGGTGATGGCTGTGATCCATGCCGGCGGGCCATGCCGGCGACACCAGCGCGCCGGCAAGTCCAAGAGGCGCCAATATCGCTAATCCGCTTCGCATTCCGTGATGATCCGGTCATAGACAGAACGGGCATGATCGAACGCCGTGGCCGCATCGCCGGTCTCGCCCGGGCGCATGAAGGGAGACTTCACTTCCCACAGCTTGTCGATGCATGACCGGCACCATTGGGCACTGCGCCGGGATGCCCGCAAAGGCTTGCCGCCGATGGTGACGAATACCGGGTGGGTATGCACCGACGGCAGAATGCGCAACGACACCCAGCTGCTTCGTTCCAGCCTGACTTGGAACCGCACCGGCCGGGGCGCCCCGTCCGCGGTGAGGGACATGCGCGCCACCGATTGCCCATTCACCACAACCTCCACCGGGACCTGGCGGCTGTCGCCTATGCGGGCATGCTCGATATGCCAGCTCTGGTTGTTGACCTGGATGGCCCGTGTTTCCTCGGTGGGAGCAGGTTCCAGCCGTGCGGCGATCAGTGCCTTGATCTCGATGAGGCCAGGCGCCTCGAGAAGGACGTCCTGCCCGCCCATGGAGCGGCCATTGACGGAACAGTCCAGCACATGGCTGCGGCCGTCCCCGAAATACAGCCGTCCCTGCTTGAGGCCCTCGATCCATGCCCCATAACCGGCGTCGCCCACCGGACGCCTGTCCAGCTTCACATAGCTTCTGCCGGTGCCGGGCCTTTCATCGCTGATGCAGGGAAAGTCGGTCTCACCAACCATCGCCAGGCGGAACCCGCAATTCAGCATGTGATACCATGCATTCAATTCGCCGGCCGGCGTCAGGTCGCAGCCGGACAGAAAGTCCACGGCGCCGTGAGTGACATCGATGATGGCCTCGTTGGTGCCCAGCCCGTCGAAAAGAGGAATGCGATAATTCGGCAGTTCCTGGGTATCCACGTCCATGCCGCCGCCGCAATGCGCGTAGCCGGTGACGGCGCCCTGGGCGCGGGCCCATTTCAGGATCGGCAGGTTCCACGATGGCCAGTCCTCGATCCTGGTCGTGCCCGGGAAGTCCTGGTTGGACAAGCGCAGCAGGACGAGATGGCCGGCATGGCTTGAAGGAAAACGCGAAATCTCCATATCGTACCGCAGCAGGCTTTCACTGTCCTCCGGTGTATCTTTCGGCTGCCACGAGACGCTGTTGGCCTTTTGCAGGTCGGGATGTTCCAGGCTGGCGTGCGGGCTGATGGCGTGGCCCGAAAAAAACTGTTTCTGATAGTCATAGCCGGGGCCCCAGGTCAGCACTTCGCCTACCGAAAGGCCTTCTCCACGCACATGGCGGATCATTGTCTCAGGAGATACGCCTTCGGTCGGCACGTCATAATGCGCGCAGCCGGCCGCATGGATATGCGTATCACCAGAATACCAGCCCCATTTCGACGGGTCGATCCAGCGCTTCAGCGCGATGTCCGCCGTTCCGCCGCCGCCCGTCACCTGAAGCTTTCCCACGACGGGGACATATTCGGGGCCGCGCCTGGCTTCGATCGCGTAAGCGCCTTCGGGAATGCGCAGGCTTTCTCCGTCGGCCCGGTAGACCTGCTTTTGAAACGGAAGGTCGGGCGCGATGCGCATCATCTGCGGGGGATAGAAGCGTCCGGCATCGTCACGGACGATCAGGGCAGCCATGCATCCGCGCCCATCGGCGTCGCGAATGCGCAACGCAACGTCACGCGAAGCAAGGCAATCAAATTCCCATATTTGACCGCGTCTTGTTGCCGGGCCGATGGCGAAGGAGGGGGTTACCGACCGACGCCCCCGGTCACGGCTGAAGAACTCCAGAATCCGGTACTCGACAGGCTGGCCGCTCAGGGCCGGCGCATCCGCAAGCCGGGTCATGCACCAGTTCTGTTTCAGCCAGCCGGTGTAGTTCACCGTATCGACCACCGGCGGATGCTGGGCCATGCTGAAGCCGCCGGGGGCAAGCCATCGGTCCATGTGGCCTGGCAGCATGGCGGGCTGGCTTGTAATGACGTCGAAAGGATCAGTCAGTCCGCCGGGATTGGAAATCCGGATCAGGAACAGCCGCCATCCCTGTTCGACCAGCACGCGATCGGCTTCGCCGGCCGCCGTCTGGACAAACCGCCCCCGATCGACAGAAAGCCGCAGCAGCGTGTAGCGATTGAGAATGCCTTCGATCGCCTCAATGGCCGGGGCATCGCCCGCCCTGGCCAGAGAGGCGATGCGGGCGCTGTCTTCCCGCCGCAGCGGGGAACCCAGACGCATCAGGCTGTCTTTTAGGCGGTCGATGGCGGCCAGGTATGGTTGCGCAGGCAGTGATTCCAGCGAGCGGGCCGGCGCGGCCGGGATCGCGGCCCATGCGCAGGCCCCTGCCAGCACCTTGCGACGTGTGACCGCGGCCATCTTGCTTCGCCCCATCATCAGGTTTTTGGGTCGGCTTTATCTGTTGCGCCTCGCCGGACCGGACGCGCGGCCAGCGCGCAGGTTTCTTCGCCCGAGAATGCGCGCGAGCGGGTAAGAAAGCGCCTTTCGGTCCCGTTCTCGAGCGAGAACATTCCCCCGCGGCCGGGCACCACGTCGATGATGAGCTGGGTGTGCTGCCAGACCGCGAACTGGGATTCGCTGATATAGACCGGAACGCCGCCGATCTCGCCCAGCAGCACGTCGCGGTCGCCGACGATGAATTCCGCCTTTGGGTAGCACATGGGCGAGGAGCCGTCGCAGCAGCCTCCGGACTGGTGGAACAGGACCGGCCCGTGCCGCGCCTCAAGCTTGGCGATCAATGCAAGCGCGGCCGGCGTGGCGGTTACCCTCTCGGGAACAGAACCGGTCATGGCCAGTTCCCTGCCGGTGCCGGAGACGCTCGCCCCCCACGCAGCGCCATTCTAGAAGAAGCCGAGCTTCTTGGGCGAATAGCTCACCAGCATGTTCTTGGTCTGCTGGTAGTGATCGAGCATCATCTTGTGGTTCTCGCGCCCAACACCGGACTGCTTGTAGCCGCCGAAAGCGGCATGGGCGGGATAGGCATGATAGCAGTTCGTCCACACTCTGCCCGCCTGGATGGCGCGCCCAAACCGGTAGGCGCGGTTTGCGTCGCGCGTCCAGACGCCGGCGCCGAGCCCGTAAAGCGTATCGTTGGCGATGGCCAGCGCTTCCTCATCGTCCTTGAAGGTGGTTACCGAGACGACCGGCCCGAATATCTCCTCCTGGAAGATCCGCATCTTGTTGTGGCCCTTGAAGATCGTGGGCTGGACGTAATACCCGCCGGCCAGATCGCCGGGCAACACGTTGCGGGCACCGCCGGTAAGGACTTGCGCGCCTTCCTGGCGGCCGATATCGAGATAGCTGAGGATTTTCTCGAGCTGCTCGGAGGAAGCCTGGGCGCCGATCATGGTGGCCGGATCGAGTGGATCGCCCTGGACGATCGCTTCAACCCGCCGGATCGCCCGCTCGATGAAGCGGTCATAGATGCTCTGATGGATGAGCGCCCTGCTGGGGCAGGTGCATACCTCGCCCTGGTTGAGGGCGAACATCACGAAACCTTCAATTGCCTTGTCGAAGAAATCGTCATCGGCAGCGGCGACGTCGCTGAAAAAGATGTTGGGCGACTTGCCGCCCAGCTCCAGCGTAACCGGGATCAGATTCTGGCTGGCATACTGCATGATCAGCCTGCCCGTGGTGGTTTCGCCGGTAAAGGCAATCTTGGCGATGCGGTTGCTGGACGCCAGGGGTTTGCCGGCCTCCAGGCCGAAGCCGTTGACGACATTGAGAACGCCCGGCGGCAGAATGTCCCCGATATGTTCAAGCAGAACCATGATCGAGGCCGGCGTCTGCTCGGCAGGCTTGAGCACCACGCAATTGCCCGCTGCCAGCGCAGGTGCCAGTTTCCACGTCGCCATCAGCAGCGGGAAATTCCAGGGAATGATCTGGCCGACGACACCCAGCGGCTCGTGGAAATGGTAGGCGACCGTATCGTGGTCGATCTCCGAGATGGCGCCCTCCTGCGCCCGTATGGCGCCGGCGAAATAGCGGAAATGATCGATCGCCAGGGGCAGGTCTGCCGCCGTGGTCTCGCGGATGGGCTTGCCATTGTCCCATGTCTCCGCCTCGGCGAGCAGCGGAAGATTGTCTTCGATGACCTGGGCGATCCTGTTGAGCAGGAGTGCGCGCTCCGCTGCGCTGGTGCGGCCCCAGGCGTCTTTTGCGGCATGGGCAGCGTCGAGCGCCGCCTCGATGTCGCGGCCATCCGATCGCGCGACCTCGCAGAGCACCTGGCCGTTCACCGGCGAAGTGTTCTCGAAATATTGTCCGCCAAGCGGCTCGAGCCACTTGCCGTTGATGAAATTGCCGTAGCGGGGCTTGAAGATCTTCGCGGCCGAGCGCGAGGCTTTTTGCTGAATGTTCATCGTCCGGGCTCCCTTGGAATGCGCCTTGATCCAGCGTTCTGGCGCAAAGCCTACACCCGGAGCCGGGCCGCGTCAGGGCGGCGAAGCCCGTCTCTCCTCCGATCTGTCGCAACGCTGCGACAGTGGCCCCAAGGCGCTGCCATCAGGGCTGCCGCGAAAGCCCCAGACGCGTGATTTTGCGGTGCAGCGTAGCCCTGCTGATGCCGAGGAGGCCGGCTGCCGCCGTGACATTCCCCTGCGCGCGCGAGAGCGCCCGCTGCAGCGCCCCGCGTTCCGCCGCTGCGAGATCGTCATCCGGCGTCCCGCCCGGCAGGAGCGGCAGGACGTCGTACACCGGCAGGCCCAACTGGGCATCGGTCAAGCCGTAGGCGCGGCGCGCCGCATAGCTTGCGCCGATGATGATGTCCCCGCAGTCCACGGCGATCAGCCCTCCCGGCCCGCGCGGCGTGTCCGGCGCGAGCAGAATCCGGGCATTGCGGAACGTTTCACGAAAGCACCGCGCTTCGATTTTCTGTGCCGCCTCGTAGGTTGCGGCCGCCACCAGTTTCATGACGCCGGTTGTGTGGTCCTTTCGCGCGTTGGAGACATCCAGCGCCGCCACGATATTGCCCCGCGCGTCGCGAATGGGCGCGACAGTGCAGCTGAGGCCGATATTGCGCGTGAGAAAATGCTCATCGCGATAGATCGTAAGCGGGCGCCCTTCGGTGAGGCCGGTGCCTATTCCATTGGTGCCCTCGCTGGCCTCATCCCAAACCATGCCCGTCCACAGGCCGAGTTTGAGGAAATCGCGATCGTCGCAGGCCTTGCCACGCCGGTCCAGCGGAACACCCTCGCGATCCGTCAGCAGTACGCAGCACCCCGCATCTCCGACCGAAAGGAAAAGCCGGTCGAGCGATTCTTGCGCCAGGCGCACCAGCGGACCCGACTTCTCGACCGCATGGGTGAACTCGGCCTGATCCAGCCGGCGCGGCGGAAGGCGACATTCAGGATCCAGCCCGTGCCGGAGCGAGCGGAACCAGGACGCTGCCACCGCAGATTGCGCAGGCAATGCTGCGTCATCCAGCACTGCAAAAACATGGTCCGCGTGATGCGTGCTGCGGCGCATTGCGGCCGGCCGCCCCCCTCTATCGGCCATTCTTCGACGGCCTCGGCCAAGTGTTTGCCTAATCCGCCGCCCAGTCAATATGCGGATGGCCGGGCGATTGCGCGGGCCGGCAGCAACGCGCGATCCCGCGGATGTGTCGCAGGTTTGCGACATATCGCGGGCCGCAGCAGCTCGCCCGCCTTAACGCGGAAATCCCGGCCGTATTAAAGTCGCCGCCGTGCCGTCCACGGCCCGATCGATGGCAAACAGAACAACAAGAAGAAGGCGATAGCGGGATGGATATCAGAAAACGCGACCTTCTCGCGGCGGGCGTGGGCATGGGGTTCGGGCTGGCCATGGCTGGCGCGGCGGCGCAGCAGCGAATGGGTGCGCGGGCCGGCAAGCCGCCGGAAACGGTCAACAGCGGCGTCCAGCCGTCTTCGGTCGACCTGAATTACAGACCGCGCCGCTTTAACAAGGCGATCGAATTGTGGGAAGACGGCCAACCTGTCTATTATGCGACCGAAAGGCCGATGCCCGGCGTCAGCGCCTATGAGCGCGGCAAGCTGATGTGCAAGACCTATGCGGACGTCATCAACTACGACGTGGAGCATGTCGCCTTCGATATCACCGCACTGGCCGAATTCATGCGCGGCCTGGCCGACGGCGGCGGCACCCGAAGCGGTCACCGTTTCCCCGCCGTGTTCGTGACCTGCCCGGTCCTGGGACTCAGCGAGGAATATGCTTTCGCCAACAGCTGGATCATGGGACAGATCCTGGATACCGGGGTCAGCGGCATCCAGCTCTGCCATGTCCGCGATCCCAAGGCGGTCGAAGTGACCGCCCACATGGCCTGCCGCTATCCCTTCGACTATCCCGGCGTGCCGAAGATGCGGCTTGAGGGCATTCGCGGCGCCTACGCCAATTTTGCCGCCCAGGTCTGGGGCATGAACAACGCCCATTATGTGCGCATCGCCGACCTCTGGCCCCTCAATCCCAGAGGCGAGATCATGTTCGGCCTCAAGATCGAGGACACGCCGGGTGACGCAAGGGCCGCCGAGTCGCTGGCGGTTCCCGGCGTGGCCTTCGCGGAATGGGGTCCGACGGATAACAATTACTGGCTGAATGGCTTTGATGGCCTGCCGCTGGACGGAAGCCGCTTCGACCCGGCGAAGTTTCCCAAGCTTGTCGCCATTCGCAGGAAGATCCTGGACCTGTGCCGGCAGAGGAAGATCATCTTTCTCAATGCATCGTCGCCGACGCCGGGCGATTTCAACTATGTCATCGACCAGATCAGGGATGGCACCATGTTCATGCCCGCCACCGAGCAGACGGCGATCATGGGCCGCGAATACACCAAGAGGAAAATGCCGGTCTGAACATCCGTCCAACCGCGAAGGGGCATAACATCATGCTGGGTCGCCGCTGCGCAATTCTCATCCTGCTCAACCTTGCTTTTGCGGGGACTGCATGGAGCCAGCAGGCGGCGCGCGCGCCGGGCAGCGAGGTGCCGGTGGTTCACTACAAGCCAGGCGGCGAATGGCCCGACCAGCCGCGCGGCGACAAGGGCGTGCCGGCGGGCTATTGGCCCTTTACCCAGGTGGCGAGCGTCGCCGTCAAGCGCGACGGCAACATCCTGGTCCTGCACCGCAACACCGACCCGATCCTGGAATATGCCCCGAACGGCAAGTTCATCGGCGCCTGGGGCGATGTACGCTTCGATCGCGGCAAGGTCATGTTCGTCAACAAACAGGATCGCACCGCGCAGATGTCCGGCTATCAGGGCGTTTATGGGGCGGCAGGATGCGCCGAGTGCGGCGCTCATTCCATCCGCGTCGATCCGCAAGGCAATGTCTGGGCCGTCGATGCCACCGGCCATGTCGTCACCAAGATGGACCCGCAGGGACATGTGATGATGACGCTGGGAACCCGCGGCAGGACTGGAAACGGGCCGCGGCTGTTCTACCTGCCGACCGACGTCGCATTCGCGCCGAACGGCGATGTGCTGGTCAGCGACGGCTATGGCAATGCGCGCATTGTCCGCTACTCGCATGACGGCCGCTATCTCGGCCAGTTCGGCGCAAGGGGCAACGGACGCGGCCAGTTCCAGCTGCCGCACAACCTTGTGATCGATGCCCGCGGCCGCATCTACATCACCGACCGCGACAACCAGCGCGTCGAGATATTCGATGCGGACGGAAAATATGCCGGCGAGTGGGACAATATCGGCGGAAATTCCTCGCTGGTGCTGACGCCGGACCAGCATATCTGGACGGGCATCGTGCTGCGCGACCTGGACGGCCGCGCCATCGAGCGGTTGCCCACCGCCAAGAACCCGCATGGCGCCGCGGTGGCAGCCAACGGAGACGTCTATCTGGGCCTGCTTGACGGCCACGTGGAAAAATTCTCCCGGCAATGAGAAGCCGGCAAAAGGCCGCCTAGAAGGAGAGAGTGGGGGGACATGTCAAAGCGCAACCGCGAGGGCACGATCGGCCGCCGGGGCTTTCTGAAGGGGGCGAGCGTTGCCGGCGCGGCGCTGGGCGCCGCTTCGCCATCTGCCGCCCAGCCTGCCGCAGCGCCGGCTGCCAAAAATCCGGTACCGCTGCCGGACATCGCCGCTGAAACATTGCCGCCGCTGGCCGATCCGGTTCATCAGTCCTCGGGCGGCGGCGACTTCATGCTGGATGTCCTGAAGACGCTGAACTTCGACTATGTCACGCAGACGCCTGCCTCGACCTTCCGCGGCCTGCATGAGGCGATCATAAACTATGGCATGAACAAGCAGCCGGAACTGCTCAGTTGCACCCACGAGGAAATCGCGGTGGCGATGGCGCACGGCTATGCCAAGATCGAAGGCACGCCCCTGCCGGTGATGGTGCAGAGCACCGTCGGCCTCCAGCACGCGTCCATGGCGCTGTACAACGCCCATTGCGACCAGGCTCCCATCTACATGATCGCGGGCAACACCGTGGATGCCGCCAAGCGAGGCTTTTCCTTCGAATGGGCACATTCGGCCATCGACCCCGCCGCCGTCGTGCGCGATTATGTCAAGTGGGACGATCAGCCGGGGTCGCTGCAGCATTTCGCGGAATCCGCCATCCGCGCCTACCAGATCGCCATGACGCCGCCCATGGCGCCTGTGCTGCTGTCGCTGGACAGCGAGTTGCAGGAAAATCCCATCGCCAACCGCGAAAGACTGCGCATACCCAGGCTGCCGAAAACGGCGCCGCCGCAGGGCGATGCCGCAGCGGTGGCGGAGACCGCGCAGCAACTGGTCGGCGCGCAAAACCCGGTGATCGTGGCCGACCGCATGGCCCGGACGCCACAGGGCATGGCGCGCCTGATTGAGCTGGCCGAATTGCTGCAATGTCCGGTGGTCGACACCGGCGGGCGCTCGAATTTCCCGAACCGGCACCATCTTTGCCAGACCGGACGCAGCGGCGCGCTGATCGCCCAGGCCGATCTTGTTCTTGGCCTGGAACTGAATGACTTTTTCGGCACGCTTCACGCATTCAGCGACCGCATTGTCCGGCGCATGCGTCAGGTATCCAGGCCCGATGCCCGCACCATCAGCATCACGGCGCGCCAACTTTCCCCCAGGGCCAACTTCCAGGATTTTCAGCGTTACCAGGACGTCGACCTTGTCATTGCCGCGGACGCCGAGGAAACGCTGCCTTCATTGATCGAACAGGTCCGGCGCCTGGCCGGCGCGGATCGCAGATCGGCGTTCGAGGCGCGGGGCAAAAAGCTGGAGGCGGCCTACCGTGCCATGGTCGAACAGTGGAAATCCGATGCCACGATCGGCTGGGATGCGAGCCCGATCACCATAGCGCGCCTCTGCGCGGAACTGTACGACCAGATCAAGGATGATGACTGGTCCATGGTGGGCAACGGCAATCGCGTCACCTGGCCCCGGCGGTTGTGGAATTTCGACAGGCATTATCGCTGGATCGGATCGTCAGGCGGCTCAGGCATCGGCTACAACGCTCCGGCGTCCCTGGGTGCGGCGCTGGCCAACAGGAAATATGGCCGCCTGTCCGTCGCCATCCAGGGGGACGGCGACCTGATGTTCTGTCCCGGCACACTGTGGACCGCGGCACATCACCAGATTCCGATTCTCTATGTCATGCACAACAACCGGGCCTGGCACCAGGAACTGATGTATTTGCAGGCAATGTCCAATCGCCGCGATCGCGGCATGCTCAACGCCCATATCGGCACCACAATCAGCGATCCGAACATAGATTTTGCCATGCTGGCCAAAAGCATGGGCGTCCATTCCGAGGGGCCGATTACGGATCCAAAAGATCTTGCGCCGGCACTGAGACGCGCCCTTGCCGTGGTCAGGAAGGGTCAACCGGCGCTGGTCGATGCCATCGTCGAGTCGCGATAGGGGATAAAGCGATGAACAGCATTTTCCGGACTGGCGGGCTGGCGCTCCTCCTTGCTTTGGGAGATGTTGCGTTCGCGCTACCGGCTTCAGCGCAGGACGCGACGACGGGCGATGTCGGCAATGGCCGCAAGGTCTATCTCGCGGATGGATGCTATCAATGCCATGGAAGGGTCGGGCAGGGCGGGAGCATGAACGGGCCGGCGCCTATTCTTGCGCAAACCGGAATGTCCTTCGCGGCCTTCAAAAGACAGGTCCGCATTCCCATCAACGACATGCCGGCCTATTCCGAGAGAATGCTGTCCGACAAGGAGCTCATGGACATCTTCGTCTTTGTTCGCTCCCTGCCTGGCCGGCGGCCAGTGAAGGATTTTCCGATACTCAACAACTAAGCCGAACGCGGGGTATTCCAATGCGGTCCTGGTGGCTCGCCTCAGTTCTTATCGCCGGCATGGCCTGCGGCGCCCATGCCCAGGCGCCCCGCTTCGATTACATGCCGACCGGGCGGAAACCCCATGCCGGAACGGCGCCCGGACTGAAGGCGACCGAGCTTGGCCCCCGAAGCCGGACGTTCCAGATCACCTTTTCCAAGGGCGACGACGTAGCCGCCGGCCTTGCCGATTTCGCGGAGAAAAATCACCTGACGAACGCCCATTTCACGGCCATCGGCGCCTTCGGTTCGGCGATCATCGGCTGGGCTGACCGACCCAAAAAGGCTTTCAAATATGTAAAGCTCAATGAGGAAATGGAGGTTGCCTCCTTCATCGGCAGCATCACCCGCGGCCGCGATGGAAAACCCGTGGTGCATGCCCACTGTGTCGTGGGTCTTCTCAGGAATGGTGCCGTCTATGCCGGGCACTGCATGGAAGAGCGCGTCAGCCTGGTCATGCAGATGTATCTGACCGATTCGCAGCCGCTCCGCTCCCGTTGAACCGGCCATCAATGGCCGCAAAGAGCAGGTCCTTGGCCTGAAGCCCTCGACTGCCATGGGTGGGCGAGGGTCTGGCCGGAGATTTCACAGTTCCAAACCCGGATGTAAGTTTTCCTGCGGGGGCTATTTCATGGTTTTCCAATTTTGGTGCCCGCGCACCGGCATCGCGCCAGTCGTCATTCCGGCGCGCTATCGCAGCGCCTTATAGCCGCCACGCACGCCGCGCGGCGTCAGTATGAGCTGACCCACGCTGATATGCCGGCAACGGAAGGCAGCGGCGTTCTGCAACAGATAATATTCCCACATGCGACAAAAGCGGTCACCATGACGCGCTGCCATCGTAGCTCGCTGGGCCTGGAAATTGGCGTTCCATGCCATCAGCGTCTTGTCGTAGTCGGGGCCGAAATTATGGACATCCTCGACTACGAACAGCCCCTCTACCGCCGAGGTGATCTCTCCCAGCGAGGGGAGATCGCCGTTGGGGAAGATATATTTGTCCTGCCAGGCGTCGATCACCGGGTGGCGCTCATTTTCCCATATCGTATGCAACAGGAAGAAGCCATCGTCCTTGAGCAGCCGCCGAGCGCACTCGAAATATGCCCGGTAATTCCTGGATCCGACGTGCTCGAACATGCCCACCGAGACCAACCGATCGACCTGCGGACCCCGATAGGTGCGATAATCCATCAGGAGTGGCTCAACAGGCAGGCTGCCATAACGCCGCTTCACATATGCGACTTGTTCTTTTGAGACTGTTACACCCGTGCAGCGCGCGCCGTATTTTTCTGCTGCAAAGCCGAGGAACGAGCCCCAACCACAGCCGATGTCGAACACGTCGTGGCCGGCTTTCAGACCTATCTTGCGGCAGATCAGGTCGAGCTTGTTTTCCTGGGCCTGGTCGAGCGTGTCCGCGTCTTTCCAATAGGCGCAGCTGCCTGTCAGGCGCTTGTCATAGGTCACTTCATGGATGTCGGTGGGCAGATCATAGTGAACCTCCGCGACCTTCCAGGCTCGCGCAACTGATTGACGATTGGAGATGCGCGTTGCCAGCATGAGCATGGCCAGAGGGAGGGTCATCCCTAACCGGTCGCTCAGCCTGGCGGAAATCACCCGGTCAAAGAGCTGGTCGAGGGAGGCACAGTCCCAGTCGCCATCCATATAGGCCTCGCCGAAGCCCAGCGAACCGTCGGTGAGGATGCGGCGGAATAGTCGTTCATTGTGTACCTGGATGTCCCTTTCCCGAGCCCCATCGAAGTGCACATCGGCCAGCGCAAACAAATTTTCGATTGTATGGCGAGGGCTGAGCGTGCGGTTCCAGTGCCAACCGTGGCGCAAAACGCCGCCGCGAGAATGAGAGGCAGAACTGGTCCGGAGGGGGATGTTTGACATGGTGTGGGTTCCATAGGCCCGCGTTCGCTAACGCAAGGCAACCGGTTTGGTGCCGGCCGGGATAGGCAATCTTATATCCTGTGAGACTGGTGTCCATCATGGCGTCGCTTCAACGCCCAGCTGCCAGTTCCAGGCGCCAGCGCCTGAAATCATGAGGGGAGAAATCGGGCTTATGGTTGGTTTGGGAAAATCCATGCCGACGACCATTCGGCCTCTAGGGAAAACAATGGCTTCCGCTGCCCGAATGGTGCCGCTTGGCATCCACCAAACTCAGCAGTCCGCGAGCGAAGATACCTCGAGCTGGCGAAATGTTTGCGGGAAGTTTTGCTGGTCCATGCCGCTGGCGCGAGCGACCAGCCTAGCCGGAGGGATCCATCGCGGCTGCGCGGCGCAAACCCACTAATGGAAGCCGAAGAAGGAGAGGACGGCCACTACGACGACGACCAATCCCACAAGATAGATGATCCCATTCATTGCTTTTCCTCCATACCAGGAGGGCAACGTTGCGCCATGATATTTGTTCCGACTTTGGCGGTTGGCCGTCATCTTCGGAACGATCTGAATGTTCAGAGATTTTTGAGCCCCATCATCTGATGACGGTCGGCTGGCCTCGGGAAGCGCCTGCTCATGTCTTACGTGCGCCCCTGGCTCATCTTATTTGCACGGATCAAACCGCGGGGTGCTGCGTTGGCGGAAGGGAAACAGGGGAACGTGGGACGGGATGGTGCGCACGTTCATAGCTACCGTCGGGTGTGCAGCGTTAGTTCCCGCCGTCGCGAATGGCGCCCCGTTACAATATCTGAGCGGCGCAGGGGACAAAGCCGGTCCCGTCGTCTGGCTGACTTGGGGCCTTTTACTCATTTCCATGGCTGTTGTTGTTTTGATCAGTGCACTGCTGATCGGGGCAATCTGGCACCGGCCGGGGCAGGCCTGGGTGAAAGGCGAAAGGACCGCACTTCTGCCGCACGGCGGCGGCCTAAACTGGCTGTGGATCGGCGTGAGCGTCTCGGCTCTGGTGCTGCTGTTCAGCGTGGCCTGGACCGTGAAAGTCCTGGCCGGCATCGTGGCGCCGCCCCAGCGGCCCGTGGCCACCATTGAGATCACCGGGCATCAATGGTGGTGGGAGGTGCGCTATCTGGGCGCGGATCCCGCGCGCCAGTTCACAACCGCCAATGAAATCCACATTCCCGTCGGCCAGCCGGTGCGGCTGAAGCTGGATAGCGGCGACGTCATACACAGCTTCTGGGTGCCGCAACTTGCCGGGAAGATGGATGCCATTCCCGGCCAGACCAACGAGACCTGGATCGAAGCCGACAAGCCCGGCGTGTATCGCGGCCAGTGCACCGAATATTGCGGCCTCGAACATGCGCGGATGGGCATTGTGCTGGTCGCCCAGACCCCGGCGGACTTCCAGAAATGGTGGGCTCACCAGTTGGCCAGTCCCGCCCAGCCAAGCGGCGCGGCGCTGGCCGGTCAGGGCGATTTCCAGATGCGCTGCGGCGGCTGCCATGCCGTGCGAGGAACCGAAGCCGCCGGCGCGCTTGGGCCGGACCTGTCCCATTTGATGAGCAGGGGAACCATCGCATCGGGAATGCTGCCCAACGATCCGCGGACGCTCCGGCACTGGATTTCCGACCCGCAACGCTACAAGCCCGGCGCCCTCATGCCGACGCCGGAGCTGTCTCCCCAGGCGTTGAAGGACGTCGAAGCCTATCTGAGATCCTTGACATGATGGGGCCGGCCTGATGACCACTGCCGATTACGAGCGCGCGCCGCATGTTGGGCCTGGAACGCCGTCGCATGCCGAGAAGCTCGAACGCATCTGGGAAACCGCGCCCGGCTTCTATGGCTGGCTCGCCACCGTCGATCACAAGAAAATCGGCATTCGTTACATCGTCACCGCTTTCGCGTTCCTGGTGGCGGGCGGCATTGAAGCCCTGGTCTTCCGCGTGCAGCTTGCCTGGTCCGAGATGCACCTGCTGACGCCCGAGCAGTACGACCAGATGTTCACCATGCATGGCATGACCATGATCTTCCTGTATGCCGGGCCGATCTTGTCGGGGTTCAGCAACTATCTGTGGCCGCTGCTGCTGGGCGCGCGCGACATGGCGCTGCCGCGGCTGAATGCGGTGTCCTACTGGATCTATCTTTTCGCCGGCATCTTCCTTTACGCCAGCTTTGCCATTGGCTTCGGCCCCAATGTAGGCTGGTTCAACTATGTGCCGCTGGCGGCGCGCGCCTACAACAATGGCCCAAACATCGACATGTACGGGCTGGGGATGATCCTGCTGGGGATCTCCACCACTGTGGGCTCGATCAACTTCATCGTGACCTTCCTGCGCCTGCGTTGTCCCGGCATGTCGATCAACCGCGTGCCGATCCTGATCTGGGGCACGCTGACCGCCAGTGCCGCCAACATCTTCGCCATTCCCGCCGTATCGTTGGCCTTCCTTCTGCTCTGGATGGACCGCAACGTGGGCACACATTTCTTCGACGTCGGTGCGGGCGGATCGGCGCTGTTGTGGCAGCATCTGTTCTGGATGTTCGGCCATCCCTGGGTCTATGCCATCGTGCTGCCGGCGATGGGCATGGTGTCGGACGGGCTGCCCGTGTTCTGCCGCCGCCCGCTGGTGGGCTATACCGCCGTAGCGCTGGCGACCATCGCCACCATGGTGCTGGGCTTCGGCGTGTGGGTACACCACATGTTCGCCACCGGCCTTCCCGGCGTGTCGCTGGGATTCTTCAGCGCTGCCTCCATCATCATCGCGGTACCCAGTGCGGTAGGCGTATTCGCCTGGCTGGCCACGATCTGGACGGGAAGGCCGGTCTTCACCACGCCGTTCCTGTTCTTTGCCTCTTTCATCGTTCTGTTCACCATCGGCGGGGTTTCCGGCTTCATGACCGGGTCGGTGCCGGTGGACTGGCAGCTCACCGACACCTATTTCGTGGTCGCCCACCTGCATTATGTGCTGATTGGCATCAATGTCTTTCCGGTGGTGGGCGCGATTTATTTCTGGTTCCCCAAATTCACCGGCCGGATGATGGATGAGCGCCTGGGCCGGTGGAATTTCTGGACGATGTTCATCGGCTTCAATCTGGGTTTCTTTCCGATGCACATTTCCGGCCTCCTGGGCATGCCAAGGCGTGTCTACACCTATGGCGAGGGCATGGGCTGGGACTGGCTGAACCTGGTCACCACCCTGGGCAGCTTCCTTTTTGCCGCCGGCGTGCTGCTGTTTTTCTGGAACGCGATCAGAAGCCTCAAACACGGTGTGACCGCGGGGGATAATCCGTGGGATGCGCCGACACTGGAATGGGCCACGACCTCGCCGCCGCCGCCCTACAATTTCGCCGTCATTCCCAAGGTGGCCACGCGCCACCCCCTGTGGGAGGACCGGCTGGACAGCGGACAGGGCGCCGAGCAAAGCCGGATCCATGCCGGCATGGCTCTTGCCCATGGCCGGGAGGCGCTGGGCACGACGCCCGTAGACGCGATGCCCAACGTGATCCTGAAGATGCCGGGCGACACGCTGGTGCCGATGTATCTGGCATTGTCCATGACCGTCATCGCTGTGGGCCTGGCGCTGGTGAACTGGTGGGTCGTGGTGGTGGGTGGGGCCTGCACCACCGCTTCCATTCTCGCCTGGTTGTGGCCGCAGGCGCGGCTGGGAGAGACCGCCGAGCCTGCTCGGGAGACCGCCGATGACTGAGGAAACCACAACCGCGCTGCCCGTGGGCGCAATGGACACCCGTGCCAGCGGCTGGTGGGCGATGATCTTCACCGTCTTTACCGAAGCGGCGCTCTTCGCCTATCTGCTGTTTTCCTATTATTACCTGGCGGCGCAGCCGCATCTGCCCGGCAGTTTTCCCGAGGGCGGTCCGCCATCGCTGACACTGGCGCTTCCCAACACCATCATCCTGATCCTGTCCTCGGTGGCGGTAGCCTGGGCCCAGTTGGGAATCGAGCGGGGCAGCCGCGGCCGGCTGGTACTGGGACTGGGCATCGGCGCGCTGCTGGGACTGATCTTCCTGGTGGTGCAGGGCTTCGAATGGGCGGACAAGCCTTTTCCACTCTCCTCCACGCCTTATTCCTCGCTCTATTTCGTCGTTACCGGCTTTCACATGGCCCATGTCGTCGTGGGCGTCCTGATGCTGCTGGCGCTGACCTGGTGGTCCGCGCTGGGTTACTTCAATTCCCGCCGCTTCGCCCCCATCCATATCGGCGCGCTCTACTGGCATTTCGTCGATGTCGTGTGGCTGCTGGTGTTCTTCACTTTCTATCTGACGCCGCACCTGGGGCTTTCGTCATGAGCAACGCCATCGACCCCGTCGGCGCCGCGCCCGAGACACGCACCATCTCCTTCCTGTCATTGCTGTTCGGCTGCACCGCCGCGCCGATTTTCTGGATGGGCCAGCTGATGCTTGGCTTCGGGGTCACTGCCCATGCCTGCTATCCGGGCGACCAACCCGTCGTGTTCACCAAGACCGGCGCGCTGTTCACCGCCCTGCTGGTTTTCGACCTGGTGGCGCTGGCCGCGTGCGCTGCGGGCGCACTTGTATCGTGGAACGCCTGGCGGCAGGTGCGCCAGGCCGGCGGTGAAAGCCACACCCTGCACACCGGCGAGGGCCGCAGCCGCTTCCTGGCCATGTGGGGAATGCTGTCATCGGCCTGGTTCTTCCTGGCCATCCTGTTCAACACCATCGCCTCGCTTGTGGTGCCGTCATGCGCATTCTGACGACTCCGTCGAGCCGGCGACTGGCCGTGCTGGGCATGGGATTTGCCGCGGCGCTGGCCAGCTTCCTGCCGCCCCTGGCCGATATCGCCCAAGAACTGTTCGCCGCCCACATGGTCCAGCACCTGCTGCTGATCGCCGTTGCCGCGCCATTGCTGGTCGCGGGCGGGTTGGAACTGGCTGTGCCACCACTGGCCGGCTGGGCGCTGTTCGTCGGGCTGTTCCTGTTCTGGCACTGGCCCTTGGCGTTCCGCTGGGCAGCGCTCGATCCCCTCACTGCCGCGCTGGAACTGGCCAGCATCCTGTTTGCCGCGCTCTGCTTCTGGAGCGGAGTGCTGGGGCGCTCGGCGCTGAACGATGGCGGCCGCGCGCTTCTTGTGATGACCGCTGCGGTCCTGACCGACCTGCCCGGCGTGGTCATGGTCTTTGCGCCTACGCCCATCTGCACCATGCCCGGCGAGAACGCTTCCGCCTTCCATATGACACCCCTGGCGGACCAGCAGCTCGCCGGACTTCTAATGTGGGTGCCTGCCAACCTGGTCTTCTTTTCCATTGCAACCTTCCTGTTCGCGCGCTGGATGGGGCCGGCGCGCGGCCCCATGGTGACATCATGAAAAAATTGCTCTTCGGCTTTTTCCTTCTGGCCTGCGTTCCCGCGTTGGCGCAGGACAACATGAAGGACAATGCGAGCCTGCAGCAGGACGATCGCCAATGGGTGCAGGCCGCCAAGAATTACGCGCAGACCCGCTATTCCAGCCTGGACCAGATCAACACTGCCAACGCCGGCAAGCTGCAGGTCGCCTGGACCTTTTCGGTCGGATCGGCCCACGGCCAAGAAGCCGCGCCCCTGGTGGTCGGCGACACCATGTATGTGGTGGGCGCCTATCCCAACGAATTGTTCGCGCTGGACGCCACCACCGGAGCGATGAAATGGAAATACAGCCCCCATGTCGATCCCGCCTCGCAGGGGGTGGCATGCTGCGACGTGGTCAATCGCGGCGCGGCCTATGACGATGGCAAGGTCTTCTACAACACGCTGGACAACCATACCGTCGCCGTCGACGCCAAAACCGGCAAGGAAGTGTGGGCCACAAAGCTGGGCGAGATCACCAAGGGCCAGACCCTGACCATGGCGCCGCTGGCGGCTGACGGGAAAATCTTTGTCGGCAATTCCGGCGGCGAGATGGGCATCCATGGCTGGGTGACCGCCCTGAGCGAGGACACCGGCAAGATCGTCTGGCGCGCCTACAGCGTGGGCAGCGACAAGGACGTCAAGATCGGCCCGCGCTTTCATCCCCTCTATCCCGACGCCAAAGGCAAGGACCTTGGCATGACCACCTGGCCCAACGGCCGGTGGCAGTCGGGCGGCGGCCCGGTATGGGGCTGGATCAGCTACGATCCCAAGACCAACATGATCTTCTATGGCACCGGCAATCCAGGGCCCTGGAACTCCAACCAGCGCGAGGGCGACAACAAATGGACCGCCACCATCTTCGCGCGCGATGCCGACACGGGTGACGCAATCTGGGCCGACCAGATCAATCCCCACGACATGTACGACTATGACGAGATCAACGAGAACCTGCTGCTGGACCTGCCGATCAACGGCAAGGTGCGCCCGGTGCTGGTGCATCCGGGCCGCGACGGCTTCATGTTCGTGATTGACCGCGAAACCGGCCAAATCTACAGCGCCGACAAGTACGATACCCAGACTTCAATCCTGTCCTATGACATCAAAAAGGGCCGGCCCAACTACAACAAGGCGCTGACGCCCCTTTTGGGCAAGAACATACGCGGTATCTGTCCCGCCTCGCCCGGCGCCAAGGACTGGCAGCCAACGGCATATTCGCCCAAGACACGGCTGCTCTACATTCCGCATCAGCATCTGTGCATGGACTACAAGACCAGCCAGGCGGCTTTCATTCCGGGCACTCCTTACGTTGGCGCCACGGTCAACATGTATGCCGGCCCCGGCGGCTATCGCGGCGAGTTTGCGGCCTGGGACCTGACCGGCCGCAAGAAGGTCTGGGCCATTCATGAGAAATTCCCCGTCTGGACCGGCGCGCTGGCCACGGCAGGCAACATCGCCGTCTATGGCACCATGGATCGCTGGTTCAAGGTGGTGGATGCACGCGACGGCAAGTTGCTTTATCGCTTCCGCGCGCCGTCGGGGTTTATCGGCCAGCCCATCACCTATCAGGGCACCGACGGGCGCCAGTACATCGCCATGCTGTCCGGTGTGGGCGGCTGGGCCGGCGCACTCGCCAATGCCGCCATCGATCCGCGCGTGCGCAACGGCGCCCTGGGCTATACCGGCGCGGTCAATGACCTGCCCGGCGTGACCAGCGGCGGCAGCACGCTGATGGTCTTTGCCCTGCCGGCTGATGTCGCGGAGACGGGAGGCGCGCCATGACCCGGTTCACCCTGATCATCGGCGCCATCGTCGCCGTCATCGTCGTCGTCATTGCCGTGGGCCTGGCCGGGGTGGTGCAGCCGGGAAGCTGGAAGCAGCCCAGCCAGGCACCCGGCTATAACGGCCTGGTGCCGGCGGCTGAACTGCTGCGCGTGCCGGTGACCGGCATCTATCCCGGCGGCAATCCCACCGGCCTTCACATCAACATGAAAAACCCGCTGGCAGGTGATCCGGACGCCATTGTGCGCGGCATGCAGGACTTCGACAATTTCAACTGTTCGGGCTGCCACATGGCCAATGGCGGCGGCGGCATGGGGCCGGCCCTGTCTGACAGCAAGTGGGTCTATCGCAAATCGGCGGGCAACATCTATCTGGACATCGCCCAGGGACGCGGCGCAGGCATGCCGGCCTTTGGCGCCATGCTGCCCGACCGCACCATCTGGGAACTGGTGGCCTATGTGCAGAGCATCAGTCACAAGCCGCCGGCCACCTTTGGCACCACCACGCCGGCGCCCGACACGGTCGAACAGGTGCCCGCGGGCCAGATCAAGACGCCCACGCCTTGGGCGTTCACCGAGCCGATGCCGCCAAACGGAGAAAAGAACGGCACGGACGGCCAGCGACCCGATGCGCCACTGCCGCCCGGCGTCGAAGAAGGGCCGACCCCTGGCTATGTCGTAAGCAATTAGGTCAGTTGTTCCTGGCTTCGCCCTTCAGGGCGGCGCGGAGCTTGTGCACGGCGCTGCGGCCGATGGATGACGCCCCATTGCCCCAGCGTGCGCGGATGTAGGTGGCGACGTCTGCGACTTGCTGGTCCGACAGGGTGGCGAAGCTGGGCATGGAGTAGGCAATGGGCGCATTGGGCGTAAGAGGAGACTGCGCGCCCTGAAGAATGATGCGCAGCACGGTGGTAGGATCTCGCCCGGCCACCAGCGTGTCGCCGCCCAGGCGCGGATAATCCGGCAGGGGTATGCTGGGACCCGCGATTCGCTGCGGCGGCTGATGACAGACCACGCAGTGCTGAATGAAAACCGCCTGGCCCGCCGCCATGCGCGTGGCATCCGGTGCAACACGGGTGTTCAGTCTGTGAGGCGCAAGGCTTTTCAGATAGGTGGCGATCGCCGTCCTGTCTTCCTGGCGCATATGACTGGTGGAAGACGTGACCTTTTCCTGCATTGAGCCGGCGGCGGTGGCATAGCGGTTGCGCCCGGTCTGCAGATAGATGACCAGGTCGGCCTCATTCCAATTGCCGAGCCCCTCGGCACGACTTCCGGTCAGATTGGCGGAAAACCAGTGATCCACCACAGCGCCCGTCAGTTCCTTGCCCGTGACGTCACCGAATAAAATGTTCTTGGGCGTGTGACAGGCGCCGCAGTGTCCCAGGCCATTGACCAGATATTCGCCGCGGCGCCATGCCGCCGACTTCATCATTTCCGGCTTTGGCGCATCATGCGGCAGATAAAGCCAGTTCCAGAACGTCATCAGAGCACGGATGTTGAAGGGAAAGGTCAGCCTGTTGGACGTGGGCGGCTGGTGCACCGGCTTGAGGGTGCGCAGATAGGCGTAAAGGTCGGCCGTGTCCTGACGGGTCAGACGGCGGAAATATGCATAGGGAAACGCCGGATAGAGGTGGCTGCCGTCGGCAGCAATGCCGTCGTGCAGCGCGCGATAGAACTGGCCTTGCGTCCAGCCGCCGATGCCGGTCTTCACATCCGGCGTGATGTTGGTGGAATAGACGGTACCGAACTGCGCGTGAAAAGGCAGGCCGCCGGCGAAAGGCGCGCCATGCGCGCGCGTGTGGCAACCGGCGCAGTCGCCCAGCACCGCCAGATAGCGGCCTCGTTCCACATTTGCCGCCTGCCTTGAAGATGCCGCGTCCGAAAACGCGCAAGTCAGGGCAAGCAATCCCGCGGCCAGGAAAAGGCAAATCAACCGGCGCATGTCCCTTGTGCAACGCGCCTGCACATCAGGAGTTGCCGCCCCGGGCGCGCCCGTATTAACCGCAAGTCATGTTCGATCCGGTTGATGGCGGACCATGCTCACTTGCCTCACCAGTGACAAAGGATAGACTTGGCTAAAAAGTCAGTGCCAAGACGGAGGGGGTGCCATGGCGATCCGCGATGGTCTGAGTCGGCGGGAATTCGCGGCTGCCGCTGCCGGGTCACCTTTGCTGGCGTTGACGGAACCGGCACTTGCGCAGGGTGACGCCGGCCCCTCTCAGGCCGCGCCGCCCACAGCCGGCATGGAAAGTGTGCGCCAGGCTGTTGCTCGGCTGGCCGGCCCCCCGTTTGCCCGGCCAATGGTCTTCAAGCGCAATCCCGTGCCGCCACGGCTGCAGCCTTTTGCGCTGGAATCCGTTCGTCTTGGCGATGGTCCCTTCCGTGACGCTCATATCGCCAATTGCGGCTATCTCAAGCGCCTGGACCCGGATCGTTTGCTGCACACGTTCCGCATCAATGCCGGCATCCCGTCGGAGGCTGAACCCCTGGGCGGCTGGGAGGCCCCGGCAGGCGAATTGCGCGGCCACTTCATGGGGCACTACCTGTCGGCCTGCGCTCTGGGTTACGCCAGCGCGGACGACATCGAGCTGAAGCGCCGCGGCGATCTTCTGGTGGCGGAGTTGGCCGCGTGTCAGGCAAAGCTAAACCAGGACGGCTACCTGTCGGCCTATCCAACCGAATTTTACGACCGGCTGCAGAAGGGTGACACCTATGTCTGGGCGCCTTTCTACACCATGCACAAGTTGCTGGCGGGCCTTTACGACATGCACACGCTGGCGCACAACGCCCAGGCGCTGGAAGTGCTGACGGCGATGTGCGCGTGGGTCGACAACTGGACCGCGCGGTGGGACGAAGACCATATGCAGCGCATCTTGAATGTTGAGTTCGGGGGCATGCAGGAAGTTCTATACAACCTTGCCGCACTGACGGGCGATGACCGTTGGGCAAGGGTGGGCGACCGTTTTACCAAGAAAACGGTCTTCAATCCGCTGGCTTCGGCCAGCGATCAGCTCGCGGGTTTGCATATGAACACCCATGTGCCGCAGGTGATCGGTGCGGCGCGGCGCTATGAGATATCCGGCGACCACAGGTTTCACGATGTTGCCCGTTTCTTCTGGCACACCGTGAGGGAAAATCGCAGCTATGCCACCGGTGGCGCTTCAAATCGGGAACACTGGCTGTCCAATCCCTCGCGCCTGTCCGACGAGTATGGTGCGGGCGAAAGTCATCAGGAATGCTGCTGTTCCTACAATATGATGAAGCTGACCCGGCATCTGTTCGGCTGGGATCCGGACGTCCGCTACATCGATTATTACGAACGCAGTCTGTTCAACCATCGGCTGGGCACCATCCGGGCCGACGGGATGAACCAGTATTTCGTGTCACTGACGCCTGGTGCCTGGCGGGTCCATGGTGGGGAAACGGATACTTTCTGGTGCTGCAACGGGACCGCTGCGGAGGAATACAATAAGCTGAACGACACGATCTATTTTCATGATGGCCGCGATCTCTGGGTGAACCTGTTCATTCCTTCCAGCCTGGACTGGTCGTCGCACGGCTTGCGTCTCGTCCAGACGACGCGCTTCCCGGAAGATGCGCGCACGCAGATATCGGTCCAAAGTGCCCCGGCCCGCGCCATGGCGATCAATCTGCGAATCCCTTCATGGACGACGCTGGATGCGCGTGTGCTGGTCAATGACGCCATGCTGGACGCGGCGCCCACACCGGGCAGCTATTTGCGCATCGATCGCGTCTGGAAAGCAGGTGACAGGATCGAGTTGCGGATGCCGATGACGCTGCGCAGCGAAAGCTTCGCCGATGATCCCTCGCGACTGGCGGTGCTCTATGGGCCATTGGTGCTGGCGGGCCAGTTCCCGATGGGGACCGTGCCGCGGCCGGCAGAAAAACCCCATGGCCCGCACGTGTCGGAAGCGCCGATCGTGGTGCCGGTCCTGAAGCTGGATGGCCGCGCCCCGCAGCACTGGCTGAAATCCGAAGGCGGGCTGATGTGGCGCACCGTGGGGATCGGCGATGACGTGTTGCTCAAACCTTTCTATCAGAGTCAGGAACGCTATGTAATCTACTGGGCGGTGACGTGAGGCGGTAATCGCATTCGTATTCTTTGCCACAACAGTTCCGCGGACGCGCGGGCGCAGGCGGGTGCGGCGGCAACTGCGCCAGTTTTATCGGGAGACAGGTCGTGAAATCAGAGCAAGAGCAAGTTGCTGCGCCTCCGCATTCTTCCAGGAACGGAGTTGACCACCAGCCGATCGATCGGCGGCGCTTCATGGAAAGCGCGGCGGTGGTTGGAGCGGGCGCGGGCCTGAATGGATTTGTCTGGGGGCGGGCCGCGGCAGCAGAGCCCAATGGCAAGGCTGCCTCTGTCACCTCCCGCCTGCCCGACGGCACCGAATTTCCCCGGTGGGAACAACCGCTGACGTTCTCGAAGACCTATTACGTGGACAATGGCTCCCCCGCGGCCGATGACAATGGTCCCGGCGACAAGGCACGTCCTTTTCGCACCATCAACAAGGCCGCACAGGTCCTGCAGCCCGGCGAGCGCGTTGTCATCGCATCCGGCACCTATCGCGAATGCGTCCGTCCGGCGCGTGGTGGCACGGGGCCGACCAGGATGATCAGTTATGAAGCGGCCCCCGGGGCAAAGGTCTACATAAAAGGCTCCGAAGTGCTGAAGGACGGCTGGCAGCAGGAGACCGTTTCGGAAAATTTCCGCGCGGCACCCGGAACCGGGGTCACCGCATGGCGCCATGAACTGGCGAACGCGATGTTTCCCGACGCCTACAACCCATTTGCGCTGCCCAGCATCATGGGCCAGTGGGAATGGCTCGATCCCAAAACGGTCGACATGGGACCGTTTCTGCGCCGGCGAGGATTGGTCTTTGTCGATGGCAAGCCGCTCGAGCCGATGGAACAGCTTCGTGAGTTGGCAATGTCGAAGCTGCCGCCGGTTTCCGATTTTAGCGCACCGCCCGCGCCGCAGGCCGGCATGCCCCCGCGGCGGCGCGGCGGGCCGATCATGCAGGAGATCGGCGGTGCGCCCGACGCGCGGTTCTGGGTTGATCCCTCCGGAACCGCGATCCACATCCGCCTGGCCTCTGGTACACCCGTCGATCATCTGATCGAGGTCACCACCCGCCAGCACGCCTTCATCCCCGCGCAAGCCGGCATCAGCTTCATCCGGTTGAAGGGCATTATCTTCCAGCATGCCGGGAATGCCTATCCGTTTCCGCAATATGGCATGATCTCGCTCGCCGGCGGCGATCATTGGATTGTCGAAGACAACACCATTGAATGGGCCAATGGCGTGGGCCTTGACATCGGCTTCGACGGCGACAGTGCAGGCGCGCAGCATGCCGGAGACTCGCAAGTCGTTCGCCGCAACACCATCCGGTATTGCGGCATTGAGGGGATCGGCGGCATGGGAACCAGCGATACGCTGGTAGAAGACAATCTGATCGAATGGTGCGGCTGGGCAGACGCCGAACGCGGCTGGGAAGCCGCCGGCGCCAAGTTCCACCGGGCGAAGAACATGCTGTTCCGGCGCAACGTGATACGGCACATCCGTCATGCCAACGCTGTCTGGTGGGACGTGGATAACACCAACTGCCGGATCACCAGCAATATATTCGCCGATGTCCTGACCGTGGGCGCCGCCATCCACATGGAGATGAACCGCGCCCAGAACCAGATCGACAACAACATTGTTTGGGATGTTCGCAATGCCGAGCCGGGCACGCCCGGACAGCGGGGGTGCGCAGGTTCGGGCATCTTCGACAACGCCACGGACAACCTTGTCATCGCCCAGAATCTGATCGGCCGCTGCGACAATTCCGGCATCTTCGCCATCGTCCGCCCCGATCGCGCCAACAGCGGCACGGCATCGGGAAACACTGTCGCGAATAACATCTTCGCCAAATGCGGCAAGTCCGCCATCGTCTTCCTGAACCCGGATAACAGGGCCGACGGAAACGTTTACGTCGACATGCCAAAGGATTTTCAGGGCTTCTTTGAAGGCGCCCAGACACCGGCTTATGACGCCAACGCCTGGCAGCATATTAGATATGTCGATCTGGCAACGTGGCGCGATGCGCATGGCTGGGACAAGCACTCGGTCCTCGTGGACGCGCAGATCGATTTCGATCCCGACACACTGCAGCTGACGATCTCGAGCAGCAAGCCGCTGCCAAAGGCGGGCACCGTCAACCACATTCAGGGCGACATTCTGGGCCAGGCAGTGGGCGCGGCCAGGGTTGCCGGTCCTTTGGCAAATCCGGCAGCCCGGCGTTCCTGGCACGTGGATCCCAGGTTACCGGCGGGATAGATCGGATTTTGCCCCGAACACGCATAGAGCTTGCTGCCGCCGGGGCTGGCGGTCAGGCTTCTGGTCCAGTGATGGTCGATGGGGCCGCCCGGCAAGGGCGTGAGCACGACATCAGGCACGGTGATGCGGGTCTGTCCGGTCTGATAGGGAAAGTGCCGTATGGCATCGGTGTCGGCGATATAAAGGTCATTGCCGACCAGCACCATGCCGAAAGGTGAGTGCAGGTGGTCTATGAAGGCGCTCTTCTGGTCGGCACTCCATCGCCATTGGTATCGCGCAGCAACGGGATGCGATTGCCGGCTTTGGCGCTGGAATGAGCCTGCTTTTCGATCCGGGCCATCACGAATTCCTTGGGCCGGTTGATGGGTCCCTTGGGACCATCGGTCTCTGCCACCAGGACGTCGCCGTCAGGCAGGACGTAGAGCGAGCGCGGATTTTTCAAATCTTTTGCGAACGCCTTCACCGCCAGGCCCCGGCGCTGGTTTGGTCGGCCTGGGACGGAGACGCAGAACGTTAAGCCCCAATGCGACCTGCCTTGGGAGGCCCGTCGACCAGACCGGGCTTGACACCGCGGATATTTGTCTTGGGGGCGGCCGCCTCGGTTGATACATTGGGCGTGGCTTTCATGGGAATGGCGTCGGTTTGGAAGGCCGGGCGGACGGCTAAGAAAATGGCGCGGTCAGAGGGCGTTTCTTGCTTGGCGGCTAACCGGGATAACAAAATACCTTTCAAGGCAAAGCGTTGGAGGAAATGGCATCGTGATTTCGAGACTGGGCCCGCTTGCCGCGGCGATCATTTTTGCGACGGCTCCGGCCTTTGCCGCCGACAACTACCAGACCGATATCGGGCCGACGCCGAAAAACGGACGCCAGGGCGCCAATGTGCAGGGCCGCGGCACGGTGCTGGCCACGCTGGACAGAACCACATTCACGATCCAGGGCAAGTTCGCCGGCCTTTCTTCGCCGGCCACCGCGGCACGCCTGCATATGGGCAATGTGATGGGGGGGACTGGGCCCGCCATCGGTGACCTCAAGGTACCCCAGGCAAAAAGCGGCGAAATCTCCGGCACCTTCACTCTCACGCCGGCGCAGGTCGCAGGGTTAAAGGTGGGAAAGCTGTACATCATGCTCGACAGCCAGAGCGCGCCCAAGGGCAATCTGTGGGGCTGGTTTCAGCCGGCGCATGTGACGGTGCCGGAAGGCGTGCCGCAGATGGGATCCTGGTATATCCCGAACCTTCTCGACCAGGGCGATGGCCCGGCAAAAAAGAACAATAGCTGAGCGCGGAGCGGACATGATCAAAAACACCATGCGCGCGTTCGGCGCGGTTGCCACGCTTGGGGCAGCGGCGGCTGCCGCCATCTGGGCCTCGCACGCCATTGCCCAAACCGGCGCCGGCCCCTTCACGGAGGCCCAGGCCCAGGCCGGGCAGCCGATATATGTCAACCGTTGCGCCGTCTGCCATGATGCCGGCGGCGAGACCATCCGGCTGGTGGGCCCGGCTTTCACCCAGGCCTGGAATTCGCGCAGTACGGCCGCGCTTTATACCCGCATCAAGACCACCATGCCGTTCAACAATCCCGGCAGCTTGAGCGAGGCCGAGACCACCGCAGTGGTTGCCTATATCCTGAAGAGCAATGGCGCCACGGCCAGTGCCACCGCCCTCACACCCACGACAGACGTGACGATCGCCAGCCTCATCGCAACGCATGGCAATCGTAGAGATCCCTATGCGGGCTATGTCAGCCTCAGCAGCATGGCCGCCGCCACCGGCATCACCTTTCCGGGAACGGTGGCAAAATACACGCCTGTCACCGAGGGTATGTTGCTGAACCCGCCGGCCAGCGACTGGCTGATGCATTACCAGAACTATGCCGGCTGGAGCCATTCGCCGCTCAAGCAGATCACGCCCCAGAATGTGCACAATCTGCAGCTGCGCTGGGTCTGGTCGCTGGAGGATGGCGAACGCCAGCAGATCACGCCCCTGGTGCATGACGGGGTGATGTTCGTCTCAACCGTCGTCAACAACACGGTACAGGCGCTTAACGCCGCGACCGGCGATCTGATCTGGGAAAACCGCCTGGGCCCCAGGCTGGAAAATCAGGTCAACGCCACCGCGCGCGCCATGGCCCTTTACGGCAACCAGCTTTTCTATCCCGCGAGCGACGCCACCATGTACGCGCTCGACGCGCGCACCGGCAAGGTCAACTGGAAGTTCAAGATTTCCAACTATGGCCGCGACAAGATCGGCGGCGTGATGATCGCCGACGGCAAGCTCATCGTCGGGCTGGGCGTCTGCGACGAGCCTTCGCTGGAGGACCGCTGCTTCATCGCCGCTTATGACGTCAAGGACGGCCACCAGATCTGGAAATTCAACACCGTCGCCTATACGGGCGAGCCCGGAGGAAACACATGGGGTAACATGACCAATGGCGAGCGCTCAGGCGCCGACGCGTGGATCGCGGGCACCTATGATCCCAAGCTGCGGCTAATCTATTTCGGCACTGGCCAGGCCAAGGCCGGCAAGAACGGCATCGGCGACAAGCTGTTCAGCAACGCCACCATTGCGCTGGACGTCGATACCGGCAAGCTCAAATGGTACAATCAGTCCGCGCCGGACGAAGGCCTGGACCTGGACGAGGTCTATGAAAAGGTTCTGGTGGACGATGGCTCGCAGAAGCTTCTTCTGACCGCCGGCAAGAAGGGCATCCTGTGGAAGCTTGACCGCGTCACCGGCAAGTTCATCGACTATGTCCCCACCGTGTTCCAGAACGTCTTTACGCACATCGATCGCAAGACCGGCCGCGGCACCTATCGCGCCGATATCCTGAAGCCGGAGCCGGGCGGCTCGCGCCCCTCATGCCCGGCTCCGTCGGGCGGCCATAACTGGCCGGCCTCGAGCTATGTTCCCGAAGACGATCTTCTGATCCTTCCCTTGATGCAGATCTGCGTGACCTCGCAGGGCGACATGCCCGGCAATTTCGAAGCGCCCGGGTCGGACGGCAACATGGGGCGGTTGAGCGCCTATCGGGCGAAGGACCTCAAGCCGGTCTGGACTGTGCAGCAGCGCGCGCCCTTCCTTACCAGTGCGATGACCACGGCGGGCGGCGTGGGTTTTGTCGGTGACTGGGACCGCATCTTCCGGGCCTTCGACGTCAAGACCGGCAAGACCCTGTGGAAGACCCGGCTGGGCACGACGGCCCAGGGGTTCCCAACCACCTTCATGGTCGACGGCGAGCAGTTCGTCGCTGTTCCAACCGGCTATAATGGCGGCAGCCCGCAGGTCAGGCCCAGCAGCATGTTCGCCTTCGAGCGCAACCGACCACTGGTGGGTCACGCCGTCTATGTCTTCGCCCTGCCCAAGACCCAGTGAAGACGACAACCCGCGATAAAAGGGCCGCCTCACAACCGATACCATCGAAATATGGTAGCGGCACAACTCGGGATACCGCAGCGAGAATTTTCGGAATATTCTGGGATTTTGCCAATCCCGCGGAGAGCAATCGGAAAGCTCGGGTGGTGAATTGGCTGGGGGCGCAGCCACTAAAGTGATGGTCTCCTAAAGCGCTTCGTCTGTCATCTGGAAATTCGCCGCTTGGTCGTCCGGCTTGATACGCTGGCGTAAGCCAATCCAGCTACAGATGGGTGGATCACCTCATGGTCGATCACCTCGCGCAGAATGCTGCCCCGAATTGCCTATCTTGCGAGTACGGGAGGCGCCTCCTGATGATCGCGCCTAGGTGTTTAGTCCCGGGCTTTGATGGCGCAATCTTTTCCGGGGCATGGAAGGAGGCACTACGGGCCAAGTTCTTCACGGCAGCGCCGCGGCGACAGAAGCGGTCCGTCGAGCAATTCAAACTAGTCAAGAGAGTCTGAGATCTCATTCCCGACGCTACGGGATCAATCAGAAGACCGTCGCCAAGTGGAAGAAGCGCGCCTTCGTGGCCGATGTGCCGACGGGACCGAGAGAACCGAAGTCCACGGTGCTGTCGATAGAGGACGAGGCCAGCATCGTGGCTTTCCGCCGACACATGCTGTTGCCACTGGACGACTGCCTCTATGCGCTTCAAGCGACCATTCCGCACCTGATGCGTTCGTCGTTTCATCGCTGCCTGCAGCGCCACGGCATCTCCAGGCTACCCGAAGTCGCCGGCGACAAGCTGAGCAAGAAGAAGTTCAAGCCCTACCCGGTTGGCTACTTCCACATCGATATCGCCGAGGTGCGCACCGCTGAAGGCAAGCTGTATCTGTACGTTGCGATTGACAGGACCAGCAAGTTCGCTTTCGTGCAGCTCGTGAAGAAAACCGGTCGAACTTCCGCGTCCGCCTTCCTCATCGCCCTTATCAAGGCCGTTCCTTACAAAATCCACACCGCGCTCATCGACAACGGCATCCAGTTCACTTTCCCACCCCGTTACGCCAACGGCCGATCGCCAAGTACATGACCCATATGTTCGACATGCGTTGTCGCGAGAACGGCATCGATCACCGGCTGACCAAGATCAACCATCCCTGGACCAACGGCCAGGTCGAACGCATGAACCGGACGATCAAAGAGGGCGCCGTCAAACGCTATCACTACGACAGCCATCGTCAGCTCCAGGCGCATCTCACCGACTTCATCAACGCCTACAAATTGCGGCAGGCGCCTCAAAACCCTGACGGGCCTCACGCCCCACGAGTATATCTGCAAAATCTGGACAAAAGAGCCGAAACGATTCAGACTCGATCCAATCCACCAAATGCCGGGATTAAACACCTAGTTTTTTCAAGTGGAAGGGCAAGTATGGGAGCCTGGACGTGTCCGAGGCCCGCGGGCTGAAGCTTCTGACCGACGAGAACGCCAGGCTGATGAAGCTGTTGGCGGACGCGATGCTCGACAACGCCATGCTGAAGGACCTCAATTCAAAAGAATGGTGACGCCCGTCGTGGAGTGGCAAGCCGTGACCCATCTCTGCCAATCCTTCCAGATCGCGGTTGTCCATATGCTGCACGGGATCGGGCGCCGCCGGCTTCGGGAGAGAATGTCGAGATCCGATGAGGAACAGCGCCACAGACGCTGTTCGTGCGAATGGCGCATGCACCCTTCCCTCACCTGTGCCCACTCCACCCGGGATGGATCGCGATGATGCCGACCGAGGCCTCGTTCCGGCCATGTCGCGTGGAGACATAGATGTCCCCATTGCTGCGGATCGCGAGATGCCGGGCGTGGCCGATCCCCTCCGCGACGACGCTGGCATGAAAGCCAGGCGGCAGGACGAGGCCGTCCGGTTCATTTGCAATCGCCGGCGTCGTGGCCAGCACCAGGGCAAAAGCGGCAAAAATCATTTTCGACATTACAGCCACCCCGCTGAGCCTCTTGTCCCTTGCGAAACCTATATCCGACAAGATTGATGGTGCAAGCCGCCAAGGATATTGCGCTCGGCGATGGCTCCGCAAGCTTGACAATAGGCTGGATCGTGCGCTGACGACTGTCAGGGATGATTACGCATCGCGCATCTCCTCCTCCAGCGCCTTCAGCTTGCGCGTGTCGGAGACATCCATGCCACCGTATTTCGAGCGCCACTTATAAAAGGTGGCGTCGCTGATGCCGTGCTTGCGGCACAGCTCCTTCGCCCCAAGCCCCGCCTGGTGCTGCTTCAATATCCCGATGATCTGTTCTTCGCTGTACCGGCTGCGCTTCATCGTCCGTCTCCTTCAAGGAACGGACTCTACCTCAAAATCGAGGGCACTTTCGGGGGCAAGGTCACAAGACACGAGGGGCGCGCAGGGTAGACGCTAGGATTAGCGCTGTCGACTGTGTGACCCATTCGCCTTCGACCTGCAGCGGGGCACCACCTCTCGAGCCCAGCCTGATCAGCTGTCGAAAGTGTCCGGCGCGATTGTTGACAGCAATTTCTTTCAATTCTAGCTTCGTTGGAAACTGCAAAACAGGCATTGGGGAAACTGTCTTAGGGCCAGCATTCGACTTAAAGATGTAATGTTGCACTTCGGTCGGTCCGCCATGCGGCTGTCCGAATTGTCTATCCATCTTTTTTGTTTGATGACTGGTTGGGGGTACTGCCTATGTCAGTCGTCTCTGACGAAAGGGCTGTGTGGTTGGAACGGAATATCCTGCCTCACGAGCCGGCATTGCGGTCTTGGCTCGGGTGCCGGCGCCTCGATGACCTGGAAGTAGATGATATTGTTCAGGAAACTTACACGCGCCTAGCTGCCGCAGAGAATGTGGGTCATATCCGCAATCCCAAGAATTATGCGTTTCAAATTGCCGGATCTGTCGTGATCGATCATATGCGGCGCAAAAAGGTGATTTCCATTGCGTCCGTGGCGGATATCGATCAGGTGGGGCTGGTGTCTGACGAGCCCTCGCCCGAGGCGCATGTAATCGGTCGGGAAGAACTAAGCAGGCTGGCGGAGGCAATCGACAGTCTACCGCCTCGGGTGCGAGAGGTATTCACCTTACGCCGTATTAAAGGGTTGTCGCAAAAGGATATTTCGGGCCAGCTCGGCATTACCGAAGGAACCGTCGAGCGACATATGACACGCGCACTTTTTTTGTTGTCGGAGGATTTTTTGATTGGGGGTAGGGGTACTCCCCGTCCGTCTAAGCCACGGTCAAGTGTGAATAGGGTTGAGCCCCTGAATGGCGCGAAAAACCGCTCGTGAAATAAACGTCGAGGCGGCAGCTTGGGCTGTGCGTCTCGATGAAGGCCTTTCCTCGAAAGAGGAAGGGGTCCGACTGGATGCTTGGCTGGCGCAGGACGAGCGCCATCCGGGCGCGCTGGCGCGCATGCGCGCCTTCAATTCCTTTACATGGAAGGCCAAGGCGCTGGGGCCCGGGTTTGTGCCTGGGTCGACGGCTGGGGAGGCGGCGCAGGATCTTTCGGAAAGCGAGCCCGCAGGTGAGGATGTACCTGAGAAGGCACCACCGGATGATTGCGATACGGACCCCGGAGACGTTGCCGCAAAGCCAGAAACGGCTGTGCCTTCACGTCGTATGATTCTGCGCGCGGGCGGCGCAATTGCCGCAACGACCTTGGTTGGCTCAGTCGTCGGATGGGAAAAGCTGCATTCCAACACTTATCGGACGGGTATTGGCGATAGCAAAGTTGTCGCGCTAAAGGACGGGAGCGTAATAACGCTCAATACTGAATCGCAGATCGCGATCAATTTTTCGGATCAGGAGCGCGCTATCCGAATGATCCGCGGGGAGGTCACGTTCGATGTTGCCAAGGATCCTTCACATCCCTTTGTCGTGGCGGTAGGCGAAACCCGTGTAAAGGTCGTTGGTACCAGCTTCACAGTGCAGAGGCTGCGTACGCTGCCTGTGCAGGTCTTGGTGAGACAGGGTACCGTTGAAGTGTCCCACCTTGGCGATGCTGGTACGCCTGTCCTGGTCCATGCAAATACCCGGGCGACGACGCCAGTCGATCGTGGGCCTATTGCAGCCGTTCCGATTGCTCCTAGTGAGCTGAAGCGGGAATTGGCATGGCAGGATGGTCGTATTGCCTTCGAAGGCCAAACCTTGGCCCAAGCCGCCGCCGAATTCTCACGCTATAGCGACATCAAGATTGTCGTCACCGATCATGCTCTGGCGGATGAGGAAATCGTGGGTCTGTTTAGGGCTAACGATCCGATCGGTTTTGCTAAGACCATTGCTGTCAGCCTGAATGCCCGCGCGACCATCGGCGAAGGACAGATCCGCTTATCCCGGTAATTCGGGCTGTCGGCAAATTAGACGCTTCCTATAACGCAATCCCTCAGGGATTGAGAAAAACGAATCGGAAGACGGGTCAGGGAGCAGGTGTGGCGTTAAAATTCGCTGCATGGACGGGGTTTGGCGTTATCGTGGCCGTTTTGGCAGGCCCCGCCAGCGCCATCGCACAAGTGCGCTATGTCGACATACCTGCCGAAGAAGCTTTCAAATCCATTCCCGAGTTCGCGCGCCAGGTCCATGTGCAGATCGTTGCCCCGGCCAACGAATTGCGCGATGTACGGACCCCTGCGGTGTCGGGTTATATCTCGATCCAAGATGCGCTTAGAACTCTCATTCGTGGCACAGAACTTGAAGTGGCCAGCAACGATGGTGCGACCATTGTTCTTCGCAGGCGAACGCCTGCGATGCCTGCGCAGCCAGATCATCTATTAAATCTCGATCAGGGTGCAATTTCCTCAAAAGTGACTGAGACGGTCGTGGTCACCGGGTCGCGCATTCAGAGTGCGGCAATGGATACGCCTGTGCCGGTTAATTCCATTTCCGCAGATCAGTTGTGGAGCATGAGCGCCCAAAGCATACCGGCTGGGTTGGCGAAGCTTCCGGTGTTTGCCCCTGTGCGTGGCAGCGATACAGCATCGGATGGTGGCTATCAGCCCACCGGCAATTACATGGACTTGTACGGTCTTGGCCCGATCCGCACCCTGGTTCTTGAGGATGGGCACCGGGT
>JAFKEU010000015.1 GCA_017308475.1 Alphaproteobacteria bacterium
GGATCGCTGCGCGACCGTGTGGTGGCCGGGCCATGACAACAGGACAGGATGGCGGGGCTTCTACTTCTTATTCGCGCCGGGCACCGCGCTGCCCACGGGCACCGGCTCGCCGGTGGGGATGCGGGTGGAGTTGTTGCGGGTGATCATCCAATAGGGATACTGCGTCCTGTCGGCGCTGACCTCGTCGAGCCGCGCGATTTCCTCCGCCGACAGTTCCAGGTCGATCGAGGCCAGATTGTCCTCCAGCTGCGCCATCGTCGTGGCGCCGATGATGGTGGAGGTGACGAAGGGCTTCTGCCGCACCCAGGCCAGCCCGACCTGCGCCACCGACACGCCATGCGCCTTGGCGATCTTGCGCATCGCGACCACGGTGTGGTCGGCCTTGTCCTTGTCGATGGGCGGGAAGTCGAAATTGGCGCGGCGTCCCGGCTCGACCGGCGCATCGCCGCCCGGCGTGTATTTGCCCGCCATATAGCCGCCCGACAGCGGGCTCCACACCAGGCAGCCCACGCCTTCCTCGGCCATCATGGAGCCGTGCTCCTGTTCCAGGTCGCGGCCGGCCAGCGAGTAATAGGCCTGGTTGGTTTCGATCCGCGTCCAGCCGTTCTTCTCGGCGATGCCGTTGGCCTTGACGATGCGCCAGGCTTCCCAGTTGGAGACGCCGAGATAGCGCACCATCCCCTGGCGCACCAGGTCGTCCAGCGCGCGCATGGTCTCGTCCACATTGGTGATGATGTCGGTGTGGTGGACCTGATAAAGGTCGATATGGTCGGTCTTCAGCCGCTCCAGGCTGCGGCCGATGCTGTCCATGATATGGCCGCGCGATGCGCCGATGTCGTTGGGGCCGGGGCCCATGCGGCCGAACACCTTGGTGGCGAGGACATAGTCGCTGCGCGCCACGCCGATCTCCTTCAACGCGATGCCGGTCATCTCCTCGGAATCGCCGAAGGAATAGACATTGGCGGTGTCGATGAAATTGACGCGGGCTTCCAGCGCGCGGGCGATGAAGCTGGTGGCCTCCTTCTGGTTCAGCGTGCCGATGGCGCCGCCGAAATAGTTGCGGCCCGAAAAGGTCCAGGTGCCCATGCACAGCTGCGAGACGTAAAGGCCGGTGCGGCCGAGACGGTTGTACTTCATCGAATGTCTCTGACGTTATTTGTTGGAGGGAAGTGGGATGAATTCCTTGTCGTCGCCGGGGATCAGGCCGAATTTGCCGTCGATCCATTCCTGCTTGGCGCGTTCGATGCGCTCCTTCGAGGAGGAGACGAAATTCCACCAGATGTGGCGCGGCCCGTCCAGCGGCGCCCCGCCCAACAGCATCACGCGCGCGGGCGCGCCGGCATAAAGCGTGATCTCTTCGCCCGGCTCCAGCGCCAGCATCGCGCCGGGGCCATGCACTTCCGTCGGGCCGGTCTCGATCTCGCCGTCGATGACGAACAAGGCGCGCTCCTCATGGTCGGTGGAATAGGTGAGGGCGCCGCCCGCCTCGAACCGGGCATCGGCATAGAAGATGGGAGAAAAGACTTTCACCGGCGAGGTCAGGCCGAAGCCGGTGCCCGCGATCATGCGAAGCCGCACATTGTTTTCTTCTCTTTCCGGCAGGTCGGCGGCGGCGAAATGATGGAAGGCGGGCGGGGCTTCCTCATCGGCCTCAGGCAAGCCCACCCAGCTCTGGATGCCGTGCAGGCGATGGCCGGCGGCGCGCGCCTCAGCTCCCGTGCGTTCGCTGTGGGCGATGCCGCGTCCCGCCGTCATCCAGTTGACGTCTCCGGGCCTGATCTCCTGGACGCTGCCCAGCGTGTCGCGGTGCATCTGCGAGCCGTCGAACAGATAGGTGACGGTGGCAAGACCGATATGGGGATGGGGCCGCACATCGACGCCCCGGCCGGGCGGAAAATCCACCGGCCCGAAATAGTCGAAGAAGACGAAGGGGCCGATGCTGCGCCGCGCCGCCTGCGGCAGCAGCCGGGTTACGAAAAATCCATCGCCCAGGTCGTGGGCTTTTCCGGTGATCGGGATCATGGCTCCAGCCTAGCGGCGGCAGATCAAAAGCTCTAGTGTCCGCGCAAACAATCCGGGGAGGCATTCTTGTCGCGCAATATTTTTGCATCGGTATCTGTTGCCGCGTTGCTGGCCGTGGGCGTTTCGGGCCCCGCGGCGGCCCGCGACGATGCCCTGCAGATGGTATCCATCGACGTGGAAGGCGGCGGCGGAACTCTTTTCGTGACGCCCGACGGCCATTCCCTGCTGATCGATACCGGCAATCCCGAACAGAGCCGCGTCACCGGCGACAATCCCAGCAGCGCGCGCATCCAGAAGGCGGCCGCCGAGCTGGGCGTGAAGAAGATCGACTACCTGATCACCACCCATTATCACATCGACCATATTGGCGGGCTGGAAGGCCTGATGAAGCGGATGCCCATCGGCACCTTCATCGATCACGGCCCCAACCGCGAGACGACAGCCTCGACCCGGCCGGACGCGCCGCAGATCGATTTGAAGAACCCGCCGCCCAATTCCACCGCCGCCGGCTACAATCACTACCTGACGCTCATCAAGGGCCACCGCCATATCGTCGCCAAGCCGGGCGATGTGTTCCATGTCGGCGGCATGACCGTGACCGTCGTGATGGCGGACGCCAAGCCCATCGCAAAGCCGCTGCCGGGCGCGGGCGAGGAAAATCCTTCCTGCGCGGGGATGGAAGCCATGGCCAACAATGGCGGCGAGGAGAATGCCCGCTCCACCGCGTCGATCATCTCATACGGCAAGGTGAAGATCGCCGCCTTCGGCGACCTGACATGGGACCGGGAGAAAGACCTGTTCTGCCCCATCGACCGCGTCGGCAAGGTTGATGTGTACCTGGCGACCCATCACAGCACGGCCCTGTCGGGAAGCCCCGCGGCGGTGAACGCGATGGCGCCCATCGTGGCCATCGCCGGCAATGGCGCGCGCAAGGGCGCCGATCCCGTGCGGATGAAGACGATCGAGGAATCCCCGCGCATCCAGGGCGTGTGGATGCTGCACACCTCCACCGCCAACCCCGGTGCCAACGTCAAGGACACCGACATGATCGCCAATCCCGTCACCGACCAGAGCCAGGACAAGGCCTATGACCTGCGCCTTCGCATCGAGAAGGACGGCAAGATCACCGTGATCAACGAACGCAACGGATTCAACAAGACCTATCAGGCTCAGTAGGAAATCCCAGGAGAAAGCCCATGATCCGCAAGTCTTTCGCCGCCGCGCTTCTGGCGGGCGCATTTTCCATGCCGGCCCTGGCGGCCGAACCGGCGCTGAAGGTTGTCTCTCTGGACATGGAAGGCGGGGGCGGCACGCTGTTCGTCACGCCCGAAGGCACCTCGCTTCTGATCGATACCGGCTGGCCGTCGAATTTCGGCCTCCTGCCCTCGCCGGACGGCGCGAAGAACAGCGCCGACCGCATCGTGGCCGCGGCGAAGAAGCTGGGCGTGAAGAAAATCGATTATGTGATCATCACCCATTACCACATGGACCATGCGGGCGGGGTGGTGGACCTGGCCAAGCGCATTCCCATCGGCACCTTTATCGACCACGGCCCCAATCAAGAGCATGCGGCGCCCGGCCAGAAGCCGGAATTCGGCTCGCCCGACCTGCTCTATCCCGAGTATCTGAAAGTGATCAAAGGCCACAGGCACATCGTCGCAAAGCCGGGCGAGGTGATCCCCATGGGGTCGATGACCGACACCATCGTCGCCAGCGCCGGCAAGGTCCTGGCGAAGCCGCTTGCCGGTGCCGGCGCGCCCAACGCGGCCTGCAACACCGCCGAAGCCAAAAGCACCAAGCCGGAGGGCGGGATAGAGAACTCCGAATCCGTCGCCTCGCTGATCAGCTATGGCAAGGTGAGGATCGCCATGTTCGGCGACCTGTCCTGGAAAAATGAATATGAGCTGTCCTGCCCCGCTGGAAAGCTGGGCCATGTGCAGGTGCTGATCGCCACCCAGCATGGCTCCTACATTTCAAGCAACCCGGCCTCGATCGCCGACATGAGGCCGGATGTCGCGGTGATGGGCTCCGGCGGCAAGAAGGGTGGCGACGAAGGCCCGATCAAGACCATCAAGGCTTCGCCCGGGCTGATGGGCTTCTGGCAGACCCATGAAAGCTTTGCCCATCCGGAATGGACGCCCGACAAGAATTATGTCGCCGACCTGAACCCGCCCAAGGACAAAGTCGCGGCGATGGCCAAGCAGCTCTACACCACCCCTCCGGACATGGGCTACAACATCAGCCTGTCCATCACCAAGGACGGCAGCGTGACGGTCACCAACAGCCGCAACGGGTTCAGCAAGACCTATCAGGTGGTCCGCTGAAGGGAAGGGGACCCGGCTTGGGAAAAACCGGGTGGCCCGCTGAAGGCGGGCCATGACGGCTAGAGCAAATCCGGCAGCACAAAGCGCCCCATCGCGTCCTTCGCGATGGGGCGCGCCCATTTCATGGCATCGCATGTCAGCGCGCCATACAGATGGGGGAAATCCTCGCCGCGCGAGGGTGAATGTTCCCACTTCAGCGCATCGCCGCAGGCCGCCGGATCGACGGCGACCAGCATCAGGTCGTCCTGGCCCGCATAATAAAGCCGCAGCGTCTCGGGTAATTGCGCGGCGGTGGAGAAATGCAGGAACCCGTCGGCACGGTCATGGGCTGAGCCGTGATAGTCGCCGCCGGCAGCTTCCCATTCGGCGCGCGGCACGATCTTGAAGATCAGCATTTCAAACGTTTATTGCTTTGCATAAGCTAACGGGTACTTCGCCCGCAATTCTTCATCCTTTGCCACTAGTTGAGATCCAAATCTCGATTTAACAAATTCATCCCAGAGGACGCCGTATAGCCTCTTGCCGATCCACCAAATTGTGACAGGCAAGATATACATGCACGCCAGAGCAACTACGAGGCCCGCCCACTCCGCTCGAGGAAATACTTCCATCCCCACTTTCACGACCAGATAATAGTACAGATAGCCCCATGCTATTGGGAACGAGAGTAGGAGTGGGGTCGCAATTCTTCGTTCGAGACTTGTTGCGCCGATCTGGTTTTTAAAGGATTTGAATTCTTTGTCGCGCTCAGAACGGGCGCGATCACTGCTTACTTCGAGCGCTATTCGCTCAATTTCGCAGACAACTGAGCTAGCGGGTAACCTGAAAAACTCCTGCCCGCCGCCCTGAACGCGGAACCGTTCGAATTTTCTATGGAGCAAACTCTCCAGTTGTCTAGCGTTGTCGGCTCTTATCGAATAAATCACATCAAAGCCCGCGTGAGAGCCGGTCGATAGTTCTTTGACGCGGCGCTGGATGCTGCGGGTCGTCATCCCGATTTTGATTACTTCGTCCCCCGCCAGCTGCTGTCGAGGGCGAATGATGTAGACGAAACCCGCAGACATACTGCCCCCGTCCCACAAACGCTGGATGGCAATATAGCCTCATCAACTTGATTAGGTCATCACGCCGCCGCCGCGGTTCCCCCGACCGTCAGCCCGTCGAGCCGCAGCGTCGGCTGGCCCACGCCCACCGGCACCGACTGGCCATTCTTGCCGCAGGTGCCCACGCCGGTGTCCAGCTTCATGTCGTTGCCGATCATCGACACCCGGGTCAGCGCCTCGGGCCCCGAACCGATCAGGGTGGCGCCCTTGATGGCCGCGCCCAGTTTGCCGTCCTCGATTCTGTACGCCTCGGTGCAGGAGAAGACGAACTTGCCGTTGGTGATGTCCACCTGGCCGCCGCCGAAATTCACCGCATAGATGCCTTTCTTCACGCTGCCGAGGATCTCCTTCGGGTCCCTGTCGCCCGCCAGCATGTAGGTGTTGGTCATGCGCGGCATCACCGGGCTGGCATAGGACTGGCGCCGCCCATTGCCGGTGGGCGCCACGCCCATCAGCCGGGCGTTCTGGCGGTCCTGCATATAGCCTTTCAGAATCCCGTCCTCGATCAGCACGGTGCGATGGGTGGGCGTGCCTTCGTCGTCGATGGAGAGCGAGCCGCGCCGCCCGTCGATGGTGCCGTCGTCCACCACGGTCACGCCCGGCGCGGCGACGCGCTGGCCCAGGAGCCCCGCGAAGGCCGAGGTTTTCTTGCGGTTGAAATCGCCTTCCAGCCCGTGACCGATGGCTTCGTGCAAAAGGATGCCCGGCCAGCCCGGGCCCAACACCACCGTCATCTCGCCGGCGGGGGCGGGGACGGAAGAAAGATTCACCAGCGCCTGGCGCAGGGCTTCATCGACGCCCGCCTGCCAGTATGCGGGGTCCAGATAGGTTTCATAGCCGCCGCGGCCGCCGCCGCCATGGCTGCCCGATTCCTGGCGGCCGTTTTCCTCCACCACCACCGACACGTTCAGCCGCACCAGCGGGCGGATGTCGGTGTAATGCGCGCCGCCGGCGCGGATGATCTCGATGCGCTGCCACTCGCCCGACAGGCTGGCCGAGACCTGGCGCACGCGGGCATCCTTGCCCCGCGCATAGGCGTTCATCTCTTCCAGCAGCTTCACTTTCTTTTCGAAACTGGCGGTCAAAAGCGGATCATTGTCGGGATAGAGCTTGACGTTGGTGCGGGCAGGGGCGCCTGCGACGACGCCGCAATAGCCCTGTGAGACAGCGCGCACCGTCGCGGCGGCGCGGGCGATCGCGTCTTCCGAGATGTCGCTGGCATGGGCGTAGCCGGTGGCTTCCCCCGCCACGGCGCGCAGGCCGAATCCCTGGCTGGTGTCGAAGCTGGCCGCCTTCAGCCGCCCATCGTCGAAGGAGAATGATTCGCTCTGGCAGAATTCCAGGAACAGCTCCCCGTCGTCGGCGCCCCGAAGCGCGTCGTCCACGCTTTGCTGCACGCGCGAGCGGTCCATGCCGGTACGGGTGAAAAACAGGTCGCGGTCAGCCATGGCTGTCTCCAAACATGTGCGCGGGCGAACAAGCCATGCGCGGCAAAAAGCCCCGTACGGGGCGGGATCCGGGGCCAAGATATCGTGTGCCCGGGCAGTTCCGGCAAGCAGTGGAACGGCTTTTGGCGTTCCGGGCGGGCAGGGGTACGGTGGCCGGGCTGGCCCGGTGGGCCACCGTGCCATAAGGTCGCAATGACTTTAAGGGCTTAACCCCTCTAAATCCCCGCCAAGAATCTGAAAATGGCGGGGAATTTCACCGCCCGCAGCATACGAGGTTGGCATCCATGTTTTTATGGAAGACGGGGTTTTTGGGGATGACTGGGTTTTTGCGGAAGACCGGCGCACGAAATCTGGCCCTGGCCGCCCTCGTGGGACTGCTGCAGGCGGCGATTGCCCTGCCGGCCGCCGCGCTGCCCTTCGATTATGAGATCGCGATGCAGCCGGCCGCCTCGCCGGTGATGACGCAGATCGAGGATTTCCACCGCCTGCTGTTCTGGATCATCCTGGCGGTCTGCCTGTTCGTGCTGGCCCTGCTGGTCTGGATCGTGATCCGCTACCGCGCCGGGGCCAATCCGGTTCCTTCGAAGGTGCACCACAACACCATCCTGGAAGTGGTGTGGACCATCATCCCGGTGATCATCCTGGTGATCATCGCGGTTCCCTCGTTCCGCCTGCTCTATTTCGAAGCGGACATCCCCAAGCCGGACGTGACCATCAAGGCGATCGGCAAGCAGTGGTACTGGAGCTATGAATATCCGGGCGCCAAGGGCTTTACGTTCGACAGCCTGATCCTGTCGGATGCCGATGACGCCAAAGAGGGCAAGCCGCGCCTTTTGGGTGTCGACAACCCCATCTATGTCCCGGTCAATAAAGTGATCGAGATCCAGACCACCGGCGCCGACGTGATCCACAGCTGGGCGCTGCCCCAGATGGGCGTGAAGATGGACGCGGTTCCCGGCCGCGTGAACCAGACCTGGTTCAAGGCGACCAGGACCGGCGTATACTATGGCCAGTGTTCGGAACTGTGCGGTGCCAAGCACGCTTTCATGCCCATCGAGGTGCATGTGGTGAGCGACGCCGATTATGCCGCCTGGCTGGCCCAGGCCCGTGAAAAGTTCGCATCGCTGGACCCGGTGTCCACGCGCGTTGCTGCGAAATAGGAACAAGCGCCATGACCACGACCTTCGACGCCGCTCCCCAACACGAGCACCATCACCCGGGCGAGCACGCGCACCACCCGACCGGCTGGCGCCGCTACGTCTATTCGACGAACCACAAGGACATCGGGACGATGTACCTTATCTTCGCCGTCTGCGCCGGCGTGATCGGCGGCTTCTTCTCGATGATGATGCGCGCCGAACTGATGTTCCCCGGGCTGCAGGTCTTCGAGAGTCCGCATGAGTTCAACGTCTTCGTCACCGGCCACGGCCTGGTGATGGTGTTCTTCATGATCATGCCGGCCATGATCGGCGGCTTCGGCAACTGGCTGGTTCCGCTGATGATCGGCGCGCCCGACATGGCGTTCCCGCGCATGAACAACATCTCCTTCTGGCTGTTGCCCTTCAGCTTCGCGCTGCTGGTGGCTTCCATGTTCGTGGAAGGCGATTCCGGCGGCCTGGGCGTGGGCGGCGGCTGGACGCTCTATGCGCCGCTCTCGACCACCGGCTCGCCCGGCCCGGCGATGGACTTTGCCATCTTCTCGCTGCACATCGCCGGCGCGTCGTCGATCCTGGGCGCGATCAACTTCATCACCACCATCTTCAACATGCGCGCGCCGGGCATGACCCTGCACAAGATGCCGCTGTTCGTATGGTCGATCCTGGTGACCGTGTTCCTGCTGCTGCTGTCGCTGCCCGTCCTGGCGGGTGCCATCACCATGCTGCTGACGGACCGCAATTTCGGCACCACCTTCTTCAATGCGGCGGGCGGCGGCGATCCGATCCTGTACCAGCACCTGTTCTGGTTCTTCGGCCACCCCGAGGTGTACATCCTGATCCTGCCGGGCTTCGGCATGATCAGCCACATCGTCTCGACCTTCTCCAAGCGTCCGGTGTTCGGCTATCTGGGCATGGCCTATGCCATGGTCGCGATCGGCTTCATCGGCTTTTTGGTGTGGGCGCACCACATGTACACGGTGGGCCTGTCGGTCGACACCAAGGCCTATTTTGTCTTCGCCACCATGGTCATCGCGGTGCCCACCGGCATCAAGGTGTTCAGCTGGATCGCGACCATGTGGGGCGGCTCGATCGAGTTCAAGACTCCCATGCTGTGGGCGATCGGCTTTATCTTCCTGTTCACTGTCGGTGGCGTGACCGGCGTGGTGCTGGCAAATGCCGGCGTCGACGTCGTGCTGCAGGACACCTATTACGTGGTGGCGCACTTCCATTACGTGCTGTCGCTGGGCGCGGTGTTCGCGATCTTCGCGGGCTTCTATTTCTGGTTCCCGAAGTTCACCGGCTACATGTACAACGAGGCGCTCGGCAAGGCGCATTTCTGGATCACATTCGTGGGCGTGAACCTGGCTTTCTTCCCGATGCACTTCCTGGGCCTGGCCGGCATGCCGCGCCGCTATGCGGACTATCCGGACGCCTATGCGGGCTGGAACTATGTCTCCTCGATCGGCGCCTTCATTGCGGGCTTTGGCGTGCTGGTGTTCCTGTTCATGGTGGCGGAAGCTTTCGTGAAGAAGCGCAAGGCCGCGGACAATCCCTGGGGCGTGGGCGCCACGACCCTGGAATGGACGCTGCCTTCACCGCCGCCCTTCCATCAGTTCAACGAACTGCCCAAGATCCGCTGAGGGGAAACCGGACGGCCGATGTCACTCTCGCTTGTCGAACCCCGTGTCACCACTGTCGGCGATTTCTTCGCGCTGCTGAAGCCGCGCGTGATGAGCCTGGTGGTGTTCACGGGGCTGGCCGGGCTGGTCGCGGCGCCGGGACAGATCCATCCCCTGACCGCTTTCACCGCGCTCTTGTGCATCGCGGTCGGGGCAGGGGCATCGGGCTGCCTCAACATGGCCTATGATCATGACATCGACCGGCTGATGGCGCGTACCGCCACCCGGCCGATTCCCCGGGGCCGCGTTGCCCGCGAGGATGCGCTGGCTTTCGGCTGGGCGCTGTCGGTGGCGTCGGTGGCCACCATGTTCCTGTTCGTGAACATTCTGGCGGCGGGGCTCCTGGCCTTCACCATCTTCTTCTACGTGGTGGTCTATACGCTGTGGCTGAAGCGCCGCACGCCGCAGAACATCGTGATCGGTGGCCTGTCGGGCGCGCTGCCGCCGGCCATCGGCTGGGCCGCGGTGACCGGAAGCCTGTCGCCGGCGCCGCTGCTGCTGGTGGCCGTCATCTTCATGTGGACGCCGCCGCATTTCTGGGCGCTTTCGCTATGGCGTTCGGGCGATTATGCCCGCGCCGGGGTGCCCATGCTGCCGGTGGTCAAAGGCAAGGCGAATACGCGTCTGCAGATACTGCTCTATTCGCTGGTGCTGGTGCCGCTGGGCGTGGTGCCCGCGTTGCTGGGGATCGGCGGGGTTCTCTATCTGGCGGCCAGCGCCGGGATCGGCCTGTGGTTCCTGTGGGAGGCGATTGCCGTCTTCCGCGAGACGGACGAGGTCAAGGAGCCTGCCGCCCATCGGCTTTTCGGCGTATCGCTGCTGTATCTTTCGGCGCTGTTCGCGGCCCTGATCGCCGAGAAGCTGATCGGGCTCGACTGGCTGTCGCTGCGGGCGGTGCTTGGCGCGTGAAGGACGACGATGCCGACCGCGCCCGCCGCAAACGGAATATCGCTCTCGCCCTGGTTCTGGGCGGGTTCGCTGTGCTTGTTTATCTCATGTCCATCGTGCAGTGGCGCGGCGGGCAATAACATTGGGGCCTGATGCTATGTCCAGCGACGTGAAACACGATTATCACCTGGTCGACCCCAGCCCCTGGCCGGTCGTCGGCTCGATGGCCGCCTTCGTGATGTTTGTCGGCGCGGTGCTGTGGATGCACAAGGGCTATGACCGTTTCGGCCCCCTGGGCGGCCAGCCCTGGGTGTTCGGGATCGGCCTGGCCGGTGTTCTCTACACCATGGTGGGCTGGTGGCGCGACGTGATCCGCGAATCGGTCGTCTTGGGCAACCACACGCCGGTGGTGAAGCTGCACCTGCGCTACGGCATGCTGCTGTTCATCGCCTCGGAAGTGATGTTCTTCGTCGCCTGGTTCTGGGCCTATTTCAATTCGGCGATTTTCTTCAACGATGTCGGCATTGGCAGCTGGCCGCCCGCCGGAATCACCACGCTAGACCCCTGGCACTTCCCGCTGCTGAATACGCTGATCCTCCTGACCTCGGGCACCACGGTGACCTGGGCCCATCACGCCATCCAGACCGGCGACCGCAAGGGTGCCATCCAGGGCCTGGCGCTGACGGTTGCGCTGGGGCTTTCCTTCACCTGCGTGCAGGCCTGGGAATACGCCCACGCCCCCTTCACCTTCGGCATGAACCACCTGGCGATGATGCCCTTCACCGATCCGGCCCATGTCGACCTGGCCGCCGGCGCGGGCAATTTCGACGCCATCTATGGCTCGACCTTCTTCATGGCGACCGGCTTTCACGGCTTCCACGTGATCGTCGGCACGATCTTCCTGATCGTCTGCCTGTTCCGCGCCATCCAGGGCCACTTCACCCCCACCCGCCATTTCGGCTTCGAGGCGGCGGCCTGGTACTGGCACTTCGTCGACGTGGTGTGGCTGTTCCTGTTCGCCTGCATTTACGTGTGGGGCCAGGGACCGGTCTCGGTGGGCTAGTCTTTTGCCCGTCCACGGCGTCGCGCGGTCGCTCATGGGCGTCTTGCCCACATCGCTCCCGCGCTCCTGGTGGACCGGCCAAACTGCCGTCGCCCTGTGAGAGTTGCATGACGACGCCCAACACCGCCAAAGCCATATTCCTCGGCCTCTGTCCGCGTTGCGGGCAGGGGCCGTTGTTCAGCGGCTATATCGCGGTGCGCCCGAACTGCCCGTCCTGCGGGCTTGACTATGCGATCTTCGATCCCGGCGACGGGCCGGCGGTATTCGGCATCCTGATCGTGGGCGCCATCGTCTGCGGCCTGGCGCTGTGGGTGGAATTCACCTTCCAGCCGCCGCTTTGGGTGCATGCGGCCCTGTGGGTGCCGCTGATCGTGATCCTGACCGCGATCTTCCTGCGCCTGTCCAAATCGGCGCTGCTGGTACTGCAATACAGGCACAAGGCGGGCGAAGGCCGGCTGGGATGACTTTCCGTCCCTATCCGGGCCTGACCTTCGCCTGCGCCATTCTGTTTGCCATCCTGTGCGGCCTGGGCGTGTGGCAGCTTGAGCGCCTGCAATGGAAGCTGGCACTGATCGCGCGGGTGAACGGCCACATGATGGCGGCACCCGTGCCGCTGGACCGCGTGATGGCCATGAACCCCGACGAGGCCCAATACCGCCGCGTCACCATCACCGGCCGCTTCGATCATGCCCGCGAGGCCTATGTCTTCGGCACCGATGTCGATGGCGATCCGGCCTATCATGTGCTTACCCCCTTCCACACGGATGATGGCCGCTGGCTGATGGTGGACCGGGGCATCGTGCCCAGGGAAAAGCTGGCTCCGGCCAGCCGCGCCGCCGGCAATCCGGGCGCGTGGACCAGCGTCACCGGGGTCTGGCGCAGGCCGGATGGTCCGGGCCTCTTCACCCCGCGGCCGGACCTGAAGCATCGCGTCTGGTATTCCCGCGACGTGAAGGCTATCGCGGCCGCCGACCATCTCAGCCTGGCCGCTCCCGAACTGGTCGAGGCCGACGCCACACCAAATCCCGGCGGCTGGCCGAAGGGTGGGCAGACAGTGGTGACATTCCGCAACCAGCACTTGTCCTATGCCGTCACCTGGTTCGGGCTGGCCGCCGGGCTGGTGGGCGTCTGGTTGGCCTACCACATTTCCAAGGGCAGGATTTCCCGCAAATAGGCGGAAAATCGGCGGGCGATTGTGGTAGCCCCGGGGGCCTGCGGGGCCCTATAAGAGCCGCCCGAAAGGCTTTCTTGTCGTGAATTTCATCTCAACACGGGGCGGCGCGCCGCGCGCGTCCTTTGCCGAAGTCCTGCTGGCGGGCCTTGCGCCCGATGGCGGGTTGTACCTGCCGGAAAGCTGGCCGCAGTTCTCGCCGGACGAAATCGCCGCTTTCAAGGGCCTTGCCTGGAACGAGGCCGCCTTCCGCGTGCTGTCGCGCTTCACCGATGGCTCCTTCGCCGAGGCGGAATTGCGCGAGGCCATCGCGGCCGCCTATGCCGGGTTTGACGCGCGGCCCCGGCCGCAGGGTTGGCGGCAGAACACGCCGCCCGCGCGCGACATCGTCCCCCTGGTGGAGATCGGCAAGGGCCAGTATCTGCTGGAGCTGTTCCACGGCCCCACCCTGGCGTTCAAGGACATCGCGCTGCAGATCCTGGGGCAGCTTTTTGCCCGCGCGCTGGCGCGGCGGGGCGGGCGTGCCACCGTGGTGGCGGCGACCAGCGGCGACACCGGATCGGCGGCGATCGCCGCGCTGGGGGGCCTTCCCAACATCGACGTCTTCGTGATGCATCCCAAAGGCCGCGTCAGCGACGTGCAGCGGCTGCAGATGACCACCAGCGCCCATGCCAATGTGCACAATATCGCGCTGGAAGGCAGCTTCGACGACGCCCAATCCATCGTGAAGGCGCTGTTCGCCGACGCGGACTTTGCGCGCGATGTATCGCTGACCGCGGTCAATTCCATCAACTTCGCCCGCATTGCGGCGCAGAGCGTTTATTATTTCACAGCCGCGGCGGCGCTGGGCGTTCCTGTCACCTTCGTGGTGCCCACCGGCAATTTCGGCGACGTCTTCGCCGGCGAGGCGGCGATGCGCATGGGACTTCCCATCCAGAAGCTGGTCATCGCCACCAATGCCAACGACATCCTGGTGCGCGCGCTGAACGAGGGGGTTTATGCGCCCGGCCCCAGCCACGCCACGCTCAGCCCCTCGATGGACATCCAGGTGGCGTCGAACTTCGAGCGCGCGCTGTTCGAGGCGTCTGGCCGCGATGCGGACTGGACGGCTGCCGCCATGGCCGATTTCGCCCGCACCAGGCGGCTGGCGCTGCCAAGTGCGGTGCTGCAATCCCTGCGCGACCGCTACAGCGCTTTCGCCTTCGACGACGCCGCAACCCTTGCCACCATCGCGGCGGTGAAGTCCGAGACCGGCCGCATCCTGGACCCCCACACGGCGGTGGCCGCCGCGGCCGGGCGGCTGATCGGGCCCAGACTGGCCGAGGCCGGAACCGGTGCCGCCGTGATCCTTGCGACCGCCCATCCCGCCAAGTTCCCGGACGCCGTGGCCAAGGCCACCGGCGCGCCGCCGCCGGTTCCCCCGCGCCTGGCCGCCCTTAAGACCTTGCCGGAACGCATGGAAATCCTACCGGCCAATGCTGTTTTGATTAAGCGTTTCATCTCTTCTAGACTGACCCCATGAGCCCAGAAATATCCAGTCTTTCCAATGGATTGACCGTCGTGACGGACTCGATGCCGGGGCTGGAAAGCGCAGCCGTCGGCGTCTGGGTCAATACCGGCACGCGCAACGAGACGCCGCCCCAGATGGGCATCTCGCATATGCTCGAGCACATGGCGTTCAAAGGCACCCTGCGCCGCAGCGCGCGGCAGATCGCCGAGGAGATAGAGGCGGTGGGCGGCATCCTCAACGCCTATACCAGCCGCGAGCAGACCGCCTTCCATGCCCGCGTGCTGAAGAACGATGTGCCGGTGGCGTTGGACATCATCGCCGACATACTCACCCGTCCGACCTTCGAGCCGGGCGAACTGGAACGCGAGCGCCAGGTCGTGCTGCAGGAGCTGGGCCAGGCGCGCGACACGCCCGACGACATCATCTTCGATCACTTGCAGAACGCCATGTTCCAGGATCAGCCGATGGGCTGGTCGATCCTTGGCGAGGACGCAACGGTCAGCGCCTTTTCGGCCGACATGCTGCGCGACTATATGACAACCAATTATCGCGCCGGCGGCATGACGCTGGTCGCTTCGGGCGCGGTCGAGCATGGCGCGATGGTCAGGTTGGCCGAAGACCTGTTCGGCGAGCTGAAGAGCGGCGCGATCCCGCCGCCGCCCGCCGCGCGCTATACCGGCGGCGAATTCCGCCAGGACACGGATCTGGAGCAGGCGCATCTGGCCTTCGCGCTTCCGGGCCTTGCCAATGCCGATCCGGATTTCTTCATCGGCCAGGTCTACGCCACCGCGCTGGGCGGCGGCACCTCTTCGCGCCTGTTCCAGGAGGCGCGCGAGAAGCGCGGCCTGTGCTATTCCATCTATGCCTTTGCCAACGGCTTCCAGGACAGCGGCTTTCTGGGCATCTATGCGGGCACGGGCGAAAAGGAAGCCGGAGAGATCGCCGCCGTCGTCGCCGGCGAGATGCAGGCCATCGCCGGCAACCTGACCGAAGCGGAAGTCTCGCGCGCCCGCGCCCAGATCAAGGTATCGCTGCTGATGGGGCTTGAGCGGCCCGGCACGCGTTCCGAGCAGATTGCCTGCCAGCTGTTCGCGCTGGGCCGCCTGCAGAGCCCGGCCGAGATCGTCGCCCAGCTCGATTCCATCGATGCCGCCCAGGTGCGCCGTTATGCGGCCGGGGTGATGCAGTCCGTTCCCGCCATGGCCGCCATCGGCCCCGTGGCGCGGCTGGAAAGCCATGCGCGGTTCGCCGGCCGGTTCAGCGGTGCCGCCCTGCCAAGCGCGGCGGAATGATGGTCAAGGCCGCGCTCGCCAAGACAGGCCCCATCGCTTTCATGCGCGGTCTGACCTTTCCGGGCGGCCAGCAGCCTGTGATCCATGGCGAGGGCATCTATCTGCGCTACCCGCGCATCGGCGACTATGCCGCCTGGGCCAGGCTGCGCGGCGAAAGCCGCGAATTCCTGATACCGTGGGAGCCGGTGTGGGCCGATGACGAATTGACGCGCGGCTCTTTCCGCCGCCGCATCAAGCGCTATCAGAAGGAGACGCGGCTGGATTCGGCCTATGTCTTCTTCGTGTTGCGCGAGAGCGACGATGCGTTGCTTGGAGGCTGCACCTTGTCGAATGTTCGTCGCGGCGTCACGCAATGCTGCACGCTGGGCTACTGGATCGGGCAGAAATTCGCGCGCCAGGGCTATATGACCGCGGCGGTAAAGGCGCTGATACCCTTCGTGTTCCGCACGCTGGGCCTGCACCGCATCGAGGCGGCGTGCCTGGTGGAAAACGAAGCGTCCAAGGGCCTTCTGGCGCGCGCCGGTTTTCGCGAGGAAGGGCTGGCGCGCCGCTATCTGATGATCAACGGCCAATGGGCCGATCATCTTCTATTTGCTTTGCTCAAGGAAGAAGCGCAGCTAGGTTAGCCGTTCCGGCCCCCTTCGGGGCGCCGTGCCTTTCGGCCCAGATTGCGAGATTGATGAAGACAGCACGCCTTACCGCCCTGTTCTGCGCTGCGTTTTTTGCGCTTCTTTGCGCATCCCTGCCGGCGGCGCCGGCCTTGGCAGACGCCCCTTCGGTGAATTTCGGCAGCAGCGACAACGTCCTGACGCTCAAGACCGGGCTGACGCCCTATCACGCGCCCGGCCGCACGAGCGAGGAAGACGGCTCGGTCTGGTACCTGCTGCAGGTCACCAACGATTCAGTGCGCCCGGCCACGCGCGTCCTGCTGGCGGGCCAGCCGCCGCGCATGGCGCTGTCGCTGCTGCCCCATCGCACGCGCCCCGCGATCCTGGCGGTGGCCAGTTCCGATTCCGGCACAATGGTGGAAACCGCCACCGCCTATGGCCATCGCGCCTGGCGCGTGATCGTGCCGCCCGTCACCACGGTCAGTCTTGCCATCCGCGTGGGCAATGCCGCCACGCCGCCCGCGCTGTTCGCCTGGACCGAACCGGCGCTGGCCTCGCACAACCGCCAGCTTGCCGTCTTCATCACCGGGGTGGCGGCGCTGATCGGGGCTGCTGCCCTGATCATGGGCGGGCTTGCGGTGCTGATCGGCCATGCCGCGCCCCGCTGGGTGGCGGTGACGCTGCTGCTTCTGCTGTTCAGCTGGCTGTCGGGCACCGGCATGTTCGATGCCAGCCTTGCCACCCCCATTGGCGGACCTTACGGCCTCTCGGCGTTCCTGACGATGCTGGCGCTGGCGGCGGGCGCGCGGCTGGCCAATGCCATCATTCCGGTGCGCGACACCTGGCCGAAATACGAGAAGCTGTTCCATCGCGTGCTCTATGGCCTGATCGGCCTTGGCGCGCTGGCCTATCTGGGCCTTCCCGCCGCCACGCTGCTGACCGACATCGCCATCGTGCTGGGCTCGCTCGCGGTGGCCGCCTATCTGATCATCTGGGGCCGCAAGGGTCACAAGGCGGCACAGGTGATTGCCCCCAGCGCCGCCGCCTTCGCGCTGGTGGCCCTGGCCGCCGCAGTCACCGCGGTGGGCGGACTGGGCGAGAGCCTGACGGGCCCGGCCGCCACCGGCGGCTTCGCCGCGGCCGGCGCGATCCTCCTGGCGCTGGCGGTGATCGCCAGCGAGGAGATTGCGGTGCTGCCCTTCCTGCACGGCTCCCATGCCGCGCGGCTTCTGGAAGCCCAGGCCGACGACAAGATGCCCTTCGACCCGGCCACGCCCGCCAAGTCGCTGGCGCTGGCGGCCATCGGCGCGGCGCACCAGGGCGTCTTCAACCTGGACTTCCGCGCCGGTCTTCTGACCCTGTCGCCGGAGGCGGCGCAGATGGTGGGCCTGTCGGCGCGCGAGACGACCATCTCCCACTCGGACTGGATCGCGCTGGTCCATCCCGACGACCGCGAGGTCTATAATCGCGCGCTGGAGGAATACCGGCACCGTTCGGGCCTGGCCTTCCGCCTGGAATTCCGGACCCGACAGAACGCCTCGGCGAAGGACGGCCCCTATCGCTGGCTGGAGCTGCGCGCAACCATCGTGACGGAAGAGGATGTGCCGTCCGATTGCCTGGGCCTTCTGTCCGACATCACCCAGCGCAAGGAAGGCGAATTCGCGCGCGAGATGGAAGATGCCGAACGGATGCGCGATGCGGCGCTGCCGCGTGATGCGCTGACCGGGCTGGGCAACCGCGTGGCGCTGATGAGGGCGCTCGATGGCCTGGGCCAGGGCTTTGACGGGGCGCTGTTCGCGCTGCTGGATATCGACCGCTTCAAGGCCATCCATGCCAGCCTGGGCGATGCGGGCGCCGACACGATTCTCAAACAGGTGGCGGGCCGGTTGGAAGGCATGCGCCAGGAAGCGCAGCTTTTTCGCGTCGGCGGCGACAGCTTCGCGCTGCTCTTCGCCGGCGTGCGCCGCGAGCCTCTTTCCATCGGCAATGCCCTGACCGAGGCGCTGGCCGCGCCCTATCGGGCCGACGAGCGCGACGTCTTCGCGCCCTGCAGCGTGGGGCTGGCGCTGGGCAGCGAGAGCGAAGACCCCTTTGCCCTGATCAAGAATGCCGAATTGGCGCTGCTCGCGGCCAAGCGGCAGGGCGGTGCCTGCGCCAGGCTCTACACCAGCGATCTGGAGACGTCGGCGCCCGGCGATTCGGTGGCGCTGGAAAGCGAACTGCGCCACGCGCTGGCGTCGGGGCAGATCGAAGTCTTCTACCAGCCCATCATCCGGCTGGCAGACCGCAGCGTGGCCGGGTTCGAGGCGCTGCTGCGCTGGCAGCATCCGGTGAAAGGGTCGATTTCGCCCGCCGATTTCATTCACCATTGCGAGGAGACCGGCCTGATCGTGGCGCTTGGCCGCTTTGCGCTGGAGCGGGCCGCCGCCGACCTGGTGCGCTGGCAGCGCTATTTCCCCTTGCGGCCGCCCTTGTTCGTCAGCGTCAACCTCTCGCGCCGCCAGCTCAAGGATTCCGGATTCGAGGCCATGCTGCGCGCCGTGCTGGTGGGCAGCGGCATCGCCGAGGGCACGCTGAGCCTTGAGATCACCGAAAGCGCGGTGGCGGGCGATGCGCGCATGTCCCAGGCGCTGGAACGCATCCGCAAATTGGGCGCCGGCCTGTCGCTGGACGATTTCGGCACCGGCGCCTCCGCGCTCAGCGAGCTGCACAGCCTGCCGGTCGATACTGTCAAGATCGACAAGAGCTTCCTGGCGCGCCGGACGGCGGACACGGCGGGCGGCACCGGGAACGAGGGCGAGGTCATGCTGACCTCGATCGTGGGCATGGCCCATGACCTCAATCGCGCGGTGGTGGTGGAGGGGATCGAGAGCGAGGGCGATGCCCAGTTCCTGGACCGCCTGGGCTGCGAATTCGGCCAGGGCTATTTCTTTTCTCCCGCGCTCGATGCCCCGGGGGTGCTGGACTATATCGCGCGTCACTACAATATTGGCGCCACCACCGAAACGGGCTGAACCAAACGGGCCTTGCGAAGGGGCCCAATCCCACGGAGAGCATGATGACGATCAAAGCCGGCGACAAGATTCCATCCGTCACCCTGATGGAGATGCAGGACGGCAAGCCCACCCCGGTCAAGACGGACGATTTCTTCAAGGGCCGCCGCGTCGCCCTGTTCGCGCTGCCCGGCGCCTTCACGCCCACCTGCTCGGCCAAGCATGTGCCGGGCTTCGTCGCCAATTACGATGCCCTGAGGGCCAAGGGCGTGGACGCCATCGCCTGCCTGTCCGTGAACGACGCTTTCGTGATGGGCGCCTGGGGCAAGGACCAGAATTCCGGCGGCAAGGTCCATATGCTGGCCGACGGCAATGGCGAATTCACCGATGCCGTGGGCCTAGTGATGGATGGCACCAAATTCGGCATGGGCAAGCGCAGCCAGCGCTATTCCATGATCGTCGAGGACGGGGTGGTAAAGAGCCTGAACATCGAAGAGCCCGGCGCCTTCGAGGTATCCAGCGCCGAACACATGCTGGGCCAGCTTTAGGTCCCCGGAGAAGATCTCCTTATCCTTGGCTTGTCGAAGCATGAGGACACTCCTCACGCTTCGACGGGCTCAGGATGAGGAGCGGGGTTTTGGTCCAGGTATCGCCGAACGCGCCAGCCTGTCCGCGCGCTCGTTCTCGTCATGGCCGGAATGGCCGCGCACCCAGACCCATTTGATCTGGTGGCCCTCCATCGCCGCGTCCAGGGCGCGCCACAGATCTTCGTTCTTCACCGGCTTCCTGTCGGCGGTTTTCCAGCCGCGCGTCTTCCAGCCCTTCAGCCATTGCGAGGCGCCGTCCATCACATAGCGGGAATCGGTATGGATGGTGACCGGCCCCTTGCGCTTGAGCGCGTTCAGCCCCTCGATCACCGCCGTCAGCTCCATGCGGTTGTTGGTGGTGGCGGAGTCGCCGCCCCACAATTCCTTTTCCTGGCCGTTATAGCGCAGGATCGCGGCCCAGCCGCCGGGACCGGGATTTCCCGAACAGGCGCCGTCGGTGAAGATATCGATCACAATCCATATTCCCCGGCATGGCGCACCTTGCGGTGAAAGCGCAGCTTGCGGGAATATTCCCGCGGGTCCTTGGGCCGGACCAGCCAGCTTTCGTCATGATTGATCCAGTCATAGGTGCGCGTCAGCAGGAAGCGCAGCGCTGCGCCCTGCATCAGAACCGGCAGGGCATCGGCCTCCGCCTCGCTGATCGGCCGGTGTCCGCGATAGGCGGCGATCAGCGCCTTGCCCTTGGTGATGTTGTAGCTGCCGTCCATCTCGAAGCACCAGCTGTTCAGCATCACCGCCAGGTCATAGGCATAAAAATCGTTGCAGGCGAAATAGAAGTCGATCACCCCGGACACATCGTCCTTCATGAACAGGACATTGTCGGGAAAAAGATCGGCATGGATCACGCCGGCCGGCAGGTCCCCGGGCCAGCGCGCCTCTGCCTCGGCTAGGCTGTCGGCGATCAGCCCCGTCAGCCCGTCCTCCACGCTGTCGGCATCGCCGATCGCCTCGGCCAGCGGTCGCCAGCCGGCCAGGCCCAGCGCGTTGCGGCGGGTGAGGGCAAAGCCTTCGCCCGCCCGGTGCAGGTCGGCCAGCACCGCGCCGGCGGCGGCGCAGTGGGCCACGCCCGGCCGGCGCAGCGAAACGCCGGTAAGAAAGGTCAGGATCGCCGCCGACCGCCGGTTCAGGGTCACAAGCTGGCGCCCGTCGCGGGTTCTGACGGGCAGGGGGCAGGCGATGCCCCGCCGCGCCATGTGCTCCATCAGCCCCAGGAAGAAGGGCAGGTCCGTGTCGGCCACGCGTTTTTCATACAGGGTCAGGATGAAGGCGCCGCGGTCGGTCTGCAGGTAGAAATTGGAGTTCTCCACGCCCTCGGCGATGCCCTTGAAGGACAGGGGCATGCCGATGTCGTAGAGCGCCAGAAGCTGCTCCAGATCCTCGAAACTGACATCGGTATAGACGGCCATGGCCGCTGGTCCCCGCCCTTCTTTCAATCCCCCGCGGGCTTGGCTAAAGTCCGCCGCCCGAAGCTGGCGGGCCGAGAAGTCGGCCGGGTGCGCCAAAATGTCAAGCATTGGCATTGGGTTGGCGCGGGCCATAGTTTAGCGAAAGCCTGAATTGCGATGAGTCTGCGTCCAATCCGTTTTGCCGCCGTCCTGGCCACCCCGGTCCTGCTTTGGGGCTGCAGCAGCCAGATCGCAATCTGCCCGGTGGCCGCCATCCTGGCCGACACCGCCACCATGACGACGTTCAGGCCCGGCACCACGCCCGATCCCGCCAACGAGCTTTACACGGTCCAGCTGGTCAATGCCGAGACCGACTGCAGCTACAACCGCCGCGAAGGCACCACCAGCTCCAACCTGACGCTGACCTTCCATGCCACGCGCCCGCCCAGCGCCCAGGCCGCCACCTATTCGGTGCCCTATTTCGTGGTGGTGAACGAGAACGCCAAGCTCTACGACAAGAAGAATTACACGCTGCGCTTCTCCTTCGCGCGGGGCGCGATCAGCGCGGACATCAAGCAGTCGCCCGACGATGTCGAGATCAAGATCGCCAACGGCAAGCTGCCCTGGAATTACCAGCTTCTGTCGGGCCTGCAGGTGACGGCCGAGCAGATGGCCTACAACAAGAAGATGGGCCGCTACCTGCCATGACCTCGCTGGTGGCGGCGCTTTCGCGCCTGGCGGGCCAGGCCTTCGCCGCGGAAGGGCTTTCGGAAGATTTCGGCCAGGTGCAGGTCTCGGACCGGCCCGATCTGGCGCAGTTCCAGTGCAACGGCGCGCTGGTGGCGGCGAAGGCTGCGAGGGCAAATCCCCGCGCCGTCGCGGAGAAGATCGCCGCCCGGCTGAAGGCCGAGGCCATATTCTCGCAGGTCGAGATCGCCGGGCCCGGATTCATCAATCTCAGCCTCACCGACGCGGCGCTGGACGGCCATGTGGGCGCGCTGGCGGCCGATCCGCTGCTGGGTGCTCCCGAGACCGGCTCCGGCAGGACGGTGGTGATCGATTTCGGCGGCCCCAATATCGCCAAGCCCATGCATGTGGGGCATCTGCGCTCTTCCATCATCGGTGACTGCCTGCAGCGGCTCTATCGCGCCAATGGCTGGCATGTGGTCAGCGACGTACATCTGGGCGACTGGGGCCTGCAGATGGGCCAGCTGATCAGCCAGATCGAGCTGGACGGCATCGCGCCCATCTATTTCGATGCCAATTTTGCCGGTCCGTACCCGGAACAATCTCCGGTCAGCATGGACGACCTGGAAACGCTTTATCCGCGCGCCTCGGCGGCCTGCAAGGCCGATCCCGCGCGGCAGGAAGCGGCACGCCGCGCCACCGTCGATCTTCAGGCCGGCCGGCCCGGCTATCGCGCGCTGTGGCGCCATTTCGTCAAGGTCTCGGAAATGGGGCTGGAACGGGAGTTCGGCGCCCTGGGGGTGAAGTTCGACCTGTGGAAGGGCGAATCCAGCGTCGACGCCCTGATCCCGCAGATGCTGGAAGACCTGAAGGCGCGCGGTTTGGCCGAAATGAGCGAAGGCGCGCTGGTCGTGCCGGTTGCGCGCGGGGACGACAAGAAGCCGCTGCCGCCGCTGATCCTGGTCAAATCCGAGGGCGGGGTGCTCTATGGCACCACCGACCTGGCCACGATCATCGAGCGGGTGCGCGAACAGGATCCCGACCTGATCCTCTATGTGGTCGACCACCGCCAGCACGGCCATTTCGAACAGGTGTTCCGCGCCGCCATCAAGGCCGGTTATCAGGGCCGTGCCGAACTGGAACATGTCGGCTATGGCACCATGAACGGGGCCGACGGCAAGCCGTTCAAGACCCGCGCCGGCGGGGTGATGAAGCTGCACGACCTGATCGGCATGGCCACCGGCGAGGCCGCCCGGCGCCTGGCCGAGGCGGGCATCGGCGCCGACTATCCCGAGGAGGAGCGGGCCGAGATCGCCCGCAAGGTGGGCATCGCCACCATCAAGTTCGCCGACCTTTCCAACCACCGCAGCACGGACTACGTCTTTGATCTGGAGCGTTTTTCCCGCTTCGAGGGCAAGACCGGCCCCTATCTCCAGTATGCGGCGGTCCGCATCCAGTCGATCCTGCGCAAGGCCCGCGGGCAGGGCGACGCCCCTTCCGTTCCGGCCATCCATTCACCCGAAGAGCGCGCCCTGGTCCTGCAGCTTCTGGGGATTGGCGCGGTGATGGCGACGGCCGAGGCTGGGCGCGCTCCGCATCTTTTGTGCGAATATGCATTCGCCCTGGCCCAGAACTTCAGCCGCTTCTATGGCGCCCATCACATCCTGTCCGAATCGGACGCAGGGCTGCGGGCCTCCCGCCTGGGGCTGTGCGCCCTGGTCCTGGCGGCGATGACCCGGGTGCTGGACCTTCTGGGGATCGAGATACCCGAAAGGATGTGAATAGCTTTGGGGGCGCCCTCCTGCCTCAGGGGGGCCGAATTGACTCCCCAAGGGCCCTCTTTATGATGCTTTGCAACAGGGCCGCCCGCCGTGAGGCGCGCGAACCTGGCCAGCACACGATCCCACGCGGGAGAGACCCGGACCGAAGCAAACAGCCAAGGCCGGGCGCCGAAGGAGCAACCGCCCCGGAAACTCTCAGGCAAAAGGACCGCGATCGGGTGATGAACTTCTGGAAAGCGGCGGCGCCTTGGCGACGCCCACCGAAGGGGTAATCCGGTCCGCCATCCTGGCGCGGCGCGGGGAAATCTCTCAGGTCCGGTGACAGAGGGGCCGCGCTTCCCGAGCGGGAAGCGTGGAATCCAGCATCGGGACCGTATGACCTATTCGACAGAGACGTTGCAACGTACGCCGCTTCATGCGCTGCACTTGGAGCTGGGCGGCAAGATGGTGCCATTCGCCGGCTATGAAATGCCGGTGCAGTACCGGGCCGGCATCCTGAAGGAACATCTGCACACAAGGCAGAAGGCGGGGCTGTTCGATGTCTCGCATATGGGCCAGGCGTTCCTGGCCGGTGATACCGCCGCGCTGGAAACGCTGACCCCCGCCGATGTGGCGGGCCTGAAGGAAGGCATGCAGCGCTATGGCCTGCTGCTGACCGGGGCGGGCACCATCAAGGACGATTTCATGTTCTCGCGCCTTGCCGGCGAGAAGGACCTTTATCTCGTCGTCAATGCCGGGACCAAGGACGGCGACTTTGCCTATATCGCGGAAAAGCTGGCCGGCGCCGCTACACTGATAAAGCGCCCCGACCGGGCGCTTCTGGCACTGCAGGGTCCCATGGCAGCGGAAGTTCTGGAACGCCACTCACCGGGAATCTCCGACCTCACCTTCATGAAGGTGGTGCGCGCCACCGTGGCCGGAGCCCCGGCCATCATCAGCCGCACCGGCTATACCGGCGAGGACGGCTTTGAGATTTCCATCGAGGGCGCCGATGCCGAGCGCGTCGCCCGCGCGCTTTTGGGCGAGGAGGAAGTCCTGCCCATCGGGCTTGGTGCGCGCGACAGCCTGAGGCTGGAAGCCGGCCTGTGCCTTTACGGCCATGACATCGACGAGAGCACCGATCCGGTGGAAGCCGACCTGGTCTGGTCCATCGGCAAGCGCCGCAAGCTGGAGCCGACTTTTCCGAACGGCGCCAGGATCATGGACAAGGTGGTGAACGGCACTGCCAGGAAGCGCGTCGGCATCCGCCCTGACGGCCGCGCGCCGGCGCGCGAAGGCACCGAGATCGCGGACAAGTCAGGCCGGATTATCGGCCGCGTCACCTCCGGCGGATTCGGCCCCAGCCTGAACGCGCCCGTTGCCATGGGCTATGTCGAAAGCGGATTTGCCGCCGACGGCACCGCCATCGACCTGATCGTGCGCGGCACCGCCATGCCCGCCACCGTCGTTCCCATGCCCTTTGTTCCTCACAATTACCGCCGTCCGAAACAGGTCTCCAAGGAGCTTTAAATGAGCGAAGTCCGTTATACCGATCAGCACGAATGGATTCGCCTGGACGGCGATGAGGCCACGGTGGGCATCACCAAATATGCTGCCGAAGCCCTGGGCGATGTCGTGTTCGTCGAGGTGCCCCAGGTCGGCAAGGCCGTGAAGGCGGGCGGCGAGGCGGCGGTGGTGGAAAGCGTGAAGGCCGCCAGCGACATCTATGCGCCCGCTTCGGGCACCGTCAGCGCCGCCAATGACGCGCTGGCCGCCGAGCCGTCGAAGGTCAACGACGATCCGGAAGGCGGGGGCTGGTTCTTCAAACTGAAGGACGTCAGCATGGACGAGTTCGGCAAGTTGATGGACGAGGGCACCTACAAGAAGTTTCTGGAGACCCTCTAATGCGTTATCTCCCGCTCACCCCGGACGACCGCCGCGCCATGCTGGCGAAGATCGGCGCTGCCGATGTCGACGCGCTTTATCGCGACGTGCCGGCATCGGCCATCGTGGGGCTGTCCGCCTTCGGCCTGCCGGACACGCAGGGCGAGATGGAGGTGGAGCGGGCGCTGTCGAAACTGGCGGCGAAGAACAGTGCGGCTGGCGCGGTGCCCTTCTTCTGCGGCGCGGGCGCCTACAAGCACCACGTCCCCGCCTCGGTGGATCACCTGATCCAGCGCAGCGAGTTCCTGACCAGCTATACGCCCTATCAGCCGGAAATCGCCCAGGGCACGCTGCAGTATCTGTTCGAATTCCAGACCCAGGTGGCGCTCCTGACCGGCATGGAGGTGGCGAACGCCTCGCTCTATGACGGTTCCACCGCGACCGCCGAGGCGGTGATGATGGCCCAGCGCGTCACGCGGCGCGGCAAGGCGATCCTGTCGGGCGGCCTGCATCCGCATTATGCCGAGACGGTGGAAACGGTGGCGGGCCTGGCCGGCAAGATCGCGCGCGCGCCCGTCACGCCGGGCAAGGCGGAGGACATTGCCGCCCTGATCGACGATGAAACCGCCTGCGTGGTGGTGCAGTCGCCGGATGTGTTCGGCCTGATCCGCGACCTTCGCCCAATCGCCGAAGCCGCCCATGCCAAAGGCGCGCTGCTGGTGGCGGTTGTGACCGAAGCGGTGTCGCTGGGCCTCATCGAGCCGCCCGGCGCGCAAGGCGCGGACATCGTGGCGGCGGAAGGACAGTCCATCGGCAACGGCCTGAATTTCGGCGGACCCTATGTGGGCCTGTTCGCCACGCGCGAGAAATTCCTGCGCCAGATGCCCGGGCGCCTGACCGGCGAGACGGTGGATGCCGAAGGCCGCCGCGGCTTTGTGCTGACGCTTTCGACGCGCGAGCAGCACATCCGCCGTGAAAAGGCGACCAGCAATATCTGCACCAATTCGGGCCTGTGTACCCTGGCCTTCACCATCCATCTGTCGCTGCTGGGCGAGGAAGGGCTGACCCGCCTGGCGCGGCTGAACCACGCCAAAGCCTCCGCGCTGGCCGACCGGCTGGCGGCGCTGCCGGGCGTGGAGCTGGTGACGGACAGCTTCTTCAACGAATTCACCGTCCGCCTGCCCGGGGCCGCCGTCCCGGTGGTGGAGGCGCTGGCGCAGAAGGGCGTGATCGCGGGCGTTCCGGCCGCACGCCTGATGCCGCACGAGCCGGCGGCGGAAAACCTGCTGATCGTGGCGGCTACCGAATGCGTCAGCGACAGCGACGCCGACGCGCTGGTGAGCGCCCTGAACGGAGCGTTGGCGTGAGCCGGAGCGACCAGAAAAAGGAACCCCTGTGATGAGCATGAACAACCAGGGCCGCCCCACCTCGCTTGACGGCGTCGAGAACCGCCGGCGCACCGTCGCTCCCGGCACGGTTTCGCCGGAAGAGATGGCCACCATCTCCGGCGACCGCGGCCTGGACCATGAAGAAAAGCTGATCTTCGAACTGGATCATGGCGCCGTTGGCGTTGACATTGCCGATGTGCAGATTTCGGGCGACCGGCTGGGCGGCATGCGCCGCAGCACCGCCATCGGCCTTCCCGGCCTCAGCGAACCGGAAGTGGTGCGCCACTATGTGCGCCTGTCGCGGAAGAACTATGCCATCGACAGCGGGCTCTATCCGCTGGGCTCCTGCACGATGAAGCATAATCCGCGCCTGAATGAGAAGATGGCGCGGCTGCCCGGCTTCGGCGACCTGCATCCGCTGGCGCCGCAGTCCACCACCCAGGGCGCGCTGGAGCTGATCGCCCAGCTGATGAACTGGCTGGAGCAGCTGACCGGCATGCCGGCGGTGGCGATGTCGCCCAAGGCTGGCGCGCATGGCGAATTGTGCGGCCTTCTGGCGATCCGCGCCGCCATCGCCGCGCGCGGCGAAACGCGCACCCGGGTGCTGGTGCCGGAATCGGCGCACGGCACCAATCCCGCAACGGCAGCCTTCGCCGGCTTCACCGTCGATTCCGTCCCCGGCAAGCCCGACGGGCGCGTGGATGGCGAGGCGCTGAAGGCCAAGCTGGGGCCCGATGTGGCGGCCATCATGCTGACCAATCCCAACACCTGCGGCCTGTTCGAAGGCGAGATCGTCGAGATCGCCAGGGCGGTGCATGACGCGGGTGCCTATTTCTATTGCGACGGCGCCAACTTCAACGCCATCGCGGGGCGGGTGCGGCCGGGCGATCTGGGCATCGACGCCATGCACATCAACCTGCACAAGACGTTCTCCACCCCGCATGGCGGCGGCGGGCCGGGCGCCGGTCCGGTGGTGCTGTCCGACCGGCTGGCGGCGTTCGCGCCGCTGCCGCTGCTGGTGGCGGACAAGGCGGGCCTGCGCCTGGTCGAGGACCGCGCCGAATTGCCCGAAGGCGCCCAGCCCTTTGGCCGCATGTGCGCCTTCCACGGCCAGATGGGCATGTTCGTGCGCGCGCTGGCCTATATGCTCTCCCATGGCCGCGACGGCGTGCGCCAGGCGTCGGAAGATGCCGTGCTGTCGGCCAATTACATCCTTGCTTCGCTCAAGGATGTGATGAGCGCGCCCTTCGGCGACGGCCCCTGCATGCACGAGGCGCTGTTCGACGACAGCTTCCTGGAAAACACGGGCGTGACCACGCTGGACTTCGCCAAGGCAATGATCGACGAGGGCTATCACCCCATGACCATGTACTTCCCGCTGGTAGTGCATGGCGCCATGCTGATCGAGCCGACCGAAAGCGAAAGCAAGGAGTCGCTGGACCGCTTCATCCATGTGCTGCGCGAACTGGCGCTGGAGGCCAAGGCGGGCAGGACCGAGCGCTTCGCCGGCGCGCCGCGTCTTGCGCCGCGCCGCCGCCTGGACGAAACCGCGGCGGCCCGAAAGCCCGTGCTGCGCTGGAAGAAGCCGGACGAACTCAAGCAGGCGGCGGAATAATCCGCGACACGGCAAAAGAAAAATGCCCGGGTCGTCCCGGGCATTTTCGTTTCAGTAGAAGGCGCCGTAGATCACGTCTTCCACACGGCGCGTCCGCACATTGACCAGCAGCAGGTCAGGCCCATAGCGAACCCAGCGGCGGCCGGGCGGCGGCGGCGCAACGCCCAGAAGCCGCCAGTCGTCGAAGTAATAGAGCGACGACAGGAACAGTGCCGGCAGGAACGCACCTGCCGTCCAGCGGCGATAGGCGTAGCCTCGGGGATAGCGGAAGGCCGGCCCACGGTAGCGGTTGTAATAGCGCCCCCTCCAGGAGAATTGCGGCGGGCGCTGGGGCGGCCGGTATTGGGGTGGCCGTGGCCCGGGCCCCGGACGATTGGGACCGGGACCTGGGCGATTGGGACCAGGGCGATTGGGACCAGGACCGCCGGGCCGACGATCCGGTCCGGGCTGGGCGGCGGCGATTTCAGGCAACAGCAGGGCGGCGATGGCACCGAATATGACAAGGCGACGCTTCATATGATCCTCCCAGAGGAGATGACGGCGACCCCAGGCCATCATTCTACCGCTTTGGGACGTGGTCAATCGCGGGCAGGTAACATTGGGGATGTTTTCATTGGCCGCGTTCCACGCGCGCCGCATAACAGCCCCGACCGGCATTGTGGACATGCAGATAGCTGGCCTGCGGGCGGGCAAGCATCCGCGCGAACAGCGGCTCGGCCTCGGCGCCGTCCACCAGCGCGGCTTCCACCATCATGCCGGCTTCATCATAGGCGCGCACCGACAGGGTGCGGCTCTTGAACACCGGCGGCAGCACGTTGCTGTCATAGGCCCGGCGTGCGCACTCGCGCACGAAGATCGGCCCGCCCGCGCGATAGGGTGTATCGGCCTTCTGGTGCTCGAAGGTCAGCAGCAAAAGGGTTTCTCCCGGCTCGGCATCCTCCAGCGTGATGCGGCAGGGAAAGCCGGGCGAAGCATCGCAGGTGACGCGGACGATTCCACCGGCTTTCAGCGTGGCATCATCCATGGCGAAGAAGGGCTGGAACGGCGCGGCGTCCAGGCCGCGATAGCGAAGCTGCATCTGTGTCTCCCAAATCTGGGCGCACCATGCCGGGATGGGCGCGTGCGCGCCTCCCAATTTCGCCGTTGGAAATTCTACCGGCAGGTATGGACGCGAAGTCCCTGCGGAAGCAGGGTTTTCGCATCGCCGCAGGCGACGTCGAGCTGCGCCTGGGTCAGCCCCTTCACGTGGCGAAGGTCGGTTCCCAGGAAGGACGTGATCGAGGTCTTCGCCCCGGTCAGGTCGGCGCCGTCCATCTTCGCGCCGGCCAGGTTGGCGCCTGACAATTGCGTGCCGCGAAAGCTGGCGCCGGTGAAATTGGCGAAGCTCATGCACATCAGCGTGGCGTTGGCGCCGTCGAAATCGGCGCCGTGAAGGTCATGCGCCTTCACGCAGGTATTGGTCAGGTCGGCGCCCTGAAGATCGCAGCCGACGCAATCGACGATGCCACCATGTATCCTGGCCACCGCGGCGGGATTGGCCGCCAGGGCAGGGGGGCAGAGCGCGAAAAAGGCCGGCACCAACATGGTTATCAGGAAAGTAATCGGCCGCATCGTTTCAACCTGGCACGTTTGGGTTCACATCGGTTGTCAGGGAGCAAAATACATGCCCCTTTTTCGAAAAGTGCGGAACTGTACCCTCGCTCCGCGTGTTTTCGCCCAATGCGGCACGATCTTTCCCAGGCGGCTGACAGATTGCGGGCGATCGCCGCCCAGATGCGGGCCCATGCCGCAGAGACGTCCCACGAGGGCTTCCGCCGCAAGTTCGAGAGTGCCGCCTCCGAACTGGAGGAAGCCGCCATCGACCTGGAAAGCCGCGCACGCCCGCCGACGGCGCGGCGGGTGTCCTGACATCGCCGAAACCCTGTCCCGAAACCGGACACAAAAAAGGGCGCATCGGAAGATGCGTTGCCCGGATTCGCTATCTGTAAAGCTAGAACAGTTCCATTTGATTGCTGAGTTTGGCCTTGCCCAGGCCGGCGTGCAGTCGGCGCGATATGTTTTGTTCTATTGCGGTCGTAGTCGCGGTCAATCTGAAAAACCTATAAGCAGAAATTTCCTTAGCATCGAAGCATTCAGATATTGCGTCGATCGCATCGTCCACAAACTGCTTCGCCGCATCAAAATTTGTTGGATCAACGGCATGACCAACGCAGAACAGCTTAATTGCATATAGTGCGTGGTATATCCCTTCGATAATCCATTCCTCGCCATATTCTTCGCGCGATATTTTCCGCTGAAATGTCTTGGCAGCGAGCTTCCTACTTTCAATTAGGCGGTAAAGCCCGTGTAGCATTATGACCAAATCCGATGAAATAAATTTTTGATCGAAAACTTTGTCGTACAAATCCCCAAAAATCGTATTCGACGTTTTCGCCTTGCCAGGCTGATCCAGTAGATAAGCCAAAATAATCTGGCCCAACTTTGCCAAATCTATGGTCTGCGCTGCTGGAGCATCAGATTTCGCTCCCTGTTTTCGAAGATATCATCCTCAACGCTAGTCCAATCGATGAGCGTAGGTTTGTTTGGCTGATTAACTGATATGAGGTGGGGAGACGACTGAGACATCAACTACACCCGCTGGTCGAGCCGCAGGTGTTGCACTTCATGCAGGTGCCGTTGCGCACCAGGGTGAAGTTGCCGCACGATCCGCAACTGTCGCCTTCAAAGCCCTTCATGCGGGCCTCGGCGGCGCGGCGGGCGCGGTTGTCGCGCGAACCCGATTCCCGGGTACCGGCCTGGAGCGCGACTTCCAGCGAGGCCACCTGGATCGCGACGGGCGAGGCGATGGAGGACTCAACGCCCGCGCGGATCTCCGACAGGTCCAGCGGGCCGTCGTCCGGGGCATCGTCCATATCGTCCTCGATGTCGTTGTCGGCCAGCATGTCATGGTGAAGATGGTCTTCGTCATGCACCATCTTGGGGGCGGCGCCGCCGCGCACCACGCTCATCTGGGTGACGCGGCCGCGCAGATAGCCGGTGGAAGCCACCTTGGCGATGGCCACTTCCGTCCGCGCCGGCGCGCCGTCGCCCTTGTCGCCCAGGTCCTCGTCGGACGCGGGCACGACATGGGCCAGATCGGTGCGGCCCAGATAGGATACGCCCAGTTCGCGGAAGATATAGTCCAGCACGCTGGTGGCGTTCTTGATTGAGTCATTGCCGATCACCAGGCCCGCCGGCTCGAAGCGGGTGAAGGTAAAGGCGTCGACGAATTCCTCCAGCGGCACGCCATATTGCAGTCCGACCGAAATGGCGATCGCGAAATTGTTCATCAGGCTGCGGAAGGCTGCGCCTTCCTTGTGCATGTCGATGAAGATTTCGCCCAGGCGCCCGTCTTCATACTCCCCGGTGTGCAGATAGACCTTGTGGCCGCCCACGATGGCCTTCTGGGTATAGCTCTTGCGCCGGTGGGGCAGGCGCTCGCGCTCGGACTTGCGGAACTTCTCGATCACCCGTTCGACGATGCGTTCGGTGACCACGGTCTGGTGGGATGGGGGCTGCTGGACGGCGGGAAGGGCGGCGAGCGGCGCTTCGGCCTCGTCCTCCTCCTCGTCGGCAATGGCGAAGACCTGGGACGACAGCGGCTGGCTGAGCTTGGAACCGTCGCGGTAAAGCGCGTTGGCCTTCAGTCCCAGCCTCCAGGACAGCATGTAGGCTTCGCCGCAGTCGGCGAGCGAGGCGCTGCCCGCCATGTTGATGGTCTTGGAGATGGCGCCCGAGATGAAGGGCTGCACCGCCGCCATCATGTGGATATGGCTTTCCACGCTCAGCGCCCGCTTGCCGATGCGCCCGCACGGATTGGCGCAGTCGAACACCGGCAGATGCTGTTCCTTCAGGAAGGGCGCGCCTTCCAGCGTCATCGCCCCGCAGACATGCAGGTTGGCCGCATCGATGTCGGCCTTTGAAAAGCCCAGGGCCTTCAGCATGTCGAAATCGGGCGCGTCCAGCGTGCGCGTGTCGAACTTCAGCACTTCGGTGCAGAATTCGGCGCCCAACGTCCATTTGTTGAACACGAAGCGGATGTCGAAGGCCGATTCCAGCGCCGCCTCGACGGCGCCGATCTCCGCGTCGCCAAAGCCCTTGGCGCGCAGCGCGTCGTAATTGATGCGGCCCCGGAAGTCTTCCAGCGTGCCGTGGCCCACGGCATGGGCGACGATGGCGTCGATCTCAGTCTGGCCATAGCCCAGCGCCGCCAGCGCCTCCGGCACGCAGCGGTTGATGATTTTGAAATAGCCGCCGCCCGCCAGGGTCTTGAACTTGACCAGGGCGAAATCGGGCTCCACCCCGGTGGTGTCACAGTCCATGACGAGGCCGATGGTGCCGGTGGGCGCGATCACGCTGGCCTGGGCGTTGCGGAAGCCAAATTCCTGGCCCCGCGACAGCGCATCGTCCCAGGCGCGCTTTGCCGCCTCGGCCAGCGCACTGCCGGAAAGCGGATTGTCGGGGAGCGCCGCCAGGTCCAGCGGCACCGGCGGGGTGGACAGATTCTCATAGCCCGACGTCTCGCCATGCGCGGCGCGGCGATGGTTGCGGATCACCCGCAGCATCGCGTCCCTGTTGGCGGCATATTCGGGGAAGGGGCCCAGTTCGCGCGCCATTTCCGCGCTGGCGGCATAGGAGGTGCCGGTCATCAGCGCGGCGATGGCACCGGCGATGGCGCGGCCCTCGCGGCTGTCATAGGCAATGCCTGCGCTCATCAGAAGGCCGCCGATATTGGCGAAGCCCAGCCCCAGGGTGCGGTAGTCATAGGAAAGCTGCGCGATCTCCCGCGACGGGAACTGGGCCATCATCACCGAGATTTCCAGCACCATGGTCCACAGCCGCACCGCATGCTCGAAGGCCGGCACGTCGAACGACGTCTTTTGATGGCCTGCCGCTGCGCTGCCTGAGGCCGGATCGGCCTTGCGGAAGGCCATCAGGTTCAGCGAGGCCAGGTTGCAGGCGGTATCGTCCAGGAACATGTATTCGCTGCACGGGTTGGAGGCGCGGATCTCGCCGCCGGCCGGGCAGGTATGCCAGTCGTTGATGGTGGTGTGGAACTGGATGCCCGGATCGGCACAGGCCCAGGCGGCGTGGGAAATCTTCTGCCAAAGATCGCGCGCCCTGACGGTCCTGGCCACCGTTCCGGTGCCGCGCCAGGTCAGGTTCCAGTCGGCATCGTCCTTCACCGCCTGCAGGAAGGCGTCGGTCACCCGAACCGAATTGTTGGAATTCTGGCCCGAGACCGAGGCATAGGCATCGCTGTCCCAGTCGGTGTCATAGGTGCGAAATTCGATGTCCCGGAAGCCCTGGCGCGCGAAGCTGATCACCCGCTCGATGTAATTGTCGGGGATCATGGACTTCCTGGCGGCGCGGATCTCGCGGCGCAGGGCCGGGTTCTTCGCGGCGTCGAAACAGTCCCCGTTCGAGCCCTCGCAGTTCACGCAGGCCTTCAGCACCGCCTTCAGGTGCCGCTCCGCCAGCTGCGAGCCGGCGACCATGGCCGCGACCTTCTGCTCCTCGATCACCTTCCATTCGATGAAGTCCTCGATGTCGGGATGGTCGATGTCGACGATCACCATCTTGGCGGCGCGCCGCGTGGTGCCGCCCGACTTGATGGCGCCCGCCGCGCGGTCGCCGATCTTCAGGAAGCTCATCAGGCCGGAGGATTTTCCGCCGCCCGACAGGCGCTCCTCGGCGCCGCGCAGGGACGAGAAATTGGTGCCCGTGCCCGAGCCGTATTTGAACAGCCGCGCCTCACGCGTCCACAGGTCCATGATGCCGCCGTCATTGACCAGGTCGTCCTTGACCGACTGGATGAAGCAGGCATGGGGCTGGGGATGCTCATAGGCGCTGGCCGAGCGCGTCAGCCGCCCCGTCTTGTGGTCGACGTAATAATGTCCCTGGCCGGGACCGTCGATGCCATAGGCCCAGTAGAGGCCGGTGTTGAACCATTGCGGACTGTTGGGGGCGCATTTCTGCGTCGCCAGCATGTGGCACAATTCATCATGGAAGGCCTGGGCGTCGGCTTCGGAATCGAAATAGCCGCCCTTCCAGCCCCAATAGGTCCAGGTGCCGGCCAGCCGGTCGAACACCTGCTTCGCCGAACGCTCGCCGCCGGTGTCGGCGCTGGCGGCTTCCTTCCGCCACAGGAAGCTGGGCACCCCCTCTTCGGGAACCGGATTCAGCACCCTGGGCACGCCCGCCTTGCGGAAATATTTCTGCGCCAGCACGTCGGCTGCCACCTGGCTCCAGCTTTCGGGAACCTCGATGCCGTCCTGGGCGAAGACCACCGAGCCGTCGGGGTTGCGGATCTCGCTGCTGGTGCTGCGGAAGACAATGCCTTCGTAAGGCGAGTGACCCTCGAGCGTGAACTGGCGGCGAATACGCATGGCTTTTACCCCGATTGGTTTTGGACGCCCCGGCACCTCCTGGAACCATTTTGGGGACAATGTTCCGCCCGCAAGGATGAAAGTCCTTGCGGCCGGGGTTTTTTGGTCCGCCAGATTTGGTGGCCACAGGAGGTGACCACCCCAAGTATGGACACGGCGGAAAGGCAGGCGCAAGCGGTTAGTGGTTAAGCAAGTCTTAACCCCCACATCTTGTGACAGTCGCGCCGGGCAAAAAGCCGCGAGTCAAGCGGGTGCCGGATTAAGGCGCCAAAATATTTTTTGGGGAGGCTTTCATCACAGCTTCACGGACTCCTTTGGGCGGATTGTGGATAGAGAAAAAGGCCGCCTCCGAAAAAACCGGTTCCATCATCTCGCGCCATTGGCGCCACGGGCCTCAAACCCTATAGTCGCCGCGAATCCCGGACACGCCGTGCCATGCCTTTTTTCAAGATGATCTTTTCGTGGTGGAACACCGCGACCCTGGGTACCTGGATGACCACATGGCTCAGCGGTGCGGCGGTCGGCACCGATACCTTCGGCAACCGCTACTACCAGAACAGGGACGGCTCGCGGCGCTGGGTGATCTACAACGGCACCGTCGAGGCCAGCCGCGTGCCGCCGGACTGGCATGGCTGGCTGCACCACACCTATGGCGAGCCGCCGACCAGAGCCCCGCTCAAGACCCCGAGCTTTGAAGCCCCGCACCGCCCCAACATGACCGGCACCGACGGCGCCTATCACCCCGGCGGCAGCCTTGCCGGCGGTGGCACGCGCCCTCCGGCGACCGGCGACTACCAGGCCTGGAAGCCCGAATAATCCGCCATGTCGTCGGCAGCACGGGCCATGCAACAGAGCAATTTCGGCGAAACCCTGGTGGGGCTGGCGGTCGTCATCCTGGCGCTGGCGATCGGGGCGCTGGCCTATTTCCGCACCGGCGGCACGATGGCCTCGGGCTATGAGTTGAATGCGCGCCTTCCCAAGGTGGATGGACTGGGCGTCGGCACCGAGGTGCGCCTGTCCGGGATCAAGGTGGGCACCGTCACCGACCTGGTGCTGGACCCGCGCAATTATCTGGTCACCGTGCACATGAACATCGAAAAGGACGTGAAGATCCCGACGGATTCTTCGATCCTGGTGACCAAGGAGGGCCTTCTGGGCTCATCCTATCTGTCGATCAATCCGGGCGGCGACGACAAGACGCTGCCGCCGGGCGGTTTCTTCGAGAATGTCCAGGGTTCGATCGACCTGATGAACCTGATCGGCCGTTTCGCGACGGGCGCGCCCACTTCCAACCAGCCGCCGACATCACAGCCGCACCCGCCGCCGGTGCCGGGGGACGGGCCGTGACGCGGCTGCTGACCGGCCTGGCGGGCATCGCGCTTCTGGCCGGGACGGGCGCCGCCCTGGCGCAGGGTGCACAGGTCGCCCTGGCGCCGGCGACCCGGGACGCCGCTGCCCCGGCTTCACCCGCTGACACCCCGCCGCCGCCCAAAGGCCCGATGGTGCTGATGATGCGTGGGCTGGACAAGATTACCGGCCGGCCCACCGACATCGTCGCGCCGATCGGCAAGCCGGTGCAGTTCGCCACCCTGACCATCACGGCGCGCACCTGCTATTCCACGCCGCCCAGCGAAACGCCCGAGACGGCAGCCTTCGTGCAGATCGAGGATCACCGCCCCGACCAGGCGGCCAGGCGCATCTTCTCGGGCTGGATGTATGCCTCCAGCCCGGGCCTGAACGGGCTGCAGCATCCGCTTTATGATGTGTGGGTGATCGACTGCCGCGGCTCCAATGCGCCCCAGGCGGTGGTTTCGTCCGCCGCCCCACCGGCCAAGGTGGCCTCGCCCGACGCCGCCGACAGGGACGAAAAGATCGAGGAACTGCCGCCGGACGCCGGCCGCTAGGCGCCGGAAAGTTCAGCCTGAAATTCAGATCCCGGCCAGGCCGCCTGGTGTCCCAGCGCGTCCCGCAGCAGCAGCAGATATTGTGCGCGCGGAATCTCGATGGCGCCAAAGCGCGCCAGATGGCTGGTGATGAACTGGGTGTCCAGCAGCACAAAGCCGCCCCGCCGCAACATCGCCACCAGATGCACCAGTGCCGCCTTGCTGGCATCGGTGCGGCGCGAGAACATGCTTTCGCCGAAGAAAGCGCCGCCCAGGGCGACGCCATAAAGGCCGCCCGCCAGCACGCCGTCCTGCCAGCATTCGACCGAATGGGCATGGCCGCTGACGTGCAGGCCGCCATAAAGGCGCAGGATCTCGTCGTTGATCCAGCTTTCCTCGCGCCCCGGCGCGGGGGCCGCGCAGGCGCGCATGACTTCCGCGAAAGCGGTGTCGCAGGTCACCGAGAATCTGCCGCTGCGAAGCGTGCGCGCCAGCCGCCTGGGCACATGGAAGGTGTCAAGCGGCAGGATGCCCCGCAGTTCCGGCGAGACCCAGTAGAGCGTGGGATCGTCGCGCCGCTCGGCCATGGGGAACAACCCCTCCGCATAGGCACGCAACAGCAGGTTCGGCGTGAGTTCGGGGCCGTGCATGTCCCGATACTAGCGCGCGAGCATAACAAGCGGCGCAGCAAAGGTCGGGAAGGGACCTTCCCGATGCGGAACCGAACCGTGGCGTGACGGACCGGGGCTACTTCTTGTTCATTGCGAAAGCCCCGGGGCCCGCCGCCGCCAGATACAGGAAGATGAAGCAGAACAGGATGGCCGCGTCGCCGCCATTCTGGGTGGGAAAGAAACTGCGCGGATTGTGGGCCAGGAAATAGGCGAAGGCCATTTCGCCCGAAGCGATGAAGGCCGCGGTGCGGCTGTAAAGGCCCAGGATGATGAGGGTGCCGCCCACCAGTTCGATCACGCCGGCCGCACCGGACCGCGACATCAATTCCACCGTGTGGCCGGGCGGGAAATTCAGCAGCTTGGACGTGCCGTGTTCAAGGAATGCCAGACCGCTGACGATGCGCACAAGGCCCAATATCTGGGCCGCATATCTGTCGAGAAAACCCATGCCTGCTCCTCCCAGCGTTTCAAATATGGGAGAAGCTTAGCCGATTACCCGGGTTTGACCTAGGCCGCCGGCTTTTCCAGCCCGGCGAGGTACTTCTCCAGCCAGTGAATGGAATAATCGCCGTTGATGATGTCGGGCTCGCGCACCAGCTTCTGGAAGAGGGGGATGGTGGTCTCGATGCCGCCCACCACCAGTTCGTCCAGCGCCCGGCGCAGGCGCAGGAGGCACTCGTTGCGGTTGCGCGCGTGGACGATCAGCTTGCCCGCCAGGCTGTCGTAATAGGGCGGGATGCGATAGCCGGAATAGATCGCGCTGTCGAAGCGCACCCCGAGCCCGCCGGGGGTGTGGAATTCCGCCACCTGGCCTGGGGATGGCCGGAAGGTGAAGGGATTTTCCGCGTTGATCCGGCACTCAATGGCATGGCCCTCGAAGACGATGTCCTTCTGGGAAAAGCCCATCGGCGCGCCGGCGGCGATGCGGATCTGCTCGCGCACGATGTCGATGCCGGTAATCGCTTCGCTGACCGGATGCTCCACCTGCAGGCGGGTGTTCATCTCGATGAAATAGAAGCGGCCATCCTCATACAGGAATTCGATGGTGCCCGCGCCCAGATAGCCCAGCTGGGCCAGCGCGCGGGTGACGACGCCGCCGATCTCGTCGCGCTCGGCGGCGTTGAGGGCAGGGCTGCCGGCTTCCTCCCACACTTTCTGGTGGCGGCGCTGCAGCGAGCAGTCGCGCTCGCCCAGATGCACGACATTGCCGTGGGCGTCAGCGAGAATCTGGATCTCGATATGGCGCGGCTTCTGGAGATATTTCTCCATATAGACGGTGTCGTTGCCGAAGGCGGCCTTGGCCTCGGCGCGGGCGGTGGAAAGGGCAAAGGCCAGCTCGCCGGCGTTCTTGGCCACCTTCATGCCGCGCCCGCCGCCGCCGGCGGTGGCCTTGATCAGCACGGGATAGCCGATTTCCTCGGCCATGCGCGCGGCGTCGGCGTCGCTGACTTCGCCGTCCGAGCCCGGCACGGTGGGGATGCCCAGTTCCTTCACCGTCTGCTTGGCGGTGATCTTGTCGCCCATCATGCGGATGTGATCGGCGGTGGGGCCGATGAAGGTCAGGCCATGTTCGGCGATGATGTCGGCGAATTTGGCGTTCTCCGACAGGAAGCCATAGCCGGGATGGATGGCTTCGGCGCCTGTGATCTCGCAGGCGGCGATGATGGCGGGAATGTTGAGATAGGACTGGGCGGCCGGCGCCGGGCCCACGCAGACGCTTTCGTCGGCCATGCGCACATGCATGGCCTCGCTGTCGGCGGTCGAATGGATCGCCACGGTGGCGATGCCCATCTCCTTGCAGGCGCGGATGACGCGAAGCGCGATTTCGCCGCGATTGGCGATGAGGACCTTCTCGAACATGTCAGGCGATGACGCAAAGGGCCTGGCCGAATTCCACCGGCGAAGCATCGGTGACGCAGATTTCCTTCACCGTGCCGCCCCTGGGCGCGGTGATGGCATTCATGGTCTTCATCGCCTCGACGATGAACAGCGTGTCGCCTTCCTTGACCGCCTTGCCCACGGCGATGAAGGCTGGCTTGCCCGGTTCGGGCGCCAGATAGACGGTGCCGACCATGGGCGAGGGGACGGTGCCCGGCTGGGGACCGGCGGCGGCGGGAGTCGCAACGACAGGAGCGGCGGCCACCGGCACGGGCGTGACGGCGGCCGAAGCGGCGGCCACGGCGGCACGGCTGACGCGGATGCGCGCACCCTCGCGCTCGATCTCGATCTCGGTCAGGCCGGTCTCGTTCAAGAGTTCCGACAGCGCGCGGATGGCGTCGGCGTCCACCGACGGCTTTCCCTTGCCGCCCATCAGATTCTTCATGTCGTCCTTGATGCTCATTTCGAACCCTTCAGAATGTCGGCCACCGCGTCGATGGCGCGCAGATAGCCCTGTGCCCCAAGCCCCATCACGATGCCGGTGGCGCCTTTGCTGACATAGGAATGGTGGCGATAGGGCTCGCGCCGGTGGATGTTGGACAGATGCACCTCGATCACCGGAATCTTCAGCATCTGGATCGCGTCCAGGATGGCGATGGAGGTGTGGCCGTAGCCGGCCGGATTGATCAGCACGGCGCTGGCGCCGGTGCGCGCTTCCTGGATGAAGTCGACGATCTCGCCCTCGTGGTTGGACTGGCGGAAGACGATCGACAGGCCCCAGGTCGCCGCCTGGGCCGCGCACATTTTCTCGACCTGGGCCAGGGTTGTATGGCCATAGACCTCAGGCTCGCGGGTGCCGAGCAGATTGAGGTTGGGGCCGTTGAGGATGTGAATTGGTAAGGCCTTGGATTGTTTTGATTTTTTTGTCATAGACAGTCCGTGTGGCGGGGCGGGTCCAGCCTTATAATCTTACCCGGCACGGAACGGAAATCTTTAAGGTAATGCGGACATGGCGATGCAAGTGACCCTGAACGGCGAGGCGCGGCAACTGGACGAGGGCGTCTCGGTGCGCGGCCTTCTGGTCGGCCTGGGCCTGGACCCGGCCAAGATCGCGGTGGAGCGCAACCTTCAGATCGTGCCCCGCTCGACCTATGACCAGGTGGCGCTGGCCGAGGGCGACAGGCTGGAGATTGTCCATTTCATCGGCGGCGGCAACGCGCCTGTTGAAGTCCCCATCGAGGACAAGCCCCTCGTCATCGCCGGACGCACCTTCCAGTCGCGCCTGATCATCGGCACGGGCAAGTACAAGAGCTATGCCGAGAATGCCGCCGCGCTGGCGGCCTCGGGCGCGCAGATCGTCACCGTGGCGGTGCGCCGCGTGAACCTGACCGATCCCGGCCAGCCCATGCTGGTCGATTACATCGACCCGAAAAAGACGGTGTTCCTGCCCAACACGGCGGGCTGCTTCACCGGCGAGGAAGCGGTGCGCACCCTGCGCCTGGCGCGCGAGGCGGGCGGCTGGACGCTGGTGAAGCTGGAAGTGCTGGGCGACAGGAAGACGCTCTATCCCGACATGATCGAGACTCTGCGCGCCACCGAACTGCTGGTGAAGGAAGGCTTCCAGGTGATGGTCTATTGCAGCGACGATCCCTTGATGGCCAAGAGGCTGGAGGAACTGGGCGCCTGCGCGATCATGCCCCTGGCCGCGCCGATCGGTTCGGGCCTGGGCGTGCAGAATCCGGTGGGCATCCGCATGATCATCGAGGAGGCCAAGGTGCCGGTGATCGTGGATGCGGGCGTGGGTACCGCATCGGACGCTGCCATCGCCATGGAGCTGGGCTGCGACGGCGTCCTGATGAACACCGCCATCGCCGAGGCGAAGAACCCGGTCAAGATGGCCGAGGCGATGAAGCATGCCGTGCAGGCCGGGCGGCTGGCCTATCTGGCAGGCCGCATGCCGCGGCGGAAGTATGCCGATCCTTCAAGCCCGCTGGCGGGGCTGATCTAACCGCGATAGCGCAGTTCTTCGACCAGCAGGCTAAAAGCGGGGGATTGCTGGCGGCGGCTGGGATAGTAGAGGTGAAAGCCGGGGAAGGGCGCGCACCAGTCCGCCAGCACGCGCACAAGGCGGCCTTCGCGGACATGCACTGTCACCCGGTCTTCCGGCAGGAACGCCAGGCCGAAGCCGTCCAGCGCCGCTTTCAGGCACATGCGGCTGTTGTTGAAGGCAAGCTGGCCTTCGACGCGCACCTTGAGCTCGCGGCGGTCCTTTTCGAATTCCCAGGCATAAAGTCCGCCGCTGGTGGTGAAGCGCAGGTTGATGCAGGTGTGGGCCTCAAGGTCCTGGGGCTGCTTCGGCTTCCTGCGGCGCTGGAAATAGGCGGGACTTCCCACCACGGCCATGCGCATGGGCGGCCCGATGGGCACCGCGATCATGTCGCGCGCCACCTGTTCGCCCAGGCGCACGCCGGCGTCATAGCGGCCCGCAACGATGTCGGTGAAGCCATGCTCGATGGTCAGTTCCACCTTGATGTCGGGATAGTCCGGCAGAATGCGCGCCAGGGCGGGCCACAGCACGGTTTCGGCGGCATGTTCCGGCGTGTTGATGCGGATTGTGCCCGCGGGCCTTTCGCGCAACGCCGTCAGCGCCGCCAGCCGTGTGTCGATGTCATCGAAGGCCGGACGCAGCGTCTCCATCAGCCGCTCGCCCGCGTCGGTCGGCGCGACGCTTCGGGTGGTGCGGGTCAGAAGGCGCAGGCCAAGCCGGGTTTCCAGCCGCCGAATGGTGTGGCTGAGCGCGGATTGCGACGTGCCCAGGCGGGCGGCGGCGCGGGTGAAACTGCGAGCCTCGGCCACGGCCAGGAAGGCGGCAAGGTCGGTCAGGTCGGCCCGTTCCATTCATGAACCAGGGGTATAGGTGCATGCCGATATTAGCGCCTAATCACAGAATGGCGCATCCCCTATCTTCCGCGCGCAACACAGCGGAGTTCGGCCATGCAGACGCGCAGACTGGGACAGGGACTTGAGGTTTCGGCCATCGGGCTGGGTTGCATGGGGCTCAGCTTCGGCTATGGACCGGCAGTCGAGCGGGACCACGGCATTGCCGTGATCCGAGCCGCCTTCGAGCGCGGCGTCACCTTCTTCGACACGGCGGAAGCCTATGGCCCCTTCGAAAATGAAGAACTGGTTGGTGAGGCGGTGGCGCCTTTCCGCGACAAGGTGGTGATCGCCACCAAGTTCGGCTTCCGCAATGGCTATCCCAAGGAAGGCGTCGACAGCCGTCCGCAGCGCATCCGTGAAGTGGCGGAAGCGTCCCTCAAGCGGTTGAAGACCGACCGCATCGACTTGTTCTATCAGCACCGCGTCGATCCTGCCGTGCCGATGGAGGACGTCGCCGGCACGGTAAAGGACCTGATCCAGCAGGGCAAGGTCAAGCACTTCGGCATGTCCGAGGCGGGCGTCAGGTCGATCCGCAAGGCCCATGCGGTTCAGCCCGTGGCGGCGCTGCAGAGCGAATATTCCCTGTGGTGGCGCGAGCCGGAGAAGGAAATCCTGCCGCTGCTCGAAGAACTCGGCATCGGCCTTGTGCCCTTCAGCCCGCTGGGCAAGGGATTCCTGACGGGCGCAATCACCGCGGACACGAAATTCGACGGGTCGGATTTCCGCAATGTCGTGCCGCGCTTCTCGCCACAGGCGCGCGCGGCCAACCACGCACTTGTCGAGCGGCTCCAGCAGATTGCCGCGCGCGGCAAGGCAACTCCCGCACAGGTCGCGCTCGCCTGGCTCCTGGCACAGAAGCCGTGGATCGTTCCCATCCCAGGCACCACCAAGCTCCATCGCCTTGAGGAAAATCTGGGCGCCGCTCAAATCGAACTCACCGGTGACGATCTGCGCGCCATCGAAACCGCGTTGGCGGACGTTCAGATCGAGGGTGAGCGCTATCCCGAAAGCCTGAAGGCCCTGACGGGGCGCTAGCTGCTCTTGGCCATCTGTTCCAGCTCGCCGTCCTGGACCATGCCCGGATGCATCTGGCCGTTGACGATGAAGGTCGGCGTTCCGTCGATGCCCACTTTCATCGCCAGCTCGTGACTCTGCTCGATGATGTTTGCCACCTCGGGCCGGTTCATGTCGGCGCGCAGCTTGTCCAGGTCCAGCCCCACCTTGCCGGCGATGTCGAAGATCGCATTGGCATCCACCGGATCGCTGTTGCTCATCATTGCGAAATGGAAGGCCATGTACTTGTCGGGCTGAAGCCGCGCCGCGATCGAGGCCCGGGCCGCCAGGAGCGCGTTGGGCCCGTGGATGTCCAGCGGCAGTTCGATGAACGAAAAGCGCGTGTCGTTCTTGTGCGCCTCGTAGAATTTCTGGACCTCGGGCTGGCTGGCGCGGCAATAGGGGCAGTCGTAATCGTAGAACTCCACCACCTGGGTCTTGGCGTCGGCCGGGCCGGTGACGAAGGCGATCCTGGGATCGAAGAAGGATTTCCCGCCCACCTTTTTCAGGGCGGCGGACTGCTCGGCCTGCTTCTTCATGTCGTCCAGTTGCTGCTGGCGGCCGATCATGGCCAGCGCCAGCTGCGGATGCGCCATCAGATAATTCTGCATCTGGCGGTCGTTGATCGGCATCATGCCCTGGGCCGTCAGGGTCAGGACAATCGCCACCGCAAGCACCGCGCCGCCGATGGCGCCTGCCAGCACCGTGAAAATACGCATCGATGAATCCTTTACTGCTGCTGGCGCGCCAGCGGGCCGGCCGCGCCGATGATGTCGCTGGCACGCTGCCAGTCGGAGGTGCCCTGGGGCAGCTTTGCGCGCGCGCGCGTGGCGAACACCAGGGCCTTGCGCATGTCGCCGCCGTTGAAATTGAGCTCGGCGGTGGACAGGTCGGCCATGGGCTGGTTCTTCAGCATGCTGTAGGCCTGGGCGGCTTCATACCAGCTGAACAGGTCGTCATTTTCCACCAGAAGGGCGGCCTTGAGGTTCTGCAGCGCCGCCCCCGCCAGCGAGGGATTCTCGGTGGCCAGCTGGGCGGTGGCCAGTTCCTGGCGCAGCAGGGGCGCAGCCGGACGCAGATCCACCGCCTTCTGATAGTCCGGGATGCCCTCGGCCGGCCGCGCCATGCTGACATAGATCTGCCCCCGCACCTCGTAGAAATAAGGGTTGTTCGGCTCTTCCTTGATCAGGCTGTTGATTTCATCCATCGCCTTCTGGAAGTTCGGTTGGCGCATATAGGCCATGGCGCGGGCATAGCGCGCTGGCGCCGAGGTGTTGGACACCGGATAGCGGGTCAGCGCCTCCTTCACCGGCAGCACGAAGCCGGCCAGCTTGGCCTGGACCATTTCGAAGGTATGCACGCTTTCCGGCGAGTCCTGGACGTTGCGATAGGGCGAAGCATCCACCAGGTCCTGCAGGTCCATCACCCGGTCCTCGCCGGTGGGATGGTCGACGGCGAACTTGTCGATCTTGTAGGCGCTCATCGCCTCTTCCTGCGCGAAACGCTGGAAGGTGCGGTACATGCCTACGGGCGACTGGTGCGTGGCCAAAAGCAGCCTTGCGCCGATCTGGTCCGCTGTGGATTCCTGCACCCGGCTGAAGGCGGCGAACTGGGCCATGGCCATGGACTGGCCGACCTGCATGATCGCCAGGCCCGCTTCGCCGGCGCCCGCCACCATTGCGGCGATGCCCGCCACCAGCGACAACAGCATCGGCACGGTGGCTTTCTTGATTGCATAGGCGGTGCGCGTCAGATGCCCGGCCGCGATGTGGCCGGTTTCGTGCGCCATCACGCCGATCAGCTCGTTGGGCCTCTTCAGCCACAGAAGAATGCCCGAGAAGACATAGATGTCCGCGGGCTGGGTGGCGAATGCGTTAATTTCCGGGCTGCCCATCAGGTAGACATGCACATTGTTGACGTCGAGGCCGGCTGCCTTGGCCAGCGGCATCTCGTAATTGCGCAGCATCTCCTCGGTCTCGGTATCGCGCAGCACGCTCATGCCCTGGGCCTGGGCGGGCAGGGCGATGGCCGCAAAGGTGCCCGCGAAGCCCAGGGCGAATACCAGGCGGCGCAAATGACGATGCGGAATCGGCAAGCGAGGCTACTCCTTCGTGGCGGGCTTCGCGCTGCGGCAGCCCGATCCCAAGCCCCAACCCAGCCGGGACGGTATGGGCTGGGCGGCGCAAAAGCAAACCCGGCTTTCATCCGCGCCGCTGCTCGGGCATAAGGGGCCCGCAATCGACGCTTCGGATTAAAGAGCCTTCATGCGCCGCACTCCTGCCGCAATCGCCGTGCCTCTGCTTTTTCTTCCGTTGCTGTCTGTGGGTGGGTGCACGGCCACGAAATCGCTGGGCGAGAACATGGGCTCGATGCTGGGTTTTGGTTCGCCCGAGCAACCGAACATCGCGTCGACCGACGAGAATTCCACCGCCCAGCGGACCGGCATGACCGTGGCCGACGAACCGCTGGCCGCACGCGCCGGTGCGCGCGTGCTGGTGGAGGGCGGCAACGCCGCCGATGCGGTGACCGCCATGTTCTTTACCCTGACAGCCACCTATCCGGTGGCGGCAGGTCTGGGCGGTGGCGGCATCTGCCTGTTGCGCGACGCGGGCGCGGCCCAGGTGACCGAATATGATTTCCTGGCGCGTGCGCCATCGCGCGGCGGTCCCTTTGCCGTGCCGGCGGCGGTCTACGGCTTCCATGACCTGCAGAGCGCCCATGGCGCGCTGCCCTGGCAGCGCATGGTCGCCCCGGGCGAGGCCTATGCCGCAACCGGCTTCCCCGTGTCCGAGGCGTTGTCCACGCGCCTTGCCGATGCGGTGAATGTGGTGCGGCTGGATGCGGGCCTGGCATCCGAATTCCTGGATGAATCCGGCCAGCTGCACCCGGTGGGCACGGTGGTCAAGAATCCCGACCTGGCGCTGACACTGGGCAGTGTGCGGCTGGGGGCCAATGACGGCTTCTACAAGGGCGTCACCGCCAGCCGTCTAGCCGCCTATTCGACCGCCCAGGGCGGCGCCATCACCCTGGCCGAATTGGCGGGCGCCGGCGACATGCAGGGCCCGGCGCGGGTCCGCACCGTGGGCAGCCTGGTCGCCTGGGTCCCCGGTCCACGCACCGGGGCAGGGGCCTTCACCGCCAGCCTGCTGGACAACCTGTCGCGCGCCCAGGCGGGCGGCCAGAACGGCGAGACGGCGGTGATGACCGCCGCGCGCCAAAGCCTGACCGCCTTCGGTGTCACCAGCCTGCCCAGGGACATGGGATCGACGGGCTTTGCCGCCGTCGACCCCAGCGGCGGGGCCGCGGCCTGCGCGGTGACCTTGAATGGGCCCTTCGGATCGGGACGCACGGCGGAGGGAACCGGCGTGCCCCTGGCGGCCTCGCCGTCGGCCAGCCAGGCTGGGCTTGCCGGCGCTTTCCTGACGCCCCTGATCGCCACCAGCGGCGGCGATGTGGCGCTGGCAGGTACTGGTTCGGGCGGTCCCAACGGCACGGCTGCTGCTGCCTATGCGCTGCTGGAATCGGCGGGCGGGCGCCTCCTGACCCGTACCACGATCCGCTCCACCGGGGCCGCGCCCTTCGACACCGTCAACATGATCTCCTGCGAGAACGGGATCTGTGTGGCGCTGCCCGATCCGGGCGCGCATGGCCAGGGCGCCGCGCCCGATCCGGGCATCACGCCGCCCTAGC
>JAFKEU010000018.1 GCA_017308475.1 Alphaproteobacteria bacterium
GTGCAGGATGATGGCGACGGCGCTGTAGCGGTCTCGATGGACGGGCGTGGCCGGTGCCTGGACAACGTGTTCGTGGAGCGGCTATGGCGGAGCGTGAAGTACGAGGACGTGTACCTCAAGGGTTACGAGCGGGTGTCGGAGTTGGAGTGCGGGCTGCGGGCGTACTTCGGGTTCTACAACACCGAGCGGTTGCACCAGTCCCTCGACTACCGGACCCCGGCCGAAGTGTATGCGGCGTGACGGCGGATGGCTTTCCGCCCCGAAGCCCTCAGCCCCAGTAGACTCGTTGCGCAATACAGATCAGCAGGTAAGAAAAGCTCCTCACTCGGTGGCGCGTTCGTAACCTGTTCAGGATGAGGAGCAAAGGAACAGCGGCTGATCTGGAGGCGCGGCGCATGCTGGCGATTCGCCGCGTGGGCGAGGGCTGGGCGCAGAAGGACGTGGCCGCGTTCCTGGGCGTCCACCCCGTCACCGTCGAGAAGTGGGTCGCGCGGCAATGGACTGAAGGCCAAACCCACGCCCGGTCGGCCCCGGTTCCGGACCGACGAGCAGGAGCGGAAGGTGCTCGGCTGGCGGACCGAGTCGCCGACCGCCCACGGGTTCGACACCGATCTGTGGACCGCCCGCCGGGTGGCGGAGCTGATCCACAAGACGTTCGGCGTGCGGTTCCACCCGAACTACCGGCGGGAGTGGCTGGCCACGCGCAACTTCACCCCGCAGAAGCCGGCCCGGCGGGCGCGGCAGCGGGACCCGGTAGCCATCGGCCGCTGGGTCGCCGAGGACGGGCCGAGGATTCAAAAAAGGCGGCCGGGGATCACGCCCACATCGTCCTGATCGACGAGAGTGGCTTGTTCATCAACCCGTTGGTCCGCCGCAGTTGGTCGGTGCGCGGGCACGCGCCGGTGATCGGCGGCGACGGCGGGCGCCGGCGCAAGGTGTCGGTGATCGGAGCGATAACGGTCTCGCCGCGCACCCGCCGGCTGGGGCTGCGCTGGAGCACCCGCGCCGACGGGTACTTCGGCGCGGCGGAGGTGGTCGGGTTCCTGCGGTGCGTGCTCGGCGCGGTGCCGGGCCAGGTGGTCGTCGTGTGGGACGGCGGGACCAACCACAAGGGGCCGGTGATGCGCGCGTTCCGGAAGCGGAACCGGCGGGTGTGGCCGGAGCGGCTGCCGCCCTACGCCCCGGAACTGAACCCGGTCGAGCAGGTGTGGGGCGGGCTGAAGTTCGGCCAGTTGGCGAACTTCGTGCCCGACGACCGGACCCCGTTGGATCGGGAGATCCACAACCGGCTGAAGCGATTGAGCGCCAACCGCCGGTTGCTGAGAGCGCTC